>DILT01000015.1 GCA_002425185.1 Flammeovirgaceae bacterium UBA5585 | reverse complement strand
GTTATGGGCAAGGCTAAAAAACAACACCGCATAGAATAAAGACGTATGGCAAAAAATTACAGACAACTAACAGAGAGTATCAAAGGACGAATCAATCCTGAGAATTTCGTATTGAGAAAATCTTTCTCAGATGAACTAGCAACGATTTCTTACAGTGAAGTGCTGACATATATCCGAGTTGCAATGAAAGGAGTTGAGCCAGAATACACACAAAAAAGTAAAGATGCGGGTGAGCGAGTAAAAGACCACTTATCGAAAAAACTAAGTGATGTAACATTTAGATATCAAGGTTCTGTAATGACAGATACCCACATTAAAGGATATAGCGACATAGACCTTCTAACTATAAGCGAAAAGTTCTACACCTATGATGCAACCAAAGTAAAGCAGATATTGGAATCATATGAACAGAGAGCAAAATACAGACAAAGCTCTATTGAAAAAATGGAGAAGGAAGTAAATACAAGTTCCTACCAAGGAAACGCACTTCAAGACTTAAGACAGTTAAGATTAGATAGTGAAGAAACTCTTAAAGATGTATATGACATTTGTGATACATCTAAACCAAAATCAATCAAAATTAAGAATCAAAGTGTGAACAGAGAAGTTGATGTAGTGATAGCAAATTGGTATGATGATGTATCTTCCATTATTAATGAAAAAGGCGATTATCGTGGAATACAGGTTTACAACAAAGAAACACACACTAAAGGCGACCCTGACTACCCCTTTTTAAGCATAAAACGAATAAATGAGCGAAGTTCAGAAACGAATGGAAGATTGAAACGAATGATTAGATTTCTGAAAAATGTAAAAGCTGATTCTGACCAAGATATTGACCTAAGTAGCTTTGACATTAATGCGGTATGCTACGACATTGAAGTTTCTAAATACCAAACATTATCATTTTACGAACTTGTTCCTGTTATATATAATCAGCTCAAAGAAATTTGCACAAGTCAAACAAAAGCAGATAGCATAATTTCTGTTGATGGTCGAGAATACATTTTCAGATACAATAGTAAAAAACTCAATAACCTAAAAATCTTAATGGCTGAAGTTGAAGGCATTTTCATTGACTTAAGGAAAACACTTGGGATATGATTAAAAAAAGACTTTTTATTGGCTCATCTTCCGAAGAATTGAGTTTAGCAGAGAAAGCGAAGACAATTTTGTCTACAGACTTTGATGTGACAATTTGGAATGAGAAAGTTTGGGATTCTTCTGTATTTAAGATTAATCAAAACTTTCTTTCAGACTTACTCAAAGCAACATTGCAATTTGACTATGGAATTTTATTAGGAACCAATGACGATAAAGTTGAATTCCGCGGACAAGTAATGTTGCAACCAAGAGACAATGTTTTATTCGAACTTGGGTTATTTACAGGACGACTTGGCACTTCCAAATGTGCCTTTATTATAGACAAAGAAATTAAACTGCTTTCTGACTTTGGTGGTCTATCATTAGCAGTATTCGAAAACGGAAATGAACTAAGTTTTGAAAACGCAGTGAACCAAGTTAAACAGCTTTTCAAATCAAGTTCAGATGACGAAATTAATTTTTTCCCCTCTGCGACATTGGCTTCCGTTTATTTAGAAAACCTTATAGCACCTACTTGTAGGTTTCTTATTGAAAATGGCGGCTATGAACTTGACGGAATAAAATACAAAAAATGTAAGCTCCATATTTTAGTTCCAGACCGAATTAATCAAGATGTGAATCTTCAGTTTGAGAAATTAAAATCTTCAATTGAAACCAAAAATGTATCTTTTAAATATGCAGGGCGACCAAGAAACATAAGTATTGACACTCAAATAAAGGATGAAATATTAGTTTTTATTGACTTCCCTACAATCATAACAGGAATTAATTATGCTATTTCTAACTTATTGCCAAATGACTTCAATAGACTAAGCCCTGATTACGACTCAATCCTTGAAAGAGAGTTAAGACGATTTATAACGACATTAAAAAAGCTGTTAATTAAGCACGGTTTTGACGAAATGGTAATTGTAAAAAGAGAGACGGACATATGACGGAGAAAAGAAGCCCAGCCCATAACAGGCGTTTGGCTCAATGGCGGATGAAGTGGTTAATTGAATATTCTGCCACGCATCAACTATTGTGGTGTATTGACAGTTTTGTGCTCCGAAATCCGCCACTGCGCCAAGCGCCAAACCGTTGGCAGTAATTGTAACGAACACAACATCTAACGAAAATGAAGCATAAAAACGACCACACAGAAACATTAATCTTGACCGAAGGACAAGGACGAGTATACAACTGTGGGACTATGACTGCAATTTTTAAAGCGGACGAAAACGAAACAGATGAGAAATATAGTGTTTCCGAATGGTGGTTGCAGCCAAATTCTGACGGACCTGGTGCTCACTCACACGAAGACAATGATGAAGTATTTTATGTTTTAGAAGGCACGACTTCATTTCTTGTTGGCGACAAATGGATTGATGCCGACAAAGGAACATTTCTGAGAATTCCTGCTAAGACAATTCACGACTTTAAAAACAAAACTGACAAAAAATCGGGAGTGCTTAACTTTTTTATACCCGGTGGTTTTGAGAGAAATATGCCGTCCATTGTAAAGTGGTTTAAAGAAAACAAATAACAAACCGTATGACAAAAGTGAACCTATCAAACAGCGCGCAGGTAGAACAACACATTGCCAAACTGCCGAAAGACATTCAGCCGACAATTGAGTATCTACGACAAGTTATGCTTTCAGTTGACAACGATATATCGGAACATATTAAATGGAACTCGCCTCCTTTCGGTCGATCAGGACAGGCTGTGCAAACTTGTAGCTTTGTGTTCCGCTATGCGGGATTCAGTGCAGGTTGACAGTTTTCCAGATAAATCGGGACAGGTAGTGCTGCCAAATCCGCCACTGCGCCAAGCGCCAAAACGTTGGTGGCTTTTATAACGAAACAACCCCACAAACAACAACCTCTTCTCAAAGTTGAACGAGAGTAAATATTACCTTCATTTTTAAAACGAGAGTAATTTTTTAGTATTTTTACCCTTGTATTGATAACCTGAGTAAAATTGACATTTGAACATATTGGAAAAGTTTGACCGAAAAATTCCTTACAACGACTTGCCGTTGCTGCCACCAAAGGCAGACATAGAAACAAAACGTATACTTCGAAAAACCATTTCGGCAGGGCGAGCGTTGGCACAATTAAATGGAACTTTACTCAATTTACCCAACCCTAGCTTAAAGCTTATTCTGAAATGAAAAATAAATAACTGCTACCAACAGCCGTTCACCCCAATGCGACTGATCCCGCAAAAGTGTAACAGGTTGTGGTTAATTAAGTCAGTACTTCTTGTAAGCGAACTCCACAGACTGGTAAATCCGATTCGCACCACCCTACTCATACCGCAGTGACTTAACCGGATCGCTGGTGGCCGCTTTAATAGACTGGTAGCTAACGGTGATCCATGCAATTAAGATAGCCACCAGGCCAGCTCCGCTGAATATCCAGAAACCAATTTGTATTCGGTACGCAAAATTTTGCAACCACCAATGCTCCATCACATACCAGGCAACCGGGGCGGCCAATATAAAGGCAAGTGCCACCATTTTTGTAAAATCTTTTGATAGCAGGATTACAATACCACCTACCGATGCACCCAAAACTTTGCGAACACCAATTTCCTTAATGCGCAACGTGGTAATGTAGGCGGATAGGGCGAAGAGCCCGATACATGCCACAAAGATTGCTAAACCGGAAAAAACAGCGAACAGATTTCCTGTCCGTTGTTCGGCTATGTATAACTGATTAAGGCTTTCATCCAAAAAAAGATATTTGAACGGCTGCTCTGGTGCTACTTCTTTCCACTTGCGCTCAACCGATTGAATGGCTGCAGTAGTCTGATTTGGCTTTATACGTGCTACAATATATTGATGGCCGCCATTAAAAAGTTCATTACTCTGAATAACTAAGGGCGTAACCTGATCGCGAAGGGAGTTGAAATTAAAATCCTTAACAATACCAATGACCCGAAACGGAACTGCCACTATACTGTCTTGCCGTTGCTGCATGTCTACCAGTTTTCGGCCGATAGGATCTTCCAGTCCCATTGTTTTTACAGCTGTTTCATTCAGGATAACAGAAAGTGAGTCGTTTACGTCCTCAGAAAACAATCTTCCTTCCAGCAACTCAAATCCCAGGGTTTCAATCAATCCATCGGAAACAACCATCGACTTGGTGGTCAGAATTTCGGATGAGCCTTCCGGTTGAAACTGAATTCCAAAAAAATTATCTTCCCTGCCAGGTATTGCAAAGGCACCGGCAGCCGATTGTATTTCAGGTAACCTTCTGATTTCTTCAATTAATGTTTTTGCTTGTTGTGGTTGTAACAAAAAGCCACGCTCTATTATCAGCAATTGTTCCTTATCGAAGCCAAGCGATTTTTCCTGCATGAATTTCATCTGGTCACCGATCACCCACGTACCAATCATCAACACAATGGAAATCCAGAACTGGAAAACCACCAACCCGTTTCGTATCCATCTACCCTTTTGGCTGCCGGTGAATTTTCCTTTCATCACTACAACAGGATTGAAAGACGATAACACAAACGCAGGATATAATCCGGCCAATAGGCCTACAATGGCCGTTACCAGAAGCAAAGCTCCGATTGTTGTTGGATCGAAGGAGAAGATGAGTTCTTTGCCGATCAGGTTATTGAAAAATGGCAAAGATGAACGCATTACTACCAGTGCCAGCAAAACGCCAAGCGCACTCAACACAAAAGCTTCCGTTAGAAATTGTGTCATCAATTGCTGCCGAAGTGAACCCATTACCTTTCGAACACCCACCTCGCGCGAACGCTCTGCTGAACGGGCTGTAGACAGGTTCATAAAATTGATACAGGCTATAACCAAAATTAAAATAGCCACGGCAACCATAATGTAAACCGAATTGATGTTTCCGCTTGCTTTCATTTGTGCTTCGAGGTAAACCGGATCCAGATGAATGGACGACAGCGGCTGTAAATAATAGCGGTAGCCGTTGCCTTCGCGTTTATAATCCGCCCATGACTTTCCAAGTTCACGCTCAATCTGCGCAGCAGCATAGGTATCAACCTATTTCGAAAATTTTTCTTCAAAAGCGCGGGTATCTGTTCCCACCTTAAACTTAAAGTATGTGTAATTTGAGAAGCTAACGAAATTTTCCTGACGCGTGAATGGAAAGGTAGAAGCCGATAACAGCGCACTGAATTTAAAATGTGAATTTTCCGGAACGTCTGAAATTACACCAACTACTTTAAATTCACCTTGCGGCCCGGGGCCTCGTATGGTTTTATTAATCGGATCAGCTTCACCAAAATAGCGCTTAGCCAATTCTTCAGTAACAACAACTTGGTTAGCCGCTTTTAACGCACGCTCCGGATTGCCTTTTATAAAAGAAAAAGTAAAAACATCAAAAAAGGAACTATCCACCACCAACACCATTTCCTCATCAACCTGAATTAATTCTTCCCGTTCATTGGTGAATGAAAACGTAACATTCGTAAACCGGAATGCCTGTGTGGATTCCTCTACTTCAGGCAGGTCGCGTTTGGCAACATCTTCGTAGGATGCAGGAATAATAGCGTAAAATGTTGAATGATTGGGGTACTTTCGTTCCAGCACCATTCTGTAAATACGATCCTGATCCTGAAAGAATTTATCGTACGAAAATTCATTGCGGATAAATAAAACAATCAGCAGGCAGCTTGCCACACCCACGGCCAGGCCCATAACGTTAATAAACGAATAGATTTTCTGCCGCAGCAAATTGCGGATGGCAATTTTAAGATTGTTCCTAAACATAATCCAAGGTTAATGGTTCAGTATGGGGTTAAACAGGAATACCCATCATACAAGGCAAGTGCCATTAAATTACTTCGATTTCAGGCTTCCTTTAAACCCCTCATGTAAACACAATGTTCCTTAACGAACTTATTCGTCCGCCAGCGGACGGTTAAAACAGTTCTTTGGCGATCCTATAAATCGGATCAGACTTACCCATCGAATAGAAATGAAGTGTAGGCACACCCGCCTGGATTAACTCCTTTGATTGATTAATGGCCCACTCTACCCCTACTTGGCGAACCGCAGCATTGTCTTTGCATTTATCCACTTCATCGGCTAATGCTTCAGGAATATCAATATGAAAAACAGTAGGCAAAATGCTTACCTGATTTTTTGTAGTGATTGGCTTTATACCCGGAATGATCGGCACATGAATACCCACTTCCCTGCATTTCGCCACAAAGTCGAAATACTTTTGGTTGTCAAAAAACATTTGTGTCACTATGTATTCGGCCCCTAAGTCAACTTTAAGTTTCAGATATTTCAAATCAGTTTTAAGATTAGGAGCAGCAAAATGCTTTTCAGGATAGCCAGCCACGCCAATACAGAAATTTGTTGGTGTGTGGTTTAGTAATTCCTCATCCAGGTAAATTCCATTATTAATATCCACCACTTGCTGCAACAATTCCGATGCGTACTTGTGCCCGTCAGGTTCGGGTACGAACCGGCCTTCATTTTTAATACCATCACCCTGTAAAACCAACACATTTTCGATTCCAAGAAAATGCAAGTCGATCAGTGCATTCTCTGTTTCATCTTTCGAAAACCCGCCACAAATTATATGCGGTACCGTGTCCACTTTATAGTGGTTTTGAATGGCGGCACACAACGCAACAGTTCCGGGTCGTTTGCGGGTAGATCGTTTTTCGAGTAAACCATTCTCACGTTTTTTGTACACGTATTCTTCACGGTGATAGGTAACATCCACAAAACAAGGCTTGAATTCCATAAGCGGATCCATGTGATCGAAGAGCGATCGGATGTTTTCACCTTTTAAGGGCGGCAGCACTTCAATGGTAAAGAGTGTTTTACCATTTGATTGCTTTAAATGTTCTGTGACTTTCATTTTCTTTGTTTAAACCATAGTAATCAGAAAATGTGCTGATTTAATAATTCAAGTTAAATGCGTTTTTATTCTCACATCTTCAAACTCATAAATTTTCAAATCAATACTTAATCATATGCTAAGTTAGGTGCTAACCACCTCTCTACATCCTCCACCTTCATACCCTTTCGTTCAGCATATTCCTCCACCTGATCTATTTCAATTTTGCCTAATCCAAAATACTTTGATTGCGGATGGGAAAAATAAAAGCCGCTTACGGAAGATGCCGGATACATGGCAAAGGATTCCGTTAACCGAATACCAGCATGATGTTCGGCTTCGAGTACTTCAAATAAAATCCTTTTTTCCGTATGATCCGGACAGGCCGGGTAACCCGGTGCCGGACGGATACCCTGGTACTTTTCAGCAATCAATTCTGTATTGGTAAGTTGTTCATCTGAGGCATACCCCCAGTATTCCTTTCGCACCCGCTCATGCAGGCATTCCGCAAAAGCCTCGGCCAACCGATCGGCTAATGCCTTTACCATAATATCAGAATAATCATCATGAACAGCCTGATATTCTGCAATCAATTTCTCAATGCCGACACCTGCGGTAACAGCAAACATCCCAATATAATCTGTTTTGCCTGACGATTCCGGAGCGATGAAATCTGCCAACGAAAAATTAGGAAGTCCCGCGGCCTTCTTATTTTGCTGGCGCAGAAAATGGAATGTAGCAAAGGGCTGATCCGCCCGCTCATCTCCGTATAGCTTTACATCATCCGTAGCGGTACGCTTTGCCGGATAAAAACCAACAACCCCATTGGCTTTTAAGCTCTTATCCTTTATTACTTTATCGAGCATGCGCTGGGCATCATCAAATAACTTCTTTGCCTCCGCTCCCACCACCGGATCGGTAAGAATTCCCGGATAGCGACCGGCCAACATCCAGGTTTGAAAGAAAGGAGTCCAGTCGATGTACTTCCGGAGTTCTTCCAATGGAAAATCCAGCAATACCTTATTTCCTAAAAATGACGGTTTCTGAACGCTCAACTGAGTCCAGTCAATGGGTGTTTGATTTTTTCTCGCTTCAGCTATCGAAATGAAATTCTTTTCCTGCCTGCGGCTTTCATGTTCTGTTCTGAGCTTTTGATACTCAAGTTTAGTTCGGTCTTTAAAAGCCTTGCGGGTAGTGGTACTGATAAATTCGCTGGCTACCGGAACGCTGCGGGAAGCATCGAGCACGTGCACCACCGGCCCATCATATACCGGATCAATTTTTACAGCCGTATGTATGCGTGATGTGGTGGCGCCTCCGATCAACAACGGTAAATCGAATTTCTGCCGTTGCATTTCTTTCGCAACAGAAACCATTTCATCCAGCGATGGCGTGATCAAACCGCTCAGGCCAATGATATCCACTTTTTCCTGTTTTGCGCGTTCCAGTATTTTATCGGCAGGTACCATTACACCCAGGTCGATAACATCGTAATTATTACAGGCCAATACAACACCAACAATATTCTTCCCGATGTCGTGCACATCGCCTTTAACGGTTGCCAGCAGAATACGCGCAGCGGGTTTACCTACATCGCCACTTCTACGTTTTTCTTCCTGAAGAAACGGTTCAAGATACGCCACTGCCTTTTTCATAACGCGGGCACTCTTTACCACCTGTGGCAGAAACATTTTACCGGCACCGAACAAATCGCCCACTACGTTCATACCGTCCATCAGCGGGCCCTCGATCACCTCCAGGGGCTTATTATATTTCAATCGCGCCTCTTCCGTATCCTGATCAATAAAATCAATAATACCCTTCACCAGTGCGTGAGTAATTCGTTCTTCCACGGAGCCCTTACGCCAGGCATCATCAGCCTCTTTCTTTTTTACCGAGCCCTTAACCGTTTCAGCAAATTCAAGCAGGCGTTCCGTAGCATCGTCTCTCCTGTTCAGCAATACATCTTCTACACGCTCCAGTAATTCCTTGTCAATCTCATCGTACACCTCCAGCATGGTGGGGTTAACAATTCCCATATCCATGCCGTGTTGTATGGCATGATAGAGAAAGGCTGCATGCATGGCTTCCCGCACCTTCTGGTTTCCGCGAAAGCTGAATGACACATTGCTTACACCACCGCTTACATGGGCATGAGGGAGATTCTCCCGAATCCAACGGGCAGCTTTAAAAAAATCAACAGCGTAATTCCGGTGCTCTTCAATGCCGGTAGCCACCGGAAATATGTTTGGATCAAAAATGATATCTTCTGGCGGAAACTTTACCTGGTTAACCAGGATATCATAAGCGCGTTTGCAGATGGAAATCCTGCGCTCGAATGTATCGGCCTGACCTTGTTCATCGAAAGCCATTACTACAACTGCAGCACCATAGCGCCTGACTAATTTTGCCTGACGGATAAATTCTGCTTCACCCGCCTTCATACTAATGGAGTTTACAATGCCTTTGCCTTGCAGGCATTTCAAACCGGCTTCAATCACCTCCCACTTGGAGGAATCGATCATTACCGGAATGCGGGAAATCTCCGGCTCGGCCGCCATCAGGTTAAGAAAGCGCACCATAGCCGCCTGGGAATCAAGCATCCCCTCATCCATGTTTACATCAATAACCTGCGCGCCACCGCGCACCTGATCAAGCGCTACTTCCAAGGCTTCATCAAGCTTGTCTTCCTTAATAAGTTTTAGAAATCTTGCTGAACCCGTAACGTTTGTGCGTTCACCAATATTGACAAAGTTAGAGGCCGGGGTTACCGTTACCGGCTCAAGGCCGCTGAGACGTAAATGCTTATGCATGGGCAACCTCCGCTACTCTTGGTTTGTATTTAGCTGCCACTTCAGCGATCTTCTTAATATGATCTGGCGTACTACCACAACATCCACCAACAATGTTAACAAGTCCCTCCTTTAAGTACTCTTCCACCTGCGCGGCCATTTCATCCGGTGTTTGATCGTAATGACCAAACGCATTGGGTAAGCCGGCATTGGGATAAGCACTGACAAAACAATCTGCCTCCTTTGCTAATACTTGCAAATAAGGTCTGAGTTGGCTGGCGCCAAGGGCACAATTAAGTCCGATGCTTAACATGGGAACATGAGAAAGAGAAACTAAAAAAGCTTCGGTGGTTTGTCCGGATAAGGTTCTGCCACTGGCATCTGTAATGGTTCCTGAAACCATAATCGGAAGTTGCTTTCCGGTATCCTCAAACAATTGCTGAATTGCGAAAAGAGCCGCCTTGGCATTTAAGGTATCAAATATTGTTTCTACCAATAACAAATCTGCTCCACCATCTACGAGCCCCCTGGCTTGTTCATAGTAGGTTTCTGCCAACTGATCGAATGTAATCGCCCGGTAGCCGGGATCATTGACATGTGGAGAAATAGAGGCGGTCTTATTGGTCGGGCCTAACGCTCCTGCTACATACCGTGGCTTATGCGGTTCTTTTGAAGTGAACTCATCGGCAACTTCCTTCGCTATTTTGGCCGACTCATAATTAAGCTCATAGGCCAAAGACTCCAGGTGGTAGTCGGCCTGGGCAACACGGGTACTGCTGAAGGTATTGGTTTCGATGATGTCGGAGCCGGCTGCCAGGTATTGCCGGTGTATTTCTTTAATAATGTCCGGGCGGGTAATGGATAGCAGATCGTTGTTGCCTTTTAACGGATGGGGATGCTCCTTAAACCGTTCGCCCCTGAAATCCTTTTCCTCGAGCGTGTAGCGCTGAATCATCGTACCCATGGCACCATCCAGCACCAGAATTCTATTCTTTAATACATCTTCAATTTTCATAACTCTCTAACACGTGATACATCACATCGTTATCCAGAGAGCCCGGTAAGGTGGGTTACTTATCTTCGGCTGATGCTGCGATCAGCCTGGGATTTAGCACAACGTTAAACAATCGTTTGAACAGGATGCTAAGACGTCAATGGGCCCAGTCCCTCAGTCTTTCTGGATAAGTATTGCAAAGAAACACAATAAGTGCTTAAAAAGAAAAAGGCAAAGGCGTATTTTTGCTGCACATGAAATTAGCCGCTGTTGATATTGGCTCCAACGCCATTCGCTTTCAAGTCTCTTCCGTTCTCGATAAAGAAAACCGGGTCATCTTCAAAAAAATGGAATACGTTCGTTTCCCGCTGCGTTTGGGGCATGATGTATTTACCATGAATCGCATTAGTGATAAGAGCAAAGAGAAGTTTAAAAAACTGATGCGGGTGTTTAAGATGCTCACCGAGCTTTACGAAGTAGATGATTATATGGTTTGCGCCACCTCAGCCATGCGCGAATCGGAAAACGGACAGGAACTGGCACGGGAAGTAGAAGACGAAATCGGCTTGTCCATTAACATTATCGATGGCAAACAGGAGGCAGAGTATATCAACCAGGCTATTATTTCGTATCTCTCCGATGCCACATACCTTCACATCGATGTAGGCGGTGGCAGTACAGAATTAAACCTGTACGTGCACGGAAAAAAAATCAATACCCGGTCTTTCAAAATAGGATCGGTAAGAATTCTGGAGCATCATGACTCACCGGAAATGTGGGCCGATATGGAAAAGTGGGTGAAGCAGCATGTAAAAAGTACCTATGGAAAGGTTACCGCTGTTGGAACCGGTGGAAACATCAGTAAGATTTTTGATTTGGCCCAACTTAAGCCGCACCGGCAGATGTCGCTTAAGAGGATTATTGAAATAAAGGAAATGATTGAAAAACATTCCATTGAAGATCGTATCTACAAACTTCAAATGAACCCCGACCGGGCCGATGTGATTGTGCCGGCCAGCGGTATTTATATCAAGGTAATGGCTTGGGCAAATGCCAAATACATTCAGGTACCCGAAGTTGGATTGAAAGATGGCATTATGCTGCACCTGTTCAAAAAGAACTCATCACAAAAGAAAATCGAATTTGCCAACACGGAGGATCAATCAAAAGGCAGAAAGATTCTAAGGATGTAGACTAGAACAACTGAACATCCTTTACCATTTCTTTCGATACAGTATAGAATTCCTTATGCACATTAAAGGGCTGCTCATGATCAAGTTCCTTTAACAGGTAGGTTCCATCTTCCTGCATAATGTAGGTGTTCACATTATCCTTCAAATTAAACCGAAGAATATTCATGGCCTGCTTTTTAAGGATGGCTTCTTCCAGCATAAACAACGACTCAATCCGCCTGTCGAAGCTGCGCACCATGGCATCAGCACTGCCGATATACACTTTAGGATCGCCAGCATTATGAAAATAATATATTCTGGAATGCTCGAGATACTCCCCAACAATGGAAATCACCTCGATATTCTCACTTAACCCCGGCCTGCCTGGCCGCAAGCTGCACATGCCACGCACGATTAACTTAATTTTAACGCCAGCCTGAGAGGCATTGTATAATTCATCTATGAGTTCTTTGTCCTGTAAGGAATTGATTTTGATTACAATGCCCGCTGGCAAACCCTGTTGTGCATTTTCTGCTTCGCGCTTAACCAGGTTACACAACTGAATGCGCATATCACGGGGTGAGGTGATAAGGTTTCGGTACGTTGTAGGATACGAATGTCCGGTAATTACATTAAAGAATTCTGAAACATCATTGGCATAGGCTTCCCGGGTGGTGAGCAGTCCGATATCGGTGTACAATCGTGACGTTGATTCATTATAGTTACCACTGGAAAGATGCACATACCGGAATACCCGGTCATTCTTTTCCTTGCGTACAATCAGCATCAGTTTGGTATGAGTCTTTAAACTGCCTACACCGTAAATCACAAAACAACCGGCCTTTTGCAGGCGTTGAGCCTCACGCATATTGTTCTCTTCATCGAAGCGTGCCTTCACTTCAAAGAGCACCGCTACGTGTTTTCCATTCTCAGCTGCCCGCAGCAACGCGCTAGTCACACGCGATTCTTTAGCCACACGGTAAATTGTAATCTTGATGGAAAGTACATACGGGTCATCGGCAGCTTTTTCCAGCAATTCCAGTACGGGCTCCATAGAGTTGTACGGATGATGCAACAGAATATCGCGATCTTTCAGTATCTCAAATAAATCCTGTGAAGTTTCTTCCGGATAATTAAGCGGAAGGATGGGCTGCGGATGTTGCCCTCTTCGTCCTTTAAATTCAGAATGTCCAATAATTTGGGTTAGCCCGCCTAAGTCAAGAAAGCTCTGGTTAGGTATCGTAAAAATGTTGTGGTCATCAATATCCCATTGAATTTTCAACAAGCGCATCATCCACGGGTCGGCCTCGCCCTGAACTTCCATGCGCACCACCCTGCCGCTGCGTCTGGTCTTCAGTTTTTGTTTAAGATCTTCCAGAAAATTAGACTCAATGTCATCACTTTCATCCAATGTAAAGTCGCCATTTCGGTTGATACGAAACAGGTTGATACTTTGTATTTCAATGTTCCGGAAAAGATGGTGAATATTATGTCGAATGATTTCTTCCACTGGTACAAAACGAAACGAATCCTCATCGAGTAATTCGAAAAAACGCGGAATGTTGCTGGGCACCTGAATAAACGATACCCTGTTTTGTTCCTGACTCTCCCCCGCCACCTTTGTTACTACGCCAAAAAGCAAACGATTATTCTTAAGTACCGGAAATGTGTGATACGAATCAAACGCCATTGGCGTGAGCATGGGGAAGATGGTACGATTGAAATAATCATTTACCAATTTCTTGTGATCTGCCGAAAGATCGGCATAGGGACAGATCATAAACCCGTTATCATTAAACAACGGTTTAAGCTTGTAAATAAAGTATTCGTGCTGATCCTGAACAAAGTTACGGATAGCGTTCAGCAAGAGTTTGCGAAAGGGTTCTTCCCGCAGCCCGCTATAATCAAAACGTTCCTTTCCGTAGTCGAGATAATTATACAAACTGCCCAACCGGATGGTGCAAAATTCATCCAGGTTAGAGGCAGTTATCGCCAGGAATTTTAACCGGTCGAAAATATTTCGGTTGATGTGCTTGGCCTGATCGAGTACGCGATAGTTGAATTGAATCCAACTCAGGTCACGACTGATGTACCGGCTCTCATCAATCCGGCTGGTTACTTGATCTTTAATCGCTACGGGGTCGTTCATAGCTGGAGGTTGTTGCAAGGTGGTATGAGCCTTCCCGACAACAGCATTAATGCGGTTAAAAAATTGTTAAATATCGATACGAGCGTACTTGGCGTTCTTCTCAATAAAATCTCTGCGCGGAGCCACCTCGTCTCCCATCAGCATGGAGAACAAATGATCGGCTTCGGCAGCCGATTCAATACTCACCTGCTTTAAGGTTCTGCGTGCAGGATCCATCGTGGTTGACCACAACTGTTCAGGGTTCATTTCACCTAACCCTTTATAGCGCTGTAAGTTTACAGAGTCATCCTTTCCTCCACCCAACTCTTTCACCAGTGCATCACGCTCCTCTTCGGTCCAGCAGTAACGTTCCTCTCTTCCCTTCTTTACCAGGTATAAAGGCGGTAATGCAATGTAGATATAGCCGTTCTCTATCAATTCACGCATGTAACGGAAAAAGAATGTAAGGATGAGGGTACGAATATGACTACCATCCACATCAGCATCCGTCATAATTATGATTTTATGATAGCGGAGCTTGGCCATGTTCAGGGCCTTATTGTCATCGGCTGTACCGAAGGATACACCCAGCGCAGTAATCATATTCTTGATTTCTTCGTTGTCGTAAATCTTATGCTCCTGAGCTTTCTCAACATTCAGAATTTTTCCGCGCAACGGAAGTATGGCCTGAAAGGCGCGGTCTCTTCCCTGCTTGGCAGAGCCACCGGCCGAATCACCCTCCACAAGGTAGAGTTCACATATACCCGGGTCTGTACTGGAACAGTCGGCTAGTTTTCCGGGAAGGCCGGTTCCGGTTAAAACATTTTTGCGCTGCACCATTTCACGCGCTTTGCGGGCAGCATGACGCGCCTGAGCGGCCAGAATAACCTTGCTGACAATCAGTTTCGCTTCACGCGGATGTTCTTCCAGGTAATACTGCAACACTTCACCAACGGACTGATCCACCGCACCCATGGCATCTGAATTGCCAAGTTTGGTTTTGGTCTGTCCTTCAAACTGGGGTTCGGCAACTTTTACCGAAATAACAGCCGTAAGGCCTTCACGGAAATCATCACCATTGATTTCAATTTTCACTTTATCCAGCAAACCCGATTTATCCGCATAATTTTTAAGCGTACGGGTTAACGCCCTTCTGAAACCAGCCACGTGCGTTCCGCCTTCATGTGTATTGATATTGTTTACATACGATACCAGGTTTTCACTGAACGAAGTATTGTAACTCAACGCCACCTGTATGGGAATAGACCCCTTATCGTTTTCAATGTAAATAGGTTCGGGTATCAGCTTTTCACGGGTTGAGTCAATATAGGCCACAAATTCGCGCAAGCCACCAACGGAAAAGAACTGATCCTGACGTGGCTTTCCTTCTTCATCTTTCTCACGAAGGTCGGTAAGAAAAATTCGAATACCCGGGTTCAGAAAGGCGAGTTCCCTAAGCCGTGAGGCTACTGTAACATAGTTATATTCGGTTACGATGAAAATCTCCTTATCTGGAAGGAAACGAACTGAGGTCCCGCTGCGGTCAGACTCACCTATTACACGAACAGCGTATTGAGGAACCCCTCTGTGGTATTCCTGCTCCCATATTTTTCCATCGCGGTAAACAGTAGCCTGCAATACTTCTGAAAGTGCATTCACACAGGAAACCCCAACACCGTGTAGTCCTCCGGAGACCTTATACGTGTTTTTATCGAACTTACCACCTGCGTGAAGTACCGTCATTACAACTTCCAACGCAGAGCGCTTTTCTTTCACGTGCATATCGGTAGGAATACCCCGACCGTTATCCTCTACCAGCACGGAATTATCTTCATTTATGGTTACCCGTATTTCATCACAATAGCCTGCAAGGGCCTCATCTATGGAGTTATCCACCACTTCCCAGATCAGGTGGTGAAGTCCTTTTGTGCTCACATCGCCTATATACATGGCGGGGCGTTTGCGAACCGCCTCTAAACCCTCTAAAACCTGAATATTACTGGCCGAATAATCATCCGCACCTTTCTTCTTTCGTTCCGTCATGATACTTGGTTAAAACCTTCAAAAATAAGCTTTTTTATGCGTAAAACGTAAGAAAACCAGGTAATTAACCGTTAAAAAATTAACTTTATTTCGGCACAATTTGTGACCAAAAATAGCTCTTCTGATTAGTGCTAACTGAACCCCGAACTACGATGAGAAACACGATTCTGTTGCTGCTGTTTTTACAGCTCAACCTACCCTTAATTGCCCAACAATCGGTGCCCGTTTTTGCCAATAAAAAAGATTCGATCGACCATGCGCAGGTTCAAAAAGCCATACAGGAAATCTTCAGCAGAAACCAGTTGAATGGTGAAGAAAAGAAAAGCCTGGATAGTCTACTGGCCCTCTCCAATTTACTTCGCGCTAAAGTCATTGGCTTTAAGGTTATCTATAAGCCAAAAGAAAGCTTTACCTCCTATGAAGAACTGGCTTCGGGTAATGTGAAGCCGGAAGAGGTTACCCAACTTCAGCTTGCTGAAGTACTACGAAAAAAGGGAACAATCGTTCATCTGAACACCTTGGAAAAAGAAGTTGATCCACCCAGTCAAAATTAGTATCAATCGAGCGCTACAACCTTAACCTTTTTACGCTTCTCCTGGGGCTTATCCTTTCCATTACCATTCTCCGCCATTAAATGAAGCCGGGCCTTTTGGAGTTCTGCCTTTTGTGAATCGGTAACGGTTGGATAACTCAACTTCAACTTTCCAAACTCGCGATAAATAACGGCTGCAATGGCCAAACGGGCATACCATTTATCATCAGCCGGAATAATAAACCAGGGAGCATGTTCTTTTGATGTTTCTGAGATCGCTTCTTCATACACCTTTTGATAATCGTCCCAGTAGGCTCTTTCTTTAAGATCCGATAAGGAAAATTTCCAGTTCTTGGATGGATCGTCAATCCGTTCGAGAAAACGTTTTTTCTGTTCCTTCTTAGAAACATGCAAAAAGAATTTCAGGATGATGGTTCCATTTTCCGTCAGGTTCTTTTCAAAGCGGGTAATCTGTTTGTAGCGCATATCCCAGAAGGCTTTGTTAATATCTTTCAGCGAATCAACACCCGGGATGTTTTCATTCAGTATCCACTCGGGGTGGACTTTCGTGACCAGCACATTTTCATAGTGCGAACGATTATGGATAGCAATTTCACCCCGTGCCGGCATAGCCAGGTTATGGCGCCAGAAAAAATCATGATCAAGTTCATGCGAATTAGGTGCTTTAAAACTATACACCTTAACCCCCAACGGATTAAACCCCGACATGATGTGCTTTACCGCGCCATCCTTACCGGCCGCATCCATGGCCTGAAAAATTATCAAAACACTATACTGGTTGTGGGCATATAGCTTATCCTGAATTTCCGCCAAATGTTTTCGGCCTGTATCCAACAGTTGTTCAGCATCTTTTCGGTTAAGCTGCTTGCCGGTGTACTTGGTGTCATAGTCCTTCAGGCTGATCTTCTTGCCGGGCTTTGCGTATAGCTTTTTAATACTTATTAGTTTTTCATCGGATAGCATAGCATTGGGATTTAGAACAATGAAGGTACTGTTTAATCCGGTTTTGTGAATATGATTTACATCATACTCAAATCAGCGTTTTGATTTGACTATTCATATTCATTTCATTAACTTTTAGTCACCTAACCTAAAACCTATGAAACTGGCCTTAAAAAAGCTTGATTTCCTGCTTATTTACTTGACACTTAGTTTTGTTGCTGTTGGGGTTATCCGAAAAATTATTGCCGGAATTGTTACCATCATACAAGCGTTACCGGCCCCTGTGGATGACTCGTTTGCTTTTTGAGTTCTGTTTTTAAGCGGTAAATGCGAATCGATATCAAACCAACCTAATAGTGTATGAAACCCACCATTCACGCCCTGTTCCTCATTCTTTTAACCTTTTCATGTGCAGGTTTATTTGCACAGGACAAAAAAAGCAAATCCAAAAGTCCCCCGCCAGTAAATGATGAAGCCGCGATAAGAGCAACGATCGAAAAAGAAACAAAAGCATTTTTCGAAATCGATCAGAAAACCTGGGCCAGCCTATGGGTTCACGAGCCCTATGCCTTTTGGTCTTTTGCCGATACCACGGATGTCAATTCGTTTTCCGGTTGGGAGGATATCAGTAAGGGATTTAACAATTACTTCAAAACTTCAAAGCCCTCCACCGCTAACATTAAACGCGACTGGCACCATATAAAAATTCAGGGCAACATGGCCTACATTCGCTTTACCCAACAGGTAACCGATGATTCAAACCGCCCCCCACAGGCTGAAGTTCGGGTAATGGAAAAAGTAAATGGCGAATGGAGGATCGTATGCGTTTCCGTAATCGCTGTACAAAAAGACAATGAACCGGTCAGGTAACTCAAATTAATATTGTCCTGTTCGTAACATCACTAACGTGCACGCTTCAACAGGTTCGATATTATTTTCGACAGCAAGTTTTTCAAATTCGTAATTCTCCGTTCCCGGGTTAAAAATGATGCGCCTGGGTTTCAAGCCGATCAGGTAGGTATACCACTCAGGCTGATGATCAGGACCGATATACAGGGTGATTGTGTCAACATCCTTGATCGGTGGCCGTTCGCGTATGTTTAAAATTTCTTTTCCAAACAGTTCGCCTTTTTTAATACCAATGGGAACAATCTCGTGTTCGTATTCGGTAAGCATATCAGCCGCCATATAGGCATAGCGCGCTGGATTTGGAGTGGCGCCAACGATTACAGTCTTCATGTATTCAGTTTCAAAGTCAATTTTCTTACTACTGCCTCCGCACAACGTTCGCCATCCATGGCTGCAGAAACAATGCCCCCGGCATAGCCTGCACCTTCTCCGCATGGAAATAAACCCTTTACTTGCGGATGCTCGAGGGTTTCAACATCACGCGGAATGCGAACCGGTGACGATGTTCTGCTCTCCACGCCCACCACCTGTGCTTCGTTAGTCAAATAACCGCGCATCTTACTGCCAAAGTTCCGAAAGCCCTGACGCAGTGCTTCCGAAATAAAATCGGGCAGAACTTCAGTTAAGTCAACCGAAGCCAGGCCGGGTTGATACGAAGTATCCAGCAACGCGGATGATATTTTTCTATCTACAAAATCTACCAATCGTTGGGCCGGAGCAGTTTGTGTATTGCCTGCTACAGCACACGCCTGCTGTTCAATGGCTGCCTGAAAATGCATACCGGCTAATGGACCAAAGCGGGCAAAAGGCAGAAAGTCTTCCTCATTCACTGAAACTACTATACCAGAATTTGAAAAGCGTGAATCCCTGCGTGATGGACTCATACCGTTTACCACCACCTCACCGGGTGCCGTAGCAGCCGGAACAATAAACCCACCCGGGCACATGCAAAATGAAAATACACCACGCTGGTTCCCGTTAACCTGCGCCTGATGTACCAATGAATAAGATGAGGCAGGAAGATAAGGCCCACGATCAACCGGGCAGTGGTATTGAATGCGATCAATAAACTGTTGACTATGTTCAACCCTCAGTCCCAGCGCAAAAGGTTTCTGCTCAATCAAAATGCCTCGTTTGTATAGCAACTCAAAAATATCGCGCGCGGAATGCCCCGTGGCCAATATCAATGCATCGCCCTCAACAACACTACCGTCAGTTGATTTTAAGCCAGTGAGTTTATCATTCTTAATTATAAAATCACTGACGCGAGTATTAAAATGTATTTCCCCTCCGGCCGCCAGAATACTCTTCCTCATTTCCTCGATAAGCTTAGGAAGTTTATTCGTGCCAATGTGTGGATGCGCATCAAAAAGAATTTCTTCTTTCGCGCCATGCGCGACCAGTATCTCCAGAATTCGGTTTACATCACCGCGTTTCTTTGACCGGGTATATAATTTACCATCCGAATAAGTACCTGCACCACCCTCGCCAAAACAGTAATTCGAATCAGGGTTGACGATATGTTGCTTGTTAATGGCGGCAATATCCCTGCGCCTGGTTTGTACATCAAGGCCGCGTTCCAGTATGATCGGTTTTAAGCCCAGCTCCAGTAAACGAAGAGCAGCAAACAAACCGGCCGGGCCTGAACCCACAATCAGCACACGTCTTGCATTTTTTACATCAACAAAGTTTTTGGTATAGGTAATGAGCGGTCGCTTTTCAGAAGCCGCTATAGTTTCGCAGAGAACACGTACCACAACCTTCTTTCCGCGCGCATCAATGGAGCGCTTTATCGGGCGTACCCAAACATCACCATCGTTTTTTAACTTGAGCTTTTCGTACAACGATTGGGTAAATCGGTGTTCATCAAAAGCCTCTTCAGGCGAAAGGACTATTTCTTTGACAGGCATACAGGAAGGGAGTTATCCTTCAATTAAATATTTGCAAATATAGCAGGGCTAGCGATAGGAAAATATGTTTCCTATATTCAGTCCGAATGTGAAACTGGTTACCAGTTTAGCCTGGTCAACATCCTGGAAATAGCTGGCACTGGTTGGATCAACATTCACATTACGGTAACCCATATTCGCAGAGCCGTATAGGTCGATAGTAAAACCACTTACATTGTTTCGTTGAATAATTCTGTATCCGAGCAAAACGCCATACTCGATACGCTGATCAGGGGCTGTAAACGTAATGATCGTTTCCGGATTGGAGTTGTACATCACATTGGTAAAATGCCCGATGTTGCTGAACCTTAATTGATGACCAAAGTACCACATGCCTGCTTTAACAGGATTATAGAATTTCTGTTTGATTGCTATGCTGTAGCCCCGTTCGAATAGTTTTCCTGGAACAACCTGATCATCCGCCTCAAAAAATGGGTTACGAATACCGATAAATTCAAAGGCGTGACCCAGCCGTTCCTGCGAATAAAATTCAACGGCCATCGGGAAACGTCCTGCAAACATCAGCACCGGATTGCCCTCTACGATTACGCCTTTGTATTCATTGGCGCGTGGATCAAAGTAGCCAAAACCTTTGGCTGAAGATCGGGTTGATGTTTCCTTTCGCGCAGCCATATCATTAATTTCCTTTGCCAGATTGGGCTGGTTATAATAAGGTCTGTAATAACCGGATAATGTTCCGTCACGTTCATAAAGCTCCCACGTACCAATTCGTTTATCGCCATCAATTTCACCACGGGTTTGCAAGGATCCATCACGGTAATAGCCATAATATGTGCCTTTACCCCGATCAAATTCACAATCGCCTTCTTTCTTACCATCTTCATAGTAAAATACCCAGGGGCCCTGCCTTTTTTCATCCACCATCATGCCACTGACTTTCAACTTTCCGCTGGGATAATACTCACGGTATTCTCCTGTGCCCCGATCGTAGTTTACTTCACTCAATAATTTGCCGCCAACTGAAAAAGAACTCCAGTAGCCGTTTCTTTGGCCGCCTAAATATTCACCGGAGGAACTTAAAGATCCATCTTCAAAATAGTATTCCCATTTACCCACCGGATTATCATTTTCATACCTTCCCCTAACCGCCACACTTCCGCCCGAAAAATAGGTTAGCCATTCACCTGTCTTCTTGCCGTTTTCATAATCACCCTGCGAAAGTAAGAAGCCATTGCCTTCATCGTAAAACCGCCAATGACCAACCTGGCGGGTGCCCATTTTTGGTCCCTCTGCAGCAACTTTCCCGGAGTGAAAGTATTCTGTATATCGACCAAAATCATCTACATACTCGATCTCGCCTTTCTTTACACCATCTTCAAAATAACTCAACCATAAGCCTGATCTTCGGTTGTTTATATAGTTGCCGATTTCTTTTACCTGACCATTCTCATAATACATTTTCCACTCCCCTTCGCGGTTCTTTCCATTCACTGTGCCTTCCATACTTTTCTGTCCGCTCTCATAAAAGTATTCCCATAAACCATAGTTGGCATTTTGTCTAAGCGCTCCACGCATCTTCAGGTTACCGGATTCATAAAAAAATTCCCAGATGCCGGTGGTTTCATTGTTGGAGAAGAATCCTTTTGATTCGATGTTGCCATTCAGGTAATAGGACACATAACGTCCATTCAAGATATTCTTCGCGGTATCCTTAACCTGGAAAACCTCCTTGATGAATTTCTTTTCAGGATCATGAAAAGTCTGCCGGGTAAAAACCTGGGCATAGGTTTGAACCGATAGCATAAGCAACGCAACAACCGTTGATAACTTTTTCACCGTTAAAAGATTACCGAAAGGTACGAAATTAAGGCCTATTTACGGATAAAGGCTGCTTTGCCCCATTCGGCCTTCTCCTGCCCCGACCACAGTTCGGGAAAAAAGATGATCTTTTGAAAGCGAGGAGGAAGGTACTTTTGCCAATTGGTACCACCTGTGGCTTTAATATCTTCCGGATCTTTTTCCAGGTAATGGGCTGCTGATTTCATGTGTGCCAACGGCCACAAAACATTCGCCAGGGTATCGAACTCACGCAGGTGTTCAATAATATTTTGATTTCCACTAAAGTACTTTTTATAGAGTTGATTCAGATTTTTTGTGGCCAATGAAATTCCCAGCTCACGAAACTGATCAAGATACTTTTTTTCAAACTGTTGGAGGGTTAACGTTTTCTTTCCGGTGGCCAACTCTGTAGCACCGCTGCGCCAATACAAATTTAGAAGTACCTCGTCTATGTTATTTCCATTCTGTACAGCTGCACGATCTTTTTCCGCCACCAGGTTTATAAAATCCGTGGCATAAAATTCAATGATCCGGTACTGAGCCGATTGAAACCCGCTGGCCGGTAAAAGCGACATCCGGAATTTTAAAAACTGATCGCGCTCCATTCCCTTCACCATAATGTCGAACGAATTTTCCAGGTGTGCGAAATATCGGTTTACCCGATCCAGGCGCTCGATAAAAAATTTTTCATCGATGTTTTCCTTCGCGGTAATCTGTTCAAGTTCCAGTATGATCAACCGGAAATAAAGCTCGGTGATCTGATGATAAATGATAAAAATGTGCTCGTCCGGAAAACTGGTTTTAGGGTTCTGTAAACTAAGCAACGTATCCAGGTGGATGTAGTCCCAATAGGTAAGGTAATCGGAATAAAGGAGGCCGTCCAGGTAGGATGATAAATCCTGCCCCATTACGGCATACTTTTCCTGTAATTTCTTTAGCTGTTCGGCCAATTCAGGGTTAACCTTAGGCTCCTCCATGGTGTTAAGGATTGTGATTTGCTTAAATTTGCAGCTGCCTTTTGGCAGGCAGGCGCTAAATAACAAAAACAAATCCTATGGCAACCCATACCACGGATAAAAAGACTGTAAAATCACTGAAACAAGACGTTTTTGACCATCCTGATTTTTATGCCCTTGATGGCTTATTAACCGAAGAACACAAACTTATCCGCAGTTCCATCCGGGATTTTGTAAAACGGGAAATAAGCCCATACATAGAAGATTGGGCGCAACGTGCGCACTTCCCTTATGAGATTGTAAAGAAGTTCGGTGACATCGGAGCCTTTGGCCCAACCATACCGCATGAATATGGCGGTGGTGGACTGGACTACATATCCTACGGCTTAATCATGCAGGAAATTGAACGGGGCGATTCGGGCATGCGCTCAACAGCCTCGGTTCAAGGTTCATTGGTG
Organism: Flammeovirgaceae bacterium UBA5585; assembly: GCA_002425185.1. Lineage (GTDB taxonomy): Bacteria > Bacteroidota > Bacteroidia > Cytophagales > Cyclobacteriaceae > UBA2336. Next base: position 89,078 of record DILT01000015.1, on the reverse strand, counting down.
ATGTATCCCATCTATAAATTTGGTAGCGAAGCACAGCGAAAAAAATACTTGCCAAAACTTGGCTCGGGCGAATGGCTTGGTTGTTTTGGGTTGACCGAACCGGATCATGGCTCTAACCCGGGTGGAATGGTTACCAACTTTAAAGACATGGGTGACCATTACCTGTTGAATGGCGCCAAAATGTGGATATCCAACTCACCGAAAGCTGACGTGGCCGTAGTGTGGGCGAAAAATGAAGAAGGTCGGATACACGGCCTGATTGTGGAGCGGGGCATGCCCGGATTTTCAACTCCGGAAACCCATGGCAAGTGGTCATTGCGGGCAAGTGCCACCGGTGAGCTTGTGTTTGACAATGTTAAGGTACCAAAAGAAAATCTGCTGCCTGGCAAAAGTGGATTAGGCGCACCCATGATGTGCCTGGATTCCGCACGCTATGGTATTGCGTGGGGTGCTTTGGGGGCCGCCATGGATTGTTACGACTCAGCCAGAAGATATGCCTTGGAACGGATTCAATTTGGAAAACCCATTGGCTCCTTCCAATTAATACAGAAAAAACTGGCCGAGATGCTTACCGAAATAACCAAAGCACAATTGCTAAACTGGCGACTAGGCACATTAATGAACGAGGGTAAAGCAACAACAGCACAAATTTCCCTGGCAAAACGGAACAACATTGAAATTGCTTTGGACATTGCCCGTGAAGCCCGCCAGATACATGGGGGCATGGGCATTACCGGTGAATACCCGATGATGCGCCACATGGCCAACCTAGAGTCTGTTTTAACCTATGAGGGGACACATGACATCCACTTGCTGATTTTAGGTAAAGAGATTACGGGGATACAGGCATTTGTTTAGGCTGTAAGCACTTTTTAACCAATCCACTATTCAATTCTTATTTGTTCTACCAGGATAATTTCCTCTCTATACTAATTGCCTTGTTAAAGTAGAATAACCACTAGTGTTTATGGATAGATTCTACCTGTAGTTAGAAACAAATCCTCTATGGCTAATCCGTTGGAGGTTCAGTCCACCGTGGCCTTTCGGTTAAACTCGTGGGCATTTCAGCAACGCTTTACAAATTAATTCTCCCGAAAACGTTTGCCCACTGTTTTTGAGCGATTTACCCACCTTATGAAAGGAATAGATTCTTCACCTTTCTAAATAAAAATGATTCAGGCAGGTTAAGGACGGTATGCGAGCCAAATTAAATAAGCTACTTCGAAATGAACGCTTCCTGTTGCGACTCGAAATAGGTATTGGGGTTTTCGCACTCCTCTTCATCCTTATACTGCTTGGCATTTTTTTTTATTAACCAGAACACTAAACGCACTACTATGAGAAAATTGTTTTTACTAAAAAACAAACTGCGAGTAGCCTGCCTGTTGGCTTACCTACTGGTTGCAGCATCACAGGCCGTGGCACAGTCTACTGTAGTTACCGGAGTTGTGAAAGACCCTTCAGGCACCGCAATTCCGGCTGTAAATGTGCTGATCAAAGGTTCTTTGACCGGCACAACTACTAACGCCAATGGCAATTTCAGCATTGAGGCTTCACCCCAGGATATCCTGGTCTTCTCCTTTATTGGTTACACTCCTCAGGAAATTAGAGTTGGTACACAAACTGTTTTTACCATTACCATGCAGGAGGACATCACCTCACTTCAGGAGATTGTGGTTGTTGGTTACGGTACTCAGCGAAAAAGCGATTTAACCGGGGCGCTCTCTTCTGTATCCGGGGAATCGCTGCTCGGCTCCGTAACGGCTAGTGTCGATCAGGCCTTGCAAGGCCGTGCGGCAGGTGTTCAGGTAACGCAAAACTCCGGGCAACCGGGTGGAGCGGTTTCCATCCGCATCCGGGGAACAACCTCGCTTACCCAAAGCAGTGAACCACTCTATATAATAGACGGTATTCAGGTTGCCGGAAATGCCCAGGGAATTTCCGGGTTCGATTGGCAAGGTGGCGCTGGAGGGCAACAACAAGCAGCGAGTAATCCGCTTGCCGCCATAAACCCTACCGACATTGAGAGTATAGAAATTCTCAAAGATGCTTCAGCTACCGCAATCTATGGATCACGGGCAGCCAATGGTGTAGTCATCGTTACCACCAAACGTGGAAAAAAAGGTGAAGCCAAACTGAATTTTAACAGCTTTTATGCACTGCAGGAAGTCTACAAGGTATTCGACATGATGGATTTGCCCACCTATGCGCAATACAATAATGAAGTAGCACAGGAAGTGTCAACCATTACAGCTAACCCGAATTTTGCAGACCCCAGTCTGCTGGGCCCCGGCACCAATTGGCAAGATGCTGTCTTTCGTGTAGCCCCCATGCAAAGCCATACCTTAACTGCCAGCGGTGGAAATGAAAATACGCAATACATGGTTTCAGGAGGATACTTCAAACAAGACGGTATAATAATCGGATCCAATTTCGATCGCTTCAACCTGCGCACCAACATTGACAGCCGTGTTAAGGAAAAAGTAAAAATGGGAATGAGCGTTGGTCTATCCAGGAAGAATGAAACCATTACCCTGCAAGATGGTGGCGATGGTGTTATCTCCCAGGCCGCACAAATGGCTCCGCATATACCGGTACGCAATTTCGATGGAAGTTTTGCAGGCCCAAGTCAGCAAGAACTTTCAGCACAGGTTGGCGCAAACCCGGTAGCCTTGGCGCTTTTAAGAAATAACACCGTACTCAACAACAGACTTATGTCGAATATGTATGTAGATGTTGAGTTTATTAAAGGATTAAGTTTCAGGTCGGAGATTGGTGTGGATTACAATACCACACTTAATAAAGCCTTTATGCCCACCTTTGAATGGGGGCGCGTTAGAAATACCATTAGCCAATTAGGTCAACGGTCAGACCAAAGTTTTTTCTGGTTGTGGAAAAACTACGCCACATACAACAAATCATTTGGCAGTCATGATATCACAGCCATGGCGGGTATAGAAGCGCAGAAAGGCCGGTGGGAAAATATGATTATCTATAAATTCAATGTCCCGAATGACTTACCCGTGGTTAGCCAGGGAGAAGTTAATGAGAATTTCCCTCCTACCGGACAGATTGAATGGAACTCTCTTTACTCACAATTTGGCAGGATAAACTATAACTACAGCGATCGTTATCTGGTAACAGCCACTATTCGGAGAGACGGATCCTCTCGGTTTGGTGCAAATAACCGCTGGGGAATCTTTCCTTCAGTATCGGCCGCTTGGCGTGTTTCCAATGAAACATTCTTCCCTGCGAATAACGTGATCAGCAACGTTAAACTACGCTTAGGATGGGGACAAACGGGTAATCAGGAAATTCAAAACTATGCGTTTGGCTCAATGCTCACTACTCAGCAATCCTATTTTGGGCCTTCTGTTCGTAACAATGCTTACTCAAACCCTGATGTGCAGTGGGAAGCCACAACCATGACCAACATTGGGTTGGATGCTGAACTATGGAGTGGCCGGGCCACATTGACTTTTGAAGCCTACAATAAAGTAACTGACAACCTGTTGCTGCAAGTGCCATTGCCGGCAACTTTTGGGAACCAGGTCCAGGGGCCACAGGCTAATATTGGTAGCATGACAAACAAAGGCATTGAGTTGACTTTAACTACCATAAATACTGATAAAGGCAAATTCAGATGGACCTCGAATGCCAACATATCAGTAAACCGGAACCGTGTAACCGATATGGGCGGCACTACCATTTTCAGAAACCTGTATTGGTATACCGGATTTGAAACAGCAACCATGACACGAGCTGGTTTTCCGGTTGGGCAATTCTATGGATTTGTAATGGAGGGGATTTTTACTTCTAAAGAAGAAATCTTAAATCATGCCGTACAAATTCAGGCTCCTAATTCAGTAACACCCGAAAATCCAAATGGCGTTAACCTGATAGAAAGAACGCAGGGTTTATGGTTAGGTGATATTAAATGGAAGGACATAAACAACGATGGTGTAATTGACAGTCGTGATCAAACGGTAATTGGTGATCCAAATCCTGACTTTACGTTTGGGTTCAACAACACATTCACATATGGTCCGTTTACGCTCGATTTGTTTATTATCGGTTCTGTTGGTGGTGATATTCTGAATTATTCACGAGCCCGGAATGAACAAATGGTTGGAAACTTTGATAACCAATCCATGAGTGTTATAAACAGGGCACGCACTCAATTAAAACCGGATGGGATTAACATCAACAACATCGATGATGTAGAACTCATAAACCCTGGAACCAACATACCACGATTTGACAACGGTGGAGAAAATCGCAATCACTACATGTCAAGTCGGTGGATTGAAGACGGAACCTATGTACGCCTTCAAAATGCAAGGTTCAGCTATAACCTTCCGAAAACTTTAATCAATAAAGTTAAAATAGCAAACGTTCAGGTGTATGCAAACATTCAAAACCTGGCCACTATTACCAAGTACAAAGGGCTTGATCCGCAAATCGGTGCTTTCAACCAAAGTGCATTGATGCAGAACGTTGATATGGGACGCTACCCGGCTCCCCGCGTGTTTACTTTCGGTGTTAATGTTGATTTCTAAACTGATTACGACTATGAAGAAAAACACAAAATATTTCCTGACGGTGGTACTGCTAATCGCTTTCAGTGCTTGCACAGAAGATTTTCTGGAATACGTTCCGGAAGACAGACCAACCGTAAATTCCTGGTATCGAAATAAAAGCGAAATACGTCAGGCCACAGCCTCACTATATGGCCGTGTTTGGTGGGGCGTTAATGATCAGTTCAGCTGGCTTGCCGGAGATGTAATGGCCGGTGACATGCACCACAACTGGGATGCTGAAGGACAATTCTTTTACATGTCTTTCAACGAATCAAACCAGTACATCGGACAGGGCTGGCAAGGTTTTTACGATGTTATATCCTTCGCTAATCTGATCATTGACGACATGCCCACCATTGCCGCGGGGTATGGGGTAAGCCAAAGTATTATCAATGAAGGCCTGGGTGAAGCCAGGTTTATGCGCGGACTTTCTTACTTTTTCTTGGCTGAATATTGGGGCGAAGCCCCCATTATTGAACGGGCTGCAGAAAAAGTTGCCAAAGGTGAATTGTTATTACCCAAAAACACAACAGCAAGTCTGTATGAATTTGCCCGCAGAGATCTGGTGTTTGCAGCCGAAAACCTTCCGGCAACTGATGATCCGGGAAGAGTTACACAATGGGCTGCCAAAGGCATGCTGGCCAAACTTCACCTTTCCCTGGCACAACGCAGTGTAGGCGGTGGAACCATTGGATCGGCAACTGATTTTACAACTGCTGCAAATTACGCTGCCGATGTAATCAACAACAGTGGCCGGACATTAAACGCCAGCTATGAAGACCTGTTTAAAGTTCAAAACGAACACAATCCAGAAATTCTTTTTGCACCACAACTCATTAACGGTGGCTGGGGATTTGGCAGCAGCCGTCAGGCACGCTTTGCCCGAAGCACCATCGTTACCGGTGACGCTACCGCGTGGGGCTCAGGAAAATGTCCAACGGTAAGTCTGATCAATACGGTTTCTGCAAATGCCGGTGGAAAGACAGACCTGCGGAGAAAGGCCATTTATATGCAAAATGGTGATACCTACAATTATCTCGCAACAGAGCGAGGAGGCTACACATACAAGATTGTTTCTCGTGATGCAGAAAATACAGTATTGGAAGGCTCAACCCCTACCCTGACAAGCTTAAAGAAACATGTGATTGGCAACGATAAAGACAACGGTGGTTATGCGATTACAAATCAAGACTCTCCGCTGGATATTTACTACCTGCGCCTGGCCGATGTTTACCTGCTCTATGCCGAAGCATTGATGGGTGCAAACAATGAGTTAACCGGTGGCCCGGGACTGGCCGCACTCAATGCAGTGCGGGCACGAGCCGGCCTTGATCCGCGATCGACCGTTACCTATCAGCAACTCTTCAATGAACGCAGAATTGAATTGGCCTTGGAGGCACAATCATGGATTGATATTAAACGCAGGTACTATCGCAATGCCGAGGAGGCACTCAATTACCTGAATGGACAAAACCGCACCGACATGTATTTTAGAATTAACAGTAACGATGCGCTTGAAAATGATCCTGCCGGATATGAACTCGTACCAGCCGGAACAACATCGGCAAACAACAACACCAATACAGATCCTCTTGTGGTGTTTACGGCCGCTAAAATGAGATTGCCTATCCCTGGAAATCAGGTGGTCATTAATCCATTACTGGCGCCAAATCAAGAACCCGTAGAGTATGTTTTTAATTAAAAATCCCGGATGAACATGAAACTACAGAACTATTTACTTGGTGCACTCATACCGTGCTTACTGATAAGTGTACTTCTTATTCCAACTTCATGCGAAATGAATGGCGATGGAACTAACATAGAATCACCTAGTGGCCCACCCGTAATTAATTACATCCGGTTGGCTGCCCCCGAAACGTCAGATTCGCTCATTGTAAGTGCTACGCTGGGCACAGGTATTGTAATTATGGGCAAAAACCTGGGCGGGACTCGAGAGATTTGGTTTAACGACCAAAAAGCAATTGGACTAAATCCTACCTGGGTTACTAACCGCAATATTTTTGTAAGTGTGCCAAGCATTGCACCCGATGTAATTACTGACAAGCTGTATTTAATCGATGCCCAGGGAAACACGCTTGAATTTCCATTTGTAGTAGCCATTCCACCTCCAGTGGTTACCAGTGCACAAAACGAATGGCCGCAAGATGGTGAAGACCTGGTAATCCATGGCAACTACTTTTTCGAACCCGTAACGGTTACGTTTACAGGAGGCGTTGCTGGTGAAGTAGTCTCTGTCAGTCAATCGCGTTTGGTTGTTACCGTTCCGGAAGGCGCTACAGAAGGGCCTGTTACCGTTGCCACAAACTTTGGCGAAGTTGAATCGGGCTTTCATGTTTGGGATTCACGAAACATCATCCTGAATTTTGATGACAAGGTTGCCAATGGCTGGCGAATTGGATTACGCGAAAATAGCGACAATCCAATTAATGGTTATTACCTGGTAGTTCGTGGCGACATCGCAGCCAATCAACGCGATGAAGGTCCCGGTGCTCCGGCTGAATCGCCACTTTGTATGGAGTTTTGGGGAGGACCTGCCGGACGTACAGAAAACTTTTATCCTTTGTATCCAAATTCCTACCGCGATTACGTAGTGAAGTTTGAAGCCAAAATCGTAAAATGGTATGGCGGATACCTGAACCTGTGTTTATCCACACCCACACATTCTGGAAACAATCAGGAAATATGGAGCAACACCCTGAACGCCCGTGCCATATGGGGCCCATGGGCCAATACAGGTTCGGAAGTAACCACCAACGGAAGTTGGATTACCGTAACCATTCCGTTAACTGAGTTTCAATATTTCATGGGTATGGAAGGAACGAATGTGGTGTACACCCCCAATCAAAAATTTATAGAAAGCGCAGCAGGTTCCTTTAGTACATGGTTTCTGGGGTCACCCGAAAACAACGGAGGAAATGTTGAGTTCCACATTGACAACATTCGTTTTGTAGAACCTTAACTACTTAAAAAGATGAAAAAAATTATTTCGTACAGCCTATATTTTCTGGCCATGGTCTGCATGATTGGCAGCCTGAGCATTCTTTCATCATGCCTCGATGAAGAAGAGCCAAGTCAGATTGTACTGTTAAGTTTCGGGCCTTCCGGTGTGCATCATGGCGATGAAATTACCTTCTTCGGACAAAACCTGGATAAAGTAACCGCCATTGTGCTTAAACCAAATGTGGAAATACCTAAAAGTTCGTTCAAATCGGTAACGGCTGAACGGATAAATATTATTGTGCCGGATAATGCAGAAGCAGGGTTAATAACATTAAAAACTCCCCAGGGCGATATTGAAAGTAAAACCATTCTGAACTTTGAGGTTCCGGTTGTTATTCATAGCATAACCACTGAAGCCAAACCGGGAGCCAACATTACCATTACCGGTGAAAAAGTAAACTGGATTGAAAGCATTACGTTTCCAAGCGACCTGAAAATTTCAAAGGAAGACTTTGTAAGTCGCTCACTTACCGAAGTTGTGGTAACTGTGCCGATGGCCGCACAAACCGGTTTTCTGATATTTTCATTGGGTGGAACCAAGCCCCTTACCTTTGGCACTGAGGAACAATTGATTGTTACATTACCTACTGTAACCGGCATAGCCCCTCAATCCATTCGGCATACAGGTGTGCTCACCCTTTCAGGTACCAATCTTGATTTAATAACCGCCATACAATTCACTGGCGGAACCGAAGTTGCTAAAACAAACTTTACAAGTCATTCAGAAACCGAAATTAAACTGGCAGTTCCGGCAACGGCAAAAACCGGAGCATTAACATTAAAACAATTATCACCGGTAACATTAACAACACCATCGTTAACAATTATTCTACCGGTTGGCACCACGCTGTCGCCAACGCCAGCAATACCCGGACAGGATGTGATTACCATCACCGGTACAGATTTAGACCTGGTGGCCAAGTTAGTGCTACCCGGAGCGGGGGATGTATTAGCCACCTCATTTACGTCACAAACAGCCACGGAAATTAAATTGGCTGTTCCAGCCACGGCCACACAAGGGGCTATCGATTATGTAACCATTCACGGCTACGCAGGTCCACTGGGTGTTGTGCTCAGGCTGCCTTCCACCGGAAGTTTCCCCACCTTGGATTACTACATCTATAAAGATGGGCTACAAAGTGGCTGGTCGGCATGGGGCGGTTGGGGCCACGTAAGCCAAAGTTTTACGAACACGGAAAACCCGGCTAATGGTACCATGGCTATTAAAACGGTATTCAATGATCCGTATGGTGCAATTCAAATTCATAATGACGGATCGTCAGGTATTTTTGCTGGATACAATTACCTGGTGTTTTATGTACATGTAGTTGGACAAAATTCGGAGATTATTGTTCAGATCGACAACAACGCTGACTTCTACCCTCCCGCATTTACAAAAGACAAATACCACCAGATTGTAGTGCCTTTGGCAAGCCTGGCAGGTTCTAACAATGTGAGCGAACTGCGAATTAAAAACAACAATGCCAATGCGGGTAGCAATAATACCATTGTATTTATTGATGAAATAGGTCTTACCATAGATGAACCGTTAGGACTTCTGCCTGATCTGGTGGCTCCTATTTACACGGACCAGGTGAACGACACTCACTTTGGTGTTGGTGGTGGTTGGGGCGGAACAACCACAGTAATGAATAGCGATGAGAATCAAAGAGGCGGAACGGTTTCCATCAAAGCCACCTTTGCTGGTGGATGGGGCGGTGCAGTCCAATTTGGAAGTTGGGGCAAAACCCCGCTCCCTACAGCAGGCATGCAGTATCTCGCATTCTCCATCTATGGTGGTACCGGTACAGGCGATAAGAACATACAACTTACCATTAAACCCACTACCGATGGCGCATCTTCAAACGTACAGGTTACCATAAGAGCTGGTAAATGGACTGATTATGCAATTCCATTGTCAAGTTTGGGTAATCCGGCCTCTATCGGGGAACTATTCTTCCAGGATACTGATTGGGCTGGTACCGTATTTATAGATCATATAGGACTTCAATAGGTTAGTACGTAAGGAAGGTTATCTTCACGGATAGCCTTCCATTTTTTAGTTTTATTTCAATACTTTTTCATCATGAATGATATTAAATTATTTGCACTCGGTTTAATCTTACTGACTATCCCTTCTTCTTGCAACAAAGACGAATCAGGAACTGAAGTAACACAGCCCATTGTACCATCCGATAGTGTGGCTGTTACTGTTAAGCTCGCTAACAAAAAGCAAGAGATGATAGGCTTTGGTGGTGCACTCACCTGGTATAGCAACTGGCTAACCTCTCATAGTAAGGTGAATGAAATTGCTGACCTCATGTTTACCGACCTGGGTATTGATATTGTCCGGTTTAAAACCTGGTATTATCCGGATAATTATCCTACCAACAAAGGCGTAGCCACGATGTCAAACACAGGAGATAATGATTATGCCAAGGCCCATTGGGATGCCACCAACCAATTGTATACCCTGGCAAAAAACCGAAACCCCAACATCAAGATATTGTTGTCTTCATGGGGCCCGCCCGTGTCGTTAAAAGACAATAACAAATTGCGGGAAGGCACACTCAAAAAAAATGCGGGTGGGTTTATGTACGATGAGTTTGCCGAGTATTGGAACGATTTACTGGAATATACGCCTTTCAACCCAGACTACCTAAGCATTCAGAATGAGCCTACCTATGTAAACTCAAACTGGACAACCTGCCGGTGGGCGATTTCAGAGACCTCAGTATTGCCAGGGTACAATACAGCGCTAAACAGAATCTATGACAGAATAAAAAACCGTACGCATGTACCGCTATTTCTTGGGCCCGAGTCGCAGGACATACCTACTTATAGTCCGTTCGTTAGCGTCTTAAAGGATAATCCTAATGTTGCACTATTCGGATGGCATCCTTATAACATCAATTCCACTACAACGGCATCGGCCATTACCACATCCTTGAAGAATGTTGGTAGTTTTTCAACAAAACCGAATATAATGACAGAGTTCTCGGATAACCTATCGTGGTTTAGTACCGCCTTGTTTATCCAGGAGTCACTAATCCACGCAAACACATCGGGCTATATTTATTGGAAACTTATGTGGGCTACACCTGCTTCAGGCGAAGATGCAGCCATGATCAGTACAGGTTCTGCTCCAACAACACCCTACCAGGTTACTCCGTATTATTATCTTATCAAGCATTTTTCGAAAAATGTTGATGCCGGATACCATCGTGTAGAAACTACAACGTCTACAACGCCTGCATCAAATTTAGTTACCACTGCATTTGTTAGTCCGGATAGCACGAAAGCTACCATTATTATAGTCAATAATGGTACAGCGTCTGCCAAAGTGCACGTTGTTACTGAAGGAAAAACCGCTAAAAGTATAAGTGCGGTACAAAGCAAGGAAGGAAGTTATTATACTTCGGTTTCAACTACTACACCAACAAAATCTTTAAGCCTTCCGGCCAAGAGCATAACTACCGTAGTTCTTGATCTTTAATGCAGGCATGATTAACAGGGCGCTATTACTGGCAGGCTGCTGCATAACGTTAATGAGCACTGCCCAGGTAGACGATAATGTATCAGAAAAAACGGTTATCCTGTATAATAATCTTAAGGCTATTCAAAACAGTAATTACTTTCTTTTTGGACAGGAATTCTTTAACAGTTTTAAGTATAGCACTGGAAGTGCGCATGGTGACAAAACGTATTCCGATGCCCACGAAGTGACAGGGGCCTACCCGTTTGTACTCGGCTCAGACTTTCATTACTACCTGGACAAGAGCGCTACCGAAAGAGGGTATCACACTGAAGCCGTAAAGTGGGCTTACCGGCAAGGGTTTGTAATAACATTTGATTGGCATATCAGCGCGCGAAATACCACCTCCTACACCTGCAGTGGCTCACCTGCTAACCTGGCCAAAAATATAGCGAATGGCAATGTAAACGGTGATCGGGACTGGTACCTTTCGGAGTTGGATAAAGTGATTGCCATCATCAACAACGACCTGGTGGTTGATGGTGAAAATATTCCAATTGTGTTCAGGCCCCTGCACGAAATGAATGGCAATTGGTTCTGGTGGGGCGCTTCCTGTTCCGGATTTTCTCCGGCCGATTACAAAGCCTTGTATCAACTAACTGTCGATTATATAAAGGAACGAACCACTAGTGTTTTGTTTTGCTGGTCACCCAATAGCCCCGTTAACAGTACGGTAATGGCGAATTATTATCCTGGCGATACGTATGTAGATGTATTGGGGTTGGATATGTATGAAATTACGGCCGATCCCTTTCGCCTGTATATGGGTACGATAGTAGACTATGCACAAGCACATAACAAAGTTGCTGTGTTAAGCGAAACCGGTTATCGAAATGACACCGGAAATGGAGATGCAGCAACGAAATACTGGAATGATACCGTACTGCCAGCCCTCATAAATGATCCATCGGGAAAGGCGTTAAAAATTGCCTGGGTTCTCACTTGGATTAACACCAGTTGGTCTCACCCCTATGTGCCCCATACGGGAAGCACAACTGCAGCCAAACAAAGTTTTATAAATTTTAAAAACTCAAAACACGTTGTATTTAGTGATAAGATGGCAAACCTGTATGAACCCCTGCTGATTTTATCAACCACAGGAAATCTGAAGACCGAGGATGTAAAGATTCAGGTCATTTATGATCAACGGCTGATTACTGTTGAGTATAGCCAATTTCTATCCCCCGCGCTGGTAACCATATACGATGCATCCGGAAAAAAGATAGCTGAAGAAAAGACCCCTAAGAACGAAGCAATATTTTCGCTGGATAAGCTTATGATAAAACCCGGTTTATATATAGTAACGGTAACTGATGGCGTAAAAACCCTTACACAGAAAGTTTCTGTTTTATAGGCAATTCTCTGTTACTAAAGTTGTTTTAGCACCATAAAATGAATAGATTTTATTCATGAAAATTCATACTGCAGCCAATAGACCACAGCCTACCACCTTGTTGTGGGTACTGTTGCTTGTGCTGTTGGTTCCAGGTAATGGACTAGCGCAACCAACAGAATTACACAAGAAAAAACTTGTTTTTGATCAGCTGAACGAAGAGTTGAGTTTATCGCAAAGTTCCATTAATTGCATTTTACAGGATAGTGAAGGTTATCTATGGATTGGTACGTGGTCGGGTTTGATTCGCTATGACGGATACACTACCACCGTATTTCACTCCGAAAATCAACCCGGTAAACTACAAAGCAATAAGATACTCACACTCTACGAAGATCAGTCAGGATTTCTTTGGATTGGTACCCACATGGGTGGACTTTTCCGGTACAATAAAAATAATAGCTCATTTGAAAAGTTTGCGCATGATGACCTTGACCCGACAAGTTTAAGCAATAATAATATACGCGCCATACAGGAAGACGCAGGTGGTAATCTTTGGATTGGCACAGAAAACGGAATTAATATCCGTAAAAAAAACAGCTCTGGATTTTTGCACATTTCTACTAAAACATCGCCTACACTCACCCACGATTTTATTACTGCTATACACCGTTCGGCCAATAATGAAATGTGGATTGGTACAGTCTACGGATTGAATAAACTTCAAACCCAGTACAATGGCTATGTATTTAAAAGTTATTTGTACGAAAAAGAAGCAGATCACCATGCATTACATAATCACATTTACGATATCGCAAGCCTTCCTACCGAAACGGGTACCGGCATATGGCTTACCACTAAAAGAGGACTTAAGGCGCTTATTAACGGACAATTAAACAGCTATAGCATACCCAACAAACCCGCGAGTTACAGTCTCTTCAGCAGCCTTCAGGTTGTATCCGGAGATCACCCCTACCTGATTGCAGGTTCTGAATCGGGCATTTCATTCTTCGATGTGGCAACGATGAAATTTGATGAACGTATTCCCATCGGTTGGAATGAAATGAATTTAAGCCACGGATCAGTGACATCATTATACATCGATCGTGGCGGTGTGTTGTGGGTAGGAACAAAAAAGGGAATCAATAAATTTGACTCCTACACGAAAGAATTCGAATCATTTACTGTTGCCCAATTTGATAAAACCAAAAGTATTATCACGGGGGTTCAACTATCTGCCACCGGGGGCTATTGGATTTCCACGATTGGTGGCGGGCTGTTTAAGTTTGATGGGATTAATTCCTTCACCAAGTATAAAATTGTTGCGCCCGAAGAGAACACCTTCACCGAGTTTGTTCAAACCCTGTACTCCGATGGCAAGGGAAGTGTGTGGGTAGGCACGGCCGGAGCCGGAGTATATCACTTTAATGAACATCAGCTGACTTCCGCTGAAATTACTTCGTACAATCATTACTCAATAGAAACCAATACCATATTGCAAGACAACTATATCATGGCCATTACAAGTGATGGCCGCGATAATGTGCTGATTGGAACCTGGGGGGGCGGGCTTTATAAGATTCTCCAACATGGTGATGTTATCCGCTATGAAGACCCACGGCTATCCATTGCACCGAATGTGGTCTTGTATGTTGACCGGTCAGGCACAACCTGGGTGGGCACCCGCGGCAATGGCTTCTTCAGCATTAAAGAAGATGGAGAGGACTTAAACGTAGAACATTACAAACGATCAGAGACGAACAGCATCAACGATAATTTTATAAACTGTATCTATGAAGATCATGCCGGAATTTTTTGGCTTGCAACCGATGGTGGTCTAAGCTCTTTTGACAGAAGGCGTGACATCTTTGAACATTATAAAATAGAAGGCGGCCCCAGCAACGATGTAATTGTAAGCATACTGGAAGACAGCCAGGGAAAACTATGGTTGGCCCATTGGAATGGCCTGACCGTAGTTGATCCCTCCGATCAAACCTGGACACGAAATTATGATCGAAACGACCATATAATGGGGGGGTTCTTCTATAACAATGTTTGTGTTAAAGGTTCGGGGGGAGAATTATTGTTCGCAGGTTCAGAAGGTTTCAATCGGATTGATACAAAGAAAATTATTCAGCGACCTGAAAATTCACCCCTCGCCATTACCCAGTTTGAATTGTTCGGAAAGCATGTTGCCTACGGAGAAGAGGTGAACGGCCGAACACTTTTAAACGGACCACTTCGCAATAACTCAAAAGTTGAGTTAAAGCATTTCGAAAATTCAGTGGCCTTTGAATTTGCCTCCCTTGATTTTGCCGCACCGCTCAAGATCCGGTATGCCTACATGCTGGAGGGGTTTGATGACGCCTGGAATTACACAGAAAGCGACAGACGATTTGCCAACTATACCAACCTTAACCCTGGCACGTATACGTTTAAAGTAAAAGCCTCGGGCATTGACGGAATATGGCAGGAAACGTATAGTCAAATTACACTTATCATACATCCGCCCTGGTGGAAAACCTTTTGGGCAGCTGTATTGTACGTATTACTCGGATTTGTTGCGCTGTATATTTTCAGAAGATTTGTTTTACTCCGCGCCAACTTGCTTCACGACATAAAACTGGAACGGCTTCAGCGTGAAAACCTTGAAAAATTAAACAAAGCCAAACTGGATTTCTTCACGAACATCTCACACGAATTTCGCACACCGCTCACCCTTATATTAGGTCCGGCACAATCTCTTCTGGAGTCTGGCGAACTAAGCAAGCAAGCAAGAAATCATGTTGTCAGTATCAGTGATAACTCACAGCGTCTGCTCAGGCTGGTGAATCAATTGCTCGATTTCAGGAAGGCCGAATCGGGCAACCTTAACCTGAAAGTTTCTGAGGGTAACCTGGTGCGATTTGTACGTGAAATAAAACTCTCGTTTGATGCCCTGGCTGAACAGATGCAGATCCGTTTTATCATGGAAACTACCCATGAAAATATTAAAGTCTGGTTTGACCGCGATCAGTTTGAAATAATCCTGCTGAACCTGTTATCCAATGCGTTTAAACACACGCCACAACACGGAACAATTATTCTCGAAATAAACGATAAAGGCAATACGGTAGAACTCATTGTAAAAGATTCCGGAAAGGGCATAAAACAGGAACACTTTGAACACATCTTTCAAACTTTCTTCAGTTATGACGAAAACCGGCAACATACCGGCACGGGTATCGGGCTTGCACTCTCCAAAAGCCTGGTAGAAATGCACCAAGGCATTATTCTGGTAGAAAGCAAAGAAGGTGAATACACCCATTTTAAAATTATCCTCAAGAAAGGAAAAGATCATTTCAATCCTGATGAGATTCAACCCTGGTCGGATGATCTGGAATCTATGGATCACTATCCTTCATTAATTGACGCAGAATGGAGTTCTATTTCAGCCGAAGAACCCGTTGAAAAAGAAGATCAAAGCAGGTTATTACCTAAACTACTTATTGTTGAAGATGTTGGCTCTGTTCGGGCTTACATCAAGTCAATTTTTAACAGCAAGTACACCATTATTGAGGCTACGCAGGGTGAAGAAGGATTGGAAAAAGCCATAATCAACATTCCGGATATAATTATCAGCGATGTAATGATGCCCGTAATGGATGGCATTACCTTATGCAAACGACTCAAATCCGACAAGCGAACATCACACATTCCACTCATCCTGCTTACCGCACGCACGTCACTCATCTTTAAGGTAGAAGGACTTGAAACCGGTGCCGATGAATACCTTACTAAACCCTTTAATCCCAAAGTACTGGAATTAAAAGTCAGAAACCTGTTGCAACTGCGCACCCGTTTACACGAAGCGTTCAAGGATAGCCAGGTACTGAACATTGAGCCCAAGAAAGTAACGCTGAACTCGGCTGACGAACTGTTCATTCAGCAAGTACTGGAAAGCATTGAAAACAATATGCCCAATGCTGAGTACACGATAGAGCATCTGTGTCATGACGTGGCCATGAGTCGCATGCAGGTGTATCGAAAACTAAAAGCACTCACAGGCCTCTCAGCCAATGAGTTTATACGGTGTATGCGATTGAAGCGGGCTGCACAACTGTTGGAACAACACCAGCTAACGGTTGCAGAAGTAACCTATGAAGTTGGCTTTACGGACCTGCCCTACTTCCGCGAGTGTTTCAAGAAAATGTTTGGCGTTACCCCTTCCGAATATGCCCAACGAAACTTAATGGAGGAATAACTGCAACATAAATGAACCGTAGAGTACGATATTTTTTGTTCGGCACGCTGATCATCTTCGCAGGTTGCGCAAAGGCGAATGTTATAGTGCCCGCCATTTTCAGCGATCATATGGTACTGCAACAAAACACCAGCATAACTATTTGGGGATGGGCAAAAGCGCTGGAGGAGGTAAAAATTACAGTAAGCTGGGATGCTGCAAAAGAATACAAAACGGTTACGGATGTAAGCTCGTCATGGAGTTTTACTATTGAAACTCCAAAAGCCGGAGGCCCATATCAGATTACAATTCAAGGCTATAACACCATTGTTATTGACGATGTGCTGATCGGTGAAGTTTGGTTAGGCAGCGGCCAGTCAAATATGGAGTGGACACCGGCCATGAAAATTGAGGGTGGCGAAGAGGAAAAAGCAAAAGCCAATTCCCCGGAGATCAGGTTTTTCACTGTGCTGCCTTGGGCTGAGTCAACTCCGCAAAAACATGTAGCTGGAAAATGGGTGGTGTGCACCCCGGAAAGCATGTATCACTTCAGCGCGCTGATGTATTTTTTCGGAAGAGAACTTCATAGCAAACTAACGGTTCCTGTCGGACTCATCTGCTCCGCCTGGGGGGGCTCTCCTGCTGAAGCATGGATGCCTGAATTTGATTTTGAACGTGATAACACATTAAAACAAAGCGCCAATACGCTAACGCCAGTCCGTTGGAGCCCCGTTGAACCTGCCCGTTTATACAACACCATGATTTACCCACTCATACCGTACACGATCAAAGGCGCGTTGTGGTATCAGGGGGAAGCAAATACCGGTAATGCCGTTCACTATCAACGAACCTTAACCGCATTGATTACCAGTTGGCGTGCATCATGGGGATACGAATTTCCATTCTATATGGTACAGATAGCGCCATGGTCGGGCTATGGACCCGATAATGTTTCAGGGGCCGTTGTACGAGATCAACAACGCAAAACCATGGAGTCTGTATCGAACACCGGGCTTGTGGTCGTCTCGGATATTGGAAACCTGGAAGATATACATCCGCGGAACAAGGTTGATGTCGGGAAACGATTGGCCGCTTGGGCACTTCATCATGATTATGGATTTAACATCGTCTACTCGGGGCCATTGTATCAATACTATGAAATAAAAAAGGATAAAGTCATTCTTTATTTCAAACACAGTGAAGGCGGACTGGTGGCAAGAGGTGGCGAATTGAAAGAGTTTGAGATTTATGATGGAAATAAATGGCTTCCTGTACCCGCAAAAATTAAGGGGACTACTGTTGAGCTGGCAACAAAATCTGCCGGGATGTTAAAAGGAATCCGTTTTGGATATAAAAACAACTCAAACCCGAATTTATTTAACAAAGCCCAGCTACCCGCGTCATGTTTTGAAGTGCTGATCGATAAATAGAAATTACCAATCTCCTTTTATCCATGAAAAAATTATTTACACTGGCAATAGTATCCTCGCTTCTACTCTACTGTACACCTTCTGAGAAAAAAAATGGTCTGTCGATCCGTGAGCTGCGAAGCGTTGAACAATCAGAAAACACAGCGATTGAGCAAAGGATCAACGAACTCCTTTCGCAGATGACACTCGAAGAAAAAATCGGGCAAATGACACAGTTAAATAATTCTGAAATTGTTACCGAATCAAACTGGGGGGCTGGGGCTGAATTAAGCATCGTAACAAAAGTTGATACAGCCAAGCTTGGAAAGCTACTCCGCAAATATCACATTGGCTCATTCTTAAATGGCATTGCCGAAACGCCTGAAGTATGGTTCCAATTCTATAAGGACCTGCAAGAATACAACTTAAAAGTATCGCGGTTGAAAATACCAATCCTATACGGGGTTGACCAGATGCATGGCCCCAATTACCTCGCGGGAGGAACAATTTTTCCGCACGCCATCAATACTGCCTGTACATTCAATAATGAGTTTCCGGCAAACATGGCTCATGTTACTGCCAACGAAGTTGCCGACATCGGTCATCTATGGAATTTTGCACCTGTGCTGGATTTAGGGCGTACCCCCCTGTGGGGAAGATTCTATGAAACATTAGGTGAGTCTCCTTACCAGGTCGCCACCATGGGCACTATCTATGCAAAAGCATTGCAAGCCGACACCAGCATAGCTCCCTACAAAATAGCGGCTTCTGCCAAACATTTTATAGCCTACTCTGATCCAAAGTCTGGCTGGGACAGAACCCCGGTGGACGTATCCACACAAACTTTGTATGAAATGCACTTGCCTCCTTTCCGTGCGGCTATTGAAGCTGGTATTGAATCCGTGATGATCAACAGTGGTGAGATTAACGGTGAGCCTGTACATGCATCGCATGGGTTGCTGACTGAACTGTTACGCCACGAATTAAAGTTCAAAGGTGTTGTCGTTTCCGACTGGGAAGATATTATCCGGCTTTATCGAAATCATAAAGTAGCAGCCAATGAACGCGAAGCTACCCTACTCGCCATCAACGCAGGTATTGATATGGCCATGACTCCATATACAACCAATTTTTGCGAACACATGCTTACCCTTGTACGCGAGGGAAAAATCAGCGAAGAGCGGATTGATTTATCGGTGGCACGCATTCTTCGCCTGAAATTAAAAATCGGGTTGTTCGAAAATCCAGTACCGCGCAATGATCGGTTTGATCGGATAGGAAAACCTGAACACAAACAAATGGCGCTTGAAGCAGCACAGGAGTCACTGGTTTTAATACGGAATCAAAACAACACCTTGCCGCTAACCAACATCAAAAAATTGCTGGTAACTGGTCCTATGGCTAACCTGAAAGCCCCGCTTGGTGGAGGGTGGACACTGCGCTGGATAAACCAGGACGAAAGTCTTTACCCGGAAGATATGCCAACTCCATATCAAGCCCTTCAAAAGGAATTTAGTTCGGCTACTGTAATCTTAGCACAATCTGAAGCCGAAGTAAAAGCAAAAGCGCAGGGAGCAGACGCCATTGTAGTATTTGCCGGGGAGAACTCATACGCTGAAGGTTTTGGTAGCATTGATGGTATTAACCTGCCTTCCGATCAACTTAACTGGATTCAAACCGCACAAGCTACCGGTAAACCCGTTGTTTTGATTTTAATCAGCGGCAGACCGCGCGTGATTACCACAGTATATGAAAAAGCTTCAGCAGTAATTTTTGCAGGCTGGCCTGGTTTTGAAGGTGCGCAAGCTATTGCTGAGGTGCTTAGCGGAAAAATTAATCCGAGCGGAAAACTGGCATTCAACTATCCGTACTCACCTAATCGACTTGTTCCACACAATCATAAGTCAACAGAAATACTATTGGCGCATGAAATACCCAACCAAATCGCACTCGCCCATTTCGGTGAGGGCTTAAGCTATACTACGTACAACTACAGTTCGCTCACCTTAAGCGACAGTGTAGTTCGTTCAGCGGATGCCGAAATAACCGCCACGGTTACTGTAACCAACACGGGCAAGCTTGAAGGTAAAGAGGCAGTACTATGGTTTCTGTTTGATGAAGTAGCAAGCCTGACACGGCCGGTGCGCGACTTGAAGTTTTATGAAAAGAAATCCATCAAGCCGGGAGAATCAACGCAATATGTATTTACCATTAAACCATCTGAACACCTATGGTTTCCTGATAAGGAAAACAACAGAATTCTTGAAGATGGATACTTCACCTTGTCGGTTGGGGATTTAAAGACAAGATTCAGATTAGAAAGATAAGCAGTACTGCTCGCAGCAATGAAAACTTTAGTCGCAATCATATTTTTTTTGAACAGTCAGAATGTGCTATCTGCACAGACAGAACCCTTATCCCGCATTCATGTAAAGGGAAATATATTTGTAAATAACCATGGCGAACCCATTGTATTTCGCGGGTTCAACACAAGCGATCCATACAAACTGCTGAGTGACAAGCAATGGAACAAGCGCTACTTTCAGGAGATAAAAAACTGGGGTGCAAATGCGGTTCGCTTTCCGGTCCATCCGGCAAACTGGCGCACGCTTGGAAAAGATGCCTACCTAAAATTGTTGGATGATGGTATTCAATGGGCAACCGAGTTACAGCTTTATGTGATTATCGACTGGCACAGCATCGGTAATCTGAAGACAGAACAGTTTCACCGGCCTTCATACAAAACTTCACTAGCTGAAACGCGTGACTTCTGGCAAATCATAGCAAAACAATATGGCAAAAATTCAACAGTTGCATTTTTTGAATTATTCAATGAACCGGTAAACAAAGGTGAATTTGGAAGCTGCACCTGGGCCGAGTGGAAAGCAATGATGGAAGAAGTAATTGCTGTCATTCGTACTGAGGGCGCACGTAACATACCGTTGGTGGCAGGCTTTAACTGGGGCTACGACCTTACTGAAGCTGCCGCTGATCCGATTACGGCTAAGGGAATCGGTTATGTAAGTCACCCCTACCCGATGAAGCGTGAAAAACCATGGGAAGATAAATGGAGTAACGATTGGGGCTTTATGGCCGAACGCTACCCCATTATGCTTACTGAAATAGGTTTCAGTGGTGAAGAGGAGAAGGGAGCGCATATTCCAGTCATCAGTGATGAATCGTACGGGGATGCCATCACAGCGTACAGCAAACAAAAGGGAATCTCGTATATCGTTTGGTGCTTCGATCCCGACTGGAGCCCGATGCTGATACGTGATTGGGATTTTAACACCACCCGGCAGGGAAAATATTTCAAGCAAGCTCTAACCGAAAAGAAATGATGAAGAAAGCGATAAAGACCCTGATGTTAACAATGTTGGTAGCCTTGCTAACACAAACCAGCGCCCAGAATTTTACCAAAGGTGTAAATGTTACCGGTTGGTTTCAGGCCGGCAGCGCGCGTGAAATTCACTTTACCATGTTTACCAAAAAGGATTTTGAACAAATAAAATCATTGGGTTGCGATGTTATCCGGCTGCCGATAAATCTTCACTTTATGACCAACGGTGAGCCTGACTACACACTCGATCCGCTTTTTCTGAACATGCTTGATCAGGTCGTTGATTGGGCTGAAGAATTACAGATTCATTTGATCCTTGACAACCATACATTTGATCCTGACATAGCCACGACACCCGATGTGATCCATCCTTTAAAAAAGACCTGGGCGCAAATGGCCGAACATTTTAAAAACCGATCGGATCTCATCTATTATGAGATATTAAACGAGCCGCATGGAATAAGCGATGCTGTTTGGTCACAAATACAACAAGAAGTAATTGACGTTATTCGTGAACACGACACGCAACACTATATCGTTGTTGGCGGAGCCGGTTGGAACGGATACACTAACCTGGCAGCCTTACCGGTTTACACAGATACTAAACTCATCTATACATTTCATTTCTACGATCCGTTCATTTTCACGCATCAGGGCGCTACCTGGGGAAGTCCGTCCATGGCTTCATTGGCCAACGTTCCTTTTCCTTATTCGGCAACGACTATGCCGGCCACCCCCAACGATTTAAAAGGAACCTGGGTAGAAAGTGCCATAAATAATTACCCTACAGAAGGTACCATTAATCGGGTACGCCAGCTCATCGATATTGCTGTAGCGTTTAAAGCACAGCGAAATGTTCCGGTTTTCTGTGGTGAGCTGGGCGTATACATTCCCAACAGCAACAACACAGATCGCATACGGTGGTATGAAGTAGTAGCTACCTATCTGAATCAAAAAGGAATTTCATGGACAACGTGGGATTATAAAGGGGGCTTTGGGTTGTTCGAGAAAAACTCAGGCGAAATGTTTGACTATGACTTGAATGTTCCCCTGCTTCAGAAACTGAATTTTAACGTACCCCCCCAGCAAGAGTATGTAAAGAAACCCGAATTGAAAAGTTTGGTGCTTTACGATGACTATCCGGGGCCACGCGTATATAATGCAAGTTACCGCAGCGGTGGAACACTTGATTTTTATTCGCCCAACGCTGCCAATGGCGATTACTGCCTATGTTGGAGCAATGTAGGGCAATACGATGCCATAGCTTTTGATTTTCGGCCCGATGTGGATTTGAGTAAGCTCAAAGAACATGACTTTGAATTGACCTTTAAAGTAAAATCCAGTACACCATCAGCGAAGTTTGATGTTCGGTTTCTGGATACCAAAACAGGCACCGCTGACCGGCCGTGGCGAATGGGTAAAACCATTGATAATACACTCGTTCCATTCAACGGCCAATGGCATGAGGTGCGTATTCCGCTAAAAACCCTTACTGAGAAAGGCGCATGGGATGGCACCTGGTATAATCCCCAAGGCTTGTTCGACTGGACCGACATTGACCGGTTTGAAATCGTACCCGAACACCAACCGCTTACGGGTATTACATTTTGCTATGATGATATTAAAATAGAAGGCGAAGAAATTATTGAAGAGGTAATTATCAGTGTGGAAAAAAACTCACTTTCAAGTCTACATGTTTTTCCAAATCCATTTACTGAAGGAATTACCATTCAATACAAACCATCTGGACTTGTCAACAATGAAATAGTTATCGTTAATCAACTGGGTGTTACGGTTAAAAGAATTACGGAAATTACCGAAACGGATGGGGTTATGAATGCCGTGTGGAACCGCAAAAACGAAAGCGGACAACGCGTACCTTCAGGGATTTACTTTATCCGAATCACATCAGGCAACACAGCCCAGGTTGTTAAAACTTTCGCCCGGTAAATCAATCGACCACCCCGGTTAACGTTATCCGCTGCACCGGATTTTGCGGATCGTTTGAATAAACGGTTACCGATTTGGTTTGTGTTCCTTTGCGGTCTTGAGGATTGAAACTGACTTTTATCGTTGAGCTTTCTCCCGGCTTCAACTTTGTTTTATCGGCTTCCGTCTGGATGCACGTGCAGTTGCCCTGAATGGAACGGATTTCCAGAACAGATTTACCCGTATTGGTCAATTGTATTGATTTTGTAACCGATTGATTTTGCTTCATAGAACCATACTCAATCGATTGGGCAGCAAATCGCAATTGTGGTGCTTTAGCTGCCTCTTCTGGTTTAAGTTCAGGAAAATAATCCTCCAGTGTAGCATAAATCGTAAACCCTTTCAGAGGCTGTAGTTCATCATCTGTGTGCAGTGTTACTTGATCAGACTGAAATCCGTACTGGCCTTTTTGCTTTCCATTGTAGCTCACCTTTATAGTTCCTTTCTTGCCCGGCTCTACCACCGCTGGCTCAACAGCAATACGAATGTACTCGGGGCCTTCTGTCTTTCCGGTATAGGTTACCGGCTTTACCCCTGCATTGTAGAATTCATATTCACGTACCACAAACTCATCTTTCAAAAACACCTTGCCCAGGTTAAACGACAAACTTCTTAATCTGAGGTTTCCATTTACAGCCTGAAATTCAACGGCTGAAAAACCATTTTTTGAAGTAACGGTTCCTTTTATTTGAAGAATCACCGGCTGGGCATCTACATCGGTTGTTACGGTAAGCGATTTGTTGAAGTAACCGGGACGTCCCTTAGGATCGTACTGCGCCTTTATAATTCCAGTTTTACCGGGCATAATCGGTTCCTTCGACCAACCGGGTGTCGTGCACCCGCATGACGGTTGAACGGCCAGAATCTGGAGCGGCTTAGTGCCGGCATTGGTGAATAAAAACTCATGTGACACTGGTCCATTTTCTTCTATCACATTACCAAAATCAAAGACTTCTTCCTTAAACTGTATGGGTTTGGCCAGTTGTGCCCAGGCTCCCAAAGTCACCATTAACAACACGAATATTCCACCGGTACGCTTCATAACTAAACTTTATTGATCATACAAAAGTAAAACATAATTCGGTTCAGGTTATTTTATTTTCTTTGCGGCATGACACGCATTTTAACCGGTATTCAGAGCAGTGGCCGCCCGCACCTGGGTAATTTACTGGGGGCTATTATTCCTGCCATCAAACTTTCCAAACAACCTGAAAACGAGTCGTTTTTCTTTATTGCTGACCTGCACTCTCTAACCACCATAAAGGATGCTCAACTGCGATCGGATAACGTACGTGCCGTAGCTGCGGCCTGGCTGGCCTTTGGCTTCGATGTGGAAAAAAACTTTTTATACCGTCAGTCACGTATTCCTGAAGTGTGTGAACTCACCTGGTATTTGAACTGCTTTACTCCCTTCCCCATGCTGGCCAATGCACATTCTTTTAAAGATAAGGCAGACAGGCTGGCCGATGTAAATGCTGGCTTATTCACCTATCCGGTGTTGATGACTGCCGATATTATACTTTATGATGCCAACGTTGTGCCGGTTGGTAAAGATCAAAAGCAGCACCTGGAAATGGCACGCGATATCGCCTCTTCCTTTAACAATCAATACGGAGAAACCTTTGTTGTACCGGAAGCAAAAATTGAAGAACAGGTGATGACTGTGCCCGGAACGGATGGTCAGAAGATGAGTAAATCGTATGGGAACATTATTGACATTTTTCTTCCGGAAAAAGAATTGCTGAAGCAGATCAAATCCATTGTATCCGACAGCACCCCGCTGGAAGAACCCAAAAATCCGGATAAGGATAATACGTTTGCGCTCTACAGTTTATTGGCCTCACCGGAACAAACCGAAACCATGCGTAAAAATTACCTGGCCGGCAATTACGGGTATGGTCATGCCAAAAAAGAACTGCACGAACTCATTCTGAAAAAATTTGCTGCCGAGCGTGAAGCCTTCAATTTCTACTATGCTAATTCTGAGGAACTTGAAAAGAAGCTACAGCTTGGCGAAGATAAAGCAAGGATTATTGCACGTGATGTACTTGATCGTGTTCGTAAAAAACTTGGCTATCGGTAATCGTTAGTCGGCTCGCCAAACAATCTCCTGCTTATCGCGAACAGCAAGGGCAATGCTGGTAGGGTTGCTGTTGAGTACCAGGCGCGCTTCTTTGCCCGGGTATTTCTCAAGATCAACTACTATACCTTTTCCAATATAGGCCGTGGGTGATAGCACATCCGTTTCAGGACAAAACCGATCGTGAACTTCCTGGAGTTTCTCCTCCAGAAAATCACCAAACTCTTCCACAAAAGCATCTTCCAGATCGTGAAGAGCATCTTCCAACTCGTCATACTTTGGATCATTATAATCCAGTTTTTCCAACTCCTGCTTTTTGAGAATGATCTCGGAAAGGTCTTTATCCAGTTTTTTACTATCCATGTCGAATACTTTTTCGCAAAGATTGCATTATTCAGGGAAATAGAAAATGTATCTCCAAATGAAATACGGGATATACCACAATAAAGCACACTTTGTAAAATATTGTTTGTAAAGAAATACAGTACCTCCAATTTTCAACTAGAAACATAAAAGATTGAAGCAATCGGTTTAACTTTACCTGATAAAACTACCACTTTATGACACAGGACTTTCTCCCCATAAACGGCACCGATCATATCGAGTTTTATGTGGGCAATGCCAAGCAATCAGCCTTGTTTTATCAATATGCCTTTGGCTTTGAATTGATTGCCTATGCAGGGCCGGAAACCGGTGTGCGCGATCGGGCATCGTATGTACTTCGGCAGAATAAAATAACCCTGGTGCTCACCACCTCACTTCAACCCGATTCAGAAATTTCCGAACATGTGAAAAAACATGGTGATGGTGTGAAGGTACTGGCTTTATGGGTTGATGATGCCCGGAAGTCTTTTCAGGAAACAGTGGTGCGCGGAGCCGAACCTGCCTTTGAACCAAAGGTTTTAAAAGACGAATATGGCGAGGTGGTGCTTGCCGCCATCAGAACATACGGTGAAACCGTTCACACGTTTGTCGAGCGTAAACACTACAAAGGGCCCTTCTTACCCGGTTATAAACCACGCACCAGCGGTGTACATGTAGAGCCCATCGGCTTGAAGTATGTTGACCACTGCGTAGGTAATGTTGAGCTTGGCAAGATGAATCACTGGGTCGACTTCTATGAAAAGGTTATGGGCTTTAGCCTGCTGGTAACCTTTGACGATAAAGATATCTCCACCGAATACAGTGCATTGATGTCAAAAGTAGTTTCCAACGGAAATGGCTACATCAAATTTCCGATTAATGAGCCGGCCAGCGGCAAGAAGAAATCGCAGATCGAAGAATACCTCGACTTTTATAAAAGTGCAGGGGTACAACACATCGCTATTGCTACCGATGACATCATCCATACTGTGGGCGAACTGCGAAGACGTGGTGTTGAATTTCTCTATGTTCCTGAAACCTATTATGAAGACGTACTGGAACGGGTAGGCACCATCAATGAAAGCCTGGAAGAATTGAAGAAACTTAATATCCTGATCGATCGCGATGAAGAAGGGTACCTGTTGCAGATTTTTACCAAACCCATTCAGGACCGGCCAACAGTTTTCTTTGAAATTATTGAACGCAATGGCGCCAAGTCGTTCGGAAAAGGAAACTTTAAAGCCTTATTCGAGTCGATTGAACGCGAGCAGGAATTAAGAGGCAATCTTTGACATTCTTTATTAGATAATTACTAACTTCACTCACTATGGAAGCTATCCGAAGAAAGAAAGTAAAAAGAATTGGAAAAAAAATTATCATTGAACTCCCTGATTCCTTTAAAGCAAACGAGGTTGACTTAATTATCTGGCCTTCGCAGGAAGAAAAAACTGAAAACAAAGTGGATACCAAACTTTGGAAAAAGAATCTAACCAAATTCTACGCTGATTTTAATATCAATGTTTCTAAGTTTAAGTTCAACCGCGAGGAACTCTATGACAGGTAATAAAGTTTTCATCGATAGTAATATCTTAATCTACCTTCTTGAAAAGAAATCCAGCAAAAAGCTAAAGGTAACATCGTTATTACAGCCAGATTTTTACATCAGCACCCAAGTTGTCGCAGAAAATATTAGTGTTTGTTTAAGAAAGTTAAAAACTCCAAAGAAAATAGCTTTTCAACATGGACTTGGGCTACTGAAACAATTTAATTTATTAACAATTGACGAGTCAACACTACTTTCAAGTTTTGAAGTATCCACTAAATATCAGCTTAGTTTTTGGGATAGTTTAATCATCGCAACAGCACTCCAACATCAATGCACAATACTCTATTCTGAAGATATGCAGGATGGCTTAATCATCGAAAAAAAGCTTACCATCAAAAACCCATTCAAATAGAATATATAAATGCCTAACATACACGATCAAGTTAAATTAAAAGTAAAACAATGGCTGAATAGCCCTGTTATTGATGCCGAAACGAAGCAACAAATTCAAAGTCTGCTTGATAGTCCTGATCCGAAAGAACTGATTGACAATTTTTATAAAGATCTTGAATTCGGGACTGGAGGTTTACGGGGCATTATGGGTGCAGGCTCAAACTGCATGAATAAATACACCGTAGGCGTAGCTACGCAAGGGCTTAGTAACTATTTATTAAAGGCTTTCCCTGGAAAACTAATTAAGGTTGCTATTGCATACGATTGCCGCAATAACAGTTCATACTTTTCACAAATAATTGCCGATGTCTTTTCGGCCAATGGCATTGAAGTTCATGTCTTTCCAGCCTTGCGCCCTACCCCGCTTCTCTCCTATGCCATCCGTTATTTGAAATGTGATTCCGGTATTGTCGTTACCGCTTCGCACAATCCAAAAGAATACAATGGGTATAAAGCCTATTGGAGTGATGGCGCACAGGTTGTGCCGCCTCATGATAAAAATATCATCAAGGAAGTAAACGCCATTACATCATTTGAGGCTGTTAAGTTTAAGGGTGATCCATCCAGAATTCACACCATATCTCCTGATGTGGAGGAAGCCTATTACACAGAAGTTTTGCGGGTAATTCCAAAAAGAGAAATAATCAAAAAACATCATTCTATACCCATTGTATTCTCCGGATTGCACGGAACCGGTTCAACCATGGTTCCGGAATGCCTGCGCAGAATAGGATTCACCAATGTCCATGTAGTGGAGGAACAAGCTAAAGCGGATGGCAATTTCCCAACCGTTAAGTCGCCTAATCCGGAGGAACGATCAGCCATGGAAATGGTAATTGAAAAAGGTAAAGCCGTTGGCGCAACCATGGTTATGGCCACCGACCCCGATGCTGACCGTGTCGGTATTGGCGTACGTAACCAACAAGGTGATTTTGTATTACTGAACGGAAACCAGGCGTTTAGTTTAATGATGTGGTTCATCATGAAAAACCTGCAGGATCGATCCAATACCTATATCGCCAAGACGATAGTTACCTCCGAATTAGTCGACACTATTGCAAAAAATTATGGTATAGACTGCTACAATACCTTAACCGGCTTCAAATACATCGCTCAACTGATGGGTGAACGTGAAGGCAAGCAGAAGTTTGTTGCAGCCGGTGAAGAAAGCTATGGGTATATGGTAGGCGATTTTATCCGTGATAAAGACGCTGTATCCGCCTGTGCATTCTTTGCTGTAATGACCGCCACAGCCGCAGAGGAAGGCAAATCCCTGTATGATTGGCTCATCGATATGTATGTTGAACATGGATTCTATAAAGAAGGCCTCATCAACATCACCAAAAAGGGACAACAGGGCGAACAGGAAATTAAGGCTATGATGGAGAAGTTCAGAAATAATCCACCGGCTTCGATACTTGGAACATCGGTTGAACGAATGCTCGATTACAGTACGCTAAACGAAAAGAATCTAAAAACAGGAAAAACCACTTCGCTTAATTTCCCCCATTCTGATGTGTTGCAGTTTTATCTTGAAGATGGCACTAAAATTTCCGTGCGCCCATCCGGAACGGAGCCTAAAATCAAGTTCTACATCAGTGTAAACACCAAACTGAATTCCCGGAAAGAGTTTGATCAGGTAAACCAGTCCCTGGATGAAAAAATAAAAAACATAGAGAATTATTTAGTATCGCTTTAAAATTATGGAAGAAGGTTTTCTCACTTCGCTGATCACGCTATTCGATCGCGACCTTTCTAAACTGGAAGAGGAAATCAAACTATACCCCTCGGAAGAATCCGTTTGGACAATACAAAGTGATATCAAAAATTCAGGCGGAACATTGTGCCTGCACCTTTGTGGCAACCTTCAACATTTTATTGGTGCCGTTTTAGGCCAGAATGGTTATGCAAGAAACCGTGAAGAAGAATTTGCGGCCCGCAATGTTGCAAGACATATACTGCTGGACGAAATCATAAAAACCAGACAAACCGTAAAGCATGTTCTTTTAAACTTCAACCCTGAACAAGTGGGGTCTGACTATCCCCTTCAGGTATGGGGTTACCCGGTAACAACAACTTTTTTCCTGATGCATTTGGCCGGGCATTTAAATTACCACCTCGGGCAGGTAAATTATCACAGGAGAATACTTTCCGCTAACTAAAGGCCATTGCAAGAATAAAAGCATGTCAGGTTGAGCCTGTCGAAACCTGATTCCACCCACACAATCGTCTTCAACAAGCTCATACCAGCACTTACAATGATTCTGTTGGGAAGCTTTCAATAATCCACCCATTTGAACAGCCCACGGTGCTTGCTATCTTTGCACCTTCACACATGAAAAAAGTAGCATTTTATACCCTGGGCTGTAAGCTCAACTATTCGGAGACCTCAACCATCTCCCGGATGTTCGAGCAAAAGGGCTATAAAAAGGTAGACTTTACCGACACCCCGGATATATTCATTATCAACACCTGCTCCGTAACGGAGAATGCCGATAAAAAATGTCATAAGATTGTGCGTGAAGCACGAGGTATTTCTCCGGAAGCTTACGTAGCCATTATTGGTTGCTACGCCCAACTAAAACCACAAGAAATCGCTGAAATTCCCGGGGTTGATGCTGTATTGGGTGCTGCAGAAAAATTCAGGTTGGTTGAATTATTGGATGGGTTCGTCAGGAAGCCTCAGCCGGAAGTTTACGCTTCCGAAGTTGAGGCTGCAAAATCGTTTAATACCTCCTATTCGATGCAGGACAGAACCAGAACCTTCCTGAAAGTACAGGATGGGTGCGATTACTCCTGCTCCTTTTGTACCATACCGCTGGCACGTGGGTCCAGCCGCAGCGACAGCATTTCAAACATTGTAAAAACAGCCCGGGAAATTGCCCAAACAAATGTGAAAGAGATTGTACTGACCGGTGTAAATACAGGTGACTTTGGTATACAAGACGGAAAACGGGTAGAGCGATTTGCCGATTTAATTCAGGCACTTGACCGGGTGGAAGGAATTGAAAGGTTCCGGATATCTTCCATCGAACCAAATTTGTTAACAGACGAAATCATTGAATTTGTTGCATCGTCAAACCGCTTTGTACCGCATTTTCATATCCCGTTACAATCAGGCTCCAACAAGATTCTGAAATTGATGCGCAGGCGCTACCAGCGCGAGTTGTATACCAGCCGGGTAGAGAAGATAAAAGCTGTAATGCCCAAGTGTTGCATTGGGGTTGATGTGATAGTCGGCTTTCCTGGAGAAACCCATGAAGATTTTTTGGAAACGTATCAATTCCTGAATGAATTGGATATCTCCTACCTGCATGTGTTTACCTACTCGGAAAGGAACAACACCCTGGCGGCAACCCTGCCCGGAGCGGTATTCTTAAAAGAACGGGCTGAACGCTCCAAAATGCTCCATATTCTATCCGATAAGAAACGAAGGAAATTCTATGAAGAACATATCGGCAATGAGTTTACCGTATTGTTCGAAAACGACATTGAAAACGGCTTGATGCATGGATTTACTGAAAACTATATTCGGGTAGCCGCCAAATACGACCCCATCCTGATCAATGAACTGAAAACCGTTCGACTTACCAGCATCAATAATGCGGGACTAATGGAGGTGGAAGAGGCAAACCAGGAGGTTCTACATCATTCAATTTAGCCCACTCCGTCAATCCCAATGTGGACTTCAGGTTCAAAATGGTAAAATTTTACTGTTTTTGGAGACTTCTGTTACTGTCATGTTATGAAAGTTCTCTTGTAAGAATATCCCAAATCATGACTGATTTAAAGCAGTTCCGTATAAATCTAAAATATTGTTAATCAGCAATTTAACTACATAATAAAAAAGTTAAATAGTAAGCCAATCCGAGTATACCTGGGTAAAGTAAGCCGTAAGAGTTCACCGGTAAACGAACAAAAACAATGGGTGAAGGAGTATTTTTTACCTTCTAATAGGCAGCTCTTACATGAAATAGAATCAACGCTACATCACTAAAAGCAGCGCCTTGCAGCCGTATACTTTTGCTACATGAAAACAAACAAAAGTATTGGCTTTATGAAACGAATCGTCCTCCTGCTCAGCGTAGTAACCTGTATCGTACTATCATCCTGTAGTTTTGAAACCTCGCATTGCCCGGCTTATTCTCATCACAACAAAATCACCAAACATGGTGAAAAAGCACAGGATAAGTATGTGCGAAGGAAGATCTGACTTTAGCTTGTAGAAACCACCACTCCGTCACGGATTTCAATGGTCCGGTCGGCCATGCGCGCAAACTCCTGATTGTGCGTTACAATAATAAAAGTCTGATTAAGCTGTTTTCTTAAATCGAAAAACAACTGATGCAACTCCTGGGCATTTTTTGAATCCAGGTTACCGCTTGGTTCATCTGCCAGTACTAATACAGGATCATTGATCAGGGCCCTCGCGACAGCTGTTCGCTGTTGCTCACCGCCCGATAATTCCGATGGTTTATGATCAAGTCGTGAGCCCAACCCCAGCAATTCTAATAATTCAGTTGCCCGTCTGGTAACGTCTGTCTTGCTTATCCCGGCAATCCAGCCCGGTATCATTACGTTTTCCAATGCTGAAAATTCCGGCAACAAATTGTGAAACTGAAATACAAAACCAATCGACTTATTACGGAAAGCAGCCAGGTCTTTTGAGGAGTACCTAAAAACATCCAATCCTTTGAGCATCAGCTTACCGGTATCGGGTGTATCCAGTGTTCCTATAATGTGAAGCAGTGTACTTTTACCGGCCCCGGAAGCTCCTACTATGGCAACAATCTCCCCGGTATTTACCTCCAGATTAATACCCTTCAGCACCTTAAGCGAACCGTAGGACTTTTCAATATCAACAGCCTTAACCAGCGGGGTATTCACACAGATTTCTTTGAATTAAAAGGTTAAATAAAGTAGTTTAGCCTCAAAATAAAAATTCATGAACATTCACGAATACCAGGGCAAGGAAATACTCAGAAAATATGGTGTGGCGATTCAACGTGGAATTGTAGCCGATAATCCGGAGGCAGCGCTTCAGGCGGCCAAGGAACTTCATGCGGAGACAGGCACACAATGGTTTGTGATCAAATCACAAATACATGCCGGTGGACGGGGAAAAGGTGTCATAAAGGAAACCGGCTCAAAAGGAGTTGTACTGGCTAAAAGCCTGGCTGAGGTACCCGAAAAAGTGAAAGCCATTTTGGGCGGAACCTTGGTTACCCACCAAACCGGTCCTGATGGTAAAGTGGTCAATAAGGTATTGATTGCCGAAGATGTGTATTACCCGGGTGAAGCCGACCCCAAAGAATATTACATGAGCATTCTCCTCGATCGATCAAAGGGTATTCCGGTAATTATGGCTTCAACCGAAGGTGGCGTTAACATTGAAGAAGTAGCTGAAACACACCCTGAAAAGATTGTTAAAGAATGGATTGATCCAACCATAGGACTGCAGGCCTTTCAGGCACGTAAAGTAGCGTTCGCAATGGGCTGGGAAGGCAATGCCTTCAAAGAGGGCGTAAAATTTATTCAATCCCTATATAATGCCTATATCGGGTTAGATGCATCTATGTTTGAAATCAACCCCCTGCTTAAAACTTCTGACAACAAAATATTAGCCGTTGACTCCAAAGTAAACCTGGATGACAACGCTCTGTATCGACATAAAGATCTGGCCGAACTGCGCGATCTTACGGAAGAAGATCCATTAGAGGTGGAGGCTGGTAAAGCTGGCCTTAACTACGTTAAACTTGATGGCAATGTCGGTTGTATGGTTAATGGAGCCGGATTGGCTATGGCTACGATGGATATCATCAAACTTTCGGGTGGTGAGCCGGCCAACTTTCTGGATGTGGGTGGTGGAGCCAATGCTGAAACCGTAGAAGCTGGATTCAGAATCATTCTGAAAGACCCTAACGTAAAGGCCATACTCATCAACATTTTTGGCGGTATCGTGCGGTGCGATCGGGTGGCGAATGGTGTGGTAGAGGCCTACAAGAAAATTGGAAATATCAGCGTTCCGATCATCGTGCGCCTTCAGGGCACCAATGCCGAAGAAGGGGCTAAAATCATTGAACAGTCAGGCCTTAAGGTATACTCAGCTATAGTGCTTAAAGATGCCGCCATGAAGGTAAAAGAGGTTTTGGCGTAAGAAATAGCTGTATTTTTAAAAAAGGGTTAAAATCACTACTTTAGTGGGATATAACGTGCTTGATATGAGATTTTTACGTTTGGTGTTGGTATTAGTCCTGTTTTTACCCGAATGGCTTGGCGCACAAAGCTTTTATGCTGTAAGACGGGAACGGTCAGTTATTGGTTCTCTAGGTCTAGGAACAGCTACCTACTACGGGGAACTTGCCAACCCCGGTGATTACCTGGATGCCAAACCGGCCGTAAACATTGGCATGCAATATTTCCTTAATAACCGCATCAGCATCCGCTCTGATTTAACCTGGTTTCAGATTGAAGGCAATGATGCCAAAGCTGATGATGCCAGCAGGGTTCGGAGAAATCTTTCTTTTACGTCTAATAATATTGAATTGAACGCTATGGGCTCAATTAATCTTGCGCCTCATGGACAACGGTATTATCAGCGCCCTCGACTTAATTTTTATGCTACCGCTGGTGTGGGAATGTTATACTCTAACCCCAAAGCAGAATACCAGGGAGAAAAGTATGCCCTTCAACCACTTCAAACGGAGGGCGTTAAGTATAGCAAATTCAATTTTGTTATTCCGTACGGGTTGGGCACGCGCATTATGCTAAACCCCTTTACCAACCTGGTCTTCGAAGGGATTTTCCGCTTAACGTTCACAGATTACTTAGATGACGTCAGTACCGTCCACCTGGGGTCTGCAGCGTTTTCTGACCCGATTGCAGCCGCTCTTTCTGATCGTAGACCAGAGTTAGGCCTACCTGAGGTAGCACCGGGTACACAGCGTGGGAACCCGGATAAAAACGATAGTTATATGATCCTGCAGGCTAAGCTGGAATTCTACATACCGGATGACGTGTTTTGGAATTCAAACAGCAAGCTTTATCGCTCAAAGCGAAAAGCCTACTACAAAAGAAGACGTTAATCCTATTTCTGGCGATCCAGCACTTCGTAACGTGAGTAGTTGCTCTTGAATTCAGGAACCAACTCTTTCATTAAAGCAACCATCTTCAGTTCATTCCTGTCATTTAACAAATCCCAGAACAACTCTATATAGTTGTTAATATCCGAATAGGCATATTCAGAAACGCGAGCCTTCATTATCTTAGGATGATGGGTTGCTAAGGAGTTCTCCTTATCCCCCAGTAATTCTTCATAGAGCTTCTCTCCTTCGCGCAGACCCGTAAATACAATCTCAACATCCTTATCAGGTTCAAGTCCCGAAAGTTGTATCATCTTCTTCGCGAGATCCAGAATCTTAATGGACTGACCCATATCAAAAATAAAAATTTCGCCTCCTTTTCCCATAGCACCAGCTTCCAGCACTAACTGGCATGCTTCCGAAATGGTCATAAAATAGCGTGTAATTTCCGGATGGGTTACCGTTACTGGTCCACCCTCCTGAATTTGCTTTTTGAACAATGGAATGACAGAGCCATTTGATCCGAGTACATTACCAAATCGTGTAGTCACAAATAACGTATGGCGGCTATCGGTTTTGTGAAGATGATTATTTAACGCCTGAACATAAATTTCTGCAATCCGCTTTGAGCAGCCCATTACGTTCGTTGGGTTTACAGCTTTATCTGTAGAAATCATCACAAACTTTTCTATGTTAAGCTTAACCGCAATGTCCGCCAGGTTCTTTGTTCCTAAAATATTGCACAACACCGCTTCGGAGGGATTACCCTCCATCATCGGAACGTGCTTATAAGCAGCGGCATGAAAAACAATATGCGGCTTATGCTCCTCAAAAATCGCGTCAATGCGTTCATGATTGGTGATATCCGCAAGGTAAGGAAAAATCGCTACACCCGATGCCGAGGCATTCAGGTCGCGTTCAAGTTCATACAAAGCCGATTCACCTTGATCAATCAGTACAACTTTAATGGGCCGGTAGTTAATAACCTGAAATACAATTTCTCTTCCGATAGAACCGGCCGCCCCGGTTACAACGATAACTTTACCTGCCAATTCGCGGCTGATGTGTTCATTGGACAGACGAATAGCTTCACGACCGAGCAGGTCTTCAATGTTGATATCCTTGATTTGATTAAGGCTTAACTCTCCTCTAACCCAGCGTTCAATAGGCGGAATTGTTCTGATCTTAACCTGATGGCGCAAACAACTGTCAACAATTTCCGATTTACGATCGTATGGTAAATCTTTAACCGTAATTACTAACTCATCCACATTCAGTGAAACCAATAAGTCTTCAATATTGGATTTCGAGCGATTGAAATAAATTTCCGAACCGGCCAACGCCTTTCCTGCCTTGTTCGTATCATCTTCTAAAAATCCTACTACGCGCAAATTTGAGGATGCCTCAATGACCTGCTTGGTTATCATACCCGATTGACCAGCACCATAGATCAACACATTACTCCGTTTTTTTAATGCATTTCTGTAGTAGGAAAAGAAATACTTAACCAACAACCTGTAGTTAAAAAGGAAGAGAAAAGAAGAAAGGAAACTGATAAAAATTACGGAATAAGGAATAAGGTTATGGTGCGCATTGTAATGATAAAGCAGGTTGGTGAAACAAACCAATGCCACATTAATGAGCAGCATATAGAATATCCGCACACCATCTTGAATACCCGTATAGCGTATAATACCTCTATAACTTCCCGTAATAAAAATTGCGATTGCTCCACTTAGCGTGTAAACCAAAACACCTACTTCAAAATCGTTCTTGATTAAATCAGAAGATGAAAAATTAAAACGCAGTAAGTAAGCAAGTAAGGTGGAGAATGCAAGTATAACAAGGTCAATACCAACAATGACCCAGCGTGGTAAAATTTTAAGATTATGGATTACTTTAGAGAACACGATTCAGGCTATTCAACCTTTACCTTTTCGATTAAAAAATCGCTTAACACCCAAGGCAGCACCTGCTGCCAACAACCACTCAATACCGGTAATGGGAACGTCAGGATCTCCTCCCGGATCACCTGGTTGTGCCCACAATGGTGAAGTAGTAAAAACTAAAAACAAAATGATGATTAAAGCGCGGGTCTTCATTTGCTGGTCTTGATAATTTTAACTTGATGAACGTGGTCGCCTTTTTGTATATGTAAAATGTAAACTCCGTCAGCATAGTTGGTTAAATCAATTTCACCTGACTTAACTGAGCCTGAACCTTTAAGGATAGAAGTTACTTGCTCCTTACCGGTAATATCCAATGCCCGCGCACGTACAGGTGAAGGGGATTCCACTTCAATATAAAGCTTTCCAACTGTTGGATTGGGGTATACTCTAATGGTGGGATCGAAAGCTGATTCGAAACCGGTGAATACAAATTGAAGGTCAGCGTTTGTTAAGCACCCTCCGGTAGTAGTTACCTGCAACGAATAAAGTCCTGAAGCATCCGCATCATACTGCTGTTCAGTAGCCCCCGCAATAGGCGTTCCATTAAGTAACCACTGATTACCGGTTGTGTAATTGGAGATGAGGGTATTACCTTCATTGCGAATTGATGCCAAATCATACTGATGAACCACGGCCTGAACAGGAATACGCTGTCCTTCACAACCCATACTATTTGCAACCGTGGCGTAGTAAGTCTTGGAGTTGGTTAAAACGGGTGTGATAAATTCAGCACCTGAGCCCACTGGTGTAGTGGACTGAATATCATCAAACCAAAACACCTCTCCTTGAGTATTGGCTACCGTTAGCTCAACTTCGCCTGAAAGACAGCGTTCGGCCCCCTGGGCATTGATTACTTCATACGTCTCTACAACTGTAACAGGAATCATCTTTTTTACACTGCAACCGGGCAAATAACCTTTTACTTCCAGATTAGTAGCACCAATAGACAATTCTGAAGAAGGAACCAATAATGAAACTGTTGCACCATTACCCTGAACGACTGATGATACGCCTACCGAACCTTTAAAAACCTGATACATGACATTCGGTTGGGAATTGTCAATCCGAACCTCCATCTCAGTTCCTTGACAGATTTTTGTTTCAGCCTCAACGATAAAATCACTTCTCACTTCAGCACCCGTGAAACGAATCACAAACCTTCCATCACCAAAACTTAATGGATTGGATGTAACCAGAAAGGCGTAAGCAGGTTGATTTCGCAAATCAATTTCCTGGCCTAAGAAATTATCGATAAGAAATAATCCGATGTAGGATTCAAAGGTTTCTATGGAAGAAAATTCAAGAGAATAATTACCCGGAGTAACACTGGATACATCAACTTTGACATCCTTTGTGCAATTAAAATCACCAAATGAATTGATCGCAAGCTTTCCTATCCCGTCAACTACGGTTGAGAGGTTAAGGGTGGTGTTCGGTAATTTCCAGGCATCGGCATGAAAATCAAAATTATCGGTCGCATCATCGCGGAAGTGAACAATAGCCTCATCACGAAGAGACCCGTTTGTTACTGCAAACTTAAGAACATTGTATTCTGATCGCTCCCTGAAGAAAGTTGTTTGAGTACCCGCAACTTTCACCTGCTCATTGGTAATCATGTTGGGGGCAGCACCGGTAGTTTGAACCCAAAATCCCTGACCCATGGCAATGTAACGTGACCCACCGTTTAGCCCTCCAGAACCAGAGGTATAAACTGCGTATTGTCCGGTGGCGTTATTACGGGTATAAATTGTTCCACTGATATTCGTGCGCGTCCAACCTGATGCCGCATCCCAATCGATTGTTGACGGATAAGGATTGCCCACCAGGTTCCAGCCATCGTTGGCAGGAATGCCGCTGGAGGTAAACGTTACACCATAATTGATGTTATCACGATTTACAGGTCCACGAACATTCCACAACGCTGAGCCTGCCGATAAGAAGGGTTCAATGTTACCACGAACAAAAATAGCATACCCTCTGCCAGGCGTTAACGTTTCTGCATTGGAGGCTACCGGAAAGGCAACATACCCGTCATCAATTCCTCCGGTAATAACGGATTCGTTGTATCGGAACATGGAAGGATTTGAGGTACAACCCGTACAAACACTGGAACCTGTAAACGATCCTGAAACTGGTATTTCATTTTGAATATCGGCCACCGTGGCATTTTGAACAGGGCTTGAGATATACCGGTATATTCGGCTGTTAGGTCCCTCTAAGGACATATAGCGCTGCACCGTTACGTTACCTTGCACCTGTGCTGCAGCATTCGGAAAAATAGCAATAGCGGCATCGCGTGTGGGATCATCGCTGGAGGAAATCATGGTGAATATCCTGTTGTTGGCTGCTCCATCCGCATCAAACGTAGCTGTTGCGGCCAACGTTAAAACCCCCGTCATGTTTTGGTTGCTTTCAATTATTACATCAGGTACTGCCGAAGTATTTGTAACATTAATGTTATGAAAATTAGTAACCGCTGAACCACTCACAACTTGCGGAGTTGCTGCCGTTCCTAAAAAAGCTACTGTTCCGGCACCGGAATTATTGAACAAGCCATTATTTGTAAAAGAACCATGTAAATTAAGCGTAGCCGGAGGGGTAAGAATTCCATTGATAATAATGTTTGTGAATGTAGGATTATTCAGACCACCAATTGATGTATTGCCATTAAACTGAACGGTGCTTGTACCTCTGGTAAATGTGCCGTTGTTAATAAAATTACCTGTAAGCGTGATTGTTGATGTCGCTGCATTTAAAGTGCCTGATAGATTGAGAACATCGGTTGAAATGGCATTTGCGCCACAGTTAAATGTTCCGCTATTCACAGCAAGTGTACTGGCTATTGTTATCGCAGAACCTGCGTTAACAGTGCCGGTAACATTGCTGGTAAGGTTTTGGAGGCTTCCCTGCGCTTCAACCCCTGTTGTCAAGGTAGTCCCGGAATAAAACAGGTTATAAGGACCACCACCCGGAACTGCACTTCCGGCAGAAAATGCAGCGGTATTAAAGCGGGTTACATCAGCGCCATTACCAAACGATAATCCTGAGGTATTCAGAAAATCGCCATCCTGTAAGGTGAAAGAGCTTTCAACTAACAACGGACTATTGAGCGTAACCAAAGCACCGGCCGTAGGGCGATTGATATAAAAAGTACCTAGTGTGTTACCGGTTGGTGAAAACGACAACGTACCCAGAGTACCTGTATTTAAAATATTTAATGTAGAGCCAGCGTCTGCAGATAGTAACCCAGTACCCGTTAACTGATTCCTTAATTCAAGGGTCTGCCCTTCAAAGAATAGTGTTGTGCCTGCAGCTAGATTCAAAACAGCCCCTACGGTCAGGTTAGCATTCATACGAATGCGTCCGGCACTAAGCGTGGTGGCCGCAGTGACAATCAAATCTTCATTAAAGACAACTAAACCACTTCCTGAACGATTGACTGTAATTGTCTCGAGTGTTGTTGAGCCTGATAAGGGAAAATCAATACTTAAATCTCCTGAGCCATTAAGAATTAAATTTGAGTTAGCTCCTGTAAATGAGATGAAATTACTGCCGGTTATATCACCATTTAAAATAAGGTTAGCGTTAGCTGTTCCACTTGTAACAATTATATCTCCGCCATCCAAAATTGTATTTCCATTAACTGTTAGAGTTCTAACTGTTCCAACCGTTGTAAAAAGAACATTGCCTCCTGATAAATTTAAATCCCCACCCACATCTAAACCATCCAGTTCAACAGTGAGGTTTCCAGTTTGAACCTCAAGATCGCCACCAATGGTTACAGTTGCAGCTGATGTGTTGTTTAAAGAAACGCCTGAA
Source organism: Flammeovirgaceae bacterium UBA5585 (assembly GCA_002425185.1). GTDB lineage: Bacteria > Bacteroidota > Bacteroidia > Cytophagales > Cyclobacteriaceae > UBA2336. The sequence goes on along the minus strand of DILT01000015.1, from coordinate 48,357 downwards.
GGATTGTTGATAATGGTTAATGTTCCGGGAGCATTAGGTTGACCATTTCCGATAAATTGAGGGCCAGTGCCTCCATAAATGATTACCGCTCCGGTGTTATAGGTGCGATTAGTAACCCGCACATTTCCTACTCCTGTTCCGGCTCCTGTAAATATTGCTCCAGTACCATTTTCAGATTGAACAACTAGTGTTCCGTTTACTGTCAACGAACTGTTGGCATTTCCGCGCAATTGAGATTCACCCAAGACAATTAACGTATTGGAGGAAGGAATAACATAATTAATCGTATTTGAAATCAAACCTGTGTTATTAAAAAGATGGGAAATATCTGTGCCGACAAAAATGATATTTCCATTTGCGGAGCCCCCACCACTTTCTGTAACCGTACCATTTTGCAAATCGAAGTTACCGGAAATGTTAAGCGTACCTGTTCCATTGGCACCACCCGCTAAATTAAACTGACCACCAGGTGCATTCATGGTAAAATCGCCCGAAAGGTTTATTGTACCCGAGCCTGTAGTGGTTAAACGCGTGCCACCTCCTGTTGCATTGGTAGAATTGTAAATCAGATTGCCACCAATATTAACAATCGTATTTGTTCCAGTTGTAGAGAAATCAACCCGGGCAGTTCCATCAATTGTTAAGTTACCCGCTAAGTTAATCGTTGGATTCTGGTTTACAGATAACCTGAGCAGTGATGTACCTGTGCTTAAAACCTCAACATTGTTCATAGATACCAGGAAACCAGCAAGCGTAACAATACCCGTTTGTGCCGGACAATTCCATGTGAAGTTTCCAAAATTCTGGCCCCAGTTACCGGCAGCGGTAGCAGTAAATGCACTAATATAACCTTCGATAACTACCTCTGAATCCGTATCCCAATTCGCCAACGGAATAACACCTTGCGTTGTTGTAAATTGATGCCTGTATATTGAACCTGCAAGAAATGATGTATTGCCAGCCGTCATTCCAGCATGGGTCGATCCATTCGCTAAAACAAATTCACCTTCAACAATTAAATCGCCATTAACGGTAATGTCAGTGCCTGCACCGTTATTAATCGTTAACACTGCCCCGGGATCTACATAAAGCGTGGCACCAACCTGAACAGTTGTTTGATCAATGGTGAAATTTGCATTAACATTTATTTGATCGCCAGCTAATATGGTTATTGTGCCGAATGTAAAATCAGGCACTACACCACCCTGCCAACTGGCCGGATTGCTCCAGTCTCCACCCCCTGTTCCATTGGATTGAACCTGTGCATGTGAACTAAAGAACAATAGGGTCAGAAATAAAAAAATGAACAACAATCTCATCATGATGCTTCTCTTCAGAATAATAGGGACAAAAGTAATCAAAATCACCCGATTTTAAGGCATTTAATATACTAAATGCCTGTTTTTAACCCAATTGTAACCGGTCTAAAATTACTGTGTTATCACCTGCACAATCTCATCAATTTTGTCTTCTGTAAGGTTGTGTCCGCTCGGTAGGCAAAGGCCCCTGTTAAACAATAATTCGGCCTCCCTTGAGCCAAAATACCTCGCATTAATTAACAACGGTTGCCTGTGCATTGGATTCCACAACGGTCTGGTTTCAATACCCCGTGAACCCAATACGTTAGCGATTTTGCCTTTGGTTGCCTCATCCTTAAAAAGAAAGCATGAAAACCAGCGGTTAGAATACATATCCGGTAGTTCGCACTGCTGACCATGCACATAACCTTCAAGTTTGATACGGTACCTTTCAAATATAAGCCTTCTTTTAGTTACATTATCCTGTAAATCAATAAGTTGAGATAGTCCCTGAGCTGCATTGAGTGGCCCCATAGCGTAATTGTACCCTACCTCACTATGGTGATAATACGGTAGGTTTTCACGCGACTGGGTAGCCAAAAAGCGTGCTTTTTCAGCTAATTCCGGCCTTTCTGTTAATAGTATTCCGCCACCATAGGTGGTGACCACCTTATTGTTGTTAAAGGAAAAGATGCCTACATCACCAAAAGTGCCAACCATTTTACGCTGATAAGTGGATCCCAGGGATTCGGCAGCATCCTCCACTACCGAAATACCCTCTTTCCTGGCAATCGCCAGTAACTGATTTAACTGGGAAGGCATGCCATATGTATGAACCACAACCATAGCCTTTGGCCGTTTACCCTCTTTTTTTAACACCTCAAGTGCTTCTTCAACCAGATGAGGATCCATATTCCACGTGGTGGTCTCTGAGTCGATTAGCACGGGATGGGCCCCCAGGTATAAGATAGGATTTATGGTGGCGATATAGGTAAAACTGGGAGCCAGTACATAATCGCCAACACCAATACCTAAAACTTTCAGGGCCAGATGAATGGCTGCTGTACCAGAATTAAGCGCAACGGCATGGATTGAACCCGTTACTTTACCAATAGCCGATTCAAAATCAGTTACGATCTGGTTGTGATGAATGCCTTCGTAACGGTTCAAGACTTCCGTTATTCGCGCGACATCAATGGGATTATACGAGAGCGGTGTGGAGTAGCGCATGCCTTGTTAAACAAGGCGAAAGTTAAGCATTTTTGGTGCGGATGCGCTGATAGACAAAACCCGCCATCAGTAAAAACATAAGGAGGGGATTTACAATGAGGCGATGAACCTGCGAGAGCAGCGGGGAAGAAATTTCAGAGTCGCCTTCCAGGGAAAGTTTGACGATGAAGTAAACGGGAAGCAGAACAAATAATTCAACCAGAAAAAGATAAAATGCCAGGGTAAGGTATTGACGTTGTTTAAAGCCTACGAAGATCAGGAGCATGCAGGCGGAATCGTTCAACACGAGCCGTATGGTTTTGTTAATCACAAAGACGGTATTTGGATTTTCAATCGGCAAGTGCAATACCGAACTGATTGCATGCGCATAATTAAACCGCTGAAAAACAAATATCACTACAAGCACCAGTACAGCAACAGAAATTAATACTATGTTTCTCATGTGCTTTCTGAAGACATGGCCTTGCGTATAGAAACCTTGTTGATTTTTTCAATCCACCACCACCACAACACAAACACAATAAGGTAAATGGATGCGGTGAAGGCGTACTTATGCACATAATAAAAATATTGCTGAAGGTATTCAGCCACCAGGTATAAACCGCTTACGCGGAACAGATTAGCGACATGAATGATCACTACCCCCAACGGAATAAACCAAAGCATTTTTTTTCGATCACCACCAAAGGCAATTATGAACGCCAGAAATACAATTGCTACATTGATGCCATTACACCCTTCAAAAACATTCACCACAATTCGTGAACCTTTAAAGATAGAGATAGTAGGTGTGTTAAACTTCGGTTTCGTATACGTGTCCTCTCCCAGCCCATTCAAGAGTAAGGATGACTGATTAGTTACCCACACGGTTGCCGGATCGGCTCTATCGTAGGTGGATATCCACCAACCATAGAGGAGATTCAACGCCAGGTAAAGCCCGACAAAAACTCCGATAAAACGTAACGCGGGTTTAAATTCCTTAATCATTCTTCTTAATGGGTCTTGCCGGAACTCCCGCCACAGTTCTCCCTTCTTCTACGGACCTGTTTACAACTGCTCCGGCACCAACAATGGCCCGGTTAGCAATGGAGACATTTTGCAATACAGAGGCACCGGTACCTATTAATACCTCTTCGCCTACTTGAACATAGCCCGACAGGTGAACACCGGGCATCACAGAAGTATACGAACCGATAGTCACATCATGACCAATGGTTGTGTTCAGGTTCAACAATACAAAATCGTTCAGGGTAATGTCCACAGTAAGCCGGCAACCGGCCGTGATGATACAACCCGCTCCGGCTTTTACATTCTCGCCAATAGTTGCTGCCGGGTGAATAAGCGGAGGAAAATACAGCTTGCTATTTTTTAGCCGCTCCAGAAGTTTTCGCTTAACCTGTGGATTGCCCACAGCAAGTACAACAGCTAAAGGTTCCTGAACTTCATTTAGCAGATCAACTCTGCCAAGTACTTTACTTCCACCAACTAAGGTTCCCTCAGTGTGGGCGTCATCATAGAAACCAATCACCTGCCACTGAACTTTAATCGCATTGATCTGATTAATCATCACCAGGGTTTCCTTTCCGAAACCTCCGGCACCCACAATGGCTATCTTCAGTAGTTCACTCACCCGGTAAATTGCTTTTCGTTCAACGAAACGTCCTTTTTCATTGATACCATCAAAGCTACGGTTTTAAAAAGTATCTGTATATCCAATAAAAAGGAAACTTCATGAACATACTTCAGATCATACTTAAATTTCTTTTTCCACGGTAAACTGTTTTTTCCATTTACCTGGGCCAGGCCCGTAATGCCAGGCAAAACCTGATGACGTTGTTTCTGCTCTTCCGATAATAAAGATGCATACGCTACCGGCAAGGGTCGCGGACCAATGAGCGACATATCTCCTTTCAACACATTCCAAAATTGCGGTAATTCGTCAAGATTGGTAGCACGAAGGAATTTTCCAAGCCAGAATTGCCTGTCATTCAACGCAAGTTTATCATTGGTTTCGAGTGTTCGAAATTTGAACATGACAAAAGGAGTACCTGCTTTTCCAATCCTCAACGATTTATACAAAACAGGAAACTGAAAGGAAATCAGGTACAGCATTAAAATCAGTATAATCAGCCAACTTGTTAAAACGAGTAGTAACACAGTCACAACTTTATCAAAAATGATCTTTACAGACTGCTTATACATTGTTATCAACCCTTAAAAATTGAAAATACCGTTTGAAAAATAATTCGAATGTCCAGCCAAAAAGACTGACTTCGTATATACTTCAGGTTGAGTGCCAGTTTAACCGGCATAATCTCCCGGATGTAAAAATCAATCGGATCTTCTTTTCCTTCCAATAATTTGTTTTCATTCCGGAACTCAATCGATGCAAAGTCGGTGATGCCGGGTTTAGCCGTTAACACTTCACGTTGCTGATCGGAATATAAATCCACGAACTTTTTCACTTCCGGACGAGGACCCACCAAGCTCATCTCTCCCTTCCACACATTAATCAGTTGAGGTAATTCATCAATTTTAAATTTTCGGAGCCAATATCCCACGGATGTAATGCGCGAATCACGCTCGCCTATGGTTATCGCGGCTGCCTTATCAGCGTTGATGCGCATGGTTCTGAATTTAAAAAGTCTGAACAACACGCCATCTTTACCAACACGTTGCTGCAAGTAGAATACAGGACCTGCGGAAGTAAGTTTAATAATCAGACCAATCAATAAAAAAAATGGAGCCAGTATCAGCAGCCCCACAGTGGAAACAATCAGGTCAAATAACCGCTTAGGCATAATCAGGTTGTTGTGCTTTCATATGCCTTAACAACTACTTTAATGATATATTCAATTTTTTCCATATCAAGTTCGGGATAGATGGGTAGCGAAATCTCACTTGCATAGCAATTGTATGCTGTTGGATAGTCTTGAATAGTGTAACCCCGTTCTTTAAAAACTGTAAGTAATGGCAAAGGTTGAAAGTGCACATTGACAGACACGCCTTCTTCGGAGATTTTTTCAATCATCCGATCGCGTTGTAATTCGTTTATACCCCGTATGCGCAACGCGAACAAGTGATAAGACGATTCGCCAGTAGCATCTTTCATAGGTGGTAGAATTGCCCAGTCAAATTGTGCAAAGGCATTGCGGTACGTCTGTGCTACACGCCTCCGCTCGGGCAACAATACGGTATCGTATTTCCGCAATTGCGCCAGACCAATTGCTGCGCATACATCAGGCATATTCATTTTAAAACCCGGGTAGACTATATCATACTTCCACCCTGCTCCATTCGTCTTAGCCAATGCGTCTTTGGTTTGTCCGTTTAGCGACCACAATTTCAATGTACGGTACACTTCCGCATGATTAAACTCCTTGCTTGGAAGATTAATACACATTGCCCCACCCTCCGCAGTGGTAACATTTTTAACGGCATGAAAGGAAAACACAGAAAAATCGCCCCAATTGCCGATGGGTTTGTCTGAATAGGTTGCGCCCAGCGAGTGAGCCACATCACTCAGCACCATAATGCGACCCAGTTTGTGCTGATTTTCAGTTTGCGGGTTAAACGTTTTAATGACCTTAGTGGAATTGACTAAATCAAATAGCTTATTATAATCACATGGCCACCCTGCAATGTCGACCGGAATAATCGCCTTGGTGCGTGACGTGATCTTTTCGGCCACCTTATCAATATCTATATTAAAATCACGACCACTGTCTACCATTACCGGTGTAGCGCCAAGGTGCATTACTACCAATGCTGTTGCAGCATACGTGTAGGCTGGTATAATCACTTCATCCCCGCGGGTTACGCCATACCAGTGCAACAACAACATTAACCCCGATGTAGCCGAATTACAGCATGCTACGTGTGTAATGCCTGTCTTCTCCGCTACTAACTTTTCCAGTGCCAACACCTTTGGGCCGGAGGTAATCCATCCGGACTCCAGCGTGTCCAGCACTTCGCGTTTAATGTCGTCATCGATGTAGGGTGGTGAGAAGGGGATTTTCACTTTTGCTTTAATTTAAGAATTACTATTATGCTTCCTGCTGTATACTCTTCAGTCGTGTATTTCTCAAAGTCAGCATGAATTTTAGCTGGCAAACGTTGACCCTTCTTTGCAGATTTGTATGACAAGAATACTATTTCAAAACCACATGCCTTGAACATCTCAATATACTGAGGTAAACGCCAGCGGTTATGATAATCAAAACGTGTTTGAATACGATCCCATTCACGCTGTGAGTATCGAAGAAAATCCCAAAGCGATAAGGATTGATCCGAATAGGCCCGATGATCGCTCGGTGAAATTTGATGAATAATAAACCCATCATCTTTCAGATAGGAATTTGCCTGTTGATGAATGCTGTACAAATCATCTGGTGAAATATGTTCCAATACATTACGGGTAACCATAGCGCCCACAGTTCCCGAATGAATCGCTGAATCAAGTATATTGGTGCGCGGAAAGTATTTAACCTCTTTTGGTAAAGTTGATGTCAGCGTAACATTAAACTGATGTTTATAGAATTTATTAAAGTCAGCTATTCTATTAGCAAAGTAATGTTGATTGATATCAAAGGTAAGGACTTCACTTGCTTGGTAGCTGAAAATCAACTCGTATGGAAGTATCGGCAACCACCCCGAACCGATTTCAACTACTCTTCTTTGTGAAAAGCTAATATTCGTTGAATTCAGAATTTCAGCAAATCGGAGTATTGTACTTTTTTGAAAATTATACTCCTCTTGGATGGACTTCTCATTGATACGCTGAAGTTGATGATACAACTCATCCCCAAATTTACGAGGCAGAAGTTCCAGCGCCTTAAAAATTCCAGTCCTGAGTTTATGGTGCATCCGATTAAATCTTTAACAACCCTCTACAAAATCCGACACCATAGGCAATATGGATTGATGGGTACACCAATAGTGCACAAAGTTTACCCTTCAAGCCGCCTTTTGCTTTAGCTGAAAAAATAGTTGCTAACAAAAAGTAAAAAAACAACGGTATAAAACTAATAGTATGGAACCAAACTAAAACTGGAAGCAATGTCAAATAACAGACAAAGAACATGGGAACAAAGTGACGAACTTTCCACTCTGATCTAATCTTTTTCAAAACCAATGGTTTAAAAAGACCGTAGCCGAAATATTGAATGCATAAAGATTTGATATTATCGCGAGGAAAATAATAGGATTTTATTGCGGGGTCTTGAAAAATCTTAAACCCGACACTTTTTGCCCTGTAATGAAATTCATCATCCTGATTGCGTAACATTTGCTCATCAAATAAACCGATCTTCTCAAACACCGCTTTCTTCCAGGCACCTAAATATACGCTATCAGTATAACCTTTATAATCTTCATAGTGAAATTGACTATTCCCCACACCAAAAGGTGTTGAGGTAGCATACGCTACAGCGCGCTGAAAGGCCGACTCACCAACTGCCCGCATAGGCCCTCCTACAATATCAGCATTGGTAATTTCAAAAACATCCAATATCTGCAACAAGTAATCCGCTGAATATTGTGTGTGAGCATCCCATCGTACGATGATGTCGCTTTTGCATCTTTGAATAGCCAGATTCAATGCAAAAGGAACAAACCGATGTTCGTTATCCAACAGATATATATTCGGATTTTGGGAAGCATAGCGCAAAACTATATCACGAGTCCGGTCGGTTGATAGGCCGTCAATAACAAACAACTCCTTCTCCTGAGGCTCAATTTTCTCATAAAAGTCAAGAAGTTTCCCAATGTATTTCTCCTCATTGTAAACCGGGCAAACTATACTGATCATGTGCTCATCCCGTTGTAAATTTCTATAATCCTATCCGTGACAATATTCTCATCCAAAGGAAGAACGGCATTCCTATAGTCATAAGATTCAGTTGAATTTAAAACTTTAGTTAATGACTCTGCAATAGCCAGTGGCGAATCAACTACCACCCAACACCCTGAAAGATTCGCTAATCGTTCACTTACATCACCTACATCCACAGAAACAACAGGTCGGTTGCAGGCTAAAGCCTCTTTTACAATATTAGGCGAGCCTTCATGCTTTGATGTAAGCAAAACAACATCGGCAGCATTGAGATAGATGGGCATTTGACTTTGAGGTACTGATTTTACCTTAAGAAAGTCCACATTGAGATTCTCCTTCACAAGATTTAAAGCCTCATTCGCTAAATAAAAGCGTTTATCAGTGCGATCAGGATCACCGCCAAACAAAACCAATTTTTTATCCTCGGCTAAACCCAACTGTTTCCGACAGTCAACTTTAGCCATAGGTTGAAACAAACTCAAATTTATCCCCGAGGGGATGATACTGATTTCTTTTCCAGTCAAGACCGGTAATTTAGAGCGCATTTTTTCTGAGACCAGAATAATGTGATCAGCGTTTCGTGCCACCCCACGACTTATTACCTGAAGTATTTTTCCTTTCCATGAATAAGAGCCATCAGTATTAGCTATCCCAAACAAATCACTACCCCTAAATGTGACGACCATCGGTAAACCTGAACCTAAAGCGGGCAAAGCACTTTGACCCCATTGTGCATGAACAATATTGAAGTTGCCGGTTTTAATAAGGGCACGCACTTTCTGGTATGCCTTCAGGTAATTAATAGGATCCTTTTTTCCTTCAAAATGAAATACATGTATGTTAATGCCTCCCGATTTAAGTAACTCAACCTGCCGGGTAAGAAACGGAACCCGATGCGGCTGATCAGGTGTTGGCCACTCGGTAGTGATCATCAATACGTTCATGCCTTTGGCCGTGGGCTAACGGAGGGAAGAAAAAAAATAAGACCATACAAGAAACCAGGCATGGCCAGCCGCATTGCCGAATGAAACATGGTAAAGAAGACGAGAAAAAGTATTGCAAACCGTATGGGGTATAAATCCTTATTTTGCCCTAGAACGTATCGGATCGGAAAAATGACAAGGATAAGCAGAGCCGCGACACCGAATAGGCCATGCTCAGCTAATGTTCTGGAATATTCCGAATGCGTATTCGCTACAAAATTTCCCCTTAACGCAATCTCACGCACCATACCAGGGCCAATGCCCATTACCGGATTTTCATAAAACAGGTTAAGCTCATGTTCAAGAATTAATAATCGACCTGAAGTAATCTCCTTAGCCTGGCCTGTACGGTAATTTATCCCTTGGTATCGGTATTGAAGTCTGTTTTCAGAAATCTCGTTTACGTAATTCCAGGAAACGAGAACTACCATAAAGCCGCCTAAACCATACGCTAACGCTTTAGGCCATGATATGACTTTATTGGTGAACAGAAAACTTAAAAGAAAAAGAATTCCTAAAGACGCTACGCCCCCTATCATACCACCGCGTGAAAAGGTAGCCAAACCACGTATTATTAGAAGTACTAAGAAAAGCAGATCACTTACAAAAAAACCTGTAACTGTTTTGCCATAGTATAAGGCTAAACCAGCAATCAATATTCCTAAGCCCATTATTATTGAAATCTGATTCGGCCCAAAGCCTGCACTGGCTTTAAAGTTTGATTGTGTTCCGTATTCTATTTCAGAAAGATCGGGTGTAACCAGCATCAGGTAAACAATTACACTGACCAAGGGCAAAGCCATTACTCGTAAAATAGAAACAAAGGAATCTATGTTTTGGAATCGTTTGTAGAAGTAAAATGTAGAAATAAGCAGCGAAAGCGGACCGGATAAGTTAAACGAGACATCTTTTCGGAAATGCAAAAAGTCTGGGAAATCAACCACAGCAAAAGAGGGCAGTAATAAAAAGCCGTAGAGCAAAATTGGCAAGGGCTGAGGGCGTGGTGTGCGCTCAACCAATAAACCTACAACGAGCAAAAATACAACAGAATACTTACCGGCTTCATACACTAAAAAGCCGCCTGTCATCCGCAATAAAATTTCCAACCCTACTACATAAGCCGCCCAGTAAGCTGCCTCATTGTTCTTATTACGGGAATAAAGAATATGCACTGTTGCGGTCGTGATAATCACTAAACCAAATGGAAAAGAAAGATCACGGTAAGTTGCTATAACAAACCCCAGCACAATGTGAATTAAGGTTAGTGTGAAGTGTTTTTTCAAAACGTGCTAATCAGACTAATTCAAACTTTTGTTTACAAAGGTCCTGAACACCTTCTTTAAATGCATCAGCACTAAGTTTTTGAGCATATAATCTACCATTATTGACTATACGTTCTCGTTCTTCTTGATCAAGCACAAAAAGTCGTTGACAGGTTTCTGCAAAAGAAACTGGATTAGGATCAAATAAAAATCCATTCTCTGAAGGCCGGATCACTTCAGGAAGTAAACCTGCGTTGGCACAGATCGGGATAGTACCCGCAACCCAAGCTTCTACTACAACTTTCGGCCAACCTTCCATTACTCCAGGCATAAGCACCGCATCAGCCAGCTTTATCATTTGCATGGCATTCAGATAGGGTTGTCTTCCTTCAAATGTAATTCGATCGACTATATTTAAACTGGCAGCTAGTGTTTTTAGAGCCCCAAGCTCTGGACCATCACCAATCAGGTGATAGTGCCACTTTACGGCAGGGTTTTGACTATATAACTCACCTAAACCTTGAATGGCTAAATCATATCCCTTTACTTTAGTCAGTCTGCCCAGCGAATAAAATCTGAAAATATCCGGCTCCTGGCGTTTAACTTCCAACCTTTCAAGTTGCTTTATTTCGCTTTTAGAAAGCAATAAAGGAAAGTAACTGATAAAGTTTGGTTTTATGCTTTTGCCATATACCAACACCACGTTTTTCCTTCCCAGAAAATGACGCATAAAGAAACGCTCAACTATGGAGGGAATTCGCTCACCTTTAAAATAGCCAAAATACCCAGCAAACTTGGTGATACTTTTTTTCCGAAATAAAACCACTAATACATGAGCCATGAAAGAAAAATGCCCCGGGCTCCGAATGAGCAAAAAGTCGTGGCGCCAGATGAAAGCCGCCATTTGAAAAAATACGACCGGTAATTGAAAAAAGCGCACCAGAAAACCCCACCGGAAAATATGAGTATTGTACCACACAAATCGGAAAAAAATATTCGGGCGGTCATACGTGCATAGACTTCCCTTTTGGGGTGATGTCGTTAGGGGTGTAAAAATCTCAACCTCATGAAAAAGATCAGACCAAATGCGCATTTCACGAACGTACGGTTCATACGCGATTATCTCTCCTCCGGATTTGATCCAATGATTGGTTTGCGTAATTGTGCCCAACCGGATCTTGAACACCCGATTGCTTACCTCTTCACTTGCCATGCTGCCTCAATCAACCTGCGGGTTTCATCAATGCCTGTATTAAAAAGGCAGTCGATAACCGACAACCCCGGAATAAAATTATTGCCTTGCTGCGGATAACGTACCTGTGCCGGTTGAAAATCCTGCCAGATTACCTCTATACCCGCCTTGTTCCATTGTTGCGCATTTACATAATTCTTTCCGCCCTTGCCTGCGATGTAGCGCGTTGCACCAATTTTTTCGCAAATGTCAATCAGCCGTTGATTGGGCTCTTCGCTTACGGGCAACAATTCTTCTACACGGACTATCTTGCCCGGAAAATTTAACTTATCCAAAATCAACAAAAAAAACTGATAATTCAGTTTGTCCAGGTTCGCATCGCAGGTATGTACCAGGTTGATCAACTCCAGCCCCAACTCCTGAAAGTAAGGGGTTTTCTTATAAAACTGTTCCAGCGTTTTTGCCATGGGCTTACGCCAACGATCGTTTACTTCCACCACTTCATCGATAGCCATCCCCAACGAGGCCCGCACAGGCACCGTTAACCAAAATTCCTGGAGCGTATGGGGGTTTTTAAGTCTGGTGCGACTTTGAAAATAGTTTTTACGGTACTGTACGTTGTGCAGCCACACAAAAACATCACTGTTCCATACCTTATTGAAATAACCCAACCATGGTAAAAAATGTGGCTGGTGGATGCTTACAATCATAAAATCATCCGGATTACCTCGAAACACTCGGCATACTCTTTACCGATTTGCTTGCCACGAACACGTGCCAAATCCCCCACGATATCATTGGAGAAAAACATGCGGCTCTTCTGTGTTTCATATGCATTTATTGCCTTCACCTTTGCATCAACAGATTCTTTACTTAGTTCGATAAATAAATCCATTTTAAAGTCGAAGCTGTTCCAAGGCAACTCATAACCTAATATGGAAGAATACTTAAACGCCCGCCTACCTTCAGCAAATACCACTTCGTGCGATTGATGAATATCCTTGCTATTCGGGATGAAAACCAAATCGGGCTTGTATTGCTTATTAAGGTCATAGAAAAACTGGAGTATTTCCATGCGCACATCAAACAAGTTGCGCGGATCGTATGATTTTAGAATGACATGATCGGGTTTAATGCCCAATATAGCTGCGCTGTTATGGAATTCACTTAGTAGGGTATCGTTGTTAACCAGTGGAGGAAGCGATAACCCGATGTAAAAGACACGATTAGTTTTGCCCAATTGGTAAATGGTGCCACCGGCCCCTAGTTCTACATCATCCACATGGGGAGCAATGGCAAAAATGGTTTTGTTTGTTAATTGAATCATTTTCATTGACTTAATCGTTTCATTTCAATTCTATCGTTTTCTTTCTGCACTACCGAGAATCCTAGTCGAGCGTAAAACGAGACCGCCCGAGAATTTAATGTATCAACCTTAAGGGTGATTGGAAGACGTTCATGGCGCATGCATTCAATAAGACCCCTTACCAAGGCCTCTCCTATTCCTTTAGATTGCCACTCTCTTCTCACTGCAAGTCGATGAATGTGAATAGATGCATTCTTTTCTGATGCCACGAGAAAACCAACTAGTAAATCATCATCAAATGCTACAAAAGACAATTGCCACTTTCTTGGTAATTCAATTAAAAAATTATCGATCGCCCAAAAGTCACGGCCAATCACCCGGTCAACCTCTAGAAACTGCCCTATATTATTTTGGAGCATTTCCTTAGACATAGGATGAATATTAAAACGCATCAATCAATTATGGAATAGTAGAGACGAAAAATTTTATCCTGATATCTATTGATTGAATACAACTCGTCAAACAAAGTGACAATATGTGCTTTGAAATTCTTCAAATCCGATTTAAGCTGAAGCATTCGATGAATCCATTCCTGAATGGAAAAATCTGAAATTATGAGTTTCGGAAGGTATACAATTAAATCCCTGGATATTCCTCCACTGTTTGCAGCAACAAAAGGCAACCCACCACACATAAACTCTAATAAAACCAAGGGCCCTGTTTCGGCCTTTGAACAATGTATACCCAGAGTATAGGCCGGAATGATTCCGCTAACATCCGATACATCCTCAAGGATATTAATGTTATTTGAAAGACCACCTGCCTGAATTGCATTTTTAATCTCAGCATAATACGCTTTATCCAGAGGCTTACCCACAATATCCAATGTTACTGGTATGTTTCGCTTGATCATTTCAGCAACAAGCGCCACCGCAAACTCAATATTTTTGATACGCCTGAAATTACTAACCAGCAACAGTTTGATCATGTCGGATTGCTCATTCGGCTTTACGTCAGCCGTTGGTTTGCACGCAATGGCATTGCCGAGCCAACTGGCACGGTTTGGGTCAAGTCTGAAATTTTGAACGGCCCACTGCATCAGTTCCTCACTCACTGCTAAATAATGCTGGCTGCGCAACCAGCTAAGTACAAAAAACGGAAGCCTGGTTTTGGGCACGCCATCCACCAGCACTTCGGCTGAGTGATCGTGCAACAACACCGGCACGGGAATGCCAAAAAGAAGGTTTACCACATACACGTATTTTACATTATGTTTCAGGTGTACATGAAGCAGATCATACTGCCTGGCCCATGTCGCAAACGTTTTTAGCGCCCTCCAATCGAATCGCCATTGGCGATTCAATTCATACACCTGAACCCGGCTATCCAATTGCGTGGCCAATGGCCCCCTGTTTACCAGCAAACATACACCCACCGTATGCCCCGCTTGAACGGATGCATTGGCAATGGTGACCACCATTTTCTCGGCTCCGCCTACTTCCAGGTTACTGATCACATGCAATATCCGCATAACTAGAATCAGGAAGTTACCGGTACTTGTGTTGTGGATGTCTCCGTAAAGATACGGGAGGCCCTGTGGGAACGGCTTCGTAGCTCCAACAGGTTACCCGGTAAACACACCAGCGCCCACACTGCTTTTACTAACTTTTTAAGCACATTTCCACGAACGCTAAAGGTTCCCACAATACTGTGCCAACGGTATTCGCGCTGCTGTACCGCATCCAGATTTTTCAGATTAAAGTAGAGTTCCGTTACATGGGGCAACCGGAAATCGGTAACCGTGTTGCGGCTACTGGCATAGGTTACCTTTCGTACATTATGCTTTCGCAAGCCCCCACTGGGCGCGCGATGATGGATCACTTTTATTTCAGGGTTCATCACCAGTAATGCGCCCGAGCGATACAAGCGGGCTCCAAGATCGCCATCAGCCTTTTGACCGCGGTCATATACCATATCAAAGCGCCCGGTTTGTTCCAGTATTTTGTGCTTTACCATTCCGTTGTTAGTGGAAAAAATATCCGCCATGCGTATCATGCGAAAATGTTTTGGCAACTCCCCCTGCCCCGGCTCCTGGCATAGCCCGCACGAAATATCAGCATTGAAATAGGCCATATTTCGCAAGTGGTCTTCTATTAATTCGGGATAAACTTCATCATCGTCATCCAAAAAAAGAATGTAGTCGCCCGTAGTGTGTTGCAAACCCAAATTGCGCGACCGGCACTGGCCAGCGTCAGGCATGGTGAACACCCGTAGCGGCAATCCGTCCAGGGCAATAACCCTTCTTGATTCCTCCTGTGTTTGGTCAATCACCAGTATTTCAAATGGCTTAACAGTCTGCCACTTTAGCTGCTCCAACATCCTGAACAAATATGGATAACGGTCAACGGTTGGAATAAGAACAGACACCTTCGGATTGGGCGGTAAGGCCGCCTGGCGCCAACCTTTATAATCGATTGCGTTTACCGGCAAGGGTTGTTGCGAATTGATTTCTATAAGGGCAAGGATACTACTAATCGCTGTGAACAACTTACCGGTCATGATCAGGCGGAAGCAAGTCCATAATCCCCATTTTAATCCCATAAAGTAAAGAATCATACGCATTTGATCGTTCACCGGGATAGGCTGAATTTCCTGCTGATACTTTAATAGTGGCGTGTAGCGAATGACAGCACCCGAAAACAACTGCTGGAATGTCCACCAGGCGCCTGCCCCGGCTAACGAATCAAATCGCGTATCCAGAAAATGAGTTTTTAACAGGGATTTATCAATCAGGCAATTTTCCAGGGAGACCAACCAGGTTGAAAATTCCTTTGTTCTATCAAAAGGCTTGAAGTTAAAAAAGGACAATGGAACCGGGTAATTTATCAAACCAGGAAAGGCCACGGTGTGGCCTGTATAAATCCGGTTAGGTTTTTCTGCATATTTCCGAATATTACCGATCCCTTTCGGTAATACAGTTCCCTTATAAAAGTATAGGTATCCTTCGGTTGATTGCCCAAGAATTTCGCTTACCGCCTGCTGTAATGCAGTAATCGTAAAATCACTTTTATAAACCCGACCCAACGTCCACTCGCCTTGCCAGGACGCATCAACTACAAGATCAATTATCATTCTGCATTCCGCTCAATTTTTACAAAAAATGACTCGCGCTTTTTCCTTGCCTTAATACCGAGCATCGACTTAATCTTACGCTTCAAATTAAAAGGACTCCAGGTAAAAGGAATAACACCAACGTAAGGGATAATCAAACGTTTATAGGTCTTACGATTAATCCGTCTGGCCAGTTTTTCCATATATTCAAAATCAGCCATGTGTGGGCGTAAGTTGTTCCACTTCTCCCCAAGCCTGTCGTGTATAACCCGCACAGTAGTGTAGGCCATCACCATGCTTTTAATACCGGTAAAGTTGTATTCGTGAGGCAGTATGCCAACGCTTACCGGCCTTTTCAAAAAGGCTTCACGAAAGGTGGGCATATCGGCATACATTCCGAGTTCACGATGGGTTTGAAGCCAGGTTTCAAAAAACTCATTTACATCTTTATTTCGGACAAACCCGACAACCCCGGTGTTGAATTCATGCAGGGCATCTTTCAATTTTAAATGATAATCTGGCTGGTATTGCCGCCAAAACGAAGTGCTATGCCCGTGCATATCAAGGGTCATGGCAAAATCAAAATAATCAAGAAATTCAAAAACAGAATCAATGCCGGCACATACGAAAGTATCCGTATCTAAAAAAACTGTGCGCTGAAAGGGCGAGCGCATCATACCGGTAATTTTTACTTCAAAACTCCGGCCAAGGTCATTCGCTTGGATAACGGTATCAAAATAAACGGGCTTATAGTTCTCGTCATCGGTTATCAGCGCTACCGGATAATTTGTGAATCGCTTCAGCGAGCGACAGGATTGTTCCGCTTCATGCCGGAACATTTCACCAATAGCGATGTAGATATATCCCCATGATTTCTGAACTACTTCCATGCAAACACCAATTCATTTTTACGATCGTTATTCGGTACCGGCTGGATGGTGAAGGAAAACCCTGCAAGATAGTCCAATACTTCCGCGCGGCTGGAACCAAATTCAAGTAAGTCTTTCGGGTGAATTTCAATCAACAATTTCAGACTATTGTTTTTTAGCAACCCGCTCATACCCTGCAATACTTTCATCTCAGCACCTTCTACATCAATCTTTATAAAAGTTGGTTTTTCAGTTTTTGCAGCAAAGAAATCATCGAGCGAGACAGATTTTACGCTTACTACGTCAGGATTATTACCCATATTCTCTTCCATTATTTTCAATACTGCATTCCCTACGGCAGAATCCTGATGAAACAACGTGCCGGAACGGTCAGAAACCGCACCTTCAAAAGTCTGCACATCTGTAAGGCCATTCAATTCAATATTCCTCTCCAGTATCCGAAAATTTTCATGCCCCATTTCAAAGGCCACTAGTTTAATACCCGGCATGCAAACTCCCAGCACCACCGTAAAATAGCCGATATTTGCCCCTACATCCACAAACACATCATGCGGAGTGAGTTGTTGTGCCAGTAACTCAACTGCTTCCGGCTCGTACACCTTATTGTTCAGGTAGTACCCCACAAAAGATGCAGAATACGGGTCTTCCACTGAGAATTTTACTATTCGGTTTCGGATTTTGTATTCATACTGCGATACCCCTTGAAAAGCAGCTACAAAATTATTTTTGCTTCTGCTGTACAGTACTTTTCTAATCCATCGCAACAGCCCTAGTTTGCGGAGTAAGCTTTTGGTAAATTCTTTAAAAACTTTCTTCAAAATATCGGTAGGTTAATTTCAGGATTCATAAAAAGACCTCCATTGCAACAAGTGGTTATCCATTTGAAAGTGCAATGCAACGCGTTGGCGGGCCTGTGAAGCAATAATAATTCGCTCTTCCATGGAAACATCCAGGAGTTTCAGTAGCGCTTCCGCACAAGCTCCAGGGCTACGTGGCTCAAAAAGCCAACCGGTTACACCGTGTTCTATATTTTCCGGAAGTCCACCTACCCGACTGGCGATACACAGACAACCCATTGCCTGGGCTTCCAATACAGCGTTGCAGAAACCCTCATTCAAACTGGGTTGCAAATAAATATCTGATTGCTGCATCTGGTTTAGGGTGTCGGCATGTGGCAGCTTTCCGGCTAAGGTAACGTGGTCAGTCAATTCCATCGCGCGAATTTCATGGAGCAAATATTCGCGGTCAGACCCATCGCCAATGATGGTGTAATGAATTTGAACCCCCATTTTTATAAGCTGTGCGACTGCCTGCAAAGCAATTGACAACCCCTTTATCCATGTAAGACGTGCTACCGTTATTACTTGTAAAGGCTTTTTAAATTGAAAGTCAGTTTTAACAGGTAAGTAATCGCTTACTGCAGGAGTAATGATATGGAAAGGTGTAGAATCCGCGAGGCCTAACGTACGGGCTTGATTTACCAAATAGTGAGATATGGCATGTACTTTATCAACTTTTGTCCACAACCTATCATAACATCCTTTATGTTTAAGCGGATAAACGTTAATGTCATAACCCCGAAAGCTAACCGCTAAGTTGGCTCCAATAGCCCTGGCAACATTCTCCCGACCGATACCCACTGCCGAAAATCCAAAGTGAAGCCAATTGAGTTTGTAGGGAAGAATATGAGAATTCAAGTAAAGACTTTTAAAAATACTCCTTAGGCTTAACCCGTCCTTCTTTTCCAACTGCCATAACCGCAAACTGGCCAGCGGAGCCCTAACGAACACAAGTGGAAGTACAAAACACATCGATAACAGTCTAAGAAGACTGCTCTCATAAACAGGATAGGGTTGAACAACAGCACAATTTAAATCAGACTTTTTGTTCCCCCGGGCAAAAACGACAATGCGGTAACCAAGTTTGGACAGGCCATTTATTTTGGACGTAAAGAATGTTTCGGAATATGCCGGAACAGATGACAACACCACTGCCACACGAACAAAGTGATTTGTCTTTCTCAAAACAGATTATTTAGCGGAAGAAACTAAAATGTCCTACACGATTCAATCGACCTTTAAACATTACGACTGATTTTAGAACTTCAGGCTCACACATTACTGTAGATTTAATAAAGCTTTTAGCTCAACCTTTAATTTATTACCCGCACATTCCCCTCCTCCTTTCGTGTAATGAATAATATCTCTAAAGGCTCCTTCCTGTCCAGAACAAGTTGATGCTAAATCAAAGAAGGGCACCTTAAATCTGGATGCTTCAAAAGCAAGAATAGAATCGCATTTTAATGTGGCCTGCAATAATGCCGGCAGTGTTAATCCGGTTGATGTTGTGAAGTTTCCCGATTCACTTATGTCCTTAATATTTTCTGATGTTAGCAGACGAGGCTCAGTAGCGATAATCGGTGTTACGCCAGCAGCCAAACAAGCAGAAATAAACACATCAACATTAATACGAAATTGTTCCAACCCCTCCGGCCTTATCAGATCTGACAATGTGGTGTCATATAAATAATCCTGATCCTGCTGAAGCTGTGGCCTGCTTTTGAAATTCAAAATAGCATCACGGGCGTAAAGATAAAGTTGTGACTTTTCCAATACCCGTACAGGGAAACCGATTTTTCTATGGGTAGGTTCAATCAATTTTGGAAGTTTATGAAACGGTGTTGCCGTAGATGCTGCCCATGCAAAGTATTTCAAATCATTATAGGTTTCACATAAAATAATATAGTCAGGGTCGTAGTAATGCAGTTCTGCCATTACTCTGCCAATCATGTCAAATGTTCTCCAGCCGGGCACTCCTGCATTTATTATCGTGATGTTCTGATAACCTTCAGCGTGCAACGCCTTTTGTGCAAGCGATGGCCAATCGTTACCATTCGCTGCATTTAAGTCAAACACATGTGAACCACCCAGCACAAAAATCCGGATATCTCCTTCCTTTTTCCTCACATCAAATTGATTTGTGGAAAACCCATTTGCCAATATCCTGATCGTATCTTTTCCCTTACGGGATAAAATAGCTTCCTGGTGAGGATCCAACCTATGTTGTGAAACTGGTGAGGGCAAATATGAAGGAGAGGAATTGTATATCTCTTGGGTGGTGTAGCGAGGATTGAGCCGAAGCCCCAACTCGATTAAGGTTATTAACCACACCAGTGTAATTAACAACATGGGTTTTTCAGGTGCGATTTTTAACCGACCCAAAAAGGATCTCATGGTTAAAAGTGAAAACAGTGTCAATAAACCGCCACCAATAAAAAGGAGCTTTCGTGTAGCATAAATTCGAGCCATATTGGATGGATCAATATCTCCATCTGTCGAGAAAGTTCTCAGAATTACAGGATTAAGTAATAGCGCAATCACAAGGGTTAAACCACCCAGAAGCACTCCATACGCAAGCAAAAACTTAAATTCTTTTTTACCCTCCATTGTACCAAGCTTTAGGATAACTACTTACCATAATCCAATCTCAAGCTCTCAAGCTTCATAAAATTTCTGCCCAAAAAGTGCCAGGGTCAACAACATTGTAACGGCATGAACATAGGCCTTTCCTTGCTGTTGAAATTTAAAAAAGTAGTCAGTTGAAATTTCTTTTGAGATGAATGCCGGATTCCAATGATCGATAAGGTATCTGCTCAATTGGTTGGTATTCACTTTACCTAAGAACTGCAACTCCCAGTTGCTTGCATCAGCTCGCCTATTCAACAAGCACTTTCCCAATTCACGCTTTCCCTTTATCCATGCACGTTGAATTTTAATCTCCAATGAGTCAAATTTTGAGTAGTTATATAGGTCGCACGGATAAACTTTTTGCCAGGGGATTTTGGCGAGTGATGGACTTTTCTGCTTCAAATATTCGATTTCCAGCTTGCGACCACCCAGATGTGACTCCGGAACATTACAAATAAAACGGCACATATCATCATGAAAAAACGGAACACAAACCGGTAGCTGCTGCTGGAAAAGTTCGAGATTCACGGCTGTCCATCGCGCCACATAATACTCCGTTTTAAAAGCCCGTAAGCGGGCATTCGCATTATCAATTTCAATTCTGCGAAGCAGTTCCAATATCCGGGCACTAACATATTCCTTGAAATTCCCTGGAAGCTTCCACGCCTTCCATAAACTTTCAGCCAATTGCCAACCCGAAGGTTTGATCAATTTCTTCATCAGGTATTCATGTTGCTCTTTTTCTGTCAGGTTATCCTCCACACCCATACTATCAAAGAACAAATCGCCACCATGCCCAAGTAAAAAAATATCACCTTTATTAACTAACTGCCCATATACCGCCATTTGTCTCGGATTCAAAAACTCTGCATAACATCCATTCACCTTCGCCAAGGCATCAATTACGTTCCATAAATATCCTTTCGGGATGGTAAAACCCTGAAAGTGAAAACCTGTTGCCTGCGCTATGGCAGCCCCGTAATCATTTTCAGGAATGCCGTCTTCAAACTGGTAACTGTAACTAAACACATCGCTCCGGTTAGCAACGGTTGCGGCCAGCGTGCGACTGTCTAACCCACCGGAAATGGGTAGGATTATTCCTTTTCCGGCTGTTTCCTGTTGAACACTGCTTTCGATCAAATTAGAAAATTCATCCAGTGCCTGCTGAAATGAAATTGTGCGCGGAGTATAGTGCCACTGAAAGTATCTTTTCTTTGACTCCACTTCACCCCGGCCGTTAAAGGTGTATTCAGTAGCCGGGCGAAATGCTTTTTTATTTGTGAAGTAGGTGTCGTCATCCAGAAAAAAACCTAAAGCCGCAAAACAGCAAATAGCCGGGTAATCGAGTTTTTCTTCTCCCGGCTGTGTATAATATTTTACTACCGGGGGAACAATGGGTAAACGCACGGTTTGATTCTTATACAGCATAAGAATTGTTAAAGCGCTGGTAGGGGTTGTGGCGAATGCGCTGAGCGAGTTTAACAATTATCTGAACAAGCATGATAATCCTTTCCTTGAAACTGGCTGATACTTTCCAGGCATACCGGAAATAGATACCAAAACCTTTCCAATCCAATAAGGCAATACAAACAACTGCCGTACCGATAAAGAGCGACCGTTTATCATGAATAGATGCGGGTTTTACTAAGCCCTGTTGTAACCAGCTATTCAGATTAATTTTTTCACCGCGCTCAATAACATCTGAGCCGGACTCTTTGCGCTGCCTGGCCAACACACGCGGAACCTGATTTATCAAAGCGGTTTCCGGTTTAAAAATTAAGGATCCGGGTTCCAATCGCTTACCGAATAGCGGAGTAGTAATTGTAACACAAGGTCCATAGCGTTCCATCAGGCGCAACCATAGATCCACATCCATGCCTGAGCGTTGAAAGGTACGGTAGCCGCCCACTGCCAGCACACGCTCCCGTTCCACCAATACACTGGGGTCTGTAAACAACCGCTGGTTGCTCATCAACTCTTCCCAGGTTTCAAGTCGATATTTTTCATCCGGCAGGTGTCGGTCGCAATACAATTTGTTGCCGGGTGTAATGCGGTAGCGGTTAACCCCGCAAAAAGCTGCTTGCGGGTGTAATTCAATGGCCTTAAGCTGTTCTTCCAGGCGAGCTGGCAAACACACATCATCCGCATCCATGCGGGCAATGTACTTTCCCTGCGCACTGGCAATGCCCGCATTCATAGCAGCCGGATAGCCGCTATTCGTGGTAAGTGAGAGGACTTTAATTCGCTCATCCCGAAAGGAACGGATAGCACGAATTGTGTTGTCCGTTGAGGCGTCATCGACTACGATAAGCTCCCAGTTTTCGATGGTCTGTCTCAGAATGCTTTGAATAGCATGCCCTATTAGATTTTCAGCATTATAACAAGGCAGTATAACTGAAATAGGTAGCACTAAAAAACCTGTTTGCGCACCAATCTCCATTCTGCTTGTAGGGGATCCCAATCTATCTGTCTATATTTTGGGCTCCCCAAAATAGTTCGAACCAATTTTCGAAGTATAAAAAACTTCGAGATTAGTTTTAAAAACTTTCTATACCAAAGTGGAAAGAATTTATACTTACGAGCCGCTCCTTCAATTTCTTTAAAGTCCAGGCGAAGAGTGCGGCTTTTCTGATCAGCATGTTGGCGCATCATAGCTAATACCGATCGTACATACACCAAATCATCGTATCTCGAAAATCGAATCCACATGTCTACATCAAACGAACACTGCATAGTCTCATCGAAATTTCGTCCTGCACTTGCAAATAATGAACTACTCCAGAATGTAGAGGGCTGTTGATTCCAACCCAATACCCAAGGTACATGAAAACCCTTTTGATACAAATAGGAATTAAATTTTGTGGTAGCCGTAGGCAACGGAGCAATTACTTCCTTGTCAACAAGGTGAGAACGCAAACCTGTTAACCAGTTCAACTTAAACTTCGCAAACAATTCAGCCACTAATCTAAATGTATAAGGCATGTACACATCATCGCTATTCAGGTAGGCCAGAATATCTCCAGTGGCTTTTTCAAAACCTTTATTAATGGCATGGGTTTGTCCATTATCTTTTTCGCTAACCCAATAGGTGATGTTGGACTCATACTTCTTGATTATATTGACAGTATCATCTGTACTGCCTCCGTCAATCACGATGTACTCCAAATTCGGATAGCCCTGCATGATCACGGAGCGGATGGTTTCTTCGATATAGTGCCCCTGATTATAGGAAGGTGTAACTATGGAAATTTTGGGCCAGGGTTTACCATCCGGCATAGTGGGTTGAAACTGATTTTTGTTGTCCTGCCACATCCAGAGGCTGTTGCCCGCAATTGATTCCATTAATTTTTTTGCTGATTAATACTTAGTTCACGATACAATTTCAGATACTCATTTGTAACCCGGTGTTGCGAAAATCTAACAGAAGCATCGCTTCTCGCATTCTTTCCCATTTGAATCTGAATATGTTGGTTAGTAATTAAAAACTTTATTGCCTTCGTAAAACTGGTGGAGTCACCCGGAAGCACAAGTATTCCCGTAGCATTCTCTGCATCAAACTCTTCCCAATCACTCTTTTTCCCTCCGTAGCATTCGGCAGCAAGGGGTTTAATTTGCTCGGGTATGCCTCCCACGGCATTGGCGATAACAAGCGTTCCGCATGCCAGTGCCTCCAAAACAGAATTTGGAAAACTATCTGCTTTTGTTGGATGAATGTATATATCTGCCGATCTGTAATAATGCACAAGCACATCGGTGTCCTCCTGGTACTTTATATACCGCACTTTGCTTCCGCCTATTAGTTCAGTTTCTCCGCTATCACCTAATCCTATAAATTCGATTTGCCTTTCGAACTTAAAAGCACTGAGCCGGTGCAATATTTCCTTAATCTGACCAAAATCTTTCCATCTATTCCTTTTAATTCCGTTTGCAGAAAACAATAAAACAGTTACTTCCGTATCGATGCCTAAAAGTTTTCTGGAAGCTGCTTGCGACCCGGGTGTAAAAATTTCGGTATCCACCCCATTGGGGATAACATTCAGGCTTACAGCGCCCCGCAGAAGCATGGATTGTTTCACCTTATTCATCAACCAATGGCTTGGCGTTACAATGTGTAGTCTGCTTTCTTTATACAGTTCAGCCTTTCTTTTCCAGTTAAATGCTGTGGCATCACGACTAACCTTGGGTGGAATGGTTAAATCAGGACAACTTCCGCAACCTGTTTTCCATTTCTCGCACTCAAACGAATGAGCGCAATGGCCACTCAGCAGCCACGCATCGGGCATACGAAATACCACAATATTACTCTTGCTTAAGGTGCGTATATACCGTAAATCCAAATAGTTTCCATGGGCCACATAAACTTGAATAATGGTATTGGCCGGGTTTACAAGCTGCGGCAGTTTTGCCTTAAGTCCCGGATAATTAAAATAGTCGATGCCCAGCACGTCAAATAGTTGCTTTACTGGAATACTCAGGCTTCTGCATATTTTAAAAAACATCCAGGAACCTCTGAATTTTCTTGTCAGGAAGAACTTGGCCAGGCCATTAAACAGTTTAAACCACAGTCCTCTGTAGTTATCGTTTTCAAGGGCAATAACTTCCTTGAACGAGGAATACTTTTTGTCTACTAGAATTTGCGATGAAACATTTTGTTTGAGGAGGCCCTGGTGCAGGGCAAATGCAAACCTGGCAGCTCCACCGCGAATGTCGCTTTTATTGATGTGAATAACTTTCAACTAGCCCCTGGTAAAAAATAAATACATCTTCCCTCCGCCCCTGCTTTGATTACTCAGCTTCCACTCTATATCCACAACAAAAAGTAATAGGTAGTTAAAGAACATAGACGGAATGTACATACATGCTACGCCAAGAAATAAAATTTTTCGGCCCACATTCCAACTCGCTTTTCGTCTGGCTCTGTTAAAATTAAAGTAGGAATACCGTGCCATAAAAAGAAAGTAGAAAAACAACCGAGTAAGGAGGATACGCAAAAAGGCCCCTGTTGAAATTGCTTTATGCAACGGAGTAATGAAATTCAGGAAAGTTCGGTTTGATCGGGTAATCCACTCCACTGCACCCCAGTACTGATCAACAAACCAACTTCCGCGGTGGGCAAACCCATTTGCTGTGGCCGCCTGTATAAATTCATTATCGCTGTATCGCTTCTTATGGGCAGTGTGCTCAAAAAAATACAATCCATTTTCAGTATTTACTCCATTTACCAAAGAAGCAATTCGATATTCTAAACCTGCATAATTTCCACAGGGAATAACATGAAGCATAATGGCATTCTTAGAACTCCAAGATTCAAACTTAGACAAGACGTAGTCTAAATCGGGAACATATTCTAATACATGATGAGAGAAAATCAGGTCAAACTTCAGGTTATCGGGCTGAAATTCATTTAACAAGTGAAATTCCAACTGCGGGTATAATTCTCTTGCCTTTTGTATAGCCACTGCACTGATATCGAGACCAACCACTCGCCAGCCGGGGAGCAGTTGCTTTAGAAGTATAGTAAAGTCGCCTTTTCCACACCCAAAATCGAGGGCAACGCCCTTATCGGAAAGCTGGGCAATTTTTTTCAATACTTCAGAAATTCGCTTCCGCTCAACTACCCGCGGAGCCGTCATATATCCTTTTGAATAGCGACTGTCAAACTCCAGGCTGGTATGTGAATCAACCTGGTAGAAGCTTACTTCCTCTGCTTCTTTACTCATTACCTTGATTTCATTAAAGACTTTAGTCGAATCCAAACAGAATTTCCTTGGATGAGATTTAGCTTATTTTTAACAAAGTGCTTTCGTGCGCTGGGTTCAACTTCTATACTGGCAAATGCGTTTACCAACAACCTGTATGTATCCCAAAATAGGGTCCCTCCTTCGTTTCGGATTTCAGGATTGCGCATCCACGAAACAAATTTTCTTATCTCAACCTTACTTGTTATGCCCGGCAGGTATTGTTCAAGCACAGCCCCGTTAATTTCATCAAATGCTGTTTGTTGCTGTGCCATTTTTGTGTAGGTCCAACTTTGTGCATGTGAACGATATTGAATTAGCTCATCGCGCAAAATTGCCCCTTTGCAGAATTTCAGTAAATCCACCCATAGTTGGTAATCTTCACCATGTTTGCGAGAATAACCCAGACGATTTTGCTTAACGAGATCGTACCGAAACATTACGGTGGAGTGAAAAAAAGGATTCTTAACTAAAAATCTCCAGCGAATTTCGATGTCATTTCTGGTCAGATTAACATGCTTTAAAAAATTACCGTCCGCGTCAATAAGTTCCAGGCTGCTCCCCAGCAGGCCTATACTTGGATTGTTTTCCAGATAGTCGACCTGAATTTGTAAGCGATTGGGTTTTGCCACGTCATCCGCATCTAATCGGGCTACATATTTACCTTTTACGTGCCTCATTCCTTCTTGCAAGGCACCTGTTACGCCTCTATTTTCTGGCAATGGTAACACGACCATTCGTTTATCAGTAATCGATCGTAGATACATTATCGTATCGTCATTCGAACAATCATCTACAATAATGAATTCAAAATCGCGGAATGATTGAGTGAGTATGCTCTCCACAGCCTGTGCCAAATATGGCATGCCGTTGTACACCGGCATCAGCACTGAAACCCGTGGTGCCACCATTTATTTCTTGATTCCGAAACCCAAACTACTAACCGCACCAAAATCAGTCATCAGCCCGCTCCGCTGCACTTCAGCCCAAAACCGAATCACCCCATCCCACTTCCCTTTGATATCATGAAATGCAATAATACCACCTTTCTTCACATGTGGATAAAATGATTCAAAGTCAGCTTTAACATCCTGATATTCATGAGAGCCGTCAATAAATAATACATCAATGGGCTTATTCCATGTTGCCGCTACTTGTAGCGAATGTTGTTTGATAGGTGTTACATGAGCCTCCACTCCGCAGGACCTCACATGTTGGATAAACCGATCTTGAAACTCACCTGATCCATACATATCATTATCGCCTTCAAACAAATCAATGGCATAAATATGCTTGGTTGAGCCCAGACAACCTAAACCAAAACTCACTGTACTACGCCCTTGAAATGAACCTATCTCAACAATTACAGCATTCTCAGGTGCTTTACGGGCTGTTTTGAAAAACCAACGCTCCTGCTGGGGTGATTTCAAAAAGCCAGGTATCGGTTTGATTAAAGGATATACTTTTTCAAAGTCATGCAGATCACGATCCCATCTATCACGCCAGCGTTGGGATACCTTTTTAATTTTACTTTTAATACTCATAGCTGTTTCCAGTTTCCAGTAATTAAAAAATCAGGTTTACTTCGGGTTAGACGTGTGCTTTTCATACCGGTTCCATAAAAATCTCCGTCTATAACCTCCAGGTAACCCACTCCCTTTGTTGGAAAATCCAATACATCACCCCTTTGCATAACCTGAGCTTTTACTAAATATTTGCCTTCCGGTAAGGGAAGACTTTTAATTTCACATTGAATCGTAGTTATTGGGTCAGTTAAATTAAAAACCCTACCCATATAAGAACTATATAAAATCGTTAGGAGACCATCATCCTCTGTAGAGTGAATCGAAAAACCTATATCAACCTCATCCATAGCATCATTACCGTCTTTCGTGAGCTGAAAGGCAAAGAAAATATCAGCTCCGGAATTTGTACTTACTAATGATTCTCCATTTACATTCTCAACTTCAAATGAAGTTATACGCACTTTTCCCAATCCTTGTCTTGGAATAATTCCTGATAAAAAATCACCTGTCTCACTTTCAAACTCAGCTAAATAGTGGCGGGTAGTTTCAGAAACCAAGCCTTGATAGACTACCTGACCGTTGTGCAACATTAATCCATGAGTACATAATGCCTGCACAGCGGCTATATTATGACTAACAAATAAAATAGTGCGGCCATCTTCAGCCACCTCACCCATCTTACTAAGACATTTACGCTGAAAGCCTAAATCACCTACAGCCAGTACTTCGTCTACAATAAGAATCTCTGGCTCCAGATGCGCGGCAACCGCAAAACCAAGACGCACTTTCATGCCACTGGAATAGAATTTTACAGGTGTATCGATATGTTTTTCAACACCACTAAAATCCACAATTTCATCGAACTTCCGATCGATTTCCTTCTTTGTCATGCCCAGGATAGTGCCGTTCATATATACATTGTCGCGCCCGGACAATTCGGGATGAAAACCTGTACCCACTTCCAGCAAGGATGCTACCCGTCCTTTTAATATCACCTCCCCTTCACTCGGTTCTGTAATCTGACTCAGTATTTTTAACAATGTGCTCTTGCCAGCACCATTGTGCCCAATAATGCCCAATACCTGACCTTGTTCCACATTAAAGGAAACATCTTTTAATGCCCAGAAAACTGAATCACTCTCCCGTTCAAGCGAGGATAGATTACGTATACGCTTAAAGTTTCGAATCGGTGCCGTAAGTCCATGCCAAAGCGAGGCCGCAAAAGTTTCATGTTTTCGGTCTTGTTGGCCAAGTCGGTACTTTTTGCCTAAACCATTAACATCAATAACTTTTCTCAAAACTTAAAATTGAACAATGTTAGGCCACATCAGAGAATATGCGCTCCATTTTTCGAAAAAAGAACAATCCACTAAAAAAAAGAATGACTGAAACAGTACTGCCAAATATTACCCAGGTATAGGGAAATGGCATGGTTTGTAAAAAAATAGAGCGAAAGCCCTCAATAACCCCAACCATAGGGTTTAGTGCATACCACATACGATATACCTCCGGGACATTCGTTGTTGGATAAACTACCGGTGCAGCATACATGAGCAACTGAACTAAAAATGTTAGGGCATACTTAACATCACGATATTGTACTGCCAGCGCAGACAATAACATGCCGGTTCCCAGCGAAGTCATTAATAAAACTACCAACAGCCAGGGAAGCCAAATAAGATTGTAGTCGGGCGATTGTTTATTGATTATAAGAACAACAACAAGCAACATAAAACCAATCAGAAAATCGATGCCTTTGGAAAATACCGAAGACAGCGGTAAAACCAAGCGTGGAAAATATACTTTGGTTACCAGGTTGGCGTTGGTAATTAAACTATTGGCTGACTCATTAAGTGTATTAGAGAAAAAAGTCCACGGGACCAGAGCTACCAAACTAAATAAAAAATACGGTACCCCATTTGAATCAATGCGAGCCAAGTTACCGAATACAATGGTGTACACCAACGTGGAAAACAACGGCTGAATAACTGCCCAACTCACACCCAATATCGATTGAGCATACTTGGCTTTAATGCTGCGGACGGTAAGAAACCATAATAAATCCTTATATCTAAAAAGCTCACGCCAGTCTACAGCAATCCAACCCGATTTTTTTTTAATAATAGTCTCCTGAACCAGCATCTACTCTTCGTAATAACCATTTCCGTTTTTCCGTTTACGAATACCGTACCCGTATTGATAGGAATATCCGTATTGATAACCGTATCCATAGCCGTAGCCAAGTCCTGATTTTACAATATCATTTAGCAGAACACTCATGTTTTTTAATTTACCCTCTGCATAATAATCCTGAATTGATTTCAGGAAATCACGCGGAGTATAATTTTGCCGAACAACAAACACGGTGTGATCTACCTGGTTAGAAATCACAAATGCATCGGTTACAAGGGCTAACGGTGGCGTGTCGAATATTATATAGTCGAATTGCTTTAACGTTTCATTCTTGAAAGTCGTTAAACGATCTGTCATGAGTAATTCGGAAGGGTTGGGCGGAACAGGGCCACCCGATACTAGGTAAAGATTTTCGATTTCAGTGGTTTGAACAATGTCCTCCAGGTTATGAATTCCGGAAAGATACGTACTTAAACCCCTATCGTTCCGAAGTCCTAAATCGGAAAAAATTTTGGGCCGTCTCATGTCAGCCCCAACAATTAATGTTTTGCGTCCAGAAAGGGCAAATACAGAGGCCAGGTTAATAGTGGTGAAAGTCTTTCCTTCACCGCTGATCGAACTGGTAATCATAAAAACTTTACCCGTTTGATTTTGAACAAAGAAATTAAGATTTGAGCGGAGTGCACGAAAGGATTCCGAAATACCAGATTTAGGCTTTCCTTTAACCACCAAGCTCAGACCAGTTTCGTTATGCCCTACGCCACCAATAAAGGGTATCGTGGTATATCTGTTTACATCTTCTTTTGATTGAACTTTGTTATTTATAAATTCCATTAGTACAAAAAGGACTAGTGGAATTAATAAACCGATCACTGTTGCAATCAAATAATTCTGAAAAGGTTTAGGTGACGTGGCTCCTCCCATTACGGGCGGATTGACAGGCAGAATATCTGAAGTGTTAGCAGCCTTCGAAATGGCTGCCTCGGATTGCTTCTGGAGAAGAAAAACATAAAGATTCTCTAGCAATGTATAGTTTCTGTTTATTTCCATCCTCTCCTGCTCAGTAACGGGTAGGAGTCGCAATTGCTTTTCCAGTAAGTTAATTTGATTTTTTAGAGAGGTATAACGAATTCCGTCTGCTGCCCGTTGAGTTCGGATGCCTTCCAGAATATCCCGCTGAGCACTTTGAATCTGGCGAATTGAATTTTGATAGAGCGGGTTTTCGGCTTGCGTCTTGGGGCGGTTTAAGCGCACCAAAGCCTGCAAGTCAATCATTCGCGTGACTATGCCTGTCAGTATTGGGTCACTAATACCCATGGCAGCAGGCAGTAATATTTGATCCAGTGAATCAGGACTCGCCAAGTATTGTTCAATATAGTTATAATACTTCTGCTTGAGATCAAACTCGAGCTTTTGCTTTTCAAGATCCGAAAGTTGTTCAAACAGTGCCTGGGCCTGCGATTGACTTTCATGTACAGACCTTTCGCGATTGAATTTCTGTATCATGGAGGATACCAATTTCAGGGAGTCACTGATTTCCTGCAACTGACGGTTAATAAAGACAATTGTACGCTCGGCTGCCATGTTCTTTTTATCCAGATCATACCGTTGATACTCGTCAACCAAGGCATTGAGAAAATCAGTGTCCTTTTTAGGATTTGGTCCTGACATAGAAAGGTTCATAACCCCCGCCCCTACCTCAGCCCAACTAACCTGAAGCCGTGAAGAGTATGACTGCGCCACGCGTTCAGGTAAGTTTATCACTAACCTGTAATTCTTACCAATAAAGTTTTCTGTATTTCTGTTACTAACACGTTCCATTCTCAGCCGAATACCCTGAAATTCAATTTCACGATTAAAGGGAAATTTTTCTTTTGGGGTCGATGGGTCAGTTGAGGCAGACAGCTGATACTGAGTTGCATCAAGTATACTAAAGACAAAGGATGAAGATGAAGTTATGGGGGAAATAACAGAGCATTCAACAGGCAACTGATCGTAAATCTCACTGGAAACTACATACCCTTCTGCCAAAAAAGAAACATGAAAATTATTCTTTTCTATTACCCGTTGAATGAGTGGAAATGAACGAAGAATGTAGGGTTCATTAAGATAATTACGGTACGGGTCAACAATCGAATTCTTGTACAATAACTCACCACCACTCAATTCTTCACGCTCGCGAATAATAATAGAAGCTGAGATCGGAAAAATTCGTGTAGCATAACGTGTATTATACCAAGCAATAGACAGAGAAATACTCAGTATACCAAATACGATATACCAAAAACGCAGAACGCGATACCCTACTCTTTTGAAATCAATGCTGATCCCTTCAGCGGTTTTTTCATCACCCACCCAAAAATCAGAATTTCCAGAATTAGCGTTGCTCACTTTAATTGACTGATTGTTAGAATTATTAGTCCAAGATTAAGGATAGTAACCAGGAAAGTCAGATTCTGTTGGGAATACTTCAGAAATGGTCGAGCCTTAACCGGAGGAACGATTATAATATCATTTGGATGAACATAGTAAAATGGAGAGGTCATAAGTTTTTCATCCAATAAATTAATATACTGAACGCTAGCCTTATCATTATGCTGTCGAACAATTTTTACTTTATCACGCGCTGCAAAATCGGTTAAACCACCAGCCGTTCCTATAGCTTCTAATAGTGAAACTCGATTATTAGCCAAAGGTATTGTACCCTCCTTTAACACTTCTCCTAACACTGTTATACGGAAATTAAGTAATCTAATCCTAACAATTGGAGAATCGAGGTACTCATCGGCAATCCCCTGAAGAAATCTCTCTGCTTCAAAAAGGGTTTTACCGGCCAAAGGTACTTTCCCAATAAAGGGAAATGGTATAGTGCCTTCAGGGTCAATCAGTTTACCGATAAGTTGGAGGTTACCTGATGGAGTTGTAGCTGAAGATTGAATGGTGTTATTTAAGAAATCAAACTCCTTGGGCGTTAAACTTTCAAAACGCACTTCAACCTGATCTTCGGGTTGTAAACGATAATCATACCGAATGATATCATAGGATCGAAGCACAGAATCAAGAATCACCTGACTTTCCGATGAACTGTGTTGTAAATACTGAATACGCTTGTTATGTATACAGGAAAAAAGTAATGAACTACACAAACACAAGATAAGGATACTAAAGTATATAGGTTTCATTCAATAAATAATGGTACAATTTCCAAAAATAGACTAAAAGAACCATAATTCAATAAACAGCACCAGCACTCATTCATAGTAGTGCAAAATTTTAAAACCACCTTTTCTTAGATGATTTTCTTTCTTCACTAAGTTAATATCAGCATCCACCATTTCCTCAATAAGTGTTTGTAAATCATAACGAGGTTTCCAAGCTAACTTCAACTTTGATTTTGATGGATCGCCTAACAAAATATCCACTTCTGTAGGACGAAAATACCGATCATCAATTGCAACTACCTCAGCACCTTCCTGCAGCGCGCAACCCTCTATTGCGGCATCGATCTTATCAACAAAACCTATTTCTTCTAAACCATGACCCCGAAAGGCAAGCGAGATGCCGACTCTTTTAAATGCCCTTACCAAAAAATCACGAACAGATGTTGTTACACCCGTTGCTATAACATAATCATCTGGTTCATTTTGTTGCAAAATTAAAAACATAGCCTCAATATAATCCCGAGCATGACCCCAATCACGTTTAGAATCGAGATTCCCCATATAAAGCTTTTTCTGAAGCCCCAGAACAATTCGAGCTACACCACGAGTTATTTTTCTAGAAACAAAAGTCTCGCCCCGTAAAGGAGACTCATGATTAAATAGAATCCCATTACACGCAAACATTTTATAGGCTTCACGATAATTTACAGTAATCCAATAAGCGTAAAGCTTAGCAACTCCGTAGGGGGAGCGGGGATAAAAAGGGGTTGATTCCCGCTGTGGGGTTTCCTGTACTTTGCCAAAAAGTTCACTAGTGGATGCCTGATATATTTTTGTAGTGTCGGATAAACCAAGCAAACGAACCGCTTCTAAAATTCGTAAAGTGCCCAAAGCATCTGTATTTGCAACATATTCTGGTAATTCAAAACTCACCCGGACATGGCTCATTGCACCTAAATGATAGATTTCATCAGGTTTCGTCTCTTGTATAATACGGGTAATATTCATAGAGTCTGTCAAATCCCCGTAATGCAATTTTAAGTTGGGTGATGGATCGTGAGGATCCTGATACAAATGATCAATCCTATCGGTATTGAAAAGAGAGGAACGTCTCTTTATACCGTGTACTTTGTATCCCTTCTTAAGCAGAAATTCAGCTAAATAAGCTCCATCCTGCCCTGTAAT
The DNA here is from genome assembly GCA_002425185.1 of Flammeovirgaceae bacterium UBA5585. GTDB lineage: Bacteria > Bacteroidota > Bacteroidia > Cytophagales > Cyclobacteriaceae > UBA2336. The sequence continues at coordinate 14,042 of DILT01000015.1, read as the reverse complement.
GCCGGTAATTAATGCTGTTTTCATTTATTCTGGTCCTGTATTTCGAAAAGATTCAATTTTTCTTTCTCTAACCTTATCTGAATTATTCAAGAACCATTCATAGGTTAATTGTAGTCCTTTTTCAAGGGAAACGGAAGCACGCCATCCTGCTTGAGTTAATTTGCTAATATCCATCAGTTTACGGGGTGTACCATCTGGCTTTGATGTATCCCATATAATTTTCCCATGATGACCTACTATTTTTTGAATTAACAATGCGAGTTCGTTAATGGACAAATCCCAACCTACTCCCACATTATACAAATGTTCCTTCATTTTATTTTCTATTACAAAATGAACTGCATTAGCTAAGTCGTCAACGTAAAGAAATTCTCGCAAGGGCAGACCACTCCCCCAAAGATTTACAGGACCACAATTTATTTTCGCTTCATGGAACTTTCTGAGTATTGCAGGAATAACATGAGAGGTATAAAGATCAAAATTATCAAAAGGTCCATAAAGGTTTGTGGGCATTAAGCTAACATAATCCAACCTATACTCCTTTCGCAAGGCCTCTATTGTTTTTACACCAGCAATCTTTGCAATTGCGTACCACTCATTTGTTGGTTCTAGCGCACCTGTTAATATATATTCTTCCCTTAAAGGTTGTTGTGCAAACTTGGGATAAATACAAGAACTGCCTAGAAATATAAATTTAGGAACGTTGCACTCAACTGCAGCCTGAATAAGACTATTTTGAATGAGCATATTTTCCATAAGAAACTCATATGGAAAAGAATCATTTGCCAGAATTCCTCCCACTCTTGCTGCTGCATTAATAATTACCTGTGGCTTTTCCTTCACAATGAATTGATAAACTGCAGATTGATTTCTCAAGTCTAGTTCAGCACTTGTACGACCAATAAGCTCGTAACATGATTTTTGCTCAAGCAAACGCCAAATAGCCGAGCCAACCATTCCACGATGTCCAGCTATAAAAATTTTTTGTCTCACTGTTATGAATGAACTTATGCGTAAGGTATTACTACAGCTTCGCCTCCTCAGTCCCATAAGAGAAGAGCAGGCATTATCGAAAGGTCAAAACCTGGTATTACAGGGTTACTCTGCCCGCCAAAGCAAAATCGCTTTGTCAGACTTAAGCTGCTTTCTATTTTGCTCAAATTCATACTCGCTTAACACGAGCGTGCGAACTCTTCGCTGAATCAATTTTTCCGCTTTAACAACACATTCCTGAAGGTAGGATTGATCAATATCCCCTACCATCACCAGGTCAATTATTCCGGAATCCCGTCCCTCTGCATAATCACCGGTAATAAAGGCTTCTTTCAGTGTTCCCAACCGGGTCAACACTTTGTGAATAATGTTGTCCAGTATTTTATCAATACCCAGGTATTTATGAATAAGCGTTTTGATTTCAGGATAAAGCGGGTGTTTTGTATTGGCACTATAATATATGGAACGACCCTCTTCCCGGGCAATCAGGTATCCTGCTTGCGATAGATTATTAAGCTCATGCCGGATGGAATTGGTTGACTCTCCAAACTCCTTGGCCATTTCCCTCAGATAGGCCGAAGAATGGCTGTTGGAGAAGAACTTGAGCAGCATCTTCAACCTGGTTTTGGAGGTAATCAGGGTTTCCAGCATGGAGTAAAGGTAAAAAAAAATGACAATAATGAGTAAATAAATTACTCATAAATTATATCTTTTTAAGCAACTCAGGCGCAATTTCCACGCGCATAACCTGGCCAATAGCTTCCAGCAATACCATAAACCTACCCGGATTTTTAGAGGCCACCTGCCCCACTGCTCCCTTTAGAGAGCCATCCATCACCTTAACCCAATCTCCTTCTTCAACATCAGCTGCGGGAAGGATCTCTATCGATAATCCTGTTTCCAAAAACCGTTGTATCGTTTTGTATTCCTTATCCCGTAAAATTGCTGGTTTGCCATTGTGCCTTATAGCCCAGGCAACACCGGGTACTTGCAGCACATCCTGCACAAAAGGAGGAACGGTTAATACGAAGATGTACGAGTTGAAAAGCGGTACTTCAACTTTCTTTTTACGGTCGCTCCATTGCCGCATTACTTTTTGCATAGGTAAGAAAACCTCAAATCCTCTTCGTTGCAGAAGATCCCTCACCTTTTTCTCATGGCGGCTTTTAGTATAGAAAACATACCAGTTCTTTTCAACGGTCATTCAGCTAAGATTTCAGAAGATTGACTTATCTGATATACTTCTCAAAATTCTTATAATCCCGTTCAAAGAGAATCTCTCTGGGCAGGGATTTAAAGTATTCATAGGTAATCTTCAAACCCTCTGCGCGCGACACTTTGGGCTCCCAACCCAAAATAGCTTTAGCCTTGGTAATGTCGGGCTGGCGTTGTTTCGGATCGTCTTTAGGAAGGGGTTGGGTGATAATTTTTTGACTGGTTCCAGTGAGCTTGATTATCTCCTGGGCAAATTCCAGTATCGTGATCTCATCCGGGTTGCCGATATTCATTGGCAAATGATAGTCCGACATCAACAGCCGGTAAATACCATCCACCTCATCATCCACATAACAGAACGAACGTGTTTGTGAGCCATCGCCAAAAACGGTTAAGTCTTCACCGCGCAACGCCTGACCGATAAAAGCGGGCAACACGCGACCATCATTCAGGCGCATACGCGGCCCATAGGTATTGAATATGCGCACAATTCGGGTGTCCAGATCGTGATAGGTGTGGTACGCCATCGTCATCGCTTCCTGAAAGCGTTTGGCTTCATCATACACCCCACGCGGACCAACCGGATTTACGTTACCATAGTATTCTTCCGGTTGAGGATGAACCAATGGATCGCCATATACTTCTGACGTAGAGGCAATCAGTATTCTTGATTTTTTCACGCGCGCCAATCCCAACAGGTTATGAATCCCAAGCGACCCTACCTTTAAGGTTTGAATGGGTATTTTCAGGTAATCAATAGGGCTTGCCGGTGAGGCAAAGTGCAGAATATAATGCAGTTCACCGGGCACATGCACAAAGGTGGATACATCGTGATGGTAAAACTCAAAATCCGGATGCTTGAACAGGTGTTCGATGTTTCTCAGGTCACCGGTAATGAGGTTATCCATGGCAATCACATGAAATCCCTCTTTGATGAACCTATCGCATAAATGGGAGCCAAGGAAACCGGCTCCACCGGTAATGAGGACTCTTTGCTTTAACATTTTAGCTGATTGATTAAAACCCCGGCAACTTAGTTATTAATCAGTAACAATTGAAATGCGGATTGAGTAAATCCTCTTTATTATACATCAACTCCTTATCCGTATCCTTCTGTTTCACCGAAACCCCCACAGCATTCACAATAGCATGGGCGGCAGCCGTGTCCCACTCCATAGTTGGAGCAAAACGTGGGTAAACATCAGCCAGTCCTTCAGCTAATAACATGAATTTCAAAGAGCTGCCTTTCGAAACCAATGAAGGTTCCTTCAATGAATTTATAAAATCCAGGGTCTCCGGACTCATGTGTGAACGCGAAGCCACAATACGTAAACCATTTTGCGATAAAGAAACCGGAGATCGCTTTGGCAAAGTAATAGTTTGTCCATTTCGCTTCAGGAAAGCTTTTCCTTCTGCAGCATAAAATACATCACCACTTACCGGAACGGCTACAACGCCAAGTATCGGTTTTTGCTTATGGATAAGGGCAATGTTTACCGTGAATTCTCCATTGCGTTTTAAAAATTCTTTGGTGCCGTCAAGCGGATCGACCATCCAGAAATAATCCCATTGCTTTCGCTCTTCATAGGTGATCTTTTTTCCTTCTTCACTAAGAATGGGCAAACCCGTTTCTTTGAGTACAGAAACAATGGCGGTGTGCGCACGCTTATCGGCAAGGGTTAACGGTGATTTATCATCTTTCGATTCGGCTTGAAAATCATTGGAGTGATAAACTTTCAGTATCTCCTTGCATGCTAATTCAGAAGCGAGGATGCTTTTTTCTAATTGTCTCTTATAATCCATATTTTAATTTTCTGCTGCCGGTTGCATGTCTCCAGTTGCCTGTGACCGGAGACCGGTAACTTCTACACAATCATCCCCGCAGCCACCGTTTCATTTGTTCCCTCATCAACCAAAATCAAACTTCCGGTTATCCGGTTCTTGCGGTAGCTGTCAAACGATAAGGGTTTTGCTGTGCGAAGCTTTACCCGCGCGATATCGTTCATCACCAATTGCTCTACCCCCTCTACGCGCTGCAACGAATTGATATCCAACTTGTACTGTATTTCTTTTAAGACACCACGGGTTTCGTGCGTGGTGTGGCGAACATAAAATTTTGAATTCAGGTTTACCGAACGTTGATTCATCCAGCATAACATCACATCAATATCCTGCGCCACCTCAGGTTGGTTATTCGGTTTGGAAATGATGTCGCCACGACTGATATCAATTTCATCTTCAAGGGTAATAATCACCGACATGGGCGCAAATGCTTCATTTAGTTTCTCACCATTCACCTCAATCGTTTTGATTTTTGAAGTGAACCCGGAGGGCAACACAAGCACTTCATCGCCCGGCCGGAAAATTCCTCCGGCCACCCTGCCGGCATAGCCTCTGAAATCCTGATGCTCATTGGTCTGCGGGCGGACAACATACTGCACCGGAAACCTGCTGTCGATATGATTGTAATCGCTTTCAATATGAACAGACTCCAGCATGTGTAATAACGTAGCGCCCTGGTACCAGTGCATATTATCCGAGCGGTTCACCACGTTATCGCCATTCAGTGCGCTGATGGGCACAAACTGAATATCAGAAACTTCAAGCTTGGAGGAGAATGCTTTATAGTCTTGTACAATTTTATCAAACACCTTCTCATCATAATTCACCAGGTCCATTTTATTCACACACACAATCACATGGGGAATTTTTAAAAGCGATGCAATAAATGAGTGCCGGAACGTTTGTTCGATTAATCCCTTGCGCGCATCTATTAAAATCAATGCGAGGTTTGCTGTAGAGGCTCCCGTTACCATGTTTCGGGTGTACTGAATATGCCCGGGTGTGTCAGCAATAATAAATTTACGTTTTGGCGTGGCGAAGTAGCGGTAGGCCACGTCAATGGTAATGCCTTGCTCCCGTTCGGACTTCAACCCATCGGTAAGCAACGATAAGTCAACATAATCAAAGCCTTTCTTTGCGCTCGATGCTGTTACAGCTTCCAACTGATCCTCAAAGATGGATTTGCTGTCATATAACAATCGCCCGATTAACGTGCTTTTGCCATCATCGACACTTCCTGCTGTAGTGAAACGTAGTAGTTGATTCATAATTCGTTGTTGGTTATTGGTTAATAGTTGTTCGATCTATACTGGTTTCACTACTTCGCGAATAACCAACAACGAACAACTAAGAACCATTCTAAAAATACCCCGACTTCTTCCTGTCCTCCATAGCTGTCTCGCCCCGCTTATCATCGGCCCGTGTGCCGCGTTCGGTTTTGCGCGAAGCGGCTACTTCGGCTATAATTTTTTCCATCGTATCGGCATCAGACTCCACAGCCCCGGTAATCGGCATGTCGCCACAGGTTCTAAAACGCACGCGTTTTATCATTGGCTTTTCATCCGGTTTCAGCTTAAGCCAGGGTGACGTTGACAGCAACGTACCATCCCTCGCTATCACTTCGCGTTCATGAGCGTAATACAACTTGGGTATTGGAATGTTCTCCGTATACAAATACTGCCACACATCCATCTCTGTCCAGTTTGAAATTGGGAACACGCGAAAGTGTTCACCCTGGTTTTTCCTTCCGTTGAAAATGTTCCACAACTCTGGGCGCTGATTTTTAGGATCCCACTGACCAAACTCATCGCGGTGCGAGAAAAAACGCTCTTTGGCCCGGGCCTTTTCTTCATCTCTGCGTGCCCCGCCCATGGCGGCATCATATTTATGTTTTTCTATCGTGTCCAGTAACGTTACCGTTTGTAAGGCATTACGGCTGGCGTTGTATCCGGTTTCTTCCTTAACCCTTCCTTTGTCAATGCTTTCCTGAACAGAACCCACAATCAGTTGAACACCTAATTCGCTGATCAGCCAATCGCGGTACTCCATAGTTTCCGGAAAATTGTGCCCTGTGTCGATATGCACTAGTGGAAAGGGAATACGTGCCGGGTAAAATGCTTTGCGTGATAAATATGCCAACACAATGGAATCTTTTCCACCCGAGAAGAGCAACGCTGGCTTTTCGAATTGAGCCACCACTTCGCGGATAACATAAATAGCTTCTGATTCGAGTTCCTGCAAATGACTTAAGTAATACTGACTCATGCGATTGTTGATTTTAGATTGATGAGTACTTAATTTTTGGAAGTATGCCTTGCTGAAGTATCTGAATCGATTCTTCAACCGATAATTTATGCGTCTGTAAAATAATATCCGGGTGTTCAGGAGCCTCGTATGGCGAATCAATGCCTGTAAAATTTTTCACTTCACCCGCCCGCGCCTTTTTATACAAACCTTTTACATCGCGTTGTTCACACACCTCGAGGGGTGCATCAACAAAAACCTCAATGTAATTTTCATTTCCCACAATTGCTTTTACTTGTTCGCGATCAGCCTTGAAAGGCGAAATAAAAGCCGACAGCACAACAATTCCTGCATCCAACATCAGCTTTGCTACTTCCCCAATTCTGCGAATATTTTCAACACGACCTTCATCGGTAAACGATAAATCCTTGTTCAGACCTGTGCGGATATTATCGCCATCTAATAAATATGTTTTAAAACCTTTAGCATATAGTTGGGCCTCCAACTGAACCGCTAAAGTTGACTTGCCGGAGCCCGAAAGTCCCGTAAACCAGATAAGCCGTGCATGCTGCTGCAGCACCTGCTCGCGTTGCTTTTTAGTTACCTGGGTTTGTATGGGATAGAGGTTCATTCGAGATTAGTTGTTAGTTGATGGTTGTTGGTTATTCACAAATCAAAACCCGTACTTCGTACTTCATAAGTATAGTTGGTAATACCATGCAATGAAGCCGATACAAATTACTGAATAAATCACCGTTAGCGGTGTACCTACTTTTACAAAATCTTTAAAGGTGTATCCACCCGGTCCATATACCATCAGGTTAGTCTGGTAGCCGATGGGAGTCATAAAGTCACCAGACGCAGCAAAAGCTATAGCAACAAAAAATGGGGTTGATGAAAGTTCCAACTGTTGCGATAACGACATGGCAATGGGGAACATAATGGAAACGGCTGCCGGATTGGTGACCAAAGCAGTAAGAAATATCGTAACCACAAACAGAGCACTTAAAACAGCTACCGGACCGATGGATTGGCCAGTTTTGATAAGACCCGTGGCAATGAGTGCAGCCGTTCCGGATTTCTCCAGGGCAATACCAATGGCCAGCGAACACACCAGCACCATGAGTAAGTCAAAATCAAGTTGTCTTCGGATCTCTGTTATGTTCAAAATACCCAAAAAGATTAACGCGGTTATAATAATTAAGGTAGCCGTAAAAAGCGGAAGGATACCCACAATACCCGCCAACAATATCAAAAAGCTACCAGCACCTACCCAGTACTTCCAAACAGGTTTTTTGTATTCAATCTTTTTGGGCAAGGAGATATAAAACAGTTCCTTTTCATGTTTCGCAGGATTGATTTCATCACCCGATAACAGTAAGAGAAAATCACCCCCCGCCAATTGCATCTCGCCCACTTTTCCGGAAACCCGCTTTCCGTTTCGGTGAATCGCGACAATAGAGGCATTGTACTTCTTTCTGAAATCCGAATCTTTAATCCGCTTGCCGATCAGATCGGAACTTGCCGGGATGACAGCTTCTATAAAATTGAATTGATTCTGCATTTCCAGGCTTTCTTGTTTCGGAATCCGAAGTCCGTTATCCTGATGGATTAAATTATAGATGGACTGGGTGTTGCCGGAGAAGAATAAAGTATCTCCCGCTTCCAGTTTCACTTCGGGCGAAACGGGTGAAATCACTTCATCCTGACGAATAATCTCCACCAAAAATAAATCCTGAAGGTTTCGAAGTCCGGCATCTTTTACTGTTTTTCCGATTAATGATGAGCCCTCAAAAATTTCCGTTTCAATAATGTATTCTTTCAGGTTTAAGCGTACATCATCAATTTTATTCACGTTTTCCGGAAGTAACGAGTACCCGATAAAATAAATGTAAATCCATCCGGCTACCGTAACCAGTAAACCCAGAAAGAGAAAATCCTTAAAGCCAAGCAACGGCAAGTTGTATTCCGACATCAAGCCTACCAATACCAGGTTGGTGGACGTACCAATCACCGTAATCATACCCCCGAGTATCGTAACATAGGAAAGTGGGATCAACAGTTTCGATGCCGGTGTCCCGGTTCGGTCAGCCCAATCCTTCACATAAGGAATAAGAAAAGCTACGATGGGCGTGTTGTTTAAAAGTGAAGAAATGGAAGATGACACTACCATCATCCGAAGTAAAAATGCTTTAGGTTTTAAGGTTGTTTTGAACAGCCGCGTAAAAAACGCTGCACCAAATACAGCGCGTATCCCAGCAGTTACCAGTATCAACAAGAAAATAACAATGATTTGTTGATTGCTTAGTCCCCGAAGGAGCTCCGTTGGACTGATCACCCCTGCGAGCAGCAATGCCAGCACGGCTACAAAAAAGGATAGCGCAGGATTAAACCATTCGCGGTAAAGCGAAATCACCAACAGGACAACTATCCCTAAAACAAGGCCTTGAATGAGTGTGAACTCCACTAATTCGGTAGATTTTAGAGGCAAATATAGAAAAAAGACAGCAGTGGCAAGGCATCTGTCTCAGGAAAGGAACGTGAAGTTTAGTGGTTGCTAAGTGATTTCTGGAGGTCCCAGAATTTCTTTAACGTAGTTACAAATTCCTCCATCTGATTCAACGGAATCATGTTTGGGCCATCGCTTAACGCCTTTTCGGGACTGGGGTGGGTTTCGATAAAAAAGCCATCAACACCGGTTGCTGCTGCTGCACGTGCCAGAAAGGGAGCAAACTCACGCTGACCGCCTGAAGTTCCACCCAAGCCACCCGGTTGCTGAACGGAGTGGGTTACATCAAAAATAACCGGAGTAAACTGGCGCATGATCGGGAGTGAACGCATATCCACCACAAGGGTATGATAGCCAAAGCTGGCTCCGCGTTCGGTAAGGAATACATTGTTGTTGCCTTCACCCCTCACCTTGTCAACAGCATACTTCATATCCGCTGGCGCCATAAACTGACCTTTTTTTACTTTCACGGCCTTGCCAGTTCTGGCTGCTGCTTTTAACAAATCCGTTTGGCGACAAAGAAAGGCCGGTATCTGCAACACATCAACTACCTGTGCTACTTCAGCGCATTGGTACGATTCGTGAACATCGGTTACGATTGGTACTTTAAGATTTTGCTTTACCATGTCCAGTATTTCAAGTCCCATATCCATGGACGGGCCACGATACGAACCGGACGAAGTGCGGTTGGCTTTATCGAATGAGGCTTTGAAAACATAGTCAATGCCAAGTTTATCGCATAAAGCTTTCACAGAAGTGCCTACCTCCATGCAAATATCATAGCTCTCTGTCGCGCACGGCCCGGCAAAGAGTACCATGCGGTTACCGCCTAGTTTTATTTTTTCAGTAATCGATACTGTATCCTTGAACTTTTCCATAATTAGTTATCGTAAGTACCTGCATCCACACCTAAATGTTGACGTCATGGCGAACGGTAGCCTATCCCGATTTTAGTATTCTAAACGAGATTGCTTCGGTCGTACCTCCCGCGCAATGATTAATTATTCACAATTTTTTCTATTCTACCACTTGCTGCAAGAACTAAATCCGCAACTTCCCGAAATACACCTTTGCCACCTTTTTTGAAAGTAACCAGATCAGCCTTTTCCTGAACATAACTCATGGCGTCCGCAGGACAGGCACTTAAGCCGACCAGGTTAAAAACGCCAAGGTCATTAATATCGTCACCAATGTAGGCTACTTCTTTTGCTTTCAGTTTATAATGCTCCATAAGCTTTTTGCATACCACGGCTTTATCCGTAATACCCTGGTGACAGAAATCAACTTTAAGTTCAGCGCACCGCCTGGTTACAATAGCGGATTCACGACCGGTGATAGCACCCGTAATAATTCCTGCTTTTTTCAGGTAACTAACAATAAAACCATCTTTAACATTAAACGCCTTGATCTCCTTTCCGGAATCGTCATAAATGATTTTTCCATCGGTAAGCACACCATCTACGTCAAAAAAAATGGCCTTAATCAATGAAGCCTTTTTTACCTGTTCTTTCGTGTACTGATCAAGAAGCTTTTTCAATGTGTTGGGATAGGTTTTCTCGCTAAGAAGTTCGAAAATTAGGAAAAGCTTTCTAAGTTGGAAAATTGTTACGGTTTACCGGCAACAACTAACCTCAAACCACTAACTCCATGAAAATAGTCAAGTTCCTGATCAGCCTCTTAATTACGGTATTACTCATCTGGGCCCTGAATAAGAGCTGGGTTGTGGGCGGAAGCCGCATCCCCCCGTTAGGAAAGTTTCTTGATCCGTTTCATGGATTTTGGCAAAACATAGAATCTAAAAACCATACGCTGCCCGTAAAACTGGAAATACCAGGACTGAAAGAACCCGTGACTATTGTGTTCGACAGCATTATGATTCCGCACGTATTTGCTCAAAACGATGAAGACCTGTACCTGGCACAAGGCTATGTAACCGCCCTTCACCGGTTGTGGCAAATGGAATTTCAAACCCATGCAGCAGCCGGAAGGATTTCAGAACTGATTGGTGCCGGAAAGGATGATGCTGTTTTGAATTACGACCGCGGCCAACGCAGACTGGGAATGGTATTCGCTGCTGAGAATGCCTTTAAGCGAATGGAGGGTGATCCGCTAGCCAACATGGTGGCAAACAAGTATGCCGATGGTATTAATGCTTATATCCAATCACTATCGTATAAAGACCTGCCTTTGGAGTACAAGCTTATGGACTACGCTCCGGAAGAATGGACACCCTTGAAATCAGCGCTGCTTCTTCGCAGCATGGCACAAACCTTAAACATGGGCGACAAAGACATGCAAATGACCAATGCACTTGCCTTGTTCGGAAAGGAGATGGTTGATCTTCTCTACCCGGATTTGGAGCCTATGGGAGATCCCATTGTCGACCGCACTAACCGGTGGGGTTTCGAACCCCTGAAAATTGAAGATACGCCACCTGCGCTGCCGGCAGAACTTATCGCCATCAGCGGTTTAACTACGCCCGATCCAACCATTGGCAGTAACAACTGGGCTGTTAGCGGAAGTAAAACAAAAACAGGTGCGCCCATTCTCTGTAACGATCCCCACCTTAACATTACCCTTCCTTCCATCTGGTATGCCATTCAGCTTCATTCACCATCCGCTAATGTTATGGGTGTTTCCCTTCCTGGCGCACCAGGCGTAATCATCGGCTTTAACGATTCCATCGCCTGGGGTGTAACCAACGCCCAACGCGATTTGGTAGACTGGTATAAAATTAAATTTGAGAACAATCAAAAAGAAAAGTATGAACTGGATGGCGTGTGGAAAGAAACAAAAAAGGTAGTCGAAAAAATTACCGTACGCGATCGCGAAATATATTATGATACCGTGGTTTATACACATTGGGGACCCGTTCCGTATGATGAAAATTACCGGGCCGAAAACAACCGCAAGCATTATGCCTTCCGTTGGATTGCACACGATGAATCGGAAGAACTGATGACCTTCTACAAGTTGAACCGCGCAAAAAATCATGGTGACTATATGAAAGCGCTAGATCACTACTCCTCACCCGCACAAAACTTTGTATTTGCCTCCGTTACCGGAGATATTGCCATGCGCATTCAGGGAAAATTTCCGGTGCGTAGAAAAGGTGAAGGCAAGTTTATGTTAGACGGAAGCAAATCTGCCAGCGGCCCGCAAGCCTACATTCCTTTTGATCAAAATGTAATGGATAAAAATCCTGAACGGGGTTTTGTTAGTTCAGCCAACCAATACCCGGCTGATGCAACCTATCCCTACTACATTAATGCGGTTAGCTACGAAGCCTACCGAAACCGAAGGATTAATAATATTCTGCGAGCATCATCGGCAGTTACTGTTACTGATATGATGAAACTTCAAAACGATAACTACAGCATTAAAGCTGAAGAAGTTCTTCCATTTTTGTTGGATCATTTGGATGCCACCGGATTTAATGATGTTGAAAAACTTGGCTATGAAGCGCTCAAAGCATGGGATTACGTTTATCATGCTGATTCGGAAAGTGCACCATACTTTGAAGCCTGGTGGACCAACCTCTTTCCGCTAATCTGGGATGAAATGCGCAGCGATGAAGTATCCCTATCCTACCCTACCGCCTGGAACACCATTAACCTGATGAAGACAAAACCTGATTTAGAATTTTATGACATTAAGAGCACACCTGAAAAGGAAACACTCACCGGCTTAATCAGGGCATCCTTCTCAACGGGTGTTAACGAAGTACAACAATGGAAAAAAGACAAAGGTGTTTCCGATAAAGCTAAATGGGCAGATTTTAAAGACACCTACATTGAACACCTTACGCGAACAGAAGCACTGGGGTTCCATGTGCAGCATGGCGGCCATGCCAACGCTGTAAATGCCGCTTCACGCAAACACGGACCCTCATGGCGCATGATCGTAAGCGTGGAGAAAGATGGACCAAAAGCTTTTGCAACCTACCCTGGCGGCCAGTCCGGTAATCCGGGTAGTGTTCATTACTCGAGCATGCTTAACTACTGGTCGACCGGAAAGTATTTCAATCTTTTGTTTTTACAGAAACCGGAAGATGCCGGCAACAAAGTAAACTTCACCACCACTCTAAATCCGAAATAAGATGAGATTCCTGATACAAATTGCCTTTATCATCGTTACAGCATGGATTGCCGAAATGTTTCTTCCCTGGTGGAGTATTGCCATTGCCGCTGCACTGGTTGGGTTTCTATATAAAACCAAGGCAAATTTTTTGGCTGGATTCATAGCGATAGCGATGTTGTGGCTGATTAAAGCACTGCTCATCGACATGAATGCAGCGGTACCGTTAGCCGACAAGGTGGCTAAGATTTTACTGGTGAATAGCAAACCGTTACTGCTCGTGATAACGGCTGCATTGGGGGGACTGGTCGGTGGGTTTGGTGCACTCACCGGATCAGTTTTGAGGGCAAAATAAAATAGCAAAGGCTAAAAAAAACGAGCCATGCGTTTGCAGGGCTCGTTTTTCATTAACGCGTTTGAATTACTTCTTCACATGGTTATTGACAACCTTGGCCAGTTCAAACATCGATATCTGATCTTTGCCATCAAATACTACTTTTAGTTTAGCATCAGCATTGATCATGCGCTTGTTCACGGTATCCTGAAGTCCGTTGGCTTTAATGTAATCCCATATTTTCTTGATGATTTCTGTGCGGGCGGCCGGCTTATTCCCGATTACTGCAGCCAGTGCCTCACTGGGTGCAAGGGCAACCATGAAAGCCGCGTTAGGCTTTCTTGCCGATTTTTTTGGAGCTACCTTTTTCGGAGTAACTTTCTTAGGAGCCACCTTTTTAGGGGCTACTTTCTTTGCTGCAGCCTTTTTTGGAGCAGATTTTTTTACAGCCTTTTTAGCCGGGCTCTTGGCCACTTTTTTTGAAGCTTTCTTAGCCGCTTTTTTTGTAGTCTTCTTTGCCATGTTTAAGTGTTATATAATGTTAGGTTAAGTCTCCGGAAGCTACCTTATTTATGCATACCGGAAATCGGGTGCGAATATACCGATATGTTGATCATTACCATACGAGAGGTGTTGATTTAAGAAAGCAAAACAAAAAGCCCCCCAATTGTGAGGCTTTTTGACGGGGTGGCCAGATTCGAACTGACGACCTTGGCGCCTAAGCGCCACGCGATACCGGGCTACGCTTATACCTCCTGATCAAGTAAGAATCGTTTTGCTCCCCTGCTTTTAATTTTTGATTCAAGCGCCATGGCTTCCGCCCTGGAC
>DILT01000002.1 GCA_002425185.1 Flammeovirgaceae bacterium UBA5585 | reverse complement strand
AGCGCCATGGCTTCCGCCCTGGACTCAAGCTTTCGTTGCCAAACGATTACCCAGGGAATACCTTTTCGTAAGGAGGCTGTTTCACCTGCATTGTGTTCGCGTAAACGATTTTCGATGTCTTGCGTATGGCCGGTGTAAAATCGATTAATAGAAGCGCTATGCAGTATATAAACGTAATAAGGCATAGATGAAAAAGACCTCACCTTACAGGAAGATGAGGTCTTGTCGGGGTGGCCAGATTCGAACTGACGACCTCTTGGTCCCAAACCAAGCGCGATACCGGGCTACGCTACACCCTGAATGTTTAAAGAAGGCGCAAAGATATGTTTAATATCTTAACCGCCAAGTGATCCGACAGGGACTCGAACCCCGAACCTGCTGCTTAGAAGGCAGCTGCTCTATCCAGTTGAGCTATCGGACCATTAATTCAAAAGCCCTGCGTCATACAGGGCTTTGCGGAGAGGGGGGGATTCGAACCCCCGGTACACTTTGACATGTACGACAGTTTAGCAAACTGCTGGTTTCAGCCACTCACCCACCTCTCCTGGCTAAAAAAGAATTGCAAATATAAAGGATGTGTAGAAACTCCCTAAAAAATCATCCTAAGAAATCAAAAAGCCACATTTACGGTTATACGGTGGCTTGCACCAAACCACACTTCGTTGTTACTTGCAGCGTGAGCTGGTACCGCACCTTGGGGACAACGGAATGGATTTTTATAGCACTTTTCGCAGTGCTTTACATGGTTTATCTCTTTCGGATAATCCGTATCGCCAGGTCACTGAATACACATTATTCAACTGTATTCATAAAAGTATTTCTGCGATCAGTCGTTTTTGTGCTGTTGATTATTGCTTTATTAGGCCCATCTTTTGGCGCTGCAAAACGAGAAGTCCAGTCCATAGGAAAGGATATCATGATTTGCGTTGACCTTTCTAAGTCGATGGATGCCTTCGATGTTACCCCGACACGGCTGGAAAAAGTGAAGTACGAGATGAAGAAAATCGTGCAGGCATTTAATTCCGATCGAATTGGCATCATTATTTTCTCCTCCGAGGCGTTCATGCAATGCCCCTTAACCTACGACCAAAATGCACTAAACCTGTTTATCGAAACCATGAACACCGGTCTGGTGCCTTCATCCGGTACTGATTTTGCCCCACCCCTGCGAATGGCTATGGAAAAACTGGAAACGGATAACGTCCGGATTTCTCAGACAACGTCAAAGGTGATTGTGCTCATAAGCGATGGCGAGGATTTTGGAGAAGAAACCAATGCTATAGCACAACAAATTGAATCGAAAGGTTTCAAACTGTTCACCCTTGGTGTAGGCACTGAAGAAGGTGGACGAATTCGGTCGGGAACAGGCTTCCGAACCGACCGCCAGGGAAATGTAGTTGTCACTAAACTGAATTCAAAAGCCTTACAATCGCTGGCCAGCAAAACCGGTGGGCGCTACTTTGAAATCACTGAAAGCCGAAATGATGTATCCCGCATGATCAATACGATTAACACTATTGAAGGGGAGTTGATGGATGCCCGGCTAATTGATGTTTCGGCCAACAAATATTTCTATTTTTTACTTATGGCTGTAATTTTACTGTCCTTTGATGTGTTAATACACATACGAACCATTCGTATATGAAGACCAGTATCCTATTTATCACACTCGCCCTCCTGGTTACTGATCCTGCAAAGATTGGAAAGATTAACCGTGTGAAGGAAGAAGCAAAAAAGGCATACCTCGCAGGTGATTACGAAACGGCTGTTGCTAAATACAAATACCTTACCGACTCGCTGGCCGTAAACGAAGAAGAAGTTCTGCTCAATCTCGCCAATGCCTATTTCGAATTGAATGATACCACTTCAGCCATATCACAATACCAAAGTCTAACTGCGAGTTCCAATAAAAAGATACGTTCATTGGCCCAGCAACAATTAGGTGTTGCCCGCAACAAACAAGCTAAATTTGAAGAAGCCCTGAATCATTTTAAGGAAGCCATTAAGGCAGATCCTGCCAACAATGATGCCCGCTACAATTACGAATTGTTGAAACGTAAACTTGACGAGCAGAAAAAACAGGAGCAACAGCAGAAGGACCAGAATAAAGATCAACAACAAAACGACAAGCAAAAGCAAGATCAGCAGAAAAAAGAAGATCAAAAGAAAGAGCAGGAGAAAAAGGAACAAGACAAAAAAGACGAACAGAAAAAGGATGAATCAGGAAAGCCTGATCAGCAAAAAGACGAACAGAAGGAACAACAGCAAAATCAGGAACAAAAATCAGACAAAGATCAGGAGAAAAAAGACACTCCTCCATCTTCTGAAAAATTACAGCAAATGAAAATCAGTCAGGAAGCTGCAAATAAAATTCTTGAAGCCATGCGAAACCAGGAGGTTCAATACCTGCAACAGAATAAAAGAAAGGCTACGCAACCCAAGGATAAAAACAAACCGGACTGGTAGCAGAGAGACATCAGTAGTTAGACATCGTAAATACAAAACACTAAAATGAAAGAAGTATATATCATCTCAGCCGTACGCACACCCATCGGAAGTTTTGGAGGAAGCCTCGCTTCGGTTTCTGCTGTTCAACTTGGGGCAACCGCAGTGAAGGGAGCCATGCAAAAAGCCGGCATTGACCCTAAACTGGTGCAGGAAGTTTTTATCGGAAATGTAATTTCCTCAGGTTTACAACAAGCACCAGCCACACAAGTTGCCGTGGCTGCTGGCCTTGGCTATGAAATACCCTGTACGCTAATCAACAAAGTGTGTGCTTCGGGCATGAAGGCCATAATGATTGGTGCGCAATCAATTATGCTCGGACAAAATGATGTGGTCGTTGCCGGAGGAATGGAAAGCATGTCTAACATTCCGTATTACCTGCTAAAAGCACGGTACGGTTATCGGTATGGAAACGGTGAAGTGGTAGACGGCCTTACCTATGATGGCCTGACCGATGTGTACAATCACTGCGCCATGGGCGTATGTGCCGATAACACCGCTAAAGAGATGAACATCTCCCGTCAGGATCAGGATAACTACGCCATTAATTCCTACAAACGTGCCGCGGCTGCCTGGGCTGCCGGTAAATTCAAAAATGAAGTTGTACCCGTTGAAATCACCGACAAGAAAGGAAACGTAACCTTGTTTGCCGAAGATGAAGAATATAAGAATGTAAATTTCGATAAGATACCCGGTTTGCGTGCTGTCTTTACCAAAGACGGAACCGTAACTGCTGCTAACGCATCTACGATCAATGATGGGGCTTCTGCCCTTGTGCTGATGAGCAAAGAGAAAGCCGTTGAGTTGGGTTTAAAACCGATTGCAAAAATCCGCGGGTTTGGTGATGCGGCACAGGATCCGATGTGGTTTACCACTACGCCCTCACTGGCCATACCCAAAGCCATCCACCATGCAGGAGTAAGCTCAAAAGATGTTAGCTATTACGAAATCAATGAAGCCTTCTCAGCCGTTGCCATTGCCAACAACATCAAACTGGGGCTTGATCCTGAGAAAGTGAATGTAAACGGAGGTGCTGTTGCCATCGGCCATCCACTGGGTGCTTCCGGTGCGCGCATTATTACTACGCTGATCAACGTGCTTAAACAAAATAATGAAACATTGGGTGTGGCGGGTATTTGCAACGGTGGCGGTGGCGCTTCAGCCATCGTTATTGAAAATGCCTGATCGGCCTGAAAACTTTTTGTGTGGCAATAAACGTAACCGTCATTCCGTTTTAAGTCCATCCACTAATTTCCGCAGTCATGACTCGTAATGTTTTCATAACTCTGCTGATCATACCTGTATTCGCTTCTGCGCAACGCGAGGTGCGCACATACTACGATGCGTCACGAACCCAAATTCAGGAAATTTACGCTGTAGCCCGCGAAGACAACGAGAAAATAGTGGGTAAGTACCAGCGGTTTTACCCGGATGGAAAACTGGCCGTTGAGGGTAACTTCAATAACGGGAAAAAATCAGGTGAGTTCATGGAGTATCACGACACCGGACAGCCCGCCAGAAAACTGGTATACGTAAACGGTATGCGCCACGGCCCTGTGGAAGTGTACGATGAGGCCGGAAAAAAAGTACAGCGCGCGTATTATCAAAACGACATATTGGTAGACAGTGTGCAGTCGTACTACGACAATGGCGTGATCAAAAGTGAAACGGTTTTTAAAAAAGGAAAACCCGATGGCGTGGTGCGTGAGTACTACATGAATGGAAACCTGAAAAGCGAAATCAACTACCTCAATGGCAAACCTAATGGCATTACCCGGTACTTCTATGAAACCGGAATAGTGGAGAAAGAAGCGAACTATAAAAACGGAATTCTCACCGGCTTCCTGAAAACCTATTATGCCAATGGTCAACTGGAGACCGTCTCCACCATGGAAGAAGGTGCAAAGAATGGATCGTTTAAGAATTACGATCGCGATGGACATCTTGTACTGGAAGGCTCATTCCTAAACGGCCTGCTTCACGGTGACAATACAGCTTACTATGCCGATGGCACTGTAAAACATCGTTTCAAATATGCAGAAGGGCGTAAAACCGGAACCGGTTTCATTTATCACCCAAACGGCAAACTAAAACTTAAAGAACAACCATCCATTACCGGTAAGGATTGGGTAATTGACGAATATGCCGACAATGAGAAAAAGTTGTCGGTAAAGCGATACCGCGATAATCTGCCCCATGGCATTTGGATCTTCTATCATGCCGATGGTAACACCGAAAGAATTAAGGAGAACTATGAATCGGGGAAACTTACCGGCATACGTTATGAATATTATCCAAATGGAAAAACCCGGCTGGAAGAAACCTATAAATTCAACCTGCTGAATGGACCATTTAAAACGTGGTACGAAGACGGCACCCTACAATCGCAGGGCGAGTGCAAATCGCAACGCAAGCATGGGCAGTTTACCGCATACCACCCCAATGGAAAGATCAAAGAACAGGGCGAATATGTGGCCGACAAAAAGCATAAAGAATGGAAGGAGTTTGACGAAGCGGGAAACCAGATCAAAACCTACATATTCAAAGCCGGCATTTTAGTTGACTAATCCTTTCCGTCAATTGATCATTTTTTGTAAACCTCTGTTAAATTTTCTAGTAGAAGATTAATTACTTTGCGCCTTTGTTCATGCTATGGAGGCCATAAAAGAAACCAATTTTTCCTTCCCCGGCCAAACCGGTTTTTACCGAGGTAAGGTTCGCGATGTTTACTACTTCGGAAACATTATGGCCATGGTGGCTACCGACCGTATTTCAGCGTTCGATGTGGTACTGCCACGTGCCATTCCCGATAAAGGAAGGGTACTCAATCAAATCGCCTCCAAAAATTTAACAGCCACAAAAGAACTGGTTCCCAATTGGGTAATTGAAACGCCTGATCCCAATGTAACCATTGGTTTTACATGTCAACCCTTTCCGGTGGAGATGGTTGTGCGGGGATACCTGGCAGGCCATGCGTGGCGTGAATACCGTTCCGGCAAGCGAATGTTATGTGGCGTTCCGTTACCGGATGGCTTGAAAGAAAATGACAAACTGCCCCACCCTATCATTACCCCAACCACCAAGGCTCATGAAGGCCATGATGAAGATATTTCCAAAGAAGAAATTTTAAGGAAGGGCATTGTAAGTGAAAAGGACTATTCGGAATTAGAAGAATATACCTTTACCCTGTTCGCCAAAGGTACAGCACTGGCAGCCGAGCGAGGACTGATTTTAGTTGATACGAAGTATGAATTTGGTAAACACAACGATACCATCTACCTGATTGACGAAGTGCATACACCCGATTCATCACGCTACTTTTATGCGGCCGGATATATGGATCGACAGCAAAAAGGAGAAGCGCAAAAACAACTATCGAAAGAATTTGTACGGCAGTGGCTTATTGAAAATGGATTTCAGGGTAAGGAAGGGCAACACGTGCCAGAAATGACCGACCAGGTAGTGGCTTCCATTTCATCACGCTATAAGGAATTATATCAACAGGTAACCGGCTCATCGTTGGAACCCATTGATTACAGCGCCATTGAGCAAAGAATAGAACAAAGTATCCTTAATTCACTAAAATCCGTTAATTTAGGAGCCTGATAAAACGCAACTAATCGTTAATTAACATCAAAAAATGAAGTATACCATTGATAAGCAGGAGAAGTATTGCCTGATGCGCCTGCACGAAGAGAAACTGGATTCAAGTGTGGCCCCCGGATTGAAGTCAGAATTGATAACCCTTCATGCGGAGGGTGTTCGCAATATTGTTTTGGACTTGAGTGAAGTGAAGTATACCGACTCATCTGGTTTGAGTGCTCTTTTGGTGGGAAACCGGATTATGCAGGAAGATGGAGGCGTGTTTGTATTGGCGGCCTTATCCGATCACACCTCTAAACTTATCAAAATATCACAACTTGACAGCGTGCTGAATATACTCCCTACCGTAGAAGAAGCCGTAGATACAGTATTCATGCACGAGATCGAAAAAGATCTGAAAAATACGGATGGAAATTAAATCATTATGGTAACGTATGCCAGACCAAAACCCGCAAGGTTTTGGTCTTTTTATTTAATACCCCATTGAGCTTTAAAATTACCATACTCGGATCAAGCGGAGCTGTACCGGCTTTCGGTAGATTTCCGTCAGCACAATTACTTGAAATCCAAAATCAGTTCTTTCTGGTAGATTGTGGTGAAGGAACACAAATGCAATTGATGCGTTATAATGGCAACCTGCATCGCATTAATCACATTTTTATTTCACACCTGCATGGCGACCATTACCTGGGTTTACTCGGACTGATCTTCACCATGCACCTGAACCATCGAACGAACGATCTTCACATTTACAGTCATCGGGGTTTAGGTGAAATCATAACCACCCAATTTCGCTACTCCTTATCGGCACCACGGTTCGATATTATTCTGCATACCTTAACACCGGACAGACAAGAAGTTATTCTTGAAAATAACCAGCTTACTGTAACTACTATACCCTTAAAGCATAAGCTTGATTGTTCCGGATTCCTTTTTCGCGAAAAGCCAAAACCCAGAAGGATCGATAAAGACCGGATCCCCGCAGATTTAAGTCTGCAGCAACTGGCCGGGTTAAAGACAGGTGCCGATGTAGTGGATGAACATGGAAACATACGCTATCGCAATGCAGACCTTACTCATGCCCCGCGCAAATCAAGAAGTTACGCGTATTGCTCCGATACAGCTTATGATGAAAATCTGGTAAACATAGTACAGCAGGTAGATGTTTTGTACCACGAAGCAACC
Organism: Flammeovirgaceae bacterium UBA5585; assembly: GCA_002425185.1. Taxonomy (GTDB): domain Bacteria; phylum Bacteroidota; class Bacteroidia; order Cytophagales; family Cyclobacteriaceae; genus UBA2336. Next base: position 7,279 of record DILT01000002.1, on the reverse strand, counting down.
TTTATGGAATCGGAAAAAGATAAAGCAGAAGAAACCAAGCACAGCACGGCTGCACAGGCGGCTGAAATTGCCATGAAGGCACAGGCGGGTAACCTTCTCATTGGTCACTTTTCCGCTCGCTATAAGGAACTTGATCCCCTTTTGAATGAAGCAAAAGTTATATTCAAAAACACCGAACTTGCACAGGAAGGACAAACCTTTACCATAGAAGAGTGATGATTACCCTGGAGCAAAAGAAGAACCGCCTGTTCATTGTATTGTGTGGAATATTCCTCACCAATGCGTTGCTAGCCGAAATGATCGGCACGAAAATTTTTTCAGCAGAAGCTACGGTTGGTCTGGACCCTGCGCACATCAACATCATGGGCTTTCTCATGGACTTTAACCTTACTGCTGGCGTTATAATTTGGCCCATTGTTTTTGTAACCACCGATTTAATAAACGAATACTTCGGTAAACCCGGGGTAAAGCGCATCAGTTACCTCACGGCCATGTTGATTGCCTACAGTTTTGTAGTGATTTTTCTTACTATTGAATTACCACCGGCACAATGGTGGCTGGATGCCAACAGCAAAGATGCGGAAGGAAATAGCTTTAACATCAACTTTGCCTTTTCGAAAATTTTCGGACAAGGACTTCGGATAATCGTAGGTTCCTTAACCGCTTTTCTGCTCGGCCAGTTGGTAGATGTGTTTGTTTTTCAACGTCTGCGAAAACTAACCGGCTCGAAAATGCTTTGGCTGCGCGCAACGGGCTCAACGCTGGTCTCTCAATTTGTTGATAGTTTTGTCGTGTTGTTCATCGCCTTCTATGGCGTTTTTTCCAACACGCAAATTATAGCCATAGGCATTACCAACTACATCTACAAGTTTGTAATCGCCATCGCCCTTACACCGCTTATTTACCTGGGTCATTCCCTAATTGATAAATACCTGGGCAAGGAGAATGCAGGCAAGGTGATGGAGGAAGCGGCACAAAAAAGCAAGGGGTTCTTTTAACCAAAGCTTTACTTACCTCGTCTGAGGTTATCACAGATTATGGCGGCAGCAACAGCAGCATTCAGTGACTCAGCCCGGCCGAATCGGGGAATTGTTACTCTACGCGTTACCAGTTTTTCAATGTTTTCAGAAATTCCGTGGGCTTCATTGCCGATGATGATAATGCCACCCTTACCCAAATCCATGGTATGAACATTTTCACCATCTAAAAAAGTACCCCATATTGGAACGGCTGCAACTTGAAGATAGTTGGTCAATTCTGTATAGTAAACCGCTACACGTGTGAATGACCCCATGCTGGCATGGATAACTTTGGGATTATACAATTCCGTAGTATCCTCAGAGGCAATGATCTTTGAGATTCCATACCAATCGGCCACACGTATAATGGTTCCCAAATTCCCAGGGTCACGGATATCGTCCAGCATTAATGCAAATTCATCCGGATTTACCTGAACTTTGTTATTGGGCTTCATTCGCGCAATGGCAAGCGCTGAATCGTTTGTCCTGAATTCTCCCAAATCGGATAATACGCTTTCATTCACTTCTAAAACTTCTCCGGAATACCGTTTAAGTGTAGGTTGATTTAAATTGATAAATTCCTGTGTGCAGATAACAGTTTCGGCAACAAAATCTGAGCCCAGTAGTTCCAGCACACTCTTTGCTCCTTCCACCACAAATCGTTGTTCCGATTGTCGGTATTTCTTTACTTGCAAAGATTTAATATACTTAATACGGGCTTTCGAAAGCATTTTTAACTGACCATTGAACTTCACGAAAATTAGATATTATTTTCTAATCCTCACCATCCTGGCACTGCTGCCCGGTTGCCTGGGTACGCGGCACCTCAACGAGAATGAGAAAATGCTTTACAAGCAAAAGATAGATGCCCCTAAAGGGTTAAGCACCTCAGCCCTGAAAGGTCTTTATGTACAGGAACCAAATAAGAAAGTTTTAGGAGCACCCGTGCATTTTTTGGTATGGATGTACTACTCCGGAAAAAAAATGTTCAGGCCTGCCAAAATTGAAAAAAAAATAACCCGTGTTAGTGACAAGCTTGATGCAAAAATACTGAATGCAAAAACAGAAAAGCGTGTACTTAATTTGCAGTTTAAGAAACAACGTAAAACCGAGGAACTTAAAAACAAACTGGAGAATGGAAACATCTGGATGCGCTGGGGCGAACCGGTAAGTGTGTTTGATAGCGCAAAAATGCAGCTTACTATTGAGAAGTTTAAAGATTATCTTTTCAATCATGGCTATTTTAAAAACCAGGTAAGTGCGGTTAACCGCACGGATGAATCTAAACTTGTGCGGGTAAAATACACCATCACTACCGGCCCGCTCTACCGGTTGGATTCCATCATGTACCGGATCCCCGACTCCGCCTTGTATCAGTTAATCCTATCAACAAAAACTTCCAGCTACCTGCAAACGGGTGAGCCGTATAATCAGGATAATTTCACCAAAGAACGGGAAAGAATTGATCTTCTGTTTAAAGAAGAAGGGTATTATGATTTCAGTCGTCAGTATGTGGAGTTTGATGTTGATACCGCATACCACGGCAATCACAACGTAGCGGTGCGGCTACTCATTAATGATCCGGCTAAACGTGGTTATCATAAAAAATTCAGTATCGATGAAGTTCACTTTACTACCGATGCGGGCACGAATCTTCAAGGCGTAACCCGAACACGTGAAAATTACAAGGGGACCGATTTTGAATACTTTGAAAAATTATATAGTTCGAAAATTCTCAGTCAACGTATCTTTTTACATCCCGGTGAAAATTATAGTCGCGAAAAAACATTTAGTACGCAACGACAGTTGGCTAACCTGGATAATTTCAAATTCGTAAATATCAACTTCGATACCACAGGAGGAAAATTTATTGCGCATATTTTTACCAATGCCCTGGATCGCTACCAGTGGTCAAACGAAGTGGGTGTAAATGTAACCCAGGGCTTTCCGGGGCCTTTTTACAACATCAATTTCAAGAAACGGAATATATTTCGCGGGCTTGAGAATTTTGAAATGAATGGCCGCATCGGCTACGAGGGTGTGGCCTCCGCTACGGCCACCAGCAATATATACCAAAGCGTGGAAGCAGGTATAAACGCCTCCATCACCTTTCCACAGTTTTTATTTCCTCTGAAGGAAGAAACACGTTATAAACTGGGCAGGATAAATCCCCGCACGAAAGCCCTGGTGGGCTTTAATTATACCAACCGGCCCGAGTATATCCGATCGGCCACAACGCTTAACTATGTATACAGTTGGGAGAACCAACGAATACGAAGATTCGATTTTACCCCTGCCAACCTGAGCATTATCAACTCTAAACTTGACCCTGCATTCGACCAACTACTCAACGATCTTTTTATCAACGAGGGAAATACTTTGTTCAGAACGTTCGAGCCATCTTTTGTAAGCAGTATGATTTTCAGCATGGCGTGGAATCACCGGAACTACGGAAACCTGGATGAAAATTCAATCTTCTTCCGGTGGTCTTTTGAGAGTGGCGGAACGTTGCAAAATTTCTTTGACTACCCCATTATTGAACGCAATGGCTTAAAGTCATTCCGGTACATACGCTTGAGTGCCGATTTCAGACGATTGAGAATCTTAGATAAAAACACAAATCTGGCATACCGGGTAAATGGGGGTATAGGCTATTCATACGATGATGCACAGGTTCTTCCGTATGAAAAATATTTTTTTGCTGGCGGTAGCAACAGTGTGCGTGCCTGGCGGCCACGCAGGTTAGGGCCCGGTAGTTTCAGGCCGCGCGAAAGTGCCGATCCTGTGAAAGATGGCTTATATGATTACCGGTTTGAGCAACCCGGTGACGCCTTACTGGAGGCCAGCGTTGAGCTACGAAGAAAGTTATTCGGTTTTATTGAAGGTGCTGTATTTGTTGATGCCGGAAACGTATGGACCCTTCAACCGCGTATCATTCGCGACACCGAAGGCAATGTTGTTGAAAATGGTAACTCACAATTCAAGCTTAATCAATTTTATAAAGAACTGGGTGTAGGAACCGGGTTTGGACTTCGCTTTAACTTTTCGTTTCTGATTCTGCGTTTTGATGTTGGCGTAAAAGCTTACGACCCAGGCAGGCCGGAAGGCGATCGCTTTGTACTGGATAAAATAAAATTCTTCAGGCCGTTTGGCGTAAATCGCGAACCGGTAATCTATAACGTAGGCGTTGGATTTCCCTTCTAATACCCTAATAACTGTGAAAGTGCGCGCTCCACTTTTTCAGCATTCGGCAGCATCATTCTTTCCAGATCAACATTAAGCGGAACAGCAGGTAAATTTTCTGCGCCCAGTGTCCATACCGGTGCATCCAAATTCTTGAAGCATTCACGTTGTATCCTTCCGGCCAATGATTCGGCAAATGAATTTAAAAGTGGTTCTTCAGTAAGCACAAAAGCACGATTATGTCTTTTTATCGATGTAACGATGGCCTCCCAATCAATAGGATTAAGGCTTCGCAAATCCATGATTTCAATTCTATCAGGAAATTTCTTCGAAGCCTCTCTCGCCCAGTACACTCCCATACCATAGGTAATGATCACGGCCGATTCACCCGTATTAATTTTTTCAACTGAGGCTTCCTGAACAACACGCGCCTTTCCCAAAGGAATAATATACTCTTCATCCGGCTCAATGGTCTTGGCTTCCAACGTTCCGGGAACCTTACTCCAATATAACCCCTTGTGTTCAAGTAACACCACCGGATTTGGATCATAAAAGGATGCTTTCAGTAAGCCTTTCATATCAGCCGCATTGGAGGGATAAACCACCTTTATACCCCGTATGGTGAGCAGAGTAGATTCAATGCTACCGGAGTGGTACGGACCTCCCCCACCATAAGCACCAATAGGCACCCGTATTAATGTTTGTATCGGAAATTTACCTTTGGACAGGTAACAACTTTTGGAAAGCTCTTCCACCAATTGATTTACTGCCGGCCAGATGTAGTCGGCAAATTGAATTTCAACAATAGGCTTTGCCCCTACTGCCGACATACCGGCCGTTGAACCTACAATATAAGCCTCCTGTATTGGGGTATTGAAAACACGATGATCACCATACTTTTCGGCCAGCGTTGCAGCTTCCCGAAAGACACCACCCAATCTGCGGCCCACATCTTGTCCGTAAAACAATGCCTCCGGATGGTTGCGCAGAATTTCATCAACGGCATGCAGGGCAGCATCCACCATGATAACCTTTTCTGCTCCTTTAGGTAAACGTTCTCCCTTTTCTTCGGTAACAGGCGTTGGTGCAAACTCATGCGAATCAAAATCTTCAACATCAGGATCAGCGGCTTTAATAGCTTGCTGATAATCATGAGCTACCTTTTCATAAGCAATCTTCCTGATGTCACTCAACGTTTTTTCCGTTTCACCGGAAGCACTCAACCATTTCTCAAACTTTACAATCGGGTCATTAAGCTGCTGGACATCCAGATCTTCTCCCCTGTACCACTCCTTACGCACACCTGAGGTATGATGCCCCAACAATGGGCAATTGGCATGAACTAAAATCGGGGCACGATTTTTCCGAACATAGGTTATAGCCTTCTTTAATCCTTTGTAGGAATCAATAAAGTCAGCGCCATCTACACGCATGCGTTCCATGCCTTTAAAACCGGCTGCATACTCATATGCATCCATGGCGCGCATTTCATCGCCTGTTGCCGAGATACCCCACCCATTATCCTGCACCAGGTAGATGATGGGCAGCTTCTTCAACACCGCCATTTGAAAAGCTTCAGCAACTTCACCTTCCGTTACTGATCCATCGCCCAATGAACAAAGTACAATAGGCTTCTCTTTTCCATCAAGAAGTTGCTGTGACTCCAGGTAAGCAATACCATGAGCCATGCCCGTAGCCGGTATGGCCTGCATACCGGTGGCTGAACTTTGATGGGGAATAACCGGAAAACCTTCGCGTCTGAGCGATGGATGCCCGTAGTATGATCGTCCGCCCGAAAAAGGATCATCACGTTTGGCCATGAGTTGAAGCATCAGTTCATAAGGCTCCATTCCAATCGCCAGTAAAATGGATTCATCGCGGTAATACAGTGAGGCATAATCCCAAGGTTTTAACTGTAATCCGGTGGCAAGTTGTATCGCTTCATGACCGCGCGATGTACTGTGTACATATTTACTGCAGACCTCACGATTTTCATCATAGGTTTCAGCCATACGCTTGGCCGTACACATAAGTTCATAGGCTTTAAGCAAAACCGATCGCTCAATACCGGATTTCCCGGACACCTTTTTCTCCTTCACGCTTTGTATTTCAGCCATAAGTAAGGGGTACTGGTTAACGCTTAAAGATAGGGATTTTGAAAAAATCAAACGATTGAAATTCTGTTATCGATGATTTAAGTCATGTTCAGGAATGACAACCCTCATAGTTTTTCTCGATCCATAAAATCACATTCGTATCAATAAAAGTTCTGATTAAAAAACTAAAATAAAAGGAGGTAATTATGACACTGCTTAAGTCACCGGTGTTACCCAACTTGTTCACAGACAAGTGGTTGTCTGATTTCTTCGATAACGATCGTTTCTTTGATGCCGACTGGATGAAAAGGATTCAGGTCGTTCCTGCAGTTAACGTAAAAGAACTGGAAAAAGGATTTGAAATCGAAATGGCCGTTCCTGGAATGACCAAAAAAGATTTCCACATTAACATTGAAAACGGGATGTTGACCATCTTCACCGAAAAAAAAGAAGAAAAAGAAGTGAAGGAAGAAAACTTCACCCGTAAAGAATTTAACTATACCAATTTCACACGCTCCTTCAACCTGCCTGAAAATGTTAATCCAGACAGAATTGAAGCTAAGTATGAAGATGGATTACTCAGGATTATGATTGCTAAAAGAGCATTAACGCCTGACAAACCCATGAAAACCATAGAAGTGAAATAGGTTTAGCGTTTAGGTAAAAAACGAGGCGCGTCCACCGCACGGTTTAACGGGGTCACAAAGCACCCCAACCACTCAACAAGGGGTACGGTTTGATAGGTTACGCGCAACGTTTAAAAGCCCTGGCAGAAATGTCAGGGCTTTGTTTTGTTTGGAATACTTGCTGCCAGGTTGAGCTTGTCGAAACCTGTTTTTAGTTAATCCCGGAATTGTCATTAGAAATTAGGTCAGACATAAATATATGCCGAATCCTGACAGCAAACCGTCAGGATTGTCAGGATTAACCCTGACATTGAAAATGAAGGAAGACTTACTTTGTACTAACCCCCTATAAGTT
>DILT01000008.1 GCA_002425185.1 Flammeovirgaceae bacterium UBA5585 | reverse complement strand
GGTCGACCCGTATGGGCGGTAACGTGTTGGGTTTGTTTAGTGGCGGATAAATCCAACGGATTTGTCCGCCTACACGAATATAAATAAACTTGTTGACACTACGGGTGACTGTGTCGCCCGCCATTAAACAAACCTGGTGTTGTGGGCTGCCCGCGTTTGGTCATCTTATTCTCTTCAGTCCTATGTCTTTGTTGTCTACGTTAACTATACTATGTATCAGAAAAGGCTCTGGAATTGCTGATTTTATTTGTTCAATATAGTTTTCCGGCACTCCAATGTCGATATGCAGATTTATGTTTAGTGGATTCTTATTATCACTACAAATTCCAGTTACTTGTACACATAGCTTTGGAATGTCTGTTAAGTTTATTAATACGTCATTGGTTTGAATAAATATTGAATCTGGATATGCCCTTGATAAACTGTCTCTAAAATTAAGGTCCGTCCTTAATTTTCCGACAAATATATCACCACTACAAAATGTTTTATAGGATGCATCATAATTATCAGATGCCTTTGAATTGTCAAGGAGAATGTTAATTGCACAATTAGCATATCTGTCTAAAATCAAACATTTTCTCAAGTCTGACTTTACATATTTGTAAATCTCGAGGCTATCTCGAATTGTTAGAGTGTCATTCAAAAGATGAAACCTAGTTGAATGTTCATAAAAACTGATAGGCAGTATTGACTTTCCATTTCTATCAAACCTTTTGTATTCAAGATATGCTCCGCCCAACAAATCATACTTGTCAGTAAATGTAACAGTATCTTCAATGTCAATTGTATTATAAATCAAATTGTCAGATGGTATACTATGCCAATGACCTAATAATATATCTGTTGGCGTCTTTGTCGTACAGCTTTGCATCAATAGGAGTGCAAGTAGCTCGAAAGTCACGATTCTATTATCCATTGTCTTTTCTGTCTGAGCGGGTTGCCCACAACGTTGGTGTTTGTGACGGGCGGGGAATAGGAGGGTTTAAAAATGCAGCGAAGCGGAATGTTAAACCCGACCATCACGTTCTTGTCACCCGACACAAAACGATTTAAAGATAACAAACTTTATGAGGAGACCGAACCCCCGCCTGGCACAAACATAGTGTTGGGCGCTGGGCGTCTTACTTAATCTTTTCTTTGAACTGTCTTACAGTCACTATTTTTGTCCTGCCGTATACTTTTATATCGAGCAAGTCCTTGTCTCCCGTTATTAAATAATTTGCTCTACTTTCTTTTGATAAAGCTAATAAGAAGTCGTCTTTGGGGTCACGACATATTTTATCAATCTTTTTGATTTTTACCTTGTCGGCCAAGATGTCGAGTAGAGAAATTAATTCTGATACTTTGTCTTGATTGAAGTACTTTTTTAGCTTATCTCTTGAAGTAACAAGCTTGATTTCATTTATCAATTGGTCAGTCGTGATGACTTTGACTTTTTCATCTACTATTAGGTCTTTAAGGTCTTGAAGTTCTTTACCAATTAAGAAACTAATCCAAATATTGGTGTCGAGGATTATTTTACTTGGCTTTAGACTTGGCATATAATTCAGCTCTTACAATCTCAACTTCTCGGTCAATTGTTGCTTGGTCAAGGTCGTCAGTTTTGAAAGCTTTTAATAAGGAATTCAGTTTTACATCAATTATCTCTTTTTCAAGTTCCTTTGATAGTCTGATTTTCTCCTTTTTTGGCAATTGTCTAACCAAGTCCAAGATTTGGTTGAATTCTAAGTCTATATTATATGTCCCTGCTTTCATAGTCCCCAAATTTAGTAAATTTTGATGTCACTTTTTCGGTCCGGACGCCTTGCGCCCAACGTTTGTGTTTATGACGCTTTGGGAGTAGGAGTGTTTGTTAAATGCGCAGCATGACAAACACGACCAGTCCAAAGTGTCCACCGTTACAAATTTAACTTAAGAAATGAGTTTATGATTAACGACAAACCCCAAAGTGGCATAAACACGTTGTTAGCGGCTGGCTTTCTTGTCCTGTGTTAATTCTTTAACCACTCTTTTTGAATAGTTAATGAGTCCATGTTTGTTGAACAAAAACATTAAGTAAGTCAATAGTCCGAATGCTGTCCACGCACCAAAAATCATAAGGAAACCTTGAAAGCTTCTCGAGAATAATAAAACACCCAATGACCATAAGGTCAGAGCGCCTATTGGAAGCCAAATCAAGATTGGTAGATTACCATTAAATGGAACTACTTCACATTTTAATTTGGTCGTATTATCATCACTGTCGCTTAAGTCAATTGTTATTCTTCCGTTCGGCTTAAATGCATTAAGTACTGTCGGTGTTTGGATTATCTCAATTCGTCTATTGTTGATATTTATTGCTTTATAATCTATCGTGTTAGTTACCAAAAAGTCTGTCCATGTTTGTTTTTGTTTGCCGTCCGAAAGTCTTTGTAATATGTCCTGCGTTGAAACGTTAGTCGTTACGTCAAATTGTTCAGTTATTTTTTCATTTAGTCCCATGTCACTTTTTTGTCGTAGAAAGCTTGCCGCTAACACTTGTGTTTGTGTATTGAATATATTTCATATATAGCATCAGGGCAAATTTTATCCAGGAAAACCCCTATTCCAATCAAATTTGAAGGATATTTTTTTTGTATGACTACCTTGCCAGCTAATTAATTCTTTCCTGCACCGACACTCTGATTCCACTCATACACCTTATCTGCAATTTCAATAAGCAGGTTGGGGTCTTTCTCCAGGGCATTGCCAATCACAATCATATCAGCTCCGGCTTCCAGCGCTGTGCGTGCTTTTTGAGCTGTGTTAATGCCACCCCCAACGAGTAACGGTGTGTGTATGGCTTTACGCACGGCACTGATCATACGGGCGCTGATCTCCTTTTCGGCACCGCTGCCGGCATCAAGGTACATGAGTTGTAACCCCAGCATTTCACCAGCCATGGCCGTGCAGGCGGCCAGTGAATATTTGTCATCAGGTATGGGCGTGGTGTTGCTGATATAGGCTACCGAGGTAGTACGGCCTGAACTGATCAGCATATACCCGGTGGGCAGTACTTCCAGCCGGGTGTTGCGCAAAATGGGGGCGGCTACCACGTGTTGGCCAATTAATAATTCAGGGTTGCGGCCGGAGATCAGTGAGAGAAATAGTATGCCATCGGCTGAAGGTTCTATTTGAATGGAGTTACCCGGGAAGAGTATAACCGGCAGATTTACATTTTCTTTAATCTGCTTTACAATCTCGGAAAGGTTGGTGGTGGTGACCAAACTTCCACCTACAAAAAAGTAATCAACGCAATTTTCGCTGGCCAGGTTAATGAGGTGCTGCAAGGCCGAAGCATCAGCCACCTTGTCGGGGTCAACCAATACGGCAATGGATTTTTTACCCTGCTTTTGGTTTTCTTTTAACGTCTCAAGAATTTTCATTCGCTTTCTTTTGGGCCTGTGCGTGTAAAAATTCCATCAGTTTTTCTTTCGCCAGGTCAAGCAACAATACGGTGGCTTGCGAAGCTACGGCTGTGCCGATCTGGCTTAGTATGCGCGATGGACCGGATTCTTCGTACACTTCATTTTCTTCAGCAACATCGGTTTCCGTAGACTTAGCTTTAGCCTTTCCTTTGCGTGCTTTCTTCTTTTTTGATGATGCGAAACCGCGCACCAGAAAGTAAAGAGCCAATGCCCCGCCAATGATAAGTGCATTGGTCAGTACTTTTTCGGTACGGTCAGTTAGCTCATGCATTTCACTTTCAATTTCCTGCCGTTGTTGAGCAGCTTTTTGAAGTAACTGGCTTTTAACCAGGTCATCCGTTTCCATCCCCTTCATGGTGTTGCTGTTTTTTCCTGAATGATTTTTTGATTTCGAGTTCTATTTTATGGCTGATCGGTTCGCGGAAGAAGACCAAAATAAGCATAAGTAATAAATAAAAGCCCGCCACAATACCAAACCCACCGTATGTTCCTATCGACTCAGCCAATACAAAGGCTACGGCAATGCTGATGAAGATGATAAATAGGGTTAAGAAGACCACAATGAGTGCTACGATGGCCACTTTAGCCATGGCCCTGGCAATATCTTCTTTCACCTCGTACTTCAGCAACTCAATACGGGTTTCAATGTACCCGGATAGGTTGTCGATGAGGCCGTCCAGTTTAAAGAACTTAAGTAACGTTTCTTTTAGCATGCCGCAGGGTTAATTCCACACAAGTTAGGCAAAGATCGCAACTTTAAGGGTATTGAAAAATGTGGCTATTTACGCGTAAAGGCGCTGATTTTACGTGTTTCCACTACAACATTTTTTTCCCTTCGCACCGCCTGTAGCACAACCGGATAAACGGCACTTACATAAAGGGTGCTGATCACAGAATCGGGCAGATCGTAGTAGCGTTGTGTGTACACATAAACCGAGTCGAACTGCAGACTTTCATTTATCACGTACCTGGGTAGCACTTCATTTACACATAGTTGATATTTTCCTTCCCGGTTCTCACCATCCCAACAAAAACCCGGTTCATTAAATAAAATCATCTCTTTATTAATGAACAGCACATTATTTTTTTTATACACCGGAAATATTTCATCCGGGTCGATAGTGTTGCGCCTGTACACCAACCATTCACCACTCTGACTTCTCGTTTGTTGTTTGGAAACAATGCGGTAAGAAGTTTCTTCACCGGTAATGAGATTGGTTTTTTGGTAGGTAAGTTCCAGCACTTCGGTGGAATCTTTGTTCAGGTATATGAGTGAGAAAGGAATAAAAAAGAAAACGACAAGAATGTAGACAAACCCTGCCAATCGGTAACGGATGGTAAGGCGCCCCAATCCGTTGGCCATGGCTATAGGGATGTTGCGCAAAAAAGGAATGGGAAAGAAAACCAGTACACCGATAAAATTGAATAGAAAGTGAGCCAACGCAATAGTAATGGCGCTGGAGGAGTTGGCATTTAACGTGGCCGCAATCATAGCAGTAACCGTAGTGCCTATGTTGGCACCCAGTATAAACGGAACTGCTTTTCGAAGGGTAATAATTTTTTGCGCCACAATGGGAACCACTACCGAAGTAGTTATTGTGCTGGAGCGAATGGCCGCGGTAGTTACCAATCCCCAGAAAAATGATTTGATAGTATTTTTGAAAAAGAACCTGCTGAATTTTTCCGGTGAACTCGCCATCAGCAACCCGGAAATCAGTTTTCTGAATAACAAAATCGACAAAAACAATAATCCAAAAGAAAATAGGGCCAACAGAAATCCGCTGGGAATAAGGTTGACCAGAAAATCTATAATCGGGTTAAACCCCGACCATAACGGTGTAAAGGCTGTAGCCGATGTACTTTTACTTACCGTAAAAAAGTTTTCGGTAATCCAGCCCGATAGGTTGGAAAGGAACCCGTTGAAATATTCCAGCGGAAATAAAATGGATACTGTTAGGATGTTGAAGAAATCATGATAAGTGCCTGCGGCCACGGCACGCCTGAATTCTTTTTTCTTATTGATAAAGCCTAACGAAACAATGGTGCTGGTAATGGTGGTACCAATGTTAGCACCCATAATAATAGGTATAGCACTGTCGATGGTGATGGAGCCGGAGGCCACCAACGCCACCACTAAACTGGTAGCCGTTGAGCTGCTTTGTATCATGGCCGTAATCAGCAGGCCGATAAAAAGTGCAGTAAATGGATTGGAGGTGGCTAAAAGAATGGCTTCCGCGGCAGTGCTGCCCAGGTTTTGTAGCGATGAAATCATTAAATCGAGGGCGAACACGAACAACACCAATGTACCCAGTATGTACAGGATTTTTCTTAACCGTTCCCAATTAAAGGGTGTGGGCCGAAGGGGTGTTGGTGGTGTGTTAGATTCCAATTCGATAAGCTTGCCTAAATGTAGAAATCTAAAATCTGATTTCCGAAAGCTAAGGCTTCAACTCATTCACCGCCATCCAGGCCATAAGTCCGGGGCTGATGATCAGGGCGTCTTCATCAATGTTGAAGGTAGGTGTATGTACATACGAAGTTATGCCCTTGCTTTCGTTGCGGGTACCTAATCGATAGAAGGATGCCGGCACAACTTGCGAGTAATAGGCAAAGTCCTCGCTGCCTAATGTGATGTCGATATCCACTACATTTTCTTTTCCCACATAGGCTTCAGCGGCTTTGCGGATGCGCTGGGTTACGGCCGGATCGTTTTGCAGAAACGGATAGCCATGTGAAATTTCCACTTCACATTTTCCGCCCATGCTTTCGGCCAGTGTCTCAGCCATTTTTTTTATTTTTTTCAACCCTTCTTTTCTCCAGGTTTCGTCCATAGCCCGAAAGGTGCCGGCAATGGTTACTTCATCGGGGATAATATTTGTAGCACCATCAGCCTGTAGTTTTCCAAACGTTAGCACCGTGGGTTGCCTGGGTGAAGCGTTCCGGCTTATAACCTGTTGCAATGCGATAATGATGTGCGAAGCAATAACAATGGGGTCGATGGTTAATTCGGGTGCAGCACCATGACCGCCCTTACCGATTACTTTCAAAAACAGTTCATCGCTGCTAGCCATGTACATGCCTTCACGGAAACCAATCTTTCCAACAGGTAATAGCGGAAACACATGTTGCCCGATGATGGATGCCGGTGGAGGATTTTCCAGCACACCTTCGTTGATCATGTAAGATGCACCTCCCGGGTTTTTTTCTTCACCGGGTTGAAAGATCAACCGAACGGTTCCTTCAAAGTCATTCTTAATATCATTAAGAATTTTAGCCGTACCCAATAACGAAGCCGTGTGCACATCGTGCCCACAGGCGTGCATCACACCTGGTTTTTTTGATTTGTAAGGAACATCGTTCGCTTCCTGAATGGGCAACGCATCCATATCGGCCCGCAGGGCTACCATTTTCTTATCCGGATTTTTACCTTTTATCTCCACCACCAGCCCCGTTTTGGCAACCTCTTCTTTAGGTGTAAGGCCAAAGGATTTTAATTGGTTGGCTACATACGTTGCCGTATTAAACTCCTGGTATGACAATTCAGGGTTAGCGTGTATATGCCTGCGCATATCCACAACATCCTTTGCGTACTTTTCGGAAAGGGATTTGATTTTTGTGAGAAGATCCATAGCAGGTCAAAAATACAAATATGAAGTCAAATCGGTTTGGTCTTAGTGGTTTGTGGTACGCAGACCCTGGATTGTATTAGAGAGGTGATTGCGAATAGATTAATTGATCGTAATCTTATCCGGAATGATGATGGCATTAGGAAAGAACCGCTTTATAGTTTCGTAGTCCTTCTGGGCCTCAAGCCTGTTCAGGTAGCGGCCGGTTTTTACGCGAAAGTTAGGTTGATTGTATTGAACCTCAGCTTCCATTTTAGGAAGGTAAAGGGTCATATCTTTTTTTACCGTCAGGGCATCTTCACGCTTTTGTCCGGAGTACACCTGTATGGTAAATCCCTCAATAAATCTGCGGGTTAGATTGATGCGATCAATACTGTCCAGTACAGCATCCAGTTGAGCGTTTACCGTAAATTTTGGATCCATATAAGCTTTTGGATCGCGCGGTGTTATACTGGTATTATTTCCTAAAGAATCTATGTTGCTCACTTCCTCAACTTTTGGTCTTACTGCTGAGAGGTCTTCATAATATTTGCCTCCTTGTGTGGATGTGGTTTTCTGGGCAGGTTTACAACCCTCCAGTACAAGTAATGCAACCAACAGACTATAAAGCAGTATTCGTATCATCAGTCGATAATTATACAACGGTTATTTAAAACGTCATCTTCTACCTTTTTGTATTTCACATCGCGTAAAACCCTTCCATCCGTGTACTGAACAGAAACCTTATCATTCCGGTTAGCAACTTTTTCTGATCGTACCGGCATCACTTTTTCCTGGGGCGGTCTTCCGGTGGCATTCGGCTGCTGACCTCCACCGCTTAACAAGGAGCGTGATTCTTCCTTCTGTTCGCTGAACCGCTGTCTTCCCCGGCTTCTTGCCTCTTCTACCTGGTTTGCTTCCTGTGCCGGTATATCGGCCTTCATCAGGAAGGAAATGGTTTCTTCATTTACTTTTCCGATCAAACGTTTAAAAAGTTCAAATCCTTCAAACTTGTAAATCAATAAAGGATCTTTTTGTTCATACACGGCCGTTTGAACGGATTGCTTTAAGTCGTCCATGTCGCGGAGGTGTTCTTTCCATAACTGATCGATGATGGCCAGGGTAATCATCTTCTCCATGGATTTCGTTAACTCCGCATTGTTGGTTTCAACCGATTTTTTAAGGCTGGCAACAACACCAATATTTTTTGATCCATCGGAGAAGGGTACCAGAATGTTTTCGATGGTGGCGCCCCGTGTCTTATATATTTCCTTGATTACCGGCAGCGCCTTTTCGGCCACCATTTTATTTTTCTTGCGGTAATGATCCAAGGCTTTGGTATAAAGATCATTGGCCAGTTTACCCTCATCAAGTTTTTCAAATTCTTCTTTCGAGATATCGTAATCCAACCCAAGAATGCCCAGTGCATTTAAGCGAAGGCTTTCATAGTCGTTGGCATTTTTTGCATTGGCTACCAGGTCTTCGCTGGTGTCGTTAAGCATGTTCAGGATATCCAATTCAAGACGCTCGCCAAACAGGGCATTTTTTCTACGCTTGTAAATTACTTCGCGTTGTGAGTTCATTACGTTATCGTACTCCAGCAGGCGCTTGCGTATACCAAAATTGTTTTCCTCTACTTTTTTCTGGGCGCGTTCGATGGAGCTCGTTACCATAGAATGCTGAATCACCTCCCCTTCCTTTAGGCCGAGGCGGTCCATAATGCGCGCAATACGCTCCGGCATGAACAAGCGCATCAGGTTATCTTCGAGGGAAACATAAAATTGCGAAGTACCCGGATCGCCCTGACGACCTGCCCGGCCACGCAACTGGCGGTCAACCCTGCGTGATTCGTGGCGTTCTGTACCGATAATGGCCAGTCCGCCTGCGGCTCGCGATTCCGGTGTTAGTTTAATATCCGTGCCACGCCCTGCCATGTTGGTAGCGATGGTTACGGTGCCTGGCTTTCCGGCTTCAGCAACAATATCGGCTTCGCGCTGGTGTTGCTTGGCGTTAAGTACCTGGTGATTGATTTTCCGAATCTGCAGCATGCGGCTCATCAATTCCGAAATTTCAACCGAGGTGGTTCCTACCAATACCGGGCGACCTTCCTTGGTAAGTTTTACGATTTCATCAGCTACCGCATTGAATTTTTCGCGTATGGTTTTATACACCAGATCGTCAGAATCTTTACGTGTAACCGGCCGGTTAGTGGGAATGGTTACAACATCGAGTTTATAAATATCCCAGAATTCACCTGCTTCTGTTTCGGCTGTACCGGTCATACCGGCCAGCTTGTGGTACATTCGGAAATAGTTTTGTAAGGTTATGGTGGCATACGTTTGAGTTGCGTCTTCCACTTTTACATTTTCTTTCGCTTCTATGGCCTGGTGCAATCCATCTGAGTAGCGTCTGCCATCCAGCACACGACCTGTTTGCTCGTCAACAATTTTTACTTTGCCGTCAACAATAATGTATTCGGTGTCTTTTTCAAAAAGTGTATAGGCTTTAAGTAATTGGTTTACGCTGTGTATGCGTTGTGACTTGGTGCGGTAGTCACGAATCACTTCTTCTTTTTTCTGAAAGCGATCAACTTCACTCAGGCTGGTATCTTTTTCAAGTTTGTTTAGTTCGGTACCAATTTCCGGAAGTATGAAAAACTTTGCATCCTCGCCTTCACCGGTAATCAGATCAATTCCTTTTTCGGTGAGTTCAACACTGTTGTCTTTTTCATCAATTATAAAATAGAGGGGCTTGTCGGCCTCCGGCATGTTTCGCTTATTATCCTGCAGGTAAAAGTTTTCTGTTTTCTGCAAGATTGACTTAATGCCGCTTTCACTGAGGTATTTAATCAGCGGTTTATTCTTTGGTAATCCGCGGAAAGCACGGAACAGGGCGAGCCCTCCGTCTTTTTCATTCCCTTCTGCAATTTGCTTTTTTGCCTGGATGAGGTAGTCGGCCACAATTTTTTTCTGTGCCTCAACCAGTTTGAAGATACGTGGCTTTAAATCGTAGAATTCGTGCTCATCTCCCTTAGGTATGGGGCCTGAAATAATTAACGGAGTACGGGCCTCATCGATCAGCACACTGTCCACTTCATCCACCATGGCGTAATGATGGCCACGTTGCACGAGTTCATGCGGGTCGCGCGCCATGTTATCGCGCAGGTAATCGAAACCGAATTCGTTGTTGGTTCCGTAAGTGATGTCGGCTAAGTAGGCATTTCTTCGTGCCATGGAGTTGGGCTCATGCTTATCCACACAGTCTACACGCAATCCATGAAATTGAAACAGGGGTGCCATCCACTCGCTATCGCGAACAGAGAGGTAATTGTTTACCGTAACGATATGAACCCCGCGTTTGGCCAGGGCATTTAAAAAAGCGGGGAAAGTAGCCACCAGGGTTTTACCTTCACCGGTTGCCATTTCGGCAATTTTACCTTCGTGCAATACAATACCACCGATAATCTGTACATCGTAATGCACCATATCCCAGGTTACGCGGTTACCGGCTGCTATCCATTGGTTGTGCCACAGCGCCTTGTCACCTTCAATTTTCACATGGTCAAATTTGGCCGCAAATTCACGGTCCATATCGTTGGCCGTTACTTCTGTTACTGCATTTTCCTTGAAGCGCCTGGCGGTTTCGCGAATGATGGCGAATGCTTTAGGGAGAACCTTTAATAAGACCTTTTCAAGTTCTTTATTCCGTTCCAGCTCTAACTTATCGATTTCTGCAAAAATGGTCTCCTTCTCTGTTATGTCGAGTTCAGGATTTTCATCGATCTGCTTATGCAAAGCAGCCAGTTGGTCGTCAATCTCCTTCAAATGTTGATTGATGGCATTTTGCACCTCCAGCGTTTGAGCGCGTAGTTGGTCATTGGTGAGCGAAGTCAGGCCTTGTTCCTCCTGCTTGGTTTTTTCCACCAGGGGCATGATCCGCTTAATATCCTTTTCTGATTTGGTACCGAAAATTTTAGCAATGAATTGTAGCATAGAAGATAAATAGTCCGTAGTTCGCTGTTTGCTGGCTGTTCAGCCGAACAAAAAGAGCGTCAAAGTTAAATTGTTTTTTTAGACCTACCTACCCGCTGGCAAGCCGGTTTGCGGGGTGCAATTATAGCTCCAAATCGCCCTCAAAGACCATTTTGGCAGGCCCGATGAGATAAATGTCGGAAAATGCGCCTGCCTGTCCGGATTTGAATTCAACTGATAGTTCTCCACCAAGTGTTTTTATAGAAACTGGCGATTTACAGCCCTGCATGGAAGCGGCCAATGCGGCAGCCGTCACACCTGTTCCGCAGGAAAGCGTTTCATTTTCCACCCCTCGCTCATACGTTCGCACATAAATAGTATTGTCAGCCAGGAGTTCCACAAAGTTCACGTTGGTACCGTTTTGTGAAGCAAACTTTTCGCTGTAGCGGATTTTTTTTCCTTCTTCGAATACCGGGTACTGGTGAATGTTCTTGACGAACCGGATGTAATGTGGCGAACCGGTGTTTAGAAAAAAGTCCTGATCCAGGGGTTGAATACCAGTAACGTTGTTCATGTGCAACCGAACAACACCCGAGCCTAGAAGTTCAGCATCATGAACACCATCGTATGCCGTAAAACTTGCTTTTGAGTTTACCATCCCCAGGTGTGCCGCAAATTGCATAGCCGCGCGACTTCCATTGCCGCATAAACTTTGTGAACCATCGCTGTTGTAGTAGATTAACTTAAAAGACTCAGCAGGATCTTTTTCAATCAGCATAATGCCATCGGCACCAATGCCAAATCTGCGATCGCATAATTGTTTTATCTGATCGTTTGTGAGCTTGTATTTTCCCTCACGGTTATCGATCAGGATGAAATCATTTCCTGTGGCCTGGTATTTGTAAAAATGTATTTTCATTTACTTAGTTCGCTAACGTTTTCCAAAAGCTGATGTACTCCGTATTCCCCGGATCCAGTTCAAGGGCTTTTTCAATATCACGTTTGGCTTCTGTTTTTCTGTTTAATTTATGATACGCCTTCGCGCGATAATAGTACGCCTCTTTAAATGAAGGATTAAGGGTAATCGCTTTTGAATAGGTGGCAATTGCTTTTTCCGGTTCATTCCGTAGGTGATAACACCACCCTAAACGAAAATGTGCCTCGCTCATATCGGGCATGCGTTCTGTAGCTCGTGTAAAGTCATTTTCAGCAGCCGTAAAATCCTCCAGCTCAAAATAACTTAAACCTCTATAATAATATACTTCGCTATTATCGGGTGTAAGCGCCAGTGTTTTGTTGTAATCCTCAATAGCCGGATGATTTTTTTCAATCAAAAAATAACAGTAGGCCCGCCAATAATACGCATTGCTGTGATCGGGGTTGTACCGTATGGTAAGTGTGAAATCTACAATGGCTTCGTGAATTTCTTTGAGGGTATACCGGCATAGACCACGGTAATAGTAACCGTCCGCTTCACCCGGGCTAAGTTCCACTACTTTATTTAAATCGGGTATGGCCTTTTGATGTTGCATCAGCATCATGTAGGCATTTGCCCGAAGCATATAGCTTTTAATGTGGTATTGATCCAGCGCAATTATTTTTGTCAACTCGTCAATGCTTTCCGGGTAAGCTCCTTTTTCGAAAAGCGCATCAGCTTTTTGATACGAAGCCTTAATTAGCTCAGGTGTTGCTGTGCCCGTTATGGAAAAGGGTTTTGCGGCTCGCTTCTGCGTGGCGAAGTAGAAATCTTCACCGGTAAGGGAAGTGGTTTCCCAGGGCACCTGCGCGCCAAAGGATTTTTCTGCAACTTCTGTCCGCACTTTTTTAAAGATTTGCTCTACGTTGAGGTCGGGATCTTTCAAATATTTCAGCAGGGCACTGGTGTATAAACCGTTGGAGCCTTCACCATCAGCGGCCACTTTTCCAGGAGCGGTGGCGTAAGCGATAAGGGTTCCTTTAGGCGCATCCATCATGGCCAGACCGTTACCCGTTCCGCTTCGGTGCCAGCTTCTTTCAAAGGGATTATTCCGGCAGGCATCCATGATAAGGAGGTTAACTTTGGTGGAGGCCGCATCCATGTATGCAAGCACGCGGTCGGCCGCTACGCAATCAAACTCAATTTGTTCGGCCGCTTGTAAATCCGCCTCAACCGGAATCATATAGTTGACGCCTTTGTGCTGTATACCATGACCGGCATAATAGAACAAACCTACATCATAACCTCGCAGCTTAATTCCGTATCCATTAATAGCCTGCTTCATTTGATTTTGCGAAACATTTTCATGCAGCATAACTTCAAAACCCAACTGCCGAAGTGTTTCGGCCATGGTTCGTGCATCGTTAACCGGATTTTTAAGTTCACCGCCATGTTGGTAAGCCGCATTGCCAATGACCAACGCCAGTTTTTTGGAATAATCCTGCGCCTTTGTTGCAGCAGAACAAAAAAAGATAAGGCCCGCAAGAATTACAGTTATCCGGTAATGCATATGGAGTTTACGGATAGTAAATTTACTGCAAAGCGTAGAGAAATCAGCGGTTAACTATTTTACCTCTTCATAGTCAACGTATTCACCGCCTTTAAAGTCGGTTTTTCTTTTCTCTTTTGGTGGAGCAGTGTCAATGTTTACATTGCTCCCCGGGGCTTTTCGGTTAATGTTTCCGGGTTCGTGATACCCGTCTTTTACGCTGGCGGTAAACACCCGGAATAACCCGAGTTTGTAGAGGGCGTAAAAGATCAATGCAAAAATTAAGAGAATCCTGAACATGTCAGCAAGTTATCGTTTATCTCTAACGACTTAAATACAAATTCCGTTCACCGTAAATCTTCAGAAAATAGTCATCCATTAAATCATCAATAAAATAAATGGCTTCTCCGGTTGATTTCATTTCAGGGCCAAGCTCTTTATTCACATCCGGGAATTTACTGAATGAAAATACAGGCTCTTTAATGGCATATCCTTTTTTAGTTGGACGGAAATTGAAGTCTTTTATTTTCTTTTCGCCCAACATTACTTTGGTGGCATAGTTTACATACGGTTCATCGTAGGCTTTGCAGATAAAAGGCACCGTACGGGATGCCCTCGGGTTTGCTTCGATGATGTATACCTTATCGTTTTTAATAGCAAACTGAATGTTAATGAGGCCAACCGTTTTCAAGGCAAGGGCTATACGATGCGTATAGGTTTCAATTTGTTTCATTACAAAATCACCCAGGTTGTAAGGCGGAAGCACGGCATAGGAATCTCCGGAGTGAATGCCGGCAGGTTCAATGTGCTGCATTACGCCAATGATGTATACGTCTTCGCCATCGCAAATAGCATCGGCCTCAGCTTCAATGGCGCCATCTAAAAAGTGATCAAGCAATACCTTATTTTCGGGTAGTTTATTCCAGATGTCGAGTATATGATTCTCCAGTTCTTTTTCGTTGATCACAATTTTCATGCTTTGACCTCCTAAAACATACGAAGGACGAACCAGCAAGGGGAATCCAATAATTTTAGAAACCTCGAGGGCTTCATCGGCATTGGTGGCCACACCAAATTCGGGATACGGAATGCTAAGTTCTTTAAGAAGTGTTGAGAAACTTCCGCGATCTTCTGCCAGATCAAGCGCTTCGAAGGAGGTGCCAATAATTTTTACGCCATACTTGTTAAGTTTCTCGGCCAGCTTCAGGGCAGTTTGTCCACCGAGCTGTACAATTACACCTTCGGGTTTTTCATGCTGAATAATATCCCACAGGTGTTCCCAGAATACCGGCTCAAAGTAAAGTTTATCGGCAATGTCGAAATCGGTAGAAACAGTTTCCGGATTACAGTTGATCATGATGGCTTCATAACCACATTCTTTGGTGGCCAGTACGCCATGCACACAGGAGTAATCAAACTCAATACCCTGGCCAATACGATTCGGGCCAGAGCCCAACACTATAATTTTCTTTTTAGATGAAACGATGGATTCGTTCTCCGTATCAAATGTAGAATAGTAGTAAGGCGTGGTTGCTTCAAATTCAGCCGCACAGGTGTCTACCAATTTGTAAACACGGTTTATGCCCATGCTCTTCCGTTTTTCATGCACCTCACTTTCCAGGCAACCCATTAAATGCGCTAATTGTCTGTCGGCATAGCCTTTCTCCTTGGCGGTGCGCATTAATTGAACCGGAATAGTATCCAGCTCAAACTTTTCAATTTCTTTTTCCAGTTCAACCAGTTCCCATATCTGTTCCAAAAACCATTTATCAATTTTGGTGAGGTTGTGAATGGTCTTCATGGAGATGCCCAGTTTCATGGCATCGTAAACATGGAATAACCTGTTCCAGCTTGGGTTCTCCAGGCTATACAGCAGTTCGGCCTGGTTGGTCAGTTCTTTTCCATCGGCTCCTAAACCGTTTCTTCTGATCTCCAGCGACTGACAGGCTTTTTGCAGGGCTTCCTGAAAGTTACGTCCAATACCCATGGCTTCGCCCACCGATTTCATTTGTAAACCCAGTTTTCGGTCGGCCCCTTGAAACTTATCAAAATTCCAGCGTGGTATTTTTACGATAACATAATCAACTGCCGGTTCAAAGTAAGCCGTTGTGGTTCCGGTAATAGCATTTTTCAGTTCATCGAGGTGATAACCGATGGCCAACTTCGCGGCTACCTTTGCGATAGGGTACCCGGTTGCTTTTGAAGCCAGGGCTGAGGAGCGCGATACCCGTGGATTGATTTCAATACCAATGATATCATCTGTTTCCGGGTTTACTGCAAACTGAACGTTGCAACCTCCGGCAAACTGACCAATGCCATTCATCATTTTGATGGCCAGGTTTCGCATGTTTTGGTAAACCGTATCCGGAAGCGTCATCGCAGGAGCCACAGTGATGGAGTCACCGGTGTGAACACCCATAGGATCGAAGTTTTCGATGGAACAGATGATGATCACATTTCCGCGGCCATCGCGAAGCAATTCCAATTCATATTCTTTCCACCCCATTATACTTTGTTCTACTAACACTTCGTGGATGGGAGACGCATGCAAACCGCGATTTAGTGCTTCGTCAAAGCCTTCTGGATTTTTAACAAAACCTCCACCCGTGCCACCCAGGGTATAGGAAGGGCGAATAACCAGGGGGAAACCAATTTCCTGTGCTATTTCTTTGCCCTGAAGAAACGAGGTGGCCGTAGAGCCTTTACAAACGCCTACGCCAAGTTCGTGCATTTTTAACCGGAACTTCTCCCGGTCTTCAGTGGTTTCAATGGCTTTAATATCCACCCCAATAATGCGAACTCCGTAATGTTGCCAGATACCAGCCTTATCACATTCAATACACAGGTTAAGTGCGGTTTGTCCGCCCATGGTGGGGAGCACTGCATCTATGTTGTGTTTTTCAAGAATTTCGCGGATTGACTTCTTGGTAAGGGGCTTCAGGTAAACATGATCAGCAGTTACCTTATCCGTCATAATAGTGGCCGGATTCGAGTTGATGAGGATCACTTCAATACCTTCTTCGCGTAAGGAACGGGAAGCCTGTGAACCGGCATAGTCAAATTCACACGCCTGGCCAATGATGATAGGCCCGCTACCGATGATTAAAATAGAACGAATACTTCTGTCTCTGGGCATGTTAAGGGATGGGTATGGATAAATTGCGCCAAAAATAAGGCTCAAGCGCCAACGGGCAAAGGGTATGGAAAATAAAAAACCCTGACGCGTTGTCAGGGTTTTGGATTAGTGTGTTTTAATAATCTTTTTCGTTATCCGTTCTCCGGAACGGCCTTGCACGGTAATGATATACATGCCCGAAGGTAATTCTGACAAGTCGAGTTGATGTTTCGTTTTTTCTGCCGAAGGGGTAAACACTGCCGTTTGTAACTGTTGCCCTTGCATATTCAACACTTCAACGCGCACTTCACCGAGCAAGGTGTTTTCAATTTGGATAGTCAACAGTTGATTACTTAACGGGTTAGGGTAAATGCCAACACCGGCATTCAGTTGCTCAACAGCGGTAATCGGATCCTGGATGTACAGGTTGTCGATAGCCCAGCCCCAGCCATTAATAGTTTCGTTGGCAAACAAACGGAAACGAATGATCACCTGATCGCCAGCCTGGAAGGTGCCGTTCGCGGTCATGTTAACAACGCGGTTGCGAAACATTCCTGCATTGGCATTTGATCCGATGTTAAACGCTGTTATCCATGAAGATAACCCACCAATAATATCGTAGCCGTCAAGAAATCTGTTCCAGGTGTTACCCCCGTCTTTTGATCCTTCAACAACAACATAATCTCTGAAATTTGGATTGCCAAAAATCGCACTGGTAGCATGACCTTCTACGATTACAATTTCATCAAACCGCATGAGGGGATTGGCGGATGATAGCGTAATGGGTTTGGTGAGCATATACTTGAACGATGAGGTTCCGTCCAGCCCGATTCCATTTAAATAGAAATGATCGGAGTGAATAGCACCATCGGCAAACAAATTTGGCTGTGCAATAGAGAAGAAGTTGCCCACAAAATCGTTTGTTGCTGAATTGAAATTATTAGCATAGGTTGTTAGGGGTGTGCCGAAGTTTATAATGGGTACATTGATGAAATTTCCTGATGGCGGGAAAAATCCCTCATTCCCCACACTGTCGGTGGCAGCGATTCTGTATTCCACCGTGTTGCCAACCGATAAGGCAGCCAGTCCGTTAAGTGTAAATTGATATTGACTAGCCGGTGGATTAACAGTAAAGTCAATGGTGTTAATTGCACCACCGTTAATTTTATATTCGATTTTCAATGATTCGATTCCGCTGGCATCAGAGGCTTTTGTTACGATAACCAATTGGTCATCGCTGTCTTTTAAATAATCAATATGATCATGAAGAACCAATGGAGGAGTGTCGTCAATTTGAATTTTCAGGTTATCAATGGCCCATCCCCACCCGGCCGCGAAAGGATCGCTGAAAAGCCTGAAGCGTATAACTACCTCATCACCGGTATCGAACTTGTTTTGCAGATCTAAGGTACGCGTACGGAATAACGCTGCGTCACCAACTGCTGTTGAGTTATTGCCGGAGGTTGCGCTGTTGTAACGTGTTAGCCAAACTGTATTTGCCCGCGAGTCGTATCCATCGGCAACGGGCGTCCAGGTTACGCCTCCGTTCTTGGACCCTTCAACAATTACATAATCCCAAAATTCAGCACTGCCAAAAACAGTTCCTGTTTCGCCCGGCTCAACCAAAACAATTTC
Organism: Flammeovirgaceae bacterium UBA5585; assembly: GCA_002425185.1. Lineage (GTDB taxonomy): Bacteria > Bacteroidota > Bacteroidia > Cytophagales > Cyclobacteriaceae > UBA2336. The sequence goes on along the minus strand of DILT01000008.1, from coordinate 296,608 downwards.
ATCAAAAACGAGCGTTGCTTCTTTTTCCTTGATGCGAATTGGAATTTTTAGCTGGTAAATCAAATTGAGTTCATTGTTAGGGAAACCATTTCCTTCAGCATAGGGGTGATCGGAGTGAATGGCCGGGTTAGTAAAGCCAGCCGGTTGGATAATGCTGAAACCGTTACCAAAGAAATCATTGGAAGATGTATTAAAATCATTGGCGTACGAATCCTGTGTTGGTTCAAGCCCTACTACATTAAGGGTATAAAACCCCGAAGCAGGTGATGTTCGTATGTTATTGTTAGATGAATTATCGGTGGCAACAATGCGGTACTTCAGTACATCTCCGTTATTCAACGAACTCAGAGCCAGTACTTTCCGGTAAATAGAGTCCGCTTCAGGCGTTTGAAGAATTAGTGTTTGGTTCGGTTGAGCAACATCGTTGATGGAATACTCAATTATGGCTGAAGCTATCCCAATGTTATCGGTGATGCGGGCTTCCAGGTCAAGTTCGGTGTCTGATTCAAGCAAGAAAGCTTTAGGTGAATGCGTGATAACCGGAGGCTTGTTGTCGGGTCCGGTTTCGAAAATGAAAATGTTCTGGAGTTCAGGCTGGAGCTTGCGGACAAATTTTCCCGGATTAACAAAGGAGCGGCCTGCGTTATCATTAACGGAAATGAAATATCCATACTGACGGGCTAAACCGGTGCCCGGAATTTCTGCCGAAAATTGATTTGGGGTTCCCGTAGGTTGCATGGTAACTTCTGTAAAAGCTGTTCCATCCAGCGTATAATTCATTTTGAGTGAAGCGGGATTGTACCCGTTATCGGATTGAATGGTAGTAATAACGGTGTAGGGGCCATTCAGATTTTCATTATCGCGTAAGGGTGTATGTACTATCCTGGCCACTTCCCATCCCATATCCTTTAACATATTCCAGGCTATACCCGGATCATGAATTCTTTCCTGTGGGCCAATTTGGGGCGTCATGAGTGCGCTGGCCGTATTGTTGAAAGTAATTTCATCCAGGTGGCTTATGCTGGAGCCACCGCTAAAATTTACAGGGGCATATAGTTTTGGCTTGTTTGAAGTAGCAGAATTAAAGAAAAGGTTATCACTTATAAGTTGTACCCGTAAATCAGGGGAGGGCGATGAAACAGTTTGTATTAAATTGGTGCCTGTTGCGTTTTCAACAGGTACATCATAAATGATTGGCACCCCTGTTGACTGTAATCCCACTTCACCGGTGGAACCATTTACGGTGAAAGTTCCCGCGAATCCTAAGCCGTGTCCTATTTCGTGAAGAACAACCGTTGCCAGGTCATACTGACCGGGTGGGGGCGGGGTTCCAGTATTGTAATGCCAGTTGGCACTGCTACTAAATTGAACAAATATATCAGGATTGTTTCCGTTTAAATTCCTTCCGGTTATTTTCTCGGCCATTGCAACAGGGTAAAACACGTTAAGTTTTTGAGCTCCTGTAAAGTTGGCGTATGCAGAAGTGTATAATGCTCCTCCTAATACACCAGGTCCGAGCGATGACCAATACGCATCAATTTTAATCGGCACAGAAGATGATAGTAGCGATTCCCATATTCCAATGGCATAATCAAATACCGCTATGGCTTCTGGTGTAAAACCCGGGTTGTAGGTTACTTCAATGGTAGATGTTTTTGTTCGGGCACCATTGGCCCATTTCATATATTCTTCCGGAGGAGGAATATAGCATGGGTTGTCTTCCGTATGGGCATAACATACCGTTGGTTTGGTAACCTTAATTCCCATTGGCTTTTGAGCTTTCGCGGAGCATATTGAAAGTAAAATCAACGAGCCTATCAGCCTGGTGGTGCTGTAAAATTTTATCATATAAATGCGTTTATTGGATCTTATCAAACCGTTAACAGGCAGTATCCTTTCCCTCTTTCCTGATTTGATTTAGTGAAGGTAAAAAAAGGCCTAAAACTTTCTAAATACAAATGATCAAATCAAACCCCGGGCCTTTAGTTCGAGGTATTTATTGATGGTATTTACCGTAAGGCGTTCGGGTGTGGTTAAAATGGTTTGTATCCCTGTTTTTTGAAGTTCCTTAGCGATTAGTTTTTTATCGTAGGCAAACTTTTCTGCAATAGCCTTGTGGTAAATTTCCTTCAGGTTTTCGGCAGGCTTCTGAATCAGGTCGGTCAATTCTGTATTCTCAAAGAAGATGACAACCAGCACATGTTGTTTGGCCAGGCTTCTGAGAAACGGTAGCTGACGCTGCATGCCATACAACGATTCAAAGTTGGTGAATAGTAAGAGTAAACTTCGCTGTGTAATTTTTCTGCGAATGTGTGCATACAGTGTTGAAAAATCTGATTCGCGGTATCCTGTTTTTTGATTGTATAGTACTTCCTGTAGCTGTGCCATCTGGCGGTTGCCTCGGCTGGCGGCCAGGGTAGTTCCAATAGTATCCTGAAAGGTGATCAGTCCTGCCTTATCAGATTTTTTTATGGCGATGTTGCTGATGACTAAACTTGCATTGATAGCATAATCCATCAAACTCAAGCCGTTAAAAGGCATTTGCATAACACGACTTTTGTCGATAAGTGAATATACTTGTTGCGAACGCTCATCCTGATAATGATTTACCATCAGGTTCGACTTTCGTGCGGTTGCCTTCCAGTTTATAGTACGGATGTCATCGCCCTGAACGTATTCTTTAATCAGTTCGAATTCCATGTTTTGTCCAATTCGCCTGATTTTTTTAATACCGGTTTCTGTCAATCGGTTAGAGATAGCCAGTAATTCATACTTGCGCATTTGTATGTACGATGGGTACACGGGCACGAGCGCATCATGCGAAAACCGGAACCTGCGTTTTAGTAAACTCAGTGGTGTACATACAAAAACATTTACGGCACCAAAGGAGTATTCACCGCGCTTTACCGGCCTGAGCAAATACCTGATTGTTTTGCTTTCACGGGGCGTGAGTTGTAACCTGAAAGTAAGATCACGCCTTTGAAACTGATGGGGTATTTCATCAATCACTTCTGCCGAAGCATGGAATGGGTAGAAATTTTCCAGGTAAATGCTGATTTCATTTTCATCTCCGTTGGAAAGTTTTTCGGGTGTGAACCGATAGCCGTATAACCCCCTTTGTGTTCGAAAGAGTAGTAACGCATCAGCAAGAATAAAAGCAAGCAGTACAAAGAATAAAATTTTGGGAATAATAGTATAGCCGCCCACTATAAAACTCAGGATGAAGCAAAGCACCACGCATACAATGGCCAGAAAAAGCCGGTTGTTTATATATAGACTTTTTAGCAACCTCATTTCTGTACAAATAAACTAGCGTGGCACTTCAACCTTATCAACAATTTGTTTCACTATATCATCGGTGGTAATACCTTCCATTTCCTTATCGGGTGTAAGCATGATGCGGTGACGCAGTACAGGCGCTGCCACAAACTTTACGTCTTCCGGTGTTACAAAATCGCGGGCATTAATGGCGGCATAGGCCTTGGCGCTGTTGAGTAAAGCAACTGAAGCGCGTGGTGAAGCGCCCAGAAAAAGCGAAGGATTGTTACGGGTTTCATGGATAATCTGCGCAATGTACCGCATCAGGTTTTCTTCTACGTGTATTTGCTGAACGGCAGCGCGGTATTGTTTAATTTTTTCAGCATTTAAAACAGTCTTTACGTCTTCTACCGGAGCGTGGCCTTTTCGCTGATGATGCCCCTGAATTATGGAAAATTCCAGCTCCATATCAGGGTAGTGTACTAAAATCTTGAACAAGAATCGATCTAATTGTGCTTCGGGTAAACGATAAGTTCCTTCATGTTCAATAGGATTTTGCGTGGCTACTACCATGTAGGGATGTTCCATTTTGTAGGTATTTCCGTCTGCGGTTATCTGGCGTTCTTCCATTACCTCAAACAAGGCAGCCTGTGTTTTGGCCGGGGCACGGTTGATTTCATCAATCAATACAATGTTTGAAAAGACAGGGCCTGCCTTAAACTCAAACTCAGAATTTTTCATGTTAAATACGGAAGTGCCAATAACATCCGAGGGCATAAGGTCAGGTGTAAACTGAATACGATTAAACTTCACATCAATTACGCGCGACAATAATTTGGCAGTTAACGTTTTGGCTACACCGGGCACCCCCTCAATGAGTACATGTCCATCCGCCAGAATGGAGATGATCAGTAAATCAATCATCTCTTGCTGCCCTACGATAACGTGGCCAATTTCTTCCCGTATCTTTTTCACACTTTCGTTAAGAGCGGTTAAATCAACCCGGTTTTCAAAAAGTCTTTCTTCCATAATCAGCGTTTTAGCAAGTTGGTTAATAGTTGAAATGATCTAATTTTTCGTTTAAAGATTTGAGTTCGCTTTCTGTGATCTGATTCTTTCCCTGAACCAAACCGATCAATAAAAACAACTCCCTTACCTTATCCTCTGCATGGCCGGTCTTTCTGGCTATTGTCAGGAGGGTGTGCTCATTTACCTGATGGGCGTTGATGCCGTACTTCGAACGGAGTTGTTCCATTAAAAATGCGACTCTTTTTTCAGCGATGTTTTTATGATCGGTCGCCTGGTAATACAGGTTGCCGATAGTTCGGACAAATTCAAGGGAGGTATTGGCCAGGGGTTTAACAATGGGAATGATTCGCTGCCTGCGCCTGGCCTCAAAAATCATGAACAGCAGAATGCTGAGAATGGTGATGTAATAGGCCCAGCTTAAGGGTTCGTTGGTGAGAATAAACCGCAACGGGGTTCGTGCCTCCAGTCGGCCGAGATGATAAAATTCTGTCCAATAGGTAGTACGATCAGGCAAGTGCGACAGTGCTAATGAAGCGAACTCAGCATTTTGATTATACAGCAGGTAAGCATTGGTAAAAGTCAACGGTGTTGAGCTGAGGTAGAGAAAGCCCTCTCCCCATGAAATTTTTATTAATACGGGTAAGTCAAGATCATTGGTGGCGATAATCTGCGTACGGGTAGTATCTACCTCATTAAAGTAATTGTGAATATTTTTTCGTGGAAAGGAATAGACCCCCCGCTGAGGTACACTTGGGTTTTTAAAGCGTATGCCTGTTGAATCGTTGCGATTGAATACAGCTGTAAAGCCCCCATCAAAAAAATAATCCGATGTATGAAGCGAAAGGGTATCGGCAAACCTTCCACGGAAGTACTCCGCGGCAATAAAGGCGGTTCCACCTTTTTCAATATTTTTCAACAGGGCTTCGCAATCTTCTCTACCCGGAGAAAATGATGAAGAGAGCGATAAAAAATTTGCGGGCTTATCCAGCGTGTCATACAACTCGTACAATGTATAGTTATTTTGTTGAATACTATTTTTTGGGATGATGGATCCGATGAGCTGATCAAGCGCATAAGCTCCAAAGGGATTTTTGTCTTTATGATGAAAGGTAATCGTCCAGTCGAGATTGCGTGGCGACAGTAACTTCACGGCCAGGTAAAAAACAAAGGCCGCAGATAAGTAGGCAATATATTTCCAGTCTTTACGCAAGGCTATACATTAGTTCTCCATTGCTTAAAAATTGAGTCTACTTTTTGATACAGAGACTCATTTATTGTGAAGTTACCATACCAGGCGTATTCAAAATAAAAGTTCAATTCATTAAATCCGGTTTTCAAATCCCTCGCGTTTAGCTCTTCCAGGTAATCGTGATTGGTTTTACCGGGCTGCCACAGAATGTGGTTTTTATCGGCCAGTAATTTCAGCGATTGCAAAAACAACAACCGAATCGCTAACCGGAATTCCTTTTTGCCGAGCGCTTCGCGTATGAGTTTTTCGAAGTCCATCGCATGGATATCTTCATCGAGTACGCCATAGGCAACCGGAGTTTGTTTTCCGGAGTAAAACATGGTAAACGCGTCAACCTTCAGCAAACGCAAAATAACGTACGCGATTAGGAGTACCGCCAAAAGGGTGAGTAAAACATTGAACCAATTAGCATTCTCAACGACTGTTAAAAACCGGGACAGCAAGTTGTTTAGCCAGATTTTAAAGCGCTCCCACAGGTTAATGGCGGCCGGACTTCGGCCATAATCCAGTTCGGGATCGGCCTTTAGCTTTTCAAGCTTCGCCTGATCAAAACTTCGTATGTCAACCTGACTGCTATCGGGCGGAAGGGTTTTGATTTCCTGACCGTAGGCAAAGGCAATGCTTGCAAAGAAAAAGCTGAAGAGAAGAAATTTAATACTGCTCATCCGTTTTATTGTTCGCTGCCGGTTGGCCGATGGTGTTTATGCGGGAAAGCAAACCCTTGGCTTCTTTTAATTCTACCAGGTTGAAGTATTGAAAGGCAAGGGCGACCAAGGGTAAAGAATACAGTAAAAAACTCACAATGAAGTAGAGCGTCATAAATATATTGTTGATCAGCTCCTGTGTAAACGATGGTTCCTGAAACGGATTTCTATCAATGGAGTGCATCATGCTCACAAAGAAATTAATGTACCACGGAATGAGAAAGAGTGATGAGAGGGTACTTTGAACCAGTGAAAGAATAACGAGCAATCCAAACGTGCTCCACCACTTATCGCGAATTAGTGTAAAGCACCTGGACATGGCCTCAAAAAAACCAATCTTTTCATAAGCTCTTATAATAAAGAGTAAGGAAAGCGAAATAATAGCATACATAAAGCCGATGAAAACAGCCACGCCACCCAAAAAAGCAAGCCATGGAGAAATGGCTGCGGCACCAATAATTACAAGAATAACCAGCAGGTATGCAGCAATCAGTAATATCCAATACAGAAAGATAGTGCCGAAATACATGGGCAACGAGTTGCGTACTCTTTCCCATATGGTGTTTACATCAATGTCATTACTTTTCCGGGCATCGTACTCCAGCATGTAGTTATACACTACGGCAACGATCATCACCCCGCTAAGGAACATGAGCAAAACCGCCAACGTAATCTCTACCCATAACATGGGTGAGCCCAGGTAGTCTGTAATAACATCAGGATTCCCCTGATTACGACTCATGTTGCCGATAAAGCCAAAATATCCTGAATAAAGACTGCCGGCCAACACGCTGCCTACCAGCATAGGCGGCCCGGCTATGTAGAGCAGGCTTTTAAAAAAGGGTTTGAAGTTCTGTTTAAGAAATTCAAACGTAGCATTCATTTTATTGCTGAAGTCGCGTGCTTTTTGAAATTCAATGGGGGTGAAGGTGTTTTCCATGCGTAACCAATTTGTACGGATAAATAACGAAATAATACAGGATAAGCCAGGCCGACAATCCGATAATAATTGTCTTCAGGCTCCAGTGCATAAAAGCATACCGGGTAATGAACGATTCAATAAACCCGGCCAGGATAAAAAACGGAACGAGCCCCATCACGATTTTTACACCCTTCAACACGCCCTGCTTGAATGAAGCCAACCGCGAATACGTACCGGGAAACAAAAAACTATTCCCCATCACCAGGCCGGCAGCTCCGGCAACAACAATTACCGAAAGTTCAATCGTGCCATGAAGCATGATTACGGAAAACGCAGCAGCCGCTAATTCTTTTTTCAGGAAGAAGGAATACAGGGCACCGACCATTATGCCATTGGAAAAAAGAATATAACCGGTGCCTAAAGAGAAAAAAAGGCCAGCCACGAACGCGTAAAATGAAACCCGAATATTGTTGAAGGTTATAGCAAAGAACATATCACTTTCCGAACTACCACTAAACACGGCTGTTGGATTTCCCCGCTCAATATTTTCAAGCGTCATGTTTACGTACGCATCACCTAAAATCAGGCGAATGAATGTTTCATCATAATAAGCAGAGGCGCCACCCATGAGTATGGCCACGGTAAAAATGAGGAAGGCATAAAGTAAGGGCTTCCTCGATTCAAACATAACTACAGGAAGCTCAAATTTCCAGAAGGTGATGAACCGGTTCTTCTCTTCCTTTTTGTTTTTGTAAATCTCGAGGTGAATTTTCGAGGCCAGGTTATTCAGGTATTGTGTTACCCGACTTTTAGGATATTGGGTACGGGCAAACGAAAGATCATCGGTGAGCTGAATAAAAATTTCGGCCAACCGGTCCGGGTGCGGACGGCCCTTTGCTGTCAGTATTTGTTCTATTTCCTGCCAGCGTTGCTGATTACGTTTTACAAAAGCGGCTTCACGCACAGGGACTACGGGTTACGAGCTGCAAGTTACGGGTTTCGGGTTTAACAGGGTAACCCGGAGCCCGTACCATGTATCACTTTTGAGATACTTCAATCACCTTATTCCAAACGCGCCACACGTTTTTATAACAGATTTTCTCAATGTCTTCAGGTGAGTAGCCCCTGCGCAGCAATTCGTAAATCAGGTTGGGGTATTGCGATACATCTTTCAATCCGGTTGGCAGACTGTCGCCTACGCCATCATAATCTGAACCAATGCCTACATGGTCAATACCGGCTAACTGAACAACACGGTCGATGTGATCGGCCACGGTTTTTACATCTGCGTAAAGCGATGGATTTTCTTTACGGAACGCTTCAATTACAGGCTTGGCTGCTTCATCACGGAAGCCTAACCCTTTTTCTTTAAGAATGGCCTGGAGTTTTTTCCGGTTTTCATCATTGGCTTTTGAAACGGCTGAATCCAAAAAAGTTGAGCCAAAGTTGATTTGTATCACACCACCATTATCTTTTAGTGCTTTTACCATATCATCGGCCATGTTGCGTTGCCAGCCCGGGGTGAAGTATCGGAGTGAGGAATGTGAGGCAATCACAGGTGCTTTGGTAATTTTTAACACATCGTAAAAGGTACTGTCCGAAACATGTGAAATATCTACCATAATCCCCACGCGATTCATTTCGCGAACTACTTCTTCGCCAAATGGACTTAACCCTTTCCACGTGTTGAGTGTATCGTACGATGAATCGCAAATCTGATTGTCTTTACCGTGGGTCAATGTTATATAGCGTATGCCGCGATCATAAAAGTATTTCACATTAGCGATATCATTGCCAATAGGTGCACCATTCTCCATGCCCATGGGCAAGGCAATTCTACCGGCTGCAAAGTGGGCATTAACTTCAGCGGGTGTTCCGGCTAATCCAAACTTATCGGGGTGTGCTTCTGTAATGCCACGAACCATATCAATCAGTGAATCAGCAAGGGCCTTGCCATGGTCGGCTTTAAGCTGATAACTGGAGGGAATATAAATGGACATGAAAGGGGCATCCAGTCCGCCCTTTTTTGCACGTTCAAAATCAAAATCGCCATCTGCTGTGCTGATGGGTATACCCAGAAATTCTTTCTCAAGCCGGAAATTCTTAACCTTTAGGCGATACGGCAGATCAACATGGCCATCGGTAATAATGTAAGCATGCGCCAGCGAATCGGCTACCTGGCGGAGTTTGTCTTCGGGCAAGGCTGTGTAGTCAATTTTTTCTTTCGTAGTGCAGGCTGCCATCACCAGAATCAGTGCGGCAAGTATTAAATCTTTATTTTGCATTATAATTAAGTTTGTTCAATATTATTGATTTTCAAGCCGGATGCAAACCGTTAGTGTACGAACCACCCAAAATGTTGTTATCGATTACCCTGTCGCCAGTTTAGGTGATCGCATTCTGGCGTATTTCATTGACTTATTTATTATCATCGCCTACTTCATTCTTATGATTTTTATATTAATAGGTGCTGAAGCAGGATCAACCGCATTAATTGTTTCAACACTGGCCATACCTCCGTTTCTTTACCATTTGCTCTTTGAAATTTTTATGAATGGTCAAAGTCCGGGGAAACGACAAATGAAAATAAAAGTGGTACGGCTTGACGGCACACCGGCCACCATTGGTAATTATCTTATCCGGTGGTTGATTCGGCTTATTGAAGTTGATGCGCTTTCCGGTGCCATTGCGTTATTCACCATAGCGGTAAGCGGTAAAGGTCAGCGCCTGGGCGATATTGCCGCGGGTACTACCGTAGTTAAACTGGTTGAACAACGAGCTGTTACGGCAAAGGAAGTATTTACAGTTTCTGAAGATACCTACACACCAATCTTTCAACAGGTAGTTCAATTGAGTGATCAGGATATTGAACTGATTCAGCAGGCGCTGGAGGTTAACCGTACCACGGGTAATTCGTTGCCAGTTATGGCGGTTACTGAAAAAGTTAAGCATAGTTTGGGCATTCAAACAGATTTACCGCCCGTGAAATTTCTCTACACGATTGTTAAAGATTACGGACACATCACAGCCGGTAAATAATGAGTGAAGAACTGCCTATATACACCACTGCACAGTTGGCTTTACGGAATGGGCAGGATAAACCCCAGGTATGGTTTGCCTTCAGGGGTATGATTTACGAAGTTACAGAGTCGCGCTTGTGGAAAACCGGAAAGCATTATGAACATTGGGCCGGCCAGGATTTAACCGATGAACTGAAAGATGCCCCTCATACCGACAAGGTATTTGATAAGTTTAAGGTGATTGGACGATTAGGTTCACAATGAAGTGATTCATTTTCTTTAATGGAGATTAATCAATTGTATCATATTTATAATCGGGGAAATAACCGGGGATTAATATGCTTTGATGAACGGAATTTTGAGTTTGGCCAATAAATTAGTGGATATTCCTCTGGATACCGAAAGATTCTATACCTTAAGTAAAAAAGTAATAAACTACGATAAGTCGTCCTACGACTTAAAGTCGTAGGACGACTAAAAACGAATATGATTCTGATTGCTGATAGCGGTGCCTCCAAAACGGATTGGCGCATACTCCGTGCTGATGGCAGCATTGAACAAGCTCAATCCATTGGCTACAACCCTTATTATCAGCCTATCGAGCAGTTTGATCAGGAGGTTCGGGAAGTTTTAGTACCGCAGGTTAAACATCGGGTTGAAAAGATTTTTTATTACGGCACAGGTTGTTCATCTGATAAAAACAGGCAAATGATCCGCACAGCCCTGGAACGCTATTTTACCGATGCGCATATTGAAGTATGGCACGATTTGCTGGCAGCTGCCCGAGCCTTGTGCGGTGAAGATCAAGGCATAGCCTGCATTTTAGGAACAGGTTCGAACTCGTGCTATTATGATGGTGTTCGCATAGTTGAGAACGTAACCTCACTGGGCTATGTATTGGGTGATGAAGGCTCCGGGGCATGGATGGGAAAAAGGATAGTAGCCGATTATTTGCGAAAAGATTTACCGGAAAAGCTATGGGATCAATTTAAAAAAAGATTTCCGATGGACCGCGATGAAATATTGAGTCGAGTGTATAGCCAGGAAATGCCCAGCCGTTTTTTAGGAAGCTTCTCTCATTTTATTTTTCAGCATTTGAAAGAACCCTATTGCTATAAGCTGGTGTACGATGGGTTCAGTGAATTTATGGAGAAGAATGTAATGCGGTACGCGAAGTATGATGAGCTGAAAGTGCATTTCGTTGGTTCCGTAGCGTTTTACTTCAGCGATATTTTGCGACAAGTTGCGAATGACAAAGGCATTACGGTAAAAAATATATTGGAAAGCCCCATAGCCGGCCTTACGTTATATCATAAGAAGGATCTGAAATAAACATGTCTATAACCGAATCATCTTCGTATTACAATCATCTGGAAAAGATGAGTATCAATGAATTGCTGACCAGCATCAACAAAGAAGATAAGACGGTTCCGTTGGCGATTGAAAAAGTAATACCCCAGGTAGAGAAGTTAGTGGGGGTAATTGTTGAAAAAATGAGTAGTGGCGGTCGGCTATTTTACATAGGTGCTGGTACCAGTGGAAGATTAGGTATTTTGGATGCCAGTGAAATTCCACCAACCTATGGTATGCCACACGGAAAGGTCATTGGCTTGATTGCCGGAGGCGATCAGGCCATTCGAAAAGCAGTTGAGCATGCCGAAGATGATACAGAACAGGCCTGGAAGGATTTGCTCATGCACAACATAACCGCACAGGATGTGCTGATTGGAATAGCGGCTTCGGGCAGAACCCCGTATGTGATTGGCGGATTGAAAGCTGCGCGCGCACAAGGCATAATAACCGCCTGCATTACCTGCAATGTGCAAACGGCTGTTGCTCAACAAGCCGATTATCCCGTTGAGGTTATCGTGGGCCCTGAAGTGGTTACCGGAAGCACACGTATGAAGGCAGGAACAGCCCAGAAGCTGGTGTTGAATATGATCTCTACAACAGTTATGATAAAACTCGGCCGGGTAAAGGGAAATAAAATGGTGGACATGCAACTCACCAACAATAAGCTCGTTGATCGGGGCATCCGCATGATTATGGAAGAACTTGGCGTTGATCAGGAGAAAGCAGACGCCTTGTTAAAAGAATTTGGAAGCGTACGCAGGGTGATAGATAGTTATACCGGTCATGCATGATATTGAGCCGTTTTCCAATTGGCTGAAGTATTACAATTCATCGGAAGATCCGCGCTCACCTTTTTTTGAGAAGTCCTACAACTTTGAGCAGTACACGGATACGATTTACGGTTACTATATAGATCCTGCATGGGATTTTATGGGCTCGGAAACATTGTACATTAAAATTCTGTACGCTGACTACCGGGCAGGGTTCGCCATTCTTGAATTCATAGGCGAGTGGAACGACACCATCAACAATGATATCATGCATCTTAAACGAAATATCATTGATGAATTGCTGGCCGCTGGAATCAACAAGTTTATTCTGATTGGTGAAAATGTTCTCAATTTTCACGGTTCCGATGATTCGTACTATGAGGAGTGGTTTGATGAGGTAGAGGATGACGAAAAAGGTTTGGGTTGGATAGCAGCCGTATCGTTTCCGGATTTTATTCAACAGGAATTCAGAAAGTATCGCATCGATCAATACGTAAACATGGGCGGAACTTTACAAATCGGGAACTGGCGTACGTTGCATCCATTTTCGTTTTTTGAACTGGTGAATGGGTTGATCATGAGGCGACTTACCTGAGTATAAAATTTTCAACGCTTTAGATAAATCTCAATTCAATACACATTAACTTTCTTTGAAATCAGCTCATAGCGCTATGGCACATCCCTCGCCCGAAAAAGTACCTGTAAAAATCTTTGGTTCATCTGAAGAAGCCTCAACCTTTGTTGCCAAAGAAATTGCGGCACTTATCCGGTCAAGGCAGAAGCAAAAGAAATTCTGTGTATTAGGACTGGCTACAGGCTCAACCCCAACCCGAGTGTATGCCGAACTGATTCGCATGCATCGGCAAGAGAAACTGAGCTTTAAGAATGTATATACCTTTAACCTGGATGAGTATTATCCCATGCAACCAGATGCGCTTCAAAGTTATGTGCGGTTTATGCATGAGTACCTGTTTGATCATATTGATATACCAAAAAAGAATATTCACATGCCGGATGGCACCATTTCAAGAGATAAAATTCCCGCCTTCTGCAACACGTATGATAAAATGATTGATGAATTGGGGGGTATTGATATCCAGCTTTTGGGTATTGGTCGCACCGGTCACATTGGTTTTAATGAACCGGGCTCCAGTGAAAAGTCAACCACCCGGCTCATTACGCTCGATCATATTACAACGATGGATGCAGCCAGTGATTTTTTTGGGGAAGAGAATGTTCCGAAGAAGGCACTTACTATGGGTGTAGGAACCATACTAAAATCCAGGCGCATCATCATGATGGCCTGGGGTGAGGGGAAAGCCCCCATTGTTCAGAAAGCTGTGGAAGGAATTGTTACCGATCAAAATCCGTCATCTTTTCTTCAACTGCATTCAAACACACTCGTGGTGTTGGATGAGGCCGCCTCTTCAGAATTAACAAAAATTAAAACCCCATGGCTCCTGGACTCACTCGGGCATTGGAGTGACAAACAAATCCGGAAGGCAGTAGTTTGGCTCTGTCAGAAGTTGGGCAAACCAATTCTCAAGCTCACGAACAATGATTACAGTGAGCATGGCATGGGCGATATTGTTACCGCGTTTGGATCAGCTTACCAGGTTAACATCAGAATTTTTAATGAATTGCAACATACCATTACAGGCTGGCCGGGTGGTAAACCTAAAGCAGATGATTCCAATCGTCCGGAACGCGCCAAACCTTTTCCTAAACGTGTTGTAATTTTTTCCCCGCATCCCGATGATGATGTGATTTCAATGGGCGGTACATTTTTACGGTTGGTCGATCAGGGACATGAGGTTCATGTTGCGTACCAAACTTCAGGCAACATAGCCGTATTTGATGATGATGTTGTTCGCTTCGCTGATTTTGTCAACGATTTCAGTGAGCAGTTTGGATTGGCTAAAATGAAAAGTGAACAGCTTTTTAAAAATGTCCTTCAATCCATTAAGAAAAAAAAGCCAGGCCAAATTGATAGCCCCGAAGTGATGATGATTAAGGGATTGATCAGGCGGGGTGAGGCAAAGGCAGCCTGTCGTTATGTGGGTATTCCAGAAAAGAACATTCACTTTTTGGATATGCCTTTTTATGAAACAGGGCTCGTTAAGAAAAAACCGTTGGGTGAAACTGATATTAAAATAATTTCTGATCTTCTGTTAAAAATTAAACCACATCAGATTTATGCTGCAGGCGATCTTTCCGATCCGCACGGAACACATCGCGTATGCTTATCTGCCATTTATAAAGCCATTGATCGGCTGAAGAAAAATTCGTGGATGAAAGATTGTTATGTTTGGCTGTACAGGGGCGCTTGGCAGGAATGGGATATCGACCAGATAGAAATGGCCGTTCCGTTAAGTCCGGAAGAATTGCTGCGAAAAAGAAGGGCAATCTTCAAACATCAATCACAGAAAGACAGTGCATTATTTCCGGGAACCGATGCGCGCGAATTTTGGGTGCGGGCCGAAGATCGTAACCGGGCAACAGCAAAAGCGTATGATCAACTTGGTTTGGCCGAGTATGAAGCTATTGAGGCCTTTGTTCGCTACAAATTCTAAATTAGAAATGCCATTCAAGCGTTAGCTGAGCATTGTTCACCAAGGCTTCGGCCGGCACCAGGTATTGTTTTTTTGATCTCACCTCCTGACAAAGAAAGCGTGTGCGCCTGAGTTTTCCTTTTTTGAAGTAACGCCCGTTTAACTGAAAAATACTGCCTTCACCCAACGATGAAAGTACGATATGAGCATCAACGTTGAGATCGTATTGGCGGAAGGCTTTGGTCAGCGCAACATCTGCAAATGTACTGGCCATAGGCTGCCGCATGTGTTGACTGAGCAACGCCAGCAGTTGTTCAGGGAAAACAGAATTATTCAAAACCGGCTCAAGCAGGCGTTGAAAAGTTTGTTTCCATAACTCGCCATGCGGTTCCGCGCGGTTTCCAACCTGTTGGTGCACACGGTGGTGGGCCACCTCATGAACATAGGTTGTCAAAAATAAATAGGGATTAAGATCCTCGTTTATGGTTATGCGTACACGCTCACCCGGCCTGCAGGTAAAGTCGCCAATTTTGGTTTGCCGGCTTTTAGTTATGCGAAGTATGAAAGGATTTTCTTTCCACAGGTGTAGACAATAGGAAACAGCTGATTGTGGTATATGCTGAGAAAGTATAGCATGAACTTGTTCGGCTGTCATTGAACGCGAAGAAAATAAAAAAGGCTTTAGATTTCTAAAGCCTCTCAATTTTACGTTACTGAATTATTATTCAGCAGCAGTAGAATCAGCAGCTACCTCTGTAGAGTCAGCTTCTTCAGTAGCAGGAGCAACTTCTTCAGTAGCAGGAGCTTCTTCAGTAGCAGCCTCTTCAGCCTTCTGACCACCACATGCAACAAATGCAAATGCAAAGCCACATACAGCTAACAATGCGATTAACTTTTTCATAGTTTACAGGTTTTTATTTTAAAACTTTGCAAATATACAACGATCTGATTTTGAAGCCTAAGCAGGTAAGATTTTTATTTTTTCTTGAAGATTAGCCGTACCGGAACACCCTCAAAGTCAAAATGCTCACGAATTTTATTTTCTAAATAACGTTCGTAAGCCGGTTGAATATACTGCGGGTGGTTACAGAAGAATGCAATCGATGGAAATCGTGCATTCACCTGGGTGATGTACTTTATTTGTATGAATTTACCCTTAATGGCCGGTGGCGGATAGCGCTCAATTTCGGGCAGCATAACTTCGTTAAGCTGCGAAGTCGGGATTTTCTTTGTTTTGTTTTCGTAAACCTTAACAGCCTTTTCCACTACCTGGAATATGCGTTGTTTATTCAGGGCGGAGGCAAATATGATAGGGATGTAGTCGATCGGAGCCAGCTTTTCCATAATCTCTTTTTTAAAGGATTCTGCTGTTTTCGAATCTTTTTCTACCAAATCCCACTTGTTTACCATAATTACCATGCCCTTTCCTTGACGTTCCGCCAGGCTTATGATGTTTACGTCCTGCGATTCCATTTTCCGTTCGGCATCCAGTACAACAATGCACACATCACTTTCTTCCAATGCCCGCAGGGATCGGAGTACGGAGTAAAATTCAACATCCTCCCGCACCTTACTTTTCTTCCGTATACCGGCCGTATCAATCAGGATAAAATGCTGACCATACATTTTATAATGGCTGTGTATAGCATCGCGGGTGGTGCCGGCTTCATCGGTTACAATGCTTCGCTCCGTGCCCAGCAACGCATTAAGTAAAGATGATTTACCTACGTTGGGTCGGCCCAGTATAGAAATTTTAGGAATACCGGCATTCGGATCCTCAACACCTTCCGATGGAAATACTTTAACCAGTTCATCGAGTAATTCGCCCGTTCCGCTCCCGTTCTCTGCGGATATCGGGTAAACTTCACCCAAGGCAAGTTCATAAAACTCAGCTGTATAAATCGATTTATCCGGTGTGTCGGCTTTATTGGCCGCAACAAATACGGGTTTTTTAGATGCACGAATGATGTTGGCAAAGTCTTTATCAAACCCGGTAACGCCATCCCGGCAGTCAACCATAAAAATTATGGCCGAAGCCTCTTCTAATGCCAGGGCAACCTGCTTGCGTATTTCCGTTTCAAACTTGTCTTCCGATCCGGTAACGTAGCCACCCGTGTCAATTACAGTAAAGTATTTTCCGGTCCATTCGGCATAGCCGTAATGGCGGTCGCGGGTAACCCCGGGCATATCGTCCATAATGGCCTGCCGTTTTTCAATCAACCGGTTAAAGAAGGTTGATTTCCCAACGTTGGGCCTTCCTACTATCGCTACAATGTTTGCCATAATTCTAATGTGTCACTTGTCAACGAGTCAATTTGCCAATGCTTTTTCATGGTTGACGCATTGATCAATCGGCTAATTGACTAATTATCTAAGTACCCAAACCTTTTTAGTTTATCTGTTTGTTTTCGCCAGTTATCGGCCACTTTTACATGTGTTTCCAAAAATACCTTTTTATTAAAGAAGGCTTCCATGGCTTGACGCGATTCCATGCCCAGTTTTTTCAAAGCGCTTCCTCCTTTGCCTATTATTATTCCTTTTTGGGAATCACGTTCCACATAAATTTCAGCCCGCATTCGAATGATTTCATCCGTTTCATTGAATTCAGTTATGGCTACTTCTGTGCTGTAAGGCACTTCTTGTTCAAAGTTCAGGAATATTTTTTCGCGGATAATCTCCCCGGCAAAGAACCGCTCTGATTTATCCGACAGTTCGTCTTTTGGAAAGTAGGCCGGATGCTCGGGTAATCCGGCTATGATAGCATCGAACAATTCTTTTGTATGCTCACCGGTAACAGCCGAAACAGGAAGAATGGCGTGAAGATTGGGCAACTGTTCTTTCCAGTAGGTGGCTTTATCATGTACTTGCGATCCTTTGGCCAGATCAGTTTTATTAATCACCAATAAAATGGGCGTTTGTATTTTCTTAAAGCGCTCGAATAGTTCGGGCTCATATTTGTCTTCAAGACCGACCACCAATAAAATCAAGTCAGCATCTTCTAAGGATACTTTCACAAAGCTCATCATGGCTGTATGAAGAGCATATTTAGGCTCCAATAGTCCGGGGGTATCAGAATACACCACCTGGTAGTTTTCTCCATTAAGTATCCCCATTATCCGGTGCCTGGTAGTTTGCGCCTTGGGGGTGGTAATGGAAAGCTGTTCGCCAACCAGCCTGTTCATAAGGGTAGACTTACCCACGTTGGGCTTGCCCACGATGCTTACAAAACCAGATTTGAATGGACTGGATGACATGATCGGTAAAATGAAAACCCTGATTTTTAGCTTGGGGTTTTTAGTAACGGGAGTAAGATTCGCACTTACGTCCGCCTTGGCGGATATGAGCCTTTCTGACTCCGTAGCATAAAGAAAGCGACCCCAAGTTGAGATCGCTTCCGGTTTAGTAGCGGGGGTAAGACTCGAACTTACGACCTTTGGGTTATGAGCCCAACGAGCTACCAACTGCTCCACCCCGCGATTTGGTGCACAAAAGTAGAGTCATTGGGGCTAAAAACCAAATCAGGATCAAAAGCGAAACCAAACTTCGGTTAACACCATTGATTTTGTAATTTTCAAAATTGGATTTTGAAAATGGATGAGTTAGGCAAATCTCTACCGGTAGCAGAAGGTATTATTGATAGTGAACTGGGGGCGAATGCAGCCGGAAACCCAACCTGTCTGAACTGTGGTGCGCCCCTTACCGGTAAATTTTGTTCGCAGTGCGGACAGAAAGACTTACCGCGCAGGCAGGCCATTGGTGATCTTTCCTGGAACTTCGTTAGCTCATTTTTCAGTTTTGAGTCGAAATTTTTCAAAACGTTTGCCAGCCTGTTGTTAAAACCGGGTATTCTAATTCGTGATTACAATGAAGGCAAGCGCGAACGGTATTACCACCCGGCACGTATGTACGTGTTTCTCAGCTTTATTTTCTTTTTGATTTTCGCACTTAAGCCCGATGAAGACAAGGTAAATTTTACAGATGGTGACCGTAAAATGACCCGGGAAGAGAAGCGACAGTTTATCGATTCAATAAGTACAAATTCATGGGGTGATTTTTCTCCCAAAACAATGGAAGAGTACGATTCCATTCAAAATGCAAAGCCTGCAGATAAGCGTGACGGAACCCTGGAACGGTATTTTCAGGAGAAATTAATTTTACTAAAGCAAAAGCGTGGGTGGGATGAGAAAACCATTTGGAAAAGTTTTGGAGAAAGCCTGCAGGCCAACATACCAAAAATGATTTTTCTACTGATGCCCATTTTTGCGTTGATTTTAAAATTGCTTTACATCCGGAGGGATTTTTATTATTCCGAGCACCTGGTATTCACGGTGTTTTTTTACGATTTTCTTTTTTTGGCCGGAATTCTTGGGTTACTCTTTTCGATGGTGAGCTGGCTGGATTGGATAAACTTCTTTGTTTTTTTATACATCAATTTCTATCTCTACAAAGCCATGCGCAAGGTCTACCGCCAATCCAGGTTTAAAACGGTAGTTAAATTCTTTTTGATTATCTCAATATTCTTCTTCTGCATGCTATTCGCCTTTGTAATTAATGCACTGGTAACACTAATGTTGTTGTAATGATTTTTCAGGTAAACCAACCTTTGGCAGAACGCATGCGGCCATCCACGCTGGATGACCTGGTGGGGCAAGAGCATCTGGTTGGTGCTGGTGGTATAATTCGAAAAGCAATACAGTTGGGCAACATTCCCTCCATGATTTTATGGGGGCCTCCGGGTGTGGGAAAAACCACCATTGCCAACATTATCGCTCATGAAGTGAAAAAACCATTTTATACGTTAAGTGCAGTTAGCGCAGGCGTGAAGGATGTGCGGGAAGTAATCGAAAAAGCAAGATTATCAGGAAAGTCGATTTTATTTATTGATGAAATTCACCGGTTTAACAAATCGCAACAAGATGCATTGCTTGGGGCTGTTGAGAAAGGGATAATTACGTTAATTGGTGCAACAACCGAAAACCCATCTTTTGAAGTAAACTCAGCGTTGCTTTCGCGATGCCAGGTGTACACATTAAAAGCACTGGATGAAAAGGACTTACTGAGGTTGGTAAATCATGCCTTAGCGCATGATGAACAATTGAAAAAAAGAGATGTTGAATTGAAAGAGCACACGGCACTCTTTCAACTTTCCGGTGGCGATGCCCGAAAAGTACTGAACTTATTGGAGTTAGTGGTTGACTCTGAACCTTCCGGGAAGGTGGTAATCACCGATGAAGTGGCTACCAAGGTTGCTCAAAAGAAAATTGCCATTTATGATAAAAGCGGAGAGCAACACTATGATATCATCTCTGCGTTTATCAAATCCATCCGCGGCAGCGACCCCAACGCAGCCATTTATTACCTCGCGCGTATGGTGGAAGGAGGAGAGGACGTAAAGTTTATCGCACGCAGAATGGTGATTCTGGCATCGGAAGATATTGGTAATGCAAACCCAACGGCTTTGGTCATGGCCACCAATACGTTTCAGGCGGTAACCATGATCGGCTACCCTGAAGCACGGATCATACTTGCACAATGTGTGGTGTACCTGGCCAGCTCGCCAAAAAGCAATGCCAGTTACGTGGCCATTGAAGATGCCATTCGTGTAGTGAATGAAACCGGAGACTTACCTGTGCCGTTGTCAATCCGAAATACACCAACAAAATTGATGAAGGATCTGGGGTACGGAAAGGGCTACCAATATGCGCATAGTCATGAAGGTAATTTTGTGAACATGGAATTTCTTCCCGAAGCAATTTCAGGAACTAAATTTTATGAACCGGGTAAAAATGCCCGCGAAGAGGAGTTAAGAAAATATTTACGCGACCGCTGGAAAGAAAAGTATGGTTATTGAAGCAAATATGGTCAATCTTGTGTTGGAATTTTGAGCGAGTGAAATGAAGCAACTAATACTTGAGTCGCCATCGGTTTTTGTTATCCTTTGTCTGGCCACGGGGCTTGGTTATGCCTGGCTGTTGTACACGAGTCATCATCCCTGGGGAAGGACACTGAACTGGATTTTATTTGGTTTCCGGGCAACAGTGGTTTTCTTTCTTACGTTTTTCCTGTTGGGTCCTATTATCAGGCAAATTCAAAATGCAATTGAAAAACCCGTTTTTGTTATTCTTCAGGATAATTCACTTTCCATTAAAGAAGCTGTTGACTCCACGTCAAGAGCGGCTCTCTCTTCGCAATTAGAAAACCTGCAAGCATCTCTGCAAGATGCCGGCTATGAAACACAGCTTACAAATTTTTCAGGAGGAGATGGTTTAGATGAGAACTTCAGTGCGCAGGTTACCAACATCCACGAATCACTGCGCACTATTTCCAATCGCTTTGAGGGACGAAGTCTGGCGGGAGCTGTTTTTGTATCGGATGGAATTTATAATGCCGGACTGTCACCGGTTTACGGCAATTACAACTTTCCGGTCTATACTATTGGTATTGGTGACACAATACCCCGGGCTGATCTGATGATCAGAAATATTTTGTATAATAAAATTGCTTATCAGGGTAATAAATTTCCGCTACGTGTTGAAATTCTGACCAAGGGATTTCCCAATGAGAATATTTCGGTTTCACTACTGCACAAAGGAAGTGTAATTGAGCGCAAAAATCAGGCTGCCCAGACGGATGGTGTGTTGACCTTTGAGTTTCAGCCACTGGCGGCTGAAGCCGGAATTCAGCGATGGGATATTCAGGTTGAGCCTAAGGAAACAGAACGCAATACCAAAAATAACCGGGCAACAATCTTCATTGAGGTGGTTGAGGGAAGAAAGAAAATATTAGTGGTTTCGGCTGCTCCACATCCGGATATAAAAGCGTTACGAACAGTAGTTGAGCAAAACTCAAATCTTGAGTTTCTGCTTCATGTTCCCGGGGTGGAGGAAACTTCTTCGGTAAATCTTCAGCCTGAAAATATTGATGTAGCGATTTTTCACCAGGTTCCGGATAATCGTGGACGTGCACGTGAGGTGTTTCAGCGCTTTGCCAAAAGCAGAACGTCACTTTTTCTTGTACTCGGAGCGTCCAGTGATTTAAATCAGATTGCTCAGCAACAGTTGCCCCTGCTATACGAACAACCTCCCAGGCAATTCGATGAAGTTACCCCGGTTATTAACCCTTTGTTCACAAACTTTGCTGTTTCAACGGAAGCCAATTCAATTTTTTCCGGTTTCCCACCGGTTCAGGTGCATTTTGGCAAGGCCACCATACCACCCGATGCTCCAATACTATTGTTTCAGCGTGTGGGCAGTCTGGCTACAGAAAAGCCACTGCTGTTTGTACATACAGAAGAATCGCGCAAAGTTGGGATTATGTTGGGCGAGGGCTTATGGCGCTGGCGATTACATGAATTTTCCAAGACAGAAAAGACAGAAGCTTTTGATGAACTGATGGGTAAGCTGATTCAGTTTTTAAGCACAGCTGATGATAAAAGAAAGTTCAGAAGTTATACAACCCAGCAACAGTTTTCCGATACAGAGTCAGTGGTTTTTGAAAGCCAGGTTTATAATGATATTTACGAACCCATCTATGGCAACACAATTGAGTTGGAAGTTACCGATGAACAAGGGAAGAGAACTCAATACAATTACGTATTGAGTCCGGGAAATAGCCGGTACGCCATTGATGGTTTAAAAGAGGGTGTATACCGGTACCGGTCTTCTACTCTGATCAACAATCAGAAGGAAGAAGTGCGTGGGCAATTTATGATTGCTGCACAACAATTGGAATTACAAAACCTTACAGCCGATTTCGATTTGCTTCGAAGACTGGCGCAAGGAACCGGAGGTAAATTCTATAAAGCGGATCAGACAGAGCAACTTAAAAGAGCGTTAACCCAAAAGGAGGCAAAAAGCATAATCCGAAGTGAAGAACGTTACGATTCGCTGATCAATTTGAAATGGATTTTCTTCGTGCTGCTGGTAATGATTGCTGCCGAGTGGTTTCTTAGAAAATATTTTGGAGGATACTAAAAAAGGCGGAGTGACCCGCCTTTTTGTGATAGGTTAAAATCCGTTACTCTTTCTTAGAGGCAGCTTTTGGCTTTTTAATTTTCAGTGTCAATTGATCGCCCTTACCATCGTAATCGGCAACAATTGTTCCGCCTTCTTCAATTTCTCCTTTCAGGATTTCTTCAGCAACGGGATCTTCGAGGTATTTGGTGATGGCCCTGTTTAACGGACGTGCACCAAACTGATGATCGTATCCTTTTTCAGAAAGGAAATCCTTCGCCTTTTCAGTAAGCTCAACATTGTATCCTATGGCGTTAATTCTATCGAATACTTTCTTGAGCGTAATGTCAATAATTTTGTGGATGTGTTCGCGCTGCAACGAGTTGAATACGATCACATCATCTAAACGATTAAGAAACTCAGGACTAAACACGCGCTTCAGTGCATTTTGAATAGTCGACTTCATCGCTTCCTCTTCATTTTCACGCTTGGCCGCAGTGGTAAATCCAATACCACTTCCAAAATCTTTCAGGTCGCGAACACCAATGTTAGAGGTCATGATAATGATGGTGTTTCGGAAATCAACACGTCTTCCCAAACCATCGGTAAGAATACCGTCATCCAACACCTGGAGCAGGATATTGAAAACATCCGGATGAGCTTTTTCAATTTCATCCAGTAATACAACCGAATACGGTTTGCGTCTTACTTTTTCCGTAAGCTGTCCGCCTTCTTCATAACCAACATAACCTGGAGGGGCGCCCACTAAACGCGATACTGAAAACTTCTCCATGTATTCACTCATATCAATACGAATGAGCGAGTCTTCTTTATCAAAAAGGTAAGTAGCCAGTACTTTCGCCAATTCGGTTTTACCCACACCGGTAGGACCGAGGAAGATGAATGAACCGATGGGTTTCTTCGGATCCTTTAAGCCTACGCGCGTACGCTGGATGGCTTTGGTTAATTTTTTAATCGCTTCTTCTTGTCCGATTACTCTGCCACTAAGCTCCTCGCCCATACCCAGCAACTTATTGCTTTCTTTTTGAGCGATGCGCTTGGTAGGTATACCTGTCATCATGGCGATTACATCGGCCACGTTGTCTTCGTTTACCGTATACTTTTCCGTACGGGTCTTTTCTTCCCACTTGGTTTTTGCGATTTCGAGTTGTTCCAGAAGTTTTTTCTCCTTGTCGCGCAGTTGGGCAGCCTCTTCATATTTCTGGCTTTTCACCACACGATTCTTTTCTTTCTTCACATCTTCAATGGCCTCTTCAAGCTTCACAATATCTTCCGGCACATGAATATTATTAATGTGTACCCGAGCCCCCGCTTCATCCATTACGTCAATGGCTTTGTCCGGCAGGAAGCGGTCGCTGATATAGCGGTCGGATAACTTCACGCAGGAGGCAAGTGCTTCCGGTGTGTAGATCACGTGGTGGTGATCTTCATATTTTTCTTTTATGTTTTCCAGAATCTGGATGGTTTCTTCAACGGTAGTAGAGTCAACCATTACCATCTGGAATCTTCTGGCCAAGGCACCATCTTTTTCAATGTATTGACGGTACTCGTCTAAGGTGGTTGCGCCAATGCATTGAATTTCTCCGCGTGCCAAAGCGGGCTTGAACATATTGGAAGCATCCAGTGAGCCGGAAGCTCCACCGGCACCCACAATGGTGTGCAACTCATCAATGAACAAAATCACGTCAGGTGATTTCTCCAATTCATTCATTACAGCCTTCATCCGTTCTTCAAACTGGCCACGGTATTTTGTACCGGCCACTAATGATGCGAGATCAAGCGTAACAACACGTTTTCCAAAAAGAACACGCGATACTTTTTTCTGAACAATGCGCAGGGCAAGGCCTTCAGCAATGGCGGTTTTACCCACACCAGGCTCACCAATTAAGATCGGATTGTTTTTCTTTCTGCGACTTAGTATTTGTGCTACGCGTTCAATTTCTTTTTCGCGACCTACAATGGGGTCGAGTTTTCCATCCTCAGCCAACCGGGTAAGGTCACGACCAAAATTATCGAGCACCGGTGTGCGCGATTTTTCTGTTCCCTTCTTCTCTTTTCCGCCAGCACCGGCACCGCCTCCAAAAATGCGTGAGGAATCATCATCCGGATCATCGGTGTCCGAAGCGGCTTGTGGTCCTTCGTGTTGATATTCGAGCATTTCTTTTACGGTTTCGTAGTTGACATCGAACTTGTTCAAAATCTGTGTGGCCAGGTTGTCGGCATCACGAAGGATGGACAACAGCAGGTGTTCTGTGCCAATCAGTTGGGCTTTAAAAATCTTGGCTTCCAGGTAAGTGATCTTCAATACTTTCTCAGATGCTTTTGTTAATGGAATGTTCGCCAGGTTTTTGATTTCGTGAGTGGCCGTGCCTTTTGATATCTTTTCAATCTCCCCACGCAAAGCGTCCATCGGAACCCCCAATTTCTTCAGCACACCAACGGCTACACCCTCTCCCTCGCGGATTAATCCGAGTAGCAGGTGTTCCGTACCGATATAATCATGACCCAGCCGCAAAGCTTCTTCACGGCTTAGGGATATAACTTCTTTTACGCGGTTGGAAAATTTGGCCTCCATGCAGTTTTGTGGAATAATTAGTATTGTAAATGTAAACTTTTCAATGAGATTTTATGCAGTTCAGCAAGCATTTTGGCGCTTTCTGGCCAGCAACACTAAAAAACACCCCGGCTATTTAATTTGTTCATTTCTGGGTACTTGTGCCTCCACAAACTGGCGGGCTTCCGGCCCCTGGCAAAAGATCAGGTCAATGATGCTTAAATGCTTTACAAACGCTTTGCCAAATACCTGAGTGTAAGGAATAGGCTGGTAGTATTTATCCAGTGTTTCGTCTTTTTTTGCTGATAGACAGTTGCGTAAGTCAGCAATTTGCACTTTAGGTGTTTTTTCATACACTGAAGTTTCCTGTATGGGAAGTTGAATTCTCAACCAGCCAAGACACATTGTCAGCAGGTTATAGTTCAGGTCATATAAAAATGTCTGCTGTTTGAAAAGATTGTCATGAAGATCATCGGCATAGTGTTCAAAGAACGGGGCATTGCGGTAGGCCGAGGTGATGGTGCGCCAATGGTTGTTCAGCCACTTCTGTGTATAATCAATTTTAACATCTTTCAGTGCAACCTTACCATGCTTCCCGGTAACTGGCACTGTTAGAGTTTGTATTCCATTGGTCGTGAGGATGGCGCATCGGTTACGGAAAGATTGCTTTACAAAGTGTTCATGCTTTTCCAGGATGATTGCATCATGTTTTAGTACTGTGCTGAACCAGGCAATAGTGGGAAGGTAGTGAGGTTCAATGAGAATGTTCAACGTATGCTTCGCTTAATTAATCAGTGACACAATCAAAAATCAATTTCACCCAACCCTTGCCGGATAATGGCCAACTCGTTACCGGTGCAATCCACCACCGTTGAGGGTATATTCCCACCGGCTCCTCCATCAATTACAATATCCACCTGATTTTTAAAATCTTCGTAAATCTCCTCCGGGTCGGTGGTGTATTCTTTTATGTGGTCATCATCTTTTATGGAAGAGGTTATCAGTGGGTTGCCCAACTCGGCTACGATCATGCGCGGAATGTTGTGATCAGGTATACGTATGCCTACCGTTTTTTTATTCACATCCAGAATTTTAGGCACCCTGCTGCTGGATTCAAAAATAAAGGTGTAAGGCCCCGGCAATGATTTCTTCAATACTTTGAATACGGGTGTATCAATACGTTTAACGTATTCTGAGATGTGGCTTAGGTCATTGCAGATAAAGGATAAATCGAGTTTGTGCGGTTTTATATTCATGATTTTGCACAGGCGTTCAACGGCTTTTCGGTTCATCAGGTCGCAACCTATTCCGTAAATGGTATCGGTGGGGTATACTATAATACCGCCCTGTCGTAACACTTCCACCACACGGGCAATTTTTCGGCTTTCCGGATTTTGTGGGTGAATTTGAATGAGTTCGGCCGCCATGGATCAAAAATATTTTCAAGGTACATAATACAAATCAAGCGGCCACGCGTTTCGTATCAGACTAAATACATTTTGTATCTTTACCGTTTATGAAATACGCAAAAACTCCCATTAAGCTGTTCGCGTTTATTTTGGTCTCTGTCCTTCTTATTTCATTTACCTTTTATACGTACCAGATTTGTTACACCCCCAACATTTTGGTAGGGAAGGAAGACCGGTACATTTATATTCCGCAGGATGCCACCTTTGAAACCGTTCAGAAGATTTTACACGAGGGTGAATATGTGCAGGATTTGATCTCGTTCAGTTTCCTTTCGCGACTAATGGACTATGATAAGCTGGTAAAGCCCGGGCGGTTTATTCTGCTGGGGAACATGAATAACATACAAGCTATTCGGTTTTTACGCGCAGGTGAGCAGGAGCCGGTTCGTATAACCTTCAATAACGTTCGGCTGATAACGGATCTGCCCGAAAAAATAACATCAAACATTGCGCTTACACCGGCCGAATTTGAAGCGGCACTGGCCGGATTCCTGGCTGGTGATTCGCGTGGATTTACCAGGGAGAATATTTTATGCATGTTCCTTCCCAATACCTATGAAGTATACTACACCATTAGCGGTAAGCAGTTGGTGGAGCGCATGTATGCGGAATATGAACGCTTTTGGAATGATGAACGAAAGCAAAAGGCAGAAGCAATTGGACTAACTCCAATTCAGGTTTCCATCCTCGCCTCTATTGTGCAGGCCGAATCGGTAAAGCGCGATGAAGCACCTGTTATAGCAGGCCTTTATCTTAATCGGATAAAAAACGGTATACCCTTGCAGGCCGACCCAACCTTAGTATACGCGGTGGGTGACTTTACGTTAAAGCGGGTACTCAATGAACATAAAGAAGTAGAGTCGCCCTACAACACCTATAAATACAAAGGTCTGCCCCCCGGCCCCATTAATATGCCGGAAATTTTTACCCTGGAGGCAGTGCTCAACTACAAGCCCAGTAATTTTCTGTACATGTGCGCTAAGGAAGATTTTTCAGGCTATCATAATTTCACTGCTTCATATTCTGAGCATCTAAAAAATGCTAACCGCTATCAGCAGGCATTAACCCGCGAGCAGCGCATTGCACGTGCCAATCAAAATAAAAAGTAAACATGTATCAATCGGAAACTACGGTACGTGTTCGTTATGGAGAAACAGATCAGATGGGGTATGTGTATTACGGATACTATGCCATGTATTATGAAGTAGCACGCGTTGAAGCGCTGCGAAAGCTTGGCTTGACGTATCGCGAAATTGAAGCGATGGGTATTATTATGCCGGTACTCGAAAACCATTCAAAGTTTTTAACGGCCGGTAAGTACGATGAACAGTTACGCATTGTCACCACTATTAAGGAGAAACCTGCTGTGCGTATTTCATTTCATTACGATATTTACAACGAAGACAATAAACTGATACACCAGGGACAAACCATGCTGGCTTTTGTTGATCAGAAGTCGGGGAGGCCATGCAGGCCACCGCAAGCCATGATGGACGTACTGGCGCCTTTCTTTACATGAAGTATAAACACAAGAAATTTTTTCTTCAGTTTACACGGGCCAGGATATTACTGGCCTGGACAAAAAAAGTGCGTTTTAAGCGATACGATAATGTATCGCTGTACATGATTGCGAAAACCCTGCTCAGCAATTTGCAAAAGGATGAGATACTGGACAGGGCCAACGGTGTATCGTTCAACTTTATACTGGCCATTTTTCCGGCTATCATTTTCCTGTTTACCCTTATTCCCTATGTAACGGTTTATTTTCCTGAACTCAACACCGAAACCATTATGGAGTTTCTGGGTGAGCAGTTACCGCCCAGCATGTACGAGGTAATTTCTTCCACGGTGCTGGACATCATCAGCAACCAGCGTGGTGGGTTGCTATCGTTTGGTTTTGTGTTGTCGTTTTACCTGTCAACCAATGGCATGATGGCATTGATGCGCGCGTTTAATGCCTGTTACAAAACCATTGAAAATCGCGGGGCAATTAAAACCCGCCTAATTGCTACGGCCCTTACCGTTAACCTGGCGGTAGCTTTACTGGTGGCCATTGCGTTATTAATCATCGGTCAGCTGGTGTTGAATTATATCACTGAAAATCTGAATGAATTACCAGGCATTAACCTGGATGGTGCCACGGTATATTTGTTGTTTGCGTTGCGGTTTATTGTAATTTTCATTGTGTTCTTTTTGGTGATTTCCAGTATGTATTACTTTGGTCCGGCCATTCATTACAACTGGCGATTTTTTTCTATTGGTTCATTCATTGCCACATTTTTTAGCCTGGCGGTTTCGTATGGTTTCTCTTACTACATCACCCACTTCGGCACCTATAACAAAATTTATGGTTCTATCGGTGTGCTCATTGCGCTGATGATCTGGATTCAGCTTATCACCATTGTGCTGTTGGCCGGTTACGAACTCAATGCCAGTATTCATGACAGCCGCAGAAAGGAATCTATCCGTCAGGCTAAGCGGGTGATAAGGAAGATAGAGGCGGTGCGGGGATAATT
This sequence comes from Flammeovirgaceae bacterium UBA5585, assembly GCA_002425185.1. Lineage (GTDB taxonomy): Bacteria > Bacteroidota > Bacteroidia > Cytophagales > Cyclobacteriaceae > UBA2336. Next base: position 267,239 of record DILT01000008.1, on the reverse strand, counting down.
TAAAGCCTGGTTATACGCCTGATAAAATTTTAAAAATCGAATCGAAGAAAGATATTGGGTGTAAAAGCCAAACCCCGTTGCTCAATCTTTTCTGCCTGGTTTTCTGAGTTTACAAGGTAATGTTCATCCAGTATATTTTTATGGTTGGTAATATTCCACAGCGATAGACCCAGGTGGTATTTTACTTTAACGCCTGTATAAAAATGCCAGCGGGTTGATAAATCAATGCGCATATAATTTTTAAGTCTCACACCATTGGGTAAGTCGTAATTGATGCTGCCAGATACTACTTCCTCTCCGGCAACGGGCCGGGTTACCGGCCGTCCGGTATACCAGTTACCGCCTGCCGAGAGTTCAACTTTTGAGAAGCGGTAGCTCAAGCCCCCTGTAATAATGTGCCTGACGTCAGCACTGTTTGGAAATACGGCTGGTGTAAACTCCGGAAATTCATAATTGCTCTTTAATAAAGAGTAGCGCAGCCATTGAAGCGAGCGGCTTGAATGGTGATTGACCAGCACGTCAAATCCTGTTGCTGTGTATCCACCGCTGGTGCGCACATACTGAAATTGATTCTGGAAACCCTGACTGGAAGAAATGATGCCATCCACATCTTTATAAAAAACTTCTGAGTTCACTAACCAGTCGCCTTTCTTGAAAATCATTCCGGCAGCGGCCTGCCGGCTGATCAGCAGGGGAACATCATCGTCATTGGCCAGTAGCCAGCGGCTTTTCTCAATGCCGAAAAAATCATTCGGGGCATCAATTACCTGGAGGCTGCTTTGTGATTTCTGCTCTCCGAGTAATTCTACAGTAATTGTTTTCGATAGTGCCCGGGAAACCACCAGGCGGGGCTCAACGGTTAACCGGTTCAGTTTGTCGTAGTAGTTTGTCCGCAGGCCAAAACGGATGTTGGTTCTGTCCTCATGTAGTGTGATGCCACTTTCCGCAAACAGGGCATGGGTGCGCATCACCTCCTTCACCCTTCTTTCGAATGAAGGATTATTGATTTGGTCGGCATTGGTGATACCTGTTTCATAAAACTGATAGCCACTTTGAATGTGCCACTGCTGGTTTACTTCGATAAGGGAAGTGAGTCTGATACCAGTTTCCAGAACTTCATTTCCCTGCGTCAGTTGCTGATCCTGCGCGATGTTCTGGTTGATGGCATCCAGGGAGTATTTCGAAAAATACCCTTCGGCTTGTGTCTTCACCCTGTCACTCCATAAGTGCGCGTAATGTATGCTGCTGCCCAGGCTTTGCTGCCCCAGGCTGCTTTTTCTTTGCAGCGGCCGCCCGCTGAATTCACCTTGCTCATCGTAATTCAAAGCGTTGCTGATGGTAAACGTACTCACCCTGAGTTTATCTCGTGAGGAGATGTCGTACAGCAGTTTCAGGCTGGCATCATAAAAACTGAATTCTTCATTCCGGGTCAGGTCAGCACTGGCCTTATCAGACAGTTCGGTATTGGAAAAGGCACGTCTGTAATATTGCCGGAAGGTGGGCGTTTTCCAGGATGAAGGAAGGGAATGACGACCGGATGCATGAATGGATAATTTTTTTGTTAAAGGTATCTGAAGAAAGCCATCCGCATATAACAGGTTGATGCCTGCGCTGCCCTGTGTTTGGGTACTCAGCTGATCATCTGTTGTTATTGCAATGGTTCCGGAAACTCCGTCTCCATACCAGGCGCTGGTTCCGTTTTTTATGAAGTTGACTTTTTCCGTTATGTGCGGGTTGATGCCTGAGATCAGACCAAAGAAGTGCCCGGTCTGGTAAATTTTAATCCCATCCAGCAAAAAAAGATTTTGGTCATTGGTTCCACCGCGAATGTTAAGTTCAGCTGCTGATTCAAGAATGCTGATAACCCCGGGAAGGTATTGCAGGGTTTGAATGGCATCCGGTTGCGGAAACCCGGGCAGTATGCCGAGCAGTTTATTCCGGACGGTGATGGATCCATCCGATTTGCGCTCCATGCCCGTAGTCAATACATCAGATACTGTGATCTCATCCAGTGTCGTCCGGTTCACTTTCATCACCAGCGTGATGCATTTTTCTGAAAGTTCGCCAGAAGAAATTTCCAGCAACTGATAGCCCAGTGATCGGATGGTCAGCGTAACCGGTTCTGGTGATTCGATTTCAAAAAAGCCCGATTCAGTGGTAACCGTAAAATTATTGCCGAATTGAATGGTAGCGCCCGGTATGGGCTCACCGTTTTCCGATGAACGCAGAAAAGCACAGCGTTTTGCAGACTGGCTTACCAGGGGCTTGCGGATCGCGATGAAGCGTTCGTTGATCGGCTCGAATATCAATCCGGTTTCATTGCGCAAATACTGCAGGTGTTCATTAATACCGGATAATCGGGGAGCGGGCTGAACAGTGATGCCTTTAATTGTTTCATCCGCATAGGTAAAAACAACCCCGAATTTATTTTCGAGTGACAGCAGTAAAATCCTTACCGATTGTTTTTCGGCTGATTGTGCAAGGGTACAGCAGCATGAAGCGAACGACAGAATAATTGCTGCGAGACATTTGCCTGTTTTACTTGTCATGAAATACAACGATTTCCCTGCCGTTTACCTGGTATGACAAGTTAAGGGGAATAGTGACAGCCTGCAGTGCGGTAGTCAGGTTATTGTTGGGGAATTTACCGGTAAAAACCTGGAGTGTATCAACTTCCTTAACCTGTACGCTGACGTTGTACTGACGCTTCAGTTCATTAATTACCTCGAAATAGGGAACACTTGAAAAGGAACTTTCATTGTTCATCCAGGCCGGGGCTGTTTCACCGGCAGTAACAGACTTTGAAATGGCAGAACCGGTTTCGCGGTAAAAATCATGCTGCGTTAACAAAACCGGTTCAGCCGATGCTTTTACCTCCACACGTCCTTCATAGCAGATAACTTCATAAAAATTCGGCCGGTCTTTAACCGTGAAACGCGTTCCGAGTACCGTGACTGTTCCGGTAGAGGTTTCCACCTTGAAAGATCCGCCCTTCACCACATCAAAGTAGGCTTCACCCTCCAGCTTGATATTTCTGTTGCTTGACCAGTTATCTTCTGAAAAAGTAACTAATGATAACGCATTAAGCGTAACAACCGTATTGTCTGGCAACGTAACGGATTTCGTTTCACCGGCAAGGGTGGAATACTGAACCTCGTTTACAGTTTGCCTGAAAAAATTGGAATACAAAAAGAATAAAAGTCCGATACCGGCCACCAGCACGGCAGCAATGCGATATACCATACTCCAATTCACCGAAATAACCTTAGCCGTCTTTTGTCTTCTTGCCTTAATCCGTCCGAAAGCTTCATCAGCGTTAAAGGATTTGGGATGGAAGTGTTTCAAGGCAGCATCCATCCGTTGAAGAGACTTAAACTCCTCCGTTTTTTCGAATGCCGCTTTTTCCTCTTCCGTTAAGGTGCCGTCAAGCCACTTTTCTATGTATTGCTGGTTATTCATGAACCGTTAATCCTCCTATAGAACAGGTAAACATGCAAACCTCCTACCTATATAATTAAATTTTCCCCAGTTTCAATTGCAGGCTTTCCAATGCCTTGTAAATCCTTTTTTCGACTGCTTTCTGCGATATGCCCAGTATTTCGGCAATTTCCCGGTGTTTCAGACCTTCAACCCGGTTCATCATAAAAGCAACCCGTTGTTCTTCCGTAAGCTCTTCCAGCGCCTTCTGCAGTCGGGCCATGTATTCCGTTTCTTCCAGCACATACTGGGGCGAAACCTCAGTACTCGTTGCCGGTTTTTCTTTTTGGTAGTTTAATACTGTTTTCTTCTTCGCCAGGTCATTAAGCATTTGGTTGTTGGCTACTGTGAAGAGAAATGATTTGGCTTTTTCCGGGCTTACTTTCTTACAATTATCCCACAGCCGGGCAAAAGCTTCCTGCATCAGGTCTTCCGGGTTGTTTTCTTCCCCGTATTTATAAAAGAGAAAATTGTACAGCGACCGGGAATATCGGTTGAATATCTCCCTGAAAACTGGTTCGTCACAAACATGCGGAGGGGTCTGATCCATAGCTGAAAGGAAAAACAATATATCGGTTTAGTTGATTTCTGATTCAGATAACCGTTAATTCTGACCGGAATTATATGCACTATGAAAATCTTTTTAGGCAAGGGTAGGAGTTTCCGGGGGATACCGGTTCTATTAACGATGAAGCACCTGAGATCATTCCACTTCAAAGCAAGCAACCCATTCAAGGTGTGGGCACAGCTTGTTTTCCTGTTGATGGTGATGTCGGGTTGTCAGGAGGAGGAAACATTTATACAGATACCTACAGATGGTTCTGCCATACCGGCTTCATCACCGGTGGTTGACCTGATGTTCCGGGTAGCCAAACTCGATGGTTCTGATGATAATATTCTCGATAACTCAAGCTGTACCACTGTTGTATTGCCGGTAAGGGTAACCCTTGACGGTAAGATTATCCAGGTGAATACTCCGGCTGACTTTGTTTTGGTGGAAGATGAACTGGATGATGACGATGACGTAGTAGAGTTCATATACCCAATTCAAATCATTCTCTCAGATTTTACGCAGGCAACGATTAGCAGCAGGCAGGAGCTGAACCAGAAAATTGCTAACTGCAAGGATGATTTCATCAGCTGCATCAACTTCAAGTATCCGCTGGTATTGACCATCTATGATACCAATAACCAGGTGGCCAACGTGGTGACAGTTACCAATGACGAATCGATGTGCAATTTTATTAAACAGCTTCGTTCGGGTACGCTGATCAGTCTTGAGTTTCCGGTAACCATGCTGCTGCCCAACAGTTCGCAGGTTGTCGTGTCCAATTTCAATCAGCTGGAGCAGGCGATTGTTTCCGCTGACAATTCATGCCATGAAGATGATTTTATCAAGATCCTGACAACTGGCACCTGGCGTGTGGAATTATTTATCAATGATTCCAGTGATGAAACCAGTACATGGACTGATTTTGTTTTCGCATTCAGTCCTAACGGTACACTTACAGCAACCCGGGGTGCATTGGTGATCACCGGCAACTGGTTTACCGATACCGATGACGGTGAACTGGAACTGAACATTCAGCTGAATGCCGGAAACCCGTATGATGATATCAATGAAGACTGGACAGTGCTACGCTACACATCCACAACCATTGAATTATCGGGTGACGATGATGATGATGATGACCGACTGAACTTTAAAAAGATTTAATAACCAAATAAACAATTAACTATGAAAATTCACGTATTAGCATTCTTCATGTTGGCGATGGCGGTGATTTCGGGTTGTGATGATTCGAATTCCATAAGCCAGGGAGTAAAATTTAAGATGAAGGCAACCACTTCGGGTTCGCAAATCAAGCCTTCGGGCCGTACGAATGGAACATCGTATACCTTTGAAAAAGCCCTAGTTGGCGTTCGAAAGGTAGAATTTGAAAATGATGACGATGATGATAATGGTGATGATTTTGAAATTGAATTCAAAGGCAGGTATGTGGTGGATCTGATTGCCGGTACCAGCAACCCTGAGTTTGGCATCAGCCAGATCGACCCCGGATTATACAATGAAATTGAAATTGAACTCGGGCAGTTCCTCGATGGCGGCAACAGCATGTTCGTTGCCTTTACCTACCAGCCATCCAGCGGTGATCCGGTGAAGGTAGAGTTTTCAACCAAAGCCTTGCTGGAGATTGAAATTGAAGATGACAAAGGATTTGAAATGAAGCCGGATGCACTCAGCAACATACTGGTGCTGATTGACTTAGATAAATTATTAAATTCAGTGGATTTGAGCCAGGCAAACATTGATAATGACGGTGTCATTCGGATCAATGACGCTTCCAATACAGCTTTGGCACAAAAGATACGGTCTAATTTTAAAAATTCCTGTGAGTCAGGGCGTGACGATGATGACGATGATGATTTTGACGATGACGATGATTAATGACCTAACCTTTGTTCTTTACTCTGCTTAGTGGTAGTATGGTAGTAGAGTCCTCCGGATAATGGCCGGACTCTACTATCTTAATTGTATTTGTTCTCATTTGTCAGGAGGTAATTCCTAAACTCCCCTCCTGATAAGGAGGGGTTAGGCGGTGGTTTCACTACAACAACCCCTGTTCCTCCAATCGTATCTTCAGTTTTTTATGATTCGCCCAAAACTTCTTTTCAATTTCGTGTAGCACGTTCTTCATTTCAGGGTCGTTGGCCATACCTGCCAGCATTGGGTCCTTATCAATGAAAAGTATAAGCCAATATTGTATGTTATCTTCCCGGGCAAACTGGCGGAAGTGCTCCAACGCTTTTTGTTTGTCACCAGAATAACTGTAGTACATGCCCAGGCCGGCATGGCGGTAGGCGCTCTGGTCGTGGTTCAGAAATTGGCGGTAGCTTTCAATAAATGCTGTGCCTTCTTCACGGTACCCGGCTTTCTGGTAGGTTACCCCAATAATCATATTTTCGTGTTGGTATACATCCAACTTCATCGCTTCGCGCATGCGATTAAAACGCAGGTAATATTTATACGCTGTTTCGTAGTCTTTTAGGTAGTAGCTCACCTTCCCCAGGTCCTGGAGAATATCAAAACGCATGGTGTCTTTCTGAAATTCAGCCAGCAACAAGTTGCGTGTGTTGTTCAAGTCTTTGGTCTTTGCATACATCACAAAGGCGCGCACATAGCGCGAGTACATATTGAATTCAGAAAGCTCCAGTGATTTATCAATGTAGCGCAGCGACTCATCCACAAACCCGGTTTGGATGAGCGCATTGCCCAGACGCAGGTAGAAATAACTCTGTTCAACGGAATCACCAACGCCTGCATTTAATTGCATTCCTCTTAATGCATACTCCAGGTATTTGCCGGTGTTTGGCAGGTAGTTGGCGTAGAAGTCGGCCAGCAAGCCTACGAGCAACGATGAATTTGGATTGTATTCCAATCCTTTTTCAAGGTAGGGCAAGGCCTGCTGATATTCCTTTTTCAACAAATAATACATAGCCTTGGCGGTGAGCCCTTCGCCCAATTTAGGGTCGTACAGTAAGGCTTTGTCGGCATAGCTGCCAAGTTTTTCTACATGATCTTTTTCAGCGCGGAACACATCAAGGTAATAGCAGGCAATGCCCGCACAGGCATAGGCGAGGGAAAAGGTATTATCGTGTTCAAGGGCCTCATCAAAATGAACAAGCGCTTGTTGCAGGTTTTCATCTCCATTTTTATTCAACAGATCTAATCCTTTCAAAAAGTAATCGTACGCCTCTGTATTGGTAGTCGGGATTTTTTCGATTCGTGATTTCTCTTCTGGTGTAATCAGCGCCTGAATTTCCACAGCAATGTCTTGTGCTATTTCCTGCTGTAATGTAAAAATGTCTTTTGCTTCGCGCCTGTATTGTTTGCTCCACAAGTGACGGTCGGTGGCCCCATCAATTAACTGAATGGTTAACACGATGCGGTCGCCCATTTTCTGTCCACTGCCTTCCACAAAATAATTCGCATTCAGTTCTTTCGCGATTTCCGGTATAGCCTTATTGCTGTTGCGGTATTTTTCAGCTGAAGTACGGCTAAGCACCTTCAGGTCTTTGATCTTTTGCAGGTTATTAAGCGTGGCTTCCATCAGCCCGTTGATGAGATAAACGTTCGTGGAGTCGGCACTGTCGTTTTTAAACGGCAAAACCACAATGGATTTTTCAACCACGATTTTTTCTTCAGGCGTTCGGTTTGTGAACCACCACCATATGGATACACTTGCAACGACTATCAATGCGCCTGCCACCCAATACATACGGGTTTGCTTTACCGGAGGTGTAGCTATGGGCACCGCTTGTTCAGCACCGCGTTTGCCCGCCTCACCTGGCGGGTAGCCGTAATATTCACGAAAGCATTTAATAAAGTACGAGGTACTGTTAAACCCCACCTGGTGTGAAACTTCCGATACATTTAATGGTGTAGTACGCAGTAACGCCATGGCGCGCTGCAACCGCACCTGGTTAATGAGTTGGCTCACCGACAGGCTCGTGGCCTTTTTCACCTTGCGCAACAGGTTGGAGCGGCTCATGTTCATAGCCTCAGCCAATTCGCTTACCCCAAACTGCTCTTCCGCAATGTGTTCTTCAATTTTTGCGGTGAGTTGTTTTAGAAATTCTATATCCTGGGGTGATGCGTTGTTCATGGAAACTAAAAAAGCAGTCGGGGTTGAAAAGTATAGATTTTACAGCCGCGAAGGTAGCAGTTCACGGGCATTTGCTTCAAAATTTACAGGGTTGCATCAAAATTTATATGCTTTTACGCAAAGTTGATGGTTTTGTGCGCACCGCTGTTTAGCTCCCACTTGGGTTTGCCCGTTTCTTTGAGGCAACAAAAAACACTTAACCAAAAACAAAAATCCATGAAAACAACAGTTCTCTATTTTATTTCCTCCATGACTAAAATTTCCCTGTGGGCGATCGTACTATTTATAACAGCCTGTGGTGTAAAGGAAAATGCACAGGGTCAAAATGCCAAGGCTCCGGATATTGATTTGCACACGGCTGTGATTACTGAAAATGTGGAAGTGGTGAAGCAGCATATTGCAGCCGGCAGCGACCTGAATGTAAAAGACCCGTTTGGCGGCTCAAGTCCGCTGATCAGCGCGGCTGTATTTGGTAAAACGGAAATGGCCAAAGTGCTTTTAGATGCCGGTGTAGATATCAACTTTCAGAACAATGATGGCTCAACCGCGCTGCATACCGCGGCATTCTTCTGCCGCCCGGAGATTGTAAAGTTATTGTTGGCAAAGAAAGCCGATAAATCGATCAAAAATAAATACGGAGCAACAGCCTACGACAATGTTGCCGGTCCGTTCAGTGAGTTGAAAGATGTATATGACATTATGAAAAACACACTTGGCCCAATGGGCCTCAAGCTTGACTACGCGTATATTGAAAAAACCCGCCCCGAAATCGCAGCGATGTTGAAGTAGTTAATTTTGTTTTCACGCAAAGACCGCAAAAAGAAGAACGCAAAGTTCGCTAAGGCATACGCGCTTTGGCGTGCTTTGGGTGGCCTTAGCCTTTGCGCACTTTGCGTGAATTCAGGCAGCATCAACCACTAAATTAATCCAAACAAAAAATGAGACGCTACGACATCGACTGGCTTCGTGTAATTGCCATCGGATTGCTTGTGATTTACCATGTGGCCATAGGTTTTCAACCATGGGGCGTAATGATTGGATTTATTACCAATCAAAATCCCTGGACAGCTTTATGGACGCCCATGATGTTTTTGAATGTGTGGCGCATTCCCCTGCTGTTCTTTGTTTCGGGCATGAGCGTGTACTTTGCTATGCAAAAACGAAACTGGAAACAACTCATTACCGAACGAGCGTGGCGTATTTTGTTGCCTTTTGTATTTGGCATGTTTGCGATTGTGCCGGTGCATGTGCTGATCTGGAGATATCATTATAACATGGAATTGCACTATAACTGGCATCCGGGGCACCTGTGGTTTCTGGGGAATATCTTCAGTTATGTTGTGTTGCTCTCGCCTGCTTTGTTTTACCTGAAGCATAACGAAGGTGGGGTTGTTGTAAGATACTTGAAAAATATGTTGTGTCACCCCATGGGTTTGCTGCTGGTCGTTGCGGCCTTTGTGCTGGAGGTGATAATCGCCAAGCCCGTTCCGTTCGAATTGTACGCCATGACGTGGCACGGTTTCTTTTTGGGTTTGCTGGCATTTTTATTCGGCTTTTGTTTTGTGCTTTGCGGTCCTTCATTCTGGCAAATGATCCAGCGATGGCGTTGGTTTTTTGTGATCACCGGCACCACACTTTTTTTGTTGCGAGTCTATCATTTTGGTATGAATACACCAGGTTACTTAATGGTAGTTGAATCGATGAGTTGGATATTGACGATGCTCGCTTTCGGCAGTGCATACCTGAACAAACCGGGCAAAGCATTAACATACCTGAGCGAAGCCGCTTATCCGGTGTATATCGTGCACATGATTTTTTTATACCTCGGATCGCATTTAATTTTCAAATGGACATTGCCATCGGCCGTTCAGTTTGTGCTGGTGTTGTTGTTTACGATGGCCGGATGCTTTGTTACGTTTGAAATCATCCGAAGATTGAAATGGTTAAGACCTTTCTTTGGATTAAGGATAAAGCAGTAGCCTCTACTCAATCCAACGGTTCAATAAAATTTCTCTAAGAATTTTTATTGACTTGCCAGAAGTATCGCATCCAGGTCTTCACCAGGCCTGGCAATAATTTTTTCTTCTTCCGGACTCCATTCAATAGCCCTGCCTAGTTTATACGACAATCCTGCCATGTGTGCCGAAATGGCCTCCTCAAATCCTTCATCAATACCACAGCTTGGTTTGCCACCATTACGGATGCAACTCAGCCATTCGCGCATATGCAGAAATGTTGAGTCAACTCGCTTTCCATCACGGTAGGTCCACATCAATCCTTTGTTGGCAAAATATTTTGCTGTGGCTGACGTAACCGCATCAGTAGCGTTGGCCAGTGGATTGTATTGATAGATAGGAATCTCCGGATCAATCCGGTTTTCCTTTAACATGTCAGCATATCGGGTACTCCGGGCATCTGCATAAATGCTGATCACATTACCGAGTTCCATAGTTGCATCATGACCCATCAGGTACGTTGGCCGGTCAAACTGATTGCCAAGCGTTGCGCTGTAAACAAAAGTCATTCCTTTTTCTTTGCCTGCCGGCTGACTGGAGCCCGTGCTAAAATCAGGGTACTCCATATTTACTTGTAATGCATCCGGTACATTGCGGCCATCGCGGTGGGTATAAATTCCGCCTGAAGCCGTGACCAGTTTTGGAATACCCATTTTCAGGATGCAATTTATTCTATCGTAGTCGTGCGTAAGCAAATCACCGGATAATCCAGAGCCATAGGCCCACCACTTTCTCCACCGGAAGAAATGTTCTTTATTAAAAGGAACTTTAGGTGCTGTTCCTAAAAACAAATCCCAATCGATGGTTTCGGGTGATGCCTTTTCATGAATATCGTATTGCCAGGCACCGTTATCATCATTACGGTTAGTGTTGGTTTGTACCAGCGACACGTGACCGAGCGTTTGTTTTTGAATGATATCCATGGCCGCCAGAAAACTTTGGGTTTGCCTGTGCTGATGGCCGACTTGTAGAACTTTCCCCGAAGTACGCACGGCATCGCGCAGTGTGTAGGTTTCAGAGATGGTATGCGTCATGGGTTTTTCAATGTAAACATGAACACCTGCCTGCAGTGCATCGATGGCCATCGGGGCATGCCAATGGTCGGGTGTAGCAATGATTACAGCATCAACCTCACCACTGCTCACCAATTCTTTGTGTGTGGTATAGCGCTTAACCGGATTGTCGGCAGTGGAAAAAGAATCTACTACACGTTCGGCATGAACATCAAACACATCACAAACCGCTGTAATTTTTACATTTAAGTTTTCTTGGGCCAGGAATTCAGAGAGTCTTGTATCGTGTGAATTTTTTTCTGCAGCCTGTTTCATTTCACTCAGCCATTCCTTAGTGGCAAATCCCAAAGCCCGACACAACTGTTCACCTCGTATGCCAAAGCCGATTATTCCTAACCGTAAGGGTTTGCCGCTCATAGGCCCTGTTGGTGGTGGCAATGCTGCTTTAATATTTAATTTCTCAAGCAAAAATTCGCGCTCATGTTTTGCAGTTACCGTTGTTTTGGCACCGGCAAACCAAACCGAACCAAGAATGGGTATACCTGCCAAACTCTTTAGCATGTCGCGTCTGTTCAGGCTGAAAAGACTATCTTCTTTCTTTTTCATGATTTCAGTTTTTAAGTGGGGATTGTTGTTCAACGATTGTACTTTTCCTGAAAAGCAATTTCTCCAAACCAAAGGCAGCATACGTTGGAAATTGATACAGCACTACCAGTGCAGCAAGTTCAATCAGGTTTTTGTTCACCATCCAGTAACTTCCCTCGGTAAACCCATGATCAAATCCGGGAAGGGGAGGATGAGCCAAATAGTAAAAAGCCAACAGCAATATGCCGCCAATAGCTGCCCATCTGATTTTTAATCCCAGCAACAGCGCTGCACCAACACCCAGTAGCCCAACGATGTTGAGTGTGTCCACAATACGAATTACTGAATCGCCTGCCAGCCAGGTAAAAAATGGTTTTAGGAAGGTGGCACTTAACAAATAGCCTTTGGCAGTCCAGGCGGGGTTATAGATTTTGAGAATTCCCTCGTAGAAAAAATGCCATCCAATAAAAACACGAAGCAAAATAAGGCTTGCATTTTGCCCTGCCGAAAAGCCGCTGGATTTCATGATATATTAATTTTAATGAATACGATTATCCCTGTTTTATCGGGCAGAAAAAATGACAATAATCACTTCAGGGGGTAATCTTAGTCGTGTATTGCTGAACCATTTAAGGGGGGTGCAGACCAGATAGCCAGAAAACAAAGCCCCGCCAAAGCCGCAATTTGCTCGCTTTTGGCTAGTTAGTTTTGAATAATTATAATGGAAAATATTGTTTCCATTTATTTATATATTTGTAAATAATATTTTCCATTATGAGGTATAAAAAAACAATTTTACTGCCAAGGATTGACAAGCTTTTGGTTGAAGTTGGTGAGAATATAAAGCTGGCTCGCCTCCGCAGAAAACTAAGTGCAGAGCAAGTTGCTGAGCGGTCAAACACTACACGCCCGACTTTACGAAGCATTGAACAGGGCTCTGGTAGCGTGGCCATTGGAGTTTATGCTCAGGTATTGTTTGTCCTTGGGTTGGAAAAGGACTTACTTAAACTGGCCGGTGATGATCCGCTTGGAAGAAGACTTCAAGATGCCCAGCTGTTGGTAAAAGAACGTGCGCCTAAGAAAACTAAAAAGAATGGCTAAGAATACTCAACAACGATCCATATTGGTGTATGCAGATTGGGTAGAGCTAGGGAAACCCACTCTTATGGGCACTTTGCATTCAATTCAAGTGAGAGGCAAAGAAGTTTTCTCCTTTGAATATGCTGATGCCTGGCTCAAATCAGATCATGCATTAGCGCTTGATCCTGACTTACAACTATTCTCGGGGCAGCAGTATTTAGGTGAAGGAAAAAACAACTTTGGAATTTTTCTGGACTCTTCACCTGACCGATGGGGGCGTGTGTTGATGGACAGAAGAGAAGCAGTGCTTGCCAGAGCAGAAGAGCGGAAAGCACGAACGCTTTTTGAAACAGATTATTTGCTTGGTGTTTTTGATGGTCACAGAATGGGCGCGCTGAGATTTAAAGAAGATGAAGAAGGAGATTTTCTGAACAATAATAAAGAAATGGCTACACCTCCATGGTCATCAATACGCGAATTAGAAGAAGCGACTCTTCGATTAGAGGAAGACAATGTTGATGAAGCTATGAAAATTAAATGGCTCAACATGCTGATGGCACCAGGTTCCTCATTGGGTGGTGCCAGACCAAAAGCAAGTGTTGTGGATACTAAGGGCCAATTGTGGATTGCAAAATTTCCAAGTAAGGACGACAAGAAGGATATTGGAGGCTGGGAGATGGTGGTACATGAGCTTGCAGTTCATGCAGGACTAAATGTAGCTGCCGCCATGACAGGAAAGTATTATAGCAAACTACATACTTATTTAACAAAACGCTTTGATCGAAATGAGCAATGTCAACGAACTCATTTCGCTTCAGCAATGACGTTGCTTGGGTATACTGATAGTACAAACTATCAAAGCGGTGTAAGTTATTTAAATATTGCAGAATTCATCATGCAGCATGGGGCACAACCCGATTTTGATCTTGAAGAACTTTGGAGAAGGATAGTATTTTACATCAGTGTTAGTAACACAGATGATCATCTACGGAACCATGGATTTTTACTTACACCTACCGGATGGGTACTTTCTCCAGCCTATGATATTAACCCGGTAGAGACAGGAACAGGATTGAGTTTGAATATTAATGAAATTGATAATTCATTGACTTTGAATTTAGCGCTTGAAGTAGCACCGTATTTCAGAGTCTCTGAAAAAAGGGCTAATGAAATTATTGAGACTGTGAAGAAAGCCGTTGGACAATGGAAAAAAGTGGCGGGGAAAATTGGGCTAAGCAAAACGGAAATAGAGGCAATGAATAATGCATTTAGATTCTAAGTTATTAGGGCCCTAAAGAGAAAAGGAGCTAAGATTGTGAGCATTTTTTTGCGAAAGGAGACACTTTTCGGTACTTATCGCAAACTTTTGCTCATCTATAAAGCGGCAGCAAATGTCCATTGGTGCCGGAAATTTGAACTCGATTTTATCAGGCTAAAGCCTGATGTTGAATTGATTAATCAGGTTATAGCATGATGAACCCCACAAAGATAGTTACTCCTGAAACCCATATTTCTTTGCCTTTTCAAGGTTTGAAATGGCAATAGACTTATTACGGTAGGTAAGTGGTTTATTCCCTCTGCTTAGCTCCAATAAAAAAGTAAACTCACCGTTGTGACAGTGAACTTTAGAGTGGCTCGCCATAATCTTTTGAAGTTTGAATGCGTTAGGCCGATTCGGTGACCCGGAAGTGAGAATTTTTCGGGTCACCGAATTGGTCACCTAGGGATTGAGCAACTTTGTATAAAGTGGAGAGGTTAAAATGAAAAAAGCCTCGAATTCATGAGGAATTCGAGGCTTTAGCTCAGATTGAAATGTACTTGGCAGAGGAGGAGGGATTCGAACCCCCGGACCCCGTAAAGGGTCTCCGGTTTTCAAGACCGGTGCAATAAACCACTCTACCACTCCTCTGTGGCTTGGTTAATTTTAGGAGTGCAAATGTATACGTTTAAACCATTTTGGCAAAACCACCAGCAAACACACTAACTTAGTTTTCTTCTGTAAAGTCGGGGAAGTTTCGTTTGAGTTCTTTGTTACTTAATGGCTGGGCGTTTTTTCTGTAGGCGTCCAACTCCAGCAACACCAGGCGCTGATCATTCAGCACCATACGTAGTTTGTCTATATCTTTTTCGAATTCCAGCCCTCTGCGTGCTGTTTTTATCGCATATTTTCGTGAAAACTCATCACCAGCGCTTTGTACTCGGTTTCGGATGTCCACATTTATTTTAATCCTGTCCATAATCTCATCTTTCGATTTGCCGATAACCTGCGTAGCCTCCAGGGTGTTAAGCGTAAGCACCGTGGTACCCCCTACGGTGGAAACAACTTTTGATTGGTCGGTTTCCAATAAGGTGGGAGATAGCCCTGTAACCGCCCCCAGCGATGCGTTCATTAACGAGCGGTTCTTCTTTCCCTTCTTTGCTTTTTTGTAATCAACGTTTAGTTGTTTTTGATTTTGATCAAGCGTTTGAAGCAATTCGGCCGCAGCCGCCATGTTCGCCCTGTATTTTTGATACTGTAATCCGTCTTTCAATACAATATTTTCAGCATCAACAACAGTAATATTAATTTTTCGCTGTGTGCGATTGTTTGATTTGTCGAGTGCAAAAAAAATCAACTCGAATGAAAGTCTTTTTTGAGTGTCTTCAACAAACTCATACCCGGGCTGCCAGGTAAACTCATATTGAAGCGGGGTGTTTTCTTTTAAGGATGTCGCAGGCACGCGTGTATCAGAAGCTATAAATCCGGCATTCTTGATGTTATCATCGCCATTGGGATCGGATAAGTATAACTTCAGATTCAGTGTTTCATCTTCCTTAACAGTAAACGATGAATCACCCGGAACGATCAGTATTTCGGGTGGCAGATCAAGTTGCGTTTGTGCAACTCTAAACCTTCCTTTAGTCTCAGCTTTATCGGGCTGATCCTGAACAATGAATTCAATAGTAGCCGGATTGGTTTTCAGTGCATTAAACTGGTTGCGTGAGGGTGTCCAGCTAACCTGACCCTGCGAGTTTAACATAAAGCCTTCGGGCATTTGTGAAGGTATTGCTTTAAAGACAATCGGATCTCCGTCTGGATCAGCGACATACTCATTGCCAATTTGATAAGTATTGCGAACGGATTGCTTTACATAAAACACCGGGAGTTCTTCCACCTGTGGTGGCCGGTTAACATGATGGATGGTAAAGACTACTGTTTTGCGCACCCTGCTGCCATCGGCCCAAAATCCGTGGAAGATTACCGGAAACTCTTTCTTTAATTCAATTCGATTTACAAGATCATAGGACGGAGTCCATGAAAAATTTCCGATTGAATCAAATTGTATTCCGGGCAACTCATTATCCAGCAATGAAAAAACCACATGCTGGTTACCTGGCATTGCTTTAAGTTGGAACGAAATCAATCTTCCTTCGTAAAGATTAGTCCACCCAACCGAGTCAGGGAATACCAGTTCGTGACCATTTTGTCCGTAAAGAAAAAATGGAAATAAAAAGCAGGCTATACTTGTGTAAATTAAGCTTCTCAAGGATTCGGTTTTTTAAGCCAGCAAAGTTAGTAAGATCAACTTTTTAAAATATGGCAGGTAAGAAAATGACCCTAAAAGACAAGAATTTTTTTGATGACGTTTACGCGGTGGTGAAACTAATCCCTAAGGGGAGGGTTACCAGTTACGGTGCCATTGCACGCTATTTGGGTACGCGCATGAGTGCCCGTATGGTGGGTTGGGCCATGCACGGAGCACCAAAAGGTGTTCCGGCACATCGTGTTGTTAACAGTCAGGGGCTGCTCACCGGGAAGATTCATTTTAAAACGCCTACCACCATGCAGCATCTTTTGGAGAAAGAGGGTGTGGAGGTAATCAACGATAAAATCACTCACTTCAGCGACATATTCTGGGATCCAACGAAGGAATTGCTTTGAAGTTGGGTCGAATTTCTGGAAAGAACCTTCCCAAAATTGGAACAAATTGGACGGTAACCCCTCAAATTCTTCTAAAATCAACATTTTCTTACAAGGCATGGGGTTAGCATAAGGGTTATCCAAACAGGATGATCAAAAGACCCTATGAAAACCCTCGTTAACCTCTTCATCGCAACGGCAATACTCTTTGGGAGTGTTGCTAAAGCCCAGGCTTCTTCGCCTGATGAAGCGATTGACGTACTTGATTCGCGGCACAGGAATTTATTCATGTTCAAAGCCGATCGAAAATTTCTGGGGGCTTCGGTAGAGGTCTACTACACAAACGGAGACCTTGTGACATCTCAAAAATTGGAAAAACGAAAAATGATCATCGACTTCTGTGATGTGAAGTTTGGTGAGTACACGATACGCCTGAAAAAAGGAAATGAAATACAGGAGTATTACTATGTAAAGAAATAACGCTGCCAAGGCAGTAAACGTCAACACCAACGTGGGGTTGGTTTTAATCGGGTTAAGGTCGCTTCCAAAAGGGGTGGCCTTTTCCTTTTTTAGAGACTTTTGCTTTGTCGATCAGGTGCCGTTGAAATGATCCATAGCCCAATAAAGGTTATTAATCCGTTTACAATCAGGATTTCAAAACTGAAGACATAACCACCAAACCACGCTTTGGAATTTGCGCTCAACACATAGGAGATTGCCGGGGAGAGCAAACAAACTATGGGCACCAGTCTGTCACGCACATTGCGCTTAGTCAGCAAACCAAATGAGAATAACCCGAGTAATGGTCCGTAGGTATAGCCGGCAACACTCAGCACGGCATCAATCACCGAGCGGTTGTTGATTTCTTTAAATACCAGAATGATGATGAGGAAGAGCAAGGAAAATCCGATGTGTACGAAAAGCTTTTGACGCTTTTTAGCAACCTCAGGCTTGTTCTTAAAATCCAGAAAGTCGATGCAGAAGGAGGTGGTTAATCCTGCAAGGGCTGAATCCGCACTGGCATAAGAAGAAGCAGTGATCCCCAGAATAAAAAATATCCCAACCACCAAACTGAATTCATTTAAAGCAAGCGCTGGAAAGAGTTCATCGCTTGCAGCCGGAATGGCAATGCCATTCTTTTCTGAATAAAGGTAGAGCAGTGCACCTAATGCAAGAAATAATAAGTTTACAAATACCAGCGTAAGGCTGAACCAAAACATATTTTTCTGCGCATCTCTGAGTGTGCGACAGGTGAGATTCTTCTGCATAATTTCCTGATCCATGCCTGTCATCGTTAGGGCAATGAATGCGCCACCCAGAAATTGTTTCCAGAAATACAACGGAGAGTTTACATCATCGAAGTAAAAAATCTTAGAATATCTGCTTTGCTCAATGGCATCCACCATTTCGGTGAATGAATAGCCAAGGCGGTTTGAAATTTGCCAAACCGCAATGACTACGGCTGAAATCAGGAAGAATGTTTGAAATGTATCTGTCCACACAATGGTTTTGATCCCACCTTTGTTCGTATACACCCAAATCAAAACGATGGTTGTTGCAACGGTAACATAGAACGGGATGTTCCATGCATCAAATAGAAATAACTGAAGTACTGTGGCAGCCAGGTATAGCCGCAAAGATGATCCAATGGTGCGCGAAACCATGAAGAAAAATGCTCCGGTTTTGTACGACCAAAAATCGAAGCGTTGTTCAAGGTAGGTATAGATTGAAATCAAGTTCAACCGGTAGTAGAGCGGCATGAGTATGCCGATGATTGCCCAATATCCAAGCAGGTACCCCAGCACCACCTGAAAATAGCCGAACCCTATTTTACCAACATTACCCGGCACTGAAATGAACGTGACACCAGATAGTGAGGCGCCAATCATCCCAAAGGCCACCAGGTACCAGGGCGATTGACGGTTAGCGGTAAAAAAAGTATGCGTATCTGCCCCTTTCGAGGTTAACCAGGAAATCAGGATTAAGGCAAGGAAATAGAGGGTTATAATACTAATGACCAGTGTAGGCGTCATTGATTGTAGTTTCCTGCAAAAAATGAGTAAATACCTTCAAATCCAAATCAACCAAAGAAGTCGTTTTTGTGTTAATTTTGCACAGATCATTTCGGCACCATGCGAAGCGCTTATCAAGAAGAACTATTTACCGATTTACTGGAAGTAGTAGAAACTACTGAATTGATGGATTTGGTTGTTTTCAATGATGACTTCAACACGTTTGAGCACGTAATTGAAACACTTATTAAAGTTTGCAAGCATACAACGGAGCAAGCTGAACAATGTACGTGGATCATCCATCATAAAGGGAAATGTACCGTAAAAAACGGCACGTTTGATTTTCTGAAACCCATGCGCGATGCCATTTGTGAAGTTGGGATTGATGCCAAAATTTTATAATTACTCAATGCCCAGTGGACTACCCCTCTAAACTTATTGAAGAAGCTGTCGCCCAGATTTCCAAACTTCCGGGTATCGGTAAAAAAACAGCCCTTCGCCTGGTGCTTCACCTGATTCGTGAGAAGGAAGAAAGTACGTTTGCCCTTACAGAAGCATTAAACAAGTTGCGCTCAGGCATTCAGTTTTGTTCGCAATGCCATAATATTTCAGATGCCGAGGTTTGCAGCATTTGCGTAAGTCATAAACGTGATCGTTCAACCGTTTGCGTTGTCGAGAACACCAACGATGTTATGGCCATCGAAAACACTTCACAATACCGGGGTTTATATCATGTATTGGGAGGCGTTATTTCTCCTATTAATGGCATCGGGCCTTCAGAGCTTAAGATTGAGTCCTTACTTAATAGGCTCAATCATGGGCAATCGGAGGTTAAGGAACTTATTTTGGCGTTGAGCCCCACTATGGAAGGTGATACTACCTCCTTTTATATTCACAGGCGCATTAAAGATTTTCCTGTAAAAGTAAGCGTGATTGCCCGCGGTATACCGGTGGGTGGTGATCTGGAATATGCCGATGAAATCACCTTGGGCAGAAGCATCATTGGCAGAACGCTGTTCAATTAACCTTCCGGAAGTTTCATCATTCCGGTATAAATCTTTTTCTTTGTTGTCTTTCCTTCACAACTATGAATAAACTCTCCATTCGGCTAAACGCTTTTGAAGAATCAGCAACACTGGCCATGGCGGCCAAAGCCCGCGAATTTAAAAATCGTGGTATAGATGTGATCAGCTTAAGTCTGGGTGAGCCCGACTTTAAAACACCCGCACACATTTGTGAAGCCGCGAAAAAAGCCATTGATGACGGAAAGTATTTTGCCTACCCTCCGGTAGCCGGTTATCAGGATTTGCGCGAAGCGCTTGCTGCGAAGTACCAAAAGGAAAATAACGTTCCCTATAAAGCTGAAAATATTGTTGTTTCCAACGGAGCCAAGCAATCGATAGCGAATGCCATGCTGGCTATTCTTAATCCCGGAGATGAGGTAATTATATTTTCTCCATACTGGGTTAGTTACGATGCGTTGGTGCGCCTGGCCGAAGCAAAACCCGTTTTGGTAAAAGGGGGCATTGAAAACGATTTTAAGGTAACGGCAAGTCAGGTTGAGGAGGCTATTACATCTAAAACGAGAATTATCATTTTTTCTTCACCGTGTAATCCTACCGGGTCTGTTTTTTTACGCTCGGAGTTGGAAGCAATTGCACAGGTTGTAAGCAAACACGAAAATATTGTAGTGATTGCCGATGAGATTTACGAACACATAAACTTTACTGGTGAGCATGTAAGTTTTGCATCCTTGCCAGGCATGTTCGAGCGCACTATAACCGTTAATGGTTTTGCTAAGGGTTTTGCCATGACGGGCTGGCGTGTAGGGTATATTGGTGCACCAAAATGGATTGCCGATGGTTGTAATAAAATGCAAGGTCAGCTCACTTCTGCCAATTGCTCCATTGCACAACGGGCAGCGCTCGCAGCCATTACAGATGACCTTGCCCCCACATTTGCAATGGTGAAGGAATATGAAAAACGCAGAGAAATTGTTTATAACCTGTTAAAGGAAATCCCGGGAATCAAATCCAATTACCCGCAAGGAGCATTCTACTTTTTTCCGGATGTGAGTTTCTATTATGGAAAATCGGATGGGGAGCGAACGATCAAAAATGGTGATGACTTCTGTATGTACATGCTCGAGAAGGCTCATGTGTCGCTGGTGCCCGGGGGTGCCTTTGGTGAAGAAAAGTGCATCCGGCTTTCGTATGCAGCATCGGAAAAGGATTTGCGAGAGGCATTGAAGCGGATAAAGAACGCCCTTTCACTCCTCAACTAGTTGTTACCTCCTTCAAACTGTTTTTGCAGCGGCCCTGCTTTTTCCAGGTCCTCCAGGATTTTTTTATCAAGTGGTGTATCTTTAATGACGTTGTAGTTATCCCAGAAGGATTTATTATAGGGCTGATCCTGATACTGTAAGCCATAGTTGCGCATTTTCTCCGTGCCGCCAATACGCTCACTGGTATTGGGCTTTACTTCATTAATGAGCAACTGTTGAAATAATTCGGTTTCAAATTTAAGTTCGTCAGTTTTGATATCGTGCCAGGTTACTTTTGAGGTAATGCTCATGTAACTCAGATACATTTTTCCATCAACCGGGCGGAAGTCAATCGTTTTTCGCAATCCTGCAAAGCGACTTACCAATTTCTTCTTTTTACCAACCAATTCATTAGAAGAGCCTGTTTCAAAGTCCAAATGAACAATAGCGTAGTCCTGTTTATCGACAAAGATTTTCAGCAGGTAATCTTTGGTGTGCGCGATCACATAAATTTCATGACCGTTATAATAGGAGTCAGCCTGCCGTGTCATGGCATTGTACATTTCTTCGCGTGCTTCTATTTGGCGGTAGCGAATATTATTATGCAGCAGTAAATCTTCCAGTAAGTTATCCTGGTCGAAATATGCCGTAAATCTGCTTTCATACCCTAGGCTCTTTCGCACTTCTATTAAGCGAACCCGTTCGCGAAGTTTGTATTTGTTTCGAGGCTCAGCATAATCTTCATCATAAATCTTTACTGCTGCTTCGAGTAGAGAAATGTTTGTGCTGGCAACTTTTTTAACGTCACGGTAAAATCCCTCCATCATAAAGGGTTTCATTGGGTAGTTTGTGTCGATTCTGCTCAGGGCTATACGAAGGATATCACCACCGGAGAGTGAATCGGTTACCACAACTTCATTAAGTACAGTTGTTGATTTTGAAAGTTCAAAGGTTGGGTTGGCCGGAAGTGTCCACACCGGGGCTTCGTAATTAACATACCCTAACATGCTAATCACCAGAATTTCATTTCGATAGTCATTCGGAATATGAAAGTCAAACTCGCCTTGCAAATTGGTAATTGTACCTATGGATTTTCCTTTAATACCCACCGAGGCAAAAGGCAGTGGCTCGCGGGTTTCTTTGTCAACAGCAACCCCCGACACCGTTATTTTTTGTGCCCACCCCTGAAGGGCAAGGAAGCTCAATAGCGCTATGAAAAGGCCTAATCTCATGGAATTACTAAAAATGATCATTCATGAGGTTCTTTCAAACGTCAGGTAAGATTATCTTCATTTTTGCAGGTTTAGCGCCAAAATGAATTCCTTAGCCGATTTGTCTTCGTTCTGTGTAACTTTAAAAGACAATTTAACGGCTTGATTAACCTGGAAAAGATACCGCGTGTTTGGAAAAGGGCGTATTTACTGCTTTGCCTGTGGTACCTTATTAATTTTACGGTAAGCGCATTTTTGGAATGGAAACTTGTTACCCCATTCTTCTTTGTTTTTTGGAATGCTCTGTACCTGTGGGAGGCCCTCTGCGTGTGCATTATCCTGATTTTACTGTATTCAAATTTTCTCTTTCAATTCAGAATTTATGTTCAGATAACCGGGCACGTAGCCGGTATTCTGGTTTTCTTTTTGTTGATGGGTTCCTTCTCTTATTATATAAAGGATTATGTGGAGGGCTACGTTTTTCTGGATAACTGGAAGGAACATATGGTTGGTTTATTACGGTGGGACGGACTGCAGTTTCAAAATCAGTATATCATCACGGCAGCCGTGTATTATATCATCCGGTACTTTGAAGGACTGCAACGAAAGGAATATGAAAAGGGAGAACTGGCAATAAAAAATCGTGAAATGCAATTGTCGTTATTAAAATCGCAGATCAATCCGCATTTTTTATTCAATACGCTTAACTCTATTAACATGCTGGTGGGCTCCAATAAAGAAAATGCACGTAAAGTGATTACCCAACTATCCGATATTTTTCGCTATGCCCTCGATTCACATGGTGACCAAATGGTAAAACTTATTCATGAGCTGGACTTCATTGACAACTACATTAAAATTCAGCAAGTGCGTTTTGGTAATCGTTTAAAGTTTGTAAAGCAAATTGACTTCACCTGTTTAGGCATTAAAATTCCGCCTATGATTTTGCAACCCCTGGTAGAGAATTCAGTAAAATACGGAATCGGACCAAAAGAAGAAGGTGGTACCATTACGTTAATCGTGAAACGCTTTAACCACATGATCTTTTTTGAAGTTAAGGATGACGGCCTGGGTTCAAATGCAAAGAAGGTGATGGATGGAAGTTCCAGTGGTGTAGGAATTAAAAATACAGACCAACGCTTGCGGAACTCTTTCGGTGTAAGTTCGGGTCTGCGCATCCGCTCAAATGAATGGGGCTATTCTGTCAGCTTTTTTATTCCTGTTCCGGAAGATGAAAAGACCGAAAATTCACAACAAGCCGAACCTGAAGAGATAGAGACTGAGATAAAAAGTATTGCCGGTTAGATACCGATAGGATCAGATCAGCGTTTACCTTAGTAAAGAAAAACTGATTAACTGAACGATTTAAAACAACCCCAATGAACATAACGTGTTTAATTATTGATGATGAACAACTGGCCCGGGAGCTTTTGCGGGAGTATATCGACCAAATGCCCAATATTACTATTGTGGGCGAGGCCAATAAGGGAAAAGATGCGGTTGACCTGATTGATCAGTTGAAACCTGACCTGATTTTTCTGGATGTACAAATGCCGGGTATGACTGGCTTTGATGTTCTGGATGAAATTACCCACGATCCGCATGTGATTTTTACCACCGCATACGATCAATATGCTATTCGGGCATTTGAAAAAAATGCCGTTGATTACCTGTTAAAACCGATTGATCAGGAGCGCTTTCAGTTGGCGTTAAAACGTGCTGTTGAACGCATGAAGCTGGAGCAGAACAATGTTGGTGAGCTTTTGCGCAACATTAAAACTGAAAACAAAACCTCATACGATTCGCACATCTTTGTTCAGAAATCGGAGAAGCTGATTAACCTGGCCGTGGAGGAAATTATGTTTCTGGAAGCTTCGGGTGATTATACCATACTCACCACCAAGAATGATCAATTTGTGAGCTCCTCAGGTATAGGCAAGCTCGAAGAAATTCTGAATCCCGAAACTTTTATTCGCGTGCATCGCAGCACAATTATTAACATCAACTTCCTGAAAGAAATTGAAAAGCATTTCAACGGGGGTATGATTGTGAAAATGCAAAGCGGTAAAAGTTTTCCGGTGAGCCGTACGTATGCTAAGCTAATTCGTAAAAAAGTTGTTTAACTAAACATGCTTATTGTACGGGCAGGCTTATAGCTTCGTCATACACAAAATCCACCTCATCAACATGGCTTTTTAAAAGGTCACGGAGCTTTTCTTCCGTGACTTTTTTAGTATCCTGAATAAACGCAGCTTGTGCCGCAAAATTTCGGGCATCGGAAATAAAGGCATTTACTGCCGTAGTCCTGTCGTTTTCGTTTACCCAATTCCAGTAGCCGTTTTCATCTTTAAAGGTTAAATCGGCCTTTGGTTCGAGGGATAAAATTTTAGGACTTGGCAGGTAAACAATTGCCTTATTGTTTTCCAGAACGATCGAAAACTTCTTTTGAAGATCAAACCCGCATTTCGCTTCAAATGATCCGGAAATTTCGATCTGCTTGGTGCTCCCCATCCAGGCATTTTTCCAGTTGTAGCGATGCTGAAAGTTTTGTGATAAGGTGGCCAGTTCGAGTATAGCCGTTTGTTTCTGCAGCACAATGGTGTTACGCACCTTTACTTCTGGTGTAAACTGAAAGGCTTCACTAAAATCTTTTCCGATGGCTTTGGCGGTATTGTACGATTGTTTGGGAATGATCACCAGCAGTACATAGGCAGCTATGGTTCCCGCAATAATGATGACGATAGCAAGTTTAAGGTAGCGTGAAATCATTTTGGTAAATCAAATTTTAAGCGAACACGCGCTTTGTCGCGTATGGGTGTATTGTCTTTTTTGGTAGGAATCCATTTTGGCCCTTCCTTGATCAGGCGGATAAGTTCCTCATCGCAACCCGAACCAATTCCCTTTACAATTTTGAATTCTGTTAAGTTGCCATTTGGTTCTACATAAAACTCAACGGTTACGCGCCCCTGAACTTTGTTGATTTTTGCTTCCTCAGGGTAGTGTATGTTTTTCTCAAGGTATTGCTGGTAGGCACGATTTCCGTTTTCCGGATGGGCCAGGTCAACCGTTGGAGTATAGGGTTCACTGTTCGATATTCCATATCCCGTAACAACTACTTCACTAAGTTGAGTGGCATCAGGGCTCATCGAAACATTAACCTCCTTTCGGTCAGCAGCACTAACTTCTGTGGACTGCAACCCGATAAACGAGTACGTAAGCGTTGGATTGGATACCGTGGATTCAATCTGATAGTTTCCATCAATATCGGTAACTGTACCACGGTTCGATCCTTTGAGGATAACATTCACACCCGGTAAAGGTGAGCCATCTTCTTTGGAGGTTACGCGGCCGTGAATAACATTGGAAACATAAGAAAGTGAGGGTGCACCAGCGGCACGGTTTACTTCCTGCTTCTTTCGTTCAGCAGCATCTTTCTTGGCAACGGCAGCAAGTGTTTCTTTTTCGGCCGCTAATTCTTCTGTTTGTATCTCAAGTTTTGGCGCACTATCCACAGGCTTAACTTCGGCAACGATGGGTTGCTCTTTAAGCTCATCGTCCAGGTCAGCTTTTTTAGCTATGGTTTCTTTTTCGGATTTTGACTTTGTTGAGACTTCTGGCGTTGATCGCGGTTGTGTAATCTCTCTCGAATTTTCTACGGGTTCATCTTTTTTGTAATGATCTTCAGCGGGAACAATTACTGAATCTTCTTCTCCAGCCGGAACCTGGCCTGAGGGTGTTTCTTCAAGCGCTAGTGTTGAAGGACTTTCTACCGAATGGATGGCCTGCCAAATGAAATAGCCCGAAATCAAAAGAATAACTAGTCCGGCCGCAATTCTTCTTGGCCAAACCCATCGATCAGGTTTAGGCGCAATTTGTATTTCGGCTCTTTTTTCGCGTAGGGCAGCAGCGGTTTTGCTTGCTGCCGGTGCAAAAACTATATCCTTCTCAACAAAATCAGCTTGCTTTATTTTTTCATTCAGTGCCTGAACATCTTCAACAAAATCGGCTGCGTGAAGTTGCTCTGCGCCCTCCAGCGCCTCGGCCAAAAACGGGTCAGCCAAAACCTTCTTCTCAAAAGCATGCCGTTCGGCAGCACTCATGGCTCCCCTCAGGTAGCGCGCAATATCGTTTGTATAATCAGTCATGGCGCTCAAGGCAAATCTTCAAATTCCGCTTTCCGTTTTGGATGTAGCTTTTCACCTTTTTCAAATCAAAACCTGTCTCTACACCAATTTCCTGGTAGCATTTCTGGTGTAAAAAGAATAACCGCACACAGCGTTGTTGTTCATGGGCCAGTTTTTCGATGCACTTTTCCAATTTAACAAGATTTCCCTCCAAATCAGTTGCATCTTCCTGATGCGCAATACCATCCGATTCCATAAGAAATGGTGATAATTCTTCCGTTTGTTTGTTTTTGTTGGCCCGCAAATACATGAGGCAATGATTACGTGCAGTAACATACAACCAGCTTTTAAAGTGCGCGATGTCATGTTCCAGCAAGGTGGTGATAAGTTTTTCAAACACATTCATAACCGCATCCTTGGCTTCATCACGGTCTTTCAGGTATTTCAGGCAAACACCATATACCAATGAGGTATACCGGGTATATAAAAAGCCCAACACCTCCATATCACCGGTTTTCTGGTACCGCTGCAGCAGGTCCTGGTCAGTGACTTCAGCTAGGGGCTTGTTAAAAAGCATTTTTTAAGATAGTAAAAATTATTCCGATTGGTTTATGGAATACATGGAGAGGCTGCATCTCATCACCGTAAACCAAACAAAACAAACATGAAAACGCAATTTATGATTTTAAGTACCCTGCTGTTTACCAGCATGGGATTTAATCTGCAGGAACGGGTTGTTACCGGAAGGGTTACCTCGGCAGAAGATGGTAGTCCGATGGCCGGAGTAAATGTACTGGTGAAGGGAAACAAATCAGGTGTACTAACGGATGTGCACGGAAGATACTCCATTCAGGTTCCGGCAGGGGGTGGTACCCTTGTTTTTTCTTTTATTGGATTTGTTACGCAGGAAGTGAAAACAGGTACGCGAAGTGTTATTGACGTGCAGTTGGCTGTTGAGGTTGCTGAACTTAGTGAGGTTGTAGTAACCGGTTATAGCCGGCATAAACGTGTTGAA
Organism: Flammeovirgaceae bacterium UBA5585; assembly: GCA_002425185.1. Taxonomy (GTDB): domain Bacteria; phylum Bacteroidota; class Bacteroidia; order Cytophagales; family Cyclobacteriaceae; genus UBA2336. The sequence continues at coordinate 239,876 of DILT01000008.1, read as the reverse complement.
AAGAGTGGTGTGGCAGCTGAATATGCTTCACCTATAACGTATGCGCCAAGTGATTACCATAAACCGGATTGGAATACGGAAGAGTATGATGGTATAAATGAAAACATCTTTCACGATGCATTACGTAATCCGCTTTCCACCTTTTCGATTGATGTAGATGCGGCTTCCTATAGTAACATGCGCAGATTTCTGAACAATGGGCAACGCCCGCCTAAAGATGCTGTGCGCATTGAGGAGTTGATAAACTATTTCGACTATGATTACAATCAGCCGAAGAATGAGCATCCATTCAATATCATTACCGAAATTTCATCAGCACCATGGAATAAGCAACATAAGCTGGTGCATATTGGGTTGCAGGGCAAGCGCATTGCAACAGAAAATCTACCGGCATCGAATCTGGTATTCCTGATCGATGTTTCGGGCTCCATGGACGAGCCTAATAAACTTCCGTTGTTAAAATCTTCATTTAAAATGTTAGTGAATGAACTTCGCCCTCAAGATTATGTATCCATTGTTGTGTATGCGGGCGCAGCCGGAGTTGTACTTGAACCAACATCGGGTAATGAAAAGAAAAAAATAATTGAAGCACTCGACAGGCTTGAAGCCGGTGGATCAACCGCAGGTGGCGCAGGTATTAAACTAGCCTACGCTATGGCACACAAGCATTTTAAGCAAGGCGGAAACAATAGGGTAATTTTAGCTACCGATGGTGATTTCAATATAGGTGAATCCAGTAATGCGGCTATGGAACAACTGATTGAAAAGGAAAAGCAGGGTGGTGTATTCCTCACGATACTTGGGTATGGCATGGGCAACTATAAAGACTCTAAAATGAAAACATTGTCGATGAAGGGCAACGGTAATTATGCCTACATCGATAACCTTACGGAAGCCAAGAAAGTGTTGGTGAATGAATTCGGTGGAACGCTGTTCACCATCGCTAAAGATGTGAAGCTGCAGGTCGAGTTTAATCCTGCCAAAGTAAAGGCCTATCGGTTGATCGGCTATGAAAATCGCCTGCTGAAGAATGAAGACTTCAACAACGATAAGAAAGATGCCGGTGATTTAGGTTCAGGTCATACCGTAACGGCTTTGTATGAAATTATTCCGGTGGGCGTGGATAGTGAGTTTTTTACAATCGATCCACTGAAATATCAGACAACCAAAATTGATCCTTCCGCTTCGAAGTCAAAGGAGTTGATGACGGTGAAGTTTCGTTATAAGCAACCCGATGGTGAAACCAGCAAGCTGATTGTTCATCCGATGATCGATAACCAGATAGCGCTTGAACAAACTTCCGACAATTTCAGATGGTCAGCTTCAGTAGCAGCATTTGGTATGTTGTTGCGTGAATCGGAATACATAAAATCATATTCGTATGACGATGTAGCTCAATTGGCACAAGGTGCCCGCGGTCAGGATAAGGATGGTTACCGGATTGAGTTCATCAATATGGTGAAGTCGTTTGGCGGGGTAGTAGCAAAACGCTAGTCCAGCACACTACGGTGGAGACAAAGTCGTTGCGTAGCCCGCAACGACTTTATTTTTATTTATTTTTTGTCTAAACAACGATTTGTTACTTTTGGAATCCATGGAAGAAGAAATACGGCAAAACTATACGGAAGCAGAAAAATTGCAGGTTTTTCATGACGAGTTTATGCCTCATATTAACTCCATGTACAACTTCGCCTATCGCCTCACCTTTGATGAAGATGATGCGAATGACCTGGTGCAGGATACCTACCTGAAGGCTTTCCGTTTCATTCATTCGTTTGAAAAAGGAACTAATGCCAAGGCCTGGCTGTTTCGGATTTTGAAGAACAGCTTTATTAACGACTACCGGAAGAAGAGCAAAGAACCGGCTAAAGTCGATTATCAGGATGTAGAGACATATTACAACTCTGACGATGTTGACCGGCAGATTACACCTGATTTACGCGTAGAGTCGTTGCAGGATATGATTGGCGATGAGATATCCAATGCATTAAATTCATTGGATGTTGATTTTCGCACCGTGATTATTCTTTGCGACCTGGAAGGTTTTAAGTATGAAGAAATGGCAAAAATTTTAGATATACCTATCGGTACGGTACGCAGCCGTTTGCACAGGGCGCGCAACCTGCTGAAAGAAAAACTAAGCGATTACGCCAAACAAATGGGATATAAAAATACCTAAGCCTATGCCTGACTCTACCCACCCTTCAAAGCCCGGAAAAAAACTTTCCTGTATGGAAATGCTTCAACTGATTTTGGATGGTGATGCCTCACCGGAGCAACAACAGGAATTCACCACGCATATGGATGAGTGCATGCCGTGCTATAAAACTTATCACCTTGAAACAGCATTAAAGATGCTCATCAAATCAAAGTGCAATGGCCATGGAGCACCCCCGCACTTAATTGAAAAAATTAAAGCACAGATCAGTCAAAACACACCTCATTAATGGCCGGTAAAGCAATTATTTTCAGCGCACCTTCCGGCTCTGGAAAAACTACTATTGTTAAGCACTTACTTGAGAATAACCATGACCTGGGTTTTTCTATTTCTGCCTCTACCCGCGATAAGCGAGGAAGGAAAGAACAGGATGGAAAGGATTATTATTTTCTTTCGCCTGAAGAGTTTAAAAAGAAAATTGACAACGATGAGTTTATTGAGTGGGAAGAAGTTTATGAAGGTAACTATTACGGCACGCTAAAGTCTGAGATTCAGCGAATCTGGAATGAAGGTAAAAATGTAATTTTTGATGTTGACGTAAAGGGCGGCCTGGCTTTGAAAAAATATTTCGGGGAAAATGCGCTGGCCATTTTTGTAAAGGTGCCTTCCCTTGAAATTCTGGAACAGCGCCTGGTTGGCAGAGGAACGGAGTCGCATGCAAGTTTGTCGCAGCGGTTATTCAAAGCCAAGTTTGAAATGACCTTTGCAGATAAGTTTGATGTAGTGCTGGTAAATGAAAACCTGGAAAAATCGTTAGCGGAAGCACAGCGCTTGTACAATGAGTTTAAGGTCCGGTAAATCAAACAGTAAAGGGTGAAAATTGGTCTCTTTTTCGGCTCATTCAATCCCATTCATACCGGGCATATGATTATTGCCAATATTATGGTGGAAACCACAGATTTGGAGAAAGTCTGGTTTGTGGTTACGCCCCACAATCCGCATAAACAAAGCAAAGGCCTGCTTCATGATTTCGATCGGTTTGATATGGTTCGGGCGGCCGTCTATGAAAACTACAAACTCGAAGTTTCCGATGTAGAGTTTCATTTACCCAAACCAAATTATACCATTCATACACTTGTTCACTTATCGGAAAAACATCCCGATAAACAGTTTAAAGTGATTATGGGTGAAGATAACCTGGCCAACTTCACCAAATGGAAAAATTATGAGCGTATACTGGAGGATTATGGCTTGTATGTTTACCCCCGCCTGACCGGTGCAGTCGGGCAGGCCCGACCAAATGTAACAAGTACTGAACTTAATCGTCATCCCAACGTAAAACTGGTAGAAGCACCCATGATGGATATTTCAGCTACGTTTATCCGAAATTGCATAAGAAAAAACCAATCGGTACGTTACCTTGTTCCGGATGCTGTTGAGGCTATTATCCGAGCAAAAAAGTTTTATCAATAATCAGGCAACGAAATGATTATTATCATCGTCTGTACACGAGGTCAATCGTAACTTGAATCCCCAAGCCTGAATGATGCGCTACCTGTTAACATGGATTTTTTGTATTCTCGTTTACCTTGTTATGGCAGGCGGGGTTCGTGGCACGGTGAAGGCCAGCGATGGAACGGTGTTACCGTATGCAACTATTTATGTTAAGGAAACCGGAACCGGCACCGTTTCTAATCAGGATGGTTTTTATGAGATATCCCTTCCAGCCGGAACGTACCATTTGGTTTATCAATACCTGGGCTACGAAACCCAGCAGCATATCGTTTCCGTTGGGGGTTCATTTCACATGCTGAACGTTGAGATGAAATCGCAGGTAGTGATGCTGCAGAATGTAACCATTTCCGGTAAGGAAGATCCAGCCTATACCATTATGCGTAAGGCAATTTCAAAAGCAAAGTATCATACACAGCAACTCGATACCTATTCAGCCCGTGTTTACATTAAAGGAACGGGCAAATTAGTAGACTATCCGTGGCTGGCTAAAAAAGCACTTGAAAAAGAAGGGATTGAAAAAGATCGTGTTTTTATTACCGAATCGGTAAGTGAAATCAAGTACACGCGTCCGAATACGTTTGAAGAAAAAGTAATTTCCATCCGCAGTGATGGAAAGGATAACAACACATCGCCCAATGCTTTTATTTTCGGAAGTTTTTATCAGCCGGTAATTGCCGAAACGGTTTCGCCATTATCCCCCGCAGCATTCGGGTATTATAAATTTGAGTACCAGGGAACTTTCAAAGATCGCAATTATGAAGTCAGCCAGATAAAAGTAACGCCACGGTCGCGTGGCGATAATGTTGTAGAGGGTACACTTTTCATTGTTGAAGATTGGTGGGCTATCCATAGTCTTGATCTAAAAACGACTAAGCTCGGTATTCGTATTGGCGTAAACCAGGTATACGCGCCTATTGAGGATAAGGCCCGCCTGACTGGCGTAGTCGGGCAGGCTTGGCTGCCCGTTTCGCAACAGTTTGATATTGGTGGAAGATTTTTTGGATTTGAGTTTGTCTACAAGTACCTGGCTACGGTAAGCGACTACAATATTACCTTGAATCCTGATCTGGTGGTAGATGAGATGAAAGTAATTGATGAAAAGATTTTTAAGGATGAAGCAAAGGAGATAGTAAAGCGGAACAGTCAGAAGGATCAACAATTGCAGGAACGTATGGTCTCGGATAAGGAAATTACCCGAAAGGAATTGCGGTCAATTATAAAGGAGTACGAAAAAGAAGAGATCAAGCAATCCAAAGAACCGGAGGTGCTCTCCAATACTTCGTTTAAAATCGATAGCGGAGCCTTTAAAAAGGATTCTGCCTACTGGGCACTGGTACGACCCGTTCCGTTAACTCTGGAAGAGATAAAGGGTTATCGTAAAACGGATAGTCTTGCCATTGAAGAACGAAAAAAGGAGGAAGGCGATACGGTCAAGCGGTCGCAAAAAAACAAGAAGGGATTTCAGCCTTGGGATTTGCTCGTTGGAGATGTTTATCAAGTGTCGAAGCACTCTAACGTTGAGATTAAATTCCCGGAGTTGTGGTTCAACACGGTAGAGGGCTATGCCCTGATTTACCGGTTGAACTTTGGCACCATTCTGCAAGACACCACCAAAACCAGGCTCAACATTATGCCTGCGTTTCGCTACGCCTTTGCACGCGAAAAATTTTCAGGCAACCTCACATTCAGGTTACGGAACAAAAATTACCGGTTCGAAGTGCAGGGTGGCCGGTACGTAAAACAATTCAATCCCGATGAACCCATACTGCCCATCACCAACACATTTACTACCCTGTTTCTGGAGGAAAACCTGATGAAGATTTATGAGCGTGACTATCTCGATGTGCTCTACAGGAGAAGGTTCAGTCCAAAATTTACCGCTGAAGCCACAGTATCGTGGGCAACCAGACGTGAATTATTTAATAACACCAATTACAAGTGGGTTAACCGCGATAAAATTGAAGGCTACACACCGAATGCTCCTGTGAGTGATGAATTGCCCAACACCAGCTTTGATGAACACCAGGCTGTTATAGCCGGTATCCATTTAAGCGCAAGGCCGTGGTTAAAATACAGAATCCGAAATGGTCGGAGGAGCGAAATTGAAAGCTCTACACCAACACTACTATTAACTTACCGAAAAGGTATTTCCGGCATTCTTGAGAGTAAGATTGATTTCGATCAGGTTGAAGCCGGTGTCAAGCATGAACTTCCTGTGGGGGTGCGCGGAAGGTTGCATTTTTCCTTGTTGGGTGGTGTGTTCCTGAACACCGATAGCATGGCCTTTATGGATTACAAACACTTTTTGGGCAACCGAACACCATTTGTTACCACCGATCCCGTAGGGAGTTATCGTTTGCTTGATTACTACCGGCATAGTACGGCCGATAAATATTTTTCTGCCAATGTTCATTATCAGTTCAGAAAATTATTGTTGACAAACATACCGGAGGTAAGGATGTTTGGTATACGCGAAAATATTTTTGTCAACTACCTGGCCACACCAACTTCACAAAATTATACAGAAGTGGGTTATTCCATCGATGGTATATTACGTGTTTTCCGACTTGAGGCAGCCGTTGGTTTTCAGGATGGAAAGTATCTTAATTATGGATTTCGGATTGGCGTTACTACGGGCATCGCCATGCGCTTCTCTGATAACTGACAGTCAGCAGGAAGGTAACTTTTTTGGTACCTTTCGCCCATGATCATTACCCTCGATGAATTCTTAAAACTTCGACATGAACTCCCTGCTGTGGATGTTCGGTCGGAGGGTGAGTATGCTGAGGGGCATATGCCCGGAGTGATCAACATTCCCCTGCTTAATAATGAAGAGCGCAAGGCAGTAGGCACTGACTATAAGCAGAAAGGACAACTGGAGGCTATTAAAACCGGCTTTCGGTTGGTTGGGCCACGATTGAATAGCATTATCGAAGATGCACTACGTGTTAGTGATGGTGATGAGTTACTGGTGCATTGCTGGCGTGGCGGTATGCGATCGGCCAACTTTTGCAGTTTCGTACAGATGGCGGGAATTAAAACGCGTGCGCTGAAAGGCGGGTATAAAGCTTACCGGCAACGAGCTGTTGAATCGTTTGCCTCGCCCTTTAACCTGACAGTATTAGGCGGGGAAACGGGTAGCGGAAAAAGCGACATCCTTCGGGCATTAAGCGCAGCCGGTGAACAGGTACTTGATCTGGAAAAACTGGCAAAACATAAGGGCTCAGTATTTGGAGGCTTGATGATGCCGCCTCAGCCCACCACGGAACAATTTCAGAATGAATTGTTTGAAGCCATTCTTGAGCTCGATTTATCAAAACGCATCTGGATCGAAGATGAATCCATCGCCATTGGAAAAATATTTTTACCAGAACCACTATGGCGTACCATGGGCCGATCACCCGTTGTGGAAATTGATGTTGCAAAAAATGTGCGCATACAGCGTTTGGTAAATGAGTACAGCAAAACTGATCCAACGCAATTCCTGGATGCGATGAAGAAGATAATAAAGAAACTTGGCGGACAGCATTTTAATGCAGCGGCAGAAAAGCTTTCACTAGGGGATTGGGAAACTACCATTGATATTTTATTGACTTACTACGACAAAGCCTATCGCAACGGCCTTGAACGAAAGCAGCAACGAATTGTAAAGCGCATTTCGTGGGATGGTCAACGATTAGATGAGATTCTGAATAGTCTTTTAACCACATAGACACATAAGGACACATAGATTATGACAAAGAAATTTCTCGATGATCTGACTTATAAAATTATTGGTGCTGCTATAGAAGTACATAAGGATTTAGGCCCAGGGCTTTTAGAGAGTGTTTATCAAAAGTGCCTTAAGCAGGAATTTTTCTTACGAGAATTGAGATATTCCTCAGAACTTCTCGTGCCAGTTCAGTACAAAGGTTTTGAAATGGACACAGAACTGCGGTGTGATTTTCTTGTCGAAGATTCAATTGTTGTGGAATTAAAAGCAGTTGATGCACTGGCACCAGTTCACGAAGCTCAAATTCTGACCTATATGAAACTATTACAAAAACCGAAAGGGATTCTGATTAACTTCAATTGTGCAAACTTATTCAAGGAAGGACAGCGAACATTTGTAAACGAACTATTCCGAAAACTACCTGACCAGTAACTATGTACCCTATGTGCCTATGTGGTTAATAACTATTTATGATGGACATTAAACTCACTCAATTCTCTCACGGTTCAGGTTGTGGATGTAAAATTGCTCCGGCTACCTTGGAGAAGATTTTACAAACGACAAACGAAAAGAAATTATTTTCTCAATTGCTGGTAGGCAACGAATCAAAAGATGATGCTGCGGTGTATGAGCTTAATGACGGCACCTGCATCATCAGCACCACCGATTTTTTCATGCCCATTGTGGATGATCCGTTTTCATTTGGTGCCATTGCGGCTACCAATGCCATCAGCGATGTGTACGCCATGGGCGGCAAACCCATTATGGCGTTGGCGATCCTGGGTTGGCCCGTTGAAAAAATTCCGGTAGAGGTGGCACAACAGGTGTTGGCGGGTGCGCAATCGGTTTGTGATCAGGCTAACATTCCACTTGCCGGTGGGCATAGCATCGACAGTCCCGAACCAATTTTTGGTTTAGCCGTAACCGGCACGGTTCTCAAACCACATCTGAAAAAAAATAATACGGCCAAAACCGGTGATCAACTTTACCTGACCAAACCACTGGGTGTAGGCATGATTTCCACCGCCCAAAAGCGAGGGGTAGCACAATCGGAAGATGTAGCGGAGGCTGTTCGCATCATGACCACCTTGAATGCTGTTGGTGAAGTTTTTGGTACGCTACCGTATGTATCCGCAATGACGGATGTAACCGGCTTCGGATTGCTCGGACATTTGCTTGAAGTGTGTGAAGGAAGCCAACTTTCTGCGGAGATCACCTATTCAAAAATTCCACTAATTAAAAATATATCACGCTATGCGTCCAAAATGATTTACCCCGATAATACCATGCGCAACTGGCAAAGCTTTGAGGGCAAGGTAACGGGCATCGGATCAGAATCACTGCTCACCCTTTGCGACCCGCAAACCAGTGGCGGGTTGCTCGTTTGTGTTGATAAAAACTTCGCAGCAGAATTTGAACGTAAAACGATTGAACCCGGCCTTTCTCTTCAATCGTTCGGTAAACTAATCGATAAAGCACCGGCTCACATTACCATTCACGACTGATGGAGGAGATCACGCAACAACTTTGGGAGGCTGCTGAGCGAAAGCGCAAATGCCGCATCCGGATGAGAAGAGAACCCATTGAGCGATTTGTTCATCCGTATGGTATTTGCCAGACAGCCGGAAATAAAATTATGCTGGTGTGCTGGCAGGAGTTGGGTTTTACTAAGGCGGGTCGCACGGCAGGGTACCGGAACCTGAAATTAGCCGACATTGAAACTATTGAAATAACCGAATTTCACTTTGTAAAACGTGATGACTTCAACCCGCTTGATGGACAATATAAGGACTGGGTTTTTCATGTTTGAGTAACCGTTAATCGAGCCGGCATTTGCCATCATTTTGAGCTCCGGAGGGGCTAACAATGGTATATTCATTCAGGAAAAATTTTGCGTCTTTTTCCAGCCCTTTGCGTCTTGATTTCGTAAAACTATGTGCTCATGGAAGAACTGGCCGTACATGCGTGGACTCAAATTCGGGGTGAATTAACACGGTTTGTCTATAAACGGGTGAAAGACAAGGCGCTGGCGGAAGATATTGTGCATGATGTATTGCTTAAGATTTATGCAAAATCCGGTCAATTAAAAGAGTTGGATAAGATTTTCGCCTGGATTTACCAGATTACCCGAAATGCAGTAAACGATTATTTTCGCAGCCAATCCCGAACCGTTGATATCCGTGAGCTTGATTTCGATTCGGATCCGAAAGATTTCAACGACTGCGTGGCTTTTTGCCTGAATACGTTAATCAAAACGCTCCCATCAAAATATAAGGAAGCACTTGAGCTGACAGAACATCACAATCTCTCACAATTGGAACTGGCCGATCGGCTGGGGATATCCTATTCAGGGGCTAAATCGCGGGTTCAACGTGCACGCACGTTGTTAAAACAAAAGCTACACGATCTCTACCACATTAAAACCGATGCATACGGAAATGTACTGGTATGCGAAGATAAACTTCCTTGCGGTTGCGATACTTCCACGTCTTTTGAAGAGAAAGTCGTGATGCCTCGTTAGTACACCACGACTTTCACTGGGTTTTAGCAATCGCAAAGACCGCCACAGCAACCACCATCTTTTTGAATGATCACGTTTTTCATGGTTTTAACATTTTAGTGGAACATCATTTTTGGCCTCTTTGCAAGAGGTTCAGGTGATTGACGCTCCTGTCTCCTGAAAGACGCAAAAATTTTACTTGCGTCTTTTTGTTTGGTGGTTCGTCTATAGGCTGCTAATCAAAACATTAAAATTCATGAAAACATATCTAATTCTGATTGTGTTGCCGCTAATGTCATTAGTCGGGCACACACAATCACGCGAAATAAAAAACCTGATTCCTGCCCGCGGACATTACTATCAGTTGCAGCAATTCAGCCCAGCGCCTGCACAAAAGAATGCCGAAGTTGACAAGCAGAAATTTCCATTCGATAAACCGGCAGCAGAAAAGCGCTTGAGTTTAAAGCCTTATTATCTTAAGGATAACATAGATTTTTTGATCCCTGATCCTCCGGCAAACAGTTCGGCACAAACGCGGGCAGAGTTAAATTACCTGTTGGGCTTACAGCAGCAGCGTACCGATGAGCAGGTGCGTGCAGCACTGTATATGGCCGGTATATATTACAATCCGCGTGTTACCCCGGCAGATTCAAGCTACTCGCGTTACCGAAAAAACTTATTTCACATTGGCCGTTCAATCGGTACGTGGTTTTCACCTGAGTCGTTACCGGTAACGGCCGATTTCATGGCGCGTGTGTGGCAGGATGCCAGTTACTACATCTGGAAATATAAGTATCAGTTTTTGCGCGTTCGCCCGTATGTGCTTGAACCTGATTTGCAAAACCAGGAAGAAACAAACTGGGCGGCATATCCAAGTGGGCACGCAGCTAATTCGTATATCAATGCTTATGTGTATACCGCGTTGGCTCCCGAATTTGCAGACGTATTTTTAAAAGATGCGTACGACATGGCACACTCGCGCGAAATAATAGGCGTTCATTACCCGAGCGATTCGGAAGCATCCAGAGTGTTGGCCCGGCAGATCGTGAATGAATTGTTCAGTAATGAAAAATTCCTGAGTGATTTTAAATTGGTTCAGCAGGAGTGGGCAACAAAAGCAAAGGAAACCTTTGAGAAACCCGAACCGGTTAAGCCGAAAACAGTGGCAAAACAGGCGGGCTGTGCCAAAACATGTGAGTAGTCGCGAAGACTACTCACATGCATAATCTGTTATTTTCTGCTCACGAGTAACGTGTAACCGGCCGATTTTCCATTCTTATCAAACGATTCGCTTTTTACCATGCCCACTTTTTCGGCAATCCACTCTGTAGTTGCAAACTCAAACGACATGCTTACCCCCATTTTTGATTGGGTAGTTGACTTGCTGGTGATTTTGTAGCAATCGAATGTTCCTGCTGGTGTGGTAATGGTTTCTTTGCCTACCACTTTCCTATCCGTAATCTGAACGGACATATTCATCGGAATCGGGCTACCTGTTGCCGTCATGGTTATGGAGCCGTTTTTCAGGGTTTGTCCGGCTGATAATTTTGATGGCAGTTCAAGATTTTCTGATTCCATTTTCATTTCATATGAACTGAAGGCTTTTTGTTGTTCTTCCGGAATAAACTTGCGCATATCCATAATCATTACACCGTTTTGGCAGGTCATTTCCAAATCACCCTCCATTAATTTTTTACCCTTGTCACTAAAAATCACAGAGTTGATGGTAGCTTTATAACCATTGCCAATTTTTTCATAGGCGGTAACTTTTTGCTGATTCTTGCCCGAGGTTTTTCCATTCTTGCCAAAATTTTCATACGTCCACTCGGTGCCTTGTTCCAACACATAATAATCATTGCATTGTGAATAGGCGATAATTGTGCATAAAAATGCAAGCCAGAAGGAGCAAACTTTTTTCATATCTTGAGGGTTTTGGAATGTGATAAAATAACTACCATTTACATTGATGTTTAAAGTTAAACTATGATAATTAAGACTCCAATCCTATTAAAGATATTTTCGGTAATCATGGCTAAGTGGAATTGGGCAAAAACACCTTTTGTTGTTTCGGCTTTCCTGCTGTTGTTCGCTTGCTCCTCAAAAAGGGATACGAAAGCCGAAGCAGACGCTACTATACCTTACCTGATTTTTAAAATCTTTCCGCACGATACGGAAGCTTTTACACAAGGGTTGGTGGTAGCCGAAGGCAAGCTGATTGAAAGCACCGGCCAGTACGGAACATCGTGGATAGCCGAAGTGGATATTGCTACCGGTAAGCAAAACAAGAAAGTTATTCTCGATAAGGAATATTTTGGTGAAGGGGTAACCGTATTGAACAACAAAGTATATCAGCTTACCTGGAAGAACATGAAGGGTTTTATTTATGATTTTAGAACGTATGAAAAGCTTGGCGAATTTACCTACGACAGCGAAGGGTGGGGCATTACCCACGACCATGTAAACCTGATAATGAGCGATGGCAGCGACAAACTTTATTTTCTGGATACCCTGTCGCTGAAGCCGGTAAGAACAGTGGCGGTTACAGAAAATGATAAACCGGTAAAAAACCTGAATGAACTGGAGTACATTGAAGGCTATGTGTATGCCAACCTTTGGCAAACCAATTACATTGTACGCATCGATCCGGTTACGGGCAAAGTATTGGGCCGGCTTGACCTAACCAAAGTGGCCGAAGCCGTGTACCCGGGCAACCCCAATGCCGATGTGCTGAACGGTATTGCCTACGAGCCAAAAAGTAAAATGATTTTAATTACCGGAAAGCTTTGGCCGAATATGGTGGCCATAAAGTTTAAGGAAGGAAATTAATACAGGTCTCAGTCAATACAGATAAAAAGAAATGATTACCACCGTTTCGATCCGTCAATCTCCATAATTAAATCTTCACTATACGCCATGGCTGGTGTTTGATAGCCCGGTATAAAATTTCTGTTCAGGATTTTTTCTGCAATACGCACGCTTGTTTTTGCCGTAAGTAAATAACCGCTTACGGTTTCAAGCCGGGCTTCGGCCTGCTCACCATGTTCATTCCAAACTTTGCCCCACAAATAGCTTTTTCCGGTAAGCAGTTTTTCTTCCGAAGGCCCCCCGGGCTTTTTGTCAATTTGTTTTAACATCATGCGTTTCACCCACTTCATGCGCAACAGCCAGTTCAGGTAACGACTTCGCCTGGCGTTTTTTATCATGCCCGGTGTAGCGCCCGTGTACACTTCAATGTTCGGAATACCCGTGCTGCGCCATGCGGTTGAAATATCACCCCAGGGAATACAGAGTGTGGGTGTTTTAAATGCGCCAAAATCAATTTCAAGTGTTTTATCACCCAATGCGAGTGACGTAAGCCTTCCGTTCTTTCGGATTTTGCCTCCGTACCCCAGCCCTTCGGTCATGCTTTTTTTTGTGCCTCTTGATAAACCGCCTTTCGACATCGTAAATGCAAGTTGAAGATGTGTGGCATTGGGCAATTTATTTTTCAAATGTAACGCCAGGCAATCGGAAGGAACCACATCAAAGCCAGTTCCCGGTAAAATGGTAATACCGGCTTGCTTTCCTTTTTCATCATAACCGGCCAATAACTCAAATACCTCATATTCTCCGGTAATGTCGGTGTAGTGTGTTTGTGTTTCGAGGCAGGCATCGGCCATCTTTTTTGCCGTATGCCGAAAGGGCCCGCCACAGTGAATAACAACCTTGCCTTCGTTCAATAAGTTTACAAGTCCGGTGTGGTCATCAATATCAACGGTTGTATAAGGGTATCCGCTTTGTTCACTTTGTTTTTTAAGTGCTTCTTCATTACGCCCTGAGAGAATGACAGAAAGATTTTTTGTTTTACATTCTTCAACAATCAGCTTGCCGGTGTAGCCGTACGAGCCGTAAACAATTACTTTTTCCATTCTAAACTTTTAAGTGAAGGGTTTTCCCGGTTAGCTTTATTCATTCGCCTGCTCTACCCGCACAACAAAATATTTTGTGTCGCCACGCCAGGGAAAGGTGGCATACCGCTTAATAAAGTGAAGATTAACGCGTTCGCCTTTCAGGGCCACTTCTTCAAGTGCTTTTATCACTTCGGTTTCATTTTTTTCAACCGAAAAATCGCGGGTTTCTGCTATGGGGCTTGTGCCTTTCAGGGCACCAAACGACTCCATGGATATCTTTCCTTCATGGGTTTTAAAGAGCATTCCCTTTTCGGAAACACTAAGCACCTTTCCGGCCCACACCCCACGTTCGTAAACACCCCAATACAAAAAGGCCAGTGTACCGATGCCAAGTATCAGCAGTAGAAGAAGAAAGCGTTTTATGAATTTCATGGTAGTTTGTTTTGCCCGTTGACCAAAGCTTTGATTTTCCATAAGGAAGAAATGTTGATCGCACCGAAGGTAGTAATTCTGAAAACAAAAAAGTCGGGCTTAACCCGACTTTTTTAGCAGGCGTTTGTAAATCACTATACGGTCATAATTTCGGCTTCTTTCTTTTTCAGCAGAGCATCAATCTTACTGATGAATTCGTCTGTTAGTTTTTGAACCGTTGCCTCAGCGTCCTTAATATCATCTTCTGAAGCACCTTTTATTTTTTTCAGGTGTTCGTTGGTATCCTTCCGGATGTTCCGGACACTCACGCGGCCGTGCTCACATTCCTGTCCTACTTGCTTAACCAGTTGTTTGCGTCTTTCTTCCGTAAGCATGGGTATGTTTACAATCACCTGTTGCCCATCATTTTGCGGATTCAACCCCAGGTTGGCATCGCGAATGGCTTTTTCAATTTCCTGAATAATATTTTTCTCCCAAGGCTTAATAAAAATGGTACGTGCATCAGGTGTTGTTAAGGATGAAACCTGGTTAAGCGGAGTCATGTTTCCGTAATACGAAACCTGTATACCATCCAACATAGAGGGGTTAGCTTTACCGGCTCTTATCTTCGTTAGTTCATGACCCACATGATTGAGTGCCTTGTTCATGCTTTCCTTCGCGTCTTCGAGGTATAATTCAATTTCTTCCATAACGTTACATTTTAGTACCCATCCTTATCGCTTGCAAATTTATAAGGTTTAGCTAATCAGCGTTCCGGCTTCTTCGCCTTGCGCCACTTTTAACAGATTCCCTTTTTTGTTCATATCAAAAACAATAATGGGCAGTTTATTTTCCATGCATAGCGTAAAGGCTGTCATGTCCATAATGTTCAGATTTTTTTCGTAGGCTTCCTGAAAGGATAACTCATTGTAGCGCACTGCGTCTTTAAACTTTTCAGGATCTTTATTATAAACACCATCAACACGGGTTCCTTTCAACACAACATCCGCCTGCACTTCAATGGCACGCAAACTAGCGGTTGAGTCGGTGGTAAAATACGGGTTACCAATACCGGCTCCAAAAATAACAATCCGCCCTTTTTCCAGGTGGCGGATGGCTCTGCGTCTGATAAACGGTTCGCATACCTGTTCCATTTTCATGCCGGACATAAGCCGGGTATAGAGGCCGTGGCGTTCCAATGCACTTTGCAAGGCCATGGCATTGATTACTGTGGCCAGCATACCCATATAATCACCCTGAACACGGTCGATACCAAGGGCTTCTGCCTGCCCACCCCTGAAAATATTTCCTCCGCCAATAACGATGGCCAGTTCCACACCGGCTGCTTTCAATGCTTTTATTTCTTCTGAATATTGTTCAAGCACGGCTGGGTCGATGTTTACGTTTTTATTTGACCCCTGCAGGGCTTCACCGCTGAGTTTGAGCAAAATGCGTTTGTATTTCATGAATTGGGTGTAAAAATCCCGTAAATATAAGGCGATTGGGCAATAAGTTATAATAATCGACTACGGGAGGTTGAGCTAAAGAAGTGCAGAATAGTCTGGTTTAGCCCTTTAAAATTCGATCAATACATGACCTTTTTCTACACTATCTCCTTTTTTGATTTTGATCGTTTTGACCACACCATCACCCGGAGATTTTAGAATGTTTTCCATTTTCATGGCCTCCAGTATGAGTAGTGGATCGCCCTGATTTACCGTGTCGCCTTCTTTTACTTTCAAATCGATGATCAGTCCCGGCATAGGGGCTTTTACAGAGTTCACTTTATTGCCAGCAGCATGGTTCATGCCTAACTTCTCCAGCAACATATCAAATTTGTCTTTCAGGTTTACGGTATAAAGTCGTCCGTTGATTTTCCAGGTAAAAGTTTTTGTTGCTGCATCGGTTTTTACAACTTCTGCCCGGTAACTTTTGTGATTGTAAATAATGTGGAAGTAACCCTCCTGAACGTGTAAAACATCCCAATTTAATGGTTCACCATTTATCGTGATGCTATCTCCATCTGATTGGATGTCGAATAGCTTGTTGTTTACAGTAGCCTTGAACATGTTCAAATTTAGAATTTAGAATGTAGAATATTGAATGTAGAAGTTAGAATTTTGAAGGAGTCGGTATACTATTCTATATATGAGTATCTGCTTAACCTCCTAAACTATAAAGCATCACCAACATTAAAACCTCACCCCTTCCCCTCTCCTACAGGAGAGGGGTGTCCGAGGCACGAGGACGGGGTGAGGTTTTGATTAGGACATCAAGCGGAAATTCAGAATTCTAATTCCTAAAGACTTTCTTCTAACTTCTTTCTTACTACCTTTACGCCCAATAAGGGGTGCCTCATAATAACGGGCTGAGATTATACCCATAGAACCTGATGCCGGTAATGCGGCCGAAGGGATGGCAGATAAACTTGTAAGCATGGTACAGTCCCCTCTGTACGTGCGGGTTTAACAAAACAAAAGATGTTTAACAAATTAGTGTGGACAGTAATGCTTTTACTGTCGGGATGTGCGCTGGCGTTTGGCCAGGCGCGTGGTGTTGTGCGCGACCTGGGTACCCAACAGCCTTTGGCTGGTGCCACTGTTTCGCTTCTGAAAGACGGTAAAACAACCGTAACAAATGCCGAAGGTGTTTTTCAGTTTGAAGGTTTAGACACCAGGGATTATGACGCAGAGATTCGGTTTGTGGGATATAAAACCCTGCGAGTTATTTTGGAAGGCGGTATAGAAAACACTTTTTCAATGGAAGAGGCTGTAACTTTTACCGATGAAGTGATGGTTATGGCAACCCGCGCTGGCGATAAAACACCCACAACATTTTCTACTATCGACAAACCAACTTTGCGCAAGCAAAATTTCGGGCAGGATTTACCTATCATTTTAAACTGGTCTCCGTCTGTAGTCAGCACATCGGATGCCGGTAACGGCATAGGGTATACCGGTATCACCATCCGCGGAAGCGATGCCACCCGAATAAATGTTACGTTAAACGGTATACCGTACAACGACAGCGAATCGCAAGGTGTATTTTGGGTGGATATCCCCGACATTGCTTCATCCACCCAAAGTGTGCAAATTCAACGTGGTGTGGGTACTTCCACAAATGGCCCGGGGGCATTTGGTGCCAGCATTAATTTACAGACCAATACGTTGAATCAGGATCCATACGCAGAGTATATCAATTCCTTTGGTTCATTTAACACCTGGCGCAATACGCTTGGTTTTGGTACCGGATTAATCCGCGATCGCTGGGCTGTTGATGGGCGGGTTTCAAAAATTTCCTCTGATGGTTTTATTGATCGCGCATCCTCTGATTTATCGTCATATTATTTTTCGGCCGGGTATTACTCACAAAAAACAGTATTGAAAGCTATTGTTTTTGGAGGTAAAGAAGTGACCTATCAAAGCTGGTATGGTGTACCTGAATCACGCTTGAACAATGATACAGAAGCTATGTTGGTTACGGCCTCCAACGAAGGTTGGAATGCTGAACAAACGCAGCACTTGCTCAACTCGAATAGTCGCACATTTAATATTTATACCTACGATAACCAGGTAGATGATTATGCCCAGGATCATTATCAACTGCACGCATCCCATCGGTTTACCGATTTTCTTACCGGAAACGTTTCGCTTCATTATACCTATGGCAGGGGTTTTTATGAAGAATATCGATATAACGATCGGTTTAGTAATTACGGACTAAATCCTGTAGTAATAGGCGATTCCATCATTACCCGAAGCGACATTATTCGCAGGCGTTGGCTCGACAATGATTTTTACGGACTCACTTTTTCCCTGGCGTATGAGAAAGATAAATGGAGCAGTCTGTTTGGCGGTGCATGGAACCGTTATGATGGCCGACACTTTGGAGAAATCATCTGGTCGCAAGTAACGGCCGTTCCGAAAGATTATCGCTACTATTTCAGTGATGCGGAAAAGCAGGATTTTACTGTGTACCTGAAAAATAATTATCAGGTAACATCCATGCTTAATGCATTTTTAGATTTACAATACCGCGGCATTGGGTATACCACCGCAGGAAATGACAATCGCCAGAACAATTTCGATGTTGATGTTCAGTATAATTTCTTCAATCCGAAAGCAGGCCTGGTGGTAGATCTGAAAAACAGGCAGCAGCTTTATGCCTCGTATGCCATAGCCAACCGTGAGCCGGTGCGAAAAGATTTCATCGACAACCCGGAAAACCTTTCGCCCAAACATGAAACGCTGGGAAACCTGGAGATTGGATTCAGAAAAAATTCTGAGCGGCAGGCCTTTAACATAAACGTATATTGGATGAATTATAAAAACCAACTGGTACTTACCGGTGCCTTGAATGATGTAGGCGCACCCATCCGTACCAATGTTGATAAAAGTTATCGGGTAGGTGTTGAAGTGGATGGTATGCTCAGGCTAACCGAAAAGCTAACCTGGAATGCTAATCTGACGCTTAGCCGGAATAAGATCAGAGAGTTTAATGAAGTATTGTATGATTACGGATTGAATTTTGATGAATTCAATGTTGTGGTGAATACCTACAAAAATTCGGATATTGCTTTTTCTCCCAACCTGATTGCAGGTTCTGTACTTCGTTACGCACCGGTTTCAGCTGTTGAAGTAGCGTTGCTCACCAAGTATGTGGGTGCACAGTTTATGGACAACACTTCGAACACAAACCGCCAGCTTGACGCTTACCTTACTAATGATTTACGGCTAACCTATACGATAAAGCCCAGGCACATAAAAGAAGTTGGGCTTAGCGTGCTGTTCAACAATGTGTTAAATGTAGCATATGAATCAAATGGCTATACGTATGGGTACCTTGGAGGGGGAGATGTCTATCGGGAGAACTTTTACTATCCGCAGGCAGGTCGAAATTTTATGGTAATGCTTAGCATAAGGCTTTAATTTCAGTTGGAATTTAACCCCGGGGTTGGGCAAGAACTTAGTACGCTTGTTTGTACTTTTGCCCAACCCCTTGCCATGCGCCTCAGCAAAAGAATTATTGTTGCACTATTCAGGCTTACCCGTACCTGGAACCTGCTGATACTGGTGTTTGCCCAGTATTTTACTGCATGGTTCCTGCTTAAAGCTCACATCTTTACCGACTGGCGGTTGTTGATGCTTACCGCTTCTTCAGCATTGATTGCTGCCGGTGGCTATGTGATCAACGACTATTATGACGTAAAAATTGACCTGGTCAATAATCCTAACCGCGTGGTGGTAGGCCGAAGTGTACCCCGAAGGTTTGCTATTTTATTGCATGGCCTTCTTTCTATGGCCGGCATAGCCTTGGGTATATTTTTATCATGGTGGATTGTGGCCATTAATATTTTTTCTGTTTCGCTGTTGTGGTTCTATTCTAACCTGCTTAAGCGATTACCTTTTGTAGGAAATCTGGCGGTTGCTTTGCTTACCGGAACTTCCATTGCCGTGCTTAATGTATTATACTATCAAAGCAACCTGTTGGTCATCATCTATGCGGTTTTTGCTTTCTTCATGACGTTGATCCGTGAAGTGATTAAGGATATGGAAGATTTAAAAGGCGACAACACCTTTGGATGCAAAACCCTGCCCATTGTTTGGGGAATCCGAAAAACAAAAAGTTTTATCTATGGAATGGTTGCTGTATTTGCTGCAGCAGTACTTTTTATCAACCAGGTTTATGTTAAACTTCCGCTCATTTACTTTTTAATGATGCTGTTTGTACCACTGGCGTGGCTGGTGATGCAACTGGTAAAAGCCGACACGAAGCGCGATTTCTCCTGGTTAAGCAGCTTTTGCAAAGTGATTATGTTGTTGGGTATTTTAAGCATGGCGCTGGTTTGATGGCTCTATGTTGAAACGGATAATTTTTTAAATAGGAATTAAATAGAAGTAAGTTGGCTCAGGGCACATCAATAAATCGACTTGCGATTTTTGCATCCGGAAGCGGGACCAATGCGGAAGAAATCTTCAAACACTTTCAGCATCATTCAGCGATAAAGGTTTCAGCACTGCTTTCTAACAACCCTGAAGCTTACGCCCTGCAGCGCGCAGCTAACTATGGAGTTCCAACAAAGATTTTTAATCGTCAGCAATTTCGTGAAACGGATGAGGTAGTACATTGGCTAAAGGAAAAAGAAGTAACCCATATTGTGCTGGCCGGTTTTCTTTGGCTGATTCCTGAAAATCTGATCCGCACATTTCCGGGAAAAATCATCAACATCCATCCTGCCTTGTTGCCTAAGTTTGGAGGCAAAGGCATGTATGGCATGAAGGTGCATGAGGCGGTTAAAGCAGCCGGTGAAACCGAAACCGGTATCACCATTCATGAAGTGAATGAGCGTTACGATGAAGGCCGGATTTTATTCAAAGCCATTTGTCCGGTGATGCCGGAGGATACCCCAGAAGCCATTGCAGACAAGGTGCATCAACTGGAGTATTTCTGGTACCCTAAGGTGATTGAGGACTGGATAATTAACTCAAGGTAATGGGAAGAAGTCCTAAGCCGGTTTAATATTAAGGAGTCAATTTGTTAGGAATTTTTCCTAACTTCCCTTCTGAATCAAGCTGCAGGATTACTAACCTTTAAACATTGTCTTATGATTTTAGCATTGAGTATGCCTGGAGGTATGGAGTGGATAATTATTTTGGTTGCATTTAGCCTCTCACTCATCCTTCCTATTCTAGCCATTTCAGATATTATTAAGGGGGATTTCAGAAATCCCAATGACAAGTTGATCTGGATACTGGTTGTTTTATTTATGCCGATAGTGGGCTCAATGATCTATTTCTGGGTAGGCAAAGGTCAAAAAATAGGGGCCTGAGCCCCTTCATTTTTACGGTGTATTAATTTCGTTGTACGGCACATTCGGGTCATTATCTGTCCAACTCATCGGGTAATTCTTATCCAGAAACTCCAATGCATCGGTAGTTAAATACAAGGGCTTAAAGGTGTCGATCATCACAGCCAATTCATGTGTCTCTTTCGCACCGATACTTTTTTCAACTGTACCCGGATGCGGGCCATGGGGTAAACCTCCCGGGTGTAGGGTGAACGATCCACGGTCAATGCCTCTGCGGCTCATAAAATTTCCTTCAGCATAGTACAACACTTCATCACTATCGATATTGCTGTGGTTATACGGTGCTGGGATGGCCTGCGGATGGTAATCGAACAACCGCGGCACAAACGAACAAATTACAAAGTTGTGTGCCTGAAAGGTTTGGTGTACCGGGGGCGGCTGATGAATGCGCCCGGTAATGGGTTCAAAGTCGTGAATAGAAAAGGCATACGGCCAAAGGAAACCGTCCCAGCCAACCAAATCCAGCGGACTGAAGTCATACACATATTGATGCAGGTAGCCTTGCTTTTTAATCTTCATCAAAAATTCCCCACGACTGGCATCGGTGATGAGTTCGTGTGGTGGACGGATGTCGCGCTCACAGTAAGGTGAGTGCTCAAGTAATTGACCGAGGTCGTTGCGATAGCGTTTAACGGTTTCCACCGGAGATGCCGACTCGACAATCAAGAGCCGCAACGGTCCTTCTTCAAACTCAAGTTTATAGATTACGGTGCGTGGAATAACTACGTAATCTCCTTGTCGGATTTCAAGTTTACCGAAAGGCGAGATGAGCACGCCCTGGCCATCGTGAATATAAATTACTTCATCGCCTTCCGCATTCTTATAGAAGTAATCCATCTTACGCTGTTTGGGCGAGCATATGGAAATAGCGCAATCATTATTTTTCAGCAATACTTTACGGGCATCCAGAAAATCATTTCCGGTGGTGGTAACCTTTGAGGTGTTCAGGTGTGTTTGCCGCAGCGCATAATCATGCACAAGCTCAGGGCCATACTTCACCGGGTCTTTCAAGGCTTTGATGCGCGTGGGGGGATAGATGTGGTACAGGTTGGAATAAATACCCGAAAAGCCTTCCGAACTTACCAGTTCTTCTTTATACAGGCTTCCATCCGGCTGGCGGAATTGTGTGTGACGTTTGGGCGGAATGCTGCCAAGGCGATAGTAGTACATAGCTCGTGGAGATTAGTCGAGCTAAATTAGGGAAACAAATCCTTATTTAGTATAACAGTATAATTCTTATAGGATTATCCCTA
Source organism: Flammeovirgaceae bacterium UBA5585 (assembly GCA_002425185.1). GTDB lineage: Bacteria > Bacteroidota > Bacteroidia > Cytophagales > Cyclobacteriaceae > UBA2336. The sequence continues at coordinate 217,569 of DILT01000008.1, read as the reverse complement.
ATTGATGTAAGAGCCAATTAGGCTAGAGTGATTATTGGATAATACTTTCATCATATTCTCTTGATATTTATCGAATGTCACTTTTGATCATTTCTTTAACTTCTTTATTAACATCATTGAAATATGTAAAATCTAAGCAAGGAAACTCAAACTGAAATGCTTGATCCAGAACGCCATGGAAATAAGCTTTACTGTAAACGATTTTATTTTTATTTCTCTCAAATACTTTCAGATACTCTACTCGAATACTATCTACCTTTGCTTTGTATTTTACATAAGTTGCTTCAATAAGAACAGGGTCAGCGTTTTTATAGTTATTTTCTGCAAATCTTTTTAAGTATGGTTGAATTTTTTCACTATAAACGGAAAATACAGAGTCAAAATCAGTTGTATAGCTTTGGTTTTCTTGCCCATTTGCAGAAATAAAGCAGCTAGCATATATGGCAAAAAAAGAGATGAGATATTTCATAATACTATTAATCATAGCCAGCCCATACAATGGTGGAAACACCCAGCAAAAAATGCTGCCCGTAAGGCTGCGTTAATATCCTTGGTCTGCTGACTGTCATCGGGCTGGTCAGGGTATTGATTTTGAGCGCCTGCAGTGCAAACTGCGGAGCAACTTGCAGCCAATACTGGTAACCAAGGAATGTTTTGTGTTCTTGATTTACTGAAATTTAGATTGATCTCTTTTTCTATATTTTCTGAAATAATGAAAACTAAATCCTCATGCAAGAACTTAAAATTTAAATCAATGAACGTTTTAAAATTTTTATAATTAGTGAATGCTTCTACCTCTAATTTTGACATAGTAATAAATTGAGTGTATTTATTTTGATTAAATGATGTCAACAAATCTGAGGTCAGCTGTTGAAGTAAATCTCTATCGGAATCATTTAGTTGGGATAAAGAAATTATGTTTCCCGCAGTCTGTGAAACAAAATTCAGATAGTCAGAGTTTTCAGTCAGAATTTTTTTAAGCTCTTCTCTATTTTTTCTATGCTCGGCTCTTCAGAACAACTAACTATAAAGGCGAGTAAGAAGAAGAATAGAACAAATGGAGGGGAGGGAAACTTTTTCATGTGTTTTTTGGATTAGGTCAGTAAGCCAATTTAATTAATTTTTTTTAAAAAAATAGACTTTTACTGATAAATGTCAACTAACTTGATGAACAAGTAGCGAGCCTGACCGGAACAAAAAAATCAATATTCTAGAATATATTCCTCCGTTTACATTGCCGATCTGCTCAGTTCTGGTATTCGATCGAACAACTTAATGGACTGCAGAAAAATTTCGTTGGTTTCGTTAATGATCGGGAACAAACCATCGTTGCCCCAAATTCTACGCGCAATTTGTGCCTTAACATGGAGCTGGAATATTTTCTTGTTCCGCTGCAAGTCTTTATAGTCGGGTTTAATCTTGTTCCGCTGCCCAATGCTAATAAGTTCGTTCAGCATTTGATCGGTTACCACAAACTTGGTTCGGAATTGTTCAAATCCTTTACTCTCCAGTTCATCTTTATGGTGGTGTGCATAGTTGAAGGCAAACTCATAAATGGACAATGATGAGTAAAGCGCATTCAGGTAATGACTGTTCATGGAGGTATCTAAGGGCACAAAATAGTCGGGCATAATGCCGCCACCACCGTACACGGTGCGGCCGTTCAGCGTTCGGTACTTCAGCGAATCGTTTAGCTTTATACTGTCGGCTGAAAAAAATTCACCCTTCTTATAGCGTTCAATAATATCCAGTGAGTAGGCTTCATCATCGTCATACGGTTTTTGAATGGACCGTCCACTGGGTGTGTAGTAGCGGGAAATGGTAAGGCGCAGTTCCGAACCATCACTCAGGTCGAACGGATTTTGCACCAATCCTTTTCCAAACGTTCTTCTTCCCACAATCAAGGCACGGTCGTTATCCTGTAGGGCACCGGCAAGTATTTCCGAAGCGGAAGCACTACCTTCATTTACCAGAATAATCAGATCGCCAGTTTCAAAACTTCCACGTGTAGTAGACGAGGCGTTGGTATTCAGGCGTTTGTCCTTACCATCGGTATACACAATTTTTTTGTTGGCTGATAAAAACTCGTCCGCCAGATCGATGGCCATGCTCATGTAACCTCCGCCATTACCCTGAAGATCGAGTACGAGTTTTTTCATGCCCTGTTCTCTCAGCTTACTCAATGCTTTGCTGAATTCTTCATAGGTAGTGGCTGAAAAGCGATTCAATTTGATATATCCGATTTCAGCATTCACCATGTACGAAACATCAATGGAGAATTGTGGAATCTTATCGCGTACAATAGTGAAATCAAGAGCTTGCTTGCCCCGGAGAATAGTTACCCGTACTTCGGAACCACGCGGCCCTTTTAATTTGCGCATCACATCCTGGGTGGTAATACCAATGCCGGCAACATTTTCATCATCTACCATTACAATTTTATCACCTGAACGGATGCCAAGTTTTTCGGAAGGGCCACCGCTTAAGGGTGTTACTACTACAATCGTATCCTGAAAAATATTGAACTCAACACCAATGCCATCAAAATTGCCACGCAGTTCTTCGTTGGCAGCAACCCGATCGCTGGCCGCAATGTAATGCGAATGGGGATCAAGCTTGGAGAGCAGGTGACGGATGGATTCGTCTACCAGTTTATCGGTCTTGATATCATCAACATACTTGGTGTCAATATATGTGAGCACTTCGCGCAACTTTTGTACATCCTTGGTTACATCGCGCGATGGTTTGCGGGTATTAAAGCTGGTGCCGATAAAAACCCCGGCTGCCAGGCCAAGGCATAAAACAAGCGGTAATCGTATCTGGTAAGGCGTATTTTTCGGTTGTTCGCTCATAAAATTTCTAAAATCGTTCTCCTTTTAACGGGTAAGATTAACAAATGTTAAGCACAGTTTATTTTCAATAAAACATCAAATTTCAGGAAATAAAACGTTTAATCGGCAACGGGCAGTTCTGCCCATGCGATTTTTATGGTGTTTATCTATATTTGAAGGATAGTATGGAGGTTTCAGGATTAAAAAGTAAACTGGTAGGGCAACTTGTGGACGAAAATTATGTTCACGCCTATGTACTCTTTTATTTTGGAATCCGCTTTGAAGAGTATTCGGCCTTTACCCTAGAGCAGGCTTGTCGCGATAAGGGTTTGCAGGTTGAGCAGGTTGTGCGGGAGTTGGAATCACCCACCCATCTTCGTGAAGCTGAGCTTCCGTTGATTTCCTACCCTATTGATTTGATTATTGAATACCTCAAGCATTCTCATTTTTTATTCATTAAGCACAAACTTCCCTACATTGCTAAATTGGTAGAGGGTTTTAAGGCCGCCACTAAAGAGTACCACGCCATCGAACGCGACCTGAAAATAGTTTTCCCGTTGTTTGTTGAAGATTTTATTCACCATATCTATGAAGAAGAGGACACGCTCTTCAGGTACATAAAAGCGCTCGACCGTGCGTCAAAAGGTTTTTACATTCCAACACGCCTGTACCAGTTGATGGAGCGCTGCTCCGTTCAGAAGTTTGCTGTGGAGCATGATGTACACGATGATGAAATGCAGGGCATTCGTAAAATCACCAACGACTACGAAGTTAATGCGGATGCTCCGCTTCGCATGAAAGTCATTTACAACGAGCTGAAGGATTTTGAAAAAAGTTTAATTACTCACGCGCGTATTGAAAATGAAATCCTTTTCCCAAAGGCCATGATGCTGGAAACAAAAGTGAAGCAGATTTTTGTGGAGCGTATCCGCTTCAACTAACGGCATGGGCAGAATATTAGCCATTGATTATGGAACAAAACGTGCCGGGCTGGCCGTTACCGATCCGCTTCAAATCATCTCCACAGCGTTAGATACTGTTCCAGCTGATCAACTCCTGTCTTACCTGAAGACCTATTCAGCAAAGGAATCAGTAGATCGCTTTGTTGTAGGTATGCCCCGCACACTAATGAACGAAGATTCTGAAACAGCACCCGCGGTTCGGAACTTTATTACAGCGTTAAAACAAACTTTTCCCGACAAGCCAGTTCATGAAGTGGATGAACGCTTCACCAGTTCAATTGCCCAGCGTGCCATGCGTGAAGGCGGTATGAAAAAGAAAGACCGGCAGGCGAAAGGCAATGTGGATAAAGTAAGCGCGGTGTTAATCTTGCAGGCATTTATGGAATCGCGCTGATTACTTTTACAGCGGCTTAGCCAAATCAAAATCGGCATGAAAGCGTAGTTGCCCATCGCGCGTAAGGATGTAACTCAATATTTTTTTATTTGGATTGAGCACCAGGCGCCACTCGTTGGTTGACGCGGCCGGTATAAGGTTGGCCGTATGCGCATCGGCCGGAAACGATTGTTCAAAAGCACTTCCGCCTTGTTTTGCGTAGCCACCGTACATCGTTATTTCATCGGGTGTCCCATCTTCATGTCGGTGATCATGCTTGAGCAGCAACCCATTTTCGTCCAGGGTAAGTACCCATGTTCTGGATTTGTCTTCACCCACCTGGAAAGGTATGCGAACCTCAGTGTCTGTGCATTTCGCAAAATAGATTTTAAGCGCCTGTCCTTGAAAGGGGTCTTTATCGCCTTCAGGGAACACAGCTTTTCCGGCAAAAGATTTTCCACAAAATTTATTCAGGTTTTTCAGGAATTCCTTTTCAGTGGGCGGTGTTCCTGCCATGATGGCCAGCGAAAGCACCAGGAGTGTTGATACGGTACGCATGTTCAATACTACAGAAACCCTTTCTACTATCAATTTATAAATGGTGTGAATAATATTTATTTTTGCCGGTGAAAACAGTAATAAAACGCATGGTTTACCCGATTGTAATGTATGGAGATCCCGTTTTGCGCCAGCGGGCGAAGGATATTGAGCAGGGAACGGACCTTACCCAATTGATTGAGGATATGTATGAAACCATGCACAATGCCCAGGGAATTGGATTGGCCGCGCCCCAGATTGGTAAGGGTGTACGGCTATTTGTGGTAGATGGTACAGTGCTCGATAAGGACGATGATGAGGCTGAAGAAGGAATGGAGAATTTCAAGAAGGCTTTTATCAATCCAGTGCTGCTAGAGGAACTGGGCACCCCGTGGGATTTTGAAGAAGGCTGCCTGAGTATTCCCAACATCCGTGAAAAGGTTTCCCGTAAAGACATCATCAGGATCAGGTACTACGATGAGCAGTGGAACCTGAAGGAAGAAGAGTATGACGGCATGAAGGCGCGTATTATCCAGCACGAATATGATCATATTGAAGGTAAACTCTTCATTGATTACCTCACTCCCTTGAAAAAGCGTTTGCTCAAAGGCAAACTAAATGACATCAGTCGAGGTGATGTGAAAACCGAATACCGCATTTTGGCTCCGCTTAGAAAATAGTTCAATATTCAATATTCGAAATTTAAGGTTATTGAAGTTGGTTAATTTTAAATCTTGAATCTCAAATTTTAAATCTTGAATATAACTTCACGCCTTCCTGATGTTGGTACTAGCATCTTCGCCATCATGTCAAAAATGGCGAGCGACCACGGAGCCATTAACCTTTCGCAGGGTTTCCCTGATTTTAATGTTGATCCGGTTGCCATCAACCTGATTCATCAGTTTATGCAGGAGGGGCATAATCAATATGCGCCCATGCCCGGTGTGCCTGCCCTTCGGCAAGTGATTGCAGCGGTGATTGAGAACACCTATTCAAGAACCATTAATCCCGAAACGGAAATAACCATTACAGCCGGAGCTACTGAAGCGCTCTATGCTGCTATTGCGGCCTTTGTTCGTGCGGGTGATGAGGTAATTGTTTTTGATCCTGCTTATGATTCCTATAATCCCGCTATTCGCTTAAATGGTGGTGTGCCGGTACATATTAATCTCAGATACCCCGATTTTTCAATCGACTGGGATGTGGTGAAAGCGCGAATTAATTCACGTACACGCATGATCATGATCAACACACCGCACAATCCCAGCGGTGCTGTGCTAACGGCCAATGATTTACAGATGCTGGAGAAAATAGCCGAGGAACACGACCTTATCGTGTTAAGCGATGAAGTGTATGAGCGGATAATTTTTGACAACCTCCGTCACGAAAGCGTGCTCCACTATCCAGGCCTGGCAAAACGAAGTGTGGCCATGTTTTCGTTTGGAAAAACATTTCATGCCACCGGATGGAAGGTGGGTTATGCCGTTGCGCCCGAATACCTCACGAAGGAAATCAGGAAGACCCATCAGTTTATTACGTTTTCTGTGAACACACCCGTACAGTTGGCGCTTGCCGAATACATGCGAACCCCGGCTCACTACGAAAACCTGGGCTCTTTTTACCAGCAAAAGCGCGACTACTTTCTGGAGGGCATAAAGGGTTCATCCTTTCAGCCTACGCCTTGTCACGGATCCTATTTTCAAAACCTTTCCTACGCAACTATTTCTTCCTTGCCCGACCGACAGATGGCGGAAGAGCTAACGATCAAGCACAAAGTGGCGTCCGTGCCGGTATCTGTTTTCTATAATGACAAAACCGATAATAGGCTACTGCGCTTTTGTTTTGCCAAGAACGAACAAACGCTCGATCGGGCAATTGAGATTTTGAGAAAAATATAAGTCTCTCTTTACAGTTATTACCATACTGTCAGGTTGAGCTTGTCGAAACCTGACAAGCAGCTACATTTGCTTACTACTTATTGCCTGCTGACTTGTTCTTTCGTTACTTGCAAGCCGAAACAACCACATGCAGGACTTAAAAATCACACTCATCCAATCCGATCTATACTGGGAAGAAATTGATGCCAATCTTTCTTCATTTGAAGAAAAAATATGGCAGATCGGGCAAGACACGGATGTGATTGTGCTGCCTGAAATGTTTACCACGGGCTTTACCATGAATGCGCCCAAACTGGCCGAGCACATGAACATGCGCACCTTTAAGTGGATGCGCCAGATGGCCGATCAAACCGGTGCCTTGATGTTGGGAAGCCACATTGCAACAGTGCATGATCGCTACTACAACCGCTTGTTGTGGATGGAGCCGGGCGGACAGTATAAAACCTACGACAAACGCCACCTGTTCCGTATGGCGGCTGAGCATAAAACCTATTCGCCCGGAGAGAGTATGCTTGTGGCTTCCTGGAAAGGCTGGCGCATCTGCCCGTTGATTTGTTACGACTTGCGCTTTCCGGTATGGAGCCGCAACACGTTTGACATAACCACCAATCGGCTGAATTACGATGTGTTGATTTTTGTAGCCAACTGGCCTACCGCACGGGTTGATGCGTGGGATGCGTTACTGAAAGCCCGTGCTATTGAAAACCTGAGCTATGCCGTGGGGGTTAACCGCGTTGGGTTTGATGGAAACGGTATTGAATACAATGGCCACTCCTCCATTTATTCCCCCAAGGGCGAGTTGATGTTTATCTCCGAGGGTATGGAAACGATTAAAACAATAGAACTAAACGCCCATTCGCTGCAAGCCTTCCGCGATAAATTTCCTGCACACCTTGATGCGGATGATTTTTCGATTGAGTTGGGGGAGTTTGAACGGGATTTTCTGCCGGGGCAGGGGTGATCTAAGATTCACCACAATCTATTTCAGAAGTTCCTTAACCTCTTTTTCCAAATCAGGTAAATTTCTAATGATGATACCCCAAAGTATGTCTTCCGAAACGGTATCATATCCATGGATTATTCTGTTTCTGGTGTCTACGATTTTTCTTGTATGACTGATTTTAATATTTGCATCAACTTTAAGAATCCTGCTAACAGCCTCCCCGATAATCTCAATGTTCCGTTCAACGGCTCTTTTTGTCTTTAAGTCTTTTTGAAAGTCTTTGAAATTTTTTGTGTATGGTATGAATGAGGTGATTTCAGCTATGGCTTGTTCGATGTCCTTAAGCCATGCTCTTACTTCAGTATCCATAAATGAGAATTTTTGACTTGTCAATATTCTCTTTAAGGAAGGGATTTTTAATGGCTTTGCTTTCCAGCAAGTCAATTGGTCTTTTTAACAATCGTTCCAATTCAAACTTCAGATCAAAATAATTATCTGTGTACTCAATAGGGTCATTCGTTTCAAAATCGACCATTAAATCCACATCACTGTCTTTAGAAAATTTTGTTGTATTCACAGAACCAAATGAATAAAGTTCCTTTACTCCGGTTTTTTCACACAGTCTTTGAATTTCATCTTTATAGATTTCCAGTAGCCCCATAGCACACAAATTTAAGCAATTTCAACCGCTCAACTAATGCTCAAAGATTACCATAGCCCGTTAAAGTTTCTTAAAACCAAGTCCCATCGGGCATTTGGGTTTTTGATAATCATACCCGTTCAGGTACAGAAAAATGGGTTCGCTCAATCCTTCATACGTAATTTCCCATTTGTCGAGCATGGCTTTGCCAAACGGGGAGCTTTTACTTTTCACCGGCCAGCCGCTGCCTAACCTCCTGGCCGTTATTTCTTCACCGTTCGGCCCGGTGAGTTGCGCGATAAACGCATACTCATTGCTGATGCTCCCGACTTTAATGTTGGTTTTTGGTTTGGTGCCATACGCCTTGTCGGTAGAAATTTCAGTGAGAATAATCCGTTCATCAATGGTTCTTTCCTGGGCTAACATGGTGAAGGTGATCGAAAAGATGAGCAGGCTGGTTAGCAGTGTTTTCATACTAGTTGATTTCTTCTACCCGAATATAGCTCAACTTGTTTAAACTGCGGGCGTATTTTTTCCATCGCCTTTACGTAACGTTGATCGTTGCGGTTTTCGAAGACCGTTTTGTCCCACCTTACCTGAAGAAATTCCAACAATGGATGAGCGATTTTATTCAATTAAAATTTATAACTATAACCAGCCCGAATAACTTGTGTTTCAAAGTAGTCTTCGCTTGTATAACTGAAATCTGTCCCCTGTATTTCCTTTTTGATTACAAGTGTATTGAATAAGTCTGTGGCATTAAAAAATAACTCGCCTTTTCCTTTTTGTATAGATTTTTTAATTCCTAAATCAACAGAATATCTTGATGCAATTTCACCTTGGGGAATAATGTCTCTGGCCAGGTACACCAATGTCACTTGACCTTCAAGGCCATTCTTTAGGCGAAACAGATTGTTCCATTTAATATTTCCCGAGATTAATTTTTGAAGCTCTGCTGAAAAGGTATGTGGTTCAGGGTATTTGTTCTCAACTGAGAAGGCGTTAATCTGATTACGGTATGCGTTGGTAGTAAGATTAAATGAGTACCACTTGAGAAGATCCTGATTGTACGTTAACTCAATCCCGGTATTATAACTTTTACCCGCATTCTGAGTTGTTGCATAGATCAGGTTGCTTCCCGGAACAATGCTTGCGATACGTGTGATAGTTCCTTCTGCAAATCTGTGGTAAGCTGCAATATATATGTATCCATTGTCCCAGCTTGTTTTGTAACCTAATTCAATTGAATTGGTGAATTGTGGAAGGAGGGCAGGATTGCCTACTTTGATTATTTCAGCATCATCATACTTTGGAAATATTCGAATATCCACTTCATCAGGACGGTCAACCCTTCGGTTAAAAAATGCAGACAATCTATTTCGATCGTTTATTTTATAAGTCAATCTGGCATTAGGGAATGGTTGAAAGTAACTGTAGCCGTCACTTTGATAGGTGTTGTGGTTTGGATCTACATCATATTTTAAATTTACATATTCTATTCTCAGGCCTATTTCAGCTTCAAGTTTCCGGACTTCATATATATAGTTGCCGTAAAGTGCGGGAATGACTTCAGTGTAGGTGGCTTTACCGTCAGCTCCGGTATCCAACACAGAATTCTCTGGCGAAGGATTAAACTGCATGTCTGTTGGAATAGTCCTTCTCCTGAACTTAAAACCCGTTTCCAACAAGCCGTGTTTCAATGGCTTGGTGTAATCCAAAGTAAAATCAAGTACCTTTTGATCGGCAATCAGAAAGAACGATTCCTCCGTTGTAAAGGAGGGTGTTGTGTTAGTAAAGAAATATTTTTCATCTTCCCTGTCAAAAGTATAATTGAGGCCCAAATTGAGTTTATGACCGGGCTGCAGAAATTTATGTTCATACGCTACACTAGCCATTACTGCGGTTAGTACTTCATCTTCTAAAAACTGCCAAAGCCTGAGGCTTTCACCAGTGTTTCCGCTAAAGAAAGGTTGGTCACCATAATCCTTGATGGACTCCTGACTGAAAAGTCCTGAAACAGTTAACGTATTCTGGTCATTAATGAACCAATCTATTCCTGCATTGGAGTTGAAAACATTGGTATTTCTGTTGCGCTTCAACTGTTGATTAATCACTGTGCCATCATTGTATGTTCGCGTTACAAATTCATTCTTGTTTAGGGTTTCGGTATACAGATTGTCTGCCTGAAGAAAGAAATTAGTTTTTTCTTTTCTGTAATTAAGCGAGAGTGATGGATTGATTTTGGGTGTGGACTGATATTGCGGACGGATGCCCGGGAGGTTCTCTTCCCGAACCCATAATGCTCCTATCCCGGCAGATAGCCCAGCTTTTCCGTTAAGTCCATATTGATCTTCTTTTTTTAGAATGATATTGATAATACCCGCATTTCCGTTAGCATCGTATTTAGATGATGGGTTGTTAATGATCTCAATTCGATCAATAGCTGATGCCGGCAGGTTGTCTAATCCAGACTGATTTCCGAATCCTGTAAGCGCTGTCTGTTTGCCGTCAATCAGTATGACTACTTTTTCATTTCCGCGTATGAGAAGTTTTCCATTATCAACTGTTACACCCGGTAAGTTTTGCATAGCTTGTAGTACAGAACCACCTTGCTGGCTGATGTTGTCAGATAGCCTATAGGTTTGTTTACTCAACTCCCCACTCACGGACTCTATCCCGCTCGTAACCACTACTTCAGCCAATACTTTTGAGTCCTCCACCAATTCAATAGATGACAGATCTAAAAAGTCTGTCAAAGTACCCACATACAAGGATTGTCTTTTAGTGGTATATCCAACGAAACTCAACTCTAGGAAGTAATTGCCGGGTGAAACACCCGGGATGGAAAATCGTCCATTATCAGCGCTTACTGTCCCTGAAACAAATGTTGAATCCTTTTCTGTAAACAAAACTACATTGACATATCCAACAGGCTCTTGACTTGACCTATCCTTTACCAGTCCTGAAATGGTTACATTCTTTGATTGCGCTAAACAAATAGCAGATATCAATGAAAATAAAATAAATAAGCTTTTCATTTTTCCCAATTCTTGGTTCTCTCTTTTTCCAAAGATACGTGTGAGGCGCATTGATTGTCTATAGTTGATAGGCGGGTTGATGGTGCGTCTACCGCTCCAAACTCAACTCAAACTCAGCCAGCACAGGTAAATGATCGGAGGGGTAGTATTTTCCGTCATGGTCTTCAATTACTTTGTAGCCGCGAAGAATCCATTCTTTGGTATGGAAGATGTAATCAATAGCCCGGCACTCCATGGAGCCTACGGAAAAGTCGCAATACGTTCCTGTGTTATCGTTGGCAGGTTTGGTATCAATTAAAAGGTTGTCTTTTACCAGTGCTTGATACGTAGCTTCAGTTCGGTCACTATTAAAATCTCCTGTAATAATAATCGGTAGGGTAGGATTGTTGATCTGCATACCCAGCACCATCGACTGAAGCATCACCCCGCTCATTAATCGGGCCTCTTTACCTACATGATCAAAGTGTGTATTTAATAACACCAACTCACGTTTTAGTGGCTTGTCGTAAAACCGGGCAATGGTAACCAATCGGGTAATGGCAGCATCCCAGCTCTTGCTACCGGGTACTTCGGGCGTCTCTGAAAGCCAACGAGTTTGGCTGCCTAACAATCCAAATCGTCCATGTTTGTATAGAATGGCACTATACTCACCGGCCTCTTTTCCATCATCGCGGCCAACGCCTACAAAGGAGTAATCGGGCAGCACGCGAATAAGATCGTGGAGTTGATGATGCAAGGCTTCCTGTACACCAATAATATCAGGATTGTATTTCCGGATTAGGGCCGCCACTTTTTCAATCCGGTGAGGCCAAGCATTAACACCATCAGCCGGATTATCAAACCGGATGTTGTACGACATCACCTTTACCGACTGGGTGAACGCCAGGCTACTCATGAGTAAAAACAGAACTACAGAAAAAGTCCGCATTCCGAAATTTACCCATACTACAGGAATAAAGCAGGTTAAATTTGGATGAACTGTAAATTAAAAGGCCTCAACCGCCTTTACTTCGTTGGGCATCATGCGTGTAAAAAGATTTTCGATGCCGGCCTTGAGGGTTACCATCGATGACGGACAGCCGCTGCAGGAGCCCTGTAACTTCACTTTTACAATGCCATCGTTAAACGAGTGATAGGTGATGGCGCCACCATCCTGCTCAACAGCCGGACGGATGTATTCCTCCAATATGGCTTTGATTTTTTTTACCGTTTCGGGTTCATCAGCTTCATCAACCGCGGTTTCTTCTTTCATTTCAATGATGAACTTTCCGGATTCCAGAAATTTGGTGATATGATCTTTGAGCACGTTTTGCACTTCAAGCCATTCTACATCTTCGCGCTTGGTTATGGTAACGAAATTACTCATGTAGAAAACACGCTCAACAAACGGATAATCAAACAGCTCCTGTGCAAGGGGCGCATGAGCCGCGCTTTCGCGCGTAGGAAAATCAAAACTCATACCTTCCGGCACCAGCATTTCATTCACCACAAATTTCAGTGAATTCGGATTTGGATTGGATTCCAGGTAAATGGTAATATTCTTAGGTGCTATATTCATGGCAGCTTATGTATAATTATTTATGTTAATAACCGGAAATTCTTTTTTGTGAATTTTGTGCCTTTGAGTATTCGTGGCTAAAAAGCCATGAACTCACAAAAACACTAAAAATTTCACAAACCCAAAAGTAAAACAGCAGGCTGCAAATTTAGTTCATTGCAGGCTCTTTTCGAAAGCCATCTTCAGTAGTGGCTACAATGCTGGCTACTACGGTATCTCCGGTAACGTTTACAATGGTTCTGCACATATCCAGCGGCCGGTCAATGGCAATGATCAGGGCAAGTCCTTCCGGTGAAACGCCAATTGCGCCCAATACAATAACGAGTGTAATGAGTCCTGCGCTGGGCACCGCAGCAGCGCCAATGGACGACAGGGTGGCTGTTAAGATGATCATCAGCTGATCTGCAATGGTCAGGTCGTGACCGAAAGCCTGCGCAATGAACACCGCAGTAACGGCCTGGTGTATACTGGTACCATCCATGTTAATGGTAGCACCAAGGGGTAGCACAAAACTTGTTATTTCTTCTTTAATCCCCAGATTTTTTTCGGCACACTCCATCGTAACCGGTAAGGTAGCCGCACTTGAACTGGTGGAGAAGGCCATTATCTGTGCAGGAATAATTCCCTTCAGAAATTGTTTGTATTTAATGTGTGTGAACATCCGCATGAACAACGGGTAGATCACAAGAATCATCGCGGCCAGGCTGAGCAATACGGTTATCGCATACACGCCAAGTGCACTGAACAATTCCAGGGCCTGCTTCGGATCATCACCGGCAAAGTCAACAATAAGGGCACCAATTAGCGCAAACACACCAACCGGGGAATAGTGCATAACGATGTCTACGATTTTCAGAATGACTTCATTCACACCATCAAAAAATCCCTTCACATAAATTCCTTTCTGTTCCGGTATCATGATCAGCGCAATGCCGAATAGGATGGCAAAGAAAATAACCTGCAGCATGTTTCGGTTCGAGCCCATCGAACCAAAAATATTTTCCGGAACAATATCAACGATTACCTGTAAAGGCCCTGATTCTTTTAGTTTCTGAGCATCGGTTACTTTGAGATTAACATCCTTGGCGTATTTCTCAGAAAGTTCAACTTGTTTTTCTTTTGACAGAAAATCACCTGGCTTGATGGTGTTTACGGCAACCAACCCAACAATGATCGCGATAACCGTGGTTACCAAATATAAACTGATGGTTTTTCCGCCAATGCGGGAAAGTTTCGAAATGTCTTTCAGGTTGGAGACCCCGCTGATTAGTGAAACAAGTATTAGCGGAATGGCAATCAACTTTAATAAGTTGATGAAGATGGTTCCAAAAGGCTTTATCCAATCCGAAATAAACGGTCCCCAGTGAAGAAAGATGGAAACCAATCCCAACACAATACCCAAAAACATCCCGATAAAAATGCGGACGTGAAGCGGAAATTTCTTCATAATGCGAACACCATATCCGCGCAAGTTATGAGTTTGCCTTGCTATTCAAATACCGCGCGACAGGATTTATTTAAGCCGGCCGGCTTTCAGTTGGGGGCTCCAGCAATTCGCCTTCCGAACTGGCAATAACGGTAGCAACAGTAGAGTCGCCTGTAACATTTACTACGGTTCGCAACATATCCAATGGCCTGTCAACCGCCAGAATCAAGGCTAATCCGCTTGGATCTAACCCCACAGCTTCCAGTACAATAATCAGCATAATAATGCCCGCACCGGGAACGGCCGCAGCACCAATGGAGGAGAGTACGGCCGTCATGAGTATTGTTAACTGCTGACCCAGCGTAAGGTCTAATCCGAAAGCCTGTGCAATAAATACGGCTGAAACGCCCTGGTGAATACTGGTGCCATCCATGTTAATGGTGGCGCCCAAAGGCAATACAAAACTGGATACTTCCTCAGAGATACCAAGATTTTTTTCTGCGCAATCAAGCGTAACCGGAAGGGTGGCCGCACTTGAACTGGTAGAGAAGGCCAGTACCTGTGCCGGTAAAATACCTTTTACAAATCGCAGATAAGGCATTTTGGTAAAGGCTTTAAGAATTAACGGATAGGCCATAAAAACCATAAGCGCCAATCCCAACACCACGTTAAGACTATAAACCCCAAGGGCTTTCATCAATTGAATATCAATATTCAAGCTGGCGAGCAAGGCAAATACACCAACCGGTGCAAAACGCATGATCAAGTCAACAATTTTTAGAATCACTTCGTTGGCGCCATCAAAGAATGATTTTACAGGTCTTATTTTATCAGGCTTGGCCAGAATCATGGCCACCCCAAACAACATGGCAAAGAAAATGATCTGCAACATATTCGAGTTGCTCGACATGGCACCAAAAACATTTTCCGGTACAATGTCAACCAGAATTTGCAACGGACCGTCATCTTTTACCTCATGTGCAGAGGTGATACGACTATTTATATCCGAGGCGTAAGCATTACCAAGCTCCTCACGTTTTTCAGGGGTAAGAAATTTTCCGGGCTTAATTACATTAACCAGCACCAAACCGATGGTTACAGCAACAACCGTGGTGGCCAGATAAAACACAATTGTGCGGCCACCAATCCGGCTAAGCTTTGAAACATCGGTGAGGTTAGAGATTCCATCAATCAATGAAAAAATGATAAGCGGAATTGCAATTAACTTCAACGCATTGATGAATATCGTTCCCCAAGGCTTTATCCATGCGGTGGTAAACTCAGTCAGGCCAAGCGATTGAGCACTCAGGCCCCAAACCATGCCCAGCGCCATACCAATAAGTATTTTACCGTATAAGGGAAGCTTCTTCTTCATGCCTTAAAAATAAGAGGATTTGGTTAAAGAAGCCTGTACTGATTTTTTTAGTGGCCATATCCTTACCTGATCGTTGGCTTTATCCCTAACTTTCACTGTTATGGGTATCGAAGGCACAGCATTTAATTTTAATGAACACGGTTTACGGTCGAACGAAGTCGAAGAATCGCGCACGCGAAACGGAAGAAATGTGCTGGATCAGACCGGTGAAACCGGATTTCTGATTGCACTGAAGGGACTGTTGGTGGAACCTATGTTTTTGTTACTACTGGCAGCATCAACTATTTACTTCATCAGTGGTGAAATAGGGGATGGAATTTTTATGGCATCAGCCATTGTACTGGTCGCGGCAATTTCACTCTACCAGGAATCCAGAAGTCGAAATGCATTATCGGCCCTTCGTACACTTACACGACCTCACTGCAAAGTAATCCGCGATGGAGCACTCATAGAAATTCGTAGCGAGGAGATTGTGTTGGGGGATAGCATGATGGTGGCAGAAGGAAGTATGATTCCCGCAGATGGTAGTATTGTTCAGTCGAACGATTTTTTTGTAAATGAATCACTCCTGACAGGTGAATCGTTTCCTGTTCAAAAAGATGAACAAGATAACCAGGTTTACCAGGGAACACTTGTAACGGGTGGTTTAGCCATTTGCCGGGTAACGGCTATTGGTAATAAAACGCGCTTAGGAAAAATTGGAAAGAGTCTGGAAGCAATTGAAGAAGAGGATACTCCGTTGCAGATTCAGATTCGGAATTTTGTGAAGAAGATGGCCATTGCAGGCCTTATCGTTTTCCTGATCGTTTGGGCTATTAACTTCACGATGTCACATGACCTGCTGGATAGTTTTCTAAAGGCGCTTACGTTAGCGATGAGTATTCTGCCAGAAGAAATTCCGGTGGCCTTTACAACCTTCATGGCATTGGGTGCCTGGCGCATGATGAAAATGGGCGTAATAGCCAAGCAAACAAAAACCGTTGAAACCCTGGGGAGCGCAACGGTAATCTGTACGGATAAAACCGGAACGATTACCGAAAACCAAATGAAACTTGCGCAGGTATTTGCCATGGCGAATCAAAAAATTACTGAGCCGGCAGCGTTTGATAAAGCTGCTCTTGAACTTATTCGGATGGGCATGTGGGCCAGTGAGCCAATCCCATTTGATCCGATGGAGATTGCCTTACACGAAGCTTATCAAAACACAGCCAAATTTGATGAGCGACCTGACTACCGGCTGGTGCATGAGTATCCATTGAGCGGAAAGCCACCCATGATGACCCATGTATTTCAACATAATACTGGACTACGAATAATTGCCGCCAAGGGTGCTCCGGAAGCTTTACTGGCGGTGTCATCCGTATCGCAACAAGAAAGACAGGTTGTCGAAGAAGTTGTGCGTAAACTTTCGCTGGAAGGTTACCGGGTACTGGGTGTCGGTGAAACCCATATGGATGGCGATCATTTTCCGGAGAAACAGCAGCAATTCAAATTTGCTTTCAAAGGTTTGCTGGCTTTTTATGATCCACCCAAAAAAAATATAACCGGGGTATTTGATGCATTTTACAAAGCTGGTATTGATGTAAAAATTTTAACCGGTGACAATGCCGAAACTACTGCCACCATCGCCCGCCAGGTTAATTTTAGGGGAGCCGAAAATAGTTTGACGGGTGATGAGTTGGTAGCCATGAATGAGGAGGAATTGAAACAGAAAGTCAGGGATACGCATATTTTTACGCGCATGTTTCCGGAAGCGAAACTGCGGATACTAAATGCATTGAAAGCAAATGGTGAAGTAGTAGCCATGACAGGCGATGGTGTAAACGATGGCCCTGCGCTTAAGGCCGCCCATATTGGAATTGCTATGGGAAAGAAGGGATCTGAAATTGCCAAACAGGCAGCATCCCTTATTCTTACCGATGATGATTTAGCCAAAATGGTGGATGCGGTTGCAATGGGGCGCAAGATTTATACTAACCTGAAAAAGGCAATACAGTACATTATCTCCATTCACATTCCCATCATCTTAACGGTTTTTATTCCTTTGGTATTAGGATGGATTTATCCCAACATATTCTCACCGGTGCATGTCATTTTTTTGGAATTGATTATGGGGCCTACCTGTTCGATAATTTATGAAAATGAACCCATGGAGAAGAACACCATGATTCAAAAGCCGAGACCCTTTACGA
Source organism: Flammeovirgaceae bacterium UBA5585 (assembly GCA_002425185.1). Lineage (GTDB taxonomy): Bacteria > Bacteroidota > Bacteroidia > Cytophagales > Cyclobacteriaceae > UBA2336. The sequence goes on along the minus strand of DILT01000008.1, from coordinate 199,796 downwards.
CTAATTTTTTTAATTGGCGCGAATTGAACACCAGCATTGTTCAGGGGCTTGTAATTACACTGGGTATTCTTATCACCTATCAGGTTGCGGTATACCAGGGGGCCAGTGAGGCCACCACACGCACCATGGTATTCTCCTCCCTCATTTCAGCGAATGTATTTTTAACACTAGTTAACCGGTCATTTTATTATTCCATACTCACCACCGCTTTGTATAAAAATAATCTTGTTCCATTAATCATCATGGTAACCCTTATGCTATCCGGATTGATAATCTATGTTCAGCCGCTTACCGGTTTTTTCGGGTTTGAACAACTAACCGGTCAGCAACTGCTTTTTAGTATAACCGCAGGCTTTCTTTCCGTTATCTGGTTCGAAGCGTTGAAGTGGCGAAAGCGAAGAAAAGAACAAAACCAGAACTTACCAGCTTGAACTGGCCCCACCGCCACCGGAATCGCCTCCGCCCCAGCTACCACCACTATCGCTTGAGGAGGAAGAACTGCTGTCGCTGCCGGATGACGAAGCCATAACCAGCATGGGGATAATAAATTTATCAAGGTGATGGTGCCCGCAGTGCATACAGGTGCGTTCTTCCTCGCCATAGCCTTCGGAGGTATACGTGGCGCTTTCAAGGGTTCGCCTGGCACCAAAGTGATACGTCATGAAACCGCATTTAGGACAATGGGTGAATTTTGATTTCTTATTGGGATAACGGAGTATTTCAATGGATCCGCAGGTGTTGCATTTCCATACATCGTAATCAATCGTGCCCACTTTCTCTTCACTTATCTGTCCGGCTTTTAAAAACTCATCTTCTTGTGCCTCGGTAAGTTTTACAGTTGTGGTTTTGCACTTCGCGCATGTACGAGGATGATTTCTGAAGCTGTTGCGTCTACCGCGAAATAGCTGATAAAATAGAATCATGGGTACCGGAAAGAAAATGGCAGCGGCTAACCAGTAGCCTTTTTGTCCGTTCATAAAGTTATAAGCTTCTTGTTGCCGACCTGACCGAACAAATTTTTTCCCGATTTGTACGACCCGGATCAAGCGCTCAATAAACCAAAATACGATGAGTGAGTAAAAGGACAGGAAAAAAAATCCGAAAGACCATTTGAGATTATATGCCAGGAAGAAAACAACCAGGGGTACGATCAAATACAAAATAAACCAGCGGACGCGGGTAAGCGTAACAGCAGGATAATCGGCACTCGGTTTGAATTTACGCGACCGTACAATTACCAGGTAGAAAATAAGTGAAACCACCACATATAATCCGGCAAGGGTTAAATAGGCATAGTGATCCTGTGATGTGTCGCGGGCAAACAGTTCTTCGATGGCTTCGGGTTTTGACAGAATTGAGACAGTAGCTTTAATTCCGTTTAACATCCCGGTGTTATAGTCACCTTCTTTGAAGTAGGGTACCATAAACCGCTGCTGAATACGCTTGCAAGTAACGTCAGGCAACACACCCTCTATTCCATAGCCCGTATGAAACCTAACGGTACGTTGGTCCATTATGAATAGAATAAGCAAGCCGTTGTTGTTGCTGGCTTGCCCGATGCCCCAATAACGGAATAATCGTTGTGCAAAATCGACATGATCCGCTTCACCAATGGAGGGCAGTATAACCACGGCAACCTGAGCCGTTGCAGTTTTCTCAAAATCGCCAAGCAACTGATTAATGCGCGCCACGGTGCTGTCGTTCAGAATTCGCGATGGATCGCTTACGTAGCTGTTGTTAACGAGTTTAGTATTGGGTACAGTCTCAACAGAATATACCTGTGCTTGCGATGCCAGCGAAATGACCAGCAACACCAATAGTAGATAAACATGTTTCATTTATATCCGCGAAATTTTTGCGCGAAGTAAGAAATCAGCAAGCACCAGGGCTGCCATGGCTTCAACAATGGGTACGGCACGCGGAACCACACACGGATCGTGTCTCCCTTTTCCACTTACGGTAACTTCATTTCCTTCTTTATCTACACTTTGCTGATCCTGCATGATGGTGGCCACAGGTTTAAAAGCCACATTGAAATAAATATCTTCACCGTTACTGATGCCGCCCTGTACGCCACCGGAGTGATTGGTTTTCGTTCGGATGGTTTTTCCTTCTTTAACAAACTCATCATTGTGCTGCGAGCCGGTGAGTTTTGTTCCTTCAAAGCCACTGCCGTATTCAAAGCCTTTAACCGCATTTATGCTGAGCATGGCTTTGCCCAATTCAGCGTGAAGTTTATCAAACACCGGTTCACCTAAACCCACCAGTGTATTTTTGATCACACAGGTAACCACGCCTCCAATGGTGTCGCGGTTAAGGCGAATTTGATCAATCAGGTCAATCATTTTCTCGGCTGTAGCCGGATGCGGACACCGAACAATATTATCTTCAGTTTTTGAGAGATCCAGTTGTGTGTAAGGTGGTGATTGAACATCGCCAACCCGCGACACATAAGCATTTATTTCGATGGAATAATTTTTCAACACTTGTTTGGCAATCGCACCAGCGGCAACACGGGCTGCTGTTTCACGGGCTGAACTTCTTCCGCCACCACGATAATCCCGAATACCGTACTTGGCTTCGTATGTATAGTCGGCATGGGAGGGACGAAATGTATTTTCCAAATGACGGTAATCTTTACTTCGTTGATCCTGGTTTTCAATTACGATGGCAATAGGCGCACCGGTGGACTTTCCTTCAAAGATTCCGCTTAGGATTTTAAAGGTATCATCTTCCTTGCGCTGGGTGGTAATTTTCGACTGGCCAGGTTTTCTGCGATTCAGTTCGTGCTGGATAAGGGTCTCATCAATTTCAAGTCCGGCCGGACAGCCATCAATCACCACACCGATAGCCGGGCCATGCGATTCACCAAACGTGGTTATGCGAAAAAGTTTTCCGTATGTATTCATTCAGAATTCAATAGTTAATATTCAAGATTGATTGAACAGGTTATTATCTTGAATTTTTAATCAGCCATCTTGAATCACTTCTTAAACACAAGATAAGCCGATCCGGCCAACATCACCAAAATAAAGATGTTAACAACGAGTTTCATCCACCCTTCATTCGATACACTGGTCAGCGTATTGTCAGCAAAATTGATCTGATCATAGAAGGAACCTGCATCCACGGATTCAATTACCTCGTTCTTCAAACTTTCTCCCCGCACAACAACTGCTGCTTTGGCCATCAATGTGTCATATGATTTTTTTGTCGGATTGAAGAACACCCACTTAAAATCATCACCCAACTTAAACTCACCCGGTTCTTTCGGAATAATAAAATAACTGAATGTTTTACTGCCGGTAACGCGGTTGTTTTCGCGTCTGATGTTCTGCCTCACGTTGGGCTCGTAAAAATCAAAGTTAAGCGTATTTTTTACGGCAGGTTTTTCAATGGATGATATGTTGCCTTCTCCGTAAATAATAAAGTCGTACGAAAAACTTTTACCCGTTTCCAATGCGGTAGAACTTATTTTTTCTTCAAGTCGATAATCCCCCACAGCAACTTGTTTGCTTAATGGATGGGGAGGCAGTTCTTTAACCTTAACTGTTTTGGGTTTGGAGTAAAACGTTTTGAAATCCTCCTGCCGGTTCTGTCCAAAGAAGGATGGGTTTTTGGCCACTTTATATTTTAACATCTCCAGAGGCACGCTTGGGAATGTTACAGGCTCACTGTTGAGTGGATAAAAATTTGCCTGGTACATTTTATACCGGGTGTACATTTTACCGTTTACGTTTACCCGTTCACCTTCAATATTTTCAATACTGAAGTTTTCTTCCCAGCAATTAGCGGGTTTTATCTTTTTTAAAATTTCCGACAATTGCTTGCTGATCTGATGCCATTGGAGCGGTGCCTTGTTATCTTCTGCAACATAAAAAGCTAAGAGTGCATTAAACCCTTCGCCAACGTATACTTCATCCTTGCCGGTAGTCAGTGCCAGAAAGGCATCTTCCTTGATGTCAATATATTCCGTTGGCGGAGTTCCATACGTATTATCGCGCTCAAAGAAACTTCTGAACGGATCATATTGCCTTGGCTGCGTAACCGGGGCGCCTACCGTAACTTTTTTTCCTTCGGATGAGATAACCTGATCATTGATCTTCATTTTAAAAGGAGGCACGGTTATGACTCCCTGGCGGGAAGGAAGATACGTCATGATGATGCTTTGGGAGGAGGAAATTTGTCCGTTGATCATACTGGTTTGCGAAGAGGTTGACTGCCCCCCCTTGGCAAATCCTTCAATGTCGGGGAAGTTGTCGATACTCTTTAAACGGTCGTTTTGAATGCTTACCGTGATCGTCCAACCCTGGTTCTGCCCGATTTCATCAGGGCCCAGGGTGATCTGGATGGCTTGTCCGTTTGCGAACGTTGCGGCTAAACCTGTTAGTAAAAGCGTGAAAAGAACGTTTATCGAAAAATCCGGCCTCATACTCAATCTCTGTACCAAAATGAACGTTTAAAAGTAAAAATGTTCTTTCAGTTAATTTAACTCCATGCTAAATTTAACTGTGTTACGCGTAATTATTTTTTAAACCGTTCCTTACTTATTGCTATGCTAAATTATGTAAAGAAGGTGCTCACGAAAGTGAGTTTTGACGCTCAGCTCTTCGAAAAGGAGCTTCGAAAGGCCATCAACTTGTTGATTGGCGATGACATCCGGGAGCTCAAACAGTGGTGTTACACCAGGTTTGGGAATCAGTATGAGGCGATTTTGAATCGCTGTTTTGTAGCCGCTTGATCGTTTAATCAAACCCCCTTGTGTCCTGCGAGGGGGTTTTAATTTATTGGTGAAGTGTCAAGCAAGCCATTATTCAAAGAAACACACCGATCCGCCTACCCACGTTTTATTCATATTAAATTTTACACCAATCATTTCTCCGCGGCTTAGCCGGGCCAGGTTGGTGACCAAACGCGGACGAGGCTCTCCCTTTTCCCAGACAAACAATAGCCGGATTTCCGTTTTCACAAAACCATCGGGCGCTTGGATTACCGGTTCATATTGGATTTTACGTTGCAATAAAAAATTATGACGTTCTTCAAGAGGAATGGATGTCAGGTCTTCTTTCTTAACATGAAAGATGATGCCGCTGCCGGAAAAAGAGAACAGGGGTTTTAGTACATAGTTTTGCAGATCGTCCGGAAAGTGACCATAGTCGCTTAAAAACCTGCACTCAGGAACATATTCACTTTTAATAAACGGCATGGTGAATTTGCTGATGCGGAAAAACCAGTTGGGATGCCCGGCCCACTCCACATCCACTTCTTCGGTGAGGTTAAAATCAAGTTGTAAATCTTCTCGGGCTGTGAGTTCATCAAAGATCACGCGATTATAAATCCGCTTCACCTGGGTTTTCCTGCCATTATTCGTGTAGAATAATTTTCTTCCTTCCCGCTTGATATCGCCAATATGAACAGGCTCAATACCCGTGTAGTGTTTGGTTACCACAAAATCGATAGCCGTGTTTTGCTTGAGCGGATCGATCTCAAGAAGTACTACTTCGGCAGGGTCATGGCCATTAAGCAATACACGTTTAATCAACTGCTGGTATTCAGCGCTACTCAAGTCAACATGTGAATTCAGATTTTCAGGAATAGGAAAGTGCTCGCGGTAGCGATTGGAAAGGAAATCCTGCCAACAGTACAAGGAGGGGAAACCCTGCATCTCAATGAGCTGTGGCTGCAACTCACCGGTTGGTGATTTTACAATACCAAAATCAAGCGCCAGAAAGAGGGTGTGGTCATCTTCATTGGGTACGTATAAATCTTTTGGTATGGCGCGTTCAGTTTTTTTCTTCAGTTCATCACTCACCAAAAGGTCAACAATCGTGTCGGAGGCATGAATTAATTTCATCTTCAACTCACGCCCTATAAATATAGGTGTTTCGGCTACCCGAAATTTTATCGGGAAATTATAGTAGCGATTCAGTGCATCCACAAAGTGATTGTACTTTTCTTCTGAAAAGAATTGATTGTAGTTACGTCTGACCGAATCGATCATGATACCACGGAGGATAACTGTGTTTGCAGGCCCATCATTAAAAAGCGGGGTACTACGGCATGGTAGGTGGCCATAATTTTATCCGGATCGCCTAAATGCTCTAGCATTTCCCAGTATTTTTTTTCTCCGTGCTTTTGAATGACCAGGTCTTTTTTGTCTTCGCGCAACAGGTACATCCGCATACCGGGGGCATCCGCTTCCGGATGAAATTGTGTGCCGATAAAAGCTTCATCAAACCGAATGGCCATCACCGCCCTGTCGAGATGAACATGCGGACGAACCTTTTCAAGCGCCAGTAATGAGCCGCCTCTGTTTTTTAGTTTGGTAAGATTGGGATCGGTGATCTGATAATCGCGCGAGTCAACCGCCCAAAGGGGGTCATTCAGGCTTCTGAACAAGGGCTCGTGCATGCCTTCATCCGTTTTATGCACGGGCATTACCCCAAACGAAGTGCTTTTACGCTTAGTAACTTTTGCGTAACCATAATACCGGCAGTAGAGTTGAAACGAATGACAGATCAGTAATACGTGTTTTTTCTCCTGCGGGTGATTGGCGTTATGGGCATGAAGCGCATCCATCAGGGTGAAGTATTTCCGTTCCCAGAGTGAACCTTCACTGTCTATAGGGCTACCCGGACCACCGCTGCTGATGTAGATATCGTAATCTGTGCCGGGTACTTCGCAATTCAACCGCACATCAAAAATGTCGAAGGTGACAGGCAGGTGCGAGTCGGCTGTAAATTCCTGTATGAGTTGACGAATGCCGCGCATGCCTTCATTGGGCATTCCTTCATACATATCAAGAACGGCTATGCGTATGCTATCCCGTAAGGTCAATGTTGTTTTTTTAATTCAATGTAATTTTATCAAGAACAATTCTTACTGGTTTCTTCAATAATGTAATCCACCACGTGCTCCATATTGTTGGCTTGTTGAAAAACAGCCAGTTGGCGATCAGCTCCAGTGCCTTGTTCCAGCATGGTGTAAACATAATTGATGGCTTCGCGGCTTCCAAGTTCATCCACTACATCATCAATAAACTCAAGCAGTTCTTTTATTAACGCCCGTGTTTCTACTTCAGCCTGTTTTCCAAAATCAATCAGCTTTCCGTCAATACCATACCGGCAGGCGCGCCATTTGTTTTCGTTGATGAGTGCCCTGGTATATACAATGAAGCTCATATTTTGCTTGCGCAGCTTATACAGCTTAGCCACCAAAGCCTGAAAGATTGCGGCAATAGCCACAGTTTCCTCAACACGGGAGGGCACATCGCAAATGCGAAACTCAATGGTGTCGAAGAAGGGATGCACACGAACGTCCCACCAGATTTTTTTGGCGTTGTCGATACATCCCGTTTTTATCAACAGGTTTACATAGTTTTTAAACTCATCCCAGTCGGTGAAATAATCGGGCAGGCCGGTGCGCGGAAATTTATCGAACACTTTTGTGCGAAAAGATTTGAAGCCTGTATTGCGCCCTTCCCAAAACGGACTGTTACACGACAGCGCATAAACGTGTGGTAAAAAATAACGTATCGTGTTCATGATGTGTATGGCCATATTTTTATCGGCAATACCCACATGCACATGCAAGCCAAAAATCAGGTTCGATCGTGCCGCATCCTGCATTTCGTTTACGATCTCATCGTAACGCGGATTGGGTGTAATCAGTTGCTTCGACCAATGTGAGAACGGATGCGTACCTGCTGCACCGATACGCAAATTCATGCTTCGGGCAATGCCACAAACCAGTTTTCTTAAATTATGAATGTCAGCGCTGGCCTCCTGAATGTTGGCGCAGATTCCTGTGCCTACTTCAACAACGGCCTGGTGCATTTCCGCTTTCACCCTGTCTGGAATGATCTGTTGCGCAGCATCAACAATTCGCTGATCGTGCGAGGTGAGTTCACGGGTAACCGGGTCGATTACCATGTACTCCTCTTCAATGCCCAGTGTAAATTTTTCCATAAACGTCAACTCAACCGTTTCACATTGAATTTATTTTGATTTTGTTTTCACTGCTGTTTTTGATTTGGTTGCAGGCTTACCACTGGTTTGCTTTAAATAACCGGAAACCGAATCGGTAATAAAGGTGCCCCACGTTAGATTGTCCGCACCGGATTTTTGTTGTTGCGCCCGCTCAACAGCCATTTTTGCGGCATGCTCCACTACCCATTCAAAATTTTCCTGTCCTACCGAGTGTACATCGGCATCCGGTGCAGGATTGCAAAAGTCAATGGCATAAGGAACTCCGTTTCGTACGGCTAACTCTACGGTATTGAAATCATACCCCAGCGCGTTGCACAACTGCAATACATAATCATTTACTTTTTTCAGCAGTTTTTCGGATGCCGGAGGTCCGTTAACCACATAGCGTAAGTGATGCGGATTACGCGGTTCATATTGCATAATGCGCACGTACTTTCTGCCCAGGCAGTAGCACCGGAAATACTCTTCAAAAATGATTTCTTCCTGCAGCATCATCACCAGTTGACCGGTTTCTTTGTAGGCTGTAAAGAACTCATCCATATTGTTGAGCTTATACACGCTCTTCCACCCTCCGCCAGCATGGGGCTTCATGTAAGCGGGCCAGCCGATGTATTCAAAAATCTTTTCCCACGAGAGTGGGAATTTTAAATTCCGGAATGACTCATCGCTGGTATCGGTAGGTTTATCGTGTGAAGGAAGGATAACGGTTTTTGGTACCGGAACGCCAAGTTTAACGGCCAGTGCATTGTTAAAGAATTTTTCATCCGCACTCCACCAAAACGGATTGTTAATAACGGCCGCTCCGCCAATGGCAGCATTTTTTAAGTACGCACGGTAGAAGGGAACATCTTGTGAAATGCGATCGATGATGACGGCATAGTCGGAAGGTTCGCCCTGTTCAACCTTGTCGATCAATACCGGCTCTGCTTTTATGTCTTTAAGGCCCATCTTGTTAACGCGTTCAATAAAGGCTTCAGGAAAGGTGCGTTCCATGCCGTGGAGTATGCCTATTTTTTTCATGTGTATTTGTTTTCGTTATTTAATTAGAGAGAGGTAATGCGGAAACATTTCGCGCCAGGCAGGCCAATCGTGTGGGTGCTCATGCCGCACATCCAGCCAGTGGTTGATGCCTTTATTGCGTAAAATTTCTGCCATCTTTTCATTGGCACTCCAGCACATATCGTGTGTGCCGGTACCCAATACTACAAACATATCATGGAAGTGATGGTTTTGAGCGTTGGGGATAAAGTCGGGTGGGTTGTTAAAATAAACGTTATCATCGTAATGCCCATCCAGTTGATCTTTTATATCGAAGGCTGCGCCCATGTTAAAAACATATTTCACTACTTCCGGATGACGAAACGCAAAGTTGGTGGCGTGGTAACCACCAAAACTGCAACCGGCTGTAGCCACGCGATGAACACCTGTTTCGCGTTGCATTAAGGGCACTAATTCGTGCAGCAAAAACTGGTCGTACCAGATGTGATTCTTAACCCGATCGGCCGGATGAATGTTTTTGTTGTACCAACTCATGGAGTCAATACCATCCGGACAATAAATTTTTACAAGCCCTTCATCCAAAAACCAGGATACACTATCAATGAGCTTAAAGTCTTTATTCTCATAATAACTGCCCATGGAGGTGGGGAACAAGATGAGGGGGTATCCGCGTGTGCCAAACGCAAGGGTACCGATCTCTCGGCCCAGGCTAGGGCTGTACCATTTGTGGAAATGTTCGTGGGGCATAAGCAGGTAGTTACCGGGGGTTATCAGTAAACTTATATTTTTACTGCTTTAAAATACGCAAATCAGTCTAAATTAAATTCATTGACAGCCAGGCATCATTATCATCTGGAACGCCTTACGGACGTTCACTCCAAGCTTTTGGAGCGCGACACTATAGTCGATATTTTTCTTCCCTATCAGTTTGAAAAAGCAGAAAAGCCCTTTCCGCTCTTGATCCTTAATGATGGGCAGGACGGAGAAGCAATAGCCTTGAAGGAAACCCTGGAGGAACTTACGTTAAACAAGCTCATAAAAGATATTGTAGTTGTGGCTGTACATGCCGGTGACCGCATGCAGGAGTATGGGGTGGCTGGCTATCCTGATTTTAAAAAGCGCGGGAAAAAAGCTAGGGATTACACCCGTTTTATCATGACCGAGTTGATTCCTTACATCCATTACCGGTACGCTATTTCCAATGAAGTTGCTGACCGGGCAATAGCCGGATTTTCCATGGGTGGCCTTTCGGCTGTTGATATTGCCTGGCATCATGCGGATTATTTTGGCAAAGCTGGCGCCTTTAGCGGATCATTTTGGTGGCGCAAACGCGATGCGAAAAGCCGGTTGTATTCGGATAACCGCGACAGGATTATGCATAATGTTATTCGAAGAGGAAGATATAAGCCAGGGCTGAAGTTTTGGTTTCAAACCGGACTATTGGATGAAAAGGCTGATCGAAACAAAAATGGTGTGATTGATTCAATTGATGATACGCTGGACCTGATTGTTGAGTTGACGAAAAAAGGTTACCGACCCTTCCATGATCTTGAATATTATGAGATGCCCAATGGCGAACACAACTTACCCACCTGGAAGCGTGCCATGCCGGAGTTTTTGAAGTGGGCTTTTAAAAATTGATTGAAAGATTAATCAGGTTGACTTAGGCTTTAGAGCAAATTCAATGTTTCGCTTTAAGCCTTTAAATCCGGCACGCTTCACAGCCGATTTCTTAAACACTTTTTGAAACACTTCTTCCGTAATTTCTTCCCAATCATTCACCGACATTTTTTCCAGTTCAGCATGTGGTTTAAAACGACTTTCGTTGTGTGGTTGTGAGAAACGGTTCCAGGGGCAAACATCCTGGCAGATGTCGCACCCGAAAATCCAGTTTTCAAATTTTCCTTTTACCTCATTCGGTATTTCTTCCTTTAACTCAATAGTGAAATAGGAGATGCATTTACTGCCATCGACCACATACGGTTGTGGAATGGCATCCGTAGGGCAGGCGTCCATGCAGGCCGTGCACGTACCGCAGTAATCTTTAATCGGTCCGTCATACTCCAGTTCCAGATCAAGGATAAGCTCAGCGAGAAAGAAAAAACTACCCATCGATCGGTTTAACAACAACGAATTTTTTCCAATCCAACCGATTCCTGATTTTTTTGCCCACGCACGTTCCATCACCGGGGCTGAATCAACAAACGCACGGCCGTTAACATCACCAATTTCTTCATGGATCAAGAATAGGAATTCCTTGAGTTTATCTTTTATCACAACATGATAATCCTCACCATAAGCATACTTGGCAATTTTAAGATTGTGGTTACTGGCCAGATCTTTTTCGGGACAATAGTTGTACACCAGGCTTATAACCGATTTTGCCCCTTCAACGAGTTTGGTTGGGTCAAGACGTTTATCAAAGTGATTTTCGAGGTAGCTCATTTTGCCCTGGTAGCTTTTCGCTAACCAGGTTTCTAATTTGTCAGCCTCCTCTTCCAGAAAGGCAGCTTTTGAGATACCGCAAAAACTAAAACCGAGTTTTGCGGCTGTGGATTTTATGAAGTGCGTTTGGGTTTTTGGCGATGATGATTTCAACCTTTAGACTTTTTCAAATTCGAAATGAAGCAGCATAAGGTCTGATCCTTTGAATGATTCAATAGTAAGCGTTTCACCATTCTTGTTAGTAAATTCTACTTCAAAAATATTATCATCTAATTGTTCAACAATAGTCCCAACTTGTCCCTTACTTAGTTTTTTTTCAGGCACATCATTAAGAAGCGCGACAACATCTAATGTTTTAAAAGCTTGCATACTTTTACGTTTTAACATAACACGTTATAAGCCTTGGAAATTCCTCGTTTTTCAGAATAATCCATACTGTTCGAACGGTAGCCTTTTGATTAAAGTTACTAATATTTATATCAACAAAATATCGGGTGCCGTATTCATCTGTATGGCCAGAAAAGGCTTCGCTTTGACCTAGCCCTTTTAGTATCTCATTACTTAATTTTTCCGCATCCGAGGATTTTAAGGAAAGTGCGGATAGAAATACTCTGGCTTTAAACTTTCCTGTGGGATGACCATCATTCAAAACATAATTTCTAAGTTTTGTTATATCAATTTTCGCATTAATCCAATTAGGTAGTTTCATACCTTTTAATCAAACAACCCCGGCCTTTTCGATTGGGGCGGAGCGAGCTTTAGGTGTTTGTAGGCCAATTCTGTTGCTTCACGTCCGCGTGAAGTGCGTTTGATGTACCCCTCTTGAATTAAGAATGGCTCATATACTTCTTCAATAGTTTCTGCTTCATCGCCCACGGCAGTGGCAATGGTAGTTAATCCAACCGGGCCACCTTTAAATTTCTCGATAATGGTTAGCAAAATGCGGTTATCCATTTCGTCCAGTCCGTGTTCATCCACGTCCAGCGCTTTCAACGCCATTTGTGCAATGGCGAGGGTTATGGTTCCATCACCTTTAATTTGTGCAAAATCCCGTGTTCTACGTAAAAGGTTATTGGCTATACGTGGCGTGCCGCGGCTTCTTCGGGCAATTTCAAAAGCGGCATCGTCATCAAGCGGGGTATTTAAAATGCTGGCTGAGCGATGAATGATTTTATTCAGCAAGGTAGCATCATAGTATTCTAATCGGGCATTGATGCCAAAGCGAGCACGTAGGGGTGAGGTAAGCAAACCGGCTCGTGTGGTTGCACCGATTAGTGTAAAGGGATTGAGCCCGATTTGAATTGATCGTGCATTCGGGCCGGTATCAAGCATGATGTCGATTTTAAAATCCTCCATGGCCGAATAGAGGTATTCTTCTACTATTGGATTAAGCCGGTGGATTTCATCGATAAAAAGAACATCATGAGCCTCGAGGTTGGTGAGTAAACCGGCCAGGTCGCTGGGTTTATCGAGTACCGGGCCTGAGGTGATTTTTATGTTCGTTTGCAGTTCGTTGGCAATAATGTAGGATAGGGTTGTTTTGCCTAAGCCGGGGGGGCCATGGAGCAACACATGGTCCAGTGGCTCACTACGCTGCCGGGCCGCCTGCACGAACACCTTAATGTTATCAACAACCTTTTGCTGACCGGTAAAATCACTGAACGAAAGCGGCCTGAGTGCTTTTTCAAATTCCTTTTCGGCTGCTGATTGGTTTTCCGGAGTACCCTGCAAATAATCCTCGCGCATGAACTAGAGTTTTGCGAAGGTACTCAATTCGATGGATTTTGTTAAAGCAACACTGTTGCATTAGCGCAATTTCCATAACTTGCGCCTTCATTTTTTGGGTATGGACAATCGGAAGAAAAATATTATCTACAGCATTATATTAATCACCTCAGTATTTGCTGTTTGGCTATACCGTAAAAACCAGGCACCGGAGCCCATGTTGATTGAGGGGAAGACAATGGGCACCACCTATCACATTACCTATTTTGATGATCAGCGCAGGAACTTTAAAGCCTCGGTAGACTCCCTTCTGGAAGTAGTCAATCAAAGCATCAATACCTATTTACCAAATTCCGACATTACATTATTCAATAAGGGAGCGCGTTCATTCGCTTTCAGTCTTCCGTACTTCTTGCCGGTGTTGAGGAAGTCGCAGGAAGTTTTTGCTGCCTCTTCCGGTGCGTTTGATCCTACGGTAATGCCCTTGGTTAATGCGTGGGGGTTTGGTCCGGCTGAGCCACTTAATCCGGGTAATCTTCAGGTAGACTCCATTCGCGATTTTGTAGGCTTTGAAAAAATACAATTCAATAAGGATAGCGTGTGGAAAACCGACTCACGCACGCAGCTTGATTTTGGCGGAATAGGACAAGGATACGGTGCCGATGTGGTTACTGAATTTCTCAAAGCCAAGGGCATTGTAAATATGTTAGTTGAACTGGGCGGTGAAGGAATGGCTTGTGGCATAAATCTTAAAACCCAAAAGCCCTGGGAGATCGGCATACTTGATCCGGCCTCCACACGCGATAATCTTTTTTTTAAAGCATACATTTCGTTAAAGGATAAATCGTTCACTACTTCCGGCAATTACTTCAACTACCGTGAAGTTGATGGTAAAAAATTTTCGCACACCATTGATCCAGAGTCTGGGTATCCGGTACGGAAGGAAATTTTAAGTGCCTCTGTTTTTGCAGCGGACGGCATTACGGCTGATGCCTGGGCTACTGCCTTTATGGTTATGGGGCACGAACGCGCGATCGAAATTTTAAATACCCGAAAAGACCTGGATGGGTTGATTATATATTCAGATGAGCAAGGCACTCAACAGGTATTTATTACTGATGGGATCAAGAAAAACGTGGTGGTGAACTAACGCAAAGCGCATGACCGTAAAACTTCTGGTTCTTTTCTTCACACCACTTCTTTCGGGTTTGTTGGTTTACCTTATACCCGGGGGCAGAACGAAAAGCTTCAGGCTTTTGCTGGTATTTGCCGGGGCATATCTTTTTGGTATTACTGTAGTGCATATCCTTCCTGAGTTGTATCGTGGAAACGGTGAGGTAGAGTTGATCGGGTTGTTTGTTTTATGCGGCTTTTTTCTGCAACAAATCCTTGAGCATTTTACATCCGGTGTAGAACACGGTCATATCCATACGCATGAGCATGCCCACGATCATCACCATGCCCATTCCCATCACCAGATTTCAGCACTTGTTTTATTGATGGCTTTGTGTGTACATGCATTTCTTGAAGGCGCTATGTTGGCGCAACCCACTACACCAGGATTTCAATACGATGTAAATGCTGTTTTGTTGGGGATTGCCCTTCACCGCGCCCCGGCTGCGTTTGCTTTAATGACTGTACTTTCCTTCCAACTGCATTCACGAAACAGAGCCATTCCTTACCTTATTGTTTTTTCTGTAGCTGCACCTATCGGCTTGCTGATCAGTACATATCTGGTAGAAACAGAAATTCTCTCACAATCTGGATTGATATTATTGTATGCGTTGGTTAGCGGTAACTTTCTTCATATTTCCACCACTATTGTGTTTGAAAGCAGCCCTGAGCATCATTTTAACGCGCGAAAACTAACCGTGGCTATTTTAGGTGCGCTGGTGGCTGTTGCCGTGGAGTACTTTCTATAATAAAGGTTTTTCAAGTCAAACAAATATCCGATTTTAGGTGCCACCAATCGGAATGAATATGAAGCTGATCACTTCTTTTGACGAATACCAGAAACAATATGAGTTTAGCGTTGATAATCCGGAAACCTTCTGGGCGGATGTGGCTGAGAATTTTCAGTGGCGGAAAAAGTGGAGCCGAGTACTGGAATGGGATTTTCATAAACCGGAAGTCCATTGGTTCATTGGTGGGAAATTGAACATCACAGAAAACTGCCTCGACCGGCATTTGCCTGCACGGGCAAATCAAACCGCTATCATTTGGGAACCTAATAATCCTGCTGACGCGTCACAACATATAACCTATCAGCAACTCTTCAATCATGTTTGCCGTGTGGCTAACATGTTAAAGGCTCAAGGCATTAAAAAAGGTGATCGGGTATGTATTTATATGCCCATGATTCCCGAAGTGGCATACGCTATGCTGGCCTGTGCCCGGATTGGAGCCGTGCATTCTGTGGTGTTTGCCGGTTTTTCAGCCGGTTCGCTGATCGATCGCATTAATGATGCCGGATGTAAATTGGTGCTGACTACCGATGGAGCTTATCGGGGTGATAAAATCATTGATCTTAAATCCATAATAGATGAAGCGTTAGAAAAATGTCCTACCGTGGAACGGGTACTTGTGGCTAAACGCACACACTCAAAAGTAAAGATGAAACCCGGCCGGGATTTATGGTGGGAAGAGGAAATCCGAAACGTTTCGGATGTATGCGTGGCCGAAGAAATGGATGCTGAGGACTTGTTATTTATTTTATATACAAGTGGTTCAACAGGAAAACCAAAAGGCATGGTGCATACCTGTGGAGGGTACATGGTGTATACCAGCTATACATTTAAAACAGCCTTTCAATATCAGGATGGGCAAGTCTACTGGTGTACAGCTGACGTAGGCTGGATCACCGGGCATTCCTATATTGTTTATGGCCCATTGTCGGCCGGAGCGATCACACTCATGTTTGAAGGTGTTCCTTCCTGGCCCGATATGGGCAGGTTCTGGCATGTGGCGGAAAAACACCGGGTGAATATTTTTTATACCGCACCAACGGCTATCCGATCGTTGGAAAAAGCGCCACTAAGTTTTGTGCGCCAATACGATTTACATTCCATTAAAGTATTGGGCACGGTGGGTGAACCCATTAACGAGGAGGCCTGGCACTGGTATCATGACAACATCGGAAGGGGAGAATGCCCCGTGGTGGATACCTGGTGGCAAACCGAAACAGGTGGCTTTATGATTTCACCCATAGCCCATGTTACAAAATTGAAACCAGCGCATGCCTCTTTCCCCTTACCGGGTGTGCAGCCAGCCATTATGGATGAAAATGGAAATGAGTTGTTGGCCAACGGAGTGGAGGGTCGGTTAGCAATTCGTTTTCCTTGGCCGGCTATGGCCCGAACTATTTACGGGGATCACCAACGGTTTAAAGACACGTACTTCTCCACCTTTCCGGGAAAATATTTTACAGGAGATGGGTGCAAGCGCGATGAAGAAGGCTTCTATCGGATTACCGGCAGGGTAGACGATATTATTATTGTGTCGGGCCACAACATGGGCACCGCTGAAATTGAAAGTGCCATTGATGAACATTCGGCCGTGTGCGAATCAGCTGTAGTGGCGTATCCGCACGACATAAAAGGGCAGGGTGTTTATGCCTATGTTATTTGTTACGATAAACCCCATGAAGAGGAGAAACTGCGCAAGGAAATTCGCGAACTGGTTGCTAAAATTATTGGCCCCATTGCCAAACCAGATAAGATTCAGTTTGTGAGCGGGCTGCCCAAAACACGATCGGGAAAAATTATGCGAAGAATTTTACGAAAAGTTGCCGAAGGAGACACCTCCAATTTAGGAGATGTTACTACCTTGCTCGACCCTGCGGTGGTCGATGAGATTAAAAGCGGGGCATTATAGAAGTAAACAATGTAAACATGGAAATATCAGGAACAGTAGTATCGCTTTTGCCCATGCAAAGCGGACAAGGAAAAAATGGAACATGGAAGAAACAGGAATTCATTCTTGAAACTCCCGGGCAGTATCCGAAAAAGGTTTGCCTTTCGCTGTGGGGTGAGAAGGTGGATGAAAACCGATTAAATCCAGGGGATAGGATTACCGCATCTATTAACATTGAAAGCCGGGAGTACAATGGGCGCTGGTATACCGATGTGCGTGCCTGGAAAATTGCAAAACAAACCGCACAAGAGCGAGAGATGGCTCCACCACCGGATCAGTCGTTTATGCCGGACACTAATTCCAGTGACGATTTGCCATTCTAAAATAAGTCGTTCTACCACTTCAAGTGGTAGAACGACTATAAACGCACATTTAACAAAAAACCCTGATGGATCACCGTCAGGGTTTTTATTTTTCGCTCTTTGGTGGAATCAACTTCCACACGCCTCACAGGCATCCGGATTATCCAACGAGCAAGCCATATCAGCTTTCTTTTGGTCATAATCAGCTACTTGCTGTGCAGCATAAACCATTTCGGTTTGTGGTTCAGCAACGGTTGCAGTCTTTGCTTCGGCACCAACGGTTTGTTGCATGGCTGATTTATCAAGTGTAAACTGAATGGCATCAGCAGCAGCAGTTGAACGCAGGTAATACATGCCGGTTTTCAATCCTTTTTTCCACGCATAGAAGTGCATGGAGGTTAGCTTACCGAAGTTCGGATCTTTCAGGTGAATGTTCAGACTCTGCGATTGGCAGATGTACGCACCACGGTCAGCCGACATATCAATGATCGCTTTTTGAGAAATCTCCCAAACGGTTTTGTAGATGTCTTTGATGTTTTGAGGGATTTCAGGAATGGGTTGAACAGAACCATTCGTAGCAATCAACTTCTGGCGCATGGTTTCATTCCACAGTCCCAGATCAATCAGGTCTTTCATCAGGTGCTTGTTGGCAATGATGAATTCACCCGAAAGTGTTCTACGGGTGTAGATGTTCGAAGTGTATGGCTCAAAGCATTCGTTGTTGCCAAGAATCTGTGAAGTAGAGGCGGTAGGCATCGGAGCAAGCAACAAGGAGTTGCGTACGCCATGCTTCTTCACGTCTTGCTTCAATTGTTCCCAGTTCCAGCGTCCGCTCTTTGGAGTCACGCCCCACATATCGAACTGGAATATTCCTTTCGATACCGGTGAACCTTTGAAGGTTTCATAAGGTCCCTGAACTTTTGCCAGTTCCATGGAAGCCTCCAAAGCACCAAAATAAATGGTTTCAAAAATATCTTCATTCAGTCTGCGTGCTTCTTCCGAATCGAACGGCATGCGCAGCATAATGAAGGTATCGGCTAAACCTTGCACGCCAAGCCCAATCGGGCGGTGGCGCATGTTGGAGTTGCGTGCTTCTTCAACCGGGTAGTAGTTTACATCGATAACCTTGTTCAGGTTGCGGGTTACTACTTTGGTGATCTCATACAGTTTCTGATGATCATACTTGCCATCCTCTGTAACAAATTTGTTCAGCGCCAATGAAGCGAGGTTACATACGGCAACCTCATCTTTCGAGGTATATTCGATGATCTCGGTACACAGGTTACTCGACTTTATCGTACCCAGGTTTTTCTGATTGGATTTGCGGTTAGCGGCATCTTTATACAAGATGTACGGTGTTCCGGTTTCGATTTGTGATTCCAGGATTTCAAACCACAGGTCTTGTGCTTTTATTTGCTTGCGGTAACGTCCTTCTTTCTCATACTTATCGTACAGTCTCTCAAATTCCTCACCCCACACTTCCGCTAAACCGGGGGCTTCGTTCGGGCAGAAGAGTGACCACATTTCGTTGTTCTCCACACGCTGCATGAAAAGATCAGGAATCCACATCGCATAGAAGAGATCACGCGCGCGCATTTCTTCTTTACCATGATTTTTCTTCAGATCAAGAAAATCAAACACATCAGCATGCCAGGGCTCCAGGTAAATGGCAAAGCTTCCTTTACGCTTTCCACCACCCTGATCGACATACCGTGCAGTCATGTCGAAGTTGCGAAGCATAGGAACAATACCGTTGGATGTTCCTCCGGTACCTTTAATATAAGAGCCTTTAGCGCGTACGTTATGGATGCTCAGGCCGATACCTCCGGCTGATTGGGAGATTTTAGCGCATTGCTTTAACGTGTCATATATACCATCAATACTATCGTCCTTCATGGTAAGCAGGAAGCACGAAGACAGTTGTGGCTTGGGTGTACCGGCATTGAATAATGTAGGGGTGGCGTGTGTAAACCACTTTTCTGAAAGCAGGTTATAGGTTTCAATGGCAGCCGGAATATCTTCTCCGTGAATGCCTACGGCCACCCGCATGAGCATGTGCTGGGGGCGTTCCACCACTTTACCGTCAATCTTCATCAGGTAGGAGCGCTCCAGCGTTTTGAAACCGAAGTAATCGTAACCAAAATCACGATCGTAAAGAATGGCTTCATCCAGTTCTGCGGCATGGTCGCGTACGGTTTTCCACATCTCTTTTGAGATGAGGGGTGCATTCTCACCCGTTTTCGGATCCACGTACGTGTACAAGCGCTTCATGGTGTTGGAGAAAGACTTGCTCGTTACCTTATGCAGGTTGGAGGTAGCCAGGCGGGCAGCCAACTTAGCGTAGTCCGGGTGCTTGGTCGTCAGGGTTGCGGCAATTTCCGCAGCGAGATTGTCCAGCTGAATGGTGCTTACGCCATCGTACAAACCGTTAATCACCTTCATAGCAATCTCTACCGGGCTGATATATTTCATATCCAGTCCGTAACAGAGCTTTTCAATGCGAGCGGTGATTTTGTCAAACTTTACGGACTCTCTGCGTCCGTCTCTTTTTATGACAAGCATTTTGATAGGGTTGTTTAAAAAGTTTAAAAAATGGTGAAAAGTGTTTTGAAGATATTAAAAATCTTCGTTCAGTGAAAACTTGGGTGACGAATCTTTTTCCGAGCTGTTAAGCACCCCGGCCTTTTGGTATTCGGCAACGCGTTTTTCAAAGAAGTTGGTTTTACCACGCAGCGAAATCATATCCATAAAATCGAACGGATTGGTGGCTCCATAGATTTTTTTGCCAACCAATTCATTAAGCAACCTGTCGGCTACAAATTCAATGTACTGCCGCATCAATTCGGCATTCATGCCAATCAGGTTAACCGGTAAGGCATCGGTAACAAACTCCTTTTCAATTTCTACAGCATCTTTAATAATGTCAACTACGGTTTGTTCAGGAAGTTTATTGATTACATGCTTGGTGTACAAATGACAGGCGAAGTCGCAGTGAAGCCCTTCATCCCTGGAAATCAACTCATTGGAGAAACTTAGTCCGGGCATTAACCCGCGTTTTTTCAACCAGAAAATGGAACAGAATGAACCGGAGAAGAAAATTCCTTCCACTGCGGCAAACGCAATCAGGCGCTCCTGGAAATTTCCTTTGTCAATCCAGCGCAGAGCCCACTCAGCTTTTTTCTTTACACAATCCATCGTTTCAATGGCGTGAAAAAGTTTGTCCTTTTCTTTTGGATCCTTTACATAGGTATCTATTAACAAGGAGTATGTTTCGGAGTGAATATTTTCAATGGCAATCTGAAAGCCGTAGAAAAATTTAGCCTCGGTATACTGCACTTCCGATACGAAATGTTCCGCCAGGTTCTCGTTAACAATACCATCGCTGGCCGCAAAGAAGGCGAGGACATGTTTTATAAAGTAACGCTCACCGTCATTAAGGTTTTCCCAGTCGGTAAGGTCCTGGCTGAGGTCGATTTCTTCGGCCGTCCAGAAACTGGCCTCGGCCTGTTTGTAGAATTTCCAGATATCGTGTTGTTGAATGGGGAAGAGGACGAAACGATCTTTGTTCTCTCTCAAAATTGGTTCTTCCTGTAAAGAATTACTCATCTTTTGATGGGTTTAGGGTTGTTAAATATAGTTACTCAGGCTTTATGGAAATGCTGAAGAAGTAACAGCACGCCATGTTGCCAGTTTAAAAAATCTAAAAAATTTTACTTGTAGGGACAGAAAGGAAGACTGACCTTTTTCCGCCCGGTGTAAGCGTACAAATATTTGAAATGGTGCGTACAAATCAAAAGGTGGATTTCTGGTAAAAGTTCTGTTTTTATGCTGAATTTGCATATTTCAGGGGCTTATAAATGGTTGTGTTTTAGGTGGTTGATGGGCCCTTTGAATGCTCTTCTTTCAGTTAAAATCAAGCCTGAAATTTTTTATTTTTTTTTCGAGGGCTTCAAAATGGTGCGTTTTGAGGGGTTGGTGGTCAAATTCTGTATTCCGGATTCTGAATTCTGAATTCTTTTTCTACCTTTGCAGTCCTATTTTTGAAAGCTATGTATGCAATTGTAAACATTGCCGGAACACAGTTCAAAGTGGCTAAAGATCAATACATCTATGCCCCTAAATTGGACGGAGAGGCAGGATCAAGCGTTAGTTTTAACGAAGTCCTTCTGCTCGACAATAACGGGAAAGTAGAAATTGGCGCCCCTACTGTGAAAGGCGCGAAGGTGTCGGGTAAGATACTGGAGCATGTAAAAGGCAATAAGGTTATTGTCTTTAAAAAGAAACGTAGAAAAGGCTATGCCGTGAAGAACGGTCATCGCCAACAGTACACGAAGGTGCAAATTGAAAGCATTGGGTAATCCATAAAGAGTTAAAGAGTTATGGCACATAAGAAAGGTGAAGGTAAAGTAAAGAACGGCCGCGAATCGGAAAGCAAACGATTGGGCATAAAGGTTTTTGGTGGCCAAAAGGTGGTTGCCGGCAATATTATTGTGCGTCAGCGCGGTACGAAGCACCACCCGGGTAAAAATGTAGGATTAGGTAAGGACCATACCTTGTTTGCCCTTACCAATGGGGTAGTAGTGTTTAAAAAAGGGCGTGAAAACCGTTCGTTTGTATCGGTTCTTCCTCAGGCAGAGGCGTAACGATTATCGTAAACCCTTAAAAAAAGGCCCCGGATATATATCCGGGGCTTTTTTTGTTCTTGCACATTTTAATATTAGCCAAATTTATATTTTGATGATTCTCAATCGGATAAAACAATGTTTTGAGATTTTTAGATCAGCCCATTTTTCTTTCGGAATAAATTATTTTACCTTAGGTCTTTAACCTAAACCTAAACCAAAACCTATGAAGAAGTTTTTACTGCTGTGCTTCTCGTTGGCTTTTGTGGCTTCATTGTATGCCCAGGAGCGAACAGTTACAGGTAGGGTGACGTCTACAGAAGACGGATCTTCCTTACCTGGTGTAAACGTTGTTATAAAAGGAACAACAAATGGAACGGTTACTGATTCTGAAGGTCGATTCACACTCAGTGGTGTTCCTGCCTCGGGCGGAAGCCTTGTTTTTTCATTTATTGGTCTTCAATCTCAGGAGGTGGCTATTGGCGATCGATCGGTTGTTGATGTGTCTCTTTCGCTTGATGTCCAGCAACTTTCTGAGGTTGTTGTGACAGCCATTGGTATCGAGCGTGATAAGAAAGCGCTGGGGTACTCTGTGGCAACCCTTAGTTCAGATAATCTTGCTCAACGTTCTGAGCCCGATCCGCTGCGTGCCATGCAAGGAAAAATGCCCGGTGTTAATATTGTCGGTGGAGGTGGTGCTCCGGGTCAATCCACTAAAATCAACATACGAGGTATGTCTTCAATGACTGGAAATACCCAGCCATTGTTTATCGTAGACGGTATACCTTTTGATAATTCCACATCTTCGTCTGATGGTGCTGACCGGAACACGGTATTTTCGAATCGCGCCTTTGATCTTGATCCAAATAATATTGAGAGCATTTCAATATTAAAGGGTGCTGCTGCATCTGCTCTGTATGGATCGCGCGCAACGAATGGGGTTGTAGTGGTGACGACAAAAGCTGGTAAAAAGGGATCAAAGAAGGGGATGGAAATCACCTATAATGGTTCTGTAAATTTTGAAGAAATCTCAGGTATTCCTGATTATCAGGATGTCTACACCCAAGGTTCAAATCAGGTGTATAACGGTGCATTTATTGGAAACTGGGGCTCTCCTTTTCCTAATCATGTTGATAAGATAAATGCACAATATGGTACTAATTACTCAAAATCTTATGGAACATATCCCGATGGTCAGCCCTATCCGATAGGTACGGCTCCTAACCCAATTAATAACCGTTACCCTGGCCTTTTTCCTGACTTCGTTCAGCAATATACACGCACCGACAATGGTCAGGTTGTTAACGTATCGGCTCCATATGAAATCAGGCCTTATGATATCATAGGAGGCTTTTTTGATCGTGGTATGGTAACAGAGAATTCCCTTCAAATCTCATCCGGCTCTGATAAGGCTAACATCAATGCCGGGTTTTCGAGAATGGATAATAAGGGTATAGTTCCAAATTCTGAAGCAACAAGAACGAGTTTGAGTTTTGGTGGTAATGGGCAACTTGATAACGGATTATTTTTGTCCGGTACACTTTCTTATGTTAACACTACTCAACAATCTCCTCAATCTGGAGGAAGTGCATTTGCTGATTATGCCGCAGGTGACGGAGCGTCTTCTATCTTTGCACGCATCTTTTATTTGCCAAGAAACTTTGATTTAAATGGCTTGCCATTTGAGAATCCTGTTAATGGCGATAATGTCTTTTACAGGGCATTGGATAATCCACGCTGGATTTCCAAATATAACCTTTACAATTCAGATGTAAACAGGGTATACGGTAACCTTACAGCGTCTTATGATGTAACGGATTGGTTAAGTTTTCTGGTGAAGGGAGGGATCAATACCTATTCTGATTCAAGAAGAAATGTGATTCGCCCTGGAGGCATTACCTTTCCTTTAGGGGAAGTTTACACAGAGGATATTGTGAACACAGAGCAAGACTACACGTTCATGATGACGGTTAATAAGGATTTAGGTACCGACTTTAATATACGAGCGCTTGCCGGAGTTAACCTCAACCAGCGCGAACAAAGCAGACGTAAAGTAACAGGAACAGGCATTATTTCAACAGGGTTGAATTTAACGGATGCAACAACAACGCAGATTGTTGATTATGACTTCCGTTCTTTAAGAAGATTAAATGGTGTTTATGCAGATGTTTCACTTTCGTACAAGAACTATTTATTCTTTAACGTAGTAGGCCGTAACGACTGGTCTTCAACACTGCCTCAAGGAAACAATAGCTATTTTTATCCGGGTGCCAGTGTTTCGTTGATCTTATCTGAGGTTGTTTCGCTGCCTTCTGTATTTGACTTTGTTAAATTAAGGACTTCAGCAACAAAAGTGGGTAATGATGCAGGTGTGTATTTAACAGGTGTTAATTACTCAATTATCACCCCGTTTACCCCTTCTGGAGGAGCACCTGTTAATAGAGCGACTTTGTCCAATACATTGGGTAATCCCGAATTAAAACCGGAATTCACTACAGAGTATGAAGGAGGAATTGAAGTTAAGGTATTGAAAAATAAAGTAGGGCTGGATTTAACCTATTTCTCAAGAACCTCAACTGATCAAATCGCCTTTGCATCGGTTGCACGTTCCAGCGGATTTACGCAGGAAGTTGTTAACGTAGGAGAATTGTCGAATAAGGGTTGGGAAATCGGTTTGGACGTAACACCGGTGAGTTTAAACAATGGCTTCACCTGGAATATGTTCTTTGCCTTTACCAAAATCAAATCAGAAATTGTTGATGCCGGTCCAAATGGTGAAATTACAGTCGGTGGCCCAGGTTATGGTGGTGTAACAATACATCGCAATGGTTTCCCATATGGTCAAATCTTTGGTACCAAAAATGCCCGTGATGATGAAGGTAATCTGTTAATCAATCCAGCAACAGGTCTTCCTTTTGCCGAACCAGTTTCTTCTATAATAGGTGATCCTAATCCTGACTTTACATTAGGCTGGACCAACACCTTTACGTATAAAAATTTCACCCTTCGTGCATTGATTGATTGGAGACAAGGTGGAGACTTTTACTCGTTTAGCGCAGCCTCTTTACTGCTGAGGGGGCAATTGGCGTTGTCAACTGATCGGGAAGCACTTCGCGTTGTTCCTGGGGTTTTAGGAAGTCCTCAGACATTCCAGCCAATTTTGGATGAAAACAATAATAAGATTAGAAACACAGTACCGATTACTGCTTTTGATTCTCATTTTAGTAATGGATGGGGTGCCTATGGTCAAGATGAAGTAAACGTTTATGATGGAACCGTTATTCGTTTGCGTGAAGTTAGCTTAGGATATAGCATTCCGAAGTCATTATTGGCAAAAACACCTTTTGGTTCAGCCTCTATATCGGTATCCGGAAGGAACCTTTGGTTTAATGCACCAAATGTTTTGGAGGGGCTTAATCTCGACCCGGAATTACTTGGAGAAACTGCAGCTTCCAATGTACAGGGTTTCGAATATGGCGCTACCCCTACAACAAGGCGCTATGGCTTCAACATCACATTAACCTTCTAATTTTTTACATGTATGAAAATGATACGAAAAAGGTTTCTTAGTTATCTGATGGCGGTAGCCATGATCTTTTCAGTAGGGTCATGCGATTTGCTTGAATTGGATATCAATACAGATCCTAATAATCCGTCAACAGCTTCATTAAGTTTGTTGCTGACGAACGCACAAGTTAATCTGGCATCTACTTTTGCCGGAGGTTTGAATAATATGGCCCATGGTTTTATGGGCATTACTTCATCGACCGATGATTTTGATATGACAAACAATACATGGAATGGAACATGGAATGGTTTGTACTCTGGACCTCTGACTGACCTTGAGCGATTAATTGAGGCCGCTGAGGCGCAGGGCAATAATCCTCGTTATCTTGGCATTGGTCGTGTTTTAAAGGCTTACTACTTTAGTTTAATGGTTGACCTTTGGGGTGATGTACCCTATTCGGAGGCATTTAAGGGAAGCGCAGGGATTAAAGAGCCTAAATACGATACGGACTCGGAAATTTATGCTGATTTACTTAATTTGATTGACCAGGCCATTGCTAATTTTGCCGAGAGCAGTGCAATTACGGTTGTTGGGGATGTTATGTATAGTGGTTCAATTCCTGCATGGAATAGGGCAGCGCATTCTTTAAAGCTGAAGCTGCTCATTCAAACCCGCAGAGTAAATCCAACAGCAGCAGCCGATATTCAAGCAGTGATTACAGCCGATTCATATATTAAAACTGCTGCTCAGGATTTTCAATTCAGGTTTTCCCGTCTTCAGAATCCCGATAACCGACACCCTTGGTATCAAAATGGCTATGCTGGTGGTGAGGCTGGTTTTAGTTATTTTGGTCACCAATACATGTTTGAAATGTTGAATAATCGTGATCCCAGAACGCCATATTATTTCAAACGTCAAACTACCCAAGTGTTGGATCCTGCTGATCCTTCTGAGAAACAAACAATCCCTTGCTCACAGCGTGACGATTGTATTTACTCTTATTTTGTAGCCAATCCTACCATTACAAATGCAATTTTTGGTGTTAACCCAGATGGTTTAACATCCTCACAGCGTTCATTTTTAGCAGGTTGGTTTGGTCGGGACAGAAGTGATCCATCAGGCATACCAAACGATAACCCGTTACGGACAACCGTTGGTGCCTATCCTGCGGCAGGACTTTTTGATGATGTAGCTGAGTTGGGTGGTAATAACAAAGGCTCAGGAGATGGAATATTTCCGATGATCACTTCCTGGATGGTAAAATTCTATTTGGCTGAGGCAATGATTACATTAGGTGTAACGGTGCCAGCCGAAACACAAACTTCACTTTTACAAAAGGCGCTTACAGAACAACTGGCTAAGGTGGTATCAGTGGGTACAGCGGCCGATCCAGCTGGCGTAGCTGCGGGAGGTCCATGGCCAATTACTTATAAGACTTCAGCAGCCTTTGTTGCCGAAGTTGTAGCTGGATACCCTGCAGCGGGTAATGAGAATCAGAAGCTTCAATACCTAATGAAACAAGCATGGTTTGCCAATTTTGGTAATGGTTTTGAAATTTACAATGCTTTTAGAAGGACTGGATTTCCAAACGATATTCAGTCACCGCTGCAAATCCCACGTCAGTTTGCGTTACGGTTACCGTATGCTCAGGATGAGTTAAACCTCAATAGAAAAACACCAACCGTTGTTTATGATAGCCCTGCGGATGCGATCTTTTGGGATGTGATTAAATTCCAGTTTTAAAAATTAGAAATTATGAGATTTAATAAAATAATATTTGCAATAACCGTCTTTACTTTTGGCTTCCTGATGTCATGTAAAGATGACAGTTTGCAGATTGTTCCAGAATGGGAGTCTGCAGTGCACGGGTTAGGTTCATTCAGTGCAACGACTGATGATGTAAATTTCATCAAAGGTGATCCGAGTGTTGAATTAACTTTTGATTTGTTATGGAATTCAATTGATAAGAAGAATACCGTTACCAAGATTGAGTTGTATGTGGTCTTTAATGAAGCGTATATTGATCAAGACGGTAATCCTAAAACGGCCAAGCATGGTGGTGATCAGGGTAAATTACTCATGACCATGCAAGGAGGTAATGTTCCTGCTGATAAGGTTAAGACAACATTCTCCATCAGTCAGAATGATGTTTATGCCCTCTACCAAGCGAATACATTCAATTACTTTGGCACCGGACAATTGCCTGTTTGGGGTGCAGGATCCATACGTGATGATCGTGACACTGGCGATTTTAAATTTGTTGATGGTGACTCCTTTCAGTTACGCTGGGCATTTACTACAGCAGATGGCCGTGTGTTTAAAGCGTGGGGCATTTCTGTATGTACTGAGTTTCCTGGAGCAAACTGTTCCGTAAACTGGCAGGCAGTGTGTTCTCAAACTATAAATGAACCCGCTGGCAACTGGACTATTGCCATGAATGATTCTTATGGAGATGGATGGAATGGTGCTGCGATTCGAGTAACTATTGATGGCGTTTCAACCGACTACACCCTCAATGATGGTTCAGCAGGTGTTAGTGTTGTTACGGTGCCTCCAACAGCTACTTCACTTACCTTTGCTTTTGTTTCTGGTGATTGGGATTCTGAAGTGACATTTACAATAACATCAGCAAAAGGAAATGTTATTGCTAAGGGTGGGCCCTCGCCCCCGGTTGGAATTCTTACCCTGGATTTGTGTAAAGAAAACGAGTAACATTTAAAGAGTTAAATATATAAAGAGCCACCCAGCAATGGGTGGCTCTTTTGTTAATTAACCATGAAATTTAATTACGAGCACAGGTGATTTTTAGAAGGTCGAAAAAGCTATTTTATTTAGTTAAATCTCTTTTGGTTATTGGTTCCGTTTCTTTCGGTGGATACATGGCACTTATTGCAATGGTCCGGGATAAGTTTGTTGTTCGTGATAAAACTGTAACTGATGATCAGATATCGGAGGCCATTACAATTGCCTCTTTATTGCCGGGTCCCATAGCGGTTAATGTTGTTGCCTATGTAGGGTATACGCTTTCGGGGCTAACAGGAGCTTTTTGTTCAATTGCAGCTGTATTGCTGCCTTCTTACCTCATGGTATTGGCTCTCTCCGTTTTGTATGTTGAATTTGCCTCTACTTTTGATTTTAATCCCATCGTTGCTGGTACTTTCCCGGTGGTTATTGCCTTAATTTTTTACATGGCCACAACGCTTTGGAGGAAGAACTGTAATTCCAGAGTTGAAATTCTGATTGCAACTCTAAGTTTTTTTGTTCTGCTGATTTTTAAAAGTTATTTAACCATAATGTTGATCCTGATCGGAGCCGGTGGTTTAGGTGTTTTGCTCACCAAACCCAGTGATGTCAAGAATAGCCCAGCACAGTTACATTTCTTGTTCAGGTATATCGCGTTGATATTGCTGTTGATAACGTTTTATTTTGGTATTCAATATGTTTGTAAGCCGTATTTCATCTGGCAGATTTTTGATACGTTTGCCCAAGCTAGTATAACCTTGTTTGGTGGTGGGTATGTTATGGTGCCTGTATTAAAATCCTTATTGGTCGATCAGTTAGGTTGGCTATCCTCCGAGGATTTTATCTTCGGCATTTCTATTGGCCAGATTACCCCTGGCCCAATTTTAATCAGTTCTGTATTCTTTGGATATAAAGCGAATGGTTTCATGGGGTCTTTTCTGGCAACTGCGGGAATGTTTGTCCCAACGTCAGTAATCATGATCTTGGCCACTCACTTTTATACGGCCATCAAAACCGTTCGGTGGCTTAATACAGCTATGAATGGAATAAAGCCCGCAATTGTTGGCCTTATACTATATTCAGGAGTTTCTTTGATTTTCGGATCACAATTATTTTCCCGTAAAGAATATTTATTGTTATTGGTTTTACTTGTTTTATTTTTTCTGATCAGATTTCAATTCAGTCCAATGAAAGCTGTCATCCTGGGGGCTTTAGCGGGTTATTTTATTCACCTGATTTCATGTTATTTATAGCTTTGGAATTATGCGCGCGATTCAATTTATAGGAACACAACGTTCAGGATCAAATTTGCTTCGGGTTATGTTAAATCAGTTACCTGAAATTTATGCTCCGCACCCTCCGCATATTCTTAAAACATTTTTTCCACTGTTGCACTTGTACGGGAACCTGCATGATCAGGAAAGCTTTATTCAGTTGGTTAGTGATGTTTGTGACTGGGTAAATAACAATCCAGTTGCCTGGGAAGGCGCCCAACTAAATAGGATAGATATACTGAGGCTATGTAAAAAAAACGATCTTATTTCGATATTCCATGCAATCTATGAATTGAAGGCAAAAGAATTCAACGCAGAATTCTGGTGCTGCAAAAGTATGGAAAGCGTTTATTATGTTGACGAATTGGAAAAGTCAGGAATTAAGCCTTTTTATATTTATTTGTACAGAGACGGAAGGGATGTGGCCCTTTCATTCAAAAAGGCGATTGTAGGGCCCAAGCATATGTATATGCTTGCTACCAAGTGGCGCGCAGAGCAAGAGCTATCGTTGAATTTTATTAAGTCAATCCCTGAGTCTAGATATATTTCTATTTGCTATGAGGATTTTATTCATGAGCCCGATAAGGTCATTCATAAGCTATGTTCAAAGCTTGGGATTCCGTTTTCAGAGATTGTTTTTGATTTTTTTAACTCAAAAGAGTCCCGAAATACGGCTAATTCTGGTTTGATGTGGAAAAATGTTTCAAATCCTATCATCCAAAATAATTTTAATAAATTTATTAAAGAACTTACTGTTGATGAGATTATCTTATTTGAATACGTTGCCGGTGAGATGCTTCACCGATTAGGTTACCAGCCAGAATTCTGGCCTGAAATAGAAGATTTAAATTTTACTGAGGACAAAATTATTAGTTTTAGAACACTGGATGCAGAACTAATGGAAGAAGCGTTGTTGAGAGCAGCTCCTTTTGAAATCGCAAGACGAAAACCTCAAGAGGAGATTTTTAGAAAAATTATTTCAAGACATAGATCAAGTGTATGAAGTATTATAACTTAATGTTCATCGTCATTTTGATGGCAACTGGCTGTTCCGTGCAGGAAAAATTTAATCCTCAGGTCAGTTTTTATAATGATAATTCGTTGCTTCCTGCCATATCCTTTAGTTCTTCGGACTCAAATGCTTATGTCATAAAATATTGGCCTGATGGCGAGCCAGATAAGGCTCAGCAGTCTGGTCTTTCTACAGGCACAGAGCATAAGATCGTGCTGACTCATGTAACACCGGCCACAACATATCATTATCTTATTCAGAGCCAAAGCACCAAACAAATCTCGGATTCACTAACCTTTCAAACCAAGGAATTGCCATTTGATATTGTTTCGATTAAAAAACAGAATATTAAAAGTAATGTATTTGACGGTTATATTTTGATAAGAAGATGGGCACCAGTAGGCTCTGATGTAATTATTAATAATGAAGGAAATATCGTGTGGTACCATTTGTATGACGCTGCTGTGAGGAGGCCTTTTACATGGACAAATCGAAATTCGGTTCTTTCAGTTTATGATTCTGCCCAAATTGTTGAATACGATTTGAAAGCGAACAAACTTATGGATCTAAAATTAGAGGATTACGATATCCCTAACATGTTGCACCATGAAATTCTTTACAATTCATCCGGAGATATTGTTGCCCTTACTCATGACTCAGTGAAAATGGATTTGCGCAGGCTTGGCATGGGAGCTAACCAATTTGTTCGTGCTGATGGGTTGATTGTATTGGATAAAAAGGGCATTCTAAAATGGAAGTGGAATTTACTGGATGTATACAATCCGTTGGATTTTCCAACAAGGCAAATTAATTTGAAGCAGTCTGTTGGTCACGCCAACAGTGTTGCAATAGGGAAAGATGGTCATTATATCATTTCGTTCAGAGATTTCTCTCAGCTATGGAAAATAAATGCTTCAGATGGCTCTGTAATTTGGAAGCTGGGAGAAGGTGGAGACTTTAAAATGGATGTGGATGAATACTTTATGCGACAACATGCTATTCATTTTAATGCGAAAGGCGAGTTAATGATGTTTGATAATGGAGACCGTAAGTTGAGGCCAAATTCTAGAGTGTTGTCATTGGTGATTGATGAGAGCTCCAAGCAAGCCAGAATATCAATAAATGTTTCATTGCCTACTGAGCTTTCTGCAGATAAAATGTGTAGTGCAGAAATGATTGAAAATGGTAAGTACCTTGTGTGTACATCAAAGAAAAATGGAATACTGACAGTGGTAAATGATAATGCCGAGGTGCTTTGGCGAGTTGATCTTACAAGTCCATCCTATAGAGCATATTATTTATCTAATCCCTTTACACCAAATTAACTAGTCATGAGTCTTGGTTTCGTCACCCTCCTGATATTCAAGGTAATATAAAACAAGATCAAGCATTTCACTAGTTGTGTTCCATCCATAGGTAATATCTTTGGGCGGTGAATTTGGATTTGCAGGATTCCCTGCAGTGTTGTCAAAAGTGGCCTCAATTAGAATGACTGAATTTTTTGGAATAATTTGAAGTTTTTTAAACAGATAAGTCTCTTGCCATTTAAAATCCCAATCATCAATCTTAATTAATGGTATAACATCACCTTCGGGGGTAGCAGCAAATGCTCGAAAGGTTTTGCCAATGTAGTGCATATGCGGAAGAACCCCGATCACAGAAATATCAATTGGGATAGGTCCGAAACTCGAGTAAAAGGTTTTTTTTTCGCCAGCAGAAATCAGAAAGGGTGGATTTGAAATATCATCTTCTGCTATAGCAAGGCTATACACTTCACGGTCTGCTTTCTTTTCTGTGAAGTACAAGTTAATGACTGACTTATCATATTGACTTTCCCTTGAATTTGGAGCATAATGAATATTAATAATGATATCGGTGTCTTTATGAATTTTCTTGCCTGTTCCCGATGGAAATTCTATGGCTGAATTTCCAGGCACCCAGCCGTATAAAAACTTATCTAAGGGAGGGTATTTTTCAAATGCTGAGATTCTGGGATCATCAGCCGACATTCCATCTATGGCGTGAACCATGTGTGTTGTGTCAGTCATAAGTCGGCAATGGTGAACCAGGCGTTTATTACCTGGAATAAATTCAATTTTACTTAGGTATTTATCTTCTCTTAAATTTGTGGGTATATGAAAGAATCTGTAATCATCTTTATTTGAGGTAGGAATTAGGTAAGGATTTTTCATTTTAAGGGTGACATCGGGTTTTTCAAACCGAAATTTTGATTGATCCACCTTTTTGTCTTTTTTTCCTTTTGGCATGCCATTTTTTAGCCAATCCTGAATAGCTTCAATTTCATCCGCTGTTAACACTCTTTCGTTTTTGTATTGCTGGAACTCACGGTCAGCCTTCCACGGAGGCATATAACCACTTTTGGTTACATGCCCAATAAAATCCCCGCGCTTTGCTACATCTTCGAATGTCAGTAGACTAAACGGGCCCGATTGACCCGGGCTATGACAAGGCATGCAATTTTTAAAAATTATTGACTCAATTTTACCGTAATATGTAATAGGATTCTCTTGACTGAAAGTAAAGGGGCATATAGAAAAATAAGTAAAAATAACCAGCACACTTCTCATAGATGATTTATATAGACTAGCAATTGGTAGTTCAGGCTATACTCCATAACTTAATTAAAAATAATAAATATGCGAGATAAATTTTATTCTCTGTTCTTTATTAGTTGGGCTATTATTTCATCAAGTGCCTTCGCTCAAAAAATAGTTCAAAAGGAATGCCCTAAAGTGATTTTATTTTTTGGTTTACAGTGCCCCATTTGTTTGAAATATGTTCCGGAGCTTAATCTAATCTATCAAGAGTATTCTTCGCGCGCTGAATTTGAAGTAGTTATTCCTGAGAAATCCAAAGCGAAATTGATTCGTGAATTTATTTCAGAATACAATGTTGCCTTTCCTATTACCAAAGATAAAAATAGATTAACGCGTTCTTTGAATCCTGGTGTAACACCGGAAGTATTTCTGCTAGATTCAAAAGGAAAGCTGGTGTATCAAGGGGCAATCGATAATTGGTTTTATAAGCTTGGTAAGTACCGTTCTGAGCCAACAGAATTTTATCTGAGGAATGCTTTGGACAGTACCCTAGCCGGTACAGTACCGGGAATAGAAAAAACGGAGGCTATTGGATGTGTCATTTCAACCCATTTAAAGCATAGCCATTCGAAAGATTAATGACTTAGTTTATCCTTGGTTGTTTTGTAAAATTAACCAGCCAGCATTTTAAGCAGCGTGGTGAGTTTACTTTTCAGATTCCTCCGATCAACAATAAAATCCAAAAAGCCATGATCTAACACAAACTCGGCACTTTGAAAGCCCTTAGGAAGGTCTTTGCCAATGGTTTCACGGATTACACGTGGACCAGCAAAACCAATGAGCGCTCCGGGCTCGGCAATATTAAAATCACCCAACATGGCGTACGATGCGGTAACACCACCGGTTGTCGGGTCTGTCATCAAGGAGATGTAGGGTATTTTAGCCTGATCGAGCAAGGCAATTTTGGCTGATGTTTTTGCCATCTGCATAAGCGAAAGCCCTGCCTCCATCATGCGTGCTCCACCCGAACGGGAGATCATCAGGAAAGGTTTGTTGTGCTTAAGCGAATGATCCATGGCCCGGGCTATTTTTTCACCTACTACCGAGCCCATTGAACCACCAATGAAACTGAAGTCCATGCAAGCAACTACCAAATCCATACCGCTCATTTTCCCGTAGGCTGTACGTACGGCATCTTTTAATTCGGTTTTTTCCTGCGTTTCTTTTATTCGTTTGGGATAAGGTTTTGTGTCTTTGAATTTTAACGGGTCTGCTGATTCCATGTTGGCATCTAATTCTGTGAATGCACCATCATCAAACAGTATTTCAAAATATTCCTGT
Source organism: Flammeovirgaceae bacterium UBA5585 (assembly GCA_002425185.1). Classification (GTDB taxonomy): domain Bacteria; phylum Bacteroidota; class Bacteroidia; order Cytophagales; family Cyclobacteriaceae; genus UBA2336. The sequence goes on along the minus strand of DILT01000008.1, from coordinate 165,368 downwards.
GAACCAATGCGAACGTGGTAGTCCTCTTCAGGTACAACATAGGCATTGTTTTTAAGCTCACGTGTATGAATTATTTTTCCACCGGGCGATTTAAACCAAAGTCCATCCGGTACTTCGCGTTTCGCTTCCGTTGGTGTTAAAATTCCTTTGTCTGTTCTATTAAACCACGACATGGTTATCTTTCAGTTAGGCCAAATCAATGCTCTCATCCAAATAAACATCCTGAATGGCATTCAGGATTTCTACACCTTCTTTCATAGGCCTTTGGAAGGCTTTTCTTCCCGAAATTAAACCCATACCTCCGGCCCGCTTATTGATTACAGCCGTGCGTACAGCATCGGCCAGGTCGCTGGCGCCTTTTGATTCGCCTCCTGAGTTGATTAACCCGGCACGCCCCATATAGCAATTTGCTACCTGGTAACGGCAAAGATCAATCGGGTGATCAGAGGTGAGGTGGGTATAAATACGTTCATCAAGTTTGCCATAGCTGCTGCCACCAGTATTCAAAGCTTTGTACCCGCCATTGTTCTCAGCAAGTTTTTGTTTGATGATATCAGCCTGAATGGTCACACCTAAATGGTTGGCTTGCCCGGTTAAGTCTGCCGACACATGATAATCCTTTCCGCCTTGCTTAAAAGCATTGTTACGGATATAACACCACAGAATAGTTGCCATACCCAATTCATGGGCTCGCTCAAAAGCGGCAGCCACTTCTTGTATCTGACGGGTTGAATTATCAGAACCAAAATAAATGGTGGCACCAACCGCAACCGCACCCAGATTCCAGGCTTCTTCTACTGTTCCAAACATGATTTGATCATGTTTATTGGGATAGGTGAGAAGCTCGTTATGATTAATTTTTACAATGAACGGAATTTTGTGGGCGTATGAGCGCGACATCATAGCCAGTACACCATAGGTGGTAGCCACTGCATTGCATCCGCCTTCAATAGCAAGCTTTACAATATTTTCCGGATCAAAATAGATAGGATTTTTGGCAAACGAGGCCCCTGCACTGTGTTCAATACCTTGATCTATAGGAAGAATGGAAAGGAAACCAGTTCCACCCAAACGCCCCCGGTCAAACAATGTTTGCAGACTTCTCAGTGTCTGAGGCGTTCTGTTGGATTGTGCAAATACCCGGTCCACGAAATCGGGTCCCGGGGTATGTATTTGGTTGGTTGGAATGGTTTTGCTCTTATGATCCAGGAGAAATTTTGCGTCTTTGCCGAGGATCTTAGAAATGCTTTGTTTAGCCTGTTTTGCCATAATATTTTAAGTAGGGAAGCAAAGTTATCAATTATTTAAAAGTATGCTAATGCGGTAAATCACACGGGCATAAAACAAAAAAGCCACCCGGAAATGAACCGGATGGCTTTTGTAAAGGATGTATAATCAGATCTTTTCTTTGATTCTGGCTGATTTGCCCTGACGGCCTTTCATGTAATACAACTTGGCCCTGCGAACCTTACCGTCTTTCAATATCTCAACTTTATCAATGCTGGGGGATGTAATCGGGAAAATACGCTCAACACCTACGCCATTGGAAACTTTACGCACAGTAAAGGTCTCGCCATTGGTTCCATAACCTCTGCGTTGGATAACAACACCCTGAAATTGCTGGATCCTTTCCTTATTTCCTTCTTTAATTTTAACGTGAACGTTAACGGTATCACCGGCCTTAAAATCAGGCATTTTTTCACGGGCGGCAGTGTATTCCTGCTCAACTACTTTTATTAAATCGGCCATAATAGCGTGTTTTTTCAAAAATGGACTGCAAATGTAGGGAAAGAATCGGGATTTTAGAAGTACGGACGAGAATGTTTTTGATGCAATAGGCTTTATTTCAGGCTATTTAAGCAGATTTGGGCGCCTTTTACGCGTTCTGTCCAGAGACTGCTCATGTTTCCACTCCTCAATGCGTGCCTGATGCCCGGAAAGCAGGATATCAGGCACTTTCCAGCCCTTATATTCGGCAGGCCGTGTGTAAACAGGTGGGGCAATGAGGCCGTCCTGAAAGGAATCACTCAGCGCTGAGGTTTCATCAGACAGTACTCCGGGAATGAGGCGGATTACGGCATCGGCCACCACTGCAGCAGCCAGTTCTCCTCCCGATAACACATAATCTCCGATACTGATTTCGCGGGTGACCAAATGCTCGCGCACGCGCTCATCAACGCCTTTATAATGCCCACAGAGCAGAATAAGGTTTTTCTTCAGGCTAAGTTCATTCGCTATGGATTGCGTGAACAACTCGCCATCCGGACTCATGTAAATTATTTCATCGTAGTGTCGTTTTGATTTTAAATCAGTAATGCACTTATCGATAGGTTCAATCATGAGAACCATTCCGGCCCCTCCGCCAAAGGCGTAATCATCAACGGGTTTGTGTTTGCCCGTTGCATATTCCCGCAAATCGATAATGTTGACACTAACTAACCCTTTGGTTTGAGCACGTTTTAAAATAGAATCATTGAATGGACTTTCAAGTAAACGCGGGAGACAGGTTATGATGGAGATGTGCATGGTCAAATATCCAAAAAACCATCCGGAAGGTTAACGCTGATTATTTTTTTTGATCGGTTTATCGATTTCACCAACGGCTGGTGCGCTGGTATCATCACTTCTTTTTGTTCATAGTCCAGAATTATAAACCGGTTAATACCTGCTCGCTCCAGCGTTTTTACCGTACCCAGTAGACCTAACGCTTGATCACTCACCTGAAAGCCAATGATTTCATCATCATAAAAGTCGTCAACCTTTAATTTTGGTCGGGTGGTTTTTAACAAATAGATGGAGTGGTTTTTTAGTTTCGCAGCTTCTTCGGGTGTCGAAACATCTTCAAATTTTACAAAGGCCTTGTCAATATTAACGGATATATTTTCTATAAAATAGGGTACCAGTGTATTCTCATGTTCAACCAGCATGGATGAGAGAGATTCCCACTCGGCTGGCGAATCCGGATCAAGCGAAATAGTTACCCCACCCTTTAGTCCATGGGGTTTCATGATAAAGCCCGCTTTATAACAGTCTTCCTTTTTCATTTGAATAATTTTCAAAAATAAAAATGCCAATGCTGTAAAGCACTGGCATGATTTCAATATTAGGTCTAAGCGAATTAAGCTTGTGCTTCTGAAGTAGGTTCAGCTGCCGGAGCCTCAGTTGGTGCTTCTTCAGCTGCAGGCGCAGTAACAACTTCTGCCTTTTTGCGAATAGCTTCAGCGCGGGCTTCTTTAATCTTAGCTTCAGCTTCCTTGCGCGCTTTGGCTTTTGCCTGTTTGTCGCCAGCAAGGGTGTCAATTCTGCCTTTGATTTTGGCTTCTTTTGATTGCTTCCAATCATTTAGTTTGCGGTCGGCATCATCTTGTGAAATGGCGCCTTTAATCACGCCAATTTGAAGGTGTTTGCGCAACATTATGCCACGGTAAGAAAGCATTGCTTTTACCGTGTCGGTAGGTTGTGCACCATTCATTAGCCATTGGAAGGCCTTTTCTTCGTCTAATTCAATGCTGGCCGGAACCGTTAACGGGTTATACGTACCAATCTTTTCAATAAAGCGACCATCACGTGGTGCCCTGGCGTCAGCGATAACTACATCGTATTTCGCCAGCTTTTTGCGGCCTCTGCGGGCCAATCTGATTTTAACTGCCATTTTCTTTCAGTTTAATTGTTGGAACTCGTCCTTTTTAAATATTTGGGCTGCAAATATAGGTTTTTTTGAAGTCCCGCCAATCCTCTGTTTGAAAGAAACCTGACAAGCATTAATAAAACAAATAATTGTGTAATCGAGTATTCAGTTTTTTAATCCTGATCCGGTTCAATACATTTGATTTCTCATCACTTTTTGAACCATGGATAAATACTCCTACCTCTCCAATGCCGATGTGGGCTACCTCGATCAGCTCTATCAAAATTACAAAACTGACCCCTCCAGCGTTGACGCAACCTGGCAGAAATTTTTTGAAGGGTATGAATTCTCCCAACAGCGGTATGGTGAGAATGGCGCAGGCACTGGTGTAGCCGACACGCACGCGATAAAAGAAACGCAGGTGCGTAACCTGATCTTTGCATACCGCTCTTTCGGACACCTGGCCTCAAAAACCAACCCTGTTCGGGAGCGAAGGAATCACAATGTTCATTTCGACTTGAAATTTTTTGGCTTGTCAGATACTGACTTGGATGTAGAATTTGATGTGGCGAGTGAAATCGGCATGAACCGCACTTCACTACGAAACATTGTAGAAAAACTCAAGATGGTGTATTTAGGGCCAATTGGATTTGAATACAACTATATCCGCAATGATGATATCCGCCAGTGGTTTTTTAATAAATGCGAGAATGAATATTTCAATCATAATCCAAGCCTGGAAGAGAAGAAACGAATTTTAAGTAAGTTGAATGAAGCGGTGGTATTCGAGAATTTTCTTCATACGAAATTTTTAGGTCAGAAACGCTTTTCGCTGGAAGGAGGGGAGAATACAATTCCTGCATTGCAGGCCATTATCAATAAGGCTGCCGAGTTGGATGTTAAGGAAGTTGTTATTGGTATGGCGCATCGCGGTCGGTTGAATGTGTTATCCAATATATTGGGAAAAACCTACGAACAAATTTTTACAGAATTTGAAGGCAGCGTAAACCCGGATGCTACCATGGGCGATGGTGATGTGAAGTATCACCTCGGGTACGCCAGCCGTATTGACACCCCGTCAGGGAAAAAAATATATGTAAAACTTACCCCTAATCCTTCGCACCTCGAAGCGGTTAACCCGTTGGTTGTTGGTTATACACGTGGTCAGATTGATGATGAGTTTGGTGGCGACTTGAAAAAAGCCATGGCGATTCTGATTCACGGTGATGCTGCGGTGGCTGGTCAGGGTATTGTATATGAAGTTGCACAGATGTCTGGTTTGCCTGGCTACACCACCGGAGGCACCGTTCACTTTGTGATTAATAATCAGGTAGGCTTTACTACCGACTATGACGATGCGCGCACCTCCATTTACTGTACCGATGTTTCCAAGATCATCGATGCCCCCGTATTGCATGTGAATGGTGATGATGCGGAAGCCGTAACGTTTGCATCGAACCTCGCGGTAGAATACAGACAGAAATTCGGCAAGGATATTTTTATTGATTTGTTGTGTTACCGCAGGCACGGACACAACGAAAGTGATGAACCCAAATTCACTCAGCCCAAACTTTATAACATCATAGCCAAGCACCCCAATCCACGCGAAGTGTATGTTAAGAAACTCATCAACAGCGGGGTTGACGGTGCTGCAATGGCCGAAGAGATGGACAAGAACTTTCGCAACCAATTGCAAGACAGGCTTAACGAAGTAAAACAAAAACCACTTCCGTATAAATTCCAAGAGAGCGAAGAGGAGTGGGCATCCATGCGAAAGGCTGTGAATGAAGATTTCGACCAGTCTCCGGACACATCAATTCCTCAGAAACTGGTCGAGCAGGTAGGAAAAGCTTTAACTACTATACCCGATGGTTTTAAACCGATCAAGCAAATTGAAAAATTATTAAAAGACCGGAAGGCAGCATTTTTTGATGAGAAGCAACTGGGGTGGGCCGAGGCCGAATTACTTGCCTTCGGTTCGTTGCTGGCTGAAAAATGTATTGTGCGCATGTCCGGACAAGACGTTAAGCGCGGAACCTTCTCACACCGCCATGCTTATTTCTGGGATGTAAACACCAATCAGTCCTATTGTGGGCTCAATAACCTTGGCGAGGGACAGGCAAAATTACACATGTATAATTCGCTTCTCTCTGAGTTTGGTGTAATGGGTTTTGAATACGGTTATGCCATGGCCACTCCGCACGCATTGGTTCTATGGGAGGCCCAGTTCGGTGATTTTGTAAACGGAGCGCAGGTAATAATAGACCAATTCATTACCAGTGCTGAGTCAAAATGGCAGCGACAGAACGGGCTTGTATTACTACTTCCTCACGGCTATGAGGGGCAGGGGCCGGAACACTCCAGCGCTAAGCCTGAGCGCTTTTTACAACAAGCGGCTGAGCTTAACATGGTGGTGGCCAATATGACTTCGGCCTCCAATTATTTTCATTTATTGAGACGTCAGGTTAAATGGGAGTTTCGTAAACCCTGTGTAGTATTTTCTCCGAAATCGCTCTTGCGTCACCCGGGGGTTATTTCACCTGTTAAGGAATTTACTTCCGGAACGTTTGCGGAGGTGCTGGATGATCCAAATGCGAATGCCAAAGATGTTAAGCGTGTAGTGCTTTGCACAGGTAAAATATTTTTCGATTTGCAGGAGTACCAGCAAAAGAAGAAAATAAAGAACACGGCATTGATTCGCCTGGAGCAACTTTATCCTTTCCCGAAAAAACAATTAGACAATGTTTTGAAAAAATATAAAAATTCTGAATTGATATGGGCACAGGAGGAACCTCACAACATGGGATACCGGGCGTATATGCAACGGTTCATGCCGGAGATTGATCTGAAACTGGTTGCCCGCAAATCAAGTGCATCACCGGCAACGGGATACTCTAAAGTTCACAAAGCTGAGCAGGAAAAAATCATAAGCCTTGCTTTCGAAATCTAATATTTTAAAAAACCCTACTACAAAATCTAAAATCAAATCATGGCTATACAAGTAAAAGTACCCACCGTTGGCGAGTCCATTACCGAAGTAACAGTTGCCAACTGGATCAAAAAAGATGGCGATGCTGTGCAAATGGACGAATTAACAGCTCCGGCTTCGGGTATTCTGCGCATTAAAAAACAAGTAGGAGACGCGGTGCCCATCGGTGAATTGATTTGTGAGATTGAGGAATCGGCCGGGGCAAGTGCTGCGAAGCCAGCGGCTAAAGCTGCGTCCGCCAGCGCGTCATCTGCAGCCGCACCAAAGGCTACAGGTGCTGTAAAAGAAATGAAAGTGCCTGCCGTTGGCGAGTCTATCACCGAAGTCACTATTTCCACATGGCTAAAAAAGGAGGGTGATTTTGTTAAGCTCGATGAAGTTATTGCTGAGGTGGAATCGGACAAAGCAACTTTTGAATTACCTGCAGAAGCTAACGGTATTTTACGCATTGTTGCTAAGGAAAAGGAAACACTGCCTATTGGCGGGCTGATTTGTAAAATTGAAGTGATGGAGGGAGCACCTGCCGGTGAACAAGCCGCTGCAAAACCTGCAGAAGCAGCATCTGTTGCTGCCGGTGATAAGTCGTATGCGGCTGGTCACCCTTCACCCGCTGCTGCTAAAATTTTAGAGGAGAAGGGGATTCCTGCTGCTCAAGTACAAGGCTCCGGTGTAGGTGGAAGAATAACCAAAGAAGATGCCGCAAAAGCACAACCCACTGCCAAAACTGAACCTGCAAAACAAGTTGCTTCAGGCCCCCCTGTGATTTCAGGTGGCGTTTCAAGAAATCAGCGTAGGGAGAAGATGACATCCTTACGTAAGACTATTGCCCGCAGACTCGTTGCCGTAAAGAATGAAACGGCCATGCTCACTACCTTCAATGAGGTTGACATGAAACCGATTATGGACATGCGCGCCAAATACAAGGATAAGTTCAAGGAAAAATACGGGGTTGGTCTTGGCTTCATGTCATTTTTCACAAAAGCTGTTTGTCAAGCGTTGAAGGAATGGCCTTCTGTGAACGCTCAAATTGATGGCGATGAAATTGTGTTTAATGATTATTGCGATATATCCATTGCCGTGTCTACTCCGCGCGGTTTGGTGGTGCCGGTAATCCGGAACGCGGAATCACTTTCATTCGATCAGATAGAAATGGAAATCGGAAGATTGGCTGCCCGTGGTCGCGATGGGAAACTTTCAATCGAAGAGATGACCGGAGGAACGTTCTCCATTACCAATGGTGGTGTGTTCGGTTCCATGTTATCAACACCTATCATAAACCCGCCACAATCAGCTATTCTGGGTATGCATAATATTGTGGAGCGTGCCGTTGTGAAAAACGGACAAGTTGTAGTTACACCCGTTATGTACGTGGCACTGTCCTACGATCATCGCATTATTGATGGACGGGAATCAGTGAGTTTCCTGGTACGCGTTAAGGAAATGTTGGAAGATCCGGGACGGTTGATATTGGGTGTGTAGGAACTCACATCCTAAATCCCACTTTCCTGTTTGGGAAAGTAGGGCGGTTTATTTTTAATTAAAATCCTCTTTAAACACTTATTTATGGATTATCAAGTTATCGTAATTGGTTCTGGTCCCGGTGGTTATGTTGCGGCCATTCGTTGCGCGCAACTCGGTATGAAAACCGCCATCATTGAAAAATATAACACACTGGGGGGTACGTGTTTAAACGTAGGCTGTATTCCATCAAAGGCGTTACTTGATTCATCCGAGCATTTTTACAATGCCGGACACACGTTTGCCGAACATGGTATCGAGATATCAAAACCAAAAGCCAACATTACCCAAATGATAAAGCGGAAAGGTGACGTGGTAAAAGCCAATGTTGATGGCATTGCCTATTTGATGAAGAAGAACAAAATTGATGTACACACTGGGGTTGGATCTTTTGTTGATAAGAATACCATTAAGATTACTTCAGGTGATGGAAAAGCAAAAACCATTACCGGTGAAAAAATTATTATCGCAACAGGTTCAAAGCCAACGCCACTTCCATTCGCACCTTTTGATAAGAAGCGGATTATCTCCAGCACGGAGGCACTGGAATTAAAAGAAATTCCGAAACATCTAATTGTTGTAGGGGGGGGTGTAATCGGTATGGAACTTGGATCCGTGTACGCGCGCATCGGTTCCAAAGTTACGGTAGTCGAATTTCTCGATAGCATCATTCCTACTATGGATGGTACCATGGGTAAAGAATTGCAAAGGGCCACCAAAAAACTGGGCATGGAATTTTACCTGGGCCACAAAGTCACCGCTGTTGAGAATAAAGGCAAAGAAGTTTTATTAAAAGCCGAAGACAAAAGTGGGAAGCAAATTGAATTGAAGGGCGATTACTGCCTGGTGAGTATCGGCCGCAGGGCGTATACTGAAGGACTTGGCCTTGATAAGGTTGGCATTGAAACCGATCGTGGACAAATACCGGTTGATAATCACCTGAAAACTAAGGTGGAAAACATTTATGCTATTGGTGATGTAGTGCGCGGTGCTATGCTTGCCCATAAGGCTGAAGAAGAGGGTGTGTTGGTGGCCGAACAGATTGCGGGTCAAAAGCCTCATATCAACTATTTACTTATCCCGGGTGTGGTATACACGTGGCCGGAGGTAGCCAGTGTTGGGTATACTGAGGAACAATTGAAGAAAGATGGAAAGGCCTTTAAGGTTGGCAGTTTTCCCTACAAAGCACTGGGCCGTGCCCGGGCATCCATGGATCTGGACGGGCTTGTAAAAATTCTGGCCGATAAAAACACCGATGAAATTTTGGGTGTACATATTATTGGTGCGCGCGCAGCCGATATGATTGCTGCCGGAGTGGTAGCTATGGAGTATCGTGCTTCAGCCGAAGATGTAGCGCGCATGTCGCACGCGCACCCTACCTATATGGAAGCGGTGAAAGAAGCCTGTCTGGCCGCAACAGCTAACCGCCCCCTGCACATGTAATGTTGCTTAACGTTTGTATTGAACATAAGCTCTTGCGCTAAGTGCGACAACAATAGGCACGAGTGAAAAATGTAGGGTTTGAGGTAGCCATGCCCATGAAATGAGCAGCAGGGAATTAATGATCAGCACAATCAGAAAATATTTTTTTACCCACGCACGTGGTTTAAAAACCAGGAAAGCGATTACAACGTGAGTGGGTATTGCCCAAAGCACATTCAGGTTATTGGCTGCTGCACGATGGTCGGTTGCAACCCAAAGAAGAAACAGTAGCAGCCCGATTAATCCGGTAATGCCAAACAGTAAAACATCAAACCAGTTTGATGTTTTTTTTCGCTTTAAATCGTAAACGGTTAACACCAACGCAAGTATTGCGAATAAGGAAAAAACATAAAGCGGCTGAAAGATGCCGTTGCTGTGAGCCTCAGGCCTTGCTTTATACCGTATCACTTTTTCTTTTACAAGAGGCTGTGCGTTAATGGTGGCATGATCAAACCCAGCTTCAACATAATCGGGCAGAAACATGTGTTCATAGGGCGTTGCCAGCTTATCCATCGGCAAACCCAAACAAAGATCTATACCCAAGTCACCCCAGGGCTGGTATTTAAGGTATAAATCGGTGAGCGCCCGAATGGATAGTGGGTTTGTAATATAGGAACCATCAAACACTACGGCATCGTTAAAAACTTTCTGAACAATTTCCGGAATTTTCGTGGCACAATTGTCATAGAAATAATCGTAGAAGTAAAATTGATTTTCGGGTTGAGCATTCCACATCAGGTAATCAAATAACGCCTGCTTTTGTTCCGAAGTTAAATTCAGCACCTGCTCATGTACATAGCGGTTGTAGTACTGGTACACGTACTCAAACCGTTCAAAATCCTGAACGGCCAGGCGGTAACGGTTATGCCCACGGGCAAAGTTCAGGTAGAAGTTGGGCTGGTCGAAATCAAAGACACCGTAGTTAAAGGCTGCATTAATACCGTTAACCGGATCGTACACCCGGAAAGCACTATGACCAAAGGCGGTGAATACTGCTTCTTGCCCGGGGCCACAGGTAATAACAGATATTTCAGCCCGATCAGAGAGTTTCTGTGCATTGGTTGCAGCGGCAACCATTAACGCCAAGAGGCAGCCAAGAACTTTTTTCATGCGTGGAAAGATGGCCAATAAATGAGATTAATTCAAACTACTTGTTATTTTGCCCGTGGTAAGTGATGCAAAATGACAATGACGTTGAAGGCATTGGGTGATTGGCTGGGCGTTCGGCATCCGGATGATGCCGGTGTATTTTTTACTACCCGAAGGGCTGTATTGTATACCCGTATTTTGATGGTAAATGCCGTGGCCGTTTTTGGCACGTTGGTAAAAGATGTAATTGACCAGGGTTTTTCTTTTGTTCCCTTAGTTGTTTTCTTTTTATCAGTCGTCATTTCCGTTTCCATCATATTGAATCGGATCGGGAGAACAACGGCTTCGAAGATTGTTTTTTTGTTGTTGCTCAATGTGGTTATTGGTTTGTTATGCTCGGTAATTCCACCTGAACGGTTGGCTTTCGTTTTTTTCTTTCCACTGCTTATTATGGCGTATGTGCTTTTTGAAGATCACCAGGGGGCGCATCAGCGTTTTTTTGTTTTCCTTTCTGCCGGCATGTTGCTGCTGTTGGTTTTTACTGATTTTAAATTGTTTTGGGATTATCAGCTCTCGGTTTCTGCGCTGGGCCAGAAAAATATGATAATCAATATTATTGTAGCAATTATTATTATTATCCTCTGTGTGGATTTTCTGATTCGCTCCAATAAACGAGCAGAAGAAAGTTTAAAGAAGCAGGCAGCTTTTATTGCGCAGCAAAACCTGGAGTTAAAGAAAATTAATGCGGAGTTAGACCGGTTCGTTTACAGTGCTTCTCATGACCTGCGCGCTCCACTGGTATCTATTCAGGGGCTTTCCAAAATTGCTATGCAGGAAGCACAGCACGAAACCGATAAGAAGTACTTTAAACTGATCAACGACCGGGTGATTCGACTCGATGATTTCATCCGTGATATTATTGAGTACTCCAGAAACTCAAGAACCGAGAGAACATTGGAAACATTTTCGCTGGAGCCAATGATTTACGAAATCATAGAAAATCTTAAATACCTGGAGAGAGCCGATAGGATTAAATTTGATCTTTTATGTGATGTTACTGAGGTATATTCTGATAAAAGTCGTTTAAAGGTTGTACTGTCTAATATCATAGCCAACGCCATTAAATATCATAACCTGCGAAGAGAAGATCCATTCATTAAAATTTCAGTAAAAGAGGAGAATCAGAAAATTCATCTTTCTATAGCCGACAACGGCATCGGTATACCCAAGGAGGCTGAGAAAAAAATATTTGATATGTTTTACAGGGCCAGCGATCGTGCAGGTGGCTCAGGCCTTGGGTTATATATTGTGAAGGAAATGGTGGAGAAATTGGAAGGAACTATTCTTGTTGAGTCTGAGGTTGGTGAGGGCACAACGTTTTTTGTAACTATTCCACATCAACAAAAGCCGTAATGTCAAATGTCCGCGACATATGGAATGGAATTTCTAAATCCTCACCTCAACGTGTGCTCAATGCGGCACGCATCTGGTCAAGTTACCAGCAATCCAGATTAACGGGTAAACCTGCAATCAGTGGCTTGCCTATTAGTATTTCTTTTGAGCCCACTACCAGTTGCAATTTGCGCTGCCCCGAATGCCCCAGTGGGTTACGATCGTTCACGCGCCCTACCGGTATGCTTCAGCAGCAGCTTTTTGAAAATGTTATTGATCAGCTGGCGTCAAAACTCAGTTACCTCATTTTTTATTTTCAAGGCGAGCCTTACCTGAATCCACAATTTTTGGAGATGGTGAAGTATGCCGGCAGTAAAGGAATTTATACGGCCACCTCAACCAATGCGCACTATTTTACTGATCAAACTGCTAAAGCCACTATTGAATCGGGGCTTGACAGATTAATTATCTCCATTGACGGAACCTCTCAGGGTACGTACGAATCCTATCGTGTGGGCGGAAGCCTGGACAAGGTAATTGCAGGAACAAAAAAAATACTGGAGTGGAAGAAAACGCTACGTTCAAAAACCCCCCACACCGTATTTCAGTTTTTGGTAGTTAAACCGAACGAGCATGAAATACCTGAGGTGTACAAACTTGCCCGTGAGCTGGGTGTTGATGAGGTGGTGCTAAAGACGGCACAGATTTACAATTTTGAAAATGGTTCGGATTTAATTCCTGTTCAGGATAAGTATTCAAGGTATAAGAAAAACGAAGTAGGTACATATGCTATTAAGAATAACCTCGACAATCACTGCTGGAAAATGTGGCACAGCTGCGTGATTACCTGGGATGGAAAAGTAGTACCCTGCTGTTTTGATAAAGATGCACACTTTGTGTTGGGTGATCTTACTAAAAATTCTTTTGAAGAAATCTGGTTTGGTAAACAATACAATCAGTTCCGGTCATCTTTGTTAAAGTCCCGGAAGGAGATAGAGATTTGTAAAAACTGTACGGAGGGAACGAAGGTGTGGGCTTAACAGCGAAGAACTTAAACTGTTTTAGGTTTATTTTTTATGAGAATTTGTTTTTCAATGGCCTCCACATCAAGCGTACTGCATTTGCCGCAGCCTGTAGCACATGACCTGGCTTGGAAGGAACGCCAGACTATCCTTGCCAGGTAAGCCAATGCACCAGTGAAAAAGATACCAATAATGATTTGCTGTAACATCAGGCAAAATTATAAGGTTTAAAGAGTAATTCCTACCGTCCGCACATGGACACTGGTTTCCGATTCCGAACGAGGCACAGTTAAAATTCTGCTTAATTAAAGCGGTTTTTCGGTATGGCACAGCTTTCGCCATGCATGCGCGAAACTGGCCTCATAAAATTATGCTAAAGAATTACCTGGTCACTGCCTTCCGTTCACTAATGCGCAAACGGGGCACTACCCTTATTAACCTGGGTGGGCTAACCCTCGGGGTTTCCGGCACCATTATCCTCTTCCTTATCCTGCAATATCATACTCATTTCGATAGGCAGCATAGCCGGTACGACCGTATTTACCGGGTTGTTACTTCCAGTAAGGGTAATGATGGTGAGTGGGGGTTTACAGCAGGCATACCAACCGTATTGCCCCCGGTCTTCCGGATGGATTTCCCGCAAGCTGAAGAAGTGGTGTTTACCCAATACCGGGCAAGTTCGTTGATCCTGATTCCTCAGCGTAATAACGATTTTAAAAAGTTTTATGAAGAGCGTGGTGTGGTCATCACCGAGCCGAACATTTTCAGGGTGTTCGATCGCGCGGTGTTGATCGGGGATGTTGAGAAATCCCTGGATGAACCAAATGAAGCGGTGATCAGCCGTTCGTTGGCGCTGAAGTACTTTGATCGTGAAGATGCTATAGGCGAGATTGTGCGATTTGAAGAACGCGACTACAAAATCGGAGCCGTGGTTGAAGATCCACCGGTTCAATCCGATCTGCCGTTTTATTTGTTGTTGTCCTATGAAACCATTCGCGCCAACAATGAAAGCCGTGGTTGGCGCAGCATCTGGAGCGATGAGAACTGTTACTTCTTACTGCGGGAGGGTGAATCCATAAGTTCTATTGAGAGTCAGTTATCCGAATTTTCAAAAAAGCATGATCCGCAAACTTCGTGGGATCAACGCAGGTATGTAATACAACCGCTGTCAGACCTTCACTTTAACGATGATATCGGCAATTACAATTATAATGCGGTAAGTAAAGATTACCTGATCGCGCTGGGTGTTGTCAGTCTTTTTCTGATCGTTACAGCCTGCATCAATTTTATTAACCTTACTACGGCTGAGGCTATCCGCAGATCGAAAGAAGTTGGAATCCGGAAATCGTTAGGCGGTTCGCGCATGCAACTGGTATTTCAGTTTTTGGGTGAAACCAGCCTGGTTACGTTTGGCGCTATGCTGCTCTCATTTATTGTTGTGCAAGGCGTATTAGGCATTGTTAATGCATTTCTGGAGCTGTCACTGGTATTTGATTTAACTAATAATCCGCTGTTGCTTACTTTTTTGCTGAGCATATTCATGGTGGTTTCCTTGTTGTCCGGCTTATATCCTGCGATGGTTATATCCGGATTTAACCCGGTATCAGCATTGAAAAATTCAACCTCCAATAAATTCACCTCTGGCTATCGGTTACGGCAAGGCCTGGTGGTAACCCAGTTTGTGATTTCTCAACTGCTGGTCATTTTAACCTTAGTGCTGATTAACCAGATGGAATTCTTTCGCACCAAAGACCTGGGCTTTCGTAAAGATGCCATTATTACCATACCGGTTCCGGAAGGCTCGCGCCAGGATACACTCAATGTGAGCAGAGCTCGGGCCCTGGCCAGTGATATTTCGCGCCTGGCAGGAGTTGAAGGGTTCAGTCTTTGTTTTTCAGCACCATCGGATGGCCGTGTGATGAGTTCCGACTTTTGGATGGAAGGACAGAGTGAAGACCAGGCCAAAGGAACACAAGTAAAGCTGGCGGATGGAAATTACCTCTCGTTGTTCGACATTAAACTCATTGCAGGACAAAATATAGAGGACCTGGATACGCCACGCAGTGTGGTGGTTAACCGGAAATTTACGGAGGTGGCTGGCTATGAATCCCCGGAAGAAATCATTGGCAAAAAAATCAGGTTATGGGGAAGGATGTTGCCTGTTGATGGGGTAGTGGAGAATTTTCACACGCTTTCGCTAGGCAACGCCATTGAGCCAACCGTTATCCTAAACCGTCTGGAACGCTACCAGTTGTTGGCCTTACGCATCCAGCCAGGTCAATTTCAGCAACTCGTGCCCCAGGTTCAGAAGCGATGGGAAGATGCCTACCCTTTATCGATTTTCAGTTATGAATTTCTGGACGAAAACATCCGCGAATTTTATGAAGGTGAGGCACGATCGTCTGTTATGCTAACCGTTTTTTCAACAATCGCTATTGCCATTGGTTGCCTCGGGTTATTGGGATTGGCTACCTACATGGCCAACCAAAAAACTAAAGAAATAGGTATTCGTAAAACCTTGGGCGCTTCAGTGGAAAGCATTCTCTTTATGTTCTCCCGTGAGTTTATTGTGCTTGTACTGGTTGGTTTTGTGGTGGCTGCACCGCTAGCCTGGTGGCTGGGCAATTTATACCTAAGCCGCTTTGTTTATCGTATCGAATTAGGACCTATTCTGTTTTTATCAGGCATTGGCTTAACCTTGATTATTGCATTGTTAACGGTAGGGTATAAATCATTCCGGGCGGCAACGGTTAACCCGGTGGATTCACTCCGCTACGAATAGTATCAATCTGTCAGTCGGACAGGTTTCTCTGCAAGCCCTGGTGGAAACATCAGGGCTAATTTTTTTTATACCAAAGTGATTCAATAACTTTTTGCATGTGTGGATGTATGGCGCCTCCGGCAATAAGTTCACCACCATGCAGGTAATTATTTCCGCCTTTAAAATCACTTACTTTTCCCCCGGCTTGCTGCACAATAAAGGCACCTGCGGCAACATCCCACGCATGCAGGTTATACTCAAAGAACCCTTCCATACGCCCACAGGCTACATAGGCTAAATCAATAGCGGCACTGCCGAGCCTGCGAATGCCATGGGTTTGTTCCAGAAACAATTTTATGATTTCGAGGTATACATCCTTTTTATCGAGATGGTAATAGGGGAACCCCGTGGCCAGTAAACTTTCGTTTAAGGTATTTATCGTTGAAACCCGTATGGGTTTTCCATTACAAGCGGCAACACCACCTTCACTGGCATGAAAGCATTCATCGTGTGCAACTTCGTAAACAACACCCAGAATAACTTTATTATTCTGAGCGAGCGCAACACTAATGGCGAATATGGGCAGGCCGTGCATAAAGTTGGTGGTTCCGTCAAGCGGATCGATGATCCAACAGTATTCTTGCTCCGTGTTGGTTTGAACGGTTCCTTCTTCAGTCAGAAAAGCGCTGGACGGTATTAATTTTCGTAATTCGCGCACCAATTGAATTTCGGCTTCTTTATCAACATAGGAGACCAGGTTGTTGAAACCGGTTTTGAACTCAATTTTTGAACGATCAAACTCCGTTGCTTCTTTTCGGATAAAAGCGCCTACTTCTCGGCAAACCCGTATTACTTCTTTTTCGAGGTGAGCTAACTGTATCATCTTTTGTTTTTACGCTTGTAAATCCAACATCACCCAACAGGTAATTGTTTCAGGTTTATGGTTTTCCACCAACTACTACTACAATTTCCCCTTTTACTTCTTTGGTTGAGAAGTGGTGGTAAACTTCTTCCAGGGTTCCGTTCTTCGTTTCTTCAAAAAGTTTCGTGAGTTCACGCGAAACAGAAACTTGCCTTTCCGGCCCAAAGTATTCTTTGAGCTGCGCTAACGTTTTCACCAAACGATGAGGTGACTCGTAAAATACTATCGTGCGCTCCTCTTCGGCAAGTTTTTTTAACAGGGTCTGCCTTCCTTTTTTGTGTGGGAGAAATCCCTCAAAAACAAAACGGTCGCAGGGTAGGCCTGATTTTATTAATGCCGGAACAAACGCGGTTGCCCCCGGAAGGCAATCAACCTCAATACCGGCCTGCAACGCTGCGCGAACAATAAGAAATCCAGGGTCGGAAATGCCAGGTGTTCCTGCATCGCTGACCAGCGCCATGGTTTCGCCTTCATGCAGTCGTTTAATCAGTGTATTGACCACTTTGTGCTCATTAAAATTATGAAAGCTTTGCAGTGGTTTACTGATAAGATAATGCTTTAACAACTTTCCGGAGGTGCGTGTGTCTTCCGCCAGAATGAGGTCGACATTTTTTAAAACATCTAACGCACGAAGGGTTATATCGGCTAAGTTTCCGATGGGTGTAGGAACAATATACAATGATGCTTTCAACTCCATTATACCAAAGCATCAATGGCCGTTGCCAGTTTTGTATCCTTATCGGTTACACTATTTCCTGCATCGTGGGTACTTAACGCAAAGGTTACGGTGTTCCACGTGTTTGTCCAGGTAGGGTGGTGATTCATTTTTTCAGCTACCAGGGCCACCTTGGTCATAAAACCAAAGGCCTCCGTAAAATCTTTGAACACAAAAGTTTTTGTGAGTTTATTATTCTCTTGCTTCCACATAACCATCCGGGGTTGTTGACGGAACGAAGTTACAAGAATTTGGCAGTAACCGGGCTTACAACGCTATCAATCCTTCAACGGTTGATGCTTTTTGATACATCTCAATAACCACATCGCTGGAAGGGGCCATGATTTGAATGGTAATACTGGTATAATTTCCTTCGCGGGAAGCTTTTTCTGTAACGGTATGAAGGGGAAATAAATTCTTTACTTCTTGTTCCCTGCCTTTTGGAACGATGAACTTAAATATATAAAGCGATGGCCACTGATAGTGTTGGTCTAGCTTACTTCGAAATGAGTTAATCCAATTCTGATCCATGGTAAAAAATACGGGCGCCCCGGAATACTTCCGGGGCGCCCGATGATTTAACACTATTGTTTAATAAAATCTATAGCGTCTGTCTTCAATCTTGGCAGCTTCCTTAATCGCATCCGCAATACTGGCGGAATTGCGGTTAAGCGCACTTTGCTGCAATTGTGTTTTAAACATAGTATAGTCACCAATTGCCGGTGCCAGTGTTTTTGTTTTTGTTTCGATAATCACCACACCATTTTCACCTGCATAAGCCTGTGAACGTTTCCCATCTTCAATGGAGAAAGCTTTTCCAACAGCGATAGGGTCAAAACCTACCGAAGTAAGAGAATTGACATTAAGCTTTACGCTGCTGTTGGTGTATACATTGGCGTCCTTGCCAAAGGCAGTGGCTATTTCATTAAGAGAACCTTCCAGACCTTTAAGTTTTTCAACAATCACTTTACCCTTCAATTCATTTTTAACAACGGGTGTAATTTCTTCTTTAACCAGGTCGAATGGTTTATAACCTTTTTCTATTTCGCCTGTCATCACCGCTACTGCGTATTGATCCTGCAAATCGAAAACTTCAGAAACCTTGTCTGCTTTGGCATCGCGGAAGAGCCACTGCACAACCTGCCGTGCTTCCCCTAAATTGTTCACACGTCTTTCGGCCGGGCGAACATTCTTGGCCTCATAAACTGTTAAGCCCTCTTTGGCAGCACGTTCAGTGAATTCTTTTAGTCCAGACAGTTCACTGGCGAAAATTTCTGCCTTCCGTATAGCGGCATTAATGGATGCATCACTGGGAAGAATGTCGCGCTCAACAACAGCCAGTGTATAGTAGTTATTGTCTTTTACCTCGGTTACATCAATGATGTGATAACCGAATTCAGTTTCAACCACATCGTTTAATACGCCCTTTTTGGTGGCGGAGAAAACAGCTGTTTCAAATGGCTTAACCATGGCACCCGTGCTGAACCAACCCAAATCTCCACCGCGGGTGGCTGTTCCGTCCGTGCCGAATTCTCTTGCTTTATCGGCAAAGCTGGCACCGGCTTTAATATCCTTTAAAATGTTTTGTGCCTTTGTTTTGGCTTCTTTCTTGGCAGCCTCAGTATCATTATCCCAGCGGATAAGAATATGACTTGCCCGGGCATTGTTTATGGTATCTTTTCCAACTTTCGAAACTTTAACCAGCTTAAAGGTACCTTCATCGATAAAGGGTCCTTTAACCGATCCTACAATCAGTTCGTCCGTTGTCATGTATCCGGGAAGGTTAGAAGCGTTGAATCTTTTGTAGGCATCTGAATTATCGGAATTGATTATGGCGAAAATAGAGTCATCCTGTGCAGCTTTAAAGTCTGCAACCAGGCGTGTTAATTCTTCTTTAAAAGAAAGCGAATCATCGGCTGAAGGTACCACCGGGAAGGTTACAAACTTCATGTCGCGGGTGTGTTCGCTTTTGTACTTTTCTTTGTTTTTGTTGTAGTACGCTTTTAGGTCACTGTCGCTCACCTTTACGGCTGTGTCGCTAACAGCATAGTACGGAACAAACAGGTATTGAATTTCAGCCACATCATTTTGCAGATGATATTCCTTCTCAGCTTCCGCTGAAGTTACATATGCGCTTTTGATGAGCAGGTTCTCATACTTCATACGTTCGCGTCCGGGTTTGAGATCGCGTTGAAAGATTTCCCACTGCATGCGCTCAGGTGAAGTTTCAGGCGCCAGCTTGATCTGTGAGATGTAAGTACCCAACATGCCGCGGTCGAACTGGCCGGTTTGTGGATTGATAAAGGACTGCTTGATGCCTTCGTTGATATTTTTTCCGGAGATCATATCCACCATTTCGTCATCGGTAACCTTTACGCCTACCTTTTCGAATTGATTTTCGATGGCATGACGAAGAATGAGCATTTCCCAGGCCTGTTCACGAATGGTAGGCATATCGCGATCGCTGGGCTGCCGGTTAAAGTACATGATAAAGTTGGCCTCGCGTTCGCGAACCACCTGCTGATATTCTTTCAGCGATACAGTATGTCCGGCTATTTCGCCAACCGAATCATCATCAAAAAGGAAAGAATTATTGCTAAAAAGATCACCCAGTACAAAGGCGGAAATAGCCACAAACACAAAAACCACCACCCAGGTGCCCATCTTATTCCTCAACGTTCCAATAAATGCCATAAGTCAAATTTTAAAGACCGCAAATTTAACCCGCTTTGTGGATTAGAAAAATATGGTTCTGAAAATAAACCGTTTATTCGTGCTTGATGCAACGTGCTGTGAAATAGTCAATTAGGCCTCAAAAATGCCTTATCCGGCATCCTCAGCCACGGTAATGCGTAGGGTGTCTATTCGGTTATCCAAGGTTGACTGTATGGTGAAGGAAAACGGGGGTATGGAAATCGTTTCCCCGGGTTGCGGAAGGTCTTCACGATAGCTAAGAATAAGCCCCCCTAAGGTTTCGTATTCGCCCGTGGGCAGGTTCCAATTATAGGTATCATTCAAATAGTCTATTTCCAGGCGGGCACTGAGTAGCCAGGTATGTTTATCCAGTTGCTGCTCCACCAGGTCGTCTTCATCGTGCTCGTCTTCTATTTCGCCAAAGATTTCCTCGATCACATCCTCCATGCTTACCAGACCCGAGGTGCCACCAAATTCATCTACTACCAGGGAAAGGCTTTTTCGCTCATTGATGAACCGGATCATCAGTTCGTTGGCCAGGATGGTTTCGGGTACGATGATAATCGGGGTGAGGATATCTTCAATGCGGGTAGGTTTTTTGAAGAGTTCGGAGGAGTGGCAATAGCCGATAACATCATCAATGGAATCTTTATAAATCAATATTTTCGAGTGACCACTCTCCACAAAGGCCTGGCGCAGTTTCTCAATGCCATCCTGAATATCGACCGCAATAATTTCGGTCCGTGGAATCATACATTCCCGAACCCGTACGGATTTAAATTCAAGAGCATTGTGAAAAATCTTTTTGTCCAGTTCTATATCTTCATCTTCATGCTTCACCTTAAGCATGTTTTTGAGGTAATGATTCAAATCAGTTAATCCGAACACCGGTTTCTCATCAGAGTATTCTGTTCTGAAAATTTTAGTAATGACAAATTTGGAAAGGAAAACAATGCTGATGACTAACGGTGACAGGATATAATATAAAATATTGAAGGGTACCGCTAAGGCGGTTAGCATCAAATTCGGATTAATCAGAAATAAGCTCTTAGGAAGAAATTCTGCGGTAAACAACACCAGCATAGTAGCCAACAGCGTTTGGATTATCAAAATTGCAGCATCATTTTGAAAAAACTCAGGCAACCATAATTGAAGTTTTGGTTCCAGTAGCTGGGCCATAAAAATTCCATACAGTACCAAGGCAATGGTGTTACCGATAAGGGTTGTTCCAATAAACAGGGAAGGCTTTTTTATGAACCTGGAAAATATTTTTCCAGAGAGTAAACCTTGTTTTCCCTGCAGTTCAAGTTGAAGTTTATTGGCTGACAGGTAGGCGATTTCAATCCCTGAAAAGAAGAACGAGAATGCCAACGAAAGCAAGATGAGTATCAGCAGGGTAGGATCCATATTATTTTCGCTTGCGGTACGTTAATATGAAAAACGAAATCACCGAAAGCATGATGGCCCAATAGGCATGGCCTAGCCCAACGGTCATAATCTGGTGTATGCCAATGATCAGGAAAGCAACTGAAAGGGAAAGCAGAAGTATATCCGGTAGCTTCATAGAACGTGCAAAGATAACGATTTTAAAAGGCTATCGGGCAGGCGTTTCAGCGCCTTCTTCTATGGTAAACTCACCCTGAGGCTTTTTAATGGTGTAGGATGACATGTCTTGTTTGGCCTCCAGACCTTCGCCATAGATTACCTCCGTCTGCATGCGGATGGTTACAAAACTTTCGGTATAGATCTGCTCTTTGTCGGGGCGCCAGAAAAGTTCTTCTGTATTAAGCTGTTCATTTTTCTCCAGGTTAATTACTTCAACTTTTCCAGTGGCTTTCCAGGTATTATCTTTTTTAGAGTAGTAAGCATGGTTCGCCCGGAGTGTAGAGGAGAGCACCCCCAACTCATTAAAAAATTCCATATAAATGCCTTTCGGAAATTCACGATCACCCACCTGGTACTCATACACCAGGTCGGCCAGCATTCTTACTTTTACAATTTCATTTTCGCTGTAGTGCATTTCCACCTGTTCGCCTTCGCGCTGAGGGCCATCATACTCCAGTGGCTGCATTACTTCTGTTTTGCCGCAGGCAATCAGTTGAAGAAGTATAAAAACAAAAAACAACTTATTCATATAAATGAAAAAGGCCATAGCAGAACTATGGCCTTTGTTAATCTTAACAAGATATCAATCGCGTGTGCGTATGGTAACCGTTTCATTAATCCAGCAACCTACACGTTGTGTGTCTCCTGCTGACCAGTTCACCAGAAAGATATCTTCCTTAGAGGGAAATTGATCCTTAGCCATGGTCATTTTCTTGCTCTCGCCAGCACGTTGATACATATCATAAGCGGCCAGGTACACTAAACGGTCTTCAGCCATGTTATCTTTCTTTGCACAATCAGCGAAGCTTCCATAGTAGAGGTCACCAATTTTTTCATAAGCTTCTTTTTTGTTACCATCAGCGGCCAAGGCCTGGCGGTATAAATCACGCGCAGCTGTTTTTGAACCTTTGCGTGCCTCGATGCTGCCTTTGTAAATCAGCACATCAGCTTTTTCCGAATTACCTGGGGCTGTTTCAAGAGCAATGGCGAACATTTCATTTGCTTTTGAAAAATTTTCCATTGACAAGTAGCGTATGCCCAGATTTTTAGAAATTCCATAATCCTTTTCTTCCTTTAAGATAGCTTCTGCAGCCTCCATCCATAACGGATCATCTGTACACTTATCCTGAAGCATGAAGGCAAATATTTTCTTCGCCATTCCAATGTCGGAAGGATTCTTCTTGAACTTAGGACCCAGGTTGGTGCGAACGAAGTCGCAATTAATGGTAATGATACCTATTAAAATTTTGTCAACATCTTCTTTCCAGGCCTTGTAACGAGTAACCAAATCCTGTTTACCCTGACTGGAAGCTACTTTTATTTTTGCATCCAATGTGCTTTGAACCAGATCATATCTGGTAAGTACATCATCATCACTGAGGTTTTTTAATTTCAGCTTGTTTATTTTTATCACCTGCATGTATGGAAGAATCGTTCCATCCAAAACATTGTTTCCATTTAGCTTAAAAGCCTGATCCATTAAATCCAGCACATATTTTTCTTTGCCGGTTTCGTTTGCCCAAAAGGCTACAGCAGCCAGGGCTTTTCGGTTCATTACACTGGCTTCTTCACCACAATTTTTAATTCTTAAATCATGGATGAGCAAAAGGGAGTCGACCAAGATATTCTTCTTGGCAGCATCTTTTTCAGCGCTGGCCAGTTTTTGATAGATCTCAGCACCGTTAATATAGATACTGGTATTTAAGTTGGGTGTATTGGTTAACAGCCAGTTTAGGTGTGGCTTGGCCTTTGCAAATTCATTGTTCTTCCGGTAGTCGTCATACAACGAAACCTTCTCTTCAGCTTTTGCCTTTTGTTCTGGTTCGTCCGGCCACTTCCACTCTTTGCACTGGGCAATTGCAGAAAATCCGCTTAATGCAAGGGCTGAGATAAGGACAACGGGCGCAAAAAACTTTTTCATCATTTCGTATTTTTTATTAGTCAAATCGTCTTCTTATAAACCACTGGTCGTTAAATGTGATGCCAAAGTAAACCCTGAAATAGGTTTCTTCTAAAACATTTTTTGACTTATTGCCGCGTTTGCCCGTGCTAAAGGCAAAATCGAGGCTTGAACGGCCAGCTGGCACAGATAAGCCAATATTTATGCCAAGATCTTTAACCGGGTTATTGTTTACCAAAAATGGAGAGTTTTCGTAGTGAAATCCAGTTCTGTAGGTGATTCTTTTGAAGAAATTCTCGGATAGCAAGTCGGGTGTAACCTCCCCTCCGGCCGAAAATCGCCATGCCTGCCCCAGATTTTCATTATCCTCGGCATTTATACTGCGAAATTGCGACCAATCCTGGAGCGAAATTTCAGCCCCGGCTGTCCATTTGGCTAGTTTGCTAATCGCAAATCCTGCAGTTAGTGAGGATGGCAAAGAAACGCTTCCTCTACGCAATATAAGGGTATCGGTAGTTATCGGATTTCCTCCAAAATTTCTACGCTCAAATATGGTTCTTTTAGATGCTTTTAAATTGGTTGACAGGCTATAGGTTAAGCCAGCACTAATTCGATATTCATCTTTGCTCCCGATGGAATCCTTGCTGAACGATAACCCCCCGGTAAACTGAAAATCCTTTATAAAAGTTTGTTCATTAACGGCTACAACATAACCGACTGGTTGGGGCACCGTAAGCAGCGTGTTGGTATAGTCATTAACAACAGACCCAAACAGGTATGCGGCTTTTAAACCTACCGACCAATTATCATGTATACGCACACCATTTGACCAATACACCTGCGACAGCCCGCCACTGCCCTGCTCAGCAACAATAGCGGTATCAATAGGGTTGGAATTTTCTACAATATCAAAATACTCTGTCCGGTAATTAACACTGGTAAAGGGCATCAACCCAACTGATGTAGTCCATTTACCAGGTTTTATGGGCAACGCTGTTACCAGGTAATTCATATTTCCATTAACACTTTTAATCTTGCTGGTATCAGCTGAAATTGTTTTGGATTCGAGCAGACCACCTGCCTGAAAAACGGTGTAGTAATTGAATACCAACAGGGCTGGATTTTGATTATTCACAAACCAATATTGGGGCTGACTAACACCAATTCCGCCCATTGCCTGATTTTGGATTAAGGCATTTCCATACGGATCACCAATACCAAAAGTAGAGAACGGTGATCGGGCTGCCTGGCCCAGCGCCACAAACGATAAAACGAATAAAGCGAGTGTGAATAAATACTGTTTAGTGAGCGACATTATGTAATAAAATGCGGTTTAAACCAATGAGGACCAGATTTGGGCACGCAAATATGGAGGCTTTCAGCTTGTTTTCAAAAAAGGAGGCATCGCCACCACATAAAATCACCTGTAAATGGGGATATTTTATACGATATCGGCTAATAATACCTTCTATTTCTTCTGTCATGCCCAATACTATTCCGCTTTGTATGCAGTGTTCCGTACTATCTCCAATCAATTCCGGATAGTCCACAGGCTTCACCAACGGTAGTTTTGCTGTAAACGTATGAACGGACTGAAATCGCATGTGCAGACCAGGAGAAATTCCTCCACCATAAAAGTTATGATGTTGGTCAACAAAATCATATGTAATACACGTTCCGGCATCAATAACTAGATTACTCTGTGAGGGAAAAAGTTGTATGGCTCCACAAACTCCTGCAATCCGATCAACACCCAGGGTTTTAGGCGTGGTGTAAAGAATGTTAACCGGAAGAGGCAGATCGGGTGTTACTTTAATCTTATGTGTTGCTTTCCCGGCCCATGAAAGAAGTTCATCCATATCACGGGTAACAGAACTTACGATAATATTTTTTGCAGTTGACTCCTGGAGATAATTTTTAATTTCTGCCGAAGTAGTAAAGACGTTTTTCTCCATCAACTTTTCATTATCGAAAATCGCTACCTTAGTCGATGTATTACCGGAATCAACAACAAGATTCATGTTGGGGTTGTAAGCAAGCAATAAAAGTATGGATTCAAAGCAGAAATATAAAGTACTTGGCTTAATGTCGGGCACCTCGTTGGATGGTGTGGATGTGGCATGCTGTAATTTTCAATACAAAAATGACCAATGGCAATTTAAAATTGAGAAAGCCATTACGGTTCCATACACCACCTCCTGGATGAAAAAACTTTCTCAGGCGCACCAACTTTCATCAGCACAGCTTTTACAATTGCATGCTGACTATGGAAAATACCTGGGTGATCTCTGCAAGAGGTTTTTCAGCTTATATGGAATTAAACAAGTAGATTTTATTGCTTCGCACGGACACACTATTTTTCATCAACCGGAAAAAGGATTCACTTTTCAACTCGGGAGTGGTAACGCACTTCATGCTGCTTCAGGCAAGCCGGTTGTCTATGACTTTCGAAGTTTGGATGTTGCCTTAGGTGGACAAGGTGCGCCCTTAGTACCTGTTGGTGATCACTATCTTTTCTCTGATTATGATGTCTGCTTAAATCTTGGGGGTATTGCAAACCTTTCGCAAGTGGTAAAAGCAAAGCGTGTGGCCTTCGACATCTGCTTTGCGAATATGGGACTTAATTATCTGGCAGCGAAGAAAGGTAAAACGTATGATGATGGTGGGGGCATGGCTGCCAATGGTTCGCTGAATACCATCATGTTAAAGAAACTGTCAAAAGTATACGCCCGGATTGAATCAAAAAGACCATCACTTGGTCGCGAGTTTTTTGAACAACATATAATGCCTGTTCTCGATGATGACAAAATTGAATTGAATGATCGGCTCAACACGTTTACAGAGTCGGTTGCTATTCACATTGCATCATCGCTGAATTACGGAAAAAGGCGATTGACCGTCCTTTGCACAGGAGGCGGAGCTTTTAATTCATATCTGATCTATCGATTGATGGAACAATGTGGCGATAAGGCAGATTTAATTATTCCAGAGCCGGATGTTGTAAAATTTAAAGAGGCACTGGTTTTTGCTTTCCTGGGGGTGAAGCGTGTGAGAAATGAAATAAATTGCTTGAAAAGTGTTACCCAGGCTACACGTGATTGCAGTAGCGGTATGTTGGTTGGTTTCTGAAGGTTTTGCCATCTTTGCCGCCAGATTTTTATACGTATGCAGGAACTCCTTAAAAAATTCGAGAATAAACGCCCCGAAATTGTATTTGAATGGAAAGATGCTGAAACTGAAGCTGAAGGTTGGGTTGTAATTAACTCACTACGGGGTGGAGCAGCCGGAGGAGGTACACGCATGCGCATAGGGCTCGATAAGCGTGAGGTAGAATCGTTGGCCAAAACCATGGAAGTGAAATTTACCGTTTCGGGCCCACCGATTGGCGGTGCTAAATCCGGAATAAATTTCGACCCGAATGATCCGCGCAAGGAGGCTGTGTTACAGCGCTGGTATAATGCGGTAATGCCGTTGCTGAAATATTATTACGGAACGGGTGGCGATTTAAATGTGGATGAAATTCATGAAGTGATTCCCATTACGGAAGATGCCGGAATCTGGCATCCGCAGGAAGGGGTATTCACCGGCCACTATAAGCCTACTGAAGCACAAAAAGTAAATCGTATCGGGCAACTCAGGCAAGGTGTAATAAAAGTGATTGAAGATGAACGCTTCACGCCTTCGTTATCAAAAAAGTATACGATTGCCGATATGTGCACGGGTTATGGTGTGGCCGAAGCCGTGAAACATTTCTATCAACTTTGGGGCGGTGAACTAAAAGGAAAGCGTGCAGTTGTACAAGGTTGGGGTAATGTTGGTGCTGCTGCGGGATTTTATCTGGCCAAAATGGGGGTAAAAATAGTTGGCATCATTACCCGCGATGGCGGTGTTATTCGTGATGATGGTTTTACCCTGGAGGAAATTGCAAAACTTGTTGTTGACCGCGTACATAATAAAATACAATCCCCAGAACTTATTCCGTATGAAGTGCTGGATAATAAAATATGGGATAAGCGGTTTGAAATTTTTATTCCTGCAGCCGCCTCCCGCCTGGTTACGAAAGATCAGGTTGACCGCATGATGGCATCCGGCCTTGAAGTTTTTTCGTGTGGAGCTAATGTTCCGTTTGCTGATCCGGAAATATTCTTCGGCTCAACCGGTGTTTATGCCGATGAAAAATTTTCTGTTATTCCTGATTTTATTGCCAACTGTGGTATGGCCCGTGTGTTTGCCCACTTTATGGAACGAGAAGTGAGTATGGACGATGAATCAATCTTTACAGATATCTCCGCCACCATTAAACGCGCCTTGGAAAGAACGCAGCAGGTTCATTCAGCTAAAACTGGAATTGCACAGGCTTCTTTTGAGATTGCCTTGAGGCAACTCGTGTAACAACCCTTAGTGCACCGCGAAAAATGGCCAGGTGAGCAAGTAGACAATTGCACCTGCGAAATAGCCCATCAATGCCAAAAGCGTTATTTTTTTCAGGTACCAGATAAAGTCAATCTTTTCCATACCCATTGCAGCAACACCTGCTGCCGACCCGATAATCAACATGCTTCCTCCGGTTCCGGCACAATAGGCTAAATATTCCCAAATCATATGATCGGTCGGGTAGATGGTCATATCATACATACCCATGCTGGCCGCAACCAATGGTACGTTATCCACAATAGAGGAGAGAATACCGATGAGTGTAATAATGACACTGATATTGCCCACTTTATCGGTGAGCATTTCTGCAAAATTATGCAAGGTGCCCATGGCCTCTAATGACCCTACAGCCAGCAAAATTCCAAGGAAGAAAAGTACGCTGGGCATATCAATACGGGTTAAGGCATGAGCCGCTGTGTATTGCTTTTTGGTGGCCTCATCCATATCCGGGTTAATCAATTCCGACACTACCCACAAAACACCAAGTCCTAACATCATGCCTAAATAGGGAGGCAGATGTGTTATGGTTTTAAAGATTGGCACAGATATTAGCGCACAAACACCGACTATCAACATTAAGGTGCCACCGCCACTGGTTTGCTGGTATTCCTCTTTGGTTTTAGGAGGCGCTTCACCCAATTCTCCCTTCAATTTGAAGTTGAGGTAGATGAGTGGTATAACCGCACATACAATGCTGGGCAACAACAGAGTCTTTACAATATTTACTGCGGTTATTTGTCCGCCAATCCAAAGCATGGTGGTAGTAACATCACCAATGGGCGACCATGCACCACCGGCATTGGCAGCCACTACAATCATACCGGCAAAAAACAACCGCATCTCTTTGTTAGGTATTAGTTTTCGGATAAGCGATACCATCACAATAGTGGTTGTCAGGTTATCCAGTATGGCGGAAAGAATAAACGCTACACCACAAACAATCCACAGTAATTTCTTCGGACTCTTTGTGCGGATGCGATCAGTAATAAATTTAAAACCATGATGTGCATCTACCAGTTCAACAATGGTCATGGCACCCATCAGAAAGAATAAGATCTGGGCAATTTCATCCAGGTGCTCACCCAATTGTTCAAGAACAAACTCACGATGTATTTCACCCGTTGTAAGGGAACTGAAATTAGCCGTTGTTCTCTTCAGGTCATCCAAAAAATGAGTGTAATGCGAACTTTCCAACAGGGTGGTTGGTGAATCGGCCACCATAAACAATGTCCAGCAGATTACACCGGTAAGTAATGCCGAAGCGGTTTTGTTTATTTTAATGGGATGTTCAAGGGCGATGGCAAGATACCCGATAATGAAGATGATAACGATGGCCAGTTCCATTAATCCAATAGGTTTAATATCAGTGCACTAATATTAATGCATGATTGGAGGATCACCAAATTAATTTGTGATTAACGGAACGTGAACCAATAAACAGCGCTCAGAATATAGTTTTTAACTGATTCTAATGACGGCCGTCAGCGCAATTAGCCAAGCTTAAAAATACCCTCGTTGAGTTGAATTAAAGTCTTTTCTTTATACCGGGTGTCTACCAGAATGGAAATGTTATTATACGAGCCTCCCACGGAAACCATGCGGATGGGAATATCACCAAGGCACCCGAATATTTTATCGAGTATGCCGTGCTGGTTTCCAATTCTATGCCCGACTATGCAAACAATAGTTTGATTCCTGTCGATCTCAACGTTTCCAAACGTGGTAAGTTCTTTTACGATAGTATCCAAATGGGCGTTGTTATCAATGGTCAGTGATACCGCCACCTCTGAGGTGGAGATCATATCGATGGGTGTTTTGAACTGCTCAAAAACCTCAAATACCCTGCGCAAAAAACCGTAGGCCATCAACATGCGCGATGATTTTATTTTGATTGCCGTAATGCCATCTTTAGCGGCTACAGCTTTAAACACCCGCTCTGTTTCTTTATTGCTGATGATGGTGCCTGGCGCCTTTTCATCCATGGTATTCTTTAACCGGACGGGCACATTATACTTCTGTGCCGGAACAATGGTGGAGGGATGTAAAATTTTTGCACCAAAATATGCCAGCTCGGAGGCTTCATCGAAAGTAAGCTCACTAATCGGAATTGTTTTCTTCACCACCCGGGGATCGTTATTGTGCATGCCATCAATGTCGGTCCAGATTTGAATTTCCTCAGCACCTATGGCTGCACCCATTAATGATGCCGTATAGTCACTTCCGCCTCGCTTCAGGTTGTCAATTTCATTGCGGTGATTGCGGCAGATGTATCCCTGAGTGATGATAATATCAACGTTTTGGAACGATTTGAGCAGGGGCTTAAGGCGTTGCGCAATTTTTTCCAACTCGGGTTCTTCATTCTCATCAATCGACATGAAGTAGAGTGCCGGAAGCAACCGCGCATTTATTTTTTGCTCCATTAAATGCTGGTAGAAAAGCTCTGTAGAAATCAGCTCCCCCTGTGCCAGTAATTCGCGGTAACTTTTATCATCAAACTGCCCGGCCGCCAACAACCGGATAAAAATGAAAAACCGGCTTACAATTTCTTGCCCGATGGTTTTAAAATTTTCGGAAGCATATAACTCCTGTATAAAGGCATGATAATGCTTTTCGAGAAGGGCAATTTCTTTTTCAGCTGCGTCTAAATCATTTTTCAATATTAAGTCTCCGATGGCCACCAGGGCGTTGGTGGTACCCGAAAGAGCTGAGAGCACCACCACTTTTTGTCCGGGGGTTTCCGTTACCAGGGTTGCAATTTTTTTCATTCGTTCCGGTTTGCCAACCGAAGTGCCGCCAAATTTTAATACGAGCATATACCTGAAATTGAGGCGACAAAGTTAGAGAAGCAGTTAAAATAAAAAAGTCCTGACGGTTATCGTCAGGACTTTTCAGGTTTACAGGTCGATTTGAATTACTTCTTATCGTTCACCTCTTCATACTCTACGTCCGAAACATTATTGGAATCGGCTGAAGCACCACCGGTAGGCCCGGCATTAGCGCCCGGTTGTGGGCCGGCATTTTGCTGCGCCTGATAAATCTCCTGCGAAGCCGCCTGCCAGGCACCATTCAGGGCTGCCATGGCTGTTTCAATAGCCGTTAGGTCCTGACTCTTATGTGCTTCGCGCAGTCGATCAAGGGCACTGGTAATGGCACTCTTGTTTCCATCGGAAAGCTTGTCGCCATATTCCTTAAGCTGTTTTTCCGTTTGGAAAATCAGTGAATCGGCCTGGTTAATCTTTTCAACGCGCTCTTTGGCTTGTCTGTCCGACTCAGCATTGGCCTGAGCTTCCTGCTTCATTTTGTTTATCTCGGCTTCCGTCAGTCCGCTGGAGGCCTCAATGCGTATTTTCTGCTCTTTGCCGGTGCCTTTGTCTTTAGCCGATACATGGAGAATACCATTGGCATCAATATCAAAGGTTACTTCAACCTGTGGAATGCCTCGTGGTGCCGGAGGAATACCATCGAGGTGGAAGCGGCCAATGGTTCGGTTATCTTTCGCCATAGGACGCTCGCCTTGCAACACGTGAATCTCAACAGAAGGCTGATTGTCAGCCGCGGTAGAGAAGACTTCAGATTTCTTAGAAGGTATGGTTGTGTTGCTTTCAATTAGTTTGGTGAACACACCACCTAAGGTTTCAATACCCAATGAAAGCGGGGTAACATCCAACAACAGTACATCTTTCACCTCACCGGTTAATACACCGCCCTGGATAGCAGCTCCAACGGCCACTACTTCATCCGGGTTAACACCTTTAGATGGTTTCTTTCCGAAGAATTTTTCCACTTCTTCCTGAATGCGCGGTATACGGGTTGAACCGCCTACCAGAATGACCTCATCAATTTGGCCAATGGAAACACCTGCATCTTCAACTGCCTTGCGGCATGGTTCTAGTGTTCTACGCACCAGATCATCTACCAACTGTTCAAATTTGGCGCGGGTAATTTTCTTCACCAGGTGTTCAGGAACGCCATCAATAGAAGTAATGTACGGCAGGTTAATTTCAGTTTCCTGTGAGCTGGATAATTCAATCTTTGCTTTTTCAGCCGCTTCTTTCAGGCGCTGTAGTGCCATCGGATCTTTGCGTAAGTCGATGTTACGTTCAGCTTTGAACTCATCGGCCAGCCAGTTAATAATTTTCATGTCGAAGTCATCACCACCTAAGTGAACATCGCCATTGGTAGATTTAACTTCAAACACGCCATCACCTAATTCAAGAATAGAGATATCGAATGTACCACCACCAAGGTCGTACACGGCAATCTTCATGTCTTTATTTTTCTTGTCAAGGCCGTAGGCCAATGCTGCAGCCGTGGGTTCGTTGATGATGCGCTTCACATCAAGGCCGGCAATCTGCCCAGCCTCTTTTGTTGCCTGGCGTTCAGCATCATTGAAATAAGCAGGTACGGTAATAACCGCCTCGCTTACGGTGGTACCGAGGTAATCTTCGGCAGTGCTCTTCATTTTTTGAAGAACCATTGCGGAAATTTCCTGAGGGGTGTAAAGGCGGTCACCAATGCGAACACGCACGGTGTCGTTGTTTCCGCTTTCAACCTGGTAGGATATGATTTTCTTTTCTTCCGCAACATCTGCGAATTTCTTACCCATAAATCGCTTAATAGACGATACGGTATTTTTCGGGTTGGTAATGGACTGGCGCTTGGCAGGATCACCCACTTTGCGCTCACCCTTACCGCCATCTAAAAAGGCCACGATAGAAGGGGTAGTTCTACGGCCTTCGCTGTTGGGTATAACAACGGGCTCATTACCCTCCATTACGGCTACGCAGGAGTTGGTAGTACCCAAGTCGATTCCAATAATTTTTCCCATGATATGTTATATTT
The DNA here is from genome assembly GCA_002425185.1 of Flammeovirgaceae bacterium UBA5585. Classification (GTDB taxonomy): domain Bacteria; phylum Bacteroidota; class Bacteroidia; order Cytophagales; family Cyclobacteriaceae; genus UBA2336. The sequence goes on along the minus strand of DILT01000008.1, from coordinate 132,375 downwards.
TAAGATTCAGATTCTAAAGTCGAATAAGGCTTATCAATGGCTATGCCAGTGGGTTTTTAGGGGTGAAATGGTGACACAATGGCATGAAAGGCTTAAGGCATTTACTTCCACAGATGCCATAATTAAGTACTTTTGCGCCCGATTATGACGTTAGACGAAGAAATAGCAAAGCGCAGAACTTTCGGTATTATCAGCCACCCCGATGCCGGAAAAACTACACTTACCGAGAAGTTATTGCTGTTTGGCGGGGCCATACAAAAGGCTGGAGCGGTAAAATCATCCAAAATAAAAGACCATGCCCGAAGCGATTGGATGGAGATTGAAAAGCAACGCGGTATATCGGTAGCAACTTCTGTTATGGGCTTTAACTATAAGGATGTAAAGATAAACCTGCTGGATACACCGGGTCACCAGGATTTTGCTGAAGATACTTATCGTACCCTAACGGCCGTGGATAGCGTAATCATGGTAATCGACTGTGTGAAGGGTGTGGAGATTCAGACGGAAAAATTGATGGAGGTTTGCCGGATGCGTAATACCCCGGTAATCTGTTTTATCAACAAACTCGATCGGGAAGGGCGCGATCCGTTTGATCTGCTGGATGAGGTCGAAGAGAAACTCAACATTAAAGTTCGTCCATTAAGCTGGCCAATCAGCATGGGCAAAACTTTTAAAGGGGTGTATAGCTTGTACGAAAAGAGTTTGCATTTATTTACCCCGAGTAAAATCAAGGTTGAGGAGGGTATAGAGTTAAACGATATTCATAGTGCTGAATTGGATAACCTGGTTGGTGAGAATAACGCCAAACAGTTACGACACGATGTAGAATTGATTGAAGGTGTTTATCCTGATTTTGATGTTAAGGATTATTTAAGTGGTAAGGTTGCACCGGTTTTCTTCGGCAGTGCTGTAAATAATTTTGGTGTGAAGGAGTTGCTGGATACCTTTATCCGCATTGCTCCGCCTCCCATTCATCGCGAAACCACGCTTCGGGTTGTTGAGCCGGATGAAAATAAATTCACCGGATTTGTTTTTAAGATTCACGCCAACATGGATCCCAAGCATCGTAACCGCATTGCTTTCCTGCGGGTTTGTTCAGGCAAATTCGAGCGCGGAAATAACTACCTCCATGTTCGGCAGGATAAAAGTATTCGGTTTTCAAATGTTACTGCGTTTATGGCACAGGATCGGGAAACGGTGGATGAAGCCTGGCCCGGTGACATTGTTGGTCTTTTCGATACCGGCAATTTGAAAATTGGTGACACCCTTACAGAAGGCGAGAAGCTGATCTATACCGGAATTCCCAGTTTCTCTCCTGAAATCTTTAAAGAAGTGCAAAACCTGGATGCCATGAAGACCAAGCAATTGGAAAAAGGCTTGCTGCAATTAATGGAAGAGGGGGTTGCTCAACTGTTCACCTATGAGTTAGGCAATCGTAAGGCCGTTGGTGTGGTAGGTGCGCTTCAGTTTGAAGTGATTCAATTTCGGCTAAAGAATGAATACGGGGCAACCGTACAGTTTGTTCCACAAAATATTTACAAGGCTTGCTGGATCAGCAGCAAAGACCCAAAGAAGCTGGATGAGTTCATCGCCTCAAAACAGCGCCACATTGCCCGAGATAAAGATGGCAAGCTGGTGTTTATGGCCGAATCAAAGGGCTGGCTGCAGATGGTGCAGGAAAATTTTCCGGAAATCAGTTTTCACTTCACATCAGAATTTAAAGATTAATTCTTGCGATTAGCGCGTAACGTAATCGTAAATCAATTTTGACACCCGGGCCATAGCCTCAACACCGGCATCCGGGTTGTTCATATTTTTGGAAAGCAGCACCAACACATATTTTTTGCCATCGGGTAGAAATACAATTCCTGAGTCGTGGCGCACACCGGTAATGGAGCCGGTTTTATGCGCAACCTTTACGTTTTCCGGTAGTCGTGCGGGGATCATTTCATTGAATTTCTGATCCAGTAAAATCCTGATCATGTCATCGGAAGCTTCTTTGCTTACGGCTTTCTCCTTTCCAATCTGCTCAAAGATGATCATTAAATCGTAAGCTGTTGTGGTATTGTTCATGCCCAGTTCAAAGGCTTTTGAGTCTTCTACCCCTCGTAACACCTGAATGTCGTTTGCTCCCATGTCGCGCATGGTTTGTGTAACTTTTTTTGCGTCTGCTAATTCAATCACAATGTTGGTAGCCAGGTTTGAGCTTGCAATAATCATGTCGTACGTGAGGTCGGCCAGGGTGCTTTTTTTCCCCACTGCAGTGTATAAATCCTGTTCACTGTCATCACCTGAATTGAGTTTATAGATGCTGCCATCAACAATGCTGTGGAACTCGTTTTTCACTTCAATGGAATCTGATAAAGAAAACTTCCCCTCTGCTACCTGTTTATACACTTCAATCATCACCGGTGTTTTCATGGTGCTGGCAGCATGAAACACTTCACGCTCGTTTAAGAATAGGGAGTCACCTGTTTGTAAATCTTTGAAAGCTACTGCAAAAGTGACTTCTACGGAGGCTAATTCGTTTTCTATTTGCTGCTTGAGCAATTCTAATGAAGAGGGTTTATTGCAGGTGAAGAGGAGGGAGGCGAGTATAATAATTGTAATTCGTGCGGTCATGGTGTTAATGGTTTGTCGAAATTAGATAATCCTTATGAATATCTTTGGGCAATGGGCGGACGAATATGGAATATACTGTATGAAGACAATCACCTGTTGATCATCGATAAGCCTGCAGGCATATTGGTGCAGGGTGATGCCACCGGTGATGAGCCCCTGGTTGAATCGGCTAAGCAGTATGTGAAAGAAAAGTACCAAAAGCCCGGAGCAGTTTTTATGGGCGTTGTTCATCGTCTTGACCGACCTGTAAGCGGTGTGGTGGTTTTTGCCCGCACATCAAAATCGTTAGAGCGCATGAATGCCCTCTTTCGCGATCGGAATACCGAGAAGATTTACTGGGCTGTTGTTGGGAGGAAACCGCCTAAATCGGAAGACACATTAATTCATTGGCTAAGAAAGGACGAGAAGAAAAACAAAACAACGAGTTTCATTCGCGAAACCGAAAATGCCCTGCGTTCAGAGTTATCCTATAAAGTTATTGGTCACGCTCACGAAACTTTCCTGTTAGAAGTTAAACCAATAACCGGCCGGCCACATCAGATTCGGGTTCAACTGGCCAGCATAGGTTGCCCGATTGTTGGCGATGTGAAGTATGGCTATCCGCAGCCTAATGCCGATGGAAGCATTTGCCTGCATGCGCGTTCATTATCCTTTGTTCACCCGGTAAAAAAAGAGCCGGTAAAAATTACAGCACCACTTCCAGATACAGGCTTATGGTCTAACTTTGCCGCCTTTGAAGCATAACTATGGCACAGTGGATTGAAAAGTTGAAAAGCCGTTGGAACCTGAAAAGCACCGGGCAGGTGGTTCTGGTGTTAATTGTTTTTGCCTGCACCGGTACTACGGTTTTGCTACTAAAGCGACCCTTGTTTGCCTATTGGTTTCCGGATGGTGAAAAACCTTTGTGGGCCAGCATTACTTATTTTATTTTGATTTTGCCTGTGTATAATGTTTTTCTTTTGTTTTACGGATTTGTTTTTGGGCAGTTTAGATTTTTCTGGGAATTTGAAAAGCGATTCTTCACAAGAATGTTTCGTAGAAAATAACAATAGTTATTATCATAAAAAAGGCTGCTCATTGAGCAGCCTTTTTTAGACGTGAGAATTACACGTGTTAATCAACGATACCATCCGCCAGTAAGATTACTTTGTTCTTCAACACTTCAACCACACCTCCGGTAATCTGAATATTGTGGTTGACACCCTTGTCTTTATACTCAACAGTACCTTCCTGAAGTAAGCTGATCAGCGGAGCGTGGTTATCCATGATCTGAAAAGAGCCATCCGCACCCGGAAAGGTGGCAATAGCCACCTCGCCTTCAAAAATTTTCTTTTCTGGTGTTAGTATTTCTAAGTGCATAGAGTTGATCCGTTAATTTGTTGATTAGTTAATGTGTTGATGGATAAACGAATTAAGCCATCAGCATATTAACGAATTAATTATCCTTTGGCTTCGGCCATCATTTTCTCGCCTTTGGCTACCGCATCTTCAATGCCGCCTACCAGGTTAAAAGCCATTTCAGGAAGGTGATCGTACTCGCCATCCATAATTGCATTGAAACCTTTGATTGTGTCTTTTATATCTACAAGCGCACCCTTTAATCCGGTAAAGGCTTCAGCCACGTGGAAAGGTTGTGATAAGAATCGTTGCACGCGTCTAGCCCGGTGTACCACCAGCTTATCTTCATCCGAAAGTTCATCCATACCCAAAATGGCGATGATGTCCTGTAGTTCTTTATAACGTTGCAAAATCGCTTTTACGCGTTGTGCGCAATTATAATGCTCATCGCCCACAATGTCGGCCCGAAGAATACGCGAAGTAGAGTCCAGTGGATCTACCGCAGGGTATATTCCAAGCTCTGCAATTTTACGGCTCAATACGGTGGTAGCATCTAAGTGAGCAAATGTTGTTGCAGGTGCCGGGTCGGTCAAGTCATCCGCAGGTACATACACAGCCTGAACAGAAGTGATTGAACCGTTTTTGGTTGATGTGATACGCTCCTGCATGGCACCCATTTCGGTGGCCAGCGTAGGTTGATACCCCACTGCAGAGGGCATACGGCCTAAAAGCGCAGATACTTCAGAACCTGCTTGCGTGAAACGGAAAATGTTGTCAATAAAGAAAAGAATATCACGACCTTTACCTGTGCCATCGCCATCGCGGAAATACTCCGCAACGGTAAGACCGGACAATGCCACACGGGCACGTGCTCCGGGAGGTTCGTTCATCTGACCAAACACGAAGGTTGCTTTTGATTCCAAAAGATCTTCATCTTTTACTTTCGATAGATCCCATCCGCCAGCGTGAAGTGATTTTAAAAAATCTTCACCATAGTTCACGATACCCGCTTCAATCATTTCACGAAGCAAGTCGTTACCTTCGCGTGTACGCTCGCCCACCCCGGCAAATACTGAAAGACCTGAATATGCCTTGGCGATGTTGTTGATCAACTCCTGAATCAATACGGTTTTTCCTACCCCGGCACCACCAAACAGTCCGATTTTACCGCCCTTTGCATAAGGCTCAATCAAGTCAATTACCTTAATACCGGTATATAATACTTCAGTGGAAGTAGATAAGTCTTCGTAGGCAGGAGCGGAACGGTGAATAGGAAGTTTTTTATCGCCTTTAGGTTGCTTAATACCGTCAATCGCTTCACCCACCACATTGAATAAACGGCCTTTTATATCATCGCCAATAGGCATTTCGATAGGTGTACCGGTATCCAACACCTTCATTCCGCGAACCAACCCCTCGGTACCATCCATGGCGATGGTCCTAACCCGGTCTTCACCGAGATGTTGCTGACATTCCAAAACGATTTTAGTGCCGTCAGCTTTAGTTACTTCCAGAGAGTCAAGAATGTTCGGGAGTTTTGCACCTGGTTCATCAAAAGCTACGTCTACTACGGGGCCGATTACCTGGGTTACTTTACCAATATTTGCCATGTTTAGGATTAATTATTTAAGCGTTTGACCTTTAAAAATTCGCTCGCAAAAGTAGCGTTTACGGTAGGAAGAACAAAGCCCGGTTCGCGAATTATTAAGACAAGGAAAGATTGGTCATTAACCCTGAGAAAGCCCATTTTTATTCGGCAAATGACGTTTTTTGCCATCAATTTTCTACCTGACTTTCACCGGTTAGGGCATTCAGCGAGATCCGAAACGTAGTGCCCAGGTTTTCTTCGGATGTACGCACAAAAATTTTTCCGTTGTGGTATGCTTCAATGATTCGTTTAGCCAGGGCAAGACCTAAACCCCATCCACGTTTTTTGGTGGTAAACCCTGGCCGGAATACCATAGAAATTTTAGAACGGGGTATGCCTTTGCCGGTGTCAGAAACATCAATAAAAACTTTTGAATTGCTTCCCCTGAGAATTTTAATGGCGATTGAACCCGAGGTTCCTATGGCATCAACAGCATTCTTACAAAGGTTTTCCAACACCCATTCAAAGAGCGGGGCATGAACCATCACTTGAATGTTTTCTGAAAGGGTAAATACTTCGATGTTTATTTTGGAGGAAATCCGTGGGCGCAGGTAATGCACAACATTGTTCACCAGCGCTACAACATTTTCCGGTTTTAATGCAGGTACAGAACCTATACTGGAAAAGCGCTCAGTTACAACCGTCAGTTTTTTGATATCTTTTTCCAGCTCTGAAATAATTTCTTTTTGTTTCAGGGAAGGATCATCCCGTAACACCTCCACCCATGCCATCAGCGATGAAATAGGTGTGCCCAGTTGGTGCGCTGTTTCCTTGGCCAATCCTACCCAAACCCGGTTTTGTTCAGCGGCTTTTGAATAATTAAATGCCAGATAGGCGATAAATGCAAAGATGGCAATGACGGAAAGTTGTAAATATGGATAGAGGATCAACTGGGTGAGCAAAAAGGAATTCTTGTAGTACACATAGCCTAAAATTTCTACATCACCCGCCTCGTTTCGGTAGGTCATCTCAATGGGATCATAGGAGGCTTTCATTTCTTCAACCTGCTTATGAAGAAATTCTTCCTTTCTTTTTGCCGGCCATGATTCATTGATATCAATATTCCGATACTGGTAGCTGTTCTCTCCGGTGATGTATATGGTGGGGATGGAGTTGTTCTTGAAGATAATTTCATCGGTTACGAACAGCAGGTTCTCTGCTTCATTGCTCAGGGTGTATTCAATGGCACGTGCAAACAGTTCGACCTGTTGCCGTTCACGACTTTTCAGTTGATCGACCAGTACCTTAGTGTAGTAAATAGAACCCACACTAATGAGCACAGAGGCCACCAGCACGATCCACTTCACGTTGGTGTTGCTGGCATAGAATTCTGAAGAAGGAATGGAAGATCTCCTGGCCATTGGTGATGAAAAATAAACAAAAATAGCGGATGCCCGGCATCCGCTACTATTTCAAAAGTTAGTATAAGTCGGTTATCAGCCTTTCATCATAAACCACTTGGCTAAAACTTTATAGTTCACCTTCGTACCGTGCATAAGAATACCTACCCTGTAAATTCTTCCGGCAATCCAGGTGGTAAAAATGAAGCCTCCGATAAGTAATACCTGTGAAAGAATAAGCTGCCAGAGTGGAGGATCATAACCTAAACGACCCACCATAGCTACGGGCGATGTAAAGGGTATAATCGAGAACCAAAAACTGGCTGTGCTGTGCGGATCGTTCAGAATGAACATAAATAATCCGAAATAGGCAATGATGAGGGGCAGTGTTATTGGAAAGGTAAATTGCTGGGCTTCCTGCTGTGAATCAACCGCTGAACCAACCGCTGCGAACAAGGCTCCGTACAATAAATATCCTCCCAAAAAGTAAAACGCAAAATTAAATACAATGTACCCGAAAGGAATTTCATTCACCGACTGAAGCACATTCATAATTTTCTGATTGCTCTGCATGGCTTCTGTCACCTCAGGATCGTCAACTTGTTTGGTTACCTGTTCCATAGCTTGTTGCTGTGGATTATTCAATCCAAACAGACTTAGCGTTGCCGTTGACAATACGCTGATCAATAAAACCCAAATGGTAAACTGCAACAAGCCCACGGAGGCGATTCCTAGAATCTTACCCATCATGAGTTGAAAGGGTTTGACAGAAGAAACAATCACCTCCACAATTTTACTTGTCTTTTCTTCAATTACGCCCAGCATAATCTGCATGCCGTAAATAAGTACGAACATATAAATCAGCACCCCCAGGGCAAAACCCAGGATGTAAAGCATTCCGGTATTGCTGTCTTTCTCCACCCCGGTTTCACTCAGGTTAATGGATTTGAGATCAACCGAAGTTTTCAGGCTTTTGATTGTTTCTTTATCGATGTTGAATTGTTCCAGTTTTAAATCATGGATGCGTCTCTCCAGCATACTTTCAAGGTCTCCCATTTTTCGTACACCGGGGTTTTCTTTGGTGTATAATGTCATCCCTTCTGGTTTGGCAAGTTCAAAAGAAGGAATGTATAACAGGGCAAAATGAGTAGACTGACTAAAAGTAGTTTTGGCCTGGTCCAGGCTTCCACTGAGCGGAATAAATTCAAACTTACTGGTGTTTTCCAGGTTTATTTTACCACTCTCATCAAGTACTTCAACTATCGATACGCCTGCGCTTTTTTCCTGCTTCATTAAGATGAAACCCATAATGCCGATAACAGCCGGAAAAATGAGTGGAATGAGTATAGTAGCGATAAGAAAAGATTTTTTCTGAACACGGTTCAGAAATTCACGCTGCATGATTAGCCATATCTTATTCATAGTGTTGTCGTTGTAAAGGTTAATGGGATGGGTCTTCTTTTACCAGGCTGATAAAAATTTCACTCATGGTGGGTACTTTTTCGGTAAAGCCATGAACTTCTGTAATTTCCACCAGGTCGCGAATTAATTGGTTCGGTGTTCCGGTTCCGCGAATGCGAACGGTGGAGTGGTAAAAACTATCTTCCGGGTTTCGTTGCTCCAGCAAATCGTATTTTTCGGCCGGCAACTGAATGCTTCCACGGTGTTCCACTGAAAACGTATTGGTTTTGTAGGCATCTTTAATCTGTTTTTTGGGGCCTTCCAATATTTTTTTCGATCGGTTTATTAAGGCAATATGATCGCATAAGGCTTCTACAGTTTCCATACGGTGTGTGGAGAAAATAATGGTAGAACCTTTATCGCGCATCCCCAGAATTTCATTGGTGATAAGTTGCGCATTGATTGGATCAAAGCCAGAAAAGGGCTCATCCAGAATAATCAACTTGGGTTCGTGCAATACGGTGCTTACAAACTGCACTTTTTGGGCCATGCCCTTACTAAGGTCTTCAACTTTTTTATTCCACCAGTCTTTGATCTCAAACTTCGTAAGCCATACTTTAAGTTTGTCCAACGCCTCCGCCTTACTCATCCCTTTAAGCTGGGCCAGGTAAAGCAGTTGCTCCCCGACTTTCAGCTTCTTGTAAAGCCCACGTTCTTCGGGCAGGTAGCCTATCGTACCAATATGTTTTGCGCTAAGCTTTTCATTGAAGATCGTGATGGCTCCACTGTCGGCATCAATGATCTGGTTGATAATTCTTATCAATGTTGTTTTGCCTGCCCCATTAGGTCCCAAAAGTCCGTAAATACTTTTTTCAGGAATGGTGAGCGACACATCATCCAGCGCAAGGTGCTGGGTATAACGCTTGGTTACATTTTTGGCGGTAAGTGCTTCCACAGGATTCTATTTTTTAACACATGAATTAGTGTCAAAAGATAGAAAGGAATTACAGAAAACCTTGTGTTACTGGTTAACGTGTTTGAAAACAATATTGCCCATGGATACGTCAAGATCGAAGTTGAGGGCATTTTTTGAATCTTTCTGATAGGCTTCGTTGGCATAGCTGCCATCACTTAACTTTTTGAAGCTCCGGGGCATCTTCACACTGCATAACCAGGATTCCTTTATCTTAACCGAAACGGGAGTTTGATCGGTGAAGGGCAGGAGGATTACAAGATTGCCGGCCCCAACGCTTCCTTTAATTGTATTGCCGGAAACAGAACCACTGCTAAAATCCAGCATGATGTTTCCAAGGCCAACATCGGCAGTTATATACTTACTTTTCGCAAGACTGATATTTTTGGCACTTACCGATCCAAGGTCTACTTTAAAAGCCAGGGTATCCATCGTCACCAGGTTATCGATGCCATTATAGTAGCCCACGGTTACATCAGCACTGGCCGTGTTAATCTTTAGATTTTTTACAGCTAATCCTGAAAGGTCAATGTTGGCGCTACCCAGTCCGTATGAAAACTCCAGATCATAAGGCTTGTTATCCGTCAGGTACATTTTCCAGATTTTATCGGATGATGGTTTTTCTGAACTGAACACCTTATAGGAGATCGATTGGCTAAAGCCTTTACTGCCGGCATCCTCGAGGGAAAGAAATACTTCGCAGACTTTTCCTTTTATTTCCTTTCTGAAATGGTGAGAATAAGCGCCAGGTTCCTGGTTACTAAAAACGTTTAAAACCTCCGGATTGTGGCTGGGCTTTATAAAGCAGTTACCGCTATTGGCCTTAATCTGAAGCTTAATAGTTTCACAGGTGGTATTGTCTTCAACCGTAATTTGTTTCTTGATCTGGCCAATAGCCAGGCCTGAAAAAAGCACAAAAACCCCCGAAAGGCCTAAAAATCTCTGCATGCAGAATACAACGAGCTACAGCCCTAAGGGTTGCAACTTGTAAGGTTATTTAGAAAATAGTATAAAAAAACAGCGCTAATTAAGCTTTTTACGGCTTTCCGGGGTTAGGGTTCCATCTATCAGTGAAAAAATTCCTTCATTTTTTCAAAGAAACCCTTGTCTGAAGCATCCGGGTGAGGGGTAAAATTGGCAGAATGACGAAGGTTTTCCAGTATGGCCTTTTCTTCTGAACTTAGTTTTTTAGGAGTCCATACGTTTATATAGATCAGCTGGTCTCCTGTTTCATAGCCATTAATGTCTTTAATACCCTTTCCGCGCAGGCGAAGAATTTTACCGCTTTGCGTTCCGGGGTCGATCTTGATTTTTACTTTTCCGGTGATGGATGGAACTTCTACGGCAGTACCCAAAGCAGCATCAATAAAGCTGATGTATAAATCGTATATCAGGTTGTTACCATCGCGTTTCAGCACCTTGTCTTCCTGCTCTTCAATCAGAATGAGCAAGTCACCGGCAACACCTCCGCCAGGGGCTTCATTTCCTTTACCCGACATGGAAAGTTGCATGCCATCACTAACCCCGGCAGGTATTTTTATGCTGATGACTTCTTCTTTTGAGATTAATCCGGAGCTATCAACTCCTGAAGGTCGCTTGTCGATCAGTTGGCCTGAACCGTTACACTGTGAGCAGGTAGTGGTTGATACCATTTGACCCAGCATAGTGTTAACCACTTTGCGCATTTGGCCGGTGCCCTGGCAGGCTGTGCAGGTTTTGAAGGTTACACCCTCTGCATGGACCAGCCGGTTTACTTTAATTTTCTTCTCAGCACCGTTGGCAATTTCTTCCAGTGAAAGCTTGAGTTTGATGCGAAGGTTTGATCCTTTGCGTTGCCTTCTGCGACCGCCACCACCACCAAAAAAACTATCAAACGGGCTGCCACCGCCACCGAAGATATCCCCAAACTGACTGAAGATGTCTTCCATATCCATGGTATGGCCTCCACCAAAACCACCATTGCCACGTGAATGACCGAAGCGATCGTACTGTGCACGTTTGTTAGTATCGCTTAAGACTTCATACGCCTCAGCGGCTTCTTTAAATTTTTCCTCTGCCTCTTTATTATCCGGATTTTTATCCGGGTGATACTGAATAGCAACCTTGCGATAGGCTTTCTTTATTTCCTCAGCGGTTGCGCTTTTATTTATACCCAGTATTTCGTAATAATCTCTTTTTGCCATGATTAAGTCTTTATTGACCCACTACTACTTTTGCGTAGCGGATTACTTTTTCGTTTAAGAGGTAACCTTGTTCAACAACGTCAATAACTTTCCCTTTCAGTTTTTCTTCGGGTGCAGGCACCTGTGTGATGGCCTCATGTACATCGGCATTAAAATCCGAGCCGGTTTTGATATCCATTACTTTAACGCCTTTTTGCTCCAGTGTTTTTTTGAATTTATGATAGATCAACTGAAAGCCTTCAAGTTCTTTACTTTCTGTTCCAATCAAGGCTTTTTCGGCACGTTCAAAATCATCAATAACCGGTAGCAAGGAAACCACTAAACTTTCGCTGGCGGTTTGAATCAGTTCCATTTTTTCTTTAGCAGTTCTGCGTCTGAAGTTTTCAAACTCAGAATAGAGCCGCAAATATTTATCTTTTGCTTCTGCCAATTCGTCCTGTAGCTTTCTTAATTCTGCCTGTAATTTAGGCTCATCTGAACCATTTAGGGTTTCAAAGGATTCGGGTGAATCTTCTGGTGCCTCTACATCTGCAGGCTCAGGCATACCTTCTTTTTGCAAATCCTGATCAGTTTGCGGGTTGTTTTCCATGGTAAACAGCTCTTAACGTTAATTTCAAACGCAATTTGTCAATAATTCTGCCAATTGCCTTATGCGTGCCAGAGTGGCACTTAGTGTAAATGATATTATTGGTTACTGGTCATCAGACACGCATGTCAGGTTAAGCCTGTCGAAATCTGGTTTTCCACATATGGTTTTCCACAAGCTCTGCCTGACATCCAAAATGATTTTTGAGATGGCTTCTGGTCTCAACCGGTGATTGGTGACGAATGACTTTTAATGGAGGTTTCTCCAAATCAGATCTTTCAACTCAGTTATTCCTTTTTGGGTCACAGCGGAAATGAAAACATAAGGAACGTCGGCTGGCAATTCATTTTTTATGGCGGTAATCAATTCATCATCCAGCATATCCGATTTGGAGATGGCCAGTATTCTTTTTTTGTCTAGTAACTCAGGGTTATACTTCCTCAACTCATTTAACAATATTTCAAATTCCTGTTTAATGTCTTTTGAATCTGCAGGCACAAGAAACAACAACAATGAATTTCGTTCAATGTGACGTAAAAAACGAATACCCAATCCACGACCTTCCGCAGCGCCCTCAATGATTCCGGGAATATCGGCCATTACAAAAGATTTATCATCCCGATAGGAAACCACGCCCAGGTTTGGAGTTAACGTGGTAAAAGGGTAGTCGGCAATTTTAGGTTTGGCTGCTGATACCACCGAGAGCAACGTTGACTTTCCGGCATTCGGAAAACCTACTAACCCTACATCGGCAAGAAGTTTTAGTTCAAGAATTATCCACTCTTCTTTACCGGGTTCACCGGGTTGTGCAAAGTTTGGCGCTTGCCGGGTTGATGTTGCGAAATACAGATTGCCTCTTCCACCACGACCACCGGGGGTTAGAATAAATTCCTGACCATCTTCGGTAATCTCCACCCGTACTTCTCCGGTTTCGGCATCACGTGCAACAGTACCCAGGGGCACGTCAATGATTTCATCTTTTCCTTCGGCTCCCGTACAGTTTTGTGATTCACCGGCAGTGCCCGATTGTGCAATAATGTGTTTTCTGAATTTTAAATGCAGGAGGGTCCATAGTTGTGCGTTGCCACGCAGAATGATGTGACCACCGCGGCCGCCATCGCCCCCATCAGGGCCGCCTTTGGGCACAAATTTTTCGCGATGGAAATGCAGGCACCCTGCTCCGCCCGCACCGGAACGCGAACAGAATTTTACATGATCAATAAAATTGGGAGACGACACGTTTGATTATAACAAAAGATGTTTGTCAATTTCGCGGCACAGGTTGGTAAAAATCTGTTCGATTTCACCTACACCAACAACAGCAGAATATTTTCCATGCTTTTGGTAATACTCGGCCACCGGAACTGTTTCTGCTTTGTAAACTGCAATACGGTTTTCAATTACCTCGGGCTTTGCATCATCGGGCCGGTTTTCTTTGTGGGCGCGTTCAGCTAAACGTGTTTTAAGTTCTTCCTCATTAACCATTAGTTCTACCAGGGCTGTAATGCCGGTATTCTTTTTGGCCAACAAAGCATCCAGGGCTTCAGCTTGTTTTACTGTACGCGGAAAGCCATCGAAAATAATTCCTTTAATAGCTCCGCTATTCTTGATTTTATCATCCACCATATCGATCACCACCTGGTCAGGAACCAGGTTTCCCTTGCTCATATACTCCTGTGCCAGTTTGCCGAGAGGTGTGCCTTCTTTTAAATGCTTGCGGAAAAGATCGCCTGTAGAGATATGGATGAGTTGGTATTTATCAATAAGCTTGGCGCTTTGGGTGCCTTTGCCTGCGCCCGGAGGGCCAAAGAGTACAAGGTTAATCATGATGCATTAAATTTTAAGGATCGCAAGATAGTGATCTATTCGTAAATAAGCCGATGACGATGATCAGGGATATCGGTAGGGGCAACTGTTATGCTCAGGATTGCTTGTAGATGTCCTTCAAATTTCTTCCCAATCCTTCATAATCGAGCCCATAGCCCAGAATAAATTCATCCGCAATGTCAAAGCCAACATATTTAGGTTGAACGGCATGCTGGCGGGCAGGTGCTTTGCGCACCAGGGTAACCACTTCTACGGAACGTGTACCCAGACTTCTGAGTTCTTCCACCACTTTGCTAAGGGTAAGCCCGGTGTCCATAATATCTTCCACAATCAGAATGTCCTGGTTGAAGATGCTTTCATTTAGTCCAATAAGCGTTTTGAGTTGGCCCGTACTGGCCGTACCCTGATAGGATGAATGTTTCACAAACGATACGCGACACTCCAGGGTAGTTTCACGGATAAGGTCGCTGGCAAAAATGAAAGAGCCATTTAATATGGGGAGGAACAATGGAGTACGCCCTGTATAGTCGATATTAATCTGGCTGGCCAGTTCACTAACCTTGCCTTTAATTTTTTCTTCGCTGATAAATTTTCTAAACGTAAGGTCCTTGATCTTCATAGTCCGGTAAAGGCTGCAAAGATAACTGAATCAGCAAAAGAACGATAAGTCGTTTTACATCAGTAGGAATCGTCCCGTGCAAACGTATTCTTGCGGTGCATCCATTGCCCCTTGGTAAAATCGGGAAAAGCCAGTGTTTCTCCGCCCAAACGAATGGATGTTTCAGACAGCGGTGTTATGGCGCTCCAGGCTACGGCATCATACACATCCATAGGTGGAGGTGTTTTGCGTTTGATGGATTCAATGAATGCATTCAACACAAACCAATCCATGCCGCCATGCCCGGCACCGGCTGCATCGTTGGCATATTTTTTCCAAAGCGGGTGATCGTATTTATCCAGCCAGGGTTGGGCGTCTTCCCAACGGTGTGCTTGTTTGCTCATGCCTTCAATGTAAATGGATTTATTTACATCCATCCAGAGACCGTTCGTTCCTTGCACACGAAAACCGATGGAATAAGGTCGCGGTAAATTTGTATCGTGTTGAAGTAAAATAGTTTCCTCATTGGCGCATTTAATCATGGTAGTCACTACATCACCCAATTTAAAATTTATTTTTGCGTTCGGATGATTTTCGCCTGCGGTTTTTACAATGTAATCGTGCAGGCCGCGGGCTTTTGATGAATAGGAAACCAACTCGGTAAACCGATTACCACGATTAATATTAATCATCATGGCAATGGGCCCGATGCCGTGTGTCGGGTAAAGGTCGCCATTGCGGTGCACGGAGTGTTCGGTGCGCCACTGTGCTTCTGAAAATCCCTTCTCACCAAACTCTACACCACCTCCATACGGTTTTACACCATCGTTAAATTTAACTTCCCGTAAATCATGCTGGTAGCCACCTTGCAAGTGCACCAACTCACCAAAAATATTTTGGCGCACCATATTCAACACGGCCATTACATCGCGCCTGTAACAAACATTTTCCAGCATCATTAAGGGCATACCAGTGCGTTCAGATGTTTGCACTAACTCCCAGCATTCTTCTATGGTTGTTCCGGTAATTACTTCGCATCCTACATATTTTTTTGCATTCATGGCATCGAGGCATTGAACGGTGTGCCATTCCCATGGTGTAGAGATGATCACCGCATCGATGTTTTTATTTTCCAGCATCTTCCGGTAGCCGTGTGGTCCATCCAGAATTACCTGCGGTTTAGGTTTGCCTGCTTTCTGCACCAGGTTCAAACTCATATCCATCATGCGTTGCTGAATGTCGCACAAGGCAACCACTTCAACATCATTTCTGCGTAAGGCAAGATCAAGATGGTTTTGGCCGCGTAAGCCAACGCCAATAAAGCCCAATCTAACTTTTGGTGCTTTGTCTTGTCCAAATAAAACGGATGCTGGTAAAATAGAAAAAGCAGCTCCTGCGATAGCGGTTGTTTTTACAAATGTTCTGCGATCGGTTTTCATAGGATTAAAGTTCTTTCATTAAAAGAGTGTATAGCGTTATCATAGTTTTGATATCGTGCTTATGCACCTTTTCATCGGGCGTGTGCGGATATTGTTGAGGCGCTCCAAGAAAACACCAGTCGAACGGGTAGGCTGATGTTTGCAATTCGCGACCATCGCTGGAGCCCATGCCTTCTACTTCCAGTTGGTGTTCAAGTTTGTGTTTGTGGGCAAGGTGGATAATGCGTTCTACATATTTTTTCCTGGGGATATTCCGGTCGCGCATAGAAATGGCTACACCTTTACCGGGCTCCACCCCATCTGAAACCCAGGTGATGTCGGCAATCAAAGCCTGGCGCACACCCCATTGCTCGTGCATGTATTTGGCAAGGTAGGGAACAGCGCCTCCGCCATGTTCCTCCCAGCAACTGAAAGCAATCACACCATCCTTCAAGGTTTCGGCAATTTTCAAGGCCACGTAAACCCCAAGCCGGTTATCCAGGTAGGCCGATTGAATATATTGTTTTGTTTCGCGGAAATCGATTTTGTAGGTGAGGGATGTGCCACGATCAATGGGGCGACCAAACCTGTAAAATGCATGGTTCTCTTTATCGTATTCCAGTTCGCATTCAATCGGCCCTTTGCTATCGTGGCCAACGAGTTTGGTGCCCATTTCCGCTTCCGGACTTCCAATGGGCAATAGTTGATTAAAATACCGAACTGTAAACCCAATGCTGTCCATGTGCGCAAAGACGGCCGTACGCGGCTTACCGAATTTCAGCAGCAGGCAATCCTGGAATTCATCTTCACCGTGAATAATTACCGGTTGAGTTTTCCACGATTTTTTTGCTTTACTGATGTAGGTCAACAAAAAATCCTTCATGGCAAATTCTTCGCCTGAAGGAGCGTGTACTTCGCACAGCTGTTTGAGCAGTCGAAAATCACTTTCGGCAGGAGATTCGATTTTTTTATTTCGCGGCATAGTATTCGGTATGCAACTTAATCCTAAATTTTGGTTGGAAAAAAGTGCAACACCATGACGTTCATCTTAAATCAGGTCAATTCCATTGCCAACAGCATGTTGAAAGAATTGCGCGACAAAAACCTTCAGCAGGATCGCGCACGGTTTAGAAGTAATGTTGAAAAACTCGGTTCCATACTCGCCTATGAGATTTCTAAAAAGTTGCTTTATAAGCGGGAAGAGGTTCAAACACCCCTTGGTAAAAGTGTAATTCAGGTACTGAGCGACCAACCGGTATTAATTCCTGTACTGCGGGCCGGCTTACCATTCTTCCAGGGCTTTCAGTATTTTTTTGATAAGGCCGACAGTGGGTTTATCGGGGCCTATCGTAAAGAAAATGGTGAAGACATTACCATCAACTTAGAGTACCTTGCTGCACCCGATCTTACTGGTAAAGATTTGATTATGATTGACCCCATGCTGGCAACGGGTAAATCGTTTGTAAAGTCGATTGAGACATTGATCAAACATGGTAAACCACAGCATGTTCATATTGCCTCACTGGTTGCTGCGCCCGAAGGTATTGCATACCTGAAGGAAAAGCTTACACTTCCCTATTCTGTCTATACCTGCGCACTGGATGAAAAGCTGAACGCACAATCGTACATTGTGCCGGGATTGGGTGATGCAGGTGATTTATGTTATGGTGAAAAGCGCTGATGTTCAATTTTAGAAATGGCTAATGATTCGTTTGAATAAAGTTTTCTTATTGATGATATGACAGAGGAGTTGTTGAAAGCTTTACCGGTATATTTTTCATGTCTAATCAAATTTATAATCGGTCCAATTGCAGGCTACGGCTTAGGCTTACATATCATAACCACTATTCTGACAACCATAGCGGGCATGATGACCAGTGTGGTAGCTTTTACGTATTTTGGTGATTGGCTTCGCGCTAAAGTATTGAAGCGTTGGATTGCTAACCGGAAAAAATTCAGTCCGGGTAACCGAAGGGCTGTGCGTATATGGCAGCGCTTTGGATTGATTGGGGTGGCGGTGCTAACTCCTCTTTTACTCACACCCATTGGCGGAACCGTAATAGCGGTAAGCTTTGGAGCGCCTAAGGAAAAAATATTATTATATATGCTGGTAAGCGCTTCTTTTTTTGCGGTGCTATTTTCTGCAGCCATTTATGGTTTTGGTGAAGCAGTAATACCGGAGATGTTCCGTCCATCATAACACAGATGCCATGGATTTGAATTCTAAAAAATCATCTGATAAATCGCTTAAGCGGAGTCATATTGTAGGACAAATTATTATGATGCTGGCCACGATAGGATTTATTAGCGCAGCTGTATATGTAATCATTGATCCGTATCCTCCGGGGAGTATTGTAGTTTACGAGGGAACCGTTCAGGAAATAGGGCCAACCGAAATATCAACGGGTTCAAGATTTGGGGGAACCAGAACGGTGTTATACCTGAAAATGAATGGCCTTGATGAAGTATTGGGAATACGCGAGCCTGACACTAAAGATTTGGATAAATTCACGACACAGATTCAACCCGGAGATGTTAACAAAGTTCATTTTTGGTCGTCCGGTGAACGTAGGAATAATATGAATTTTAGCCTTTATAAAATTGAGAAGCACGGTAAGATGATCAAGGAACCTTTTGAGGGTAATGGGGACAATACGTTTATTATAGTGTTGTTATTTGGTATGGCCGGTGCATGCCTGCTGTTATCTATGTATCTCTATTTGGATTACAAAAAGAAATTCAAAGCTCAATCTTGAAAAGCCGAAGCAGTGGTTAAAGCTTCGGCTTCTCTTTTCATGATTTTAGTTTATTCTTTCGGTTGTATCAGGTAAGGCGTTTTACCGTCCGTAATAATAATTTTGGTGTTAGGCGAGTTGGCCAACTCGCGAAAGGCTTCAATGCTGCGCAGTTCAATGATTTCCTTACTTAAACCTTGTGAAAGAATCTGTTGTGCATCACGGGTTCCTTCTGCTTCAATTTTTCTGCGCTCAGCTTCCCTGCGCTCGCGCTCAAGAACAAACTCCATGCGTTGCGACTCTTGTTCGGCTTCAAGCTTACGTTCTACTGCGCGCGAAAGTTCAGTTGGCAGTTCAATGCTTTTCAACAATACCTGTTCAATGATAAAGCCACGATGGCCAAGCACTTCTTCCATACGCGATTTTATTTTTTCTTCAATAACCGATCGCTGACCGGAGTGCATGTCTTTCGCCATAAAGTTGGAAGTCACATCAGCGGCAGCTGAACGGAATACCGGTAGAATAGCTGTGCGCTCATACTCCAACCCAATCTCGTTAAAAATGCTCGGTACCTTATCTTTTTGAATGCTGTACAAAATTGAAATTTCAGAGTTGATGGTGAGCCCCTCTTTGCTGGGCAGACGCAAACGTACTTCCAGGTTTTCGGTTTGAATAGTGGTTTTTAATACCCGTGCGAAGAACGGATTAAAGGAATACATGCCCGGGCCGAGGCTTCGCTCCTCCAGTTTACCGAACTTCCGTTTAACTCCAACCTCGCCTTGCCTTATGACTGCGCACGAACCCAGCGTGACAATCATTATTACAGATAATATGATTTTCATAGCGAATAAGTTTAATAAGTATACCATACTGTATACGCAGGAAGGCTACAAGCGTTGGTAATTTCAGATTAGAAAGGGATTAGAAAGTTGTTGAATCCGTTACTACCTGCTTTGATTTTTTAATGTTGGCGTAATAGCGCTCGTATTTTTTGAACAATACAGTTTCCGATGGTAATAAGCTGCGCTTTGAAGAAAT
This sequence comes from Flammeovirgaceae bacterium UBA5585, assembly GCA_002425185.1. GTDB lineage: Bacteria > Bacteroidota > Bacteroidia > Cytophagales > Cyclobacteriaceae > UBA2336. The sequence goes on along the minus strand of DILT01000008.1, from coordinate 112,668 downwards.
GTTTTTCAGTAAATTCCAAGCATACCATGGGCCATCGTAACGACCCGGTATGATATGCATCGCATTCAATTGTTTGAGCAAGTACAAGGACAACTGTGGTGTTACTATGCTGGCATGTCTACCGTAGTAACGTGAAATAAATGTCAGGGATTGTTGTGCAATTTCAGTTTGCTTATGGTTGCCTGGTTCGAAATAAATACTCAAGTAGTGCAAGGTCTTTAGGTAGTAATCCAGGTAAAGCTGGTTTATCTGATCTGGACAAATTCGCTTGTTGATTTTTTTAAGTAAGCTCACCAGCTTGTTCATTTCCTCTAACTGTATTTCCGCATCCTGAAAATAGTTTGCTAACGGTTCCCAGTTTGCTACATTGTAATGAACCAATGTCCATAAGTCAAATTCATACAAGTTATCTGAACTGATGATATGCTGCCGTATGCTCGGTTCATTGTTTAGGAAAAGTAATTTAAGATAAAACAACAATGGGCTGTACACAGGTTTGCCAAACGATGGACGATACCGGCCATCTGGAAGGGACACTTGTAACGAACCACCGGATTCAGCGGCCAGTTCATCCAGCCAATGATCCGTATATGCTTTTGGTTTTTCATTTTTGGTAAGTACCAGTTTCTCGCAAGGCACTTCACCAAATCGGGTCATATATTGCAGAAACGACAACTGATTAAGTTTGTAGCCCCTAAACCGGGGGCAGTTCGGGTAGTCCAGTTCACACAAGGCCTCCAACGACAGCCAGCCATTCTTTACATAATCAAAGGTGTAGGTTTGTATGTCTACCAATTGCCTGCGGAACTTTTCGTATTGATTGTGAAGGTTACCGGGTCTCTGAATCAATGCGATCAGATTTGATTGGGCCACTAAAAAAGAGTTGTTGAATTTTCTTGCGTTGGCATATTTATCCCAGAGCAAAGAGTCGCGATAATTGCTTTTTTCGAAAAAGATAATTTCATGATAAACAGAAAGTATACAAGTAAGGTTGCTGTTCATAGCATTATCGATTACATCTGCATACTCTTCTGAGCTTATTTGATCGGTGACCATCAACTCAAACATATAGGCAATGATCCCAATTACCCGTGCTTCTACTTCCTTGGGTGATGCGCCTTTGTTTTCCGCTGGATCCAATTGCCTTTCCCAATAGGTGAAGTCCCGCTTCATCCGAGCAAAGAGATCGTCTCCCTCCAGTCTTTTCGCCAGCACGAGCCTTAGCGATGCTTTTCGATGATGGCTCAGGTACGGCTCAACCGATTGAAGTAATGCGGCATCGGTATTTAATCTCGTGCTCAAATCCTGATTGCTCAGCGTATCGAGCCATTGATAAGGTGTGTTCTTTATCGACTGCCTGAACAAATCATACCCAAACATGACGATGAGTGTATCTGAAACAATGGGTTCGCTGTTGTATTGACGCAATGCATCGAGCAATACATTGGCCCGTTTCTTTTGTAATCGTAAGTTAGTTTCTTCACTTCCTTCAATGGATGAATATCCTTCAATGCTTGCGTTGAGAATGCTATAGTTGTTCTCCTGTAAGAAGGTAATCACACGCTTCAGATCCTCAGGCTTTGGAATTATACTGTTTTTATCAAAGTAAAGTTCAAAACTGTGGCGTATGGGTTCGCGATCGGGTGCCAGGTAACGGTGGTACCGGAAACGTTCAATACCGTAGCCATTCATTTTACGCAATTCGTGAAAGCGGTTTATCGGTGTACAGGGTGTGGTATCCAGCGCTGGCAGGTGGGGGGCAAAACTTATGGGTAATCTATCAGTATGGTATTGTGCTTTACGGAACAGTGTACCGGATATGTTCAGGGTAACGGGTGCGGTGAGCACTTCCGGTAAAGTATATAGCGGTATCCAGTTATGCTTAAAGAAAAAGCCTCCTCCATATCCTTGAAAAAACCTGTCGCGGTTGCGCGGATAATATTGAAAGAGTTGCTTTTTGCGCTTTTTGTTGGTAAAGAATACCGTGTCAGCTAGGAGTTCCTCTACCCGGGCATCTAGTGAGGGCTGCACAGAGGGTAGCAGGTCCTTTCGTGAGAAGCGATAACGCTTGCCGACTGATTGAAGGGTGAAGCGTTTAAAGAATTTAGGGAGTTTATCAAAATCGTTGATTACCAGCCAGGTTGATTCCTCGGTAAACCGAACCTGAACACGTCCTTTGATTCTCTTATTTTTATTTTTAAGGGTAAGGTTACGGTAGGTGATGGTGATGGAATCGCTCTGAGTTTCAGGTTCAGCAAAAAACTGGGCTGATGCCTGAAATGACCCTCCGAGTAAAAGTAATATCAGGTTAAGGCGCAGAACAGTCATAAGCGTATACCTTACACGCTAAATTGGTGAAGGTATTGTGACAATTGGTGACCATAGATTGATTTCTTCCATGTGAACACGACCATCAAGTAGGTTAATTTTAAGTGCTGAAATTTTTAATTGATAATGATCTGTTTTAATATCTTTAAAATGTTCAGAGTTATTTCATGGTGTGACTTGATTCCTCAATTTTTTAAACAATAGAGTATTCTATACCACAACTCTTTCTCGTTTCCTTGATATCTTTCACGTAGTTTAAAGTAGATTGAAGTATTAGTCATTCCTTCTTTACGCATTTCCTTAATCTTTTTTAAAAATCTATCCTTTTCATCGATTATTTTTAAATAATTAAATCGGCTTTGATGGACTTCTCCATTAGCTAAATCTAACTCAGAATACTTCCTTTCTTTTATGTTTTCAAGTTGTGAAGGGGCTCCCATCTAATCAATTGATTTTAATTGTATAAATAAGCTTGTTATAGAGGAAATAAAAGTTAATCCCAGCATGACATTGCACCCTTTGGATCAATCGTCATTTCAGTTCCGCATTTAGGACAAGGCTTTTGTTCGCTATTCCAAAGTTCAAAATTTTGCCCTCCACATTTTTCACAACGTTGCCCTTCCTTTATCTCAGTGTTAGAGCCTTCATTTTCTGCCATATCGCCTTCCTTATCTATTACTAAATCATTTAAGATTTTGCTATCAAGACAAACAAATGTATTGGTCCATATGATACGACCTCTATCCACACCACCTGAAGTGAATGTCTTGTAATTGCAGACGGGACAGATTATTGTTTGCTGAAGACCCATAGCATTGATTTTTTAAAAGGAGATTGAATTAATGACCCTAAAAAAGTCACTTAATTTAGCGATATTGATTGAATATATCCAATGCTGATCATAGCCATACTTTTCAGTTCAGGCGTGGCAATTGGATATCACTAGATGGTGCCACTCGTGTTTTGCGGAGTGCTTTGTTGAACTCTTTCTTTCCATTCGTTACATTTGAAATACAATTCAGGAAATTATGAACACGCTGGTAATTGACAACAAAAAATATGTATTGGTCGCACAACGCGAGTACGAAAGACTTTTAGAAAAGGCCGCAAAAAAAAGCAGACAGCCCGAAAATTGAGTCTTGTTGAAGGCAAAAAAATGGCCTACAAGCTTATTGACAAATGGCACAAAGAAAGGTATGCATTCTCAACAAAGCTGTGAAATGTAGTTAGTGAATTTCTAATTTTTTTAAACGGGCCTCAAGCTCAATTAATTTAGCCTCTAAGCGGGCATAGTCAACGATCTTAACAAGTGCAGTGGTGGTAAGCCTTACATCAGCTAATTGAGCGTCAATATCATCGAACCGTTTTTTCATTACTTCATTATAGAAGTCGCTCATTACATCGCTAACGGCTACTTTAATGGTTTCTTGGTTCATGATTTTTAATTTTACATTATAATAAAGCTAAGGGTTTTTGACACATTTACCAATGCTCAAAAGCCCTATTAAACATTAACTTTTATAGGTTCTAAGAATTTCACTCCACCTCCTCATCCGGCAACATTTCAATATCATGGATCAACACTTTTTTAGCAATAGCCAGACCAGTCTTGGTGGCGGCCAGTCCGCCCAATGCTGTTTCTTTGTAGCGCGTTTCCATGCTGGCGCCAATCTCGCCCATGGCTTCTATTACTTCATCAACCGGTATTACGCTGCTTACATTGGCCAATCCAATTTGAGCGGAGCTAAAGGCAATGGCAGCTGCGCTTGCGTTGCGCACGATGCACGGTACTTCAACCAGTCCGGCTACGGGGTCGCACACCAGGCCAAGCATGCACTGAACCGTTATGGCCACGGCATTAAAAATCTGATCGGTGTTGCCATTCAAACAAAATACAATGGCAGCTGCGCCCATCGCGGCTGCCGTTCCGGTTTCAGCCTGGCAGCCACCCACAGCACCGGCAATGCTTGCTTTCTGTTCCATGATCAACGCCACACCCGCAGCAAGCAACATGGCTTCACGAATTTTTATATCGTCAACACTATGAATTTCCTGCAACGTGTACAGCACACCCGGCATAATGCCGCTGGCGCCAGCCGTTGGTGCAGCCACCACGCGCCCCATACACGAGTTTACTTCTTTGGCGGCCAGTGCGCGCGAAATCAGGTTTTGAAATTCTTTAGAGAGTACAGTTTGCGGATGGTTGTATACTTTCTTGGCTCCGTTGTTCACCATGCCCGAGCGCGAACTCATGTCTTCGGTGAGTCCGGTAACTACCGCTTCCTTCATCACGGCCCAGGCTTTTTCCAGACCATCCCATATCTGTTGTTCCGTTCGTCCTTTTTGCGTTTGCTCGTACTCCAGCACTACCTGTACCAACGAGAGGTTGTTGTCGGTTGCGTATTTTTTCCAGTTGGCGAAGGAATCAAATAAAAAAGCCATCGTATGTCAGTAGTATTTATTGTTCTTTTTCCGATTTCAGGTTGAAGTTACATTATTATAACCAAACCAGTTCGGTAATTTTTTGAATGGCCACCAGGCTAATAATGATAAGAAAGAGGATGGTAACAACCCGGGAAGATATTTTGTGACTAAGCAATACACCTAACGGTGACCCAATAATCACTCCGATAGAAAGTGGTAAAATAAGGGGTAACACAATCAGGCCTTTGCTGTGAGGTATAGTATTGGCCGGTTCAAAAAAAAGGTTGTTGATGGACAGCCATAACGCTATGGCGAAGATGGTTCCGAAAGAAATAGACTTTGCTTTCAGGATGTCAACCTTTTGCCAGAGGTTAAGCAGCGGAATAATTAATGTACCGCCTCCTAAGCCGGTGAGGGCGGCAGCCGCCCCGGCAACACTACCGGTGGTTAATAGACGCCCAGTTGTTACGTGTTCATCTTTAGGGTTTGAGAGCTTAAGTTTCTTAAACGTTTGGATGATAATGATTAACATAAAAACAACAACAACTGCATTAAACAGTGTGCGTGAATAGAATTCAGTTTTTACCACCAGCTCAAAAACTACAAATGACATAACCACTGCTCCTACCGCTGTCCATGCAGTTTCTTTCCAAAAGAATTTTTTTTGCTTGATGGTGGTAGCCATGTTTGCAAAGGAAGAAACCATGGTGGCAAAAATGGAATTGGCAATGGTTACACTCACCACGTAACTGTCTGGCACGCCAAAATGGGTAAGTACCAGCGGTATTACGGCCAGCATCATAAACCCGGTACCTATGCCGGTTAGTCCTGCAATAAAACCACCGATCATTCCGGCCAGTGCTAATAGCAAATTTTCAAGCATGAAGTTTGGGAACAAAGTATATTTCTGCTGTAAAAGTGTTTATTATTATCCTTAATTAATCAGTTTAGTGAGTTTTTGTGTTTTGGAATTTTGGTGGCTAAGAAAACAAGCCACAAATTCAAGAAAACACAAAAGAGTTCACAAAAAAATTCATACCGGTTTCCAAAAGCAATGGCCTGCATAACTAAACTTATCATTCTGTTTCTTTTCTCTGGCTCAGTTTCCTTTGCCCAGGAGGTTGACGTTTGGCAGGTGCTTTCTGAAGTCGGCTTTGAAACCCAGCCGAGCCGCGAAACTGGTTTTGAAATTGAATCACCAAAATTCAGCAAGCGGCTGTGGAGTTATAACGGAAAAGTAGTTCGTGTAAAAGGGTACCTGATACCCATGGCCGAACTGGGTGGCCGAAACGAGTATATGCTTTCCTCACTTCCTTTTAATCAATGTTATTTTTGTGGAGGTGCCGGGCCGGAAACAGTAGTGGAAGTGCAAACCAAACAGAATATCAAGTTTGTTACGCGTCAGATTACCCTTGAAGGAATTCTATTTTTAAACGAATTTGATCCGGATCATCATATGTATATTATTAAAGATGCGAAGTTGATTGAGTGATTTGTTAATTTGAAGATTTGAAAATTTTATGAAATACTTTTTACTGGCTGTACTATTCTTATCAAACCTGATAGCAGAGGCTCAATCACAGGATGAGCAATTCATTCGCAAAATTTATGATGAGGCATTAGCCAGGGGGCAATCGTATGAAATGCTGGAACACCTGTGCACAAAAATTGGTCCGCGCCTGAGTGGTTCACCCGGGGCTGCGGCAGCAGTCGAGTGGAGCCGTCAGGTGATGCAGGCCTATGGTTTTGATTCGGTATGGCTGCAACCGGTAATGGTACCGCATTGGGTTCGGGGCAAAAAGGAAATCGGGCGTATTGTCAATTCAAAAAAATTGGGATTGGAAGCCGTAAACATTTGTGCCCTGGGTGGTTCGGTAGGAACCGGTGCTGCGGGAGTGTTGGCCAATGTAGTAGAGGTAAAAACCTGGGATGAGTTAAAGCAATTGGGCGAAAAAGGGGTGAAGGGAAAGATCGTGTTTTTTAACCGGCCCATGGATCCGAAAATAATCCCAATGTTCAGTTCGTATGGTGGAGCTGTCGATCAACGTGCCAATGGAGCATCCGAGGCTGCCAAGCTTGGCGCTATTGGTGTGATTGTTCGTTCGATGGGTGTTAACCTCGAAGATTATCCGCACACGGGTTCATTACGCTATGCGCTAAATGTTCCGAAAATTCCGGCTGTTGCCATTTCCACCCGCCATGCGGAATTGTTGAGCAGTCTTCTGAAGGATGACAAAGAATTGAAATTCTATTTTGAAACGCATTGTGAAACGTTACCCGATGCCCCTTCTTTTAATGTGATCGGTGAATTAAAGGGTACGCAATACCCTGAAGAGATTATTGTAGTGGGCGGCCACCTCGATAGCTGGGATCTTGGGCAAGGTGCACACGATGATGGAACCGGGTGTGTTCAGTCGATTGAGGTGTTGCGCCTTTATAAAGCCATGGGCTACAAACCCAAACGCACCATTCGTGCCGTGATGTTTATGAATGAAGAAAATGGTTTACGCGGTGGTGTGGAGTACGCCAACCAGGCAAAACTCAAAAACGAAAAGCACATTGCCGCTATGGAGTCCGACCGCGGTGGATTCACACCGCGCGGTTTTACAATGCCATCGGACGCAAAAGCAAAGGAGAAAATAAGAAGCTGGAAACCCTTGCTGGAACCCTACGGTCTTGCTGATTTCAATCAGGAAGGTGGCGGTGCTGATATTAGTCCGCTGGCACCACAAGGTGTTCCGCTCATGGGCTTCTTGCCCGACTCACAACGTTACTTTAATTATCATCACACGCCAGAGGATACCTTTGATAAGGTGGATAAACGCGAACTTGAGTTAGGGGCCGCGTCTATGGCCGCTTTAGTGTACCTTATCGATCAATACGGGCTTAAATAGATTAAATTTTAAGGATCAGGTTACGGCATGTACAACTTTCCTATTAAGGCATAACTAATGTATGCTCATGGAATCTGAAAAAGAGAAGCGAAGTTTTGTGCGGGAGCGTATAAGACGGATTACACAGTCAACCGATCGTTTTGATTCTGTAATTGTGAAGGTTGCTGTAGGCGCATTGCTTGCTCTGGTAATTTTTATTGCCGGTTATTACCTGCTAGGGTAGTTTCGGGTTGTGCTTTGTCGAAACCTGGTGAGGCTCAGGTCGAGAACTGAAACCGATTATGTCTGCCCTTTAAAAATCAATCGTTCCTAAAAACTCAGCCTGCTCCAACGTATAAATCATCAGGTCAGGATTTTTATCGTTGAGCCGTAAAACACCTTTTACTTCAATTGGTTTTTCGGTGTAGGTAACTGTACTTTTTAAAAATACCTGCACTACCGATTCGGGTCCGCCAACACCACAAAAGAAACATGCATTTAATGGTAATGAGGTTAGCATAAATACGGTGCCCTTTGTTCCGTTGTCGAACGGTACCATGTAGCCGGGCAGTACAACGCTTTTGCCGGCCAATGATTTGGCTGCTGCGCTGAATATGGGTTTGTCATACTCACCGTTATCGTCAAAAGCTTTTTCATACTGAATGTCATACAGCTTGGGCCATACCAGGGAAGGAAAACCCTGGTATTTGTTTTTGGGTTGGGCATAAACAAAACCTCCCGCCTGAAAGAATAGTAATACGATCAGAAGTTTCTTCATAATATGATTTCTTAGCTGCTAACCAGTGCATCAGGTTTTCACAAAGATCACAAAGGGATTAAAGTTGCTTTGTGGGCTTTGTGCCTTCTTTGTGACCTTTGTGGGTAGCTAGTTCTTAAACTTCTGCAACTTCCGACTGCTCATAAAGCTCAACAGGCAAACAACTGCACACCAGGTTGCGGTCGCCATAAGCATTATCCACACGGCTAACACTTGGCCATACTTTTGCTTCGCGAACATACGGTAGCGGATAAGCAGCTTTTTGCCGGCTATACGGACGCTCCCAGACATCCGCAGTAATTACTGATGCGGTGTGTGGTGCATGCTTCAACACATTGTTTTCCTTATCGGCTTTGCCTTCTTCCACTTCCCGGATTTCATTTCTGATTTCAATCAGCGCATCGCAGAAGCGATCAAGTTCATCTTTCGTTTCGCTTTCGGTGGGTTCAATCATTAACGTTCCCGCCACCGGGAAAGAAACCGTGGGAGCATGAAAGCCATAATCCATCAAGCGTTTGGCAATATCTTCCACTTCTATACCAGCCTTTTTAAAATCACGACAGTCTACAATCATTTCATGTGCACAGCGGCCATTGCTGCCGGTGTATAAAATCTTGTAGTGACCTTCCAGCCGGTCTTTAATATAGTTGGCGTTTAGTATGGCCAGCTTGGTTGCGTTGGTTAACCCTTCAGCACCCATCATGGCAATGTAGGCATATGAAATAGCCAGAATACTCGCGCTTCCCCAAGGCGCAGCGGATACAGCGGTGATGGCATGATCGCCTCCTGTTTTTATAAGGGCATGTCCCGGAAGGAATGGTTTCAGTTTATCGTTAACACAAATGGGTCCCATGCCTGGTCCGCCTCCGCCATGCGGAATACAAAATGTTTTGTGCAGGTTAAGGTGACACACATCGGCACCGATGTTGGCCGGTGAGGTTAAGCCCACCTGCGCATTCATGTTGGCGCCATCCATGTACACCAGGCCACCGTTGGCATGAATGGTTTCACAGATTTCAGTAATGGCTTCTTCAAACACACCATGGGTTGATGGATAGGTTACCATCAGACACGAAAGTTTTTCTTTGTGCTGTGCTGCTTTTGCTTTCAGGTCGGCTACATCAATTTTTCCATCCGCATCTGATTTTACAATCACTACTTCCATGCCGGCCATCACGGCACTGGCAGGGTTTGTTCCATGTGCGGAGGCTGGTATCAAGGCAATGTTTCGATGATGATCACCACGGTGCTGGTGGTAAGCGCGAATGACCATAAGGCCGGCATACTCACCTTGCGCCCCGCTGTTGGGCTGAAGCGACACTCCGGTAAAACCGGTGATCTCTGCCAACCATACTTCGAGGTTCTTTAAAATTTGTTGGTAACCTTGGGTTTGATTGGCCGGTGCAAAAGGATGCAAGCCCCCCAGTTCAGGCCAGGTAACCGGAATCATTTCGGTGGTGGCATTCAGTTTCATGGTGCATGATCCCAGCGAGATCATGGAGTGTACCATAGAAATATCTTTATTCTCAAGGCGCTTGATGTAGCGAAGCATTTCATGTTCGGCATAGTACGTGTTGAATACCGGGTGTGTCATAAATGCGCTGGTGCGCACCAGGGTAGAAGGTATTCCTGCATCCTTAACTTGCTTATGCTGTAAGAGGGGAGAAGTAGCACGGAATATTTCCAGCAATTCATTTACATCGTCAACGGTTGTGGTTTCGTCTAATGAAATACCAACATGATTTTCGTTAACATACCGAAGGTTAATACCACGTTTTTCAGCTTCTTCTGCAACAGCTGTTTTGTTCGGGCAGGGCACAGTAAGGGTATCGAAAAAGTTGTTGCTTACGGGCTGAAGGCCGATGGCAAGTAAGCCATCGAACAACATTTTGGTGAGCGCATGAACACGCCCTGCTATTTTCTTTAATCCTTCCGGTCCGTGATAAACAGCATACATGCCTGCCATTACCGACAGTAATACCTGGGCAGTACATATGTTGGAAGTGGCCTTTTCCCTGCGGATGTGCTGCTCGCGGGTTTGCAGCGCCATACGATAGGCCGGTTTTCCTTGTGCATCAATAGAGGCACCAATGATTCTGCCGGGCATCTGGCGTTTAAATTCTTCCTTGGTAGCAAAGAAAGCAGCATGTGGTCCGCCAAAACCCATGGGTACACCAAAGCGCTGGCTAGATCCTACCACTACATCGGCACCCATTTCACCGGGTGACTTCAATAGGGTTAAGGCCAGCAGATCAGTTGCCACTGCTACATATACATCGTGCTCGTGTGCTGCCTGAATAAATGCCGAATGATCTTGAATGGCACCGTGGCTATCGGGATATTGAATAAAGACAGCAAACAAATCCGGATCGGTAATATCAACTTTGGTAATATCATCGATAACCAGATTGACGCCCAACGGTGCCGAACGGGTTTTCAGCACATCAAGCGTTTGTGGAAATGTATTCTGATCTACAAAAAGTTTGCGTGCAGTTTTCTTGGTGGGCTTTAACGAAGCGTGGAGTAAATGCATGGCTTCGGCTGCAGCAGTACCCTCATCTAATAAAGAGGCGTTTGCGATTTCCATACCGGTTAAATCAATCACCATGGTTTGGTAGTTGATCAGGGCCTCTAATCGGCCTTGGGCAATTTCAGCCTGGTAGGGCGTATAGGCAGTGTACCATCCCGGGTTTTCTAAAATATTACGAAGGATGACGTTAGGCGTGTAGGTATTATAGTACCCCATGCCGATATAGGATTTGTACAACTTGTTTTTAGCGGCCAATGCCTTGAACGATTTCAAAAAGGCTTGCTCGGTTTGGGCGGCAGGCAGGTTCAACGTTTTTTTCAACCGAATATTAGCTGGCACGGTCTGGTCGATCAATTGATCGATAGACGAAGCCTTTACGGTTTTAAGCATTTCGGTTATCTGCTGTGGGTTAGGCCCATTGTGGCGATATTCAAATTTTTCAGTGTAAGCAGGATTAATATTCATAGTTGTGGTTTCTAATCGTCCGGAAGGGAAAATTTTGCACAAATGTAAATCAGGCAGCACACAATTCTACACCGCCAGCCCATGATTTCTGTCACTTACCTTAACCGCTGTGGTATCATTTTGTTACCGTCTGAATGTCAAGGCTTTTCTATTCTGTACCGATCCCTATCTTTGAAAAATTCTAATCCTTAAAGAAATATGAAAATCAAGTTTTTAGTGTTTTGGCTGGTGGTGGTGTTTGTGGGTGTACATGCCCAGGATCCCGTGGCCCAAAAGTATGGCCAACTGGTAACGGCAGCCGATTTAAAAGAATATTTAACCATCATAGCATCCGATGCCCTGGAGGGTCGCAGAACAGGATCGCGCGGACAAAGAATGGCAGCAGCCTTTATTGCTGCCCATTTTGAAGAGCACGGCTTGCAAGGCCCTGTTAACGGAAGCTATTTTCAGCCGGTTATGCTCTACACATCCGGCATTCCTGAAGTTTCTTTCAATGCAGGGGGTATTCCGCTAAAAGAGAATGAAGAATTTGTGTATTTCGGCTCAGGTGATACCGGTGGCCTGTTGCAGTTGCCGCTGGTGTTCGCTGGTCAGGGTAGTGAAGAGGACTTGACCCAGGTTGACGTAAAAGGAAAAGCAGCACTCGTCTTCCTCGATGCAAATGCTTCACTTCGTAACAACCCGGCTATGGCCAAGCTTCGTGAGAAGGAAGCTAAACTGATGGTGCTGGTAATGAACAGTGAAGAAGATTTTAAAACCATGGCTGGTCAGTTGCGCATGTTTGCGGGTGGTCGTATGAGCTTAACCAAAGGTGCCGCCACACCTAACCTGGGTTTGTTTTTAGTAACACCAGCAGCTGCCGGAAAAATATTCAAGTCAACACCGGAAAAGTTAAAGAAAGCTGCTGCTGATAAAGCACTGGGTAAAGTGAAACCATCTTCGCTGGCGTTTACGGTTGCACAGAAACAAAAGGAAATTAAAACGGACAATGTCCTCGGCTTCCTGGAAGGCTCTGACAAAAAAGATGAAGTGATCGTGATAACTGCCCATTACGATCACATTGGCAAGCGCGCATCCGGTGAGGGTGATTTAATCAACAATGGTGCAGATGATGATGGCTCCGGAACGGTAAGTGTACTGTCGCTGGCCAAAGCTTTTGCACAAGCGAAGAAGGATGGTAAGGGGCCGCGAAGAAGCATATTATTCATGACGGTTACCGGTGAGGAAGAAGGATTGTTGGGTTCTCAATTCTATACCGATAACAGCCCTGTCTTTCCGTTGGAGAAAACCGTTGTTAACCTGAACATTGATATGGTGGGCAGACGCGATCCGCAACACAAAGACAGTGCGCCTTATATTTATGTAATCGGCTCCGATAAACTTTCAAGTGAGTTGCACAGCCTTAGTGAAGAGGTAAATAAAAAGTACACCAATTTGATTTTTGATTATACCTACAACGATCAAAATCACCCGGAACGTTTGTACTACCGTTCTGATCACTGGAACTTTGCCAAGAAGAATATTCCTATCATATTTTACTTTGATGGCATACATGAAGATTACCATCAGCCCAGTGATGAAGTGGATAAAATTGAATTTGACTTGATGGCAAAACGCGCGCAATGTATTTTTTATACCGCCTGGGAGATTGCCAATCGCGATGGTAGAATTACTGCAGACAAAAAGTAAATAAGTTATGATACGGGCTCCACGGGTTTCACGCGTTGTTATTTTTCTGTTGCTGGTGTGTGGGTATGGTGCAGTGGGTCAATCCTATGATCTTATCATTCGCAACGGAAAAATAATTGACGGTACCGGAAACCCGTGGTTTTATGCCGACCTGGGTGTGCGGGATGGAAAGATTGTAGCAATCGGAAATCTTAAAGAAGCCACTGCCTCTGCTACTCTCGATGCAAAAGGACTCATCGTTTCGCCCGGGTTTATTGATGTGCACACCCATATCGAAGGCAACGAAATCCGCATCCCTACGGCAGGAAATTTTATACTTGATGGGGTAACCTCAGTAGTTACCGGCAATTGTGGATCTTCTTCTCAGGATATTGCCGATTATTTTCGAAAAATTGATAGCGTTAAGACTTCTATTAACATCGCTACACTTATTGGGCACAACACCGTAAGACGTGCCGTGCTGGGCGACTATCAACGCGACCCAACTTCTGATGAACAGCAGGCGATGGAACTATTGGTAGAAAAGGCTATGCAGGATGGTGCCGTAGGATTGTCCACCGGTTTGATTTATGTGCCGGGCACCTATTCCAAAACCGAAGAAGTGGTTGGGCTGGCTAAAGCAGCAGCAAGGTTTGGGGGTGTGTATGCTTCGCATATCCGCAATGAAGGCGATCAGGTTACTGAGGCCATTGATGAGGCTATCTCAATCGGAGAAGTAGCCGGCATGCCGGTAGAAATTTCACATTTTAAAGTTACCTATAAACCAAACTGGGGAAGATCAATTCACACCCTGGAACAAGTTGAACGTGCACGGTTGCGCGGTGTTGATGTTACCATTGATCAGTATCCGTATGTAGCAAGCAGTACTACACTCAGCACCACCGTGCCAAGTTGGGTTTTTCCAGGCGGAAAGGATTCAGTGCTGTGGCGATTGAACGACAAAACCACACGGCAGAAGATCAAGAAGGAAATGACTGAAACGCTCAAAAGCAAAAAACTAAAGAATTACAGTTATGCGTTGATTGCACGTTATGCCCCTGACAGCACCTACAACGGAAAAACGATTACCGATGTAAACAAACTAAAGGGAAGAAAAACCAAACCTATGGAAGAGGCTGAAACAATCCTGGAGTTGGTTGCTTCCACCGATCGTGTGCAAATGGTTTACTTTAGTATGGATGAAGCAGACTTGCGCAGAATTCTACAATACCCCTTCAACATGTTCGCATCCGATGCCGGTATTAACCGCTACGGTACCAACATGCCACACCCGCGCGCGTATGGTACCAATGCCCGTGTACTTGGTCAATACGTACGTGAGCTCCAACTCATCCGCCTGGAAGAAGCGATCAGACGAATGACTTCTTTGCCTGCTACTAAATTTAATCTACGTGATCGCGGGTTGTTACGCGAAGGCATGGCCGCGGATATTGTAATCTTTGATGAAAGGAAGGTAGGTGACCGGGCTACCTATGAAAAACCGCATGCCTATTCGGAGGGATTTGAATACATTATCGTTAACGGACAGATTACAGCCGAAAAAGGAAAACATACCGGTGTGCGTAATGGTGTGGTGTTGAAGCCGGGCCGTTGAAAAATTCGTTGAAACTTTTCTGACGCCCTTGCGTCTAAACGCTAAAACCAACAATAGTATGATCCGAAAAGCCCTGCTCTTAATTCTGTTAATTGGCTTCGGTAGTTCCTTTGCGCAGAATACCGTTGAGAATCTCGAAAAAATTTTAAAAGAACGCTTTTCAGCCACCGAACCTGGGGCTGCCGTGCTGGTTGTTCAAAACGACAAGGTTTTGCTTCGCAAGGGCTATGGTATTGCCGAGATAAACCGTAAGCAGGCCATTGAGCCCGATATGGTTTTTCGTATAGGCTCCATTACCAAGCAGTTTACCTCCACCGCAATTTTAAAACTGGTTTCGGAAGGAAAACTTTCATTACAGGATGAGTTGAGTAAACACTTACCGGATTTTAAAACAGAATATCCTGTAACGATTGAGCAACTGCTCAACCATACATCAGGAATAAAAAGTTATACCAGTGTGTCGGAACGCATGACTACGGAAGCAAAAAAAACAAAGGTTGGTGTAGCTGAAATGTTGGGGTACATTCAAACTTACCCGATTGATTTTAAACCCGGTGAGAAGTGGTCATACAATAACTCTGCTTATTTTATTTTAGGTGCAGTAATTGAAAAAGTTACCGGTAAAACGTACAACGATTATATCAGTCAGAATTTTTTCAAGCCATTGAAAATGACTGCCTCCTATCCGGATGATAGTAAACCAATTGCCAGGCAAGCCGGGGGTTACACTAAAGGTTCTGGAAATGCCTACACAATGGCCGATTATGTTCACCCATCTCTACCGTATTCTGCCGGTTCAATTTTTTCATCGGTTGATGATTTATGGAAATGGAACCAGGCGGTGTTCAGCTACAAGCTGGTGAAGAAGGAACTTTTAGAGAAGGCCTGGGAGCCAACCCAGACCACTTCGGGCGATGTGGAAAGTTATGGGTATGGCTGGCAATTAGGGAAAGTTGGTGGCCGTAAGGCCATTGGTCATGGTGGTGGTATTGATGGTTTTTTGTCGTTTGAGGTATATGTACCTGAGCTTAAAATTTATGTGTGTTTATTGGCGAACAACACCAGTGTTAATCCGGAAGATATTGCTTACACCCTGGCCGAAGAAGTTGCCGGTGCTCGTGGCAGCAAGCCTGAACCAATAGTGTTGACGGCCGCACAAGGCGATGCATATGTTGGCGTATACAAAATAAACGACCAGGAAGAGCGTGTCATTACCCGAAAAGGAGATCAATATTTCTCGCAACGCAGCGGGGGAACAACGTTTGAGATTTACCCCTATGCGGTAGACAAGTTTGCCTTTAAGGAAACTAATACATTGATTGATTTCAAGCGCGGTAACGATGGTGCTGTAACTGAAATGGAAATGATTGATCGTTCTTATGTAACAAGAAGGGCAACAAAGACCAATAAGCCCATTCCTGCAGAACGAGAAGCGTTTGTCATGAATCCAACAGATTTTGACGTGTATGCAGGTGAATATGAATTGGCTCCCGGCTTTATTATAAAAGTGTGGCGCGAGGAAAATAATTACAAAGCACAGGCTACCGGTCAGCCTTCATTTGATATTTATCCCGAAAGCGCTTCGAAATTCTTTCTGAAAGTTGTGGACGCACAAATCGAGTTTAACCGCGATGATAAGGGTGCAGTTACCAGTATGATCTTGCACCAGGGCGGAAGGGCTATGCCCGGTAAGAAAGTAAAGTAGGCACTAGTTAAGCGCCTGCTCTACGACTGGTTGTCATTTAAATGATTAAATCCCGCAGATTATTTACTTTTTAGCTTTGCAGCCACCCTATCATAATATTCTTGTGTTAGTACCGCTGTCCAAACAGTGGGCTGTTCACCACTATAGAAAGCCAGGTATGTTACATCTTTATCCTTAGTAGAGGAATGCCAATGCTCGACATCTTTGGCACATTTTATTATGTCACCTTCTTTTAGAATTACTGGCTCTTTTCCCTTTTCTTGATAATAGGCTTCGCCATCTACGATTATTAAAACCTGCACAGAACTATGTTTATGCCAATCCAAGGTGGAGTTGGCTTTAAAGGTGGCCTTTGTAATGTTATAACCCAAGTCTGCATCATCGTGGATTATGGCATTTAACCAGGCCTCCCCGATGTAATGGGTATTTGGCGCCTTTGTACCCGTAGTAAGATAGGAGGCTATCCTATATTCGGAACCTTGTGCAGATAGGTATAGAGGAGTTAAAATACATAGAGTGAAGATTGAATTTCTCATTTTATGCTTTTTTGATTAAATATTTTTCGTGATTCAATGCGTAAACACAACTCCTGACCTGCATCGGGTGATTACGCTACTAATATATTGGAATCAAATATGTAATAGCTAATCGCTATTAGTACAATATTTGAAAATCAGTCCATCGGCACATTTACATGACGTTCGGCATGGTAAGAGGAACGAACCAGCGGCCCGGACTCAACATACTTCAATCCGCGTTTTAATCCTTCTTCGCGGTACATATCAAAAGTTTCGGGGTGAATGAACTCGGCAACTTCAATATGCATTTTGGTGGGCTGTAAATATTGACCGAGCGTAAGAATCATCAATCCGTTTTCGGCCAGATCATCCATGGCCTTAAATACTTCTTCTTTGGTTTCGCCAAGCCCAAGCATAATGCCCGATTTGGTACGTTTGCCCGCTTCACGGGTGCGCTTGATTTGCTCAAGGCTACGCTCATATTTTGCTTGCGGCCTTACGATCCTATAGAGGCGTCCTACCGTTTCCATGTTATGGCTTACCACTTCCTGCCCGCCTTCAATCATCCGGTACAAGGCGTCCCAGTTTCCTTTGGTATCAGGAATGAGTGTTTCAATGGTTGTTTCCGGACTGATCTGTTTTGTTTGCACTACTGTTTGATACCAGATTTCCGCCCCGCGGTCTTTCAATTCATCGCGGTTTACGGAAGTGATCACGGCATGTTTTACACCCATTAATTTTATTGCTTCCGCCACACGTCTGGGTTCATCGGTATCGTATTCAGGCGGCCTTCCGGTGGCTACCGCACAAAAAGTACAACTGCGGGTGCACACATTTCCTAAAATCATAAAGGTTGCTGTACCGGCACCCCAGCATTCGCCCATGTTTGGGCAATTACCACTTTCGCAAATGGTGTGCAGTTTATGCTCATCTACCAACCTGCGCACCTTGGCATACTCAGGACCAACGGGCAACTTTACACGAAGCCAGTTGGGTTTGCGTTGGCGAGTTTGTTCGGGAGATATGGTGGGTAGTTCGATCATGATATTATCGTTCTTCGTTGTTTGTTCTTCGTTGTTCGTTTTTTACTTCGCGAGTAATCATCATCGAACACCTAACAACGAAAAACCAACAACTGTTATTTACCAATAAGTTCCTTGTACTGGTCGGCTGTTAACAAGCCATTCACGTCAGCAGCGTTTTTTACTTCCACTTTCACCATCCAGCCTTCGCCATATGGGTCGGCATTTACTTTTTCAGGACTTCCGTCAAGTACTGAATTAACCTCCAACACTTTTCCGCTCACGGGCATATATAAATCCGAAACGGTTTTTACGGCTTCCACGGTTCCGAAAACATCGTGCTGGTTAACTTCTTGCCCAACGGTATTAATGTCGATGTAAACAATATCGCCCAGTTCGCCTTGTGCAAAATCGGTAATGCCTACAATAGCGGTATTTCCATTAAGTTTTACCCATTCGTGGTCTTTGGTGTACTTCAAATCGGAAGGAATATTCATATACGTTGTGATTTAGGCCTCAAATTTAGCACAATTGTTAATTGACGAGACAAATACCCGGTAATTATTGGGCTAAACTAAACCGCACCTGAATGCCAAACCGGGTGGTTGCCCTGCGGAAGGAGTTTGAGACCTGCGGATCGTTAATGGTACGTTCAAAATAGGCCTGTACATTCAGCTTTTGGTTCACCACGTAGCTGATGTTTGGCCTGAGTTGGAAATTAATGTTACCATTGGTGAGCACGTTCAACTCTTCTATTTTACGTTGGATAGTAGATTGGTTGCTCACCGTCATGTTCATGCGAAAGGTTACATCGTTTTTCAAAACAATAGTACGCCCCTGTGATTTAATCGGAAGCTTCATATTGTTTTTGGTGTACCCCAGTTCCATAGAAATGTCTTTGCTGCTTACTTCGGTAATCTGTGCGTTAGAAACATTCAGTGCCAGTTCACGCTTGGTTTTGTACTCGGCCCGGGCGGTTAACCTGTTTTTGGTGCGCAGGTTAACACCAATCAGGGGTTGAAACTGTTCGGTAATAAGTACCTGGCTTATTACATAAATAGGAACGGGCCTTCCATCGTTGGTCAGGCTGGCATAGATTCCATTATTGTATTTTTCTATCGGTACGTTAATACCTACATCGCCAACATTTTCATACTGCAGGGAGTTGGAATAATTCAACACCGAGTATGTTGAGGAATAGGCATGGGTAAGCGTGATGGATTGGAACAGGTTTTTAAACAGTTCAATTTTGTTCAACCCGTTATAATCGATACGCCAACCGGGTAGTGGAGTACGCGGAAAAGGACTCAGGTTTTGCCGATCAGCTTGCTTACCGGTATAGGCCGCTATAAAAGCAGGGATTACCACATCCTGACTGATGGAGTCATATTCAAAGCCGGGATTAACGCGTGCAAACTTTTCCTGAACTGTAAGAAGATTTTCTTCAAATTGTTTAAATACCGATGACACCAACGCGTCATTATCCGGTCGGAAAGAAGTTTTAATTGACAGGGTGGATATTTTATAACTACCATACCTGCTGGGGCTTTGCGATATGTAGCCATTCTGCACATCATCAAACCTGAAAATTTCCTGATATCCATCAGTAATATCCTTTTTAATGTCCAGTTGTATTTTCAGATCGGCTGAGGGCTCTACATTGGCACGCCCTGTTATAGAGCGCGTGGAGGTTTGGGTGAAAGGCTGTGTGAGCGAGTTGGTTCGCACCAACCAGTTATTCTCGGCTGCTTTAAACCGGATGTTCGGGTTTTGACTGCCCAGCACAAAATCCCAACCGGGTGCACTAAAGGCTTTATCCATGCCAAACAAATAAGGATCAGGTTCGAACCCCGGCAACATGGTACCTTCCGTTAACGTGTAGGTTCCGTTGATCGATCGTACGGACATCAACAGTCGGAGAAATCCTTTTACCAGCGGAGGTGTGGTTTGTGTTTTTACGGTATCGGGTTTTTGATTGGGTTGCGGCCGTGTAGTGGTTGGGCGTGGCGGGTTATTGATTTTTTTCAAGAAGCCCACTTTATTATACAGCTTTACCATATCCAACCGGCCCGACAATGTTTGGTCGCGGTTGTTTTGAATAATGTTTCTGAAATCCAGACTATCCGGAAGATCACGGATTTCCCCGGGTAAGTCCGGCCGATTCACAGGACCGGCTTTCCAGTTGTAGTTGGCCTGGTAGCGATACTCTGCGCCAATCCAGTCAGTAATCGGGAATTTATCCAGCGGTACAATATAGTTAGCCGTAATGCTCTGATCAAAATTTTTCATTCGCCCAAAGCGCTTCAGGTTGGTGATTATACTATCACGTTTTTCACGCGTATCAATATCGCCTTCGGGTTCATCAATAATAGCATTGGCACGGGCCGCGTAATTGAGCGAAAGGCTTTTTGTTAAATTCCACTGAACGTTGTAGGTGCGATTGAATGTAAAATATTTAAGGTAATTGGATTCAGAATTGGATAACGTGTTTCGATAAATAATTTTCGAGAAGGATCGGTCAAGATCGCCCCGCACCATAATGCTAGACGGCAGCAAACTGAAGTTGAAATCCTTAATAAACTTCAGGTAGGGTGATTTAAATCCTTCTGAATTTTTAAAGGGTTCTATACCGGTGCCTTTCGGTGAAAAATTGTAAGCCACCGATCCACCCAAGTCTTTTCTTAGGGCTTCGGCAATGGTAAAACTTTGCCGTATGTTATCGCTGTACCGGTAGCTGAACGAAAAATTTTCAACGTCCCACAGATTAGACTTTGCCTGAGGATTCACCTTGGTTTTCCGCACATTCGTGAAGTTTAAACTTCTGCGTACTTCGCGGTCGCGGATAAGCTTAACATAATCATCTTTTTCTTCCTGCGTGTTGAAGGAGGCCAGGGCGGCATCCAGTTTTTGATCGGGGTTGGCCGGATCGTAATTTGGATTAATGGTGGTGCTTTGATAACTCACCAGCATGGGTACTTTTATTCCGTGGTTGCCGGGAAGCAGCTTGTCAACATTTACGTTGGCGGTAACATCGTAGGCAAAAGTTTCTTCTCGTGTGCGTTCACTTATTTTAGAGCTTACGCTGCCAAAGCCATAGGTCATGTAGCGCATCGAGCCTGACACCATAGCAAAATCGGCAAGCTTCGCATTCAGTGTGGTGTTTACTGCCCAGCCCGGTGTTCGGTCAAAGTCGGTAAGGCGAAGTTCATTGGCCCACAAACAAACCGAGTATGACTGACTGTTGGTGGTGCGCGGGTTGCGCACACCAATCATAATTACCCGCACACTGCTCAGGTCGGGGCGACCTAGCACACGCACTCCATGTTTACCGAATTGGCGCGGTGCTTGCCGGGGATAAAATTCGTCCAATGAAAATCCTTCCCGATCGCGCTGGGCTTTTAAGCCGTATAAATCCTTCAGCAAAAAGTCAAACTCATTTTCACTGGGCCAAACATCGCGTGCCGCAGAAGCTGTACCCGGTGTAATTTTTAAAGGTAACTCTACTTCATAAAAATTCTGATCGAAGTCGGTACCCAGGCGCATAAATACACGCAGGTCATCATCTTGCGCGTTGGGGCTGTTGGCATGAACCAGCATTTTAATGCGGCCATAATTAAAAAAGTCCATGTCTACATTTTTGAAGATCGCTCGTGCATCGCCATTTTTTAAGTTATCGATACATACCTGCACCGACTGTTCATTTAACTCGCGGTAAACTGATGACGTATTATCACGATCGCGCACAAAACCAGGAGGTAACACATAAGGGGGTTTTCCACTGCTCGGATCGGGCGCAGAGTTCTCTTCAATATTGACTACGGATAGGGTGAAGTTATCGAAGTCAGGCTCGGGATCGGGTACCAGGCCGCCTTCTTCCAGGTTTTCGAGGTAGCGTCTCCACCGACTGCCAATCAGGCGGAAGTTCGCCATGCGCATAATAACCGGTTGATCGAAATCAGTAAGGATCATTCGTACATAGCGAATGGATTTAAAGCCTTCAATGTTGCCCACTCGGTTGTCGAAGTTGCGCACCGGTATGCGGAACAGGTACCATGTCACCTGATCGGGGTTGTTTTCGGTTGGTGTTATCTTATCGACAATATACTTTTTACCGATGTCGAGGTTTGCTTTACGCAGATCGATTTCATATTCATAGTACTCTTCCAGTTCATTTAATGTGTTATCCGCATTCAGGTCTTCGTTATCGGGAAGAAACCCATTCGATCGGGGAATATCACTGCCGGTGTTGATGGGTGTATTGTTCTCAAGGCCATTGTAGAGTTTATACCGTTCCAAAATTTTAGCGTTGCGTGCGTCCAGTTCATTGCCGAAATAAAACCGGAAGTCATCAGCAGAGGGGTCATTAATTACTAAGTTTCTGGCCGTAGGGTTAAGTGCATTAATATAATCCTGAAATTTATTTACCTCGTTTGAATTTGAAATTCCATCCCAGCCAACATCCTGATTGACCCTGGCTGCGGGTGAGTTATCAAACGCGTTGGTGATGTAGGTGCGATTCGCTACATAGCCCCACGGGGTTTCTGATGCGGTGGTCAAATCGCCATCGGGTGGTAAACCATTTTCAAAGCCATGGCGTCCGTCACGAATAACATCTTCAGAAATACTACCCAGGTGAAAAATAAGCTTACCACCGGTTGTATTAAAATCGTTGTAAACCCCATCGATAATTCTGCCGCGCTCGGTATTGTTGATAAACGGGTCAAGCATCCAGAATTCAACATATTCAATGTTTGCCTTATCGAAATCAACTTCGGTTCTGATTGCGGTGGTTAGTCCGGCCCAATTTGCTTTGGGGTTAGGGAGTTCAGCAATTCCGCGAGCTCCTACTAACAGGTTGGGATTATAATTATACGGGCCACGTTCATAGGGATAATAGGCGATATCTAAAACGGGTTCGAAGAAATTTCCCTGCGGAGGGTTACGTTTCGGGAAAATTTCGGTGGGTAATACGGCACGCACATAATGATTTTCAAGATCGGTGCTGGTAATATTACTGGGCTTAAATCTTCCACCATCGCGGTAAAACTGATTATCGACTATGTACCAGGCCAGGCGTGCCCGGTTAAACCCGGCACTGATTTGATTTAAAGCACCGTTACTGGGATCAAACCTGATATCTTTTGGTGTTGCGGCTAATTTCCACGCCTGTGGGCTCATCAATGAATAGGGTGTGGCGGTGTTTTCAAAATCATCGATGTAGGCGGTGCCATCACCATCTACAATGTTAGAGGTACCGGGCAGGAGTTGTGCAAACTCACCACTCCAGTTAATGGACGACATTTCTTTGGTTTGTACACCGGGTATGGCATCAATGATTTTTGTAAGCAACCGGCTGTCTTTTCGCACATTAAAATCAAAACCATATTGAAGGTTGCGTGCAGGTTCAGTGCCTATAGCATTACGGGTAATCAGTGGTCGTTCGTTATAGTAAAGTAGAGTTGAGCCCAGGCTGATATTCTCGTTTAACTGGTAATCGAACCGGGTACCTACCAACGAACGTGTTTGAAAAGCAAACGGGTCGGCCTGTTCGTATTGGATACTGATGTTTTTGCCCGAGTTTAAAATGGCATCGCTGAGTATGGTTACGCGGCCAAAGGTATAATCAACGGTATACTCCGTTCCTTCCATTAAAGGAGTGCCACCCGCATAAACCCGAACAGAGCCGGGCGATACACCAAAGCCTGGAATCAGAATTTCTTTGGATGATCCGGCTGAGTATGTACCTACCAGAAAGAATTTATTTTTTGTAGCGATCAGTTCAGCATCGGCACGCGTGGTGCGATAGAGCGTGTCGAATGCATATTTCTGAATCAGGAATGTTTCCTGTGGATCATTCCGGAATGCTTCGCGCAACGCTGTACTGAACGGTTCGAGAAAGGGAAAGATAATTACCCCGGTTTGTGTGTTTATGGTAACCCCTTCCACAAAATCGAAGTTACCATCGCGCTGCGGATCGTTCACCGGGTTTAGTTTATCCAATCCAAAGACTTCAATCAACTGTCGGTTACGAACGTCCTGGCCTTCCTGCAACTGGGGGTTATCAATACCGGTGCGGTCATCGCGGTAAATAATGCGCAACTGAAAATTTTCACGCGTAAGCTGGCTTACGTTTAGGGAGTAAACATTTTTCATCATCAGGTCCCAGGTAGGAATGATGTTACGTGCCTGATCGCGTATACTTACTTTTCGGGGGCGCAATAATTTCAAGAACACCACTTCATTGTCAGGACGACTGGCATAATCTTCAGAGAGTTCACCTACTTTATAACTGCGGCCATTGAAGGTGTACTCATAGGCCACGGCAATGGCTTCATCGTTTTGAAGTTTACGGGTGAGGGTTATATACCCTAATTGCCGGTGAAACGTATACTCGGTAGGGCTTAGGATACGCGCCCCGGTAATTTTTTCATAATCGGTACCGTTGTTTCCTTCACCCGCAAAATAAGCATCGAGCAAGCCGTTAATGCCATCGGCATTTCGGTCAAGATTTCTAACCGCGCCAAACAAATTATTGGCATCGTTGGCGTTGGGTAAATTCGCCCCTAACGAAGTAACCGAGCTGTTGTAAATTCTTTGCGGCTCGGCCAGATCCATTAAACCAACTACGTTGCGCAAGGTGCGGGTATCGTTATTGCGATTGAGAATATACACCTCCACACGGGTGATATTAATGCCTGAATAAATTTGAGGTGGATTGGCCAACCAGCGCTGGAAGTTATCGCGGAAGAAATGGCCTAAAAAGAAATGTCGGTTTTCATCATACCCGGAGGCTACCAGTTCAAAAGGTCGGCCTTGTCCACTATTACCGCCCGGTATGTCAATTGATGCAACTTTTCCCCGTTGGGTTGAGGCAATGGTAGTTACGAAAAGTTTGCCGAACTGCAATTGTGCCTTAACACCAAATAAATTTTGTGAGCCTTGTATAAGGGTGTTGTTTAGCGGAAGACTTACGTTACCGATTTCCAGTTTTTTTAAGATGTCTTCTTTAAATCCGGTGTACTCCACCTTCATGTTGTTCTGGAAATCAAAGGAGTTGTTGTTGTCGAAGTTGGCGCTCACGGCAAGTTTTTCACCCACCTTACCGATTACGCTCATGTTGATCTGTTGATCAAATTCAAAACCACCGTTTCGTTGCTGGCGGATGGGAATGTTCGGGTTGTCGATGCGCTGGAAGGCTACACCGAAATCAAGCGTAACAAAACCACGAGGAACCAATTCAACATAGCTGCCGCCAAAAATCCGATCAAGAATGGGGCTAACATAAATTTTTGGTATCAGCCCACGGCTGCTGACGGCACTTTCGCCATCCTGACTTTTGGATTTTCCCTGCCAGTAGCCTTTGAGCATCTGCCTGTCCTGGTAGGCTTTAAACTCCTCAAACGACATGGTGGTGATGGGCCGGTAGTTGAAGTCACCAATTTTTTCGTAGATGGTGTAGTTGAGGCTGGAATCAAGTGCTATTTCATAATTTACTTTGGTAGGATCCTTTAAGAATAAGGGCGATTGGGTAGGGGCGTTGGAAAAAGGATCGCCATAGCGGTCGCGTACCTGAAAGGTGGGCCTTCGGCTAGGGCGGTAAGTCTGTTGTTTAGTAGTGTCTTGACGTGCTGATTCCTGTTGCTGAAAAAAGAGCTCAGCATGTGCATGGGCGACAGGCTGCCCGGTCAGGAGCAGGGTAATCGCTACAGGTACAAGTAACACGAACGTTTTGAGCGTCACGCAGGCTTAGGCGTTTTTCAAAGCTTGTTTAACTAAATCTTCCAAAGTAAGCGTATTTCCCGACTTTTTAAGGACGGTATCCACACTTTTCTCCGCAGCACTTTTGGTAATCCCAAGGGTGATTAGTGCAGATAACGCTTCGTTGCGCAGGGTATTGTGCTTCAAGCCGGGAATGCCCTGAATGGCATCCTCCGATAGGTCTTTTCGTAGTTTGTCTTTTAGTTCGATAATCACGCGCTGGGCGGTTTTTCCGCCTATCCCCTTTATGCGTTGCAGGGTTGTTACATCCTCTTGAACAATGGCCTGCTTCAACTCTTCAGAGGTCAGGAAGGAGAGCATAACAATGGCTGTGCTGGGCCCGATGCCATTTACGGAAATAAGTTGTTGAAAAAGTTTCTTTTCAGCTTCTGTACTGAAGCCATAGAGCAGGTGTGCATCTTCGCGGATAGCGAGGTGCGTATGAATAAGGGTATTCTCCTGATCTTTAATTTCCGCAAAAGTTTGTAAGGAAATACTAAGATGATACCCAACACCATTTACATCAATCACAACATGTGTTGGATCTTTTTGAACAAGTCTGCCTTTAAGAAATGAAATCATGTCGAATTTAGATTGATGATTTTACTCCGTTACTAAATAAAGTGCAAATCTAAAATCGTAAATTCTAGAGATGATCATTTTGTTCATGAAGTTGTGCGTCCACAACAGCAATAGCCGCCATGTTTACAATTTCCCGAACAGAACTACCAAGCTGCAATACATGCACGGGTTTTTTCATGCCTAATAAAATAGGCCCGATTGCTTCCGCTCCGCCAATTTCCATTAGCAGTTTGTAAGCAATGTTTCCGGCTGCCAGGTTGGGGAAGATCAGGGTATTTGCTCCCCCATCCACCAGGTTGCTAAACGGATAATTTTCGCGTTGTATCTCGGTGTTCAGCGCAACGTTGGCCTGTATGTCGCCATCAATAATCAGATCAGGGTGTTTTAACTTAGCGAGGCGTACGGCTTCGCGTGTTTTTTCGGGCACTTCACCGCGTGACGATCCGAAATTTGAATAGGAGAGTACGGCAATATGCGGTTCAATATCAAAGAAACGCACACCACGTGCTGTTAAAGAAATAATATCCACCAATTCGTGTGCGGTGGGATTGAGGTTAACTGTTGTATCAGCAAAAAAGTAAGTGCCTTTTTTATTTAAGATGATGTACATGCCGGCCACCCGCTCAACACCTTCGGCCATGCCGATTATTTGAAGCGATGGCAAAATGGTTTTTGGATAATCTTTGGTAAGTCCTGACACCAATGCATCGGCTTCTCCTACTTCTACCATCATGGCGGCATAGTAATTACGGTCGCGCATTAATTGCTGACAATCTCTATAGGTTAATCCTTTGCGTTGACGTTTTTTATAGAGCACTCCAGCGTATTCATCAACCTTTGCATGCTCTTTGCGTGGATAAATGATGGGGCAATCCAGTTCTAATTTGTGTTCGTGGATTAAACGTTCAATCTCATCTTTATCGCCCAGCAAAATCGGTTTGGCAATCTGCTGATCTTGCAGTTGTTGTGCCGCTTTCAAAATTTTTAAATGATGGGCTTCTGCAAAAACAACACGCTTGGGATTTTGCTTGGCCCGATCAATAATACGCGACATTAACTTTTGATCAATACCAATGCGATTCAACAATTCCTGGTGATAGGCACCAAAATCCGTTATTGGTTTTTTAGCCATGCCCGAATCCATGGCCGCTTTGGCTACAGCCGGAGAAATGGTTGTGATTAATCTCGGATCGAGCGGCTTGGGGATAAGGTATTCTCTCCCGAATGTTATTTTATCGATGCCGTATGCTTTCACTACAATATCGGGCACGGATTCTTTGGCCAGGTTGGCAATAGCTTGAACGGCCGCCAGTTTCATTTCTTCATTAATTTCAGTGGCGCGTACATCCAGTGCACCCCGGAATATGTACGGAAAGCCAAGTACATTATTAACCTGGTTAGGGTGATCGGACCGGCCGGTGGCCATGATTAGATCAGGCCGCGATTTTTTGGCGAGGTCGTAGGCGATTTCCGGATTGGGATTAGCCAGCGCGAAAACAATCGGATCTTTCGCCATGGATTTAATATCATCAGCGGTTAATATATCGGCTACGGAAAGTCCGATAAAAAAATCAGCCCCTTTTAAGGCTTCGGTTAGGGTGGTGAGGTTTCGCGCTGTGGCAAATTCCATTTTTATATCATCCAAACCCGGGCGATCCTTGCGTATTACTCCTTTACTGTCGCACATCACCACGTTTTCTTTCTTAACACCCAAGCTTAAGTAAAGCCGTGTGCAACTTACAGCTGCTGCCCCCGCACCGTTTACAACAACTTTAATCTCATTGATTTTTTTATTGACGAGCTCCAGGGCATTGAGTAATGCTGCACCCGAAATAATGGCGGTGCCATGTTGGTCGTCATGCATCACCGGAATATTCATTTTTTCCCGAAGCTCATGCTCAATCTTAAAGCATTCAGGAGCTTTAATGTCTTCCAGATTAATACCACCAAAGGTGGGCTCAAGCGATTTAACAATCTGAATAAATTTATCGGGGTCTTCTTCGTCAATCTCAATATCAAACACATCAATGCCGGCAAACTTTTTAAAAAGAACACCTTTACCTTCCATAACGGGCTTTGATGCTTCGGGGCCAATATTACCTAAACCCAACACGGCTGTTCCGTTGGAGATTACCGCTACCAGGTTTCCTTTGGAGGTGTACTTGTATACGTCTTCTTTGTTAGCAGCAATTTCTTTACAAGGTTCCGCAACACCGGGTGAGTAGGCCAGTGCCAGGTCAAGTTGCGAGCTCAGTACTTTTGTTGGAACAACTTCAATTTTACCGGGCTGCCCTTGCATATGATAATTGAGGGCATCTTGTTTTCTGATTTTTAATGACATTAGAATGGAATTAAGAAACCAAAGATAGCATACTATTGGGCAAATGGGTGACCCTTCTTAAAAAACCAGCATGCTGGTAAGGATGTGGTTTTAGGGTTTGCCTTTACTAACGCTTGATTTAAACGACCACAGAATAGCCTCAAATTCGCGAATAGTTTCACGTTGGTCTTTACCCGGACTAAAGCAAAATCCCTCGATATAATAAATGCGTTGTTGTTCGTTGTCTACCAGGCCGTAACTAATAAATGGACCGCCCATGGAGTTGTTATTGGTTTTCCAGAGCCAACGCATTTCCATAGCAAAGCGATTATTGAAGTTTACCTGGGTGGCTTTTAGCGGTTTAAAAGGCACGGACGTTTCGGTTACCACATAACTCTCAGGATTATCAGGATCATCAAATAAATATTTTCGGGCAATTTCGTTACGCCAATGAATTAAACTGTCGGGCAGCAATTGGTATTCGCTCTCATAAGGCTTCCAACTGATGAAAATATTTTTATCGACACGGTTATCCATTAGGCGAAGCCACACAAAATCTTGCTGTTTATCAGCTACCTTAAATCCAAACGGAAGTTTAATTTCAAAGTCAAACTCTTTTCGAAGTGCCTCGGTTATTCCCCGAGTAGTAGTACTTTTTTCAAGCGCTGCATTTAACCGCTTCTTTTCTACTGCATTGAAATAATCCTGAATTCGCTTTCCGTTTTGCCGCAACTTTTTGATGAGGTTTTCCTGTGTATCACTGAAGAGGTACATTACCTCCTGTCCGCGTGAGTACTCATCTTTGGAGGTTACCAGGAAAAAGGATGAATCCATACGGATGCGATCCAGTGTTTCTTCCGTAAAATTTTCCTTCATGATTTTTGAACCAGAAGTTTGCTGATCCAGTGTAAACACAAAGACCAGGTTTCGGATTTGGGTGAGCAGGGTGTAGCCCTTGCGTGGGTACACATAAATCACATCGAACAATGGTTCTTCGCGTGGTAAACCGGGCACTTCAGCCTTAAAAATTTTTCGGAGCTCATGGCCCAGCTCACCTTTCCACTGTACAGAGTCAAGAATAAGAATCAAATCACCGGGTTTGCCTGTGGCAGCAGGTAAATTTTCGATTCTGCTTTTTTCAGAAGTTGTGCACGTCCAAAAGCCCGCCAGAAAGATAAAACTGATCAAAAGAATTCTCATACCACAAGTTTAAGGCATAATGCAGAAATCGTTGCATTCGTCACGAAAAAAATGATGTAACCCCTGCAGGGAATTTATCTTGAAATAATCAGGGTTTGACCGGGCTGTATTTTGCTGTCGGAAAGATTGTTCAGCTCCTTAATCTTTTCAATGGTCAGCCCTTCAAATTGTTTAGAAATACCCCACAGCGTGTCACCAGCCTGTACCACATATCTTTTAGAGTCTGGAACCGGAATAGGTTGGGTTACTTTAGGTGCCGGAGTAGTTGAGGCGATGACTGTGCCTTCTGCTGGTGGCTTTATCCAGATTGTTAATGGTTGACCAATTTTAATGATGTTGCTGTTCAGGTTGTTCCATTTCTTGATATCCTCCACACGCACTTTGTAGCGCATGGCTATGTTGCCCAGCACATCACCACTTTTTACCCGATAAACAATACGGTCTTTACCGTAGGTTGTTTCTTCTGTGGTGCGGGCTAAAACCTCCAACTCACGCTTACCAACTTTTGATGCTGAGTCCAGTATAGCCAAACGATTTTCGTCAAGTAATTCTTTTGCCACCAAAGGAATTTTTATGATGTGAGGCTTAGTGGCATCCGGCACCGCGTTACGTAAAATTGACGGATTTAATTTTTGTAAATCCTCCAGACAAACTTCGGTAAGCCTGGCAAATGTCTCCAGGTGAAGGTACTTGTCTATGTGCAACGTATCATGTGGCATTAATACTTCATGTTCGCCCTGAATAAAATTATGTTCTTCCAGGTAGTTCATTGTATAGATCATGGCTACGAATTGCGGAACATAGGAGCGGGTTTCGCGTGGCAGGAAGGGATATATTTCCCAAAACGATTTTTTGTATCCTGATCTGCGAATAGCTTTCTTCACATTGCCGGGGCCGGCATTATAGGCAGCCAGTGCCAGTTCCCAATCGTTAAACATGCCATACAAATCGCGCAAGTAACGGCACGCGGCATCGGTGGATTTTTCAGGATCCATGCGCTCATCCACATACCAGTCTGCACGTAAGTTGTAGTGCCTGCCGGTAGCATACATAAATTGCCATAAGCCGACAGCGCGTGCCCGCGAAATTGCTTTTGGATTTAAGCCTGATTCGATGATGGATAAATATTTCAATTCATCGGGAAGGCCATAGCGTTGAAGATGTTTCTCGAAAATGGGAAAGTAAATATGTTGCCTGCGCATGACCATGCGTGTATACTCACGATCGCGTACAGTGAAGTAGTTGATAAAGGAGTGAATGCGATCGTTGTAGTGCAGGGGGATTGATTTTTCAATACAACTCAAGCGATCCCTGATGATGGCGGGCCGGTCATCGCCCGGAATAAATTCAATGTCGGACAGCAGGGTATAAAAAGCAAAACTGGTGGTGTCTTCTTTAAAAACCATTTCCTCTTCGGCCATGGCTATTTCAAGAGAGTCAATAACCGGTTCGCTTCCCTGTGCAAAACAAGGAGTTAAGCCTATTGTAAAGAGAAAAAAAATAAACACTCTGCTCATATCAGTTCAGTTTCATCAGATAAGCTGAAAACTGTAAAAGATTTGCCTCCTCAAAATCATTGGCCAAAATTTGAAGCCCAATAGGCAAACCTTTACCATCCACACCGCAAGGTACGGAAATACCGGGTACCCCTGCAACATTGGCCAATACGGAGAACAAATCGGCCAGGTACATTTCCAATGGATCGCTGGTATGTTCACCCAGTTTAAAGGCTGTTGTTGGCGCGGTGGGCATTAGTATGAAGTCATACGTTTTGAATATTTCCTGCATCTTATTTCGGATAAGCTGTCGCACTCTTTGTGCTTTGGTATAGTAGGCATCGTAATAGCTCGCACTCAGCACAAATGTTCCTAATAGAATTCTTTTTTGTACTTCTTTTCCAAAGGCTTCTGTTCTGGTTTTTTTATAAAGCGATTGTAAATCTGATGTAGACGGACTGCGGTACCCGTAACGAACACCATCGAAGCGCGAGAGATTAGAACTGGCTTCAGCGGTAGCCAGAATATAATAGGTCGGTAAACTGTATTCGAGCAAGGGAAAGTCCAGGGCATCCACCGTATGACCAGCTGTCTTCAGTTTGTCAAGATTGTCAAGTAAGTTCTTTTTTATTTCCGTTTGAAGTCCGGGAGAGTCAATCGTTTCACGGAAACAGGCAACCTTATATTTTTTGTTGGGGGGTTGAGAAAGTTCTTTGGGGTACTGAAGTACGGGTTTTTTCGAAACGGTGCTGTCGTATTCATCAGCCCCGGCAATCACTTCCAAAACGTGTGCTACATCCTCAACGTTTGTTCCGAAAATTCCAACGCAATCAAATGAAGAGGCGTAGGCAATCAATCCATAGCGTGAAATCCGTGAGTAGGTTGGCTTCAATCCAACAACCCCGCAAAAGGCTGCTGGTTGGCGAACTGATCCACCGGTATCGGAACCCACTGAAATCCGACACATGCCAGCCTGAACGGCAACAGCTGATCCGCCCGATGAGCCACCGGGCACACGCGTATTATCGGCATCATTAAGCACGGGGCCAAATGCAGAATTTTCATTGGAAGAGCCCATGGCAAATTCATCGCAGTTTTGTCGCCCAATAATAATGGCATCTTCATCTAACAAACGTTGAATAGCCGTAGCGTTGTAGGGGGAAATAAAACCATCCAGAATTTTACTGCCCGCTTGTAGCGGATGGTGTTTATAGGCGAAAACATCTTTAATGCCCACCACTAAACCGGCCAACCGTCCTGCAGTTCCTGATTTGATTTTATGATCAATAAAAGAAGCTTGTTTGAGCGCTTCTTCTTCGTACACGCTCAAAAAAGCATTGAGGTGTTTTTTCAAATGTATAACACGAAGGTGGTGTTTGACTAAGTCCGCACAGGAAACGGTTCCGCGAGCGAGATCATCTTGTATATCGCGCAGTGTCGCGTAATCTTTCAATCCTTAGTCTTCTATTTTTTTAGGCACTTCCTTGCCTGCCTCATCCACTTCCTTCTTCACATCTTTTACGGCATCCTTGAACTCGCGGATTCCGCGGCCAACACCACGTGCAAATTCAGGGATTTTTTTCGCTCCAAAGAAAATCAAAACAGCAAGCGCAATGAGAACCCATTCCATCCCACCAGGCATTCCAAGCAAAAAAATTGAATTCATGTTTTTGTATTTATCGGGTAAAGATAGAGCATAAATCTGAATCCAAAAAAATAGCCATAGAGGGCATTATATACCCTTAAATGGTCAAAAATCAGTTTCTAAGCCATTGTTGGGGATCCAGCGCAGTGGTATTTTTACGGAGTTGGAACCGCAATTCAGAAATTCCATCGGCATTGGACAATACCTGTCCTATTTCCTGGTTGGTGTTTACCCGCTGTCCTTTTTTAACGTACACCTCCTTCAAACCCGAATAAACGGAGAAGTATTCACCATGGTTAATTATGACCGAGTTACCAAAGGGAGGTATAACAGCAATGTAACGCACCTCACCCTCAAAGATGCTTTTAACCTTTTCGTTTTCTTTGGTTTGGATGTTAATGCCATCATTCTGGATAACAATGCCCTTTAATACCGGGTGATTTTGTTTTCCGAATTTTTGTGAAATAAAACCCGATGCCGGCCAGGGGAATTTGGCCTTGTTCTCCTCAAATGAGTTTGATAAGGCTACCGATGCGGCACTTGTTGCGGCTTTGGATTCGCGTGCTGCACGTTCCATTTCTTCTTTAATAATTTCATTAATTCGTTTGTCCAGAACAACAAGCGCTTTTTTGGTGTCTTCTAAATCCTTCTTTAATGTTTTTTCTTGCTTCTCCAGTGATTTTACCAGTGTATTTTGTTTGACTTTAAGATTAACCAGGCTATTATTTTCGTTAACCTGCTGGCTTAGTAATTCGTTTTTTTCTGCCCGCTTAGATTCTATCTGTTTAACCTGAACACCTAATTCAGTTTGTACTTGCTGAATGGCTTCCACCTGAATTTTGCGTCTTTCAGAATATTGACGCATATACTGAAGGCGCATCATAAGTTGATCAAACGATTCGGCAGAAAATAAAAAAGTTAACCGCGTGGCGCTGTTATTTGCTTTTTGTGCAGCAAACAGCATGGCCGCATACTCTTCCCTGAGTTTTTTGAGATCTTCTTCAAGGGCCAGTATAAAACCGTTATTGTCGGCAATGTCTTTATCCAATAAACTGATTTCGGATTTTATGGATTGTATTAAATTTTCCTGAACGCGAATGCGTTGGTTTAAGGCATTCAGTTCCCCCAGTGAACTCTTCTTTTTAACTGAAGTCTCATCAAGGATTTTTTCAACCTCCTTTATTTTCTCCAGGTTCTGTTGTTTTTCCTTTTGTAGCTGAGCCTTTGTTTTTTTCTGGGCTACAGCACCCAGTGCACACAGAACAAGAATAACCGAAAGCAGCGCTCTTTTACCTGCGGTCATATTTTTTTGGAATGTTGAACGGGAATTTTAATTCTTTATCGCCAACCTCGGCTTTGTTGTACTCAAAAATAACAGAAGTGTTTAATAAACCGGCTGAAGTTTTGTACAGCAACGATATGGTGGCATTATACGGAAAGGTTTTTCCAGACACAGGTTGAAAATTTCCGTAATTAATGGTGAGCGAATTATGCGAATCATTTTCTCTAAGCTCAACCTTTTGAATTTTCATAGAGGTGGCACTGATGTAATTTAAAACGTCTACCGTGCCGGAAGATTGTTTTAATAAAAACGTTAGACTTTTTTCATCAACCTCATCTTCTTCTTTGCGAGCCATAAGCAGGTTGCCTAAAAAGGCCGATTGAATAACCTTATAATTTACTTCAAAATTGAAACGCCTGGAAAGTTCCTTATAATCAAACACATAGTACTCCTTATCGACATTGCTGATCACAGTAATGGAATCCTGATTGATTAATACCCGGCCACCCTGTACACCTATAACGGTAAAGTTCATCCAAATTACGCTGTCCTTTCGTACCCGTATTACAGCCTTTACTTCACGCTCCTTGTTTCCATCCTTTAGTACCATCCTCGCTTTTCCATGAAAATACTCAAAGTCAATCTCCTCTATAGCCAAAACGGATTTGGGTTTTACGTCACTTGATGAGGGTGTGGATTTCTTACTACACGAAGTAACAATGAGGGGGAGCGCAACAAAACAAAACCAGAGAAGCCTATTCATATATTTTTCGGTTGGCGATTTTTTTATTCAATGTTTCGTTGCTGGCATTGAGCAAACCCTTGGCCTTTTCCCATTGCTGCACCGCCTGATCCACCTCGCCTAATTGAAAAAGTATATCGCCATAATGTTCAAGGTGTGTAGCATTTGCCTGGCCTGTAGCTATGGCGCGCTCAATAATCTTTTTGGCTTCTTTATATTTTTGCCGGGTGTAAAGCACCCAGGCGTGAGTATCCAGGAAGGAAGCATTATCCGGATTATTTTTAATTAAGAGTGCCGACATCTTTTCGGCTTTATCGAGCGATGCTTTACGCAGTGCGAGGTAATAACTGTAATTGTTTAGCACCATGTAGTTATTGGGATTGAAGGCCAGCGCCTCCTCATACGCTTTGTCTGACTTGTCGTATTCCCTGGTGGCATTATAGGCATCGCCTAACATCGCGTTGATTTCGCTTGTCATACCCGGGTTATTGGCGGAAAGTTTTTTGCTCTGTTCCAATGAAGTAATGGCTTCCCTGTATTTACGTTTTCGCAAATGAGCCAATCCGTTAAAATAATAGAGCATGCCCTGGTTTGGATAAAATTCCAGTGCCTTTTCGGAAGAATTAATCACTGCATCAAAAGCTTCCATCTGCGTTTGCAGATAAAGTAAGTTCTGCCATACCTCAAAATTTACTTCGCCTAATTCAATGGCCTGTAAATACTTGCGTTCAGCTTGCTGATTTTTCCCAACGGATAGATAAAGGTCGCCTCCTAAAATAAACGTGTTAACTTCATCGGGGTATTGTTTCTCGAGTTTCTCCAGCAATTCGATAGCAAAAGATTCTTTCGCTGAATCCGTTGTTCCTTTTGTTTTTCCATTGTTTAACTCAGCATTGTAGGTTCCCAGCACCATGAGTTTACTGGTGTAGTCGGTTTCGGGGTCGTCAAAAATTTTTGATAATAACTTGCGCGCCTTCGTTTCTTCGTTTGTGTCGCGGTAAAGGCCGGCAAGAAATACCGATGCCCCTGGTGCCGATTCATTTTCTTCGATGAATTTTTCAAGAAACACAATTGCACGGGCTAACTGATTTTGCTGTGCCAATAACTCGGCAAAAGCTACAGCATACTGTTCTTCATCCGGGAAAGCT
The DNA here is from genome assembly GCA_002425185.1 of Flammeovirgaceae bacterium UBA5585. Lineage (GTDB taxonomy): Bacteria > Bacteroidota > Bacteroidia > Cytophagales > Cyclobacteriaceae > UBA2336. The sequence goes on along the minus strand of DILT01000008.1, from coordinate 76,569 downwards.
TTTGTTAACTTTTCTGCTTCTTCAATGGCTTCATTTATTTTATCCATCTCCCAATAAATACGCTGCTTTTGGGTAGAGGAAGTTTCGTTAATACCAAACACGCTCTCCGCCCGATTGTAAACTTTTATAGCCTCTGTTGGCTTGTTGGAATATTGATAGAGGATGGCCAATTCATACAGGTATTCATCTGTGCCTGGTACCTCCTGAACCATAGCTTCATACAATTGAGCCGCGCGGTCGAACTTTGAAAGGTTTGAATAAATACTGGCACCCAACAGGTAGAAAAATTTATTTTTTCGTTCGTACTTCAAGGCCTGCTCTATGCTCAGCGAAGCCCTGATCAGGTCATCCTGTTTGCTACCCTGCGCTAAAACCTCAGCAATTTTATAGTGAATGGTGGCATTGGTGGGAAGGATATCAAGCGCTTTTTGATAATACACCAAGGCCTTGGCAAAATCCTCGAGAATGAAATATTTCTCTCCTTCTGTAAAATAGAATTCAGCTTCGCGCGATTTCAGGCTGGTTGGCGCAGTAACTTCGTCCGCTTTCTTTTTCTTCTGAGCCATCAATGAAAGCGGTGACAAAATGATTAAAAGGATCGTGCTATATAGTATTCTGGTAGTCAATGCGGTGCTGCTAAAAATTGAAGTCAAAATTAATGAATTTTATTCACTGCCAGTGTTTAATCTGGTGTTGGTTGATAGGGTTATTTAACCGGACAAATGGCGGGATAAACTCTATCCGGCCACTAGCTTAAACTTTTTAAGTTCTAAAACATAAACCATACCGGAGAAGATCAGCAGGACAATGAGGCGTACAATCAGTGCTATGCCCAGGTTGCTGAATTCAATCAGGTTCATGGTATAGATGAGCAACAGTGTTATGGCGATATAGGTTAAATCCTTAACAACCGGATAAGGTACCGGATAATGGCGTTGCCCATAATAATAGCAAACTGCAGCCATTAAAAAATAAACGATTAATGTTACCCAACTGCTGCCCTCATAACCAGCGATGGGAATAAGAAAATAATTTAAGGCGATGGTCAGCACAGCTCCCCCCACAGCAATCCAGGTGCTGTAATAGGTTTTGTTGGTGAGTTTATACCAGATGGAAACGTTGTAGTAGATGCCCAGAAAAAGATTAGCCAAGAGCAGCACCGGAACAACGTGCATACCTTGCCGGTATTCCGATCGTCTAAGCAAATGTTCAAGCACATCCAGATTAATACTAACCGCCAGCAGGATAATGCATCCAAACAAAATGAACCCATGTGAAACCTGGCTGAACAAAGCGGGTGAATTTTTATCAGCAGCACGTGAAAAGAAAAATGGTTCGGCTGCATACCGGAAGGCTTGCACGGCCAGGGTCATGAAAACAGAAAATTTATAGACTGCACCAAAAATACCGAGTGCTTCTTCACTGGTTAAACCCGGATAGAAATTTTCAGGCAACCAAAAACGCAAGGCCCAGCGTGAAAGCATTTCATTGGTTACCCACGCCAATCCGGCAAAAAGAATCGGGTAGGCATAAACAAGTAGCGGTTTTAGTTTTGACCAGTTTAGCGTGATCCGAAGTTTTGCCAGGGTTTTCCATAAAATAAAAATCAGGGCAGCATTAGCCATCAGGTTAGCGATAAACACGTAACCAACCTGCAACTCCGGATTGTAGAATTGCCCGACCAGGGATTTTAATGATGGGAGAACTTCACCACGCACAATGGCCGGACATAAACTGAGAAAAAAAAGATTGAGTAGGATGGAAATTGTAATGTTGATCAGCTTGGCAAGGGCGAACTGTTTTGATTTTCCTTCCAACCGAAGTTTGGCGAAGGGAATGGCCATTACAGCATCAATGGCCAGGATAAAGGCAAACCAGATGATATAATTCTCCTTACCGGGATGCTGGAGGTATTCAACAATGGGTGTGGCTGAAAGTATGAGCACACCGGAAAAGAGTATGCTGGTGAATAAAATGGCACTGGTGGTAAGATTGAAAATGCCGGGTTCATCTTCTTTATTTAAGGTAGCAAATCGGAAGTACGCAGTTTCCAGCCCGTAGGTATACAATACATTAAAAAATGCAGCATAGGCGTAAAACTCCGTTACAACACCATATTGCCCCGTGGCAAACACATAGGTATAATACGGAACCAGCAAGTAGTTGAGCAACCGCCCAAGGATGCTGCTTGCACCATAAATTACCGTATCGCCAGCCAGTTTCTTAAGGGCGCTCATGCAATTCCCAAAATGATTTCATATCCGCTCCAAATTTGGCATTTTTGTACTGCTTTATGCCCGAGCGCAAATAATATTTCCGCTAATTCATACACTTTTTGCGGTATTTAAGATTGAGCTATTTTTTTGACTATGATTTTGTTATGCTCATCTTTGCGGGATTTTCTAAACACTTAAGTATTAAAATCTGAGGAGTTTAATAGCAATGAAGTATCAATTATCCATTCTGGCACTACTATTTGTAACGGTTATGACTGCTTTCGGGCAAAATAGAACGATTACAGGAACAGGAGACTGGAACGATCCCGGTATTTGGACTGGTGGTAATATTGCAGATGAATTGGCAGAAAATGTAATCATGAATAATGGAACCTTTGTTACGTTAACCAGTCCACTTAATTATACAGTTGGTAACTACTCAACCGGCAACAATAACACACTAACTATAGATGCTGGAGCCGAGTTGAATATTGGTAGTTCAGGAAATCCACGTGATTTTAATTCAAGCAACAATACCGTGATTAACGTTTACGGCACCCTAATTATTTGGGGTGACCTTGTGGTTAACAACAATCTCATTCTAGTAGTTACCGGCACGCTAATCATTAAAGGAAATGTTAATATGAACAATGGGGGTGCGCTTAATGTATCTGGTAACATGGTTGTTGATGGAAATTTCACCGGAAACAATAACACCGAGGTGAATGTGGATGGAAGTATTGCCGTAGGCGGAAGCGTAAATGTGGGCAATAACGCCATTCTTACCGGAAGCGGCACATTTACTGGCGGAAGTTGTACACAGGGTTCAGGAACATTTTGTAATTCAGGCACCTTTAATGGCCTCCCGCTTTATTCCCGTAAGAGCGGCACCTGGCGAGATGTTACCGGGGGTGTGGGTGGCACCGGAACATGGTCAACAGTTTCTCATACCGGTAGTGCCTGTGGATGTGTTCCTCAAAACAATCAGCGAGCCATTATTGGTAACGGCCACACGGTTACCTTGCCCCTAAGTCAAACAACTGTTGGTGCCGGGGTTGCAAACGATCGGGCTCCCGCAGGAGTAATTGTTGAAAATACCGGAACGCTTCAATTTTCAGCAAACAACGTTACGCTTGGTATTCAGGGAAACTTGGTGCGCGTTGCAAGTGGAGGGACGATCAATGCCGGTGTAGGAATAACCGGCCACCAAATTCAATTTCAAGCGGCAAATGCCTACACCATTGAAGGTGGTGGCTCATTATCTGTTGAGAATATTATTGTTAATGCCAGCAATGCAAGTATTACCAATAACATGACTTCAACCCTTACTGTTGGCAATCGCATCACATTTGCCACAACAAGAACCAACTCTTCATTTGTGAATAACGGCACGATAACAGCTTCTACACTACTTTTTGATGATGACAATAACACGTTCGCGAACAACGGAACAGCAACATTTTCTGGCAATTTGGCCGCGAATAATACTGATGATGATGGTAATGAGATCATCAACAATACAGGGGCTACACTATCTTTTGTAAATATGGATGGCCTGGCAACGGGCACAGGTGATGGTGCATTCCTATCTATTTTGAATAGTGGTACGATCAATCAAACAGGTACCTTTTTAGATATTGAGAATAGTGCCGATGCACGAAATGATATCAATAACCTGAATGGTGGTGTTTGGAATTATTCTGGGAGTGGTCATGATACAGATATACGGTTATTCGCCAATAACGGAACAAACAATTTTAACTATACAGCTGCAGGTGCTCAACAAATTATTACACCCGTTGCAGGTAATGGATATTCCAATCTTAGTCTCCAGAATTCAGGAGCCAAAACCGCTCTTGGAAATTTTTCTGTGTTCGGAAACTGGACCCGCAGTGGTACTGCCACGTTTGCTCCGGCTACCTTTACCGTTACGCTAAGTGGTACTGGTACGCAGTCGATTTCAGCCGTTGGCGGAGAAACGTTTTCCAACTTGACTGTCAATAATACTTTCGTAACCTCACCTCAGCTTGTACTTAACAATCCGGTTACGGTAACGGGTACGCTTACTATGACAGCTGGAAGGATGAATCTTAACGGGAACACTTTTACGATAGGTGTATCAGCTGCTGCACCAGGTACACTTACCCATGGCGGTGCCGGCACAAATGGATGGATGTATGGGGGAAGTTTGAGAAGGTTTGTAGCGAATACCGCTATTGCCATTGGAGCAAATGCGGGTTTTTTCCCATTAGGAAGTGCCTCTGATTTTCGACCTTTTTTTGTTAGTAAAGATAATATTGCAAATTCTGGAGGTTCAATTACAGTAACGCATAATAATGCCACTACAACAAGTAATGTTTCAATCCTTGATGCCGGGCCGGCAGCTACTATTAGCAGGAGACACGATTCTAACTGGTCGGTAACAACCTCGGGTATTACATCAGGCACCTGGGGTTTGCGTGGCGGAGGTACTGGTTTTGGAACCATTCAGGAATTACCTGACTTAAGAATGAGTACAACAACCGGAGTTGTCGGAGCACATGCAGCAGCCACCGGAACTATTGCTGATCCGCGCGTTAACCGCACTGGTCTAACCTTTGGTCAATTAACCAACAGCTTCCATGTAGCCTCTATCGATGCAGTTAACTCACCTTTGCCTGTGAAATTATTGTATTTAAACGCAAATCAAATTGAGACATCAATTGAATTGAATTGGGCTACTTCTTTAGAAGAAGGCTTCAGTCACTTTATTATTGAGTTTTCCGTGAATGGGGTTGATTTTTCTGAATTATCGGAAGTAGAAGGTGCAGGATATAACACGAATACAAAGCAGGAATATTCCTTTTTGCACGCCAATCCATTTGTTGGTCAAAATTATTATCGCCTTAAAGCGGTAGATTTGGATGGTTCATATGAATATTTTGGCCCAATCGTTCTGTCTTTTAATGCCGGCAAGCAGATTCAACTTTTTCCAAACCCGGTATCGGATGGTTATTTGAATGTTCAACTGAATTTTAATCCTTCAGAGGAAGCAAAGTTGACTATCCTAAATATGCACGGTGTTGAAGTGCTGCAGATTTTAAATGTGGCAGTTCAAAATAAATTTGAATGGAGTGCTCTACCCAGGGGTTTGTACATTCTTCGTTATTCTTCCCGCGATTTTAACGACACAAAGAAATTCATTGTTAATTAAAGCGATCAAGCTTCCTGGGCTAAAAGCTCCGGAAGTTTTGTTAAGATCTCTTCCGTCATTTCTTTTAGTCCAAATTGATGTTTCCACCCCCAGTCTTTGCGGGCGGCAGCGTCATCAATAGATTGTGGCCAGCTTTCAGCAATGCCTTGTCTGAAATCGGGGTTGTAGGAAATCGTAAAGTCTGGAATGTGCTTTCTAATTTCAGCTGCAATTTCAGCCGGAGAAAAACTCATTGCTGAAATGTTGTAGCTTGAACGAATCTTTATTTTATCAGCTGGAGCCTCCATTAAATCAAGTGTGGCTTTCACTGCATCGTCCATGTACATCATGGGCAGGTAGGTATTTTCCTTAAGGAAGCATTCAAATTTTTTATTGGTAAGTGCTTTAAAGAAAATGTCAACGGCATAATCGGTGGTACCGCCACCGGGTTTTGTTTTGTAGCCGATCAATCCCGGGTAGCGCAAACTGCGTACATCAACGCCCTTGTTTCTGAAATACCATTCGCACCAACGTTCACCGGCTTGCTTGCTAATGCCGTATATGGTGGTTGGATCCATAATAGTATCCTGTGGTGTATTTTGTTTTGGTGTTGTCGGGCCGAAAGCTGCAATAGAGCTTGGCCAATACACCCGGTCAAGTTTAAATTCAATGGCTGCATCCAGCACATGTACTAATCCATCCATGTTTAAGTGCCACGCAAATTTTGGATTTTTCTCACCTGTGGCTGAAAGTACTGCCGCTAAATGATATACCTGGGTGATTTCGTTTTTCTTGATAAAATCGAATAGGTTCTTTTGTTTAAGAACGTCCAGAATTTCAAAATTCCCCTGACTTAAAATTCCCTGCGGATCCTTTATATCGGTAGCAATTACATTTTCTTTTCCATACAAGCTCCAAAGGCCTTGTGTCAATTCTGAACCCAGTTGCCCGCCTGCGCCTATTATTAAAATCTTGTGCTTCTTCATGGTATTGATTGGGGCCGAAAGTTAAAGAATTTTGGCTTTTTACTACCGGATGTTAGGCTCAGTTTTCGTGGAAGCGATTAACTTTGCGGCCTCATAACTACTGTCAGGTGGAGCCTGTCGAAACCTGACTCATTACCGAACATCAGCCTTCGACAGGCTCAGGCTGACAATTGTACTTTTATTTATGTATAAAAAGCTGAAACCCGTACTGGAAAAAGAACTTGCTTCCATTAAAGAAGCAGGGCTGTTCAAAAAAGAGCGCATCATTATTTCCCCGCAAGGGGCCGATATAAAAATTGAGGGTGGAAAAGAGGTTATCAACTTTTGTGCGAACAATTACCTGGGACTCTCTTCGCACCCCAGGGTAATTGAAGCCGCCAAGCGTGCCATTGATACGCATGGCTTTGGTATGTCTTCGGTTAGATTCATATGCGGTACGCAAGACATCCATAAGGAATTGGAAAAAAAGATTTCTGAATTTCTCGGTATGGAAGACACCATTCTCTATGCTGCAGCTTTTGATGCCAACGGGGGAGTATTTGAACCGTTGCTCGGGGCTGAGGATGCCATTATTTCCGATGAGTTAAATCACGCTTCGATTATTGATGGCGTGCGGTTATGTAAAGCCATGCGTTACCGCTACACGCATAACGACATGAATGATTTGGAAAAGCAACTGCAGGATGCAAAGGCAGCCGGTGCGCGCCAAATACTTATTGTCACCGATGGCGCCTTCTCCATGGACGGTACCATTGCCCGTTTAGATTTAATTTGTGATCTGGCCGAGAAGTATGAAGCCCTGGTGATGACCGATGAATGTCATGCAACAGGTTTTTTAGGTAAAACCGGAAGAGGCGTGCCGGAATATTGTGGTGTAACCGATCGGGTAGACATTATTACCGGAACATTAGGCAAAGCGCTTGGTGGGGCTTCCGGAGGGTTTACTTCAGGTAAAAAGGAAATCATCGAATTGCTGCGTCAGCGGTCACGTCCGTATTTATTCTCCAACACGCTTGCACCCTCCATTGTGGGTGCTTCCATCGAAGTGTTTAATATGCTTTCTGAAACTACTGCGTTGCGCGATAAATTGGAGCAGAATACAAAATACTTCAGAAGTGAGATGACCAAAGCCGGCTTCGATATCAAACCCGGTGAACATCCCATTGTTCCTATAATGTTATACGAGGCTCCATTGGCCCAACAGTTTGCCGAAAAACTTCTTGATAAAGGAATCTATGTTATCGGATTTTTCTTTCCGGTGGTGCCAAAAGGAAAGGCAAGAATTCGTGTACAGATTTCAGCAGCCCATGAAAGGCATCATCTGGAAAAGGCCATTCAGGCATTCACTGAAATTGGAAAGGAGTTGGGTGTACTGAAGTAGTTACCTGCCATTTTTGCCTTCCATCTTCATGATTGGATTGCTTATGAAATAGTAGAAACCTGTTTGCAGTTTAATTTCTATATTTCATCACCTAAACCAAATTCATTCATGAAGAATTTTCTCCTTGCCGTTACAGCACTCGGTATAGCAATTACAGCATGTGCCCAACGGACCACCAAAAGTCAACAACCTGCTGCTGTTGTAAATTCAATTGATCTTAATGCTTATTATAGTTCAGTAAAATGGAGGAGCATCGGGCCTTTCCGGGGTGGACGTTCAGTTACAGCCAGCGGGGTAGTGGGTGACATCAGCACCTATTATATGGGCACTACCGGTGGGGGTGTTTGGAAAACCGATGATATGGGGAATACCTGGAGAAATATTTCGGATGGTTATTTCACCACAGGTTCGGTAGGCGCTATTGCCGTTTCGGAGAGCGAGCCCAATACAGTTTACGTAGGTATGGGCGAACATGCCGTTCGTGGTGTTATGACGCATCATGGCGATGGTGTTTATAAGTCAACGGATGCCGGAAAAACGTGGAAGAAGTTAGGCCTTGAGCAAACCCAACATATTTCACGCATTGTCATTCACCCGCGCGATCCGAACATTGTTTATGTAGCCGCGCAAGGCGCCTTATATGGAAAAACACCAGAACGTGGGGTTTATAAATCTGTGGATGGCGGAACAACCTGGAAAAAAGTTTTATATGTAGATGATAAAAGTGGATGCGTAGAGCTTTCTATGGACTACAACAATCCGCAAGTATTGTATGCCGCTATGAATGAATATGGCCGATTACCATGGAAGGTGATTAGTGGTGGCAGCGGAAGCGGCTTATATAAATCGAATGATGCGGGAGCAACCTGGGAAAAAATTCAGAATGGTTTGCCTAAAGAACTGGGTAAGATGGCCGTAGCGGTAAGCCGTTCCAATTCCGAAAAAGTTTATGCACTCGTAGAAAGTGATTCCGATAAGGAGCAAGGTGGTTTGTTTGTTTCAGAGAATGCCGGAAAGAACTGGACACGTGTTAGTGATGATCACCGTCTGGTTCAGCGTGCCTGGTATTACATTGAGGTGTTTGTTGATCCGCAGGATGAGCATACCGTATATGTATTGAGTGCTCCGGCATTGCGGTCCATCGATGGTGGAAAAACCTGGGAAAATATTGAGGGTGCGCATGGAGACTATCACGATTTATGGATTAATCCGAACAATCCTAAAAATATGGTGATGGCCGATGATGGAGGTGCCTCCATTACACTTAACGCAGGTAAAACCTGGTCAACTCAAAGTAATATGCCCACCGCACAACTTTACCGCATCAATGTCGATAACGAGTTTCCGTACAGAATCTATGCCGGTCAGCAAGACAACACCTCAGTAGTTATTGCTCACCGTGAATTTGGTAGCAGTGGAATTTCTGCCAAAAGTTGGGCGCCATCAGCCGGAGGCGAAAGTGCTTTTCTTGCGTTTAATCCGGATGACCCACGGTATGTATTAGGAGGCAGCTACCTGGGTACCATTGAGGTACTGGATTCAAAAGCAAAAGCAGGCACCAACATAATGGCAGCTCCAATTCAATACCTGGGGCGTGATTCAAAAGATATGAAATACCGCTTCAACTGGAACGCGCCCATCATCTGGTCGAAGCATGAACCAAATGCTTTTTATCATGGTGCACAGGTATTATTGAAGACCACCGATATGGGTAAAACCTGGACGGAAGTTTCGCCTGATTTAACACGTAACGAAAAAGAAAAACAAGGCAAAGGTGGAGGGCCATACACCAACGAAGCGGTTGGTGCGGAGAATTATGGAACGTTGAGTTATGTGATTGAATCCCCTCATGAAAAAGGAGTTATCTGGACGGGTAGCGATGATGGCCTTGTACAGCTTACCCGTGATGGCGGAGCCACCTGGAAAAATGTTACGCCTGTTGGTTTGCAAGAGTGCCTGATCAACGCCATTGATGTTTCCCCGCATGATCCGGCTACAGTCTATATCGCCACTACGCGCTATAAGTTTAATGATCATACACCTGCGCTATACAAAACAACCGACTATGGAAAAACATGGACCAACATAACCAGGGGAATTCCGCAAGGTGCATTTACCCGCGTAGTACGCGAAGATGATATACGAAAGGATTTACTTTTTGCCGGAACAGAAACGGGAGTTTACATTTCTTTTAATGGCGGTGTGGCGTGGCAATCTTTTCAATTGAATTTACCGGTAACACCCATAACCGATCTTAAAATTCACCAAGGCGATCTTATTGCATCAACATCCGGTCGTTCATTCTGGATATTGGATGATTTGGGTTTGGTGCGTCAGTTTAAAAATGAAACCACGAGCTTCTCACTTTTTCAGCCTGAAAATGTAATTCTGGTTACAGGCTCAAGTGAGTTGGATAGTTCAACATCAGAATTTAATGGTTCGCATCCTTATAGGGGAGTAAACCCTGCAACGGGCAGCGTGATCTATTATCAGTTACCGGAATTGAAGAAGGAAGATCACATTTCAATTACTATTAAAGATGCTTCCGGTAATGTAGTTCGTCAATTTAGTTCAGTGGCCGACACCACCTTTGTTACCTACGATGGGGGCCCATCACCTGAACCAGTTTTACCGAAAGCAAAAGGGCTTAATCGGTTTGTGTGGAATCTGCGTTACCCGACTATGCCCGGTGTAACCGGTGTTTATATTGAAGCAAGTTACCGCGGACATAAAGCATCACCGGGAAAATATACCGTTGTTTTAAAGTCGGGTGATCGCGAGTTGAGTACTTCTTTTGAAATTTTGCCTAATCCACTCTATGAAACCGATGCCAGAAACTATCAGGAGTATCATACGGTAATGAGTAAAATGGAAACAGAACTTACGCTGATGCATAACCTGGTAAATTCAGTGCACGATAAGCGTCAGCAGCTTGAGCAACTTCTCAACACCCTTCCTTCAGAAGAAAAGTATAAAGCTATTAGAACAAGTGGACAAGCGTTGGTTCAGCGCATGAAGCAGTGGGACGAGGACATGGTACAGCGCAAATCAAAAGCGTACGATGATGTAGAAAACTTTCCGAACAAATTTACCGCTGAATACCTCTTTCTGATCAATCATACGGAAAGCACTATTCCTAAAGTAAATAAACCTTCGTTAGATCGATTAAATGAACTCACCAGGGAGTGGACGGTGCTTCATACGCGCATACGCGAAATTTTAGAAAAAGATATTCCTGCAATTAACAAGCAATTGTGGGATGCGGGTGTGGGTGCAGTTTGGAAAAATTGATTTCAGTGCTCAGGCCTTAACACCATTTTTAACTGTGCCGGGTTCAACTTCAGGCGCTGTTTCTTCCCAATTTGTAGGCTCTGTATTATGCAGGTAGGCGAGAATTTTCTCTTCTACCTGTTTTAATTTTAAGGCCCGCAGAAATTTTCCGTTTCTGGCTAATATTAATCTGCCGGTTTCTTCCGATATGGCCAGTACCAGGGTATCCGTGCTTTCCGACATGCCTACAGCAGCACGATGACGCATGCCAAAGTGAGCAGGCAGATGGTCATTTTCGCTAACGGGAAGCACACATCGCGCGGCCTTTACGCGGCCTTTGTGGACAATAATGGCGCCATCATGCAGCGGACTGGTTTTGTTGAAGATGGAAATTATAAGCGACTTTGTTATTTCTGCGTCCAGCGGATCACCGGTTTCGGCATAAAATTTTAGAGCCGTGTCGCGTGAAAAAACAATTAGCGCCCCGGTTTTTGTGCCCTTAAGTGTTTTACAGGCTTCCATGATTTGGTGTACATCCGTTTCATCGTTGTATTCACCCCGCCAGTTGGTAAGGGATTTTAAAAAATTATCACGGAATTCAGTACCTCGTCCGATCACTAATAGAAACTTGCGGATTTCCGGTTGAAACAAAATTATCATGGCCAGCACACCCACACCCATAAACTGGCCTAGTATGGTGGCCAGTAATTCCATTTGGGCTGCACGAACGATCAGGTAAATAAGGTAGAGGGCGAGTATGCCTAAAAATATATTTACGGCAATACTTCCCCGAATCAGTTTGTAAACCTGGTACAATAAAATACTGACCAGGCCAATATCCACCAGATCAACCCACGTAACATCCAGAAAGCCTATTTTAAAGAGAAGGATCATTGGTGTAAAGGTACTAAACTCTGCCGTCAGCTTGGGTGAGGTGCGTAAAAAGTTTCACCGCTTCAGCAGCTTCCTTCACATCATGCACACGAAGAATGGATGCGCCTTTCATTAAGGCAACCATATTCAATGCTGTTGTTCCGTTAAGGGCGTGTTCAGGAGTTGATTGCAAGGTCTTCCAGATCATCGATTTTCGCGAGATGCCAACCATTAGCGGTTTCTCCAAAATCTTCAGCGCATGAAGGTTATTCATCAGTTGAAAATTCTGCTCAACAGTTTTGGCAAATCCAAATCCGGGATCAATGATACTATCCTTTACTCCGGCTTGCTGTAAAGCAGCTACTTTTTGATGAAAGTAGGTGATAATTTCATGCATCAGGTTTGAATACTGTGTCAGGTTGTTCATGGTTTCCGGGTTACCCTTCATGTGCATGCAACAATACGGTACCTGAAGTTGAGCCACCGTGTTGAACATGTCCGCATCGAGATCGCCACCCGAAATGTCATTGATCATATCAGCACCCAGCAAAACAGCCTTTCGGGCAATGCCTGATCGAAAGGTATCAATGGATAGAATGGCTTCAGGAAATCTTTTCTTGATGCCTTGTAAAGCACTTAACACACGATGTTCTTCTTCCTGCTCCGAAATATTTTCAGCTCCAGGGCGTGAGGAGTAGCCCCCAACATCAAGTATGGAGGCACCCTCGGTCAACACTTTTTCAGCGTGCTTTAAGATTTCTTTTTCATCCATTAGCCGGCTGCCCGCATAAAAACTATCGGGTGTTACATTAATCACGCCCATAACCAGCGGGGTCTGTAAGGTGATTAGCCGCCCGCCTATGTTCAGTGTTTTGTTTGTTGAAAATGCCGTATTTTGCCCCGCTGAAATCATGATACACGAAAAAACTGCCACCGAATATAAGCAGGTGATTGCCACCTGCAAAGCACTCTTCCTCAAGAAGACAAAAGATTATGGAACAGCCTGGCGCATACTTCGATTACCCGCCATTACCGATCAGATATTTATCAAAGCCAAACGCATCCGCAGCATACAGGAAAAGGGCTCCCAACGAATTGATGATCCTGTTTCGGATGAATTCATTGGTATCATCAATTATTGTGTCATTGCATTGTTGCAGCTAAAGCTGGAGGGATCAGCACAGACTGAGTTAACCGTTGAAGAGGTGGAACCGCTCTATACTTCGGCTATTGATGAAACTTTCCATCTTCAGCAGGATAAGAATCATGATTATGGCGAAGCCTGGCGCGATATGCGGGTGGAATCCATGACGGACATTATTCTTATGAAATTGTTAAGGGTGAAACAAATTGAAGATAATGAAGGTAAAACACTGGTAAGTGAGGGTGTGAAGGCCAATTATCAGGATATGATCAATTATGCGGTGTTTTGTTTAATTAAACTCAAGGAGAATAACTAAGCGATATGAGGAAATACATTGATGGCTTCTCACGTTTTTTTGTTGGAGGACTGTTTATTTTTTCAGGACTGATAAAACTTAATGATCCGGTTGGTACGGAAATCAAGCTAGAGGAATACTTCGAAGTTTTTTCTGCCGACTTTGGTTCGTTTTTTCAACTGTTTATTCCATATGCATTGCCCATCGGGTTGATACTGGTGGTGCTTGAAGTTGTGCTGGGTGGTGCTGTACTCATCAACTACCGGATGCGCTTAACAACAACCGTTCTGCTGGCGCTTATCATCTTCTTCACTTTCTTAACCGGGTATTCAGCTATTTTGAATAAAGTTACCGATTGTGGTTGCTTTGGTGATGCCATAAAGCTAACACCATGGGAGTCGTTCTATAAGGATCTGATTCTGCTGCTGTTCATTTTGCACTTATTCTGGTATCGAAAAGTTTACGATCCGGTGTTGCGCACCAGGGAAGGACATGCGGTTATAGCCGGTGTGACGCTGATTAGTTTCTTTTTGGGTATTTACGCTATCCGTCATTTGCCGTTTATTGATTTCCGCGCTTACAAGATCGGGAATAATATTCCCGAGCAAATGAAATTACCTCCCAATGCCAAACGCGATAGCGTGGTAATGACTTTTATTTATGAGCATGCGGGTGCCCGAAAGGAACTTACCATGGACCAACTAGGCCAGGTGGACTCAACGTATACATTTGTTGATCGTATTGATAAGGTGGTGCGGCAGGGCGATCGGCCAAAAATTATCGATTACCGGGTGGAAAGTGCAGAAGGCGAAAATTTTACCCAGCAGACCTTTGAGGGTGCAAAACTTTTAATCGTTATGTACAACGTGAAGGATGCCTCGGTTAAACATGCTGAAAAGATTTCCAACCTCATTAATGAACTGGAAGGAAAAGCTGAGGCGATCATCCTTACTTCGTCATCAGCGGTTGATGTGGAGGCGTTTCGACACGAACATCAATGGGCTGCTCCCTATTACTTTGCTGATGCTACGGTGTTAAAAACGATAATCCGTTCAAACCCAGGCTTAACCTTATGGGTAAACGGAACGGTAAAGGGAATGTGGCACCATAACGACACACCATCAGCCGCGGAGGTTTTGGAATTACTATAATGCCCTTGAAAATCTTTCTTATAGGATTACCCGGATCAGGAAAAAGTACGTTGGGTAAGCAACTAGCACATGCGTTGAAACTTCCATTTGTTGATTTGGATGATGCAATAGAAAATCATTGCAATTTGTCGATCAGTGAAATTTTTAAATCAAAAGGTGAAGACTGGTTCAGAGAAATGGAAGCGCACATACTGCGCAGTGTGGCTGAAGAAACTGAATCTTTTGTGATGGCTACGGGGGGAGGCTCTCCCTGTTTTTATGAGGGCATCGATTTTATGAATCGTGTCGGCACAACAATTTTTTTAGACGTTTCACTAACCACTATTGCACAGCGCCTGTCGCAATTGGAGAAATCAGCAAGGCCTCTGTTCAACAAGGTTAGTAATCTTGGGGAGGCACTTCAACAACTACAGCAAGGCAGAGTCTCCTATTACCGAAAAGCAAAATTAATTTTGAAGGAAGACGAAATTGAGGCAAATCAGATACTTGAAAAGTTATCCTTTAAAAAATAAACCCAATCGTCATTATGGCTGAGGTCAATTGGTTCTTCAGGCTTACGATGGGTCCGGTATTGTCCTGAAAAACATAGGGACTATACGCACTTGTTCCGGTTGAATTTAACAGGGCAGCATCAACAAAGAATTTTTTCATCCGTGCCCCCATGCCAACGCTAACCGTTTTTATGCTTCTATCAACATCAATGGAAGCATCATAAGGATTTGTCAGCACATTATAACCGGCACGGAAGCGCAACAGTTGGTATCGGAACTCTGCACCTAACCGGTAGTTAACGGTGTTCGCGAATGTGGCCTTAATGATATCATTTTCGGGGTTAAAGGAAATACCGCCAATATCAGATTCGTATTTTGCCTTCCGGTAATTCACAAACTCAATATCTCCGGTAATAAAACCAGAGGTGCCCAGGAAAACCGCAGTGCCCAAACTGAATTTCAATGGAGTTACCAGATTATACTCGGAGATAACAGGCGAGTTTGATGCATAGCTCAGGGCATTGAGAATGTCACCTGTTCCCAGGTAATTATAGTTGTTCCATTGGGTGCTTAAGCGAGCCGTATATGAATCCGTTATCTGGTAGTACGTTGGTGTAACCAGCGAAGCCCCTACCTGAATAAAATCTGCAGGCCGGTAAATAACACCCAGGGTCAGGTTTACTCCGGTTCCTTCAATGTCAATGGTTTCCTCAAGTAACAAACTATTCAGCGGATTAAAATCAGGATCCAGATCAAACATAAAATTTGATTCCTGATAAGCGGATGAAAATTTATAGCGTAGCGTAGTAACACCAACATTAGCACCCAGGAAGACCTTATCCTGAAAATTTGCACCGTATGCAAACGACCATTGGTATTGAGCGCCTTTGGTGTTTATGCTGCCAACCCTTCTGAGCCTTCGAATATCATCCGGATCATCGTAAAGACCGAGTACCGAAAAATAATAGCGTTGCGGGCCACCCCAAAAGGTTGAATCGTCAATAAGAAAATTGTCGTAGGCTAAACCCGTTGGAAAATCAAAGTTTAAGTTATTGTTGAGTGTGCCCGTTGCATCTTGTATAAACCAATCCACAATGGACGAAACATTATCATTTCCTGCATAGCGCATAGATGAGTTTAAATCATTTGTTCGGGTCATGCTAATGGCAAAGGACCCTCCTAAAAATCCATTTTTTTCTTGTGGGGAATTAAATACATAACTCAACCCGGGAATATTCAATTTACTGTTTGAATCCTTTCCTGTTTCTGTATTATGAGTAGCGTCAGTAGAGAAAAAATTGATTCCGGGGCTAAAGGTAAATTCTGATCGGTTGTACATACCCAGCCCGGCAGGATTTGATAATGCTGAGTTAAAATCACCTCCTAAGGCCACTTGCGCTCCGCCCATGGCCTGTACACGAGCGCTTCCGTTTGGTTTTGTACGGCTAAACAGCAGGGCATTATCCACAAATCCTTGCGCGAATAAATCCGGTGAAAAAGACAACAAAAGTCCCGCGAGTTGTAAGAAAACCCTGAATTTCATGCCTGATGATAATTAATGGTTAGTTGCCGCCTCTTCTGCTGCCTCCGGATGAAGGTGAAACACTACCCCCCGAACTACCACTGCTACGGCTTGGAGAAGAAAAGCCACTGCTACCAGACGAACCAGTGGATCGTGTTGGTGATGAAAAAGAAGATGACCGGCTCTCCCGCATAAAGCCCGTGTTGGAGTTACCACTTTGAGTCCGGTTTGAATTATTATCCCATGTTCTGGAACCACTATTGTCCATGGTAGACATGTCTGACGTTCTTCTGGAAGGACGCACATAATATTCATCTGTCGTGGTTCTTGTGCGGCCACTGGAGTTGTCACCCGCCAGGTTATTTGATCTTGCCGGACGAGTATCGGTTACGGAACTCACACCTGCCGAGTTGGTGGTAGGACGTTTTCCATAATTAGGGCGTGCACCATCACCAACAACCACAACCGTGGTGGGTCGGTACCAATTATTCCATCCCCAGGAATTGAAGTAAGGATTTCCCCAACCATATCCCATTCCCATATTCCAACCATTACCCCAGCCCCAACCATTACCCCAGGAATATCCCAGGCCCATGTTCCAACCATTACCCCAACCGGAGCCCCATGTGTTGCCCCAGCGGCCACCCATGTATGGGTTCATCCACGGATCATTCCAGCCCCACGGATCGTTCCATGCCCATGGGTTGTTCCAACTGTTGTAATAGGACGGTCCAAACCATCCCGGTGAGTACCAGTTGTTGAAGTTATTCCACTGATTATTGTTTCGGCCACTGTAGTAACCTGAATTGTAATTGAAGTTGTTTGTAGTGGCGGGGTTATAGCCATCTACAAAATAATTCTGCTCATCTTCGCTTAGTTGTTCGGAATACGAACGCGAAATATATTCAGGGTTAACATTGCGTGCTGAATAACTGTCAGTAGGGTTGGCATATTCATCCAGCATAGTGGATTCCTTGAAGTTCTTCTTTTTGAAGGTTTCATAGCTATTGCTGGCATAAACCTCTTTAGCGATAACTTCTTTTGAAGCTCTTTGCTTTTCCCGGTCTTTTGAACGGAAATACATATCGTCAAACTCTTGCGCAAATGCACCAGCGCTCACCAGCATCACCATTCCGATTATCCATTTCGTTTTCATAAGCGTATTTGTTTAAAGTCCGGTATGTATACTTTATAAACGTTCAAAGCCTGATAAAGTGTTCAATAAAGATACGAAAATTAGCTGAATTGTGCTTAAAAATGCCGCTTTATCCGTTCTTTCGCACCCTTCTCACCGTATATTTGCCGCTCAGTTAAAATAACAAGAATTATACCAACATGGGCAAAGAAATTCCCTCCCGAAGTGAAGATTATTCGTTGTGGTACAATGAGTTAGTGAAGAAGGCCGATCTGGCAGAGCATTCGGATGTGCGCGGGTGCATGGTGATTAAACCCTATGGGTATAGCATCTGGGAAAAAATGCAGCAAGCGCTAGACGGCATGTTTAAGGAAACCGGGCACGTGAATGCCTATTTCCCGCTTTTTGTCCCGAAAAGTATGTTTGAGGCAGAAGAGCAAAATGCAGAGGGTTTTGCCAAGGAGTGCGCCATTGTTACGCATTATCGTCTGAAGAATGATCCTGAAAAAAAAGGAAAATTGATTGTCGATCCGGATGCAAAACTGGAAGAGGAGTTGGTTGTTCGTCCTACCAGCGAAGCGATCATCTGGAGTACCTATAAGAAGTGGATTCAATCTTACCGCGACTTGCCTTTACTCATTAACCAATGGGCCAATGTTGTTCGTTGGGAGATGCGCACCAGGCTCTTTTTACGTACGGCTGAGTTTCTTTGGCAGGAAGGTCACACGGCTCACGCAAATGCTGATGAAGCTGTGAAAGAAACCAAACAAATGCTGGATGTATACGCTACGTTTGCAGAACAATACATGGCCATGCCAGTGATCAAAGGAAAAAAATCGGAAGGCGAAAAATTCCCCGGAGCCATTGATACGTATTGTATTGAGGGTATGATGCAGGATGGCAAAGCCTTACAAGCCGGAACTTCACACTTTCTCGGTCAGAATTTTGCCAAGGCCTTCAATGTGCAATATGCCGGTAAAGACGGCAAGCTTGAATATGTATGGGGAACCTCGTGGGGTGTTAGTACACGGTTGATGGGTGCCCTGATTATGGCACATTCGGACGATGATGGGTTGGTGTTGCCACCGAAACTTGCGCCCATTCATGTGGTCATTGTTCCAATTTTCAGAACCGATGAGGAGTTGGCCAAAGTTTCTGATAAGGTAAGCACTATAGTTAAGACACTTCGTGAAAAGGGCTTGTCAGTAAAATTTGATAACAGGGATACCCATAAACCCGGATTCAAGTTTGCGGAGTGGGAATTGAAAGGTGTGCCTGTACGATTGGCCATTGGTCCACGCGATCTTGAAAATGGAACCGTGGAAGTGGCCAGACGTGATACCAAGGAAAAGCAGGTTATGAAACTGGATGATGTTGCCAGTCTTATTCCCGAATTATTGAATACTATCCAGGAAAATATTTATAACCGGGCGTTAACATTCAGGAATAGTATGATCACTACCGTTAATTCTTTCGAAGAGTTTAAGAAAGTTCTCGATGAGAAGGGCGGCTTTGTTTCTGCGCATTGGGATGGTACTGCTGAAACTGAAGCTTTTATTAAAGACCAAACGAAAGCTACTATCCGGTGCATTCCGCTGGATGCAGCGGAAGAAAGCGGCTCCTGTATTTACTCAGGAAAGCCTTCCGGCAGACGTGTATTGTTTGCCCGGGCGTATTAAAGGCCATCTCAAAATACTATAAATGTCAGGTTGAGCTTGTCGAAACCGGTTTGGTAACTGGAAATAGCCTTCGACAAGCTCAGGCTGACATTTGAAACTGATTTTTGAGATGGCTTCCAAGCATAAATTAGTTAATAAATTAATCGGGTGATTTCGTCACGGAGGTCACCCTTTCTTTTGTACTTTTGATTCCTTTCGATTTTACTGAATGATCATGTGGTTAGCCATTGCTGCCTTAATTCTGGCAGGTGTAGTACTGATAATTGTTGAAGTGGTGTTTATTCCGGGCACTACGGTTGTGGGAATATTGGGTCTGGTGTTTACTATTATTGGAATAGTAGTAAGCTATGGCGAGTTTGGCCGCGAAGGCGGATCGTATGTTTTGTTGGGTACAGGGATATTCCTGGCAGGAGCTCTTTATTATAGTTTTCGAAAGGGTGCTTGGAAAAAATTCTCGCTTAAAACCAGCATAGATAGTCGGGTAAACGAAGGTGCTCATGCTGATTTGAAAGTGGGCACGGAGGGCGTGGCTGTATCGGCTTTGCGCCCCATGGGCACAGCCGAATTCCAAGGTAAAATGGTTGAAGTTAAAACCAATGGCGACTATCTTGCAGCAGGTACACGCGTAAAAATTATTCAAATTCAAACCAACGATATTGTTGTTGAACCCATTAATTAAACCCTAAATCAATATGGAACTTGAAGGTGCAATGCTTCTTTTTATGGTCTTCGCAGGGATTGTCCTGTTTTTTATTTTTCTATACTTCGTGCCGATTAACCTGTGGATCACTGCGTTGTTTAGTGGTGTTCGGGTAGGGTTGTTCGAGCTCGTATTCATGCGCATTCGTAAGGTTCCGCCACGGGTTATAGTTGAATCCTTAATTACAGCCACCAAGGCTGGTTTGAAATTAACATCAACCGAATTGGAAACGCACTACCTGGCAGGTGGTAATGTTCCCAATGTTATACGCGCATTAATTTCAGCTGAGAAAGCAAATATTCACCTCGACTTCAAACAAGCTACGGCTATCGATCTTGCCGGTCGCGATGTGTTTCAGGCGGTGCAGATTTCGGTTAACCCCAAAGTTATCACTACACCCAAAGTAGCTGCAGTTGCAGCTGATGGTATTCAGCTTATCGCGATTGCACGGGTAACGGTGCGCGCTGCTATTCAGCAGTTGGTGGGTGGTGCCGGTGAAGATACCATCCTTGCCCGTGTGGGTGAAGGTATTGTAACGGCTATCGGTTCTGCAAAATCACATAAGGAAGTATTGGAAAACCCGGATAAGATTTCAAAAGTTGTGTTGTCGCGTGGGTTGGATGCAGGAACAGCTTTCCAGATTCTTTCCATTGATATTGCCGATGTAGATGTAGGAGCAAACATTGGTGCAAAACTGCAAATCGATCAGGCATCAGCCGATTTAAAAGTAGCTGAAGCAAAAGCAGAAGAACGCAGAGCGATGGCGGTTGCCGAGGAGCAGGAAATGAAAGCAAAAGCGCAGGAAGCTCGTGCTAAGGTAATTTTAGCAGAAGCAGAAATTCCAAAAGCCATTGCTGAATCATTTGTAAAAGGAAACCTGGGTGTGATGGATTACTATCGCATGCAAAATGTTCAGGCCGATACGGGCATGCGCCAGGCGATATCCGATTCGGGTAAAGGCCAGGGTCCAAGCAATGCTCCCAAGAAAGATTAAATCTTAAGAGTCGTAAAAATAATGAAGGGGCCGCAAGGCCCTTTCTTTTTTGAAAGTGATTGTCAAGTTAAGCTTGTCGAAGTTGACACACGCGCAATTAACCTTGATTCAGAGTTTCAATTCCCTGAACTCACTTTTCTTCAAACCGAAGAAAACATTTTTTACCGGTTCAAAAAGCAGTAAATCGTAGTGAAGGGGTATGGTGCTTACTCCTTGCAGGGTTACCAGGCCATAGTGGCCATTTTGTTTTACAATAACGAAACCATTACCAAGATCATCGATATATTCATACTTGGGTTGAAGCAAAATATTTCCATCGGCATCGGCAAGGCCAACAGTATTACCGACAGTAATTAAAATTCTTCCATTCTCCAGCAACTTGATATTATCATAGCGCACATCCAATGCTAAGGCTCCATCGTGTTGTAAAAATCCATATTTTCCGTTTTGTTTCACCAGGGCGTAACCTTTGGTAAATGAACTCACTTCTTCAAATACAGGTTGAATTTCAATTTTGTCTTCCCGGTTAATGTAGCCCCACTTGCCCCTGATTTTTGCACCGGCTAATCCTTCTTGAAAGGGAAGTATATCCTCATATCGATTGGCAATGCGAAGTCTGCCTTTATCGTCAATAAAGCCATATTTTCCGTTTTTCTTGATGCCGCGCAGCCCTTCACTTGAGGGAAGAATTTTTTCATTACGTTCATCATGTGGTTCTTCGCGATGAATGATCTGCCCATTAAAATTAATTGTCCACTTTCCACCACTTGATATTATTTCGATCAGGTTATCTCCGGCAATTTCAAATGGGTTACTTGTAAAGTAAATGGTTGTGCCGGTGATGGATTTCAAGAAAGTAAGGTTATCAGAAAATTCAAAATAACGATCAGCGTTAAGCAATTTAATCGGATTGGGCTGCGGTATAATTTTCCACTCTTCCTTCAGGTTAATAATTCCATAGGCTCCCCTGAATTTCACCGCAACCAAATCTTCAAACACACTCACCAAGCTATCGTATGCGCACGCGAGGATTTCTTTTCCTTGTTTATCAATGCCGCCATAGAAACCATTTTTCTGTACCGGATAAAATGATCCATTGAAGTCTTCAATCCGATCATAGACTTTAGTGGTAAGACGGTTTCCGGTAAGCGTATATAAAGCTGAAAATTCCTTTCCCTGGCTTTGTGTTGACGTGATGATATAATCTGAACCAATGTGCACTTGTTTGAAAGCTGCAGGTAATAATGCAGATCCATCTTCCTTCATTACGCCTTTATATTGTTTGTTGGTGAAAACAGCCAGGCCATTTCTAAAAGACTGAAGCCGGGATACTTCTTCTTTAGTGATCTTGTTCAAGTCAAGGTCCAACACTTGTGTTCCTGTGGCGGATACACGTTTGATGCGGTTGTTGCCAACGGGCAGCAGGGAGTCAGCTTCAATTTTTTTTACCAGAGAATTACCTGCAGTAAGAATGTGCCATTCATTTGACAAACGTGCTTCCGGAACACCACTTTCTAATTTAATTTCGCGGAACGCAGGCTCCTTTACAATAACACCTTCGCGGTTCATCAGGCCTTGTTTTCCATGCTGATAAATAATGGCGAGGTTATTTTGTATGGGTGAAATACTGTCGATATCAAATCCGGTAATCTGTTTTCCGTTTTCTGAAAACAAAGCTGTTTTCTGCTGAAAGTTCTGAACGCCAAAGCGCAAACTCCCCAACGGATAGATATTCTGATAGACCTGTGGAAGCAGCAACTTGTGCTCCAGATCGATCAATCCGTATTTCAGTACGCCATCATAAAGGGTGTACACAACCGCCCTTGAATGGTGTATTCTTATTCCGGCATATTGAAACGGGATAACGATTTTACCGGAGGCATTGATACACCCTGTGCTAATCCGAAGGGAAAGGGTTGATTGCTTACTGGCAATAAACAGAGTTGGTGGGGCAGGAGTTAAAGAACTGTAAACCGGTTTTGTAACCTGTTGATTGGCAATGCTGATCAGGCCCCACTGATCGTTTAGTTTATACCCGGTAACTTTTTCAACTACAGAAAATGAACCATCACTCCAACCCAATGCTTCATAGTGGGCCGGCACAAGGATGGTACCCTGTTGGTTTTTCAGGCCTACCTTTCCGTTATCGGTAAACGTATAATAGGAGTCGGAAAAAACCTGCTGAAGCGTACTCATCAGCAGCAACGACAAAAGGATCAATCTCATAAAGCGTCAAAGATACGTGTCGCTTTTTAATCGACAAGTGTATTTGGTTAGCGCTTCATTCAGGTAAGATTATTCTGTTCCCGGTAACGGTTCAAATCCTCAAGAGAATCCAAATCAATTTCGCCACCGGGCAGGTCAACAGCCATAAGATTTTCCTGGTGTTTCAATACGATATTCTTGGCGCCTTGACTATCTGGTAACTGAAGAATTTCCTGAAAAAGTGTACGATCAAAAATGGCAGGCACACCGTATGTTGAAGCATAACGTGAAGCTACCAGTGGGTTTTGCGTTTTGGTATACGTATCGATTAAGCTATTCAAATGGTGTGTGGTTATGCTGGGCTGGTCGCACACCATAACCAGGATGGCTCGTGTTTCCGGAAATTTTTCCAGGCATGCGGTCAGTCCTTTTTTTAGCGAGCTACCCATGCCTTCGTTCCACCGATCATTCACTACACTATCAGCCGATAAGTGCTTAATGGCCTCCATGCTCTTCTCCCCGCCACTTCCTACTACAACCATTACATGATCGGCTTTTGAATTTTTAGCAGTAAGCACAGCATGCTCGAGAAGCGAATAGCCATTAAGTTTTATTAATTGCTTGGGCTGGCCCATACGCGTGGAGGCACCTGCCGCCAGGATGATGATGGTAATCGCGTTATACTGCGATGTAATCATGCTGAATTATTATCCGTTTGTGCGTTGCGAACCTTCTGAATGGGTAAGCAATACTTGTTTGAAGATCTGATCAGTTTTCTTATCGCGATGATGGATAGGCCCTGATCGGTATTTCAGGAAGCCTCCTGATCGGTTGGTAAATTTACTTTGAATCTCAGCCAGAATGGATAGCGCAATTTCATCGGGCGTTTCAGCGCCAATGTCTAAACCGATGGGGGAGTGAATTCGATGAAGTTGTTCTGCGGTTAATTCAAGTCCTGAGTGCTTAAACTCTTCCAGCATTTTATCGAAGCGCTTACGCGGACCGAGAATGCCAATATACGGTGTTTCGGTGGCGATAACTTTCTTTAAAACATCTCTGTCGTATTCATAATTGTGTGACATCAACACGCAGGCTGTATAGGGCGTAATGATAAAATCGCGATTGATAAATTCACGCTGGCAAAGGGATAACTTGTCCGCGGTGGGAAAAAAAATGGGGGCAATGTGGGCCACACATTCATCGGTAACCTGAACATCCCAACCCAACGCTTTAGCCATGGTGCTCACCGGTCGGGCATCGAACCCTCCACCGAAAATAATTAGATTTATAGTAGGTTGAATCAGTTCAATAAAAACTTCGTGGTCGCCAAAGATTTTTGTTTCACTTTTATGATTTTCAAACACACCCTGTAAATCTTTAACTACAAAATTATTGAGTTGATCGGAAGAGAATTTCTCAATAACATTTGCGTTGATGTCCAGCACTAATTTTTCCGCGGCAAATTTACCGGAGATACATGTTGCGAAAGCTACCGGTTCATTTTGTGTTATGATGGTTTCGAAGAGTTTTACGGTGTTCACTTTCTCATTTGAAACAGGTTCAATCAGAACATCGATCACACCGTTACAGCCTAATCCGATCCCCAGGTTTTGATTACTCTCTTCACGGGTATCGTACGTTACCGTCATGGGTTGGTTGTCCATCATCACTTGCCTCGCTTTGCGCAAGGCATCCCCTTCCAGGCAGCCTCCGCTGATGGAGCCCACCCATTTTCCGTCATCGGTAATGAGCATGCGTGCACCCGGGCTGCGATATGAAGAACCCCTGACTTTGACTACCGTGGCCAAGGCTGCCTTTCGTTGAGAAAAGTCAACTTTTTGAAATGCCTCCACTATGGTTTTAAGTTCTTTCATGGGTTGTATCAATAGTGAATGTACGGATAAAAAAGCATATCGTATGAGCGTTATTCAGAGTTACCTGCTGGTTAGTTCGTTCAACAAATTCCTGCAGCGTTCTTTCCGTTGTTCATCATCAGGTTCTGCCAACGGTAGTTTTAATGCGCGTTGAAGAACTTTAATGGCCTTTTCCTTTTCACCTAAATCGGCATAGGCTGATGCCTGACCAAACAAGTATAAAATGCTGTTGGGGTTAATTGTCAATGCTTTGTTAAAATACTGAAGCGCAGCGTGTTTGGAAATTTCTTCAGGTAAACCACCAAACAGTAGTTTGCATGCCATCAATTCAAACCAATTTAACCGTGACAATTCCAGTTGCCATTTGCCTAATACGAAATATGCTTCTCCGTAAAGGGAGTCGAGTTCAATAATTTTTTTCGCTTCTCCATGAATGAGTTTGGCATCCAATACTTTTTCACGCGGGTTCCTTGAAATTTCAGACAGCAACCCCAACGAAATAATATGCGCCAGCCGGGCATCCGGATCAGCCGGACTTAGCTCAATACTTTTCTCGGCATACTTGCGGGCTTTTTCAAGGAGTTTTCGTTTTTCTTCCAGTTGGCTCTTGGGTAGCCGTCCTCCCATATTCGATAACATGCGGCTGGCATGTGTGTAGGCCTTAAGGTGATTCGGATTTTCCTTAATGACTGCCTCAAATTTTTCAAAGGCTTGTTCAGTCTTGAAAGCTTTCTCTAACGCCAGGCCTTCTTCAAAAGTGTTAGCGTACTGTGCATAGCCAGGTGATGAAAAAAGAAGTACAAAGCATAAAAAATATTTTTGAAAACCAATTCTTTTTAACGTGGCGCACATGCATTCAAAATTTTATCTGCCTCTTTAACGTCAACAAGTCCGCGCTGGTATTCCCATGCATTGTAAATGTAGGTGGCAAGTTCAGCAATTTCCAGGTTGGTGAGGGTGGGTATACCGGGCATGGCCTGGTTGTACTGTATGCCATTTACGATTAATTCACCATTTATTCCATTTCGCATCAGGCAAAGTACCTGATCAAAGTTGTTTACCATAAAATCCGATTTGTTTAAGGGCGGATAAAGCCTTCCTAATCCGGTTCCGTTGGCTTGGTGACAATTGCTGCAATGCTGTGTGTAAAGCTGTTCGCCTTGCCGGAAGTAGTGCGTGAATTTATTCGAAGCGTTGCGGTCAGTATTAGACTGACCGCAACCTTGAAAGAAAAAACGTGCAAGTAGAAAGAAGTTGAAAGCGAGAACTGCTCTGCGCAAAAATCGAAAAATCACATCCGTTCAATATTTACAAGATCCGTTTGCGCAAAGGGTTGAGTGGTTAACCTTTTACCCGTGGCGGCATACAAGGCATTGGCCAATGCAGCACCCACCGGAGGTAAACCGGGCTCTCCTAATCCTGTCGGATCAATTCCATTATCAACAAAGAAACACTCGATTTCGCGCGGAGCCTCACTATTTCGGATCAGTCTATAGTTGTGGAAGTTACTTTGATCGGGTTTGCCTTCTTTAAACGTCATGGCGCTATACATGGCATGCCCGATACCATCTACCACACAACCTTCCATTTGGTTCCTGGCACCTTCCGGGTTAACTACAATACCACAATCGGCTGCGCACCAAACTTTTTGGATGATGGGTTTACCATCGTTCATAATAAGATCCACCACCTGGGCCACATAGGAGTTGTGGCAGAAGTAAGCGGATACGCCCCGGTTTACCCCATCCTTTTTTGTGCCGATCCAGCCTGACTTTTCGCGTACCAGTTTAAGCACGCCTGCGTAGCGGGCAGCATCATAATCATTACGTTCGCCTACGGGTTTGGCAGCCGCGCGTTCAAGGAGTTCAATTCTGAAGTCAATAGGATCTTTACCTACCGCTTCGGCCACTTCATCCAGAAAACTTTGTTCTGCCACAGCAATAAAATTGGAGCGGGGTGCGCGCCAGGCACCGGTGGTGATGTTTGAATCCAGTGTGTGGTTTTCTACCAGGTAGTGATCAACCGCACCGGCCGGAAAACGATTAGCAAATACGGGGCTTTCATGAATGCCCGCTCCGCGAATTTTTATTCCCACCAGGTTATTATTTTTATCAATGGCCGCCTGGTATTTTACTTTGTAGGCCGGGCGGTATGTGCCCTGGGTAATGTCATCTTCGCGTGTGTAGACTAGTTTTACGGGTGCGCCAACTCGTTTTGAAATCACAGCCGCTTCAACTCCAAAGTTTCCATAGAGTCTGCGTCCAAATCCACCGCCTTGGCGGGTCATATCAACAGAAATCTTTTCTTCGGGCATACCCAAAACCATAGAAACTGTGGCGCGCAATTGTGCCGGAGTTTGAATGGGACCAACCAACTCAGCTTTTTCTGCGGTAACGTTGGCAAAAAAGTTCATCGGCTCCATGGTGTTGTGCGCCAGGAAAGGACCACTGTAGGTTCGTTCAATTACCCTCGCGGCTTTCTTAAAGGCTTCATCCGGATTGCCATCTTTCCGGGCAGGCTCATCTGCTTTTTTCTCTAATAGATCAGTAAGCGCTTTTTCGTACTCATCGGTACTTTCCAGTTTTGAGGTGGCTTCCCATTCGATCTTCAGCGCTTTCTTCGCTTTCATTACTTCCCAGGTGCTGTTGCCAACAACCACCACAAGTTCCGGATAGGCATTTACATCCGACCACTGACGTTCAATACCCTCGGGTAGTGAGTTTACAATAAATACATCTTTAATGCCGGGCATAGCACGCGCTTCGGAATCGTCAACTGATTTTGGTCGCATGCCAAATGCTGGTGCATGCACAATCATGGCGATTAACATGCCCTCGCGTTTAATGTCAAACCCGAATAAAGGTTCGCCTTTAATTACTTTCTTGCCGTCAACATTTTTTGTTGGTTTGCCGATGATCTTAAAATTCTTGGGATCTTTTAACTGAATTTCTTCAGGCACTTCAATGCTTACGGCCATTGATGCTACTTCACCATATCCGATTGATTTTCCTGATGAACTTTTTATTACGCCTTTATCGGTACTGAGCTCACTTACGGGAACTTCCCATTTTTTCGCAGCGGCTTCCATCAACAAACGTCTTGCCGTTGCACCCGCTACCCGTAAGCTTTTCCATTCCTGCCGGATGGACTGGCTGCCTCCAGCCAATTGCCGGTTGAATTTTTCTGTGTTCAATGGTGCCTGCTCCACCAGTACCTGGCCCCAATCCACATCCAATTCTTCTGCCACAATCATGGGCATGGCAGTTTTTACATTCTGCCCGATTTCAGGGTTTTGAGAAAAGATGGTGACTACACCATTATTACCAATTTTCAGGTAAGCGTTTATGTCGAACCATTCATCGGGTAAGGCGAGTTCGCCAAGCCTTTCGTTACCTGGTGAACATGACATCAGCCAGTTAAAGCCGATCATGATTCCGCCACCGGCAGCAGCGGATACTTTTATGAATGACCTTCTGTTATAATGTGTTTTAATAATTTCCATGGTGTGTGATTTAGTAATTAACCGTAACCAATCAACTTACTGTTGATGCTTTTTTAATGGCCTCGCGTATGCGTACATAGGTGCCGCAACGGCAAATGTTTCCATTCATTGCAGTAAAGATTTCCTCATCGCTGGGATTCGGATTTTTCTTCAGCAAGGCAGCAGCCGACATCATCTGGCCGGCCTGGCAATATCCGCATTGCATCACGTCAACTTCTTCCCACGCTTTTTGCACCGGGTGATCACCTTTTTCTGATAACCCTTCAATGGTAACAACCTTGCCTGTACCTACAGCCGAGACGGGCATTGAACAGGATCGCACCGCTTCGCCATCAAGATGAACCGTACAAGCACCACATTGGGCAATGCCGCAGCCAAATTTGGTTCCGGCCAGATCGAGCGATTCACGCAATACCCATAGCAAAGGAGTATCGGGTGCAACATCTACTTCGCGGGTTTTACCATTTACATGAAGTTTGAAAATTGCCATAAAAAGGAATTTAGTGTTAAACGTAATTACCGGAGATCGAAAACTAAAATGGAGTTCTAAGTTACCACACTGACGCGACAATCCGCAACCTGAATTAGATAATTTGAGGTGGGGTGGGATAGACGGTTATTTGGGTTCCTATTAGCCTAAACGAGCACGAAATCGTTTGTTAAGAATTTGTTAAACGGGTGTTCAGGATTAGTATTCGGCACGGAGCCGATGAATGTCATTGATCAGGCGATTAACGTCTTCCTCAACAGTGCCATCGTACTTTCCGCGGATTCTTCGCTGTTTATCGATGAGTAAGAAAGCACCGCTGTGAATGAATCCATCGGGTTCGGTTTTGTCAATCATTGCGGTAGCGAAGTAACTGGTTTGCGCGATGTCATATATGTTGTCCTGCTCACCGGTAACGAAATGCCATTTGTCACTTTTCACACCAAGTCTGTCGGCAAAGTCATGAAGCCGGGCAACATCATCGTGTTCAGGATCGATGGTGTGCGAAAGAATGGCCACATCGGGAAGTGCCTGAATAGAATCATAGACACGCAATAATTGTGTTTTCATTTTCGGGCAAATGGTGCGGCACGAGGTAAAGAAAAAATCGGCCACGTAAATTTTTCCGGAGAAGGTTTCGTTGGTTACGATGGCACTGTCCTGATCGATAAATGAAAATTCGGCAATGGTGTGGTAAACGGTATCGACAACTTTTTTGCCATCCAGTTCTTTGGCCACTACTTCACGGTAACCAAAGATGGGAAGTTTTTCTTCTTTCTTTTTATCACCACAACTTGTAATTGAATTAATGAACAAGAATGAGGTAATGGCAAAAATTAATACACTCTTCATTTTATTGTTTTTACTAATTTATCCTTCTCCCACACACCATGCACTTTTAGCTTTCCGTTTGGTTCATAAAGTTTTCCTTCTCCGTGCCGCATATCGTTTAGCCACTCACCTTCGTAGCGTCCGGCTTTGGCGGTGTATATTCCGTAGCCTTGGCGTTGATCGTTCACATATTCGCCTGTGTATTTTTCTCCATCAGCCCAAAGAAATGTGCCTTTACCGTGCCTCATATTATCTTTCCAATGACCTTCATAGGTGCTTCCGCTTTTCCAATACCCAAAACCCGTACCGTTGGCCTTCCCATTTTGCAGATCTCCAAAATATGTAATTGAACCATTTCGGTTACCTGTGAATGTAAGAACACCCTTTTTTTCTGTGATGCTTTTATCTTCGTTTTGGACCTGATTTAGTTTTTCTTTTAGCGTAAAAATTTCGTTTAACAATTTTGATTCATTGTTTCTCAGTTCTTCCAGTTCAGGATTTGTAAGATCTGACCCTTTTTCTTGTTTTTCATAGGCGTTTAATAGCGAAGTGGCTCGCTCAAGCTTACGTTGCAGGGAGAACACCTGTTCATTTAAATTTGCCTCATCTGTAGAGGTAAGCAGAACAGAACGTTTTGAAACCAATGAGTCACCGTAAACCGAATCAATAAAGGAATAGCGGGTTAATGCAAGGTCTTGATTTCCTAGTATAAACAGTTCATCGGCTTCTGCCTTAATTTTTAGGTATTCTAAATCCTGAAGAATTTTTTTTTCATAGCCTTTGGATTGAGTTTTGGAATACAAAAGCCATCCTGTTGTTACCAACAACAGGGCTGAAATTGTACCCAGTATTTTTGAAGTGACTTTCATCAATCGAAGTAACGTACTTTTAAAATATCTTTCGTTCCAAGCAATGAAACCTGGTCAATATAAATTCCAACCATAATCCCTTTGTCCATATCGTACTCAAATCCGGTTGCCCCTCGTGCCCGAACGCGATCAACGTAGCGTAGCTCAACGCGGGCAGCTGTTAAGAAACGATAGCCCATGCCAATATATAACCTGTTTTGATTAAACATGTAAGGTACATTTTTGCCGAAGTTTATACCGATCTCATTTGAGATGGCCGTGTACAGCGTTTTGTTTGCATAGAAATCCGAAGAATTCAATCCCACACGAATCCGATACCGTAATCTGAAGCGATTGAAGTACCGGTAGTCATTAAGAGCAGGTTGTTCCTGCCACCGCAATTCATACCGGTACCGCCAGGTGTGCATAACCCGACCCTGTGCTTGCTTGAGGTGATGAAAAAATTGAAAAGTTGTGCGGAATTCATGGTAGGGTAACCGTAAGTAGTCAGCTGGTTTGCCTATGTAATCTTGTGTATTCATATACCCGATAGGCGAAATGCTTAGGCGGGCATTTTGTGAGAATTGGTAATGAAACCAGGGTCGGTAACTTTCGCGTAACATGCTGGTGAAAATACTTCCTTGGCCGAGCTCGTTTTTGGTTCGATAGACAAAATCAAAACCAAGCCCCCATTTTTTTTCATCAAAAATCTGGTTGACTTCAGTTTTCGACCAGAAGGTATTGGTATTGTACGTTACCTTTTGTGTCTGCGCAAAAGAATTTGAGCAGATTAAAACGAAGGGAAGAATCAGAAAAGTACTTGTTTTGCGAAAAAACATGTGGCAAAGATAGGCCTACAACCCAAAATGAAAAACCTGTTTTATGATTGGTATATAATATCGCCTGCCTGAATAATTCCGAAATCACTGGCTACCAGATTCTGCCCGAAATAAATTTTGTTGTTGCGCTTTCTGTATGTTGATAAAGTTTGTAGTGGCTCTTTACCTTTTATCCCCGTTTTAGGATCAACGGTTGTGAGCACACACCGGCTACAGTTTTTTACACCAATAAATCTTACTTCACCAATCGTAAAATTTTTCCAGTGGTCTTCCTCATAAGGCTCCCCGCCCGTAAACACAAAATTTGGTCGGAAGCGTTGCATGGTTATAGGATCCTGAAGCCGCTTGTTCAAATCATCTAATGAAGATTGTCCGATGATGAGGAAGGGATAACCGTCAGCAAGGCTTACCTGATCGTTTTTTATAGCATACGCAGCATCTACCGGGCGACTGTTGGTTTCCGGAAAAAACATCAAACGACATTTCATTTTCAGTTGATCGGAAAACCACTTGCTGATTGTTTGATCAACTTCTGATGCCTGCACCTGATCATCCCAAATGGTTACCGTTTCAATATCAGTGGAATGTGTATTTATACTGAACTGCACAGATTCCTGGTTCGCCCGATGCAGTATTGTTAATTGTCCGTTGGAAATTTCTACTTGAAAAAGGGCCAATTCAGGATGTTCTCGTTGAGTTATAAACCGGTTGTGTTCATCCACCAACATCCAGCGCCTGTCATGCTCCAGGCCTTTTGGCAGCACGTGGGCTTTTTGCAAACGTATTCCACTTAAAGATTTAATCGGGTATATCCAAATTTCACTTAACCGTAGATCGCGCATGAACGTTCTATCTATTTTTTTGTTAAATTATCAAAAATACCCGTCACCATGTCAAGCACCGCATCCTTGTGGTATTTCGAAAGTGTAAACCTGTATAATGTTCTTTGTCCGCACAAAACCAAAGAACTGGACAAGAAGCATGAGTTCAGGCAGTTTAAAAAAGATCAGTTTATTTATTTTCCCAATGATGAGGCTGATCATATCTATATGGTAGCTGAGGGGCGGGTAAAAATTGGTCATTACCTGGACGATGGCAAGGAGGTAGTGAGTTCCATCTTAACAAAAGGTGAAATTTTTGGAGAACTTGCCCTGGCAGGAGAGGATAAGCGCAGAGATTTTGCACAGGTGATGGATAACAATACCTCTATTTGTCCGCTGAGCATTGAAGCATTGAAAGCCCTGATGAAGGATGATAAGGAATTAAGCTTTCGGTTGTTGAAACTTGTTGGGCTTCGCCTGATGCGCCTGGAGCGCAAACTTGAATTGCTGGTATTTAAAGATGCCCGAACGCGCATTGTTGAGTTTTTAAAAGATTCAGCTTCGTGGAAAGGAAAAAAAGTTGGGTATGAAACCATGATCCCCACTAAGCTTACCCATAAGGATATTGCAGCCCTTACCGGAACATCACGCCAGACAGTAACCACTATTTTGAATGAGCTTAAAGAACAGAACCTGATTTATTTCGATCGCAGAAAGATTCTTATCCGCGATCTTGCAAACTTGAAATAATTTACAGATTCATCTTGTTGTCAGGTGTATGACATTGTCGAAGCAACTCTGCCATTAGCTTTACTGTTAAAGGCTTATGAAAAAGACAATATTCCTTTTCGTATTGTTGTGTTCCAGTAGTGCGTGGGCACAACTGCAGTATGGCGATGCAACCCTTGCTGTTGGTAATTCACAGGGCACGTTAAGTGTTTTATACGGTTACGATTGGGAGCTTGGCAGTAAAAAGAAATTTATGGTCGGTTTGGGTGGCCGTTTTACTTCTTACTTCGGCAGGAATCAATATTATCGTACAGCGCCAGCAAAGCTTACCTCCGGCTCCTCCGGACTATTTGTGATTTTCAAACCAGACATTGAAGCGAACATCGATACTTTTTTAATAAAGTCACCCCAAGTAAATTCATTAAACCTGCTGATCAACCTGCGGTATGCATGGAGTAACCGGCTTCATATGGGGTTTAATATTGATGCCATTGGATTTTCTTTTGGCGCAGATAAGGAGGGAACTTACCTCAATTTTCCGGAGGGCTCAGCGAGCCGCGCAAAACCTACTTCCCTTAATATTCTATTAACCAGTGATAACGACAAGGGAAGTCTTAACTCTGAGTTTTATGTGCGTTATTTTCTTACTAAGCGGTGGGCACTAAAAGCTGCAGCACAGTTTCATTTCACCGAATACACCACCAGTACAGCAGTTCAGCAATTTCCTGGGCCTAATGACCGATTCAGAAATAAATCATTGATGTTGGCTGTGGGTGCCAGTAAAAGATTTTAACATATTCTAAAATGAAAACAAATTTGATCTTCTTAATGGTGATGGCTCTTTTCTCTTGCGAAGTTGAGGAGAATACGCCTGGGCAAATCGGAAATGAAGTTTTTGATATAGCGGGGGCTGTACTTGTGAAAGAAGGAGTTTTAGCTGGTATAGGCGGTCATTCCGTTTCGGGAAATACTTCCCTGCTTGAAAAAGGAGGGAAGTATTATTTATTGCTTGACCCCTATCAATCACAAAATGGCCCTGATCTTAGAGTTTATCTGAGCAGGAATGAGTCGGCAACTTCTTTTGTAAGCCTCGGTCTTTTGAAGTCCACCATGGGAAAGCAAGTATATACTGTTCCGGCAGGGGTAGACATCTATGAGTTTTCGCATGTTCATATCTGGTGTCAGAAGTTTTCCGTGCAGTTTGGAAGAGCTCTGTTGAATTGAAATGTTCCGGTTAATTATAATTTTCTGGGTACTGGTAAACCCAACGCTCAACGCCCAGCACACCTATGTTGTAGAAGATACCCCGGGCAATGTTTCTTTTTCGATTCGGAATTTTGGCTTGAACGTTCGGGGAGATTTTAGCAACATAACAGGTAAGGCCAGGTTTGATCCACATCATAGTACAAATTCGAGTTTTGAAGTTTCCATACCGGTAAAAACTATTAGCACCGGAATAGCTTTACGTGATAAACACTTGCTAAAGGAGGATTATTTTTACGCCCAAAAACATCCTGTAATCAGGTTCATTTCAGAAACTGTAAATGCAGGTGATGAAGAAGATTTATGGATCCTGCAGGGTAGACTATCCATAAAGGGAGTAACAAAATCTGTAACTATCCCCCTTCGGGTAAAACTACTGCACGATAATCAGCTGCATTTTTCAAGTGAATTTAAACTTAACAGAATTGATTTTGGGGTGGGTGGCAGGTCGTTAAGCCTAAGTGATGAGGTAACCGCCATTGTAAATGTTGTGGCCAGTCAACAAGCGCCATAGTGCTATGAACTTTATCAGACTATAAATGTTAAATTGTAGTAACATCAGGCAGATTATGAATAAGAGTATCATATTATTAACCTCATTTTTATTTTACGCGTGTATGAATTTCGGACAAGACATGAAATCAAAGATTATTGAAAAGGAAAAGCCGGTAGTAGCCGAGCAGAAAGTTTTTAAAACCGAGGAGGAGTGGAGGAAGACCCTTACCCCCGAGCAATATCAGGTGCTTCGCCAAAAAGGAACCGAGCGCCCCTTTACCGGTAAATACTATAAAACCAACGATAAGGGAGTTTACACCTGTGCGGCTTGTGATGCTGAACTATTTACCTCGGATATGAAATTTGATTCCGACTGCGGCTGGCCAAGTTTTGACCAGGCCATGGCAGGTGGAAAAATAAAGTATGAAGTTGATCGCGCACATGGCTGGGTTCGTACCGAGATAATGTGCGCCAACTGTGGATCTCACTTAGGCCATGTGTTTGATGACGGCCCCACCATTACCGGAAAGCGATACTGCGTAAACTCCGTGTCACTCAATTTTTATAAAGAAAAGAAGGAGGAGAAGAAGTAAGCAACTGATGAATCGAATGTTAGTACCTTGTTGTTTTAGTGAGTTTAGACTTTGCCACTGAAAACAGGTTAGAAGCCATCTCAAAAATAAACTGTTACGTGATTGCAAGGGAGCCTGCCTGCCGGCAGGGAACGACCGAAGCAATCCCCTTATCTTGCTTTAAGAAATCGGAATTGCTTCACTTCGTTCTCAATGACCTGAGTATTTTTGAGATGGGCTCAAGTCACTATTTATAAAGCTTCTCGTAGTATTCATCAGCCATGCGGGCAGAGTCAAAGAACGGCACTACGTCTTTCATTCCCGCCTTCATCATTTTAATCCACTTCGAAGGATTTTTATAGTATAAGGGAATCACTTCGTTTTCCAGTAACTCGTAAAGACGATTTGCTTCTTCCTTGTCTTTGTCGCTCACAGAAAGATCATCGGCCGCGGGTTCAATAATGAAGGCATTCTTACCATGCTTGGCGAATTCAGGTACCCATCCGTCAGGTATGGAGCAATTGATGGAGCCGTTCATGGCGGCTGTCATACCCGAAGTACCCGATGCCTCGTGGTACAATCGTGGGTTGTTCAGCCATACATCCGAACCTCTTTTCAAATGACCGGAAAGCCAAAGCTCGTAACCTGTTAAAATGGTGCAGTTTTTAAAACCCTGAATCTTCCAATGAATTTCATTAAAGATATTGATGCTTTCAAAATCTTCCGGATAAGGTTTGCCAGCCCAGATGATCTGAACAGGGTACTCTTTATTCGAAACAATTTTGGTAAACCTCTCGAAATCTCGAAGCAGCAGGTTGGCGCGCTTATATCCGGCAAATCGCCTGGCCCATACAATAGTCAGCACGTTTTCATCAAATAATTTTCCGGTTTGGTTAGCCACCACACGAAATAATTTTTTCTTGAGCATTTTTTTACGGCTCACCAGCTTCGCATCATCATCTTTCTCCAGTGCTTTGTCAAGCATGTAGTCGTGCCAGTAGGTTTTGTTTTGGGCGTTGGTAATGGCATCAATGGTGCATATACCCTTGTAGTCCTTCCACATGTCACGGGCTACTTCTCCATGCAACTGCGAAACGCCATTTGCCTTTTTGGCAATTCGTAATGCTGTAAGCGTATAGTTTAAGGTTCCGTTTTCAGGATAAACATACTCCTCAACTTGCTTCATCGTTAACCCGTTGAAGAAACTCATTTTTTCCAGCAGGGTAATGTTATGCTCTTCATTGCCTGCCTTCTCAGGTGTATGCGTGGTAAACACCACACGCTTACGCACTTCTTCCAGGCTTTTGAATTTGTCAAGCAGGTAAAAGCAAAGCGGTAAAGCGTGCCCCTCATTCATGTGGTAGATTTCAGTTTCACGACCTAAAACCTCCAGTAATTTCGCACCACCTGCACCTAATAAAATAGATTGTGAAATGCGGGTTGCTTCGTTCGGATCATAAAGCCTGTGACTGATCGTTCTGGCCAGGTGATCATTTTCTTCAATATCCGTACTCAATAGAAAAAGCGGAGCGCTTTTGAAAACGGTTGGTTTCAAAAGGTATGCCTTCACATACACACGTGCATCGTGTATAGTTATTGGAAAAAGAATTCCGGTATCGGTTAAGAAAGAGTATTCCTTATTTCGAAATCCAACACGCATACTCTGGTCTTCATTGCGTTCCTGATCGTAGTAGCCTTTCTTCCAAAGAATGCCAATACCGATCATATTTTGCTTTAACTCGTAAGCACTTCGCATATGCGAACCAGCTAAAAAACCAAGTCCGCCAGAATAAATTTTCAGTGGCTGGTCGATGGCAAACTCCATAGAGAAGTAGGCCACGGGCTTGGAATATTGCTTATTGAATTTGTACGGGAACAGGCTGGTCAGGTCAAACATAGCGTTAGATTAAAGGATGCGAAGCTAACAAATCAAACGCGATTCAGTTCAAAGTTTTTGGAAGCGGTTTTTGCAAACGATTGAAAAAATGAATTTAGGATGATAAGGCAACCAGCAATTGTTGCAGTGAGTGATATACCTGACCTTGAAATTCCCAGATTAATTGATTTCCATCATGCGAAACCTGTACCACAAAATTTGCCTTCATGTCTATTGAAAATCCATTTCGCTCCAACGCATTCTTCGTCCACAGATATTCATAACCTTCACCAATCAGGGTAATGGAAATTCCGCGCCACGCTTCATGAAATACTTTACCGGTTTTCAGATCGAATCCTTTAAACTGAAAAATGTCATCAAACGATCCGTTTAGCACCAGGTCTTCCGGAATGCCCGTGAGCATGTTTTTATTTTTTCCGGTAAGCCAGATTGTATCAGCGGTTTGAAGTGCCAGGTCTAACTCATGCGTTGCTACTAAAATTCCCTTATCTGAATGATGTGCGAGGTTACGCAGCAGGTTCATGATTTCTACACGGTTGTTCTGGTCAAGATGGGCCGTGGGTTCATCCAAAAGCAATAGCGGTGTGTCCTGCGCAAGCGCACGAGCGATCATAGCCATTTGCATTTGTCCATCGCTTAGTTCGTAAAGTTTTTTTTGTGCAAGATTTTCAATGCGCGTTTGTGCTATGGCTTTTTGAATGATGTTGTTATCCTCAGCGGTGAGCTTTAAATTCCAATCGAGATAAGGATATCGGCCATAGGTAACCAATTCCTGAACAGTCATGTTCACGGCCGTGATGCGATCGGTAAGCACAAGTGAAATGCGTTTAGAAAGTTCTGGTTTTAAGTCTTGTTGAGGCGTTACCACCCGACCACTGAGGGGAGGTTGAAGTCCGGCCAACGTTCGGATTAAAGTAGACTTACCGATTCCATTGGGGCCCATAAAGCAGACCAGTTCTCCCTGCCGCACCACCAGGTTAAGGTTTTCCAGTAGACTGTTTTGTGCACCACCAGTTTTGTATCCGATCGCGAGGCTATCGGTACGTAAAAGTTCAAGCGGTAGCTGAACGTCCAACGGCTTCATACCCGTACCTTTTTACTCCGCACAATTACCCATATAACTACCGGTGCACCGATAAGGGAGGTGATAGCATTAATGGGAAGCACCAGCGAACTTCCCGGAAGTTGTGCAACGGTATCGCAAAGCAACATCACAGCGGCTCCTGTTAACACAGTTCCGGGCACCAATATTTTGTGATTGGTGGTATTGATAACCAATCGCGCCAGATGGGGCACCGCCAAACCAACAAAGGCTATCGGACCACAGAAAGCCGTAACAGAACCAGCCAGCACACTGGTACATATTATAATGAGTGTTCTTGCCCGCTGGATTCTAATACCCAGGGCCTGCGCATAGTTGTCGCCCAGCAACCAGGCATTTAACGCTTTTGAAAGAAGCAGAGACAGGGTCATTCCAAACAGAAAGACCACCCCAAGTAAATAAATTTCCTGCCAGTTTAACCCGCCCATGCTGCCAAACGTCCATACCAGAAAGTAATGCTGATCTTCTGATCGGCTGGTAAACTGCAAAACACTAACCAGGGATGAGGTAGCCGCACCAATCATTAAACCGATAAGAAGAAGGGAAGTATTGTCCTTAATACGGTTCGCAACAACCAGTACGACTATAAAAATTAAAGCCGATCCCAGGGACGCAGCAATGGCTATCGAGAATGGCCCGTGTAGTAAAGGGGGCATAAAAGTTGCGGCCATTACTAAAATAGCAACAGCCAGGCTGGCGCCTGAACTTAGTCCCAGCACATCCGGTCCGGCCAGCGGGTTTCGGAAAAGGGTTTGCATTAGCAGGCCGCCCAAAGCCAATGCGCCACCGGCAAATACACAGGTCAGGGCCTTTGTGAGCCTGAAGTCAATAAGAATATCCTTCCACACCGGATTTTCAGGGATTCCTCCAAAAAGTATTGATACCGTGTCCATTAAAGGTATTTGGACACTTCCCAAGGAGACGTTAATCAGGAATAACAGAACGAGTAGCACTGATAAAATCAACCATGGTTTTAGGGAGATAATTTTTTTCATTGACTAAGTCAGGTCCGGCAATGATACTTAAAAACCGGCTTTTTTGATTCCGGATTGGTAAAGATGGGGTGGCAATCCCGGCATCCCAAAAATTTTAAATACCGCATTTGTTAACTATCCTTTATCTCCTATCTTTGCAGTCCTTTTTGCGTCAAGAAGGCGCAAAATCCTGAAAAACAGCATAAAAAGGTTTCAACCATGCCTGGAATTATAGGACGAAAAGTAGGAATGACCAGTGTTTACGGACCAGAAGGCGAGAATATCGCTTGTACGGTTATCGAAGCAGGTCCCTGCGTAGTCACACAAGTAAAAAATGTAGAAACTGACGGCTACCGTGCAGTTCAGCTTTCTTTTGGTGAGAAGAAAGAGAAGAATTCTACCCGTGCTCACATCGGCCATGTTAAAAAGGCCAACACCACTCCCAAAAGAGATATCATCGAGTTTCGCGACTTCCGAAAGGAGTATGACGGGCTAATCGAACTCGGCAAAGAGGTACGTGTTCAGGATGTTTTCAAAGAAGGCGACTTCTTGGATGCTGTAGGCACCTCAAAAGGAAAAGGTTTTCAGGGCGTTGTAAAACGTCACGGCTTTAGCGGTGTGGGTGAAGCAACCCACGGTCAGCATAACCGTTTGCGTGCACCCGGTTCTATGGGTAACGCATCATTTGCATCACGCGTACCGAAGGGTAAGCGTTTGGCAGGCCGCATGGGTAACGACCGTGTGAAGGT
Organism: Flammeovirgaceae bacterium UBA5585; assembly: GCA_002425185.1. Taxonomy (GTDB): domain Bacteria; phylum Bacteroidota; class Bacteroidia; order Cytophagales; family Cyclobacteriaceae; genus UBA2336. The sequence continues at coordinate 36,372 of DILT01000008.1, read as the reverse complement.
TACTAACCTTCAGGTTGTTAAAATCATGGCCGATCAAAATCTGATTGTTGTCAGCGGCTCTGTTCCCGGAGCTAAGAACTCAACTATAATTCTGCAGAAGTAATGGAAGTTAGCATTTTAAAATATAGTGGAGAGCAGACCGGAAAGAAAGTTAATCTTTCTGATGCGGTGTTTGCCATTGAGCCCAACGATCACGCTATCTACCTGGATGTGAAGAGTTTCCTCGCCAACCAGCGGCAGGGCACACACAAATCCAAGCAACGTAACGAGATTGCCGGATCCAGCAAAAAAATCAAAAAGCAAAAAGGTACTGGTGGAGCGCGTGCGGGTAACATTAAAAACCCTCAGTTTAAAGGTGGTGGACGAGTATTTGGTCCTCAGCCCCGCGACTACTCGTTTAAGCTTAATAAGAAAGTAAAAGACCTCGCGCGTAAATCTGCGCTTACCTATAAAGCAAAAGATAATGCCATTGCAGTTTTAGAAGATTTCAGTTTCGAAGCCCCTAAGACCAAGCAATACATCAATTTATTAAATGCCCTTTCACTAGCCGACAAGAAGACTCTACTGGTGCTTCCCGAAAGTAACAAGAATGTTGTGTTGTCTGGCAGAAATTTAAAGCGTGCTAAAATCACTACGGCTGATCAGATCAACACCTATGATGTGATGAATGCTGACAATGTGATTTTTGTAGAGAGCTCAGTAAGCAAGGTTGAGAACCTATTAAATAAAGAATCATGAGCGTATTAAAGAAGCCCCTGGTTACAGAAAAAGTATCTGCCTTGAATGAAAAGGGCAAATACGGCTTCATTGTAGATATTGAAGCGAATAAGGTGGAGATCAAGAAGGCTGTTGAAAAGCAGTATGGCGTAACGGTTGAGCATGTTAACACCATGCGCATGATGGGTAAGCAGAAATCCCGTTATACGAAAGCTGGAGTTCTTACAGGTCGTAAGCCTAATTATAAGAAGGCCATTGTAACATTGGCTGAAGGAGAAATAATTGATTTTTATAGCAACGTATAATTATTGAACGATGGCGTTGAAGAAATTAAAGCCGGTAACACCAGGAACGAGACACAGACTCGCCCCTTCTTTTGATGACATTACGTCATCAAAGCCGGAGAAGTCGCTGGTAAATACTAAGAAGAAAACCGGAGGCAGAAATAATAATGGTAGAATGACCATGCGCTATATCGGTGGTGGTCATAAGCAGAAGAGTCGTTTGATTGATTTTAAACGTGACAAGGCAGGCGTGCCGGCTACGGTTAAGACTATTGAATATGATCCAACACGTTCTGCCCGTATTGCCTTGTTATTTTATGCTGATGGTGCCAAGTCTTATATCATTGCTCCAACCGGATTGAAAGTTGGCCAGCAGGTTGTAGCGGGTTCGGATGTTGCGCCTGAAGTAGGCAATGCACTTCCGCTTTCTAAGATTCCGTTAGGTACTGTTGTTCATAATGTAGAATTGAAGCCAGGCAGAGGCGGAGCAATTGCGCGCAGTGCTGGTTCATTTGTTCAATTGTTGGCTCGCGAAAATGGTGTGGCCACATTGAAGATGCCTTCCGGAGAAATGCGCACCGTATTGGAAGTTTGCACAGCAACCGTAGGTTCTGTATCCAATGCTGATCACATGAACGAAAGCGTTGGTAAAGCTGGTCGCAGTCGCTGGAAAGGAAAACGCCCACGTACGCGTGCGGTGGCAATGAACCCTGTTGATCACCCGATGGGTGGTGGTGAAGGACGTGCTTCCGGTGGACATCCGCGCTCACGCAAAGGCTTAATTGCGAAGGGTAAGAAAACACGTCACCCTAAGAAATATTCAGATCGACAAATCATATCCAGGAGGAAAAAATAATGGGACGCTCGATTAAAAAAGGACCGTACTGCGATTTACGTCTGCTTAAAAAAGTAGAGACGACTGAGAAATCGGGTAAAAAATCGGTGATCAAAACATGGTCACGCAGATCAACAATTACACCCGAAATGATAGGCCATACGTTTGCGGTTCACAACGGAAATAAATTTATACCGGTTTACGTAACCGAGAATATGGTGGGGCACAAACTTGGTGAATTTGCACCTACCCGCACATTCAGAGGGCATTCGGGTAACAGAAAAGAAGCTTAGTAATCATGGAAGCTGTAGAGAAAAAGACTAAGAAGTCAGTTTTAAAAAGAGAGAAACGCGATGCCCGCAAGGAAGCGGCTAAAACCGGTCCTGTGGTAGCTAAGTTGAAAAACGTGCCTACTTCTCCGCGTAAGATGAGGCTGGTGGCTGATTTGATCCGTGGCGAACGCGTGAGCAAGGCTTTGAACATATTGAAGTATGAGCCCAAAGTAGGTTCATTCAAGCTGGAAAAGCTTCTTCTTTCAGCTATTGCTAACTGGGAAAATAAAAACCAGGAAGCAAAACTTGAAGAAGCCGACTTATTCGTAAAGGATATCTGGGTTGATGGCGGTCGCATTTTGAAAAGACTTCGTCCGGCCCCGCAAGGAAGAGCGCATCGGGTTCGCAAGCGTTCCAACCACGTAACGCTCGTGTTGGATAGCCTGAAGAATAAAGCAGTAGTTGAAACAACAGAAAAAGAAACAAAGGAATAATGGGACAGAAAATTAATCCTGTAGGATTTCGCTTGGGTATCGTTCGGGGATGGGACTCTAACTGGTACGGTGGCAATACCTTCTCTGATAAGCTGGTTGAAGATCAGAAGATCAGAAAATACATTAACGCCCGTATTCCTAAAGGTGGTATCGCCAAAATAGTTATTGAACGCACATTAAAGCGTATTACATTAACCATCCACACTGCACGCCCAGGTGTAGTTATTGGAAAAGGTGGTACCGAGGTCGATAAGATTAAGGAGGAGTTGAAGCAAATCACCGGAAAGGATGTTCAGATCAACATCTATGAAATTAAGCGTCCGGAATTAGACGCCAAGTTAGTGGGTGAATCCATCGCGCAACAAATCGAAGCACGTATCTCTTACAAGCGCGCCATGAAGCAAGCTATTGCTTCGGCCATACGTGTTGGAGCTGAAGGTATTAAGATTAAATGTTCTGGTCGGTTAGCTGGTGCTGACATGGCCCGCACTGAGCAATATAAAGAAGGAAGAATTCCTTTGCATACACTGCGTGCTGATATCGATTATGCGATATCGGAAGCGCAAACCGTTTACGGAAAGATCGGTATTAAGGTATGGATCTTTAAAGGCGAAGTGTATGGCAAGCGTGATTTGTCGCCTAACGTGGGTATTGTGAGCAATGCTGCCGGTAGCCAGGGTGGCGCAGGTAATGAGCGTGGTGGTGGAGATCGTGGCGGAAGAAGAAGACCCAATGAAGGTCGTGGTGGAAACCGCGGTGGTCGTGGTGGAGAAAATCGCAGAGAGAAACGATAGTATTAAGAAGTATAAAGTAAGGTAGCAATGTTACAGCCGAAACGTACGAAGTTCAGAAAAATGCAAAAAGGCCGCGTAAAAGGGGTTGCCACTCGTGGGCACACTATTGCGTTCGGATCGTTTGGTCTTAAAAGCCTGGAGGGCGGATGGATTACATCCCGTCAACTGGAGGCCGCCCGTATTGCCGTAACACGTTTTATGAAACGTGAAGGTCAGGTATGGATTCGTATTTTCCCTGACAAACCTATTACACAGAAGCCTGCTGAGGTTCGTATGGGTAAAGGTAAAGGTGCCCCTGAATATTGGGTGGCGGTGATCAAGCCAGGAACAATTCTTTTCGAGGCCGGTGGTGTAAACATGGCCACAGCAAAAGAAGCGTTACGGTTAGCCGAAGGTAAATTGCCGATCAGAACAAAGTTTACCGTTAGAAGAGATTACGTAGAATAATAGCGCCATGAAGAGCACAGAAATTAAAGAGTTAAACGTGGTTGAACTGCGTGAAAAAATCGGCAGTGAAAAAGAAGCGCTGCGTAAAATGAAATTTGCCCATCAGGTTTCGGCTATCGAAAACCCGATGAAAATAAGAGAAACAAAGAAACTTATAGCCCGTCTTAACACGGAGCTACGAGCTAAAGAACTTCAAAAATAGTCCTATGGAAAGGAATCTTAGAAAAGAACGTATTGGTAAAGTGGTGAGCAATAAAATGGTAAAGAGCATTACCGTTGCTGTGGATAGAAAGGTAAAACACCCGATCTACGGAAAGTTTGTTCACAAGACAACCAAATTTATGGCTCATGATGAAAAGAATGAGGCAGGTATTGGTGACACTGTACGCATCTCTGAAACTCGTCCATTGAGCAAGTTGAAGCGTTGGAGATTAGTTGAGATTATAGAAAAAGCGAAGTAATTATGATACAAACCGAATCAAGACTTTCTGTTGCCGATAATAGCGGTGCTAAAGAAGTGCTTTGCGTGCATGTGTTAGGCGGCAGCAGCAAGCGTTATGCAACCGTAGGTGATAAGATTGTGGTTACCGTAAAATCAGCCATGCCTTCAAGCCAGGTAAAAAAAGGTACTGTATCAAGAGCGGTGGTGGTGAGAACAACCAAAGAAATCAGGAGAAAGGATGGTTCATACATTCGCTTTGAAGATAACGCAGCCGTGTTGTTGAATGCACAGGATGAACCGCGTGGTACCCGTATTTTCGGCCCTGTGGCGCGTGAGTTGAGGGAAAAGCAGTTTATGAAAATTGTGTCATTGGCACCTGAAGTGATTTAATAGCATGGAAAGAAAATTTAACAAGCAACCTAAACTTCATATTCGCAAAGGCGATACGGTGAAGGTTATTGCCGGAGATGATAAGGGCAAAACCGGAAAAGTATTGGAAGTTCAGGCAGCAAAAAGCAGAGCGATAGTTGAAGGAATCAACATCGTTACAAAACACGAAAAACCTTCAGCTGGAAAACCTGAGGGTGGAATAAAGAAAACTGAAGCTGCCTTGCATATCAGCAACTTAATGTTGATTGATCCGGCAAGTGGTAACCCTACCCGTATAGGAAGAAAGCTTAACGAGAAAGGTAAGTTGCAGCGCTATTCAAAGAAAACAGGAGAATTTATAAAGTAATGGCTACTCCAAGACTAAAAGAAAAGTACGTAAAGGAAATCGTACCGGCACTGAAAGAGAAGTTTCAGTACAAGTCGGTTATGCAGGTTCCTAAGATCGAAAAGATCAGTATCAACAAAGGTATGGGCATTGCCGTAACCGATAAGAAACTGATTGATGTGGCACTGGAAGAAATTACCGCGATCACCGGTCAGAAGGCTGTATCCACCAAATCCAAGAAAGCAATTTCCAACTTTAAGTTACGGGAAGATATGCCCATTGGTGTGAAAGTGACCTTGCGTGGCGACAAGATGTATGAATTTCTGGATCGCTTAATGAGCATTGCACTGCCACGGGTACGCGATTTTCGTGGCATCAGCCCGAAAGGTTTTGACGGACGGGGTAATTATACCCTGGGTGTAAAAGAACAGATCATCTTCCCGGAGATATCAATTGACAAAGTGAATAAAATCAGTGGAATGGACATCACATTTGTGACTTCAGCTGAGACAGACGAAGAAAGTTACGAGCTCCTGAAAGCGTTCGGGATGCCGTTTGCTAATAAGAACTAAAAATTTGCTATGGCTAAATTATCTGTAATTGCAAGGCAAACCAAAAGAGAGAAGCTGGTGGCAGTATATGCTGCCAAGCGCAAAGCCCTGAAAGAGGCCGGTGACTATGCTGCGTTGGATAAACTCCCCCGCAACGCGTCTCCGGTGCGCCTGAAAAACAGGTGCAAGCTTACAGGTCGTCCAAAAGGCTATGTTGGAAAGTTTGGCGTATGCCGAAACGTTCTGCGCGAAATGGCTTCTGAGGGCAAAATCCCTGGTTTGACCAAAGCTAGCTGGTAAAACAGCGCGAAACGACATATTAGGTTGCTGAGTATCAAGGTCGTCTATGACGAAACCAGGTAACAGTTTGGATAACAGAAATTGTTAGGTATCTTTGCAGCCCGTTAAAAATAACGGGTTTGCTTTTTTAAAAATGAGCGTAAAGAAATAGTAAAATGACTGATCCTATTTCAGACTATTTGACAAGGTTGCGGAACGCAATCAAAGCTAACCACAAGGTGGTAGAAATTCCTGCGTCTAACCTGAAAAGGGAGATAACCAAGGTGTTATTTGACAAGGGGTATATTTTAAACTACAAATTTGAGGAGGGCCCAACCCCTCAGGGTACTATCAAGATTGCCTTGAAGTATAACCCTGAAACACGGGAATCGGCCATCACCAAATTGCAACGGATAAGTACGCCCGGTTTGAGACAGTACGCCAACACCAGTTCTCTGCCAAGGGTAATGAATGGGTTAGGCGTGGCCATCATCTCAACTTCCCGTGGTGTAGTTACCGATAAGGAAGCCCGCAAGTTAAATGTGGGTGGTGAAGTATTGTGTTACGTGTATTAATCGACTGAAGCTATGTCACGTATAGGAAAACTACCCATCGAATTACCGCAAGGCATTACGTTCAACTTTAATAAGTCCAACCGCACTGTTTCTGTGAAAGGCCCTAAAGGTGAGCTTACCCAGGTTATTGATTCTGACTTTATTATAAAGCAGGAAGATGGTCATATTATTCTTGAACGCCCCACTGAACAAAAGCGTCATAAGGCTATGCATGGTTTGTACCGTGCCCTTATTGCCAACATGATTGAGGGTGTGAAGAACGGTTATAAGAAACAACTTGAATTGGTTGGTGTTGGTTTTAAAGCCAGTGCTCAATCCAATGTACTTGAACTAAGTCTTGGTTACTCGCACAGCATATTTCTGGCAGTACCCAGTGAATTAAAAGTTCAGGCTGTTCAGGAAAAGGGTAGCAATCCAACCATTATTCTGGAAGGAATTGATAAGCAGTTGATCGGACAGGTTGCTGCTAAAATTAAGTCATTGCGTAAAGTTGAACCTTACAAAGGAAAAGGTATTCGCTTTACAGGTGAGCAGGTACGTAGAAAAGCTGGTAAAGCAGCTGCTAAATAATAATTGATAAGCATCATAGAAAACCATTTCCTATGGCAGGCAAGAACAGAGAAAGAAGATCAAGAATAAAGAAGGGTGTACGGAAGAAAATTTCCGGAACAACAGAGAGACCCCGGTTATCAATCTTCAGAAGTAATACCGGCATTTATGCCCAGATTATTGACGATGTAAACGGTGTTACCATAGCAGCCGCTTCGGTTAATGATTTGGGTAAGAAATCCGGACTTAACATGGAGAACTCCAAGAATGTAGGGAAGAAGATTGCTGAAAAGGCAATTGCTTCCGGTATCAGTGCTATTGTGTTTGATCGCAACGGCTACTTGTACCATGGTAATGTTAAGGCCCTGGCCGAAGGTGCACGGGAAGGTGGTTTGAAATTCTAAGAAATTAAGATATGTCAGTTAGCAACATCAGCACAGTAAAGGCGAGCGAAATTGATCTGAAAGAGAAAGTCGTTGCCATTGAACGCGTAGCGAAAGTAGTGAAAGGTGGACGCAGGTTCAGCTTCGCTGCCATAGTAGTAGTTGGCGATGGCAATGGTGTGGTAGGGTACGGATTAGGCAAAGCCAATGAAGTAACCGATGCCATCACAAAAGGAATTGACGATGCCAAAAAGCATTTGGTGAAAGTTCCGATTTCAAAAGGAACTGTACCACACGAAGCGATTGGCAAATTCGGTGGTGGACTTGTTCTGCTGAAGCCTGCTTCGCCCGGTACAGGCGTTATTGCCGGTGGTGCTATGCGTGCAGTATTGGAAAGTGCCGGTATTCACAATGTATTGGCAAAGTCGAAGGGATCTTCTAATCCGCACAACGTGGTGAAGGCAACCTTCAATGCGCTGACGAACATGCGCGATGCATTTACGGTAGCAAAGAACAGAGGAGTTTCATTGTCCAAAGTTTTTAACGGATAAGAACATGGCTAAGGTAAAAATTACACAAGCGAGAAGCGATATTAAAAGACCTGAGAGACAGCAGCGCACATTAAGAGCGTTGGGCTTGGGTAAAGTGAACAGATCGGTTGAAGTGGAGTTAACTCCCCAGATTGCCGGTATGATCAACAAAGTGAATCATTTGATTACGGTAACAGAACTTTAATTACCATGAAGTTACATACATTAAAACCTGCTGAAGGTTCAGTTAAAACCAACAAGCGCTTAGGGCGTGGACAGGGTTCCGGTGGTACTACTGCCGGTCGCGGACACAAGGGTGCGAAATCACGTTCAGGCTATTCCAGAAAATTTGGTTTTGAAGGTGGACAAATGCCGTTACAGCGCAGGGTGCCGAAATTCGGTTTTAAGAATAATAATAAAGTATACTTCAAGGCCGTGAATCTTGATGTTCTTGAAACACTCGCTGAAAAAATAAAATCGGCTGACATCAGCGTGCAGGTTCTTATCGATAATGGTATAATCGGAAGAACCGATAAAGTAAAGGTTTTAGGAAGAGGAGAATTGAAATCAAAAGTGAACGTACAGGCTCATGCTTTTTCTGACACAGCCGTTAAGGCCATTGAAAAAGTAGGAGGATCTGCAACCCCAGTGAAATAATAATGAAGCGGTTCTTTACTACCATAAGGAATATTTTTTCGATTGAAGATCTGCGGGTCAGAATCCTGAACACGATGGGTTTTCTGATTATTTTCAGACTTGGTTCGTTTATCGTATTGCCAGGTGTTGATCCTGTAATTCTTGAACAGAATGCCGTATCGGGCGGTATTTTTGATTTATTAAATACATTTCTTGGAGGTTCCTTCAGCAGAGCTTCCATTTTTGCATTAGGTATTATGCCCTACATCTCTGCCTCCATTATTGTGCAGTTGCTTGGGTTTGCGGTACCTTATTTTCAAAAAATGCAGAAGGAGGGTGACTCTGGTCGCAAGCGCTTAAATCAGATCACGCGTGTATTAACCATATTCATCACCGGTTTTCAGTCATACGGATACATCCGCGGAACTATACCTACTGAGGCTATAACAACACCGGGATTATTTTTCTACGCATCATCAATCGTTATCCTCATTGCCGGAACAATGTTCTGTATGTGGTTAGGTGAACGTATTACCGACAAAGGTATAGGTAATGGTATCTCCATGCTGATTATGATTGGTATTGTGTCACGTTTCCCAGGTGCCATCATTGATGAAGCGGTGAACAACCGTGGTATGCAAGGTGCCCTGTTATTTATTATCGAATTGTTAGCGTTATTCTTTGTAGTGATGGGTGTGATTATGCTAACCCAGGCTACCCGAAGAATTCCGATTCAATATGCCAAGCAGGTAATCGGTAATAAACTGTATGGTGGCAAGCGCGATTTCATTCCATTGAAACTGAACTCTGCCGGTGTAATGCCCATCATCTTCGCGCAGGCGTTGATGTTTATCCCTGCCTTGCTGGCCGGTATTTGGAGAGACAGTGATATTGGAGCTTATATTGGTTCTACGTTCTCCGACTTTACCTCATGGCAGTACAACCTGTTGTTTGGTTCACTGATTTTGATTTTTACATTCTTTTATACTGCGATTACCATTAACTCAAATGATATCGCTGATAACCTGAAACGCAACGGTGGTTTTGTGCCGGGCATTAAGCCGGGCAAGCAAACTGCTGAGTTTATAGATACTGTTTTATCAAGAATTACATTTCCGGGCGCCATGTTTCTGGTGATCGTAGCCATTCTTCCTGCATTTGCAGTTAGGGCTGGTGTCGGTCAGAATTTCGCTCAGTTTTATGGAGGAACATCATTGCTGATTATGGTTGGGGTAATCCTCGACACACTACAGCAAATTGAAAGTTACCTGCTGATGCGTCATTATGAAGGAATGATGAAGTCCGGACGTGTGAAAGGTCGTTCTCAATTTGCTGCGGCTTAGTGCTGGATGATCCACTTAAAGACTGAAGAGGAGATCCAAATCATCAAGGAAAGTGCCCTGATACTGGGCAAAGCCCATGGTGAAATAGCGAAGCTGGTAAAACCTGGAGTGAAAACTTCAGTACTGGATAAAGTGGCAGAAGAATTTATCCGTGATCATGGAGGCGTTCCGTCCTTCAAGAATTACAATGGTTCTTTTCCTGCTTCACTTTGTATTTCAGTAAACGAAGTGGTTGTACATGGTTTTCCTGGCAACTATGAATTGCGTGAAAAAGATGTAGTAGCCATTGATTGTGGAGTTTATTACAAAGGTTTTCACAGCGATTCGGCTTACACCTACCCGTTGGAAGGTGTGGATGAAAAAACTCTCCTGCTGCTGGAGCGAACGTACGAGTCCTTGTTTAAAGGAATCGAACAAGCGAAAGCAGGTAACCGAATGGGTGATGTGAGTCATGCCATTCAGAGTTATGTGGAGAGTTTTGGATATGGAGTAGTTCGTGAGCTGGTTGGACATGGAGTGGGTAAAAACCTTCATGAAGATCCCGAAGTTCCGAATTATGGAAAGCGCGGAAAGGGTGTGAAACTGGTTGCGGGAATGGTGTTTGCCATTGAACCGATGATCAACATGGGAACAAAAAATGTTGTTCAGGAGCGCGATGGTTGGACCATTCGTACTGCCGACAGAAAACCATCAGCTCATTTTGAGCACATGGTGGCTGTGCGAGAAGATAAAGCAGAAGTGTTAACGACACATAAGTATATAGAAGAAAATTATTCATTTAAGTGGCGAAACAGAAGTCGATAGAGCAGGACGGAACGATAATGGAAGCATTATCAAACGCCATGTTTCGTGTTCAGTTGGAAAACGGACATGAAGTATTGGCGCATATTTCCGGAAAGATGAGGATGCACTACATCCGCATACTTCCGGGCGATAAGGTAAGGCTGGAAATGTCACCTTATGATTTGACAAAAGGAAGAATTGTATTTAGGTATAAATAGATAGAGTCGTAAGCAATTGCGTCTTAACAACCAACAGAGCAATGAAAGTAAAAACATCCATAAAAAAGCGTAGCGCTGATTGCAAGATTATCAGACGCAAAGGCAAGTTGTATGTGATTAACAAGAAGAACCCGCGTTACAAACAAAGACAAGGGTAGTCTTTCGTTATTGAAAACCATTAAAAATTGAAACCGATAATTTAACAACATGGCAAGGATACAAGGTGTCGATATACCAGATAACAAACGGGGTGAGATAAGCCTGACCTATATCTATGGTATTGGCAGAAGAACCGCGCAAAAAATATTAACAGGTGCCGGTGTAGATTGGAATAAAAAGGCAAAGGATTGGACCGATGAAGAATCCAATGCTATTCGTTCCATCATCACGGAAGGTATCAGGGTAGAAGGTGCTCTTCGTTCGGAAGTTCAGTTAAGCATTAAGCGCCTGATGGATATTGGTTGCTACAGGGGGCTGCGTCACCGTAAGGGATTGCCAGTGCGTGGACAAACCACCAAGAATAACGCGCGTACGCGTAAGGGTAAGCGTAAAACGGTAGCCAATAAGAAGAAGGCAACGAAAGGATAATCATTGATCTGGATATAAAATAATAGCGTAATGTCCTCAGAAAAAAGAAAAGATAAAGCCAAAAAGCGTGTAGTGCAGGTCGAGGCCGTAGGCCAGGCGCATATTCATGCAACGTTTAACAACATTGTAATTTCTATGACCAACTCCACCGGTCAGGTTATTACATGGGCATCAGCCGGTAAAATGGGCTTTAAGGGTTCCAAGAAAAACACACCTTATGCGGCTCAGGTAGCTGCACAGGATTGTGCTTCCAGGGCTTTTGAACTGGGCTTGAGAAAAGTTGAGGTCTTTGTAAAAGGTCCGGGATCAGGCCGCGAGTCTGCTATTCGTACCATTCAATCTGCAGGAATTGAAGTCACTACCATTAAGGATATGACTCCACTTCCGCATAATGGTTGCCGGCCTCCAAAAAAGAGAAGAGTATAAACAATATAAAAGAAACGATTGGCGATCGAAGTAAAAATCTGAAGTCGGCAATTTAAAAATCAAAGAAAGAAAATGGCACGATACACAGGCCCAAGAGCTAGAATTTCAAGACGATTTGGAGAGCCCATCTTAGGTGAGAACAAGGCTGTTCAAAAGAAGAACTATGCACCGGGTATGCATGGAAAAGGCAAAAAGAGAAAACAGTCAGAATATGCTGTGCAGCTTGCTGAGAAACAAAAGGCAAAGTATATCTATGGATTGTTGGAACGCCAGTTTGCCAAACTGTTTGATAAAGCATCTCGCAAAAAGGGTATTACCGGTGAAACACTCCTTCAATTGCTGGAGGCTCGTCTCGATAACGTGGTGTACCGGTTGGGCATTGCACCAACCCGTAGGGCTGCACGGCAGTTGGTTTCGCACAAGCACATTACTGTAAACGGTGATATCGTCAATATCCCTTCCTACACCCTTCGTGCCGGTGACAAAGTAGGAGTTCGTGAAAAATCGAAATCGCTGGAGGCCATTACCACCAGTTTATCCATTCAAGGTGTTAAAAAATACCCATGGTTGGAGTGGGATGGTAGCGAACTGGAAGGTAAACTCATCCACATTCCGGTACGCCAGGATATCCCCGAGAACATCAATGAGCAGTTGATCGTTGAATTGTACTCGAAGTAATTCTAACTAATTAACAAGAACGCATTATGTCAATATTAGCATTTCAGATTCCGGATAAAGTAGTAATGGAAAAAGCCGATGATTTTCACGGCACCTTTACCTTTAAACCGTTGGAAAAAGGCTACGGTGTTACCATCGGTAATGCTTTACGCAGAATTCTTTTGTCTTCCCTGGAGGGCTATGCCATCACCGGTATTAAAATACCCGGTGTGCTTCATGAATTCTCCACCATCGAAGGTGTGGTGGAAGATGTAGCGGAGATCATCTTGAATTTAAAGATGGTTCGCTTCAAGAAAATCACTGATGGTTTCGATACAAAAGTTACCATCAACATTAAAAAGCAGAAACAGTTTAAAGCGGGTGACATCACCAAGTTTACTTCGGCTTTTGAAGTGTTAAACCCTGAGCATGTAATTTGCAACCTTGATGAGTCAGCTCAGTTTGAGATTGAGTTAACGATTGAGAAGGGCAGAGGATACCTTCCGGCAGAGGAAAGCAAGCCAGCAGAACAAGTATTCGGTTTCATTCCTATTGACGCCATCTTTACACCTATTAAGAATGTTAAGTTCAGTGTAGAGAATACACGCGTTGAACAAAAGACTGACTACGAAAAATTAGTGCTAGAAATTCAAACCGATGGTTCAATTCACCCTGAGTTGGCCCTGGAAGGTGCTGCCCATATTCTGATCAAGCACTTTGCCTTGTTCTCCGATAAGTCAATGGAACTGGAAACCGGTAAAGATGCCGAAGTTGAGCAGGTGGATGAGGAATTACTGCACATGCGCAAGCTTTTGAAGACCGGCCTTCACGATCTGGATTTATCAGTTCGCGCATACAACTGCTTAAAGGCAGCTGATGTGAAAACACTTGGCGACCTTGTAGAGCTTGAAATTTCTGATATGATGAAGTTCAGAAACTTCGGTAAGAAGTCGCTGGCCGAATTGGAACAACTGGTTGCCGAAAAGGGACTTACCTTTGGTATGGATCTGGCTAAGTATAAACTTGAAGAAGATTAATTGAAATGAGACACGGTAAGAAAGTAAATCACCTTGGAAGAACCGCCAGTCACCGCAGCGCATTGCTGTCGAACATGGCCTCTTCCCTCATCCTGAGCAAGCGTATCACCACCACGGTAGCAAAGGCAAAAGCATTACGCAAGTATGTTGAGCCGCTTATTACCAAGGCGAAAAGCGATACCATGCACTCCAGAAGAACTGTGTTTTCGTATTTACAGAACAAAGAATCAGTAAAGGAGCTTTTCGGTACAGTAGCCTCCAGAACATCGGAGCGTCCGGGCGGCTACACGCGTATCATTAAAATGGCTGATGTTCGCGTAGGCGACAATGCCGAAATGTGCCTGATCGAACTGGTCGATTTCAACGATATCTACAAGAAGGAAGGTACAGCTAAAAAGGCTAAAACCAGAAGAGGTCGTGTGGCAAAAGGCAAAAAAGCTGAAGATGCCCAGGTGGTAGAGGAGCCAGTGGCTGAGGAAAAGGCTGAAAAACCGGCCAAAAAGACCGCAAAGAAAGCCGATAAAAAGAGCGAGGATAAGGAATAGTGAATTATTCGCTATACATAGGAAAAGGATTGGACGTTGTTCAATCCTTTTTTATTTGTGTTTGGCCCGTTAAATCGATTGTGGCGAAAAAGTTAAGGGTTTAGTCCGTGCTTTAGCGCCTGAAGATTATTTTTGTAAAACCACTAAAACGCGTGAGTAAAAAAGCCTACTTACTTCTTGAAGATGGCCTCCTGATGGAGGGAATCCTGATCGGAAAACCGGGTACCACCGGTGGAGAAATTTGCTTTAATACCGGCATGACCGGCTACCAGGAGATTTACACCGATCCATCGTACTATGGACAAATCATCGTTAACACCACCGCCCATATTGGTAACTATGGTACCGTTGATGCCGAGCAGGAATCGGATACACCGAAAATCAGCGGGTTGGTAGTGAATGATTTCTCCACGGTATTCAGCCGGTTAACGTCAAATCAAAGCCTTCAGCAATACCTGGAGAAACATGGCATCACCGGTATTTCCGATGTTGACACGCGCATGCTGGTGCGCTACATCCGTAACAAGGGGGCTATGAATGCCTTGATTTCATCCGAGCTTACTCCGGACGAAATGAAAAATGAAATTAAGAAAGTACCCTCCATGGATGGACTGGAACTTTCATCCGTTGTTTCAACAAAAGCCGGATACACAGTAGGCGATAAGGGGGCACCGTTTCGGGTGGCCGCTCTTGATTTCGGTATTAAGAAAAGCATCCTCACTAACCTTGCGGCACGCGGTTGTTACATCAATGTATTTCCGGCAAAAACAAATTTTGCAACGATCGAAGCTTGGGAGCCACATGGATTTTTTCTTTCCAACGGCCCGGGCGATCCGGCTGTAATGGATTACGCCATACAAACGGTTAAGCAAATTTTGGAAACGAATAAACCTGTGTTTGGCATTTGTCTTGGTCACCAATTGTTGGCGCTGGCCAATGGCATTTCAACGTACAAGATGCACCACGGCCATCGGGGTTTAAATCACCCGGTGAAAAACCTGGTAACGGGTTTGGGTGAGATGACATCTCAAAACCATGGTTTCGCTGTAAGCGAAAAAGATATAGAAGGTAACAACACTATTGAAGTAACACACCTGCACTTAAATGACAATACCATCATGGGTATTCGTATAAAAAATAAAAAAGCATTCTCTGTTCAATACCACCCGGAGGCCTCTCCCGGGCCACACGATTCGCGTTATCTGTTCGATCAGTTTGTTGAAATGATCCGGCAGGAACAACTCCAAACCGTTAGCAACTAAAATTAAACTTTAACACCTAAACGAAATACTATGTCTTTAATTGAAAACATTCATGCCCGGCAAATTCTGGACAGTCGTGGTAACCCAACCGTTGAAGTAGATGTGGTTACCTCCAGCGGGGCCTATGGCCGTGCTGCAGTTCCTTCCGGAGCATCAACCGGAACGCACGAAGCCGTTGAGCTTCGTGATGGAAATAAAAAGCAATACATGGGCAAAGGTGTATTGAAGGCGGTTGAAAATGTAAACAATAAAATTGCTTCAGAAGTGGTTGGCTTTTCTGTGTTTGAGCAGAATTTGCTGGATAAGATTATGTTGGAGTTGGATGGCACACCCAACAAAGGTAAACTGGGTGCCAATGCCATACTGGGTGTTTCGTTAGCGATTGCCAAAGCTGCCGCTATGGAAGCAGGTTTACCGCTATACCGTTACATTGGAGGCGTTAATGCCAACACCCTTCCGGTGCCGATGATGAACATCCTGAACGGTGGCAGCCATGCCGATAATGCCATCGACTTTCAGGAGTTTATGGTGATGCCCGTAGGTGCTGATACATTTTCAGAAGCGCTGCAAATGGGGGCTGAAGTTTTTCATACACTGAAAAAGGTTTTGCACGACAAAGGCCTTTCAACCAACGTGGGCGATGAAGGTGGATTTGCGCCAAACCTGAAGTCGAACGAAGAGGCTATTGAAGTAGTATTGAAAGCCATTGAAAAGGCAGGGTACAAACCAGGTTCAGATATTTTTATTGCACTTGATCCGGCAGCTTCTGAATTCTATGATTCTAAGGCAAAAGTTTATCACTTCAAAAAATCATCGGGCAAGAAATTGAAGCCTTTGGAAATGGCTGAGTACTGGACAAACTGGTCTAAGAAATATCCAATCATTTCACTGGAAGATGGTATGGCCGAAGATGATTGGGCAGGCTGGAAAGCGCTTTCGGAGAAGATCGGTGATAAGGTTCAGTTAGTTGGTGATGATTTGTTTGTAACCAACGTAAAGCGTTTACAAAAAGGAATAGACGAAAATATTGGGAACTCAATTCTTATAAAGGTTAATCAGATTGGTTCATTAACGGAAACCATCGATACCGTAAACCTGGCCAAGCGAAACGCGTACAAGTGTGTGATGTCGCACCGCTCCGGTGAAACGGAAGACAGCACCATTGCCGACCTGGCGGTGGCTCTCAATACCGGCCAGATAAAAACCGGATCAGCCTCACGTTCGGACCGGATTGCAAAGTATAACCAGTTGATACGGATTGAGGAAGAGTTGGGTGAAGTAGCCTACTTCCCCGGAAAGAAGTTTTAACTGTAAATTGTATACTGCTACTAAAAAGGCCCCGCTCAAAACGGGGCTTTTTAGTTCTTCCCAATTATTTTCTATCTTCGAATACTTTTTAAACTGCTATGCTGAACCGTATACCTAAGGTTTTTCGCAATTTTTATATGATTGCCGGCCTCATTTTTTTAACCTGGATGCTCTTTCTCGACTCGAATGATTTTATGTCGCGCTATAAATTATCGGCTAAACTTCGTGCCCTGGAAAATGAGAAGGAATATTATGAAGAGAAAATAAAGGAAGTGGAAAAGGATCGCGAAGAACTTTTTGGCGACCGGGAATCGTTGGAGAAATTTGCCCGTGAAAAATATTTAATGAAGAAGGAAAACGAAGATGTATTTGTAATCGTTGAAGAATAAAAAAATAGATTATGCGCGCATCGGTTAGTTTACTGTTTTTGATTATTTCAGTTGGTGTGGCCGTGGCACAAGGCGAAGACAACAGTTTAAAGGGTGTTCCGTTTAAAGAGCGGATTGTTACCGGTGGTGGCTTTGGGTTAGGGTTTGGTAATGTTCAGGATTTTGTTTCCCTTTCACCCGTTATTGGGTACTCCGTTACGCGAAAATTTCTGGTGGGCTCAGGCTTTACCTATCGCTATTCAAAATATAAACTTGTAACCCCTGCCACTTCATTTAATGATTATTCCATAAATCCGTTTGCACGGTTTACGGTGTACAAAGGTTTTTTTGTGCAAACTGAATTTGAACATTTGAATTATCAACTGCTGGTGGGACCTGGCGAAAAGGAACGAAGAAGCTTTAATAGCTTTCTTGCCGGGGCCGGGCTGCTTCAACCCATTGGTAACAAAGCATCCTTTTTTATTATGGCGCTTTACAATTTTTCATACACACCTTCCGATGCCTTTTACACACCTTATCAAAGTCCCTGGGTTATCCGCGCAGGAGTAAATATTGGAGGGTTTATTTTCTAGAACGCAATACCTAATTTTTTACCAAGATCTTTTAGGTCTTCCACCACTTTTGGATTAAGGGGTATCCCTTCTTTTTTTCTTTGTGTACTCATCTCCCGCTCGGGATCGCCATGAATCAATACTTTTTCCTTTCCCTCGATAGTTTTTGCTGCACGAAAGCGCGTAATCCAATTGTCCATGTGTTTTTTAAACTCCTCAGCAGGCCGGAAAGCATCTACCCGCATGGCACCTAAGAAATGACCGATGCCTTCACCCACCGGATCGGCCGGAGGTTGTAAGAAGGCAACAAAGGGCGGAACCCACGGCCCATAGTTGGCACCCGAAAGTACAGCCGACAAAATATCTACCATGGCGCCAAGTCCGTAGCCTTTATGGCTACCATGCTCATAATCACTACCCAGCGGAATTAATGCTCCGCCATCTTTCAATTCATGTGGATTCGCAGAAGGTGCTCCGTCTTTGGTTTGAATCCAACCCAGCGGAGCCTCCTTATTTTTCCGCTGAAGGATTTCAAGCTTACCGTTGGCTGCCGTGGTGGTGGCCATATCCAGTATGAAAGGCGGCTGTTTATCAGCGGGCACGGCAAGAGAAATAGGGTTTGTTCCCAATAATCGCTCAACGGAAAATGTGGGTGCAACCAAAGGGCTTGCATTGGTCATCGCCCACCCGATCATATCGTGCTGCAGAGCCATCATGGTATGGTAGCCAGCAATACCAAAATGGTTTGAGTTCTTTACAGCCACCCATCCTGTTCCTGCTGTTTTGGCTTTCGCGATAGCAATTTCCATAGCCTTGGGCGCCACCACCAGGCCTAACCCGCCATCTCCATCCACAACGGCCGTGCTGGGTGATTCATGAACAATTTTAATATGGGGAGTGGCATTTATACGGTTAGCTTCCCATAAGCGTACATAGCCCGATAGTCGCGCCAGGCCGTGCGAATCAATACCCCGAAGGTCGGCCGCGAGCAATACCTCGGTAGCGAGGTTGGCATCGTTATCGGAGCATCCTATTTTTTTGAAAATACCAAAGCTGAATTGCCGAAGGGATTCAACCGGAAATACATGTTCATCTTTCATGGGCGCAAAGATAATCCCAATTGAACCATCCTAAAGCCATTTCGTGGCGCAGCACGATTTTAAGGTTAATTTCGTTATGGAATTTGCCTGATCGGTGCATCTGGCAATAAACTAAACGTACTATGAAACAAATCATTTTTCTTTATCTGCTGGTGGCCATGTTTCCGGCATTTTCGCAATCCGAAAAACAAGTAGATTCCAGGATTAGCCGTGTAACCGTGTTCCTGAACCGGGCCCAGGTAACGCGTGAAGTAAAGACACGCGTAGAGGCCGGCCGGACAAATCTTATTGTATCGGGGTTGACATCTCAGCTTGATCAGGAAAGCGTACAGGTTTCCGGGAAAGGCAACATCATTATCCTGGGAATAAACCATAACCAAAATTACCTGAGTGAGTTCAACATGCCCAAAAAACTGGTGGCGTTAAGGGATTCACTTGAGATATACAAACGCCAGCTTGCTCAGGAGCAACATCAAAAGGATATCCTCTCCAAAGAGGAGCAGATGATTTTGAGTAATCAGAAAATTGGCGGGGCTAACCAGAACGTTTCGGTGAACGAACTTAAAGCCATGGCTGATTTTTACCGCATCCGGTTGGGCGAAATCGGTTTGTCGAAAATGAAAGCGGATGATAAGATTAAAAAAATCAACGAGCGCATGACAAGACTCAACCAGCAGATACGGGAGCAAAACGAGTTGTACAGCCGCAATACCAGTGAAATTGTGATCAGTGTTTCTGCAGATGCAGCCACAAATGCAGAACTTGAAGTGAGTTATGTGGTAGGCAATGCCGGCTGGTACCCGGTGTATGATTTACGGGCCATCAACACCAAGTCACCGGTGCAACTAAACTATAAAGCCAATGTGTTTCAAAGCACGGGTGAGGAGTGGAGCAATGTTCGCTTAAAACTTTCAACGGCTAACCCTAGTCAAGGGGGTGTTAAGCCTGAGCTTTACAGCTGGTACCTGGATTTCTACCAACCTCCTTATGTTGGTCTTCAGGGCAAGGCTGCCGGAGTTCAGGTACAACGCTCTGTAGATAAACGGGAAGATATGCCTGCTGAGGAACTTAGCATGGCGATGCCAAGTGTTTCCAATGTGGCTGACTTTACCCAAACCATTCAAACCTCATTGAACACCGAGTTTGACATTAGCTTACCCTACACGGTTTTGTCTGCTTCAAAACCAACGTTGGTTGACATTCAAAAGCATGACATGAAAGCGGAGTATCAATATGCCGTAGCGCCTAAACTGGATGCCGATGCCTTTCTGCTGGCAAAAGCTGTTGGCTGGGAAGATTTCAATTTACTACCGGGTGAAGCCAACGTTTTCTTTGAAGGAACCTTTGTGGGTAAAACCTTTATCGACCCGAATAATTTGAAAGATACCCTTTCCGTTTCGTTGGGCCGGGATAAGCGCATTGTTGTGAAACGTGAAAAGGTTAGGGATTTCACCACACGAAGAACCATTGCTTCCAATTTACGCGAAGCCTATGCATGGGAAATTTCGGTGCGCAATACCCGAAACGAGCCCGTAAAGATTACCGTTGAAGATCATTTGCCGATTTCACGTAACAGCCAGATTGAAGTTACCGTACTGGATGTAGGTGGAGCAAAGCATA
Organism: Flammeovirgaceae bacterium UBA5585; assembly: GCA_002425185.1. GTDB lineage: Bacteria > Bacteroidota > Bacteroidia > Cytophagales > Cyclobacteriaceae > UBA2336. Next base: position 16,042 of record DILT01000008.1, on the reverse strand, counting down.
ATAAGGATACCGGTAAACTTTTGTGGGACATGAACCTTCAGCCGAATGAAACCCGCAAAGTGGTTTTTAAATATGAGGTTAAGTATCCGAAGGACAGACAGATTAGCGGGTTGTAGAGTTGTACGAAATGAAAGTTAACCACAAAGGAGCACAAAGAGTACACAAAGGTCACAAAGAGTATAGTTAAGCATCAGCACTTCTTTCTTTGTGGCCTTTGTGTATCCTCAGTGATCTTTGTGGTTTTCAATTTTTGAGGCATTACTTTATCCCAAGCTGGTCCCAATATCCGGCTTCACTCATTTTATGAATTTTGTGTTTTAGAGTTTTAGTGGCTAAATAACTGGCCACAAAAGCACAAAAACGCTAAAGTTTCTATTAAAGATTACTGCTTAAAAAGTATGACTTTTCGGTAGACATTCTAAAAACCGTCAAGACGCGGAGAAATCGCGAATACTCACTTAAATCACTTACCTTCGAAAAGCCTGATGGCAACCTCCTTTAAAATTTCAGATATCGAATATGAAGAATAATGTATTTTTTATCGCTTTGGTGGCGGCCATGGCCGGTTTCCTTTTCGGATTTGATACGGTGGTCATATCCGGGGCAAACCTGCCCATCAAAAACCTGTGGAATACCTCGCCTTGGTTTCATGGATTTTTTATTATGTCGATGGCGCTATGGGGAACTGTTATAGGCGCCTTGTTTGGTGGTGCACCAACGGAGAAATATGGCCGGAAGAAAGTATTATTTTGGATTGGTGTATTATACACTGCTTCTGCCATTGGCTCTGCACTTGCCCCGGATCCCTATACATTCTCCTTCTTCAGGTTTATTGGTGGCGTGGGCGTTGGTATATCTTCTATTGTTGCGCCAACGTACATCGCAGAAATTTCTACTTCCGGGATGCGCGGCCGCTTGGTGGCGATGTACCAGTTTAATATTGTATTTGGCATACTGGTCGCTTTTATCTCAAACTACTTTTTACAGGGATTTGGTGGCATCAACGATTGGCGCTGGATGCTTGGTGTGGAAGCCTTGCCTGCAGTTTTATATACGGTAATGGTGATGCGTGTTCCTGAAAGTCCGCGCTGGTTAATTACTAAAAAGAACGACACGGAAACAGCAAAGAAAGTTCTGGCAGCTTTAGGGTCGGTTAATCCGGTTGAAGATATCAAAACAATTAAAGCAGCGAATGCGCGTGTAGAGAGTACTCACCACCACGAACCTTTTTTCAGCCGTAAGTACAGTAAGCTTATCCTGTTGGCTTTTTTCATTGCCTTTTTCAATCAGCTCTCAGGAATTAATTTTATTCTGTACTATGCCCCGGAAATTCTTGAGCGTGCCGGACTGGCCGCCAAAGATTCGCTGTTCAATTCAATAGCTATCGGTGGTGTAAATCTAATATTCACCTTTGTGGGGCTTTACCTCATCGACCGGACCGGCAGAAAGAGTTTGCTGATCATCGGATCACTGGGTTACATCATCAGCCTTTCGGTGGTATCCTATTCTTTTTATATCGGTGCAAGCCCCGGGTTAATGATGACCTTCTTGCTTGTTTTTATTGCCTCCCATGCCATGGGTCAGGGCTCTGTTATCTGGGTATTTATTTCCGAGATTTTTCCAAATGCCATACGGGCTTATGGCCAATCGTTTGGATCCAGTGTGCACTGGGTTTTCGCTGCAATTATCACCTTAATCACCCCGGTATTTTTGGATCAATCGAAAGGTTTATTGCGAAACGATCCGTGGATTATCTTCGCTTTTTTTGCGGGCATGATGGTGTTGCAACTACTTTGGACGTTGATAAAATTTCCGGAAACAAAGGGTGTGTCGCTGGAAGATATTCAAAAGAAACTCGGGATCAGCTGAAGGTTTTACTCACGTGTACGAGGGCACCTTCTTTCAGTGAGTAGCTTGATACACGTATGTTTGTGAAGGGATGGTGATCCAGTATGTAACGGATCAGGCTGCAGGCCACTACAATCATATCTACCCGCATGTCAATCATGCCGGGAATCGCCAGTCGCGCAGCCCGGTCTTTGGTTAAAAGCTCCTTATAAATTTTATCAAATCCCTCCAGCGAAAGTGGTGTTTCACGATCATCATCATTTTTAAAAATGGAATGCTGCAGGCAATAAATATCACTTAGCGTATCAAATGTACCGGAGGAACCAACCAGTGTTTCAGGTTTATAAATAGTCAGTGCTTCAACGAGAGGTACCAACGCTTGCCGGAAGTGCGCATTAAGTTTTGAGATTTCAGATGCGGTTATCGGATCACTTTTGTGGTACAATTCCAGCAGTCGTTGCGCCCCGATCTCTATACTTTTCTTCCAATACAGCTCACGCTCATCGCCAATAATAAATTCCACACTTCCTCCACCAATGTCAATGATCAACGACTTTTGAAGTCCAAGGTTAACCGCTGAGCGAACACCCAGGTAAATGAACTCAGCCTCCTGGTCTCCGGAAATAACGGTTATTTCAATTCCGGTCTCAGCTTTTATTTTCGCCAGCACTTCGTGGCTGTTGGTTGCATTTCGTAATGCGCTGGTACCAAAAGCAAATACGCTGGTAATTTGTAGCGAGTCGATCTTCTTTTTGAAAAAATTCAGTGCTTTTATACCCCTTTCCAGGCCATCAGCAGGGATCAGATTTTTGTTTATGCCCCCCTTGCCAATTTTCACCGCCTGACGGTCGCGGTGGGTAATGTGAAATGAATCGCCCAGTTGCTCCGCAAGGAGCAGGTGAAAAGTGTTGGTGCCTAAATCGATAATGGCCAGTCGGTTGTTCATGATCAATTTGGGTCAATTTAACACTTCCTTTAACTATATTTCGAACCTAAAATCAGGTCATGGCAAAGCGAGAACTTACCGATACCATCCTACAGCAAAAATTTGATGAGCTGGAAAGAAAAAATAAAGAGTCCCTTTTGGGTGGAGGGGAAAAGCGAATTGATCAGCAGCACAAAAAAGGAAAACTAACCGCCAGGGAAAGAATCCAACTGTTGGTTGATGAAGGTTCGTTTGAAGAACTTGGAAAATTTGTGATGCACCGCTGCAAGGATTTTGGCTTGGACAAAGAATACTACCTGGGCGATGGCGTGGTAACAGGTTTTGGTACGGTGAACGGCAGGTTGGTATATGTTTTCTCACAGGACTTCACCGTGTTTGGTGGGTCTTTGTCAGAAACACACGCGGAAAAAATTGTAAAGCTGATGGACCTGGCCATGAAAAACGGTGCCCCCATCATTGGTCTGAACGACTCCGGTGGGGCACGTATTCAGGAGGGCGTGGTTTCCTTAGGTGGCTATGCCGATATTTTTTATCGAAACACATTGGCTTCGGGCGTAGTGCCACAAATATCTGCTATCATGGGCCCTTGTGCCGGTGGAGCGGTTTACTCTCCTGCCATTACCGATTTTATTTTGATGGTAGAGAACACGTCCTTCATGTTTGTTACGGGACCCAACGTGGTGAAAACAGTAACGCACGAAGATGTAACATCGGAAGAGTTGGGTGGTGCCATGACGCACAGTACGAAAAGCGGGGTTACTCATTTTGCTTGCGCCAATGAACTGGAGTGCATTCAGTATATTAAAAGATTGCTGAGCTATATGCCTCAGAATTGTGAAGACGATGCACCGCGCTTACCCTATACACCCGGTGATGAGAGTCGTCCCAAACTAAATGGCATTATTCCTTCAAATCCTAACCAACCGTATGATATGCGTGAGGTGATCGATGGAATAGTTGATGAAGGTACTTTTTTTGAAGTGCATAAAACCTTTGCTGAAAACATTGTTGTTGGTTTTGCCCGTCTCGCAGGGCGTAGTGTTGGCATTATTGGCAACCAGCCGGCTTCATTAGCGGGTGTTTTGGACATTGATGCCAGTGTGAAGGGTGCGCGTTTTGTACGCTTCTGCGATAGTTTTAATATTCCGTTATTGGTGCTGGAAGATGTTCCGGGGTTTTTACCGGGTACCGATCAGGAATGGAATGCGATCATTACGAATGGCGCCAAATTATTGTATGCCTTTTCGGAAGCCACGGTGCCACGCGTAACCGTTATTACCCGCAAGGCTTATGGAGGTGCATACGATGTGATGAACTCAAAACATATTGGAGCCGATATGAATTATGCCTGGCCAACAGCAGAGATTGCGGTGATGGGTGCAAAAGGTGCGGCAGAAATAATATTCAAAAAGGATATTTCAGAAGCTGCCGATCCGTTGGCCAAGCTCAATGAGAAGGTAGATGAATACACACGTAAATTTGCCAATCCTTATCGGGCTGCGCATCGGGGCTATATCGATGAAGTTATTTACCCCGATCAAACACGTGAAAAATTAATCCGGGCATTTCAGATGCTGGAAAATAAGGTGGCCACACTGCCAAAGAAAAAACACGGTAACATTCCGTTATAAGTAAGCTGATCAAAAATCGATTAATCAATATCACTATGGACAAAAAAAGTAAATCCTTTCTCTTTGAATACCTCAACAATGCCTCACCCACAGGTTTTGAACATTCCGGTCAGCAAATTTGGTTGAACTACCTGAAGCCCTACATTGACGATTATATGGTTGATGTGTATGGCACGGTGGTGGGCGTGGTTAATCCAAAGGCATCATACAAAGTTGTTATTGAAGCCCATGCCGATGAGATTTCGTGGTTTGTAGCCTACATCACAGATGACGGTTACATCTACGTGAAACGCAATGGTGGTTCTGATCACCAGATTGCACCGTCTATGCGGGTTAACATTCATACCGATAAGGGGATTGTTAAAGGTGTGTTTGGCTGGCCCGCCATTCACGTTCGCGATGCCGCCAAAGAAGAGCCGCCTTCATTGAAAAATATATTTATTGATATCGGCTGTGAATCGAAGAAGGAAGTTGAGGCGCTTGGCGTTCATGTGGGCTGCGTTATCACCTTTGAAGATGGGCTGGTGGAAATGAATAAAAATTACCTGGTTGGTCGTGCCTTAGATAACCGCATGGGTGGCTTTATGATTGCAGAGGTGGCCAGAAGATTGAAAGAGAACAAGAAGAAGCTTCCTTTCTGTCTTTACATCGTGAATTCGGTGCAGGAAGAAATAGGGTTGCGGGGCGCTGAAATGATTTCCCGCAGGTTGAAGCCTGATCTGGCTATTTGTACCGATGTAACGCACGACACCTGCTCCCCCATGTACAACAAGAAGGACACGGGCCATATAAAGTGCGGCACCGGGCCTGTTTTGTGTTATGGCCCAGCAGTGCAGAACAATGTTTTGAAAATGATCATTCAAACGGCCGAAAAGAGAAAAATACCGTTCCAACGTCAGGCCGTGAGCCGGTCAACAGGCACGGACACGGATTCCTTTGCCTATTCTGCCGAAGGGGTAGCCTCAGCACTTATTTCCCTTCCTTTGAAGTACATGCATACCACTGTTGAAACCGTTCACAAGGACGATGTGGAGAATGTGATTAAGCTTATTTATGAAGTATTGCTTCAGACAAAACCCGGCCACGACTTCCGATACATAAAATAAGGTCAATTTTTGCATTAAAGGCAGATTTCATGATTTCAGATGAGGATTTAACAGTCTCATTTTTGGACAGAAATCTGCCTTATTTTTTTGTATTTCTATGTTTTTGAGCGAATTAGAGGGTTTTAAGCGTCTCCGTGCTGCTTTTGCACCACTTTTGTATCCACCGGTTGTTTTGAAAAGTAGGGTAAAACCTTACATCAGAAAGATAAGAACAGGCTTAGAAAATACTGATTTTACCAGCTGGTCTACTTTTGTATCGTAAGGTTGAACAGAAATAAAAAATCAAAACAATAATCAAACCTCTCTAGTTATGAAAAAAGTAAGCTTAATTCTACTCGCAATCACATTTAGTGTTGCATCCTTCGCACAGGAAAGACCTAATCATGAAATCCACGCGGCCATGCTTTTTAACTTTATTAAGTATGTGCAATGGCCCGATGACGGATCAGGTGGAGAATTTGTAGTAGGCGTTATCGGTGAAGATGATGTGTTCAATACGTTAAAGGCCTGGTATGATGGCAAGCCTAAAGGCAGCAAGAAGTATGTTATCAAGAAACTTTCTTCCGGTGCCGATACCGGTGATTGCCAGGTAGTATACATTGGCAAGAACAAAAGCAAAGAATTTGAAGTGGTTAAGAACACCGTAAGCGGCAAGCCGGTACTTACCGTTACGGATGGCAATGGCCTTGGTCAAAAAGGTAGCTGCATTAACTTTAAAGTTATTGACGGCAAACTGAAGTGGGAACTTAACCAGTCTACGTTCAGCAACTCAAACCTGAAGGTTTCGAACCAGCTGAGCTCCATGTCAATCTTAATTTAATCTGAAAATGATATTACCTTCCTACGACCCACAGGGAGGTAAGTTTTAACGAACTAAGTTTACTTGGTCAACGTTCTAACTAAAATCTAACGCGCAGGGGCACGGAGTTTTATTGAGAGGGTCTTTCTTCGTGTACTCTGTGCGTTTTTCATCAACGAGCATCTTTTGTAAACAAAGGGTGCTCTTTTACTTTTGTGCCCATGGGTATAAAGGCCTTTACGGATCAAATGGGCAATACGGTAGTACTGCCCTTCCCTCCAAAACGAATTATCTCCCTGGTTCCATCTCAAACTGAATTGTTGGCAGATCTTGGTTTGGACAACGAAGTAAAGGGTATCACTAAGTTCTGCATTCATCCGCAGCACTGGCGAAAGGAAAAAACAGTTGTTGGCGGAACTAAAAACTTTCATTTTGATCGCATCCATGGACTTCATCCGGATTTAGTTATCGGTAACAAAGAGGAGAATTATCAGGAGGGTATTGAACGGTTGAGGCAGCACTATCCTGTATGGATGAGCGATGTTACCACGCCCGATGACGCCCTTGCTATGATTCTTGAAGTAGGTAAGATTACTAAAAGAGAGGTTGTGGCAGAGACCTTAACAACTGCCATTCGGAAGTCATGGATAGGAATGGAACGGCTACCTCCTTTGCGTGTATTGTACCTGATCTGGCGAAAGCCCTGGATGGGCGCGGCCTCCAGAACGTTTATTGATTCAATGATTAACGTATCAGGTTTGAAGAATTGTCTTTCCAATCATTCACGATACTCAGAACTTTCAGCGGAAGAAATCCAATCGTTGAATCCTGATTTGGTTTTTCTTTCATCCGAGCCTTACCCATTCAGAGAAGATCATATTCATGAGCTGAAAACTATCCTGCCGGCAAGCAAAATTATGTTGGTTGATGGCGAAATGTTTTCCTGGTATGGCAGCCGGCTACGTTTGTTTGCCGATTACATTAATGCGCTTCGTTCTCAAATACTTTAAATCCTATTTTTTTAAGGTCATTCCAAAAGCCCGGATAGGATTTTTTGACCACTAAAGGATTTTCTATTGAGATATCAGCCAGACAAGCCAGCGGGGCAAAAGCCATGGCCATGCGGTGATCAAGATACGTATTGAAAGACGGGAAAGTATCCGGTAACTTCTGTGTGGGTATTAACTTCCAATCCGAACCGGTTTCAATTAACTGCGCACCAATTTTTTCAAGCTCCTGGTGAAGGGCATTAATGCGATCGGTTTCTTTTATACGCAAGCTTTCAAGTCCTGTAAATGTCCCTTTGATTCCTTTTGCAGCACACACCACTGCCACGGTTTGTGCCAGGTCAGGGCAATGCGTAAAGTCCCAACTAAATTCAGGGTGGAAATCTTTCTTGGTGAGCAAAAGGGTATTGCCCCGTGGCTCTGCTTTCACGCCCAGTTGCTCCATCATATCTACAATTACTCGATCACCCTGAAGTGAACGCATGGCTATGTTAGGCAGGATAATTTCGGCATTAGTGGCGAGCGCGCTGAAGGCAAACCAATAACTCGCAGCCGACCAGTCTGCCTCTACGGTATACCGGCAAGGTTTATAGGCTTGGTGAGCAATCTCTATTACAGCCTCGTGCACTGTTACTGATGCACCAAATTTACGCATCAATGAGGCGGTCATTTCAATGTATGGCCGACTGCCAACCTTACCCTCCAGGGTTAGGGTCAGCCCCTCAGGCAGAACGGGTGCGATCATCATAAGGGCAGAAATATATTGACTGCTCACATCGCCCCGAATGGATAGCCGGTTGGTTTGCTGATCGCCAAATCCATGTATTTCCAATGGGGGAAACCCTTCCTTTTCCAGGTATTTAATGTTGGCGCCAAGTTTTCTCAGGGCCTCAACCAGAATGCCAATCGGGCGGAGTTTCATCCGTTCTGTGCCTGTAAGTATTTTTTGTTGGTTACTAATAGCCAGGTAAGCTGTTAAGAACCGCATGGTGGTGCCTGCATCTTCAACATCCAGCACTTGATCGGTGCTGTTTACCAATTGCTTCATGAGTTTTGTATCGTTTGCTTCCGACAGGTTGGAGAGTTCAGATTGGTTTCCCCCCAAAGCATTTAGGATTAATACCCGGTTACTGATACTTTTTGATGCCGGAAGATTGGCTACCGTTCCTGCAAGGCTTGCGTTTTTTGAAATATGGATAAATGCACTCAATGAATTACGAATAGTTGTTAGGATGCCTGCAAATTAGTTAAAGATTTCTTCAAGCCCGTGAAACAATTGATCAACAAATACAGTTAACTTTGTTATATGAACACCACAGGTAAAATAACGTTAGGATTGGGGATTGCATCGGCAGCTGTGTTAGCCGCGTGGCTTTTTACTGGCGACAGAAAAAAGAAAACCACGGAGTTTATTGCTAAAAAAGCTGATCAATTAAAGCGCAACATTCAGAAGAAGATTGAGTCTTTCGATGATTCGGAAGCTCATTACATCTGAAGCGACCGGTAATATGCCAGAGCATCTGCAATCTCATCCTCAGTAACTTCACAATCCCACCGGGCTTTCCCAATGCCTTCGGAAAGCACGCATAAAATCCTTTTGCCTTTATTTTTCTTATCCTGACTGCATAGTCCTGCAATGGTGCGTAAATTCTCTGAACCAATGTTCAGCTTTCCTAATACTTTTAAAATATAGTCAGAAACTTCATTCAGTTCAGTTTCGCTGAGCATTCCCCGCTTCATGGAAAGCCACGCCTCTGCAACCAACCCGGCAGCGACAGCTTCTCCATGCAGAATTTTATTTCCAGTCTTTAAAAAGAACGATTCAAGAGCATGGCCAATAGTATGACCTGCATTAAGGATTTTTCTCATGCCTTGCTCCGTAGGATCTTGCTGCACAACGGAAGACTTAAATTCAGCCGAATGGCGGAGCAATACATCCCACGACTGATTGTCCATCGTGTTGGTGCGCAACTCATTCCACAACGACCGATTGGAAATGAGTGCGTGTTTGATCACTTCGGCAAAACCTGAGCGCAACTCATCTTTCGGCAAGGTTTTAAGAAATGCACTATAAATGAGGGTCAGTTTGGGTTCCTTAAAAACTCCGATATGATTTTTGAAATGCATGAAATCAATACCAAGCTTTCCGCCAATACTGGCATCGGCCATGGCCAACAGGGTGGTGGGGATGAGTATAAACTCAATTCCACGTTTGTATGTGGCCGCGCAAAACCCCCCCATATCCCCAAGAACACCTCCGCCTACTATTACCAAAACGGAATGTCGGTCTAATGCGTGCCGGGTCATTTCCTGCCAGATTTTTTCGCATGTCTGAATGTTTTTATGTTCTTCACCGCTGGGTATAGTAATAACGGTATGTTCTGGTAAATGAGTTTTAAGCAGCGGATAACAATACGCCAGGGTATGCTCATCGGTAAGCACTGCAATTTTGCTAAATGACCATTTTTGCAGAAAAAGATTAAGGAAGGGGCCGGGGTTGTCGGTTAGTTTAAGGTGACTGGGTAGCATTAGCGTTCAGGTTCCGAAGTTTTGTTCATGATTTCTGTCTGTATCCGTATGGATTCATCATGAATGATCTTATACAATTCGCGCACAAAATCAGGTGATACGTGTGCCAGTTTGGCCCACTCCGGCCGGGTGTTCATAATTTCGTTCCAACGCTCCAACTGAAAGACCGTTACGTTATTTTCTTTTTTATACTCCCCGATTTGCTCGGTTAGTTTTGCCCGGGTGGAAAGCAATTCAATAAGTTCCTGATCCAAGTGGTCGATTTTTTCGCGCAAGGCTTCCAGCTGATTAATGAACAAGGCGTTTGATGATGCCCGTTCGCTTACGCGGAGGTCCTTCAAAATAGTTGCCAAAACCGTAGGCGTAATTTGCTGTTGCGCATCGCTCAACGCACGATCCGGATCGGGGTGGGTTTCAATCATCAGTCCGTCATAATCAAGATCAAGGGCTTTTTGCGACACCTCAAAAATCATATTCCGATTACCGGCAATATGACTGGGATCCGCAATGAGCGGTAATTCAGGATGCAATGTTTTTAATTCAAGCGCAATTTGCCACAGCGGCTGATTACGAAAGCGTGATTTTTGAAAGGATGAAAAGCCCCGGTGAATGGCACCGAGTTTTTGAATGCCTGCACGGTTCAGCCGCTCAAGCGCACCAATCCATAGCGATAGCTCAGGGTTAATCGGATTTTTAACCAGCACAATTTTATCGATTCCTTGCAGGGCATCAGCAATTTCCTGAACGGTGAAGGGGTTTACTGTGGTGCGTGCTCCAACCCAAAGTATTTCTACACCGGCTTCACAGGCCAGTTCAACGTGTGCAGGATTTGCCACCTCAATAGCAAAGGCCAAACCGGTTTTCTGTTTTACCTCTTTTATCCAGGCAAGTGCCTCCTTGCCCTTTCCTTCAAAAGAATTGGGCCGGGTACGTGGCTTCCATACACCCGCACGCATCACCGAAATTCCCATGCTTTTAACGGCCTGTGCAACCTCCATGAGTTGTTCAGGGCTTTCAGCACTGCAAGGCCCGGCTATTAACAGGGGTTGCTGGGGAGTTTTATACGCAGAGATCCAGTTGGTGAGCTTCATAAAGTCAGAAAATTAATCAAAGCCGGGCACATATAACCTATAGCAAGAGAGGAACAAAAGTGACGGTTTAAAGTTTTGTAAGCCTGCGGCTCAGACACTATTCAGTACCCGAATAACCTTGCAACTTGCACCACGCGCTATATATTTACGCCACCAAATTATTTATGGAATCACCGCCTGTTATTTCATTTGACGACACCGCAACAGCCTTTGCCTATAAGTCGGATGCGGAACTTAAAAAAGCCAACTTTATTTTTTCCCTGGTTAATCACCCGTGGATTTCCGCTATGGCCACAGGCCTGGTAAAGGTTGCCCTTGCCGTGCGCCTGCCGGTGGAGGGCATCATCAAGAAGACTGTATTTTACCATTTTTGCGGTGGTGAAAGCATTGATAAGGCAGCCCATGCCGTAGAGGTTTTGGGAAAGTTTCATGTGGGGGCTATTTTGGATTATTCTGTTGAGGGTGAGAAATCTGAAGCTGGTTTTGATGCTACGTTAGAGGAAACCCTGGGCACGATTGAAAAGGCACATAGCTCATCCAACATTCCGTTTTGTGTATTTAAACCAACCGGCTTAGGCTCAGCCGAATTGCTGACCAAAGTTCAGGCCAATGAAAAACTCTCGCTTAAAGAAGAAGCCGCGTACCAACGAATAATCCACCGGTTTGATCGTGTATGTGCAAAAGGTCATGCATACGGCATACCCATCATGATTGATGCGGAAGACTCGTGGTACCAAAATCCGATTGACCGTATTGTGCTGGACTTGATGAAAAAGTACAATCAAGAGAAGGCGATTGTGTACAATACGTATCAACTCTATCGCACAGCGGGGCTGGCCAACCTGCGTAATCATTTTCATGAAGCGGTGATGAACAACGTTTACTTTGGCGCGAAACTGGTGCGGGGTGCCTACATGGAGAAGGAACGAGCGCGTGCCGAAAAAATGGGTTATGAAAGTCCCATCCATCCCAACAAAGAAGCTACCGATGATGCGTTTAACAAAGCACTCGCTTTTTGTATCGATAACAAGCAACGTGTTTCTGTAATGTGCGGTTCGCACAACGAATACAGTAACCAATACCTTACACTGCTGATGGAGAAGCACAGCATGAAACCTGATGACAAGCGGGCCTGGTTCGCCCAACTCTACGGCATGAGCGATAACATTTCCTTTAACCTGGCCAAGGCGGGTTACAATGTGGTGAAGTATCTGCCCTATGGCCCGGTGCGTTCGGTTATGCCCTACCTGTTGCGCAGGGCGGCTGAGAATACTTCCGTGGCCGGACAAAGCAGTCGTGAATTGACGTTTATTAAAAAGGAGCTGAAGCGGAGAAGGACAGTAAATTAGTTTTGAATTAATATCCATCTTTTTTTCTAGCATTAGATTTCAATTGAACCTACCCAACTATTTGTAGGTTACTGCCTAACTTAGGCACATGGTTACAACTGTTCTCATGATCTTGCTCCTCCTCTCCAGTGGAGCAGCATTTACTTTTTGGAGAAAATGGTATTCTTCAGCGCGTAAAATACATTCAGTAATTAAGCAACAAGAACTTGAAAAACAAGAATGGGAAGATTCTATTCTTCTAAAACAAACAGACTACCTTGAGGAAGAACTTCAACGAATGGGCGCAGATGTGCATGATGACCTTATCCATAGGCTCACCGAACAAATGCTGACCATTGAGAGGTTAATACGCGCTGAGGATTTAGAACATGCTCAAGCGTATGCCTTACAGCTAAAAAATCATTTTCATTTGGTGGTACGCTCGGTTCGCGAAATATCCTATCGTCTGCTTCCGCCCAGCATTGATTCACCTTCGCTGGTGCGGGCGCTGGAGGATTTGGTTAGCCGAATAGAAACACCTGGAGTAGCCAGAATTTCAGTTTCCAGTTCAGGTAAAGAGTTTTCCCTGAACTCAAAGCACCAGGCACACTTGGTTCGGATCGTCCAGGAGTTGGTGTACAATGCTACCAAACACACACCGTGCTGGCATGTTTACATTAAGCTTGAATGGCTCAATGATTCAGTAATTATTTATGTGGAGGATGACGGTAGGCGGGCTGGAGAAGCTGAGTTGAGAATAAAAAATGGAAAGGGATTTCGAACGGTACGCATGCGTTTACTGAATATAAAAGCCAGTTTGCGATTTGAGACAGATGTTTTGGGATTGCGGGCAATTGTTACCTATCCGGATCGCAATTCCGTGGGGGGGGGTAATGTTCAAATGATGCCATTACGAAAACCATAAGCGATAAGGGTGGCTGTGTTTACTGTTCCGGTTTTTTGTAATAATCTTCTCCGGTAGGTTTCTGCCGTACGCTCGCTCATGTTCAATTTACCCGCAAGTTGTTTAGTTGTTTGCCCGGTCAATAGAGACTCAATGATCACTTTGTCTTTTTCATTTAAGTGAACAGCAGGTGCCTTCGATTTTGATTTTTTTAAGTGCGCAGTAAGTTTATGAACCTCGTGTGAGAAATATACACCATCTTCCTGAAGCTGCCGTATGGCCAAACACACTTCATCAAATCCATTTATTTTAGGCACGAAGCCATCAATACCAGTATGTAACAAGTTAAGTAGTAATTCATGACCCTCCAGCCCGGTAATTACAAGAATTTTTGTTTTGATATTTTCATGGTGCATGCGTTTAACAATCTCCAACCCATGAATATCCGGCAATTTGATGTCCAGGAGCAGAATATCGATTTTCTTTTCCGTTAATACTGAGAGTGTTTCACTTCCGGTGCCTGCTTCATAAAGTGTATCGCAAAAGGGTTCTTGGCGGAGCAATGCCGCAAACCCCTGGCGTACCAGGGTTTCATCTTCGGTGAGTAAAAGCGTAAGTTTTTTCAATTGTCAACTACAAATATTTATAAAAATGTAAGGAAAACCGTACAAAGAAGTGTACTGTTTATGCGCTATTTTTCAGTGAGGGTTGAGAATGAAAATAAAGATGATTTTATTCATATCATGTTTTACCAAAACTCATCTCTCATGAAATCAAAACAATATAAAGGCTTGCTACTATTTGTGGCTCTGTTCCTATTCGTTTTCTCTTGCCAGGAACCAATGGAAATAAAAAATGATGATGCCACTTTACTCTCAAAGGAGGACGTTGAGTTTAAAGCTAAACTTGAGTCTGCAGCAAAGGTTTTTGGAAAAGTATTTCATAGTAGAGAGGCTCAACAGGAACTGATTGGGTTTAGCTTGACGGATGGGAATGATGGTGAAGTTCATTTAAACCTGAGAACTCTTTTCGAAAACGAATCCATGAGATCAACTTCAAGCATTATTAAACGGCTCAATGATCTGAACAATCCGGCATCAAGAGGCACTGACTGGGATTTTGATGACTTCAACTATGATGATTTCATCGCGTTCATAAGTGAAAATGACATCTCGATTATTGCTCCCTATTTGGCAGAAAATTTTCAGCCCGAAGTAATTGAAAGGTCACTAACGGTATCATTTTATACAGATGATATGAATCGTGATGTAATAGACCCTGCTTACCACACAACCCCCGGTTATTATATTGACTATGGTGTTAGTAGTCCGTATCTTCAACCTGTAGTAGTTGATGATAATTATGCCTATGCTAACCCAACGATTGTTTTGGGGAGATTTGATAATTACACAGATGAATCTGTTAACAGCACTTCAGGAACAACCTCAACGCAATCTTCTAAAATTGTGTGCTCTGAGCTCAAACAAAATGGGATTTTGACATTAAAAATGCCTCATTTTAGAATGCATGGAAATTTGGCTAATTGGCCATGGGCAAACCACATACATTTATGGGCTGCGTTTGCAGACTTCACTACAAATTCAGTTGGAAACCCACAAATTTCTGCAAGAACTCCAAAGATTTTGAGCGGAAGGAAAGTATCCAGAAAAAATGCAAGAAATCAAAATTGGATAGGAACTAATATATCTCATATAATTCAGGATTGGAAATTAGAATCGAAAGATCTTCACCTTATTTGGGGGTATGAGAAAAATAATGCAAAATATGAGACATCTGTAACAGTTTCAGGAACCGGCACTGCAAGCGCAACAACAAAAGTGACTTTTGAAAATGGAATTAGGCATCACGCAAGTATACTTTTTGATAAATGCCCAATACTTCTTAACAATGTCTTTTCAAGAAATGATGGACACGGAGTTTATAATTCAAATTTTACGATTTATAGAACAGGTCAAATGTCTATGTATTTTACAACTGAATATTTTGAGTAACTTCTTAAAATAAGCTTTAGTGTCACTTAATGTTTAAGTTTTGAGGAGGATTGCTTTTTCTGAACATTCCATTGGTAATATTTAACATACCTAAAAGACTACCCAACTGGTGGTTCTTTTAGGTATGTTTAAGGTGTTCAAGAAATATTCCTGTTTTGATGTTGTATATTTAGAGATCAATTCCACTTATGACTATGAAAGCATTTATTTTTTTTTTATTTTACTCTCTATCTGCTTTTAAAATTCTAGCCCAAAACGAAGGTAAGCAAGTTGAATATCGTATAGGTTTGGGGCCAGCGATAGAGGGCAATGTTGGCTTGTTTGCAGTTAATTTTACAAATGAGATTAGTTTTAATCTAAATAATAGAGCGAATCTTAATGCCTCTGTAACATATTTCCAGTCGCTTGGCGATTTAGAGCGGAGTAGTGTTCTTTATTTTAATACACATTCGGGATTTTTCACAAACCTGACTTTCAGTTATAATTTGTTTAAAACAAACAAGGGCTTCTACACTACTTTGGAAGCTGGCCCCTCTTTTCAAGTCGGCTCCAGCACGTATCAAGTCTATGCAGAGTATGTTAATAACCAGTGGATTTATGAATATGAAATTGAGAATCACAGCCGTCTTGGATTTGTAACAAGCCTGGCATTGGGTTGGGGTAATAATAGAAGTAATACTAAGTCATCTTCAATTTTGATCAGTATATATTCTTTCGACAATTATTACGGATATTTTTTAATGACTACCTATCGTTTCGGATTTCTAGTAAAAAGACAGAGAGAGTAATTATTTGTGTAATGAAACGACAATCCTTTTGAAAGTGGCTGGGAAATTTGACA
>DILT01000020.1 GCA_002425185.1 Flammeovirgaceae bacterium UBA5585 | reverse complement strand
AAAAGTAAAACAGATGTTGTTTCAGCTTTGGAGCATCCATGTTTTCGTATTGTTTCAAAGCGATAAGCACTTGCCCGGGAGTAAAACTTTCATCGCTGCCGGGCAACCCCAACATGGTGTTTTGAAAGAGAAATTTCTTTTCATCTCCGCTCATGCTGTTAAAGCGCGTGGTTGCTTTTTGTATTTCTTCGGGTGGGTAATCTTTTTCCGCGTTGGGTCTTTTAAGTAAAAACAAATCAAACGCCACAAAAGCTGCCCGTTCAAAGTAAAGTGCTTTGCTTCCGTTGGGCAGGGTGTAGGAAACGTTGGTACGCAACCAATCCAGTATCGGCATAAAGTTGTAGGTCACAACTTTCAGTCCGCATGCCGCTACGTTGCGTAAACTTGTTTTGTATTGATCAATGTATCTTTTGTAATCCCCGGTTTGTTTTTTAATGTCTTCGTGCACGGGCAGGCTTTCAATAACTGTCCAGGTTAAACCGGCATCTTCAATTATTTTTTTTCGTTTGGTGATTTCATCAATCGTCCACACATCACCCACCGGAATGTGGTGTAATGCGGTTACAACACCCGTGCACCCGGCTTGCCGAATGTCGCTCAGGCTTACCGGATCGTTAGGTCCGAACCACCGCATGGTCTGTTCCATTCTCACCATTTTCAATGATCAATTTAGAGGTCTAAAAACCAATCGAATTTCCTCCATCCACAGCAACCACTGTTCCAGTGATAAACGTTGAATCATCGGATGCCAGAAAGTATGCTGCGTTCGCTACATCTTGTGGGTCACCCAGTCGGCCCATGGGGGTACGTGAAAGTACCTTTTGTTTACGTTCAGGGTCGCCATTTAAAGCTGTTGCCGACATTTTTGTAGCAATGAATCCGGGTGCAATGCAATTTACACGCACGCCCTGGGGAGAAAGCTCAACGGCCAGCGTGCGGGTAACACCTTCAATGGCTGTTTTGGATGCCGCATATGCCACTACTCCGGGTAAGCCGTATTGTGCGGCCATCGAGCTGATGTTGATGATGCTGCCTGATTTTTTTGCCACCATATTTTTGGCCACTTCACGTGTGATGGCAAACACGCTGGTGAGGTTAGTGAGCAATATCTGTTGAAACTCCTGATCGGTAACCTCCAACGCAGGTTTCTTCATATTAATGCCGGCATTGTTAACCAGTACATCAATGTTTCCGTGTTTCTTTACAATGGCTTTTATTACATCGGGTATGCCACCCAGGTTGGTGATATCGAAGGCTATTGTTTCGCAGTTTGTGCCAAGGCATGACACTGCCTCATCAAGACTTTGTTTATTCCTACCAATAATAATGGTGTGAATGTTTTGTTCAGTAAACTTCTTTGCAATAGCAAAACCGATTCCTGATGATCCTCCGGTTACGATGGCAATTTTTTTTCCCATGCTGTATACTAATTAAACCCTATCACCACTGTGGCCTGATGCCGGGTGCATAAGGGAATTCCAAATTCATATAATACTCTAATGGTTGGTCGGGTTTTTCCAATCCGTTTGGTATGGGCAAACCTGAAAAGCTTTGAAAATACAATACACAGGCATTACGCCACCAGATGGCTTCGTTATATTGAATGGCCAGCAACATTTTTACGTGTTCAAAACGTTCCTGATCAACCTTTCCTTCCAGTGTATTCCATTTTTGTTGAAACGATTTTACTTCTTCTGCGCCAGCGTAATAGTGGCGGCAAATTTCTTCCCATAAGGTTTTTCCTGATTTCAGTTTTTCATCCCAGCCCACGTGATGAAACCAAAGCAGAAACTTTTCCGGACATTGTTCGCGCGAGCCAAAAAGTCTGGCTACAGGTTCATTATACTGTGCAATAGCATTGCTTCCGGTTGATGAGCGATTAAAACCAATGCCTTCTTTACTGGCCTGATGATAGTACACCGATGTCCAGTCGGCTCGGTGTTTATCTTTTATCCACGGTGCAGGCCCGTAATGATGACTCCATCCCATGATGTGGTGCAAGCCAAGCGGTGTCATGTACGAAACATTGGTTTCCCATGATTTGTCCATAATTTCTTTAATGGGATTTACAAAAGTTTGATCGTTAGTGAATGTCATCTTTATCCATTCTTCTGCAATACTTTGTGCACTAAGCTGATGATCCCAAGCCAACCGCCCGAAAGCATACCAGTTGGCTTGTGCGAATGGATGGCCTGTCCAGTTTCTGTCGGTGCCGATGTTGGCCACACCGGCAATGCCTGAGCGTGAATGGTTGTCGAGCGAGCCATCAATAACTTTTGCTACCGTTGATCCTGTGCCTTTGGCATGCGTATCGGCATCCAGGCATTCTTTAAATTGATTGGCCAGGTAAACCAGGTGCGTGCTGAAGCCGGTGTATTCCTGTGTGATCTGGAACTCCATCATTAAAGGCGTGTGGGGTAGGGTACCAAACATCGGGTGGAATGGTTCGCGCGGTTGAAAATCGATGGCACCGTTTTTTACTTGAATCAACACATTTTTTCTGAACGTTCCGTCAAGTGGTTTAAATTCATTGTAGGCTTGCTTGGCGCGATCGTCAGGCACTTTGTCATCATACACAAAGGCACGCCACATTACTATACCGTTAAAGGGTGCAACTGCATCGGCTAACATGTTGGCGCCATCGGCATGGTTGCGATTGTAGTTTTGCGGCCCGGGTTGTCCTTCTGAGTTTGCTTTCACCAAAAACCCTCCGAAGTCTGGGATGAGTGTGTATATCTCTTTTACTTTATCGTTCCACCATTGCTGAACTGTTGGATCCAATGGGTCGGCAGTTTTTAATCCGCCTAACTCAATGGGTGCACTGAAGCGTGCCGTGAGGTAAATTCTTATTCCGTAGGGTCGAAACACATCCGCGAGTGCGGCTACTTTTTCAAGGTAATATTCGGAAAGTACGCGTGCATTTGCATTTACATTGGTTACTACTGTTCCGTTTATACCGATGGAAGCATTTGCACGGGCATAGTCATGGTAGCGCGGATCGATATAATCTGGAAGTTTATGCCAATCCCATAAAGAAAATCCGGCATAGCCGCGTTCAACGGTGCGATCGAGGTTGTCCCAATGATTGAGTACACGCAGGTTAATGCGCGGTGAACTTTCAATATCAAGTTTGTCAATCGGTTGATGGGTTTGCAGCAATTTTAAAAAGTGAAATGCACCATACAGCACACCGATTTCTTCTGGTGCAGCAATTACGGTTAGTTTCTTCTTCTGGTAGGTTGTGGTGAGTATTAAAAATCCTTCGTTACCCAGGTTTTTTAATCTGGTGTCAAGATTCAGGTTACGGATTATTTCGGACGATTGGGGAGTGCCTAATAAAACAGTTGAGGAGCCTGGGGTTTTAACTTCCGGAATGTTTCCGATTAATCCTGCAAGGCCTTGTTGAATTTCTTTTTTAACCAGTGAAAGGGTGGGTGAGTTGCCATACACCATCCAGCCCGAAATATTTTTTTTGTATCCAGTCGCTACCGCCTTATTTGTTATGGGGTCATACCGAAGCCACAGCCGGTAGCCATCTTCACTATGTACAGCAGTAAATGTTAAGAATAGTATATAAAGTAGTGGCAGTTTTCTCATGATAAGATGATGGTGCTATTTCTTCAGGGAAGATTGACGGATAATCAATTCATGGCGCAACACGATGGTGTTTAGGTTGGCCGAGTTGCTTTTGTTGAGTTTGTTCAGCAGGGTAGCGGCTGCTACTTCACCCATTTCCTGGCCGGGATAATTCACGGTGGTTAAATTGGGTTCAATCACTTTTGATATGGGGTCGTTGTTAAAGCCTACAACAGCAATGTCGTTGGGTATTTTTATGCCGGCCAGTTTTAACTCGCGCATGCACGCAACTGCTGATGTATCGTTGGCAGCAAAAATGCCGTCAGGTCTTTTATGCATTTGCAAAATCTGATGTGCGGCTTCTTCACCTCCCATATCACTCAGGTTGTTGCTGATCACCAGTTCAGGATTGTATACGATTCCTTTTTCCTGCAGCGCTTGTTTGTAACCGGCCAAACGATCCGCATACACATTCCGGTTTAAACTTCCGGAAAGGTGAACAATGCGTTTGCAACCCTGATCGAGCAGATGCCTGGTGGCATCATAGCCGGCCTGATGGTTGTCAATAACAACGCTGGTGCAACCGGGGTGTTCTATAATGCGGTCGAAGAAGATGATCGGAATATTTTTTTTCAGGAGGGCTTCAAAGTGTTCAGTATCTTTTGTGTCGTAGGCAAGGGATACCATCAACCCATCAATGCGGCTGTTGTACATGGTGTTTACACCGGCAATTTCTTTTTTGCCGGATTCCTGCGACTGAGAGATGATGAGGTTGTAGCCGTTTTCATTCACCAGTTTTTCCATACCGGCAATGACAGTCGACATGAAGTAACTGTTCAGGCGCGGAACAATCACACCGATGGTATTGGTTTTCTTTCGCCTGAGGTTGCTGGCGAAGGTGTTGTGCTGGTACCCCATTTTTTTTGCGGTATCCAGAATTTTCTTTTTGGTATCTTTACGGATGCCGGGATGGTCTTTAAGTCCACGGCTCACCGTGGCAGGGGAAACGCTGAGTGCCTCCGCGATATCGTAAATGGTGACTTCTTTGTGATGAGTCATTTCAATCGATTACATGACAAATTAACACTAAAAATGGCAAAAAATATGGGTTTTAAAATAATTATGTGCAATCGGTTGCATGAATTAGAATGCCGGGATCAGCATCAATGCTAATTTTGGGATTAAACTTTTCCTCAAAAATTGACCAAAAAAAACTGTTTTTGGCATCCGCGGGGTGTTTTTTTAAACCAACTCAATGCGCTTTCCGGTATGCATGGCCTCGTAAATTGCCTGCAATAGTTTTACATCCCGTCTTCCCATTTCACCGGGTACCGGAGAAGGACGGTTGCTTTTAACGGCTAAAGCAAAATCATCCATTTGCTTTGCTTGTTGATTTACTGGCATAAGTTCCAGTTTTCCAGTGGATGTCTCACCTTTCAGTCCACCATAATTAAAGGCTGGCTTGAGTTCGAACCAACCCTTTTCAGCTTCGGCCCTCAAAAAGTTTATGCTTTCTGAATAGCTCGTCATGCCTTTGGCCCGAAGACCGTTTGGCATTTCAAATTCCCAGGTAAGTGATTCTTCAACTTCGCTGAACTTGACCGGATCGGTTTTTGGTCCTTCTTGTGCTGTAACCGCAACAGGTTCCATACCGGATAAGTAGCAAAAGCCTTGCACACTGTAAATGCCAAGATCCATCAAGGGGCCACCACCGGCAAGTGCCTTGTTCAATCGCCATATTCCGGCAGACGCTTTAAAACCAAACGAAGAGGACAGTCCTTTCAGTTCGCCAAAAGTTTTTTCTTTGGCGAGCCTGATCATCTCTTGATGATAAGGATCGAAGTGTAACCGATAACCGATGGACAGCTTTACGTTGGCTTTCTTGCATGCTTCAATCATACGATCGCAATCTTCAACGGTAATGGACATGGGTTTCTCGCAGATAATATGCTTGCCTGCTTGCGCTGCCCGTATGGTATATTCAGCGTGCATCGAGTTGGGCAGTACTACATAAATGATATCAATATCAGGATTGTCTTTAAGGCTGTCGAAGTTTTCGTACGAGTAAATATTTTTTTCAGGGATATTATACTTCTCTTTCCAAACCGGAATTTTTGAAGGGGTACCCGTAACAATTCCTGCAAGGTAACAATGCTCGGTTTGTTCAAGTGCAGGAGCAAGTTGCCCACCGGCATAGGAACCCAAACCAACCAAGGCTATGCCTAATTTTGTTTTTTCCGGGTTCATTGTTGTTTCCTTGTTTTGGTTTTTAGTATTGCTGTTGCAGGAATAAATTGAAGCAAAGGATGAAATACCTAACGTGGTAAGTCCAAGATTATAAATGAACTTTCTACGTGAACCATCGGGTGTAGGTTTTGTTTCCATAAGCGGGTTGGTTAGTTAGATAAATTGCTGAAGAATTAATACTCCAATCAAGCCAAGTACCGACATTAACGATTCCATTACTGTCCATGACAGGAAGGTTTGTTTAAGCGACAGGTTGAAGAATTCCTTGAACATCCAGAAGCCGGTATCGTTGATGTGCGAGCAAAAAACACTTCCGGCTCCAACGGCCAGCACCATCAATTCAGGTGAAACCTGTCCGGTTACGACAAGTGGAGAAACAATCCCTGCTGCAGTCAACCCAGCTACCGTGGCAGAACCAAGCGCGATACGAAGTAATGCGGTAATGATCCACGCGAAAAGATAGGGATTGATTTGCCACTCACTACTGAAGGAAGTGATGTATTTCCCTGTACCGCTGTCGATTAAAACTTCTTTTAAAACTCCTCCTGCGGTAATGATTAACAAGATCATAGCAATACGTGTAATGCCTTCCGTTAACCATTTCATAATGGTCGACATATCCGTGCCCCGTTGTGTTCCAAAAAAGTACACCGCCAGTAAAACAGAAGTCAGTAATGCAATATTTGGGTTTCCGAAAAACTGTATGATTGAATAGGCGGTTCCTTCTGATTTAAAAAAAGTATCAACCACAACGGCTAATGAAATGAGCAATACCGGCATTAACGCAACACTAAAACTGGCAAAAGGTGAAGGCGGATTTGCTGGTTCAACCGGCTGCTCATGGAATGAATTTCCGTTGGCGGTCGTTCCGATATTCTTCAATAACCGGCCGAGAAACGGACCTGCAATAATCACGATAGGAATTACCAGGATTAAGCCATAAACCAGTGTCAGACCTAAATCGGCACCAAAAGCATTGACTAATACAACAGGGCCCGGGTGTGGAGGAAGAAAACAATGTGTTGCGGAAAGCGAAGCGGCTGTGGGTATGGCAATGTAAAGTAAGGGTAGACCAGTTCTTCGTGCTACTGAAAAAACGAGCGGCACAAGAATGATAAAGCCTGCATTGTAATAAAGCGGAAGACCTACCAGAAAACCTGTTAGCAAAACAGCCCATTGAACATGGCGTTCACCAAAGTTTCTGATAAGGTTGGATGTGATTTGATTAATCGCCCCACTGGCTTCCAGAATTTTTCCCAACACAGCACCAAGGCAAATGATTAGCGCCAATCCGCTAAGTGTGCTCCCCACACCCTTTTCAATAGAAACGACCAGTTCTGAAGGATGCATGCCTAACAGTAAGCCAACAACAATGGCAACAATCAACAGGGATAAAAACGGACTGATTTTTTTATAGGTCAGGTAAACCTGCAGGGCAACACCAAACGCAATAATGAGCAATGGCATCAGCTAACAAAATTTATTAACGTGCCTATATTACCGATTTTTATCCTGATTTCATCACCTGCTTTTAACGTAAAACCGCTGGGTGGAACAATACCGGTCCCAGTCATAATCATGCATCCATATGGAAAGGAACATTCGCGGTAAACGAATGATGCTAACTCTTCAAGCGAACGTTTCATCTGGTTGATAGCGATGGAATCCGTGTAAACAGTATCACCATTACGAAGAATATCCAGTTGAATTACTGTTTCGGGATTGATGGGTGTGTCAGTAACGTAAATACACGGGCCTATGGCGGCACAGCCATCATACGTTTTGGCTTGGGGCAGGTAAAGCGGGTTCTCACCTTCAATGCTGCGACTGCTCATATCGTTACCGATGGTATAGCCGATGATTTTTCCTGATGAAGTAACAACAAGTGTGAGTTCCGGTTCGGGTACATCCCACGTAGAGTCTTTTCTGATTCTTACCTTGCCACCATGCCCAACAACACGGTGTGCAGTGGCTTTGAAAAACACTTCGGGTCGTTCGGCTTCGTATACCCGTGCATAGAAATCGCCACTTCCGGAAGTTTTTGATTCTTCCTGTCTTCCTACTTTACTGCGCAGGTAGGTTACTCCACAAGCCCACAATTCCTGATTAGCAATGGGAGCAAGAATTGAATTCTTGATAAGCTCGGCTGCCTGATGTATTGGAGCACTTACAGATGTGATTTGCTGAAGCTTATCAAACAAGTGATCATTATTAATGAACTTATCCCAGTCTTCCTGATATAGGAAATACTTGTCTTTATTTTCAATCAATATACCCGAAGAGGTCTTATAAACTCTCATAGTTATTTTGCATTTAATGTAAATCTCCCTTAACCACGCTTCCCGATCCACCTCGTAAAATATCTAAGTCACAACCTAAGTCAGCTTGTTGAACATGATCAAGGAAAAATTTCACATATCCTCTTTCGGTATGCGGAAGGGAAGGAGTCCAGTTGGCCTTTCGTTTTTTTAGCTCATCATCACTTACATCCAGGTGGAGCTTTCTTTTTTCAATGTCCAGTTCAATCATATCGCCATTTTTAACGAGGGCAAGTGTACCACCAATGGCCGATTCGGGCGATACGTGCAGTACTACCGTGCCGCCAGCCGTTCCGCTCATGCGGCCGTCAGAAATGCGGATCATATCGCGTACACCCTTCTGAAGAAGTTTTTCAGGAAGATCAACATTACCAACTTCGGGCATGCCCGGATACCCAACGGGCCCTACATTTTTCAAAACAATCACACAGCTTTCATCAATGTCAAGGTTAGGGTCATCAATGCGTGCATGGTAGTCGTCCATGGTTTCAAAAACAACTGCCCGGCCGCGGTGCTTCATCAATTCTTTCGATGCCGCAGAAGGTTTAATGACCGCCCCGTTTTCGCAGAGGTTTCCTTTTAACACAACCATACCGGCTTCGGATTGCAGGGGTTGATCCAACGATGCGATAACATCGCGGTTATAGCAGGGCGGGTTGACATTGTTTTCACCGATGGCCTTTCCGTTAACGGTAATGGCATCCGTGTGTAAATACTTCTTAAGTTCATCGATTACAACGGGCAAGCCCCCGGCATAGTAAAAATCTTCCATCAGGTATTTTCCGGATGGTTTCAGGTTAACGAGCAACGGGATTTTACTTCCAATCGTATCAAAGTCTTCGAGTTTAAGGTCAACACCAATTCTTCCGGCAATGGCCAGCAAGTGGATGATGAAGTTGGTTGAACCGCCCACACCTGCATTGACTACAATGGCATTTTCAAAAGCTTGTCGGGTTAAGATTTTGGAGAGCTTTAAATCTTCTTTAACCATCTCTACAATCCTTCTTCCGGAGAGATGCGCCATTACTTTTTTACGTGCATCTACTGCAGGTATGGCTGCAGCTCCGGGTAAGGTCAGGCCCAGTGCTTCTACCATGCAAGCCATGGTTGAGGCTGTGCCCATCGTCATGCAATGCCCTTGGCTTCGGGCTGCGCCAACTTCGGCTTCGTGAATGTCTTCATCGGAATATTTTTCTACCGACCGTTTTTCTTTGATCATCCAGTTGAACGATCCCGAGCCGATGCACTCACCGCGAAAGCGGCCGTTGAGCATCGGCCCACCGGGCACAACAATGGTTGGGAGGTCAACACTGCATGCACCCATAACGGTTGAGGGAGTTGTTTTATCACAACCGGTTAATAGTACAACACCATCGATGGGGTTGGCACGGATGGATTCTTCGGTATCCATGCTGGCCAGGTTGCGGAAGAGCATGGTGGTGGGCCGCATGATGGTTTCGCCCAGTGAAGTGACAGGAAACTCCAGCGGAAATCCCCCGGCTTCGCGTACACCACGTTTTACAATTTCAGCGAAGTCGCGCAGGTGGCCGTTACAGGGTGTAAGCTCCGACCAGGTGTTGCAGATGCCGATAACCGGTTTGTCTTTGAAGTAATCATCGGGATAGCCTTGGTTGCGCAACCACGAGCGATGGACAAATCCCATCTTGTCGGATTTACCGAACCAGTCGTAGCTTCTGAGTTTTTTGTCCATGTTTTTTTATTGTTTTACATGTTTACCATTGACCAACCTCCATAGTTGCTCAGGGTTATCAGTTTTCAATTCGTTTGGCAATAATGCTTCAGGAAAGTTTTGATAGCACACCGGGCGGGTAAATCGTGTGATCGCCAATGTACCAACAGAAGTTGTACGACTATCCGTAGTGGCAGGGAAGGGGCCACCATGGACCATAGCATCACAAACCTCCACTCCGGTTGGATAGCCGTTGATCACCAGCCTTCCAACTTTTTGTTCCAGTATGTGAATCAGCTCGGCATATTCCCGCAGATCTTCAGGTGTGCCGTGTATTGTTGCGGTTAAATGACCATGCAACTTTTTAGCAGCTTCAAGTATTTCATTTTTGTTGTTTGCTGAAATGAGCAGGGAAGATGGACCGAAAATTTCTTCTTGCAGTGTTGGATTGGTTAAGAAACTTTTAACATCACTTTCAAATACGTGTGCTGATACTGTAAAACCCGAATCGGTACTTTTTCCGGAGGCAAGTACATCTACTCCAGTAATGGTTTGCAATAAGTTGGTGCCGTGCTGGTAGTTCGTACGGATACCCTCAGTAAGCATCGTACCAGCAGGGGTATCAGCAATATGCTTTGAAAGCGTGTTGGTGAATTCAGTTGTTTTTTCAGATTTCTCCATAAACACCAACCCAGGGTTGGTGCAGAACTGACCTACTCCAAGCGTTACGGAGGCGGCAAGATCGCGGGCAATGTCATTTCGTTTTTCCTGCAGTATTCCAGGAAAAATAAATACAGGATTGGTGCTTCCCATTTCTGCATACACAGGTATCGGTTCTGGTCGTGCGCCAGCTTCATCGAACAGCGCTTTTCCTCCGCGGAACGAACCGGTGAAACCAATTGCTTTTATTAACGGGTGGCGGACAATGCCTAATCCAACCTCATGTGATTGACCCTGGAGCAGGGAGAAGGTTCCATCCGGCATATTGCATTTTTTTATGGCCTGAAGAATGGCATGGCCAACCAGTTCGCTTGTTCCCGGGTGAGCAGGGTGTGCCTTAACGACAACCGTGCATCCGGCTGCCAGTGCCGAGGCTGTGTCGCCACCGGCAACGGAAAATGCAAAGGGGAAATTGCTGGATCCGAAAACTCCTACCGGCCCTAATGCTTTTTGCATACTGCGAACATCAGGTTTGGGCATGGGTTTTCGTTCAGGGTCACCGAAATCAATCCGGGCATCAACCCACGAACCTTCTTTAATGTAAGAAGCAAACATGTTAAGCTGATTTACCGTGCGCTGCCGTTCATTCAACAGTCGCGCCTCGGGTAGTCCTGTTTCCTCCATACAGTGTTCGATCAATGCCCGGTCAAGCGCTGTTATTTCTTCGGCAATGCAAACCAGAAATTCGGCTCGCATCTTACCGCTTATGTTTCGATAGACCTGAAATGCTTCACTTGCTTTTTTTACAGCCTTGTCAATTTCATTGGAAGTGGCTTCAAAGAAGGGAGGTTCTATTTTCTTTGTTGTAGCCGGATTAATAGCATAAAAGTTGGTGCGACTTTCACCTGAAATGACATTGCCGATTATATTTTTCCCTTCAGGTTTCATGCAACAAAATTCATAATGGTTAATGCGTATAAAATGCACCAAAAGATAATACTTTCAATTCCATCTTTTGTTCAAAAGATTTCGGAGCAGAATTTTGTACTCCGTTGATTGATTGTTAGTCCAATGGAGCAGCACCTGGCCGCTCATGCAGGGGAAGGCTGCTTTGAATTTAGGATTTGACTTTAAGAAGATGTCAGCAGGTCAAATCTTGAAACCAAATCCGTTCTTGATCTTCTGCTGGTACTTCTGCTGATTGAATTTATACAGGAATGATCCTTTCTTGGATGATTTTTTGTTCTTTTCCTTCAATTTTTCCAGGATGTTGAAGGAGTTTATTTTTTTTGTAAAGTTCCGTTTATCAAGCTTCTCATCCATGATTTCTTCATAGAGCTTCTGTAACTGGCGCATGGTAAATTTTACAGGCAGTAGTTCAAATCCAATGGGTTGCGTAGAAGCTCTATAGCGTAAACGCTCAATGGCATCATTAACCATTTCGTTGTGATCGAAGATTAATTTGGGGCAGTTTGACATTTTAAACCAACGTGCCGAGTTCTTCTTAATGAGTTCAACATCATGCGCCTCAATATTAATGAGTGCATAGTAGGTAACGGAAATAGTCCGCTCAACAGGGTCGCGATCAATTTCGCTATACGCTTTTAGCTGTTCAAGGTATACATTGTGTAAGCCCGTCAGGGAGTGAAGAATGCGTGTTGCGGCATCTTTTAGTGTCTCATCCGCATGCAGAAAGCCACCCATTAAGGACCATTTGCCTTTTTCCGGGGCGAAATTCCTCTTTATTAAGAGTATTTTTAATTCTTCATCCTGTTGATCAAATCCGAAGATAATACAGTCTACCGCAACAAGTACCTTCTCCTCATTTTTATACTTCTGAATCATAATTATTGAAAGGCCAGACTGGCCGTACACGTAAAAAACTCAAGCGAAAATAGATGTTAATCGTAACATCTGATCATGCCGTTAAAATAAATTATGTGGATTTAATAAATGTATTAAGTACATTTAATTTATATTTAATATCTCTTAACCGGTAACACTATGCTAATGTTTATTATCCAACAAAGAAAAAGGTTGCTGACGATGGCGATGGCTTGGTTATGCAACACGGTTTTAGTTGCACAACCTGCTGAAGTGACTGCCATCATCAATGCCGATCAAGGCAAGCAACAGATCAGTAAGCACATTTACGGTCATTTCTCCGAGCACCTGGGCCGGTGCATTTATGGAGGGTTCTATGTCGGAACAGACAATACTAAAATACCGCATGTTGATGGTGTTCGAAAGGATGTTATCGCAGCGCTGAAGCATATGAAGATACCCAACCTGCGATGGCCGGGCGGTTGTTTTGCTGACACCTATCATTGGAAAGACGGCATAGGCCCGCGGTCAGAAAGACCAACACTTGTTAACCGATGGTGGGGTGGGGTTATAGAAGACAATAGCTTTGGTACGCATGATTTTCTAAATCTGTGTGAAGAACTGGGAACAGAACCCTACCTGGCCGCTAATGTGGCAACAGGTACGGTGCAAGAGTTTATCGATTGGATTCAGTATACCACCCATGAGAGCCAAAGTCCTATGGCCGAGTTGAGAAAAAAGAATGGACGTGAAAAACCATGGAAAGTAAAATACTGGGGTATAGGAAATGAAGCGTGGGGCTGTGGTGGTAACATGACTCCTGAGTACTACGCCAATATATATAAGCAGTTTGCCACCTTTATGGATGGTAAAGAGTTTTACCGGATAGCGTCAGGGGCAAACGTAGCCGATTACCACTGGACGGAAGTGTTGATGCGGGACATTCCAAAAAACCTGGTTGAAGGCGTAGCGCTTCATCACTATTCGGTCATTGATTGGAATAATAAAGGATCAGCTACCGAATTTTCAGAAGAAGATTACATGACTACCATGCAACGGGCCCTGCGGATGGACGAACTGGTAACCCGCCACGCTACTATTATGGATAAATACGATCCGCAAAAGAAAGTCGGTTTAATAGTTGACGAGTGGGGTGGATGGTACAATGTAGAGCCAGGAACAAACCCAGGCTTCCTTTATCAGCAAAATACCATGCGTGATGCCATGATTGCAGGCGTTACCTTAAATATCTTTAACAATCATTCTGACCGTGTGCGAATGGCCAACCTGGCACAGACAATCAATGTGTTGCAGGCCGTTATCCTCACAGATGAAGAGAAAATGCTGCTGACACCAACATACCATGTACTTACCATGTACAATGTTCATCAGGATGCCACCTGGTTACCGGTTAATTATAACAATGTTGACTATACCTACAAAGACAAAAAGGTTCCGGCTATTTCAATTTCAGCATCCAAGGATGCGACCGGAGCGATACATGTATCACTGGTCAATATTGATTACGCCAAAAAGCACTCGGTAAATGTTGACCTGCGTGGCTATGATTTTAAGAAAGTTACTGGAACTATCCTCAGTTCCGCAAAAGCGCAGGATCACAATACTTTTGATAATCCTGAAAAAATAAAGCAAAAAGAATTCAAAGGATTTAAAGCCTCAAAATCCGGTGTGTTGGTTGACCTGCCTCCGTTCTCGGTTGTTGTGCTGGAGATCAAATAAATCAAATGCTGAATAATGCAGTAATTTTTTTACCTCATATCAGCAAACGATTGCACTTTTTGTAAAACTACTTTATGGTAAAGAACCACGTTATAGGATTAGACTTTGGAACGGATTCAGTAAGAGCTGTAGTAGTGGATGCTGCGAATGGATCAACGCTGGCAACACATGTGCAAGGGTACAAGCGCTGGCGTGAAGGAAAGTATTGCGATGCCTCTCAATCCATGTTTCGTCAGCATATTCTGGATCACCTCGAAGGAATTGAGTCAACCATTACAACGGTAGTGAAAGCTTCAGGTGTTGATGTAAAATCGATAAAAGGAATTTGTATTGATACTACCGGTTCATCTCCAGTTCCGGTGGATGAACATGGCGTTTCCTTGTGCCTGAAGCCTGAATTCGAACATAACCCCAACGCCATGATGGTGTTGTGGAAAGATCATACAGCCATTAAGGAAGCCGAAGAAATTAATCAGTTGGCAAGGCGTTGGGGTGGGATTGACTACACCAGATTTGAAGGAGGGATTTATTCATCAGAATGGTTTTGGGCGAAAATCCTGCACATCATCCGGGAAGATGAAGCGGTGAAAAATGCCGCTTTCTCCTGGATAGAGCATTGCGATTTAATGACCTTCATATTAACAGGTGGCAAGGATTTGAAGTCCTTCAAGCGTAGTCGCTGCGCAGCCGGGCACAAAGCCATGTGGCATGAAAGCTGGAACGGCTTACCTGATGAAAAATTTCTTGTGCAGCTTGATCCATCATTCAGGGTGTTACGAAAAAATCTTTACGAAGAAACCTATACCTCCGACCAGGTTGCCGGAAACCTTTCACCTGAATGGGCGAAGAAGCTTGGCCTTACTACAGACACAACTATAGCCGTTGGAACCTTTGATGCCCATGCCGGTGCGGTTGGTGCAGAAGTGGAGGAATATACATTGGTGCGTGTGATGGGTACTTCAACATGCGACATTATTGTTTCGCCTGAAGAAAAAGTGAACGATACGGTAAAAGGAATTTGTGGCCAGGTAAATGGTTCTGTTATTCCGGGTATGATTGGTTTGGAAGCCGGGCAATCGGCCTTTGGTGATATGCTGGCGTGGTTTCGTGACCTCGTTGCCTGGCCAATTGACAATCTCTCTTCAGTATCGGTTACCGATAGAGAAAAGCTCAATGACGAAATCATTACTGCGCTATCACGTCAGGCTGAAAAACTTCCGATCAGTGAGTCATCACCTTTAGCGCTGGATTGGATCAATGGCCGAAGAACACCCGATGCCAACCAGGCATTGAAAACGGCAATCGTCAATCTTAGTTTAGGTACAAGCGCTCCCGCAGTATTCCGCGCACTTGTAGAAGCCATTTGTTTCGGCTCAAAGAAAATTGTGGATCGGTTTGTGGAGGAAGGTGTTGAAATAAAATCGGTAGTAGGAATAGGGGGGGTTGCTAAAAAATCCCCATTCATCATGCAAACGTTAGCCGATGTACTGAACATGCCGATTAAGGTAGCTTCTTCTGAACAAGCCCCCGCATTGGGCGCGGCCATGTACGCAGCAACAGCAGCAGGATTGTATGGCAGTGTTACAGAAGCGAGCAAAGCCATGAACAATGGTTTTGAAAAAATTTATCAGCCCCATGCTAAAAATGTTTTGGTGTATGCGAAGATGTACAAAACCTATTGCGCGCTTGGCGATTACGTTGAGAGAAATATTAACCATTGAATATGTCAGACTTTCGTGACCTTAAGCAAAAGTGCTATGAAGCAAACATGAAATTGCCGGAATTGCAACTGGTAATCTATACGTTTGGTAACGTAAGCGCTGCCGATCGTAAACGGGGTGTGTTTGCCATTAAGCCCAGTGGTGTTGCTTATGATGTGCTTAAAGCGGATGATATTGTTATTGTCGACTTTGATAATAATATTATTGAAGGCTCCATGCGCCCATCATCCGATACCAAAACGCATGCTTTTTTGTATAAGCATTGGAAAGAAATCGGAGGCATTTGTCATACGCATTCAACCTATTCGGTTTCATGGGCCCAGGCTCAACGCGATATACCCATTATGGGAACAACTCATGCCGATTATCTTACTCATGATATTCCCTGTGCTGCTCCGATGAGCGATGAACTCATCAAAGGCGATTACGAATACAACACCGGTCAGCAAATTGTGGATTGCTTTGCAGAAAGAAAACTGGATTACAAGGAAGTAGAAATGGTGCTGATCGGAAATCATGGCCCGTTTACCTGGGGAAAAGATGCAGCAAAAGCTGTTTTCAATTCGAAACTGCTGGAAGAGCTTGCCCGCATGGCATACATCACCTTATCCATTAACCCTGATGCTCCCCGGTTGAAAGATGCACTGATTGAAAAGCACTATCAACGGAAGCATGGTAAAGATGCCTACTACGGGCAAAAGTAAAATGATACACCTATATATATGAATAGCTTGAAACATTATGAGGTTTGGTTTATCACCGGCAGCCAGCATTTGTATGGCGACCAGGTGCTGCGCAATGTGGCGGCACATGCGGAAGAGATCGCCAAATCCTTCGACTCCAATTCCCTTATTCCCGTAACGATAAAATACAAAGCCGTTGTTAAAACACCGGAGGAAATTTTAACGGTATTCCGCCAGGCAAACAACGAGGTGAACTGCATCGGGCTTGTACTTTGGATGCACACCTTCTCGCCTGCGAAGATGTGGATCAATAGTTTGAAAATTTTAAGCAAGCCGTTTGTTCACCTGCACACGCAATACAATGCTGAAATTCCATGGAGCGAAATCGACATGGATTTTATGAACGAAAACCAATCCGCGCATGGCGACCGTGAATTTGGTTTTATGGTGAGCCGTATGCGGAAAAGAAGAAAAGTAATTGTCGGGCATTGGAACGATCAGCAAACCATTTTACAACTCGCCAACTGGACACGCGTTGCTGCAGGCTGGCATGCTTTTCAACATACACGCGTGGCGCGTATTGGTGATAATATGCGTGAAGTTGCCGTTACAGAGGGAGATAAGGTTGAGGCACAAATTCAATGGGGTCTTTCGGTTAACGGTTATGGTGTGGGCGATCTTGTAAAATTTGTAAATGAAGTTTCTGATCAGGATACTGCAAAGCTTGTTAAAGAATACAATGATACCTATGAAGTTTCAGCATCAGTAAAATCAAGCCAGTCATTGAAAGATGCTGCGCGTATTGAGTTGGGCCTTCGTGCATTTATGAACAACGGTAACTTTCAAGCCTTTACGGATACGTTTGAAAACCTTCATGGCCTCAAGCAACTTCCGGGAATCGCATCGCAACGGTTAATGCAAAATGGGTTTGGTTTTGGCGCTGAAGGCGATTGGAAAACCGCGGCATTATTACGGGCTGTCAAAGTAATGGATCAGGGTCTTGCAGGGGGAAGTTCGTTTATGGAAGACTATACGTATAATTTCCAAAACGGAAGCTCAACCGTATTGGGTGCGCACATGCTTGAAATTTGTCCGTCCATCGCAAATGGAAAACCCCGTTGTGAAGTTCATCCTTTGAGTATTGGAGGAAAGGAAGACCCCGCCAGGTTAGTGTTCGATGTGGATTCAGGTCCGGCTATCAATGTGTCGCTCATTGATCTTGGCAACCGGTTCAGGTTATTGGTGAATGAAGTGGAGGCTGTAAAGCCTGAACATGATCTTCCTAAGTTGCCTGTGGCAAGAGTATTATGGAAGCCTTATCCTGATCTTAATCGCGCGGCACAAGCGTGGATATTGGCAGGGGGTGCGCATCATACGGTATTCAGTAAAGCCATTACAACTCAATTCATTGAAGACTTTGCTGATATGGCCGGCATTGAGTTGGTAATCATTGACAAGGATACAACCATGCGTGAATTCAACGAGAAACTGAAGTGGAACGAAGTCTACTACCACATCTTTCAACATCGCGCTTAAAATATTCCTGCTATGAAAAAAAATATACTGGCAATTGCTCTACTGTTTGTTTTCGTACTCTCTTGTGATACGAAAAGGAAATCTACGCAATCCGTTCAACACGATTCCTTTGGTGTGATGCCTGATGGCACGGCCATAGAGCAATACACACTTACTAATGCCAATGGTATTGAAATGAAAGTGATTACTTATGGTGGAATTATCACTTCACTGAAAGTACCTGACCGCGATGGAAATTTTGCCGATGTGGTGTTGGGGTATGACAATCTTGAAGGCTACCTGGAACAAAATCCGTATTTCGGGGCGATTATTGGCCGCTACGGAAACAGGATTGCTAAAGGTGTGTTTACCCTTGACTCTGTTCAATACAAGTTGGCGCAAAACAATATTGGCAATCACCTGCATGGAGGTGATGTTGGATTTGATAAGGTAGTCTGGCGGGCCGAATCGATTTCTACAGAAAATACCATAGGGTTAAAGCTGACGTACAGAAGCAAGGATATGGAAGAGGGCTATCCCGGTAACCTTGACATCACGGTAAACTACATACTGGATGATGACAACACATTGACGTTTGAATATTTCGCTACAACGGATAAGAAGACCATTGTTAACCTTACCAACCATGCTTATTACAACTTAACCGGAAAGTCCCGTGACATATTGGGCCACGAGTTGATTATCAATACCGGTGAATATTTGCCCGTTGACAGTACATTAATTCCGTTGCAGCCGGAAAGTGTGACGGGAACCCCTTTTGATTTCTCCAAACCTAAAACTATTGGCAAGGATATCGAAGCGGATCACGTTCAATTGAAGAATGGTGGTGGCTATGATCATTGCTGGATCATTAATAAAACTGGTGACGCGTTGAATTTTGCCGCTTCATTGTATGATCCCGGCAGTGGCCGCTTCATGGAAATATTCACCACCGAGCCGGGCATCCAGTTTTATTCCGGCAATTTTTTAGATGGCACCATAACAGGCAAAGGGGGGGTAGTCTATAATTTCAGAACCGGGCTTTGCCTGGAAACGCAACACTACCCCGATTCCCCGAATCGTCCGGAATTTCCAACGACTACCCTCAATCCGGGAGAAGAATACAAAACAAAAACGGTTACAAAATTTTCAATTAAGTAGTGCTTCTTTTTATGTGAACGTAAATGAAAACTTTTCAGCAAGCCATATTATTCTCTGGATTAACCCTTGCATTGATTGCGTGTTCAACTCAAGAGAAGAAATCAACTGAAAGAATTGAATTGTTTCCACTCGATAAAGTAAAATTACTCCCCGGGCCATTCCTGAAAGCTCAGCAAACCGATCTGCAGTATATTCTTGAACTTGATGCCGATAGATTACTGGCCCCATTCGTAATAGAAGCGGGACTCGAACCTATGAAACCCGGCTATGGCAATTGGGAGGGGACCGGACTAAACGGAAACATCGGAGGGCATTACCTGTCGGCATTGGCTATGATGTACAGTGCTACAGGAAATGATTCAATTAGGAAACGACTTGACTATGCCATCGACTGGCTGTTGAAATGCCAGCAAGCTAATGGCAATGGCTATGTTGGAGGAGTTCCGAGCGGAAAAAAAATATGGGAAGAAATTTCTGCAGGAGAAATCCGGACTGAATCTTTTTCGCTTAATGGCGAATGGGTTCCGTTATATAACATTCATAAAATTTTTGCAGGGTTGCGCGATGCTTATGTATTCGCAGGCAACGAAAAGGCATTCGTTATCTGGAAGAATCTTTCCGATTGGTGGATCAATACGACCAAACAACTTACGGATGATCAATTTCAATTGATGCTTAAAAGCGAGCATGGCGGCATGAACGAAGTATTTGCCGATCTGTTCAGTATTGATGGCGATTCGATTTACCTGCAGATGGCAAAAAAGATGTCGCACAGGTTAATTCTTAACCCCTTACTCAACAAGCGCGATTCCCTTACCGGCCTTCATGCCAATACGCAAATTCCTAAAGTGGCAGGGTTTCTGAAAGTTGGTATGCTGTCCGCGGATACGTCATGGATAAAGGCATCGGATTTTTTCTGGAAGACCGTTACCCAAAACCGGTCAATTTCTTTTGGAGGCAACAGTGTGCGTGAGCATTTCAATGCTGCGGATAATTTTTCATCCATGCTGGAATCTGAGCAAGGCCCCGAAACCTGTAATACATACAACATGCTTCGGCTCACGAAGGGACTGTGGGAAATCTCCGGCTTTTCATCCTACCTGGATTATTACGAGCGGGCTTTATACAATCATATTTTGTCTTCACAACATCCCCGTGGTGGCTTTGTTTACTTTACGCCAATCCGGCCGAATCATTATCGTGTGTATTCACAACCGCATCAGGGCATGTGGTGTTGTGTTGGATCAGGAATGGAAAACCATGCTAAATATGGCGAAGTGATTTATGCGCATCGTGACGATAATATTTATGTAAACCTATTTATTCCTTCTGAGCTAGACTGGAGTGAAAATGGAATTCAAATAGAACAAGCAACCCGTTTTCCTTTTGAAGAGGAAAGTTTGCTGTTGGTGAAACTCAGTAAACCAAAAAAGTTTGACGTATTGATTCGTATACCGCATTGGATTGCCGGAGATAAGTTGCTGGTAAGAATAAATGATCAGGAACCAATGGAATTTCCTGCTGAGAATGGGTACGCTGTTGTTAGCAGAACCTGGTATGATGGTGATAAGGTAACTGTACAACTCCCGATGGAAATTACAACAGAACAACTTCCAGACAAATCATCATGGGTATCATTTCTGTATGGCCCGGTTGTTTTACACTGGCATTAGTTGTATGTAATCAACTGTCAGTATCTGCTCAACAGCTTTCGAAAGAGGAACTCATATTCCTTACGCCTGAATGGACCGGGGAGCGCTTTCCTGATGGGAGGCCTAAAGTTTCGGATGATATACTGAAAAGAATGAAATCCGTTACACTGGAAGAAGCCTGGGCTACCTGCCGTGGAGCTGGCTATAATTATCAGTATGAGGGAGACTGGATGCAAATCCATCCGGAAGGTGTGTTGGTAGGGCCTTGACTGCAACTTTTTTCCCTGGAAGACCGGATATTCATAAAGTAATACAAGAAAAAGGTAATAAGGATGGACGTGTGCTTGCACCAAATGCGTGGGCCATTGATATGCTGCAACCCGGAGATGTTTATGTGGTTGATCATCACGGTGCTTTAATTGACGGACCGACCATTGGGGATAATCTTGGCAATTCAATTTTTGCCCGATCCGGAAACGGAATAGTGTATGATGGTCCGCTGCGCGATATCAACGGCCTTAAAGAGATTAAGGGGTTTACTTCTTACTATAAATCATATCATCCTTCACACCATTTTGGTACTGTAGGAGGTGGTGGTCCCGTACGATTGAACACAACATTGGTGGGTATTAATACGATAACACGAATTGGTGGTGCCACAGTAATGCCTGGTGATGTGGTGCTGGCAAGAGATGGTGGTGTATTGTTTATTCCGCCTCATCTGGCGCTTCGTGTAATTGAGACATCCGAAATTGTTCGCTTAAGAGATATGGTTGGTCATCAGCGCTTGCGCGAGAAGAAATATACAGCAGGTCAAATCGACAGTCGCTGGACAGATGATATTGAAAAGGATTTTTCGCAGTGGTTGAAAGGCAACAAAACCAAGCTTCCTGTACCGCCAGAAAGAGTGGAGGAGCTACTTAAGACAAGAACCTGGTAAATGCAATAACTAAAAATATAAATTTATTTGACATGAGAAATTTAACTTCAAGACGTTCATTCATGACCAAAAGCGCAATGATCAGTGCTTTAGGTTTATCAGGTATAGCTAATACTTTTGGTCAGGGATTAACAACCGCAGTCGACAATGCTCCTAAGTTATCATCTCCATCCGATTTAAAGATCACAGATGTAAAGGTCGGCTTCCTTAGGGGGGGCGGAAGAATGTTTGTTAAAATTCTTACCAATCAGGACATCTACGGTTGGGGTGAAGGAGTTGACGCGGTGGGCGGTGCATACCACCTGGCAAAGCGGTTTGCCTTTTTCCTGCGAGACCAAAGTCCGTTGAACGTGCACCGGCTGTTTGAACAGATTCGCAAAGGAGGGGTGTTTGGGGGAGCTCAGGCAGGTATGTACATAGCTGTATTGTCGGCTATTGAGACTGCTTTGTGGGACTTGTCCGGGAAGGCGTTGAATGTTCCCGTGTATCAACTTCTGGGTGGTAAATTCCGCGATCGGGTGCGTTTGTATATGGATACGGCCTTGTATCAAAATCAGTTGCCCAAGCCGGAAGACTTTGCAAAAGCGGCAAAAGAGGCCGTAACGATGGGCTTCACGGCTGTAAAATTTGATCTTGATCAAGCCACTGATCCAAACAAGTATGACCGCTGGAACTGGACAGCCAGCCAACCCGAGATCCAACGCATGTACGATCAAATGGCGGCAGCACGACAGGCCGTTGGACCTAAAATAGATATCTGTGCCGACATGCACGGTCGGTATGATTTGCCAACCGCGCACCGGGCGGCTAAAATTCTTGAGCCGTTAAACCTGATGTGGCTGGAAGAGCCCATCCCTGCGGAAAATGCTGATGCTTATGCAGAAATTACCAAATCCACAAGCACGCCTATCTGTGCTGGTGAAAATCATTACCTCGCTTATGGCTTCAGGCCTTTACTGGAGAAAGGTGCTGTTGATATCGTTATGCCCGACTTGCAAAAGGCCGGGGGACTAGGGGAGGGGCAGCGGATAGCCAACTTGGCAAATCTTTATTATGTGCCTTTCGCCCCGCACATGGTTGCTTCATACCTGGGAGCAATGGCCGCAGCTCATGTTTGCGCCTCCGTTCCCAACTTCATGATCCTGGAGTGGCAGATATACTACCACACCGATCCGATGTGGAAAGAGATCGTAACTTTTGAAGGCACTGAATTTGTCGATAAAGGTTTTATTAAGGTATCAGACAAACCGGGCATTGGCGTTGATATGAACGAAGAGGGTTTGAAGAAGTATGCCGCACAGGGAATGCCATTTTTTGAATAGAATTGGTAACTGAAATGAATCTCTACAAAGAGAAAACATGAGATCAGGAGAAGAGATAAATTCATGCAATCGGTTGCATCATTGTAGATAATTTAGTCTATTAATGGTTCAAACCCCTTTAAAAACCAACAACAATGACCAAATATTATCGTGAAGTAAGATTTCAAGGCCTGAACAAAAAATGCATCGTTTCCCTGATGGCACTTGTATGCTTTTTAGGAACACAGGCGCAGCAAGTAGCTCCATACCTTAATCCCGACCAGCCCATGGAGACGCGCATTCAAGACCTGATCGGGCGGTTAACACTTGAGGAAAAGGTTTCGCAAATGATGCATGCGAGCCCGGCCATCGAAAGGTTAAAAATACCTGCCTACAATTGGTGGAACGAGGCTTTACATGGCGTTGGTCGTGGGGGCGTGGCCACCGTTTTTCCACAGGCTATTGGTATGGGGGCTACCTTCGATGAAGACCTTATATATAGAGTGTCGTCTGCCATTTCTGATGAGGCGCGCGCCATGTACAATGCGGCAGTTGCCAAAGGTTACCATCAACAATATGGAGGACTTACCTTCTGGACACCTAATATTAACATCTTCCGCGACCCGCGATGGGGACGCGGACAGGAAACGTATGGCGAAGATCCTTTCTTAATGTCGCGTTTGGGGGTTGCGTTTGTGCGCGGTCTTCAAGGGGATAATCCAAA
Source organism: Flammeovirgaceae bacterium UBA5585 (assembly GCA_002425185.1). Lineage (GTDB taxonomy): Bacteria > Bacteroidota > Bacteroidia > Cytophagales > Cyclobacteriaceae > UBA2336. The sequence goes on along the minus strand of DILT01000020.1, from coordinate 124,091 downwards.
TTATCTGAAAACCGCTGCCTGCGCCAAACACTTTGCTGTACATAGCGGTCCGGAAAAACTCAGACATGAATTCAATGCTGTGTCGTCACAAAAGGATTTGAGAGAAACTTATTTGCCTGCGTTCAAATCATTGGTGGATGCCGGGGTTGAATCGGTCATGTGTGCGTACAACAGTACCAATGGCGAGCCCTGTTGTTCCAATAAATTTTTATTAAATGATGTGCTGCGCAAGGAGTGGGGATTTAAGGGACATATTGTTACCGATTGCTGGGCGGTTGCCGATTATTATAACGGACATAACGTAGTGAAGACCCAGGCCGAAGCTGCAGCGATGGTGGTGAAACAAGGTGTGAGTTTGAATTGTGGTAACGAATACGGTGCATTAATTGAAGCAGTTGAAAAGAAACTGATCACTGAAAAAGAAATTGATGATGCGCTCGCCACCTTACTGCGTACGCGTTTCAAACTTGGTTTACTTGATCCGAAAGAACGGAATCCCTACAACGCCATTTCCACCGATGTAATAAACAGCCCGGAGCACCGTGCGCTTGCGCGGGAAACAGCACAGAAGTCTGTTGTTTTACTAAAGAACAATGGTGTGTTGCCGTTGCGTAATGATTTAAATAAGTATTTTATAACAGGACCAACCGCGGCTAATGTTGATATCCTTTTGGGAAATTATTACGGTGTTAATCCGCAAATGGTAACGGTGGTGGAAGGAATTGCCGCTGCCATTGAGCCGGGTAGCCAGCTTCAGTATCGACTAGGCATTATGCTTGACAGACCAAATGCCAATCCTCAGGACTGGTCGACTGGTAATGCCAAGAATAGTAATGCTACATTCTATGTAATGGGTATCAGTGGTTTGCTCGAAGGCGAAGAAGGTGAATCAATTGCTTCACCTACATTTGGCGATCGGTTGGATTATAACATTCCTAAACACCAGATTGAATTCCTGAAGAAATTAAAAGAAGGACATACAAACCCTGTTATTGCTATTGTAACCGGTGGCAGTCCCATGAACCTTACTGAAGTTCATGAATTGGCCGATGCGGTATTGCTGATCTGGTATCCCGGGCAGGAGGGAGGTAATGCAGTAGCCGATATTATTTTTGGTAAGACTTCGCCATCCGGAAGGTTGCCGATAACCTTTCCAAAATCATTGGATCAGTTACCACCCTATGAAGACTATACGATGAAAGGAAGAACGTATAGGTACATGGAGGCTGAACCCATGTACCCCTTTGGTTATGGGTTGAGCTACACAACGTTTGCTTATAGCGATTTAAAATTATCTTCAACATCCATAAAGAAAAATCAACCGGTTGAAGTTGAGGTTACCGTTACCAACACCGGTAAGGTTTCAGGTGAAGAAGTTGTTCAACTTTACATTTCACATGTTGATTCAAAAATTACTGCCCCGCTGTTTTCACTGAATGGAATCAAGCGCGTAAAACTTGCTCCGGGGGGTTCTGAAAAAGTTAAGTTTACCATAACCCCACAGATGTATTCTATTATTAACGACAAAGGTGTTGCTACTATCCAACCTGGTAAAGTCCGCGTTTCCGTTGGTGGCTCATTGCCCGGAAACCGAAGCGAAACGTTAGGTTCAGCCAAAGCAGCACAAACAATTTTCACAGTAAAGTAAATCTAAATCATTAACCTATAACCTGAACTCTGAACATGGAAATGTTTTCTACAATTGACTGGATAGTAGTAATTGTATACTTTCTGGCCATTGCCGGCATAGCCGCCTGGTCAATGAAGAAAAAAAAGGATACCGCACAGGAGTATTTTCTGGCCGGCCGTAACGTTGGTTGGTTTGTAGTGGGTGCCTCAATATTAGCCTCCAATGTAGGCAGTGAACACGTGGTTGGATTATCCGGAACGGCCGCAGAGAGCGGCCTGGTGATGGGCCACTACGAATTGCATTCATGGATTGTATTATTGTTAGGTTGGGTGTTTATCCCATTTTATATCCGAAGCGGTGTGTTTACGATGCCGGAATTTCTGGAACGCAGGTATAATTCATCCGCGCGCTGGTTTTTATCGGTAGTCTCATTACTCAGTTATGTACTTACAAAAGTGTCGGTAACGGTTTATGCAGGTGCAGTGGTAATCGCCACCTTTATGGGTTTCGATTTCTGGACCAGCGCATTTGTGCTGGTGATCCTTACCGGGGTTTACACAGTGTTAGGAGGTATGCGCGCTGTTGTTTACACGGAAGCCCTTCAGGCAGTATTATTGATAATAGGATCGCTGATACTCACGTTGATGGGACTATCGGAACTAGGCGGTTGGGATGCAATGATCGCGTCAGCGCCAAAGGAAAAGCTCAACATGTTTCCTCCGTTAAGTCACCCTGATTTTCCATGGGCAGGTATTTTGTTTGCTTCGCCTATTGTAGGGGTTTGGTACTGGTGTACTGATCAATACATTGTTCAACGTTGTCTTACGGCAAAGAATGAAACTGAGGCAAGACGAGGAACAATCTTTGCAGCGTATCTGAAACTATTTCCGTTTTTTATCTTCTTAATTCCCGGCTTGATTGCTACTGCATTGGCAGCGCAGGGAAAAATTGAACTCACCAGTGCCGACAGCGCATTTCCCACACTGGTTAAAACACTTTTACCAACTGGCCTCAAAGGATTAATAGCCGGTGGTTTGCTGGCCGCATTAATGAGCTCACTGGCTTCTGTGTTCAATTCATGCTCTACGTTATTTACCATGGATATCTACAAAAAAATTAAACCTGAAACCTCCGAGAAGAATCTCGTTTTAGTAGGCCGGGTTGCAACTGGTGTTGTGGTGGTATTAGGAATTTTATGGATACCGGTTATGAGTGGAATTTCAGGTGTGTTATATCAATATTTGCAAAGTGTTCAATCATACCTGGCACCTCCAATAGCTTCAGTATTTTTATTGGGACTCTTTTATAAAAGAATAAACTCAAAAGGTGCCATGACGGTGCTGGTGGGCGGTGCAATTATTGGGGCGCTTCGCATTTTTCTTGAACTGAATAAAAGTTCATTAACAGGGTTCCTGTATGAATTTGCCGACCTTAATTTCCTGTATTTCTGTATTGCCTTGTTTGTGCTTTCTGTAGTGGTATTGGTTGGTGTGAGTCTGCTAACCGAAAAACCATCCGATGAACAGATCAAAGGATTAACATTTGCTACCACGGTCGCAGAAGATCGTGCTATCTCCAGGGCGAGTTACAACAAAACTGATATTATACTGTCTCTTGTTGTTGTGGTGCTTATTATTATGATTTTCATCTATTTCTCACCGCTTGGTGTAGCTGGATGATTTGTTTGATTAAAGGAGGGCTTTATTGCTGTCTTTAAACTTGGCGCAAAATTTATTTTTCAGTTGAGAAGGGTGAAGCCGGTAATCCTTCTTTGTTGTACAGGTTTACATCAGGATTATCAGCCCATGCATAGCGTACATACACTGGATTTGAAATAGTGTCATGCCAAACAATTACCTTATCCCCTTCAATTTTTGCATTAGCCCAAACGAATTTTTTGTCTGCACCGGCAATAGCAAACTCGCGGAGCGTTTCACCATCGTTGGTTATCAAACCGCTTCCTGTATGGTTAAATGATATTGTGATTTGATTTCCCTCATTAGTTGCTTCCTTATAGATGGGGCCTGAATAGACAATATTTTCCTGGTAAGCAATTTTCAATGCGGCCAGTGCCATTCGCTCGCCAACATCTTTCTTATTGTCAGGATGAATATCATTCCACTCACCCAGGTCGATGTTTACCGTCATGGCGGTGTTGGGAACAGATAATGCTTTACGTTGTGACTCTCGTAGTTTAGCCCAGTTGCTTTCGGAGGGCAGGTAGTTGTATTCCATAAACCCTGGTAGCTGTGCGTAGATAAAGGGCGTGTTGGGTTGTTTCCATTTGTTTCTCCAGTCGGTGATTAAAGCCGGTAACAGCCTTGCATATTCTTCCGGTCGCCCGGCATTGCTCTCGCCCTGGTACCAAAGTATCCCTTTAATAGTGTATTGGGTCAATGGTGCTACCATGGCATTATACAATGCTGTGGGTTGATTTTGTAAAGCAATGGAAGGAGGCACGGGTGGACGTGGAGCAAATACATCGCCCACTTTGTATTGCCAGTAACCTTTTAAGTCGATGGTATCCTTATCTGTAAACAGGTAGTAAGACTTGTCAGGAACGAACCCACCTTTGCCGGCCTGATTGGTTACTTTTATCACAAAAATATTTTTGCCCGGCTTCAAGACATCGGCTGGTACAGAATAGCGCCTTTGTGGATATTGATAAGTAGTATTGCCAACCTGTTTGCCATTGATGTAAAGTACATCGGCATCAACAATTCTTCCCAGAAAGACTTTTGCTATTTTACCCGTCATGGCTACCGGTACATCAATTTCTTTTCTGTACCACACTACACCATTCAGGTCTTTTAGCCCCTGGTCTTCCCAATACCCGGGTATATTTATGCTACGCCAGCCTTTTGGTTGATAGGTGACCTCGTACCATTTAGGATTGGCCAGCAGGCCTAAATCTGTTTCTTGTTTTGGTTTGTAGGCAGCCGCTGCAGCAGTTCTGTCAACAGCATTCACAAAAGCGGTATCCTTGTTTTGTTGGATAGTTTTGATTACTTCAGTAAAATCTTTCAATCCTTCTTCACTGGTCCATGCTTCGATAGGCGTGCCGCCCACGCTGGCATTGATCAACCCGATAGGAACATGGTATTTTTCGTGAAGTTTTTTGGCGAAGAAATAGGCTACTGCTGAAAACGGCCGAACGTTTTCACCGATGGCCTCTTGCCATGAACCACCTTGTAAATCTGCTTCAGCGGATTGAAGATTGGTTCGTGTAGGAACAAGAAACTGCCTTATTTCTGGGTAGTTAGCTTCAGCAATATCTTTCGCGTAAGTAACATCGTGAATGTTCATTTGGTGTACCATATTGCTTTGCCCGCTGCAAAACCATACATCACCAAACATAATATTTTTTAAAGTGATTTGATTTTTGCCTTTGATGGTCATTTCAACCGGACCACCGGCAGGTTGTTTGGGAAGTTTTATCGTCCAGTGGCCGGAGGCATCGGCCTGTGTTTTGAATTTTTTTTTATGAAGGGTGAGTTCAACCGTTTCACCGGCCGAAGCCCAGCCCCAGATTTTCAACTCAGTGTCGCGTTGCAAAATTGCGCCATCACTTATTATGCGCGGAAGTTTTACCTGGCCTATTAATACAAAAGAGTGCAAGAGGATGATTAAGGCGAGGTATGCTGAGCGGCTCATGGTTGTCATAAAATTTATTGATAGGGAAAAATTTCCCGAATGGTTCCATCATCGTTATGGTGTAACGCAGTAACTTTTATACTGCGCAAATGGGTAATGCCTTTCGATAGACTGGAGTCGTGGTAGAACAGGTACCATGTATCGTTAAACTTTACAATAGAATGGTGCGATGTCCAGCCAACCACCGGATGCAGGATTCTACCTGCGTAACGGAAGGGGCCATAGGGATTATCGCCAATGGCATAACAGATAAAATGTGTATCGCCTGTTGAGTAGGAGAAATAGTATTTCCCGTTATGCTTGTGCATCCAGCTGGCTTCGAAAAATCTACGTTCATTATCGCCTGCTAGTAGTGGTTCCCCATTTTCATCCGTAATCACAACATATTTAGGAGTTTCCGCAAATTCCAGCAAATTATCCGTTAGCCTTGCCACTTTAGCGCATAGTGCAGGCTCATCGTCATTCGGCAGATGTGCAAGTGGTCCTTCACCTTCGGCTTTAAAGGTTCCGGTTCGCCAACGTTGTAGTTGCCCGCCCCAAATGCCCCCGAAATACATGTAGTACTTTCCGTTATCGTCTCTGAAAACAGCAGGATCAATTGAAAAACTATTTTTTATTGCTTCCGGTTGAGGAATGAATGGTCCCACAGGCGATTTGCTGGTGGCTACACCTATCCTGAAAACTCCTTGATAATCTTTAGCCGGAAAGAATAAGTAATAAATGCCATCTTTCTCGGTTGCATCAGGAGCCCACATTTGTTTTTCAGCCCAGGGTACATCTTTTACATGTAGCGCGCATCCATGATCGATTGCCTTTCCATCGGGTGTATCCATAGAAATTACATGATAATCCTCCATAGCAAAATGACTACCCAGGTCATCAAAGGGAATATTGGATTCAATATCATGCGAGGGGTAGATATAAATTCTTCCACCAAATACATGAGCAGACGGATCGGCTGTGTAAATGTGCGTTACCAAAGGTTGTGAAATTGCCTTACGGTTCAGTTCGTCAAAATCAATATGGTCTATACTATCTTCCGGCATAGTAATCTATCGTTAATCAGTTATTCATTTAACTTTCTTTTGCTTGTTCTCTTCGGGTATTAAGATCACGCTCTATCTGTAGTTCCATTTTCTTGTCGATTTCATAGAAGAACAGCAATGCGGCACCGATTAAAAACGGAATGGAGGGAAAGATGCTTACTAATAACTTTATACCCTGAATGGCCGATGCCGGCTGTGCGACATGTTCACCGGCTACATAATTGAATACGCCCAATAACCATGCAAGTAGGGCACCACCTAAGGTCAATCCTATTTTTAAACCTACCATCATGGCTGAGAAAATTATGGCGGTAGCCCTTCGGTTATTTTTCCATTCGCTATAGTCGGCAACATCGGCTATCATGGCCCAAAGCAAAGGTATGGTTACTCCGTACGAAAAGCCATGAAGTATTTGGGAGATGAACATAAGGCCTACAGATTGCGATGAGAAAAAGTAAAAGAACAGGATAAACACAGTGGAGATCACTAACCAAATACCGAATACGTTTCGCTTGCCGTACTTGTCGGCCAGTGGCTTGGATAATCCAATACCAACAATCATAAAAATAATTCCTCCGGCATTGAATAAGCCAAAGCCTGCAGCTACAGGGTCCTCACCAAAGAAGTTAACTCCAATAGCGGAGAGACGTGTTAGTATTGGTTGTACAAAATCTGTTAGTGTTTGCTTGTCAACATAATTATTGAAGTAGTATACATACGAGCCTCCCTTCATTGCAAGGGTAATGAATACCAGTGTGGTCAGCACCAGCATGATCAGCCAGGGTTTATTTTTACTTAAATCAGTCAAGTCTTCTTTAAGGGTCGACTTTTGTTCGGGCTTAGGGACAATTCGTTCTTTTGTGGTGAAAAATGTAATCAGCAGCATCGCCATGCCGATAACGGCCAACCATGTCATTACCTTTTCAATACCGATGGCTTTATCGCCATCACCCGCTGAGATGATGATGGGCAGCATAAATACCTGTACAAAAAATTGCGCGAACATTACAGCAACAAAACGGTAAGCCGACATGCTGTTGCGTTCCCGCATATCGCCTGTAAGTACTCCGCTTAAGGCTGAGTAGGGTAGGTTGTTGGCGGCATATAATAGTAAAAGAAATGTGTACGTGATTGTTGCATATAGTACTTTTCCGGGATATGAAAAATTGGGCGTGCTAAAGGCCAGCAAAGCAGTTAAACCCAGCGGGATGGCAGTCCACAATATCCAGGGTCGAAATTTTCCCCAGCGGGAATGTGTTCTGTCGGCCAGAGCACCAATGACCGGATTAAAAACGAAGCCGGCTACCAATCCAACGCTTAGCATAATGGCAGAGGCGTGCTTTGCTTCCAGCTTGTAGATATCTGTATAAAAATAAGCCAGGTAAGTGATGAGTGTTTGGAATACCAGGTTAGCGGCCAGGTCGCCTAAGCTGTAGCCTACTTTTTCGAGTACTGATAATTTTTGCTGGTTGGGGGTCATAAAAATCTGCCGTGCTAGTAATTAACTTGTATTGAACTTTTTGAAATTAGTCTTTACTGCTTTTGTGAGGTATTGACTTTTGCCGCTAAAACTCGAAAGCATCAAAAGACATCAAGGTGACTACGTCCTTTAGTTAACATTTTCTTTGGTGCCTATCACTTTATAAAATGCTGGTTTCGGTTTAAATTCCCTGTCGAACAAAAGGGGATGGTTGGTTCTGCCGGGCACGGGCCATCCATTTAACCAACTTTGTCCGTCATTCACACCCCAGAAGGTTACCCGCGTTATTTTGTCTTTATGTTTCAGAAATAATTTAAACAATGCCTCATAGTCATTTGCCAATTGTTGCTGAACACTATCGGGTATTCCTGAAATATATGGATTAAAAGCCGGATCGTCTTTCATTTTCATGCGCTCGCTAATATCAGCTCCTGTAAAATTCCGGGGCAGCAACTCCACATCCAGCTCGGTAATCATAACTTTTAAACCTAATGCTGAATATTCTAGAATACTCTCTTCAATATCCTTCAGGGGAATTCTTCCGGCATGCCAATGGCCTTGTATGCCAACCCCGTCAATGCGAACATTTGCATCCTGTATTTTCTTTATGAGGGCAACGGCACCCGCCCTTTTTTTAGGCTGCTCAATGTTGTAGTCGTTGTAATACAATTCGGTATTTGGTGCGGCTTGTTGGGCTAACCGGAATGCCTCCGTTACATAATTCTCACCAAGTAGTTTGTAGAAAATGGATTCGCGCATGGTTCCATCTTCATTCAGCGCTTCATTGACAACATCCCATCCCAGTATTTTTCCATCGTAGCGAGCAGCAACGGTAGTGATATGATTGGTAAAGAATTCTGTTAGCGAGTCCTTATCGGTAATGCGGTGCACATAGCGTGGCAATTGACTATGCCAAACAAGTGTATGCCCCACCAGGGTCATTTTATTTTTTGTTCCATAGTCAATTAATTTATCGGCTAACCTAAAATCAAACTTACCCCACTCGGGTTGAAGGAACAGGCTTTTCATAATATTCTCAGCAGTGAGTACGTTAAATTGCTCGCGGATTAACACATCCGCTACAGAATCTTTTTCTTCGATCTGGTTGGCGCTTAGGGCTGTTCCGATAAGGAAGTCATTAATAAATGTATTCTTTAGCGATGGACCAGGTGCTAATGCTTTGTCGCTAGTACATGATGCGAGCAGAAGTGCTGGTAAGATGATAGTGATAAGGGTATTTCGCGTTTTCATTTTTCTGTTTTTTAAATATTTGGATGACTGCCATTGTTTGGTTTGGTTCTGGTATTTAATTCTCCAACACCAGGGTTGTTATACTTTTAGGTTGTAATGAAAAAACAAGGTTTGCATCCTGAGCCTGGAGTTGCGTTTTCATTCTATCCAAAGACTGCGTGGTAACATATTGTGTTGCGGATACTGGAGCTTGCCCTGAAACCTTAATGCTGATATTCGTGATTGGTATGGTGCCCGAATTAATGAGCACGACAACGGTTTGTGTATCACTTTTGTATGCTGTAATTAGTGCTTCAGCTTGCACGAATTCAGTTTTTATCCGCCTAAATCCCGGTCGAACAAATTTTGAAAAATGTGAAAACGCATAACCTCTTTTCAGGATTTCACCGGAAACAGTTCCATTGGTGCCATCACCAATAAAGGAGTAGTAGCGCTTCAAATACCACCAAATATAAGCGTTCCAGTTATGCATCATAGACTGGTGAATAGTATTAAGCATTTGGAGCGTCTCGTTCCAGATAGCTTCTTCGCTGTAGGAGGTCCATGCCGGGGCTCCAGCATTTCCAGTGTTTAGGTTCATCAAATATTCAGTCATCCAGATTTCCTTCCCCTTTGCTTCTGCAAGAGGGAAAGGGGCGAGGCCACTACCATAAATATGCCCGGCTACAATATCGATATTTGCGGCAGCATCACTATCGTTTATGATATCATTGGTAAACGATTGATTAAAGTTGAATGATTCAGGAGCAGCAAGCCTTGTGTTTATAAGATGCCCGTAATTTTTAAGGAAGTTTCTTATTTGAGCAGAGGTCCAATCACACGACTCGTAACTCACCTGAATATCGGGTTCATTCTGAATGGATATGACATCAATGCTGGCATTTTGAGAGGCCATGTAGGCAATAAATTCGTTAAGGTGATTGGCAAACGCTTCGTAATTTTGTTCAGGAAGATACCCACCAATATCGTTAGCGTTGCTTTTTAAAGCAGCTGGTGGCGACCAGGGAGAAGCCTGAATTTTAGCACCATACTTTTTAGTTTCCTTAATTACGTTTACAATCAATGGCCATTCATTCGGGTTGGATGCAACACGCACCCGGAATATACTTAACCCTAGATCAGACTCATCTGTCCCGAAAGCTTTTTTGATATCACTTGCTGTGGGGAATTGTGTGCCCCACATTTGATTAGCACCGCCAAAACCGGCTATGGTTTGATAGCTAGTGGTTGGATCAATCGAAAGTATTTTAAAGGGAATGGAAGGTGAGGGTTCAGGTTCTTTGGTATGGCTACAGGCTATCAGGCAGGCAAGAAATAAATAAATACCGACAATTATTTTGCTTGAATAATCAATTGAACTCATGGGTATTATATTTTCTAGGGCTGTACAATCAACTTTTTATATACTGTTTTTTTACCATCAAAAACTTCCAACAGGTACAGGCCTGGTGTATCAGATATATCTATGGTTGTTGCGTTATTGGTGGCTACAGTTTGTTGAGTAACAATTTTACCTTGCATATCACGTAAGGTTATTGATAATTCAAACCGGCTGCTGGATTCCACGATAAATTTTCCGGTACTGGAGGGGTTTGGAAAAACACTTAGATTATCAATTTCTTCGTCAAGACTTGTAGTTAAACAAAAGGAACCTCCCGGAACAGTTGGTACGTATGATTTAAGCCATGTTAAAGCCGGTCGTTCTGTTCCGTCATTTCGCAAAAGGTATGCAGTGGCTTGCCAGGTTTGCCCCTGAAGGTAACCCCATAGTGTAATTCCTTCAACAGCAGGGTGTGTCCACAGCACAGGGAAAACACGTTGATAAATTTCCAGTTGAACATTATCATCGGTGGTTGGGTTACCGGTGCTGGTATTATTCAGGTTTCCGATATCAAATTCACTTATAAAAATCGGAAGACCAGAAGTAGCCAGTTTGTCGAGATTACTTTTAAGTTGGGTTACGGGTGCATTTTCGATCTCAAACCGATGGCATTGTATTCCTATGCCATCTATAAGGTTATGTCCTTTCAGTATGTTGATCAGGGCCAGGTAGTTGTTGGTGGCGCCATCGCTGTTGAGGATATTGTATTCATTTAAATGAAGTTTGGCATTCGGGCAATATTCACGGGCTTTTTGAAAGGCCCAGACCACCCAGTTCCAGCCAGTGCCTAACGCAAGATCGTAAGAAGGAGTGGCGTGAAAGGGTTCATTTACAACGTCAATGAAGTCTGTATCGGGGTATCGTTCGCAGTATAGCCGTATCCATTGTTCTACTTCGGCCCGTACTTCTGCGTAGCGCTCTTCCTGTGGTATAGCGGTATTGTTCATAAGTTGTGTGATCCATGCAGGTTGTTGCTGTCCCCATACGAAGGTATGCTGCTTAAAAGGGAAACCATTGGTTTTGGCATGGTTGTAGGCAAGATCAAGTGCGCCCCAATTCATTACATTTCGTGTGCCCTCCACCGATCCCCACTTTCCCGAATTCTCCGGGGTTACCTGGTTCCAATACGTATTAAAAGAAGACGGGATGTTGTTGCTGATAATGTTGCCAAGGAATTTACATTTGTTGTTGGCAATCTGACCATCGGAGTGAATACTAAAGAAAATCAACAAGGCCACACAACCAGACAAGAGTAAAGTTGAATTCATTTGTATTGGTTTCTTCATTCGTTTTAAGTTAGAAATTAATATGCATTTGTTGTCGGTTTTAATGAACAGGCCCCAGATTTAAAAGCCAATCGCGCCCGTAAAGGCGCGATTGACAGAAAACTTAACCTAACAAAAAACTCTAATTCTTAATCACTTTTATGTCATCAATATAAAATGTGGTAACAGCCGTGTTGGTTCCGTTGAGATCAAGTACAAAACGCGTGGAAGCATTTTGTATTCGTTCGCCTGGAACAACAAAACTGAATTGCTGCCATTGTGGAGTTACCGCTACATCGCCTGGATAAAATCCAGTATCCGGGTTAAGTGAAACTCTAAATCCGGCACCGGCAACGGCTGCGCGTGCCCATACATATACCGTGTACGATGATCCGATATCGGTAGCAACAGGATCGGAAACGAATTGAATGCGCCACTGACCACTGGCTAAGGATCCGTCACGAATTACCTTAAGGGCTCTTGATCCACGGTAGTATTCACCCGGTACTGTAGTGGCAACCTGGAATGAACCTCCATTCCATTTACCCCAGTTGGTGAAGTCATCGCCAGTGCCTAATTCCAGGCCACTGTTTAAGTTAAGTGCTGTGGCGCAATCAGGAGAATTCGGAGAGCCGGAACACGCAACCAGGTTGTTAGCACTTCTGGAACTTCCTGCTTCGCCTACTAAGGTAATGCGGTTTGTTGCCGCGCCAGCGGGCATCGTGAACTTTAACAGGGTAGGCGATTGAGATGTAATGGTTGCGCTCACATCACCTAGTTTTACCCCCGTCACTAAATTAAAGTTTACGCCCATTATGGTTACGGTTTCACCGGGTGCAGCAGCGTAAGGAGTGAAGCTGCTGATGGCTTGCAAAGGCACTACTTCAATTTTAGTAAAGGCGCGTTCAGGGCCATTAAAAACCACCAGCACATCAGTTAGTGTACCATCGGTGTGGGTTCCAACAGTAGTTGGAACATTGAATGTGATAGCTGATTCAGTTTGACTTACAAAGTCTTTTTTTAATATCCGCTCGGTTCCTATAAATATACGTTGCACCGTTTCAAGCTGCGATCCGGTAATCGTAAGTTCTGCCCCGGGTCCGGTTTTCGGATTGCTGAATCCGGTAACGCGAGCACTTACGTCTTTCATTGAAAAGGTAATCCCTTCATCATTGTTGCATCGGGTGGTAGACAGCGCTGCCATGCAAACGAACAGGATAAAAATTATTTTTTTTGGTTTCATGATGGTTCGTTTAAATTTTTAATACCCTGGGTTTTGATATTTCTGTTTATCGGTATCATTAATCGCATCTAATTGCGATTGTGGTATCGGGCGTAGTCGATGCTTAGCCTGAACTTTTCCATTGGCATCCTGATTCAAGTTAACGCGATTAATGAATACGTCCGTTCCGCGCAAGGCCAGGTCAGTCCAGCGCATGCCTTCACCAGCCAGTTCACGTGCGCGTTCATCCAAAATAAAATCCAGGGTAACGTCACCAGCTGTAATTTCCATATTCGTTCTGCGGGTATTCAATTCTGCGGGTGATAATCCTGGCCTGTAGGCGGCACGTCTGCGAATAACATTGATCAGGTTGGCAGCTTCTGTAGTATTTCCTGTCTTGAATGCAGCCTCAGCTGCGATCAGGTAAGTTTCGGCCAGCCGGAAGATGGGCATAGGTCTGCCTGATGATCCATTTGGACTGGCGCGTTGTACATCAACAAATTTTTTTAGTGAAGGATAAACTAAAATAGTGTTGGATGGAGCAGGAGGTCCCGGGTATAGCTGGTTACTGTACCAGTTATCGGAAGAGTACACCCGGTAATACTTGGTACCGAATGGATTGGTTCCACTTACGCCCATAGCAGCGGCTTGTGCAGGTGTATCGGCCAGGTAAAATGCGGTATCACCAAGCGCCAACCCATTATTGGTTAGCATGGTAATAAAATTATTGTAGGCAGTACTTCCGGATGCATTTTGCGTAGCGGCAGTCCACAACGTGCGGAAGGAGTTGTGGTAGCGGCTATCGTTTGTTTTATCAGCAAACGCCACGTTGGTTAGCCAGCGGGTAGGTGCCAGTTTTCTGAGTGGCCGCTGGAAGGCAAAAGGTCTTCCATCAATAATATCCAGCCCTGCAGGTGTTTGTAAAACAGGTTGTTCGTAGTTGCAGGTAAAGCAATTGGAAGCCATATTTTCTCCATCTCCGATTCCATCGGCATTGGCATTCAGGTATCCATTGTTTACATATTCCTGTGGAATGCGTTCTGCAGCAAACAATATTTCACTATTATAATCATTGCCTTGTCTGAAAACTTCAGCAAAATCTGTTTGAAGCGCTACACCATATTTGCCAAGGTTAGTAATTACTTCATTGGCTGCCAGGTATGCATTTTGAGCATCATTAGTTTGCGCTATTGTAGAATAAGATCTTGCCAGATAAACTTTCGCCAGCAAATGAAAAGCAACAGCTTTATGCAGTCTGAATTCATTTGAATTTCTTCTGTCAGGGAGATTCAGAGTTGCGAAGGTCAAATCCTCTATCATTACCTGATAATTTTTGGCCAGTAACTGCTCACGATCTTCTGCGCTTCCACGGTTAAAACCAAGGAACGGCAATGTATTCAAAGCCAATTCGCCACTACCTAGGTCTAAAGGAACAGCTCCAAACTGACCAACCAGTAAATAGTAATAGTGTGCTCTCAGGTAGCGCGCCTGAGCAAGTGATTCATTACGTTGTAATTCCGTAAATGTTGGTACTTGTGAAGCAAATGCCACTAACCCGTTTAGCGTATTAATAACCGGAAAAGTACGATTGAACGTAATACCCAGATAGCCCGCTTGGGGGGTAACATCATAAGTACCCAACAATTTGTGCGGCTGATTGTCTCCTGAGGGATTGTAGTTGGGTTCCGGACCAAACGTAAACTCATCTGTACCGGTAATATTAAGTCCAAGTGCCGGGTTTGATCCATATTGAAAACGGAGATATGAATATGCGGCATTAAGTCCATCCTGATAACCCTGAGCCGTTTTAAAATAATCGGTTGTAAAGGTTGTCTTCGGATTTTCATTGAGCAAATCATTACACCCCGGTGAAATTATCAGCAGGGTTACCATTACTAAAATATATAGGTTATGCTTTTTCATAACGATTATTGGTTATCAGTTAAAAAGTAAGGTTTAAGCCAACAATGAAAGATCTTGTTGGTGGCGTTGAAGCTGAAATAACCAGGGCTGGATTGTTTCCTCCTGTGCGGAAGTTACCACCAGTAGCTACAATTCCTGTACCTCCCTGGCCGGTTGGTTCAGGGTCCACACCATTGTGCTTGAACACATACGGACTCCATAGTAAGAAGGGGTTTTGTGCAGTGAAGTAAACCCTTGCATTTTGAGCCTTTATTCTTGATGCGAGGGACTTAGGAATATTATACCCCAGATTAATAGCTCTTACACGTGCAAAAGAAGCATCATAGTACGCCAAGGTTGTCCATCCTGTTGAAGCACCACCAGGCAGTGCTGCTCCGGGCGCTGGAAATTCATTAGTAGGATTATCTGGTGTCCAGTAATCTACCTTCAGGCCGCTTCGCTGCCCGGTAAGATTAGTTAAGTATGCACCGTTTGGCGCATGCAGGTAACTCAGCAGTGTTCCTCCTTGTCTGATATAAACCACAAAGGACATATCAAACCCTTTCCAGGTAAAACGGTTTGTAATACCGCCTTGCCAGTCTGCTTGTTGGTTACCAATTATTTTTCTGTCTTCGGCATCAATTACTCCGTTGTTATCAACATCTCTGAACTTGATCTGTCCGGGTTGTTGACCGTACGCAGCAGCATCTTCCCCCAGTTGCCAGATACCAATTTTTTCATAATCGTAAATGGCGGTGATCGGTTGGCCTACAAATAAACCATCCCCGATATTTTGAGTTACTCCAGGTAGATACTTCAAGAGTTTGTTTCGGTTGAGATACCAATTCAGGTCGATGTCCCAGGTAAATCCGTTTGATAACTTCAGCGGTTTTCCACTAAGCACAATTTCAACGCCTTTGTTTTCCATTCCTCCAATATTGGTTTGGAACTCTTGCTCGTAACCAGATGAAATGGGTAATCTTAAATTAAATAGCAGGTTTGTGGTTTGAGCATCATACCAATCTATACTACCGGTAAGTCGATCTTCAAATAAACCAAAATCAAGGCCAATATTAAGTGTGTTGGTATATTCCCAATCCAATGTTTTATCGGGAATGCGGGCAGCTATATAACCCGATACCTGGGTTGGTCCATAGTTGTAGCGCAAGGGTACTGTGCCTCCGGCAATTCCCACGGTATTAACAACGCCACCTAGGGTAGTATAGGGTGCAACAGACTGATTGGATGTTTGACCATAACCAACACGTACTTTCAGGTTGCTTAAAAAGTTTACATCCTGAATGAATGGTTCATTGATGGCATTCCATGCCACTGCAAAGGCCGGGTAATTGTTCCATTTTGTTGCCAGTCTTGATGAACCATCTCTGCGGAAAGTTGCAGTAAAAAGATATCTATCCTTGAATGCATAATTTACACGCCCCATGTATGACAAAAGCCCCCAGGTTTGTTCCCCTCCTCCAAGTATCGGAGCTATTGCAGGGTTTGCTTGTGACATATCGTAGAATTCGATAAAGTTTGCAGTGATGGCATCTTTGGTTGCCTGTGTGGCAAAACTTCGGCTTTGCTGAGCACTGTAAAGCCCGGTAAAGGTTAAGCGATGATCTTCAGCGAACGTCTTTTCATAGGTTAGTATATTTTCTGCCGTCCATGAATAGTTTTCAGTATTCCGAACACTGGCCCGATTCTCTACAAGCTTCCTAAAATAGGTGCCTTTACCCTGGAATTGAGCCGAGTTTGTCTGTCCATATTCAAGTCCAAGATTGAACCGGTAGGTTAGACCTTCCAGTATTTTAACTTCAGCATATAAACTGTTGAAGGTGCGAAGCCTTCTTACCCGATCTACCCAGTCACTGTTATTTCTTTTAATATATAATGGACTGAGATTGGCAGAGGCATCATCAAGATTACCAAAAGGCTCGGGAAAGATTTCACCATTATCTGAATAGGGTGGCATAAGCGGGCTGGTAGCCAGAATATTGTACATAATACCACCACCAAAAGCACCTGGATTGCCAGGTTGCGGATTAACAAATTGTGTTCCGTTGGCATAGTTAACTGAGTTCAAACTGGTCACACCGATTTTTACCCGCTCACCAATTTTTGAGTCAGTAGAAACGCGCAGCGTAAAACGTTCGAAATCCTGTTCGGGTAGAATCGTAGTTTCTTTAAAATATCCGCCACTTACCGAGTAAGAACCTTTTTCTGTACCGCCTGTAACTGTCAGGTTATGATTGGTAATGTATCCATTCTCATACATGAGTTCTTGCCAATCCACATCCCTTCCCAAGGCGATACCCTCAACTTCTTCGGGTCTGTAAGGCCACACTCCGGTATAATCACGCATCGCTTGATACTCCTCTGCGTTGAACAGTGGATATTTTCGTGCAACAGTGGTCACGCCAATGTAACTGCTAAAGGATAAGGTGGTTTCTCCTGCCTGACCTCTTTTAGTTGTAATCAGCATAACACCATTGGCACCACGAGAGCCATAGATAGCAGTAGCGGAGGCGTCTTTCAATACGTTTATGGAGGCTATTTCATCTGGGTTTATATCATTAAGATTGCCTTCAAAAGGGATACCGTCTAAGACAATTAACGGATCATTTGAACCCAACACAGACCGCTCTCCTCTTATCCTGATTCTTGCAGTTGCTCCGGGTGCAGTTCCAATCCGTTGTACTTCAACACCGGCCATTCTTCCCTGAAGGGCCTGTTGCAGGTTTGCCACCGGTACTTCCCGAAGGGCATCACTACTAAGTGAAACCAGTGAACCAGTTACGTCTGCTTTTCGTTGCGTACCATAACCAACAACTACAACTTCTCCTAAGGTAAACGCGCTCACCGCCATGTTTACATTGATAACGGAGCGTCCGTTAACGGCTTGCTCCTGAGTTTCATATCCGATAAAGGAGAAAATGAGAATTGCTTGCTGTGCATTCGCAGGAATTTCTACCACGTACTCACCATTAGCATCTGAGGTAGTTCCGGTGGTAGTTCCTTTAATCAGAATGTTTACTCCAGGTAGTCCTGAACCTGATTCGTCTGTCACCTTGCCCCGTACACTAACCTGGGCAAAAAGTCCGGAAGTGAGTAATAGGAGCAGGAGTAGGAGGGGCATCGGCCTGATGTAAATAGGATACTTTCCCGTTTCAGGCAACAATCGTAGAATTGCTTGCATCATAGCGTTGGGTTTTGGTGTATTGGATATTTCAATGAGTTTTTGGTTGCACGGGCATAGTCTTTACCGCAGTGCATCACTAAGGTCTTAGAATAAATTAAATTATGCAACCGATTGCATAATTATTTTTTGTTAAAACGTTATTTATTCCAAATAATCGTTTGTTTTATATGCAACCGATTTATAAAAATTGGCTTATTTTGCTCCTCGCAAGGGCTCTATTACGAATGGACTCTGGTATTTTAGAGTTAATTTCATTTATTGTTTAATGTCGCGTTATCTGTTAGGTATTGACCTTGGGAGCTCTTCGGTAAAAGCATCCCTTATTGAAGCCGACTCTGGTCTGCTCACGGCATCGGCCACTTATCCGGAAACTGAAATGGAGATATCAAGCCCACATCATGGATGGGCTGAACAAGACCCTAACCGGTGGTGGGTAAATGCCACACATGCTATACGGTCAGTATTACAAACCTCAGGTGCCAAAGCCGAAGAGGTGCTCGCGCTCGGAATAGCCTATCAAATGCATGGGTTGGTCGTGGTCGACAAAAACCAAAAGGTTTTGCGTCCTTCTATTATATGGTGTGATAGCCGTGCGGTGTCAATCGGAGAGGACGCCTATAACCAGTTGGGAGAATTGTACTGCATGGACAGGCTGTTGAATTCTCCTGGAAACTTTACGGCTTCAAAACTCAAGTGGGTTTTGGAAAATGAACCTCATATATATAAAGAGATTCACAAAGTTATGCTTCCCGGAGATTACCTGGCCATGCGTCTGACCGGTGAAATCCGAACAACGGTTTCTGGACTTTCTGAGGGAATTATGTGGGATTACCAAAAGAGCACCATACCCGAACGACTCTTTAATTATTATGGACTTGATGCGCAACATGTTTCGGATACGGTTCCAACATTTTCTGAACAAGGCCAACTAACAACCGATGCGGCAAATGAATTGGGGCTCAAGCCCGGAACCCCCGTTTCCTATCGGGCGGGCGATCAACCCAATAATGCTTTTTCGTTAAATGCTCTTAACCCGGGTGAGGTAGCCGCTACGGCAGGCACCTCCGGTGTTATTTATGGTATTGTGGATAAACCTACAGCGGATAAACTTTCACGGGTTAACACGTTTGTTCATGTTAATCACACGTCTGACAATCCCAGGTATGGAGTGCTTTTATGTGTGAATGGCACAGGTATTATGAACAGCTGGTTACGAAAATTACTTTCTGCAGATGCTCCTGTATCATACGAAAGACTCAATACATTGGCGGGTGAAGCGCCCGTTGGTGCCGATAACCTGTTTGTTCTTCCCTTTGGTAACGGGGCAGAACGTGTGCTGCAAAATATAAACCTGGGCGCCAGTATTCACGGACTTGATTTAAACCGACACAGCGCTTCGCATATTTCTCGGGCAGCGCAAGAGGGTATTGTCTATGCATTGGGATACGGCTTTGAGGTTATGAATGAGTTAGGCATACAATCCAAGGTGATCAGGGCAGGGCATGCCAATATGTTTTTGAGCGAACTCTTCTGTCAAACGTTTGTAAACACAACAGGCGCACGACTTGAATTATACAATACCGATGGCGCACAAGGCGCTGCGCGTGGCGCTGGGGTAGGAATCGGATATTATAAAAGTTATGATGAAGCCTTCCGTGCCCTTAGCTGCAAAAAAAGTTTTGAACCGGATAATCAACGTTCAGGTGTTCAGCACGCTTTTCATCAATGGAAATCAATTTTAAAGAAACAGATAAACACTCATCCTTAAATTTTATGAAAGACACAACCACTCAGTTTTTTAAAGCTATACCCGTTATCAAATACGAGGGCCCACAATCAAAAAATCCGTTGGCCTTCCGGTATTACGATGCCAAACGAAAAGTTGGAAAAAAAACTATGGCGGAACACCTTCGTTTTGCTATTGCCTACTGGCACACCTTCTGCGGTACGGGTGGCGATCCGTTTGGTGCGGCCACAAAAAACTTTCCGTGGTTACAAAACTCTGATCCGATTCAACGCGCCAAAGATAAAATGGACGCTGCATTTGAGTTTGCCGTTAAAATGGGCATAAACTTTTACTGCTTTCACGATTATGATTTGGTTGATGAAGCACCAACACTAAAGGAATCTGAAACCCGCTTGCAGACAATTGTAAAGTATGCCAAACAAAAGCAGAAGGAAACAGGTGTTAAGTTGTTATGGGGTACGGCAAACCTGTTCTCCAATCCGCGTTATATGAATGGTGCTTCAACCAACCCGGATTATAAGGTAGTAAGTTGGGCAGGTGCCCAGGTAAAAAATGCATTGGACGCCACCATTGAGTTGGGGGGTGGCAATTATGTTTTCTGGGGCGGTCGCGAAGGGTATATGTCGTTATTGAATACGGATATGAAGCGTGAACAGGAACACCTGGCGCGTTTCTTACATATGACCCGCGATTATGGAAGAGCCAATGGATTTAAAGGAACATTCTTAATCGAACCCAAACCCATGGAGCCTTCCAAGCATCAATATGATTTTGATGCGGCTACCGTAATTTCCTTCCTTCGTCAGTACGATTTGATGGATGATTTTAAGCTTAATCTTGAAGTTAACCATGCAACATTGGCATTGCATACATTCCAGCATGAGTTGCAGGTAGCGGCCGATGCCGGCATGCTGGGCAGCATTGATGCCAACCGTGGGGATTATCAGAACGGTTGGGATACGGATCAATTTCCGAACAACGTGAATGAACTCACGGAAGCCATGTTGGTCATTCTGGAAGCAGGCGGTTTCAAAACCGGTGGTATCAACTTCGATGCGAAGACACGCAGAAATTCAACCGACCTTGAAGATATTGTGTATGCACACATTGGGGGAATGGACACCTTTGCAAGGGCCCTGCTGACAGCCCAGGCCATTCTGGATGACGGTGAATACAAGAAGTTACGTAAGCAACGTTATTCCAGCTTTGATTCCGGAAGAGGAAAACAATTTGAACAAGGAAAACTTTCGTTGGAAAATCTTCATGCCGATGCGTTGAAGCAGGGCGAACCCGAAATTACCAGTGGTAAGCAGGAGTACTTCGAAAACCTGATTAACCGGTTTATCTAATCAGCGATACGCTAAGCAGTTCAAAAAATCCCAGGTTTATTCAGCCTTGGGATTTTTTATTAGCGGATAAAAATTAAAGTGAAACACCACGCTTCCAGGGAATGAAATCATCCTGATGGAGTTTCTGTGCTTTTGTTTGTTTTTTGCCGCTGGCAACTTCGATAATAAACTCAAGTAGTTCTTCGCCCACTTCTTCAATTGACTTTTTTCCTTCAATAACGGTACCTGCATTTACATCAATGATATCGGGCATCTTTTCGGCTAACCGGGTGTTCGATGAGATTTTCACAACGGGTGCAATTGGGTTTCCGGTGGGTGTACCTAATCCGGTGGTAAAAAGAATGATGGAAGCGCCTGATCCTGCCATTGCGGTGGTGCTCTCCACATCATTGCCCGGGGTGCAAAGTAAATTCAACCCAGGTTTGGTTACGTACTCGCCATAGTCGAGCACATCAACTACAGGCGAAGTGCCACCTTTCTTCGCGGCTCCGGCCGACTTCATGGCATCCGTAATCAATCCGTCTTTTATATTTCCGGGCGATGGGTTCATATCAAAACCTGAACCTACAGCTTCAGCCGATTGTGCATACGCACGCATCAAGTGAACAAATTTGTCTGCATTTTCATTTATCGTGCAGCGATTAATCAGTTCCTGTTCCACACCACATAGCTCCGGAAACTCCGATAGGATGGAATAGCCGCCCAAGGCAGCAAGCAAATCGGACACATGGCCGACAGCCGGGTTGGCAGAAATTCCTGAAAAGCCATCGGAACCACCACATTCCAGCCCGATTTTAAGTTTGCTTAACGGGGCTGGTTTTCGTTCCTGTTTATCAACTTCGATTAATTGGAGAAACGTTTTTTGAATGGCTTGCACCAACAACTCTTGTTCGGTTCCTTCCTTTTGTTGTTCAAGAATGATAAGCGGCTTTGAAAATGATGGATTGAGCTTGTGAAGTTTTTCTTTTAAGATATCGATCTGTGCATTTTGGCAGCCCAGACTAAGTACAGTTGCACCGGCTACGTTTGGATTATGGATATAGCCCGCCAGTAACGCACACAATGCTTCCGAATCCTGACGGATACCGCCACAACCACCTTCGTGTGTAAGAAATTTTATACCATCAATGTTTTTGAAAATTTTTGACTGGCCATTGGATGAACTTTGTGTGAAGGCGATGGAGGCGATGGAATCGGTGTTCCCGTTTATATAGTGCTTTACCAATTCATGTACATAATCTTTATACGCATCCCGCTTAGAAAACCCTAGCTCTTCTTCAAACGCATGACGAATAACATTTACATTCCTGTTCTCGCAAAACACCAGTGGCACCACTAACCAATAATTTGCAACACCTACTTGTCCGTCAGCACGGTGGTAACCCTGAAATGTTTTGTCTTTCCACTTAGAAACATCCGGTGCAGACCATGACACATCAGTTGATTTGCCAGCAAAGGAGGAGGCAAGGTGTTTTACATTGTTGGTGGCTATAACACCGCCTGCAGGTATGGGCTTAAGCGCTTTACCAACAAGGATTCCGTACATTTTTACTTCATCATTCACACTAAGTTCTTTCAAAGTAAATTTATGTTTCGCGGGAACATCATTGGGCAACGTAATGGCTGTTCCGTTATAGGCGATGGTTTCACCCATTTTCAAATCCGACAGTGCGACCAGCACATTATCGGATGGATGTATTTTCAGGAACTTGTTTGACATTTCTATAAAACCATTAAATTGCGCAATCGATTGCACAAGGTAAGAAAAAACACGTATTAAAATCAACTGAAATCGGGTAAAACCGAATTAATAAGCAAAATTTGGTTGATTTCGTAGGGGTAGGAATGTAGAAATAAGTCAATCAACGGGTAGCTAAATTTAAAAATCATTAAATAACTAAATCCCATGAGTAGAGTAGTAACCTTTGGAGAGATCATGCTGCGGCTGGCCACACCTGGCTATCTCCGTTTTTCACAAGCCACTGAATTTGAAGCTACATATGGCGGAGGAGAAGCAAATGTGGCTGTTTCATTGGCAAACTATGGCATTGATGCAAGTTTTGTTTCGGGTTTACCCAATAATGATATTGGTGATGCGGCCATCGCCTCCTTGAAGGCGCGCAATGTCGATACATCGTTTATTAACCGTAGTGGTGACCGCATCGGAATTTACTTTCTGGAATCGGGGGCGGTGAGCCGCGGCAGTAAAGTTATTTACGATCGTGCTAACAGTTCATTTGCAAAACTAAAGAAGGGAACAATTGATTGGGAAAAAGCTTTCAAAGGCGCCACCTGGTTTCACTGGACCGGCATTACACCGGCCGTATCTGAAGGTGCGGCCGATGTTTGTAAAGAGGCTTGTGAAGTTGCTTCAAAAATGGGAATTACCATTTCTACCGATCTTAATTACAGAAATAAATTATGGAAGTGGGGTAAATCCGCCAGTGAGGTAATGGAGTCATTAGTTAATCACTGCGATATTATCCTAGGTAATGAAGAAGATGCCGACATGGTTTTTGGAATAAAACCTGAAGGTGTAGATGTAACCTCAGGCCATGTGGAAGGTGCTGCCTACGAATCAGTAGGAAAACAATTAATGAAGAAGTTTCCGAAGGCAAAAAAAGTAATCATTACCCTTCGCGGATCAATCAGCGCCAGCCATAATTCATGGTCGGGTGTGCTGTGGGATGGTAAAAAATTAATTGAAGCGCCTACCTACCAAATTACGCATATTGTAGATCGCGTAGGGGGTGGTGACTCATTCATGGGTGGACTTATCTATGGATTGATTAAGTATCCTACTGACGATCAGAAAGCCTTGAATTTTGCTGTGGCCGCCTCATGCCTGAAGCATACCATTAAAGGTGATTTTAATTTAGTAACCGTAGATGAAGTGGAGAAACTGATGAAAGGTGACGCTTCAGGAAGGGTATCACGTTAATTATTGAATATGTTAAACTATACACCTGATTCTATTGTTGCAGTCATGCGCTCATCCGGTATGATCCCGGTTTTTTATCATGCTGATATAGAAGTCGCAAAAAATGTTTTGGATGCCTGTTATCGTGGCGGTGTTCGTGTATTTGAATTCACCAACCGGGGAGGCAATGCGTTTGATGTATTTAAAGCATTGCTCAGGCACGTTGAACAATATCCTGATTTGTTGCTGGGAATCGGTACCATTATGGATGGAGCAACGGCAAAGAAGTTTATCGATGCCGGGGCACACTTTATTGTATCTCCCATTCTTAAAGCTGAAATGGCATCGGTTTGCCAGGTGCACAACAAGTTATGGATTCCGGGTTGTGCTACGCTAACTGAAATTGTAACAGCTAAGGATTTAGGTGCGCAGGTAATAAAGCTATTTCCCGGCTCTGTGCTGGGCCCTGATTTTGTCTCTGCCGTGATGCCGGTAGTGCCCGGTTTGCAATTGATGCCTACCGGTGGTGTTGAACCAACAGAAGAAAGTTTGTCGGCTTGGTTTAAGGCTGGCGTAGTGTGTGTGGGCATGGGCTCAAAACTTATGGTTAAGAAGGCAGATGGTAGTTTTGATTTGACAGGCATTGAAACACAATCACGCAACGCACTTAAGTTGATTTCGAAATACCGGAAATAAGAACGACAAATTTGTAATTTGAGGTTTCAGGCTTATAACTGTAAATACTTTTCATGCGCAACAAAGGGTATGGGTATGTAATTTTAAGTGTTGCCATTGGGTTGCTTACCACGTGTGTATCCAAAGAACATACTGTATTAAAGCTTGCGCATGGACTTGACCCCAGCCACCCGGTGCATCGCGCTATGGTGTTTATGGCCGAACGTGTACATGAAAATTCGGGCGGTAAACTTGAAGTTGAAATTTATCCGAGTGAGCAACTTGGTTCGGAACAGCAATGTGTTGAGTTGCTGCAAATCGGCAGCCTGGCCATGACCAAAGTTTCGGCTGCCATTCTGGAAGGCTTTACTGATAATTATAAAGTTTTAGGCTTGCCCTACATTTTCAGGTCAAAGGAACATTCCTTTAATGTTTTGGATGGTGAAATTGGACAGGAGTTTCTGAACAGTACAGAAAAATTCTGGATCAAAGGATTGTGTTTTTACGATGCCGGAAGCAGAAGTTTTTATACGCTGAAAAAACCGGTTGAAACGCCTGCTGATCTCTCCGGTTTGAAGATACGGGTAATGAAAAGTCAAACGGCCATGCAACTGGTTTCGGCCATGGGTGGATCACCAACACCCGTGTCGTGGGGTGAGTTGTACACAGCCCTACAAAGTGGGGTAGTTGATGGTGCAGAAAATAATCCTCCCAGTTTTTACACCTCACGGCATTATGAAGTATGCAAGTTTTATTCCATCAACGAACATACCATGGTTCCGGATGTATTGATCATCAGTACAAAAGTTTGGAATCGATTAACTGCTGAAGAACAACAATGGCTTAGCGATGCGATAAGGGAATCGGTTGAAGTGGAGCGGAAATACTGGGCCGAATCAGAAGCGGAGGCACTGGAAAAAGTAATTGAAGCCGGGGTAGAAATTAACTATCCGGATAAGGGGCCTTTTGAAGAACGCGTTCAGCAACTGTATGATACATATAAGTCAGAACCTGAAATATATTCTCTCATTCAGCGGATTAAAGCAGTTCACTAACAGAGGCCATAATGCAATTTAGAGACCGAGTAAATAAATTTCTGGAATGGACACTCGTAGTGCTGATGAGTGTTCTGGTGCTGGATGTTCTGTGGCAGGTAATAAGCCGTTATGTACTTACCGCCCCCAGTTCCTTCACCGATGAACTAGCCGGTTTTTTATTGATATGGGTAGGGTTACTTGGCTCTGCTTATGTTACCGGTAAAAATGAACATCTCGCTATCGATATTATGCTGCAACGATCCGGTGAAAAGCGTCAGCGAATACTCAGGCTGTTTATCTATGTTACAGTAGCCTTGTTTGCTCTGTTTGTTTTGGTTATTGGTGGTTCGTGGTTGGTGTACACCCGTTTTTATCTCAAAGTGAATTCAGCTGCACTTCGTATTCCGCTGGGTTATGTTTACCTCATCCTTCCATTTTCAGGATTAATTGTTCTGTATTATACCCTGGACGATCTTAAAAAAGTATTTCTAAACCGAAGTTTATCCTGATGGCTATGGATTACACCGGCATACTCGTTCTTGTTGTTAGCTTCCTGATCTTGCTCATCATTGGTGTGCCCATCGCGTATAGCATTGGTATTTCCGGTATTCTAACGATGCTCGTTTCTATTGAATCCATTGCAGCGTTCACCACGTTTGCTCACCGCATGGCTACAGGCCTCGATAGTTTTACGCTGCTGGCTATTCCCTTTTTTATTTTAGCGGGTAACATCATGAACAGTGGTGGCATTGCCCGAAGGCTTATTGATTTTGCCCGGGTATTGGTCGGTGGCTTACCAGGTGGACTTGCCTTCGTTAATGTAGTTGCCAACATGTTGTTTGGTGCCATTTCAGGATCTGCTGCCGCTTCAGCTTCGGCCATCGGCAGCATTATGGGGCCGGCCATGAAGAAGGAGGGTTATGATGAAAATTACAGTGCAGCGGTTAACATCGCATCAGCCACCACCGGATTGAGTATTCCACCCAGCAATATTCTTATCGTTTACAGTCTGGCGAGCGGTGGAGTTTCCATTACAGCATTATTTCTGGCTGGTTATGTTCCCGGCATCCTTACTGGGTTCGGAATTATGCTCATGGCTGTGTCCATGCTCATATACAAAACCAAAGGCATTATTGGAGTAAGCCGTATGCTATTTATGCTTATGCTGGTGATACTGGGATTGGGATTGATTGGGATGGGCTTGCAGTATGCCGTGGTTACGTTCAATCCAGTGGTGAATTACGGCATAGCAGGTTTGTTAATTGCCGGTATTTTGCTTTATGCCGGTAGTAAGTTTCGTAAGAAGGATTCACGGGTACGCGCAGGTGTAATTACATTTATGGATGCACTGCCCAGCCTGTTTATGCTCATCATTGTTATTGGCGGAATTGTAGCTGGTTTCTTCACAGCAACAGAAGCATCTGCCATAGCTGTTTTATATTCGTTGATTCTGGCATTTCTCTATCGGGAAATAAAAGTCCACCATCTTCCATCCATCATTTTAAACTCGGTTAAGACAACCGCTGTGGTGATGCTGCTCATTGCCACCAGCATTGCACTTTCTTGGATTATGTCGTATGAGAATATTCCACAAAATGTGAGTGCAGGATTAATGGATGTAAGCAACAATCCTTTTGTAATCCTGCTGATCATTAATCTCATTCTTTTATTCGTAGGCATCTTCATGGATATGACACCTGCGGTGTTGATTTTCACGCCTATCTTTCTTCCGGTGGTTACTACGCAATTGGGATTAAGCCCTATTCACTTCGGAATTATTATGGTATTGAATCTGAGCATAGGCTTATGCACACCACCTGTTGGATCGGTACTATTCATTGGTTGCAGTGTAGCGAAAATACCGATCGCCAAAGTGATCCGGCCATTGATTCCGCTATTCATCGCCATGATTATCGTGCTGCTGCTGGTAACCTATATCCCGGCCCTAAGTTTGTGGTTACCGGGATTGCTTGACTACTAGGTAATCCCGCTTAGTCAACAAAACTTAATAGCGTCTTAGTTTGTTAGATCACCATGATGCTAAAACTCTACGCCATTGCCCTTCCGGTATTCTTCGCCATTGACATACTCTGGATTGGCTTCATTGCCCGTGATTTCTATAAAAACCAGATCGGCTTCTTAATGAAGCCCGATGTAAACTGGACAGCCGCGATCATCTTTTATTTGCTTTTCCTCCTCGGACTTGTAGTATTTGTTATTGCACCCTCCGTTGAAAAGAAGGAATGGACACGAGCACTTTGGATGGGCGCTTTTTTCGGATTGATCACCTATGCTACCTATGATCTTACTAACCTTGCCACCCTTAAAGACTGGCCGGTAAAAATGGTGGTAGTGGATATGCTGTGGGGCACAGTGCTCTCAGCCAATGTAGCAACGGCTACTTACTTCATTGCAGTTAAGCTCGGACTATGAATCATTACCTGATCCTTGCGTTGGTAGTATTCAGCTACATGCTGTTTTGGTTTGTAGTTTCCATATGTATCAAACGTAATGATGTGGCTGACATTGCGTGGGGTTTAGGCTTTGTAGTCGTGGCCTGGTTTTCATATTTTCTGTCTGATCAATCACTAAAGGCATTACTGGTTAACATGATGGTTACAATTTGGGGCCTTCGATTGTCGTGGCATATCTTTCTTCGGAATAAGGGCAAGACGGAAGATTTTCGGTACCACCAATGGCGTATGGAGTGGAAGCATTTTTACCTGCGCAGTTTTCTTCAGGTATTTATGCTCCAGGGATTATTTCTTTTTATAACCTTATTACCGGTAATCTATATTAATGCTCATTCAGCTTTTCGTTTTCATTTTCTTGATGGTGCTGGTATTTTAATTTGGCTTACAGGTTTTTACTTTGAGAGCGCAGGAGACTATCAGTTAAAGCAATTCAAATCCAAACCTGAAAACAAAGGGAAAATTATATCCACCGGATTGTGGCGTTACACACGTCACCCAAATTATTTTGGTGAAGTGGTGCAATGGTGGGGAATTTTTATCATGGCTGTTACTTTGCCCGGAGGCTGGATGACCATTGCCGGTCCGTTGACCATTACCTACCTGGTGCGCTATGTTTCCGGGGTGCCGATGCTCGAACGCAAATATGCAGGTAATCCGGAGTTCGAAGCATACAAAAAAAGAACTTCAGTATTTTTCCGCTACCGCCCAAAGCCGCATACATGCACTAACTGAATAACGGCTTGCCAGCGAAAGCAAGAAGATGCAAGGCAATACAAAGTACTGAATACAAAACGAATGTCATCAGCGCAAAGGGTAATTGAAATTTAACCCGCTCACGAAACGAAAATATAAATAGCGGTACAAGTTGTAAACCGTGCAGGGTTATGAAGTGTGCTACACGGATATCACCGGCCACTGTACTCCAATTAACAAAGGGTAATCCAGGCCCGCCATCCGGGGCGCCAACGGTATGGGCTAAATTAGTTACCATAAGTCCACCCGATATACCTCCAAGAAAAAATAAAAGTAATCCGGCTTGCCAGGCAACACGTGTTATGCGATCAGAAATAGTTACGGCCTTTGTAAAAAATAAAATGAAAACGTAGAGCACTAATAAAGTATTGATTCCTATGAAGGTTCCCATTGTGCTGAACAGAATCGCATTCTGAACAGAGGTGATATTAAAATGCGAGGGCACGCCCCGCGCAGCTTGCAGGGTTATGATCACCATTTCTACAACCATGCATACGATGATTCCCCAACTGATGAATTTTACTTTTTTTACAGACTGTACATACTGCAACAGCCAGGCGAACGTCCACAAATAAATAGTAATCGATAACGCAAACTTCATGGGCTTTATCCAGGCATTAATGCCGGTTATCAGGCGATCGTCAAGCGTGTACAATGGAATGAAGATCAAAAACAATCCGGCATGCACCAATCCTGCGTAGTACAGGGGTGGATTCAACTTTCTGATCTTCAGAAAAAAGTCAAAAATTTTCATGAAGAATTTTTTTGGTGTGAATGGCACGCACAATGAAGTATAGTATCAATCCGATGGGACCTAGCATAAAGGTGAAAAACAGGCATGGAATAATCCACCAATGCTTAATGCCAAGCTTCTGACTGTTGCTGAGCATCCATGTGCCAACGAACATATCAAAGGCCAGATAATGCACCCAGCCGCCCAGTACTGCTTCTCGGTTCTCAAACAATTTCATTACACCTGATAGCGAACTGAAATTTCCTTCGGCTGTGCCAAAATAGAGAACAATCAAAGTCAGGTAAATGGCGCTTAATAACAGAGTTACCCCACCGGTTATGATAATGTTAAACGTCCATTTCCAGCGTGGCGCAACAACCATCAGAAGCCAGCCTGCTAATGCCAGGTTGTTGCAGATGAGAAATAATTTGTCGGGGTTCATAGGCAATATATTTATAGTACAAAGCTTACAACGATATCAGAAGTTTACCTTGATCATGATCAAGAAAGTAAAAGAAAAGTTTATTTAGGCACCTTGCGCTACCTGAAGTTTTCGGGCTAACCACAACGATACCAGGCTGAAGAAAACGGCAATTAATCCTACATAACCATAATTCACCAATGCTTTCGCATCCGGTCCAAATACTGAGGCCTTTTCGCTGATGATAGTTCCCGCAACAAAGGAAGCCAGTCCTGAGGTTAGCTGTTGTACCGATGACCGTATGCTCATGTAACTTCCACGACTTTCCGGGCTTATGATTGCCGTTTCCATAGTGGTTGAAGGGACCATGCGTCCGTTACTAAAAATAAAAAATATACCGGCTACAATCAGTGCTGCCCATAAGGGTGTGGGCGGCATGTTGGTGATGATTACAATCGGAATGATCACCAGGCTGCCGAAGATGGTAAAGATTTTTAATCGTCCGTGTTTATCGGCCATTTTGCCTACCCATGGCGAAAAGAAAATGGTTAGTGCACCACCTACCAAATAGATATACGCAAGTTCATCGTTAGTGAAGCCTACATTTCCTACCATGTAGGCCGCAATAAAGGGAACAATAGTAAAATGGCCGAGGGTTAGTACAGCAGCGAAGGTTAGTCCCAGGCGCGTGTTTCGCTGACCAAAAATGTTCTTTAGAATCTCCATCGGTTTTTTGATTCCGTTACCGGCATCCAGGTGTGCCCGAAGCGGAGGAATAAACCAGAACATCAAACCAAAGATGATTGCGGCCAGGATTCCCAGAAATAGGAAGGGTGCGTGCCAGCTGAATTTGCTGGCCAGAAATAACCCGAACGGAACACCAAAAACAGAGGCTACCGAAAAGGAGGCCATCACAATACCCAGGCCACTGGCCCTTCGCTCAAGCGGAATGGCATCGCTGACAATCGATAAGATCAGCGCGCCTAAAACACCACCAAAAGCACCAGCAGCAGAACGTGCAATAAGCAGAAAGAAATACGAGGGAGCCACAGCGCAAGCAAGTGTACCTATGGTAAAACCAAAGTACATCACCAGCATCATGCTTTTACGATCATAGCGGTCAATGCGAAAAGCCGCCAGAAAACCGGTTACGCCTGCAGTAATGGTGTAGGACGATACCAGCAAACTGAATTGCTGTGCGTCAATATCAAAAATGCTCATCAATGAGGGGCTTAGCGGCATCATGATCATAAAATCCATAATGTGTGTGAACATGGCAGCAGCCAATATGATCAGCAGGAGTCTTTCGTTTTTCATCAGGGGGGCGAAAATAGGGGAATGAGGTGGTTCAGTAATTATTTTTTTGGCCAAATAATTGATATTTTAACTGCGAATTAGGCGACAATGTTCAATTCTATTTATCTATATGCCTGTTAAGCGTTTATTAATTTTTTGCGCTTTGTTGTATACCCTCACCGTATGGGGTCAGCGTAAAGGCGACACCGGTCCTTATTTTAAAGTGCTTGATCTTCCATATTCCAAATTAGCTAAGGATGCAAGGCTTAACTCCCTGGACATTTATATGCCTAAAAAGGGAAGCAAATCACCCGTTATTATATGGGTTCACGGAGGCCTTTGGGCGTTTGGTGATAAGAGTGATGTGGGTATTAAACCGGAACTTTTCACCTCAAAGGGCTATATTTTTATCAGCATCAATCACAGGCTTTCGCCTGATGTTAAGCACCCGGGCCATATGCAGGATGTAGCCAATGCATTGGTTTGGGTGTACAATAACATCGTGCATTACAGTGGCGATAAGGATAAAATATTTTTGATGGGCTATGCCTCAGGCGCACAGATGTCGGTGATGATTACGGTGAATGAAGATTATATGAAACAGGCCGAGGGTTCACTGGATATGATCAAAGGCGTAGTATCGATTGACGGCCTCGGCTTTGATGTTGCCAAAATTATACCCGACAACAACAACAAGGTAAAAGATTGGTGTTTGGATACATTTGGGCTTACACAAAAAGAGTGGGACGAAGCCTCGCCCGTTACCCACATCAAACCTGGCATGGTTACACCACCTATTTTTCTGGCATACTCCGGTAGCAAAACTCCAACAGAAAGTGATGCAGTCAACCTTGCTCGAAAATTTAAAGAATCAGACATCACGGTTCAAATAAAGGGATACCCTAAGAAAAATAGTCTGTCAATGCATCGAGAATTTGGAAGAGATGACGATCCGGTAACACAGGATGTCCTTAATTTTTTATTTGAATGCCTGAAGAAATTATAACAGGGGTCCTATAACCTTCACCAGGTTATCGGCAATAATTTTGTGCCCCTCTACATTCGGGTGAATACCATCAGGAAGATTGAGTTTTTCATTTCCGCCCACACCTTCCAGTAAAAAGGGAATTAATGTTGCTCTATTTTTCTTAGCCAGTTCAGGAAATACATCTTTAAATTGTGTGGTGTAGTCTCTTCCCATATTGGGTGGTACCATCATGCCCGCTACAACAATTTTGGCAGTAGGGTTTTTCACTTTCACTTTGTCAATAATGGCCTGCAGGTTGGCTTTGGTTTGCTCAAGCGGAAGGCCACGCAAACCATCATTGCCGCCCAGTTCCAACACAAAAATATCAACCGGTTGGCGCAGCACCCAGTCGATACGGGATAATCCACCGGCCGAAGTCTCACCGCTCAACCCGGCATTAATTACCTTGCATCGGGTCGATTGGGCATTCAGCTTTTTTTCAAGCAGGGCAGGAAAAGCTTCTTCGGTAGACAGGCCGTACCCGGCCGTAAGGCTATCGCCATAAAACATAATGGTTTTCACCGTAGTTGAACCTTGAAGAAACAACAGAGATACAATAATCCAGCTAAACTTTCCGACCATGGAATTAGTTTAAGGGTTAAACGTTAAAGGTTTAAAGTTAGTTTAACTTGCAACATCGTCAATCGAATTCTGTAATCTGATAATCATTCTATGGCCCAGCTTGTTCTCCACGCAGAAGAATTAACCAAATCGTACCCCTCCGGCAATACCCAACTTACTGTTTTAGACAGGGTGAGTTTCTCCGTACACCAGGGCAATACACTAGCCATTATCGGGCCATCCGGTAGCGGCAAAACAACCTTGTTGGGCCTGTGTGCCGGGTTGGATGTGGCCAGCAGCGGAACCATTTCGTTAATGGGTTTTAAACTCAATGCCATGAGCGAGGATGACCGGGCCTATATCCGCAATCAATATGTGGGTTTTGTGTTTCAGAATTTCCAGTTGCTGGCTACCCTTACCGCTTTGGAAAATGTGATGGTACCCCTTGAGCTTCGCGGAGAGAAAAACGTTTCTGCGAAAGCAAAGGAATTATTGGCACGTGTGGGGCTGGACGGCAGACTTCACCACTATCCGTCACAGTTGTCTGGCGGAGAGCAACAACGTGTGGCCATGGCACGTGCTTTTATTACCGATCCTAAAATTCTTTTTGCCGATGAGCCAACCGGTAACCTGGATGAAGAAAACTCCCATCATATTACTGATTTGCTGTTTACCCTCAACAAAGAACAAGGCACTACGCTGGTATTAGTAACGCATAACCTGGAGTTGGCCCGAAAAACCGAACGCATTTTACGCATGAAGGGCGGAAAATTGGTTGAAGAAGAAATTGTTGCTGCTTTATGATTGAGTACATCATAAAGCTTAAGCGTAAAACCCGCAATATTTTTCAGGACCGTTGGGTGTGGACGATGGCGTGGCGCGATGCCCGTCATAATTTCTCACGGTTATTTTTATTTGCGGCATCGCTGATTACCGGAATTGCCGCTGTAGTGTCATTGGATTCACTTAATGAATCATTGCAACAGGATATAGACCGCAATGCGAAAGAATTGTTGGGGGCTGACCTGGTGGTTAATGGAAATAAAAAATTTGAACCTGAACTTCTTTCTCTTTTTGACTCCACTAAGTTTCCGCAAGCCCGCGAAGCCGATATGGCTTCGATGGTATTGTTTGTTAACAGCGGACAATCACGCTTAATCAGGCTGGTGTCGCTGGAAGGAGATTTTCCATTTTACGGTAGCATTGAAACGCTGCCACCTGCTGCTTACCAAAAAATGCGTAATGAAGGTTATGCGTTGCTCGATGAAACCCTGGCCAGCCAGTATGAAGTCAGCTCGGGCGATTCTATTCGCATTGGTAATTCCTATTTTGAAGTAGCCGGAGTGGTTACAAAGATTCCCGGGGGTGGAGGTATTTTATCCACGTTCACGCCATCGGTTTACATTGCTATGGCGCAACTCGATTCAACCGGTTTGGTTCAGTATGGCAGTCGTGTAAATTATCGAAATTACTTTAAAACGGAGAGTGAGGCACAAACCGAGTTGTTGGTAACAACCCTTAAAACAGAAGTACGAAAGTACGGACACGGGTATGATACCGTTCAGGAACGCAAAGAAGAACTAGGGGAGGCCTTTCAATCGGTATACCGTTTCTTTTCCTTACTGGCCTTTGTAGCACTTATTCTGGGTTGCATTGGCGTGGCCAGTTCCGTGCATATTTATGCACGTGAAAAACGTGATGAAGTGGCTGTGCTTCGTTGTGTAGGATCGTCCGGCTGGCAAGCTTTCAACATTTATTTTATTCAGATCTTTTTATTGGGGATAATCGGTAGCGTGGTGGGTGCATCGTTGGGTTTGGCTATTCAACAGATTATTCCGGTTGTGTTTAAAGGACTACTACCGGTGGAAGTCAGCTTTTCGGTATCATGGCTATCTTTCTGGAAGGGCATTATGGTGGGCACCGTTGTATCGCTTTTGTTTTCTATGCTTCCGTTGATGGCGGTAAGATTTGTACCGCCCTTAACCGTTTTACGGGCCGACTTTGAGCCGGCCAGGATATTTTCAAAAGCCCGCGTACTTGTCATCGTGCTTATTGCCCTGTTCCCTCTGTTGTTTGCGGCACTTCAAACGCGCAACCTGCTCATCGGCCTTTCTTTTTTTGCCGGCCTTGCTGTTGCGCTTGGTTCACTTGCCTTGGTGGCGATAGCTTTGCTTTACCTGGTGCGAAGATTTTTCCCCTCCAATTCTTCTTTTATCTGGCGACACGCGTTGTCTAATTTATATCGCCCTAATAATCAAACACGGGTGCTTATGGTGGCGATTGGGTTGGGTGCTTTTATTATTACCACCCTTAATATTGTTGAAAAAAGTTTACTCAGCCAGGTAGAGTTCAGCGGGCAGGAGAATCAATCGAACACGATACTTTTTGATATCCAGCCTTCGCAGAAAGATGGCGTAGTAAAATTAATGGAGGAGAATAAACTGGCGGTTAACCAGGTAGTTCCTATCGTTACCTGCCGGTTAAAGGAATTGAAGGGTAAAACGGTAGAACAGGTTCAGCAAGATACTACCGACCGTGTTCCGAATTGGGCCTTGACACGTGAATATCGTGTAACGTATCGCGACAGCCTGCATCTTTCCGAAGAACTTATGAGTGGCGAATTGCAGCACAAAACCCTTGGCCGCGATTCGGTGTGGGTTACTATCTCAGAAGGGCTGCATGAGGAACTGGACGTGAAGGCAGGCGATTCGTTGGTGTTCGATATTCAAGGCGTTCCGGTTAAAGTTCGTATCAGCGGTATCCGAAAAGTAAATTGGCCGAAAGATCCGCCCAACTTCATCTTTGTATTCCCGACTGGTGTGCTGGAAGATGCTCCACAAGTTTATGTTACAGCAACCCGTATCGATGACCAGCAGTCAGCCAACCGATTTCAACAGCAACTTATCATGCAATACCCGAATGTTTCGCTTATTGATTTACGGTTAATACTAAGCACGGTAAACGATTTGTTCAACAAGTTGGGAGCCGTTATCCGTTTCCTGGCATTGTTCAGTATTATAACGGGCCTTGTGGTATTAACCGGTGCGGTTATTAACAGCAAGTATGTTCGTATGAAAGAAAATGTATTGCTGCGTACCATTGGCGCACGAACAAAGCAGATTACCCGCATTACCCTTATTGAATATGCTTACCTGGGTTTATTCTCAGCGCTTACCGGTATGGTGCTTTCCCTTGGTGGTGGCTACCTGCTAACCACCTTTTTCTTTAAAATAACCTTTGCCTTTAACTGGCTGGAAGTGGTTACCATCACGCTTGGGGTGGTATTGCTAACCATGGTCATCGGGTGGTGGAATTCGCGTGAAGTGATCGCCACTCCACCACTTCAGGTGCTTCGAAAAGAAGGGTAATCAATTAGAAGTAAACCTCAAAATTTTTAAAGTGGTCAGGTTGAGCTTGTCGAAATCTCGTGATATCACTAAAATAGCCTTCGACAGGCTTGGGCTGACAACTAAGACATTTTTTTTTGAGAAGGCTTCTGGTAAGTTTTAGTATTTTGCCCGGTTGTTAAGTAGTGATGAAACAGGTTTACTTAAGGTTAGTTATAGCATTTCTGTTCAGTGCTCCGTTGGCCGGATCAGCACAAACACCTGCATTAAAATTTATTGAGAATAAAGGTCAATGGCCTGAGGCTATCGATTTTGCTGCACGCACTCCTGCCGGCCGCTTAATGCTTTCGCCCGGTCAGCTTTCATTGTATTTATTTGATCAGCAAAAAGCCAATGAAGCACATTTGCGTTTGCATGGTTACGTCAATGAATCGGATGGTAAGGAAAGTATGGATTTCTTTATTGACGGACACTATGTCCAGATAAAATTTCCAGGTGCCTTAGCTTCAACATCACCGGTAACCTCCAACCCATCTAAGGAATATTATAATTTTTTTCTAGGCAACGACACGACTCAATGGGCTTCGCGCGCTTATGGGTATAGTGAAATAGTTTATCCTGAACTATATGCCGGTGTTGATCTGCGCATTAGTTCTATCAATCAAAATCTCAAGTATGATTTTATTGTAAAGCCTGATGCTTATGCTGGGCAGGTTCAAATTGAAATAAGTGGCGCTGATCAGCTTTACCTTGATCATGGAAATCTGATTGTTGGAACCTCAGTAGGTTATTTGATTGAGAAAAGACCTTTTACGTATCAGCATATTAATGGCGAAAAATGCGAAGTTAAAAGTGAATATGTGCTGGAGAATAATGTACTCAGCTTTCGCTTTCCGGAAGGATATGATGCCTGCTATGAATTGGTGATTGATCCGTTGCTTATCTTCTCTACTTTTTCCGGATCAACTGCTGATAATTGGGGAAGCACAGCCACACCGGGTGAGCGGGGCACCTTATATTCTTCCGGTATTGCCAACAATATAAATTTTGGCGGTACTTTTCCGGCCACCCCGGGTGCCTTTCAAACGACCTATGGTGGTAACTACGATATCGCAATTCTCAAATACGATTCTACCGGCAGTCAGTTGTTGTATGCCAGTTACCTGGGCGGGTCAAGTAATGAAACACCGCACAGCCTGGTGATGGATGAGCAGACACAGGATTTAATAGTATTAGGTACATCAAGTTCGTTCGACTTTCCTACTACAGCTACAGCGTACAACACAGCTTTTAATG
Organism: Flammeovirgaceae bacterium UBA5585; assembly: GCA_002425185.1. Taxonomy (GTDB): domain Bacteria; phylum Bacteroidota; class Bacteroidia; order Cytophagales; family Cyclobacteriaceae; genus UBA2336. The sequence continues at coordinate 86,422 of DILT01000020.1, read as the reverse complement.
GAGGTATTCCACTCGGAACAAATGTTATTCCTTATCCTTTTGGGTCGGATATTGTTTTGTCGCGGATCAATAAAGATGGTGATCAGCTTGTAGCATCAACCTATCTGGGCGGTTTTCAAAATGATGGCCTGAATCAGCCCGGTAGTCCGCTGGTGCGAAACTATGGCGATGAAATGCGTGGCGATATAATCACGGACACCTTGGGAAATATCTATATCAGTTCGGTTACAAACTCACCGGATTTTCCTGCCGTGAATAGTTTCAGTACAGCCTATCGGGGTGGCGGAAGTGATGCAGTAGTGGTAAAAATGGATGCCATGCTTACACAGGTTATCTGGTCTGCATTTGTTGGCGGAAATAATTTTGATGCCTCGCATACCATCAAGTTTGATAGTGCCTTTGCCATTTATATTGGCGGAGGAACTTCCAGTATTGATTTTCCGGTAACAACTGCAACGTATCAGTCAGTATTAGCGGGAGGTGTAGATGGTTGGATGATGAAAATTTCTTCGGAAGGGGATTCGATCACGTATTCGACATTCACCGGAACATCCGGGTTTGACCAGGTTTATTTTATTGATCTTGACAAGAATGGTGATGTATATACCTATGGACAAACCAATGGAAATTTTCCGGTAACACCGGGTGTGTACAGCAATGCCAATAGTGGTCAATTTGTGCAGAAATTTAATGGTGAACTAAACGCGTTGATATTTTCTACACGATTCGGATCCAGCATAGGTATACCAAATATTTCGCCCACAGCATTTTTGGTAAACGATTGTAATAATTTGTACATGTCGGGGTGGGGTGGTTTAATTAATAGTGGTTTGGGGTATTGGAATTCCAGTACTTCGGGTATGCCGGTGACCAGCGATGCCTTGCAAAAAACAACCAGTGGATCTGATTTTTATTTCATTGTACTTACTGCAGATGCCTCTGAGCTACTCTATGCAACCTACCTGGGGGGAAACATATCACGCACGCATGTGGATGGTGGCACCAGCCGGTTCGATAAGAGCGGCATTGTTTACCATGCGGTGTGTTCGGGTTGTCGTTCGCTTAGTGCTACCGGGTTACCGAGTTCAGATTTTCCAACTACACCCGGTGCCTGGTCGCGTACCAACAACAGTGCGAACTGTAACAATGCTGCTTTTAAATTTGATCTTTCTTCGTTGCGCGCCCGGCTGCAAACAAACTCAGTAGCGTTTGATGCACCAGGCCTGGATGTGCTGTGTTATCCGGATACCATCCGGTTTCAGAATTTCAGCACGGGGGGTGAGTTTTACGAATGGGATTTGGGTGATGGAACGCATCTGGTAAAGTTTGATACAACGTCATTCTTACATCAATATCAGCAGGCAGGAACCTACCTTGTACGATTACGTGCAGTTGATCTGAATACCTGTGTTGGTGTTGATTCAGCTTTTAAAACAGTGCGTGTTTTTCGCAATTTGCTGAAAGCGCAGGATGATGATGTTATTTGCTACGGAACAACGTATCAACTTTCAGGGAGCGGTGGTGTAAGCTATCAATGGAGTACGGAGGACGGGCCTTTAAATACTACGTTGATTAAACCAGAAGAAAGCACACGATATTTTGTAGTTATAACCGATAATAATGGTTGTCTTAACACAGATACTGTTGATATAGAAGTTGTACCATTTATTGATGTTCAGTTTGATTATAAGCTTATACCGGGTTGTGTTTACCGGTCACAGGTTTATATAGTAAATAAAACCGACCAAAAAGCTGATGAAAACTACCTGCTCGACCTTGGCGATGGTTTTACTACCGATTTACCCGAATATGTTCATACCTACAACCAGGATGGTACCTATACGGTTAAGGTTGCCGGTATCAAAGAGTTTTGTGTTTATGAGCAACAGGTAACGCTTCCGGTGTACACTATACTTGTTCCCAATGTTATTACACCGGAATCATCCCCCGGTCAAAACGATAAGTTTGTAATACACTATGGCTCCGAAGGCAAAACACCTGCTGATGCCGGGCTTACCGTTGGCCTCACCATTCACAACCGCTGGGGCGGTAAAGTATTTGAGTCAGCCAATTATCAGTATGATTGGTCGGCAAAGGATCTAGAGGCCGGTATTTATTATTATACCGTATCTATTGGCGACCAGGCGCGCTGTAAAAGCTGGGTGCATGTGGTAAAGTAGGAATATGGGTTGATCACTGTATTTTCATTGTGAATGTTAAACCGAATATTTATCATTGCACCTCTTTTTAAGTCGTTCTTACGCATAAGGGCCCATAGCTCAGCTGGTTAGAGCACCTGACTCATAATCAGGGGGTCGCAGGATCGTGCCCTGCTGGGCCCACTTATTCATCTCCCCAAGCCATTGATTCCCCAAAACCTGATTTTCGACCTCGGTGGTGTTATTATCGACTTATCTGTTGATAAAACTATTCAGGCAATTTGTGAATTATCAGGGTTTACGCCTCACCAGGTGCGGTTGGCGTATCAGACAAATCCTGAATTTTTTGCGTACGAAAGAGGTGAAATTAGCGATGCGGAATTCCGGCAGGCCTTGCAGCGGATTTTTTCTTTCACCGCTACAGATGCTCAACTTGATCGGGCCTGGAATGCCATGCTGGTTGATTTGCCCGCGGCAAAGCTACACTTGCTGGAGGAGCTTAAAAAAAGCTTTTCAGTAACCGTGCTGAGCAATACCAACAATATCCATCTCAGCTTTGTGAACCAGTCGATGCTGCCGCAGGTATCTTCAGCCTCCTCCCTCAACGATTATTTTCATGCACACTATTATTCTCACCTGGTGGGTAAACGTAAGCCTGAGCCTGAAATTTTTACCCAGTTGTTGGATGAAAATAATTTTATCCCGGAACAAACTTTATTTCTGGATGATAACAAAGAAAACATTGCTGCCGCTGCTGCGTTAGGTATTCAAACATTTGCAGTAGAGCACCCTGATCATGTGCTTGATTATTTCAAAAAACTATGAGCAAGGAAGTAAAGCGGACTACGCTTCAGATTTTTTTATTTGTTGCCACGTTTGTCACCACCACAATTGCCGGGGCGGAGTGGACGCATAGTAAATCGATATACGGCCCTTTTACCTGGGCTGATTTTTTTTCAGGCATGCATTTCTCTGTTCCTTTTTTATTGATCCTTACAGTACATGAGTTTGGTCATTACTTCACGGCACGCCACTACCAGGTAAACTCAAGTCTTCCGTATTACATTCCTATGCCACCCTTTCCGTTCTCCATTGGTACCATGGGTGCGATCATCCGACTTCGTCAGCGCATAACTTCCAAAAAGATAAATTTTGATATTGGTATTGCCGGGCCGTTGGCAGGTTTTGTAATGGCCATGATTGTATTGTTTTATGGATTTTCCAATCTGCCACCGGCTGAATACATCTTTCAGATTCATCCGGAGTATGAACAATACGGATTAGAATATGCAGATAAAGTTTATGATCAGCAGGAAGGAATTATTGATGTGGTTATTGGCAAGAACTTACTGTTTTTATTCTTTGAAAAGTTTGTGGCTGACCCTGAACGTATGCCTAACCCACATGAGATTATGCATTATCCGTATTTGTTTGCAGGTTTTCTGGCATTGATTTTCACAGCACTAAACCTTCTGCCGATAGGTCAGTTGGATGGGGGGCACGTGCTTTATGGGTTGATTGGTTTCCGGCTTCATAAACTGGTAGCTTCTATCATCTTCGTCAGTTTTGTTTTTTATGCTGGTTTAGGGTTAGTACATCCACACATGCCATTCGAAGATTTAATTATCTACATTCCGGCTTATGTTATTTTTCTAACCTTATGCTTTCGCGGATTGAAGTTACCGATGCGCGACACAGTGATGTACGCTCTTCTTGTTTTTGCCGGACAATTTATGCTCAACTGGTTCGATCATTCCTTGCAGGGCTATACAGGTTGGTTATTGTTTGCCTTTATCATCGGAAGATTGGCCGGGGTGGAGCATCCGCCATCAGAAATGGAAGAACCGCTGGATGTTAATCGTCAGGTATTGGGCTGGATTGCCCTGATCATCTTTGTGCTTTGCTTCAGCCCGAATCCGATCAAGTTAACAACCTTTGAGCCTACTCCCTGACAATAAATTTTTGGGTATACTGCGCATTTCCACTACTGTACCGGACCAGGTAAAGCCCGGTTATGGGTTTAGTAATGTTGATACGTTTGCGGCTGTTAAAATGCTCAATTTCAAATGCTACTGGCAGGCCCCGGTAATCTAAAATCTCAATCCGGTCGGCTTCACCTTCCATAAAAAACTCTCCGTGATTTGGGTTAGGATAAATCGACACATCACTCTTCTTTCGTTCTTCGGTTGCGGTAATAACATTTCCCTTTCCAAACCTGGGGCGCACCATTATGCTTCCAGCGATATCGGTATTGAGAATCCAGCTGCCTGTGGTATTTACAAAGATCTGATCTCCGGTATCATTGCTGGCGTCCAGTCCAACCTGCACACGGCCGGTGGCAGGTTGTCGCCAGCCAATGTAAAAAACATCTTCAACGACCGCTGATTGAATAAATTCGCGAAGAATAAATTCATTGTTTGTTCTGCGTTCCACCGGAACCAGTTCTTCTAACAAAAGCTGCCCGGGTTCGCCATTGTTATCTTTCCAGATGTAAAATGTAGTGTTGGAAGCTGCAACGCCAGGCGTAACCGGGTAATGAACATACACGCCATTGATGGTGTCCGGTTCGGACGTTTGCATGGTAAAGCGATAGGCCACGATATTACCGGGTTGCGTTAACCCTACCGAATACTCTGCAACACCATCATCGTAGGCATAGTAGTTGTGCAAGGTGTACTGCTGCCGTACGGTATCGTTAGCCCTGAAATCGATGGGCTCATAGATGGGCAGGTAACCGGGAGAAGGATTACCGGTTTTCAGATCAACCACATCGCCAGTGAAAACCCGCACTTTTAAAGCCACATCAACACGTATTGCCTGCGAATCAAAATGATTTTGATTATCTGGGTCGGGGATGTATTCGGCTTCCACCGGAATATTCACAAAAGGCGGAACACCAAAGCCCAGGCTGATGGATGAGGTATCCGTTCCGTTTAAATTCACTTCAAAGACAGTAGTACTATTATCTTCATAATAATTCGTGAATGTACCATAGGTCAGGTATGACAGTGTGGTAAGGATGTTGCTTAAATTATAGACCGCAAATTCGGGTGCGGTAATTATTTTTTCTTGTTTGAAATGTTTGTAAGGAACACTGTAGTAGTTTTCAAATAAAGGAGAAAGTGTCTTTCGAATTGCGCGATCCGGATAAGCGAGGTCCGTTTCGGTTCTTCCCCTGTTCAGATAAACATAATCAATGTGCCAGGTATCGAACCGGCCCGATTGCCGGCCAAACGATCGAAACCTGAATTGAAAATCGTCATGATAGAATTTATCATCATTTATACGAATGATAGCACTATAGAATTGATCGGGCTGTTGCGTAGTAGTATTTGGTTGGAGCGTAAGCACGGGTTCCCAGAAGCCTTGTTGATTGAGTAATTCAACCCGTAGAAAATCATTGGCGTCAGGTGTTTCACCATTTCCGCCCCACTGATAATAGAAACTTAGAAAAACCGAATTGCGTTGGAAGAGCCCTACTTCTGTCATTTTAATTTTACGCGACTCCAGGCTATCGGTAAAACCAACATTAAGATTTTGATCTGGATTAGGACTGTATGGAGTTCCATTTTCATTTAAACCATCAAAAGTTGCCACACCGATGGTGGGTGGGTTAATAGCCATTCCGTTATTAATCCACACGGTGGCTTTATTAAGCCATAACGTATCGCTGCTGAGGGGTGATGAAAAGTCATCCCAAAAGGGCAGTGACATTGGCTCCAGACTTTTGGTTTTGGCAGTTGGCAGGGCAGGGGAGCTGTAATTCTGTTGAATAGGATAGCGTTGAAGCTGACAAAAGCCAACCACAGGAATTAACCATAGGAGGAAAAAAAATATTCGGTTTCCGTACACGCTTTGCTGTTATTCCGGGTCTATGTCATCCTGATCTTCTTCATCGTCAGGCACGGGCGTTCCTTTTTTACCCACCCATAACTCAACGACATCGCCTACCTTTATATTTTGGTAGGCCTGGGGCTTTTGTTTAAGCACCACAATGGCCTCGCGGCCGGTAGTATCGCCAACCACATGAATTTGTCCAAGGTTAAGGTTGGAGCCAAATATGGGTATCTTGGCATCCTCCAGGGTATACCCCCGTACATCGGGTGCCGGCACGCTGTTGCTTCCTCCATCTTCCACAACCAAATCGATAACCGATCCCTTTGGAATGCGTGTGCCAGGTGCAATCTTCTCACCTTCAAAGCGCATCTCTTTGACCAGGTTTAAAAATGGTCCGCGCACCAACTGAATGCGTCCGCGTTTTAACTCATTACCGCGTAATACAGCTTCAGCATTGATCAGCGATCCGTCCACCAGGTTTGGAAGTGGAACCGTAGGCGGTGTAACACGATTTATTGAAATATAAATCACCCTGTTCTCTTTTACTTTAGCGCCTGCTGCCGGAAACTGCCGCAATACAGTAAGCGGAGGGTAGTCATCCGTATACGATGAATCATTTACTTCATAACGCAGATTTCGTTTCACCAGAAAGTCTTCCAGTTCAGAAATGTTCAGGCCTTCAACACTGGGTACGGTTATGGTTTCACCATGGTTGGTAGCAGAGGGCAGGTAAATGTAAAAGTAAAATAACAACAAGATCAATCCCAGCAGTGAAGTTACCCCCACGCTGATCAAGACTCCTCCTAATGTTGACGTATATTTTTTTAGTATCGATTTCATTTCCGGGTTTTAGCTGGTTCGGTTAAAATTTTAACGATGATTCGTACCCCCGTTCAATGCGCTTGTTTTCGGCAAAACGTTCCAGCGCAAGGGTGATAAGTTTAGTAATGAGTTCGGTAAAGCTTATTCCTTTTTCTTTCCACATCATGGGAAACATGCTGGAGTTGGTAAAACCAGGAATGGTGTTGATTTCATTCACATAAATTTTTCCTTTTTTTGTAAGAAAGAGATCCACACGCGCAAAGTCTTCACAGCGAAGTGTTTCATAAGCCTTCAACGACACTTCGCGAATGGTTTTACTGGATGCTTTATCTACGTTGGCAGGTACTTCAATTTTTACAGCATCCGGATCAACATACTTGGCATCAAACGTATAGAATTCGTAATTTTTATTGATAATAATTTCTCCTGGATTGGAGGCGATGGCTGGAGTATTGCCCATAATGGCGCATTCAATTTCGCGGCCTGTGATAAACTCTTCGATAATAACCTCATGATCGTAACGAAAGGCTTCTTCAAGTGCTTTTTTGAATTCTGTTTTCTTTGAAACTTTCGAAACACCAACAGAAGAACCCAGGCAGGCCGACTTCACCATAAAGGGAAGTTTCAGCTTTTTAACGATTTCTTCAAAGTTGATTTTCTTTTTATCGCGATAGCTGTAGGTTAAAAATTTTGATACCGGCACACCGGCTTCTTTCAGCATTTTCTTGGCAATTACCTTGTTCATGGATACCGAGGAGCCCAGCACGCCTGTGCCCACCATGGGTATGTCTAATGCTTTAATCAGTCCTTGTATGCTGCCATCTTCACCATCGGTACCATGCAGCACCGGAAAAACCAGGTCAACTTTAATACGGTCGCCACTGGCCAGTAAAATCAATCCTGCATTTTTAGGATCAAGGATTAATCCTAACGCCTTACCTTGCTCTACATCTTTGGTTACGCCCTGGGTTAAAAACCACTGGCCGGTTTGGCTTATGCCAATAGGAATGACTTCGAAGTTTTCTTTATCAATAAACTCAAAAATATTGCGGCCCGAATTAACCGAAACGCCATGCTCAACGGACCGTCCTCCATAGAGTAGGGCTACTTTCTTTTTCACTGTCATTCACCAATAATTAGCAGGTTCAAAGATAATCAATTCCCCAGCAACGAATGGGGGCTTTAACGGGAAAGAAAAAACTTGGACGAGTAGAGTTGGTTGCCAATGCGGATTCTCATGATATAGATTCCGTCTGCTGCCTGGTTAAGGTTAATAGGAAAGGTTTGGTTAAGTATGTCGGGTGCAATGGTATTCAGGAATTCTCTTCCCATTACATCTACTACATAAATGCCAACGGGCATTCGCTCCGGTAAATCAAAGGTTATGGTAGCTTCAAAATTTGTCCGCCAGTAAATCGAGTAAAGATCGCCACCGATATCAACAGGATTGGGATTATCCGAAACAAAGAATTCAATATTATCAAGATAGAGATTGTTGCCGGTGGCATTCGTAAATACAAAGGCCAGCCGAACTTCTTTTTCTCCTGCCAGTGGATTTAAATTTAAAAAATGACGCAATTGCCATTGCGAAGGACTGGTGGGTAACCAGGGATTTGTGGATACAGCATTGGAAAGGGCTGAGCCCGACCTGTCGAACGAAAGGGGTTGATAGGTAACACCGCAATCCGTGGAGGCCATGATACGAAACCTGTCATTGTTGCTTTGATTCCATGCGTATGATAAATCAAAGAACATGCTGGCTACTGAGGTCTTACTGAAATCCAAAACCGGTGAGGCCAGCCATGATTCCTGCCCGATTGCTCCATTACTGAAAGCCTGCACCGATGCGGAGTTACCAAAGTTGGTACCGGTAATCTGCCAGGCCAGGCCCTCTTGTGGGCTAACCACTGGCCAATTCAGTACGTCAAAATTTTGACGTAAAGGAATTCTGTCCTGTGATTTATCTACTGCTATAGTAATTGACAATGAAGAGTTAGCGAAGTCTTCATCGGGTTTATTATCGGCTTCGGTTATGTGCAATGAAATGGTGTTGCTGCCTTCACTGAGGCTAACCGAAGGTATAGTTATGATGCGTTGCTCATTTATGGCCAATGGCGTGCTGAACGTTATGAGGTTGTTTACCGGTGTGCCACCCTGAATTGTATGTACTGTTTTGATCGAGCCGATGGCAGAACAACTTACATTCCGGATGTTAATTTTAAACTCAGCTTGCGGATTACAATTGATTATGCCCGGACTTGCTACATTGAGTACAGCCACATCAATTTTAGTGCACGAAGGGTCAAGCAGGCCGGGTGAGGTGAGCAGGCTCTTTCTTCTGGGTACCGCATCGTCATTTAAAATAAGCTCCATTCTTCCGATTTGCCCTGCTGTAAAAATATTCATGCAGGCATCGTTGGTGTAATCCATGTAGTTCTGGAACATTTTAACAATGGAAGTACCACAGATTGTTGTTTGTGGGTGGCTCGGACAATTGCTGGTAAAGGAACGTTGGGTAGGAGTATCTTCTACATAATCAGTTCCGCAGTTGGCATCTCCCCAAATGTGACGAAGTCCAAAGAAGTGGCCTATTTCATGTGTGGCCGTTCTGCCTTTATTGAATTTCGGATCTAAGTCGAACGGGCCTGCATCAATGGTTCCAAAGGCGAGGTAGTCAATGGCAACACCATCCGTAGCGGCAAGACCGTCACGATAGTTTTCAAGTCCTTCAAGTTCAGACACCGGAAATTGTGCATAGCCAATGGTTGATCCGGTAAACCTTACCACCCAGATATTTAGATAGTCATTAGCATTCCAGTAACTGAGTGCTTTGAAGATTGCATTATCGCCCATAGTCCAGGAAGTTTTCGTTCCCTGTACACGATTAATGCCTGTTGTGGGTAACCCATTGGGATCACGCCTGGCCAGAATAAATTCAATGTCCATGTTTCCGGCTAAGGGTTGAAATTCTGCCGGAGTATTCACCGCATCGGTATTTAATCTTTTGAAATCTTTATTGATTACTTCGATTTGGGATAAAATCTGTGCATCGGAAATATTGGTTCCACTACCGATCGCCTCACCATTGTGAATAATATGAACCACCACGGGAATTTGGTATGAAGGTCCTTGTGTTTGTTTATTTCTTTCATTTGGTATTCGCTGATTAGAGCGCCAAGACTGCCGTTTGAAGGCCATCCATCGTTCAAATTGTTCATCTGTCTGGCGCAGCTTGCCTTCATTTCGGAGTTGCTGCATATAGGGAACGGTACCGCATTTTTCCTGCGCAAATACGGTAACGTGCAAGGCGGTTAGTTGCATGATTAAAACCAACAAAATCAGGAAATGCCGCACGCGATCAACAATTTGGACTGAATACCAGGATTATATTATTCAAATATACAATTCGTAACCCAATTGAGCATTGGTCACTGGTCTTTAGAGGCCATCTCAAAAATGTTACCATCATTGCGAACGCAGTGAAGCAATCTCTATTTTCAATACCAAACACGGGATTGCTTCGTTCGTTCTTCCCTCGCAATGACGTACTTTCTGTTTTTGAGATGGCTTCTAGAAATTTCTTTGGATTTTGGTTTATAGCTAAACCGTGAGATTAACCACTTCAATGCCCTTAATTTCAGGAACGGATCTTTTGATAGCTTCTTCCACGCCCGCCTTAAAGGTCATGGTTGACATGGGGCAGCTGCCGCAGGCACCCAGAAACTCCAGTTTCACAATGTTACCATCGGTTATCTCTTGTATGCGCACGTTCCCACCATCCGCTTCCAGGTAGGGGCGTATCGAATCCAATGATTCTTCAATGCGTTGGGTAAGATCAGTAAGCGTATTCATCACACATTCAGTTCAACTCGCTTTGTTTCGGCTAAGTTAGCATTTCTTATGGCAATCTGTCGGGCCAACGATTCTGCGAGGTCGCGAAAGGCATCAGCTGTCACGCCCTCTTTCATCACTGCAGGCAAGCCTGAATCTCCGCTTTCGCGGATGCTCTGCACCAAAGGTACCTGCCCAAGCAAGGGAACATGGTATTTTTCCGATAAGTTCTTGCCACCATCTTTTCCAAAAATGTAATACTTGTTGTTGGGCAGCTCTTCCGGGGTGAAATAGGCCATGTTTTCAATAATACCCAGTATCGGTACATTGATTTGTGGCTGGCGGAACATGGCCATTCCCTTATTGGCATCAGCCAAGGCTACTTTTTGAGGCGTGGTTACAATTACTGCCCCGGTAACCGGAACAGTCTGTACCATGGTTAAATGAATATCGCTGGTGCCTGGAGGTAGATCGATCAGCAGGTAATCAAGTTCACCCCAGAGCGTTTCACTAAAAAATTGTTTGAGGGCTGCGCTGGCCATCGGTCCGCGCCACACCACCGCACTGTCGGGTGGCGTCAGAAATCCAATCGACATGAGTTTAACACCGTACTGTTCCAATGGTAAAATCATCGACTTGCCATTTACTTCCTGAACTGCAGGCTGCTCGTGTTCGCAGTTAAACATGGTAGGAATGGATGGGCCGTAAATATCCGCATCAATCAAACCAACTTTGGCACCACTTTGGGCGAGGGCCACAGCCAGGTTACTGGTTACGGTAGATTTGCCAACGCCACCTTTACCGGAAGCGATAGCCACAATATTTTTTACCTGAGGAAGCAGCGGGGCATTATTGCGGCTGGAAGTTACCGATGACGTAATGTGTATGTTTATTGGAAAGTTTTCGCCAGCTACGGCTTCAACGGCATCCAGGCAATCCTGCCTGATCTTTTCTTTAAGCGGGCAGGCTGGTGTGGTGAGCACTACGGTAAACGCTATTTCCTTTTCGGAAACCTTCAGGTCGCGGATCATACCCAGGCTTACAAGGTCACGTTTCAGGTCGGGATCGTTAACGGTGGAAAGGGCTTTGATGATATCGTTCTCGGTCAGCTTCATGGTTGGAATTTGCGCGAATTTAGGGCTGTCACCAGCTAAAACAAAACTTAATTGCTGATGGTTTTCACCTCATTTTAGGGATGGATAGAGTATCTTTGTTGCCCGATTTAAACACATTGATCTCCCGCCAAACCATAGATGAAATCCGTAACCGCATCGATATTGTTGATGTGGTCAGCGATTTTGTTTCCCTCAAGCGGTCGGGGCAGAATTACAAGGCGTTAAGCCCGTTTACGAACGAAAAAACGCCCTCGTTTTATGTAGTTCCATCAAAGGGCATTTTTAAGGATTTCAGCAGCGGCAAGGGCGGTGACGGCATCACCTTTGTGATGGAGCATGAGGGCATGAGTTATGTGGAGGCGCTTAAATATCTCGCCAAGAAATACGGTGTAGAGATTAAAGAAGACGCCTACACGCCAGAGGATGTTGCCGCACAAAGCGAACGCGATAGCCTGTATATCGTCATGGGTTTTGCGAAGGACTATTACAAAGATCTGCTGCATCAACATGAAGAAGGTAAAAGCATCGGGCTGAGTTATTTTCGTGAACGTGGATTTAATGATCGCATACTGGAAAAATTTGAGCTGGGGTATAGCCTTAATGAGTGGCATCATATTGAAGAGGCAGCGAAGAAGACTAGCTTTAGTGAAAATATTCTGGAAAAGGCCGGACTCATTATCAGGAAGGATGATAAAACTTATGACCGCTTTCGCGGAAGGGTAATTTTTCCGGTACATAATCTTTCCGGAAAAGTGGTGGCCTTTGGCGCGCGTATCCTCACCAAAGAAAAAGATCAGCCAAAGTACATCAACTCACCTGAAACAGAGATCTACCACAAGAGCCAGGTGTTGTATGGCTTGCTCCAGGCTAAAAATGAAATCAGGAAATACGATTTCTGTTATCTGGTGGAAGGCTACACCGATGTCATCTCACTTCATCTTTCAGGAATTGAAAATGTGGTGGCCTCTTCCGGTACGGCATTAACCGAAGAGCAGATACGGCTGATGCGCAGGTTCACCGAGAATGTAACCGTGCTATTCGATGGGGATGCAGCTGGTATCAAAGCTGCTCTGCGCGGGATAGACCTTGTGCTAAAGGGTGGTTTGAATGTGCGTGTGGTTTTGTTGCCTGATGGCGAAGATCCGGACAGCTACTCAAAAAAAATGGGCAGCACCGAGTTTCAGCACTACCTGAAAAGTCATACAAAGGATTTTATTTCCTTTAAGATTGATTTGCTTTCCGCTGATGCTTCGCGCGATCCGATTAAAAAGGCAGAAGCCATCCGGGAGATTGTAACGAGTATATCGTTAATCCCCGACCCGATAAAACGCTCGGTGTATATCAAGGAAACAAGCGACTTGCTAAAAATACAAGAGTCGGTATTGTTGACCGAGCTGAATAAAATCATAATCCAGGAGCGGAAGAAACGTGAGCAGGAGCGGATGCGGGATGATACAGCAGAACCGCTTCCGGAATTTATTGAAGAGGCCATACAAACCGGAAAGACAGACCCGCTGGCTATGGTGCAGATGCAGGAGCGGGAAACGATCCGGTTGCTGTTAAATTACGCGGAGAATGGGGTGGGGGATGATCAAAAGGTAATTGATTTTTTACTCGGTGAACTGGAGGATGTGGAGTTTACCAATCCGGTGTATAAGGAAATATTTGATGCGTTTAGGAAAGGAACAGATACAGGAACCCGAATTGATAATTTTTATTTTTTAGAAAACGGATCGGATGGTGTTAAGCGTGCTGTGGCCGACCTGATGACCTCGCGCTACGAAACCTCCCCTCATTGGAGTGAGAAGTTTCATATTTATTTTCCACATGAAAAGGAGGTAATGCACGATGTGGCTATGTCGAACGTGTTACGGTTAAAATTCCGTCTTATTCAAAAGATGATGGATGAAAACCTGAAGGAGATGAAAGGGGTCAGCGATGATACAACATTAGACAAGCACATGGCGATTCATTCGCAATTGAAAGGTGCTGAGCGGGAACTTGCCGGCATTTTAGGAATTGTAGTATCAAAAGGATAGGAACATAAGCACAACGATAAGTGTTTTACGTTGAGCGATTAAATAAATAGGATTTTTAAGTTTTAACATGGAAGAGCCGATTAAACTTGATTCAATAGAGCAAGCCATTGATGATATTAAAAATGGTAAAGTCATTATTGTTGTGGATGATGAAGACCGCGAAAATGAAGGCGACTTTATCTGTGCAGCCGAATGCGTTACCCCGGAGATTGTAAACTTTATGGCCACGCATGGCCGGGGGTTGATTTGTGCCTCCCTGATCGAAGATCGTTGCGATGAGTTACAACTCGATTTAATGGTTGGTAAGAATACAGCAACCTACGAAACGCCTTTTACGGTTTCCGTGGATCTGATCGGGCACGGGTGCACCACCGGTATTTCTGCACATGATCGTTTTAAAACCATCCGCGCCCTGGTTGATCCGGAAACTCGTCCGGAGGATTTAGGCAGACCTGGTCATATTTTTCCGCTGCGCGCCAAACGTGGTGGTGTTTTACGCAGAGCCGGTCATACCGAGGCAACAATAGATTTTGCCCGGTTGGCGGGCTTCAAACCGTGCGGGGTATTAGTGGAGATTATGAATGATGATGGATCAATGGCACGACTCCCTGACTTGAAAAAAGTTGCTGAACGTTTTGATCTAAAACTTGTATCCATTAAAGACCTTATCGAGTACAGGATTAAGAAGGAATCCTTGATCAGTCGCGAAGTTGAGGTTGATATGCCCACGGAGTATGGTGATTTCAAGTTGATCGCGTTCCAGCAAACGAATACCCAGGAGACACATATGGCACTGGTAAAAGGAACCTGGGCCACCGATGAACCAGTGTTGGTGCGTGTGCACTCATCGTGTGTAACCGGTGACATTTTCGGCTCATGCCGTTGCGATTGTGGCCCTCAACTGCATTATGCCATGCAAATGGTGGAACGCGAGGGCAAGGGTGTGGTGTTGTACATGAAGCAGGAGGGCAGGGGAATCGGGTTATTGAATAAGTTAAAAGCCTATAAACTTCAGGAAGAAGGCATGGATACGGTTGAAGCCAACCTTCAACTTGGATTTGATATGGATGAGCGGGATTATGGTGTGGGTGCACAAATTTTGCGCGATTTGAATGTAACCAAGATCAGGCTGATTACGAATAACCCTAAGAAGCGTGTGGGTTTGATGGGTTATGGTCTGGAAATTGTTGATAATGTTCCGATCGAGATTTCGCCTAACCCGCATAATGAAAAGTACCTGGCCACCAAACGCGATAAACTGGGACATTCAATTTTGAAACACTAATGAGGATTACGTTATCGATACTATTTTTTATTCTAACCGTCCACGGAGCCGCTGCGCAACAATGGCCTTTTGAGCTATGGCACGAAGGAAAGATTGTATTGGAAACGGGCGACACGCTGCGCGGGCTGGTGAAGTATGACCTTCAGCAGGACCTGGTACAGTTTAATGATCAGCGTTCACAGATTGAAGCGTTTACCGCACGAAAAGTTTTGTTTTTTGAGATTTTTGACAACACGGAAAAACGATACCGCAATTTTTTCGCCTTACCTTTTGCCGCCACCGGTAATTATAAAACCCCGGTATTCTTTGAACTGCTTGAAGATGGTAAGATGACATTATTATCGCGTGAAGCATTGGAATACCGAACCTATAGTTCACCCTATTATTTTGGCTCGTATACCCGACTGGTTTTAGTTTATAAGTATTTTTTAATGGATGAAAAGGGAAATATTAATGAGTTTTTAGGTAAGCGGGGCGATCTTCTGAAACTTATGGGTAATAAAGCCGATAACGTGGACCGGTATATGAAAACCAACCGGTTAAAAATCGAAGATCGTTATGATTTTGCCAAAACAGTTTCGTATTACAATTCACTCTTCTGATTTCGAAATATCACTCCAAGCGTTTAGCTTGCACACAGCAGTTTAATTAATTCGCAACAGTTTTCTCACGCAATAGCAACCCATGGAAAAACCGCTAATACTGGTAACCAATGATGATGGTATTACCTCAAAGGGCATTCGAACACTCATCAATGTAATGAAGCAAATAGGAGAGGTGTTGGTTGTAGCACCGGATAGCCCACAGTCGGGGATGGGCCATGCAATTACGGTGGGCGAAACGTTACGACTTGAGAAAAACCGTATTTTTGAAGGGATCACGGCCTTTGAATGTTCCGGCACGCCTGCCGATTGTGTGAAGATGGCGCGTCATTTTGTATTAAAAGAAAAACGGCAACCTGATGTAGTAGTAAGCGGCATTAATCACGGTAGTAATACTTCTATCAGCGTTTTGTATTCGGGCACCATGTCTGCAGCAATAGAAGGTGCTATTGAGGGCACGCCCTCCATTGGGTTTTCGCTGTGTGATTATTCCCACGATGCCGATTTTTCACATACGGAGGCCTACGTAAAATCCATTACCCAGCAGGTATTAACCAAAGGCTTACCGAAAGGTGTTGCACTCAATGTCAATTTTCCGCCAAAGCGCAATGATGCTATAAAAGGCGTTCGCATCTGCCGCCAGGCAAATGCCAAATGGGTGGAAGAATTTCTGCAGCGGCACGATCCAAACGGACGCAGTTATTTCTGGATGACGGGCAATTTTGTGAATTTCGATAAGGGTGAGGATAACGATGAGTGGGCCATCGCCAATAATTATATTTCTGTTGTTCCATGCCAATTCGATTTAACGGCACATCAGGCTATACCGGTGCTTAACGAAGACTGGGATATTTTGCAGTAAGCTGTTAACTTTAGTTTACCAAAAAGAGCAACCTGATGAATCGATTAACGCTTTTTATTTTCGTTTTGTATGTAACGGTTTCTTGTTCAACAAAAAAAGAAGCTGATCAGGATAACTTTCAATCAGCTTACAATGATTTACGGTATGTTATTACCAATGACGGTATCGGTAACATTAACCTGGGTGGAGCTTTTGAATTGGTCGAGAACAATTTGCCCGTGGCTGAAATGGAAAATGCCTACGAAGAAGAAGACGGCAGTGGGTTATTTCTTGTTCGCCTGGCTGAAAGCGATGAATATAATTTGAGTGTTCAGGTGGTTAATGGTGATATTGTTGCCATGACGGTTTTCACGGCTCCGTTTGCCACCGAGAAGGGAATCAGTCCGAAAACCAGCAACCTGGCGGACCTTAAAACTTATTATACTGTAGAGGACCTTTGGGTTCCGAATGCGGGGGTACTTCATGTGGGCGTAAAGGAGTTCTCTACCATTACCTTTGTTTTTGAAGAACCGAATTTACTTACCCTTACCGAAGGCGCTGAGATTCAGCTGGCCGACCTTCCGGGTGGTATGGTGCTTACTAAAATTGAACTTTATAAAGCGTTGCTGTAATCTCCTTAAACAGGGTCAACGTCAATAATCACACGGGTATTTCTGAATTGTTTATTCTCAAGAAGTTGCTCGGTAAGGGCAGCTATTTTCTGTTTGATCAGTACGAGGTTTCCTGAATCGCGGGGAATTTTAATGAGCATATTCATCAGGTATTGATTTCTGATTTTTGAAATCATGGGTTCACCCGGACCAAGAACCCTGATGCCCGGTACGTGTTGGGTAATTTCATCACAAAGTGTCACGGCAGCTTCGCGGGTTATTTTTCGATCAATATGCTTTATCGTTAATTCAATCAGTCTGCTAAAAGGGGGGTACAAATGATTTTGTCTGTCAATCAGCTCCTGTTGATAGAATTCCGTCATCTTATGGTTGAGTACATGGTGCAGCACCGGATGATCCGTAGCGGAGGTTTGAATCATCACCTTGCCGGGTTTTTCGCGCCTTCCGGCCCGGCCACTCACCTGTGTTATAAGCTGGAACGCACGTTCATACGATCGGAAGTCAGGGAAGTGCATCATGCGGTCGGCATTAAAAACCCCCACCAGGCTTACGCGGTCAAAGTCAAGTCCTTTGGTGACCATTTGTGTGCCGACTAAAATATCCGTATCGCCTTTTTCAAATTGTTCGATAATGGTTTCGTAACTGTTTTTTGATCGTGTCGTATCCAGGTCCATGCGTTGCACGTGAGCTTCCGGAAAATGCAGCTTGAGTTCTTCTTCCAGCTTTTCTGTTCCATAGCCCATGGCACGTAGTCGTTTTGATGAGCATGTAGGGCAGGCCGTTGGCAACGATTCTTTATAACCACAATAGTGGCATACCAGTGAATGTTTGAATTGATGATACGTTAAACTCACCGCACAGTTGATACACTTCGGCACCCAGCCGCAATCCTCGCAATCGAGGATGGGGGAGTAGCCCCTCCGGTTTTGAAAAATAATAACCTGCTCCTTATCTGCTAATGCACTGCCGATGGCTTTCAGCAGTGTTCCTGAAAACTCACCTTTTATTGTTTTCTGTTTTCGTTCGTTCATCATATTGGCCAGCACAATTTCCGGAAGTTTTGCATCACCATAGCGTTTCTGCAGTTCAACCAAACCATATTTACCACTGTGTGCGAGGTGATAAGATTCTAACGAAGGTGTTGCTGAACCCAGTATAATTTTTGCGTGATGTGCATGTGCCATCATAAGGGCGGCATCGCGGGCATGGTATCGGGGGGCAGGCTCCTGTTGTTTGTACGAAGTATCATGCTCTTCATCCACGATGATTAATCCCAGGTTATCGAAGGGGAGAAAGATGGAGGAGCGTACGCCCACAACAAATTTGAACCGACCCGTCAACACTCCGTTCCAAACTTCAACCCGTTCATTATCGGAAAAGCGAGAATGATAGACACCCATAGATTCTCCAAACATTTTTCGCAGGCGCTGAACGATTTGGGTGGTGAGGGCTATTTCCGGTAAAAGGTATAACACCTGCGAGCCACTTTCGAGTGCACGTTTAATCAGGTTAATGTACACTTCGGTTTTTCCGCTGCCGGTAATACCATGAAACAGGACGGTATTGTGCTTTTCGAATTGTTGAAAGATAGATTGCTGGGCCACAAGCTGTTCATCACTCAGGTTTACATCCGGAAGTTCTTCTTCCATTCCCAGATCAAATCTGGAAACGATAATTTCAAATTCCTCCAGTATGTTGTTTTTTATCAGCGTGTTTAAGGCCGATGCGGAGAATTCCGGCAGTATCAGCTGACTTTTACGGATGCCCTTCCTGTTGGCAGCGGGGTCGTGAAGAACGGGTATATCCTGCAGGTATTTCAGTACGATGGATTCTTGCTTTGGTTTACTGGCAAGTTCTGAAAACACGTGCTCCAGGGCTTTGTGATCCAGCAGGCGGGCTGTAAGGCGTATGTATTTTTCTTTTTTCGGTTTGAATTTCTCTTTCACCTCTTCGAACAGAATGATGGATTCTTTTCCGGAAAGGGATTTAAGAATGCTGTAAATATTTTTTATACCCAGCAGGGAAGCCACCTCGGTATACGACATGGGTTTGGCAACCAGGTGCTTCAGCAGCATGGTTTCCTTTTCTGAGAATTCAAATAATGTATGCTCCCAGTCAAAGGCCGGATGAAGTTGTACCATGGACTCGCTGGATAGCTTTAATCCCGATGGCAGCGCGGCATTTAAAACTTCACCTGGGGTGCACAGGTAGTAGTCGGCAATCCATTGGTAAAATTTCAACTGATGCTTATGGAGGATGGGTTCTTCATCCAGTAATTCCAGCAGGTATTTGGCTTCGTAGGCAGTGGGTGGATTTTCGTGCAGGGAAGCAATAATGCCGGTTAAGATTCTTCGGTCACCAAATTGTACAATGGTGCGTTGTCCAATGCTTACTTTTTCGCTCCATTCGAACGGAACCCGGTAGGTAAATAGTTTGGGTAAAGGTACCGGAAGCAGAAGTTCTGCGAACAGGGTTGTGCGGGAATTGGATGACTGATTGTTTTGCACGCGTATGCTAAAGCCGTAAAACTAAGCTTTATTTACAATTTGGCGGATGGCCGCTTCAACCTCGTGAACAGGTTGCTTGCATGTATTATTCCGACATACATAAATGGTGGTTTGGTTTCCTTTAGCCCTTTTATCTTTTACTAATGGAAGGTTGCTGTTTCCTTCTGTTCCCATAAATAAGGCAAATGGTAAAAAGTGTTTTTGAAGTTCATTTTTATGGGTGATAGCATCTTGCCCCACCAGCACAACTTCTGCATAGCCCGATATGCTTTCCATGAGGGCAATTCCCCAATGCGACATATAGTGGGGTTCTTTCTGGATTAGTTCAGCGAAATTATTCACCATGCGTTCAGCCAGTTTTTTCCATTCAGTATTGTCGAGCAAAGTACCCAGTTGTAAAAGGTTGATGGCCATCACACTGTTTGATGAAGGTATGACGTTATCGAAAAGTTCTTTTTTTCGGGTTATCAGTTTTTCGGCTTTCAGGCTGGTATAAAAGAATAAGCCGTCAGCATTATCAAAAAAGTTAGTAAGAACATATTCCATCATGGTTGCTGCCTTTTGTAACCATTGCTCGTTGAAACCGGCCTGGTAGAGTTTTGTATAGGCATTGATCAGGTACGCGTAATCTTCCAGAAAACCTTCAGTGGCTGATCGTCTACCTTTAAATGAACGATAACAAATATTTTCGGAGAGCATGGTTTTCTCCAGAAACTCCATATTCTTTTTCGCACGGGTAAGAAAGCGGTCGTCAGCAAAAGCATGGTAGGCATCAATCAGCCCAGCAATCATCATCGCATTCCATCCGGTTAGTATTTTATCATCCAATCCCGGTCGTATACGCGATTCACGAACGTGCAGCAACGTTGTTTTCGCTTTGTTAAGTAGTTCTTTCCACGACTCTTTGTCCAGATTATTTCTGCGCAAAAATTTTTCTTCTTCCACGTGTTCGTGAAGAATGTTCATGCCATGCTCCCAATTGCCTGCTTCAGTTACGCCATAAAATTCGCTAACCAACTCCGCATCAGCTCCCAGCAGTGTGGTAAGTTCTGATTTGGTCCAGCAATAAAATTTCCCTTCAATACCTTCACTGTCGGCATCCAGCGCTGAATAAAATCCACCGTCCGCATGTGACATCTCGCGTTGTAACCATGCGAAGGTTTCGTATACAATACGCTTATACGCTTCATCTTGGGTAACCCGATAGGCTTCTGAATACACGCTTATCAGTTGCGCATTGTCATAGAGCATTTTTTCAAAGTGGGGTGCAAACCACTCACCATCTACGGAGTAGCGTGCAAAACCACCACCTACCTGATCGTAAATACCACCCTGGAGTATTTTAGAGAGGGTAAGGTTGATATGTAACAAGGCTTGCTGATTTTGGGTAAGATGGTAATACCGCAGCAGCCACATCCACATAGATGGCATGATAAATTTGGGAACCTTATCAAGACCACCCCAGGTTTTGTCAAAACTGGTTTCCAGCTTTTGGTATATGGAGGTTAGTGCTTGTTCAAAATCAAGGAGCTTATTTTTTGACAAGAACCGGGCGCTGTCATTTCCGGATATGTGGATGGTTAGATCTTCTGCAGATGTTGTGATTTCAGCCCGTCTGTTTTGCCAGGCCTGATGGATAGTACGAAGCATCTGTGCCCAGGCCCCGGGTGGAAAATAGGTTCCGCCATAAAATGGTTTTTGATCGGGTGTTAAAAAAACATTGAGAGGCCATCCGCCATTAATGCCCATCGCCTGTACGGCTTCCATATATACCTGGTCGATGTCCGGGCGCTCCTCACGATCCACTTTTATACAAATGAAGTATTCATTCATCATGGCTGCCAGGTCTGTATTTTCAAAACACTCACGCTCCATAACATGGCACCAATGGCAGGAAGAGTACCCAATGCTTACCAGTATGGGCTTATCCTCAGTCTTCGCTTTTTGTAGTGCTTCGGCAGACCATTCATACCAGTCTACCGGGTTATAGGCGTGTTGAAGCAGATAGGGGGAAGTGGCACGAATAAGCCTATTGGGTTGCGGAGGTGTTGGGCTTGAAGGATTGGTCAAGGTTTTGGATAGCTATAATGGCCGATAATTTTGTAGGTGAACAGACAGTCTGAAATTTCCTGACCATTTCCAATGTTGTGTACGATCAGGTTACGAAAACCATCATCTGATTTTTGGTTAATAACAATACCGATGTGCGTTAGGTTTCCGCCCAGGTTCCAGGCAACAATATCTCCTGGCAGATAATCGGATGGATGGGTTGATATTTTTTTAACCAGTCCGTGCCGCGAAAAATAGGTCATCAGGTTAGGCACCCTTCGGTGATCTATATTTTTATCGGGTTTGGTTAATCCCCAGGTTTTAGGATAATGGTTGAAATGGGCAAGCATATCGCGGTGTACTTCAACCTGAAGATCAATACCCAATTTACGGTACGCGCGGATGATGACATCGGTACATACCCCGCGATCGGCCGGAACATCACCTCCGGGATAGGGCATTGAATAATAAGCACCATCATACTGCACGGTAGCCTTAGTAAGCTCAAGGGCTGCTGCCGATAATCGGTTGCTGAAATTATCCTGCGCCTTATTTGCAGATGTAATCAGAACACTACCAATAAACAAGCAGGCAAATCTCATTACAGTTGTTTTTTTACAAAATCAATTTCTTGCTTTACCGAAACTTGTTTTTGAAGCTCCTCCAGTTGGTTTAGAAGATTTTTCAAAAAGGCCTTATGGGCCTGGGTGGTGGGGTGAAACGCTTTATGGTTTAATGCACTTTGTATTTTAGTCCAGGCTTCTAAAAACTGAAGGGTATTCGGGGTAAACCATGTTGCCGAAAACTTATCCCAGATATAATGCACAGCTTCATCGGAAGGGTGGATAAGGTCACCCTTGTAAAACCGGTAATCCCTCAGATCATCCAGTAAAAGTTCATAGGCTGGAAAGTAGTACACATCTTTATATTGTTCGGCCAGGGTATGGCATGCCAGCCGAAGCACAGATTTACTTACACTGTTTAATTCCAGGGTATCTTTGAGGTGTCGCACCGGGCTAACCGTAAGGATGATATTAATATTATTATTTATCGCTTTTAGTTTGGTGTAACATTCGGCAAATGAATCCAGTATTTTTTTTTGGGTGAGCAAAGCTTTGGTGAATAACGAAGCGGGCATTTTGTGGCAGTTTGACACAACCTCACCCGTGTCGTTGCGGGTATAAATCCATGCTGTTCCGTAAGTAATGAAAAGCCACTGTGCATCTTTTAAAAAAATGTGAACATGTTGGGTCAACTCCTTAACCTGTTTTTCAAGCACTGTTTTAGTTAAAGCAGATAGGGCGGAATGAAATTGATAGTTCAGGTGAATTTCATTATTCGTAAAGAAGGTATGTTCAGGCGGAAGTTGATTATGCACGGCATTGTTCAACAGGGTATGTATGGAGTGGGGGTTGTATGCAGTGCCAAACGGATTGGTCAGCACCTTGAATTTATTTTCGAGCAGCCTTTCCCCGATCGTATCCGCGAAGCAGGAACCTACTGTAAGTACAGCATGCTTTAAGTCAATTTGACGGTTTGCTTTTAGGGGGGTTAATTCGGTTCGAAAGTTTAGCATAATCAGCAATTAAAGATACAGCTAAAAGTAACATAGCTGTAAAAAACAAAACCCCGTGCTGAGAACAGAACGGGGTTTGCTGTGTGTTCGTATACGAAGTTATTCCGCTACAACATTTACTTTTATTTCGTGCTTCACTTCTTTGTGAAGGTCGAGTGTTGCAGTGTAGGTTCCGAGTTGCTTGGGTTGCTCCTTGAAGTGAACTTTTTTACGGTCTACATCAAAGCCTTTACCTTTTAAAATTTCGGCTACCTGCACGGCAGTAACGGCACCAAAAATTTTACCGCTCTCACCGGCTTTGGTTTTCAGTTCAATGGTTAAGTCACCAATTTTTGCGGCAAGCGCTTCTGCGTCTTGCTTAAGTTTGGCAGCCTTGTGGGCCATTTGGCGGATGTTCTCCGCTACCTGACGCTTGTTAGAGTCGTTGGCAATTAAAGCAAGTCCGTTGGGTATAAGAAAGTTACGTCCGTAACCTGCTTTTACCTTAACAGTATCATTCTTATAGCCAAGACCTTGTACATCTTGTTTTAATATTACTTCCATCTTCGGATCGGTTTATCAGTTCGACAATTACTTTAAAGAATCACCGGTGTACGGAAGAATGGCCATATGGCGGGCACGCTTCACAGCTTGCGAAACTTTCTTCTGAAATTTCCAGCTGGTACCGGTAAGCCTGCGGGGTAAAATTTTACCCTGCTCGTTAATAAACTTCAACAGGAAGTCAGGATCCTTATAGTCGATGTACTTGATGCCGTTTTTCTTAAAGCGGCAGTACTTGGGTTTTAATTCAACCCGCTTGATAGGTTCGTTCTGTAATGTCATTTGGCAAGCTCCTCCTCAGTTTTACGTACCGGTTTACGGTTGTTTTTGTTGAATTCTCCTTTGCGTCTTCTTTCGTTGTACGTAAGGGCATGTTTGTCAAGGGTGATGGTCAAAAAGCGCATCACCGATTCATCGCGTCTGTACTCGGTTTCGAGCGTGTTGATCAGTTCGGGAGATGCCGAAAATTCGATGAGGTTATAGAAACCGGTCGACTTTTTCTGGATGGGATATGCCAGTTTGCGAAGACCCCAATGCTCGATGTTTAAAATCTGGGCATTGCCTTTCTTTAACACATTCACGAACTTTTCGACAGTATCCTTCATCTGTTCTTCAGACAAAACGGGATTCAAAATGAATACTGTCTCGTAATTGTTCATAATTGTTTAGTTGTGTTTAAAATGAGGGTGCAAAGATAGAAAATGGCCCCGAAATGAAAAAATACGCCTGCAAAGTTCTTTTGGGGTGAGAAAGTGCCATTTTGGGCTTAAAATTTACATATTGTCGGGTATTTTACCGTCAGTGACCAGATACTTCGTTTTACCCGCGCTTCTTATCTTTTTGACTTTATCCGGCTATGCCACCGATGAAGTGAGGCGATTTGATATTGAACTGGCCGGTATCAAAATCGGGGAGCTAACGGCAACCCGCAGAAAGGTTGATACCCTAACGCATTACTACCTGGAGAGTAAGGTTAGCTTTTGGTTATTGCTACGGGTTCATGTACACCATATTCAAACGGCTGTTTACCATGAAGAAAAACTGCTTTATTCAACGGTCAAAACACGGTCAAACAGGGGTGAGTTTAGTTCATCAGTAATATGGAATAAGAAACATTATGCTGTCAATGCATCGATGTATAAGTATGAACATTCAGGAAAAATAAATGAGGATATTGATTTCAATTTACTCCGGTTTTTCTTTGATGAACCAAAAAATGTTAACCTGGTTTTGGCTGATGGCTTTGGATTAATGGTGCCGGTTAGCTTTCTAAAGGATGCCTACTATGAAGTAGAAGTACACGGGGAGCGGAATAAATATTTTTTTACCGGAGGTAAATTACAACGGGCAAGTATGGACGGCACGATAAAAAATTATGAAATAATTTTGCGGAAAGACTAAGCTTTTTGGGCTATTCCGCCTAAGTATTTTCCACTAAAAAAAATGTCGCGCAGCATCGAATGAAAATATATTATCTTGCCCCATGGATTATATTGTAAGTGGAATTCAACAGGTTGGAATTGGTGTTAAAGATGCCAATGAAGCGTGGGCCTGGTACCGGAAGCATTTTGGATTTGATGTGCCTATTTTTAAAGATTCGGCACAGGCATCATTAATGACACGCTATACATCGGGGATAGCGGAAAGCCGGTACGCCATATTAGCCATGAACCTGCAGGGTGGGGGTGGTTTTGAAATCTGGCAGTATACATCCAAGGAACCACAGGCCGCATCATTTATTCCGCAGTTAGGCGATACCGGAGTGTATGCCGTAAAGTTGAAATCCAGTAATGTTGAAAAGGCATATGATTTTTTAAAATCAAAAAATGTTCAGGTGCTCACGGAGCCTTCCAAATCACCGGAGGGTAGGATGCATTTTTATGTGGCCGATCCTTACGCGAATATTTTTGAAGTAATAGAAAGCGGCAGTTGGTTTAAACGTAAGTCTTTTCCGAATGGCGGGGTTTCCGGAGTAACCATTGGTGTATCGGATATGGATCAATCTGTGGGGCTGTACAAAAATATTCTGGGACACAACAGCGTAGCCTATGATGTTACCGGAAAATTTGATGACCTGAAGGGTGTTCAGGGAGGTGAATCGTCTTTCAGAAGGGTACTACTGAAAGCGCATGCCCCTTGCAAAGGCGCATTTGGTAATTTATTAGGCTCTACTGAGATAGAACTTGTGGAGGTGAAAGACCGCAAACCCACAAAAATCTACGAAAGCCGGAATTGGGGTGATCTTGGATTTATCCATGTTTGCTTCGATATACGCGGTATGAAAAACCTGGGCAAGCGTTGTGCAGAGGCCGGCAATTCATTTACGGTGGACAGCAGTAATTCTTTCGATATGGGTAAAGCGGCAGGACATTTCTCCTATATCGAAGACCGGGACGGAACGCTCATTGAGTTTGTTGAAACCCATAAAATTCCAATTGTGGAAAAACTGGGTTGGTTCCTTGATATCAAAAACAGACCTATGGAAAAACCACTGCCCAATTGGATGCTGGGTATGCTGGCGGTAAACCGAGTAAAGGACTAAAAGCTTCTCTGATTTTTATTTTACAGAAAATTGCCCCGATCCCATTTTGTAGTCATCGCAATAGATTTCAAGCGTGTAGGTGCCAGGCGCGTAGTCTGAACCCTTATCATACAGATAGGTGAGCTTCTGACGGGTGTTGTCAAAAAGAATCTCTTGTGAAGCGGTATAGAATTCTTCTTTACTGTTGTACATAAACGTACCGGAACCCCGGGCAACATCAAACAATACCTGCCCGTTTTGGTCAACTATACGGATCATAATTTTTTTTCCTTCAATGGGGGCCACGTTATTTTCTGCCAGGTTAAATTCAATTTTTATATTACCAACCTGCCGGTTTCTAAAGGGTGATTCACGTTCCTTGCCCCTGTCGTTTACGGCCACAATTCGAACGTTTTCAGCTTTTAATTGAGAAGCAAGGGTTACTTTGCTGGCCAACTCCTGCTTGGTTTGGGTTAGCCGGTTAATGGAATCACCCAGTATGTTTTTCTGTACTTTGAGTGTAGTGTTTTCTGTTAAGAGTTCCTTATTAACGCTTTTGAGTCTTTCAATTTCCTCATCTTTATTTTTGAGCAATAATTCATAGCCCTCAACTTTATCCTTGAGTTCTTTAATCACCTGGCCATTGGCCCTGCGCGTTCTTTTCAGTTCGGTTTCAATTTCCTCCTTGGCTTTGGTAAGCTCACTGATGTCGCCACCCAGTCGTTTTATTTCGGCAATGCGTTGATCCAATTCGGCACTGATCTCATCCAGCCGATGCATGGTTGTTGCCAATTGTTCTTCGGTGGAAGATTTTTCTATTCGCAGTTGATCGCGCTCCTGTTTATTGAAATAGCTGCTTACAAACTGTACAATAATGATAATGGACAGCACCGCGATTATAATCGCATACTTTTGGTTAGATTTTTTTGGCGCTTCAGGCTGCTCGTTTTTTACAGGCTCACTCATACGAGGGTTGATTTTAAGATGATGCAAAAATACGTGTATTTAAGGCTATTCCAACGCCTAAAACCGTAATACAACGTGTTGTTTGTTTAGTGAAGGATCGAGGAATAAGAGGCCGCACCTGAACAGATCGGCACTGGTATATACCAGCGGATGCTTTTTAAGTTCAGTCCACGCTTTCTCCATTTCGGGTGTATCGTGAATGTCGTCTACTATAAAAATGCTTTTATGGTGCGATCGGGCAAGTAAGGAGTCGAAGTAGCGTAAGGTTGGTTCATAGCGATGGTTAGCATCCATAAATACCATATCAATTTTTGGAATCCGGGACAGGGTAGAGTATAGGGTGGTATCCAGGTTGCCGGTAATCAACTCAATGTTTTGAGCACCGCCAAATTCAAAACTAATCGAGGCTATTTCTGCAAGTGATGCGGAGCCTTCAAAGGTATAGACTTTAGACTGGGGTTGTTGTGCCAGGTATAGCGTGTTGATGCCCAGGGAAGTGCCCAGTTCAATTATGGTTTTGGCTTTACAATAGCCGGCAATCCTGCTGTATAGGGTAGAAAATTTTGCATCGCTTAAGCTTAGTTTGGCTATGTCACTGATCTTTCTTTTTTCGCCTGCAAGATGTTTTGATCCCGCGCCAAAATCTTCCACTTCCACTACACGATGATCGTTTGATAGTTGCTTTCGCAGCGATTCGATTAAGGGCACGTCAATAACTTCCCGCTTAATAATCTTGGTATAAAAATCGAATAGGAAAGGAGCATGTAGGGAGTGCTCATCAACAGCATCGAGCCAGTAGTTGAAATAGGTTTTTATCTTAAAAAACGCAGACAATCAATTCAGGCGGATTGGGGCGATCATCACAAATTCCGGAATGATAATGGTGAGCTGGGTGCCATCAACTACACGCTCCATCAGGTACGTTCCCGTCATTTTTCCTATGCCCGATTTAAGATTGCAACCGGAAACATACTGGTGCACCTGACCGGGTTCCAATACAGGTTGTTGGCCCACAACACCTTCGCCTTCCACTTCGCGCGAAGAGAATCCCGCATCGGAAATATACCAATGCCTGCGCAGCAACTGAATCGTATTTTCGCTTTGGTTTTCGATGGTTACCTTATAGGTAAAAACGTAGTGATACTGGCTCGGACTGGAGTAAGCCGGCTGATATTCCGTTTCAACGGTTACGCGTATTCCCTGTGTTACTTCGGTTACCATGCGTTCAAAAATATTAATTTTTTGGAATTAAATATGTTTAGCGAAAATTCGATTTTATTTTCCCCCAGAATACATCAATGGACGTCAAAATAGCACATTCCTGGAAGTTACGGCTCACGGAAGAATTTGAAAAACCCTACTTTCAGCAACTTATAGCCTTTGTTAAGACCGAATACCAGGCTGCAACGGTATATCCTCCGGGTAAAGAAATCTTCAACGCTTTTGATGCCTGCGACTTTGACCAGGTAAAGGTTGTGATAATTGGTCAGGATCCCTACCATGGTCCCGGACAGGCCAATGGTCTTTGTTTTTCAGTACACGAAGGTGTCCGTATGCCACCTTCGTTGGTTAATATCTTCAAGGAAATACACACGGATTTGGGTAAGCCCCTGCCATCCTCAGGCAACCTTGAACGGTGGGCCAGGCAAGGTGTGTTGTTGCTTAATGCAACCCTTACAGTTCGCGCATCTTCACCGGGCTCACATCAAAATAAAGGATGGGAAATATTTACTGATGCCGTAATAAAAAAAATATCGGATGAGAAGGTGAATGTTGTGTTTTTATTATGGGGTGCCTATGCGCAAAAGAAGGGCGAGGTCATTGACAGAACCAAACACCTTGTACTGATGTCTGCGCATCCATCACCATTCTCTGCCGATCGCGGATTTTTTGGATGCCGGCATTTCAGTAAGACCAATGAGTACTTGAAAAATAATGGGCTAAGGGAAATTGATTGGTAATTCCTGATCTGTGCGTATTCGGGTCAAAGCAAGGGAAGTCATCATGAGTGTCGCATAAAATGTCTGCGGAACAAGGTTTCGAAGAAGGGTTCGGTAAAGATTACCGAGCCGGTAAAAAGATCTATGATTTCGCTGTCTTGAAGTGATGTTTCAATCCTTTTTATATTGCCGGGCGAACCAAGCTTATAGGTATTAAGGACATGCGTTGATGTGAATTGCTTTTCTTGATTTATTACTGCTTTAACATAATTTACCTGGTAAGCTGTAAGACCCTCGGTTTGCTTTCTGAACATGGCCAGGTGGTCATTAAGGTACTCCTCATAGCTCTCCATCAGCATGGCTTCTGTTAATTCACGGGGTGTGTTAGCCCAGCAGAGCCGGGACAGGTACTGAACATAATAGGAGTGACCTTGTACCAGTTCCACTATTTGCTGTGCTACTTCTTTCGAGACCTTTTTGTTTGTGCGTGTGAATTGCTTTTGAATAAAACTAATCCATTCAGGTGTTGGAATTCGTTCCAGAAATATATTCTCTCCAAATCGGAAAAAGGGTTTAGAGGAGTCATTGAATAATTTGTTCATCAGGTGACGTTTACTTCCGTACAGGCAGTAACAAACATTAGTATGTCTCTGCCAGACAGATCTTAATTGCTCAAGAAAGGCCTCTCCATCCTTCCATTCCGAAATTTTCTGAAACTCATCAACGCATACAACTACAGGAAGTTTTTTATCCTTTCCTATTTTTGAGGCCATCGAAAGAATAACAACAGGATCAAACTCTTTGGATGGGATATTAATGCCAAATTTGATTTCTTCGTTAGGCCCGTAGGAGTAAGATATGTAGGGCGAAATTGAGCTTGCGAATTTCTTCACCATATCCGCTGTCTTACTGTATAGGGTAGTGGAGGCCTTTAGCAATTCGGTGAGGTAGCTTTCAAGAAATTGTTCGCTGGAAGTAATACCAAAGCAGTCTATCGTTATGATGATAGCATTTTTATCTACCAGACGGATTACCTCCTGAACCAATGAACTTTTACCCCATCGTCTGGGGGAGATAAGTATAATATTCTGACTATCCAGAAAGGCGTTGCGAATCCGGTTGATCTCTTTTGTTCGGTTGCAGAATGGATCGCCCGCCACCAATTCGCCAACTTTAAAAGGATTGTGAATCATATTATACAAATATAGGTAAAATATATTACCTAAATATGCATTATACAAGTTTAGGTAATTTAATCCCTTGAGTGCAATAAATTACCCGGGCAGAAACCTTGCGTTAGCGATGCTGTTTAAGGTGATTCCTGTTTTTGGCTAAGAGGCGATCTTGTCAGGGGGTTAGTGAGCTATAGCGTTATTGGTTCACCATTGACTTGTTTCACATGAGCGAGCATTACTCAATCATCTTAAAGAAACGCTTCCAGCGAATTTTATTCAGGAATTTCTGATTAGGATCGATGGATAGCCAGATGAAAAATCCTTTACCTACAATGTGATCTTCGGGCACAAAGCCCCAGTATCGAGAATCAAGGGAGTTATGCCGGTTGTCACCCATCATGAAATAATAATTTTGATTAAACGTATAGGAAGTAACCTCCTGTCCGTTAATCTGCAATTTTTTGTTTACGATTTTTGCATCTTTTTGGTGATCGTAAGCGGTAATGATGAATCCGTACAGCGCCAGGGTAGAATCATTCAGTGTGATGGTCGCACCGCGTTTTGGAATCCATAATGGACCAAAGTTATCCAGGTTCCACTTCAGGTTGTTTTCCAGGCCTGCTCCATAGCCGTAGTATTCAGAGAAAGGAAATATTCCTGCGGAATATTCATGATCTTCTTTTGTAACGGATTTAATGTAGGGCAGTGCTTTCAGTTCTTCTGCGGTAGCCTCTGTTAACCACATTACATACTCCACAGTACTGTCATCGGGTCGGCCCAATACCTGGTAATCCTCCGCGCCAATGCCTAACTTATCCAGGTTACGTTCATTAATAATTCCAGTAGCCGAAATTTTATAACTCCATTGTACCAGTGGATGATCTTTAAATTCCTTTCCGTCCACCAGAATTTTCCGATCTACAATTTGAAGGGTTTCACCGGCTGCGGCCACACAACGTTTTATGTAATTGGTTTTCAAGTCAACAGGATAGTCCTTGTTCTCATTCAGCCGTTTGGGCGGAATGTTAAACACCACCACATCCCCACTTTTTACTTCACTTATGCCGGGTAAACGGTATTGCGGTAACTGAATCCAATCCACATAGGAAGGGATTTCGGTAAACCATATTTTCTGGTGTGTTAACGGAAGTTGCAGGGGGGTTTTGGGTGTGCGTGTTCCGTAGTGGAACTTGCTTACAAAAAGGAAATCACCAACCAGCAGGGAATTCTCCATAGAAGGTGTAGGTATGGTATAGGCTTCCATGATCAACCAGCGTATAAGGGTTGCTGCAACAACGGCAAAGGTGATGGCCTCAGTCCATTCGGTGAGTACCGATTTCTTTTCTTCAGCTGGAAGTTGATCAAATTTACCCAGGTATTTTGCTGATGGGCTGAAACCCAGGTAGATAAGATAGAAGAATCCGGTAAAGATGATCAGTATTTGACTCCATAATGAATTTTTTCCATAGCATCGCAGTACTTCAAAAATCAAAACATAATACGCGAAAAAGTTTACCACCGGTACAAGCAGGTATATGAACCACCAGGTGGGCTTTCCTACGATATCCTTCATCAGTATAAATTCTGAGTAGAAGGGGATAAGTGATTTCCAGCCGGCCAGGCCTGCCTTTTCAAATAATTTCCAGTACCCTACGGTAACACCCAGCCTGATGATCAGAAAAGTAAGAAGTATTGCGTTCACGTTTCGTTTGTTTTAAAAGCCTGCAAATAAAGGTATTATCAATCAGAATTGTAAAAAATCTTCCATTGTAAGTACCCCTTTTTTACCGGGTAGCCATTCGGCAACCTGTACAGCACCTTTTGCAAAGCCTTCGCGCGAATGCGCTGTATGACGTATTTCAATGTCGTCAACCGAAGAGGCGTATTTAATCAGGTGCGTTCCGGGTATATCGTCAATGCGGAAAGAGCTAATGGGTAACTCTTCCGGATTCTCCGATTTTTCCTTCACCCATTGTTTCAGGTAGGGGATATGGTGAAGTATCCCTTCGGCCAGGGTAATGGCTGTACCGCTGGGGGCATCCTTCTTCGCGGTATGATGAATTTCATCTATTTGCACAGTATATTCTTTGCGGGTATTCATCATCGATGCCAGGTAGTTGTTAAGCTTGAAAAAGATATTTACCCCAACGCTGAAATTAGACGCGTAAAAGAATGTTCCATTACACGTGCGGGTGAGTTTTTCAATTTCAGGCTTTTGCTCCAGCCATCCGGTAGTACCACAGGCAACCGGAATGTTGTTTTCCAGACAAAATTTAACATTTTCATAGGCAGCCTCAGGTTGCGAAAACTCAATGGCCACATCTGCCGCAATGGTGCTTAGCGCCTGACGATTGGAGGAGGTGATCTTGCCTGCTATGGTATGCCCGCGCTCCAGCGCAATGCGTTCAATGATCTTTCCCATTTTACCATACCCGAGCAAAAGAATTTTCATAACGATTTAACCATGATGAATGCAAAACTATTTATCCGCATTAGTAATGCAAGTATAGAAGTTCTAGGGATAGTACGTGTTTAAAACCTGATCTTTAGTGAGAGTCCCCCCATGCGTCCGGTGAGCAGTTCATTGCTGAAAGCAGGCTCCACCCGAACCTGCAGGTTAGGGTTCAGATCAAATTCCTTGAGGTGCGCATCTACATGCGCATCTACCATTTGAAGTACATAAACACCAAGCATAATAATAATCATAAAATCACGCTCACGCCTGAAGCGATCGGTTATGGTTCGCAGCTGAGCGGTAGTAAACCGAACATTCGGATTTACAGCACTGGGGCTGGACAGACCGTTTTCCAAATTGTAAAACAATTCACCACGGTATTTCCGGTAACCGTCTTGATAAAAATTAATAGCATAGGCGGTGGCCCCGAGGCCGCCATAGACTAACGAAAGTTTCCAGTATTTTTTAGTGTAAACCTGCCCCAGGCCAGGTAAAACTGCGGCATAGAGTATGGCCTTTCGCGGATCGTAACGAACAGCATACGATGTAAGTTTAACGGTATCGCGGGCAGCTGGTGAAAGTAAAACTGTATCGCGCTGCGCTGCTGCGCAACTGCAATAGCCTAAGAAGAATACAATAAGCAATTTTCTCATACCGGTTCTTTACCCGTGCGCAAAGGTACCGGAATTAATGCATCTTCAGGATGTCCAATATCCGGTTCAAATCCTCTACCGAAAGGAACGGGATTTTGATCTCGCCCTTCTTGCCGTCACTTTTTACAACAACACGCGTACCAAAGTGTGATGAAAGCCTGGATTGAAGGTTGGAAATTTCGCGGTTACCGGAAGCCGGTGAAGCAGTTTTACTCTGGGTATCGGCTTGTTCACCTAATGCGCGCACGAGTTCTTCTACTTTCCGTACCGAAAGATCTTCTGCGAGTATTTTTTTGAAGATATAGAGCTGCTGGTCGGGATTTTCTACGTTGATAATTGCCCGGGCGTGCCCCATGGTAATTTTATTATCGCGAACGGCAATCTGCACATCGGGTGGAAGTTTAAGCAGGCGCAAATAGTTGGTTACCGTTGCGCGGTTTTTTCCCACCCGTTCACCAAGCTGCTCCTGGTTAAGGCTGCACTCGGAAATAAGCCGCTGATAACTTAAGGCAATTTCTATTGCGTTCAGGTTTTCGCGCTGTATGTTTTCAATCAGCGCCATTTCCAGCATTTGCTGGTCATCGGCTGATCGCACATAAGCCGGTATGGTTTTTAGTCCGGCCAGTTGTGAAGCCTGAAACCTGCGTTCACCGGAGATGAGTTGATATTGATCGCGGGCTAATCTGCGAACGGTTATCGGTTGAATGATACCGTGTACTTTAATGGATTCGGCCAGTTCTTGTAAGGACTCCTTGTCAAAATGCGTACGCGGCTGAAATGGATTTACTTCAATCTGGTTAACCGGGATTTCAGCAATGCTGCCGGAGGGTGACGTATGCACAACTGGAAGGTCGGATTCCAACCGTTCTTCGTTTTCGCTGTCGCTCAGCAGGGCATTCAGCCCTCTTCCTAATGCTTTTTTCTTACTCATTTTGTGATGGTATTTTTATCAATTACTTCGTGCGCCAGATTCAGGTAGCTGATGGCACCTTTGCTTTCGGCATCGTGAACAATTACCGGCAAACCAAAACTTGGTGATTCACTGAGTTTAACGTTGCGGGGTATAATGGTTTGAAAGGTCATCTTGCTGAAGTGCGTTCGCACTTCTTCCACTACCTGGTTGCCTAAGCTCGTGCGTGAATCGTATAGCGTTAATAATATTCCCTCAATTTCTAACCTCGGGTTGAGTCGGGTTTGTATGATCTTAATGGTGTTGAGTAATTTACCCAGACCCTCTAAAGCAAAATATTCACACTGAACGGGAATAATTACCGAGTCGGCCGCGGTAAGGGCATTAATGGTAATCAGGCCAAGCGATGGTGAACAATCGATGATAATAAAATCATACTGATCTTTAATCTTATCCAACGCATTGCGCATTTTTTCTTCCCGACTTTCAATACTCACCATTTCCACTTCGGCACCTACCAGGTCGATATGCGAGGGAAGGATATCCAGGAATTTGATCTGATCATTTTTAATGATGGCATCGTGTGGATCAATACCATCAATCATACATTCGTACAGCCCGGTCTCAACTTCTTTAGGATTAATGCCTAAACCTGAGGTTGAATTGGCTTGCGGGTCGGCATCAACCAGTAATGTTTTTTGCTCCAGCACCGCCAAACTGGCGGCCAGGTTAATAGCCGATGTGGTTTTTCCTACGCCACCTTTTTGATTGGCAATCGCGATGATCTTTCCCATTCCTTCGTTTACTAGAAGTTAAATCGTTAAAAAAATAAGTCCTGACGGGTTGGCGTCAGGACTGCAAATATAGACGAATGGTTTAGGGGCGTGGAACCTTGTGGAACGTATTTGTCCACATTCCATTCACACCTGAATGTTGACTAGTTTTATTGGTGGTTAATTCTTTTTCTTTTTTTTCCGGGCTTCTTCCGATTGTCTTCGGGCTTCTTCGCTGGCTTTCATAGCATCTTCCAGTTTGCTCATAAATCGTGATTTCTTAACCGTACCCGAAGCCATCATCTTACGATGGTTTTCCATTACCTCCTTGATTTTATCTTCATTCACAAACCGTTTGATGATCGCTTGCTGTGCAAAGGTTATCAGGTTGGTGATGAAATAGTAAAAACTTAATCCGGCAGGGAAGGAGTTAAGCACAAACAGAAAAATGACCGGCATCATGTACGACATTGACTTCATGGGGCCTTGCACAGACGAGATTTGATTGTTTTGCCAGGTATATACCAGGGTAGAAATCGTCATCAACAACGTGAATAAGCTTACGTGATCACCATAAAATGGAATGGTAAAGGGAAGGTTTAGGATAGAGTCGTAGGTCGAAAGATCTTCAGCCCACAAGAACGATTGCTGACGCAGTTCAATACTGTTGGGGAACAGATAGAACATCGCAAACAAGATAGGCATCTGTAACACCAACGGAATACATCCGCTCAGTGGATTAACGCCTGCCTGCTGGTATAGCTTCATTTGCTCCTGCTGCACCTTGGTCATGTCTTCACCAAACTTTTCTTTGATTTCATCAAGTTCGGGTTTTAACACTTTCATTTTAGCCATGCTCAGGTACGAGCGGTAGGAGAGCGGAAGCAGTATGATTCGCAGAACGATTACCAATATGATAATGATCAAGCCAAAGTTGCCGATGGTGTTGGTAAGAAAATAGAATACAGGAAAGATGACAAACTTGTTGATCCAGTATACCGGGGGCCAGCCCAGGTACACGTTTTTAGCGAAGCTTTCAGTTACCTTGCCAAGTTCTTTATAGTCGTTGGGACCGAAATAGAAATCGTAGTTTGCCTGGCCTTCAACAACTGCTTTCATGGGAATCTGAATTTTTACAACGGCCCGTTTTACGACTGACGTATCGGAAGTGTTAACGGAAGTTTCAACTTCTGCACCGGGGAAACCGCTTTCAGAAATGATAGAGGCGAGAAAAAACTTTTGTTTGATGGAAACCCACTTTACGTTTCCTGATAAGACTTCTTTTTCAGTGGAGGTGGATCGTTGAGAAAGTTCATCAAATGAACCATTTTGATAATACGTAATGGTGGTGTTGTTCCGGCTGTCATTCAGGTCTTTTTCCAGGGGGCGCAAGGCAGTATTCCAGGTAAGCACAAGCTGATCGGAAAATTCGCGGGCTGAACCGGCAGTCTTTATCGCGTAACCGATTTTAAATCCATTTTCTGGTATGGCGTAAACTTGTGTTATGGAAGTGCCTTCGGTTAATGAAAGGGTAAAGGTGAGAAAAGTAGTGTCGGCTTTTTTGGATTCACTTAGCGTATAGAATAGATTATTCAGGTCAATTTCTTTGCCATTATACTGGGTAAGAAGCCTGGTTGAATTGGAAGTAGGCTGCACCAGCATTAAGGGCTTTCCATGATAGGTTTTGTAATTTTTCAGCTCCAGATCGTGAATAATCCCGCCTTTCGTACTGAAGGTTATTTTTAAATCGTTAGTCTCAATTCTTTTTAATTCCTCCTGACCAGCTAGGGAGGTTGCGAGTTCGCCCAGTGAGGCGGCCATAGCACTATCAGGTGATGATGGCTTTGCAGCAGAATCAAGGCTTGGTAAATATTGATCTGTTAATGGTTGGTTAGCCTGTGGCAGTTCTTCTGGCTTCGGAGCAAACCAGGTGAAGTAAGCCAGTAACAAAGCGGCAATTAACGTGAGGCCTATGGCGGAATTTCTATCCATTGTATACGATTAAAAAAAAATTATGCAGTTAACGATTTCTTATACTTCACCGAAGCTTCAACAAATCCAACAAAGAGGGGATGAGGATTCATAACCGTGCTTCGCAATTCGGGGTGATACTGTACCCCAATAAACCAGGGATGATCTTTCAATTCAACAACTTCCACCAGATTCGATTCCGGATTAATACCGACAGCCTTAAGACCTGCCTCTTCAATGCGATCGAGGTAAGCGTTGTTAAATTCATACCGATGGCGGTGGCGTTCCTGAATGGTTGCTTCACCATAAGCTTGCGCAGCCTTGCTTCCTTTTTTCAGTTTACAGGTGTAAGCGCCCAGTCGCATGGTACCACCTTTGGCGGTAATTTTTTTCTGGGCTTCCATCAGGTCGATAACCGGATGCTTGGTTTTGGGATTAAGCTCAGTAGAACTGGCATCCTCCAAACCCACTACGTGTCGGGCAAATTCAATTACCGCGCATTGCATCCCCAGACAAATGCCAAAAAATGGAATTTTATTTTCACGGATGTAACGAATGGCTTCAATTTTTCCTTCCATGCCGCGTTCTCCAAAGCCCGGGGCTACCAGTATACCATCCAGTCCTTTAAATAAAGTGGAAACGGTTTCCGGATTAATTTCTTCTGAGGATATCCATTTGAGATTTACGCGGCAATCATTTTGAGAACCGGCATGTACAAAGGCTTCTACGATGGATTTGTAGGCATCAGGCAGGGTTACGTACTTACCTACCAAACCGATGGTCACTTCTTCTGTCGGGTTTTTCAATTTGCCCAGAAAGTCTTTCCAATGTTCAAGATCGGGTTCAGCTTTACTTTGCAGTTTTAATTTCGCCAGCACACGCTCATCGAGTTTCTCTTTGCGCATGAGTATGGGCACATCATAGATTGTGTCGGCATCAATAGCTTCGATCACAGAATTGAGGTGAACGTTGCAAAACAGGGCGAGCTTCTTGCGAATGTCCTGTGGCAAGTGCATCTCTGTACGGCAGACTAAAATATCGGGCTGTACTCCGTAGGATAGTAGTTCCTTTACAGAGTGTTGCGTAGGTTTGGTCTTAAGTTCTTTGGCGGCTTTCAGGTAGGGGATGAGCGTAAGGTGGATGACCATGGCATTGTTGGCACCGAGGTCCCACTTCACCTGGCGTACAGCTTCTATAAAAGGGAGCGATTCAATATCACCTACAGATCCACCAATTTCTGTGATGATGAAATCGTACTCACCACTTTCACCCAATAAATATATGTTGCGCTTGATTTCATCGGTGATGTGCGGGATTACCTGTACGGTTTTCCCCAGGTATTCTCCTTGTCGCTCCTTGGTAATGACATTATTATAAATGCGCCCCGTGGTGATGTTGTTGGCCTGCGAGGTTGGCACATTTAAAAATCGTTCATAATGCCCCAGGTCCAGGTCGGTCTCGGCACCATCGTTAGTCACATAACACTCACCGTGCTCATAGGGATTGAGGGTTCCGGGGTCTATATTAATATAGGGATCAAACTTCTGGATGGTTACTTTAAATCCGCGGGCTTGCAGGAGCATGCCCAAAGAGGCTGAAATAATGCCTTTTCCCAGGGATGAGGTCACCCCTCCCGTAACGAATATATATTTTGCTGCCGACATGGATGGTTGTTACGGGGTGCAAAGGTAGGGGTTTAGGATTAATAAACTAAGCTGAAGATTGGTTCTTTCTCGGGAACATCCGGAGGTTACTAACCCACTTGAATTTGTATCTAAAGCTTGATTTACATCTACTGTCTATACGTTTGGCTGAACGGAATAGTATGATTATTTTAACGGATTGTTTAAACTACCTATGAGTAAAAGGATCTTTACAAGTTCTGTCCTGTCAGTTGTATTCGTATTTTTTCTCTTGTTGATCAGCCAGTCCGTATTCTCTCAAGCGGGCAATGCACAAAATACAGCTAACGATCCACGCCACGAAACTCTCGATCAGCGTACTGTTTCGGTTTTATTTGATCAAAATATTTTATCCGCTACAACAGCAGGATGGTCGGTTACTGTAAATGGTATTGCAGTCACGGTCAATTCTGTTACTGTTCTTGGAAACAGGATAAATGTTCGATTTGATGCCACACCGGCTCATGCTGCAGCACCCTTTATTTTGCCAGGGGATGTTGTTCGGGTTAGTTACTCGCAGGCAACTGGAAACACATTGACTGCAACAGCAGGAAATCCTGAAATCAATTCGTTTACTAATTTTCAATCGAAGAATAATTGGGTATTTAGTTGTTCATCCGACTTGATTTTTTTTCAACAAGGTTTAATTCCAGCGGCATCACGAGATATATGTGCTCCTGTTGTAATGAATTTTACTCAATATCAATATAAACTAAGCCTTCGTTTTAGAAATAGCAGCACGTTTGTACTTGCTAATATCTTTTATGGTATTGCATGGGGTGATGGGGTTAATCAAAACTTTACCCCATACGTTTCGGATGCCACCGGAACCGCAAACCCTACCTTTATTGAAAATGTTGGTTTTGATGGCACTAATCCTGGGATAATTCTTACTTCCCGTCCTGCTCACAATTACCCGGCAACAACAACACCCGCCCCAAATATTTGCAGTTGGGATCTGACACTTACACCGTTCGTAAATGGAGTGGCAAATTGTTTAACATTAACTCAGACAACAATTTTTCCTACCTATGATACTGATAATGCAAACTCAGGAACATTAAGTCTTCAACCTACTCCACTACCTACTTCAAACAGAGTCTGTCTGGGAACAAATGTCAATATGAGGTTTTCTGATCAGACTCAGTTGAACTGTAGGTTAGCTGCACCGGAAGCAGATGTGCCTAACCAACTCACCCGTTGGATCAGGATTGTCTATGGAAACCGTGATCATGGAACAGGAAACATAGCTGATATTAGGGTTGGGGGGGTACCGGTAACAGCCAATGCAGATGAAGGACCAAGATTGTTTCCCGCAGGATATTTTCCTACCGGTGCAGGTGGTATAGGAGTGCCAGATTTTAATGGAGTGATTGAATTGGCCACACCGGTATTAAATTCCACTGGCATTACCTTCATGCAAATGATAACTACTACAGCCACAACCTTTCATGAGGTTGGTGAGCGGTTTTATGTTCGTATGGATTATTGGGATGTTTGCAATCCATATAATCCAGCAAGCCCAGATGCGAACAGGGTTTCCGTAGAAAACTTCATCGAGATTGTGGCTAAACCAAATCCTGCTGTTGCATTAGACAAAGAATTTTGTAATAATGCAACGATCACAACAGCTGGGGGAGGATGCCCCGCAGCATGTACAAACTGTTTTGAAGTAACTGCAGCAAGTGTAGCCGGAAGTACAGAAATAAGGTGGTATACTTCTCTCGCTAATGCTAATGCTGATGTCAATATTGCAGCCCCAACTTATGGAACAAACTGTAGGTTCTTAAGACCCGAAAATATGGGGGGAATCCCTGCTGCAGCAGGGGTCTATACGGTTTATGCACGCTACCGTACCAGTGGAGCTCCTCCAAACAATTGCTTGAGTGATCCAATACCTGTAACAATTACACGAAGGTCCGCTTTAAGCACCCCGGGAACAATAACCCCATTAACTTCTGATGTTTGTAATGGATCTACTGATGTTCCGTATTCGCTAGGTGCCGCTTCTCCAGTGGTTCCATTTGGGGGCGCAACAGAATATTCATGGACATTTTCCGGAGGTGCAGGAGCTACTGTTGATGCACCAAATACTACACAAAATATTACAGCTGACTTTAATATCCCGGGCGCTTTTACAACCGCTACGCGAACGCTGGAGGTGATCACTCAATTCACCACAAACGCAACGGTAGGAGGACGATGCCCGACACCCGCCTCTACCCGCTTAGTTACAATTTATGGACCATCACTTGGCGGAACTTCATCTGGAGGGGCAGATTATTGTGAGGGCACAGATGCAAACGATATTTCCCTGGCAGGGCAAAGAGGCACTATTTTACGATGGGAAGTTAATTTTAACGGTGGAGGATTTGTGGATGCCGGAGTTGGTACAGGTGTGTCTTTTGACCCCGGAATTCTTGCTCCAGGGAATTATGTGTACAGGGCCGTAGTACAAAATGGACCATGCGCACCGCAGAATAGTACAACAACGACTATAAATGTTTCCGCAAACCCTGCCTTAGCTAATGCTGGCCCAGATCAGGCGCTCTGTACTTCAACAGATGGCTTCACTGCGACTCTTGCTGGCAATCCTCCAGGCGTTGGAACAGGGACATGGAGTTTTGTTTCAAGTATTCCACCCAGACCCGCTCCATCGTTTTCAAATGTTAATAGCCCAACTTCCACCGTAACAATTGCATTAGGTAATGAAGGTGCTTATACATTAAGATGGCAAGTTGTTAATGGGGCTTGTAATAGCAGTGATTTAATTGTTATAGATTTTGGCTCCAATCCAACAGATCCAAATGCTGGCCCTCCCCAACAA
Organism: Flammeovirgaceae bacterium UBA5585; assembly: GCA_002425185.1. Lineage (GTDB taxonomy): Bacteria > Bacteroidota > Bacteroidia > Cytophagales > Cyclobacteriaceae > UBA2336. The sequence continues at coordinate 44,714 of DILT01000020.1, read as the reverse complement.
ATATGCGGGGAATCAACAAATTTAGCAGCTAATGTAATCACTATAGGTGCCGGAACATGGTCTGTTGTTTCAGGACCAGGTCCTTGCGTTGGAGCTGCTTGTCCAATTACAATAGCTAATCCTAATTTAAATACATCCAATATAAGTCTGAATGGACCAGGTTTTATTTATGGTGCCTATACTTTGCGATGGACTTCTGCAAGTGGTACTTGCCCAATAGAAACAAGTGATGTTATTATAACATTTAGTCGTCCTGCGACCGCTGCGGTTCCCGGCAATTTTACTACTTGTGTAGATGGGGCTTTATTGACACCAATCCCTTTAACTGGATCTGTTGGTGCTGGTGCTGGGCCGGGTCAACAAGGTCGTTGGGAGATTGTGAGTGGTACAGGAACTTTTACGAGTAACAATGGGAATCCAGGATCATCAATTATTGGACCTACTATAAACGATCAATATCGACCTTCGGCAGTAGATTTTGCTACTGGATCAATTCAATTACGACTTGTAGCCCTTGACCCTGATGGTATTGGGCCTTGTTTAAGTGTCAATAGTCCAACTCTTACTATAACTTTTGATAGATTACCTTCCCCGGCTGCAGCCGGTCCTAACTTCCCAACTTGTGATGTTTCAGTAAATCTTGCTGCTACTGCTGTGAATAACTTTGGCACAGGAACATGGACAGTAGGCAGCGCACTCTATTATGAAACTTTTCCAACTTCTGATAACGGATTAGGAATTACTGGCCCTAACTTACCACCTCCCCCTACATCATTTACCCATCCAAATAATAACTGGACCGTAAGCACACCTGCGGGCCCAAATACACTGTTAGCTGCAAATGATTATATCCGTGTTGAGAATGGTATTATGACCGCACGTGATGTAAATGGTAATGAGGTAGTTTGGGAGTCAAGCGTTATTCCTATTGGTGGCAGCGTTTTCGTTTCTGCAGACATTACTGAAATTGGAAATAACGTAGCCACTGATTACATCCGTGTTTTTTATAAAATCAACGGTGGAGCAGAAGTAATGTTTGGTGAGATTGTTGGCAACCTTGCTGTTGATGGACAAATACAAACGGTTACTGCAACCACACCGCCCGGGGCCACTGTTCAAATTGTGATGAGGGCCAGAAATGACGGTGACCCTGATGAACATCGTCTGGATAATGTATTTGTTTCTCCAGCGGGGGTTGGCTTGCCAATCATTGCCGATGTTCATAGCCCCACATCTTCGGTAAGCAATCTTCAGGTTGGTGCGAACACATTTACATGGACTGCCAGAAGCGCACTTGGAGTGTGTAGTTCTTCCTCATCTTCGGTAACAATTACACGCAATGCTTTACCTGTAAACAATAACCCACTCCCATCACTTTGTGAAGATACACCAGGCTCAGGTGAGGCAACGGTAACATTGGCATTTTTAAATTCACTAAATGATGCCATCACCGGAATACCCGGATCTGTTGGCAGAACGGTTCAATACTTTATTGATGCGCCACGTACCATTCCTTTTGTCGGGCCGGAACTTGTTGCCAATACCGAGAACCTTTTTACCCGCGTTATCCGAACCGATGTTGCCCCGGCTTGTGTTCAGGATGGCTTGATAACGTTTACGGTAAATCCGAGCCCGGCTGTTGTAAACCAGAACCCTTCGTTTTGTGAAGAGACTATTGGCGGCAACGCAATCAATAACATTGACTTAACATTTTATAACAATCTGGTTACCGGTGGTGCCGCTAACCGGGCAGTAGCATGGTTTACTGATATAGCATTAACAACACCTGTTCCTACCCCCACAGATGTTGATAACGTTAATGATGGTGAAACATTTTTTGCGCGCGTTACCAACACAATAACCAACTGTCAGAATGTTGGATCTGTGGAATTCAGGATAAATCCTCGCCCTGGCATTAACCCGATAGTAGGGGGTACTAATGTATGTGTCGGACCTACAATTGTTCTTTACCAGATACAAACCATTAATCCCGGTGCAACGTATACCTGGAATTTACCTCCCGATAATCCTGGATTTTATACACGCTTTGCCGGTGGTGGCCCGGGTGATTTCTTTGTACTGCTACAATTCCCTGGACTTACTAATGCGCCTAATCCAGATGTTTATAACATAAGCGTAACTGAAATATCGGCCGATGGTTGCGTTGGTCTTCCACAACCTATCTCCATTACGGTAGAGTCAAGTCCTGCACCTAATGTTATTCTTGGACCTAACCCGGTTTGTAAGCAACAGACGGGCGTGGTTTATCAAACAGCATCACTCAACCCACTTTCAACATACTCATGGTCGATTATTGCTGGCGATGCTGCTATTGTTGGCGCTGCCAGTGGTGTTGGGCTGAACCAGGTCATTGTTGACTTTGGTACAGCTAACGCTTCTACGCTTCGCGTGCAGGAAGTTTCACCCACGGGTTGTTCCGGTGCTGCGGCAACGTTGGTCATCAATGCCAATGATCGTCCGGTAATGACTTCATTACCAACGGTTAGTCTGTGTAGTGGAACAGCAGTGCAGGATGCTTTAACACTAACGGCAAGCATTCCGGGTTCAACCTTTAACTGGATTGTAACCAGTGTTACGGGTTTGGTGAGTGGTTCAGCAGTTGGTAATAACGGTGTTGGTCAGATCAATCAAACACTTACTAACTTTTCTGGAGCTGTTGGCTCGGTAACATATCGTGTAGTTCCCACTTCGCCTGATGGTTGCGCGGGACCTTCACAAGATGTTGTAGTAACGGTTAATCCTGCTCCGGTAATTGCATCAGGTCAAACGCGTACAATTTGCAGCGGTCAGCCTGTAAACAAAGAAATTTTCTTATCCCCGCTTAACCTTCCTCCTGGAACTGTCTTTAACTGGCCCGCACCGGTGATGTCTGATGCATCGGTACAAGGCAGTGCCGGTAACAATGTGTTAGCAGGTGCTCCAAGTACTTTCCACATCACGGATGTTTTGGTTAATACATCACTGGCGCCAATAACAGCCACCTATACCATCACGCCTACCAGTGGTGCAGGGTGTGTTGGCGTGCCTCAAACCATTGTTGTTACCATAAACCCCGAACCGGTTTCAACCAATTCTGTTGCGCCAATTTTCTGTTCCGGTGTTGGTTTTAGCATTAACCCTCAGGCCAATATTACCAATGCGTTGCCAAGCTCATTTACATGGACTGCTGCTTATCCTTTCGGATTAACCGGTGGAGCAGCGAATGGTGTGGGCAATGTTTCCGGCACACTAACGAATCTTACAACTGCGCAATTAAGTGCTGTATATACTGTAACACCAACCTCTGCAGGGGGTTGCGCAGGCGCTACGTTCACCATTACTGTTCCGGTTAATCCTCAACCTGTAGGAAATAATACCATTGCTCCGGCAATCTGTTCGAATGTTGGTTTCAACATCAACCCACAAGCAAGCATTACCAATACAATTGTATCTACATTTACATGGACAGCTGTCTATCCTGCCGGATTAACCGGTGGTGCTGCCAACGGTGTGGGTAATGTGGCCGGTACCTTGGTTAACCTTACCAACATTCAACTTAGCGCAGTCTTTACGGTAACACCAACATCAACGCCTGAAGGATGCGTAGGTGCACCCTTCACGATAACAGTTCCTGTGAATCCGGAGCCAGTGGGACTCAGCACGGTTAAAGCTGTTGTATGTTCCGACAGCCCATTTAGTTTTGATCCGCAAGCTGAGATTACAAATGGTGTTGCCTCAACGTTTACATGGACAGCGTCTTATCCTCCAGGCTTAACCGGAGGTGCAGGAGCAGGAGTTGGTCAAATTGCTCAAACCTTAACCAACTTGACAGGCGGTGTGCTTAATGCAGTATTTACTGTAATTCCAACCTCTGCAAGTTCATGTGCGGGTACACCATTTACGATAACAGTTCCTGTCGACACAGAACCTGTTGGTGCTAATGTTACCAAAGCAGCTCAATGTTCTAATGTGGCCTTCAGTCTCAATCCACAGGATGACATCACCAATGGTGTGCCAAGTACCTTTACCTGGACAGCAGCATATGGCGCTGGCCTATCGGGTGGTGCAGGCAATGGAACGGGTAACATCACGGAAACGCTGGTGAACCTAACAGCAGCACCTATCAATGCTGTGTATACCGTTGTTCCTACTGCGCAAGGCGGGGGCTGTATCGGTAATCCGCCATTTATCATTACGGTGCCGGTTAATCCTCAACCGGTGGCGACTAACCAAACCAAGGCTGTTGTTTGTTCCAATGTTGCCTTCAGTTTTGATCCTCAAACTCAGATCACCAATGGTGTTATCAGTAACTTCACATGGACTGCTGTTTATCCAGCGGGATTAACAGGAGGAGCAGGGGCAGGAGCTGGATTGGTTGCTGAGACATTAGTTAATCTAACCGCAGGACAACTTAGTGCTGTGTATACCGTAACGCCAACTTCTGTTGGTGGTTGTTTGGGTGCCACATTCACTATTACTGTTCCGATTAATCCTCAGCCGGTTGGTACAAGTGTTACCAAAGCAGCAGCATGTTCAAATGTTGGTTTCAACTTCAATCCCCAAGTGGATATTACCAATGGTGTAGCTTCTAATTTTAGCTGGACTGCCGTTTACCAGGCTGGTTTAACAGGTGGTGTCACCAATGGAAATGGAAATATTTCTGAAACGCTGGTTAACGTAACCGGTGGAGTACTGAATGCTGTTTATACTGTTACACCGACTTCTGCCGCAGGTTGTGCCGGGGCACCTTTTGTTATTACTGTTCCGGTAAATCCTGAACCGGTCGGTGCAAATGACATTAAAGCTATTGTTTGTTCCGATGTTGCGTTCAACTTTAATCCTCAACTGGAAATTACGAATGCTGTAACAGCAACTTTTGCGTGGACAGCCGTTTATGGACCAGGTTTAACCGGAGGTGCCGGTGCAGGTATTGGAAATGTTGCCGAGACATTAACAAACCTTACCGGAGCATCGCTGAATGCCACCTACACCATTACACCAACGTCACTTAATGGTTGTGTTGGCAGCACCTTCACCATTACGGTACCCATAGCCTCTGAACCCGTTGGTGCTAACAGTACCAAAGCTGCGGTGTGTTCGGACACTCCGTTCAGTTTCGATCCTCAAGCCGAAATTATTAATGGAACAGTAGCGACTTTCGCATGGACAGCTGCATACCCTGCCGGTTTAACAGGCGGAGCGGCTAACGGTACTGGGGTGATCAATCAAACCCTGACAAACCAAACCGGTGGACAACTCAATGCAGTCTTTACCATTACACCAACCACTGCAGGTTCTTGTGTGGGAAGCAATTTTACCATTACTGTGCCGATCAACCCGGAACCTGTTGGATCGAATGCTGTACGTCCGGCAGTTTGTTCCGATGTAGCGTTTAACTTCAATCCACAAAGTGATATCATCAATGGTGTAACCAGCACGTTTGCATGGACGGCCGTGTACGATGTAGGGCTTACCGGTGGTAGTGGTGCCGGAAACGGATTGCTTTCAGAAACACTGACAAATTTAACCGGAGGTCCTCTAAATGCTATATACACGATTACGCCAACATCACTTAATGGGTGCGTAGGTTCAACGTATACCATTACGGTTCCGGTTAACCCTGAACCCGTTGGTGCAGATGCCTTGAAAACAGCAGTATGTTCGGATGTAGCGTTCAACTTCAATCCCCAACTCGAAATTACCAATGCCGTAACATCAACCTTTACGTGGACTGCCAGCTATGCTGCCGGTATCACCGGTGGTTCGGGTAATGGTAATGGCGCTGTGGCAGAAACGTTAGTCAATATTACTTCAGCTCAACTTAGTGTTGTGTATACGGTCACACCGACTTCAACCAACGGCTGTGCCGGAACACCATTTACCATTACTGTTCCGATTGAGCCTAAGCCTGTCGCTATTAATACCGTTAAGGCACCTGTATGTTCCGATGTAGCTTTCTCGTTTGATCCACAGGATAATGTGCAAAATTCAATTACGGCCACCTATACATGGACAGCAGTTTATGATCCTGGATTAACTGGTGGTGCAGCCAATGGTGTTGGATTAGTTACTGGAACATTAACAAACTTAACCGGTGGAACGCTGAACGCTGTGTTTACCGTTACACCAACATCAACGGTAACAAATTGTATTGGACCAAACTTTACCATTACGGTTCCGGTCCGTTCAGAACCTGTTGGAGCCAATGCAACAAAAGCAGCAGTGTGCTCGGATGTTCCTTTCAACATCAATCCCCAGTTGGATATCACCAATGGCATCGTTAGTACATTTGCATGGACGGCTGTTTATGATGCTGGATTACTGAATGGTTCAGGTGCAGGAGCAGGACCTCTCTCTGAAACATTGAACAATACAACAGGCGGTGTATTGAATGCCGTATACACCGTTACACCTACCTCGGGTAATGGTTGTGAAGGTGCGCCATTTATCATTACCATTCCGGTAAGTTCTGAACCATTAGGCGCTGATGCCACCAAAGCTCCGGTTTGCTCTAACACACCATTCTCTTTCGATCCTCAGTTGGATATTACCAATGGAATAGTATCAACCTTTACGTGGACAGCCAACTATGATTTTGGTTTGACTGGTGGCGCTGCCAATGGAATAGGTAATGTAACAGGGAACTTACAGAATTTAACCGGTGGTGTGCTGAATGCAGTGTTCACAGTAACACCTTCTTCAGGTAGTTCTTGCCCCGGAAGTACATTTACCATTACTGTACCGATTAATCCTCAACCTGTTGGTGCAAATGTAACTCGTCCTGCAGTTTGTTCCGATGTCCCTTTCAGTCTCAATCCTCAGGATAACATTACCAACCTGGTACCTTCAACCTTTACCTGGACAGCCACGTATGCTCCCGGTATTACAGGTGGGATAGGAGTGGGTGCTGGTCCTTTAGCAGAGACACTTCATAATGAAACCGGTGGTCCGTTAAATGCTGTCTATACTGTGATTCCAACATCAACGGATGGTTGTGTTGGTAATCCGTTCATCATAACACTACCGGTGAATGCCGAGCCAGTAATGAATCCTAATCTGGATGCTACGGTATGTAGTGATGCGATAACCAACATTGTATTATCAACCAATGGATTATCTATACCAGCGGCTGCCTTTAACATCACAAACATTACAGTTGCTGCGGGATTAACGCCAGCAGCAGGAAATTCCATCATTCAAAACGGTGTTAATGCCAACGCCATTCGCAACGACCGTTATAACAATGTAACCACCGGCAGTTTAGTGGTTTCGTATACCATAGTTCCGGTTAGTCCGCAAGGTTGTGTGGGCGATCCTGAAGTAATTACTGTAACCATTGATCCAGAACCTGTAATTGATCCGGCTTTAAGTCCGCTGCCGGCCTGTAGTGATGTTACTACGGGTGTATTGTTAGGTGTAGCGCCTGGTTCGGTGGCTGCAGCATCCTATAATATTACACAAATCAACTGGGATCTTGGTTTACAACCAGGGCCGGGTAATGCCTCTATTGGCGCAGCACAACCGGCAACAGCAATTCAAAATGATTTCTTTACGAACACAACGAACAGCCCGTTGCAAGCTCGCTACAGGGTAATTCCAGTTTCAGCAGCAGGATGTGCCGGAGATGAGGGGCTTGTAATATTTACGGTTAATCCATCGCCTGAAGTTGCCAGCAACCTGAATGCGATTGTGTGTAGCAATGAAGCGTCCAATATAATTCTCGGAACTTCACCTACCAGTGCTATTGCTGCAAGTTATGACATCATGTCGATTGTTGTAGATGCAGGACTAACACCGGTAACGTTTAATCCTGCCGCGCCTCGCAATACTGCAGATATTAATGAGATACGTAACGATGTCTTTGCGAACAATACCAATGGTGTGTTAACCGTAACGTATAATGTTGTGGCTATTACAGGTGCAGGGTGTCGCGGTCCGGTGAGGCCAATCGTGCTACGCATTGAACCAACTGTATTGGCAACACCTGTCAATAACACCACAGATATTTGTAGCAATACGCTAACCAATATTGTACTGAACTCACCAACCGTGCCGTCAGCGGGTATTATCACCTTTAACTATCAGGCATTTGCCAGTTCAGGTTTGGTTTCTGGTTTCTTTCCGATTCAAAGTAACCTGCCACAAGGCCATGTGATAACGGATAACCTGGTGAACAATGATGATACCCCTCAGTTCGTAACCTATAGAATTACACCGGTTGCCAATGGAGCAAAAACCGGTAATGGCTGTACGGGAAATTTTGTTGATGTTGTGGTTAATATAGAACCTAAACCTAAGGTAATTGTTACGCCAACACAGGTTACTGTTTGCGAGGGTATAGCTACAGGCTTTAGCTTAACATCCAATACGGTGCCTTCCACCGGATCGGTGGAGTTTGAATTGGTTAATGTTGTAGCTACTGGTGGCGTAACCGGATTCTCTGCCATAGGTTCCATCTTTACCAATGGCAGTATGCTGAATGATATCCTGGACAATCCGACTGCCGTTACCCAGACGGTTACGTATACCTTGCGTCCACAAACTCCGGCAGTAGGTTGCGTGGGTGACAATGTACAATTGGTTGTTACGGTTAATCCTCGCCCGGTGGTTACTCCGAGTTCAGTGTTTGAGCGGATTTGCAGCGGAAGCAATATTAATATTTCATTCACGTACGATGTTGTAAACACAATAGGCTTATGGACCCGTGTTGCTGATGCAAATGTTATCGGTTCTTCACCGGGTGCAGGTAGCCTGTTGTTCCAAACGCTTTTCAATAATAGCAATACACCTGGTAATGTTGCCTATACGGTTACACCAACCAGTCCAGCTGGCTGTCAGGGAACTCCGGTGGTAATTAATATTACCGTTGATCCGATACCAAGTGTTACAGGCCTGCCACCTTCCATAACGGTTTGTGATGATAACAGCATCAATGTGCCGCTAAGCAGCCCGGTAGCAGGAACTGTATTTAACTGGACGGCCACACCATCAAGTGTTAACATCACCGGGTTCACGTCTCCGAATAGCGGAAATGTGATTAATGAAACCCTTAGCAATGCTGATTTCTTCCCGGGTACACTTCTCTACCAGGTAACGCCTACCGGGCCTGCGCCAACTGCCTGTGTGGGTAATCCTGCGACCATGGTAGTAACTGTTGCGCCTACGGTTGGTGGTCGTTGGTTAACTTCAGATCTCGCGCTTTGTGTTGGTCAGACCCAATTCCTCGTGCTGCAGTTAGATGGACAGCCTCCGTTCACCGCAACGTACACCGCAACGGATGCGAATGGAACGACTTCGTTCCCGCTAACCGGTTTGGGTAACATCCGGGTGATACCGGTTTCACCTACGTTAACCACTACCTATCAGCTTACAGCCGTAAGTGATGTAAACGGTTGTCCGTTTGTTCCGGTCGGAGAGAGCGTAACGGTAACAGTAGGGCAAACCGATGCAACCTTTAGTGTGGTAGGACCTGCTACCGGCTGCTCACCTTATACGGGTACTTTCCAGTACAATCAGGTTGCTGGCGTAACCTATAACTGGCGCTGGTTTGATGGCACGGAAGATACTTTTACCGCTGCTGTCTCGAATCCAAATGCTACCATTACTCACGTATTCACCAACCCTTCACCCACGGGTACTATCAGTTATAAGGTAACATTGCAAACCACACTTGATCCGCCCTTGGATATCTGTCAGGATGTTCACTTCGAGACTGTGTCGGTGTTCCCTGAGATATTCGTAAATATCTTCCCGGATAAGGATGAAATCTGTAGCGGTGAAACTATTAATTTCTTCAACAGTTCTATTGGTGCAGCCACGCATCGTTGGTTCTACCGTGTGCAAGGAAATATCGGGCAGGAAATTGATGTGCGCACTACACAGCAGGTAAGTTATACCTTCACAAACACCAGTACGCAAAACCCGATTATTTATGAAGTAGTTTATGTGGCCAATAACGGTAACTGTCCATCACCAGAATTAATTATCCCGATTACAGTTTACCGGGCTGTAACCGCTGGTTTTGATGAAGGTGTGATTCCACCGTTCACCGGAGGATCTTCATTGGTTACGTTCACCAACACCTCCGTACCTGTGGATGCAGTTGACTTCGCTTATAATTGGGATTTTGGAATTGGCGCTGTACCCAATACACAATCGGGTGTAGGTCCATTTACGGTTGACTACACTTCACCCGGCTTACGCGATGTAAGGGTAACGGCAGTTAACCTTGCTGCACAGGCCAATGGATTGGATTGTAGCAGTACATTCTCGAAGAGCATCAATATCATTCTTCCGCCATTGGTTGCTGCTTTTGATTATACACCGGATGCAGCATGTTTCCCTGCGTCAATCGAAATAACTGTGAATAATGCAACCGGTGATATCTATGAATGGCAGGTTATCGATCAGAACGGAAGGATTACAGCGGTATCAACCGCTCCTTTACCAGTATTCTTTATTGCAAACCCTGGAGAGTATACCATATTCCTGAGGACAACGAACTCTATAACTGGTCAGGTTGCCTTTGCCGATAACTCTGGAACAGGTCCAAATGCCATGCCGGGTAAATCTCCAGTTCCTATTTATCCGAAACCTCAGGCAGCCTTCCAGGCAAGGCCAACAACGCTGTTTGTTCCTGATACGGAGTTGATAACCTTTAATTTCTCGCAGCCTTCCAATGTTCCATCCGATCAAGTAGCATTCTTGTGGAACTTTGGGGATACGAATGATATTGTTACACGGTTGTTAGGTGAGCCGGATCCTACGTACTTCTATCCGGTGGAAGGCCGTTACACAATTACTATGGTGATGCAGGAAACCCGTGGCACCGTGGTATGTACCGATACAGCACGAGCGGAAATCATTGCGCGTGAAGGTGGCCAGGTGCGTGTGCCCAATGCGTTTACACCCGATCCTTCCGGACCTAATGGTGGTATCTCCGGACCCGGTGGTGTAAACGATGTTTTCTTACCCTACATCAGAGGTATCAACATCAATGAGCCCAACTCATTCAATATGCAGATTTACGATCGTTGGGGTAACCTGATCTTTGAAAGTCGAAATGTTCCTGGTCAACCACTACGTGGATGGGATGGATATGATCGAAACGGAAATTTGTTGCCGGCTGGTGTTTATGTATACAAGCTTGTGTTGCGCCTGGTAGACGGACAACGTACTACCCAGATTGGAGATGTAACAATGATTCGATAACTTGAAAACTGAATGCACACTATGCGCTTAAGAATATCAGCAGTAGTAGTTGGGGTTATAAGTCTTGTGTCGGTTAACGCACAAGACATTCAGTTTTCCCAATATTATCAGGCACCCTTGTACCTTAATCCTGGCTTTGCAGGTATTACACCTCAGCAGCGTGTTGCCGTTAATCACCGTGTACAGTGGCCTAACCTGCCACAAGCTTTCGCTACGTATGCTGTATCGTATGATATTTTTGTAGATGAGTTGCGCAGCGGCTTTGGTTTTCTGGCAACAACAGATAAAATGGGCTCGGCCGGTTGGCGAACAACAACGGCAGGCCTCCTTTATTCCTACAAAGTGAAGTTGAATGATAACCTCGTGTTTTCACCTGGTTTATATTTTGGTTATGGTACCAATGGCATTGATCGAAGCAGAATCCGATTAGGGGATGGATTGGAATTTGAACGTGATGGTCAGTATTATTCCATTGATCCGGATCAGGATCGCATCGGGCGACAGAGTTATTTCGATTTTGGTTCCGGAGCTTTGCTCTACAGCCGGTTGTTCTGGATTGGAGCAGCCTTCCATCATATGAATCAGCCTAACTTATCCGTATTGGGTGATGTAAGCCGGTTGCCCATGAAGGGTACTGTTCATACCGGGTTACGGATTAATTTATCGGACGGAACCTTCCGTTCCAGTTCATACCGGATTTCATACCTGACACCTTCCATCATGTACCGTTGGCAGGGAAAATCCTTTTCTCAGTTTGACATGGGCTTGAACTACCACATTGATCCGATTTCTGTAGGTATTTGGTACAGGGGAAAGCCATGGGAGAAAAATGTAGTAAACTCCATATCCAGCGATGCATTAATTATTCAGTTGGGGCTTTATATGAAGAACCTGAACATTGGCTATAGTTATGATTTTACGGTTTCTGAACTCCAGACAACTTCCGGTGGGGCACATGAGGTTTCTCTTGTGTACCAGTTTTCAACGAAACCGGTGCAGCGAAGCGTAAAGCAAAAATACAGACTCATTCCTTGTCCGACCTTCAACAGTAAGGAAGGTTTTTGGAATTGATGTGGTCTTTCATCCTGTCATTTCGGTGATTGATTCTTCTATTTTTCCGTTGGTCGATTTGAAAAGCCTTTCGGACATACCGGAGGGTTTCTTTTTTTGTGCTCCAACGATTAATCCCCGATTGTTTATAGCATAGGGCTTTAATCGGTTTTTAAATCGATTAGAGATGGGATTGAGATCGGGATTAGTTTGTTTTCTTTTATTCGTTAGCGTATACCTTGCACAGGCTCAGTGTGGCGGGCAGATTATGGAGCCTGGCTTTGCCTTTCTCACCAGCAGCCGTGGTTGTGCCCCGTTTACTGTACGCATTGAAACACTGTATTTATCATCAACACCGGGTACGCAGTACTTCATTAATTGGGGCGATGGTACACCTGAAGAAGTTTATTCGCAGGTAAATGCTACCGGTGTTATCATTCAACATACTTACCCCAATTCACCAATTACCTGTGGATATGATGTAACCATTGATGCCTCCAATGCCTGTAATCCGCGCGGAAGTGTAGTGCCCATCCAAACGCAGGTCGTAGTCTGGACAAATGATGTTATTTCCATTGATCCGGTGGAGTTCAGGGTTTGTGCCGGCTTTGCTGCCAATTTACGTTTTACTGATAATAGCGACTGGAATTGCTATCCGCGTGCTACACGTGAAAACAATGAAGCCCGTTGGATTCAATGGCTATATGGAACCGGCCCGGCAGTAAATCAAATTGCAGGTGTGCAGGTTAATAGTGTTTTACCGGGTAGTTTTCCATACCTCAATCCAGCACCCAATACCAATCCTATTTATCCGGTGCTGGCCCCGGGACTTCAAAGTTTAATGATCAATGTTCCGGTAACAACACCCGCTGATGTGGGTCGTGAATTTCAGGTTACCCTAAAAAACTGGAATCAGTGCAATCCTTATGATAATGTACTCACCGATGGAAATCCCTTCAATCCGGTTAACGGGAATTTGGTTAATGGTGACAATATGCCTCAGGTTACCACGGGAAGGATTGTTATTGTTCCGGCACCTCAACCCGATTTTTTAACACGACTTGGTAATGCAACGGGTCCTGTTCAAACCGTTTTTTGCATTGGCGATGATATTTATTTTGACAATGAAACTCCCTTAATTGGTGGAGCAAATTTTGTTTACACCTGGCAGTTTTTTGATAACAATACCGGTACAGGTGCTCCATTGGCAACACGCACACAGCGCAATCCGGTGTACAACTATCCGACAGCCGGTCAGAAATTAATCCGGTTGAGGGTACGCGATTCAAATGCTGCAGGAAATTGTGAGGCGGTTTTCGATCGAATCATCACCATATCGCCATCCCTTATAGCGCGCATAGAAATCAGGGATTTAGGAAACAACGTAATCACACCAGATTTCTGTCAGGAAGCCAGCACGCCACTGACTTTATTCAATGCCCGTTTGGTCGATGCATCTGTGGGCTTGGTTACCCCTACAACCCAGTGGCGATGGGAGTTCTTTGATGAGAACAATGACCTGATCAGAAGAGAACCGGCAACCGGCTTTTCATCAACCCAGCTGGGTCCGTTTGATGAAGCGTTTATCAATCCTGGTATTTATCGTGCGCGATTGATCGTTCGGGATAATGTGACCTCATGCGAAAGCATGGATGAAGTTCTGATTCGGGTTTTAAATAAGCCCGCTCCCGAATTTACGGCCACACGTGTATGTGAGGGTGAACAAACACTCTTCGCAGATGCGTCAGCACTTGTTCCTATTGCCGGACAACAACTGGTGCAATGGGAGTGGGATATGAACTACGATGGTGTAACGTTCTCAAAGAACGCAGCACTGGACAATCAGCAGAGCTTTAGCTATAACCTTGGTGTAGCAGGAACTTACCTGGTAGCACTTCGTGTAACTACCGATTTGGGTGGATGCAGTTCTATGGTTATAAAAACTGTAACGGTTGATCCTTTACCAGCTTCTTCGTTTGTCCCTGATGTTACCTCAGGGTGCAGTGTGTTGAGGGTTACCTTTACCAATACCGCTATTGCCGGTCAGCCAGATGGTATCGATCGGTTTATCTGGGAGGTAGATGAAGGCTCAGGATTTCAGACAGACTCCGTTCAGCGCCCTGCTGATTCGGGGTTTACAAACTTTTTCGTGCGTGATTTCACCAACTTTAGTTCAGTGAATAAAAACTACGATGTACGTCTTCGGGTAGTAACCATAAATGGTTGTGAAAGAATTTCATCACCGGTTAGCATAACCGTTTTTCCTGGCCCGCAATCCGGATTTATCTCTACAAACTATTCTCCATTTGATTCCAATTGCTCACCACGGTCGGTAAACTTTACAGTAGATAACCAAACGCAGTTACTCAACCCAACAGAATACCGTTGGCAGATCAGTGATGCCAGTGGTGTGCTGGATGATATTAGTACCGGGACGGTTCCAGCATTTACTTACAATTTTATCAATACCAGTCAATTGATTCGGGATTATCGTGTTACGCTACGAACAACGTTAACTACCGGGTGCTATCGTGATTCCACGCGCATCATCAGGATTAATCCTGTTCCGGTTTCTGACTTCACCATCGACACGCTTGTTTTTGATTGTAACATGATGGGGCTGCGTTTTGAAGCGCAGCAAAAGGGATTGCCCGAATATTCATGGACAATCACGGTTAACGGTATACTTGTGTTAAGCACCACATCAGCAGAAGCAATAGTAAATTATAATGTTAACAGAACTGCAATACCGCAGAATGTGGATATTTCACTTCAAACCCGAAACTTTGCCGGATGCTTAAGTACGGTAACTACGCAGTCACTTGTGGTTCCTGCATTCGATAATATCACTGCGTCTTTTACAGCAACACCGTTGGTACAAACACTGCCGGGCTCAACGGTAGCAATAACCAACACAACAACGCCCGGTCCGTGGGAATATAACTGGAATTTTGGCGATGGATTTGTATCGACCGAAGTTCATCCAGGTTCACATACCTATGCAACCTACGGCACGTTTACCATTACACTCACAGTAAAAAACAATGTTTGCGTCCAGCAGCAAGCTTTAACCGTGAATATACTTCCCATACCACCTGTTTTGAATTTTGCTTTTGATCCGCCATCCGGCTGTGCTCCGCATACGGTTACGTTTACAAACCTCTCGCAATTTGCTGACCCATCTACTTATTTCTGGCAATTCGGAACGGGTGAAGGAACATCGCGCGATGTAAATCCGGTTTATACCTACCGAAGGCCTGGTGTTTATTCTGTCACACTTTCAGCCACCAATGTGTTGGGTGATACGGTGACACTTATCAAAGCAGGAATAATTGAGGTATTTGAAAGTCCGGTGGCTTCCTTTGCGGTTGCGCCAACGTTACTTTATATACCTGGTGATAAATTGTATACCAGCAACAGAAGTTTAGGGGCCAGCAGTTACTGGTGGGATTTTGGCGATGGCGGAACCTCTACGGAACGTGAACCCATTTATGTCTATAAGGAAGAGGGTAACTACACGATCAAATTAGTGGCATCCAGTCCTAATGGATGTGCGGATACAACAACCCTGGCATCCGTGGTACGGGTGCAAAAGGGCGCGCAACTTCTTATCCCCAATGCATTTTCGCCCGGCCTCGGTGGGAGCGGTAGTGGTGATGGTCGTAACGATTATTTTTTGCCGTTGATGCGTGGTGTCACCGAATTTCAAATGCTGGTGTTTAACCGGTGGGGCGAATTATTATTTGAAACGAAAAATGCTGAAGTGGGCTGGGATGGATATTACAAAGGGAGGTTGTGCCCCCAGGATGTCTATGTTTATAAAATCACAGCTAAGTATGAAAATGGTAATGTGATTACCAGGGTAGGGGACATTCATCTGATACGATAATGAGAAACAGGTTAACAATACTATTTTTTCTAACAACTGTTGTGACTTATGCACAGGATCCGGAGTTCTCACAGTACTATGCCGCGCCCTTATACCTTAATCCGGCATTCAGCGGCACCAGTACCGATCACCGGTTTATTGCCAATCACCGGAACCAATGGCCGAACATCACACAGGGCTATGTTACGTACGCATTTTCATACGATTACAGTCTTGATCATCTGAATAGTGGCATCGGTATTTTAGCTACAGTTGATAAAGCCGGTACCGCAGGGCTTCGCTCGACCCAGATTAATTTTCAGTATGCTTACAAAGTTCAGGTATCCGATAAATTTGTGCTGTCTTCCGGGCTGAATTTTGGAGTGGGTAACCGGAATATTGATTTTAATAAATTGATTTTTGGTGATCAACTTGAGTTTGATCGGGATGGAAACCTGCCGCCCAGTACCGATTATAACAACATTCAAAGCTCAACTTACTTTGATTTTGGTGCCGGGGCATTGATTTATAGCCGGATGCTGTGGTTAGGTTTTTCGGCTGCGCACTTGAACAGACCTAACCGATCATTAATCGATGAGGAGGCCATTATTCCCATAAAGACAACCGTTCATGGTGGTATTCGTATTCCGCTTTACAACGGTCTTGCCAGGCGAGAGCGATCCGCAGCCATCATGCCATCTTTTGTTTACAAGAACCAAGGTATGTTTGATCAGCTGGATATTGGTACCTACTTTTTATATGAGCCGGTGGTGCTGGGCATTTGGTACAGAGGCATACCGGTTCAGCAAAATGTAAAAGACAACATCAGTCAGGATGCTGTTGTTGTAGTGTTGGGCTTTCAAATGGAAAGGGTAGAGGTTAGCTACAGCTATGATCTTACTATTTCTGAATTAGGACCTATTGGTGGCGGTGCGCATGAGCTGGCTTTGATTTTCAGGTTGGCGGCAAACCCTAATACCAAAACGAAGAAGAAGGAGAAGTTGATTCCGTGCCCGACTTTTATCAGAAACTGAGTCAGTCCGTACAGATTACAATTTTAAACAAAGAATAACTTGGTGATTTATCTGTAAATTTGAGGTTTCAAGTTTACATGAACTACGCTTCTTCATTGTCTCATCCCATCTTTAAGCAAATAGGTGAAACGGCCGATCGTCTTAACCTCGAAACCTACGTAGTCGGTGGATTTGTCCGTGATGTAATCTTAAAACGACCCACCAACGATGTGGATTTTGTTTGTGTGGGCAGTGGCATCGACTTGGCTCAGGCTGTTGCGAAAACACTCGGCCCTGATATTGGTGTTCATGTTTATAAAAACTTCGGCACCGCCCATATTCCTTATCAGGATTTCAATCTTGAGTTTGTGGGTGCAAGGAAAGAGTCGTACCGGGGAGATTCCCGAAAACCCATTGTTGAAAACGGCACGCTTGAAGACGATCAACTTCGCAGAGATTTTACCATCAATGCATTGGCGATAAGCCTGAATACCAAAACTTTTGGTGATTTGATTGATCCGTTTGATGGTATTTCGGATATGAAAAAGAAGATCATCCGCACACCGGTTGATCCTGTTATTACTTTTTCGGATGATCCCTTACGGATGATGCGGGCTGCCAGGTTTGCCTCGCAATTAAACTATGACATTGAGCCCGACACGTTTTCGGCTATGATGAGCCAGGCCGAACGATTGAAGATTGTTTCGCAGGAACGCATCACCGATGAGCTTAACAAAATTATTCTGAGTCCGGTGCCATCGTATGGATTTAAAATGCTTTTTCATAGCGGCTTGCTTAAACTGTTTTTTCCCGAACTTATTTTATTGCACGGGGTAGAGTATGTAGGTAATCGCGCCCATAAAGATAATTTTTTTCATACCCTTCAGGTGCTGGACAATGTGGCTAAAGTATCGGACGATTTATGGTTACGGTGGGCAGCAATTCTTCATGATATAGCCAAGCCCCAAACCAAACGCTACGATAAGGAGGCAGGGTGGACATTTCATGGTCACGAGGATAAAGGCGCACGCATGGTTCCGGGAATTTTCAGAAGGTTGAAATTGCCGATGAATGAGAAGATGGTAAAAGTGCAAAACCTGGTTCGGTTGCACTTACGCCCGATACCCTTGGCTAAAGAGGTTACGGATTCAGCAATCCGTAGATTGCTTTTTGATGCAGGAGAAGATATTGATGACCTGATGAAACTCTGCCGGGCTGATATCACCTCAAAAAATATGATGAAGGTGGATAAGTTTTTAAAGAACTTCGACCTGGTAGAACAGAAGATGAAGGAAGTAGAGGAGAAGGATCACCTTCGTAATTTCCAACCTCCCGTTTCTGGTGATGAGATCATAAAATTCTTTAATCTTACACCAGGACCAGTGGTGGGTGAAATTAAAGACCGGATAAAGGAGGCTATACTGGAGGGTGAAATACCCAATAATCGCGAGGACGCACTGATTTTAATGCGCAAAATAGCCCATGAAAAAGGGTTAATTGCCATTGAATAAAGTTGCCTGCCAAGCAACCTTCTGAGACTTGAATTGTCTATTTTCATGGGAACCCATTTACGTTGAGCCAGGACGTCCTGAATATTCATCATGATCTTATTGAGCGTTGCCGGGCGGGCGACCAGCAGGCACATTACAGGCTTTACAAACTGTATGCTAAGGCGATGTATAATGTGGCTTACAGGATTGTGGGAGGGGAGGATGCGGCAGAGGACGTGCTTCAGGAAGCCTTTATTAACGCTTTTCGCAATCTTGATGCGTACCGGGGCGATGCCACTTTTGGTTCCTGGCTAAAGCGGATTGTGGTGAACAAGGCAATTAATGAGGTGAAGAAAAAGAAGATGGAGTTAATGCCTGAAAATGATGACTTTGATATAAAGGAAGAAGAAGAGGATGAAGTTTATCGGCCGGAATTAACGGTTGGTCGTGTGAAGCAGGCCATTGAATCCTTACCGGATGGATACCGGTCGGTGTTGTCGTTATATTTACTGGAGGGTTACGACCATCAGGAGATAGCAGAGATTATGGGAATATCAGAATCAACATCCAAGTCGCAATTAAACCGGTCGAAAAAGAAATTGAAGGAACTGTTAATGGAAAAGTTATGAAAGAGAAACTTGAAGAATTTATCCGTGCCAATCGTGGAGCGTTTGATGATCGTGAACCATCAGCAAGTGTTTGGAAGAATATAGAAACCCGGATGTTCGGAAACCGAACTTCAACTACCCTAATCTTCTGGCGTGCTGCGGCAGTATTTTTTATGGGACTCTCCGCTTTTCTACTGTATACAAAAGTAACCGAAACACGCGACAACCGGTTGGTGATGCGGGAGTTTAAAGATGTGGAGTCGTTTTATGTGAAGGAAATTTCTGACAAGGTAGATATGATTGAGGCTTCCCGCGGGAGCGAGGCAGGGCTCAATGGCTTTACTAAGGATTTTAAGCAACTTGAAGCCATGTATGAAGTGCTTAAGGATGAGATGAGAGTAAGACCAAGCAAGAAAGTGAAAGAAGCGCTGGTGTTAAATTTGCTGGTGCGGATTGATCTTCTGAACCAGCAATTGCATAAAATCGATCAGGGAGAGGAAGGAACTGTTGATAAATCTGACGGAAGTCGGATTTCGATTTAATCAATATTCTATTGTCAATTCAAATGGCTCTTTAGCCGAATCGATTACCTTTCCATCTTCACACTTCAGTATCCGGCATGGAAATTTTTTTATTAAGCCATAGTCGTGGGTGGCCATCAACACGGCAGTTCCGCTTTTATTGATTTCCTGAAAAACCTTCAAGATACCATACGATACTTCCGGATCAAGATTTCCTGTGGGCTCATCAGCAATCAGAATGGCAGGTTCATTGATTAGGGCTCGGGCAATCACCACCCGTTGCTGTTCACCACCCGAAAGTTGGTGAGGCATCTTTTTTTCCACAGAACCAAGTCCAACCTTCATCAGTACTTCCTGTAACCGTGTTTTAATTTTACTGGAATCACTCCAGCCTGTTGCGCGCATCACAAACATCAGATTTTCGCCCACCGTGCGGTCGGGGAAGAGTTGAAAATCCTGAAAGATGATGCCAAGCTTTCTTCGGAGCAAGGGCACTTCTGAACTCTTTATACCACGAATGTTATACCCTGCAATTTCAATATCACCTAACCGCAGGGGCAGGTCTGCATAAAGCGTTTTAAGCAACGATGATTTACCTGAGCCGGTTCTGCCCACTACAAATACAAACTCTCCCTTTTCAATTTCAAAGTTGATATTGCCCAGCACGGTGTTATGTTCCTGGAAAATATTGGCTTCTTTAACGCGTACGACAGGATCGGTTGAGAACATGCTTTCAAGGGTATGCTAACGACTAACCATTCACTTTTTTATGATCCGCCAAAAATTTGGCTAAACCAATATCGGTTAGCGGATGATTTAGTAAACCGGTAATAACATTGAGCGGGCAGGTGACTACATCGGCACCAATTTCGGCACATTTAATCAGGTGCATGGTGTGGCGGATGGATGCAGCCAACACTTCAGTTTCATATCCGTAGTTGTCATAAATATGTCTGATTTGTGCAATTAGGTCCAACCCATCTTGCGAAACATCATCGAGCCGACCGATAAAAGGGGAGAGATAACTGGCGCCAGCCTTGGCGGCCAGCAGCGCCTGACCTGCAGAGAAAACCAGTGTGCAATTGGTGCGTATGCCTTCACTTGCGAAATACTTGATGGCTTTTACACCATCTTTAATCATGGGTACCTTCACCACAATCTTATCATCAATTTTGGCCAGTTCTTTTCCTTCTTTAATAATGTTTTCATAATCGGTGGCAATTACTTCAGCGCTCACATTGTTATCGACAATACCACAAATGGCTTTATAGTGTGCTTTAATATTATCATGCCCTTTAATTCCTTCTTTAGCCATAAGTGAGGGGTTGGTGGTTACACCATCCAAAACGCCAAGATCATAGGCTTCTTTAATTTCATTAAGATTAGCGGTATCAATAAAAAACTTCATGTTTGGTAGTGGTTTAGAGCTTAAAAATACAGAAACAAGTCGGAGGGGTAAAATGAAAGGCCATCAAATCGTGTATCGTTTTAGGGGTTAAAAACCCGACACTAAACCCGTTCGGGTAAAAAAAATGGCAAACCGAACATCGCACCGCTACAACCGCCTACCCTTGCTACCTTCCGGTCCTGGGGGAGTTCAGCAGGAGCTGGTCGTGCCGGCTTGCCGGGGGCAAATATACTGGATTAGGCATTCAAGATTCAAGGATTAAGGATGATAATTGAGGTATCAGGCCAAGCCAGACAAGTACAGATTAAATTCCAGTGGATTGCAGTGGTCAAACCCATCGGCCTTTAGGTCGTCAAAAATTTGCTCATCGAACGTCAGGTCGCGAACCTGCATATCACCTGATGCTCCGATGGATATTTCTGTTCCGGTAAATGCTATCGGGTTAACCTTCACAAAAATTCTCAGCCCGTCATCAAGCTGCTTTTTAAAATATTGATGTACGATGTTTTGACCTTTCGCCATGAAATTGCCTAAGTTTAGCACGATGCAACGGTTATCCATACCCTCAACGCTGGAAACTCCCCGGCTGATCCTGCAGCGCCTAAGGTACGAAGACGCAGAAGAAATGTTTTATACCTACGCGAGTAAAGAAGAGGCTACCCGGTTTGTATCATGGCCAACGCATCAATCGGTTAAAGATACCCGGGCTTTTTTGAACTATGCAGTAGCGGCCTGGTCGAAGGGTTCAGATTATTCTTTTTCCATCCGCCTGAAAGATTCGTTTCGGCTGGTTGGCAGTTTCGGTATTATTAATGAAAGCGGGAAAATTCAATTTGGCTATATTATCAGCCCCACCCAATGGGGAAAAGGATATGCTACCGAAGCTTGCCTGAAGGTCTTACAACTAATTCGGGTACTGCCCGAAGTTTACCGTATAGGTACGTTTGTCGATGCAGAAAATATTGCTTCCATGCGGGTACTTCAAAAGTGCGGTCTCGTTGAAGAAGCCCGATTGCCCAATTGGTTCAGGTTTGTGAATCAGGGAAATCAACCTAAAGATTGTATCCTTTTTAAACTTCCGCTTTAGCGGGTTCCTTCAGTTCGGGTAGTTTAATGTTAAGGAGCAGTTCCTGTTCAAGTAAATCTGCCCAGGCCATCATGTAGGCTACCACATCCTTTTTAACGTTGTGTTTAAGATCGCGCTGACCTAACGGGAAGGATCTGAGGATAGCAGGATCCGATAATTTCTCCAGGTGCTTCAAGTCGTGCGCATCAAACCCAAAGGCAATCATTTCGGAAATTACCTCGTCTAGCGGAAGCCCGCTGGTCGGGCAATAGTCATTTAACTGTTCAGTCCAGTCTCCATACCGCTCCATCGCTCTTGCATGAATTTCATCCTTACGGAGTTTCGTTACCTGTTGGGCAAGAAAACCACAATTACAAGAGCCCATATGCCCCCATTGGTACTCCTTACTTTGATCAAGGTTTTTAGCGGCTTTACGAATTGCGTCAATCAGCGGAAGTGAAGCTTTGGCCATAACAGTCATTTATAATTTTTAACAAATTAGCTGACATTAAGTTATGCTATTTCGGGGGGAAAATGATTTGTTACCATTGAATTTTGTAAATCAAATGTCCTTTGCTATACTTGCTCCACAAATTTCAGCTATGGGAAAAGGCGATAAGAAATCGAAAAAAGGAAAACGCTGGAAAGGCTCTTACGGGGTTTCCAGAAATAAAAAGGCATTAAAGACACGTTTAAAACGAGTGGCTTCCAAAAAAGTAGGCAAGCCTAAGGACGAAACAAAGACTGCAAAACCTAAAAAGACAGCACGTAAAAAGGCAGAATAGGATATGATAAAATTGAACACAACAGCATGGTGGTGGCACGGGTTCAGGTTGAATCGGTGGACGATTATGCTTTAGTGTTAGTGATATAGCTAGCGAGAGGCCCGCCCCGATTCATCGGAGCGGGCCTTTTTCTTTTTTAACAGATTACGTTTAACCATGGAGTACCACCTCAAGATTTATTCAAAAAAACTACTGGCCGATACGCTGACTCCAGTAAACATTTACCTGAAACTTCGCGATGTTTTTGCCGGAAGCATACTATTGGAAAGTTCGGATTATCACGGTCATGAAAACAGCTTGTCAATGATTTGCTGCGACCCCATGGCCGGTTTTGTGGTTGAAGGTGAACGGATAAAGGTTCACTATCCGGATGGGGAGCATCGTGTGGAAATCATTACAGACCGTCACCAGGTGATTGATGCGCTGGAGGACTTTCGCTCCGCATTTCGTATTAATCAAACGGAGGGCTTGGGTGCACCGGGCACGGGCCTGTTCGGATACATGGCCTATGATGCAGTGCGCTTTTTTGAGGAGGTTGAAATTACAAAAAGGGAATCCAGCATGCCGGACATTATTTATAATCTTTACCGGTATGTAATTGTGGTTGATCATTTTTCCAATGAACTCACCCTGGTTGAGCATGCTTTGCAGGAGGAGGCGCAGACCTCAACACTCGGACGAATTGAAAAACTAATCTTCAGCAACCGGTTCTCCACGTATTCATTTAAGCTAATAAATGGTGAAACCTCCAACCTGAATGATGATGCCTTTATGGATTCGGTAAAAAAAGGCATTGCACATTGTAACCGTGGTGATGTCTTTCAATTGGTATTATCGCGCAGGTTTACTTCTTCATTTAAAGGCGATGAATTTAATGTGTACCGTTCGTTGCGCTCCATTAATCCATCGCCCTACCTTTTTTATTTTGATTATGGAAATTTTAAGTTGTTCGGTTCTTCTCCTGAGGCTCAACTCCGCATCAGCAAAAATGAAGCAAGTATTTTTCCCATAGCGGGTACGTTTCGCAGAACCGGGGATGATCTGAAGGATGCTGAACTCGCGAGCGCATTAACCAAAGATGAAAAGGAAAATGCTGAGCATATCATGCTGGTCGACCTGGCCCGTAACGATATGAGTCGCCATGCGCATAATGTTAACGTTTCAGTATTTAAGGAGATACAATATTATTCGCATGTTATTCACCTCGTTTCTGAAGTAAACGGAAAACTTGACAACCAATCGGAAACAGTAAAAATGGCTTCCGCAACTTTTCCTGCCGGAACACTATCAGGAGCACCGAAACATAAAGCCTTAACCTTAATTGATAAGTACGAGAATGTTAATCGCGGCTTTTATGGCGGGGCAATTGGTTTCCTTGGTTTTAATGGTGATTTTAATCATGCCATTATGATCCGCACTTTTTTAAGCAAGGATAATCAATTGACCTATCAGGCAGGAGCGGGTATCGTTTCAAAGTCAGATCCTCAAAGTGAATTACAGGAAGTTAACAATAAGCTGGCCGCGCTGCGCAAAGCTGTAGTGATGGCCGAAACATTATAGTCTATGAAAATTCTTATTCTCGATAATTACGATTCGTTTACCTACAACCTGGTGCACATCATCCGGGCATTAAAGTATAATTATGATGTGTTCCGTAATGATAAAATTGAAGTGGAAGAAGTTAAGCAGTATGATAAGATTTTATTATCGCCTGGTCCGGGTATTCCCGATGAGGCAGGAATAATGAAATCCATTATTCATGAATATGCTTCTTCAAAAAGTATTTTGGGTATTTGTTTAGGTCACCAGGGAATAGCCGAGGTATTTGGGGCAAAACTGTATAACATTCCTAAAGTGTTGCATGGTGTAACATCCATTGCTTCGGTGGTTGATGAACATGAAATACTATTTGAAGAACTCCCTAAGATATTCCAGGTTTGCCACTACCATAGTTGGGCGGTTCACCCGGAATCTGTTTCGGCTGATCTGAAGATTACCGCTACCAATGAGGAGGGCATGGTTATGGGATTGCGTCATGTAAAGTATGATGTAAAAGGGCTACAATTTCATCCGGAATCTATCATGACGCCCGAAGGGCCCAAGATGATGGAGAACTGGTTAAAAAGTTAATCATTTCTTAATCAATATGAATTCGAATAAAATTTTATGAAGCATGTTTTAAATGAGTTAATCGACCATCAATCCTTAAGCAAAAAGGAAGCGCGGGCGGTATTGATTGAACTGGCATCAGGCAAGTACAACCCCAGTCAGATGAGTTCATTCATGACAGTGTATATGATGCGCAATATTACTGTGCAAGAATTGGAAGGCTTTCGCGATGCGATGCTGGAGTTGTGTATTCCGGTGAAGGTAGATGCCCCGGTGATGGATGTTTGCGGTACGGGTGGGGATGGAAAGAATACATTCAACATTTCAACATTATCATCTTTTGTGGTGGCGGGGGCCGGGCAGCCTGTGGCGAAGCATGGAAATTACGGTGTTTCCTCTGCGTGTGGTTCATCTAATGTGCTGGAGTATTTCGGTTATCAGTTTACCAATGATATTGATGAATTAAAGCGAAGCCTTGATCGGGCCAACATCTGTTTTATGCATGCTCCCTTATTTCATCCGGCCATGAAAAACGTGGCCCCGATACGCAAAGAGCTTGGTGTAAAAACATTCTTTAATATGCTGGGCCCGATGGTTAACCCGGCTTTTCCTAAACGTCAGTTGGTAGGTGTGTTTAGCCTGGAACTGGCGCGGCAATATGGGTATCTTTATCAGGATTCAGATAAGGATTTCATCATCCTTCATGCATTGGACGGATACGATGAAGTTTCCCTAACAGGGCCATTTAAATTTTTCTCCAATGCAGGCGAGCGGATGGCTTCACCTGATGATCTTGGGTTGCCTCAACTTTCCTATGCCGACATACGGGGTGGGGAGACGGTAGAGGAATCGGCTTCCATTTTCCTCAATATTCTGGAAGGTAACGGAACCGGGCAACAAAATACTGCAGTTATAGCCAACGCGGCCATGGCGTTGTATTGTGTCAATCAATCGAAAGGTTTTTTACCGGCTGTGGAACTGGCGCGTGAATCGTTGCTATCAGGGAAGGCTTATGGTGTTTTTAAAAAACTTGTGAACAAGTAAACCCATGAATATCCTGGATAAAATTATTGCCGATAAACGGATTGAAGTAAGTCGATTAAAAGAACATCAACCGGTTAAGGTGTTAGAGCAATCAACATATTTTAACCGGGCTTGTGTTTCCATAAAAGAGCGATTACTCCATCCTGGTGCTTCCGGCATAATTGCCGAGATTAAGCGTCAATCTCCCTCGCAGGGAATTATTCATAACAATATTGATGTAGTCAGTCTCGCATCAGGATATGTCCGTGCCGGTGCAACAGCATTGTCTGTCTTAACAGATTACAAGTACTTTGGAGGAACGAACGAAGATTTGTTAAACGCTCGTTTGGTTACTGACTGCCCCATTCTTCGAAAGGATTTTGTCATTGATGAATATCAACTCCTGGAAGCGAAATCGATTGGTGCTGATGTTATTTTGTTGATTGCTGCAGTGCTTAAACCAACCCAGATCAAGCAGTTGACAAAATTTGCGCATTCCCTGGGGCTGGAGGTTTTACTGGAAGTGCATGATGAAGTTGAACTGGAAAATAACCTGGACAACGAAACCGATCTGATGGGCGTGAATAACCGTAATCTCAAAACATTTGAAGTTTCAGTAGACACTTCATTGCGGTTGTTGCCAATGATACCAGCTTCTGCACTTAAAATTTCGGAGAGCGGTATTGACTCCCCGGAGGCTTTGCTTAGGTTGAAGCAGGCCGGATATCAGGGTTTTTTGATGGGACAGAATTTTATGAAGCATCAACATCCCGATCAGGCTTGTGGTGACTTTATAAAAAGTATAACAGTATAGGTATGAAAGAAGGGATAAAGCTGAAGGTCTGCGGCATGAAGTATCATGATAATATTGGTGAGGTGGCCAGGCTGCAACCCGACTATATGGGATTTATCTTCTATGAACCATCGCCCCGGTATGTGGGGAAGAATTTTATACTACCTGAAAACTTCCCATCCGGAGTCAAGAAGGTGGGGGTATTTGTTGATCAAACTGAAGCAGACATCCTGCAAAAGGTACAACGATATGGATTAATGCACATCCAACTTCATGGTCGTGAGTCCCCAACCTTATGCGCCTCGCTGAAAAGTAATAACCTGAAGGTAATTAAGGTATTTTCAATAGGAAATTCATTCGACTTCCAGTTACTGCAACCATACATCAGCGTTGTTGATTATTTTCTATTTGATACAAAGGGATTGCAACCCGGTGGAAATGGAACAGCATTTGATTGGAAGATAGTATTTGGTTATCAATATGACGTTCCGTTTTTTTTAAGTGGCGGATTAAATCCTGAAAACATTTCAGGATTGGAAGCATTAACCTTTAAGAACCTTTACGGACTTGATATTAACAGTGGGGTAGAAATCAATCCGGGCTTAAAAGATAAAGATAAAATCAGTGCGATGATGATACATTTACAAGCCACGAACAACTAACAACCAACCAACAACACTATGATCTACACCATTGACGAACGCGGCTACTACGGAAACTTTGGCGGTGCCTATATTCCGGAAATGCTTTATCCTAATATTGAAGAACTTCGTTCTCGATACCTGGATATTATGGGGGAAGGTGATTTTCAAAATCAGTTCAATCAATTGTTACGCAACTATGTTGGTCGGCCTACACCGCTTTTTTATGCCCATCGATTGTCGGAACGATACCAGGCAAAGATTTATCTGAAGCGCGAAGATTTATGTCATACCGGTGCCCATAAAATCAATAATACCATTGGCCAGATTTTATTGGCAAAGAGGCTAGGCAAACAAAAGATCATTGCTGAAACCGGTGCAGGTCAGCACGGAGTAGCTACTGCAACGGTATGTGCGCTGATGGGCATGGACTGTATCGTGTACATGGGACAGCTTGATATGGAGCGCCAGCGGCCAAATGTAGAACGCATGCGTATACTGGGTACAACCGTGGTTCCGGCAACATCCGGCAACATGACGCTAAAAGATGCCACCAACGAGGCCATGCGTCACTGGATCAATAATCCAACAGATACGCATTATATCATTGGTTCTGTAGTAGGGCCACATCCATATCCCGATATGGTAGCACGGTTTCAATCCGTAATCAGCGAAGAGATCAGAAACCAGCTTTCCGAACAGGAAGGAAATCCTTATCCGGATTATGTGATTGCTTGTGTTGGCGGTGGCAGCAACGCAGCAGGCGCTTTTTATCATTTTGTAAATGATGAACATGTCCAATTAATTGGCGTAGAAGCAGCAGGGTTAGGAATTGATTCGGGTGAATCGGCTGCTACAACTGTACTTGGAAAGCCCGGTGTGCTGCATGGCAGTAAGACCTTGCTGATGCAAACGGAAGACGGCCAGGTGGTTGAGCCTTATTCTATTTCAGCCGGGTTGGATTATCCGGGTATCGGCCCGTGGCATGCGCATTTATTTGAAACCGGACGGGTAAAATTTTTAAATGCTACCGATGATGAAGCTATGCAAGCCGGTATTGAATTGAGTCGAACAGAAGGAATAATCCCCGCTATTGAAACAGCACACGCGGTAGCGGTTTTAAAGAAGATGGAATTCGACCCCGATGATGTGGTGGTTATCAATGTTTCCGGCAGGGGAGACAAAGATCTGGAAACGTATATCCGGTGGGGGAAGTATTAGGATTTAAGATTGTTGATTTAAGATTTCAGATTTATGAAGAATGTTCTTAGGCTCTGTATTCTTTTGTTCATAACAATTGCAGGATGCAATTTTAAAGAAAAGCCAGCGCGTGATTTGAATGAGGAAGCCTATTTCAAAGAAATTGAAGAATGGCAGCAAAAGCGGAATGCCTATCAGGTAAGCGAGCAGGGTTGGGTAAACCTGGCGGGGTTGTTTTGGTTGAAAGAGGGCATCAATACGTTTGGTAGCGGTAAGGAAAATGATCTTGTGTTCCCGGAAGGAAAGATCGCTGAACGAGGTGGATTTATGTTGCTGAAGCAAGGTATTGTAACACTCGAGTCAGCGCCAGGTGTTTCGATTGGTCTTAATGATCAGGCCTCTTCATCAGGTGTGCTGTATCATCCGGATTCATCAAAAATAATTGCTGCACACGGATCACTCCGCTGGTTTGTGATCAAACGCGATGACAAATATGGCGTGCGCCTACGCGATTTTGAAAATCCGCTGTTGAAATCGTTTACACACATTGAATGTTTTTCCATTGATCCGAAATGGCGCCTGGAAGGTCGTGTGGAGTGGGCCGACTCATCACGCACGATTGACATCACGAATGTATTGGGGCAAACCGGCCCGCAGCGTTCCGTGGGTACACTTGTATTTGCGTATGGGGGAAGCGAATACCGACTGGATGTGTTGGACGAAGGCGGGGATGAATTCTTCATCATCTTCGGTGACGAAACCAATGCGCGTGAAACGTATGGAGCAGGCCGGTACATGTATGTTCCCGTTCCTGAAAAAGGCGATCAGGTGATCATCGATTTCAATAAAGCCTATAATCCGCCTTGCGCTTTCACAGAATTTGCAACCTGTCCGTTGCCACCGAAGCAAAACATATTACCCTTTGCTGTGCCAGTAGGGGAGAAGAATTATGGAGACCATTAATGTTATGAATCGTATCGACAAACTTTTTCAGCAAAAGAAGGAAAATATACTTTCTGTATTTTTTACAGCGGGCTTTCCCACCCTTCACGATACCGTTGAGATTGCAAAGCAACTTCAGTCGGCAGGTGTTGATATGATTGAAATCGGAATACCATTTTCTGATCCTATAGCTGATGGCCCGGTGATTCAGCAAAGCAGCAAACAGGCTATTGATAATGGAATGACCGTAACGTTGCTGTTGGAGCAGGTTAAAGAAATACGTAAGACAGTTTCTGTTCCCATTATCCTTATGGGGTATTTGAATCCGGTAATGCAATATGGTATGGATCGTTTCTTTTCGGATGCCGTTGCGGCCGGTGTGGACGGGTTAATCTTACCTGACATGCCCTTTGAGGAATTTGAATCACACTACAAGCAGGAGATGGATCGATTAGATTTACGAAACATCTTTTTGATTTCACCAACCACGTCAGATGATCGCATTGAACGCATTGATCAGGCCAGTCGTGGTTTTATCTATGCGGTTTCATCATCCAGCACCACGGGCTCGAAAAATGAGTTTGATGAAAATCAAATAAGGTACTTTAAGCGCTTAAAGGATAAGCAACTTAAAAATCCATTTCTGATTGGTTTCGGTATATCCAACAAAGAAACATTTTCCGCAGCGTGCCAAAATGGAGCTGGTGCCATTGTAGGAAGTGCATTTATAAAAGTGCTTTCTGCATCAAAAAGCATCCCCAACGATATCCTTACTTTTATCAAAACATTAAATAGTGGTATAAAGTAAACCCCGAAAAAGCCGATTGCACTTTTACTTATGCTGTTTTTTCTTGCTCCAGAGTTTTTGGATCTCAACCGTTGTAAGTACGGCCTTAAATCCTTTAGTTTTAAGGCCGTTTTTTAATTCGACATCTCCGGTCCAAAGTTTTCCTTTTAAGAATTTTAACGCGATAAAGTCAGTGTCATCTAAGTCGATATCCTGGGTTATTTGTTCAGACTCCTCCCATATCTTTTGCGGAATTATAGCTTCGTTAATGAAAATGATTTTTGTAAGTAATGAATCATAGGATTCCTGAAGTTGTTCGTCAGTCAGTTTACTAATTCTCTTGAGTCGATCCCAATGTTTTCTTATTTCAGCCCGTAAGTGGTGTGGACAATAAAACTCAAAAACCTTATGTGAGTTGAAGATGATATGTCCAAACGTTGTTTGTGTTTTCAGTAAAGCACTGAAAATTATATTGGTGTCAATTATGATTTTCACTTAATAAATCGCTTCCTGTTTTTACTCCACCAACCTTTTTTAAGGTCTTTGGCAAGTTTGTCTACATCCGATTGCTTTGCTTGCGATTTCTCAGTTGCTTCCCTATAAGTTAAATAATTAATTAAATCCTGAAGCCCATCAGTGTCAATAGAGGATGGTAGTCTTATAATAATCTCATTTTTTGTTCTTTCAATTACCATTTTCTTTCTTTATTCCTCCTAAAATCGTGCTTTATTCTGTGAATTGCAAAGTTGCAAGCTGCAAGGTTATTCACCCGGACTACTGGCAGGAACATTTAAAACTGGTCCAAAAAACAATGCATTCAAAAACATTTTATTTGTTCCGTACCATGTGCCTCTGAAGTTCGGATTATCAGAAAACATAATTACCCTTCCCTGACCCTCACCACTGAGCAATACGGCAGCGGAGTTAGCCACCTTTGGTGCACTGGTTTTGTGCAGGTAGCCACCGATTAACGGCTTGGCGGTGTACTTTGCAACAGTGGTATAAGGGTTTTTACTGGGCTGAAGAAACGTTGAGCCATTGCGGTACACTGAAATGGTGCGATCGGTATACCCGAATCCAATTGGATTGGTAATATCAAGGTCTACCTGGAAGATTGATCCTCCGATACTTCTTGCGCCTTCCGTATTGGCCGCATCTTCGTAGTTTGTTCGTGGTTTGGTTTTGGTGGTATCGGTGGGTATTATTTTTTCTTTGGTCAGACCTTGCTTGATGGCCCATTCGGTAGCCGTTTTAAGTGTGATCAGTGTTCCACCAGCCTGTATCCAGCTTTTGATTTTATCTGCTGTTGATTTGTCGAAGTTATAGGTGCCGCTAACCATTACCAACACGTTGTATCTATCCCAACTCACACGGCTAAAGTTGCTCACGTCTACTTTAGTTATCGGCATACCAAT
The DNA here is from genome assembly GCA_002425185.1 of Flammeovirgaceae bacterium UBA5585. Taxonomy (GTDB): domain Bacteria; phylum Bacteroidota; class Bacteroidia; order Cytophagales; family Cyclobacteriaceae; genus UBA2336. The sequence continues at coordinate 12,784 of DILT01000020.1, read as the reverse complement.
GCGTTGATCGAGTAGGTGCCACACTTCTCCGGCCTCATACCCGGACACACCGTTACCGATAACCATTAATGCTTTTGGTTGCTTTAGCGGAACCGCAAAGCCTGAACCCAGGTCAATACCTTTGAGGTTGTACCCGGTTTCAATTGAATAAAAATCTACGAGGCAGGAAGCACTTACTTTTTTCAGGCTTTCAAAGAGTTTATCGCCATCTATTGTTTGCTGACTAACCGGTATGATAATCGTTCCGTGGCGGAAGTTCTTCTCTTTCCCGTTAATCAAAACACTGAAGGATCGGAAAGCAACCTTAGCAATGACACCATCCGATTGCAGTTGGTGAATTGCTTTATGTGCAGCGTAGTCAGTAAGTTCCATCAGGTACGCGTAATTACTGCGTGTAACCGGTGCTACGGTTTTAATCAGGTCTTTTGTAATGCGGTCGCCTTTGCTGATCGGTCCGCGTATTTCGGCATGTGGCAAATTAAATGCATGTACGAGCGACCAGGTTGAGGCATCGTAGAAGATGCTATCCGTGTAGGTTATTTCCTTTTCGAATGCTGACCGTACCATGATGTAATTCATTTGTTCCGTAGGCACAATGAAGGCTTTTCCTTTCTCATAGGTTTTTCCGCTTACAGTCATATCCCTGGCCAGATCATAAACTTCTATTTCGTGCATGCGCAACAGGTTAACGAATGCGTTCGTGCGGCTCACATCATTACCATCGCCAAAAACGTATCCTTTCACCGGATTGGCTTTTGCCTGGTTGGCTGCAGTACGGAAGAAATTCAAGCGCAGGTTAACGAGCATGTCACGTTCATTGTGTGATGCGCTAAGGGTTGCTAGTGATGTGGTGAACTGGTTGCGAATGGTAAAGGCAAAGGTGAGGGGAATAGTGGTAGTTTCCTGTAAATGGCCGCGGGAACTTGCCTGCTCGAAAAGAAAACCGGCACCTCCGTAAAAATTTCCATAGCTTGATCCGTAGCCCGGATACAACTTGTCAAAAGCTTCTTTTGTGAAATACTGTGAGCCTATACCATCCATGGCTTTGGCAAAGTATTCTCCGAATTTCGGATAGAGTACATCGTAGAGTTGTGCAGGCACAACCGGGTTGTTGCTGCTGTATTTTCCCGGATCGAAATAAAACGTTGAGTTGGTACCCATTTCATGATGGTCGGTCATCACATACGGGCGCCATTCATGGAATAGCTTCACCCGATTTCTGCTTTCAGGATGAACACCCAAAAACCAGTCGCGATTAAGGTCGAACCAATAATGATTGGTGCGTCCGCCAGGCCATACTTCGTTGTGTTCGCGGTCAAGCGGATCGGCTACAAGAGGTGAAGCCTTGTGCATGTTGGCCCAATGGCTGTGGCGATCGCGACCATCGGGGTTATACACCGGGTCGAGCAGGATAACCATGTTTTTTAACCACGTTTGTGTTTCTTCATCTTCATTGGCAATGAGGTAATAAGCCGTGAGCATCGCAGCTTCTGTACTGGAAGGTTCGTTGCCGTGAACGTTGTACCCCAAAAGAATTACGAGTGGTACGTTGTTGAATTGGGTTGAGGTATTCCGTTGCAAATGTTTGCTGCGGATGTCCTCCAGATTTTTATGGTTTTCAGAGGTGGTGATGATAGCAGTAATCTGTGGACGGTGTTCATACGTTTTACCTATCTCCAGCAACGTCATCCGGTCGGAAAGCCTGTCCAACGTTTTGAAGTATTCCACCACGCGGTCGTGGCGTGTATGGTGCGTTCCGATGGGGTACCCGAGAAATTCTTCAGGTGTTGGAATTCCGGTAGTAAATGTTGTCGCTTTGGGATAGAAGTAGTCGCGTTGGGCTTGTACTGACAGGACAATACTGGTAACAAGGAACAGGGTAAATATCGTTTTCATAGGTAGGTTGTTCTTCCTGCTCAAAATAGCCAGATTTAAGGACGGTACATTGGATGTGATAAACTTTTATTTGTACGGTAAACACAGAAAAACGTTCAGAGCTTGGAAATCGTTACTTTTAGTTTCCTAAAAACTTTCTATGAAACGCTACCTGTTATTTGTTTTACTGTCCGCTATGGCATGTAGGCCTGCTGAAAAGGATAAGGTTCAGCCCGATGGTGAAAAGCTCGCTCAACTGTTCGATGAAATCGATAAATTTTCTGGTTCTTCTGAAGATAGTTTGTACCGGGGCTTTCACCCGAAAGGAACCTGGCGATCGGCTTTACCGGAAGCTCGTCTGCAGCGTATCGACAGTCTTCAGAAATTTTTGGATGAAGTCCTTTCTATCGATGATGTCAATCTTTCTGAACAGGAAAAAATCAGCAAGCAGGTAATGATAATAAGCTTGCGCGACAGAATTGATCAGTTTCGTTACAAGATGTATTACATTCCTTTTAATGCCGAAGGTGGTTTCTATAACAACATGGAGCGCACCTTGCAGCGCCTGCCGTTTACAACCGCACAGCACTACTACGATTATCTTCATTGGCTACCGAACTACATTACTGTTTTGAAAGAAAACAGAATCTTGATGCAGAAGGGAATGGAAGAAGGTATTGTTGCACCTAAGGTGATTGTGCGAAATACGTTGGAGTTACTAAAACCGTGGGTTGTGCAGGATTACCACGTTTCAATTTTCTACAAACCTTTTCATGTATTGCCGGCTGATATTCAGGAAACAGATCGTAAAACTATTTTAGCGCAAGCCGATCGAGTAGTGGGTGAGTTGGTGAATGAATACCAATCGTTAAAAACTTTTGTGGCGGATGAGTATATGGCTGCAGCCAAGGAAGTGCCCGGCATAAGTCAGGTGCCGGGAGGTAAGGAATATTACGAGAACCGCGTTCAGCATTATGCCACGCTTCCGCTTACACCTGATTCGGTGCATAACCTGGGGTTACAGGAAGTAGCCCGCATCCGGGCGGCCATGCAAGCGATAATCGAGGAAGTGAAGTTTAGAGGCTCCTTTTCTGATTTCTTAAAATTCCTTCGCACCGATCCACAGTTCTACGCCAAATCCCCACAGGAATTATTGAACTATGCTGCATGGTTAAGCAAGCGCGCTGAGGCGCAGCTTCCGAAATTATTCAACAAACTCTATACATTACCTTTCACCGTTGAACCTGTACCCGATAACATTGCCCCAACCTATACGGGCGGTCGCTATGTGGGCGGATCGTGGGAAAGCAAACGTGCCGGGATTTACTGGGTGAATACTTACAACTTGAAAAGTCGTACACTGTATACGCTACCTGCACTCACCTTACATGAGGCGGTGCCGGGGCATCACCTGCAAATTTCGTTGGCGGCCGAATTGAAAGACATACCGCGCTTTAGAAATCAGTATTACATCAGTGCCTTCGGTGAAGGCTGGGGTTTGTACAGCGAGTTTCTGGGCGAAGAGATGGGTATGTATACTACGCCTTATGATTGGTTTGGCCGGTACACCTACGAAATGTGGCGGGCATGCCGGTTGGTGGTGGATACAGGAATTCATTATAAAGGCTGGACACGCGAACAGGCATTGACATACTTATCGGAAAATACAGCGTTATCTATTCACGAAGTAACTACAGAAATAGATCGTTACATCGGTTGGCCGGGGCAGGCGTTGAGTTACAAGATTGGAGAGATCAAAATCAAGGCCTTGCGGAAAAAAGCAGAGGAAGCCTTGGGGGATAAATTTAACATTGGTGAGTTCCATGAAGCCATTCTTCAGAATGGTTCTGTGCCGTTAACCGTTCTGGAAATGCAGGTGGATGCCTATATTGACCAAACGTTAAAATCTGAAATCTAAAATTAAGAATCTTAAATCTTAAATCTGCATGACAGTCTACGGTATAAAAAACTGCAACACGGTAAAGTCAGCGCTTGATTGGCTGAAAAAGAACAGAATTGAACTCGACTTTCACGACTATAAATCCAAAGGCATTACCGAAGCCAAACTCAAAGCCTGGAGCAAGCAAGTGGGGTGGGAGAGCCTCGTAAACAAACGCGGTACCACCTGGCGGCAATTGGGTGAAGCGACACAAAAGAAAATAACCACTGAAAAAGCTGCTATTGCTTTAATGCTGGAGAAGACCAGCGTAATCAAGCGACCGTTGATCGAAGAAGATGGTAAAGTGCTTGCTCTGGGGTTTGATAAGGAGGAGTATGGGAATAAATTTTAGGTGACTTTATTTCTTGTATAAAGCTGACCCCAGGCTTCTATTTATATAAATCGAAACTCCTGTACCCTTCCTCTGCCCGCATCTTTCCCCGGTTAACATAAAATTGTCTGTCAGCCGGGGCGCTGGTTCCAAGTCCGTCTACGTAACGGTTACAAAGGCTAAAAAATGCGGCAATCAAAACCGTGTCATGAATTTCTTTATCCGTAGCACCATTTGCTTTTGCACGATCAACCTGTTGAGGCGTAACAGCTTTACCGCTTTTCTGAACACTTCCGGCTATACTGAGTAATGCTTTCATTTTTTCGGAGACAGGCCCCGATTCAATGTCTTCTTTTATTTTGTCCAATGTCTCTATATCACAATTCAGGTAGTGCTGGGCAATTGCACCATGCGCATTCTGACAAAAGAAGCAATCGTTAAGGTAGGAAACATAGGTGGCAATCAGTTCACGTTCACCACGCGAAAGGCTGTTTTCATCACGGAGCAGTATTTCTGCCAGTTCGTTTATATGCTGAGCGGTTTCCGGGCGAAACGCCATGAGGCCACGGATGCCGGGTAGATTTTCAGGAATATTAATGTACGCCATAGTCTGTCTGGTTAAGTCTGTTCTTTTCGCGTGCAAACAATGTTGCGATTAATCCGATAAGAAATATAAATGAAAAAATGAATAATGTATTTCCATATCCGCCAAGCGTATTTACAAGCCAGCCTACAAAAAATACAGCGGCAGCGGTGAATATCCGGCCAACGTTAAAACAGAACCCGGTAGCCGATGACCGGATGGCGGTAGGAAATAATTCGGGTATGTAAACATTTAATATGCCCTGGCTCATGCCGAAAAATACGGCAATGCCTGCCATGTTGAAATAACTGAACAGGTTGAGCGCATGGTTAAGTTTGAATAACATGAAGCTAAATGCAAAAACAGCCGCAAAGCAAACGATAAGCGATCGTTTAATGCCCACCCGGTTAGCGACCCAACCGGAAATAAAGCCACCCAGCAAGCCGCCAATCGCAAACAGTATCATGCTGAGACCGCGCTCCTTTTGCCCGTCTGAATTTTGAACCATAGTTTGAACCCATGTAGGAAGCCAGAGAAAAATGGCCCACAAGCCTATGAGCATGCTTCCGTAGATTACGCAACCGATGACTAAGTCGTACAGGATGTCTGAATTAAAAATGGAAGTTCTTGTTTCAGAATTTTTTTGAGGTTCACTTTTTTTCCATTGATGCGATTCAAGGATGGCCACCTGGGTTAACCCGGCCAATAACAAGGGTAAAATACCTACCAAAAAACCTGTACGCCAACTCTCGATGGTATAGGTAATAAACCCTGCAGCAAAAATTCCCACGGGTATAGTAATCGATAATATGCCGAGCATAATATTTCGTGAGCGTTCGGGCCATTCTTCAGCAATTAAAATGGTTGAGCTTACCAGTACCCCGCCAACGCCAGCACCGGAAAGAAAACGGAATACGGCAAGAATTTGCCAGCCTTCCGCGAATGAGGTGAGCATGGTAAAAAGCCCTATCAAGAGGGTTGATATAATCAGTGCAGGCTTCCTGCCCAGCCGGTCGCTGACAAAGCCGAGCAGCAAGCCCCCGGTAAGCATGCCGAATAAGTATACTGAGTTAATAACAGCGCTTACAACTTCTAAACTTTCCGCACCGATTTTTAAATCAAGTAATACAACCGGAAGGTAAGAAGACATCAGCGTAGCGGTTACGCCACCAAACGCGCTGCATATAAAACTTATGGTATACAAAAGGAATAGGTAAAAATCAGTACGAAGTGGCGTGTTGGTGTTAGCGACTGGCGACATGGTATTATTTTTTCAGGTGATCGTAACCCTGGGCAGGCCGGTGATAACCATTTTCCTTCAGCCGTTTGGCCATGGCTTCATAATAATTTTCATCAGTAGGTGCTATGGTAGCAAGGCCATCAACGTAACGATTGTACAGACAAAAAAGAGCTGCTATCAAAACAGTATCGTGAATTTCAAGATCGGTAGCGCCAGCCTGCTTGGCCTGATCAACAGCAACTTGTGTTACGCTTTTTCCACTCTCCTGAACTTGCGAAGCAATGGTAAGCAACGCTTTCATTTTTTCACTGATGGGAGCCGTGGCGTAATCGCTTCGTATCGTTTGCGTGGTATGGTGCTCACCCAGAAAGGCATCGGCAGCTGCGGCATGCGAAGTGGCGCAATACACACATTTGTTTTTGTGCGACACCAGGGTTGCTATCCATTCTCGCTCCGCTTCGGTTAAGGTGGAAGGGCCACGGAGCAGAAGTTGTGTGAGTTCGCGCAGTGGCTCAGATGTTTTACGGCTGAACTCAAGCAGGCCGGTTACTCCGGGAAGATGATCTTCAAGTTTAATGTAAGGCATGATACAAATTGGTGAATTATTTTCTGAATTTTTTATACTTTCATAGATAAATAAATTTGAGCTTTCATGAAATTCATTCTGATAATTTTGCTTGCTATTCCGGCTTTATCTTTCAGTCAGCCGTTCAAATTAATTGAACCTGATGCCAGAAATTTAAATGAGGAATTAAAGAGGTTGGGTTATTCTGGGGATGTTATTTATCTCTATCTAATCCATAATTACGACTCAGTATCCGGAAAATCAAAAGTGGTGCGTTATGATTACCCTGATTATAGTATTTGTGCATTTGATCAGGAATTTTCTGGTGGAATACATTATTCAATGGAACAATGTATGGAAGCAGGTGGTGTAACTGTTTCGCTTACGCTTCCGAAATCAGATCGGAAAAGTGTAATCAAATGGATTGAATTGATATTTGAAAGTGCACCACTAGATATTGAACACGGTTGGAATAAAGAGAAGACTAAATTTCAACCACTTGATAATGGCGTTGGTTGTTATTTTGAGATAAAGGAAACAAAGAATAATACAATTATTGAGAATTACTGTGGTTGCTAGGCAAAGGACATACTTTTAGTTCGCAAACCGCATTACCGTAACCACATGGCAGGCTGTGCCGCCCAGCACAAACAGGTGCCAGATGAAGTGTGTATAGGGTACCTTTTTCATCAGGTAAAAGATGACGCCAACCGTATAGGAAACTCCTCCGGCCAACAGCCAGTACAACCCTTCACGCTCCATGTTTGCCATCAGAGGTTTTATCATCAGTATGCCCATCCAACCCATGGCTACGTATAGAATAGTGGAGAGTATATTCTTGCGCGTGCCGGCAATGGATTTGAATACAATACCGGCAGCGGCTAGCGTCCACATAACCGATAGCATTACCCAGCCCCAAAAGCCTTGCAAAATACCCAATGCAAAAGGCGTATAGGTTCCTGCGATCAACACATAAATAGCACTATGGTCAAAAATCTGGAATAGCTTTTTTGTACGGCTAACCGGAAACGCATGGTACAACGTTGAACTCAGGTACATGATAATGATGGCCGCACCAAATATAGCTGCTCCCACTATGGCGCCTGCTCCGTAGGGTAGAGCATTGATAATCAGAAAGGGTATGATTACAATTCCACCAATAGCCCCTAAGCCGTGACTTATGCTGTTGGCAATTTCTTCCCCAAGCGATTGATCTGTTTTAAATGGCCCCTTCATTCTTTGCCAATAGGCGGTGGTCCATCGGGTACCAGGCCTTTGTATACGTGATCACCCTTTCGTTGTCTGAATTCTGCTTTTACTGATTCAACCTTTTTAGGGTCTTCAAATAAATCAACCATGGTAAGTGCCAATGTTTTGGAAGCATGCAACATGCCCTTATGCCCGATAGACATACCGCCACACGCCACCACAGCCCACGAGTGCCATGGGGTGCCAACGGGTGCTGTGGCTGCACTCAGGCGGATCACAGGTACTACCCAGCTTACATCGCCTACATCGGTTGATCCGCCCCCGGCATTTTCCAGGGTTTCTTCCAAAGGTTCAACCTTGCTATGCAGGCCAACCTGGGGTTTACCGGTAGCTTCCTGTATCTTTTTTGCAAAAGTTGTTTCTTCGGCAGTGTAGGTAACTGGTCCCAGGTACTCCAGGTTTTTTTGAAGGTAACCGGCTCCGGTGCGGTTTACCAATACTTCATAAATACCTGAAACCAGGGAGACTTTGTAATCTACATTTGCCATAATCGCTGCACCTTCGGCCATTTTTTTTACGCGTTCGTACACTTCGTTCATGCCCTCACGTTTTACATCGCGTACACGCACCCATAGGCGTGAGTAGTCGGGCACTACGTTAACTACCTGGCCACCATCTTGTACGTGGTAATGGATACGTACGGTAGGTTTAATATGTTCGCGGTAATAGTTAATACCCGTGGTATATAATTCCAGGGCATCTGCTGCGCTCCTTCCATTCCACGGATCGGCCGAAGCGTGGGCGGCCTGTCCTTTGAATTCTACAATAAAGTCAACAAGTGCGAGTCCTGTTTGCACGGCTGCTTTGGTTTCTGCGCCCGGGTGCCAGTCCATTACCACATCTACATCGTTGAAAAGCCCTGCGCGTATCATCCACAGTTTACCAAAAAACTTTTCTTCAGCCGGAGTTCCAAAAAATTTGATGGTGCCTTTAAGCTTGCCCTGTTCAATCAGTTCTTTAATGGCAATGGCCGCTCCAAGACTTGCTGTACCAAAAAGGTTGTGCCCGCATCCGTGACCGGGTTTTCCTTCGGTTAGCGGGTCTTTTTGCGGAACTGCCTTTTGCGACAACCCGGGCAGGGCATCGAACTCACCTAAAATGCCTATCACCGGACTGCCGCTTCCAAAGGTGGCTAAAAATGCCGTGGGAATTTCGGCCACACCACGTTCCACTTTAAAACCGTTAGCCTCTGCCAGGTCGGCCAGTAATTTGTACGATTCGGTTTCCTGAAAAGCAATTTCGGCATGCGCCCATATCTTATCACTGGTTTCAATCAGTTTAGCCGAATGTCTTTCAACCGATTGCAAAACAGATTTCTTGTTGGGTGAAATTTTTTGTGACTGTGCAAACGATAAGGTCACATTTAGCAGAAAGAAGAAAGTAATAGATCGAAGCATAGGTAATTTTTTCTACAACCTACCCATTTACGGGTAAGCTTCAAAATTACTTCATGTTAAGCGGATAGATGCTTTGTTAAACATTTGATTTTTTGCATCAGAAAGTGAACACTGCCGTAACATTATTTGTTTGACAACGACATATGACCGTATGAAAATCAATTCTATAGTTTTAATGCTCATCCTGCTGACATCAGTTTCATTTGCTCAGGATAAGGCCACGTTAAGCGGATATCTTAAGGACGCTGCTGATGGCGAGGTGCTAATCGGTGCCACCATCTATATCCCTTCATTGAAAACCGGGGCCACAACAAATGTGTATGGATTTTATTCCATTACCCTGGCCAGGGGAACCTATGAAATTGAGTTTTCCTATATCGGGTATGGCAAAGAAACGCGTACCATTTCGCTAGACCAGAATGTGCGGTTGGATATAGAGCTAACCTCACAAAGCAGGCAGTTGCAGGAAGTGGTTATCACCGGCTCAACCGAAAAGTCGATGGTACAATCGGTGGAGATGAGTGTAAATAAAATTGACATCAAAACCATTAGTAAAATTCCGGCTTTTTTGGGTGAAGTTGATGTGATCAAAAGCCTGCAACAATTGCCGGGTGTAACAACAGTAGGTGAGGGAGCCTCTGGCTTTAATGTGCGTGGGGGCAGTGTAGGGCAAAACCTGATCTTATTGGATGAAGCTTCGGTTTATAATTCATCACACCTGTTGGGCTTCTTTTCTGTTTTTAATCCGGATGCCGTAAAAGATGTTAAGTTGTACAAAGGCGCAGTACCTGCACAATTTGGTGGGCGCATTTCATCGTTGCTGGATGTGCGCATGAAGGAAGGCAACAGCAAGGATTTTGAAGTAAACGGTGGCATTGGAACAATATTCAGCAGGTTGGCCGTGGAAGGCCCCGTATTAAAGAATAAGGGTTCGTTTATTGTTGCCGGCAGACGATCGTACATTGATATACTGGCACGACCCTTCGTGGATGTATTACAGGATGGCGCTCGTCTTAATTTTTACGACCTTACCGGAAAGGGAAATTATAATATTAATGAGCGCAACCGGCTATACTTATCCGGATACACGGGTCGCGATATATTTTTCTTTGATAAGCAACAAGGATTTTCCTGGGGAAACAATACAGCCACCTTACGCTGGAATTCGATAATTAACGACAGACTCTTTGTCAATTTCTCAGGCATTTACAGCAAATATGATTACTCCCTTCAGTTTGGCGAGGATGACCGCGATTACTTCAAATGGAAATCATCCATTACCAATTACACCTTTAAACCTGCTTTTAGTTATTTCATCAATAGCGAGAATGAGGTTTCTTTTGGTGCGGAAGGAAACTACTACAGCTTCAATCCGGCCACAGCCTCGGGAGCTTCCAGTGGTGATGTGGTTGATATTAGTCTGCCACGAAAGTATAATCTTGAAGCGGCTGTATACATCAGTAACAACCAACGGATCAATGAAACTTTTTCAGTTGAATATGGTCTGCGCTACTCTTACTTCTGGGGCTTTGGCCCGGGAAATCAGATTGTCTATAATGATACTACTGCCGGTGTGCGAAGAACTCCGGTTGAGATAACCCCTTATGAAAGAGGTGAAGTGATGAGTGAGTACGGAAATTTTGAACCACGTTTGTCCGTAAAGGCACAACTTAATGCAAACAGTTCAGTTAAAGCCAGCTATATACGGATGGCCCAATACCTTCACCTGATCTCCAACACCACAGCATCAAACCCGTTAGATGTATGGACACCCAGTTCAAACAACATAAAGCCTGAGCTTGGTGACCAGTATACCCTTGGTTATTTCAGGGATTTTGGAAAGGAGAAAGATTATGAATTTTCAGTAGAAGCTTACTATCGCAATACAAAAAATCAAATCGATTATATTGATGGCGCTGATTTGTTAATCAATGAATTTCTGGAAGGTGATTTGTTAAATGGTATTGGAAGAGCTTACGGATTGGAGTTTTACCTGCAAAAGAAAACGGGCAAGTTCAACGGTTGGGTGGCTTATACGTTAGGTCGCACAGAACTTCAGGTGGAAGGGATTAATCGGGGCAACTGGTATCCTACTCGTTTTGATCAGACACACAATCTTAAACTTACCGGTTTTTACGATGTTTCAGAAAGAGTATCACTTTCAGCAAATTTTACCTTGCTTTCCGGAACGCCCACCACATTTCCAACATCACGTTACATTATGCAGGGGATACTTATTCCTTACAATGAAACTGAGTCAAGGAACAATGTTCGCATACCCGCCTTTCACCGGTTAGATATTTCAGCCAGGCTGGAAGGTAAAACCGTAAAGAAAAACGGGAAGGTGAGGAAGAATACCGATTACTGGGTGTTTGGATTGTATAATGTGTACGGTAGGAAAAATCCATTCTCTATTTATTTTTCGCAAGCCGATGAACGCGTACCGGCTGGCCAGCCAATTGATAGTCAGGCTACACAGCTTTCAATCATTGGCTCTGTAGTGCCTGCAGTATCCTATAATTTTCATTTCTGAGTTATGCCTATGAAAACCTTATTGAAAATAGTTATTCTGATCAGTGCAGTAGCGTTGTTGGCTTGTGAAACAGTGATTGATCCAACCCTTCAACCGGCTACACCAGTTCTAGTGGTGGATGCCTGGATTACCAATAAACAGGAGCCCCAGGTAATCAAGCTTATGAAAACGCAATCGTATTTTGATAATACGCTGCCTCCAGGCGTATCGGGGGCAACCGTACGTGTTGAAGACAGCAACGGAAAAATCTATACGTTTTCAGAAAGCGACACCGAACCAGGAGCCTACATCTGGACGCCCGCTCCTGATGAAGTTTTTGGTGAAACAGGGCTTACCTACACATTAAGGATCTCGGCAGAAGGTGAGACGTATACTTCACTAACACGGATGGGCAGAGTGCCGCCCATCGATAGCATTACCTTTCAGTTGCAGGAGGGTAATCAGTTTGTCACGGATTTATACCTGGCCGAATTCTGGGCTACCGATCCGCTGGAACCGGGCGATACGTATTGGATTAAAACCTATAAAAATTCAAAGCTTTTGAATAAGCCTTCCGAAATCAGTTTGGCGTATGATGCGGGTTTTTCGCGCGGTAGTAATTTTTCCGGAATAGTATTTATTGCCCCTATCCGTACGTCAGTTAATCCATTTGATCAGGATAAGGATAATAATTTATTATCTCCATATGTAGTGGGAGATTCCTTATATGTTGAACTTCATTCGTTATCAGATGCATCATTCGATTTCCTAACACAGGTTGTGGTGCAAACGGATCGGCCTGGTGGTTTTTCAGAGCTGTTCTCAACCCCGTTGGCGAATGTTTCAACCAACATTAAAAATGTAAATCCAAACGGTAAAAAAGCTGTTGGATTTTTCAACGTAGCGGCTGTGTCGGGTTTGGGAAGAAAATTCGCCAGCCTTGATGATGTGACCAAGAAGAATTAGGATTAACCTAAAAAAGTCATTAGACTTTTTTGCACAAGGTGCTGACGATTGAAAATGAAGCAGTTGCAAGTTGCTTCTAAAAGTTGTACTAACCCCCTATAAGACTG
>DILT01000003.1 GCA_002425185.1 Flammeovirgaceae bacterium UBA5585 | reverse complement strand
ATTTTTGGCTCACGTATGCAGGTGAAAAAATGACCGTAGTTGCCAATGATGGCAATGATGTTGAGCCTGTTGTGGTGGATAGACTAATAATAGGAGTTTCAGAAACCTATGATGTCATCGTTACCATTCCGGCAGAAAATACTTCCTATGAATTTTTGGCAACACCCGAAGACCGAACTAAATCGGCATCTATTTATATAGGTTCAGGTATTAAGCAGTTGGCAAGTCCATTGCCTAAACTGAAATACTTTGAAGGTATGAAGATGATGAACGATATGATGAAAATGGACGGTACTATGAACGATATGGGAATGGATATGTCCTTGCAACAAATGGATATGAATACGGTAATGTATCCTGAAATTACAGGAGAAAATAAATCAAAAAAATCCCAACATTCAGACCATAGCAATCATTCAATGCCAAGCACTGACATTGTTACCCTAAACTATGCTATGCTCAAATCACCTACCAAAACCACTTTGCCAAAAGATGCACCTATCAGAGAGTTAAGATTTGAATTAACGGGCAATATGAACCGCTATGTATGGAGTATGGACAACCGAGTGCTTGCTGAAACTGATAAAATTCTAATCAAAAAAGGAGAAATTGTAAGAATAACACTCTACAACAACTCAATGATGCGACACCCGATGCACTTGCACGGACACGATTTTAGAGTTATCAACGGGCAAGGCGATTATGCACCACTCAAAAATGTATTGGATATAATGCCAATGGAAACCAATATTATAGAATTTGAAGCCAATCTAGAAGGCGACTGGTTTTTTCATTGTCATATTCTCTACCATATGATGGCAGGAATGAACCGAGTTTTTAGCACCGAAGACCAAGCCCCAAATCCATTGTTGCCTGACAAAAAATGGGCTTACAAAAAGTTGCAAAGAGAGAGTAACGAACTGCATTTTATGTTCCAAAATGACTTTGCTACGAATGGTAATGACGGAATGGCTATGTTGCAAAATACACGTTGGAGTTTTGGCACAGAGTGGCGTTTGGGTTATAATGACAGACACGGTTACGAAACAGAAACCCATATAGGCAGGTACATTGGCAGAAACCAATGGCTGATGCCTTTTGTTGGATTTGATTGGCGATACAGAAAACACGAAACACCTGAAAGAAATTTGTTCGGACAGACAAACACCAAAGACAATAGGACACAGTTTAGTTTAGGGGTTGCTTATACTTTACCAATGCTTATAATTTTACAAACGGAAGTCTATCACGATGGAAACGTAAGAGTTCAATTAAGACGAGAAGATGTTCCGCTTTCAAAAAGGTTCAGAGCTGCATTTATGGTTAATACAGACAGAGAATATATGTTTGGGCTTAATTATATTGCAAGCAAAAACTTAGGTTTCAGGACACATTACGACAGTGATATGGGTTTTGGAGTAGGTCTAACATTTAATTATTAAAGCCGACCCGCAAGCCATACACATTGCCAAGTCGCACCAGCCGACACGCAAACCAATACTTGGCAAAGAGTATGTCTTTACCAACGCTGACAGTATTGACCGACAACATAACGGACGAAAAAGAACAACGAAGGCACAACATCGGTTTTGCGTAATGGCGGGTTCAGTGCAAAATTGTAACTTTGTGTATCTAATCAGCATTTGTGGTCGGCTGACAGTGAAGTGCAAATAAATCCGCCACTACGCAAAGCCGAAAAACGTTGGCGGTCAGGCTAAAAAACTGTAATCTTAAGTAAATTGACCAAAGAATGGATGAAGACATTTTAACCGACAATTTAGTAAATTACTTTGACGGTCTCGAATCATTGAATGAATCTGAAAAAGGTCTGCTTAAGCAGCATTTAAAGCCAATTAGATTAAAAAAAGGAAACCATTTTTTAGCCAATGGTGCAAAATCAGACAAGATTGGTTTTGTTGTAAAAGGCATATTAAGACTCTACGAATATAATTCTGATGGTAAAGAAATCACTCATTGTTTTATCAAAGAAAATGGATTCATCACTGACCTAACAAGTTTTTACAATCAAACAAATTCATCAAAGTATATTATAGCAGAAACTAATTGTTCCATCATTTACTTCAGTTATAGTTCATACATTTTGTTTAGTAAAGAAATAACTAAATGGCATCAAATAATTCATAAAGCTTCTGAAAAAACAATGAGCTCAAAAATCACAGAAAAGACAACTATCATAGTTGAAGATGGACTATCAAGATATTTAAATTTCATCAATAATCACCCAGATATTGCTAATAGAGTAGCTTTAAAAAGTATTGCAAACTATCTTGGGTTGACAAAGCACTCAGTTAGTCGAATCAGAAAAATAATTGCTCAAAATGATTTGTTGCCTTTGGGCAACTCAAAAAAATAAAGTATGCCTTAATATTGCCGCAACCAATTCATTAAAAATGGAAACAAAAAATAAAATAACGAAACATTCAGCATTCCATTGGAGCATTTATACTGAACTAACGATAAATGCTCCTAAGGATAAAGTTTGGGCTGCACTTACTGATTTCAGTTCTATGCCAATGTGGAGTAAAACTCTTCAAAATATTGAAGGAAACTTACAAAGTGGAAGTAAAACAATAGTTGATTACATATTCAAAGGTAAGCTGAGAAAAATTAAGCATACTATGGTTGACTTTCAAAATGGAACACAGTTTGGTTGGTCTGATACTTTAATCCCCTTTGCAAAAGACTATCATATTTACCGGGTTGAAGATTTACCGGGGGGTAAAACCCTGTTTATTCAGAAGGATGAAGTTAAAGGTTTTTCTGCATCGGTTGTTGCAGGAATGTTAATGAAAGAAATGTTTAATACATATCCTGAGTTTAATCAATCGTTGAAAACCACCGTTGAACAAACAATAAGATAAAATGCAGTATTTTGGTTTTCTTCTAGTATTAATTCACATTTTTCTTTTCCTGTGGTCGACAGGTGGAATGATAGAATATATTTCTACAAAAGTTCCTTGGACTTCATACACAAACCTTGACTTTCCTAAATGGCTGTTACCCATTCATTGGGGTTCTGTCATTATTACCTCAACAGGATTTTTGCTCGGATATTTCACGCAATGGAGTAAAACTCCAGAGTTTATGCTTGCAACATATACTATGCTGTTTACTATCTGTGTCATTGAGACCTTTGGTTTTATGACAAGCCAAACAAAGTATTTTGCAATGGTAACAGAGTTAATGACATACACAGTTATATTGACGATATTGTTTAAGCACAAATATTTTATGGACTACTTTGCCTGACGGACAGAAGAAATGAAAAACATAAGCGCTGAAATTAAATCACAACGAAAGAAGCCCAAACCGCTGATACTAAAAGAAAATGTTTCAGATACTGATACTAAAGAACAGAACGTGATCTCGCTACACCATCAGTGCAATTGAAGCTCTGTTATTTCCTTGGCAATAAAGTAAGCTTTCGATTTTGGTGAGTAAAACTCTGTTCCGGTAAACGCTACCCTGATTTTTTTGCCTGCAAGCTTCTTAGGATTATCCATAAACTCATCGGAGCCGGGAAAATAACGCGTCCAGATAAGCCGGTGTTCTTTGCCCGAATCCTCTTTGAAATTGATATACACAAATTCACCCACATCAACAGATTTTACCTGGCCTGAAAGCATAGTGGGCTCGTCTGCACCGCTGTTTTTAAATAATGAAGCAAAGACCTCCGGGCAAATTAACGCCATCTGCACTCCTACCTTCTCCCCAAATTTGTGCATAGCTGCCTGATCGGATAAATCAACATCAAGGTTTTGCCGACCGGCACTTTCCAACATGCATAAGCCCATCAGCATTTCAATCTCGGAACGGTCTTTTATCTTCGACAGATCTTTCTTCTGAATGCAGGCACAGGTCTCATTGGCTACGATTTTGTGTACATCGTCCTGGGCGAAAAGCAACACGGGAAAAATGAAAACACCAAGCAGTAAAATGATATTCTTCATAAGAACTTATTTATTATTAACACTACAGTACGTTAAGCACTTAGGCTTCAATCCACCCTTTCGTCCGCTCTACCGCACGCTTCCAACCCGCATAGAGTTTATCACGGGTGCCGGCATCCATTGACGGTTGAAACGTTTTATTGATCCTTCGGTTAGCCATAATATTTTCTTTCTTCCATAAGCCAATTTGTATGCCGGCTAAAAAGGCTGCACCCATGGCGGTAGATTCAATCACTTCTGGCCGCTCCACTTCTGTTCCCAGTATATCGGCCTGAAACTGCATAAGAATGTTATTGGCACAGGCGCCACCATCTACTTTCAGCTTGGCCAGCTTTAACCCGGCATCTTCCTGCATGGCATTCAGCACATCTTTGGTCTGGTACGCCAATGACTCAAGCGTAGCCTTGATGATGTGGTCTTTACCGGTATCGCGTGTTAAACCAAAAATAGCACCCCGTGCATACATGTCCCAATACGGTGCACCTAATCCGGCAAACGCAGGAACAACATACACTTCGTTTGAGCCCAATGCTTTCGCTGCAAAATATTCCGAGTCTTTTGATTCGTCTATTATGCCCAAACTGTCGCGTAGCCATTGCACGGCTGCACCGGCAATGAACACGCTTCCTTCCAGGGCGTATTCAACTTTATCACCCAGTTGCCACGCAATAGTGGTGATCAATCCGTTTTTCGATGGCTGAATTTTAGTTCCGGTGTTCATCAGCATGAAGCAACCCGTACCGTAGGTGTTTTTTGCCATGCCGGGTTCAAAGCACGCCTGGCCAAACAAGGCAGCTTGCTGGTCACCGGCAACACCACAAATAGGAATGTAGGTATCGGATAATTGAACATGACCAAAATTGTGCGCGGATGGATGGACGGAGGGCAGCATGTTTTCAGGAATAGAAAGTTCGCGAAGCAAGCGCTCGTCCCATTGCAGGGTGCGGATATTGAACAGCAGTGTACGCGATGCATTGGTAACATCCGTAGCGTGTACTTTTCGGTTCGTCATATTCCAGATAAGCCACGAATCGATTGTACCAAAAGCCAGCTCTCCCCTGTTCGCCTGTTCCCTCGCACCTTTTACGTTATCTAAAATCCATTTAATCTTTGTTCCAGAAAAATAGGAATCGATTACCAGCCCGGTGTTTTCGCGAACATAATCGGTAAGTCCGCTTTTCTTAAGGTCTTCACAGATGGAGGCCGTTCGCTTGTCCTGCCATACGATAGCATTATAAACAGGCGCACCGGTAGTTTTATTCCATACCACTGTTGTTTCGCGCTGGTTAGTAATGCCAATGGCTTGAATAGACGCTACATCAACCTTATGCTCACGGATTAAGGAATCCAGTACACCCAGTTGTGAACTCAGAATTTCCATGGGATCGTGCTCCACCCATCCGGCCTGCGGAAAAATCTGCCTGAATTCTTTTTGTGCGATACCTTTGATTTCTCCCGTATCAGTAAAAAGTACAGCGCGCGAACTGGTCGTTCCCTGGTCGAGTGCGATGATGTGTTTAGTCATGGGGTAACTTGGTCAACGGTCATTGGTCACTAATCATGAGTTGTGCTTCCCGGATAGCCTGCTCTAACTTATGTAATTCATGTTTGTATTGTTCATCGTTCCAGTTGAAATATTTTTTGAAGTCATCCAGTATGGCATTCATCACCAATGTAAGCCGTGGGATGTCGAAATACAGCATGCCTGTTCTTCGAATGAAGAAATCCAGGGGCGTTTGAACCATTTCATTTTCCAGGGTAAGCCGTAATTCGGCACGGGCCAGGCGAATGCTTTCGTGCTCATCAGGAAACTGATTCAACGACAGGAGTATATCGTCTGTTTGCCTTCCATACGTTTCTACCAGGTAATTGGCATAGGGCTGCAATCCAAAGGGAGCAAGATTTAAGGCTAAGGCTTTTTTATACGCCTGCACATCGCCTGCGTTTGTAAACGTATCCTCACACAAGCTGATTTTATCGGTATAGCAGGATTTTAATTCGCGGTTGTTAAACGAACGTCTGATGACCATATCCACCACCCGTTCGGCCATTTTGCGGTACCCCGTTAGCTTTCCCCCGGCAATGGAAATCAGGCCCGAGGATGATTCAAAAATTTCATCCTTTCGCGAAAGTTCGGATGCAGACTTTCCTTCTTCATGAATCAAGGGGCGTAACCCGGCCCAACTGGATTCCACATCGGCAAGCTGAAGATTAACATCGGGAAAAGAATCATTCACTGCGTCAATCAGGTAGTGTGCATCGGCAACGGTTGTCTTTACCGCATCGATGGCCAGGTTATAATCTGTATCGGTGGTGCCGATGTAGGTGGTTCGGCCGCGTGGTATGGCAAAAATCATGCGGCCGTCCGGCACATCAAAATAAATGGCTTGTTTAACCGGGAATTTTTTTCGGTCGACCACAATGTGAACACCTTTGGTAAGGTGTAGTTGCTTTCCTTTTTTTGATTGATCCAGTGTGCGCAACTCATCTACCCACGGACCTGCGGCATTAACAACGGTCGTGGCGTTGATGGTTATGGCCTGATGCGTTAGGGTATCCAGCCCGTGAATACCACAAATAAGCCTACCCTTGTAAATAAAATTTTCAGCCTTAACATAGTTTACGGCCAGTGCACCATGGGCTGCGGCTGTCTTCAAAATTTCAATGGTGAGCCGGGCGTCATCGGTACGGTATTCGGCATACAAGCCGCCCCCTTTAACGCCATCCGGTTTCAGCAAGGGCTCATGCCGGAGTGTCTGTTGGCGGGTAAGCATCTTGCGTTGGTCAATCTCGTTCACCCCGGCCAGCCAATCGTAAAGTTTTAAGCCGAAGGAGGTGAGCAGTGTACCAAAACCTCTTCCCTCTTTCAGGGGAAGCAACATTTTTTCGGCAATCACCAGGTGCGGGGCAAGCTTATGCACGATAGCCCGTTCGCTGCCCACTTCCTTTACCAAACCAAACTCAAGTTGTTTTAAATACCGTAAACCGCCATGGATGAGCTTGGTTGACCGCGAACTTGTGCCATACGCAAAATCATTTTTTTCGATAAGGGCGGTTTTCAATCCGCGTGATGCGGCATCCAGCGCAATGCCGGCACCGGTAATGCCACCACCTATGATGAGTACGTCAAATTGATTCTTGGTAAGG
Source organism: Flammeovirgaceae bacterium UBA5585 (assembly GCA_002425185.1). Taxonomy (GTDB): domain Bacteria; phylum Bacteroidota; class Bacteroidia; order Cytophagales; family Cyclobacteriaceae; genus UBA2336. The sequence goes on along the minus strand of DILT01000003.1, from coordinate 137,251 downwards.
TTATCAAGGGCTGTCTGGCGGTTACCTAAATTCATGCGTCAGCCAAACTACAAAGAAATGCAGTATCATGGAAGTTGCTTCACACCATTACCGGGGATTACCAAAATTTCTGCACAAGCAGAATACCCAGCAGCGTGAACACGAAAAGCAGGTGTGTCAATAACCATATCTTCTGGTAGGGTGGCCGTTTGTTCCAGGGTACCTCCTGCTTAAAGGGATCAAAGATCAGCGCCAGGCCCAGGTTGCTCATGGCAGATCCGATGCTCTTGCTCACCACCAGGAAATAGATGGCCAGCAATACAAAAGAAAAATAAAGTATCCTGTTGAAGGGCCCAGACCAGTCGCGATGAGTTTTTTGAGTTGCATGTGTTTGTGTCATACTAATCCGGTTTTTTAGAACACACTTTTCTTTGCGGGGAAACATTAAAAACATTAACGAGTACCACCATAATGGACACCATCATGATGAATAGTAAAATAAAAATTTCGAACGGAGGCTGTTCACCGCTATACCCCATGTAAAGTGTAACCAGAAACACAACGGCTGAAAGAATTCCGATTAAAACTGCATGATAACCTCGGTTATCCGGTTTATTCAGGTGCTTTTTGTCGCGCATAGTTAATTTTTTTCAATGAGTACCATGAGCAGTGAAATTATTACAGGCCTGAAAAAACATTGGCAATAACTTTTTTTATACGATTGCGTTTTCAAAGCATGATAAAGAAAACTGCTGCCTGCCTGCTCATTTTAAGTGCCTTTAGCATTCTCCAATCGTGCCTTGTCGGACGGTTTGTCGTTTACAATTTCTCCGACATTACCGACTATAAAATATTTCCATCACGGCCATTGCCCAAAGCTGATGAACCCTTTCGTTTCACGGAGGCTATACAACCTGAACGGGTTGGAAAAGCCCGTGTGCACCGGATTGATAGTCTTGTGAGCGCGCACAATTCCGTGGCCTTTCTGATCATCCGCAACGATTCAATACTGTTTGAGCGATACTATCAAGGGTACGAAATAAGTTCAACGGTAGCCTCCTTCTCCATGGCGAAATCCTATACCTCAGCACTGGTTGGCGCTGCACTGGCGGATGGTTTCATCAAAAGTGTTGACGAGCCCATAACAAATTACATTCCCGAACTAAAACGGAAAGAAGGATTTGATAAGATTACGATAACGCACCTGCTGCAAATGACCAGCGGCATCAAAGCCAGCGAAAGCTATTATAACCCGTTTGGGCAGGCGGCCAAATTATACTACGGCAGAACATTGAGAAACTACCTGAAGCATTTAAAAACAGATTACCCGCCCGGAACAAAATTTGCGTACCGAAGTGTCAACACCCAATTGCTGGGATTACTTGTTGAGCGCGCCACCAACAAATCCGTAACCGGTTACATGAGTGAAAAAATATGGGCGCCCCTGGGTATGGAGTACGATGCCACCTGGAGCATCGATAAAAAGAACAACGGATTGGAGAAAACTTTTTGTTGCATCAACGCCCGGGCGCGCGACTTTGCCAAATTCGGGAGGTTATACCTGCACAAAGGCAACTGGAACGGAGTACAAGTTCTGCCCCCATCGTGGGTTGAGGCATCCACCTCGGCCACAACAGAAGCGGGCGGTGTGAAGTACTACAAATATCAATGGTGGTTAAGTAAAAATGGATTTTATGCCAACGGGTTGCACGGTCAATACGTTTATGTTCATCCGGAAAAAAATCTGATTATGGTTCGGTTAGGTAAACGCGAAGCCGGAATTTCATGGCCTAATGTATTTGAGCAATTATCCGAATACCTTTAAGTCTGATCTCAAAAAAACACTACTGTCAGGTTGAGCTTGTCGAAACCTGATAATGATGGCCTTTCGACACACAACAGAAATATTTCATAAACACGTGTGTTTGGCAATGGTAGGAATATCGTAGGTACCATCTCAAAAAAACACTGCTGTCAGGTTGAGCTTGTCGAAACCTGATAATGGTGGCCTTTAGAAACACAACTGAAATATTTCATAACCCCGTGTATTTGGCAATGGTGGGAATATATTAGGTTCCATCTCAAAAAAACACTGCTGTCAGGTTGAGCTTGTCGAAACCTGATAAGGATGGACTTCGATACCCTCAGGCTGTCAAAAAAAGGCCTGTCCTTTAGTTCTCGTGCCTGTATACACCTTAGGTAGCTGAACGTTGATGGGCCGTCATTACGCCCATCACCTTTTGCATTATCCTTACCTTGGCCCACCGCGGCACGGTGCGCAGTGAACCCACCAAAAATTTGGTTAAGAATCCGGGAAGGATCGTAGACTTTCTACCCAATGCTTTCAGCATCGGAATAGCAACTTGTTCAGGTTGCATGGCCATGTTCATCTTCATGTTGGCACGTGCTTCAAAACCACTGGATACCGGCCCCGGTGCCGCGGTCAATACATCAACACCATAGGGTTTAAGTTCAACCGCTAAAGCTTCGCCAAGCGATTGAACATACGCTTTAGTAGCGGCATAATGAGCAGCATAAGGCACTCCCTGAAAACCAACCATAGAACTTAACAGAATAAAACCACCACGATTTTGTTTTATAAATTGAGTACTGAAATGGTGGATCAACACCATCATTGCTTCACAATTGACGCGGAGCATGTTTACCTCATCGGCTACGTTACCCTGATGAAACAAACCGGAGGTGCCAAAACCAGCTGATGCAACCACTAATCCGATTGGCTTTTTCGAGGCCGCCTGAAGCAGTTCCTGAACACCGTCATCGGCCGATAAATCAGCAGAAACGATTTCGGTTTGGACCTTGAAGCGTTCTTTTAATTCGTGCGAAATCCGTTGCAGTTCCAGTGCCCTGCGTCCATGAAGTAAAACATTCAGGCCGGCTTCGGCTAAGTGTGTGGCCAGTTCAAGACCAATACCGGAAGATGCTCCCGTTATCAATGCCCAGGGGCCATAAGATGTTTTTAAGCGTAGTTTTTCTTCGGATGATAATTTCATTGCCTTTTTTTATTACAAAGCAACACAAGTACTACCACCGCGAACGATAACAAATGTTTATGATTTCAGCAGGTCGGATTTTTTAAGGCGGCTTAAATGAACCGGTGTAATGCCCAGGTAGGAAGCAATCATGTGTTGAGGAACACGGTTGTGAATATTGGGAAAAACTTCGCTGATAGAATCGTATCGCTCTTTGGGGGTACGGGCGTATAGGTTTTTTATACGGTTATCCTGGTAAATGAAATAATACTCGGCAATCAGGCGCCCCAGCCTATCGCCTTCTCGCATGTGCGTATAACCCCACTCAATGGCTTTTCGTGGCATTACAATAACTTCGGTATCCTCCAACGCCTGAAGTGCATACAAGGCCGGTTGTTTTAAGATAAAACTGGAATAGTCGGCAATAAATTGATTTTCGAGGGCGAAATGGATGGTGTGTTCAGCCCCTTCATTATCGGTTACCGTTACGCGGATGATACCCCTATTGATAAAAAAAATAGTATCTGGAACCACTCCGGGTTGGCTCAGGATTTCGTTGCGCTTATAGAGCACTGTGTAACAATCGGAAAGCAATTGAGTAATCTCATGATCGGATACAGCAATCAGGTTTCCGATAACTGACTTCAGTTTCTCCATATCTCCAAAAAACATACAGAAGCTTGTAATTGTTTTTACCGGTAGGCAACCTATTGGATTATGAAACCATGGTATATACTTCTGCTGATCGCCCTTTCAACCCCTGCCCTTAGTCAGGCAAATGAATCAAAACCAAAAAGCGATTCGGTGCACCGGGCCGATTCCATTGCACGCTGGAAGGCTGACTCTACCCGCATCGCCAACTCTTCTCCGCTGCGAATGAATGCCAAACAAAATTCTCATAAAATAGAAACCGGATCGATACCAGCAGAGAAGAAGGTGAAGTCAGAGTATACGTACGATAAAGATGGAAGGGTAACCGGGGGCAATACTTCCCTTCAGTTAAACAAATCGAAGAAGAGAAAGGATTAAGTTCAATCGATATAAATTTGAATTGTTATTCAAATTTTTTATGTCTAAGACGCGAACATCATATCAGCCAAATGCTAAAATCACTTTTAGTTTACTAGCTCTGCCATCATTAACAACACAAGATCTAAGTCAACTAAAGAATTAGCCGTCTACATGAAATTCATTACTTCGTAACAGAACCACAATTTCTGAACAACTAGTAATTTTTTCATCTCCATTCTACCTGAATTCCGGTAGAAGAAAATACTGCATTTCAGGTATTGATTATCCATCAAGAATCAGGTGATCTTTGGATTAAACAAAGCCTTTTGAAATTGGATTTCGGATTAAAGTCAAATTCACTGTTCAAGAATGACTTAAGAAACTATAAATATTGATACGATTACCTGAGTGATAACTAAAACTGATAGAAATGAAATTAATTCTACAAATCATAAGTCATCTTTTCTTGGTTGCCACGCTACTCGCGCAAGTAGTTCCTCAACCATTCGAAAACAAAGCTTACGAACTGCGTTTCGAAGAAATCAACGGTCAGCTTTCCGATACAGAAGGCAACGTTCGCAGTGACATTCTTTTTTTATTGAAAGACAAAGGAATGAATGTGTACTTCACAAAGAATGGCATTTATTACCAGTGGCATTACACCGAAGAACTATTGGAAGGAACATTTCGCATTAGCGAAGCTACCGGCAAACCCATCACAAAGGAAAGTAAGCCCTTCAATCGTATAGATGATCTCGTTGAGCGCCCCGCCACTTTTATACACAGGTACCGTGTAGATATGCAGTGGAATAATTCTAATCCTGAAGTGGAACTTATTGCTGAAGGTGCATTCAATGATCACAAGAACTATTACACTGCAAAAAATTCTGAGAGCATAACCGGAGTTAAAAGCTACGCTACACTTACCTACAGGAATCTCTACCCGGGTATTGATGTTGTCTACCACATTAAAGAAGGCCACTTAAAATACGATGTGCATGTGCATGCTGGTGCTGATTTAAACCTGCTTTCCTATAGTTATTCCGGAGCATTACCTGCCCTCACTAATGGCAAATTACGAATTGAAACCCCTTACGGATTTTTAGAAGAGCAGCAACCCGTTTCCTGGGATGAAACGGGAAAATCCATTAGTGTAAATTATCAAAAACACGGAAAACATATTGGCTTTACTACAGATGTGAGTTCAGAAAAGGGCTTTGTAATTGATCCTTCCCTGATATGGGCAACATACTATGGAGGTTCAAGTGATGATTTTACTAAAGCAATCAAGACCGATGCTTCTGGAAATGTGTATGTATATGGTCAATCGGCAAGCACCAACAATATTGCCAGCGGTGGCCACCTGAATACTGGGGGTGGTGCTGCGGATGTATTTCTGGTAAAATTCAACACCGCTGGGGTAAGACAATGGGCCACTTACTTTAGAAGATCAGAATATAGTGATTCACCCGGTAATCTTGCTATAGACGGTTCAGGAAATATTTATCTGGCTGGATCTTTTGAAAGAACAGTTTTTCCTTCTCAATTTGATGCCTTCTTGGTCAAATTCAATTCCAGTGGAGGTTTTCAATGGTCGGTTGATTACGGAGGCAGCGGGAACGATTACGGAAGTTCGGTATCAACGGATGCTACGGGAAACATTTACTTAGCGGGCACTACAAATAGCACAACGGGAATCTCAAGCAGTGGGCATCAAAATACATTTGGTGGCGGAACATTCGATAGCTTTTTGGCAAAGTTCAACCCACAAGGTGTGCGCCTTTGGGCAACCTATTACGGAGGAACCGGGTCAGACTCTGGAAGAGATGTCACTACAGATGGCTCAGGCAATGTGTACCTGGCGGGCACTACCCAAAGCTTTTCTGCTATAGCCATTGGAGGCCATCAAAATTCCAACAGTGGTGCTGGCGATGCGTATCTGGTGAAATTTAATACCAATGGTGAGCGCCAATGGGCTACATATTACGGAGGAACCAGTTATGACGAGGGCTCATCGGTAGGTACCGATGAAGCAGGTAATGTTTTTCTCGCTGGGTCTACTGCCAGTACAACAAATATTTCCAACAACAGTCATCAAAATACTTTTGGTGGTGGAGGGGAAGATCCCTCTGATGCTTTCCTTGCCAAATTCAATACGAACGGAACGCGTCTTTGGGCGACATACTACGGAGGGAGTGGGGATGATTATGCCAATGCAATCGCAACGGATAGCGAAGGAAATATTTATATGGCGGGTACAACCCAAAGCACGTCTGCCATTGCAAGTGGAGGGCATAAGAACACTTATGGCGGTGGTATATCCGATGCGTTTCTTGTAAAATTTAATACCAGCGGGGCTCGACAATGGGGCACTTACTATGGTGGAACCAGTGATGATACTGGCTATGCAGTTGCTACTGACAACTCTGGTAATGTCTACCTCGGAGGACTAACCATGAGCACAGGAAATATTTCAAGTAGCGGACATCAAAATACTTTTGGAGGAGGAAATTGGGATGGCTTTTTAGTAAAGTTTCAGGGCGCAGCCCCGGTAGTTGAGCCCACTGCACAACCTACCGGATTGAACTTTACCTCTGTGACGACCTCATCCTTTACTGTAAATTACACTGCCGCCACAGGCTCACCTGCCGGGTATATTGCCGTACGAAGAGAAGGCGCTGCGCCAACTTCTGATCCGGTGGATGGCACCGTTTATACCATCAATGCTTCATTAGGCAATGGAACTGTGGTTTTTGTAGGCAGTGCCACAACCTTTAATCAAATAGGTTTGAATCCCGCAACAACTTACCATTATAAAATCTACAGTTTTAACGGTAGTGGCAGCGCAATAAATTACCGTCAGACAGCACCGCTTAGTGGTAGCCAAGCCACTGCCGAAGGATTGGCTAATGAACCCGGTGCACAACCTACTGCATTGAATTTTACGGCTGTAACTGCATCATCTTTCACAATTAATTATACTATCGCTGCCGGTTCTCCCACTGGATATATTGCTGTTCGAAGAGAAGGTGCTGCGCCAACCACCGATCCGGTAGACGGTACGGCCTACACAGTCAATTCAGCATTAGGCAATGGAGTTGTTGTTTTTGTAGGCAATGCAAACACATTTAATCAATCCGGGCTGAATGCCAGCACAACGTACTATTATAAAATCTACAGCTTCAATGGTAATGGCAACTCCACCAACTACCTGCAAGCTTCACCGCTCAACGGAAGTCAGACGACAGCAGCAAAACAAGATCAAACAATTTCATTTGCACCACTACCGGACAAAACAGTTGGAGACCCGGCCTTTACACTTACGGCCACCGCAACTTCTACTTTACCGGTTTCTTTCGCTACTACTTCAAATTTTATCACAATCTCCGGAAACACGGTCAGTATACAAGGGGCAGGAAGGGCAACTATCAGCGCCAGCCAATCGGGTAACGAAGAATTTTTTCCAGCGTCTAGCGTGAATCAAAGTTTCTGTGTACGACCAGCAAAACCTATTATTAACAAAAACGGAAACGACCTTCCTGAACTTATACTTACATCGAGCAGCGTTACAGGCAATCAATGGTATTTTAATGGCAATCCAATTACAGGAGCCACCAACCAATCGCTCACAGTCACAGACCCGGGAAGCTATACGGTTCAGGCAAAGGTTGATGATTGTATCAGCGAGTTTTCAAATGCTGTTTTAATTGTGATAACCAGTACGGAGGGATCATCCGCTCAGGGAATAACCGTTTATCCTAATCCGTTTGATGATGTACTCAGCATTAATTTACATGAAAGCCTGCTTAATGCTGACATTGAATTAATTGATGAGTTCGGTAGAATCTTGCGAGCCATGCGCGCTAGTCAACAAGTTTTGAAAATCTCAACTGAAAATATTAAACCAGGGTTGCTTCTTCTAAGAATAACTTCCCACAATGCTGTTTATGTACACAAAATCATAAAGAAATAAGAATCATGAGAAACCTAGCACATATCAGTTTATTCATATTAACAAGCACTATAGTATTGTTATACTCATGTTCCGATGAGCCGCCAGCTACAGAAGCGGATCGCGTAAAAAAAATCTTAGTTGACGGTGGTAATTGGCAAACTACAAGTGTCACCATTGATGGTATCTCATCAACGGAGCTCTTCACTGGTTTTACGATTCGATTCCAGGCGAACAATTCTTACACTACAACGGGCACGACACCTGTTTGGGCGAGAAACGGATCATACACATTCACGAGTGATCAGGCTACTTCATTTACTCGAGAAGATGGAGTTGTAGTTGAAATTCAGAGCATTGATTCATCCCAAATAACTTTTCGTCTGACGTGGACTAAAACGACAATTGGAAGTGGACGGTCATCCTCCATAACCGGGGTGCATATATTTACCTTTATTCCTGGGTAATGTTTTGTGGATACAATTAAAGGTGCAACAACACTAAAATCAAAAGAAGAGCTGATACAACCACGCACCCACCAAACCACCGATAACCGGCCCCACTACGGGTATCCATGCATACGACCAATCGGAAGAGCCCTTGCCGCGAATGGGTAATAAAAAATGCGCCAGGCGCGGACCCAGATCACGCGCGGGATTAATGGCAAAGCCGGTGGTGCCACCTAGCGATAGTCCGATTGAAATAATCAACAAACCAACAACAAGTGGGTTCAATCCTTCGGTGAATTTGTTTGCACCGATAGTGAGCAACCCCAAAATCAGTACAGTCGTTCCAATGATTTCACTGACCAGGTTACTGAAGGTTGAACGAATGGCCGGGCCGGTGGAAAAGACTGCGAGCTTACCGGCAGGATCATTCGTGGCCGGCCAATGCGGCAGGTAGTGAAGCCAAACCAAAATAGCACCGGTGAAGGCGCCCGCCAGTTGGGCAAGACAATAGCCGGGAACAAGATCCCACGAAAAACTTCCTGCATACGCCAGCGCCAGGGTTACTGCCGGATTAATGTGTGCACCGCTAATCTGACCAACTGCATAAATGGCCAAGGTAACCGCAAGCCCCCAGCCAATGACTACTACAAGCCAACCTGCATGTTCAGCTTTGCTACGCTTCAATACAACAGCGGCAACCACACCATTACCCAATAAGACTAGCGTTAATGTGCCTAAAAATTCTGCGAGGTAGGGTGACATACGTGTTTAAATTTTAACCGGTTATTTTCATAAAGAAATAAACTTACTATAAATTCGGATGTAAAGTGCGCAAAGTCGGGCAGTAAAAAACTTCCTTGCGGGTTAAAAACCTTCTCCTATTTTTGCCCCCTGCTTTACATGAACATGGAAAAAGAAACGCTGGTACGCTATACCGATCTGATTGCTGAGGAAATAAATCAACCCGTTAACTATGTTCGGGCGGTGGCCGAATTACTGGCCGAAGGGTCGACCATCCCCTTCATAGCACGCTACCGTAAGGAAATGACCGGCAGCATGGACGAAGTGAACATTGCGGCCGTTCGCGACCGGCTCGAAGAGCTTCAGGAATTGGACAAGCGCAGGGAAGCCGTAATTACCTCTATTGAGAAACAAGGTTTTCTTACGCCCGAATTACTGGCATTATTGGCCAGGGCCAAAACGCTGGCCGAAGTTGAGGATATTTATCTGCCTTTCAGGCCCAAGCGTAAAACCCGCGCCAGCATGGCCAAGGAAAAAGGTCTTGAACCACTGGCTCAGAAAATATTAGATCAGGAGAAATTTGACCTGGATGCATTTGCACAATCCTTTATCAATACTGAAAAAGGTGTGGCTGATCTGGAAGAAGCGTTGGCCGGTGCACGCGATATCATTGCCGAATGGGTGAGTGAAAATCCGGAAACACGCAAGAACCTGCGCGAACTTTTCTGGAAGGAAGGAACTGTTTCAGCCAAGGTTGTTAAGAGCAAGGAAACGGAAGGGCAAAAGTTTAAAGATTATTTCGACTGGAGTGAACCGATTTCGAAAGCACCTTCGCACCGCTTACTGGCATTACGCAGAGGTGAAAAGGAAGGCATTCTCACGCTCGACATTTTCCCTCCGGAAGAGTCGGCTACGGAGTTACTGGAACGCCAATACATAAAAGGAGCAAATGCTGCTACCGGGCAGGTAAAGCTTGCCGTGCACGATAGTTATAAGCGCTTGTTGCGGCCATCGCTGGAAACTGAAATCCGGATGGAGTCAAAGATGAAAGCGGACGAAGAAGCAATAAAAGTATTTGCCACCAACCTGAAAGAATTATTACTCGCTGCACCCCTCGGGCAAAAAAATGTACTGGCGCTCGATCCGGGCTTTCGCAGCGGCTGTAAAGTAGTTTGCCTCGACCGGCAAGGTAAGCTCGTGCATCATGATGTAATCTATCCGCACGAACCGCAGCGCGAAAAATCAAAAGCTGCAGCATTGATTAAAAACCTTAGTGAGAAATTTGAAATTGAAGCGATAGCCATTGGTAACGGAACAGCCAGCCGCGAAACCGAATCATTTGTGAAATCCATCGGCTTGCCAAATAAAATTATTGTTGTGATGGTGAATGAAAGCGGGGCATCTGTGTATTCCGCTTCGGATGTTGCGCGGGAAGAATTTCCGGATAAGGATGTAACCGTGCGTGGCGCTGTCTCTATTGGCAGGCGTCTGACTGATCCGCTAGCCGAATTGGTAAAGATTGATGCCAAATCCATTGGCGTAGGGCAATACCAACACGATGTGGATCAAACCAAACTCAAACAGGGCCTTGATGATGTGGTCATCAGTTGTGTGAATTCCGTAGGCGTTGAAGTGAATACCGCCAGTAAAGAACTCCTCTCCTATGTTTCCGGATTAACCCCTGCCCTGGCGCGAAACATCGTTGAGTACCGCAACCAAAACGGGCCATTCAAAAGTCGTGAAGAGTTGACTAAGGTAACACGGTTTGGAGAAAAGGTTTTTGAACAGGCTGCCGGTTTCCTGAGAATACGCGAAGCTGAAAATCCGTTGGATGCCAGTGCCGTGCACCCGGAAAGTTATGAAATCGTAAACAGGATGGCGAAAGACCTGAACTGTTCCGTAAAAGACCTGATGACCAGCGCGGAATTGCGTAAACAACTTGACCTGAAAAATTACATTTCTGAAAAAACGGGGTTACCCACCCTTACCGACATTGTTACCGAACTGGAAAAACCCGGGCGCGATCCGCGCAAGGTGTTTGAAGTATTCAGCTTTACAGAAGGTGTAAACACCATTGAAGATTTGAAACTGGGCATGAAGCTGCCCGGCATCGTAACCAACGTAACCAACTTTGGCGCGTTTGTGGATATTGGTGTTCACCAGGACGGACTGGTGCACATTTCACACCTGGCCGATAAGTTCGTCAAAGACCCCAATGAAGCCGTTACCGTGCAACAAAAGGTAATGGTTACCGTGGTAGAAGTAGATGTGCCGCGCAAACGCATTGGGTTATCGATGAAAAGTGATCCGTTTGCCGAACAGCCGCAACAATCTGGACCTCATAAAAAGGTGAACACACCTAAACCTGGCAACACGAAACAAAAAGGAAAACCACAAGCAAAACCGCAATACAAGCCTAAGCAACCTGAATTGACTATGGAAGAAAAGTTAGCGTTGCTGAAAGAGAAGTTTAAGCGGTAATTAAATCAGTATTTGGAATACCACTAAACACCGTAGCAACTATACGGTTGAAATGCCCGTAGTTGAGTGCGCACGATGCTTGATTTAAGGGGTTGTTGATCGACTTAGTATTCTAAAATAAACTTCGATAGATTTTGATGAGGACCCAGTCCGAGTTTTTTGCGTAAGCGGTACCGGGCAACCTCAACGCCACGAAGGGAAATGCTCATGAGGTTGGCTATTTCTTTTGTGTCCATATTTAATCTGAGAAAGGCACAAAGTTTTTGTTCACCGGGTGTAAGATCAATAAATTCAGTAGTCAATCGTGATAGAAAGTCACCGTGAACGCGGTCAAAGTGATGCTCAAATTGCTTCCAGTCTTCCTGAACTTTTAAGGTGGTGTCGATTTCTTTTATGATCCGATCAAGGGCAAGTTGTTTGTCTTCAACTTTATCGGTGACTTTTGCTTGCCGGATTTCCTCTTTTATGTTTTCCATAAATTCGTTCTTCACCACCAGGTTCATGGTAGAGGCGGCCAGCAGATTATTCACATGATGCAACTCACTTTTTATCTGTTCTTCCTTTAATTCCTGAAGTTCTTTTTGTTTTTGCGCAAGCTCCTTTTGTTTGGCTTGCTCCAATCGTATTTGTTTTCCTCTGTAATACTGTCGCTGGATGCGGTATATTTGGTACAAAACCGAAATGCCCAATACGAAATACAGTATCCGGGCGATGGTGCTTTTATAGAATGGAGGAGTTACGATTACCTGTAAGGGCTTACTGGTTATAATTTCTCCGCGCGAATCGAATGTCTGAACAAGAAATGTATACGTCCCTACTTTCAGGTTGGTATATTCTTTCACACTTGTATTGGTCCACTTTCCATAACCGTCATCAAAGCCGCTGAGGTGATACCGGAATTGTTGATTGTTTACATCCTTAAATTTAAACGACTCTACCACAAACTGTAAAACGCGTGTGCCCTCGGTTATACGAATCGGCTCAACCAATCCTGGCCTGCTGTGAAAAGGCATGCGGGAGTACAGTATGCTATCTTCCGCCACACTAAATACGCGGCTAACAAGGGGTTCGCTTAAAATTGAAACCCGATCCTCCAAATCCGGATTATAGTGGATAAACCCTTCATTCGCATTAAACAAAATACCATCATGAACATTTCGGGAAACACTTAATAAGTCGTTGTTAAAAGATTGGCGCAACTGAAAAAGGGATGATGGCATATACACATAATTTCCCGGACTAATCTGTTTGTAAAGGCCCACCAGGTTTTCGGAATAGATGTAAACATTCCTCTGCTTGTCCTGCACAAGCTGATATACCCAGTTCTTACCTACGGCTTTGGAAAACACATCTTCTTCTTCGATCGTATCGGTTGCCTGGTTTAACTTGAATATACCTCTGGAAGTACTGATGTATAGCTCATCATCAATTCGGCTTAAAAAAATATATTGCTGTATGGGGAGTTCATGCGATTCGGAAACTTTCTTTACCACCGCTTCACGCAGGGAGTCCGTTAGCGTTAGCAAATACAACCCTTTATAATATTGACCAACCCAGATTCTGCCTTTTCGGTCTTCCTCAAAAAACCTGCTGGACTCATTGAATCCTCCAATTTTCTGAATCTCGCGCAATTCCCCATTCGCGTGTATCTTAAAAAGGCGCAGGCCAGAATAGGTGCCGCCTATTGCATAGACTGGGTTTGACTGCAACTGCTTCACTTGCCAGAGCCCATCGCTGGTAGTTATCCGGATTGCTTTTCCATTCTCAAGCTTGAATAAACCAGTATGGTGTCCGGCATAAAGTTTCTTATTGATCAGTTGCATGCTATAAGCTGGTCCCTCCGTTCCGCTAAGGAAGGAGCTTGTTGAAGCAGCCACGGGCAGAAAATAAATTCCATTGGAAGTGGTGTAGTACGTGCCCTCAGTTGTTTCAAAAGCCTCATAGCCACTACCCTGCAAACCGATATTCTGGTTGATTAAACGCAAGGGTGATTTGATGTCAATTAAGGCAATACCATTTTGCATCCCTACCCAAAGGTTACCGCTTTTGTCCTGAAAAACCCGAAGGCAGGCATTCGACATTAATCCTTCTTCTGTGCTGATATTTTCAACTTGATTTGAAATTGGATCATAAATGAATAATCCGGCCCGTTGTGTTGAAATAACTAACCGGCCATCTGAGATTTGAGTTACGTGGTTGACATAATTACCGGAAAGTGTTTTGGCCAGCTCTGGGTACAATTCGCTCACACCGAATGAATCAATGAGTTCAATTTTTCCGGAATTATAAAACACAACATAGCCCATCTCTCCACGAATTACACCTGCAACAACCTGGTTCACCCGATCGTTGCGGATGAGCGGGATGAGCCTGCCTTCTTCCAGTTCAAAAAGTTTACCCGATGGTGATTGTGTAAATAATTTATTACCCGCTAAAAATGAACGGTTAAATCCGGCCGGGTGGCTAATGATGGAAATACTGTTGCCATCATAGCTATAGATTCCCTGGAACGTGCAAAAAAACACATTGGATTCGAAAATAAAGACATCCCACACCTCGTCAAAGTCACGTAAATCCGCAGGTATTTTATCCAACAGTGAAACGTAGTGCCAATTGTCTTCAAAAAATCCAAAGTCACCTTGCGAACCAACATACAGGCGATTTGAACGTTCATCAAACGCCAGTGATCGTTGCTTCTTACCTGTATTGAGGGCATGCGTTTGCCATTGATTTCCATTAAACGACAATACCCCCAGGTTGTTTGCAACAAACAGATTCAAATCTCTATTCTGCGCAAAATCAATATTTTGAATACCAGCCCCGTATTCAGCAGGAGCAAAATTCTTGATGGGATACTTTCCTATTGAGGCGAATAAGGATGTGGCTATGGATAGCCAGAAAACGATAAGAAAGCGAATTATTGAAACATTCCTTGAATAGCGCATAAAAAAACCTCCTGAATGGCCCTTGTGCAGGCTTTTGTAAACAAATATATTTATTAAATCAGCCTCAGCGCTCCAAAATTGAAATTTTGTAGTAGTCAATTGAAAGTATTGATGTAGTCAATTTTTTCCTGTTTCAGGTGTTTGTGTCCAAATTTCAAACGATTTCGGAGTATAATAATAACAAACGAGTGCTTTCGGGTCTTTAACCTGTAAATCAAACTTAATATGAAGAACATCTACGTAGTGTTAGCCTTTCTTTTAATCACCGCCCGGGTGATTGCGCAGCCTGCGCAAGTAGCCGTTACACAAGACAATACCGGAATGAGATTGCAGGTAAATGGCCAGGATTTCATGGTAAACGGCATGAACTGGGATTATTTTCCGGTAGGCACCAATTTCAATTACAGCCTGTGGAAACAGCCCGATGACATTATTATGGCTGCTCTTGATGCCGAGATGGCCCTGTTGAAAAACATGGGGGTCAATGCCATTCGGCAGTACACCGGTGTGCCGGCACGATGGATAAAATACATCTACGAGAAGTATGGAATTTATACCATGCTTAATCATTCTTTCGGCAGGTATGGCTTAACCCTGGATGGCGCATGGGTAGCCAACACGGAATACTCCGATCCGCGCGTAAGAAAATTACTCATTGCCGAAGTAACCCAAATGGTAGAAAGCTATAAAGGTACGCCCGGTCTTCTCCTCTACCTGCTTGGTAACGAGAACAACTATGGACTATTCTGGGAGGGTGCCGAAACGGAGAACATTCCAATAGAAGACAGAAAATCGACCACCCGGGCTTTAGCTATGTACAAATTATTCAATGAGGCAACAGTTGCCATGAAAAAATTGGATACTACGCATCCGGTAGCTATTTGCAACGGTGATCTGCTCTTCCTGGAGATTATTAAAGAAGAATGCAAAGACATCGACATCTTCGGCACGAACATGTATCGCGGAGTTTCATTTGGTGACGCCTTTCAGCGTGTTCGGGATGAGCTAAACAAGCCGATACTCTTTACCGAATTTGGAGCGGATGCATACAATGCTATTGAAAATTCAGAAGATCAGCAGGCGCAAGCCTATTATATGGTTGGCAACTGGAAGGAAATCTATGAAAATGCAGCAGGTTTAGGAAAGGCTGGAAATTCATTGGGAGGTTTCACATTTCAATTCAGTGATGGATGGTGGAAATATGGACAAACAACAAACCTGGATATACATGACACCAACGCTTCATGGGCAAATGGTGGTTACCGAAGTGATTTTGTAGAAGGTGAAAATAACATGAATGAGGAGTGGTTTGGTATTTGTGCAAAAGGACAAACCACACCGCGTGGATTATACACACTTTATCCGCGTGCCGCATACTATGCCTTGAAGGAAGCTCATGCATTGAATCCATATTCCGCTGGCATGACGCTTTCCGGTGTTGAAGATCATTTTGTTTCTATTCAGTTAATTGATGCAGTGCTTAAAGCACGAAGCGATAAGGCTGCATTAATCGGTGAACAAGCTAAAATGCTTAGTGTAAGTCAGTTGAGAGCTGAGTTTACAACTTTTTTTACCGGGGGTAACCTCATTACTACACCCGATGTACCCAACCCAAACACGGTAGCATACCCAAATCAATTAGGCTTTGACCACCTTGAATCTTTCTTTGTAGGTGTAGAGGCAAACCCTGCTTCCAATGTGCGTGCAAATGTTGTATTCAACGTGCTGGGTAACGTTGCCCTTAATCCTATCAACGAAATATTTTATGAGAACAGGGGAAGACCTGTGGACGTACAGACCCAAACGGGCAACCAGGTGCTCAACTCACTCAACCGTGTGGCTGTTTACAGAGCAGATTACTCGTGGAATCATAAGTTATTTGATCTGGATGGTTTTTATAGAACCGGACATTATCACTGGGGTTATGAAGGAGATTTTTTTGGTCTCTATCCGGAAGCGAACTACGGCCCTAACATTGACATCTATAATGGCCTTGCTCCACAGGGCATTGAAATTACGGGTAAGAAATCAATCAAGGGCTTCAAGGTGGCCTTTGGTCGTGAACTGTGGTGGGGAGCAAACCCGGCAGTATTGGTAAAATATCAACGCCAGGTGGGCAAGCTAAACCTGACCGGAATTTATCATGAAGATCTTGACGATCCGGGAGTGGCCATCAGTTCCATAGCAGTTCCTCAGCCAAGAACAAGAAGAGTAACGCTACAGGCCGAAACCAAATTATTCGACAAACTAAAAATTGAAGTGGGTGGAATTTGGGGTGGCCAGCCTCTTGTAGGTCGTGAATTCCAGGTGGTTCGTGGTGAAGAAAATAATTATCAGGTATATGTAGATAAGGTTCAGGAATCGGATACCTGGGGTGGTAAAGTTAAGCTTAGTTATTCTGCTGGTCGTTTTAATTGGTACGCACTGGCAGCAGCACAAGGCCTGGTCGCTAACGGTGGTTATGATAACACCAGAACATTTACCGGCTGGACACTTAAAGACAGTGGAAGTGGAAATAAAAATCTGATCCTATCCGGTTTCACCTTCATTCAAGGCAATTGGCAAATAGCACCCAACTTCATGTGGCAAAAGCCACTTGTTGATCCTATTCCAGGTGATATAGGTGGCCCGGCCAGACCCAGAAATATTCTGGATGACCCGTTCGTAGTCCGCTCAAACAGGGAAACGGTTGGAGGCGAACTTCTCCTGACGTTTGATCCAACTCCCGGTACCTGGATGTACGAATGGGATAACGATCGTGCTGAAGATGCCAAACTGGCCGCAAACATTGGGTTTGTGTTCCGTCACTTACCCACCACACAAGATGCTGCCGTTATTTTCCCGGGAACAGGCCGCGAGCCTGCTGCGGCCTCTGCTGCACCACCCGCGTTGGATCTATGGGAGATTAACTCACGAATTGTATCCAAGATCAATCCTGAGCTTGGGCTTATCGTGAATTTATACGGAGGCAATGGGCAAGCGAATGGACCTGATCCACGAACAGTCGAACGCTATGGCGGAGATGTCAGGGTAATCTATAAGACCATGAAACTTTCATCGCACCTCAAGTTTAATGACTGGGGGCCTTTTGACTATCACCGCGATTTCAACTTAACCTTTCCGCTGCAAGTAATGGCCGACATCTCCACCACCGTGGGTAAACAGGATTGGTTTATTCTGCCAAATACCACACTGGGTATGCGGTTTACGTGGCGCTCACTGAATGAATATTCTCCGCGCTACCTTCCTAATGCAGCGGAAGAATTTGCAACATCACCAATCATAAGCCCGGTTGGTTTTCCGAATGGAAACGAATGGGAATTAAGAACGTACCTGCACATCAATGTTGGGAAATAAAAGCAAGCAAGATGAAAAACATTAAAGTAATTAGTATAAGGATAGTGGTGCTCGTATTCATTTCGTTGATCCTATCAAACTGCGAACGAAATTTATCAGGCGATGTAGAGTTTGCACGATTCTCAACGAACCCGGAAGTTTTTATTGATGGTTTTAGCAGCGGTCTGCAATATTTCCCTTTTCAAGGTTCAAAACTTGATGCTTTTAAGGTAGATACGGAAGTCCGGTACTCCGGATCTTCCTCCATGCGCTTTGATGTCCCGAATTTTGGCGATCCGGGTGGAGCTTTTGCAGGCGCAATCTTTCCGGATAACGGAGGTCGGGACCTGACCGACTATGATGCACTAACTTTTTGGGCCAAGGCATCGCAAAGTGCTACCATAAATGAAATCGGTTTTGGAAGCGATTTTGGCGAGAACAAGTTCATCGTTACGTTAAACAACATGCGCATCAGTACCGCCTGGACAAAGTACACCATCCCGATTCCTGACCCAAGCCGGTTGGTAGTGGAGAAGGGATTGTTCTGGTATGCTGAAGGACCGGAAAATGAGAATGGCTATTCGTTTTGGATTGATGAATTAAAGTTTGAAAAACTTGGCACTGTGGCGCAACCGAGGCCCGCCATTAATTTTGGACAGGATGAAACGATGGATACCTTTATTGGAACTACCATCACCATTCCGGGGCTTACGCAAACCTTTAACCTGGCTTCCGGACAAAACGTTACTGTTTCAGCAGCTCCATCCTATTTCACCTTTAAGTCGTCAAATGTTGATGTGGCCCGCGTCAATGAAAATGGTACAATCACTATTGTTGGCAGCGGCACTGCAAAGATTACCGCAATTCTGGCTGGTGTACGTGCTAAGGGATCATTAACCATTAACTCAGTGGGTACTTTTGTACCGGCTCCTATCCCCACGCGTAATCCGGCAAATGTTATCTCCGTATTCAGCGATGCGTACACAAACATACCCGTTGATTTTTACAATGGATTTTTCGCGCCCTTTCAAACTACACTAGGCGGAGCCGTAAACATTGGCGGTGAAAATGTGATCCGGTACACCCAATTGAATTTTGTAGCTACTGAGTTTAAAAATCCAACCGTTAATCTATCGCAGATGACACACTTCCACGTGGACATTCAAATCCAGGAGCCAATTAATCCCGGAGACTTTATTTCGATTGAGTTGGGTGACTTCGGTCCTAATAATGTTTTTGGAGGCGGAGATGATTCCAGTGGTCGTGTAACTTTTACCAACACTGCATTATCCAGTAACACCTGGATAAGCCTCGATATCCCGCTGGCTCAGTTTGGTTTAGCAAGCAGAAACAATATGGCCCAGATATTCTTCATATCGGATGCCACCATTTCAACCCTGTTGGTCGATAATATGTATTTCTACAAATAAAGAGTTTAACTGAATACCAAATGAATCAGCGAAATCAATTTAATCTTAGAATCATGAACAGACTATGGCTGCGTTTTTCATCCGTTTGTATGCTGGTTGGCCTGTTGAGTTGTTCGGATTATGAACAAACGGTAACGACCATGAATCAGCTCGTCATGCAAGATGAGTTTGATACCAATGGCGCACCCAATAGTGCCATCTGGGGGTATGATATAGGCACTGGCACAAATGGTTGGGGCAATAACGAATTACAATTCTACACCGATCGTAAAGAAAATGTGACCGTGCAAAATGGTTACCTGATCATTACGGCCCGGAAGGAATCGTATCAAGGATCACCCTACACATCAGCAAGATTACTAACCAAAGGAAAATTCGAACAAGCATACGGACGTTTTGAAGCCAGAATCAGACTACCCTGGGGACAGGGCATGTGGCCGGCCTTCTGGATGCTGGGCGCAGATATTGACACCAATCCATGGCCTGCTGCAGGAGAAATTGATATCATGGAATTTCGCGGGCAAGAGCCATCTACCGTACTCGGTACTGTTCATGGTCCGGGCTATTCCGCTGGCGAATCAATTTCAAAAAGTTACACCCTGAAAAATGATCGGTTTGATACCGGATTTCATGTGTTCGGAATTGAGTGGACACCCAAGTATGTCAACTTTTATGTAGACAATGTGCTGTACAATCAAATAACCCCTGCCGATGTTCCCGGTGAATGGGTATTCAATAAATCCTTCTTTATTCTGATAAATCTTGCTGTTGGTGGATCATTTGTCGGTTCACCGAACAATGAAACCGTCTTCCCGCAAACCATGCTGGTTGACTACGTAAGGGTATACAAATAGTTTTTAAACCAATAAAGCCAAAGATTATGAAGATATTTACGATGTACGCAAAGCTGATGGTAGCTGTCAGCATGATAGTATTCCTTGCGGGATGTAAGGGTGAAGATGAATTGCTTCCGCAGGTAAACGCTGACTTTACCTACACGCTTAATGAGGATACAGGAACAGTTACATTTATTAACACCTCTACTAACGCAACAAAATTTGTGTGGGACTTTGGTGATGGCGAAACGTCAACCGAAATCAATCCTGTGAAAACCTACCCTAGCGGATCCTATACGGTGCGATTAACAGCCTCCAATGTTTCAGGGGCATCAGATTTTATTGAGGATAACGTAGTTATTGATATTAAGCTTGTCATCTCATTACCCATTACTTTCGACAACTCCAGCGTAAATTATACACCAACAGTTTTTAACGGTGCTTCCTTTGCCATAGTTGATAATCCGAGTCAATCGGGTACGAACAATAAGGCCACTAAAGTGGGGGCGATTACGAACAGTGGTGTTGCTTTTGAAGGCTTATTTTTTGATCTGGGTAGTGACATTGACCTGGCTGCCGACAAACGAATAAGCCTGAACTTCCGGTCGACTGCAGCAACCACGGTATTACTAAAGTTGGAAGAAGGCACAGCAGGTGCAATTGAACTTACAAGCAATCATGGTGGTACCGGTTGGGAAATTCTAAACTTTGATTTTAACTCCTCGGCTAAATATTCACGATTAACTTTATTCGTTGACGGTCCGGGTACTACTGCAGGTACATTTTACATTGATGATATCAAGCAAGAACCTGTTACCGGTGGAGGTAGTGGATGTACCGGTACGCCAATCGCTGCACCTTCCCTTCCGGTAGATTTTGAAGGATGCGCAACGTTTCTTTCGTCCGAGAATTTCGGAGCTGGAATTACTTCCGAACTCACAGCCAATCCATCCAAAACCGGAATTAACACCTCTAATTATGTTCTTAAAGTAGACAAACCAACGGGTTCCGATTTCTATGCCGGAATTCAAAACACCTTCGCCAGCAATTTTAACTTAACAACAACAAACACCTTTAAGGTGAAGGTTTATTCCACTAAGGCAAACGTTGTATTTAGATTTGAGTTAGCTGTCAATCCTCAAACGGTACCGGTAACCGGTAATCCTGCGCCAGTTTTCAGAACAATTACCACGGCCAATGTTTGGACAGAAGTCGCCTTTACGTTTACCGGTTTGCCCGGTGGACCAACTGCCTATAACCAGTTGGTTATTAAGCCGGATAATACGGAGACGGACAGCCCGATAACCGCAGGTGGTACGTACTACCTTGATGATCTCACGCTCTCAGCCGGAGGGGCAACCTCACCGGCTACAGCCGCACCTACACCTCCGGCACGCGCTGCCAGTGATGTGGTCTCCATCTTCAGTAACGCATACACCAATATTACCGGTGTTGATTACAATCCAAACTGGGGTCAGGCTACGGTAGTCACCACAATTGACATAGCCGGAAACGCTACCCTTAAATATGCCGGACTAAACTATCAGGGCACCGACTTCAGCGGTAATGCTCAAAATGTTTCCAGCATGCAATTCCTCCATGTTGATTTTTGGACGGCAAATTCAACAGCCCTGAATGTGAGTGTTATTAGCCCGGGGCCATCAGAAAAGGCAAAGGCTCTTACTGTACCTACCAATGGAAATTGGACAAGTATTGATATTCCGCTGTCCGATTTTTCACCGCCCGTTAACCTGGCTGAAGTTTTCCAATTAAAGTTTGATGGAAATGGTGACATCTATTTAGACAATATCTACTTCTACAAAACGGGCCCTGCACCTACCGCACCTACAACGGCAGCACCTACCCCACCGGCACGCGCTGCCAGTGATGTGATTTCGATTTTCAGCAATGCATACACCAATATTACCGGTGTTGACTACAATCCAAACTGGGGTCAGGCTACAGTAGTAACTACCATCGATGTTGCCGGAAACGCTACCCTTAAATATGCCGGCCTGAACTATCAAGGCACCGACTTCAGCGGAAATGCACAAAATGTTTCCGGCATGCAATTCCTTCATGTTGATTTTTGGACGGCAAATTCAACAGCCCTGAATGTGAGTGTTATTAGCCCGGGGCCATCAGAAAAGGCAAAGGCTCTTACTGTACCCACCAATGGAAACTGGACCAGTGTTGACATACCCTTATCCGATTTTTCACCGCCCGTTAACCTGGCCGATATTATTCAGTTAAAGTTTGACGGAAACGGTGACATCTATTTAGACAATATCTACTTCTATAAATCATCCGGTGGAGGTACACCAGGCGCCAACTTAGTAACCAATGGTGACTTTGAAACAGGTGACGCAACCGGATGGAATTTATTCCAGAATGGTGGATCTGCAACCTTAGATAATACTACCAACAATGGTGGTACCTGGTCAGGAAAACTTGCTACTGGAGGACCAAGCAATCCTGCCTTTAAGCAAGAAAGAATAGGCGCTGGTGTTGTAAAAGCGGGCGATGTCGTTCGCATCAGGTTCGATCATAAGGGATCCGTTGTTCAGCCTGGAGCGGTGTTCAATGTACTATTATTCGGAGAAGGTTCCGGAGGAGCTTCGTTTACACATGTTTTCAACCCTGCTCCTGTGCTGGGTAGCAACTGGACAACCTTTACCGGCAACTTTACGATTGCCCCGGGTACTGACGTATCAGAAGGTATTTCATTTCTAATAGAAGCAGTTTGTGGAGGGGACGCAGGGTGCAGTGTAACTGCCAATATTGACAATGTTTCGGTTGTTCTGAATCCATAAATTTTAAGAACCAATAACCTTGAATACAAAATAGGTCGAGTCAAAAAAACTCGACCTATTTACAAGTAAGCCAGGATAGCCCCATTTGCCTAAACCAAATTTGTAAGCGGTGAAAAACGAGCAGATTCAGTTAACGCAAGTTCGTATCGACAACGAAAGCTATTTTCAGATTTCGAATGTCGATAAGATGCGTCCATTTTTTATGAGCATCCTGAGTGACTCTAACCACTGGATGTTTATTGGAAGTAATGGCGGATTGAGCGCAGGAAGGAAAGATGCTGAACATGCATTGTTCCCCTATTATACCGATGATAAAATAATAGAATCCACAGAACTAACCGGGCCGAAAACAATTTTCCGCATCCAAAAGCACGGCAAAGCAAACCTTTGGGAACCATTTTCTATCCGTTATTCCAACTTATATGACCTGCAACGAAACCTGTATAAGAGTATCTATGGCAATACAATTATCTTCGAAGAGATCAATTACGATTTAAACCTGACCTTTCACTATCAGTGGAGTACAAGTAATCACTATGGTTTTGTCAGACACTGCAGATTGATAAATGGTAATGCAACCGAGATACAAGTTTCCCTTCTCGATGGCATTCAAAACATTTTGCCGTATGGGGTTGGCAGTGCACTTCAAAACCAGCGTAGCAACCTGGTGGATGCATACAAAAGAAGTGAACTTGACAAAGCTGGCGGATTAGGAATCTATGCACTTAGTGCCATTATCGTTGATAAGGCGGAGCCGAGTGAAGCACTAAAAGCTACGATCGCCTGGTCAACCGGACTGGACAATCCAACGCGACTCCTTTCCTCTGTACAACTCGATAACTTCAGAAATGGAATTCCCGTTACACAAGAAACGGACATCAAGGCAGAAAAGGGAGCATACTTTGTTCATGCCGATATTTTGCTTGAGTCAAAAACCACAAAAGAGTGGGTTATTGTAGCTGACGTAAATCAAAGTGTCTCCCAGATCATTCAAGTATCGAAAGCCTTACAAACCGACAAGCATCTTCGGTTCAGGATTAAAGAAGACATTAAATCAGGCACAGAAAAACTTATCCGGCTAAATGCAGCAGCCGATGGCTTGCAACTAACGGCCGACAGCCTGAAAGACACCAGGCACTTCGCCAATGTGATGTTCAACATTATGCGCGGAGGCATCTTTGATAACCATTATCAAATCGAAAAGAGTGACCTCGAAAAATATATTGCCAACGCTAACCGGCAGGCGTATGAAAGGCATAAACAGCGCATTCAAAACCTCCCCGGGCATATTTCACATTCGGTTGTCAGGGAACTGGCTGCCGCTTCCGATGATCAGGATCTTAAACGGTTATGCCTGGAGTATTTACCGCTGAAATTCAGCAGAAGGCATGGTGACCCGAGCAGGCCGTGGAATCAGTTTTCCATCAATATTATCAATGAAGCTGACGGATCAAAAGTACTGGACTATGCCGGCAACTGGAGGGATATCTTCCAGAACTGGGAAGCGCTGGCGCACTCCTATCCTGCATTTATTGAAGGGATGATCTTCAAGTTCCTGAATGCATCGACTTTCGATGGATATAATCCCTACAGGATTACAAAGAATGGTATCGACTGGGAAAAAATTGAAGCGGATGATCCGTGGTCGTACATTGGCTATTGGGGCGATCATCAGATTATCTACCTGCTGAAGTTTCTGGAGTTTGCCGAGAGTCATGTACCCGGAAGACTCGCTGAATATTTCAACGAGGAAATATTTGTTTATGCCAACGTGCCGTATAAAATAAAGCCCTACGAAGACATCCTAAGAAATCCCAAAGACACCATTGATTTTGATCATAAGCTTGACCACGCCATACAGGAACGTTGGTCATCGCTTGGCGCAGACAGTGCTGTGCTTGAAAACAGAAAGGGTACAATTCATCATGTCAACTTTATTGAAAAAATTCTTGCCACCGTTTTAGCCAAGCTATCCAACTTCATACCCGAAGGCGGCATCTGGATGAATACCCAGCGCCCCGAATGGAATGATGCCAACAATGCGTTGGTTGGAAACGGTGTGTCGGTGGTGACGCTTTGTTACCTGCGAAGGTTTATGGCTTTTTTCAAAACACTGCTCGAACAAAGTAAAATCAACGAGGTAAAGGTTTCGGAAGAATTACTTGTCTTCTTTGAAGAGATCAGCAATACACTATTGAATCATCAGCACTTGCTTTCCGGACCGATTAACAACAAGGACAAGAAAGCAATTCTTGACGGATTGGGCATGGCCGGCAGCAACTACAGGCAGAAAATATACCATCAATCCTTCCGTGATCAGCGAAAGCCGTTATCCATACATGACCTGGTTGAGTTTTCATCCGTTTGTCTCAGCTACCTGGAGCACACCATTCGCGCCAGCAAAAGACCGGATAACCTGTATCGCGCGTATAATCTGATGACTGTTGAAAATAGTGAAGAGATATCCATTTCCTACCTCCCTGAAATGCTCGAAGGGCAAGTGGCTATTTTAAGTTCCGGCTATTTAACATCTAAAGAAGTACTTGTAACACTGGACAGTCTGCGGGCAAGTAAGCTCTACCGGGAGGATCAGTTTAGCTACCTCCTGTATCCCAATAAAGACTTACCCGGTTTTCTGGTCAAGAATAACATTGATAAATCGGATATTGCAAAATCAACCCTGCTGACTCAACTGCTGCGCGAGGGGAATACCCGTATCGTTGAACAGGATATTCAGGGTAATTACCACTTCAATGGTAATTTCAACAATGCAACTGACCTTCAAAAAGCTCTGGATGAATTAGCTGGTGCGTATCAGGTAACATCTTCTGCGAAGGATGAGGTGCTGGCAATTTTCGAAAAGGTTTTCAATCATAAAGCATTCACCGGCCGGTCAGGAACATTTTTTGGCTACGAAGGTTTAGGATCAATTTACTGGCACATGGTTTCCAAACTCCAGTTGGCCGTGCAGGAATGTTGCCTCAAGGCCATTCACGAGAAGGACAATGAAACGCTGGTTAGCAAACTTTTGCAGCATTACTACGAAATCAATGAAGGTATAGGCGTTCATAAATCCCCTTCGCTGTACGGAGCATTTCCTACCGATCCGTACTCCCATACTCCTGCCAACAAAGGAGCACAACAGCCTGGTATGACCGGCCAGGTGAAGGAAGATATTATATCGCGTTTTGGTGAGTTGGGTATTTCTGTGCAGGATGGCCAGATTCACTTTAACCCGTGTATGCTGAGAAAGAATGAATTCTTATCCATCCCGCAAGTCTTCAGCTATATCAATGTAAAAGGTGAAAACACTGAATTACCAGTGGAAGAGAAATCGTTATGCTTTACGTACTGCCAGGTACCGGTGGTATACAAACTTGCTGCGCAGTCAGGGCTTCAAATTGTTTTTTCAGATGGCAGTATTTCCAAATCGGAAAACCTCAGGCTGGATAAACTGACCAGTCAGAAAATTGCGGGCCGAACCGGTGAGGTGGTGCGCGTGGTTGTTCAGATGAATCAATCTATACTACTGAAATGAAGAACAACCGGCACCTGGAACAAAAAGTTGAGAAATTGCTCGCTCAGATGACCCTCGATGAGAAGATCGGTCAGATGACACAGGTGCGGCATTTTGATGATATTACCCTCAATGAAATCAACACAAAATTCATCGGATCAATTATACATACGCAGGGGCCAACACCCGGCAATGATGCTGCCGAATGGCAGGCAAAATTTACCGAACTGCAAAAGCAGGCGCTGTCTACTCGTCTGGGAATACCGTTGTTATTCGGTGTTGATGCCGTGCACGGACAAAATACGTATGATGGCGCTGTCATCTTTCCGCACAACATTGGCCTGGGAGCATCGCGAAATGCCGGACTGGTAGAGAAAGCCGCGGCAATCACCGCAATTGAATCAAAAGCAACAGGCTTTAACTGGGTCTTTTCACCCTGTGTCGCCATTCCGTTCAATGAAAAATGGGGACGCGTTTATGAAGCTTTTTCAGAAAGCACAGAGTTGACTGCTGAATTAACCAAAGCTTCCATCCGCGGGCACCAGGGGTTGACAGAACCCTTTACGGTGATGGCAACCGCCAAGCATTTTATTGGTGATGGTGCCACCGACTTTGGTGTGGAGGGTGGAAATACAACACTGAGTCTGGATGAAATCAGACAGCAACTCCTTCCACCCTACCAGGCGGCCATTGCAAGCGGTGTGGGTTCAGTAATGGCATCCTTCAATACGCTGGATGGAGTACCGATGCATGCGCACAAAGCCATGATCACCGGATTGTTAAAAGCGGAGTTGAATTTCGGTGGCATTGTTGTGTCCGACTGGAAGGCTTACTCCCGTTTTGGCGGGAACGACATAATCAATGCCGGTATCGATATGGTGATGGCGGTGGATGGAGATCTGGGCCTGTTCCAGGAAGGTGTAAAGAACGGAGTGCTGAACGGTGTTATCTCACAAGAAAGAATTGACGATGCCGTGCGCAGAATTTTACGACAGAAATTCCGGATGGGTCTTTTTGATAATCCCTTTCCGGATGGAAGCCTGATCAGCACGATCGGCATTCAGGAACACCGGAACGTGGCGCGACAAGCCGTGCGGGAATCTTTGGTGCTACTTAAAAATCGCAACAACATATTGCCGCTGAAGAAAGACGCCAGGATTGTGGTGGTTGGCGAATTTGGCGACAACTGCGGGCTGCAGTCTGGTGGCTGGACGGTGAACTGGCAGGGAACGACAGAAAATTACAAAGGAGCTACCACGATTTTGGATGGTTTCATAAAACACACTGCCGGTGAAGTGCTGTACGACAAAGACGGACTTGCCGGTTACGACAATGTTGACGTGGCTGTGATTGTTGTAGGTGAAACGCCCTATGCTGAGTTCTTCGGTGACGTTGGCGGAGAGATGAACAAGTATCAGCTCACGCTTACTGAAGCACATCAGCAAATTTTTGAGACCTACACGGCTAAAGGAATTAAAACTGTAGTGATCCTGATTTCAGGAAGGCCGCTGGTCGTTACCGATCAAATTAATCAGTGCGATGCTTTTGTAGCGGCATGGTTACCGGGTTCTGAAGGCGATGGCATTGCTGAAGTCTTATACGGTAAACATGACTTCAAGGGAAAGCTCCCACACTCCTGGCCTAAATCGGAAGCAGATTATATCGGAAAGTACGGCCCGAATTATTGGGATAACACAATTGAACCGCTCTTTCCTTTTGGATACGGGTTGAACTATAACCAATCACTATGAACTATGGATTTCAAAAGATATCAAATACCATGAACAAGATTCCAGGAATACTTGGTATCGGAATCGCATTCATGATCAGCTTTTCCTGCAGCAATAAACAAAAAGAACAACACGAAGATCAATCAACCAAACAACAAGAAGTGACAGCGAAAGATATTTTAGGCAACGCAGCTTACCAGGCCATTTGCTACGAAGGTTACCGGGAAAAATCACGAACAATTCAGCCCACCGTGGAGCAACTAAAAGAAGATCTGAAGATTTTATCCGCCATGGGTATCAGGATCGTGCGGACCTACAATGTCCAGTTCCCTCACGCATCCAACTTACTCAAAGCCATCCGTGAGTTAAAGAGTGCTGATCCCGATTTTGAAATGTACATGATGCTGGGCGCCTGGATAGATTGTAAAAATGCATGGACCGGTCTTGAGCCCGATCATAACATTGAAAGCGAACAAAATGAAGGTGAGATAGAAAGGGCTGTAGCGCTGGCTAATCAGTATCCGGATATTGTAAAAATACTTGCGGTGGGTAATGAAGCCATGGTGAAGTGGGCTGCCAGTTATTACGTTCAGCCTTCTGTCATACTGAAGTGGGTAAACCACCTGCAGTCGCTTAAAGCATCGGGTAAACTTTCCAAAGAACTATGGATCACTTCATCTGATGACTTTGCGTCCTGGGGTGGCGGTGATGCCAGCTATCACACAGAAGACCTGGCGAAACTAATTAAGGCTGTGGACTACATTTCCATGCACACCTATCCCTATCACAACACACATTACAATCCTGATTTTTGGCGCGTACCCGCTGAAGAAAAACAACTTGCAGAGATTGAAAAAACTGATGCCGCCATGCTGCGTGCTGTGGCATTCGCCAAATCGCAATATGACGCTGTCTCGAAATACATGAAAAGTCTGGGGGTTGATAAACCCATTCACATTGGTGAAACGGGCTGGGCAACCGTCTCCGATGGTTTCTATGGCCCTGAGGGCTCGCATGCTACCGATGAGTATAAGCAGGGACTTTACTACAAACACATGCGTGAATGGACTAACGCGGCAGGCATATCGTGCTTTTACTTCGAAGCGTTTGATGAAGTGTGGAAAGATGCGGGGAATCCGAACGGCTCAGAAAATCACTTCGGACTGTTTGATGTAACAGGCAAAGCGAAATATCCGATGTGGGAGCTGGTGGACAAAGGGATTTTCAAGGGCCTCACGCGAGGTGGCAACACGATCACTAATACCTATGACGGAGATGTAAAGAAACTGATGAATGATGTAAAGGCACCGCCTGCAAAATAGAACATACCGTGTATCGGTAACTGAAAAGCTTAACAAATTATACTCACCGCTAACTAAAAATAACTTCCATGTCAGCAACCACAACTCAAGTTCCGTTCGGTCAGAAAGTTGCCTTCGGTTTAGGCATGCTCGCCAATCAGATGTTTCCTGCCGTGCTGGGAATTTTTATGGTGGTGCTGGTAAAAGATCTTGGCTTTCCCGGTTGGATGTGGGGAACTATATACCTTTTTCCCAGAATATTTGATGCCTTCACCGATCCTATTATGGGTTTCATCTCTGACAATACAAAATCCAGATGGGGAAGACGAAGACAATATGTATTCATCGGAGCTATTGTTATGGGGCTTGCCTTTGTTGTGATGTGGCAGTTATATAGAGCCAATGGTCTCGAATATAATTTTATCTATTTCATGCTTTGGTCATTCATATTTTATTTTGGCCTCACCATTTTCAGTGTTCCGTATGTGGCGATGGGCTATGAAATGAGTAATGATTTTCATGAACGCACCAGCATTATGGGTGTTGCACAATGGATTGGTCAGTGGGCGTGGGTGATTGCGCCATGGTTTTGGGTGATCATGTATGACAATACCCTGTTTGAGTCTGCTGATGTGGCTACACGAACACTGGCCGTTTATGTGGGGATCATATTTGCACTGTGTGCCATGGTGCCTGCTGTATTTATTAAAAGTAAATCTACGCTGAATGAAAATTACTCCCCGCTTAGTCTTTCAACCATTGGGGGCAGCCTTAAAAAAATACTTTCCGGCTTCAAAGAAGCATTTAAGCTAAAACCATTCAAACAACTCTGTATTGCCACTTTTTTGGTTTTTAATGCCTTCAATACCGTTGCAGCATTTTCTTTCTTCATTATTGTATACCACCTGTTTAACGGTGATGCAGGGGCAGCGGGTGTCTGGCCCACACTGTTTGGATGTTTAGGTGCACTCGGTACAACCTTTCTTGTTATCCCGATTGTTACCCGGCTGTCCAAAAGAATAGGCAAACGGAATGCCTTTATTGCCTCCCAGGGAGTATCGATTATCGGCTATATCCTGTTATGGTTTCTGTTTATTCCGGGTAAACCGTATATGTTCATCTTTGCATTGCCGCTTTTCTCCTTCGGTATCGGAAGTCTGTTTGTGCTGATGATGTCGATGACGGCCGATGTAATCGATATGGATGAACTGAACACCGGATTGCGAAGAGAGGGAACATTCGGTGCCATTTACTGGTGGATGGTGAAATTTGGTTTCGCCATTGCCGGTGGATTAAGTGGTGTAATCATGACTCTTGTAGGGTTTGATTCCGGTGCTGATGTTCAGCCCGAAGGTGCCATCACCGGTTTACGGGCATTTTTCTCCGGACTTCCGATTACGGGTACACTGATTGCGATGTATGTCATGCGCAATTACAATGTGGATGAACAGCGCGCCAACGAGATACGCGCAGAGCTGAATAAACGCAAGGAAGGCAAGAAAGAAAAATTCACTTCGTACTATCAACAGGTGAAATTTTTATCACGTAGAGATATACCGGCAGTAGCATCTGACATCAATTTTGCCACTAAATCAAATTCGGAGATCAAAGAACTGGTCGGCAAAACCTTAAACAACGGACTTCACGGAATTTGCTTTAGCCCGTACCTGGAGGGGCAAAACATTGGCGACAATTTATCAGAAGAGCAGATACAAAAGAGGATGGCGATTCTAGCACCCTATACAAAATGGGTGCGTTCGTTCTCCTGCACGGATGGAAATGAGTTTATTCCTAAAGTTGCCCGGGAAAAAGGCCTGAAGGTGATGGCGGGCGCATGGATTGACAGCAATAAAGCGAATAACGAAAAGGAGATCGAAGCATTAATCAAGCTGGCACAAAAGGGATTTATTGATATCGCTGTGGTTGGAAATGAAGTGCTGTTGCGCAATGATTTAACTGAGCAGGAGTTGCTACAGTACATTCATCGGGTGAAGCAGGCACTCCCGAATATACCGGTTGGTTATGTCGATGCGTACTACCAGTTTAATGAACATCCTGCATTGGTGGATGCCTGCGATCTGGTGCTGGCAAATTGCTACCCGTTCTGGGAAGGTTGTCACATTGATCAGGCATCCGGATATTTGAGACAAATGTACCTGGTGGCCACAGAAGCTGCCAAAGGCAAGCGGGTTATCATCACGGAAACAGGCTGGCCGGATATGGGTTCCAATAACGGAGAGGCACAACCCTCGGAGGCCAATGCCATGCGGTATTTTATCAATACCCAAAACTGGGTAAAGAGCGAAAACATCGAAATGTTTTACTTCTCTTCCTTCGATGAATCATGGAAAGTTCGTCATGAAGGTGATGTAGGACAACGCTGGGGAATCTGGGACAAAAATGAGAATCTAAAATACAAGTAACTATGTCGTCTAAAGCTGAAAAATTATTATCGCTGGCGGGTCTTTCGTTTGAAGGAGTTACTGCCGAATCATTGCGTGAACTATTTAGAAAAGTTTTGAATGCCAGGATGTATGGCATCGGCTTTAGCGCGTATACCGAAGGACAAAAGCCAGGTGATATCCTCACTGAAACACAAATAAGAAGAAGAATGGAAATCATCCGGCCCTATACCAAATGGGTCCGTTCATTCTCCTGCACGGAAGGGAACGAACTCATTCCGAAAATTGCAAGAGAGTACGGAATCAAAACACTGGTAGGCGCATGGTTAGGCAACGATGACAAGATAAATCAGCAGGAGTTAGAAAACCTCATTAAAATTGCGAAAGAAGGATATGTTGATATAGCCGCAGTAGGCAATGAAGTGATGCTTCGTGGCGACTTAACCGAGGATGAACTAATCGCCTTTATCAATCGGGTTAAGCAGGCCATACCTGGTATTCCGGTTGGCTATGTTGATGCATATTTTGAATTTGATGTAAAGCCGAGAATCACCGCGGCATGTGATGTGATACTGGCCAATTGCTACCCCTATTGGGAAGGATGTCATATCGACTATTCCTTGTTGTACATGAAAGAAATGTATAACAGGGCTGTTCGCGCGGCCAACGGTAAGCCGGTGATCATCAGCGAGACGGGTTGGCCTAGTCAAGGCACTAACTTTGGAGCCGCCATGCCCTCGGAAGAAAATTTCATCAAGTATTTCATCAATACACAAAAGTGGTCGAAGGAAGAAGATATCAAAGTATTCTATTTCTCATCCTTCGATGAATCCTGGAAAGTGGGGGCCGAAGGTGATGTTGGCGCCTATTGGGGTATTTGGGATAAGCATGAGAACATGAAGTTTTAAGTAAGAAGCCATCTCAAAATATAACTGCCATTGGGCTGCAAGAAAACCAACGTTGCTGAAGGAGAAGATTTGCGGAAGTCAGCATAGCTACAATATCCTAATAATCATCTTCGATTTCGAAAATCCTTAAAGTTCCAGGCTATAAATCACAGTCAAGAAATATATTACCCCATAAACAACCCCTGCCAAATGTAAAAGCAAACCATTCCATCGCAACCTGCCAATAACATATCGGCATAATGGCAATACCTGTATCGCGTGCAAGCCTAACGCATGGGATATACGAAGGTCTTTAAGGCTCATTTTCCAATCCGTAAGTGGCATGTGTTGAGTTACTTCTGGTATAGCAGAGGGCCAGCCATACCGGGTAAGCAAGTACCCGGAAAAGTTACCCAACAGAAAGAGCAACAATCCCCAACTAACAGATGAGCGATATTCTTCTCCGCCCTTCTCGAAAAAGCTGTAAACTATAAACCAAATGGCTACAACAATGGCATTAAATCCAATAACACCACCCATGATGGAGAAAACAGTTGCATCAAAAGGTGTGCTCACATTGAAATGGGAATCTACTCCCCTAACTGATTGCATACTGATCAATATAATTTCAATAAACATGCATGTAGCTATCAGCCTGTTAAGTACTCTGATTGTACGGGTATATTTTTGAACAAAGCCTGTAAACCAGGCGAATGTCCACGTGAATAAACCGATGGAAACAGCAAAGCGAAATGGCTTTAACCAAACACTTTCCTGTTGCACGGTACGGGAATCCATACCCATCAACAGCAAGAAAACGATAGCAAGAACAAAATGAATAAGTCCGGTATAATAAAGTATCCGGCTTTGGAAATGCAACAGCCGAATAAACGCCTTCATAAGCGAATGATTATGGATGTTGACTTTGTGAGTTGAAAAGACGCTTTACTGAATGACGGTGGCCCGAATAGCGTTGATGGATTATTCGAAAAACCATACGGTTCTGCAGGTAACCCCATCCAGTTTCTGTCCAGTTTACCATTACTGTTCATGTCCTGGTAAACAACCACAGCATAAGTGCCATTCTCTACTTGCTGAAAAGTAGTTTGAACTGAAGTTTCACCGGTAGCTTCAACATCAATACATTGCCTGGCACGATTTAAAAAATCCTTTTCATTATCGAATAAACAGACCCGAACGTGTCCTTGCCCGGGTTGAACTTTTTGTACAGATATTTTAAGGGTAGTGTCTTGCGCCCACAGCATCGTAAATGAAATGCAGGCACCAGCGAGTAAAATTGGTCGTATCATAACTCACAAAGATTTTATGAATCCATGAGCCAAAAGTATTTACAACCGAAAGTTGGAGCGTCCGCAGAAATTTAAACGGACTTCTTTTCCAGGTTTTTCTTGTATGCTGACGGTGTTTGACCGGTTTGCTTCTTGAAAAAAGCATTAAACGTTGATTTGGACCGGAATCCACATTCGAAGGCCAAACCAAGCAGTGAAAGGTGGGCATATTGCTTTTCAGAAAGCCGTTTTAAAAACTCCTTTACCCGATATTCATTTACAAAGTCATAAAAGTTCTTACCCAAACAATTATTGATAGCATAGGATAGCTTACCGGGAGGAGTTTTCATGATTTCAGCCAGCCTGATTAAAGAAAGATCAGGATCAAGATAGTGCTGATCTCGTTCGAGTGATTCTTGTAATGCCTGCGCCAGCTCATCCGCATCTTTATCATTGGTAACAAACGGGGTTGAAAGATCCAGCCCGATTGGCGCCAAATTCCGGAATGCATCGGTTTTACGTATTCCCCAAAAGCTTACATAAACAATATAGAAGGTGATAAACACGCTAACCACCTGGAATGTAAACCGGGAATCGTATTGTCGGTTAGAAACCGATAACTCTACGGCAAGATAAGTGGCAATAAAGAAGATAATTGCGGCAACAATCCAATATTGCAGCCAATTGAGCACGTTTCGGATTTCACTGGATTGGGTTTGGCTAAGATGCGCTTTGTGTTTGCGTATTGCCAGAAAAGCAGCAATGGTATATGCACCTGCAACAAATGCAAGAAAAAGCCCATAGTAGTTAAATGGAACAATGCTCTCAGTAAACCAGATAAACCCATACTTGAAAGTGAGGCTATCCGGGTGAATTACAAGCAATATACCAAAGCTGAGCAGGAAAAATATAAAAGGAAGAGCATGGATTACTTCAGACCCCTTCAGGCTTTTAGAAAAAGAAAACCTGGCAAACAGATACAACAATGGTGAATGCAGTAAAACCGTTGAAATACCTACCAGATGCAAGGCAGGCGAGATGCTCACCAGCTGTGAAAATTCAAAACCGGTTAGCAGAAAATAAGTTTGGTTTAGCGCAAGTGCCAGGAGCCATGAAATCAATAATCCATCAGTAAGACGAATATTACCTTTTGTGGCAATAAGACTACAGGTAAACAGCGCAATGGCAATTCCGGCAATGGAGATGAAGGGTATAAGCAGCATTACTGAACATGCAGGTTCAGATCAAAAGTATAAATAATACACCATCTTATAACTCCAACTCAATCGTTTCCCCCACACCAAATGCTTTACCGCCTTGCGATGGCTTGTCTGTTTTCTTGACTACCGTTTTCGGCTCACTTTTCTCGCTTTGGCTTTGCTCGCTTTTTTCAGCTGGCTTGGGCGCTTCGAAGAGGCTTGCCTGCTCGACTTTTGGCTTTGCTTTTTTGCCTTGGTTGCTGTCGTCTTTGCTTTGGCTTTTGGGCTCTTCGAAGAGGCTGGCTTGCTCGTTGGGCTCCCCTTCTTTTTTTTTTGGCGACTCGCCACCCTTTCCGGTTTCGGTCGCCTCAGTGTCGTCAGCTTCGTCAGGGGCTTGATCTTCCGGCTCGTCCGGTAAATGTACCTTGGTAACCTTAAACTGACTGAGCCGGTTGCCCAGTGCCTTCCATCCTTTCACATCCACCAAATCTTCCAGGTTGATGACCTCCGTAACCTTCTTTTTGTCCTTTCCTTTAATTAACTCAAGTTCAATTTCCGGTGTATCGCTCGTTGTTACCAATACAAGGCGCGAACCTATGGCTTCCGAAATAAACCCGAATTCTTTGTCAGCTGTAGTAGTCTCTACTTTAAAACGCTTCACCATATGCTGCTTCGACTCCCCATCGATGTACACAGCCGAGATCACTTTTTTAGGATTGAACTTCTCCACAGCCAGGGTTTTTTCCGGATCAAAGCGGGTGGTTAAATCATAGCCGGTTATCCGATAGGAACCGTTGCGCAGGAAGGTGATAATCTGATCTTCGCCTGCAAACTTGCCGAGGTACTTGCCGCGCTCATCTTTGTTCAGCTTACCGGCATCGGCATCGTACCACAAATTCAATTTACCTAAGGTTGAAGTACCCGCTTGCAAAAAGTCGACTTTACGGATGGGATACTTGGTAAGAATATTACCACGCGCGCCACGACCTTTCACTTCCAGATCAGCAAAATCAAATTCAAATATTTTTTTGCGGGCCGTGCTCGACTGCGACAACTTCACTTCAACGATCTCAGCTTCACCGTTCGGATTACCCGTTACATAATGAATCTTCGAGTTCGGATGACCTTGCGTTAAATCATATTCCTTATCACGGATAACGCCTGGCATCGTGAAGCGCTTCACAAAACCTTTACCGGATTTACCATCAGAATAGATCAGGTTATAGACCATGCGATCGTCACCTTTTTTCCAAACGCCTATGTACAAAATATCCTTACCCATAAAGACGCGCTCGGCTATACGACTGATCAACGCTTTACCATCCTTACGGATAACGATGATGTCATCAAGCTCGGAGCAATCGCAGATATATTCATCACGTTTCAGTCCATACCCCACAAAGCCATCGGTCCGGTTTACATAAAGCTTTTGGTTGATGGCGATTACTTCCGTTGCCGTAACCGACTGGAAGCTCTTGATCTCTGTTTTGCGTTCACGTCCCTTACCATATTTATCCAACAAATTTTGGTAGTAGGCAATCGCATACTCGGTAAGATGTTTCAGGTGGTGCTCCGTTTCCTTTAACTGCTTTTCGAGGTCTTTGAGCAACTCATCGGCCTTAAACGAGTCGAATTTGGAAATACGCTTGATCTTGATTTCCGTAAGCCGGACAATATCATCGGTGGTAATTTCCCTGTAAAACTTCTTTTTATGGGGTTTCAGGCCCTTATCGATGGTTTTAATAACTTCTTCCCAGCTTTCGCACTCTTCAATATCGCGGTAAATGCGGTTTTCGATGAATATCTTCTCCAGGGATGAAAACAGGATTTTCTCCTTCAATTCGGCCTTTTTGATCTCCAACTCCTGCTTTAGCAGCTTTACGGTTTGTTGGGTATTGTACTTCAGAATATCATTTACCGTCATGAATTGCGGTTTATCTTCCACAATCACGCAGGCATTAGGCGAAATGCTTATTTCGCAATCCGTAAAGGCATAGAGCGCATCCATGGCCACTTCGGGCGATTGACCCGGCTGCAGGTGGATCTGTATTTCCACATCCTTAGCGGTATTATCCACCACCTGCTTCACTTTTATCTGCCCCTTTTCGCTGGCCTTTACGATGGATTCCATCAAAGAAGTGGTAGTGGTAGAGAATGGTATCTCTCTGATGGCCAGTGTCTTTTTGTCAACTATATCAATTTTTGCTCTGACCTTTATTTTACCTCCCCTCAGACCCTGGTTATACTCGGTAAAATCGCCAATGCCCCCTGTAGGAAAATCGGGGAAAACTTTGGGGTTTTTACCCTTTAATACATCGATAGACGCCTTAATCAGTTCACAAAAATTGTGGGGTAATATTTTGGTTGAAAGCCCTACGGCAATACCTTCAACGCCATTAGCCAGCAATAGCGGAAATTTGACAGGCAGTGTTACAGGCTCCTTTTTACGTCCATCATACGAAAGTTGCCACTCGGTAGTCTGAGCATTATAAACAACATCCAGCGCAAACTTTGATAGCCTGGCTTCAATGTAACGGGGTGCGGCTGCGCTGTCGCCTGTACGTACATCGCCCCAGTTACCCTGCGTTTCAATAAGAATATCTTTCTGCCCGATATTTACGATGGCCTCTCCTATGGCGGCATCACCATGCGGATGGTACTGCATAGTATTACCGATCACATTAGCCACCTTATTAAAGCGGCCGTCATCCATCTCTTTCAACGAGTGCATGATCCTGCGTTGCACCGGCTTCAGGCCGTCTTCGATACGAGGCACGGCACGCTCCAGAATTACATAGGAGGCATAGTCAAGAAACCAATTCTCATACAGGCCATCCACGCCTACTGAGTGGGCTCCATCATCTCCCTTATTTTCAGCTTTTGATTTTTTAGGTCTTACGGGTGCAGACTTTTTCTTACTCATTTTTCTTTCTCGTCTTTTCGTTTAAATCCGATTGGTCTCTTCTCTCCTTCCGGTGGATTAATAAGATAGTTGAGGGTGTTGTATATTTCTTTAAAACGACCTTCGTATTTGCGCTCCATCGTCTCAAGTTTTCTCATGATATCTTTATAACCAGACACCATTCGTCTTAGAAACACAAAGGTTCTGATAATTGCAATGTTCATATCAATTGCCCGCTTACTTCTTAATATACTGGATAGCATGGCCACTCCCTGCTCCGTAAAGGCGAAAGGTGGGTATCGAATACCTCCCCAGTCTGACTTTGAGGTCACAAACTGTGACCTCAAGACGGACCACTCTTCCTGGGTGAGTTCAAACATAAAATCATCAGGAAATCTATCGATATTACGTCTGACGGCTTGCTTCAAAGCTTTTGTTTTAACCTGATACAACTCTGCAAGGTGAAAATCCAGCATTACCTTTTCTTTTCGAAGAAGAAAGATACGTGCCATAATGCGCTCCTCAGGGATAACTAGTTCTTCAGACTTGGCCATATAGGAATAATTCTTCAAAAAAGTTTAAACCGCTATTTCCTCCACTTCATTGGCTTCAATCTTATCCAATTCAATCCGCAGGTTATCAATAATAAACTCCTGACGATCGGGCGTATTTTTACCCATATAGAATTCCAGGATATCCTTCAAGTGACTGTCCTTATGCAGCAACACAGGCTGCAGCCTGATGTTATCGCCAATGAACTTCCCGAATTCCTCCGGTGAAATTTCACCCAATCCCTTGAAGCGTGTAATCTCTGGTTTACTGCCCAACTTGCTTACGGCATTTTGTTTTTCTTCTTCGCTGTAGCAATAGATGGTTTCCTTCTTATTGCGTACCCGGAAAAGCGGAGTTTCCAGAATAAACACATGCCCGGCTTTTACCAGGTCGGGGAAGAACTGCAGAAAAAAGGTCATCAGCAACAAGCGGATGTGCATACCGTCAACATCGGCATCGGTGGCAATAATGACTTTGTTATAACGAAGTGTATCCAGTCCATCTTCAATATTCAGCGCATGTTGCAGCAGGTTGAATTCTTCATTTTCATACACCACTTTTTTGGTTAAGCCAAAACAGTTTAACGGCTTGCCCCTTAGTGAGAAGACGGCTTGCGTCTCAACATTTCTTGATTTGGTAATAGAGCCACTGGCCGAGTCACCTTCGGTAATGAAAATCATGGAGCCGAACCCGCGTTCATCTTTTTCATCAAAATGAAAGCGGCAATCGCGCAGCTTTTTATTGTGAAGGTTGGCCTTTTTGGCCCGCTCATTGGCTAATTTCTTAATCCCTGCAATCTCCTTGCGTTCGCGTTCCGATTGCATGATGCGCTTAAGCATGGCATCGGCCACCGATGAATTCTTGTGCAGGTAAATTTCAATTTCTTTGGCTACAAAGTCGCCAACATAGGAGCGAACTGACTGTCCATCGGGGGC
The DNA here is from genome assembly GCA_002425185.1 of Flammeovirgaceae bacterium UBA5585. GTDB lineage: Bacteria > Bacteroidota > Bacteroidia > Cytophagales > Cyclobacteriaceae > UBA2336. Next base: position 97,571 of record DILT01000003.1, on the reverse strand, counting down.
CATGTTGATGGACCCTAGTTTTGTTTTTGTCTGTGACTCAAACACCGGTTCCTGCACCCGCACGGCAATAGCGGCAATAACGCTGGCGCGGATATCGGAAGCATCAAAGTCTTTTTTGAAGAATTCCCGAACCCCTTTAATCAACCCTTCCCGAAACGCTGCCAAGTGTGTTCCGCCTTGTGTGGTGTTCTGACCATTCACGAAAGAATAGTATTCTTCACCGTACTGATTGCCATGCGTGAGGGCAAACTCAATATCGTTGCCGGTGATATGGATAATCGGGTAGCGTAATTCCTCCGGCTCGGTTTTCTGCTTAAGCAGATCAAGTAAACCATCCTTGGAGTAAAACTTTTTACCGTTATAGTTAATGGTTAGGCCCGCATTCAGGAAGGCGTAGTTCCACATCAGGTCTTCCAGGTATTCCGGAATGAAGTGGTAATTCTTGAACATGGTGTTATCTGGCTCAAATTCAACCAGCGTACCGTTACGTTCACTGGTTTTGCCGGCCCGCGGATCGTTGGTCAGTACACCCTTTTTGAATTCGGCCAACTTGGTTTGGCCATCGCGGAAAGCCTGCACCTTAAAATAGTTGGACAACGCATTGACCGCCTTTGTACCTACTCCATTCAATCCTACCGATTTTTGAAAGGCTCCTGAATCATATTTTGCACCGGTGTTGATCTTGGAAACCACATCCACCACCTTACCCAGCGGAATACCCCGCCCGTAATCACGTACGGTAACGCCCTTATCGGTGATTTTGATATCGATGGTCTTTCCATGCCCCATCATGTGCTCATCGATAGCGTTATCCATCACTTCTTTTACCAGCACATAAATGCCATCGTCTTTGGAAGAACCGTCTCCCAGTTTACCAATGTACATACCCGGTCGAAGCCGGATGTGTTCCCGCCAGTCAAGTGACTTTATGCTGTCTTCGGTATAATCAAAAATGGATGATGCTTTTTCAGGTTTTGAAGCTTTAGCCATAAAAATTTAAAACAACCAGTTTAAAAAATGAGGTTATCTGCCAATAAAGTGAATTTTAACATCACTACAAGTGATTTGTAACTTTGTTCAACTACAAAAATTTATAAACTCAAGAGATATAAGATATTGATTAACAGGTGATAGAGAATTAGTTCTGGAACTTAAATATCAGGTCGATATTTTTTTGAACAGCACAATTACAGGCCAACTGGTTATCCAAACTCCAATTAAGCCCAGACCAAGATAAAGTACTACCCCTACCCGGCTGAAATCAAATTTTTCGGTGCTGTTATACAGGCCAATAAAACTAAAGCCAATAACCAGGAAGATATTAATAGTAATTACCAATCCGGTAAACCAGGTACGAAATGCCTCATCCGAAGAGGCTGATTTCCCAAACACAAAAGCCATCGTATTCACGATTCCCACAATGGCCAGCCAGGCATAAAACAACACATCCCTGTCGATGGCATAGGAAGAAGCTTCCAACTCCCTTACTACCACCTGCTCTGGCAAACCTGCATAAACCCACATCAGGTTGGCTATAACAGCCAGAAACGAAATGAACCAAACCCCTCTGAAAACTTTTAAAATCATGTTTGTAAATTAGCCCCGCAAATAAACAACAAAACACCTTGAACGTAAACCCAATTGTACTTTCCATCCCTATCTTTTTTATCCTGATTGGTGTAGAACTGCTGGTGGAACGCTTTACCCATCAGAAACTATACCGGTTGCCCGATGCTATTGCTAACCTAAGTTGCGGCATAACCAGTCAGCTCTCCGGATTATTTCTCCGGATTTTCGCGATTGGCATTTACCAGTTTTTGTTCGAACACTTTGCATTCTTCACCCTCGACCGCACGTGGTTTTATTGGCTTATGCTTTTTCTGCTTGCCGACCTTGCTTACTACTGGGCGCACAGGATGAGCCATGAGATTAACCTGTTTTGGGGCGGACATGTAGTGCATCATCAAAGTGAAGAGTATAACCTTTCTGTTGCCTTACGCCAAAGTTCATTACAAGTAGTATGGACTTTCGCCTTCAGTCTGCCCCTGGCTTTTATTGGTTTCAGAACCCTCGACTTTGCTTTGATGTCTGCTTTTATAACGCTCTATCAATTCTGGATTCATACCGAAGCGATCAATAAAATGGGCTGGTTTGAGTACGTATTTAACACGCCCTCCCATCACCGGGTGCACCACGGCCGTAATCCGAAGTATATCGATAAAAATCATGCGGGCACATTAATCATCTGGGACAAGATGTTTGGCACGTTTCAGGAAGAAGAAGAAAGACCTACCTATGGCATTACCAAACCCATTAACAGTTGGAATGCGGTGTGGGCCAACTTCAGCCACTACGCGGATATGGGACAGGATTTAAAACGTATTCCCGCATGGTCGGATAAGTTCAAATACCTTTTCAAAAAGCCCGGCTGGCTTCCTGATTACCTGGGAGGATACCGTGCAGCACCGGAAGTGGATAAATCCACGTATAAAAAATATGACACTCCGGCCCCGGTGGCCTTGAATTATTATGTGTTGTTTCAGTACACGCTATGCCTTCTTGGCACTGCCCTGTTTCTGTTCAATGCCTCAAAATTTTCATTGCTCGAAAAGGGCGGTATTACTGTTTTGATTTCGGTGGTGGTAGTGAACTGCGGGGTGCTGTTTGAAAACAAACGATGGGTGGTGTGGTCAGAGTGGATCAGAATTGTTTCTTATCCCGTAGTGCTGGCGGTATTAACCTATTACCTGAGTTTACCCATTTGGTGTTACACGCTTGCAGGTATTTATTTTTTAATTTCATTCGTGTGGTTTTACACGCTAAACAAAAAGCATGCAACGGTACAGCTGGCTTAATCTCATTTTTATTCTGCTGCTCATCGTATCCTGCGGAAAACCACTTCCCACACTCGACAATATTAATCTGGAAACCTGGAAAGGAGATTTGAATGGCTGCAAAGGCAAGCGACTGGAGATGCAGCAATCTGTAACTGAACAAAAAGTCAAATTACTGGCGCTGGATGAAAAGCAACTTATAAAACTCCTGGGCAGGCCCGATCAGAACGAATTGTACAAACGCAATCAGAAATTCTACACCTACTTTATCTCTCCGGCACCATCGTGTAATTCGTCATCATCGGGGTCGGTTAAGCTTATTGTGCGCTTTAATGCCATGGGTTTAGCCAATGAGGTGACCGTTAACTGATTTACGCTTTCAGATTGACCTGAAATTTTGTAGCTTCATCCATCAAACAGAAAAACCATGCAGTTTCACCCGAATGAAATGTTTCTGCTTTACAATCCACAGTCGAGCGATGGCAAGAAGACAAAAGCCATGGCCCTGGATATATGCAGTCACATTAATGAAGTTGACTCGCTGAATGAAAAATTTGGACCTACGTACTGGAAAGAAGTGATTACCATGCTGGGTGTGGAGCCTGTGGCTTTGCTCGATCAATCCCACCCCGACTACAAATCGAAAGTTGGTGATCAAACCTATACCATGACGGGTTGGCTGGATGTTATCATGCACAACCCGCAACTCATTAAAAGCCCGATTGCCATCTTTAATGGCAAAGCCATCATTTGTCACCAACCCGCGGATATTTTGAAACTGGGGACACCAAAAAGCGCCAGCAAGGTACTTCCTCATCTCAAGCGGGAAGAGTAATAATCAACTCATTAACGCATTATGCGGAAGGCGCTGTCTCCGGGCTTTTGCTTTATCGATGTTTCTTCGAAGCACATTCACCAATTCATCTTTTGATTTATAGTTCAGCGGGTAGATTAATGAAGTTTTGAAATAGAACTCTTTCCCCAATTGTTCGGGATGGTACAAGTTTACTTTATACACTCCTCCAAGCGATTCAATTTCTACGGATTCAATATTTTCTAACGGGATAATATAATCCTGCTGTTTTTGATAAACGTAAAGAAATTCGTCATCGAACGATGCTTGTTGAAATTTCTTCACGATGCGGATACCTGCATATAAAAGATAACCGTATATGAAAGTTTGACCAACTGCATAAAACCATCCTACCCTAATAGATGAAATTACAATTAATCCAAATAAAACTATGTAGAGTACATAGAGCACCCAACGGTATGGCCCCAAAAAACGTGAGGATAAACGAACAGGTTTTTGTTTTTCAGCCATGCGGTAAAGTATATCTTTGCGGCACAAAATACGAAATGCTATGAAGCAGATTGCAGTAATTGGTTCGGGCACTATGGGTAACGGCATCGCACATGTCTTCGCACAATATGGCTATCCGGTTAACCTGATTGATATTTCAGCAGATGCCCTGAAAAAAGCCATCGGCACTATCGAAAAAAATCTTGAACGGCAAGTGAGCAAGCAGGCCATTACCGAGGATACACGCAAGCAGACCCTGGCCAATATCACCACCCACACCGACCTGAGGGCTGGCGTAACCCATGCCGACCTGGTGGTGGAGGCCGCAACTGAAAATATTGATCTGAAACTGAAAATCTTTAAAGACCTGGATGCTTTCACAAAACCGGAAGCTATTCTGGCTTCCAATACCTCATCCATTTCCATTACTAAAATTGCTTCCGTTACCAACCGACCCGATAAAGTAATCGGCATGCACTTTATGAACCCGGTGCCGGTAATGAAATTGGTGGAAGTCATTCGAGGGTATAACACCAGCGATGAAGTGACCAACACTATTGTAGGCTTATCCAAAATGCTTGAGAAAGTTCCCGTAGAGGTTAACGACTATCCGGGCTTTGTAGCCAATCGCATCTTAATGCCTATGATCAATGAAGCAATCTATTCACTGTACGAAGGTGTGGCCGGAGTAAGTGAAATTGACACCGTAATGAAATTGGGTATGGCCCACCCGATGGGTCCGTTACAGCTAGCTGATTTTATCGGGCTGGATGTTTGCCTTTCTATTCTCAAAGTATTGCACGATGGATTCGGTAATCCCAAATACGCCCCATGCCCGTTGTTGGTAAATATGGTACAGGCCGGACACAAAGGTGTTAAAACCGGAAGCGGATTTTATAAATACACTCCCGGAAGCAAAGAGTTGGTTGTTGCCGATCAGTTTAAGTAGTTAAATCGTTGATCGTTATTCGTTGATCGTAAAAAAACCAACAACGAATAACCAACAACGAACAACAATCTATTTCTTCAGCAAATCTCTGATTTCCGTCAGCAACTGAACATCCGCTGGTGGAGGTGCCGGGGCAGCAGGGGCGGCTTCTTCCTTTTTCTTGGCTGCATTAATTCCTTTAACGATCAGGAATAACACGAAGGCAATAATGACAAAATTTAAAACCCCTGCCAGAAAATTACCATACTTAACTGTGCCCCAAAGCGTCAGTTCACTGAGTTCGCTCAACTGAGCCGCATCAAGCGCAGGCTTAAGCAGTAAAGGTGTAATAACATCGTCAATCAAAGAGCTGACGATTTTACCAAACGCGCCACCGATAATTACACCAATGGCCAGATCGATAACGTTGCCACGCATGGCAAATTTTTTGAATTCCTGTAACATAGATTTAGTAGGTTATTTGTTCAAACATAGTCAGTAATGTGGAATTATATTACTGATTGGGCTTTAATCTGATATCCTGTTTACGCATGGGCATTTGATCAATGATAGCAAAAAGCTGGAGTGTGCTTACTGGTTTAGTACTTCTGAACTTTTCCCCGCCATCCTTACCCACCAATACCACTGTAAACTGATCGGCTTTTGCCCGGTATCGCTGGTAGAGATCATCCCGCAATTTTGCCGTATCTGCAATGATAATTTCTAAATCCCGCTCAGCACAACCGGCTTTGTCGGTAGCAAGTTTATCAAGCTGCTGGTTTACTGTTTGCGGTGGACCAAACAGGTAAAGCAGACGGGGGTTATCCTGAATGCCTTGGGCCAATACGTCAGAAACTAAGAGTAATAGAATTGCTTGTAAAAAGCTTTTTCTCATGAACAGAAAACACGCCTGATTAAAAAAGGTTATTTGATTTTGTTCAATGGATTCCGTACCCCGGAATATGAGGTTAGTTCGACCCCCGCGCTTCCAATAAACATATTGGCGCTGATCTTTAGCGGTATTCTGTTTTTGTCATCAGAAAACCAAGCCGTAATCGAGTTTTCTCCATTAAACATTTTGTTGTTTGGCATTAGTGGTTTAAGCACAATGGCATTGAATTTACCTGCCTTTGTCTTCACTGTTTCTTTCCCGATGTAGAGTATTTTAAGTTTATACAAAGTATCCTCAAAGAAACCTTCTACCACAATTGTATCGTTCACTTTTATTTTACTGAAGTCTTGCGTACGCATGTACATAAATCCGGCAATCAGGTCGCGCACCTGGGGTGGTGCATCATAATGGTGAGGTTCCTTGTACTGACCTGTTTTCTGGTTGAGTACCTTCGCTTCAATTTTGCCATTAACATGGTCATAGCTGACAACCTCATCCTTTTTGTACTTCCCTTCTCTTATTTTTCTATACGACATATGGGGCACTAAAGCAACGGTATCGATGTATGCGCCCCATTGGTCGTTTACATCGGCTACCCAGTCTACCATACCTGTGGTTCTGCCGTACACATCCACTTTAAAACAATCACGATTATTCATTTTGTGATAGTTCTGATGGATAATGGTCGATCCCTTACCGATGTTGAAAATGCCATAACTCATTTTGTATTCCAGCACTTCGCCTTTGGTAAAGCTGTTGTTGCGCACAGGCGGATAAATATCATTCTGGCTGAAGGTAAAAGCCGAAAGAAGGATAACCAGAATGAGGCTTGAGATCAGCGCGCGCATACGGTAAAGATTACACAAAGTTATAAAACAGTTGTTTCCTGAACATTACCTTTCAAACCCAATGCCAAAAGCCTGATTTCCTGCAAAATGCTATACCGAAACGCTGTTTTCGCGTAGTGCATCGTTCAAGGAGGTTTTTTTATCAGTGCTTTCTTTTCGCTTGCCGATAATCAAGGCACACCCTACCGCAAACTCCCCGGCCGGGAACTTCTTAACATATGATCCTGGGATAACCACCGATCGTTCAGGAACATAACCCTTATACTCTACAGGAGAATTTCCGGTTACATCAATAATCTTCGAACTGGCCGTTAGTACCACATTGGCGCCCAACACGGCTTCCCGCCCTACACGAACACCTTCTACCACTATACACCGTGAACCGATGAAGGCATTATCCTCAATAATAACAGGAGCCGCCTGAACCGGTTCGAGCACTCCGCCAATACCCACACCACCACTTAAGTGAACATGCTTCCCAATCTGTGCACAGCTGCCTACTGTAGCCCAGGTGTCTACCATAGTACCTTCTTCTACATAGGCACCAATGTTTACGTATGAAGGCATCATAATTACACCTTTCGAGATATATGACCCGTAACGTGCAATCGCATGGGGTACTACCCGAACGCCCAATTCTTTATAATTTCTTTTCAAGGCTATTTTATCGTGAAATTCAAACGGACCAACTTCAATGGTCTCCATTTGCTGGATGGGAAAGTAAAGTATCACAGCTTTTTTTATCCACTCATTAACCTGCCAGCCATCACCTTTAGGTTCCGCTACCCGCAACTCACCTTTGTCAAGTTTTTCAATAACACTTCGTATAGCAGCCTGATGATCGGGATTTTGCAGCAGGCTTCTGTCGTCCCATGTCTTTTCAATAATCTGTTTTAATTCCATCTTTAGCGTAAAATTTGTTCCAATAGATTTGTCGCAAGTAAGCAAAATATCAAGAATTGTTATTGCCTCCGTGCTAAAACCGGTGGATGAAACCCGGATGTTTGAGAAACTGGGATCTTCTTTATCAGAAAAGGGTAATTATGAAATTCACATCGTTGGATTCCCTTCTCGTGCAACACCACCCATACAATCGAATTCCATTCAACTTCATACAATTTCAAAAGAGCCATTTACACGACTTAGTTTGAAACGATTAGCTGCTCCTTGGAAAGTGTTTCGGATAGTCATGAACCTGAAACCAGCTTACCTGATTATCACCACGCATGAGTTGCTGATTGTTGCCGTACTGTGCAGGCTGTTTAGCGGTTGCAAAATTCTGTACGATGTTCAGGAGAACTACTTCCGTAATATTTTATATACAACCGCTTTTCCGGTATTCATCAGGCCTTTTTTGGCAGGTTGGGTGAGGCTAAAAGAATTTCTGACATCACCATTTATTAACCTTTACATACTGGCCGAAAAAGGTTACGCACACGAATTACCATTTGCATTACCGCATATCACGCTGCAAAATAAGATAACATACAAAATTGCCGAACATTACCGAAAGGCAGAGCAGACTGGCTATTCGAAACTTATATTTAGTGGTACGTTGGCCGAAACTACCGGTGTCTACCATGCGCTTGAGTTGGTTAAAAATCTCCATCAATTTGATGAATCCATTACACTGACCATCATTGGCAGTTGTTCATCAACGGTTGATTGGAATAACCTGAAACAACAGGCCGCGGAAAATCCGTTCATTATTTTCAAAGGGGAGCCCTACCCCCTTCCGCACCATGAAATTTTAAATGAACTCCGCAAGGCGGATTTCGGCATCATCTGGTATCCCCGAAATGCAGCCACAGAATGCTCCATACCTACCAAACTCTTCGAATACATGGGGTTAAACCTGCCCATACTAATCGCACACAACGAAGAATCACATAACCTGGTCACCACCCAAAAAGCCGGGATTGTTCTTTCTCAACCTATTGACTATCAACAGTTACTTGCAGAAATGCAGAAATTCAAACACAACCCCGCTCCGGCTCATGACTATTTGGAAAATGAGTTCTCATCCTTGTTAAGCCATTTAAAAAATTAAAGTCGCTAAATTATTTTTTTAGGGTAATCTAAACTTTTTAACTTTGCATGGCGTTAAATCAACGGTATGCTGAGTTTTACAGAAGAAAACTACCTCAAAACCATTTATCACCTGTCGGATAGTGGAGCCAAGGCAGTATTAACAAATGAAATAGCGGAAGCTATTCAAACAAAGCCCGCTTCCGTAACCGATATGGTTAAAAAGCTGGCTATCAAAAATCTTATCGCCTATGAAAAGTATTATGGCGTAAAAATCACCCGTCAGGGAAAAACTGAAGCTTTGACCATTATCCGCAAGCACAGGCTCTGGGAAACGTTTTTGGTAGAGAAACTCGGTTTTAACTGGGGTGAAGTACACGATGTAGCCGAACAACTTGAACACATACAATCGCCTTTATTGATTGAAAAGCTGGATGAGTTTCTTGGCTTCCCTTCGGCCGATCCGCACGGCCATCCGATTCCAGATAAAAACGGAAAATTTAAGGTGGCCCGGCAAATTCCTCTGGCTGAAGCCATCGGAAAAAAAGCTATAGTAAGAGCCGTGAAGAACAGCTCTCCTTCCTTTCTGGATTACCTGAGTAAAATTGGCGTGTACATCGGTGCCTCCCTGCACGTGCTTGCTAAAATGGATTTTGACGCTTCGTTAGAAATTCAGATTGACGGCAAAAAGAAAGTCTATATCTCAAAAGAGGCTAGTGAAAACATTTTAGTGACTGAATAATATGCGACTGATCTATAGTGCTTTAATTTTCATTTTCCTTCTTTCAGGCTGTGGTGCTAAAGAAAAGGCACAAAATCAAAAACTAAAAATTGTTACCACTACGGGTATGATACGGGATGCGGTACTGAATATTGTTGGTGACAATGCTGAAGTCATAGCCCTAATGGGGCCCGGTGTTGATCCGCACTTGTACAAAGCCACGCAAGGTGACTTAAAAAAACTTACAGAGGCCGATATCATCTTTTACAATGGCTTACACCTGGAAGGTAAAATGGGTGAAGTGCTGGAAAAACTCGGTCGTACCAAACCGGTTGTTGCCATTGCGTCAACAATTCCCCATAGCCGCCTACGCGAAGTTGAAGGTTTTGAAGGTGTAACCGATCCGCACATCTGGTTTGATGTAAGCTTGTGGAAAGAAGCTGTAAAAGCTATCCATACATTTTTGGTTGAGTTTGATGCACCTGATAAACCCTATTATGACTCCAGCACGGCTGTTTACCTAACCCGGTTGGATTCACTGCATGCAGCGGTTCAGGAAAGCATCCTGACCATACCGGAAGAACAGCGCGTATTGATTACAGCGCATGATGCATTCGGTTATTTTGGTGATGCTTATGGCATTGAAGTGAGGGGCCTGCAAGGCATTTCAACCGTTTCTGAATTTGGGTTGCGTGATGTTACCGACCTGGTTGACTTCATTATTCAGCGAAAGATCAAAGCCATTTTTGTAGAGACTTCCGTGTCAGAACGATCCATCAATGCCGTATTGGAAGGATGTAAAAGTAAAAAATGGAATGTTCGCATAGGCGGAAGTTTGTATTCCGATGCCATGGGTGAAGAAGGAACCCCGGAAGGCACCTATATAGGAATGGTTCATGCCAATGTAAAAACCATTAAAGAAGCCCTTCACTAACCCTATGATTACAAAGAACTACCAACGATCAACTAAAAACGAGTAACGAATAACTAACAACCAACAACGAAATGACACCCGCCCTTGAAATACACGACCTCACCGTAGCCTTTGATCGCAAGCCTGTTTTGTGGAATATCGATTTGATGATTCCGGAAGGGAAGCTTGTGGGAATTATCGGACCCAATGGCGCTGGAAAGTCGACCTTGATTAAGGCTATGATGGGCATTCTTCCCCTCAGCAGTGGTTATGTAAAAATATTCGATAAGCCTTTAGATGATATTCGTGATCGCATCAGTTATGTACCGCAGCGCGAATCAGTGGACTGGGATTTTCCTGCCTCTGTACTGGACGTTGTGCTGATGGGGCGCTATTCAAAGCTTGGTTTGTTTAAGCGGCCACGAAAGGCCGATCGGGATGCAGCCCTGGAGTGTATCAAAAAAGTGGGTATGGAAGGGTTTATCAACCGGCAGATTTCACAGCTATCCGGGGGCCAGCAACAACGAACATTTTTAGCCCGCGCATTAGCGCAACAAGCCGATATGTATTTTATGGATGAACCCTTTGCCGGTGTGGATGCCGCCACTGAAAAGGCTATCGTTACCTTGTTGCGAAACATGACCGCACAAAACAAAACGGTAATTGTGGTACACCACGATTTGCAATCGGTAAGTCAGTATTTTGATTGGGTGATTATGCTCAATACACGATTAGTAGCTGCCGGCCCTACCGCTACCACGTTTACATCAAAAAATCTTGAAACCACGTATGGTGGCAAGCTCACATTGTTAACCGATGTTGCCGATCTGATGCGCAGGGAAAATTATCCAAGCCGGGAAGAAAATATCATTCAACCATGAACGCCCTGCTTGAATTTCTATCGTTCAGTGATCCGAACATACGCTACGTGGCGTTTGGCTCTGTATTGCTAACGGCCAGTTCGGCCATTGTGGGGGCATTCACATTTCTCAATAAAAAATCATTAGTAGGCGATGCCATTGCACATGCTGTATTACCCGGTATTTGCCTGGGCTTTATTATGGCAGGCACTAAAAACCCAGTGGCGCTGATTGCAGGGGCATTCATTACCGGATGGATTTCATTAGTGCTGGTTGAATTCATTACCAGTAAAACACGCATAAAGGAAGATACCGCTATTGGATTAATCCTCTCTGTATTTTTTGGGATCGGAATATTAATGCTTACCGTAATTCAAAAAAGTGGAAATGCCTCACAGTCCGGTCTCGATCATTTTCTGTTTGGAAAAGCTGCCTCTCTGGTAGGAAGCGATCTGATAACCTTCAGTATTGTTGCCGTCATACTTTTAGTTATTGTGTTTGCTTTGTTCAAAGAGTTTTCACTTTTGGCTTTTGATAAAGACTATGCACGTTCCATTGGCTTACCAGTAAAAAGAATTGAGCTTGTACTTACATCACTCATTGTTTTGGCGGTGGTCATTGGCATTCAGGCCGTGGGTGTTGTACTTATGGCAGCCATTTTAATTACCCCGGCTGCAGCCGCACGCTTCTGGACGGATAAAATTTCGGTAATGTTTCTATTGGCGAGTTTATTTGGTGCGTTCAGCGGGTTAAGTGGTGCCTTTATATCGTACACAGCGCCTTCCATGCCCACAGGCCCGTGGATTGTTATTGTCATTTCTACCCTTGCCTTTATCTCATTTTTCTTTGCGCCAAACCGCGGAATAATCGGTCGGTTTATACGGCAATCCAGAATCCGAAAAACCATTAACGATGAAAATGTTTTGAAAATTTTGTATCAACTGGGGGAAGAAAACAGAAACTTCTTCATTCAGCGATTACCCGATGAAATTATCCGCAGAAGATTTTATGATAAAAGGGCACTCGTCACTATACTGAAACGCCTTGCACGACAGGGATATATTGAGCGCACCCGAAATCTTTGGGGACTTACGGAAGAAGGAAAAAGTCGCGCCCAACGTGTAGTTAAAATTCACCGTCTGTGGGAATTGTACTTAACGACCTATATGCATATTGCACCGGATCACGTACACGAAGATGCTGAAACCATTGAGCACTTATTAACTCCTGAACTGGAAGAGCGCCTGGAACAGCAATTAGGTTACCCGAAAGTAGATCCACATAAATCTGAGATACCCTATGGTAATACATAAGTCATTTCTTAAAAGTTTCAAGCTGCGAGCTCCAAGCGTTGAGCTAAACGTTGCAGTAAGCTTGCAGCTTGTAGCTCAAAGCTCGCAGCTTAATAGCTTAAGAACAGTACAATTGAACCATCATGAATAATGATTTATCCATCATCCTAACCGCCTCCCTCGTCTCGGCAAGCTGTGCCCTGTTAGGCTGTTTCCTGATATTGAGAAAAATGGCCATGGTTGGTGATGCCATTTCACATGCAGTACTACCCGGAATCGTTATTGCCTTTTTAGTCTCCGGGTCACGCGATTCTGTTACCATGTTATTAGGTGCCGGTATCATTGGCATGTTCACTACGTTTCTGATTGAGTTCTTTCATAAAAAAGCGCGGCTGCAAACCGATGCTTCCATTGGTGTAACCTTTACCTGGCTGTTCGCCATTGGTGTAGTGCTGATCTCCCTGTTTGCCGGAAAAGTTGACCTCGACCAGGATTGTGTACTCTACGGTGAGATTGCATACGTACCGTTGGATGTCATTATTACACAAGGTGGAATAAACCTCGGCCCTAAGGCGCTGTATGTATCCGGCATTATCCTGATCGTGAATCTTCTGTTTATATTTTTAGCGTACAGGAAATTATTCCTCACAACATTTGATCCCGCTTTCGCCAGTGCAATAGGTATATCTACCGCGCTTTGGCACTACGCCATTATGGGGGCAGTATCCATGACCACCGTTGCCTCCTTCGAATCGGTTGGCGCTATACTGGTTGTGGCCTTGCTTATCGCACCAGCTGCTACAGCTTACCTGATAACCGACAACTTTAAAATGATGCTCGCACTGGCTTGTCTGTTTGGTGTACTGTCATCTATTGGAGGCTACTACCTGGCCGTATGGCTGGATGGTTCCATTGCCGGGGCTATTGCTACCATCAGCGGGCTACTCTTTGGACTTGTAATGATACTCTCTCCTACACATGGTTTGTTCTTCAAAAAGATAAAAGCAGTTGCCCATTAAAATTCAGCGACATAACAAATTCGTTATGGATCTTGGGTTAACTTGCGAACCTAAATAACCATCGGTGACCTATCACGATACCATTGTTGCGCTGGCCACTGCGCAGGGCATTTCAGCCATAGCGGTTATCCGGCTTTCGGGTGATGATGCTATTGCTATGGTACAACGGGTATTTCATGGTAAGGATTTAACGGTTCAACCTTCCCACACCGTACACCTGGGCACCATTTACGATCAGGATAAAACTATTGACGAAGTACTAGTAACGATTTTTAAAGAGCCCAATTCATTCACGAAACAAAACGCTGTTGAAATTTCCTGTCACGGTTCACCGTTGATTGTAAAAGAAATTATTAAAGTATTGCTGAAACAGGGAGCCCGCCTCGCAGAGCCGGGAGAGTTTACAAAACGTGCATTTTTAAATGGTCGTTTTGATCTTGCCCAGGCGGAAGCGGTGGCTGATCTTATCAATTCCGAAACAGACAACGCGCGACAGGCAGCCCTCAATCAAATGCGCGGAGGATTCTCCAAAGAAATCAATCATCTGCGCGAAGAATTAATACACTTTGCCTCCCTCATTGAACTCGAGCTTGATTTTGGTGAAGAAGATGTAGAGTTTGCCAAACGCGATGATCTGAAAAAACTCATCCTCGAAATACAAGGCTACCTGCGTTCACTGATCGATTCGTTCGATGCCGGTAACATTATCAAAAATGGTGTGCCCACAGTGATAGCCGGAAAACCTAATGCCGGAAAATCAACCTTACTAAACGTGCTGCTCAATGAGGAGAAGGCTATCGTATCGGATATTGCCGGCACTACCCGTGATGTTATTGAAGATGAAGTGACTATGGGGGGCATCAATTTCAGGTTTATTGATACGGCCGGATTGCGCGAAACACACGATGTGGTGGAAGCAATGGGTGTTGAACGTACCCGCGACCGGATGAAGAAAGCCTCCCTGATCATTTACCTTGTTGACCTTTCCAACACTACCGAAGAAACACTTCGTAAAGAATTAGCAGATGTTGAAGTCCTCAATATTCCCATCATTAAGGTGGGCAATAAAATGGACCGGGCCGACAAAGCCTTGATGGAAAAATTGGCACAGGAAGGATTTGTATTCATTGCTGCTTCAGAAAAGCAAAACATCCAACACCTGAAAGATACCATCGTCTCCACGTTCCATATCAACACCGTTAAACAGGGAGATGTATTGGTCACCAACCTCCGCCATTTCCAAAACCTAACCCAAACCTATGATGCGCTGCAACGCGTACTCGAAGGGTTAGCCAGCCATATCACTGGCGACTTCCTGGCCATGGACATCCGCCAGGCATTGCATTACCTTGGTGAAATAACCGGAACCATCACCACAGACGACTTACTTGAAAATATTTTCAGTAAGTTTTGTATCGGGAAGTAATTTGAATGAGGATTACGGTTCATTTAACCTTGAATTTTCACGTCCGAATGCTATCTTAGCCAATTGATAAGACTAAACTTTTACCCGATGACCCTCCCCACCGTGAAATCGCTAGTTATCATAGCGCTGATTTTATCATCAACCGGACTTTTTGCACAGGATTATTATGTTGTAATCGGTGCCTACCGCGTTCAAAAATATGCAGATGCCTTTACCGGCTATGCCCGTAATGCCAAGTATGACGCACGGCAGGGAAAACATGAAACCCGAAACCTTACCTACATCTATGTCTTGAAAACTGCTGATCGCAAGGAAGCCTCAGAAATGACCCGCAGGCTTCAGAAGGAAACTGAATTTGAAGATACCTGGCTTTATGAAGGTCCGCTTACAACTCAAGAATCTACACAACCCATTGTTAAGCAAGCGCCAAAAGAAGAGAAAATTCCTGTTATTGAACCGAAGGAAGAACCTGTTGTAGTTATCAAAGAAGAGCCGAAAGAAGAACCCAAACCGGAACCAAAAGAAGAACCGAAAGAAGAACCTAAAGAAGAGCCTGTTGCTGCGGATAAACCCTTACCACCTGCCCGAGGCAAATACTTTAAGTTTATTGTCACTACACAGGATGGACAGGAGTTAAGCACCATGGTGCATAACGTAGATCGTATACAAGGCCGCGATTTAGCTACCTATAAAACCAACGACTATGTAGATGTATTGCGCCCGGTGGATCCCTCAATGCCTCTATCCATTGTGTGTGGCGTTTTCGGTTTTGCAGAAGCCATTAAGATTATTGACTTTAATGACCCCAGCCAAACTGCAGATGCCACCCAGGATGAAAAAGGTGCATGGGTTATACCCTTCAAGCTCGAGCGTTTAAAAAAGGGTGATGTTTCGATCATGTATGATGTTGCCTTTTACAAAGATGCCTCCATTATGACACCTGCATCAAAAACGGAAATGGACGAATTGGTAAATATGATGCGCATGAATCCCAATTACAGAATCAAAATTCATGGGCACAACAACGGTAACGACAAAAACATTCGCATCACCACGTTGGGTAAAGACAAAAACTATTTTGCCATGGCCGGTTCATCAACAAAAAATGGCAATGGCAAAGAGCTTTCGAAATTGAGGGCTGAAACTGTTCAGTCGTATTTGGTTGATAACGGCATCGATAAAAAGCGTACAGAAATTTATGCCTGGGGTGGAATGGAGATGCTCGTAAAACAAGGATCGACCGTTGCAGCTAAACTTAATAACCGCATTGAAATTGAAATTTTGCAGGATTAGTAATCACCTTAATTACACGTACATAATGGCACCTGAACCGGTGCCATTTTTTTAAAGCCATCTCAAAATACAATTATTTGAAACCACAGAGTACACAAAAGGTCTACACAAAGGGCACAAAGCGCTACCATTCAGCAGCTTCTTCTCTGTGGACTTTGTGCTTTCTTCGTGTCCTTAGTGGTTAAACTTATCTTTGAGTGACTTCTAACTAAAAACGATATCCAAACATGAAACTGTCAGCGCCTGTTTTACTCTTTGTACTGCTTAGCTTTTTTGTAAACGCACAAAATCCAGAAGTTTATCCACCGCACTGGTGGAGTGGAATGAAAAATACATCACTGCAGCTTATGGTGTACGGAAAGGAAATCGGTAAAGACAATCCAACTGTTAATCTTAAGTACCCAGGAGTGACCCTTAAAAAAGTGCACTACCCCGAAAACAGTAACTATCTGTTTATCGACCTGACTATCTCACCAAAGGCTGCACCCGGAAAATTCACCATTACCATTAATCAAAAATCAAAACCGGTTACAACCGATTACACGCTGAAGCCGAGGCGAAACGGTAAAGGAACAGAATTTGCACAAGGCATAACCTCCTCCGATTTTGTGTACCTGCTGATGCCCGACCGGTTCAGCAATGGTGACCCCACCAATGATCGGTTACCGGGCATGCGCGATCAAACCTTAAACCGCGATTCCATATATCACCGGCATGGTGGCGATCTGCAAGGTGTAATTAATAAACTTGATTACCTGCAGGATTTGGGCATAACCGCCCTGTGGATGACACCGGTTATTCAAAACGATATGCATAACCGCACCGAACACGGCTATGCTTTCACCAATCACTACAAAATAGAACCACGCTTTGGTGGTGAAGAAGCCTATAAAAAACTTGGCTACGAATTGCACAGGCGTGGTATGAAACTTATCCAGGATGCTGTGTATAATCATGTAGGACTTTACCACTTCACGGTACAAGATAAACCCATGAAAGACTGGCTGAATGAATGGCCGCAGTACACCAACACCACCTACAAAGACCAGGTGCTTTTCGATCCATATGCAGCACCCAGTGAACAAAAGCAACTGAGTGATGGTTGGTTTACACGCTTTATGCCCGACCTGAATCAAAAAAATCCATTTGTTGTTAACTACCTTATTCAACACGCCATTTGGAGTGTGGAAGAATATGCTGTAGATGGCTGGCGCATCGATACCTATTTATACAACGATATGGAATTTATGAACCGCTGCAATAAGGCTTTGCTGGATGAATATCCTAAATTGGGGTTGTTTGGCGAAACGTGGGTGCATGGTACGCTTAACCACGCCTTTTTTGCTGAGAATAATTTAAACATACCCTTTAAAAGTAATCTGCCGGGCGTAACCGATTTCCAATTGCTATTCTATGGGATTCAGGCTGCCCTAAATGAGAAATTCGGATGGACCGATGGTGTGAATAAGTTATATACTTCCCTCGCTCAGGATTTCGTTTACAAAGATCCCATGAAGAACGTGATCTTCCTCGATAATCATGATCTGAGTAGATTTTTCTCGGTGGTTAATGAAGACCTTAACAAGATAAAGGTAGCCTTTACCTGGCTGCTTACCTGCCGCGGCATTCCGCAAATGTATTATGGTGGAGAAATACTGATGAAAGGTGTTACCAACCCCGATGGATGGGTTCGTTTGGATTTTCCGGGTGGATGGCCCGATGATAAAGTCAATAAGTTTACTGCGGAAGGCAGAACGAAAGAAGAACAGGAAATGTATACCCTGATCCGCACACTTGCCAATTTTCGCAAATCATCTTCGGCACTTAAAACCGGTAAGATGATGCAGTATATTCCGGTAGACGGATTATATGTTTACTTCCGCTATGATAACAATCAAACCATTATGTGTGTGATGAATACCGGTGAGAAGGCAATGAAAGTCGATTTTACAAAATACACTGAACGGACTTCTGGTTTCACACAAGCAACAAATGTTTTATCAGGCGAATCCATACAAACCGCTGCTCCTTTCAACATTGAGCCCATGAGTATGGTGGTGTTGGAATTAAAGAAATAGTTGTTTGTTCATCGTTATTCGTTGTCCGGAAAATCTACTAACTAGAAACGAACAACGAATAACCAATAACGAACAACCATTACCTGCGCCTTACCACTCCCCTCACCGCTTGCGCTGTCCACGGATCATCAGGCCAGGAATGTTTGGGGTAGCGTCTTTTCAATTCCTTCTTTACTTCATGATAGGTGGTGTTCCAGAAACTTTTCAGGTCTTGCGTAACCTGAACGGGCTTATAACCGGGCGAAAGCAAGTGCATGGTGATTTTTACCCGACCTTCATTAACGGCAGGCGTATCAGGCAAACCGAAACACTCTTGCAACCGTACTTCCATCACCGGGGGTTGTCCGTTGCTGCTGTATTGAATTTTAATCATCGATCCACTCGGCACTTCCAGTCGTGCAGGAGCCAGCGCATCAAGTTTTTGTTGTCGTTCCCAGGGTACTAATGTTAGTAAGATAGAATACCAATCAAGTTTTTGCAGCTCGCTTAACGAATTGACCTGATTTAAAAATGGCGGGAGCCAATCATGAACGTGATTCAACAAATATTCATCTGAAAGATCGGGCCATGCTTCATCCTTTCGCCAAACTTTTAAGCTGTTTACACGCGCCTGCAATTCGCGGACAGGTTCAGAAAATTCAAATACGCTAATCCCGGACTCCCTAATAGCGTTACACAATACACTGATTCGTTTATCGTCAGGGATTGAGTTAAGTTTTTTCTGCGACAACACAAGATTTCCAATTCTCCATTCCTCTACTCCTTCTACTACTCCACGTTCTTTGTTCAACCTAATTTCCTGCACCGCCTTAGCAATAAACTTCAGGTCTTCTTCGTGCACAGGCGCTGCCAGAAATATTTTTCCTTCACCTGAACCGGCATCCAGTTGTGCCACCACAATCCATTCTGCATGCATCAGCGGATCATGAGCAGGAAGTTTTGCAACACGACCGTTCATCAGCTTATACCGCTCGTTGTGTTTCTCCATCCGTTTAGCAATACGATCGGGATAGGCTAACGCGAGTAATCTGCCCACTTCAAAATCACTAACTATTTTATTATCGACTTGTACAGAAAATGATTTTCGCCACGACTGGGCAAGGCGTTCAATTCGCTCTAAAACATTCCGATCAGCCTGAACATACTCCTTACTTCGCCACTTTCGTAAAACCTCCAGACGCAAAGTGAGATCAGCGCTTCCCGATATATTTATCGGATCGCGTTCTTCTAACAAGGCGGCCACATCCGCTGCAAGGGCAGGTTCATCCGTATGGCTAACCAACATATGCGCAATCCGCGGATGGGTCGGCAACTCGGCCATGGCACGGCCATGTTTTGTTACGCGTCCATCTTCCAGGGCACCTAACTGGGTCAACAATTCTTTCGCCTGGCTCACCGCTCCTGCCGGTGGCGGTGTAATACATACCAATTCGTTTATATCGGTAATGCCCCAGGCAGCTAATTCCAAAACCAAAGAACTAAGATCGGCTTCCAAAATTTCAGGCTTGCGATTGGGTTGAAGATTGCGCTGCGTAGCTTCACTCCACAACCGGTAACACACACCCGACTCCAATCGGCCGGCACGACCGGTGCGCTGATCAGCAGCATCCCTGGTAACACGAACGGTTTCCAAACGAGTTAACCCGCTTCGCGGATCAAACTTAGGTATACGCGAAAGTCCTGAATCGATAACCACATGAATGCCTTCTATGGTCAGTGATGTCTCTGCAATACTTGTTGCCAAAACAACTTTCCGCCTTCCTTGCGGATCAGGTAAAATGGCTTCCTGTTGTTTTTTGAAAGGCAGATCGCCATACAATGGAAAAAGAAGCGCTGATATATTTTCCTGCTCAAGCAACTCCAATGTTCGTTTGATTTCGCCAGTGCCGGGAAAGAAAGCCAGCACATCACCCATTTCTTCTTGCATTGCTTTACGGATAGCACGAGCCATGTACACTGAAGTATAAACATCTTTTTCATCACCCAGGTACCGCACCTCTACCGGGTATTGCTTTCCTTCACTGCTGATGAGAGGAGCCGTTAGTTTCTCAGATAAGGCTTGACCATCCAACGTTGCCGACATAATCAAGATGCGCAGGTCATCACGCAGCACGTGTTGCGTTTGAAGACACAGTGCCAACGCCAGATCGGCTTGCAGGCTTCGTTCGTGAAATTCATCAAAGATGACCAACCCGACATCCTCAAGGGCATTGTCGCGCTGAATCATGCGGGTGAGAATTCCTTCCGTAACCACCTCAATACGCGTTTGATTACTTACCTTATTTTCAAAGCGCACACGATATCCAATCTTCTTCCCCACTTCATCCTCCAGCAAGGAAGCCATGCGCATGGCTACCGATCGGGCCGCCAACCTCCGCGGCTCCAGCATAATAATTTTCTTTTCATTCAGCCACGGCTCATCCATCAACTCCAGCGGCACAATGGTAGACTTACCCGCACCGGGAGGAGCTTGTAAGATTACCTTCTTGTTTACCGCCAAACTTGCCTTTAATGGTGGAAGAATATCCTGAACCGGGTATTGCATAAGGGGTAAAGGTAATTCGGAATGAAGAATCTGCATAAAATAAAAGAGGTCTGCAAATACAGACCTCTTTTTAAACACAATTTTAATAGTGGCTTACTTCGGCTCCAGCGCCTGGTTAATCCGTGTCACCACATCCTGCAAGTGGTATCGGCTCATCTTATCGGCAGTACCGGGAAGAGCAGCATTGATATCGGTACGTAAGGCAACCAGGTGACCACGCGCCACCGAGATCACATCGCTTTTCTTTGGATCGGCCACCGGTGAAGCCGGTGAGGCATTTGGATTTACAAATCCCTGTCCGCCTGCTTGTGGTGTAGCGGGTGGGTTTAACAAACTCACCATTTTCTCCACATAAACTTTCTGCAGGTTTCTGCGGTACACATCAATGGTTTTCTTCGTACGCAACTCCGACCAGATGCCGGTACGCATATCGGTAAACAAATCATCAAGACTATAGGCATTGGTAGTCTGCGCACTGGATTCAATTAGCCGCTGCATGCGTGCGTAATCGTAAATGCTGTTTAGCGTGGCTTCCTGAATAGTCCTTACCTGGTCAACACCGGAGCCCGGGCGTATTTTACTAAGTACATCCTGGTTCATAAGCCATGTAGGTGTCTCAAAAAGCTGCTTGTTTAAAAAGGACACTGCATCCCGCTGGATATTCCGTGGCGTAGGTTCATACACCACCCCCGCTTGTTCGTATGTTTTCGGTGTTTCATAGATGCCACCAATGTTTTTGGTAACATGGCCCATGTACCTGCGGTACTGCCCTACCACCTGGTTGTACATCTCATTGAGCATGGCATACTTTTCGGCTTCTTCTTTATACCAGTCAGATAAAGAAGGAAGTATGCGTTTTAAATTTTTAATACCATAATCGCTGGCCAGCATAGCATTGTTCCCCAAGTCTTCGCTTTGCGTGCGTGGATCGTACGGGTTGCTTTCCGTACCAAACCAATACATGGGATCGCTCGCGTGAGATAACACCCATTTGTTCAAAATCTTTTTATCTTCTTCCTGATTCTTTGTGTCAAAGATAGGCTTGTAACCCCACTCAATCGCCCAGCGGTCGTACACTCCTACACCCGGAAACAATAACTCAGCCGGAATATTATCTTCAGGTTGCGCCACATAGTTGAAGCGGGCATAATCCATGATGGACGCTGTGTGTCTGTACTTTTGTAAGAACTCTTTGTCGCGTAATTTTTCTACCGGAGTAGCGAAGCTTGCACCGAAGTTATGACGCAAACCAAGCGTATGCCCAACTTCGTGCGCAGCAACAAAGCGGACGAGCTGCCCCATCAGTTCGACATCAAACTTTCGGGTACGCGCACGCGGGTCAACTGCAGCAGCTTGTATGGTGTACCAGTTGTTCAACAGGTTCATCACGTTATGATACCACCCGATGTGACTTTCCAGTATTTCACCGGTACGCGGATCGTGAACATTCGGACCGTAAGCATTCTGAATATCGGAAGCGAAATAACGAATAAAGGAGAAGCGTGCATCCTCCGTGCTGATGGACGTATCCCCTGCCGGAATAATCTTCGCCTGGATGGCATTTTTAAAACCAGCTTGTTCAAAGGCCACCTGCCAGTCTTCCACACCTTGCTTCAGGTATTTCCTCCATTTTTCAGGTGTAGCCGGATCAATGTGAAACACAATGGGTTTGATGGGTTCTACCAACTCACCCCGCTTCATTTTTTCAACGTCTTCAGGTTTTGGCTCCAACCTCCACCGAACAGCAAACACTTCGCGCTCGGCCCGCTGGGACTCTTCACCATATACCGTATAACCATTCGCAAAAAATCCCACGCGGTTATCGAACAGTCTTTTGCGCATCGGATTCTCCGGAAGCAGAATCATGGAAACGTTCATCTCCAGCGTAACAAACCCGGTGCTGGCACCGGCCGGCAATTGGCTAACGGTAGAAGGACCCGATGTTTGCGGAGGTAAGTTGGAGGCAAATGTTTTTACTGCCCGCACTTCTGTATTGATTGGAAAAGATCTGATGCCGGAAATATAGGAGCGATCTTTTTGAATGGCTCCTAAACTAAAATTCCGTTTAAGGGCCGGGCTAAGAGAAACCAACTGGCTCTCACCATTAAAAAATTCATTCACATTAATCACATAACTTTTCCCATTGTTAATGGCTTTAATATCGAATGACGATACTATTGGTTCAACATTCGAATTACGCACGGCCTCCATAATCGGAGCCGTGGAATCGGCACTAGCATTGATATACAACACCGCTTTTAAAAAGAGTTTATTGCCTGGACCTTTTTCCCATCGCAATACCTGGCGATTTCGTTCCTCACCACCATAACCGGCCCCTGTAGGTGCTTTGGAAATACGTGTTACAGCAATGAATTCACGACCTAAAACTGAATCTGCTATTTCAAAGAAGTAATCGTCACTTACTTTATGCACCGTAAACAATCCCCTTTGTGTTTTTGCCTTAGCCGTTATTACCTGATTGTATGGCTTGAGGCCAACGGTACTGCGCGCCTTGGTTGTATCAGCCTTTGGTGTCGCAGGCTGCTGTGCCGGGGTTGAAGGTTTCTCTTTCGACTTTTTCTGTGCGAGGGATGTGTGAGTGCCTGTAAGTACAAGTAGTATAATAACTATACCTGCTACCCATTTTATTTTTTGCGTCATAATCATAGTTTTAGATCGCATGCAAGAAGAAGGAAACGGACTGAAAATCAAAAGGGATAATTACCATCCCGCGGTAAATTATGTGAGCGGTAAGGGGAAAGCACGTAATGAAGAAATTATATTGATGGTCTGTCAGAAATCCCAGCCGGTCTTTTCTTCGTCTTTAGGGGTGTGAAAGGCCAGCAGCGGGATATTTGTATAATAAGAAAATTTCTTGGTGATGCTCGGGTTATAAATTCTTTCAAACAGGTTGCGTTTGCGGGTTGCCAATGCAATCATATCAACATGGGTCTGGTCAATCAAAGCATCAAGACCTGCATTAACATGCGCATCGCTGATAACTTTTCCTGTTATCTTTTCAAATCCGGTTAACAACTGAATTTCTTTGGCAAATTTATCAACAAGTGCCTTTTCCTCATCGGTCTCCTCTGCCCCCACTACCACATGACCAAACACAACTTCGGCATTAAAACCCTTGGCCAGGGAAACCAGTTTTTTCGATCCTTCAATGTCGCTGTAGGAAAAGTTTGTAGCAAAAAGAATTTTTTTCGGAGCCTTGTAGTTGAGGCCTTGTGGAATGCATAACACAGGACAGTCGGCCTTTTCAATAACGGAAGCTGTATTGCTGCCGAACAATACATTTACCACTTTGCTGGCACCCTGTGTACCCATTACAATCATGTCCGCCTTTCTATCCTTTGCGAGGGAAACAATTTCACGTACCACATCACCGATAGCAACATGAACCGCACAGGCTACCCGTGGAAATTCGGTCTTAACAGTATCGGCAATTGCGCTTAATTTGTCCCGATACGTTTTAGTTGCCCGGGTAGTATCTTCTGCTATAACAGTTTGCAATGCGCTTTGAACTGAAACAGGCGGATTGTAAACCGACATCACGAGTAGACCTGCACCAAGGGCATTGGCCGTTTCAACGGCATACTCAAGTGCATGGGTTGCGTTCTCAGAAAAATCGGTGGGAACAAGAATCAGTTTCATAGTGTCAAATTTGTCCAAAAAGTCTAATGTCCCACAACCAACTTTGGTCATCAAACACGTGCAGCCAATTTAAAATAAATCGGTAATACCATTCGCTGCCGTACAGGTTTTCCACGTTGTTTCGCGGGTATCCAGGGTGGTGCGCTTTGAATTATCCGAACAGCTTCTTCATCACAGCCTGCTCCTATACCTTTTACTACTACAAGGTTGGTAAGGGTTCCGTCTTTATCGACAACAAATTCAACAAATACCTTTCCTTCTACATTCATTCGTCTGGCTTGAGATGGGTAATTAATATTTTTAGAAACATAATCGTAAAAGGCAGCCATCCCACCTTTAGGCGCAGCGGTTTGTTCCACTACTAAAAATATTTTATCGGTTTCTTCTTCTTCTACCTGAACAACAGGGGTTGTATCAATAGTGAATTCCTGAGAAACCGTGGTGTTGGTAACATCGATGTCAAACTGCACTTTTATCTCTTCCTTTATCTCCTCCTGGTTGGGTACCTCTACAATACGGGGCTGTTGTAACATAGGAGGTGGCGGAGGCGGGATTTCTGTTTGCGGAACATCGATTACTTCTTCAAAATCGGAAGTTTCACGGGCAACAACCTTTTGCTCCGTTTTCTCTGCGGTGCGCCATTCAAAAGCAGCAATCACCAGCAGCAGCGTTATAACTAAACTGATATTAAAGATGACAGGCCTGATCCTTTCCAGGTCTGCGTGGTTGGTTTTTTTTGGTTCATGAAAGAGGCCCATGGCTTGTGGTTTTTTGTTTAACGATTTTACCACAAATCGCACAGACAGGATATGACCTTTGTTAGTGTTAGGGATGATTAACGGCAGATTTACCTTTAGCCTGTTATTGCCTTACCTCTTCCTTGCCATCCGGGTACAGGGCAAATCTTCCGCGCTCACGCGGATGAACATGTTCATAGCTGGGCCAGGGCCATCCGCCAAATTGGGTTTGCTGATACTCACGAAAAGCCTCCTGAATATCGGCTTGCGTATTTCCTACAAAAGGGCCGTGCTGCACTACCGGCTCGTTAATGGGCTTGCCCTGCAAAAGCAGGAGATAACTGTCGGTTGAGCCATTCTTAAGTTCTACAGGCTTGTCAGCATAGAGTTCAATAGCCTGATGGGTTGAAAATGACCGCCCTGCAATGTCCATTGAATTTCCTTCATAGAAATATAAAGTTCTATTGGCTTCAGCCGATGCAGCCGGTAACGTCCATACTGCACCAGGTTCCATTCGGATAGTCCAGATGGCTACTTCATGCTCAGGATCAGCCGCCCATGAATTTGGCGCAGGAGCGGGAGCGCTTGTTTCATTAATCTTTCCGGCAATAATTTTCACCCGCGTGGTTTTATTATTCAAATCTTTTAACACCACTTCAGGAATGGTATCGCTCCAAAGCATGGCAAAATAAGGGTCAGTTTTCTTTTTAGATTTTGGAAGGTTAAGCCAAATCTGGAAGAGCTCGAGCGGGTTATCCTTGTCCTGGTTAATCAATGGAAACATTTCGCAATGCTGAACACCCTTGCCGGCCGTCATCCACTGCACATCTCCAAAGCCAAACCGGCCTGCAGCACCCAGTGAATCGGAGTGATCAATTACCCCCTTTGTCGTTATCGTCACCGTTTCAAATCCGCAATGCGGGTGAGCGGGAAATCCCGGCACCTGCTCACCATGGTACATACGCCACCCTTGCTTATTGGGTGCAAAATCCTGCCCTATTGACCGGCCAGCCAGGGATGCTGCCGGCCCCATCACATCATTGCCTTTTGGGTAGGCATCCTGATGATGTACACAAAACAAAAATGGATCTTGTGTTTGCCACGGAAAGCCTAATGGTTTTATACTTTTTATCATGCTGATGATTCTTTTTTTTTAGTGAAACAGTTAGTGCCTTTGTGTTTTTGTGTCAATGGTATTCAATAATTTTCTTGCCACTAAATCACGAAAGTATAATAGGATATCATTTAAAATAATCTGATGATCCGCAAACATACCTAATGTCATGCCGGCCTGCGAGCCGGCATCTCATTGATGGTTTGGGATCGCGGGTCAAATGCCTGCCTTTGCCGAAGCGACTACGTGCAGGCAGGCCCGCGATGACTATAAACAAGTATGTTTACGGATCATCGTTTAAAATAATGGTTAAATAACCCTAATCCGATCAAAAAGGTTTTGGCATTAACTCCAGCTAAAGCCTTCACAGGTAATTCCGTTATCGCTCATCAATTTCCGGATATCAGAATAACAGGTATTGGTATTGAATTTTGCCGCCATTGCAGCTAATAAATCTTCCTGGCCGTTGTTCACTATGTTGAAGTAAGCAAGCAGAAACTCAACACCTTCAGGCGGTATCGTCAACACATATTCATAGTCGGAATCTCCCCAATACTCCTCTACCCTTTTTCCTATATCATACCCGTCAATAATCAATTTATCGCCATCAAAATAAGCATCAATACTGATCTTAATATCAGGCCCGGTGAAGTGATATAAAGAAACACTCTTCATAAAGTTGCTCGAACGAAGCGAAATAATCTGAAGCTAAAATCATCGGTGAACCTATAGGATTCTGCCAATGGGTTCAACCGCCATATTCCTCCCCTAATTTACGTTATACAACTGCATTCCCGATTATTAGCCTTATCTTTGTGTCAATCTTAACTACGGGATTTGCAACGTCATCCCCCATCCGATTGGCATCGGGCATACATGGGATCTCTTCGCAATGACGTTGTTTTGCAAACTTTAACATACGTAACACTACATGAAAAATTTTCAGGCGCTAGGCTTGTCTAAAGGACTGGCCGATGCAGTACAACTTATTGGCTTTGAAACCCCAACCCCCATCCAGGAAAAAGCCATTCCACTTTTATTAACAGGCGACCGCGATTTCATTGGATTAGCCCAAACCGGCACCGGTAAAACAGCAGCCTTTGGGCTTCCGTTGTTGGAACTTGTTGATGAAAACTCATCGGCAACGCAGGCACTGGTATTGGCTCCAACACGTGAATTGGGGCTACAGATCGTCAGTGACCTGGAAAACTTCTCTGAAAAATTTAAGAAACTGAATATTGTGGCAGTATATGGCGGTGCCAGCATCAGCGAACAAATTCGAAAAGTTAAGCGTGGCGCTCAGGTAGTAGTAGCCACCCCGGGCAGGCTTATTGACCTGTTGGGAAGAAAAGCAGTGAACCTGAGCACCATTCAATATGTAGTGCTCGATGAGGCTGATGAAATGCTGAACATGGGTTTTAAGGAAGACATTGACGAAATACTTTCAAAGACCCCCGAAACTAAAATCACGTGGTTGTTTTCGGCTACGATGCCACGGGAAGTAAGGGCCATTGCTAAAAACTATATGAGCGACCCGGTAGAAATTACTGTGGGCGATAAAAATACAGGCAACGTCAACATTGACCATCAATATATAGTGGTACACGATCGGGATAAGTACAGCGCCCTAAAACGGGTGTTGGATTTCACCCCTGAAATATTCGGTTTGATTTTTTGCCGTACCCGAATCGATACCCAACGGGTAGCCGAAATGCTCATGAAAGATGGCTATAATGCCGACTCGTTGCATGGCGACCTGAACCAGGCCCAGCGCGATAAGGTAATGATGCGCTTCAGAAACCGCACGGTTCAGATACTGGTAGCCACCGATGTAGCTGCCCGTGGTATTGATGTGGAAAGCATCACCCACGTGATTCATATGAACATACCAGACGAAATGGAATACTATACCCACCGGAGCGGACGCACCGCCCGCGCTGGCAAAAAGGGTATCTCTATTGCTTTGGTGAGCCCAAAGGAAGTTGGTAAAATCAGGCAGATTGAGAAAACCGTAAAAACAACTTTTATACGCACACAAGTACCCACCGGACCGGAAGTTTGTCAGAAGCAATTACTTGCCCTGATGAAAAAGGTACATGACGTTAAGGTAAATGAAGCTGAGATAGAAGCCTTCTTACCCGCTGTATATGAGGAACTTAAGGATATAACTAAAAATGATTTAATCAAGCGGTTTGCCTCCATTGAGTTCAATCGTTTCCTGGATTACTATAGAAATGCTCCAGACCTGAATGTTTCGGGCCAGTCCAATGATCGGGGCGCTGAGCGCTACAGCACCGGTGACCGGTTCTTTATCAACCTTGGCAAAATGGATAACCTCGACAAAGCTGACTTGCTTGAGATGTTGGATGACTGCTGCGGGGTGGGTAAAAAGTTTGTTGGGAAGATCGACATCAAGGGGGCTTACTCCTTCTTTGAAGTGGAGAAGGAAAAGAGCGATGCCATTATACCCGGGTTTAAGGGTGTTGAATATGAAGGCAGGCAGGTTAGGGTTGAACTAACGGAAGGCCGCAGGGAAAGCTCCGGTCGTTCAGGCAAGGAAAGCAGCCGTAGTAACGACAGCAAAAGACAAGGCAACTTTAACCGAAGAGGTGCGGGTCGCAAAAGGTAACAAAACCTGTATCCATCGCATTGAAAAAAAAATAATCTGCTTAGAGTTTTTGCTGATAAGAATACTTAACTTTTCGCTTCAATAAATAAACGTTGCTATGGCTAAGAAAAAAGTTGCAAAAAAATCTAAAGCGAAACCTGCCAAAAAGAAGGCCGCTAAGAAGTCTGCCTCAAAGGCAAAAGGTAAAAAAGTAAGCAAGCCTGCCAAGAAGAAGGCTGCTAAAAAGGTGGTGAAGAAGGCTGCCCCCAAGAAGAAAGCCGCACCTAAAAAGAAGAAGGCTGCACCTAAGAAAGCTGCTGCTCCGGCACCAGTGGCACCAGTAGCTCCCGCTGCTCCTGCGCCTACACCTTCCTTGTTCGATAATCCAACAGGAGGAAACTAAGCTACTTTTACCAAGTGCAAAAAAACCCTGGCTGTTGCCGGGGTTTTTGCTTTTTAGGCCTAACCGCTATTAAGCCGGTATGAGGTGCTTCAAACC
This sequence comes from Flammeovirgaceae bacterium UBA5585, assembly GCA_002425185.1. Classification (GTDB taxonomy): domain Bacteria; phylum Bacteroidota; class Bacteroidia; order Cytophagales; family Cyclobacteriaceae; genus UBA2336. Next base: position 67,973 of record DILT01000003.1, on the reverse strand, counting down.
TTTGTCAGCGTGTTTTCCCTCTACAGGTCCGAGAAATCGTAAGATGTGATTGAAATCCTGTTGCTGATCATCGGAGGGATAGAAAGGATCCGAAAAAATGACCTGCTTGTTTTTGAAATCAAAGCCCACCATAACAATAGGCACATTAGCCTTTTTGGCAATGTTGTAAAACCCCGTGCGAAGACGATCCACCCGTTGACGTGTTCCTTCCGGTGATAGGGCAACAGCTAGCTCATAGTGCTGATCAAACAACTGAGCCACCTGGTCAACCATATTCTGGCTGGTACTCCTGTCAACCGGTGTACCGCCCAACCATCGGAAAATAAATCCAAAAGGTGGTTTAAAGAGCTCTGCCTTGCCCAGATACTTTGATTTGGTTAACCGAAGTACGCTGCGATACAGTACACCAATAATAAAATCCCACCCGCTGGTGTGCGGGGCTACAATCAGAACATATTTTTTTGGTTGAACCGGAAAAGAGCCTACAGGGGTGGTTTTCCAACCCATAAGTTTAAGGATTGCCGATGCCAGAAACCGAAACACAATTAATCAATTAGCACACCGCTAAATTTTTTTGGATTGGCCAGCACACGGGCAACACCCCGGCTTACGGATGATAACGGGTGCTCATCGAGGTGAACAGGGAGCTTAATATTCTTTTCGAAGCGATCTTTTATCCCCCTCAATAATGAACCACCTCCTGTCAGGTACATGCCGTTCTGGTAAATGTCTGCTGCCAATTCAGGCGGGCAGGTTTCCAGAGTTTGAACAATACTGCGCTCAATGGAGGCAATTGATTTTTCAAGAATAAAGGCAACCTCGCGGTGGTCAATCCTTCGTGTAATCGGTATGCCGGTTACCATATCTTTGCCTTTCACGGAAACCATTTCAGGAACCGGATCTATCGCTTCACATGCTGCACCAATTTTTATCTTAATTTGCTCGGCAGTTTTAAGGCCGATAGCCATGTTGTAATTCCTGCGGAAATAGTCCTGGATATTCATATCAAAAGTATCTCCCGCAACTTTCAACGACTGAAATGCCGCTACACCTGAAAGTGAAATAATTACAATCTCGGTAATACCTCCCCCAATATCAATAACAAGTTTACCATCGGGTTCCTGAATATTCAGGTCCATTCCAATAGCTGCCGCCAGCGGTTCAAACAATAAAGAACGCTTACGCGGATTGAATTGCTCAAGTGCATCACGTAAAGCCCTGCGCTCAACTTCAGTGGTATAATATGGAACGCCTGAAATGATATGATCAAATCCGGAAAGAAACGAACGTGTGGAATAAGCCCGGTTTACCATCTCGCGAAGCATGGTACTGGCGGAATTGAAATCCGCTATAACCCCACCTTTTAACGGCTTAACGGGAGTAAGCTCATCATGGGTTTTTTCAAACATCTCAAAGGCCTCCTCACCTACCGCTTTTACCGAATGGTTGGCATTGAATACAATGTAGGATGGCTGAGCCAGCAGCATCTTATCAGCACTGGCCAGCAAGGTGTTATTATTCCCCAGGTCAATGGAAAAACTCTGGTGTTTGAAAATGTTAAACATGGTGGCGAAAATTACAGGTTTAATACGGATAAGCAAATGACAATGCTCAGGAATGGCCGGGTTCAGCCATGGGCAGGCGTACAATAAACGTTGTTCCTACATATTGCTTGCCTGACCAGGTGATGGAACCATTGAGCTTTTCTACGGCCTTCCGAACAATGTACAAGCCAAGGCCATTGCCCTTAGAACGTTCGTTACCCCTGAAATACATGTCGAATATCTTGTCCTTTAGTTCATCGTCTATACCCTGGCCATTATCCTGTATTTCGAGCACAACTTCAGCGTTTTCCTGAACTGCAAAAACATGAACATAAGGATTATCCGGAGCACAAAACTGGATGGCATTTTCAATCAGGTTCTCCAGGATAATTTTTACCATGGCCGGGTACGAGCAGAAGATATCCGTTAGCTTGATAGTGACCTGAGTTTTTATTCCCTTTTGCTGTATTTCATTTTTGAAACTGAGCAGTACTTCACTTACCATATCTGCCAGGAATACTTCTTTGTAAACAAGTTGTTGGGCACCAACATCGCTTATCGATTGCAACTTCACGAGCATGCGGTCAAGTGTATGTGCGGTTTCATTCACTTTCGAGAAGAGCTCTAATGCGTTCTGATCTTTCACCGTAATTTTTGCCACTTCAGCTAACCCCATAAAAGTGGTTAGAGGCCTTCTGAAATCATGTGATGATCTGTAAAAAAAAGTATCCAACTCTTTATAAGCTTCCTTTAATCTGTTGGTGCGTTCATTAACTTTCTCTTCCAGGCCAAGGTTAATTTCATTAATGGTTTGGTTGGCCTCCATCAGTTCTTCAGACTGTGCCTGTATTTCTTCGTTTTTCTCTGTTACCTCACGGTTTAGCCTCACCAGTATTTCATTAGCGTCTACCAGTTCCTCTGCCTGCGTTTGAATTTCTTCTTTCTGTTCCAGTATTTCAATATTGGCTTTTTTTAATTGCTTGTTGAACAGGTAAATATTAAAGGCAAAAACAGAAATCAATACCAGGCCTAATAAGGCGGAGCCAATGATAATATTTTGCGCGCGGATTCGGGATTGCTGCAACGCCAGTCTGTCTCGTTGCAATTCTTTCTCCTGGCTTAACAATTTAATTTGTTGCTCTTTCTGCTCAACCCGGTATAACGCCTCCAGTTCGGCCATCTTGGTGGCACTGTTTTGTGTATAGATACTGTCATCGTACCGTTGAAATAACACCTGGTTTTCATAGGCCAGTTTAAAATCTCCTCTGGCCTCATAAAGTTTACTGTAATAACGGAAATTATTCCGCTTTAGCAATAGTGAGGATGTTTCATTGGCATTTTGTGCCGCTAATTTCAGGTATCTTTCAGCTTCAGTTAATTGATTCATCTTAATTAGTAAAGCACCAAGCTGATTGTAGGTGATGCCACGGTTTACAAGGTTGGGCGTACTTTCTTCAATCTTATCTGCCTCGAATAACAAGTTCAAGGCCTGTTGATATTTACCCTGAGCCTCATACACCAACGATAGATTAAAAATTGAAGCAGCCACACCACCTTTATGACCAATTTCCTGACGCAATGCAATTGCTGAATTAAAATCTGTTATTGATAAGTCAAACTTATTCTGTTGATAATAGATCAAGCCTCTGATATTGTAACAATTTGATATTCCATGTTTATCCTTCATCGACTCGCGCAATTCCAATGATTGTTGTAAATAATTCAGCGCCAGTTCAAAATTCGATTGCTCTTTGTAAACCCAGGCCAACTCGGCATATACTTTTGCGGTGTTTCGCTTTAAGCCCAGGCGTTCCGTTATTTTAAGTGTCTGAAAGTAATAACGCGAGGCAAGATCGTACTGCCCAAGCTCAGCATAAACGTCACCGATTAACGTATATATTTCTGCTGCCTGTGGCGGATAGTCGTATTGTTCCAGTAAACTGATTGCACTAAAACAATGCGTTAATGCTTCTGAATATACGCCCTTTCTTAAAAAAAGTTCAGCCCTGCGCAATTCGCATTTTATCTGATGAAAATAATTATTCTTTAATTCAATTTGATCACAGAATTTTCTGAAATAGAAATCAGCTTTCTCGTAATCGAGTATATTTTCATACACAACGCCAAGGGTAGCATATATTTCACTGAGCAAGTAAGTATCCCCGGTACCTTCTACTAAGGATTCAGCCCGGTGCAACACTTCAATTGCCTCTGCATTCTTCCAAACTATTCCATATAACCCCCCCAAATTTTTTAGCACCGTGGCTACTGAATTATCGGGAAGATTATCAATCTCAAGCACCTTGTCGTAAAAAAATTGAGCAGAGTCATAAACACCAATGTCGCGATAGATATTGCCCATTAGTGTGTAATTATAGGCTTCCAGTCGGTTTTCTCCTGTAACCTTAACTTTCTCCGCTAATCGTAAATACTGAAAGGCACGCTTATACTCACTTCGGCTAAGCCACCCCAGGCCTACCAGGGTATAGGCGTATTTTGTGCCGGCAGCATAGTTATACTGTTTGCTAAGCGCTAAAGCGCGTTCGGCATAGCTTCCGGCCAAACTATCATTGTAATCATATAGTGCGAATGCGAGCGCATTCAACAAGTCAACCTTTTTCTCGGGCTGGGTTGTTCGTTCGAGCACTTGCACCAAACTATCCGCTGCTGGAGTCTGGGCAAAACCAGAAGAGGCTACAATAATGAATAGAATTGCAACCGGCCCAGCGATCAATTCCTTTTTGGTAAAATCATGTATTCTATTGATTTTCAATACTTTATTGAGAAAATTCGAAATAAGCCTAACCATTCTAAGTTACAATAATGCCCGACAACTTTAGTAAAGGCAATTGCCAAAAGTAAATTATCTTTCGACCTTGTTTAATCCATGATCGGACATTCCCTAAAGTCGATGCTTAGCCGTGTTGAATTACAACGCGAAAAACAAAAAGATTACCGCAATGTGGTCATTCTTCAAGTGCTAATTGTTACCCTTGGATTGGTATTATACGCACCCTTATTGGACGACCCCAACAGTCAGGTGTCTAAATTCCTGATCACCCTCTTTTCAGCTTTTGGTGGTTTATATGCCTTTCTGTTATGGGATTTGCTGAGAAACTTTACGCAAAGCAAGGCGCTAATCCTCACCATTCTTATCACCCTGATTGTGATATCCATATTCGGGATATTAATTGAATTCCCCTATTACAAAGTTATTCAGATCGAAAACCGCCAGGCAGCACTTTTTTTTATCCATGGACTTCTTTTTCCGATCGAGGTTACCATCATCAGTTTTGCCATACGCGATATCTTCATGGGGCAGTATTTCACTACTGACAAACTCTGGGGCTCGGCCTGTGTATTTCTTATGATCGGAATATCATTCGGTAGTCTTTATGACCTTATTTGCATAGCCATACCCGGCAGCCTGGGGGTAGATATTGCACTGGGTATACCCAATTATTCGGAATGCGTAGCCTACTCCTTTCATGTATTGGGCGGTATTGATACCGATTACCCCAATGCAAATAAACTAATCAAGAATATTAGTGTTATTGAAGCCGTTTGGGGAACTTTGTTCACTGTACTGATCATCGGCAACCTGATGATTTTACCCAAGGCTCCTGAATCCACTGAATCTTAACCCACAACTTAACATACTATGAACAACCGCAGACTATTACCTTTTATCATTATTGGTGTCATCGCCCTTTTTGTGGTGGCCGGAATATCCTCCAGTCTTTTTTTTACCGTTCAGGCCGATGAGCGTGCTGTAATCTTTTACAAGTTTGGCCAGGGGCTTGATAAGGATCACATTGTGCAGCCCGGCTTTCACATGAAGGCACCCTGGAATGAAGCCTATATTTATGCCGTTCGCGAAACCTCATCGGACGAAAACATGGACGTGCTCGACAAAAATGGTCTGTCCATTCATGTTGAAGTTTCCGTGCGTTTTCACCCCATACCCGATAAAATTGGTTACATCCACGAGAAATTTAATCGGGCCTACGTAAACGTGCTTGTAATCCCTGAAATGCGCTCGGTTGTGCGTCAAATCATGGGACGATATTCAGCGGAAGAGATTTACTCGACCAAACGTGCAGAAGTGGAAGCCACTATTAAGGTAGAGTCTGAAAAAATACTGAGCCAGAATAATGTAACCATGGTAGCGTTGCTCATACGCTCCATTCAATTGCCGGAACAAATTAAAATGGCCATCCAAAATAAACTTCAGCAAGAGCAGGAAGCATTGGCTTACCAATTTAGATTGGATAAGGAAAGAAGTGAGGCTGAACGCAAGCGCATTGCCGCTGAAGGTGAGTCCAGAGCCAACAACATTATCAATAATAGCTTAACCGATAAGCTGTTGAAAATGCGTGGTATTGAAGCCACCCTGGAACTGGCCAAGTCACCGAACTCAAAAGTGATTGTTGTAGGTTCCGGTAAAGACGGATTGCCCATGATTTTGGGTGGCAATTAGGCTATAAATTATACCGGAGGCTTCGTGTTACGCACGTGAACAATTATATTTAACACGTTAAAAATTTAGCCATTTTACTATGTCCAAGACTGTAGAATTAATTATTGACGGTAAGTCATACACCTTCCCGGTAGTGGAAGGAACGGAGAATGAGTTAGCCATTGACATCAGCGACTTGCGCGATAAAACCGGGTATGTTACCCTTGATGTAGGCTATAAAAATACCGGGGCCACCAAAAGTGCCATTACCTTTTTGGATGGCGAAAAAGGTGTGCTGCACTACCGCGGGTATGCCATTGAAGAACTGGCCGAAAAGTCAAATTTCCTGGAAGTAGCTTACCTGTTAATCTTTGGCGAACTCCCAACCAAAGAGCAGTACGATAAATGGAACAGCGACATCACCAAGCGCACCCTGGTACATGAAGATATCAAGAAGATTCTTGATGGATTTCCTTCTACCTCCCACCCCATGGGGGTATTGTCTTCCTTATTCTGTGCCCAAACTGCCTTCTATCCCGAGTCATTAAACCCAAACCGCCCACCCGATGGTGTTTACCTGAGCATTATCCGCTCACTCGGTAAAATGCCCACCTTCGCGGCATGGTCATATAAAAATGCTGTTGGTCATCCGGTGAACTATCCGGACAACAAACTTGATTACTGTGCACGATTTTTAAAAATGATGTTTGCCCTTCCCGGGCAGGATTATGACGTTGATCCGGTTGTTGCTGACGCCCTGGATAAACTATTCATTCTCCATGCTGATCATGAGCAAAACTGCTCCACTTCTACGGTTCGGATTGTAGGCTCATCAAAAGCAAGCATCTACTCATCTATTTCAGCCGGTATCAATGCCTTGTGGGGTCCCCTCCATGGTGGTGCCAACCAGGAAGTAATTGTGATGTTGGAAAACATCCGTAACGATGGTGGCAATGTGGACAAGTGGATGGAAAAAGCAAAAGACAAAAATGATCCCTTTAGATTAATGGGTTTTGGTCACCGGGTATATAAGAATTTCGATCCACGCGCTAAGATTATCAAAAAGGCTGCCGATGATGTGCTTAAGAAACTTGGTGTGCATGATCCGGTTCTGGAAATAGCCATGAAACTCGAAGAGATTGCCTTACGCGACCCCTACTTTGTTGAGCGCAAGCTTTATCCGAATGTCGACTTCTACTCCGGAATTATTTACCGTGCATTGGGCATCCCTGTGGATATGTTTACAGTCATGTTTGCTATGGGCCGATTACCCGGCTGGATTGCCCAGTGGCTTGAAATGCGCAAGAACAACGAACCCATTGGCAGACCGCGACAAATTTATACGGGTAGCGTAGTAAAACCATATGTTGAAATAGGCAAACGCAAATAATACTATCATGCATCCACGCAATGGAACAAATCCGTTGCGTGGATATAATTATTCCTTAATCTTTTACGAATTCATTCTCTTCCCGTATGGAACTCCAACAACAATTTGAAGCTGCGGTGGCCCGATCAAAAGAACTAACACAACGTCCTTCAAATGAAGAATTACTCAGGTTGTATGCGCTTTACAAACAAGGATCGGAGGGTGATGTAACCGGAGATCGCCCGGGGGGTTTTGATTTTAAGGCAATCGCAAAATATGATGCGTGGGCTGAACTAAAGGGTAAATCCAAAGAAGACGCGATGAACGAGTACATCGCCTTTATGGACAACTTGTATCATCAATACAAATAACCGGGCACACTCCTTCATGGAGAATCTTTTTTTTCAACCAGGTATTGCACAAGGGATTTCGTTCCTTACTCCGGAAGAATCAAAACATTGCCTGAAAGTACTTCGCAAAAAACAAGGTGATACCATTACACTAACTGATGGGGCAGGATATTTTTATGAAGCCTTAATTACTGAAACAAGTGGCCAGTGCGGGTTTGCCATTCAGCGTAAATGGCCAGAACAACCAAAAAATTACCACATCCACCTGGCCATATCCCCCACTAAAAACCCTGATCGCATCGAATGGATGGTGGAGAAATGTGTAGAGCTGGGAATTGACCACATAACCTTTTTAAACTGTAAAAACACAGAAAGGAAATCGATCAAAAATGATCGCATTCAAAAAATTGTACTGAGTGCTATGAAACAATCTTTCAGGGCAACGTTTCCGGCACTGAATCCGCTGACCGATTTTTATGAATTTCTACGTACTGACCACGCAGCTACTACGAAGTTTATAGCCTATGTTGACCTGCAAAACCCCGCACATTTAATGTCGGTAGCAAAGCCCGGACAGCGCTACCTGGTACTGGTTGGCCCTGAGGGTGATTTTACACCGGACGAGCTAGGTGCCGCACTGGACAGCGGCTACAAAAAGATAAGTTTGGGAAATCACCGCCTGCGCACGGAAACCGCAGGACTTGCAGCCTGCCACATGCTGAATTTAGTCAATACTTAATCGCTATCTTACACGCGTGCCAAGGGTAGAATGAATAATTAACTACCCAAGGAGGCTATCTATATTTTTGTTAAACTTGTAGTATGGAACCACGCAAAGCTGAAATTCAAAAAACCATTTACGACAATGCCAAGTCGCATTTTCTGGGAAATTTCCCGGATTCATTACCCATTGAACAAGCCTATGTTCATATAGGCATGTACCTGGGTTGGATTATTGATCATGAACTCTACTCAGACTTTTTTGAAGAAGAAGCCTCTATACAGATTTTCCGTTTTAAAAGACGTGAAATATCCTGCACCATACTGAGTGAAATCTGGGATGGCTACTTAGGTTATGAGTTGTTTAACCGACAAGGAAACATGTTCACCTATTATTATTACGGTGGTGGCCTGTATCGAAACGACTATGACGAACTTTTAGTGAAGACTTTGCCGTCCATCTATCATGTTACCGATAGCTGGGAAAACTACGAAAAGATGGCTACACGCATCGAAATGCGCTTTCAAGATTGGAAAAAATTAGTGGGTTCTTAATCGATTATTTAAGTTTTCCACCCTTATCGATTAAAGCCAATTTATCGCCAGCTTTTACCTGCAACTCACCCGTTGCCTGGATAAAATGAACCTCTTCGGGAATGAAATCGATCGCATAGTTTTGGCTCCACGATAAACCATCAGAACGGTAAATTTTAGCCACCGTCATCGGAAATTTTTCCTTTACTTTATCGGATGACACAAGGAGAACAAAAAAGATATGCGCACCTTCATCCGTTGTTGATAATGCTTTGGTAGCGACAAGTCTCCTTTCCCTGAAATTTGTTTTATCGATTGGAAATTTAACACTCAAATCAGGAATACGTGAAGGCGTGATGGTATAAAGATAACCCTCGCCCGAGACTGAATCCGCAAATGCAATTCCGGCTGTATACTTTTCATCTTGAATAACCAGTAATTTAAATTTGGAATTAGTAACATCCCCGGAAAGCGGAATAGAGTCATTTCCATGAACCAGCCATTGCAATGCCTTTTTGCGGCTCGCCAATTCCTTTTCTTTTAATTTCTTCTCGCGGTCAGCGTATTCCTTTTCAGCTTTTGCATAACTCTTTAATAACACCGCATTCGTATAGGCTTCGGCAACAAACGTTTTATAGTTAAGGGCTTCCTCATCAATATTCACCGATTGAAGTTTTGTGGCTACGCTGTCCAGCTTATTCAATGCCTTCAATTCATTTTCGGTTTGCTTTAATTTTTCAAAAACATCATTTTTCTTCTCCCCCTTTTTATGTTCAACAAGTGTTGACCTGTATTCCAGGTTAGCCACCTTCACCGCAAATACATTCATTGGAAGCGGATCGGGATCAAATTTCTTAAGCTTTTCACCCAGTAGGCTCGCCACCAATTTGGTTAAATCACTTTTAACAGAAACTGAATCATCCTTCAATTTTTCCCTGAGCTTATTTATTTCGATATCGTACTTCAGTAAGTTTTCACGGATAGGCTTCAACTCGGTGTTTATCAGGGCAAGCGCCTGGTCAGCAAACTTCTTGTAGTCCCACACCTCAAGATTATCCTGATAGAAATTAGTGAGTGAGGCCCCGTCACGCTTAAAGTCTTTGATCTCCGAAACACTCCAGGTGTGGTTGTACCCGATTTTGCCCAGGTTTCCTGCACTGACTTTGTAATGGTCAAACGCTTTCTTCGCGGAGTCGTAGCGTACAGACAAGGTAGCGAGTTGTTTCAGGACATTGTCATCAGATCTTAAATAAAACTCGCGCTCGCCCGGAAAAGCATGTTGAATAACTTTATATAACTCGTTCGCACGCCTATAGAGTTCTTCTGCCTGAGTAAAATAAAGTTTTACCAATCCGATTTTATCTTTCCGCTCTCGCAAAGCAGCTGTGCGTTTCTCGATGTCAAATTGAACATCGGACAGTTTTGCCCCAAACTCACCTGTACGTAAATCACGCTTGTTGTACATGGAGTAGTAATCCTTACTACTTCCTTTAAATTCCTTTTCATTGATTGTTTTATATGCTTTGTCGTAAAACAACAAGGCAGAGTCGATGTGATTAATAGCGCCTTGAGAATCTTTCAATACATCATCCTTAGCAGACTTTTCCTGGTAGATGATACCCATAAAAAGAAATGAACTGGGTTCAGGTGCCTTATTCTCATTGATATAAGATCGTAAAAATGGTTCCGCCCTTTCATATTGCTTTGCATCAAGCAGCGTAAAGATTTCCTTATACTTAAGCTTTTGCGCAAAAACGCCTGCCGGAATCAATACGAAGATAAGTAACTTGATTATCAGTATTTTGTGCATTGCATGGGAACTTATTAACTTCGAAATTAATTAAAATCTCATTATTGCCTAACTCCTGTTTCAATTACCAGGCCAAAATATTTACCTGAGAACTAATGAAAATGAAAAATATCCTATCCGTTGCCGTGGTCTTAACACTTCTTGTTGTTTACCTAACCGGTTTCAATAATCCAGAAACGGCCAATAACAAGGACAAGGATTTTAATTATAGGTTCACACTCAAAACATTAGCAGGAGAAAATGTTGCCATCGAAACCTTAAAAGGTAAAGTTATATTCCTGAATATGTGGGCCACCTGGTGCGGTCCCTGTCGAGAAGAAATGCCCGGCATTCAAAAGCTCTATGAAAAAACTAAATCGGATGACATCGTTTTTGTTATGCTTTCGGTAGATCAAGAAGGCGATCAAAACAAAGTTGCCGCGTATCTGAAGCGGAACAGTTTTACCTTTCCGGTATATATGCCCACTTCGAATATGTCAACTCAACTGAATGTTCCTTCTATTCCCACAACATTCATCATCAGCAAGGATGGAAAAATAGCGCATCAAAAAGTTGGCAGCACAAACTACGATAGCGAAAAGTATAAAACCATGTTGCAGGAACTTGCTGCACAATAATCCTTAAACGCAACCTGCTACCAGACGCAATCCTTCTAAGGTAAGGTTTGGTTCAATTCTGGTAAACGTACCATTGGATGCCGGTGTAATAACGGAAGATAATCCACCGGTAGCCACTGTTGAGAGATTGGGGTCGTTTAACTCTGCACGAATTCTGTCAAGCATCGATTTTACCAGGCCTTCATAGCCTAATAAAATTCCAGCTTGAATGGCATGCACCGTATTTTTACCTAAGGCAGATTGAGGAAGTTCCAGCGGCACTTCAAATAACTTTGCCGTGTTTTGTGAGAGGGCCCTGATTGCTGTTTTTAATCCGGGTGCTATGGCTACGCCTAAAATTTTTCCATCACCCGATACCGTGGTAAATGTAAGGGCGGTGCCAAAATCAACAACCACACAATTGGTTTTGAACAAGGTATGCGCGGCTACGGCATTGGCAACCAGGTCGGAACCAATTTCATAAGGATTTAGTACTTCAATGGGGAGTTTCTTATAAATATCAGGGCCAAGTACAATGGGATTCTTTTCGAACAACGTTACCGTTACGTTTATGATTTTGTCCGTTAGGTTTGGTACCACACTGCTCAGTACAATTTTTTCAACATTACTGATTAGCAGACCAGCTTCCAGTAAATAATCGCGAAACTTGATACCGTAATACAACTCCGGCCGATCGGCCACAGCCGGTATTCTCCAGGTGTATTTTAACTCCTGCTGGTCAAACAAACCTATGGTAATGTCCGAGTTGCCAATATCAAGCACAAGTATCATGAAAGCTCTAACAGTTTGGGTTTTAAATGCGCCAGCCCTGTACTGGCTTTATCCTGAATCATTTCCAGGTTTCGAATATAGGTGATATCCGGCAGTTTAGGATCTAACAGAAATTTAGGAACATCGTACCGTACATAATTGATTAGCCCCGCTGCGGGATACACTACCATAGAGGTACCAACAACCAGAAAAATATCAGCTTGTGCTGCATAGTCTGCAGCTACCTCTATCATCGGTACCAATTCACCAAACCATACAATGTTCGGCCGAAGCTGAAAACCTTTTTCACACGTATCACCCCAATTTAATTCCCATCCCGGTATTGGATACACCAACGTCTCATCTCCGGTACTACGGGATTCAAAAAGACTGCCGTGCAAATGAATTACGGTAGATGAACCTGCACGCTCATGGAGGTTATCTACGTTTTGAGTAACAATGGTAACGTTGAAATGACTTTCGAGCGATGCCAGTATTTCGTGCCCGGGATTAGGTTTTGCCTCCAGGGCTTTCTTTCTTCTTTGGTTATAGAAGTCTAAGACAAGTTTGGGATTTTTCGTCCAACCTTCGGGGGTGGCCACATCTTCTACCTGATAACCTTCCCACAGGCCTCCGGAATCACGAAAGGTAGGAATACCACTTTCGGCACTAATGCCCGCTCCGGTAAGTACAACTAAATGTTTCAACGTAAAAAGAAGCTATGAAATTATGATTCAAACTCAGTTCTGGGTACTCCGGATTGGCGTATTATTGACATCAAGGTACCAATCTTAATTTCTTTATGATTTGGAACCGGAACAGTGATAGTTGATTTTTCAAGTTTCTTCTGCATTATGATATGGCTTCCCTTTTGGCGTATTTCAGTAAATCCATGTCTGCTAAGAATCTTACAGATATCCGCACCGGAAAATTTACCAATCTTACCCAACGGAAACTGCTAATTGAGTTACAAAGATTTCGTGGTGCTGCCGGGTTTTAATCTCTTCTTCAGAAGCATGTTCATAGAATAATTCTATTGCTTCTTTAAGATTTTCACTGGCTTCTTCAACTGTATTTCCCTGCGAAGCAATATCCAATTCAGGACAAAAAGAAACATACCCATCACCTTCACGTTCAATTACAGCCGTAAACTGAAAAATCCTATTCATAAACTAAAGATAAGGATTAATTAACTAACAATTATGACTTCTTCTTTCGGGCTGTTGTCTTTTTCGCGGTCTTCTTAGCAGGGGTCTTTGCTTTAACAGCTTTTGTCGCTACAACATCAGCTTCTTCTTTCTTTTTAGCACCACCAAAGCGACCCCATCTGCCTTTCTTCTCAGGTGCATTGGCGGCAAGCTCTAAACATTCTTCCAGGGTTAGCTCGGCCGGTACTTTGTCTTTCGGAATTTTTACATTCTTTTTTCCTGCTTTAATGTATGGACCAAAGCGACCATTCAAAACTTGTATCTCCGGATTTTCATCAAACAATTTGATGGTTTTATTAGCATCGGAAATACGCTTTTGTTCAATCAGTTCAACTGCCCGTGCTTCGGTTATCGTGTAAGGATCTTCGCCCTTAGGTATGGAAACAAATTTTTTATCGTGCAAAACATACGGGCCGAAACGACCAATGTTGGCAACGACAGGCTTATCTTCAAACATACCAAGTTCCCGTGGCATCTTCATCAGTTCCAGGGCATCTTCCAGGGTAATGTTTTCAATGAACTGACCTGGTCGCAGGCTGGCGAACTTAGGTTTTTCACCACCGTTATCATCGGGGTTTTCGCCAATCTGAATATACGCACCAAACTTGCCGAGCTTTACATAAACATTCTTGCCACTCTTCGGATCAACACCGAGTTCACGGTTTTTGCTGGCCGATGAGCGTTCTACCAATTCGGTCTTTTTTACCTTTTTATGAAATGGTGTGTAGAAATTATCCAGCATTTTATGCCACTCCAATTTACCTGTAGCAATCTCATCAAACTCCTGTTCAATTTCAGAGGTAAATGAATAATCAGTGATGTCGGGAAAATGATCTACCAGAAAGTCATTCACCACCATAGCAATGTTAGTCGGGAATAACTTATTCTTCTCTGCGCCCGTAATTTCTGTTTCCTGATTTTTAATTACGGTATTGCTAGCCAACCGGAAAACCTGGTAAGGACGTTCTACACCTTCACGGCTTTCTTTAACAACATAGCCACGCTTCTGCACTGTTGAAATAGTAGGTGCATACGTGGAAGGACGACCAATGCCTAATTCTTCCAGTTTTTTAACCAAACTGGCTTCCGTATAGCGTGGCGGATTGCGGGAGAACGTCTGGCGGGCCACAAGTTCGTCCAGCTTAAGATCTTGTCCCAGCGTTAGCGGGGGTAGCACCTTGCTGTTCTGCTCGTCATCTTCATCATCACCCGACTCCATATATACAGACAAAAATCCTTGAAATTTCACAACCTCTCCTGTTGCCGTAAGGGTGCGGGGATTTGTTGAAATACTGATAGTGGCAGTGGTTTTCTCTAACTCCGCATCGGCCATTTGCGAGGCAATTGCACGCTTCCAGATTAATTCATACAACCGCTGGGCGTTGCGATCCATACCCGGATCAAGAACCGAGAAATCCGTTGGCCGGATTGCTTCGTGTGCTTCCTGCGCTCCGGAAGATTTGGTTTTATATTGCCTGAGGTTGACAAACTCCTTTCCATAAGCCGATTCAATTTGCCGCTTTGCACCTTGTTGTGCCTCATCAGAAAGATTTACTGAATCCGTACGCATGTAACTGATCTTACCGGCTTCATAAAGCTTTTGCGCTACCATCATGGTTTGCACCACCGAAAAGCTCAATTTCCGCGAGGCTTCCTGTTGCAACGTGGAGGTTGTAAACGGAGGCGCGGGCGAGCGCTTGAGGGGCTTGGTTTGCAGGTCGGCAATGGAAAATTTTGCCCCAATACATGACTGTAAAAATTCAAAGGCTTCCTCTTCTTTATCAAATCGCTCAGCTAGTTCAGCCTGAAGCGCCTTTCCTTTACCCAAATCAAACTGCGCGGTAACACGATACGATGTTTTTGTTGTAAAGTCGTTTATTTCCCGCTCGCGTTCAACCACTAATCGCACAGCAACGGATTGCACACGACCGGCAGAAAGACCTGTTTTAATTTTTTTCCAAAGGATGGGAGAAAGTTCATACCCAACAAGGCGGTCAAGAATTCTTCGTGCTTGCTGTGCATTCACCAGATCGACATCTATTCCACGCGGATTCTCGATGGCGCTTAGTATGGCCTTTTTGGTGATTTCGGTAAAAACAATTCTTCGTGTTTTCGCGTCATTCAAATCCAATGATTCTTTTAAATGCCACGCAATGGCCTCTCCTTCACGGTCCTCGTCACTGGCCAGGTAAACCATTTCGGCTTCATCGGCTAACTTCTTCAGTTTGTTTATGATCTCCTTTTTATCAGGACTTATCTCATAGGTAGGTTCAAAGTCATTCTCAATATCAATTGCACCTGAACCTTTCGGCAAGTCGCGTATATGCCCCATGCTGGAAGTTACCTTGAAATCCTTTCCAAGATATCCTTCAATGGTCTTCGCTTTAGCCGGAGATTCAACGATTACAAGATTTTTTCCCATGTCTGCACGTATTCAAAGTGTTCAAATATCTGCAAATTTTTAAAAAATCAAATTTCAGGTTTGCGATACACGCGTTATCAATCCATCAACCCTGCACTTCAAACGGATGATTATCCATCATCTTTCATCAGAAAAAAATCTTGTCCAATGCGCTGATAAACAGAAGCATCAAGCAGATTTAGCGCTGAAAATATTTATACCTTTGGAATACTGAATTACCGGAGCAAAGTTCATCATTAAAAAAATTTAACCTTACCGACTTTAACCATTCAAATGAGGCGCTTTTCATCCACTTGCAGTTAAACTCATTATTCCGGAAAGAATTCCTATTTTTAGCGCGCCAACACCCATTTAATTGTTGATTCATGAGCGAACTGATTGCGCGAATTGCCAACGAGATTTACACACCGGTTGCCTTTCTGTTAATCCTTGGCGGATTATTTTTTCTGGTATTCTCACGTTTTGTGCAATACAAATATTTTAAGCACGCCATAAATATCCTGCGCGGAAAATATGCCAATCCAAACGACCCCGGTCAAATCAATCCGTACCAGGCACTTTCCACAGCGTTGGCATCAACCGTTGGTATGGGAAATATTGCCGGTGTAGCTGCAGCCATTTCTATTGGTGGACCAGGGGCACTCTTCTGGATGTGGATGACCGCACTGGTGGGCATGTCCACCAATTTTTTTACCAGTACGCTCTCGGTGATGTATCGTGGAAAGGATTCAGAAGGTGTCATTCAAGGAGGGCCAATGTATGTTATTCGTGAAGCCCTTGGAAAGAAATGGCAACCGCTGGCTATTCTGTTTTGTGTCTGCTGTTTAGTGGGCTGTCTTCCGATATTTCAAGCCAATCAACTTACACAAGCTATTGTTGATATTGGAATCGATAACGAAGAAATCAAAACCGCCACCTTCACGCTGATGGGGTTTGTGATCAGCACGCCAAAGTTCATTATTGGAACAGCACTTATGCTTATTGCCGGAGTGGTTATTTTAGGGGGTATACAGCGCATTGGAAACTGGGCAGGCAAAATGGTACCCATGATGATTATTATTTATTTTCTTTCGGTTTTCGGTATACTGATCATGCACCTCGATCAGATTCCACATTATTTGTGGATGATTGTTTCTGATGCCTTTACGGCTGATAACTATAAGGGAAGCCCCGCACTGGGCGGTATTGTAGGTGGTTTGATTATAGCTGGTGTACGCAGAGCATCCTTCTCAAACGAGGCCGGCATTGGAACAGCTCCTCTTGCTTTAGGGGCATCCAAGAGTACAGAACCCATTCGCGAAGGACTTGTGTCCATGCTAAGCCCTGCTATTGACACCCTTATTGTTTGTACGCTAACTGCACTTGCTATTTTGGCAACTGATGTATGGCAAACCACAGGCGCCAGCGGTGTAACGCTTACTTCCATGGCGTTTCAAACCGCAATGCCTGGTTTTGGAAAATATATTCTGTTGTTGTGCGCATTTTTCTTTGCAGTAACCTCTGTCTTTTCATACAGCTACTACGGAAGTAAATCTCTTTCCTTCCTTTTTGGTGTAAAGGCGAGCAAATGGTACAATTACTTTTACCTGATTACTATTGTGTTAGGGGCCATTGCATCCATGCACGATATCATGAACATTATTGATATTGCTTATGCGCTCATGGCTATACCCACGATGCTTTCCGGGTTTGTGTTGGCGCCTAAGGTGATGACAGAGGCGAAACGTTACTTTGCTGCTTTGAAAGTAAAAGAAGGCTAAGAAATTTCTACCTGTCGTGGCTGGTAATCAAATAAACCGCGTTCTTTAATGGCTTCAGCTACTTTGTGCGGAACGTATTTTTCCCATCCGCTTTCGCTATTTCGTATCATGGCCAATACATGATCAGAAATGATGTGAAGATTTTTAGTGTTCGCGTCTTTAATGTCTTCCAACTTGTTATTGTCCATCAGGTAGCGGAACAGATTTTTAAGGTTATGTGGTAAGTCCGTCTCAAAGTCGTTTAACGTAAACAGGTTTTGCGAGTCGCGCTTAAGAGCTGGATAAATATAGAGCTTCACGTTGGTACCAAACAGCGAAGCAAAGCATTCCAGTATACCACCCCGGGTATTCTCGTATGTTTTTTCATCAAATACCTTTTGCAGGGCATTGATACCCATGATGATCCCGATTTTCTTTCCTTTTGTTATCCGCGACAGATAATCAACCAACCTGTAGTATTCAAAATAATTTGAAATCAGCACGTGTTGCCCCAGTGAGCAAATAATATCGGCACGGTGAAGAAAATCAGTTTCGTCAATGTCGCCATCCGCGCTTAAATCGTTCAGGGTAAGTTCTGTAAGCACAACGATCTTGGATCGTTCAACATCAGGCTCATGCTTGAATTTTCTTCGCGCTGCCAAAAGCATATCCACATTAACGTGTGTGGGTGGACGGAATCTTCCGCGTAACACCAGCAAATGTTTCTTATACAATTCATCCGATGGTTGCATTACTTCTCCGTCCGGTCCGAACATCGCGGCTTTTGTCAAACCATTCTTTACCAGCTTCAGCGCCATCAACCGGTTGTCCACATGCCTGAAATCGGGACCGGTAATGCGAAACATATCAATTTCAATTCTTCTGCCGTGAAGCCCATCCAACAACGACATGAGTATTTGCTCAGGGTCATTGAAGAATGTACAGGCATAAATCATATTAACACCCACCACGCCAAGCGCATATTGCTGCTGCAACGGATCGTTGTCGTGCATTTTCACGTGAATGATGCAGTCGTTATATTCTGCTTTCGGTTGTAACTGAAAGCGTAAACCAATCCAACCGTGAGCCTGGTTGGTACGTTCAAAATTCAAGATCTCCACCGTATTGGCAAAAGCAAAAAACCGGGTGGTTTCAACCCGATGCGGAAGACGTTCGGCCAGTAATGGATACTCGTGCTCCAGCATTTTCATGAGTCGTGGTTCGCACACGTAGCGTTCGCAATACCCGTAAATGGCATCGCTGAATTTCATGTCGTAAGCCGACATGGTTTTAGCAATGGTACCCGAAGCACCACCAGCCTTGAAAAAATTTGCTGCTACCTCCTGCCCGGCACCAATTTCGGCAAAGGAACCGTAGACTTCTTTGCTTAGGTTTATCCGCAGCGCCTTCTCCTGCGTAGTCAGTTTTCTGAATTCATCCATACCCAACTGTCGATTAAAGCACGATTAAAAAATCACATCAAAGTTAATGAACCTATTTGCCAACGCCCCATCCTTTAAGGCTTTTTTGATAATTAACCATTAAGGCCTATTTTTCAACCTTATACTTATAACACATGGACTTACGCGGAGGTTTTACCAGCAGAATAGGTTTTATTTTGGCAGCAGCGGGTTCGGCCGTTGGCCTTGGTAACATTTGGAAATTCCCCTATGAAACCGGTCAAAATGGTGGCGCTGCTTTTTTACTGATTTACCTGGCACTCACCTTTCTGCTGTGCTACCCGGTTATGGTAGGTGAAATAGCCATCGGGCGAAAGGCCGGACTGGATGCTTATGGATCGTACCAGAAACTGGGAGGTAAAAAATGGGGCTACCTGGGGTTGTACGGCATCATCTGCGGCATCATGATCCTATCCTTTTATAACGTGGTAGCCGGTTGGGCCTTTGGATACTTCATTGAAATATCATTCAGCGACTTGCTGGAAGAGGAAAACTACGGAGCTTTTTTCGGGCGCTATGTGGTTGACTTTTGGGATAACCTCATTTTCTCCCTTTGCTTCATGCTCATTACCGCATTTATTGTGATTAAAGGGGTGCAAAAAGGCATTGAGCGGGCTTCTAAAATCATGATGCCCACACTCTTTATTATATTGATTGCACTGATTATTTATAGCCTTACACTGCCGAATGCCATGGCGGGTGTTAAGTTTTACCTGCTACCCGATTTCAATGAAATCACAATAGAAACCCTGTACTCGGCTATGGGCCAGGCCTTCTTCTCCCTGTCACTTGGTATGGGGGCCTTAATTACGTATGGATCGTATGTAGATAAAAATCAGAATGTACTTAAATCAGCAGCTACCATTACGGTTCTTGATATCGCGGTGGCATTCCTGGCCGGGTTGCTCATCTTTCCGTTGGTTTTCTCACAAGGTCAGTCTCCCGAACAAGGTCCGGCACTGGTGTTTGTGGTACTTCCCGGAATATTTCAGGCCATGGGCCCAGTGTTGGGCAAACTTGTAGGTGGCGGTTTCTTTCTGTTGCTTTGCTTTGCCGCCCTTACATCAACTATCTCATTGCTGGAAGTACCGGTGGCCTATTTTGTAGATGAGAAAAAGATTCCTCGAAAAACCAGTGTATGGGCATTGGCCACGCTTGTATTTCTACTGGGCTTACCCAGCATGCTTTCGCAAGGTGCTGTTGAAATGTTCTCATCGTTACCGTTTTACAATGGTAAATCAACGCTGGATTTTGTAAGTGAAGTATTCTCCGATATAAGCTTGCCGTTGGGCGGCTGTTTGATGACCTACTTTATTGCCACACGCTGGGGCACCAAAAACATGAGCGAGGAACTAGCGCAGGGAAATCCGCACTATAAAGGTTCCTTCTATGAACGCTATATCAACTTTACTATTCGCTATATCTGCCCGGTATTACTAGGCATATTTTCGATACTAATTATACTGGATAAGTTTATCGGATTGGATAAACTTTCGTGATTTATTCATGGCACAACCAATTTAAATGAACTATTGGATTGGTAAGCACACTGTATTTTTAAACTGGCTTCAGCAACGGCTTAGCGAACGGCAATTTTTCATTGTTTCAAGCATGTTGGTAGGCTTAACTGCCGGCCTTGCTGCTGTGCTGCTGAAAACACTTGTGCATTTTATTTACGCAGTCGTGACCAGCGACTATAGCCTGCCTTTTCAATTTCCAATCTACATTTTCCTTCCGTTTGTCGGCTTACTGTTGTCGGTATTCTATGTGCAGCGATTTCATAAAAATAATTTTGACAAGGGAACAGTATTCGTACTTTACTCGATAACCCGTAAGTCAAGCCTACTGGCACCCTTCCACATGATTGCGCATATCCTTACCAGTGCCATTACGATTGGCTTTGGCGGATCATCCGGTTTGGAGGCGCCCATTGCTACAACAGGCTCGGCCATCGGATCAAATTATGCCCGCACCTATCACCTCAATTACCGGCAACGAACGTTGTTGCTATCCTGCGGTGCTGCAGCGGGAGTAGCTGCCGCTTTTAATGCACCTATTGCTGGCGTATTGTTTGCGATTGAAGTATTACTACTGGACATCAGCGCTACAGCCTTTATTCCGTTGATTATTGCGGCCGCTATGGGCGCCTTATGTTCCAACATCATTCTTCAGGATGGCATTCTGTTATCATTCAAAACTCAGGTGCCCTTTGATTTTCATAATGTTCCTTACTATTTGGTAATGGCAGTTTTTGCAGGACTGATTTCAACGTATTACTCCAGAACTTTTCTGAAAATTGATTCCTGGTTTGGTAGAAGAAAAAGTCCCTATACCAAGGCACTACTTGGAGGTACGATATTGGCTGTATTAATCCTGATGTTCCCGCCTCTTTTTGGTGAAGGTTATTCGAGTGTTATCGCACTATCAGAAAAAAATACAACGGCATTGCTCAACACAAGTGTACTTAAAGATTTCATCACCAATGAATGGTTAGTCTTACTTTTTATTGGTGCCATTATGCTTGTTAAAGCAGTGGCCGTAAGCGCCACCATTAGCAGCGGTGGTAACGGTGGTAACTTTGCGCCCTCTTTAATGACAGGAGCTTTGCTGGGATTTTTCTTTGCCCGGGCCGTCAATCTTTCAGGTTTAAGCAAACTACCCGAAAGCAATTTTACATTGGTGGCGATGGCCGGTGTAATGAGTGGAATACTACACGCCCCGCTTACCGCTATATTTCTTATTGCTGAAGTAACCGGTGGATATGGTTTAATGATTCCGTTGATGATCGTATCATCCATCAGCTATACCGTAGCAAAATTTATCGAGCCCGAATCCATTGAAAGCCGTAAGCTTGCTGAACGTGGTGCCGAAATTATTCACGATCGGGATAAAAAAATTCTTTCCGATTTATCGCTGACCGCCTTAATCGAAACCAATTTTCAAACGATTCAGGAAAGTGCCACACTGCGTGACCTGATTAAAGTGATTGAAAAAACAACACGCAACATCACACCGGTTATCACAGCCGATGGTAAACTTGCCGGTGTGGTGGAACTTAATTCGATCCGGGAAATAATGTTCAATACAGAACTGTACGATCAGGTATTGGTTAAAGAGTTGATGCGAAAGTCACCTGCCGTTATTGAAACCTCCGAAACGATGGATGATGTGATGAAAAAATTTGATTCAACCGCAACGTGGAATTTACCGGTTACCGAAAACGGAAAGTACCTGGGCTTTATTTCAAAGTCGAATATTTTCAATAAGTACCGCAGCCAGCTAATTGAAAAATCAATGCATTAGGCTTTCGAATACTTTTCCCGTGCATATTCCTTCATTTCTTCCCACAAATCTGGCGGTGGTGGTAAGCCCCTATCGAATTTATCGAGCAACCACGATACAATTGCTTTTTGCATTTTAAACCGTTTGGCAACATCTTCACAAAATTCAATCTCACGTTTCTCCACTTTGCCATCGGCATATACCATGAGCATTAAATCATAAAGCAGGTTCATCCGGTCATGGAAGTTATCCGGTATGTTCAATTCAAAAGCTTCCTTGGCATCTACCAGGTTTTGAATTTGCCAGTCTTTTAAACCATACTTTTTACCGATTTTAAACAGCAGCTCAAGCTCCTTTTTATGAATGTTCCCATCTGCATTGGCAAGGGCCAGCAAGTTTTTCAGGTGGTTCTTTTTGTACGATAGGTATTGGTGCTCAAAAAAACCTTTCATGGCTATACGGGCGTTAAATAGAATGGCAAATTAAACAAACGGGGCTTTTGACCAAAAGCCCCGTTAGGTCTGTTCATCACCTATGTAAGGTTAGTCTACCCATTCGGCCACAAACAGGTTGGTATCGCGTGTGCCCCCATTATTACGGTTGGAAGAAAACACCAGGTATTTGCCATCGTAGGAAAACATGGGGAAAGAGTCGAATACTTCATCGTAGGTAATACGCTCCAGCCCGGTACCATCTTCATTGATCATAAACAGGTTAAATTGAAAACCACGCTGACCGTGATGATTGGATGAGAACACAATCTTTTTACCGGAAGGATGATAAAAGGGCGCCCAGTTGGCTTTGCCGAGGTTAGTTACCTGGCGAAGGTCAGAGCCATCTACATTGCACACATAAATTTCCATATTGGTTGGCGCCACAAGACCTTTTGACAAGTAATCCTTATACTCTTTAATATCTTCTTCAGTTTTAGGCCGGGAGGCCCGAAATACAATTTTGCTTCCATCGGGCGAGAAGAAAGCACCTCCGTCATAACCCAGTTCGAAGGTGATTTGCTTTACATCGGAGCCATCAATGTTCATGGTGTATAAATCCAGATCGCCATTACGGGTTGAGGTAAAAACAATTTTATCGCCTTTTGGAGAAACCGTTGCTTCTGCATCGTACCCGGTTTCTTTGGTCAGCTGTTTAATAATATCTCCCTGAAGGTCCGCTACGAAAATATCGAAGGAGGGAAAAATCGGCCACAGGTATTTTCCACCGGGAACACGCTCCGGATCCGGAGGACAAGCCTCACCGCCAAGATGTGTTGATGCATAAACAATGGTTGTATCCCCCGGTAAAAAGTAGGAACACGTAGTGCGGCCCTTACCTGTGCTGAGCATAACGGGTTTATTATTTTGCAAATCATCCTGACCCACCGTGGTGTAGAAAATCTGATCGCAACCAACACCCCATGTTTTATAGTTCGATTGAAAAACCAGTTTCGAATTATCAAAACTCCAATAGGCTTCGGCATTGTCGCCACCAAAAGTCAGCTGGCGAAGGTTTTTAATATGTGTTTCCTGCGGATACCTCAATGTGTCGGCTGGTTCAGTCACCTCGGCTTGTTCTTTCTTTTGTGAACAGGACGCGAGTGATAAGGCAAAAACAAGAATACTTAGACGATAGATCATAGAATCAATTTTAAATAAGGGGCAAAAATAAAAGGATAGGGATAAGAATTATACCGGATAAAGAAAGATAAATGCCTGCGCCAGCCTGATTTTAATCAGGCGGAAGCAGTTTCTTCCTTTAGTGCCCTTCGTAATATCTTACCTACGTTTGTCTTTGGCAACTCGGCCCGAAACTCATAATGCCTGGGCACCTTATAGTTGGTAAGATTTTCACGGGCAAAAGCCTTCACTTCATCAACAGTAAGCGACTGATCACGCTTAACCACAAACACCTTTATAGCTTCACCCGATTTTTCATCCTCCACCCCTATTGCTGCTACTTCCAGAATTTTCGGATGCTCTGCAAGGACATTTTCAATCTCACTTGGAAAAACATTAAAGCCGGAAACCTTTATCATGTCCTTTTTCCGGTCGACTATCTTGAAGAAACCTTGTTCATTCATCAGGCCAATATCGCCTGTGCGAAACCATCCCCCGGGAAAGAAAACGCCAGTATTATCCTTTTGCCAATAACCTGACATCACTTGGGGGCCACGGGCACAAATCTCACCGGTTTCACCTTGTGGTAACTGATTACCATCATCATCAAAAATAGCTACCTCGGTGCTCGGCATAGGTAAACCGATAGTACCCATCTGGTGTGTACCATCCAACGGATTACAACACAGCACGGGTGACGTTTCACTTAGCCCATACCCTTCTACCAACGGTTTTCCGGTAACCTGCTCCCATTTCCTGGCCACCACATCTTGAACCGCCATGCCCCCGCCAACAGCTCCTTTCAAAAATGAAAAGTCGAGCTTAGCAAAATCGGGATTATTAAGTAGTCCGTTGAATAGCGTATTAACACCGGTAATGATAGAGAACTTATGTTTCCGAAGTTCTTTCACAAAGCCGGGAATATCACGCGGATTGGTAATGAGTATACTCTTAGCACCTTCGCTGAACATCAGAATTCCATTCACCGACAAGGCAAAAATATGGTACATCGGTATGGCCGTTATAATCACTTCCTGAACGCCAGGATGTTGCTTCAAAAACGGATGAAACCAAAATGTAACCATAGAATTATGCGCCACCAGGTTACCATGCGACAATTGTGCACCTTTTGAAATACCTGTAGTTCCACCGGTATATTGAAGCACCGCAGTATCATCGGGAGTAAGCGTTGGTTTAGAAAGTGATAAGGATGCTCCCTTCCTTAACGCATCGTTAAAAGAAACAGCATTTGGTAAACTATAGGCGGGCACCATTTTCTTAATGTGCTTCACCACAAAATTTACCAGCGTGCCTTTCAATCCGCCCAGCATATCGCCCAATTGAGTTACGATAACATGCTTTATATCCGTGTGACCAATAATTTTTTCAAGACTATGCGCAAAATTGGCAACAATGACAATCGCCTTGGCTTCTGAATCTTTGAATTGATGCTCCATCTCACGTGGTGTATACAACGGATTTGTATTGACCACGATGAGCCCGGCACGTAAAGCACCTAAAAAAGCTACCGGAAACTGAAGCACATTGGGCATTTGTATTGCAATCCTATCGCCTTTCTTCAAACCAAGACTTTGCAGGTATGCTGCAAAATCCTCAGAAAGTTTATCGACTTGCCCGAAGGTTAGCTGAGCACCCATATTTTCAAATGCCACTCGATCACGAAACTTTTTGCATGATTTTTCAAAAAGATCGACAAGTGAGTGATAATCGTAAAGATGAATTTCTGCCGGTATGCCTTCGGGGTAATTTTGAATCCATGGAAAATCTTTCATCAGAAGTGCTGGTTAATCAGTGAAACAACAAACGTTTGTTTGAATCAAATATAAACGCTGAATAGCAAAAGCCGAACACCACACTTGTAAAAACAAAGCCCCGACCTATCGGTCAGGGCTTGTTTCAAACTTAATTAACCACGAAGAGCAGCTGTAGAGGGAGGGTTCGAACCTCCACGGGGAAGTTAGCTACAGGACAAGAGAGAACAGTGGTGGTCAACCCCTGTCTGCCGAAGCCGAAACTCCGACAGGCTATATCCTGCGTTTATCCTTGACTCCCCACCCCCGAGACAGGAGGGCTTGTCTGCCAGTTTCAACACCCTACAGTGTAATATTTCAACAAAAAAATGATTTAACTAATCATATGTCAATGAATCGTTCATAATTTTATACATAATTTAATTTATTGTCATATTTTTGAAATATTTATAAAATAGATATGGTATTATGGACTCGAATTACCAAGTTGACAAAACAGATCTGAAGATTCTGGAAATCCTTATGCAGGATGCCAAAAGACCCTTTACAGAAGTTGCTAAAAAGGTGTTTGTTTCAGGTGGAACAGTTCATGTGCGGATGAATAAGATGGAAGAGGCAGGCATTGTGGAAAAGACAACCTTGAAGGTCAACTACGCAAAATTAGGGTACGATATTACTGCCTTTCTCGGTATCTTCTTGGAAAAGAGCGCTTTATACGATAAAGTGCTGGCCAGGCTAAAGGCCATTCCGGAGATTACGAACATCCATTACACAACGGGCAATTACAGCATGTTTTGTAAGATCCATTGTCGTGATACCAATCACCTCAAAGAAGTACTCCATGATAAAATCCAACAGGTTGATGGTATTGAACGCACCGAAACCATGATATCGTTGGAAGAGAGCCTGGACCGAAACCTTGACCTTATCTAAGGGTAAACTTATGGCGGTTTTGAACCAAATAATGGGCTTTCTGTTATATATTTGTCCGATTATTTGAAATTAGTCTAAATAGACTGGCATGAGTAAAGACAATCAGGTTCTTGAAGAACTAACCTCTAAGGAATACGAGCATGGATGGACTTCCAACATTGAAATGGAGTCTGCGCCCAAAGGCTTGAACGAGGATATTGTCCGGTTTATTTCTGCCAAGAAGAACGAGCCAGAATGGTTGCTCGAGTGGAGGTTAAAAGCCTACCGTCACTGGCTAACCATGAAGGAGCCCACTTGGCCAAACGTAAGCTATCCCAAAATCAATTATCAGGATGTAATTTATTATGCTGCTCCCAAGCAAAAGGCTAAAGTTAACAGCCTGGATGAGGTAGACCCTGAATTACTAAAGACTTTCGAAAAGCTTGGCATATCCTTAACCGAACAAAAAAGATTAACAGGCATTGCCGTTGATGCTGTATTGGATAGTGTATCCGTAGCAACAACGTTTAAAGAAAAGCTGGGAGAACTGGGAATAATTTTCTGCTCGTTTAGTGAAGCAGTAAAAGAACATCCTGAACTGATCAAAAAATATCTGGGCTCGGTAGTGCCCATGAACGACAATTACTTTGCAGCCCTGAACTCAGCTGTATTCAGTGATGGTTCGTTCTGCTACATTCCAAAAGGTGTTCGCTGCCCGATGGAACTATCCACCTATTTTCGAATTAATGCTGCCAACACTGGTCAATTTGAACGTACGTTAATCGTTGCCGATGAAGGTTCGTATGTTAGCTATCTTGAAGGTTGCACTGCTCCCCAACGCGATGAAAATCAATTGCATGCTGCCGTGGTGGAAATATATGCCATGAAAAATGCACAGGTGAAATACTCTACTGTACAAAACTGGTATCCGGGCGATAAAGAAGGCAAGGGCGGCATTTATAATTTTGTAACCAAGCGTGCGCTTTGTTTTGGTGATCATTCCAAAGTATCGTGGACACAGGTGGAAACCGGATCGTCCATTACCTGGAAATATCCATCCTGTGTTTTAAAAGGCGATTACTCATCGGGTGAATTTTATTCCGTTGCTGTCACCAACAACTACCAGCAAGCCGATACAGGAACCAAAATGATTCACATTGGTAAAAACACCAAGTCAAGAATCGTATCGAAAGGAATCTCTGCCGGGCATTCACAAAACAGTTACCGCGGACAGGTGCACATTATGAAACGTGCAGAGGGCGCACGAAATTTCTCACAATGCGATTCCCTGTTGATGGGTGACAAATGTGGTGCACACACATTTCCCTACATTGATGTAGAAAATAACTCGGCCAAAGTGGAGCATGAAGCTACCACCTCCAAGATTGGCGAAGATCAGATATTTTATTGTTTACAACGCGGCATTGATGAAGAATCGGCTGTTGCATTAATTGTAAACGGTTATGCAAAAGAAGTACTCAACCAACTGCCAATGGAGTTTGCGGTAGAAGCGCAGAAGCTTTTAGCGTTGACGTTGGAAGGAAGCGTTGGGTAATTCGATTAGTTGTTCATTATTAGTTGTTCGATCAGATAGAAATTAGAAGTATGTTGTCGATAAAGAATTTACACGCAAAAATTGAAGATAACCAGATATTGAATGGTCTAAACCTGGAAGTGAAAGCAGGTGAAGTGCATGCCATAATGGGACCTAACGGTTCTGGCAAAAGCACCTTAGCCTCCGTGCTTGCTGGTCGTGAAGAATTTGAAGTGACAGAAGGAACTGTTGACTACCTGGGTAAAAACCTTTTAGAACTTGCTCCTGAAGAACGCGCGCGCGAAGGTGTATTCCTGGCATTCCAATACCCGGTTGAAATTCCAGGCGTGAGCACCATCAACTTTATGAAAACTGCCGTAAACCAGGTGCGGGAAGGTCGTGGACAGGCACCTTTGGATGCAGTCTCCTTCCTTAGTTTGATGAAAGAAAAAATGAAGCTGGTTGAAATTGATCAATCACTTTTAAATCGCTCGCTGAATGAAGGTTTCTCCGGTGGAGAAAAGAAGCGCAATGAAATTTTTCAGATGGCCATGCTGGAACCTAAACTGGCTATTCTTGATGAAACCGATTCAGGTTTGGATATCGATGCGCTTCGCATCGTAGCCAATGGCGTGAATAAACTTCGCGATAAGAACAAAGCAATTATTGTTGTAACCCATTATCAACGACTGCTCGAATACATTGTTCCTGATTTTGTTCATGTATTGTACAAAGGAAAAATTGTAAAATCCGGAACCAAGGATCTGGCCTTGGAACTGGAGGCCAAAGGGTACGACTGGATTAAGGATGAAGTAGCTGTAGTGTAGACTGGTATGAGCACATTAACCGAAACAACTCCCCTTCTCGCTGATATTCTTGCCTCCATCAAACCTGGGGCGGGCTTAAGGGCTGATGCTCTTGCCACACTGGAACAACTTGGACTGCCCGGTAGCAAAAGCGAAGAATACAAGTTCACGCCCATAACCCGTGTGTTGGAGAAAAACTTTTCATTTAGTGATGGAAATCACGAAACGAATATTTCAAACATCGGTAAATTTCTTATCCCCGACCTTGAAGGCAACATCCTGGTATTTATAAATGGAATATTCTCAGAAGAACTTTCAACGTATAATCACGAGGAGCTTCACATCAAACCGATTGATGGTAAAGAAAAAGGATTCGCTTCATTAGCAGATTTTAAATCCGATGCTTTGGTGGCCTGGAATACGGCAGCATGGACCAGCGGAGTTTCGCTGGATGTTTCCGCCAATACAGAAGTGCATAAGCCTGTTATTCTGCATTACATTAATGATACCACACATAGTGCTGCTAAATCTTTTACCCGAAACATCATACGATTGGGCAAGAGCAGTAAACTTACTGTTGTCGAAAAGCAGGATACCATTGGCACACATGCCGGATTTTCTAATGTTGTTACCGAAGGCTTTATAGAGTCGAATGCTGAGTTACACCTTTACAGTATTCAGGCTGATGGCGGAAAGCGATTTCACTTTGGTCAAACCACAATCTGGCAAGATCGCAACAGCAGGGTAAATACATTCACCCTTACACTGGACGGTAAGCTCATACGCAATAACCTGCAACTGATACTGGATGGTGAAGGCTGCGAATCGCATATGAACGGATTGTATATTCTTCAGGGGGACACGCTGGCGGATAATCATACCGTTGTTGATCACAGAAAGCCAAATGCCAACAGTAACGAATTGTACAAAGGTGTAATCGATGGTAACGCTAAGGGCGTGTTCAATGGCAAAATCTATGTGCGTCCGGATGCACAGAAAACCAATGCGTTTCAGTCCAACAGAAATATACTACTCTCTGACAAAGCAACAGTAAACACCAAACCCCAGCTTGAAATCTGGGCCGATGATGTAAAATGTTCGCACGGGTGTACCACCGGCCAGTTGGATGAGGAAGCTATGTTCTACCTGCAGGCCCGTGGAATTAGTAAAGTGACAGCCCGGGCAATGATGCTTTATGCATTTGCAGGGGAAGTGTTAAACACTGTTGACTCCGGACCTTTGAGGAATTATTTCGATTCAATGATCAGCGAACGCCTACATAAAAACTTTTGAACCTATGAGTGCTCCTGTTACCGGTATTTTGAATATTAAACAAATACGGGAGCAATTTCCAGTGCTTCACCAGCAGATTAATGGCAAACCGCTGGTATACTTCGATAATGCTGCAACGAGTCAAAAGCCATTAACCGTTATCAATGCTTTAGTCGATTATTATACCGGCTATAACGCAAACATTCACCGGGGTATTCACACACTGGCTGAGAAGGCAACCAAAGCCTTCGAAGATACCCGGCATGCAGCAAAAGCCTTTATCAACGCAAATTCCGAACAGGAAATAATATTCGTACGTGGCGTTACTGAAGCTGTTAACCTGGTAGCATCGACCTACGGGAGAGCCAACATAAAAGCAAAGGATGAAATTATTATTTCAGGATTGGAACATCACTCGAACATTGTTCCATGGCAAATGCTTTGCGAAGAAAAGAAGGCTTTGCTAAAAGTTATTCCTGTTTTGAAAAATGGCGAATTGGATTTTGATGCCTTTAAAAAACTGTTATCATCCAGAACAAAAATCGTTTCGGTTAACCATGCATCCAACAGCCTGGGTACGATTAATCCGATAAAGGAAATCATTGAGGCTGCACATCATGTTGGCGCTGTTGTTTTGATAGATGGCGCGCAAGCTGGAGCACACCTGGAGATTGACGTGCAGGCTTTGAACTGCGATTTCTATTGTTTGTCGGCACACAAGATGTACGGCCCTACCGGAGTTGGGATTCTTTACGGAAAAGAGAAACTCCTGGAAAAAATGCCCCCCTATCAGGGTGGTGGTGAAATGATTGATAACGTAACGTTTGAAAAGACAACGTATAACGATTTACCCTATAAGTTTGAAGCCGGCACACCCAACATTGCCGATGTAGTAGCCTTTAATTTTGCCATTCAGTTTATTAACGAATTGGGCAAAGAAAACATAGCGGCTCATGAGCATGAACTGCTAGCCTATGCCACCCGAAAAATGTCAGCGCTTAAAGATGTAAAACTTATTGGTACTGCAAAAAATAAAGTGAGTGTACTTTCTTTTGTTATTGATGGTGTTCATCCGTTCGATATTGGACAAATGCTGGATACCCGTGGCATTGCCGTTCGAACCGGGCACCATTGCACACAACCCTTGATGGATCACCTTGGTATTGAAGGAACCGTTCGGGCTTCTTTCGCGGTTTACAATACAAAAGCAGAAATTGATAGTTTGATGGAAGGAGTGTACAGAGTTATACGTTTTATGAAATAATGGCCGCCATCAACACCATACAAGACGAAATCATCAATGAGTTTGCCTTACTGGATGGCGACATGGAGATGACCGTGTTTTACCTGATGGAACTCGGGCAGAAATTACCACCCCTGAATGAAGCAGAAAAAACCGAAGACAATATTGTGAAAGGCTGCCAGTCGAAGGTGTGGTTAACAGCTACGCTGGAGCATGAAAAAATATATTTCGCAGCCGACAGCAATACGGCAATTACAAAAGGTCTGGTAAGCTTGTTGATCAGAATATTCAACGGTCAGCATTCGGATGACATTCTGAATGCCGATTTATATTTCATGCACAAAATTGGTATGGAACGGTTTATCGGAACACAGCGTTCCAATGGTTTTGCCGCTATGATCAAGCAAATGAAATTCTACGCTCTGGCCTTTAAAACTAAATCAGAAGTCGGCTCATGAACGAAGCAGCACACGATAACAAAAACACCGCAGAGATGGAGATCCCCAATCTGAAGGAAAAGATTGTGCAGGCGATTAAAGGCGTTTATGACCCGGAAATTCCGGTGGATGTTTATGAGCTGGGCCTGATCTATGAAATCAATGTTTACCCGATTAACAACGTCTATATTCTGATGACGCTTACCTCGCCATCCTGCCCATCCGCTGAAGTAATTCCGGGTGAAGTAGAGCAAAAGGTAAAAGCCATTGAAGGCATTAACGATGTAAAGGTGGAGATCACCTTCGATCCCCCCTATTCGCAGGATATGATGAGCGAAGCGGCAAAACTGGAACTAGGTTTTCTCTAACTATGTTTAATCAACAAATTATCAAATCAATAAATTAACAAATTATAGCATATGTATCCCGAACCACTTGTAGCCCCTATGCGGGCTGATTTAACCACTGCAGGGTTTACTGAATTAAAAACCGCTGCCGATGTTGACAACCATTTAAAAGACCATAAAGGAACCACATTGCTTGTCATTAACAGCGTATGCGGTTGTGCGGCAGGTGCGGCCCGACCAGGTGTGCGTTGGGCTATTGAACAGTCTACCAAGAAACCTGATCACCTGGCTACCGTGTTTGCCGGTGTAGATAAGGAAGCCGTGGCAAAAGCACGCGAATACACGCTGCCCTATCCGCCATCTTCTCCATCTATTGCCCTATTTAAAGACGGTGAATTGGTTCACTTTATTGAACGTCACCACATTGAAGGACGGAATGCGCAGATGATTGGTAATCATTTGTTAGAAGTGTTTGAAGAGTATTGTTAATTTTTGCTCGATAGGAAATACAAAGGCAGCCCAAGGTTGCCTTTTGCTTTTTATAAACGTTGGCTCAACACGGACAAGGCAAGTTCCTCCAAGCCACGGTTGCTTTCCAGTAATGCTTTATCTTTTCCAATAAATTCAGTAAGAGAATCAACGTGTTCTATACCAAGCGATTTCCACTCGACTTCGGTTATTTCATTTTGTCCGCAAACAACATATACTTTCTTTCCTGACTTCGTGGCCTGCCTAACCACCCCATCCACTACTTTACCCTGTACGGATTGCTGATCAAACTTTCCTTCTCCGGTTATAACTACATCAGCCCATATCAGTGCATCCGTAAAATTTGACAAGTCAAGTATTGTCTCCACCCCGGATTTTAATCGAGCGTTGAACAACGCGTACGCTCCTCCGGCAAAACCACCCCCAGCACCAGCGCCCGGTATCGCTTGAACATCAATACCAAAACACTCTTTAAAAACCTCGGCCATTTGCTGTAACCCATAATCCAATCTGATAACGTCAGCAGGTGAAGCACCCTTTTGAGGCGCATAAACAAAAGCAGCACCATGTTCACCATAAAACGGATTGGTTACATCGCAGATGGCGGTCACTGAAACGTGCTGCAGTCGAGGATGAACATTACTTCGGTCAATGCATACAATTTTGGCCAGCGATTCCCCGCCAGGTGTTACACGATTACCTGCCGAATCAAAAAATTGAAACCCCAAAGCTTCCGCAGCACCCAAAGCAGCATCGTTGGTTGCGCTGCCACCAATTCCGATTATTATTTGTTCAACACCGTTGCTCAGTGCATGACGGATTAACTCTCCCGTTCCGTAAGAACTGGATTTTAAAGGATTGTACTCCTCCTGCTTTAATAACATCAACCCACTCGACTTTGCCATTTCAATAAAGGCTGTTTTACCTTCCTTAGATAATGCATAAACAGCTTTTATTTTCCGCATGAGCGGATCGTGAACTTCCACTTCAATAAGCACACCGTGTTGGTGATAAAGAAAAATCTCCAATGTACCATCGCCCCCATCGGCCAACGGAAATTTTCGAATCCTAAATTCTTTTCCAGATTTGTTTAATCCAGTTTCAATGGCATCACACACCTGCGAGGCCGTTAGTGTACCTTTGAATTTATCAGGGGCAATAAGGATGTTCATACCACGATGAAATAAAGAAGCAAAACCATAAGTAATGCAGTTACCCCTTGAAAAAAAGACATGATGGTAATGCCACGATAGGCAGACCCCAGATCAAATCCGCTGAACTGCGAAACCACCCAGAAGTAGGAATCGTTGGCATGCGAAACTGTCATTGCGCCTGCCCCAATGGCTAACACCAAAAGTGATAGTTGTATCGGATCGCTGAATCCAGCCTCCATGGTGAGCGGTGCCATTAATGCACTGACGATAACAATGGCGCTTGTGCTGGAACCTTGCGCGGTTTTAAAGAGCGAACTGATCAAAAATCCAATGAACAAAAAACCAATACCGGAAAGTGTTTGATCATTTGCCCATGCGCTGATCATATCAGCTATCGGACTGGCTTTCAATACTGCACCCAGTGCTCCGCCACAACCGGTTAATACTAAAATGGGTCCTGCCTGAAGGACACCCTTCCCAATCCATGCTTTAGATTGCCGTTGTGACTGAAAGAAAAGAAGCGCCAGTGAAACTGTAAGTAACAAAGCTATCATGGGGTTGCCGGCAAATCGAAGAATAGTAAAAATGAAACTATCTCCTTTGTACAACAGTTCCAATAGTGAAGCTGTAGCAATAAGGACAACCGGTAATGCCAGCAGCAATAATGATTTAAACATGGAACCTTGAATTGGCTGAACTGCTGTTTGATGTGTAGTCCCTTCAAAATGTAAATGTTTACCGATTCGCCTGGCGTAATAATGAGCTACGATAACCACCGGAATGGAAACTACTATACCCAGTAAAATGATAAGCCCCAGGGAACTGCTCGCCCCAAGGTTACCAGCTGCCGCTACCGGACCGGGTGTGGGTGGTACAAGCGTGTGGGTTGTGTATAATCCACCAGACAAACTAAGTGTCATGGTAGGTAATGGAATGGAAGCGGTTGCCGAAATAGATTTCGCCAGGCTTACCAAAATGATAAATCCCGAATCGCAGAAAACAGGAATACCCAAAAACATCCCCAGAAAGGCAATATCCAAAGAAGGATTACCCTTGGCTCGTCTTTGTAATGCATTGCCCAGTTGCTGAACAGAACCGGATTCTTCCAACACAGTACCCAATATACTGCCCAGCACTACAATAAGTCCGATGGCACCCAGTAACGAGCCGAAGCCGGAACTCATGGTTGAGATAATTTGAAGAACAGGAATACCCGCCAATAGGCCAAAACCAATAGCGGCCACCACCAAACTTAAAAACGGATGCCATTTTAAATAACTGCCGGAGACGATAATGAAGGCGATCGTGATGACAAGAAGGAGAACGGGGTAAATCTCCGCCATGATTAATAAAATAAGATTCAAACTTACCTGTAACCCGATGCAAAGACAAATCTCTTACCCATCTCCAGTAGGTTTTACTTTTGTTTGCTGTGGCTGAAACTCCTTTTGCTTATAATAAATCTGTTGATTGGTCTTAACGGTTTCACCTTGCTTAACTCCAATCGCACGCAAATCATGCATACCATCGCTGAAATTGACAGTCCACAAAAATCCATCGGATTTTCGCTGTTTGCCTTGCGACCTGCCATTCACAAATAACTCAACCTCATCGCAGTTGCTAAATACTTCAACTTTTTTTCCTGCCTCTCCACTGCGGTGTGTCCATGTGTGAGAATAAATATAAACCATAGGTTCGTCAGTCCATTCGCTTTGATAGTAATAGTAAACTGATTTAGGCTTACGATCGTAGGTCATCATACCTTTTTGATTAATGTGGGGTATACTTCCCACCTTAGCAAAGCTGGCGAAGTCGAACATATTCCAGATGGTGCCACCCAAGATAAAGTCATTGTCGCGAATGGATGCCCAATAGGCTTTATGCAATGCAACCTGATACGTCTCACTGTGATCAAATAACGCAGGATTATTCACGTGATATCCGTATTTTCCTTCGGCACCGTACTCGCTCACCAATAATTTCCAATTAGGTTGCCTTTCGTGTTCTGCCTTCATCTCATGGTCAAAGTCGTTATAAGTTTTTTCATACCAGCCAAAATACCGGTTACGGCCTTGGATATCAGTTAATGGCAAAATGCGTTCATCAATTAAATCATTTTGTGCTTGCACCGTAGGACGATAAGGATCCATTTGCTTGGCTTTAGTGGCTACAGCGTGAGTAACTTTTAGTGCATAGTCAGCATCTTCCTTGGTAAAGAAATTACGATAATACTCATTGCCTACACCCCACATAATGATACTTGGATGATTGATGTCTCGATTAATTAATTCTTCCATCATTTTAACAGCATTTTCAATAAATTTCTCGCGACCAATGGTATTGACGACTGGTATTTCTGACCATACCATTAGTCCCAGGCTATCACATAAATGCATTACATATGGATGATGAGGATAGTGTGAAAGTCGAACATAGTTAGCTCCCATTCTTTTGATATGAAGCATATCTTCACGCTTTTGTGCACTGTCGATTGCCCAACTTTTATGCATAAAATCCTGATGCAGGTTAACACCTCTTAATTTGATGTGCTTGCCATTGAGTGTTACACCTTTTCGTGAATCAAAATTTATGGTTCGAAAGCCGAGTGGGTAAAACTGCTGATCAATAGCTTGTCCATTCCGTTGCCAATCTGATGGCTCGTAAAGTGTGGCCGAAATACGGTATAGATGAGGGTATTCAGGAGACCATAGCAGTGGATTGGTGACCGTAAAACTTTGCTGTATAACCGGCTTGTCTCCAGCCTTGATTGTTATCGACCGGATATCACTCGCGATAATTTCATTATAAGGGGAGATAATGTTAGTGATAAGGGTGGCCTTTCGATCAACCACACCCATATTACGCACGGTGATATTGGCCTGAACTGTAGCCGATGCTGGCGAAACTTCAGGAGTAAAGATTTTAGCTTCTTTGACGAAAACCTGATCGTGTGCTATCAGCAGCACATCACGATAAATACCTCCTACCATATTGTAATCGGCTGTATGCGGTGGAATATCGTACTTGTAACGATTATCTACTTTTACGGCAACCACATTAGGTTTATCAAAACGTATGTGCTTAACAAATACATCACCAAAATGAAAGCCGGTATATCCTCCAACGTGTTTGCCCACATAATTTCCATTAAGCCATATTTCGGCTACCTGGTTTGCCCCCAGAAATTCAATTCTGATGTGTTTATCTTTCCAGACGCTATCAGCGGTAAATACTTTTCGATACCAACCAATGCCCCTGTAAATCATTTCGGTTACGTCTATGGTATCCTTATAGTTACGATAATCAAAAAGATCATTGGTATTCCATGTATGTGGTAGGTTAATTTTATCCCAATTACTGTCGTTAAATTCAGGAACAAATGCATTCGACACATCGCCTTTATGAAACCGCCATCCCGAACTGAAGTTAACCACTTCACGTGACGTGTGTTCGGGTTTCCAGGTAACAACTGTGTATTCCTGAGGCGGAATTACAATATGAACAAACTTTGCTTCCAGCGCATCCATATCATAAGTCAAGGTGCGCTTAACTCCCAGGGGCTTTTCATTAAATTCAAGAATAACCCTTTGCTTAACCGGACTCACAACCAATAAAAAGATTTCGTTCTCAACTGCCTGCTTGCGTTGAAAGCCGATGTGATAAGCATTTGAACTGATTTGTTTGGTTATATCCTGATCAAAATTGCGTCTGCGACCACTGCTGATCGTTTTGGGCTGATCGGTCGCCACCCAACTGTCGTAGAAAAAGGTATTTACTTTTTTACCCTTCAACGGAGCATTAAATATAGCGATCCAATTCCAGTGATCGGGTAGTGTTGGCGTAAACCGGAAACTGCGATCGGTTTCTTTAAACCCTACATAATCAATTTTATAAACCGACTTGCCTTCCAGCTTTTTATTTTCATCCGATGATGGTGTGAGGATGATATGCTTGTCACCTTGCAGGCCTCCTGGTTTTAAGTGCTGTCCAAAAGTAGAAACTGCGATTACTAAACAAAAAACAATACTTAGATTTTTCATATACCTAAAAGACGGCTTACTGGTTTACTACCCTTAACGAATTGAATGTTTGATTATCGCTTATTCTCTATTTTATCCTGTATTTCTCCATTGTTTTTTCATTCACTTCAAGGCCCAGTCCCGGCTCGGTGGGAATGAATAAAAATCCGTTTTCAAACTTAAGGGAGTTATGAAAAAATTGAGAAAGATTTAATTCGGGCCGCATACCGCTAAACTCCTGCACTTTTGCCGCATTTGGTATTGAGCCTAATAAATTTAAGCTAGCTGCTGTTGCCAGCGTGGGACGT
Organism: Flammeovirgaceae bacterium UBA5585; assembly: GCA_002425185.1. Lineage (GTDB taxonomy): Bacteria > Bacteroidota > Bacteroidia > Cytophagales > Cyclobacteriaceae > UBA2336. The sequence continues at coordinate 29,803 of DILT01000003.1, read as the reverse complement.
GTATTGTGCACCATCACTTCCTTTTCGAAAGCATGACCCATGGCTGCAATCTTAAAGCATTCGGTGATACCTGCTGCTTTAATGACATCAATATTTAAACAATCTGGATTACCAATGGTAATCAAATCCCTAAACTGCCACTTTTGATATTCATGCTCTCCGGCATTCACGTCACACGGAAGTGCCTCCACCACCAGTCGTAAACCAGAATAGTCCATGCTGCTCACAGGCTCTTCAACCACCTTGATATGGAAATGCTCATACAAGCGAAGTCCCAGTTCAATAGCTTTGCCCGCTGTGTACCCGTTGTTGAAATCAACAAACAAATCGATTGAATCGCCTACTGCCTTTCGAATTGCTTTGATACACTCAAAAGTTGTATCGGGTGACGGATTACGACCCCGATCGTAGAGCTGCATGCGGGCCTTTATAGTGGTGTAACCTTGTTCGACAAATGCCATCCCCTCGCGCACCATTTCATCTATCGTTTTAAAACCCTTTCCCTTTTTTCGACCATAACTCCCGTATACGGCCATTTTTTCGAACTTACTGCCACCTAACAATTTAGATACAGGCATATTCAACAATCTTCCTTTTAAGTCCCACAGAGCATTATCAACTCCGGCTATGGCACCTGGTACAAAACCTGTATTGCCTCCTTCAAATCCTTCGAAGAACATTTGTGTCCACAGGTACGCACTATCAAATGGATCTTGACCGATGAGCACGGGGCGAAGCAGCTCTTTTACAATCATGGCATTAATACGGGATGATTCATGGTCTCCCTCACCCCAACCGGCTACACCGGCATCCGTCTCAATCTTAACATATGTGGCGCTATCCGGTGCATAGGCCTTTACATCCGTAATTTTTACTCCTGATTTCGAGGGTTTAGAATTCTGTGCGTAAGCAAATGAATGTGGTGCAGCTAAAGCCAATGAGCTAAAACCCAAGTTTTGTAAAAATTTCTTTCGTGAAATCATGCTATTCAATTTTGGTTGCCTTTTTAAGAATGGCGGGGTCGTATTCCACACCTAAACCAATGGTTGATAAGATTGGCAATTTCCCCTCCTTAACTTCAAAGTGTGGAGCATACCAATCCGGTTGTTTTTTCCCAACACCACTTAACGGAAATTCCTGGAAGCCATAGAGCGAAGGCGCTACCGCTGCAAGATGCAGGAACGGTGCCTCCAGCGGATCGGCTTTAGGTGTGTGTGGCGCAAACCCTTTTTTATATAGATGGGCCAGTTGTGCAATGGCGAGCGTCCGCAAAATTCCACCATTATAATAAATGTCGGGTTGTACTATATCCAGTCCGTTATTCCGGCAGTACCACTCGAAGCGGTAATAACTCGTGTCTTGCTCGCCACCGGCTACTTTAATTTTTTTTAATGCATCTGCCACCTTCTTATTGCTTTCAAAATCCTCCCACACACAAGGCTCTTCGTAGATAGCAACGTGGTGGTCTTCAAGGAATTTTCCCATATCAATTCCCTGCTTCACATCGTATGAGCCATTGGCATCTGCATAGATGGTAAGCGAATCTGAATATTTTCTCAATAAGGATACTATTTTCTTACTACGCTCATCAGCAAACTTGTTGGTACGTAAACGCCCACCCACTTTTATTTTTACTGCCGTACAACCCGTAATCACCAATCGCTCCTTAATTCGTTCCACTTCTTCCTCAGCCGGATTATCGCGTGTCAGGCTTGACAGGTACATGGGAACTTCTGTGCGAAGTTGATTTCCCAATAATTGATAAACAGGCCTATTGTCGGTTTTGCCAATTAAATCCCATATGGCAACTTCAATGTGACCAACGCAATTCCAAAACGGCATGCCGCTGAATTTATAATTGCGTTCATCTTTGTATACGCCATCGATAAGCACAGGCAGTGTACGCGCATCCTGACCAAGAAAATATGGCTTTACCAGCCCGTTGAAAACTCCGTAAAGAAAATCGATGCGGGTATTTGCCAGGGTGATGCCCGTTACCCCATCCGCGGACATAACAACAACAAAATGATGATCATTCCACCGAAGCAATTCAATAGATTTGATAACTATAGGGTATCCTTCATTTTTCAAGCTGGCTGAACGAGGTGGGCCGGAAAAAGACGATAGCATTGGCAAACCAAATGATATGGCACTTGTGGCGTAAAGTGACTGTTTCAGGAAGGTACGCCTGCTTGTCATATTTCTTTTATTGTTTACCATCAATGACGTTTATTAAACATCAAACCTGTACAAACTACCAGGATTTTAATGATTTGATGATATAAATACTGATTAAAATCTTCAGGGTTTTTTTCTAAAACTGAGTCTTAAGCTTGATGAAAAGCTTAAATATCACAACACTGGGCCCAATCACTTACCTAAGTCGAAAAACCTATCCTGTAAAGGTACTTCAATTTGGAAGTGGTAATTTTTTGCGCGCATTTGCAGACTGGATGATTCAAAAAGCCAACGACCAGCTTGGCCTGAACATTGGCGTTGCGGTAGTGCAATCCGTTTCACGGGATGATACCCTGCAGCGCCAGCATGGAAAGTATACGGTGCTTATCCGAGGTTTGGTTGAAAACAAGACTATTTCCAATGCTGAACCGGTTGATGTTATTCAGCGAATAGTCTCTGCCCGGAATTACAATACCTTGTTGAAAGAAGCCGAGAATCCTGATCTTGAAATCATCCTATCGAACACCACCGAAACGGGTATCGTATTTAACGCAAATGATTCATCGGTTAACCAACCAGCAGAGACATTTCCCGGTAGGCTTACACAAGTGCTTTTCCATCGGTCAAAAAACTATCCTAATGAAAAGCTTGGCATTATTCCATGTGAACTGATCGAAAATAATGGAGGAGTATTAAAATCATGTATACGTCAATACGCCTCGCATTGGCAACTTGGAGAAGAGTTTGACGATTACATCAACCAACAACTGTACTTTTGTAACACCCTTGTTGATCGTATTTCACCTGGTTACCCAGAAAAACCAGAACAAGTGTGGGAAGAATTAGGGTACCGTGATGAGGCCATGGTGGTGTGTGAACCATACCACTTGTGGGCAATCGAAGCACACCCGTGGGTACAGGAAAAGTTTCCATTAAATAAAGCAGGGCTTCAGGTTATTTATACCGATAATATTGTACCCTATCGGCTTTTAAAAGTGAGGATACTTAACGGCATGCATACCGTTATGGCACCCATTGGTTTTTTAGCAGGCCTCAGCACGGTGCGGGAAACAATGACTACTAGCATCATTGCATCCTTTATCCACCAAACTCTTGACTTTGAAGTATTACCTTTTATTAACCTGGATTCAGCCACCGTTCAAGCCTATAAGGACGATGTATTGAACCGTTTTCTTAATCCCGCAATAAAACATCAACTCCTTGATATAACCCTGTATAGTTTTTCAAAATTCAGAGTTCGGCTTTTACCTTCTTTACAGCTCTATTACCAGAAAAATGAACGTGCTCCACAGCATCTGGCCTTCGCCATAGCTGCGTTATTATTTCTTTACCGGGGGTATAAAGCCGGAAAAAAAATAGCACTAAAAGACGAACCCGCTGTGCTGGATTGCCTGCAAAACCATTGGGCCAATGCCTCGTTTGCGGCAACTGGTTTTACGGAATTGACAAAGAAATGCCTTGCCGAAAAAATCTTGTGGGGGTGTGACCTGAATACATTTTACCAACTTCAGGAATATGTAAGTCGGTATTTATATGCCATTGACCAACATGGGATAATCTTGGCATTACAGGAGTTTAATGAAGAGTTCAGGTAGTTTGCCGGTAAGATGATCCACGAATTACTAACCGGCTATTGATGCAATGACGCATGGCCATTGCTTCGCCCTTTGTAATTTGGCCTATTAAAAGCTCAGCAGCCATTTTCCCCAATTCATCGGCAGGATGTTCAATGCTGCTAAGCGGAGGATCAACATATTTGCAGATTGCTTCATTGTTAAACCCAACAATAGCAATGTCATCGGGTATTTTTAGTCCCATATTCTTAAAAATGTGCATCATCTCCAGGGCGGCCATATCGTTAATGGCAAATACCGCATCTGGCTTTTCTTTAAGTGTAGCCAGGTAGCGAGCAAATTCACCTACCCGCACCAGCTTAAAATTCGAATGAAGAATCAAACGCTCCTGTAAAGGAATATCGGCCTCCTTCAGTGCATCCAAATACCCTCTGAAACGGTTTCGGCTATTTGAAAGATGCTGTGGACCAGCTATTATAGCAATGCGTCTACAGCCTTGTTTAATCAAATGTTGGGTAGCCTCTTTGGAAATGTCGTAGTTGTTACTGATAACTTGACTAACGGCAAAAGACTCAACTACACGATCGAAAAATACAATGGGCATACCTTTATTGATCACTGTTTCGAAATGATCAAAATGATCGGTCTCACCGGAAACAGAAACGAGTAAACCATCTACCCTGCTGGCCAGCAAAGCCTGAAGGTTCTTTTTTTCTGTTACGAGTGACTCGTCCGACTGGCAAATAATTACATTAAATCCGGCCAGGTTTGCGGCATGCTGAATTCCGCCAACAGCCTTTGCAAAAAAACGATTCACGGTTTCGGGAATAATAACACCAATGGTATTGGTACGCTGCTGCTTCAAATTAACCGCAATAATGTTAGGCTGATACTCCAACCGGGTAGCAAGTTCAAGCACACGCTTCTTGGTTTCTTCGTTGATATCACTATGCCCTGAGAGCGCGCGCGAAACCGTTGATTTTGAAATGCCCAACTGCCGGGCAATATCCTTTATAGTGATGGTGGTTTTCCGCATGCGTTCAAATTCAAAATCTTCTGGCAAAGTACTGAAAAAATTGGGATCGTTCCCGGGAACGTTCCCATATAAATATTTTGATAAAAGTCAAATATTAGATACAATATTTTAAAAAATTCTATCTACATAGCATAAAGTTTTGCGCAATCGATTGAACCAATACCTGTTCCAATGGAAATTACATCTAAACCTGTGACCCTAAATTTAAGCTACGCTTCAGATGCTGACATTCTTTTTCACAGGGTTGCTCAATATGATGATCAGTCGGCTTTTGAAAAACTGTTTCGCCTGCTCTATAAAAGTTTACTGGCTACAGCGTTGCCCATCATAGGTTCGCAGCAGTTGGCCGAGGAAATTGTAAGTGATGTTTTCTGTTCCTTATGGAAAAACCGAAAGGTTATTCAGGTTCATAGTTCGTTCAAAGCTTATGTATTCACAAGCATCCGAAATAAATCGTTGGATTATTTAAGAAAAGTAAATCGAGAAAAAACCATTGATCTGGCCAACGCAACCCATATACCCTACCCGGAAGACACCATTGAACAAAGACTAGATCAGGAAAAATTGGCGTTGCGGGTTGAAAGAGCCATACATTCATTACCTCCGCAGTGCAGAGCAATTTTTTTACTAAACCGGGAAGGTGGCTTAAAGTACAAGGAGATAGCAGAACAATTAAACATTAGCATCAAAACGGTAGAAACCCACATGGGAAGGGCATTAAAGCACCTGCGTAGCGAACTGATTCCCGAATCTGTGTCCTCTTGATTTTCTTGTCAGGGATTCAGCAGAAAAAAACGTCTTCATTCTGATGATGACACCTGAATCATTGGATTGGAATATGTTGGCTAAATGGCTATTTGATGAATGTACAGCAGATGAACAAAATGAAATAAATGCATACTTGCGCACAAAACCGAAAGTGTTTAACGAGATCATAGAAATACAAAAGGGGCTATTAAAAACAAACTATTACCCTAACCAGGAAGAAGTGCTACTAAACCAAATTAAAAATACCCTATTCCGCTAACGGGAAAATCAAAGCGAAGCCATGAAGACAGCAGTACTACTAGTAGGATTTTTTTTAATGGCAGGTTTTGGTACGATGGCACAAACCACAGGTTGGATTACCGGCAGGGTTGTTGATAAGGCATCCAAAGAGCCACTTCCCGGAGCTACAGTATCTATTTTTAAAACCACCAAAGGCACAGTTTCTGATGTGGCTGGTAATTTCACGCTAACGGGTATCTCCCACGGTAATATCGTGGTAGAAGTACGTTTCATGGGTTACAAGGCACAACAAATTGAAACAACAATTACACCGGGAGATGTTACCGTGTTAAATATTTCACTTGAGCCGGATGCCCAAGTTATGGACGAAATTGTAGTTACTGCACAAGCTTTGGGGCAGGCTGGTGCAATAAATCAGCAGATCAATTCAAGCACGATACTAAATGTTGTTTCAAAAGATAAAATAAGGGAACTGCCTGACCAAAATGCAGCAGAAACAGTTGGCCGTATTTCAGGTATTTATGTGCAACGCGATGCGGGTGAAGGACAAAAGGTGGTAGTCCGTGGTCTGGCACCAAGATTCAATAATGTAACCATAAACGGGCAACGTATTCCTTCTACCGATGCCAATGACCGGTCAGTAGATTTAAGTATGATTTCTCCCTCCATGCTTTCGGGTATCGAAGTATATAAAGCTGCCCGGCCTGACCAGGATGGTGATGCTATTGGTGGCACGGTGAATTTCAGGTTCAGAAAAGCTTCTGAGGATCCTGAATTGACCATCAATGCTCAGTCTGGATATAACGGACAACAAAAAGAGTTTGGTCAATACAAAGGTGATATTAGCTTCGGAAGACGTTTTGCTAAAAATAAACTTGGCCTTTATGCGACCGGTAACCTACAGCGGGCTAACCGAAGTTCCGATCAACTTCGCGGGTCATATTTGTTTCTGGGCGAAGATGTGTTTGGCCAATCCTTAATCAGCCCGGATGAGCTTGAACTGGTTGATATTGAAGAAATACGGATTCGCTATGGCGCAAGTGCTACGCTTGATTATACGATAAATACAAAGAACAGCATTGTGCTGGATAATATTTTCAGCTTTACTGATCGAGACGAGGTACGCAGAAGACGCAGGTACAGATGGGGTGAGCAACGCCAGGAATTTGAAATCAGAGATCGCGTAATTGGAGTAGGTTTGTACACCTCTGCCCTATCCGGTGAACACCAAATAGGAAATAAAATGGAACTTACCTGGTCAGGCTCTTACTCTAAAAGCATACAGGATATACCCAACAGTTTTATTTCAAGATACCGCGAAACCTCTGCGTTTAACTCTACCGGAATTGATTTAACCGGCCAGCCGCTCGATTCCATTCCTAAACTCGCTTTTAACAATGTTGGGGAAACTTTTCTTAACCAGGTGCAACTTGACAAAGACAAAACCGATGATCAGATCATCACAGCTCAAATTGATTTAAAAATTCCTTATCAATTCGGAACTGCCAATGGATTTATTAAAACGGGTTTAAAAATCCGCCAAAATGAACGTGTACGAGAACGAAACTTGAAAGTTGGGAACTATTTCACTGTATTATCACAAGAACTTGCCTTTTTTATTAATGATTTCCCTAACCTCTATCAGCGTGTGCCAGGCAGTGGTGGTATTGCTATGTCAAATTTCTTATCTGGGTTTTATGCCAATGATTTCCTTAATGGCGATTATTATTTTGGACCCGGCCCCGGAGAAACTAATGGCCCCGGTCTTAACCGTGCCTTAACCTCAGGGCTCATTCGAAACATGGATGCACTCAACTATTTGTCAAAAGATTTCATTGCCGATATTGATGATTACGCCTCCACGGAAACCATTTCATCAGGTTATGTAATGACGGAGCTTAATGTATCACCAAAACTATTGCTTTTGGCCGGGGTGCGGGTAGAACAAACACGAACTACCTACCGGGGAAACTACATGATAGCCGGTATTGATTATGACGATGGCGGAGCTTTTGATCAATTGACTATTGATAGCGTTGGGGGCCGAACCTACACGGAATTCCTGCCGATGGCACACTTGCGCTACAAATTAAATTCATGGTTCGATATACGCGCTGCCGTAACCCGAACACTTTCACGACCCGATTTTACTAATCTTATACCCTACCGAAGAATAAATGACAATGAACAAACGATCGCTCAATCGGATCCATTATTACTACACACCAAATCCTGGAATTACGACCTCACCTTTTCCGGCTACAATAAGTTCGGGTTAATCACCCTTAGCGGTTTTTACAAACAACTAAAAAACATTGATTACCAACGTGTTTATACACGCATTCTTCCACCCGATGACCCCTATATTGGATATGTTATTTCATCACCTGATAATTCATCTCAAACTACAACCATTTATGGTGGTGAGATTGATCTGCAAGCAAACCTTAGTTTCTTACCTAAACCCTTCAATGGTGTTATCTTATCAGCCAATCTAACCTTGCTAAATTCCGAAACCTTTTACCCGTTTATCCCTGCGCCCCAAAGGTTATCTGAACCTCCCTACACACCTTTTGTATTGTTAGATGAATTCCGGCCTGGTCGGGCACCACGCCAAGCAAATATGATCAGCAATATTTCTCTGGGCTATGAGAAGGGTGGCTTTTCCGGACGCATTTCCGTGGTCTATCAAGGTGACACCTCCAGTGAAATCGGACCTGTTCCGGCACTTGATTCCTTCACCGGAAGCAATACACGATTTGACTTGGCTCTTAAACAGAAACTACGGAAAAACCTTTTCATTTTTTTCAACTGGAACAACTTTACCAACGCTGCTGAGATATCCTTTTTAGGCGATAGTTCACGAATCACCAATCAATCCTATTATGGATTCACAGCAGATGCAGGCGTTCAATACAGACTTTAATGGATAGCATGAGGCGATTACTTATAGTTCTGATCATTCTGGCAAGCCTTTCGGATATAGTGCTTGCACAACAACGAAAGGTTCGTGTACCCCAAGGGTTTGGTACACTAAATGAAGCTATCCGAAATGATACCACTGCGTCAGGTGAACGAAGAGATCCGAACACGATTTATGTGTTGAAACGGGGTGGTGTTTATGTGTTAAGCGGAACTATTGTGGCCAGCGGATTTAATCTTTTCCTCGAAGCAGAAGAAGGTGAAGGGCCAAGGCCTTTTATCATTATGGGCTTCCTTACCGGAGCCGCACAGGTGGAAGAAAGTATAAAGGTATTTAACCAGCTTTCAATGAAGTCAATTCACTTGACTAATATCAATGAATTTAACACGTATGTGGGCAGGATCGTGGCTGTAGATGCCCCTCAAGTAAAACTTGAGTTTAACGATTGCCTTTTTGATGGATCCGGCCAAACTTTTATTCGCCTTAACTCAGCAGGAAGTAAAATTTACATGCACAACTGTACCGTAAGCCGAATGGGTAGACCAAGCAATCCCGACAATGGTCGGGTTATCGATGATCGGGGAAATCAGATTGATACCCTCGTTGTAGAAAATAATACATGGTACAATGTTACATCGCGCGTAATTCGCGATGGTGGCGCTGAAATTAATTATGTAAAACTTAATCAAAATACGTTTGTAAACGGAGGACAACGGTTTGCGCAAATAGGCCAGGTGAATCAACTCTACATGAACAATAACCTCATCGTCAATCCGCGATATATTGGCAACAGCCCTACTTCGGACCTGGTTGCTTTTGAGTTTACAGCGTTCGGTAATTCTCCGGTCATCAACATCAATTACAATAATATCTACTATGACCAGGCTATTTTTGATGTATGGGCCGAGGTGTCATCCCAACAAACACAACCTGTTATTCGGCCTCCGTTTGTCATACCGGCTAACCAGGTTTACTTGACTCAAGCCACCGGTTTATTGGAGGAGCCTCTAACCTTTGCAGCCGGCCCAACCCCTCCTACTGAAATAATCAGAATTTCAGCATTAGGAAGCGGAAGTTCGGTACCCGATTGGGATTGGAGTGGGGCGATCAGCACCAACCCCTGGGAATTAAATGCGATTGCTTATCACAATTTCACTTACCCAACAACGGCTTTATCGTATTCTGCATCGGCCACCAATGAACCCCTTGGTGACCTACGTTGGTTTAATGGATTTGACATTATATGGAACCTTCAGCACCTGATTAAACAAGCTGAACTTCTTATTAATCAATACGAAAATAATCCGGTAATTGCCGTAAATGCCACGGCCCTTCTAAATCTTGAAAATCAAATTAGTTTATCAAAACTTGTTGCCGAAAATATCAACACCAACCGGGCACAAACAGCCACAGCAGTAAGCGCTTTGCAAAATTCAATAAATGCGTTTAAAGCCAGTTTTATTATCACACAAGTTGAACAACCACTATCAAAATCGGTTAGTTTCTTTCCTAACCCAGCTGCCGATTATATCTACATCTCTAATCTTTATGGAACTGCCGACCGGATAATTATTACAAATCAAAGCGGACAACTTGTTTCTCAGAAAGAAATTAAGCCTGGCGTAGATTACGTTGATGTTACAGGGTTCAATAGTGGTCTTTACATTATTCGGTTCTTTAACAACAACAGACTTATAAGTATTGAAAAATTAATTAAACAATAATGTTATTCCGATTCCGCTTGTTTCTTTTTTTTGTACTACTCATTATTTCATGCGCTGAGGAGGATACGCTAACGCCAGAAGAGAAAGCAACTATTTTGATTTCAAAAACATGGGTAACCGGAAGCGTAATACTCGACACTGAAGACATAACCGATTTTGGATACCGGGACTTTGAACTTACGTTTGAACCTAACGGCCAATGGCTTGCGGTAAATGGAGGCGATGTTTTTGGAAATAGCGGAACGTGGGAATTCGTAAATAAACAACTTACATCCATCCGGCTTTCCGATATAACCGCATCCATAAATCTAAATCCACAAGGTCGAACACTTCAACTACAGTTCCTTCTCTCAGGAGAGGGTCCGATTAATGGCCGTCAATCGAGTACCACGGGAGAGTATTCGTTGTATTTATTGCCAAAATATCCTGATGAGTAGGGGTAGCAACTCATTTTACCGTCATGAATAAATAACAGTAAACCTTAACAAAACCGATATGAAAGCGCTCAAACAATTTCTTAGCATGTTCATGATTGCCACTGCCGCATTGGTGTTGGTAAACTGTGGCGATGATGAAGAACCGGAAACACTTCCGCCTGTACTGAACCTAAGTTCAGGAACTTCTGCAAATGTTGAACGTGGCCAAAGCACAACAATAAGTTTGTCCCTTACTGCACAGGCCGGGATAAAATCCCTTACCGTTAATGGTGCACCGGTTACCGGTGTAACTGCAGGTGCAACAACCCAAACCATCGACTATCAATACAGCGTAGCAGCCGGTGCTGCTTTCGGTCCCGTTCCTCTGGAGTTTGTTTTAACCGATAACAAAGACAGGAATACCTCAGCTACTTTTACTGTAACAGTTATCGGTTCGACCATTAATTTATCATCGCTCGCTACCAACGGCATTATTTCTTCAACGGTTACACTGGAGAAACAAAACACTTATTATCTGGACAGGAGGATAACTGTTCAGGATGGAGGCATCCTTAACATTAATGCCGGCACAACCATTTATGCAAAAACAACCGGGCTGCCGGCAGGTGAAACCTTAGCCCGCCTATTGATTGAGCCTACCGGTAAAATCAATGCCACAGGGTCGGCCAGCGAGCCTATCGTATTCACCAGCGAAAAAGTATTAACTAACACCGCTGCTCCTGGTGATTGGGAAGGTTTGCGCGTGAACGGCTCTGCTGGAACTAACCAAGGTACGATGCGCTATGTTCGCATTGAGTTTGGCGGTATTGGCGGGCCTTCAGGAACAAGTGCAGGACAAGAAGCTGCTGTACGTCTTAATGGTGTAACGTCATTTGTTTTCGAATTCATTCAGGTTTACAGGTCTGCCTATGAGGGCATTCTTTATCGAAGTGGATCAACATTTCATTTAAAAAATATTATTGCCACAAACTGTGAAAGCCGCGGTTTCCATTTCCGCGACAATACTTCACAGGGAACAGGCCAATTCCTTATCGTACAGCCTCGTAACCTTGTCAATCTTTCTGCTGCTGAAACCGGTGAAGGTTCAGCCATAGATATTCGTCAATCAACCAATGTAAAACTGGCTAACCTAACTGTGTTAGGGCCTGGCCGTGTTGTAGCAAGTTCAACTATGGATGGCATTAGGGTATGGTCGGACGTGGCTAATGGTTCGGCTCAAATCTTCAACTCGCTGGTTGCGTTCTTTCCAGATGATGGCGTTCGCATAGACCCCTCAGCGGCTACCGCCATTGACGGAGATAATAATCCAGTATTTTCTGCTACCCCTATGTTTGCCTATAACCATGTTTTCCAAATTGGTGATGAAATGTTGCGCGGTAATGCCAATGCACAAGTCTTCGCTACTATTGCCGGCTTTGGCAACACCTTCACTCAAGATGCCACCCCGGCAGCGGCAGCCGGAATTTCTGTTGACAGCTATGTTCCAACTGCCGTCATTACCAGTACGAACAACCCAAGTTCGTTAGGAGCACCCTTTACTTCTGCAGCTTATGTGGGGGCTATTGGCGCAACAGACTGGACAGCTGGTGGTTGGTCAAGAAATCCCAACGGAAGTATTCGACCATAATCCAACTTTAAGAATCGTAATATAGTTTAGAATGAAGTCCCGCATCTTTTGCGGGATTTCTTTTACCTTATTTATCGGTTACTAATATGAATCTTGAACAAACATGGCGATGGTTTGGGCCCCATGATCCGGTAAGCCTGGATGACATTAAACAAGCAGGTGCTACTGGAATTGTAACGGCACTGCATCATATTCCGAATGGAGAGATCTGGCCGGTTGAAGAAATTATGGTGCGAAAGCGCGAAATCGAAAAACAAGGATTGACGTGGAGTGTTGTTGAAAGTGTACCTGTACACGAACACATCAAGCAACAAAAGCAAGGTTACAAAAAGTACATTGCCAATTACATTCAAACCCTGCACAACCTCAGTCAGATGGGCATTACAACGGTATGTTACAACTTTATGCCCGTACTCGACTGGACACGTACCGATCTTTCCTTCACCTTGACGGACGGCTCCAAAGCCCTTCGTTTCGATAAAACTCAGTTTGCTGCTTTCGACATCTTTATACTGAAACGGAAAAACGCAGCGCAGGATTACCAACCCGAAATTTATTCCCGGGCAAAAGAATATCTTAACACTGCTTCCAAAGAAGATTTGCATGACCTTCAAAAAACCATATTAGCCGGACTGCCCGGAGCAGAGGAAGGCTATACGCTTGCAAAATTTAAACAGGCCCTGGATGCTTATGAACACATTAATGAAAAAGCTTTGCGTGCCGCACTGCGCGAATTCATATCGTCTGTAGCACCTGAAGCTGATAAGGCCGGAGTTCAATTGGCAATCCATCCGGATGATCCACCCTACCCCATTCTTGGCTTACCCCGGGTGGTGAGCACTGAAGCTGATCTGAATTTATTATTGGATGTCTATGATTCACCGTCCAACGGAATTTGTTTTTGCACGGGTTCGTTGGGAGTCCGTGCCGACAACGATCTGGCCCCTATGGCTGTGCGACTGGCCAAACGAATTAATTTCGTGCACTTACGAAGCACACAACGCGATGAATTTGGTAACTTTTATGAAGCCAATCACCTGGAGGGCGATGTGGATATGCCTGCTGTAATAAAAGCGCTGATTCGCGAAAATGACTTGCGGTCAAAACCAATACCATTCCGTCCAGACCATGGTCATCAAATGCTGGATGATCTAAACAAGAAAACCAACCCTGGTTATTCAGCAATTGGCCGTCTACGGGGGTTGGCCGAATTACGCGGATTAGAATTGGGAATCAGGAGTATGTTGAACTAAGAAAATATGAATAGTAAAATTAACCTGGCATTGAGTATTGGGCTTTCTGTATTTCTATGGTCATGCTATCCCAAAAATCAAAATAACATTTTTAATATAATAGATTTTGGTGCCCAAGGGGACAGCATTACCGTTAATACGCTCGCTATTCAAAAAGCAATTGATGCCTGTAGTGCTGCAGGCGGTGGCATGGTGTTATTTCCAAAAGGGAAGTTTACCACGGGCACATTAACTTTGAAAAGCAGCATTGACTACCACTTTCACCCGGGCGCCATACTCATTGGCAGTGCCCGCATTGAAGACTACAATGCGCCAGCAGGCGAAAATAATATTATGCTTATTGCACAACAGCCTCAGCATGAAACCCTTCGTGTACTCCTTGATGGAACAGGTGTTTCTAATGTTTCATTTAGCGGCCAGGGAATTATTGAAGGAAATGGAAAATATTTCTGGGACGAAAATTACACTCCATCGGAACGACCCGTACCCTGGATATCCTTTCGCCATGCCGAAAACATAACCATTCGCGACTTAACCTTTCAAAATTCACCCAGTCACGTTATTCGTTTTCAAAAATCAAGTCAGATTACAATTGACGGAATTAAAATCATTAACGACCCCCGAAGCCCGAATACAGACGGCATTGACCTGGTGGATTCAAGAAATGCTTTTATCTCTAACAGTTTTATTTCAACTGGCGATGATGCAATATGCCTGAAAACCGATGCCGGTGGTGTGGTTGAAAACATTGTGGTAACCAACTGCATATTGGAAAGTGATGATGCGGCATTAAAGTTTGGAACAGGTTCAGCCGGCATCACAAGGTTTTGTACATTTAATAATATAACTATCAATAAAAGCCGCTACGGAGTGAGCCTGTTTATGCTTGAAGGCGGTATTTTTGAAATGAATTCCTTTTCGAACCTGATTATTACCAAGGGATCGCGCCATAAACAAGAGTATCCGATCTTCATAGATGTAGACAAAAAACGACCACATGATGAGTATGGCTTGATCAATCACATAACCTTCAATAATTTGATAATCCGGTCAGGCGGAAAAATACTGATCAACGGAAGGCCGGAACAACCCATTCGCAATCTTGAACTTTCAAATATCCACTTCATTGTGGACCAAGAGGTTGATTTCTCACAAGCCTCCAAACCCAGGGGAAATAAAAATTTTCCAAAGCTTCCTGAAAGCATAGATCGATCATCGGTTCCGGCCCATGTAACATTAGGTTATATTGATAACCTCACCATGGATAATATCAAGTTGCTTCCAGACCCGGTTGGAAAACGTAAAAATATTGACTTTGAAAATGTAAAAATCAGCAAAAGGGATTTTTAAAGTTTTACAGAATGAAAATACCAGCGGGATACATACGCATTTATTGATTTTCGAGAATAATTCGTGTCTCCTCTAAATCCAGTTCATAATCAATCTTACGAAGCACCTCTTCACTAATCTTTCCTTCATTGCGCAGTTTTCCAACCATTCTTCGCTCGGTGGTAATTAACTCGCGTTGAATTGTGAGGAAAGCATGCAGGGTTTCGTCATCAATCTTTTTCTGGCTTTGATCTTTGCGTATACGCTGGATACGGATTTCATATTTA
Organism: Flammeovirgaceae bacterium UBA5585; assembly: GCA_002425185.1. Lineage (GTDB taxonomy): Bacteria > Bacteroidota > Bacteroidia > Cytophagales > Cyclobacteriaceae > UBA2336. Next base: position 14,406 of record DILT01000003.1, on the reverse strand, counting down.
CTTTTAATAATCGGCAACAAGTCATCTCCAATTAATGAATAATTCTCCTCGATGTGCTCTATTAATCCGGAGGCAATGCGTAGCCGTGCTTCTTCCTCATCCTTAATAACCTGGTTATCGGGTTTAAGCCCTAACCATTTTATTAACGGCCGCAGGCTTAAGCCCTGCAACACAAGCGTTGCAAAAATCACACTGAAGGTTAAGAAAATAATCAAGTCACGATTTGGAAAAGCGCTGTCATCGGCAATCGTAAGCGGCAATGCCATAGCCGCTGCCAATGAAACCACGCCACGAATGCCCGACCATGCTACTATGGAAACCGTCTTTACATTGGTAGCGGTTTCCCGTTCGCGAATTTCTTTACTCAACCAACGCGGTATGTAGGCGGCAGGATAAACCCAAATAATCCGAACCACTATTACCGCCCCACTGATCATCAATCCGTAAAGAATAAGATCACTTAATGAAAATTTCTGTATGGCATCCAATATATAAGGGAGTTGAAGTCCAATGAGGATGAAGATGATACCGTTCATGATAAACACCACCGTATCCCACGTAGCAATGGCTTGAATTCTTGCCTTCTGCGAGAGAAATTCATTCGCCTTGCGACTTAACAATAAACCACACGCAACTACTGCTAATACGGCTGATAAGCCCAGATGATCGGCAACCAGGTAGCAGACAAAAGGTGTAATAAAAGTCAGGGTTGTATCGGTGGTTGCATTATCCGGTGTTATCTGATGTATCCATTTAAATACATAACCAATGGCGAGCCCTATTACTATTCCGCCTCCGGCTACTAAAAAGAACTGAAGTGTTGCATCGCCCAGACTAAATGCCCCGGTTACCACGGCTGCCACAGCGAATCGGTACGCAATTAAACCGGTTGAATCGTTCACCAGGCTCTCGCCTTGTATAATCGTGATCACACGCTTGGGCACATTAAGTCCTTGCGTTGCTGCAGTGGCTGCAATGGTATCCGTTGGTGAGATAATGGCGCCCAACACAAAAGCTTCCGGCCAGCCCACACCGGGTATAAAAGCCTGTGCTATCCAGGCTATAGCGCACGTTGTAAAAATCACACAACCAATAGCCAACAAAGATATCGGCCGCCCTGCTGCTTTAAAGTCGGGCCAGGAAGTATACCACGCATCGGCATACAACATGGGCGGGAGAAACAGAAGAAATATGATGTCGGGATCAAGATCAAGACGAGGCAAACCCGGCACAAAACCTATTCCCAGACCGGCCAAAACCAGCAGAATCGGATAAGGAATTCTGATCTTATCGGTAATCTCAGCCAGCGCAGTCACTACCGCCAGCAGCAGAATTACAATTTCAACTATGTGCATAAATTGATTCCAAATGGATAAATAACAGATATTTTAGGAGAAACTTTAGCATTATCCAACTAGATGCTATATTTAGTGTAAGTAATATCAAAAGACCCTAACCCCCAACCTGCATGCGAATAGTTTTTACCCTCGTAGTATTCCTTTCACTCATTTGTGGAACACTTCATGCCCAGGTTGATCCGCTCTACTCGCAATACCTGAACAATCCATTTCTTATTAATCCTGCCTACACGGGCATGAATAATTATATGAACCTGATGGTGGGTTATCGTAAACAGTGGGCAGGTTTTGACGGTAGCCCTACTACCCTGTCGGCTACTGGTCATACCAGTCTGTTTGATAACCGTATGGGTGTAGGACTGATTATTTCACAGGATAAGGTGGGAGAAAATACGAATACTTTCATCCAGGGAACGTATGCCTACAAAGTTCGCTTTGATGAATACCGGTATATCTCATTTGGTTTACAGGCAGGCATCATGAATTTCAGAAGCGACAACAGTGAGTTGAATATTGCCGATCCGGCTGACCCGCTTTTTAATGCAAATCAAAATGTAATAAAGCCATCGTTTGGAGCGGGTGTAATCTTCCGGACCGACAATTTATTCCTGGGTTTATCGGTGCCCCGCATTCTTAAGGCCAGCGAAAGCTTTGAAGACGTAACAGCAGCGCTCTATACACAACATTACTATGGCTTTGCCTCGTATCTTTTTTTACTATCCGACAGGGTGAAGCTTAAACCCGCTGTATTGGTGCGGGCGGTAAGTGGCTCTCCGCTTTCTACTGATGTAAACTTTCAATTTAACATTGATGAGCGCTATGCCATTGGTGCCCTTACCCGGAATTTCAACACCTATGGATTTTTAGCGCAGATAAAATTCAATGAATTCCGATTCGGTTATGTTTTTGAGATGCCCACCAATAAGTCGGTTGGAGTCCGTTTTACATCGCATGAAATTACACTGGGGTTAAACCTGGGTGTGTTTAGTTTCCACGACATTACCCGCATAAGTGACTTCTGATTAAAAACTGAGTTTGCCCAAAAACTCGTGAAGTTCATCACGGATAGTCCGGCTATTGTCAGTACCCAACAGCGTATTTATTTCTTTATTTGGTTTGATCACCAACTGGTTTAGTTTCATATGCTGATTGATCAGGATAAATTCCAGGTCAGGAATGAGTTGCTTTAATTCATCCACAATATCCATAACCGAGAGTGTCCGGTCTACCAGGTTATAGGTACCGCTTTTCAGGCTGGCCGAAAGAACGTTAGCCAAGGCCTGCGAAATCAAATCAATATGTATGAAGGTGCGTGCCTGCTCGCCATTACCATGAATGGTAATGCGCTTTTCAAAATTCGCTTCAAAAACGAATTTATTAATCACCGCATCGAAACGCATACTGGGGCTATACCCATACACATTTCCACAACGAAAAATATAGGTATCCATCTTATCCTTCAGCCGTGCCACATGCTCTTCGCCCCGAAGCTTAGAAATGGCGTAAAAGGTTTTAGGGTTGGGCGAAACTGACTCATCCAGTGCATAATCGGATGAACCATAAACACCAACACTGCTGGTGTATATAAACTTTCTGACCTTGCTTGCCTCAACCGCATAAACCAATTCTGCTGTACCCCAGTGATTAATCTGCTCATACAGGTGCGCATCGGAATGCGCAAAAGGCGTGGTAACCCGTGCGGCCAGGTGGTAAACCACATCAATACCGTCAAGGGATTTTTTCAGGTTTCGGGAATCCAATAATTCTCCTTTTACAAAAACAATTTTTGAATGTCCTGAAATTCTATCACCTAAAAACAAATTGTAATTCTGCCGGCTAAGGTTATCGTAGACAACAATCCTGTCCACGGCTTTATCAGTGGCCAGTCTTCTGATTAATTCTGTACCGATGTAACCCGACCCGCCTGTGACTAAAATATTCATAAACCAATTAACTCTTTTCTAACAACCATTACCCATAGCTAATGCCACTGACTATTGCGTCATTATCAATGACTAACCTTATTTCGACACCAACTCCGTATGCAACCCGCACTCCACCTTCTTAAGTCCATACCACCGGGCTTCACGCTCCTGCATGGCCGGATCAAGCCTTCGTGTGCAGGGTTCGCATCCTATGCTCACATAGCCCTTTTCTTCCAGCGGATGCTTTGGCAGATTATGCTCTTTCTGATATGCCCATATCATCTTAGCCGACCAATCCAGCATCGGGTGAAAGCGTATGGTTCCATAAGGTGCCGGTTGTTCAACCTTCATAGCTGCCCGCACGGCACTTTGGTCGGCCCGCACCCCATTAATCCAAACATCAAAGGTTCGGAGTATGCCATCCATGGGTTGGGTTTTATTCAGGTAGCAGCAGTGATCAGGATCAGAAGCAAACAAAAGCTTTCCTTCACCATCACGCTGCATATATTTAGGCACCTCCGACATCAGATCTACCGTATTCAATCCGAAAAGTTCGGTTATGTGATCCCTGAACTGAATTGTTTCAGGAAAATGATACCCCGTATTAATAAAGTATACCGGTATAGACTTGTCGATGCGGCTTAGTATATGCAACAGCACCAGGCTATGCGACTGGAATGATGAACTCGTGAATAAGCGTTTTCCGGCCCTGGTGTAGGCTTCAATCTTCTCCTGAATTGCTGTTGGATTCATTTTTCAAATAAAACAAAATCAGGGGACATTAATAGTATGTGAAAAAGTGATCTTGGCCGCAACCGATTGTTACGGCCACTATGCGTTGGTATTAATTAATTAATTTTGCTGATTCGGCTAAATCAAGAACCTTTTACACCGTTTCCTGTTTTATTTAAGCCCATGAGAATCAAAGTATCCCGTAAAGAACACTTCAATGCCGCCCATCGCCTGTTTAACCCAGCCTGGACGGAGGAAAGGAATAAGCAGGTTTTTGGTAAGTGCAGCAATCCCAATTATCACGGACATAATTACGAGCTTATTGTAACGGTGACGGGCGAGCCTGATCCTGAAACGGGGTATGTTTATGATATGAAGGTACTCAGCGACCTTATTCGTGAGCACGTAACCCAGAAATTTGATCATAAAAATCTTAACTTAGATACTGAATACTTTAAAACTCTTAATCCTACCGCTGAAAACATTGCCGTTGTCATCTGGAAGATTCTGCGGGAAAAAATCGATTCATCACTTGACGTGAAAATTACACTTTATGAGACAGAAAGAAATTATGTTGAATATCCGGCCGATTAATGATCCCGAGGAAATCGGTGACGATCACGCAGCGTCATCCTATAATACCCCCCTCCGGCCCGATGCATTCGAGCTGGATGACGATGAAAAGGTAGAGCGCATTGAGAAACATTTCCGTGAGATTATGACCATTCTCGGTCTTGACCTGAACGATGACAGTTTAAACGGAACCCCCAGGCGTGTTGCCAAAATGTATGTTAAAGAAGTGTTTAGCGGACTAAACCCTAAAAACCGTCCACACGCCCGACTGTTTGAAAACAAATACAATTACGATCAGATGCTGGTCGAAAAGGACATTACTTTTTATTCACATTGTGAACATCACTTCGTGCCCATTTACGGCAAGATACATGTAGCCTATTTTTCCAGCGGAAAGGTGATAGGACTGTCGAAAATTAACCGCATTGTTCAGTATTACGCTAAACGTCCGCAGGTACAGGAGCGCTTAACCGTTCAAATTGCCAAAGAGATGATGCGCGTGTTAAAGACCGAAGATGTTGGCGTGGTGATGGATGCTACACACTTATGCGTTGCTTCACGCGGTGTTGGTGATACAAATAGTAAAACCGGCACAGCACACTTCTCTGGAAAATTTACCGATGAAAATGTGAAGCGCGAATTCCTGAATTACATCAATACAAAATAACGCCCAGGAAAGAAAATACACTTTTAGCAGACGCTAACACCAGGAAGAAAAAAAGCTGGACAAAATAATACGGCAACGCCAGACGGTTTTCAGATTTCACCCGATACAGATGAAAGAAGAAGAGCATAGCCATGGAAACAATAAACCAGCCAATGTAATTTTGCACAGGTACCACCCCGCCTTTCCAACTCCAGAAGTCAAAGCGAATGGCTACCGGTTCAATTAGCGCATCCATTAAAACCGCCAGAAAAGCACCCAACAAAATTTTAGGAAGTATATGGATAGCCAACGAATCCGTTAATACGGCAATGCAATAAATTACCAGCAACCAGTTCAACCCGATAATAACCGGTACGCCAAAAAGTTTCGGGCCAAGCGTTGCCCCATACGAATATTCCCCGAAAATGAAGCCGTATTGAACCCCGAGAAATTCAACGCCAAAGCCCAGGGTAAATACCGTAAGGGCAAACATGAAGAAAGATAGCGAGCGATCGGCATGGTTCAACCATAACAAAAAAGCGCTAACCGCAAGGTTAAACGGGGTCAGTAATCTGAAAAACTCCTGAAAAGGTGAAAGCAACCCTACAATACCTACCATGTGCATAGTCACCACCAGTGGGATAGAGTATGATAGAAGAGAAGCTTGTAAACCCTGGTAAAAACGCGCAATCATGTTTCATTAACAACCTTTCAATCAAAGTGTTTACTCACCAAATCAGCGGTGATTTTTGCCGACTGCAGGCAAAGCGGAATTCCCCCACCCGGGTGAACACTTCCTCCGCAAAAATAGAGGTTCGTTATTCGGGGGCTTTGGTTAGCATGGCGCAGAAACGCAGCATACCTGTTGTTGGAACTTGTACCGTATAAGGCACCCTTATATGAACGTGTTCGCAGTTCAATGGAGCGCGGATCAAGAACCGATTCGCTTTCAATAAAATGCTCCACCTCAACCTTCAATAGCCGGTTTAATTTTGTCAGAATATTTTTTCTGGCTTTTGTAATTATACCATCCCAATCCTGGCCGTCATTGGCGGGTACATTTATCATCACAAACCAGTTTTCACAACCTGCAGGCGCATCGGAAGCAATATATTTTGAGGTAATGTTTATATAAATGGTGGGGTCATCCGATACCTGCTTCTGCTGAAACAGCATTTCAAATTCTTTGCGATAATCCTCAGAAAAAAAAATGTTATGCAAACTGAGTTCTTCAAATGTTCTTTTCACACCCCAGTAAAAAATCAAGGCCGAACTGGAGCGCTCCTGATTCAGTGTGCGTTCGGGTGGAGGGATATTTCGAAGTAAGTGGCGCCAGGTAAAATATACATCCATGTTGCTTATCACCACATCGGCTTCGCAACGTTTGCCTTTTGATAAAACACCAATCGCTTTTCCATCGCTCACTACAATTTCATCAACAGGCGAGTCGTAGATAACCGAAATACCCTGGTCAGCGGCCAGGTGCACCAGGGCTTGCGTGATGGCATGCATGCCGCCTTCGGGTAAAAACGTACCAACATTAAATTCCAGGTGCGGAATGGTGCTCAGGATTCCCGGGGCCTGATAGGGATCTGATCCGTTGTAGGTAGCATACCGGTTGAACAGTTGAACAAGTCGTGGTTCCTGGAGGTGCTTTTCATTGAACTGGTTCAAACTCGTGAACAGCCCCATCTTTGGAATTTTTAACAACGCTTTTGCCACTGCTTTGGATAGCCAGGTACGCCAGCGTTGCAGGGGTTGTTCAATAAAAATTCGCCCTGCCGATTCGTATAATGTTTTTGAAAGCTCAAGATAGTTTCGAATAATGTTTTCAGGGACATGAAGTTTGACAGAAACCTCTTTTACCAGTTTCTCCCGATCAGCGTAGGCGGTAAGTTGGGTGCCATCTTCATAGAAGTAGTTACAGGTAACACCTATCCTTTTGTACTGATAATAATCACGGGGATTACGGCCGCAGGCAATAAACACATCATCCAGAAAATGTGGCATCGTAAATAAGGAGGGGCCGGCATCGAAGCGGTAGCCGGATTGATTAAATGCCGTAAGCTTTCCGCCCGGGTAAGCGTTGGCTTCAAAAATCTGCACATCAAAACCTTCGGCACGCAGCCGGTTGGCGGTGGCCAAACCTGCTATTCCCGACCCGATAACGATTGCCTTCATCCGGAATCATCAACACCGGCAAAAGCAAAAAGTTATCCCCTCAATGCAGCCTTCTTTAACCACCTGAAAACCGATTCATAACCGCCAAAACCATTGGAAAAACTAAATAATTCGTAGTTTAGCAGTCCTAAAAATGAACACTTATGGTTTTTGATTTAGACATGATTAAAGCGGCCTACAAGGCCTTGCCGGGGCGAATAGCCAAGGCGCGTAAGGTGGTTGGTAAACCCCTCACCCTTTCCGAAAAAATACTCTACGCCCATCTGCATGAAGATCAGCCCGTACAGCCTTTCGGGCGGGGCAAATCATATGTAAACTTTTCACCCGACCGTGTGGCCATGCAGGATGCCACAGCACAAATGGCCTTGCTTCAATTCATGTCGGCCGGTATACCCAAAGTGCGTGTGCCCTCTACGGTACATTGCGATCACCTGATCCTGGCAAAAAATGGTGCCTCGCAGGACCTGAAAGAATCATTAACCGCCAGCGGTGAAGTGTTCAATTTCCTGGAGTCAGTCTCCAATAAATATGGTATCGGATTCTGGAAACCCGGTGCCGGTATCATTCACCAGGTAGTGCTGGAGAATTACGCCTTCCCCGGAGGTATGATGATCGGAACCGATTCGCATACCGTAAATGCCGGTGGATTGGGCATGGTGGCTATTGGTGTTGGCGGTGCCGATGCCGTGGATGTAATGGCCGGTATGCCATGGGAGTTAAAATTCCCCAAACTTATTGGCGTGAAGCTTACGGGTAAGCTAAGCGGCTGGACTTCCGCCAAAGATGTGATTTTGAAAGTAGCCGGTATACTCACGGTAAAAGGTGGTACCGGTGCTATTGTTGAATACTTCGGACCGGGTGCATTGACATTATCCTGTACCGGCAAGGGAACTATCTGTAACATGGGTGCCGAAATTGGTGCCACCACATCAACCTTTGGGTACGATGAGAAGATGGCTGAGTACCTGCGCGGTACCGGACGCAAAGAAGTAGCCGACCTGGCCAACTCCGTTAAAGAACATTTAACCGGTGATCCGGAGGTTTACGCTAACCCGGAAAAATATTTCGATCAGGTAATAGAAATTGATCTCTCAACACTTGAACCCCATGTTAATGGACCGTTCACGCCCGACAGAGCTATTCCTATATCACAATTTGCCGATGAAGTACGTAAGAACGGCTGGCCGAAAGAACTTGAAGTTGGGTTGATCGGATCGTGCACAAACTCTTCGTATGAAGACATCACGCGTTCCGCATCATTGGCCAAACAAGCCGTAGATAAAAAACTCAAAACAAAAGCAGAGTTTACCATAACCCCCGGATCAGAGCAGGTGCGCTATACCGTTGAGCGAGACGGCTACCTGGGTGTTTTCGAAAAAATGGGTGGCGTGGTGTTGGCTAACGCCTGCGGCCCGTGTATTGGCCAGTGGGCACGTCATACCAACGATCCGAACCGGAAAAACTCCATCATTACTTCGTTTAACAGAAACTTTGCAAAGCGTAATGATGGTAACCCAAACACCCATGCATTTGTGGCTTCACCGGAAATCACTACAGCATTTGCCATTGCAGGAGATCTAACCTTCAATCCACTAAAAGATACGCTTGTCAACGAAGACGGGCAGCATGTAAAACTTGATGAACCCACCGGCCATGAATTTCCGCCAAGAGGATTTGATGTAGAAGATGCCGGATACATTGCCCCAGCCAAAGACGGAAGTAAAGTTCAGGTCAAAATTGCGCCTGACTCCAACCGCCTGCAGGCGTTAAGCCCGTTTAAGGCGTGGGATGGAAAAAATCTTACCGACATGAAACTGCTGATTAAGGCAAAGGGAAAATGCACTACCGATCATATTTCCATGGCGGGCCCGTGGTTGCGTTTCCGTGGCCACCTGGATAATATTGCCAACAACACCTTAACCGGAGCAGTAAATTATTTCAACGAAAAAACTGACAACGTTAAGAATCAACTTACCGGAGAATACGGACCGGTGCCCGCTACCCAACGCGCTTACAAAGCCGCTGGAATTTCTACTCTTGTGGTGGGCGACCACAACTATGGCGAAGGTTCATCACGCGAGCATGCGGCCATGCAACCACGTCATTTAGGAATTCGCGTTATTCTTGTTAAATCATTTGCGCGCATACATGAAACCAATTTGAAAAAGCAAGGTATGCTGGCGTTGACTTTTGCCAATGAAGCTGATTATGATAAAATTCTGGAAGATGACACCATTGATATTGTTGACCTGACTTCGTTTGCTCCGGACAAGCAGTTAACACTGGTGTTGAAGCATAAAGATGGCAGCCGTGATACCATTAAGGTAAATCATACTTACAATGCCGGGCAGATAGAATGGTTTAAGGCAGGCTCAGCATTAAACTTAATGGCGAAGGATATCAAACCAGCTAAAAAATCTTCTCCTAAAAAGGTTGTGAAAAAAGCAACTGTGAAGAAAACTGTGAAGAAGTCAGCAACCAAAAAGAAAGTAGTGAAGAAGACTTCCGCCAAGAAAGTGGTGAAGAAGGCAACGAAGAAAAAGGTTGTAAAAAAGTCTACTAAGAAAGTTAGCAGACCTTCAAAAACCAAGAAGGTTGTTAGAAAGCCGGTGAAGAAAAAAGCCGGAGCGAAAAAACGCAGACGTTAAAATTTAAAAAAGCCGGTTACCACCGGCTTTTTTAATGATTATCCATTACCTCCCCAATTACCCATCGAAATTCATTCAACATCATCGCGGTAGCACCCCAAACAATTTCCCCTTCAACTTCAAAATGCGGAGCCAGCATCCGGTAACGGCCTGCGGCCAAAATCTCCTGGGTGCGTATCGCATCTTCACCAAGAATATTTTCCAACCGGCCGTGAAGCACGCGTGCCACTTCATGCTGATCAGGAACCCAAATTGGTTTTCCCTGTGCCACGCCAATTACTGGCGTTACTAAAAAATTACTGGGGACCACAAAGAATTCACTCAGTGTTCCTAAAATTTTTACATGAGAAGGTTGAATACCAATCTCTTCATGCGCTTCGCGCAAGGCAGTGTCAAAAACGGTTTCACCAGGTTCCGCTTTGCCCCCCGGAAAACTAACCTGGCCGCTATGCGCACCCAAATAGTCGGGGCGCTTGATTAGCGGAAAATAGATTTCGTTTGATTCGGGATAGAGTAGAATTAAAACACTGCCGGGTTTGGGTGGCATTTTATGGTCAAACGCAGGAAGTGTAGTACCAACCGGTGTTGCGCGCAGCAACTCATGTGCTTTTGCACCCGGCAATTCACCTTTTAGCCGCTCCTGCAACTTCTCCACCAATTCCACTAAACCAAGCATGCTTACAGTAGTTTTCGCTTACGCATCATTCGGGCGAATAACGAAGGAAATAAGCGTTTTAACAAGATGCCGGTACGCTCAGGTCGTCCGGCAATGATAATTTCATCTTTATTCTTTTCTATGGCCTCTAAAATTTTTTCGGCCACATCATCCGGATCGAGCCCCTTTGCTATTTTATCGTTATCCTGATTGATGGCCACACCATCTTTATTCAATGAATTTTTCGCAACGTTGGTACGCACAAATCCCGGACAAACCAACAACACACCGACTCCATCCTGCGCTACTTCCAAACGCAATGTGTCGTAAAATCCCTGCAGCGCATGTTTGCTGGCATTATAAGCCGCTTGCTTTTGAACTACCATCTTACCCAATACACTGGAGATCACCACCATGTGTCCGCGTTTGCTTGCCAGCATCTGCGGAAGCACGGCTTTTGTGAGCGCAATGCCTCCAAAAAAGTTTACGTTGAAAATTTTATGGATTACCTCCAGCGACAAATCTTTGACTTTCGTCCAGTGACTCACGCCTGCGTTGTTGATCAGGATATCAATTTTTCCAAACCGGTCGTACACCTGTTTCGATAGTGTGGCGACAGATTCTGTATCCGACACATCCAGCGGAAGAATTAAACAATCGTCAGCAGGCAAGTTGGCGGTTGCTCTTACCCGCTGCAACTCTTCTACCCTTCTGGCCGATAAAACAAGCTTTGCACCTTGTCTCGCAAAAGCGTACACCAACGACTCACCTATACCGGAAGATGCACCGGTAATCCAAACAACTTTACCTTTAAACATAGATTAGTTACAATTTCCAGCCGGCACGATACTCCCGCTTCACAAACTGGTTGGCTTCATCAAAGTTGGTGATTTTCATGTTTACTCCATCCCACAACAACTTGATGTCTCTGCCCGGGTAATCGAATTGATTGGGATTATCTTTTCGTGGGAAGCGTATATCGTGGCTGCGTATGGCGAGGTTGCCCATCAGCACCATCTCGGTAAGCGGTCCGGCAATTTCAAACGGAGAGCTTAGTTCTGTCTTTCCGTATCCTGCCAAACATCCTTCTACCCAGTTGGCATAGTGCCCCCTGTCGCCATTGGGCACACGCTTAATCGTTTGAGGCACGTTTACTTCCTGGGTTCTTGAAGTGGGTAAAAGTTTTGGCAGTATACCGTAGGTACCGCACATCATCTTACCTTTTGTTCCGATAAACAAAGCACCATTGCCACCGTCACCAAACTGTTCATTCGGGCCCAATTCTTCCGGGCGCTCGGGCTGTATGCCGCCATCCATCCAATGCACTTTTACTTTTGGTTTGCTGCCCCGTTCAGGGAATGTCATAACAATATGTGACGAGGGCGGGCAACTTTCGGGGAAATAGCCTCTTCTGAATTCACCGACATATACACTGCCAACACTGGCCTGCACATCAATCGGGTAACCCAGTTCCAGCACGCGGAATGGTGGCTCAACAATGTGGCAGGCCATATCGCCCAGGGCACCGGTTCCATAATCCCACCAGCCGCGCCAGTTAAACGGAACCAGGTTGTCGATGTAATCTTTGTAAGGCGCGGTGCCTAACCATAAATCCCAATCAAGTTCCTTTGGCACTTCGGCTTTTTGCGAAGGCCAGGGAATGCCTTGCGGCCACACGGGGCGGTTCGTCCAGCAATACACGGTATGCACCTCACCAATAAGGCCGGCCTGGTACCATTCCATTAACTGGCGCACGCCATCACCGGATGAGCCCTGGTTACCCATTTGTGTTACTACCTTATATTTTTTGGCTGCTTCGGTGAGCATGCGTGCCTCATAGATATCATGCGTTAGGGGCTTTTGTACATACACGTGCTTGCCCAACTGCATGGCTGCCATGGCTTGCACGGCATGGTTATGATCGGGTGTAGACACCGAAACAGCATCAATGCTCCTATGCTCCTTATCGAGCATTACCCGAAAATCTTTATAGTATTTAGCCTTGGGGAAATTCTTTTTGGCATTGGCAGCCCTGCGGTCATCCACATCGCAGAGGAAAGAAATGACAGCTTTGTTTGTACCGGCTATTCCGTTGATATCGCCATTGCCCATACCCCCCACCCCGATGCCGGCAACGGATAAGGTATCACTGGGCGCTAAAAAACCTTTTCCGCCCAATACATGGCGGGGTACTATGGTGAAGGCAGCGGCTGCAAGCCCGACCTGCTTAATAAAACTTCTGCGGCTGTTACGGGGTGTCATGGAAATTTTCAGTTAGTTGAACAGGTTTCAAAGTACTGTTTTCCGTGAAAAGAAAAAAGGTAGGTTTGATGGTGAACCCCTATACGTGATGGGATAGGTTTTTATCGAATATCAGGTATTTCCCAATATTCAGTTAAGGCACTAACTTTAGTAACCCGAAAGCCTGATGAAACGGATAATCATCGAAAAAACAATGCACCGCAACCTGCCGGTGTTGTGCATCCGGTTTGAGCGAGACCGCCAGATTGAGGCTGCCCTGAAGAAACTGGACGGCATGAAGTGGAGCCAGACCATGCGTTGCTGGTATATTAAAAATATGCCTGTAAATTTCAGAGCGGCACTAAAAACCTTACGCCCTTTCGGGCATGTTGATTTTTCAGCAGTAATCAAAAAGGCACAACCTGCCGGTAAAGAATTGAATGCACCAGCCGGTAAAGAAAAAAATACTGCGCACCGAGAACCACTTGCTGAAGGACAGAGCGCCCAGGTAGCTAAATTCATACAATACCTTCGGTCGAAGCGTTATAGCAACAATACTATTAAAACCTATACCGATGCCCTGAAGACGTTTTTACGATTTTACAGCAACAAGATGACCGAGCACATCACTACTGATGATATCATTTATTTTAATAATGAACACATTCTTAAAAACCGGTTTTCTTCCTCCTTTCAAAACCAGGTTATAAATGCCTTAAAACTTTTCTTTCTGGTAGTAGAGAACCGAAATCTTGACCCGCAGTTAATTCACCGGCCCAAACAGCCCAAAACATTACCCAATGTACTGAGCAAAGAAGAAGTGAAAGCATTGTTAGAGGCTTCGCCAAATCTGAAACACAGGGCTATGCTGAGTTTGATTTACGCCTGCGGTTTACGAAGCGGGGAATTACTGAAGCTGAAGGCTGAGCATGTAGACTCTAAACGTTTGGTTCTTATTATCAAGGGAGCTAAAGGTAACAAAGACCGTATTGCGCCCCTCAGTCCTAAAGTATTAGAATTGCTTCGGCAATACTTTAAGGCCTATCGGCCCAAGACCTATTTATTTGAAGGCCAGGTGGCAGGACAACCCTATGATGCCCGAAGTTTGCAATTGGTGCTAAGGCAGGCCTTAGCCAAAACAACAATTAAAAAACCGGTAACCTTACATTGGCTGCGCCACAGTTACGCCACACACCTGTTGGAAGCCGGAACCGACCTACGGTATATTCAAGAGATTTTAGGGCACAAAAGCAGCAAAACGACTGAGTTATACACCCATGTGAGCACAAAAAGCATTCAAAAAATTAACTCACCCTTTGATACCTTATAAGGCTTCTCTATTTTTAGAAATACCCGTTATCCACCTTCGCCAAGCGAACCACCGGTGGTCGTATTGGCGAAGGTTTGTTTCGGGTATAAGAGAGTTATGGGCAAGGCTAAAAAACAA
>DILT01000016.1 GCA_002425185.1 Flammeovirgaceae bacterium UBA5585 | reverse complement strand
TGTCCTAAAAATGGGGAGCTTACATTTCTGAAGGCTATTCTGTATTGGACATTGGTCTCCATACAGATTATACGGGCATAGGAAACTTTAATTACGGTAGATATTACTCAATGGAGTTGCAAAACACATTCAATTACTTTAATAATCTGATCAACAAATAAGCCATGAACGGGGATGATGTAGAAAATAAAAGTGAAGACGTTTGTGAATCATTTGCCTATCAGGCAAAAACAGATTTCAAATATCTTGTTGACATCTATGGGTTCGAATTAACTAACGAATATATTGATCACCTGAATTGCAAAATTATATATACCAAGAGCACCTTGAAGATTGAGTTAGACTTTAATATAATTGATGAGCTTATTTATTTAAGAATCTTTCGAAAATCTTTCGGAGACTGGCCAATGAAAATTGATAAGGAAAATGTTGTGAACTTTTCAAGTTTACTTAGTGCATACAAACCCGCTTTAAGTATAAAGGATTTTCAGCCTCAAGGTTGGAAATTTGAAAAGCCTTTGGAAAGGATCTCAATCCTATTCAGGGAAGTTGCAAGTGACATATTAAGTGAAGTAAAGTGGGTAAGTGAGTTTGAATTGATAAGAATGATTGAGAAAGATAGGTTGACAAACTAACTTCTTATATTACCAATAAGTTAATTCAACGAACAAATGGATATCCACAAGTGTGGAATTTTCAACCCCATCAGAGTGACTCGTGAGAGCACTCTGATGCTCTAGCCGTTGTTGGTGTTGTGCGCAGGTAGTGAGTTAAGATCACCAACAACGAGTAGTTGGGCAAATTTTCTCGTACTCTTAAGCAATAGGTGATTTTTAATACGTTGGTTTATTCAAAACAAGTATGAAATCGTTATCTTCGAAAAACTAATTTTAGAAGAGAATGAACATCCAGGCAGAGAAATTAGACATCATACAATGGCTGGCAAAAGTTGATGATAATAGAATCGTGAGGCAGTTTATGTTGCTAAAAAGATCAAATGAAGAAGCAGTGTCCGTTAAGCTCAGCCAGGAAGAAAAAGATGCAATTGACAAAGGATTGCGGTCCATAGAGGAAGATTCAACCCCATCAGAGTGACTCGTGAGAGCATCTGAGCCTAGCCGTTGTTGGTGTTGCGTGGAGGTGGTGCGCGAGGTCACCAACAACGATTGGTGTGGCAAATTTTTCTCGTACTCTTAATCAATAGGTGATTTTTAATACGTTGGTTTATTCAAAACAAGTATGAAATCGTTATCTTCGAAAAACTAATTTTAGAAGAGAATGAACATCCAGGCAGAGAAATTAGACATCATACAATGGCTGGCAAAAGTCGATGATAATAGAATCGTGAGGCAGTTTATGTTGCTAAAAAGATCAAATGAAGAAGCAGTGTCCGTTAAGCTCAGCCAGGAAGAAAAATATGCAATTGACAAAGGATTGCGGTCCATAGAGGAAGATAGGTTTAAATCACACGAAGAAGTGATGGAGGCAACCCAAAAGAAGTATGCACATCTGTTTAAATAATCCGGCATGCAAATCATATGGTCGGATGAAGCGGTAAAAGATTATCATCAAAATATCGACTATTTATTAGCAAAGTGGTCATCGCAAGTAGCTATCGAATTTATTGAGGATGTTCAAGCGTCTATTGAATTTGATCAAAAGTCATCCTGATCTGTACCCGCTAACTGACCACCAAGAAATACGAAGGGCTGTCATCCGCAAACAAATTACCTTATTTTTTAAGGTGAAGGACAAACAAATTCATTTAATCCGATTTTGGAATAACTATCAGAATCCGGAGAAGTTAGGATTTTGAGATTTTCCTGGTTGCGTGGTTCTATTTTAAATTGTATTGTTGAAGGATAACGATATAGCCAATAAGGGCTAAATTCATTTTTTGGTGCATTTGGATAGCTAAAATTTGAACACAGAGATCCTTATTGGTAAAGAACACCAACAAGGGCGAGGGAACACCAACGGACATTCATGGCTCAAATAGCTACATGGACCTGATATATATGAGGACATTTTTCCTGCCCCTCCCCAAGGGATTAACCTAGGTTTTGGGGTTGGAGTTGGGGTTGGGGGTTATGTTGATATAAGTCAGACTGTCAAGGTTTGGGAATTGACTTTTGATCAGCTTAACGGTTATATTAACAGCCCCGATGCTGCAGCAATGGACTTTTTTCTCCGCAGAGTGTCCTGTAAGGCACTCTGCGGCAAGTTATTATTCTACGGAATTTATTTAACAGACTCTCTTAACGTCAGGCCATATTCCTATACGCCTTACTTATCTTTTTTTGCAAGGCACCTGATGCTGGCAATAATGGCATTCGCACATAATTTTCACAAACACCTATTTCCTTTAACAGTTGCTTCACACCAACTGGATTGGCCTCTTCATACATGGGGCCGTTGATCTCTAACAAAGAAAACTGGTGCTGACTCGCCTTCACATAGTTTCCGGCAAAGGCTAACTCCTTCATTTTCTTAAAGGGGATGGGTAGCGCATTTGCTAAAACGGATATAACGCCTTTGCCTCCAATCGCGTAGAGCGGAACGGTCAGCAAATCATCGCCTGAAATGAGTAGAAAATCCTTCGGCATCGATTTGGCAATGCGCATGCACTGCTCAAGGTTTCCTGAAGCTTCTTTAATGCCCATGATGTTTTTATGGGCAGCCAGGCGAAGCGTGGTTTCGGCTGTGATATTTGAAGCGGTGCGGCCCGGAACGTTGTACAGGATAATCGGAAGCGGAGAGGCGTCAGCAATGGTTTTAAAGTGTTGACAGATGCCTTCCTGCGAGGGTTTGTTGTAATACGGACTCACCGAAAGGATGGCATCAACGCCTTTTAAATCGGTGCTGCTAATCGTATCTAAAACTGCCTGTGTGTTGTTGCCGCCAATGCCATACACAATCGGAAGTTTTGCGGTATTGTTTTTCCTGACAAAGTTTAATACTTCCTGCTTTTCAGCCGGTGAAACGGTCACCGATTCGCCAGTAGTGCCCATTACCACGTAGTAATCAACACCTTTGGCGGTATGGGTTAACAGTTTTTTTAATGCCTTATAATCAATAGCACCCGTTGAATCCATGGGTGTTACAAGTGCAACACCGGTTCCGTATAATTTTTTCATATTACTTCAGTTGTGTTGAATATTTGTACATGCCATCAATCAGGCTCCTGGTGGTAGAGGTTTCACTGAGCATGAATTCGAAAAAAGATTTGTTATTCTCCCAATAGCCACCGATGCGGCAACGGGCTTTGCTACGTGCCAGTATATTCAGCATCATCGGGTTCGGTTTGGTATCGAGGTAATACAGGTAATCGAAAGGCGTATTGAAGAATTTTACGGCCGTTTCAGAAGTAAAGGCTCCCCAAAAAGAGATTTCCTTTTGGGTGAAAAAATCGAACAGAAACTCGTAGTTGTCTTTGTTGGGAGGCAGATAGGCCATCACCTTCACTTTTTTTCCATCGCGTTCAAGCCGGTGGATAAAGTCTTTCACGTCATCGTGCTTCTTTTTGTCCTCAATGCTGAACAGAATGCCCACCGTTTGCACCTGGGTATAGGGGATGGAGGCCCGGGTGGTTTTATTCCTTTTGAGTTGTGATTTGGTGCGGATGTTCAGAAAACTCATTTTCATGCCCCTTACAATTTTCCGCCCGAAAGTAAAACATTAAAATCAGCTTCTGAAATAATGGGCACACCAAGCTTTTCGGCTTTTTCGCGTTTAGCCGGCCCCATGTTATCGCCTGCCAGCAGGTAATCCAGTTTGCCCGAAATAGACGACAGCACTTTACCACCATTTTTGAGAATGATGTCTTTCAGGTCATCGCGCTCATAGTTCTCAAATACCCCCGAAATCACGAAGGATTTTCCCCCTAACACGTTACTGTCTAATGGCACTTCTTTTATTACCGCTTCCAGGTTAAGCCCGGCTTGCCGTAAGCGTTCTACTTCTTCCCGGTTTTCCGGGTGGCTGAAAAACTGGATTACGCTTTGCGCGATTTTTTCGCCTACTTCCGGAGCTTCCAATAATTGTTCGTAGGAAGCATTCATTAACCTGTCGATGGTTTTTAAATGACGGGCCAGTTTTTCGGCCACGGTTTTGCCTACGTAACGTATGCCGATGGCAAACAACACACTTTCGAAAGGCGCCTGTTTGGATTCGTGTATGCCTTTCAGCATGTTCTCGGCCGACTTATCCTTTACCTTGTCTAACTGAAGCAAATCTTCTTTCGAGAGAAAGTACAAATCGGATGGCCTGCGCACCAGGTTAAGGTCATAAAGCTGGCGGATGGTTTGTTCGCCCAGCGAATCGATATCCATAGCCTTGCGCTGAATAAAATGTTCAATGCGCCCTTTGATTTGGGGAGCACAGCCGTTTATGTTCGGACAATAATGTGCAGCTTCACCTTCCTGGCGTACCAGTGGTGTGTTGCATTCCGGACAACGGGTTACGTATTGTATAGGTTGAGTTTTTCCTTTGCGTTTCGTGTGGTCAACCCCGGTTACTTTGGGAATAATCTCTCCACCTTTTTCTACAAACACATAATCGCCTATGTGTAAATCCAGTCGACTGATTTCATTGGCGTTATGCAGCGAGGCGCGCTTTACAGTTGTGCCTGAAAGAAATACGGGTTCCAATTCTGCAACGGGTGTAATGGCACCGGTCCGACCTACCTGATAGGTTACACCGTTCAGCCGTGTGCTGATGCTTTGTGCCTTGTATTTGTACGCAATGGCCCACCGCGGACTTTTTGCGGTGAAGCCCAGGCGTTCCTGCTGTTCGAGGCTGTTTACTTTTATTACGACACCATCGGTTTCCAGCGGAAGTTCGCTTCTGCGATTTTCCCAATGATCGATGTAATCAAATACTTCTTTTAACGATTTACACTTTTTATAGGTATCGGAAATGTTAAAACCCCACTTTTCAAGATGGTGGATTCCTTCTTCATGAGTTTCCATGCCGAGGTCTTCTCCCAACAGGTAATACACGAAACAATTCAGTTTTCGCTGCGCAACGATGGAGGAGTCCTGCATTTTTAATGTTCCGGATGCGGTGTTGCGGGCATTGGCGTAACGTTCTTCACCAATGTCTTCTCGTTCTTTATTAAGTTGGGTAAAAATATCTTTTGGAAGAAAAACTTCACCGCGCACTTCAAAGCTTGGTGGGATATTCTTTCCACTTACTTTAAGCGGAATGTTTCGAATCGTTTTAACATTGGCAGTAACATCATCACCCCGAACGCCATCGCCACGCGTAACACCGCGAACCAACAAACCATTTTCGTAAATCAAACTGATGGAAACGCCATCAAACTTCAGTTCGCAAAAATATTCATATGCATCGCCATCCAGTCCCTTGGCTAAACGACTATCAAAATCCGTAAGTTCTTCCTGCGAATAGGTATTCCCCAATGAAAGCATCGGGTATTTGTGATATACGGTTTGAAATTCTTTAGTGATCGTTCCGCCAACGCGTTGCGTAGGGGAGTCGGGTTGCTTCAGGTCTGGAAATTGATTCTCTAAGTCGGCAAGTTGCTCGAGAAGCTTATCAAACTCATAGTCGCTTATTTCTGTTTTATGCTTTTGATAGTACAGCTCGTTATGATAGTTGATTTTTTGTGTAAGATCCTGAATTGCTTGTTGCGCCTGTTGCGTAGTCATTTTTGGTAGCCGTAACGAATGCTAAAATACTTGAAATAATTGTGTTATCAGTGACCTTAAATTTTACTGAGTGTCCGTTTAATGTCGTAATCAAACCTCACCCCATCCCTGCCTACCGGCAGGCTGGCTCGTACCTCGGATACCCCTCTGCTGCAGGAGAGGGGAAGGGGTGAGGTTCAATGTTATTATGGATTAATATTTTAGGATGTTAACCGATACTAATATTAATCTTTACTCCCTATTTCCGCGTAGGGTCCTCATAAGCCTTCAAGCCTCCTGATAGCTCCATCACGTTATTCTTGCGATCAATGTCGGCCAGACGCATGGATGTATCAATTTCGAGTTTTGCTATGCCCTTGGCAGGTTTGTTTATTTTAAGCGTGTAGGTTGGGTTAACCCACGGCCAGGTTTCAAGTTCTACGCGCGACAGGGATGTATCTTCTGCCGGTTTATTGCCTAAGGTTTCATTTAGCGGGATGTAGAACAGTTCTTTTGAACCATCCGCATAGGTTATCATCAAATCAACCGGCATTGGAAATTCGCCAATCCGTTCAAGGGTTATAAAGGTAGCTTCATTATCTGCTAAAACGGATTGGATACCGTAATCGATTCGTTTGGTCGTATTTACCCAATAGGTCATATACCATTTTAGCTGAAGTCCGCTTGTTTTTTCCATGATGCGAATAAAATCATTGGGTTCAGGATGTTTAAATTTCCATGTGTTGTAATACCTTCTCATACCTTTGTAAAAGTTTGCATCTCCTATTATGTATTTCAATTGATGCAGGAAAACAGTTCCCATGTTGTACGCTGATATTCCGTAAGCCCGGTTGGTGGTGAAGTGATCGGCATGTTGATTCATCGGTTCCTGCAAACCACTTCTTACCAGCGAGAAATATCCGTTATAACTTCCACCGTGTGGATTTTTTTCATCGAATAACAGCGCCATTGATTCATTGGTGGCAAAATCGGCAAAGCCTTCATCAAACCAAGCGTATAACGATTCGTTTGACGCAAGTACCGCCTGATACCAACTGTGCGCTACTTCGTGGGCCATCACGCCAACCAGGCTGTTCAATGATCGCTCGCCTGTAATGAGTGTTAACATGGGGTATTCCATACCGCCATCGCCACCCTGGATAACCGAATACAACTCGTACGGATATTTTCCGAAAGTTTTGTTCATAAACTCAAAATGCCGTACGGTATACTCCTTAAGCTTTTTCCAGTTTTCGGTGGTTTTTTCTCCGGGTTGATAGAAGAAATGAACTTCGGGTCCATCCGGCACCTGGGCAATTTCGTGCGTATAGTCCGGGTCGGCAGCCCACGCAAAGTCGATTACATTTTTTGCAACAAAGTGCCAGGTTAATTCGCCTGCAGGTCGCGATACTTTTGTGCCCGCTTTTTCATAACCATGCCCGATCTTATCCGGATTTTGAAGTTTACCGGTACTGCCAATTACAAAGGTGGGATCAATTGTAATCTTCACATCGAAATCGCCCCACACACCATGAAATTCGCGGGCCACATATTGGTAAGCGTGCCATCCCTGAAAATCATATTCAGCCATTTTCGGGTACCACTGTGTCATGGAGTAGGCTATACCTTCGCGACTGTTTCTTCCCGATCTTCTGATTTGTATCGGAACCTGGGACTCAAACTTCATATCGAAGGTTGCCTTGCCTTTCGGCAGAATGGGTTTGGCTAATGTTACTTCCAGTATGGTTCCTTCAATATGAAAATTTATATCTTTTCCATCTTGCTTCAGGCTTTGAATTCGCTGATAGCCGATTTCATCATCCTTTAATTTTGATATCCGGTCAGTAACACGTCCATCAGGATCCATGATGTTTCTGGAGCGAACATCCATCATGCTACCCGGCTGAAAAGCATTAAAATATAGATGGTAATAAACCTTGTTTAAGGTGTCGGGTGAGTTATTGTAGTAAACCAGTTTTTGTGTACCGGTAACTTTATGGGTTTTTACGTCCAGCCGTACGTCCATGGTATACTCCGCGCGTTGTTGCCAGCGGTAATCCTGGGCGATGGTTGTAGTTGTTGAAATAGCAAAGAGGAGAAATAAGAAGAAGCGAATCATAGTAAGCGTGGTTTGGTTGCAAAATATCCAAACCCGCTGATTCTACAAAGGTGATTTTTTCCGGTTCAGATCAAAAAACCAGGTGAAGGAAGCACTGATAAAGCTGCTGTTTTCAAGGGTAAGGGTTTCGCCCGGTAGGGCTTTAGGAATGTTGTAGGTATAACTGGCCGTGAAATTCCAATGGTGATTTCGGATTGAAAGTGGTGCCGTGATGGCATAGTTCATTAAACCAAAAACGCGCCTTGTTTCAATCGTGTACCAGGGCAGTCCTTGTCGTGCGCGAAGGATTGCTGCAATCCATTCCTGCCGGGTGGTAGGGAATATAATTTCAGAAAACGTTTGATCACCGAAGAGAGTATATACAGTTGGGAAAAATGAAATACGATCGAGTTTAAAGAAGTTCTTTTTCTGAAGGGTTACACCTACCGAGGGCATAAGGCGATGAACGGAGTAATCGCCAAAGAAGAATGAATAGTCCAGCCGGAAGGTGACCGGTTTTAATTCTATGAAAGGGGTGACTGTTATGGCATTGTTGTAAGGAATATAGTCGTCTGCCAGGTTATAAAAGTAGCGGTCATAGCTGGCAATGATGGAGAATCGTTTTGAGAAAGAATGCATGTAGCCTCCGGTGAAGATGGTCAGGTAGTATTTGGGTTCAAAATCTTTGCTCCAAAAGGAAGATACATCGGCAAACAAACCTGTTTTATGGTAGTAAGAAATGCCGGGCGACAAGCCAAACTGTTCAATGCCCAGGGTTCGCCCTGCCCAAAGTACATTACTATTATAGCCCAGGCGTACGGCAAGTTGGGAAGTACTAAATTCCTCCATGTTCATGAGGCTATCAATCAGCCTGAAGATGTTTAGTGAGTCACTGAACGTGAGAAGAGAATCCTGTTGAGATAGTAAAGCAGTAGTGTCCTGCGCGAAAAGTTTGCACGAGGACACTGAAATGATCAGGATTATAAACCATTGCTGGCTACAGCGCATGCATGTGTTGGTCAGTTATTGCGTTGACGCAGTCGTTGTTCGTTGCGCTCCTGTGCTTCCCGCTTTCGTTGCTCTTGTAACTGGCGCTGCTGTATTTGCTGCATCAACAATCTTCGGAAATCATCTTCGGCTGTTCGCAGAGCCATAAGTTTTTGTGCCGGTATAACATTAAGAATTCGCGTGGAGTATTCTTTCTCCAGGTCAAGTTCCTGTTGTTTTAGTTTAAAGCCCAACTCCACCAACTCCCGTTCGTGTTCCTCTTTAGGTTTCTTACTATCCGGGTTGCGTTTGGCTTGTTCAAATTGTTGGGTTAACTCCAATCGTTTATTGGAGAATTCGCGATAGATGGGCCAGAAGCGTTCTGCTTCTTCCGGTGTTAACCCTAATCGATCAGTTATAAAGGCTATGCGTGCGGCCCTTATTTTTTCCTGCGCTTTGGGATCTATTTTGCCTACGTCACCATCCTGTGCCCACACCGGAAGGGCAACCCACACCATCAGAAAAATGTTAACTATTTTTTTCATAACACACTGTTAAAAATATCAAAGTTCTAAGTCTTGAAGTTCATTTACATGAGTATCCGCATCCAAATTTAAAATTTGACGTCATTGCGAGCGGTAGCGAAGCAATCCCGATTTTAGTGTTGAAAACGAGATTGCTTCGGTCGTACCTCCCTCGCAATGACGGTCAATTATTATTTCTGGACTTCAAATGGATACTCATATTCATTTACATCATCGGTATTAAAATCAAAGCTGAAGTAAACTTCTTGCTCAATGGCTTCAGCGCTTGCAGCATCAAAATCATAGCTATCCAAAAGTTCATCGGTGGAGAGCGCATTGCTTTCCAGGTAGGCTACCAGTTCTTCTGTGCTCACGGAAGCCAGAATTTTTTCCACTTTATCAACCTTTGGTCTGAAAACAAAAATGGTTGCCAGGGCAAATACCAACATGGGCAGGGCGTACCGCAGCGAGTACCTGAGCCAGGGTAACTGTTGGGGCGCTGGATTTTCAGCCGCAATACGTGCCTGAATCTGAAGGGGCAGCTTATCGAAATAGCCTTCGGGTACTTCAAAAATGTTCGTTTTAGGTATGTTTTCGAGCTTTTTCATTATCGGTTCTTAGACATATATGTAGACGAAACGTTTAATCAGCGGTTAAGAAATCTTCAATTTTCTTCACGGCATGGTGGTAGCTGGCTTTTAAGGCCCCCACACTCGTTTCGGTGATTTTGGCTATTTCTTCATACGGAAGATCATCAAAGTATTTCATGTTAAAAACCAGTCGTTGCTTTTCGGGAAGTTTCAACAGAGCTTTTTGGAGTTTTAACTGTATTTCATCCCCGGAAATATGCGCTGCGCTGTCGAGTTTACCCGATAGCTCAGCCGTTACATCACCGATGGGCAGGAAAAACCTTCGCTTTTTCTTTTGCAGAAAACTCAGGCATTCGTTGGTGGCGATGCGGTAGATCCAGGTGAAAAGCTGGGAGTCTTCCCTGAACGTATCAATGTAGCGGTGGATTTTTATAAACACTTCCTGGGTGAGATCATCGGCATCATCGTGATCAATAACCATTTTACGCACGTGCCAATACACCCGCTGCTGATAGTAACGTACCAGCATATTAAAGCCATAGTTCCGGGTTTCCGGGTTACGGATTTTCGACAGGAGTTCGTTGTCTTCCAAAGAAGGGAGCGTTAAAGACTTTTGTTAGACAAAGATACTTTTGAAAGGTTTAATGGTAACCATCAGGGTTTGAAGGCTTCAATAGAATCTACCAGAAGTTCAAACTGCTCTTTTGAGTGAGCCGGAAAGTTGGCGAATCGCAGGTGTTGCTTTTTGAACAAGCCATAGCCTTCTCCGGGAAATAATCCTTTTGATTGCAGGTAATCAGAAAGTTGACCGGTAAACTCACCACAATCAGCAACAATTACAGTTTTGGATTGAATGGTTTTATCCATTACAAATGGTTTCAGTACGGGGTGTTGTTCCAACGCCTGGTAAAGTATAGCTGCCTTATAATCGGTTTCTCTGCGGATGGTGGCAATCCCTCTCCTTAACATATCCTGAATTACTTTGCCCAACAGGTAAATGCCCAACACATTGGGTGTTTCGGGTGTTTGATTTTTTAGTCCGTGCGCGTGCAGTGTGGGTAGGTTGTGATAGGAGCCAATGGAGATGCCGTTGGCCAGCATTGAAGTTGCTTTTTGTAAACAACGGTTGTTGACAATCCATACACCAAGACCGGCCGGCAATCCAAATCCTTTCTGAACGGAAAAAAACAAAGTGTCAATTTTAGAAAAATCAAATTCAGGATAGGGCAGTGATGAGACAGCATCCACAGCAACCAGTACGCCCGGTTTTTGTTCTTTAATGGAATTAATAAAGGGCATTGGCAATGAAACACCCGTACTCGTTTCATTGTGTGTCAGGGCAATCAATTCAGTGACCGGCAGGGCATCCGAAAAGGCAAATGCCTGACCTTCCTGAACTTCGTGTTTAGATGAATTACGGTTTAACTGCAAGGCGATTTCATAAAATCGTTTGGAGAAAGCCCCATTGACGAAATGATGCGAAGTGTTTTCAACAAGGTTTTGAATAATTCTTTCCCACACTTCTGTTGCCGATGATGTGAATACAAGGGTGAAATGTTCGGGTATGCCGATAAGTTCTTTTAATCCTTCAACAGTTTCTTTATAGATAGATTCAAAGGTTTTACTTCGATGAGACAGGGAGGGTATTCCATCGCGGAAAGCCTTGCGCATGTGGTCTTCTGCTGTAAAATAAAGTTGTGAAGGACCGGGTGTGAAATTTAGTACAGGTTTCATAAGTTGTTAAGCCTGCTGATTACTAAAAAATAAGTAGTTAATCAATGTTTCGCAGTGCCTATCTTTTATTTTCCTTTGGTGTAAGAAATCCACTCGAATTTGGGACACGTTTGCTGAACCTAACATTTATAACAAAACCGAGTGAAGCTTACAACCAAAATCAGGCCTCATGCTGACGGTTACCGTCAGTACCTCGCCCAAAAAGCAGGATAACAGAAGAAGGTTGCGGTTGTGGGCAGCTCAAAACTTGTCTTTTATGAGGTTCAGAAACTCCTCACCAAATTCGGTGGATTTTTTTACAGGCTTCGACAAGCTCAGCCTGACATATATAGGCTGGCAAGTGCACGCGTAGCCTCATAAGAAGTTTTTGACAAGCTTAGGTTGATATGAGCTTTCGTTGCTGTTATGGAAAAGATTTCTAATTAATCTCCCCTCCACAATACTTGCAGTAAATCGCATCGCTATCGTGCCCTTCTTTCAGGCAGTGCGGGCAAACCTGTGTGGTAATCTTTTCTTTTGTTTTTAATTTTATCATTTCTGAAGAAACAATACCGGTAGGTACTGCAATAATACCATACCCCATAATCATAATAATGGAGGCCAGTGTTTGCCCCAGCGTAGTGTGCGGTGCTATATCGCCATAGCCAACGGTTGTCATGGTAACAATGGCCCAATAAATACTTAAGGGTATACTGGTAAACCCATTTTCAGGTCCTTCGATTAAGAAGATAAGTGTACCAAAGATAATCACCGCAGTAATCACGGTGGTGAGGAACACAATAATTTTATAGCGACTCGCTTTTAAAGCCGTAGTCAGGTTTTGACTTTCGCCAATGAACCTGGCCAACTTAAAAATCCGAAAGATGCGCAGTAACCGTAAACTTCGAATAACGAGCAGCGATTGCGCACCGGCAAAGAAGATCGTCAGGTAGGTTGGTAAAACGGAGAGTAAATCAACAATTCCAAAAAAAGAAAAAATATACTTTCGTTTATTCAACACTACCCAAATGCGGGCCAGGTATTCGAGTGTAAATAAGCCGGTGAAGAACCACTCCAATCCAACCAGCCAGTTACCCCAGCCAATTTTGATAGCCTGAACACTCTCCAGCATAACAACAGTAACGCTGAGAATTATGCTCACCAGTAGTACAATGTCGAAATACTTACCTTCGGGGGTGTCTGACTCGAAGATGACCTCGTAGATTTTGAGCTTTAGACCGGTTAGTCTGTATTTCTCTTCCATGAGGCTAATATAGCACCCTGAATTTTATGGTGTGTGCAATACTGCGAAGTTCTTTAATTACATCTTTGTTGTATGCTTTATCGATATCGGTGATCACGTATCCGATTTGTTCATTTGTTTTCAGGTACTGCCCGGCAATGTTGATGTTATGATCGGCCAGTACTTTGTTGATCTGGGCGAGTATGCCCGGAACATTTTCGTGAATGTGAATCAGGCGGTGGGCATTTTCCAATGTTGGTAACACCAGGTTGGGGAAGTTTACACTGTTGGAAGTGCTTCCGGTGTTTATGTAATCCAGGAATTTTCCCGGAACAAAATTGCCAATGTTCTCCTGTGCTTCCACCGTGCTTCCACCAATGTGCGGTGTAAGAATAGTATTCGGTAAACCCCTTAATTCGGAAATAAATTCTTCTTCGTTGTTAGGCTCAACAGGAAATACATCAATAGCACAACCGCCAACCGTTCCATTCAGGATATTTTTTTTCAGGCAGGCAATATCCACTACATGTCCACGACTCAGGTTTATGAAGATTACACCTTTTTTCATCCAACCGAATTCGCGTTCGCTGATCAGGTTTTTATTAGCTGCACGGCCATCAACGTGTAAGGAAACAACATCGGCTTGTTCCAAAACTTCCTTCATGGTTTTACAACGGGTGGCATTGCCCAATGAAAGTTTTTCTTCAATATCGTAATAGAGAACCTTCATGCCCATTGATTCAGCCAGCACAGAAAGTTGTGCACCAATATTTCCATAACCGATCAACCCAAGTTTTTTTCCGCGTATCTCGTAACTTCCGGCAGCTGATTTATCCCATTTAC
The DNA here is from genome assembly GCA_002425185.1 of Flammeovirgaceae bacterium UBA5585. Taxonomy (GTDB): domain Bacteria; phylum Bacteroidota; class Bacteroidia; order Cytophagales; family Cyclobacteriaceae; genus UBA2336. The sequence continues at coordinate 291,478 of DILT01000016.1, read as the reverse complement.
CCTGGTGCATTTTATTCGACTTCTCTACGATTTTTCGGATAAGGATGATCATCTCCGCTATCACCAGCTCTACCACCGAGCGTGTGTTGCTGAAGGGTGCATTAAACACAGCAACGCCTTTTTGTGTGGCTGCTTTTAAATCGATTTGATTGGTGCCGATGCAAAAGGCTCCGATGGTCATTAAGCGGTTGGCATGCTCCAGCACTTTTTCTGTAACCTGAGTTTTGGAACGGATACCCAGTACAGAAACATTTTTAATTTTTTTGCAGAGTTCTTCTTCCGATAAGGCAGCCGGATAGGTTTCTACTGTAAAGCCCTCGGCCCGCATTAACTCCACCGCCACTGGGTGCACATTTTCCAAAAGCAAAACGTGTATTCGGTTTTTTGGGTAGGAGATAGCTGTGTTTAATTTGTTGAGGTAGAGAAATTCATCGAGGCTGGGGGTTATGTGATCGGCCTTTTCCATAATGTTTTCACGTTCTACATTTTCGGTAAACGCAAAGAATTTATTGGCGAGACCGGCATGTTTTATTTCATAGTCGGTATAACCATCGCCAATGACATAAACATCACCCGGTAAATTCAGTCGTTTTAGTTGCTCCACTTTTCCGTTGTTGGCGGAGAGGGGATTATCTTTATCGAACCCGATAACTTCACCTTTTTCATCAAAATGAAAACGGTTTGCCAAAATGTTTTCAGGCTTGATGCCGAACTCGGTAACTACCGGATCAATAAACATGTGAAAACCATTGCTGATCACATAAATATTATCGGCATATTTTTTAAAGAAGTCGCGGTTACGTTTAAATGACTCAGAGACCTGTGCTTTTAAACGCTCTGCCAATTGCAATAAGTGCGCTTTGTTTGGTGCCAGAAGTTCTACACGTTTTTCCAGTGATTCACGAAAAGAGATGGAACCATCCATACCCTGGTTGGTGATTTCGTGAATCATTTTTTTTCGTTCTTCGGCTTCGGGGTGATCCTTCAAACTGATTTCAGCCAGCAGGTCGAAGGCTTCTATTTTGGTAAAGGTGCTGTCGAAATCGATTACGATGTACTTGTTGAGTTTCATTGGGCGCTAAAAACCCAAATATATAAACCGTGTGGTGATATTGCTTAAATACTTTGGAATACCGAAGACTAATGAACGTTAGCCTCAATGAAAGTTTTCATGTAGTCTTTAATCATACCCCGCACTTTTCGAAACTCAGACATAATCTCCTCCTGAGATCCTTTGGCTTTGGCCGGATCGGGGAAATTGTGGTGAAACGCTTTTACGGTAGCGGGAAAATAGGGACAATTTTCCTTAGCATTGTCACAAACGGTAATCACATAATCGAATGATTCGTTTGCGTATTCATGGACATTGTTGGATGTGTGATGGGAGATATCAATGCCATCTTCTTTCATAGTGGCAATAGCCCGCGGGTTTACGCCATGGGTTTCAATCCCGGCACTTCGTACCTCAACCTGTTTGCCACCGAAATATTCCAGATAACCGTGTGCAATCTGACTGCGACAGGAGTTACCGGTACAAAGGACTAGAATTCTTTTCTTCATAAAATCATAGCGTGTAGTGAGTGCCTAATTTTTTTTGTGATTTTAGTGTTTTCGTGGCGATGAAAAATTTCCTTTGCCACAAAAACACAAAACACTAAAACACCAATTTCTTCACTGGGTAAGTATTAGTTAATAACGGTTCAGCAACAATTCGATTCTGGTCCGCAACAGGCAGCTTTTTTTTCTTCCGCCAACTGTTTAACCCGCGCTGCTCCAGGCTTTTCTCCGTATACGGTTATGCTGTAAATGCCGAGTGCTCCATCTTTGTATTTTTTCAATTCGCCATCTTTCAAATACGCAGCAAGTATTTCATCCGGAATGGTAATCTTTCTTTCCTTCTGAATAGTTAAGTTTTCAAATCCGGCATCTTTAGCCAGTTGAAGATATTCTTTTTGGGGAATGGCTCCGGCTACACAGCCGGCATACATCTCGGCACTTTTTTGAAGCCCTGATGGTAATTCGCCCTGAAGAACAATATCCGAAACGCTGAAGTGGCCACCGGGTTTTATAACCCGGAACATCTCTGCGAAAGCTTGTCTTTTGTTAGGCACCAGGTTGAGTACACAATTGCTTACGACCACATCGGCAACATTTGCTGTAACCGGTATCCGTTCAATATCGCCATACCGGAACTCTACGTTATTGAATCCCAACTTTTCTGCGTTGGCGCGAGCCTTATCAATCATCTTCTCGGTGAAATCAATACCAATTACTTTCCCTTTTTCTCCGGTTATGCTTCGGGCAACAAAGGCATCGTTGCCCGCACCTGATCCTAAATCAATAACGGTATCGCCTTCTTTAATCAAGGCAAACTCAGTCGGTAAGCCGCAGCCTAAACCCAGGTCGGCATCGGCTACATAGCCCTTCAGGTTGGTATAATCTTCCGCCATAATGGCGTAATCAATGGTGGAGCAGCTGCCACCGGCACCACAACAGCTCGTTGCGTTTTCGGTATAGCTCTGATCGGCAATCTGACCGTATTTTTCCTTTACTAGTTGCTTAAGATTTTCGGATGTTGTGCTGGTATTCATAATGGAATAAAGTTAAAGTGTATTATCGTAATATTGCGATTAAATAATGCAAAAAATTTTAGCAGCAGTCCTGTCCCTTATAGCTCTCAAACAGATCAACCAATACTTTACGGGCTTTGTTCCACATCTTTTCATCAATGCAGTAGCACACACTGGTGCCGCTGATGTTCCCTTTAATAATGCCTGCTTCTTTGAGTTCTTTTAAATGCTGTGATACTGTTGATTGTGAGAGGGGAAGTTCATCGACAATATCACCGCAGATGCAACTTTTGGCGTTGATCAGGTGCTTGAGGATAGCGATACGGGCTGGATGTGCCAGTGCCTTGGCCAGTTCGGCTGTTTCAATTTCGGCTTTGCTAAAGCCTGTGGTTTTGGTTAATCCCATGCTTGTTTAATCGTAATATTACGATTTAAGTTTCGTTGCCTCACGAAATTTTACACTTTATTTTTTCCGGGCGACCACTCGCTCGGCTGCGCTAACGATGTTTTCGGGCGAAAGACCATATTTCTTTAATAATTGAGTGGGTGTTCCACTCTCCCCAAACGAATCGTTTACCGCTACCATTTCAAGCGGAACCGGGAAATGTCTGCCTAAAACCTGGGCAATGCTGTCGCCTAAACCGCCATTGATCTGATGTTCTTCACAGGTAACAACACATTTTGTTTTCTGTACTGATTCCAGTACAGCCTCTACATCCAATGGTTTAATGGTGTGAATGTTAATGATTTCAGCACGAATTCCTTTTTCAGCCAAGGCAGCTTCGGCTTCAATAGCCTGCCATACCATGTGGCCACAGGCAAAAATGCTTACATCCGTTCCGTCAATCAGTTTATCAGCCTTGCCAATAGTAAACGGCCTGTCGGCTGCCATAAAAATCGGCCACGAAGGGCGGCCAAAGCGCAGGTATGCGGGACCGTGATGATCGCCTAGTGCGAGTGTTGCAGCTTTGGTTTGATTGTGGTCGCACGGAACAATTACCGTCATGCCCGGAAGCATTTTCATCATGCCGATGTCTTCCAATATCTGGTGGGTGGCGCCATCTTCACCCAGGGTTACGCCTGCGTGTGATGCGCATATCTTCACGTTTTTGTGCGAATAAGCTATTGATTGGCGGATCTGATCATAAACCCGTCCGGTAGAAAAGTTGGCAAATGTTCCGGTAAAGGGAATTTTGCCGCCAATGGTCATGCCGGCTGCAAGCCCCATCATGTTGGCTTCGGCAATGCCCACCTGAAAAAACCTTTCGGGGAATTCCTTTTTAAAGGCATCCATTTTTAACGAGCCTGTAAGGTCGGCACAAAGGCCAACCACATTGGGGTTTTTACGGCCCAGTTCCAGCAAACCGGCACCAAAGCCTGAGCGGGTATCTTTCTTTTCGGTAAAGGTAAATTTAGTCATGATGTAGGTAGTGGTTGAGACGACAAGTATAACACCTCTTTTTTTAAGGTTAAAATTTGTTAACGGGTAGTAATCCGTAAACATTTTATGCTTTGCTCCGTACAACGGGTAAATTCTTACTCGCTATGTCCAAGACGGATAAAAAGCTTCTCTTTTGGTTTTTGATTAGTTTGCTTGTAGCCATACTGCCTTGGTTTGTGGCTTAGGTAATTTAGTGTACACCTTGTTGTGCATAAGGGCGATTGGAAAATTGTAAACATTCAAATACCGTTCGATGAAAAGAATTTTGCATTGTTTAACCTGAAACAGGACCCGGGTGAAACAAAAGATCTTTCGGGTGAGCAGGTTGAACTTTTTCAGGAGTTGATGAGCTTGTGGCGGCAATATGCCGAAGAAGTGCAGGTAGTCTGTCCTAAACCACAGCCAAATTGATAATAAAAAAACACCGCCTTTTGAGCGGTGTGTTTTTTAAGTTTCCTGGTAATCGGGATTAAACTTTGAGGCTGTTTTTCAGCGTTTCAATGCCATGTTTCCCTTCATTTACATAGGCTTCAACCTTCTTGTTGTAAGCTTTTTTCACATCATCCAGCGTTCCAACCATCTGGTTTTTAAGTTCTTTTGATTTTCCAAGAAGCTTTTCTCTGGTCTTTCTTCCGCTGCTGGGGGCAATAAGCACACCGGCTAACAGGCCTAATGAAGCACCTGCCAATACTCCAATTGTTACTTTTGCTGTAGTGTTCATATGTGTATGTTTAAACATTTACCGGTTCTGAAACTTTCAGAACATTCATGGTAATCACGCGTTTGACTACATAAAAGCAACAGGTGTATAAGTATAATCGTTCAGCACCTGATAAAAATCATGTATATGCTTATTCCGTTTCCGGCAACTCGGCATAGTCAACGATATTTTTCTTGTAGAAAAGTGTGAGAAAGGTATAAAGCAAGTTGCCCTTGTCTTTGGCTTTATTCTCCTGGAAGAAGTGATCAATGTCTTTGAACCCGGTGATATCCTCAAATTCTGAATGTGAAAGCATTTTAAAGCCCATCGACCAATCGTGAAAAATTCGGTTTGGTGAATTGCCTTCCATAATCATGATTACCCGGTGATGGCGTTTATCCAGACAGATGTGGGCATATACCTTTATTACTTCTTCTTTCTTACCCTCTAAAATCTGGATAAACTTGCCATTGAGATAAAGCAGCATACCCGTAATGTGATGCTGTTTATTATACGCGCGTGATTCACGTAAAAGCCCAATGAGATCTTCCGGGGTTAAGGGATGGGTGGCATGGCTTGTATAGACCAAGTGATACATTACCAAAAGTTAGTAAAAAATAGTTTATGTTAAGCCAGCGCTTTCAGGGCTTCAACAAACTGATCAAGATCTTTTGGGGTAGTATACACATTGGGTGTTATACGGCATCCGTGCACATTGGCCCCATCAATGGCTACAGTATAAATACCATATTTTTTCAGCAGGGTGTCGGCCAGGTCGGCAGGTTTCATTCCTTTAATGCCCACATTGGCAATACCACATGAGCGAGCCGGATCAGCCGGTGTGTTGAGAACAACATGTGGAAAATTGCGCACTTTGCTCGTCCAGTAATTTTGCAAATACCGAAGCCGTGCTTCTTTTCTTTCGGCCCCTATTTTTTCATAAAAGTCGATGGCGTTGTTTATGGCCAGCAGGGTATGGACAGGATGCGTTCCGACATTATTCAATCTATAAATATCGTCAGCTTTGTCATCAAAAGGGGCGAACACCGGCCAAATGGAATTGATATGTTCTTTTTTAACATACAAAATTCCTGCACCCAGCGGAACGCTTAACCATTTATGCAAACTTGATCCATAAAAATCACAACCTAAATCGGGAATGGAAAATCTGATATGCGCGAAGGCATGTGCGCCATCTACCATTACCTTTACATTTCGCTTATGCGCCATATCACAAATTTTTCGAACCGGAAGAATTTGCCCGGTAATGTTGACCATGTGGCACACCATCAATAGTTTTGTTTTCGGTGTGATGGCGCTTTCGTATAGTGAAACAATTTCCTCATCTGACTTTGGATGATTGGGAACAGAAATGATTTTGTTTACAACACCATAGCGTCTCTCCACTTGCCTGAACATGCCCAGCATGGAACCATAATCCTGTTCTGCCATCACCGCTTCATCACCAGCTCTCCAGTCTTGTCCGCCAATAATCATGTCCAACGATTCGGTGGTGTTTCGGGTAATGATTAATTCTTCAGGTGAACAGCCGGCAAGTTGTGCCAGTCGCGCTGCTGCTTTGCGCTTGTTCTCCCATTGAACGGTGCGCATATAGTATGAACCCTGGTAATTAATCTCACGGATGTGGTTAATATAATTCTCCAAAGTTTCCTGCGGCAGAAAACAATAGTATCCGTTTTCGAGGTTTATATATTCCGGTTTAAGCCGATACCCCCCACGAATGGTTTCCCAGAAGTCTTCATCCTTTGCAACTTCATCCGCAGGTAAATGACTAACCTTACCAATAAGGCTATCCATAGCTTTTAAGGAAGATGTCCCACCCAGGGTGAGCAAGGTCATGCTTTTAAGAAAAGTCCGCTTATCCATAGTTGAGTATTAATCCGGTTTAATAACGATCTCTTCATTTTCTTTTACACTTATAAAAGGCGAAGCCTGTTGATGAACCCGTACAGCTTTTCGTGCCAGTACAAAGGCAATAATGAGCGAAACAAACGACCAAACCCATATGCCCGGCACAAAGGAAATAAACAGGAAGTAATCGTAGATGCCATGAAAGAAAGTAGCTACGAATAATGCAACTGCGCCATAGTAAAACTCACGTTCATGCGTAAACTTTGCTTTGCCTAACCAATAGCCCATAAGCACAGCAAATAGTGCGTGTGCCGGTATGGCTGAGAACATGCGCACAATAGCTGTACCGCCACCGCCTTGCAAAACATAAATGATATTTTCGGCTGTAGCAAAGCCCATCCCTACCATTACCGAATAAACTATCCCATCAAGAGGTTCATTGAAGTTTTTATTCTTGTACAGAATGCCCCGAACAAAAATAAATTTACTGAACTCTTCCAGGAATGCCACTACGCCAAAGGCATGGATCGCCTGATTGGTTAAATTCTTTTCATTGATGTGTATGAGTGAATCCACCGGTATAGCGATGGCCAGGTTAATGCCCAGGCTCAGTGCTCCGTAAAAAAAACTTAGCAGCAAAAGTTGAATGGGTTCAGGTTCATGCTTATCGTGAATATAAATATAGATAGCAATGGCAATACCCGGGGTTAAGGCGATAGTAACAAGAAAAAAGGTATGCACAGGGTTAGTGTATAAAAAGATTAACGAAGCAATTTTAATGAAACCATCCATTCGCTGAAGCGCCTGTTGTTGTCATTCAGGTCGAACGCATTGGCATACCCGATAGAGAATGTTGATTCCATAAGGGAGAAAATTACAATTTTAAAATCAACCTGCGAACCTACATTTACAAAACGATTGTCGGTAGCAGTGCGGTCACCGGTTAGCAACCCGGAGGAAAACAAGGTGAATTGCATCCAATTTGAATACAAATTTAGCCCACCGAGTTCGCGGAAGCGGATGGGGGGTAATACAAATTCCACCATACTTTTTGTAAAGGATTTGGCAATGATGAATCGGCTGGTTTCAAAACTTAACCCAGGAAAGGAGAAAATATTCCGGTATCGTCTGGCGCTTTGATAGTCGATATAATTATTACCGAATGCAGCGAATCCAAATCGTGTAAAAGGATTGAATGCATCACTGAAGGAATGCCCCGCAGAGGTTCGCCACCACAAAGAGAAATGATTGACAGGCAATTGAAAGCCCAGGTCTACTGATGCCATAGCACTGCTATAAGCTTTGCCATTGGATACAGCCGAAATGGATCGGGCCATCGCCTTAATCCCTTTTTCGGCATCCACCGCTCCCAGGGAGCCGCGCAGGTTGGTGTATAACAACGTGCCATCGAAATTTACGAATAGGTTATTGTCAAATCCTTGTGTTTCTATTTGCTGAAATTCAGGTGATTTCTCAAGCCCATAGAATCCACCCAGGCCAACAACAAGGTCAAGCTTTCGCGGCAAATCCCATAATAGGGTTCGTGTAAAATCAACCCGTCCCATAGTACCTTTTCGGGACGTACGGGTTGGACCGAATAGATCGTAAAAGCTTGTGGGGTTATAGGAGAAATTGAAATTCAGACGGCCAATTTTTCCGGTCACAGACAGGTGAAATTGTTCATCCTTATCAATGGAAAGATTGGTAGTATCGGCTTCGGTAGCCAGGCCATTGCGCCATGTTTGGGGAGTGTATGCTGCGGTAATTTCAATTTCCCTAAAGCTTAGCGGATCGCCCAGGTTTACTGTATAACCGACACCAACAAAGTTTTTGTATCCGGTAAGAATAGGGTAGGCCGAATTTAAACGGATTAATTTACCGGGTTGATAGCGGCCTTCTTTCGTAATAAGTTCTTCAATTTTTATTTGTTGGGGCGTGGCCATGGGAAGTTCCCATGTTTTAAGTGCCGGATGCTTAGTGATGGTTTCATTTCCTAAAAATTCAATTGTGGAAACATCTTCGAGCGGTGTGTTTGGTACATAAACAGGTTGGAAACCATCGCTGGTAAAACTGAAGGCAAAGAGTTTGTCATCACTAATTTTTAGTGGCCTGAAAAATCCCGTCACAGCATTACTCATGGCGCTTATTCGCATTGAATCTGTTAAATCTACTTTAAAGATGTTGCTGACACCGGTGTAGTACGATGATCCGTACAGGTATTGGCCATCTTCGGTAAACCGAAAGCCTTGTGGTGAAGAGACTTCGAAATTAAATACGGTATCGACTGATACTTTGTTGAGCAAAAGGCTGTCGAGGTTGTAAATAAGCAGGGATTGATTGCCTTTATAATCTGACACCGCTGCGCTGAGTTTTTTTCCGTCAGGCGATACATCAATATCAAAAATGTCCTGGCCGTAGGGCAGGGTATATTTTTGTTGCCATAAACTGTAGGGTGCCTGCGGTTGATCCGGATTTTCTTTTGGTATCCGTACGATTGTGGAGAAACCATTTAAATGCTTAATCCCCCAGATGGACTTATCGACTTTGTTAAAGGCCAGATCGCCTGTTCTGAAATCTTTTTGAAGACGTTTAACTTTCCCTGTTTTAATGTTGTAACTGTTCAGGTCGCGCCATGCATCATTGTCAGTAGTGAAGTAGAGCATATCAGCCTCGGCATCGTAAGTAACGGATGAAACATAAAAAAGAGCAGCCCCTTTTATGTCGGCAAGTTTTTCCAGTTTACCATCCTGCAGGTGTAATGCAGCGAGGTGAGGGGTTTGTCCGGGATAATTAACCGCCATATAGATATTGTTTCTTGTTTTATCGTAGTGCGGATACGATACTGAACCAATAGTTTTTTCGGTTATGGATTGTGTTTCCGTTATAGGAAATTCTTTCAGGCGTTCAACATTGTTATTTTGCCAGTCACGTTCAAACCGGAGCCAATCTCTCCAACCATTATTCAGCGATTTTCCGAAAACATTTTTAAACTGAGCCGAATATGACCTGCGGCTTCCATCCTTGCGTTTCACCCATTCAATTATTTTATCCGGACCGTATTCGTTCGCCAGGTAGCCCATAAATCGTGTTCCGTATAAATAGGAATTTGTTTTGCCCTGGAAGTCGGTTGTGGTTCCTTCCGACTCAAGACCTTGTGCAGTGTAAATGCGCGCATTTTCCAACACGCGTGTACGGAAAACCATCTCATCATAACTACCCATAGCTAATCCAATACCACCACTCATCCACGTTTCTACATAAGAAGCTATCCCTTCGTGATACCAGCGTGGCGAATAGCGCCTTGGGCTGGTGAGGTAACTGTAATAGGCGGATATCGGATTGGTATTGGTAGGTGACACTTTACCAAAAAACAATTTTTGATAGAACCTGTCGGTGCGACCTGAATTATCAAGAGCAACCACATGAACCAACTCGTGATTCATTAAACTAAATACGCGTTCACCAGCCGGACTGGTTTCGAATGTATAGCTGAAAGGGGAGAGCCCCATGCTGATGGCATTGCGTGGAACTGCGGTAGCGCCTCCATTACCAAAATCACCAAAATCCTGAATGAGTACGGTTATTTTTTCAGTAGGCTCGTAATCGAAAAGTTTCCGATGAAAATCCAACGCACTGTGAAAACATCTTCCGGCATGTGGTAAAACATATTTATGGCCAAAATCATATGAAACCAACCGCATGTCATTGGTTTCTATCATGTTTAATTGCGCCCATGATGGAGAAACAAGTGTAAGGAGAAGGTAAACTAATTTTCTGGTCATGCGTTGAGAACTGAACTGGAAAAAAAAGAGATAACATTTCTGTTATCTCTCTCAAAATGATTTTGTCATGTAACTATTCGAAGCTAGCCGAAGCCATCTTTTCAAGTTGTGAGAACTGCGATGACTTCATCAACTCTGTAAAGGTCTGATTCTTCATTAAATCGGAGAAGGCCGGATTTTTTGCCAGGTCGGCAAACTGTGCGTTGCGTGCCAGATCGGCAAATTGTGGCGACTTGGCTACTTCCAGGAATTGTGGTGACTTCATCAGGTCAGCAAACTGTGCGTTCTTGGCCAGTTCAGCGAAGGCAGGTGATTTAGCCAGTTCCATGAATTGGGCATTTTTTCCTAACTCAACAAACACTGGATTTTTAGCCAGTTCGGCAAACGCAGGATTTTTAGCCAGGTCGACAAACTGGGCATTCTTTGCTAATGCAACGAAGGCCGGATTTTTAGCCAGTTCCTGAAAGCTTGAATTTTTTGCGAGTTCAGCAAAGGCGGAATTTTTTGCGAGTTCAGCAAACTGACTGGATCGTGCCAGGTCCATCATGGCCGGGTTTTTAGCCAGTTCGGCAAAGGCCGGATTTTTAGCTACGTCCATAAATTGTGACGACCTCATTAATTCAGAAAATGAAGGTGACTTGGCAAGTTCAGCAAACGATGGAGACTTCGCCAGGTCCATAAACTGGGCATTCTTTCCAAGTTCAACAAAGGCCGGATTTTTAGCCAGATCCGTAAAGGTGGAAGATTTAGCGAGGTCAAGAAACTGAGCGTTTTTTGCCAGGTCTGTGAAGGCAGGGCTTTTTGCAAGCTCAAGAAATTGCGCATTCTTAGCCAGTTCAGTGAACTCCGGAGATTTCATTAGTTCCCGAAAATTCTTGTCGTTCATCATGCGTTGGAATTGATCGTTCTGCAATAATTGCTGAACATCACTTCCCTCCAGGTCAACCTCAGCGGTTGCGTTTTCACTTTTATACTTTTTGGCTTTTTTTATTCCGCCAATGCCTGAGCCTTCGGCATCTTCGGCCGAGAAATTAAACGTGCCACCAGCCATGTAATATCCTGCGGCTGCAATAATGGCTACTGCAACAACGCCAAGAAATACTTTCTTTGACTTTTCCATAGACTTTGATTTTTAGTTTTTATTGAGAGATGAGTATACTAAATGTAAAAAGATTTCAATTCGTATCCTAAAGCTGACGGGGAATACCGGGGATTAAGAAGTAAAAAAAGCCGAATTTAATTAGTTTTAAGCCTCATTTTTTTGAGAAATGAATGGTATCGGTAATCGGCCTCCAGGCTCTTTAGCCAGGGGTTTCCAAGCAGGGTTCCTAATCCGCCATCACGTTGTCGGTAGGCTTTTTCCAGCCACTCAAAAGCACGATCAGGATCATTGCGATAACCATAAACTTCTGCAATCTGAAAAGCGCTCACATCGCCATAGTTTTGAATAAATGCCTGTAACAATGAATCGCCTCTGGTTGTATTTTGTTTTGAATAGGCAAGTGCAAGACCATGTTTTTTCCAGTCTTCAACACTTTCCTGATTAAGTTCGGCAAGGGCATCATCAATTTTGTTTTGTAACAGATAACTTAAACCTAATCGATAATGCGCAGTTGGAAATTCAGGGTTTAAGCTAAGGGCCTCTTTCAATACGATGCTCGCTTGGTCCGGTTGGTTGTTGTGCATCAATGTCATGCCCAGGTTAATTCTTATTATCGGACGAAGTGGGTCAAGTTCGAGTGCCCGCTTATACAATTCGATGGCCTCATCAAATCGGCCAAGTGCCAGTGCGAGGTTAGCCATTCCGTTAAGGGCACCTATGTTGGAGGGATCAAGTACAAGTGCTTTTTTAAATTCTGTATCGGCACCTGCCCAATCCCAATCGTACGATGTTTTAACGTAGGCAAGAGCATAATGCCCCAGTGCCAGGTTGTTGTCAAGAGCAATTGCTTTTTCAGCGGCTTCACGTGCTTTGCTAAAACCTGTTGCTGCATCAATGTATCCGTTGTTAGCCTGCGAGGCGTAGGCTATGGAGATTGATGCCCACAGGGTTGGATTGTTACTTTCCAGTGTTAGCGCCTGATTAAACAATTCAATTGCGCGTTCAACATTTTCCTGGTTTCGCTTGGCAAAAAAATACTTACCCTGAAGGTACAGGTTATAGGCTTCTGAATTTCCGGGAACAACATGAAGATCATTCCCCATCAGGGTGATCTTTAATTCCTTTACTACTTCATGGGCAATTTCATCTTGTACCTTAAAAATATCATCCATGGTGCGGTCGTACGTCTTCGACCAGATGTGACTACCATCACTCACCTGGATAAGCTGTGCCGTAATGCGAATTTTATTAGTTGATTTCCGTACGCTTCCCTCAAGTATATTTTCTACGCCTAACTTTTTTCCAATTTCACGGATGTCTTCATTTTTTCCTTTGAAGGAAAAGGCTGATGTTCGGGAGATCACTTTTAACTGTGGAATTTTAGCCAGCAGGTTCAGTAACTCCTCGCTCAGTCCATCAGAGAAATATTCCTGATCATTTTCAGCACTCAGATCAGCAAAGGGCAAAACGGCAATAGAGTTTGATGATTTTGCTTGAGAAACCGTAGCCTGCCAGGGCTTAAAGTAATATAGAAGTGCCACCACCACTACTAGTAGAGGAACACCTGCATACAAAAGTTTTTTTCGACTTGGTGATTGAACAACGTCATCGGTACTATGTGTGGAGTTACCTGATACTTTATCTGCTCCGGGGCGAACCATCCGTATACCGGCCACAACTTTTTTAATTGTGTTGGCTACCTTATTGATTTGGTCCCTGTAAAACGTGTGATTAAGGTTTTCTTTTGGTTCGTCTTCGTGGGCGCGTAAGGGTCGGTTCACACCGGGTGTCCGATAAATAAAATCGATAGCGCGAAGGGTTCCGCCAAGTTCTTGCTCAAGCAAGGCTTTATCCTGATCTTCCAGTTCGTGAATGCATATTGGAAGTATCCGGCTATTTACATTGCCATTGGCCAGCCGAACGTACATACCAAACTGATCGTTGGTGGCCAGTTCATTAAAAGCACAAAACTCATGTTTCCACGCAAAGCTGTTCGGATCACAGTACGTTTGCGAAAGAATGGGTATGAAGATCAGGCATTTGAGTTTACCCTCGAGACTTTTGTCAACATGCTGGGTTTCCAGTAAGCCATCCTGCGGGTTTTCGTCAAAGTAAACAGTAAGTTCTTCTTTAAATGTTGCTGAAATTTCCTTTTTCAGGTTGTTTACGAACTCGCTTACCCAACCATCGTATTTGTTGTCTTTATGGCGGTAGGAGATAAAAATATCATATTCGTAACCGGGTATAATAGAAGGCATGTTTCAAAGATAATAGAAACGCTATGCCAAACACGCTGGGTGGACTTCAAAAAAAAATTGAATAATTCCTTCGGAAAAGGAGTTGTCTAACGTCAACCAGTTTACCGGTAAAGCAAATTGTTTAACGTTAAAAGCAAAATCGTTCAGTTGTTTTTTTGGTTTTTTATCCCTAAACTGTAAATTACTTTACTAAGCCACTAAAAGACCCTACCTATGCCCGCTATCCTCTCCGGCTTTGAATATGATATTTTCGTTAGTTACAGGCACAATGACAATAAGTATGACGGATGGGTAACCGAGTTTGTTGAAAAACTCAATCAGGAACTGGACGCTACCTTAAAAGATAAGTTGTCCATTTTTTTTGATAAAAACCCAAAGGAAGGTTTGCATGAAACGCATCATGTAGACCAGTCCATCCATACCAAAATCAAGTCCCTCATTTTTATTCCGATTATATCACAGACCTACTGTGACACGAATTCCTTTGCCTGGAATCAGGAGTTTAAAGTTTTTAAACAGGAATCGGAGGGCGATTCTATTGGAAGAATGGTGAAGCTTCCCAATGGTAATGTGGGGTCGCGCATTCTACCCATAAAAATTCATGAAATAGAAACAGAGGATACGAAATTACTCGAGTCGGAATTAAACGGGGTTTTACGCTCTATTGATTTTATTTACCGCGATGCAGGCGTCAATCGTCCGTTGCGCCCGGTAGATGATGAAATAGGAACAGCCGGTGGCAAAGTGCTGTACAGAAATCAAATCAATAAACTGGCCAATGCCATTAAGGAAATTGTTCAGGGAATAAAACAATCTGAACGCAAAGAGACTACGCCTGCATCGGCACATGACCTTACTGCACGACAGATAATTCCCACAACGTTTACAACGTCATTGCCATCCGCTATAAAAGTACAGGTAATCGACCGGCAACGCCCCAGTGTATACCTGGCCTGGACATCCTCAGATTTAAAGGAACAACGCGAGGAGATGGCTATTATCTTACAAAAAGCTGGTTTCAATGTGTTGCCCTCAACAGATTGCCCTGCGGACGATGAAATTTTTAAGCAACGTGTTGCGGAAGAAATGTCGAAGTGTGCATGCTCGCTACACATGCTCAGCGGTGAATATGGAAGGCGTTTTGAATCAAATGACGAGATTTCTTTTCCACACTACCAGTTTCTGGAAGCAAAGAAAAAAATTGATGCCAACGAGGCTGATTTCAACTCGTTTATCTGGCTTTACCCCGATGCTGAATCTATAAAGCCTGCGCAACAGAATTTTATCAAATATATCCGCAACAACATCACCCGCAACATGATGTTTTCCAACAGTCAGGGGCCTATGCAACTGGTGGATGATATTCGTGTGGTGATGATGAAACAGGATGTAACCGTTTACGATTCGAAAGACACCGATATATTTTTCATCTTTAATCAGCAGGATGAAGTGGAGGCCAAGGTTATCACCGACATGCTTAGCCTGGAGTACCCGGTAGAGATCATGAACATTATGCCCGATGGTGAAGATCAGTACCGCGAGATCAGCACACAGCAAATTCCCAAAAGCAAACTGGCGGTGGTTTACTTTAAATATGCAGCGGACTGGGCGCTACCATTTATTAAACAAGTCTGGAAACAAGTGGGAGGAGCCTCATCACCAACACCATTATTTTTGGTAGGTGAGGATGACCCCAAGAGTAACCTCGCCCGAAATTTCAAAGCGCCAAAAGTAGTCTCTACCATTGTACCAAAAGATAAAGTGCCGGCTGAGGTAAAGAAGGTGTATACTACGGTGATTGAACTGAAATAATTGAAGGGATATGAAAAATCTAAAAGCTAAACTCTAAACTCTTCAATCCTAGATGTTCGAAGAATACCAGATCTGCCCGTACACCGGTCTTCGTTCCTTCACGGAAGAAGAATCGCTTTACTTTAAAGGGCGTGAGGAGAATATCGAATCGGCAACCGAGCAGTTGCAGCGCAATAAGTTTTTGATGCTTACAGGTGCTTCGGGTGATGGTAAGTCTTCGTTGGTTTATGCGGGTATCATCCCAAATGCACGTGCCGGATTTTTAAAATCAAAGTACACCCAATGGTGTGTAGCCGACTTCCGTCCGGAACGATCACCATTCAAGAATCTCTGTAAGTCGGTTGCCAATCAACTGGATATACCCAACGTAAACACAGTAGAGTCGGAATTGCAGCATGGCTTCTCCGCATTGGTTGATTTGTACCGAAACTCAAAACGCTATACCGATCCGGATTCGGTTGCCTGGCAGCAGGCGGATGAAGGAGGCCGGGCGGCAATGAAGCGCGATGCTGCTAACCTTATTATTCTGGTCGATCAGTTTGAGGAATTTTTCACCAATCCCGAAAATTATCACCGGGGGGCACCTTCGCGCGATTCCAACCTGGTACTCAATATATTGCTCGAAACGGCCCGCATAGCGCTGGAAGAAAACCTACCTATATATATAGTGTTCACCATGCGCTCCGACTTTATCGGGCAGTGTGCAGCTTTCAGGGGTTTGCCCGAGTATATCGGGTTTTCGCAATTCTTTGTACCGCGATTGAATCGCTCCCAGCTGCAGCAGGTGATTGAAGAGCCTGCCACGCTGAGTGGTAATAGAATTACCCGCAGACTAACCGAGCGGCTTATTCATGATCTTACGGAAGGTGTGGATCAACTACCTATTCTGCAACATGCCCTGAACCAGATATGGGTAGCAGCCAACAATGGCAATGAAGAAATGGATTTGATTCACTACGCCATGGTAGGGGGTATGCCGGTGAATGAATTGCCCGATGAGCATGTTGATCGCTTTAAAAAATGGTTCGAATCGTTACCCGAAGAAATTAAGGACTGCTACCATGAACCGAACCTGCAGAATGTTTTAGACACCCATACCAATAAACTCTACGAGCAGGCCGCTGAATATTATAAGACTAAAACCGGCAAAACTATTACGCAGGAAGATGCAAAGGAAATAATTAAAGCCTCATTTACCTGCCTCACCAAAATAGACCAGAGCCGGGCGGTGAGAAACCGGATGACGTTACAGGAGATTACCAACATCCTTGGCCGCCCCGACATAAGTGCAAAAGAAGTTGGCGCTGTGTTGAACATATTCCGCGAACCGGGTAACACGTTTATTCGTCCGTTTATTACGGATGACACTGAAAGTCATACGTTGAAAGATGAAACTGTTCTCGATATCACCCACGAAAGTTTAATCCGTAATTGGGAGTATCTCGAACAGTGGGCTAAAGAAGAGTTTGATAATTACACAGTATCGCTTGATTTTGAACAGCAGCTCAGCCGCTGGGTGGAAAGCAAAAAATCCAACGGGTTCCTGCTGTCTATAGGCCAGCTTACCTATTTCGAAAACTGGTACAACAAGGTTAAACCCAATGTGTACTGGATTGCCCGCTACCTGCCGGAAGATATTGCCCAGAATAAGAAACTATCGCAGGCAAGACTGGTGCTGGGCAATGCCCAGGAATTTTTGCAGCGCAGTGCCCGTAAGCATGCGGTTACGCGCACTGTTATGCGCTATGGTGCAAGAAGAATCGCAGCCGTGCTGGGCGTACTGGTAATCTTAACCTTGAGTTCTTTTGCAGTCCGCGATTACTTCAGGCGGCAGAATGACTATGTGCTCAAATCAATCCATGAACAAACGTTGGTGTTAGCCGCAAACCCGAAGGTTACCTATGGAGACCGGATTAATTTGCTGGCAGAAGAACTCAGGCTCGGCAGAACAACGGTTAACGAAGTTGCCAATTATATTCAGGACCCGTTTGAAAAAGAACATGTAACGGCCGGTATGGCAACCGTATTGGTATTGTTTGGAGGCGATGAACCGAAAAGAGAAATTTTTGAAAGCCTGCAGATCACCGATAGTTTATTAGCGCAATTTGATTACACGAAACTTACCACCGAGCAACTAGCTAAGGTACTCAGGCGCATCAATGAGTTTCGGGTAACGCTGGAGTTGGCCTATCAACATAATCCTGATCCAAAAATTGACAACTGGCGTAATCAAAACGCTAACCGATCAGCCAAATGGGTTTCCTACATTTTAGATAAGCAGCCTGTTGATTTTCATGACATGCAGAATATTAACCTGGCGATGGAGAATGCTGTTAATTATACTGCTTCGGAAAAACAGCTGAATGAATGGCTTACCCTTATATCTCCTTTTGAGAATCCAAACCCATCGGATTGGCTCAAAACAAATTACCATAAAGATAAGCTGCTTATTCGTGGTGCTCAGGATTATGGATTCAGGCATAATGGTTTATATCAGTTAGTTGCCTATTTGTACGCTGCTCAGGGCAACAGTGCTAAAGCATTACAATGCATGGACACCCTGCTACGGTACAGCCAGCAAAACTATCAGCAGGACTACGCGGCAGGTGCAGATAATGCGGCACACGTTGCGTCAACATTCTTCCGGTATGGAAAAACCGGCAGTGAGCTGGATGACTTTGCTAAGGGGTATTGTCAGCGTAAAGGCATATCAGCGGAAGAGTTTTATAACCGCATGATCGGTAGTACACTTCAATATTATTTTGGAGCACCATCTAATCTGCATTTGATGTGGTTTATGGATGTGAATTCTAACCTGTCCTTACAGTTTACTGGTAGGGAAATGCTCAGTCGCTATTTTGATAAGTATCGAAACGTGATTGAAACCACGATAAAAAATCCTGATGAGCGAAATTTTCAACTGGCCCTGTCCTATAAAAATGAGGGGATTATGAAGTCGATGAGCAAGGAGGCTGCGGGTTCGGACGAAGAGTCTGTTTCCGGGTACTTTCAAAAAGCGGTTGATCATTTTAACCAGGTCAGTTTGAAATTCAGAAATGAACGGATTCCTGTATTGGGTATATCGGGTGCTGATCAGCTTGTTGTGCCCAGGCAATTTTTGTTTGTCTACCCGGATATTCGCTATGCGTTCCATCCCCTGGAACCACGTTCGTTTATGTTCTTTTATTATTGCGATACATGGATGAATTTTATACTTGATCGGAATTTATTTGATGCTTTCTATCCCACCACTGACGAACTTGGTTATCTCAATATTTGGTTCAAAGATTACAACCAGAAAATGTGGGTGGCTCGTTATTTTGTGGCTGAACCTATACGAACAGAAGTCTTTTCCAAACTGGAAGAAAAACTAATAACCCGGAAGGATGCTTTAACGAATGATCTGAACTGGCTGCATTTGTATGCCGGCCATGATGCCGCACGGGCAGGCGATACAACCGCCATGCTGCGATACTACCGAAACCTTAAGCCCTCAACTTTTCTAAACCTGCTCCGTACAAAAGAATTTCCATTTCAGGCTAACGGTCAGTCTTTGCGCCTGATTTCGCATGCTGTAAAGGCCTTTGCCAAGCATGGCCACTTTACTGAGGCTTATAACCTGATGATGGCCTTCAAAAAACCGATTAACCGGTCATCTGTTTATGCATTTGCTTCGGCTGCCCTTCAGCTTGAACGTGGTAATGATGCAGTAGTGCAACGCTTACTGGATTCTGCTTTAGTAGAGTTAAAACGTGTTGGTGCCATTACCACAGGACAGCCACACCGGCAGGTAATGGCGTATTCCATGACGTTGCGTGATCCGGAAAAATATGCTCCAGCCGCCAATCAATTAATAAAGAATTTAAATGCAAAATCCATTGCGCAGCAGCGCATGGCTATAGCGTATGGCTTTCGTGGGAAGTTATTTGCTGGCGTAACCAATTTTCCACCGTTGATATCCGATACCGACCAGGCGATATTTATGCGATTCCTGTTGTATGGTTACGGAAAGGGATTGGATATAAATCCTTTAGCCTGGAGAAAATTCGAATACTTTACACCACTTGATCAAACTGAATGGATCGGTTACATCGATGAAAACATCTGAGCTAAACCAAATTTGTCCCTATACCGGTCTTCGGTCATTTACCGAAGAGGAAAGCCTTTATTTCAAAGGGCGCGATTACCAGGTTGACCAGATCACCGCGCTGCTCGAACAGAATAAATTTTTGATGGTAACCGGTGCTTCGGGGGAAGGTAAATCATCGTTGATTTATGCCGGGTTAATTCCCAATGCCCGTGCAGGTTTTTTCAAAGCGCGTTATACCAACTGGGTGGTGGCCGATTTCAGGCCTGAACGGAGCCCGGTTAAAAATATGGCCGTGGCTCTTGCCGATAAGTTTGGCAAGAGCACCCAAACCGTTGAAACAGAACTGAACCGCGGATTCTCCTCGCTCATTGACCTGTACACCAACTCGGAGTTTTACACTGACGAGGATGATACGGATTGGAAAAATCTTTCCGATACCGATAAACGCGACCGCAAACGGAAAGCCGCCAACCTGATGGTGATTGTTGACCAGTTCGAAGAGTTTTTCACCAACCCGGAAAATTACCACAATGAAATTCCTTCTCAGGATTCGCAGGTGGTGGTAAACCTCATACTGGAAACAGCACGCATTGCCATGAAGCGCAACCTGCCGGTGTACATTGTGTGTACCATGCGGTCGGATTATATCGGGCAGTGTTCCGCCTTCCGCGGCTTGCCGGAGTATATCGGCTTCTCCCAATTCTTTGTTCCGCGCCTGAAGCGCAAAGACCTGAAGCAGGTAATTGAAGAACCAGCCATCCTAAGTGGAAACCGCATATCGCAACGGCTGATCGAGCGGCTGGTCTATGATATTGCCGAAGGAGTTGATCAGTTGCCCATACTGCAGCATGCGCTGAGCCAGGTGTGGCGTGCGGCAGCAAACGGTCAAGAAGAAATGGACCTCATTCATTACGCTATGGTGGGGGGCATGCCGGCTGGTGAGTTGCCGGATGATGAGCAGGAACGGTATGAGTCGTGGTTTGCGGCTTTACCTGAAAGTCAGAAAAAATTTTACAGAGAAACCGGACTGAATAAAATCATTGAAATTCATGCCAGCACATTGTACGAAAATGCCTGGGAGTTTTATAACCAAAATCATCCGGATAAACCGTTAAGCCAGCATGATGCTAAACGGATTATTGTGAACGCATTTTGCTGCCTTACCAAAATCGACAACAGCCGTGCAGTCCGTAACCGGATGACAATTAGTGAGATCACGGAGATCATCAATACACCGGAATTTACACCCGATGTCGTGGGAGAAGTGCTGAATATTTTCCGACAGGAAGGAAACTCTTTTATAAGACCGTTTAGTACCGATGATCCGTCCAGTCATAATTTGAAGCCAGAAACTGTTCTGGATATCACCCATGAAAGCCTGATCCGGAACTGGAGTAAACTCACCCGCTGGGCCGAAAAGGAATTTGAGTTTTATGCTACTTACCAGGACTTCCGCAAACAGCTTGATCGCTGGAAGCAAAGCGGAAAGAGCAGCGGATTTCTGCTGCCCATCGGGCCGTTGACCTACTTTGAAAACTGGTACAACACCTGTAAACCGAACGTAGCCTGGTTGAGGCGGTACGCTGATATCCAGGATGATAAACAACAGGCCACCCGTGAAGCGGCAGAAACATTGAGTGATATTCAGTCCTTTCTGAAGCGAAGCGCACAAAAGGTGATGGTTACGCGTGCCTTTATGAAGTATGGCCCCCAGCGTATCGCTACCCTATTGGCTGTTATCATTATGCTGGTACTGAGCGGTTTTTACTGGTACGATGCCGAACAGAAAAAGAATGAGCGGGTAATTGAGCGTGTTCGTGCTGAAGCCAATGAACTGATGAAAAGCGAGGAGGTTGGTGTTCAGTCTAAATCCTTTCATTTACTAACCGAGGAACGCTACCAACCGGGCTCACTATTGCCTTACCTGAAGTCGCTGGATGTAAAAACGCGTTTTAAGCTGGCCATTGATGTCTATCGTATCTTTGTGTATCTCGATAAGCGATTAGAAGGGGAATTGAAAACGAACCTGCTTACACTGATCGATGAAGATTCAAAGAATTTAAATCAAACGGCTGAGCCGGAAGCAGTACTTTCTGATCGGAATAACTTCATCATTATCCTGTCACGTGACCTCTATTATAGCTCGGATGATTTTAAATCTAAAATTCTAAATAATGCATTAGCGGCAAACCGTGACTTAGCGTTAAGGTTTTACAAGGACCCATCCATGTATAAACCAATTACGCCATTTGAACTTAATGTTGCCATTCAGTATTGGCTTGCCATGGGTGATCCTTCAACTGAAATAATAATTGAATTAATAGACGCCATTTCACCGTTTAGCAACCACCAGGCGAAGGTTTCCTTTGATACATATTATCCCAAAGGAAGTTTTGAACCAAACGGTCGGTCCCCCAGCGATTTTAATAGTGGCTATCACACTTTAGCATCTTTATATGCGGTACTGGGTGATATGGATAACATCGAGAAATGTTTTACTACGTTGCTGGAACAAGGCCAGCGAAATTATTTTGAATTAGGTCGCCTGTTTAATAATCACCAAAATATTTTGGGCTATCTCTATCAGTATGGTCACCGGGGAAAAGCCGACAGACTCCTTACCTGGATTGAAAAAAACACGGCTGACAATCCTCGTTTGACGGTTTACCGAAATGTAATTTTGCGAGGAGGATACATCAGTCCGCTTTATGCTGAGGCCAATATTGAAAAAAATGCTTTTCGTTCTTACCGGGGATATTTATATCCCAATTTATATTTTCTCGATCGAAAAGTATTTGATCAAATTACAGAGGATTACGAAAAAGTAATTCGGGACATTCAGGATCCCAATGAGCGTGAGTTTCAATTGGCCTTTAATGCCAAACGAAAAGCTTTATATCGGCACAAATATTGGTATGACCGAAAATTACCGGTTGATGAAAAATTGCTTGATCAATGGTTAGAGGAAGCCTGGTTTCATTATCAAAAAGTTGATCCCCAACATTTACAGGGTAAGGTTTCATCTACGTTACCGTATTTTAGTGATGGTGTCCGCACCGTTGATGTAACACGCCAGGAGCAATTTGTCTATCCAGATTATCGCGATGGCTGGTTTAGTGCTGCCTACCATTCCGATTATTTCTTTAATTGGCTAAAAAGAACCGATAGACTCGCTCAGCATTTTACTTCGGCTGAAGATCTCGAATTGATTCACGCCTGGATTGCTCGTGCCTTCCTCGTCAGGCCGTTTCCTCCTCCATTGACAATCGATAATACTTTTGAGCTTTCGGATGAGGTGTTACAAGATGTGCTCGCATTTGTTGATCAGCACCCTTACGGAAGAAAATTTGATAGAAATTTAATACTTCTCATTCTCGCTAATCGCAAGTTCTCGCGAAATGCCAACCAAGAAGCTTTTGAATTCTACAAGCAGATCGACTTTGGTTCTATCGAGCGTTCGTTTAACCGATATGAGTATATTGAAAAAATATTTTTTCTTAACATGCTCAAAGACCTGGCCATTAACCTGGCTTTATCCGGCAACCGTGAAGATGCAGTTAAAGTAGCGGAGCATTTCCAGAATAAGGAAGAAAGAGTTTATGTGTATTTGTTTATGGCTGAAAAAATATTTCAGCAGACCAAAGCCCCCGAAACATTTATCTATCTTGATTCAGCTTTTTCTTATGCATCCCGGGTAGATTACACTACATTATCTTTCGCCATGGATAGTCGTTACAATTTGATTTTATTATTGTCGCGAATCGGCAGCAGCGCGATTGATAATAAAGCTGTTGAAATTTTGCGGGAGATTCCTGAAAACAGAAAGTTTGATGCCATCTTTACCCGGGTTATTGGCGTGTCGTATGAGGGGAATTTTTATCGGGCACGCATGTCCATACCCAATACACTTACCGAAAACCAGGACCTGGAATGTCGCACACAGATTCTTTTTGAAGCTTGCAAGAAGCAGGATGCCCTTGACAATAATCAGCAATGGGCAGCCATGGATCGCTTTTTGGATTGGGGTTGGTATTACATTGATTTCCTGAGTGCCTTATGAGTCGTTATAATCCATATTACTACTTGCTTTTTGTACTACTGATATTCGGTGCCTTTGCCTCCATGGCGCAGAATGATTACGGTATTAAAATTCTGGGCGGTGCAGCGTTCGTTTTTGGTCTGTTATTTCTGATCCAGTTAATAGGCGAGTTACGGTCAAAGCGTAACACTGATGTGGTTACCGTGGCAGAGTTGTTCGGGTTAACCGTTATAGCAATTATTCTTTCGCTGCGTGTATTTTACATCCGTTTTCCGCTGGTGGAAGCTGTGTTTGGATTGGCTGGTCTTATTCTGTTGGCAGCCTATTCGCTAAAGTTATTTCAAACGTGGCGAAATCTGAAAACCAAAAGTCGCACACTAGCAATTCTTTTGGTGTTGTTCCATGGCAGCATACTGTGTTATGTGGCTTCCATGACTTTTGTGCCCTTTCTGCCCGTACTGGCTGAACCATTGGGTGGCGCAGGATTATTGTTGCTGCTCCTGTTTATAGTCATTGGATGGCTGAGGCGTGAAATGCTTGTGGAGGGTGAAAAGTTATCGGCATTCACGTTTGTTTCGCGCGTGCGCGATCGCTCCATTGTGTTGGCATCACTGTTTGTTCTCTTTACGGCCTACATGGGGCTGACCAAAATTAATTTTATCCCGAAAATGTACTCCGATGAGTTTCCGCAAAAGTATTTCGAGCTTGTTGAGCAGGCCGAATCAGGAAGGGAGAAGCCGGTGGATGGTAAGTATAAGCATGAGGAGTTTAAAGAAATGTATGACAAGTTTATTGAGCGTCATGTAAGTTCCGATAAAAAGTGAAACGCCCGTGACTGAGTCGTTACAACTGCTGGAAAAATTGGTTAGCTCCGGTCGCTACCTGGAGGCACGGCAGCTTACCGCTAAATTGAAAGACGCTCAAGCTGTAAACCAGATTCGTGTAAATCAATTGCTTGCATTAAGTCTTTCCAAGTCTGGCTCACCGGAGTCAGCGCTGGAGCATCTTGAACCGGTTTACCGGCAACATGCCGATGATCCGGAAACGGCCGGTATCATGGGCGGCATCTATAAAGATTTATTCAAAAAGCATCAGGATTCAAAGTATGCTATTCTCTCCCGCGATACCTATCTGAAAAACTTTCAGGCTACTAAAAATTATTATCCCGGCATCAATGCCGCTACCATGTCGGCCATTGCGGGCCGGGCAGCGCAAGGGAGAGAGATCGCTTCTCAGGTGATTGCATTACTTAATCCAGCGTCCACCGACTTTTGGGAGTTGGCCACATTGGGCGAGGCCCACCTGTTAACCAAGAACAGAACACAGTCGGTTGAGTTTTTTATTAAAGCACGGCAACTGGCCGGAACGGATTGGGGAAAAGTTACCAGTGTTTACAATCAGCTTTGGTTGCTGAACCATTATGCACCGGTGCCTAAGGAGATACAAAAAATATTCAGTCCGCCTGCTGTGGTGGCTTTTGTAGGCCACATGATTGATCATCCTGAACGCACGGTGCCCCGGTTTCCTGCCACCATTGAAAATAATGTGAAAGAGGCCATCAAAGGCGCAATTAAAACCCTCAATGCCAGCATTGGTTATTGTTCGTTGGCCTGCGGTGGCGACATTCTGTTTGCTGAGGCTATGCAAGAGGCCGGTGGCGAAGTGCAATTGTTTCTTCCGTTTGCCAAAGATGATTTTGTAAACATTAGCGTTCGGTTTGCCGGTGAGCAATGGGTTGAGCGGTTTGAGCGGCTAATCAATAAATTTCCGGTTACCTATGTTACGGAAGAACAGTATGGTGGATTTGATGACCTCTTCAGTTTTCAAAGCCGTATTATTTTTGGTGCTGCGGTACTGCGCAGCGCATCCTATCATCAGGAGCCTACCTTGTTAACTGTGCTTTCGGATACAGATTTACGAAGAAAGGAGGGTGGAACACGTGACACCGTGCGGATGTGGCCTTTTGCGGATAAGTATATCAATGTTAACCCCGATCAGTTTGTTGCCCCGGTAACAGTTGTTACGCCTGTTTCAAGTGGATTCCCAACACTGGAAAAGAAAATTGCCCGACCAGTATTGTACCTGGTGCTGGCCGATTTATCGCAGTTACCCGTACTGGAAAGAGAAAGAGTCAATAAGGTTGTGCAAGCAAAACTGGCCGATGAACTGATACCCTATAAAGCTTTTGAGCAAAAACCGGATTCAATTTTTATTTCTTTTGATGCGGAAACCAGTGCCATTGATTTTGTTCAGCTGATTATGGGGCAGCAACCCAAAGGCGATCATCCGATAAAACTCAGCCTGCATGCCGGGCCGGTTTACCTGGAAGATGACGGGCAGAAGAATGTTAAAATGATAGAAGGTGAAAACATTACACTAATACAAGAGATGAACCGGCTTTCACCCCGCGGGGGTATTGTAGCGAGTGATCATTTTGCTTCTTTGCTCGCACTAAATGCGAAAAAGTTTAAGCTTGAGTATGCCGGTATGTTGCAGGGAGATTCAGCGTCAAAAGCAAGGGGTGTTTATAATGTCACCATTAAG
Source organism: Flammeovirgaceae bacterium UBA5585 (assembly GCA_002425185.1). Classification (GTDB taxonomy): domain Bacteria; phylum Bacteroidota; class Bacteroidia; order Cytophagales; family Cyclobacteriaceae; genus UBA2336. Next base: position 265,268 of record DILT01000016.1, on the reverse strand, counting down.
ATTTGAAATTAGTTTAATCTTTCTCTAGCTGTACTTATCGGGAATTATTCTTATAGCTGATAGTCCATAAACGTACCTAAATGTCATGCCGGCCTTTGAGCCGGCATCTCTTTGAAAGTTCTGGATCGCGGGTCATTGCCCGCGATGACGAACAATGGAGTGTTGGGTATGCTTAAGTACTATCGAATTATTCTTTAAGAAATGATAATGCTGCCTCAACAGATTCGTCAGGTATTTCTTCCATGGGCACATGCCCGGCACCGTTAAAAATGATAAGCGTAGAGTTTTTAATGGCTTCATGAAACCGATGGGCATGTTCCACCGGAATCCAGGCGTCCTGGGCACCCCATAAAATCAGGGTTGGGGTTTTAATAAAACGAATACTATCCTGAAGGTCACTTCCGGAATTGCGCAGGCGTTTTAGTGTTGCTTCCCGATTTCCTTCGCGCAACATTAATTCATAGTACCGGTCTATGGTTTCTGATTTTACTTTTGTTTTATCGCCATACACTTGTTGAAGATTACGATTGAAAAGGAAGTAGGGTGTAATTTTGGTGAATGCTTTGCCAACGGCATCATTCGATAGAAGTTTGAAGATAAAGGGACGCTTGGAGGGTTTTGTAGTGGAGTCGGATGTTATTTTCCAAAAGCCTGCTGCATCAATCAGTATAAGTTTTTTAACGCGCTCCGGGTGGTGTAGCGCCATCTTCCAGGCTACGTTTCCGCCCATGGAATTACCTGCTACATAAAACGTGTCAATCATTAATTCATCAGCCAGGTTAAAGATCAGTTTAGCATAATAATCGGTAGTATAGTCCTCTGCCTTTGTTGGCCCGGTAAGTCCGTGACCGGGCAAATCCATGGAAATGGTGGTAAACGATTTGCTCAATTCATTTTCCCAATCCTGCCATGTATGCAGCGAGGCAAAACTTCCGTGAATAAGAAAAAGTGCCGGACCTTCTCCGCGTTTCCGAAGGTGAAGTTTTACGTCATCAACATCGAGGTACGCTGATTCGGGAGTGAAGTATTTTTCTTCCAGGGCTTCAACGGGTATGTCAGCTTTGTAGTTGAAGGCAAGAAGGAGGATTATACCTAAAAGTATGACGATGACAATGTAGATTGATCGCTTAAATAGTTTTTTCAAGTTCTGTGCTGTTATTTTTGGTTTGTAAAAATCTTATTAATAGTATCAATTGAGTTATTTGGTATAGAGTATGTTCGCTCCCGGGCCGCGCGGCCCCGTGTACTCATCCATCGCTGCGCCCAATCCCTGCCTGCACTGTCGCTTCGGCAGGCAGGCACACATTCCACAACCAGGCCGAAGATTGGCCGAGGCGCTGTCTGAGCACACTGAAATTAGACACTTGATTTGCAATAACGATTATATACTATGGTGAATTATTTGGTAATGGTTATTTCATCGAGGATGTTTCCGCTTACATCAAGTTGCTTCAAGTTGAGCTTTTTACCATCCGTTTCAATCATAGTAAAGGAATGTTTATCGGAAATAACTTTAACGGTGTACGGCACCCAGTTTTCTGGCGTTCCCTTCTTCCACAATGCGGGGTTATCACTTATTTCTTTGTCGTATAGTACTGCTCCGCCTGCTCCGGATACAATATATATGATGCCGTTTGGTCGGGTGTTGTTAACCCCATCAAATATGGTGTCCAGGGTAAATCTTCCATCTACACTTCCGGCATCGGAAACAACATAACGATTAGTGGTCTCATCAACCTTGGGTGAAAATTTTAAGGGCACGGTACGCTGATAATTATGGACATGGCCGGTAAGCACCAGGTCAACACCAAGTTCTTCACAAATGGGTGCAATCAGGCGCATGATCTGGTAATCGTAATGGGTAGGGCTGCCATTAAAAGCAGGGTGGTGGTAGGAGACAATCTTCCAGTCGGCTTTGCTGTTTTTGATGTCATTTCTGAACCATTCAATAAGGGTAGGATCTAGCGGATTGACATACGTGTTGGCATCAAGGCAGGTGATGTGAACATTTCCATAGTCATATGAATAATTTGAAATGCCCGGATAACGCGGACTGGTATTCTTTTTAAAAGCTTTAATTAATTCCGGATTCCCCTCAGGTTGTATGACGTATGCAGGTAGGGGACCGTTTCGAGGCAAATCATTGTAGTAGAAAAATGCCAGGCCATCAGGATACTTATTAAAATTGGCACTATAGATGTCATGATTACCCAGTAGCATATAAAAGGGAACAGTATTCATTAATGGAGCGCCTTTATCGGGTGCGGCATCTGGCGAGGTGTAAAAGGGAAAAAATCGATGCCGGTATTCCAGTTCGCGCCCGTTTGAATACACTTGATCGCCTGTTACCAGCACAAACTGCGGCTTTTGTTGATATACCTGGTAGGCAATCTGTGCTTGCTGGGATGTTCCTGCACCACAATCACCAAAAACGGCAAATCGGGTTTGTGCTTTTTTTGTGCGCGAATCAAATTGTCCTTTATAAAGGGATTTGCTGTTGAGGATAACTTCGTAGGAATACGTTTCATCAAATTTTAATCCAGCAAGCTCTGCCCGGTACAGGTATGTAGTTTTATTGAGCAGTTGAAGTTTATCCGATGTTACTTTTACTTTCAACGGTTTTGAGGAAGCTGTTGAAAGGGATGTACACAAAACTGTAAAATTCCCGGGTATACTATCCGTTTGCCAGATCAGTACTTTTTGTTCTTTAGAGAGGTTGGGTGAATTGCCGGGTTGAAGGTAAGGGGGTACAAGCAATTTTTGAGCAGCGACTATTGAACTGCAGCCGATCAACCACAGGGTGACTAATCTGTTTAAACCAATTGCTACTTTGTTCTGCATTTCTGTACGATATTTTCTTTGAAACTTTTGTCACTTTTTAGAATAGCAAAAAACTCGTCCAGGTATTTGTTTAAACCAGTTATTTCTTTTGTATTAAGTTGCCCCTCAAATCCATTCACTGCACTTTTTACAGAGGGTTCAAGCTGTAAGTACTCTTTTCGTACATATTCAAATAACTCTGGACTTCTGCAAAAACCTCTGTATACTCTTTCACGAACGGTTGAAGTTCCCACAAGTTCACTCACCTGGCCGTACGGGGCATTTACCACACCCGACATATCGAAATCATAAGGCAGTGGTATATAACCACCGGATTTCAGTTGTAATACTTTAACATTGTGTTGCTGCACCGATGACCAGTCGGAGTTGGAAATCATATATTGAAAAAAGTCCTGTTTAATAGAGGCGGTGTCGGCCATTTGTAACGGGTGAATCTTCAACTCATCCATTACTTTTGCTTTATGTCTCCTGGCAACAAGGTCATCATCTTCAATAAAAAAAGCTGTGAGATTATAGGTCTTAGCCTGTTTTCCTTTTCCGTCTACCAGGGTTAAATCCACTAACCGGGTATTGAAATGATAGGGTGATATGACTTCATATAATTTATAACAAATAAACTCTTTTGTGATCAGGTCGTTGTACAGTTTTGGACTTTGACACGGCACTACCAGTTTAAGACTTTTATTTCCTGCAAAGGGTGTTTTTTCACTATCTCCTTTTTTCATCTTCACCCTAAGCGGAGGAAAGGTACAATTCGCTCTTCTGAAATTTCCCCGGGTACGTAAACCAATTTTTACAGAATCCCATGATCCGTTGTCTGCTTTATACTGCATGTATGAAGTTGTGTAGACGGTATCACTTTTTATCTTCTTTATTTCCTTAATGGAGAAGTTAAGCCGTATCGCCATAGGTTCCTGGGCTTGAAACATGGGTGTTATGGTTTCTTTTTGAGCAAGCCCTGAAAGACTTATCGCCAAAGAGAAGAGCAGTAGGAATGCGTGTCGCTTCATGATTAATAGTAATACATTTTGATCTCTACACGGTTACGCGTGAAATCGATTCGTTCAATGGAGATTTTTTGAATGTCTAGCCCGGTGCGTTTACGCAACTCCAGGATAAGTTTAGGATGATGTTCTGGCTGAATGTATTCAAGGCCTTCGTACTCCACTGTTTTAGTTTTTTGATTGCGCATCAGCACATTACCGTCAACTGTATAAACCGCTATAAGAATTAGCCCGTTCACCATCATAATTTCCGGATATGATCCGCGCATGATGGAATTGATAAGCCCCAACGCCATAATGATGAACAAATAGGTCATGTCTTTGGCCGAGAGCGTTTCCGTTCGGAAACGTAATAAGGAAAAAGCAGCCAGCAAACCAAAGGCGCTTCCGAGGGAGTTGAAGGCTTTAGCTTTTTCAAGCATAAACGTAAGCAGAAATACAATAAAGTTGAGCAGAAAAAAGGTGAAGAAAAGGTTTCGTTTTTGATAGGTTCGGTAGTAGATGATCCGTATTAAAATGACCATGGCCACAATATTGATCAGCAAGCGAACAAGAAAGTATTCTGAGAAAAGTTGAAGATTATCCATATTTAAATATACGGATATGTTCTGAAGCCAAAAAAGCCTTAGAAAACCCAATTTAATGGGTTTGTAAAGATTCAAAAATTAAAGTGTGTGGCTATGATTACTTTATCCCTTATCGTTATGATCAATAATCCCCAACTGTCTCCTCCAACTGTGCCAATGCCTTTTTCAATTCATCATCATTCGGTGCAACACCATGCCACTTGTGCGAGTTCATCATAAAGTCAACGCCAAAGCCCATTTCGGTGTGCATTAAATTCATAATGGGTTTTCCTTTTCCGGTAAGACTTTTTGCTTTTTCTAAGCCGGCAATGGTTTCTGCTAAGTTGTTACCCTTGAATTCCAGCACCTCCCAGCCAAAGGCTTCCCACTTGGCTTTCAGGTTTTTCAGATCCAGGATTTCTTTTACCGGGCCATCAATCTGCTGACCGTTATAGTCGATGGTAGCTATCAGGTTGTCCACCTTATTGTGTGCGGCATACATGGCTGCTTCCCATACCTGGCCTTCCTGCTGCTCGCCATCACCCATCAATACAAAAACCAGGTGATTATCCTTATTCAGCTTTTTAGTTTGTGCGGCACCGATGGCAACCGATAGCCCCTGACCCAGTGAGCCGGAGGCCACACGAATGCCCGGCAGACCTTCGTGTGTGGCGGGGTGCCCCTGAAGGCGTGTGTTTAAAAAGCGGAAGGTGGAAAGTTCTTTCGTATCGAAATAGCCTGCCCGTGCCAGGGTTGAATACCAAACGGGTGAAATATGACCGTTTGACAAGAAGAAGATATCTTCTCCCGTTCCGTCCATAGTGAACTCCTTATTGCGCCTTAGTACGTGGAAGTAAAGAGCTACAAAGAATTCAGTGCAGCCTAACGAACCACCCGGGTGCCCCGACTGGCAGGCGTGCACCATGCGCACAATATCTCTGCGTATTTGAGTAGCTAACTTTTGAAGGTGGTTAAGGTCGGGCTTGGACATGGGTAGTGGTTTAGTAAAAAACGGCTAAATATAGTGCGCCATGTCACTTTCTACAAGTGTCAGGCACATTCAAAACTTTTTACCGCTTTTATGGCAGGCGCTGTGCGATTGGAATACTACTTCTTCTTTTTGGCCATCTTCTTTGCTACTGACTTCTTAGCTAATGCCTTCTTCTTAGGTGCCGGTTTTTTGGCTGTTGCTTTTTTAACGGGTTGGGATGGTGAGGTGCCGTTACCGTTCAGAATCTGGTCAGTATGGTTCTTGGTGTCCACCTTTTCTATGATCTCATCAATAACACCCTTTTCATTGATAATGAAAGTTACCCTTGCCGTGCCCATATACTTTCTTCCGTACATGGATTTTTCAACCCAGGTTCCGTATTTGGTGTGCAGGGTTTTGTCTACATCGGCCAGCAAGCGAAAGGGGAGTTTTTCTTTCGCAATGAATTTCTGATGCGATTTCTCATTATCGGTACTCACACCTAACACCTCATACCCTTGTTTTTGCAAGGCTTTATAGTTGTCGCGAAGGTTGCAGGCTTCAGCGGTGCATCCCGGGGTTTGGTCTTTGGGGTAGAAATAGAGAACCACTTTTTTGCCCGTGAAGTCGGATAGCTTTACCGGTTTTCCATCCTGATCGTTTACAGTAAAGTCGGGTGCTTTGGAGCCTACACTAAGTGCCATGGTTAAGGTATTTTTTGAGTAAATGTTTTTTTATTTCCTGCCTGGTCGGTAACCGTTAACTCAAAGTCGCCTTTTAATAACTCTTTTGAATTGAGGCGTTCAGAAACGATAATACCGGTTTTGGCATCGTAGTTCAGTAACAACCATTTGCCGTTTATGTTTGCTTCGTATGATGCAATGCCGGAAAGATTGTCGCTGATGCGAAACCTCACAGCCTGATTGTTTGCGTAAATGCGGGTTATGGAAGGTGGAACCGTATCTGTTAATATGGTGAAATCGCCTGTTTCGCGTGGGTAGAAAGTAAGTTTGCCCTGCGACCATTCACCTCCTTCATAGGCATATGATTTTCCCCGAATACGGTACACCCCGGTTGCTTTCGGGTTGGCGTATGCCTTTACCGGTTTTAAGGTAACGGTTATGCCACGACTAAAGGCGGCCAGCGGACCCATGGAAAAAATCTCCAGGCTGTCATTTTTCACTTCGTGTTTGGCCATGAAGTAAAGTGTATCGTACAAGGCCCGGTCCGGAAACCGGATATCCATCCGGTCGCTGTAGTATTTATACTCAACGCCAGAAGGTACAAGCGCTTTGAAATTCGGGACAATGGATTTATCGCACAGTACAATGGAGTCGGGTAAATTTTTTCTTAGATCGATCAGATAAACATCACGGGTGTTGTTGTAATACGAAGGTTCAAGTTCGGCAGCCACACCACGCGTGTAGAGCATAGCCATTTGATTTTCCGGGTCGCACGGTTTTGCTGTAACGACCAGTGTATTGTCTTCAATTTCCCATGCTAACTCTGTTTTTGCGGATTCAAGTGTAATTATTTCTCTAACCGGTTCGCTGGGTTTAAGTCTGAAACGCACGGTGCTGGTGTTAACATGAAAATCTTTCAACACAATTTTAACATGTGTTTGTTTGGTTGCATTTACGCTAAGTTTTCCATTGCCGGGAGAATTTGAATAGAACCTTAGGTTATTACCATCTTCAAGGTATAGTTTATAAAACCGGGTGCTTTCATTTGCTGCTTTTTTAAAATCCATTACCGTGTAAATCGTTCTGCCTTGTGTGAGGTTAAGCTGTTCGATATTTTGTTTGAAGATAAGAACACTGTCTACGTACACCTCAATGTTATTTACCCCGCACTTAAACCGGGCATTGTCTACCACATCGTGCGCTAATAACTCAAAGCCAATTGTGCCGGCAGCTAAAATGGGTTGTGATAATAAATAATCGGATCCTGATCGTTGCAGGTAGAATTCAAACCTGCCGAACCGGTCGTTTATGCGCGAATTGATGTCTAATGTTTTAAAGGCGATTTTAGTTGCCACAGGCGGTGTGTTGTCGCGCACTTCGTTAAAACCATACTTAAGCGGATTGAGCGCCAGGTTATTCGGATCACGTACATCAAAGTGTAAATGGGGCCCGCCTGATGAACCTGAATTTCCGGCAAAGGCAATAGTATCGCCTTTCTTTACCGGAAACTGCCCTTCACGAAAGTATAAATCGATGGAGGATGTTTTTCGTCTGTAGCGCTCTTTCAGAATATAATCACCTACGGCTTCACTGAACCGATCGAGGTGACCATACACGGTGGTGTTCCCATCCGGATGCTTCACATAAAGCACATTTCCGTAGCCTGTCGGGCTAACACCGCCCCGCGATATGTATCCGTTCTGCACAGCAATTACCGGCCACCCGATTTCATTGTTGGTGCGAATGTCCAGACCGGTATGAAAGTGTGTACTGCGCAGTTCACCCATCGTTCCCGATAAGGAAGCCGGGTTGCCCGGTCGTATCGGGAAGACATAATTACTTCCTTTTACTACATTAATATCGGGTTCGCTAAACTGCGCTGCAGCCAGGCGGGCCAGGAAGAAAAGTATTACTCCCGCCTTACTTGATTTCAAATTCCAATAGTTTTTCATCTTCAATAAAGGCCGTTAACACATTGCCAACCGACACGGGGCCTACTCCTTTAGGGGTTCCGCTAAAAATTAAATCTCCGGTTCGCAGTGTAAAAAATTTAGATAAGTATGCTATAATATAATCAAAACTGAAGAGCATTAAACTGGTGTTTCCTTGTTGCTTCAGTACGCCATCTACCTGTAAACTGAAATTGATGTCTTTAAGGTTCCTGAATTCACTCACAGGAATGAATTTATCGGATATAGGCGCTGAACCGTTAAAGCCCTTGGCGATATCCCACGGCAAGCCTTTTTCCTTGGCCTTCTGTTGCAGGTCACGGGCAGTAAAATCAATACCAATACCTATGGCATCATAATACTTGTTGGAAAACTTCTCTTGTATGTTCTTGCCTTCTTTGCAGATGCGCAACACCAGTTCAACCTCGTGATGAATGTCTTTCGAAAAATCGGGGTAGTAAAACGGTGCATTATTCCTGAGAATGGCCGTATCGGGCTTGGTAAAAATCACGGGTTCGTCAGGGCGCTCGTTGTTTAGTTCCTGGATGTGCTCAACATAATTGCGTCCGATGGCGAAAATTCTCATAACAATCTATTTAGGATACAAAGCTATTAACAATCTGATTGTGAATGTGTATTTTTGATTCAAATTTACAACGTATGATCAGAAATGTAATTGTTCTTTTGATAGGCGGCCTTATCGTGTATGCATGCGCTACTGTTCCGGTTACAGGTCGCAGTCAATTAAGTCTTATCTCCAATGCGGAAATTATTCCGATGGCGAATCAGCAGTATCGTGAAGTCATCACGAAAGGTCCATTATCCAGAAATGCTGAACAAACTGCCATGATCAGGCGGGTTGGTGTAAATATTCAGAAGGCAGTAGAGCAGTATATGGCCGAAAAAAATCTTTCTTCCCAATTAAATGGATTTGCCTGGGAGTTTAACCTGATTGAAGAACCAACGGTAAATGCGTGGTGTATGCCGGGTGGCAAGGTGGCATTTTATACGGGTATACTTCCGGTTTGTAAGGATGAACTGGGTGTAGCAGTTGTAATGGGGCATGAAGTTGCCCACGCTATTGCCAATCATGGTCGTGAACGGATGAGTCAGCAAATGGTAGCGCAGGTAGGTGTTCAATCACTGGGTGCATTAATGGGACAGAATCCTACACTGGGCAATGAACTTTTTATGCAGGCTGTAGGTGCAGGCACCAGCATTGGTATGCTGAAGTTTAGTCGCCAGCATGAATCGGAAGCCGATAAGATGGGCTTGATCTTTATGGCGATGGCGGGTTATGATCCGCAGGAAGCGCCACGTTTCTGGGGGCGAATGGCTGCGTTGAGTGGTGGACAGGCTCCACCTGAGTTTCTTTCCACTCACCCGTCATCTGAAACGCGTGTTCGCGATTTGAACAGTTGGATGCCCGAAGCGATGCAGTATTATAAGAAATGATTCGTTGATGAGTTGATGTGATGATGAAGTGATTCGTTAAATATATAATCGGTAGAACTTAAAACTATAGGTTATGAAAAGCACTACACAAATATTTTTAATGATAGGGGCGACTATTTTATTTTCCTTGGTTTCGTTCAGTGGTGCAGCACAAGATTTTACCGGAGCATGGAAGCTCATCACACAAAATGGAAAACCCTTTGCAGATGAGTGCATTAAAATTTACAGTGAAGGGTATTTTATGTTCGCTATGCATGACAAGGAAGGAAAATTTATAAAAGCTGGTGGGGGAAATTATAGTGTAGACAAGAAAAACTATACTGAAGTGCCAGACTTCTATACCACTGATAGCACTAAAGTTCGGCAACCAGTTAACTATTCTTATTCTTTAAAAAAGGATGAACTTACCATCGAGGCACCCATGCACGGTATGGTATTGAAAGAGACCTGGAAAAAAGTTGATGCGGAAGTTTCGCCACTAAATGGTGCATGGCGCTTTGGTGCACGGGTAAATGATGAAGGTGTTGCAGGTGAACGCAGGGGAGGAACATCGCCCCGGCAAACGATTAAAATTCTATCTGGTAATTATTTTCAATGGGCGGCTTTCAATTATGAAACCAAACAATTTATGGGCACTGGTGGTGGAACCTATAAACTTGAAGGTGGTAAGTACACGGAAACTATCCGCTTCTTCTCCCGCGATAATTCGCGTGCAGGAATGTCGCTAACCTTTGACTGCCGATTAGACGGAATGGATTGGTATCATAAAGGGAAAGGCACTACGGGTACTCCGGTTAGTGAAGTGTGGGAGAAGATTAAATAGGTAAATGGGCTATGCTCAGCCCGGTGTATTCTTATCCTTTCTGTTATAATTGTGACAGAGCATGTAGAGTTGCTGCAAGGTAATGGCGATGTCTTTTGACTCCAATAGTATACGAACCTGTAAAAGTCCAATCCTGTTTCCGATACTATCCGTTTGCAGGGCAATGATTTGTTCATCGATGGTTTGATTGATAGAGTTGATTAATTTTTGATCCAACGATGATAGTGCTTCTGCGTGTGTAAACCTTGATGAACCAATGTCCTCACACATAAGCACGGTATATTCCGTCAGAGCTTTTTCAAATTCCTGAAGCTGCTGCAGGAATTTTTTTGAGGGCGTGGTGTGGTAGTTCTTCAGGTGTTCCGTACAGCTTTCGCTTATCAGCAACGTGCTTTGATACAAATCCTGCATGTGATCAAACATGTGAATATATAATCGGCTGGCCGGTAGGTTATGCCTGGGCATTTTCCTGACATACTTGATAATTTTGTGCTGGATTACATTGGCCTCTGCTCTGAGCTCCTGCATACGAAGCATTGTTTTTTCTGCAGTTTTTCTTTTTTCCCTCGCGAGTGAATCAACACTGGCCGAATATACGCCCATTAATATCGTAAGGTTTTTGATTGTCACGTCATTACTCTCGTCAACAGCCTGTTTCAGGTCTTTAAGCTGACTCGAAAAAACCTTCTGACTGGCCAAATCCTTTTTTACTTTTCGGGCAAACACTACATGACTTCGAATCAGAAAAAAAGCACTGAAAGCTGTTACTACGATTACGCCTGTGGGGCCAGTCTTGAAAAGAATAAGAGCAATCAGTCCGCTGGCAGTAAATGCAATCAGGGCGGTTATAAGCCATCCGGCAATCACGTTCATTACTCCAGCAACCCTGTATACAGCACTTTCGCGGCCCCACGCCTTGTCGGCAAACGAGCTGCCCATTGCCACCATAAACGTGACAAATGTTGTGGAGAGGGGCAACTTTTGTGAGGTGCCATAGGCAATGAGTACACTGGATACCAGCAGGTTTACAGAGCCACGCACGAGATCAAACGAGGGTTGGTCCTTTTCGTTTATGGTCGATATGTCTTGCGTGGTAAATCTTTTTTCCAATACTTTTGACCACGATCGCGGTAGTAGTAAGTCAATTGCTCTGCCGGCCAGCAAGCCCGCTCCAACCAAAATGCGCGACAGCGCGTTGGGACGAAACTTTTCGTCACCTTCATCCTGACGGCCAAGGGATATTTCTGTTTCTGTAACTTTTCGACTTTTGGCATTGGTCCATAGTGTAATGACCATTATTAAGCCAGCAGCTAATAAGATCCATGCAGGAGTCACTACTTTTTTCGCCAAGTCAACCATATAAAATTGATCGGCAGGAATACCTGATGCTGACCAATGGTTGAATGCTGTCATACCCGCAACGGCTATACCAATAAAATTTACCAGGTCATTGCCGGCAAAGGCCATAGCAAGGGCGAAGGTTCCCAACAGTACTACTACTTTCAGTGGGTTGATGCGCGTATACCACATGATGAACTGGATCAGCATACTGAAGAAAGCAAAACTGCTGAGCAGAATAGAGAAGGTATGGTTTACGATCCATTCCACCTGTACATCCGTAATCAATGCGCTTCCTTTTGCTCCCTTGATCAACAGGAAGTAGAGAATTGTGGTGATCGATAATCCGCAAAATACAGCGCCATATTTTTTGACTGATTTTTTCAACGAGAAGGTAAAAGCCAATCGTGCGATGTGCTGAATAAAGGAGCCGAGAATAAACGCAAGGAATATGGAAAGGAAAATACCGCTGATAATGGTTATCGCACTGGAGAAATTCAGGATGTTAGCCAGGGGTATGTCCTGCCAGGCTAACCCCTGTGTCAAGGAATGCAGTACCCCGATGGCAAAGGCTGCACCGAGAATCTCAAATACTAACGATACCGTGGTTGATGTAGGTAGCCCGATGTTATTATAGAAATCCAGCAGTAAGATATCCGTTAACATAACTGCGAGAAAAAGATACATCACCTGGTCGAAGGTGAAGAAGGAAGGGTTAAAAAGTCCGTTTCTCGCCACTTCCATCATGCCACTTGAAAATGCCGATCCGATAAGAATACCGGCACTGGCCACCAGCAGAATGGTGCGCATGGGGGCCGCTTTAGATCCGATGGCGGAATTAAGAAAATTAACAGCATCATTGCTTACCCCTACAATCAGATCAACAATTGCAGTAATGAATAAAAGAATAATCAGAATCTGATAGAATTCCATACTGCATTAGTGAATTGAAAGAAGCTTAAGACAGGTAATGTCCTGAGGAACTGAACAAATAGTTTTATTCAGTTCAGGGCAGAGAAGGATATCAAAAATCAAGAAGACTGGCAGGGAATGTTAGTTGGGGAATCAAAAGTAGAGCAAATTTGAATTGAAAGCATAGGGTTATACAAGGAAAATTATTTCCTTTTCCGGCTAAGGGAAAAAATAAAAATGCAGGAAGTAGAACAACCTGTTGTTTAATTACATGATCTTTGTGCCAGTTCAATTTAGCCTATGCTTACCCTTATTATTGTAGTCTTTGTTCTAGGCTATCTGGGTATTGCATTTGAACATACTTTAAAAATCAACAAAACTGCTATTGCCATTGTAACCGGTGTTCTTTGCTGGACATTGTTTATGGTCAGTTCGCCTGAAGAGGGGCTATTGCAAAGTGCTGCCTATCAAAAATTTCTTGCTATCTCCGGAGTGGAAAACAGTCAATCACCTGAGGCCTCTCCAGAAGAGCTCCACCGAGAATTTGTAACCTTTTCGCTTTCTGAACATCTGGCAGAAATTTCCCAGATACTGTTCTTCCTGTTAGGCGCCATGACCATTGTTGAACTGGTCGATGCCCATCATGGGTTCCGGTTGATTACCGACAGAATTAAAACACGAAATCCTAAAACGCTTCTTTGGCTGGTATGCTGGATAGCCTTCTTTCTTTCTTCTATTCTTGACAATCTCACCACTACTATAGTTATGGTATCCTTACTGCGGAAATTGATCCCTGACAAGGAGACTAAGCTTTTTTTTGCGAGCATGGTAATTATTGCCGCCAATGCGGGTGGCGCATGGACCCCCATCGGAGATGTAACCACCACCATGTTATGGATTGGTGGCCAGATTACTGCTTTGAATATTATGAAAATGCTTTTCGTGCCAAGCGTGCTATGTTTGCTGGCACCCCTGCTGGTTTTGGGTTTTACCATGAAGCGTTCATTCAATACGTTCACAGAAAGCCGAACGGTTGTTGATGAACCCCCATCATCACACGGAAGAATAATGCTGTTTGCAGGTGTAGGTGCTCTGATTTCCGTTCCTGTTTTCAAAACCTTTACGCATATGCCTCCCTATACAGGCATCTTGCTTGGATTAGGCATACTCTGGATCGTGTCGGAACTACTTAACGCTGAGAAAGACGAGGCCCATCGTAAACATTATACGGTAGCCGGTGCCCTTCAACGAATTGATGTTCCCAGTGTGTTGTTCTTTCTGGGAATTTTACTTGCTGTAGGTGCATTGGAAACTATGCAGGTACTACAACAATTTGCTCAAACACTCGAGCAAACATTTGGTGACCAACGGATAATCGTAACATTAATCGGTTTACTATCGGCCATTGTTGATAATGTGCCACTGGTAGCTGCAACCATGGGTATGTACGATCTTTCTGTCTATCCCCCGGACCATATGGTTTGGGAGTATCTTGCTTACTGTGCCGGAACAGGCGGAAGTCTTTTGATTATCGGCTCAGCTGCGGGCGTGGCTGTAATGGGAATGGAAAAGGTAGATTTCATCTGGTACATTAAAAAGATCAGCTTACTGGCCCTCATCGGATACGCTGCCGGTGCTGCTACCTATATTCTGATGGAAAGTTATCTATGATTCATTTAATATTTTAATCCTACAAAACGATGATGAACTTAGTATTGCTCTTGGCCGGATTTATAATCCTGATTAAGGGTGCAGACTTCCTGGTAGCCGGAGCATCATCCATAGCCAAGAAGTATGGAGTATCAAACCTGGCTATTGGACTAACCGTGGTGGCCTTTGGCACCTCCATGCCGGAGTTGATCGTGAGCTTGCTGGCGGCAATAAATGGACAAAATGATGCGTCATTCGGTAATGTGATCGGCAGCAATAATTTCAATCTTCTTTTTATACTTGGTCTTGCGGGTACCATTTATCCACTGGTGGTACAAAAGAGCACTGTGAAGTTTGAGATACCCATATCATTGTTGGCAGCAGGTATGTTATTTATTCTGGTGAATGACGAGCTTTTCAGGAATGAAAACAGTAATTCGCTTGGTCGTATCGACAGTGTTGTGTTGCTGCTGTTTTTTGTTGCCTTCCTGGGCTACGTTTACAAAACCATGAAAAACTCAACGGGTGAAGATGCCGGAACCAACACAAAGGTTTATGGAATGCTGATGGCAACAGGCATGGTAATACTTGGACTGGGTATGTTGATAGGTGGGGGTAAGCTTGTTGTTGATAGCGCAATATCTATTGCAGAGCATTTTGGCTTAAGTGAAAAATTGGTTGGCCTAACCATACTGGCCGCTGGAACATCGTTGCCAGAGCTGGCTACCTCAGCAGTAGCCGCTTATAAACGCAACACCGACATTGCCATAGGCAACGTTGTCGGGTCAAACATCTTTAACCTGTTTTTTATTTTGGGTACTACCGGGTTGATTAGTCCAATACCCTACAATACAGCATTGAACCTTGATATTTATGTGCTAGTGGGGTCAACTATCGTGTTGATGATCTTCATGTTTACATTAAACCGTGCAAAGCTAGACCGCTGGGAGGCCGTTATTCTATTGCTGGCTTACATCACCTATACCGCGTATCTGATCAGTGTTGACTAAGATTATTTCCCTACTACCCACTTGATACTTGTCAGAGGTTTGCCGGTTCCGGGTCGTTTAAAAAAGCAGAGCAGCGCCCCCTTTCGGATGACGCTGTCTGCAGTTTACAGGAGTCTCTTTTAGCCGAAACTGAATACACCCATCATATTAAGCAATACCGCGAGGATGAGGAGCGGACACACAAAGCGAATGAAAAATACGTAAGCTTGCTGTGCCCACACAGACGACCGGAAAGCCGGTGATCCTTCTCCAAGTTCATGTACCAACTGCCTTACGTTTAGTTTCCATCCTGCATAGATGCACGTAACAAAAGCCACTACGATGATAAAGAACGTTCCGAAGTAATAATCAAGTATGGAAAGGAAGCCGCGATTCAGGTTGCCGATCTTGTCTGCAAAAGCGTTAGCGAAATTTTCCGATCGAAAAACAAAGGCGAGGTGATCGTTATCTGTTTCCAATTTAATGAATTCGCTATTGGCCTCATCTTTAAGTTCTGTTTCCCATTGCTTAACATTTTCTTGTTTTACAGCGCCTGTAATGACAACATGATAATCACCGTTCACGGGTTCTACTCTTGTTGCCACGGCATTCACATCCAACCCGCGCAGTGTCATGTTGGAGAAGTAGGTTGATCCGCCTGATGAAAGGGCCGCAGGAATACCAACAAGGAAAGCCAGAATACCAATGAGTATAGAAGCCTTTTTCCGTTTCCATTTTTTCTCATCAATGAAGTAGGAGGCAGGCACCTCAAGCATGGAGATGGTGGAGGTAATGGCAGCTACCATAAGGATCAGGAAAAACACCGCACCTACAATCGCCCCACCGGGCATGGCACGGAACACTTCGGGCAAAATCTGAAAAACAAGTGTTGGACCCGCTTCAGGTGATTTGCCAAACGCAAATACAGCCGGGAAGATCATCAAACCTGAAAGTAACGCCACGGAGGTATCCATAAGTCCAACCCAAACAGCACTACTTACAATGTTCGTTTGTTTGGAGAGATACGAACCATAGGTTATCATAATGCCCCAGCCAATACTTAGTGAAAAGAATGCCTGGCCTAATGCTGCCAAAATGGTGTTGGCCGTGATTTTTGAAAAGTCGGGTGTTAGGTAGAAGACCACACCCTGCCAAGCGCCATCGAGCGTTACACTTCGTAACGCGACAACAAGAATAAGAATGAGCAGGGCCGGCATAAGCACCTTTGTAGCCTTTTCAATTCCTCCGGAAATACCACCAAGTACAATGGATATGGTGATGGCAATTACCACACCCAACAAGGGAATGGTGTAAAACGGATTGGCTGCGAAAGAGGCAAAGGAAGAGGTTGAACCGCTAAGCGATTTAAATACATAGCCGATGGTCCACCCGGCAATCACACTGTAGTAAGATAGCACAAAAAAACTGACTAACAGTGCGAGAATGGCTCCAAGACCCAACCACACCGGGCCTGCTCCCGTGTCGCGAAAGGCACCGATGGTGCTTTTGCGGGTGAGTCTGCCCAGTCCTATCTCGGTAAATAATAAGGGTACACCAATCAGCAGCACGATGATCAGGTATACAAACACAAAGGCGCCACCTCCGTGCTCCCCGGTAAGGTAGGGGAAGCGCCAGATATTGCCCAGGCCAATGGCCGAACCTGCGGCCGACATGATGAAACCAAAACGGGAGCCCCACTGGCCCCGGCTTTCAGTGGTGGATAGTGACATCGCTGTAAATTGTTTTCAGGTAATGGTTATTAAAAATTTGCAACGGCTATCATTAGCCCACAAAACATGATTAACATGATAAGCGGAAACCAATAGCGAATAATAAATTCGATTACGTTTTTCATGAGAAAAATAATTTTCAGAAGTTTTAAAAAGAGAAAATGGGCTCTACCCGACAGGTGCGGGGAGCATGTACTTCTGAAAAATTAAGGCGCCTGGGCCGAGAGTGTATTAAAAATGGGGTGCCGGTAAATAAATCCGTACTGTGATAAGACGAATTGAACTGAAGAAATTAGTGATCGTGTAAGGCAGAAATTTGTTGAGGCTCTAAGTGCAGAGTCGGTGATTTTTTTACCGCAGTATCTGAAGAAGTGGAGGCAGTGGTAAGGTTCTGGAAAACCACCTTGCCGGATGCAGCTTTGAAGCCTTGTTTACCCTGACCGGCCTGAACGGGGGTAATGACAGACCATGCCAACAGGCAAAGTGAAAGAAGAATGATATTTAATTTTCTGATCATGTGAACAGCCAGCGCACAAAGGTAACGCAAATGTTGGCGAGAATTTTCAAGATAGCGGCAGAATAATTTTCAACCTATTTTAATCTGAAGCCAATGCCAGCATTAACATTGATCGCTGCTATTTCCCCCAGGTAATTGTAAACTGATGACTTTGCCGAAAAGTAATCGGCATTGAACATAAAGCACCAGTTTTTGGAATGGTTGAACCGGTATAAAAATCCAACCGAATAGCCATACGACCAGCCTTCTCTTGCTGAGCGCCCCGAAATGTTTGCATAATCAAACATTGAAAATGCGCTGCCTACCATGGTTCTTAAATGCAACATGGATTTTTGAGAAAGATTGGCTGAAAACATGGGGCCAGCTAAAAGTGCACCATAAACAGAAAGGGCATCCTCGCGTAATGTTTTACTTAAATGTGCACCGCCTAACAAAGAGGCACAGAATCCAATATTTTTCCAAACAGGATACCCAAAGTTTAGCAGGTTAACATTCAATCCGGTTCCGCTATCTGTTTCATAGGTAAGATCTTTTGATGGAAACGCAAGCCCTGTGGTAATTCCGATATAACCTTTTTTATCCTCGCTCATTTGTGCAAGTGATTTTAAGGCCATGCACAGCAAGAGTATACTTACAGATAGTTTCATATCAACTAGTTTGTTGAGAGATCTTAGTGATAATGCGTATAAGGCTCACTCATGCGCTTAACGGAAAATTCAACTTATCATTATTGATGCCACAAGAATTATTTAGTGGAAGTTAAGGAACGACCAATAAGTACCGGGTCAAACTCAATCAGGGTGCTTAACTGATTTCCGCTTGGCGCTGCCACTTAAAATAATCATGGCAAAAAAGAGTAATAAAACGAAGATGAATGCCACCCGCAAGGTTTGCCAGTCGGCAATGAAACCAATAATGGGTGGCCCTACCAAAAAGCCTGAATACCCTACAGTGGTAACCATGGCTAACCCAACACCGGGCGGAAGATCAGGTGCGTTACCGGCAAGGCTGTAGGCAATTGGTACAACTACAGACAGACCAATACCCACCAGGAAGAAACCGGTGATGACCATGTAAGGATTTTGGAGAAAGATGGAGATACTGAGGCCTGCCGATGCGATTATACCACAGATGAGGATTAGGCGTTGGTCACCCAGTCGAAACCGTGCTTTATCACCGGCCAGGCGACCGATGGTCATGGCCAAAGCAAAAGCCGCAAGGCCAAGGGGTGCCAATGAGGCATCGGCCTGTGAAACTTTTTCAAGGTAAATGGTGCTCCAGTCAGCCATGGCACCTTCGCCCAACATGCTGCAAAAGGCAATAATGCCAATGCTGACCATGGCAACATTGGGCAGACGAAACGCTGGGCCTTCCTGCTTGGTAGTCGGCTTGTCATGGATAAGATAATACCGCATGAAAAAGGATATGATTACGCTGACAAGAGTGATTGTGCCGAGATGAGTGAACAGCGGTGTATTCAGTGAGGAAAACAACGAGCCCATGCCAGCGCCAAGCATCATACCGATACTAAACAAGGCATGAAAGGAAGTCATTATGGGTTTACCGAGTTGCTTTTCGACCATCACCGCCTGGGCATTCATCGATACATCGAGCATACCAGCCGAAACGCCCATTAGAAAGAACAGCATCATCAGGCCGGCAAGGTTAAAAGTCCATGGAACAAACGGCACAAGCAGGCAGTAAAAGAAAACTGAAAACAAGGTGATCCTTCGGCTTCCGAACCGGATAATAAACCAGCCGGTAAACGGCATGGCGCCAATAGCGCCAATGGAGGAGGCGAGCAGGACAAATCCTAATGTGCCGTTATCAATGGAGAATTGTTCCTGCACACGGGGCAAACGTGAGTACAGGTTGGCATGAACAAAGCCATTCAGGAAAAAAATAATTTTTACGGCAATTCTCGGGTAATTCACAAGCGTAGGAATGCTGTTCAGCAAAAAGATTGGTTTACTTATTCTTAAACGCCCGCAGCTTGATCTCGGTGAGTTTTCGTTTTGTGTCGAGCGGAAAATCTCCATTCATCATCCAGTCGTAGTAGGAGGGCTCTTGCTTAAGAATGTCCACTACCTTCTTGTTTTTGTGTTTCCCGAAATTGAATACTTCTTCACCTTTTTCATTTTTAATCATGCGCCCGGCCAAATCAACCAGGCCTGAGCCGGTAAGTTTGGCCAGCGACTCCATATCGTTTTTTATTTCACCAATGGTCTTGCCCAGTCCATCGATAACCGGTTGGCCATCATATTTTTCAATTTGTGCCAGCAGTACATCCAGTGTGGCTTGTGTGTCGGCTTCTGCCGTATGCGATTCCTGTAGTTCCTTATTCAAGTAAAATTTATAAGCTGCTGAAAGCGTACGCTTTTCCATGAAGTGAAAGATGCGCTGGGCATCAATTATTTTTTTCCGGTTGTAATCGAATTCAACCCCGGCCCTCAGAAATTCTTCTACCAGAATAGGAATATCAAACTTGAGCACATTAAATCCGGCCAGATCAGCCCCCTCAAAAAATTTGGCGTAATCTTTAGCCACATCTTTAAAGGTGGGCTTATCCTTTACATCGTCATCGGTTAGTCCATGAAACCGTGTCGATTCAGCCGGTATGGGAATGGTAGGGTTAAGTACCTCTGCTTTTTTTTGAATTTCACCATTGGGCATAACTTTTATAACCGCGATTTCAATAATACGATCTGTAGATATGTTGGTGCCCGTGGTTTCAAGATCGAAGACACACAGCGGGTTGCGGAGGTTAAGTTGCATAGTTGGATTAAATCAGGGTGTATTAAAACCTGACGCGTTTATAATGGAAAAGTGGAAATGGCCTGGTAAAACTGATCGGCAGTAACACCAATACGTTTGAGAAGCTCTTTAGCTCCGCTGATATTCTGAAAGTTTACGCTTCCGTAAATATTCACTGGAATTTTTTCTTTTCCGGCAGTTGTGAGAAAGTGTTTTCCCGCCTCGGAAGTATGTGGATGTATTTTGTACCCGGTACTCAAAACATCGGTTCGTGGTTTGGCGCCTACCACAAAGGCTATGGGGTCATTTTCGCAGTAAAAAAGCAGCCCGGCTTTTGGCAGGTTATCGGCAAAGATATCAAACAGCTTAACATAGTCCTCTTCGGATGGAAACTCATCGGTTTTTGTCCATATAATATTGCTGATCAGACCAATATGATGCTTGTAGCTCAGCATGGTACTTTCATCACCCTCGATAATAATGATGGGCGCACTGGAAATCCGGGAGGTTTCGCGGATGCCATGAACAGGGGTACTTAATACGTAATCAAAGGAGCGCTTATAGTAGTTGAGTACATGGATGAGTATAGCGGTTAAGGATGTTCTTCCCCGGCTTCCGGTTATAACAATGCGCTGCTTATCAAGGGATTGTTCAAGTATTGTCTCGGGTTTAATGCTCATGCCTGATGCGATAATCGGTTCACGCGAAAGTAACGGAAATAGTTGTTTTGAAAAAGCCTGTTTTAGTAAAGCCATGTCACGGCTTGTCAGTGGTTCGGGTTTATACTTGAATGCGTTTTGAATTTTTATATGTGCACAACTTGTTAATGAGAGTGTGTAATCATCATTTTTTTGTATTGAACGAATGTTATTAAACGGATAGCGTGTTTGCTTACGTTTGTCACCTTGTAAAAAAGCAACACGTCCAACAACCACAGTATGGAGCAAAGCCGATCAACGCCAATGCGGACAGGAAGTAAGACCATGATGCCGTCCGGTAAAGGAGGTAAACTTTTGGTGCGCGATATCTCCGAAAGCCTGGGAAAACTTCCCCCACAGGCGCTTGATCTGGAAGAGGCTGTGTTAGGCGCGCTCATGTTAGAAAAGGGTGCGCTTAACGCAGTTGTTGAGTTTTTAAAACCTGAGCACTTTTATTCGGAGGCACACCAGGAAATTTACCGGGCCATCATTGATCTTTTCAAAGGATCAGAACCGGTGGACATGCGTACGGTAGTAAACCAGCTGCGCAAAAACGCAAAGATCGAATTGGTAGGCGGTGCTTACTACATTGCTGAGTTAACCTCTAAAGTAAGTTCAGCGGCCAATATTGAATACCATGCTCGTGTTGTAATTGAGTTAGCGATTAAGCGCGACTTGATTCAAATCGCCTCGCAAATCCATCATGATGCCTATGAAGACACCACCGATGTATTTGAGCTGTTAGATAAAACCGAGCAATCCATTTTTGAAATATCGGATTCCAACCTTAGGAAGAATTACGATAACATGAAGAACCTGATGTACAGAGCCATCCAGGAACTTCAAAAGCTAAAGGAACATAAAGACGGACTAACCGGTGTGCCTTCAGGATTCACTGCATTAGATAGAATGACTTCCGGCTGGCAAAATTCTGATCTGGTAATTATTGCAGCACGGCCCGGTATGGGTAAAACCGCATTTGTTGTTTCGGCTATGCGTAATGCTGCTGTTGACTTCAAACGGCCGGTAGCCATTTTTTCGTTGGAGATGGCTTCTGTTCAATTGGTGAACAGGATGATTTCCGCTGAAGCTGAATTGGAAGGCGAGAAAATCCGCAAAGGTCAATTGGCTGAATTTGAATGGGCACAATTGGTTCATAAAACCAATCGCTTGTCATCGGCTCCTATTTTTATTGACGATACTCCTGCATTATCGATATTGGAGTTGCGGGCCAAATCACGAAGACTTAAGGCTGAGCATGGTATACAATTGATCATTGTAGATTATCTGCAACTTATGCGGGGTGATGCAGGTGGTAACCGCGAACAGGAGATTGCCTCTATTTCGCGCGCATTAAAAGGTATTGCCAAGGAACTCAATGTGCCCGTACTTGCACTCTCGCAATTAAGTCGTGGAGTGGAAACCCGGGGTGGTGACAAGCGTCCACAACTCTCCGACTTGCGTGAATCAGGTTCTATCGAACAAGATGCCGACATGGTGATATTCCTCTATCGCCCTGAGTACTATAAGATCACGGTAGATGAGGAAGGTATGCCTACACAAGGAATGGGCGAAGTGATTATTGCCAAGCATCGTAACGGTCAAACGGGTACCGCCAAGCTTAAGTTTATTGGCAAGTACACCAAGTTTGCTGATTTCGATTCACCTACACCACATGAAAATCCATTTAGCGGTATGATTACGCGGGAAAGCCGTATTAATCAAATCAAGCCAGAAGACGAGCCGCCTGTTTCGGGCAACGAAGAGGATATGCCGTTCTGATTTTTTTGAAGGTGGTTATTTAGTCATCAGCCAACAAATTATAAGCAGCTTGAAGTTCTTTTAAGGTAGCTGTGTCGTTCATCTTTCTGGCCAATTCAATTCCTTGTTGGTAAAGTTGAAGGGCTTCAATTGTGTTTCCGGATTCTTCCATCATCATTGCAGCCTGGTAATAGGTGGGGAGGTACTCAGGATGATGGGTTAAAAGTTGGTTGAATAACTTCCCTGCCGCTGCCGGATTGCTTTTCTTGTACTCAAGCGCCAGGGCATAAAGCGAAAAGACATCGTTTGGATCTTCTTCCAGAAACTTCAAAAGTTGCTCTATTCGCGTCAAATTCATTTTATTTTGAGTTTTTGGCCTTCCAAATTTCAGATTTTATGCTTTATCTTGAGGCCCGTTTAAGAATTTTTGTACCGTTAAATTTTTGAGGCAGCACGATGAAGATCCTGGTTTGTATTTCGCACGTTCCCGACACTACTTCTAAAATCAATTTTATTGACAACAACACCAAATTCGATACAAATGGTGTGCAGTTTATTATTGGCCCATATGACGATTATGCGCTGGCCCGTGCCGTTGAATTAAAAGAAAATTCAGGTGCAACCATCACCGTGATAAATGTTGGTTTGGTTGACACGGAACCAACCATTCGCAAAGCATTGGCTATTGGGGCAGATGATGCTATTCGCGTAAACGCAGAACCAACTGATTCTTTTTTTGTAGCCACTCAAATTGCTGAACAGGCAAAGGCGGGTGGTTATGATTTGATTTTGATGGGCCGGGAGTCTATTGATTACAACAGTGGTGCAGTACACGGTATTGTTGGAGAACTGCTCGGCATACCCTCCATTTCTCCTGTAATGAAACTGGATATTGAGGGCAGCACCGCTAAGCTTGCCCGTGAGATTGAAGGTGGTAAGGAATACCTGGAAGTTAATTTACCGTTTGTAGCAGGCTGCCAGGAACCGATTGCTGAATGGAAGATTCCAAATATGCGTGGCATTATGTCGGCACGCACCAAACCGCTGAAAGTAGTTGAGCCTTCAACCGTTGACAGTGGTGTGAAGCTGCAGAAGTTTGAATTACCACCGGCAAAAGGTTCCGTTAAAATGATTGCGGCCGATAATGTGCAGGAGTTGGTAAACTTATTAAAGAACGAAGCTAAGGTTTTATAAAATCTGAATCATAGAACTATGAATATTCTGGTATTTGTTGAAAGTGCGGAAGGAAAAATAAAGAAAAACTCGCTGGAGGCTGTTGCGTTTGCTCACACCATGGGTGGTTCGGTTACCGCCCTGGCTTTGGGAAATGTGGAAAGTGCCGAACTTGAAAGCCTTGGAAAGTATGGCGCTAAGAAAGTACTGCACGCTGCTGATGCAAAACTTAATCAAGGATTAATTCAAGCTTACGCTACCGTTATTGCAAAAGCCTTTCAGGATGAGAATAGTGATGTACTGGTATTGGCTGATTCTTCGTTAGGCACACCTGTAGGAGCACGGGTAGCTGCCAAACTCGGTGCAAGCCTTGCTTCTAATGTTGTTGAGCTTCCCGATACCGCTGCAGGATTTAAAGTGAAACGCAGCATTTATACCGGTAAAGCTTTTGCTCAAGTTGAGTTAACAAAACCAAAGAAAGTAATTGGTATTAAAAAAAATGCTGCCGAGGTGAAAGAAGTGGGGAGCAATGTTTCTGTTACGCCTTATCAGGTTTCTTTGTCGGATGCAGATTTCTCAACAAAAATAACTTCTTCTGAAAAAGCAACCGGTGATGTATTGCTCCCGGAAGCAAATATTGTTGTGTCGGGTGGAAGAGGCATGAAAGGCCCTGAGCATTGGAGTGGCATTGAAGAGCTGGCCAAAACCCTTGGTGCGGCTACGGGCTGCAGCAAACCGGTATCGGATATGGGCTGGAGACCACATCATGAACACGTAGGGCAAACCGGGGTAAAGGTTGCTCCTCAATTATATATTGCCATTGGTATATCGGGTGCCATTCAACACCTGGCCGGGGTAAATTCATCCAAATGTATTGTGGTTATCAATAAAGATGCTGACGCACCATTCTTTAAAGCCGCAGATTATGGAATTGTGGGTGATGCTTTCGATATTTTGCCTAAATTGAATGAAGCTATAAAAGCTGCTAAATAATTGTGAAGAAAATAAAACTCGAAATACTCGGCCTTTCATCAAGTCAATCCCAATCGGGTTCGTTTGCCCTGGTGTTGGGTGAAACAGAAGGCAACAGGCGCTTACCCATTATCATCGGCATGTTTGAAGCACAGGCTATTGCCATCGAAATCGAAAAGATTATCCCGAACAGGCCCATGACCCACGACTTGTTTAAGTCGTTTGCCAATAACTTTCACTTTACAGTAGAAGAGATCATCATTTCAGATCTTAAAGAAGGAGTTTTCTTCGCCAAGATTGTTTGTTCTGATGGTTTGAAGCGCTCGGAAGTTGATGCTCGCCCTTCCGATGCCATTGCTATTGGCCTTCGTTTTGACTCTCCGATTTTTACCTATGAAAATATCCTGGCAGAAGCCGGAATTGTTTTAACCGATGAGCAGGATGAAGATGAACCTAAAGCTGAGCAAAAGGCGAAAGTTAAAAAGGAACCTGTCTCACGCAGGATAGAAGATCTGAAAAATTATTCTGTAGATAAGCTTAACGAAATCCTGAAAGACGCTATCGATAAAGAGGACTACGAACGGGCAGCGAAAATCAGGGATGAATTAAGCAAACGAAACTAATGTTGTGGACTACCTGCGCGGAATAATTGGTCTGGGTGTAATCATCGCTATTGCCTTTGCTTTTTCTCTTTACCGAAAAAAGGTTGACTGGAAGCTTGTGACTTCGGGCGTAATCCTTCAAATCGTAATTGCACTTCTTATTTCGAAAGTCACTTTTGTTCAACATGGTTTCAGCGCGTTGGGCGATGGGTTTGTTACCTTCCTAAGCTTTGCCGGAAAAGGAGCTCAATTTTTGTTTGGTGACCTTGCATTCAACAGTGATAATAAGGAAGGTACGCGTCATGGACTGGGCTTTTTGTTTGCTTTTCAGGCCTTACCTATGGTTATTTTCTTTTCATCGGTAACGGCAGGGCTGTATTACCTGGGTGTACTTCAAAAAATTGTTTATGTCTTTGCCTGGATCATGACCAAGACTATGCGCCTTTCAGGTGCAGAGAGCTTATCGGCAGCAGGGAATATTTTTCTGGGTCAAACTGAAGCACCCCTTCTGGTAAGACCTTTTATAGCCAAGATGACTCAGTCGGAATTGCATTGTTTAATGACGGGCGGTATGGCTACCATTGCCGGCAGTGTTATGGGAGCCTATATTACTTTTTTGGGAGGAGGTGATCCGGAACAATATGGCAAGTTCGCAACCTATTTACTTTCAGCATCCATTATGAACGCTCCTGCAGCTATTGTAATGGCCAAAATATTTTTACCGGAAAGCGAACCTGAAAAAATTGACCGGCAACTAAATGTCAATAAAGAGTCTATTGGCGTTAACGTTATTGATGCCTTTGCAAGTGGGGCATCAGATGGAGTAAAACTGGCCCTAAACATAGGGGGTATGCTGTTAGCCTTCATTGCCATCATCTATGCCATTAATTGGATTTTAGTTGATGGTATTGGCGCATGGACGGGTTTAAATACCTGGGTTCAGTCAACCACCAATGGATCGTTTACCGGATTTTCGCTTCAGTATATTTTTGGTCAGCTGTTTCGTGTGCTGGCTTTTGTAATGGGGGTTGATTGGTCGGAAACCATTTATGTTGGAAGCTTACTTGGACAAAAACTTGTTATCAATGAATTTGTAGCCTACCTGGGATTAGCGGAGATGAAATCGATGGGCGTGCTGAGCAATAAATCCATCATCATTTCAACGTATGCATTGTGTGGTTTTGCCAACTTTAGCTCCATTGCTATTCAGATTGGTGGTATTGGTAGCATGGCACCGAATCGCCAGGCAGACTTATCGCGCCTTGGCCTTCGGGCGTTAATGGCGGCTTCACTGGCCACCATGATGACGGCCACTATTGCCGGAGCTTTATTTAGCTAAAATCTTTATGTCCCTTTCCAGGCAGGAAATATTACTGGTTGACTATTTCGCTCAGTATATCTCTGACCATAAAAAGCAGTTGTTGGAAAAAGTATTGAATGAACGCACCCGGCATGTAACGGTGGTGCTGGAAGATATTTTTCAGTCACAAAATGCCAGTGCAGCTGTGCGTACCTGTGAGTGCATGGGCATTCAGGATATTCACATCATAGAAAACACCACCAAATATGAAGTGAATAAATATGTGTTAAAAGGTTCGTATAAATGGGAGAACCTGATCCGTTATCATAAAAGAGGAGTTAATAATACGGAAGTTTGCTTTCGTCACTTAAAAGAAAACGGCTACCGGATTTACGCAACTGATCCAGCTGAAGCGAATAAGTCTATTCATGATATTGATGTGCAGCATTCAAAAGTGGCGTTGGTATTTGGAAATGAACTCCATGGCCTTTCGGAGTATGCGCTTGCGCACGCGGATGAAAAAGTAAAAATTCCCATGTATGGGTTTACCGAGAGTTTGAATATTTCAGCCAGCGTGGCCATAGGCTTGAGTAACCTCATCGCTAAGCTCAAGCATGAACAAGAAAACTATGGTTTATCCGTTACTGAAAAGGATGAACTTCGTCTGGCCTGGTACAGAAAGATGGTAAAGCGTTCGCAAATTATTGAAAAGGAGTTTTTGCGCGCAAATCCGTAACTTTGGCCAGTTGGTTTTAATATCCTCTCCATGAAATGGTTAAAGCGTGTGCTCATTGGTGCCATAGCTACGGTGTTTTTATTTTTTCTTTCAGCCAATATTTGGGTTGTTAAAAGCACCGAATCACGGGTTTTTCACGATGCTGAACAGTTAAAAGATCACCGGGTGGCCTTGGTGCTGGGCACCAGTCATAAACTGGTTGGCGGAGCAGCAAATCCATTTTTTGATCATCGAATGGACCGTGCGGCTGAACTGTATAAGCTTGGCAAGATTGATCACTTCATAGTAAGTGGTGATAACCGGACTAAATACTATAACGAACCATCTGAAATGCGTAAAGCCCTGGTGGCAAGAGGCGTACCCACTGCAGCCATAACGCTGGATTATGCAGGACTGCGAACACTGGATTCGGTTGTGCGCAGTAAAGAAATTTTTGGTCAGGATAAAATCTTAATAATCACGCAATCTTTCCATAGCTATAGGGCACTTTTTATAAGCGATTATTATGGTATTGATGCCATTGCCATGGGTGCGGAAGAACCTGAACTGGAGTCAGCCTTTAAAGTCAGGATACGCGAATACTTTGCCAGAGCCAAAGCCGTTCTTGACCTGTATGTATTTAAAACCAATCCTCAGTATTTAGGTGAAAAAGAAGAAATTATTATTATTTCTGAAGTGAAACCTTAATCATCATAACACAGTTTAATTCGTTATTTTTGAGGTCAACTACTACGTATTTCAAACCGGTTGTGAATTTGTCTGCCCGTTTCACGCTTACGTCAGCTTTTCTACTGCTCTTAACCTGCACGTTTGCACAGGAAACTGTAATTCGAGGTAAAATCACGGATGCTTTTTCAGGTGATCCGATTCCTTTTGTGAACGTTGTTTTTAAAGGAACCAGCATTGGTACAACTACCGATTTTGATGGCAATTTTGTTTTGCGGACCAGTACGCCAACCGATTCACTTTTAGCCAGCTACATCGGCTACAAGTCGCGTTCAAAACCCGTTAAAAAAGGCGTTGATCAAACCATTAATTTTCAGTTGGAAGAAGAAGTTACGCGGTTACGGGATATCATAATCCTGTCGGGTGAAAATCCCGCCTTTCCGATTTTACGAAATGTTATCAGTAATAAGAATACAAACGATAAACGCAAACTCAGTGCTTTTGAGTTTGATTCCTATTCTAAAATTGAAATTGATGTAGACAACATCACTGATAAATTCCGGAAGAAGAAAATCGTCTCGCGCATCACGCAAGTGCTTGATAGTATTGAGCGAATAGCCGGGGAGGACGGTAAGCCCGTGCTGCCCATATTCATTTCCGAAAGTGTATCGAAATTCTATTACCGGGCAAATCCGGAATTAAAGTTTGAAAACATCAAGGAAACAAAAATCAGTGGTGTTGGTTTTGAAGACGGCTCCTTAATGGCGCAGCTTATTGGTACTTCCTTTCAGGAATATAATTTTTATAAAAACTGGCTTAATATTCTGGATAAGGATTTTGTTTCGCCCATTGCTGATGGTTGGAAGCTCTATTACGATTATGATTTGATCGACAGCTTGTACATAGGCGAAGACTTTTGTTACCGACTCGACTTCTTTCCTAAAAGTCCGCAGGCACTTGCCTTCACCGGAACCATGTGGATTACCAAACGTGAATTTGCTATAAAGCAGATTGAGGCCACGATAGGAAAGGAAGCTAACCTGAATTTTATTGAAAAAATACGGATACAACAAGAGCTGACCAAAACTGAAGGGGGTGCCTGGCTGCCTGTCAAAAACCGTATGCTGGTGGATGTGGGTGAGGTGCGCGATCAATGGGCCGGATTGTTGGCCAAGTTCTATACATCCAATAAAAACATTATTGTTGATGAACCTAAAGAACCAAAATTTTACGAAAAGCCAATTCTGCTGGACGAAGGATACATCCTTAATCAACACGATGAAGATCATTGGAATAAACTGCGCCACGATCCGTTAACCGAAACAGAAAAGAATGTTTACCGGATGATCGATACGTTACAAAATATACCGGTGGTACGAACCTACATTGACGTGGCTAAGATTTTGGTAAACGGGTACAAAAAGGCAGGAAAAATTGACATCGGTCCGTATCTGAGTCTTGTAGCCTTCAACGATATCGAGGGGGTTCGTGTTCAATCGGGGTTTCGTACCAATTACCAGTTTAGCAAAACATGGAGTTTTGGAGGACAACTGGCCTATGGGTTTAAGGATGAAGAAATAAAATACTCAGCATTCGTGCAGCATATATTGGATAGAAAACATTGGACTACCGTAAGCCTCCGTGCCCGAAGTGATCTGGGCAGAGTAGGTATTGACGATGAAAACCTGGCCGATAACTATCTTTTTCTGGCAGCCACACGGTTTGGCATTTACCGCAGAGGCTATTACTTTGATGAAACACGGTTTAATTTTCAACGCGAAGTGATAAAAGGATTTTCGCAACGTGTAGCTGTTCGGTACAATACCTTTAAACCCAGTTTCGAGTTTGGTTATTATACCAATCCCGGAGACATTTCCTCCTTGCATCAAAACTTCCAGACAGCCGAAGTGATTCTGGAGTCACGATTTGCCCGTGATGAATTATTTATTCAGTATGATAATGAACGGCTAAGTCTTGGAGCCCAGAAATGGCCCATTATAACGTTACGCTATACACGAGGCTTAAAGGGGATTGGTGGAAGCGACTTTGAGTATGATAAGTTTCGGTTTTCAGTTTTAAAGAAATTGCCAATGGGCCCGTTGGGCACAGGCCGGGTAACGTTAACAGGTGAGTACATCAATGGCATACTACCCTATCCGCTTCTATCATTTCATATTGGTAACGAAACACCATTTTACACAGACGTGATTTATAGTTTGATGAACTTTGGTGAGTTTTTTAGCGATCGCTTTGTGTCCATGCAATACCGTCAGAATTTCGAGGGTTTTATCCTAAACCGCATACCACTCATGCGAAAGCTGAAGTGGCGTTTAACGGGCCTTGCCAATGTTATTTATGCCGATTTGAGGGATGAAAACCTGACGCTTAGTGAACCATTGCCATTCCCGGCAGGAAATAATAACCTGACACTGAACAGGCCCTATGTTGAATTAGGGTACGGTGTTGAAAATATCTTTCGCTTTATACGGGTTGACTTCGTTCACCGGTTAAGCTACCTGGAAAACGACCGTGCCCGCAAATTTGGTGTGTTGTTTACGGCTCAGTTCAAGCTGTAGTGGACGGGCATTCCTTATATTTGCGCAGATTTTTAACTACAAGACATGATGATTAAAATTAGTTTACCGGACGGAAGCATTCGTGAGTTTCCATCAGGTGTTAAAGGTATTGACGTAGCAATGAGTATCAGTGAAGGTTTGGCGCGTAATGCACTGGCTATTGAAGTAAACGGTACTATACAGGATCTTTCCCGAAGCATTGATCAGGATGCTTCCGTTAAAATTCTTACCTGGAATGATGGTGGTGGCAAATATGCTTTTTGGCATTCATCAGCCCACCTAATGGCTGAAGCACTTGAAGCACTGCACCCGGGTGTAAAATTTGGTATCGGTCCACCCATCGAAAATGGATTTTATTATGATGTTGATCTGGGCGGTAAGGCTTTTGGTGATGATGATCTTGCTGCACTTGAAGCAAAAATGAAAGAGCTTGCAAAGAAAGAAAGTGTTTTCGGTAGGAGAGAAGTTAGTAAAGCCGAAGCGTTAGACTTTTTTAGCAGGAAGAATGATCCTTATAAACTCGAACTTATTAATGAGTTAACGGATGGTACCATAACTTTTTATGAACAGGGTAACTTTACGGATTTATGTAAAGGTCCGCATATACCCCATACTGGTTTTATCAAGGCAATAAAATTGCTCAACGTTGCCGGAGCATATTGGCGAGGCAATGAAAAGAACAAAATGCTTACCCGCATTTACGGTATAACTTTTCCAAAGCAAAAAGAGCTTGAAGAATACCTGCATCTGTTGGAAGAGGCGAAGAAAAGAGATCACCGAAAGCTGGGCAAAGAACTTGAGCTTTTTACCTTCTCCGAAAAGGTTGGCATGGGCTTGCCACTGTGGTTGCCTAAAGGAACAATACTGCGTGAGCGCCTGGAGCAGTTTATGCGCAAAGCCCAGGTGAA
Organism: Flammeovirgaceae bacterium UBA5585; assembly: GCA_002425185.1. Lineage (GTDB taxonomy): Bacteria > Bacteroidota > Bacteroidia > Cytophagales > Cyclobacteriaceae > UBA2336. Next base: position 233,695 of record DILT01000016.1, on the reverse strand, counting down.
GGCGGGTTATGATCCGGTAGTGACTCCCCATATTGGCAGTAAAAGCCTTTACGTAACATCAGGTCACTACGAAAAGTATGGTAAAGATTCATTCCAACCCATTCGCACACCCGATGAAGGTGAGGAGTTTTTGCTTAAACCCATGAACTGTCCGCATCATTGCGAGATATATAACTCCAAACCACGATCATACAAGGATCTCCCTATCCGGCTGGCGGAGTTCGGAACTGTGTATCGTTATGAACAAAGTGGTGAACTTCATGGTCTTACGCGGGTAAGGGGTTTTACCCAGGACGATGCCCATATCTTTTGTCGCCCAGATCAGGTAAAGGAGGAGTTCATAAAAGTAATTGATCTGGTACTCCATGTATTTAATTCACTTGGATTTGAAAACTACACGGCCCAGGTTTCCTTGCGTGATCCAGCGAATAAGGAAAAGTATATCGGTGACGATGAATTGTGGGACAGAGCCGAACGTGAGATACAGGAAGCAGCCGATGAAAGAGGGTTGAAAACGGTAGCCGTAAAAGGCGAAGCTGCTTTTTACGGTCCCAAACTGGATTTTATGGTTAAAGATGCTTTAGGCCGCAGTTGGCAATTAGGAACCATTCAGGTAGACTACCAGCTTCCGCAGCGCTTTGAGTTAGAATATGTAGGTTCTGATAACCAGCGCCATCGACCGGTAATGATTCACCGGGCTCCATTTGGTTCATTGGAACGCTTTGTAGCGGTTTTAATAGAACACTGCGCGGGAAATTTCCCGCTGTGGCTTTCGCCAGATCAGGTGGCTGTGTTGCCCATATCAGAGCGTTTCAATGCTTATGCAGAGGATGTATTCAATACCCTTAAAGCGCTGGATATCAGGGGATTTTTGGATGATCGTGATGAAAAGATTGGACGTAAAATACGGGATGCTGAGGTGAAGAAAATTCCCTACATGCTCATTGTAGGGGAGAAGGAAGCGGCTGAGCGAAAAGTTGCCGTTCGCATCCATGGCAAGGGAGATGCCGGCACTATGCCCTTCGATCAGTTTGTGGAGGAATTTAAAGCCTCGTCTTCAGCACCGGAGAACTAAAGTTAAGGTTTTGATTTCTGAATAATATGGCGATATTTGCACCCTATTTTTAGTTAAAATAGGCTCGTTGAGCATAAAATGTTGTAGAATTTAAACCAGAGGAAGTATTATAAACCAGACAAACAGACCCTTTCGAAGGGGCCCATACAGACCAGAGGAGCCCTATCGTATTAATGAAAGGATTACCGCACCCAGGGTGAGGTTAGTAGGCGAAAACGTAAAGGTTGATGTTTACCCTGTTAAGGAGGCTATTAAGATAGCACAGGAACAAGGGTTGGATTTGGTGGAAATTTCCCCCAATGCAGATCCCCCGGTTTGTAAGGTTACTGACTACTCGAAGTTTAAATACGAACAGAAGAAAAAGCAGAAAGAAATTAAGGCCAAAGCCATCAAAGTGGTGGTGAAGGAAATCAGGTTTGGCCCTAATACGGATGAACATGACTTCAATTTTAAATTGAACCATGCCATCAACTTTCTTAAGGAAGGATCAAAAGTTAAGGCCACGGTGTTTTTTCCTGGCCGTACCATTGTGTATAAAGAGCGTGGTGAGATTTTATTGTTAAAATTTGCCCAAGGTCTTGAAGAACACGGAAAAGTGGAACAGATGCCACGACTTGAAGGTAAACGGATGTCGATGTTCGTGCAGCCCAAAGGTAAGGCAAGCAAATAGGTGAGAATAGAAATTGATTTAATTGTAATACAATGCCTAAAGTAAAAACAAAGTCTGGTGCAAAGAAACGGTTTAAGGTAACGGGTACCGGTAAAGTAAAGCGGAAACATGCTTTTAAGAACCACATCTTAACCAAGAAGGAAACCAAGCAAAAAAGAAGATTAGGTAAAATGGCTATCGTAAGAGCGGAAGATATGAACAACGTGAAGTTCATGATTCCGTACGCCCTTTAATACTAAATCTACTAATCGGTTGACCTGCCAGTGTCACGCTAGGGCAGGTTTATGTTTAACCCGGTTTTTGGCAACTAAGCAAACTTGAAACAGAAGATTCGCCAACAACCAAAAATGTAAAATAAAATGCCAAGATCAGTCAACAATGTTGCATCCCGCGCAAAACGTAAGCGCATCTTAAAACTGGCCAAAGGTTTTTTTGGTCGTAAGAAAAACGTATGGACGGTAGCCAAGAATGCCGTAGAAAAGGGTCTCGTGTATGCTTACCGCGACCGTAAATCCAAGAAAAGAGAATACCGCGCGATATGGATTACCCGTATCAATGCTGGTGTTCGTGAACACGGCTTATCCTACTCACAATTTATGGGTAAGTTAAAAACAGCCGGTATCCACCTTAATCGCAAGGTATTGGCCGACCTGGCCATGAATCACCGTGAAGCATTTGATGCCGTGGTGAATAAGGTAAAATAGTATTCCAAACAAATGAACTAAAGGGGCGTTAAGTCCCTTTTTTTTTACAAGCATGTCACGTAACAAAAAGATATTTCTCGGGTTTGCCATCGTGTTCTTTGCCTTGCTGTTTTATGCCAGCTACGACATTGCCACACGTACCACTTTTCCAGGGTCAAAACCCCAGCTAAAAGAGCGAATTGAGCGTGATTACGTGAAAAAGGACTCTCTGAATCAGGATTCACTTGAGGTAAAAAGGTAAACCTGAGTTGCTTTTTTAATATTTTATACTACCTTTACTTTCGATTAAAGCCAACTGTAGACTTTGAAAATCCCCCTTGTCGTGAACATGTCGGGGATTTTCATTTTTTTAGCCCGGGTCACTCTATCCTTATTAACGGCATTTTGTCCCTCCATTAAACCGATTGGCGAATAGCCTATTGTTGCTAAAAGGGCTTCGCTTATGTTTGTCACAGATTAAAGCCAACTATAGACAAGATTAACCCCCGGAGTCAAGGATTTCGGGGGTTTTTCGTTTATGAGCCTATCCATACTGAGATAAAACCTCCGTAACTTACATTTCCAGGGCAACCATTCCCTGAATTCACCCGTACTGAATAAAATTTTCAAGACTGGCCCTATCACCCATGCATGTCCTGATTGAAGGATGCAAACGACACGATCGCGAAAGCCAACGCCAATTGTACAACCAGTACTATGGCTACTGCTTCAGTGTTTGTTTGCGTTACTGCAGAACAGCCGAAGAGGCAAAGGAAGTAACCAATGATGGCTTCATGAAAATATTTCAGAAGATGGATCAATACAAACCGGATACATCTTTTAAAGCATGGATAAGGCGGATAATGATCAATGCCTCCATAGATCATTACCGGAAGGAGAATAAGCACTATTACCAACAAGCTGTAGATGAGGTCTCAGATCGTTTTATTGTGCGGTCCACGGCAATTGAAGAATTATCACACCAAGAGTTGATGGCGATGGTGCAGTGTCTTACCCCTGCTTATCGAATGGTGTTTAACCTGTACGCCATTGACGGATACACCCATGAAGAGATAGGGATTATCCTCGGTGTTTCAACAGGTACCTCAAAATCAAATTTATCAAAGGCGCGCGAGCGCTTAAGAAATATGTTAGAGAAGATGAAGGAGATAAAATATGCAAAATCTGTCTGATCAGGAGTTGGATGATTTGTTTAAACAGGCTGCCGAAAAATCAGCGGGAGATACTGTCATGCCCGATTGGACCGATATGGACAACCGGTTGAACGAGGCAGAACGAACAGGTGTATTCGGGCATGCAAATAAAATTATAAGAGGATCAATCATGGTTATAACCGTAGCGGTATTGGTGTGGCGGGGTATGGATGAAGCTAAAACACGTATGGCCACAACGACTACGCAGGTATTAACAAAGCGTAACGATACGACTGGCAGTATTGCTATGGCCACTTCTGAAGAAGCTGAAAAAAAAATGAAACCCGAATCAATCAATACGCTAAACCACATCACTGATGAGATCGTGGCTAGACAGGAGATTGTTTCACGCCCACACTCCTCACTAAATGTTAAAGAAAAATCAATAGTTGAGCGTGTTGGTAAACAATCAGGAGAGAAGAAAAAAAGTAGTGAGCAATCTAATGCCATCAACGGTGTCAATAACAGTAGAAAGATGTTGGACAAGGAAAGTGTGGCCAGCACCTCAGGTTATGTTTTAGCGGAGGATAAAGCAAGCACGGTTGCAAGTATTCAAACTAATGCGGTACAGGTAGGTCCGGTTAGTTTCAGTAACAAAGCCGAATGGATAGTGGTAGATTCGGTTGAAACTGAAAAGCAAGAACATGAAACAGAACTTTTGAATGAAGAGGAAGAGGACACTCAGACTCAACTGCACAAACACGAAGACCCGTTGCACCGTAAATTTTACCAGCGATTTTTAATCCGGCTTTCCATTTCTCCTGATTACTCCACCGTAGAATCAATTCAGCCTGATAAGATCGGGTTGAATTATGGGCTTTTGGCTGAGTACACTATTACAAAAAATCTTTCAGTAGCCGCGGGATTGATCCGTTCAAATAAATTTTACACTGCGCATAATATCGAATACTATGGACAAACAAGCGATCGGGTAGTGGGCGACTGTAAAATGTGGGATGTACCAATAATGCTGTATTACAATTTTTCGCCAGAACGAAAGTGGTCATTTTATGCTGGTCTGGGTGTTTCATCATACCTGATGAGTAACGAGAACTATGTATATACTATAAAGGGGGGGTATGGAAATATCTATACCTACTACAAAACTATACACGGACAAAACAAGGAATGGTTCAGTATGCTGAATCTTTCAGTTGGCTTGAGTAAGCAGTTGAATGCCCATTGGGCCATTCAACTGGAGCCGTTTTATAAAGCCCCGCTGGCCGGTGTGGGTGAGGGTGATGTTTCACTGGCCAGTTTAGGGGCTTTTTTTAATGTCAAGTATCGTTTCTGGAAATAATAGTATAAGCCTATAAAAATCTATGATAATGAACCTTAAATACCGATCACTAAGCTTAATCACTGTAGTTGCCTTGTTATTTTATATGAGTTGCTCCAGTAGTGATGAACCAACACCTTTTGATTGTGCTACTTCCGATCTGGCCATTCAACTTATCAATTCAACCAACCCAACAACTTGCGGCACAAACAATGGATCAATTCAGGTTTCAGCTTCTGGTGGCATGGGGCCATACCAGTTTAAACTGGACAATGCTGCTTTTTCCAGTACTTCTACCTTTGCGAATCTTGGAGGAGGTTCATTTGTTATTACGGTGAAAGACAGCAAGGGGTGTGAAAAGCAGTTAGCCGCTGTAGTGCTAACTGCTCCTTTGGGGCCTACCGCTAATGCCTCAACAATACTACCGCAAACGAATTGTTCCAACCCAAATGGTTCTATTACCGCGAATGTAACTGGTGGTCAATCCCCATATAAGTATAAGCTTGGAGCTGGTGCGTTCGTTTCATCTTCGACATTCGCTAACCTAAAAGCAGGAATGTATATGATTACGGTAGAGGATAATACCGGGTGTACCATTACGATAAATGCTCAAGTGCCGAGTAATACGGGAGTAAGTTACGAAACGCAAATTAAGCCTATACTGCAGGCTAATTGTATTAAGTCAACATGCCATGATGGTTCAAGCTCGTTACCCAATTGGAGCAATCTGAGTACCGTACAGGCCAATGCACAAGCTATCAAGTTACGAACAGGTAATGGCAGTATGCCCGCTGATCAGGTTTCTACCGGAGGGTTACCCCAAAATTTGCGCGATTTAATTGCCTGTTGGGTTGATGACGGTGCAAAGGACAATTAAATGCGTAGAAAATTTTTCCTGGTTGGGTTTTTGGTGGTGACGTTTACCGCACCAGCGCAAAAGTTTGTGCTTACGGAGGGGGTCATCACCTTTTTTTCTAAGGCTACCCTGGAGGACATAAGCGCTGAGAACACAAAGATTTCAGGCATATTTAATCCAGGTACTCATGAAATTGCCTTTGTGATACCGAACAATCAGTTTCAGTTTGAAAAAAAGCTAATGCAACAGCACTTCAATGAAAAGTACATGGAGTCAGATAAGTTTCCGCGATCAACATTTTCAGGAACGTTGAAGGGTTTTGAAAACTTCAAGCCTGGTGAGCAAGTTGTAACAGCTGTTGGTGAACTTACCATTCATGGCGTAACTAAAATAGTGGAGGTACCCGGTACTATTGAAGTTGCCCAGGATCGTATTTTCATCAAGTCGAAGTTCATGATTAAACTGGCCGACTACAGTATAAAGATACCTCAATTACTTTGGCAAAATATTGCTGAAACAATAGAGGTTGCGGTTGCGGTTACATTTACCCACAAACCTCAATGACCCCCATGAAAAGCTTATTTGCTTTTGTTTCACTGGTTACTATTTCTCACGCATCAATTGCTCAGGGTGAACTGCTTCTGGAGTTAACAAAGGAACCTCTTGACGTGCCAGTAATAGCAACGTTTAAAGGAACCCGGGTAATTAACGGGCAATCAGTGGAGACCAAGCCACGGGGCTCTTTGGAGTTTATTTTTTCTCATCGTTTCGGTAGAATCAATGAAGGTGCTTATACTTTATGGGGCCTCGATGATGCTTTCGTCAGGCTGGGCCTTGAATATGGAATTACGGACAGGCTAGGTGTTGGGCTGGGACGAACATCCGTTGATAAAACTTTTGATTCTTACATCAGGTATAAACTTTTGCAGCAGCACATTGGAAAAATGCCTGTCACAATAACTACATTGGGTACATTAAATTATAAGACATCGCCAAAAAATAGCGATAGTATAGAGCCCATCAAAACTACTGATCGATTAGCCTACGTGGCCCAGTTGTTAATCGCTCGTAAATTCAATCAAAATTTCTCTTTACAAGTTAACCCACTTGTTGTTAACAGGAACAGGGTAAATCAAACCGTTGAAACAAATACAGATTTTGCTTTAGGTATTGCCGGAAGACATAAGATTACGCGAAGCCTGGCAATTACAGGCGAATATATTTTTAGGTTAAATGACAAACCCAACAGTCCTCCTGATTATATCCGATACGATGCTATAGGTTTCGGGATTGATATCGAAACAGGAGGACATGTATTTCAATTGGTGTTTACTAATTCCCTGGGTCTGATAGATAGGGCTGTTGTAACCGAGACCACCGGAAATTTTTGGGAAGGCGATATTCATTTTGGTTTTAATATCACACGAACTTTTCAGTTAACCAGAAAAAAGTAATCTTAGCAGAAATTTAATCTGCCTACCGGAGTTGCTGATTGCTTCTATTATTCTTTATCTCGTAGTAACGGTGCTGATCGGCATTTGGGCTGCCCGCAGGGTAAAAACCTCCAATGATTTTATGCTGGCCGGAAGAAGCCTGCCCATTGTGCTGAGCACCTCAGCCTTATTCGCAACGTGGTTTGGCTCCGAAACCATATTCGGAGCGTCATCTGAATTTTTGAAAGGCGGATTGTATGCCGTTGTTGAAGATCCTTTTGGTGCGGCCCTTTGCCTGGTTTTATTTGGGATGTTTTTTGCGCGTAAGCTCTATGCGATGAACTTGCTTACCCTATGCGATTATTTTCGACATCGGTTCGATCGGAAAACTGAATTTGTGGCCAGTGTTTTTATGGTGCCTTCATATTTTGGTTATATCGCTGCGCAATTAGTAGCCTTAGGACTTATTTTAAATGTGGTAACCGATATACCCATCTGGCAAGGTATTGTTGCCAGTTCCATAGTGGTTACCCTATATACGTTTATTGGAGGCATGTGGGCCATTTCGGTAACCGACTTTATTCAAAGTGTAATTATTATTATGGGGCTAGGGGTGCTTGCTTACATACTTTCTTCGAAAGCTGGTGGGGTAATGAATGTGATTGATGCGGCTCCTTCGGCAACTTTTAAATTTTTTCCGGATGCCGATGCAGTTTCCATTGTTTCATACCTGGCGGCCTGGTCGGTACTCGGGCTTGGATCCATACCCTCTCAGGATGTTTTTCAACGGGCTATGTCATCCGGGTCATCTGCTATTGCCGTACGGTCATGCTATTATGCTGCGGGCTTATACCTTACCATTGCCATGTTGCCTTTGTTCATCAGCCTTTGTGTCAAGTATCTCTATCCGGAAAGCGTTAACGGTGATACTCAACTTACGCTGCCCACCATGGTACTGCAGCATGCCGCTATGCCGGTACAAATTTTATTTTTCGGTTCGTTATTATCGGCCATCATGAGTACGACCAGCTCGGCCATGCTGGCACCGGCTGCCGTGGTTACCGAGAATATTTTGAAACCTATGATGAAGGACAAGCCTACAGATTTACATTTTTTAATGACCACACGGCTAATGCTATTGGTAGTGAGCATAATTGCCACCATAATGGCTTGCCTGAAATCAGACATTTATGAGTTGGTGGGTGGGGCGTCAATCTTAAGCCTTGTATCGCTATTTATTCCAATGGCCTTGGGTATGTATTGGAAGCGTAGCAGCGCAACTGGAGCCATTTTGGCCATGACCACCGGAATAGGGGCGTGGCTGTATTTTGAATACGATCCGCTGGATATTCCAGCCCTTGTACCAGCGGTGTTGGTAAGCCTTATGGCAATGATTATTGGAAGTCTTTTATGGCCAACAAAAAAGTTCCAGGATTAAGAAACATCCAGCGATGAATCGATTTCTTTTGCCCAGGCAAGTATTCCTCCTTTCAGGTTATACAGGTTATTGAATCCATGGTTTTTCTCCAACCATTGAATGATGTTACCACTTCTTCCACCGCTTCGGCAATGCATAACAACCTGCTTCGTGGTTTCGATTCGTTCAATTTGGTGTGGCACTTCAGCCATAGGAATATGCTCCCCACCAATATTCGCTTGTTCAAATTCGTGTACTTCGCGTACATCTATCAATTGAAAATCGGCATTCGTATCCAACAGACTTTTAAGTTCTTGTACAGTAATTTCTTTCATGCTCAAAGATTTATCTTTCTGATCATTTAAACCACAAAAATCATCATAATCGATTAACTCTTTTATGTTGGCGCGCGAATTTCGATTGGGAATGGAAACGGTTAAGGTTTGTAACGTCAGACTGTCGAAGATAAGCAGTTTGTTTATCAATGGATCGCCTATTCCGGTTATCAGTTTAATTGCTTCATTGGCCATCAGACTTCCAACAGTACCCGGCAGTACACCTAATACTCCGGCTTGTTCACAATTGGGTACTTCATGAGGTTGAGGTGATTCCGGGAAAAGGTCGCGATAATTTTGTGAGTGCGAGCCATCAGTGCTACGGACATTGAGTACCGAAAGTTGCCCCTCGTATTGCAAGATTGATCCGTAGATAAGTGCCTTGCCTGTAAGCACGCAGGCATCGTTTACCAGGTATCGTGTAGGAAAGTTATCGGAACCATCCAGCACAATTTCGTAATCTGCAAATAGTTTTAACGCATTTTTTGAGGTAAGTTTTTCAGCGTAGGGGAAAATCGTAACAAACGGGTTTAGTTTAGCAAGGTGTTTTTTAGCGGCCAGCGCTTTATTTTCACCCACATCATGGGTGTTAAATAGTACTTGCCGCTGCAGGTTCGACTCCTGCACGTCATCAAAGTCGATAATACCAATTTTTCCGATACCGGCAGCTACCAGGTACAACAAGGCAGGGCATCCTAATCCACCGGCCCCCACCATCAAAACACGCGATTTTTTTAGTTTCTCCTGGTTTTCTTTACCAAAATCTTTCAAAACCAAATGGCGGCTGTAGCGTGTTAATTCTTCAGGTGTTAACTTGTTCACAAATCAAAAATACAAAACACATATGAGAAAGAACTTTTCAACCGGTGCCAGGTGGGAGGATATTGTGGGCTATTCACGCGCGGTTTTGGTAGGCAATCACCTGGAGGTAACAGGCACTGTGGCTGTAAATGAAAATGGTTTGCTGGTAGGAAAAGACAATATGTATGAACAAACCCGGTTTATCATTCAGAAGATTGAAAGGGTGATGGTGGAAGCCGGCTTTACGTTGAATGATGTAGTGCGCACCCGCATTTTTGTAACGGATATTTCCCGATGGGAGGAGGTGGGCCGTGCGCACCGTGAGTATTTTCATTCTATAAAACCGGCAACAACCATGGTTGAAGTGAAGGCTTTGATTTCACCGGAGTACCTGGTGGAGATTGAAGCCACAGCAACAAGAAGCTAGAATTAAATGGCAAACAAATTGCTTTCATAACTAAAACCCCAACCCTATGAAAGCCCTCATTATCGGTTTGGTATTACTTTTTGCAATACCCGTGCTGGCACAGGTTGATGCCATTAAATCCGAATCGCGTAGTAATTCCGATCGTTCCGGTAAACCCTCAGAAGGATCTTCCGGTTCTTCAAGTAATGTTAGCGATGGAGGTTTTTTCTTTGTTGAACTTTTTTTTAACGGAATCGGTGAGTGGCAGGGCGCAAAACTTCGCAATGACCGCGCGCGGTATCCATCTATGGTTTCGCTGGATGTGATGTTGCAAGGTGCAGTAAAGCCCTCAAGCTACTATGTTTTATGGCCTCGTATACGAGGTAATTGGGGGTTATTTTCTACAGACTTCAGAATGAACTACCTGATCGAAGAGGATTTTGAAGGCTTTAAACACATTCGTACCAACGACTGGCAAATTTTTCAGATCAATTTAATTACCAGCAGGTTTATAACCTTACGCGCAGGTACCGGAATAATGACGGAGGCCTTCGAAGCCAAACGAACTTTTAATGAGTCTGCTTTTTACCTTGGCGTACATGCACCCGATCAAAGTAAAACAATTGGGTTTGAATACCGCTTTTCAAAAGATTGGGAAACCGGGGCCAATCCACGCAGAGAATTCAGTGTACAGTATCAGCATCAGATTTTTAGTGCCGGTGCCTTGCACGGAAATCTCTCCGTTGGAGCCGTGTATCAACGATATTATAATTCTATTGAAATTTGGGGCGTGCAGGCTGGTATCGTTTTCCGGATTTTTAAACCTGTTATTCGAAAGGAATGGGACGAGTGAACTTATCCTTTAATTTTTCCTAACGCTAAAGCTGATATTGTTTCACCAATCGCCAACGAAGAGGTAGCTGCCGGAGATGGTGCATTACAAACATTGATTACTTGTCTTTCCTCCAGTATCATAAAGTCATCCACCAGTCCACCGTTTCGATCACAGGCTTGTGCGCGGACTCCTGCACCGCCATCGGTCAAATCTTTTTCCTGTATTTCGGGTATTAGCTTTTGAAGCGCCCGGGTAAATGCCGTTTTCGAAAACGAACGATACATTTCACCAAGTCCGGTTCGCCAGTATTTAAAGGCTACCTTTTGAAATCCGGGCCAGGCCAATGCTTCTGCAAGTTCACCCAGATTAATGTCTGATTTTTTATAACCTTCGCGTTTGAATGCCAGTACTGCGTTTGGTCCTGCTTCTACACCACCGCGCATCATGCGTGTAAAGTGCACCCCAAGAAAGGGGAAGTTTGGATCAGGTACAGGATAGATCAGGTTTTTAACGAGGTATTCCTTTTCTTTCACCAACTTAAAATACTCGCCCCTGAAAGGGATGATCTTAAGGTTCACCTTTGAAGTCATTCTGGCCACTTTATCCGAGTAAAGGCCAGCACAATTAATCAGCAGATTTCCCTGATACGATTTTTTTTCGGTCACTACGTTTACATGCGAAGCTTCCGGATGAATCTCGATTACTTTTTCACCTAGCTTTAGTTCACCACCTGCTTCGCGGATCAGGCCTCCCAATTTTTCAGCTACTTTTAGATAGTCTACAATGCCAGTCTGAGGAACAAACATTCCGGCAACGCCAGTTACATGCGGTTCGTATTCTTTGAGTTCTTGTTGATTCAGTAACTTAAGATTGTCCAGTCCGTTTTGTTGACCGCGCTGGTATAAGTTGTTTAATAGCGGAACCTGTTCCTTATCGGTGGCCACCACAATCTTACCGCACAATTCGAATGGAATATTATTTTTAGTGCAGAAATCTACGAGTAAGTGATATCCGTGGATGCAGTTAGTAGCTTTCAGGCTTCCGGGTTTATAGTATAATCCCGAATGTATAACTCCGCTGTTGTTGCCGGTTTGGTGCCTGGCCACTGCGTTTTCCTTTTCAAGGATAACTACATTCAGGTTTTTATTTTTTTGCAAAACCTGCCAGGCGGTGGCCAACCCCACGATACCACCGCCCACAATAATTACATCATACTTCACGGAAATAAAATTTGCAGCGAAACTAAGGAAGAAGCAACAGGCTTCAAAATACAATCAGGCATGGATAGGTTTAATCCTTACGTTTAAATCTTCCTCTACAATCACAAAATGATTTTTCGGGATAATGGTCCAGTGATTGCCTTCTGTCAGTTTTTCTGATACGATAAGTACAGCCTCATCATCATCTTTTGGTGCTTCCATTCGGGTAACACCATCTTCAACCACATATCTACTGCCTTCAGAGTGATAAAGTGTAAGTGGTTCTTCTTTCGGATCGGTAACATAACGTGTAGCCACAATAAAATGTCCATCAGTTACCACCATGTTCAAATAAGCCTCTTCATGAATTCCTTTTTTCACCATCAGATTCTTCACCTGCTGAAAGGTGTATTCAAAAGCCTCGGTTACCGATTCAGGTGTTATGCTTTTATTCTCGAAATAGATTCTATTCACCAACGTGGCAAAAATATGTTCAGAATCAGTTTGCCCCTTAATCCAGTTATAGATTGGATCCGTTAAACCTGAGCGAAGTTCGCGTTTGATTTTTGAGAAGTTTTCTACTCCACCATTATGCGCCATCAGTAACTCATTGTACTGAAAGGGGTGGCAATTGGCTTCCGATACCTCGCCCACACTGGCTGCCCGTACATGCGCCACCAGGCAATCGGATTGAATTTTTGGGGCCAGGTTGCGCAGGTTTCGATTACTCCAGGCCGGGTTTAGCGATACAAACGTAGCGGGTTCCGGACTGATGGCTTGTGTATACCAGCCCACACCAAAGCCATCGCCATTTAACGGCTCTTCCAACTCCTTTGCATTAATGCTTTGGTTAATCAGAGAGTTCTTGGGTTTGTAAAGCAGCTCATCAAGAAGGATGGGCGTGCCTTTGTAAGCCATTAATCGGCACATAAAGCAATTGTTTAAGGAAATATAAGAGGTTTGATATGCAAAAACAGGTTAGGAAAGCACAAAAATTAGCAAGTTTCCGAAATAGGACTCAGATGTCAGAAAATTGGGAAATTTTGAGATTTATCCCACGGGGAATAGTTCTATTTTTGCTCGCCTTTGGGCATATTCGGCCTGTGCAGTATGTGTAAACGTGTGTACATTGCCGTGTTATAACATGATTTTTTAGCCGTATTTCACGATTCTATGGAAAATAAAAAAAGACGCTTTCGGTTTCGGTTTACAATAGGCAACAAAATTCTGGCTGGTTTCCTGGCAGTAATGGTGTTGTTTGTTATCAATGCTACCATCATTTTTCTTACGGGAAATCAAATTGATAATGTTGTAAGCAAGTCGGCTGAAGTGGTTCGTCCTTCAAAAGATGCGATTAACGAATTTGTACTAGTGGTAGAGCGTTATCAAAAACTGATAACCAGTTGGGTGTACCTGCAAACCAATGATGAAAACAAGAACTCCCTTAAGCTGCTGGTTAATCATGAGTACCCTGCCCTGAAGGAACGTATTGAAAATCTTAAAAATACATGGGATGTAGATAGCCAGAAGACTATTGTAGATACTGTTTTCAAGAGTTTTGAACGCGTACAGAAGTATGCGGAGGATCAGATTACCACCCAGCTTATCTCTTTTGAAAGTTATGAAGATGGTATTACGAAGCTCTTGGCTGAAGATGTCCTGGAGAGTACAATTAACCCGCAGCTTGAAGAGATATTGGTTGACCTGAAGGGCCTGGCTCATGCACAAACCACCCGAAATGCAATTTCTGATGAAGAGCTAATCAGTTCCTCGAAGCGGTTAAGAAACATAACCCTGATACTGGCAGGTATTACCATTTTGCTTGGCCTGATGAGCGCCTACCTGCTGATGCGTGCCATAACACGGCCGGTAAATTTCCTGAAGGATGTTGTGGTGAAACTTGGTAAGGGTGAATTGGTGGAAGACAAACAAACCAAATTCAGCAATGACGAAATTGGTGAAATGGCCACCGCCATGGATAACCTGGTGAGCGGACTAAAGGCCACCACACACTTTGCAGAAAATATTGGTAAAGGCAATTACAGTTCGGATTTTAAACCACTAAGTGAGCATGATGTACTGGGTAATGCCCTGATAAACATGCGCAACAACCTGGCGCGTGTGGCCGAAGATGACGCCAAGCGAAACTGGGCTACAGAAGGACTTGCCAAGTTTGGGGAAATTTTACGTTCCAATACAAACGACCTGGAAAAGCTGGCCGATGAAATTATCACCAACCTGGTGAAATACCTAAAAGCCAATCAGGGGGCTTTGTATATCATGGATGATGAGACGGGCGATGAACCAACCATGTCGATGAAGGCATGTTATGCATGGGACAAAAAGAAATTTATCGATCATAAAATTCATAAAGGTGAGGGCTTAGCCGGACAGGCCTGGCAGGAAGGTGATATTGTTTATTTAACGGATGTCCCCCAGAATTACATCAAAATATCTTCAGGGTTAGGCGATGCCAATCCTACCGCTATTCTCATCGTGCCATTAAAAGTTAATGAACAAATTTTCGGAGTTGTGGAGATCGCCTCCTTCAACACCTTTGCCGATTACGAGATGGAGTTTGTACAAAAGATTGCTGAAAGCATTGCCTCCACCATCTCATCAGTGAAAATAAATGCCCGCACGCAGCGCCTCCTGGAAGAGTCACAAGAAATGACCGAACAAATGCGGGCACAGGAGGAGGAGATGAGGCAGAACATGGAGGAACTTCAGGCTACTCAGGAAGAGATGCAACGTAACCAGTCGGAAACCGAGGGTACCATGCAGGCCTTAAATACTTCATTGTCAATGGCTGAGTATGATGTAGAGGGTAAGCTTTCGAAAATCAATCCAAATTATTTGAGCCTGCTGGGCTATACTCAAAATGAAGTGATTGGTGAGCATCACCGGATATTTGTTTCTAAAGAAGAAAAGAACAGTGAGGAATATCGTCAGTTCTGGCGCGACCTGGAGGCTGGCAAAGCCCGTAAAGGCGTATTTAAAAGGCTGAGCCGAAAAGGTGAAGTGGTTACGATGCGGTCTTACTTCTCACCTGTAAAAGGAAGAGCAGGAGAAGTGCTTCGCATTATGGAAATTTCTGTTGAAGCCTAAGATTAAAATAACATTAGAGAAGTATTAAAACTTCTTAAATGCAAAAAAGTCCCGCGCCCCGGGACTTTTTTGTTTACCTAAACCTAAACCTATGAGAAGAATTACTCTACTCACAAGTTTTAACGATTTGTTAGGGTAAAGGTTGCGATAAATATCAGGTATCGGGAAAAATTTTGTTTAAATGGTTTTAATTCTGTTTAAGCTTGGCTTGAAATACTTTTTTAAATTTCTCGAGCTTGGGCTGTATAACGTACGAGCAATACGGTGCATTGCCATTGAGGTTATAATAATTTTGATGGTAATCTTCGGCAGGGTAGAAAGCCGTAAAAGGACTGATTTCCGTTACAATCGGATTATCAAAAGCGCCCGAAGCATCCAGTTTATTTTTGTAGAGTTCTGAAAGTCTTTTTTGCTCTTCGTTGTGATAAAAAATAACGGAGCGGTACTGGGTACCTACGTCAGCACCCTGGCGATTAAGGGTTGTGGGATCATGCGTGCCCCAAAAAATTTCAAGTAATTCTTCAAATGAAATTACTGCCGGGTTATAAGTGAGTTGGGTCACCTCGGCATGGCCGGTAAGACCTGAGGTTACTTCGCGGTAAGTTGGATTTTTAACCTTACCACCTGAATAGCCTGAAACAACTTTTTCGACACCTTTAACCCGTTGAAATACAGCTTCAGTGCACCAAAAACATCCACTGCCAAAGGTGGCCACTGCCAAATCGCCTTTCATACTTTCTGAATTCGTTTTTTCCTTTTGTTGGGCGCAGGATATGCCCGTGAGCATCATAGATAAGTACAGTATTACATTTCTCATGACTGAGTTAACTCTTACCGCGGCAAAATGGTTTAACGAAACCGGCAGTTTTGTCTGCCGGCTTACATTAATAATTCTGGTAGAACGAACGAATGGCCGGAACCAACTGATCGTAAATAGGACTGGCAAATGAGAGAAACATGGATTGTGGATCCGGTGGCTGTAATTCCCTGCGCTTACACATATCTATTTGGGCTTGTGACAATGCACGCTCATCTCCATTGAAGCGTCCCCAGGTGGTAAACCATTCGTACCGGCCGGGAAACTTGCGATGCGATAATACACCACCGGTTTTAGCGTCAACAATGATCATACTTAGCAACCCTTCAGAAACCACTTCTTTGCGAACCGTTATGAGTTTGGCGGTAACGGTATTGTAAACCGGAACAGTTTTACCATCAATCTTGGCTTCACCAACCTTAACACTGTCTTTTTTTACTGTTTCTTCCCGTTCGCGAACCGTTGTATTACCCACACTGAAGTCATCAAATTGAAGGCGCATATACTGGTCGGTGCGGGCAAGTCGCATACTTTGTGCGGCTTGCGGTGTATAGAATTGCACAAACCCGCGTTCGGTATAATTACGGTTCAGGTATTCCTCCACTTTATCCTGAAAGAAACCGCCACTGAGGTTATAACGTGTGGGTACGGCTACCTGCTCAACGACTACAAAGGTGGTAGCTTCAAATTTGGATTTATCCAGGTACTCAACAACATCTTTGTAACCCGGCACATACCTGTTTACATCCGAGAAGTGAAAAAAAGCTCGCTTGGCATCTTCGCGTGTTCCCTTCATCAGCAGGGCAATGCCTGAGTTATATAACTCTTCGGCAGCCTTTTCCTTTAAGGGCCCAATCTGATCATAATAGCTTTTCGGATTAGGAATAACTTTTAGGGCGCCCGGTGCCTGGCGTATAGCCTCATACATGTTATTTATTCTTTCATACGAAACCAGGGCACCGTTCCACTTGTTTGGTGCGTTGGATGCGATCTGATTTTTGGCATCGGTCTCCAGCCACTCCAGCGCGGCAGGATAGCTGTTCCGCAAAGTTTCTTTTGATTTTTTATGGTCTGGATTTTGGCGTAAGCGACCAATGGCCTGCATTACGGCATCGTAATAATCGCCACGTTGGTAGGCCTTTTTGCCCGAGGTGCAGGCGCCTATTAAAAGGATCAGAATAAAACTAGCAAGGGATAGAATGCGCATAGGGTTTGGATTTTAGTGCAATCTTACAAATTAGGTGCCTGAATTTAACTACCGGACAGGAAAGAAATAGATAAGAATATCGTCAATGGTGTCGCGGAAGTTACCCCAGGAATGTCCCTGGTTTGTTTCGGTATACTGGTAGGTGCATGTATTTTTTTCGAGAATCGATTTCATTTTAAGCGCACCTTCTTTGGCATCGTGAATCGTGCCGGAAGTCATATAAATTTTCACCGGGGGGCTTTCGGCCTTATCACAAAAGGTATAAATCTCAGGCTTGAACCAAAATGCGGGTGATTGAATGCCGGCTAACCCGAAGATTTCGGGTTTGGAAAAAGCAAAGTATGCAGCTGTTAGCCCACCCATTGAAGTGCCCAAAATTCCCCGCTGGGCAGGTTCTTTAGATACGCTTAAGTTGCTCTCCATAAAGGGTATAAACTCTTGCGTAATGAAATTCAGATATTTATTGCTCATGGAAAGTTCCATCATCCTTCTGTTGTTTGATCGGTTTGCCGGTTCGCGATGATCAATAAAAACAACACATACAGGCTCAATTTTATTATCGGCCAGAAGATTATCCAATATCACCATCATGTTGCCCATACGCTCATGCAGGTATTCATATCCATCGGTTACGTAAAGGATAGGATAGGTTTTATCGGTGTTGTAATTATGAGGAAGGTAGGTTGAATAGGTTACCTGGTAGCCCATTATTTTACTGTCGAATAAGGCATCCTTATTCAGTCTTCCGCGAGGAATATTTTCCCGATAAAGTGTAATCGGATCGGGTTTCCAATCGGGCATGCGAAGTTCTGAATTCGGACTGCCACCACCTACACCCGACCATTGATGATTAGGATTGGACGGATCAAGAATCCAATCTTTTTCATTGATGAGAATTTTATAATCGATGCGTGCATTTTTTGGAAACGAAGCTTTCAGTATCCAAATGTTGGTGTTTGGAATCTGAGCACCTTTATTCGGATACGTTTTGTCATACCCCCAACCGTTAAAATCACCCATCCACGAAACTGACTTTGCATTCCCCTGATATAAAAACGCTACTGAATCTTCCACCACCAGCGGTATTTGTTTTTCTTCTACTAACTTATTCCATGTTGCTTGACTTTCCTGAGTGGCTGTGTAAAATTTTTTTACCGTTTCGGTAAACACCGAATACTCCTGAGCCCAACTTGTAAAGGGTAGACATAATGCTATGACAAAAATGTGTTTCAACTTTTTTCTTTGATAACGATCTCATCACGGTCATCCACTAATAAATTCAATAGGCCGGCAATGATCATTGAAATTCCACCGGCTACTAAAATGAAGATGGACTGACCGTTAAAAAGATGTGTTAGCATAAAGCCCAACAACGTTCCGGCAACAATTTGCGGGATGACGATAAAGAAGTTAAACACACCCATGTAGTAACCCATTTTCTCAGCCGGTAATGAACCCGACAGCATAGCATAGGGTATAGAGAGTATACTGGCCCAGGCAATACCGACACCAATCATGGAGAACCATAACCAAAACGGATCGGCAATAAAATAGAAAGACATGAGTCCTAATCCACCACAAAAAAGTGCCAGCATGTGTGTTATTCTACGGCTGGTGTACTTTGCCAATATTGGCAGAAGCAATGCTGCCAGTGCTGCAATACCGTTATACGTACCAAACAAATTTCCAACCAGTGAGGCGCCATCATTGTAGGCAACTGAAGTTGGATCGGTTGATCTAAAGATATGACTGGTTACGGCTGATGTGGTGTAAATCCACATGGCAAAAAGTGCGAACCATGAGAAGAACTGAACATATGCCAGTTGAATCATTGTCTTTGGCATAGAATTGAAATCCTTAACAATATTAACCAGTCCGAGATACGACCGACCTTGTTTAATATAAAGGGTTGCGAGCAGATGCACCAATCCAAAAATTCCGAATCCCAAGGAAAGAACATAAAGTTCCTTTTCAATGCCAGTTGAGTACACAATTGCAGCGACAACAGCCGCCAATACTAACAGTACTGTACCGAGTTTAGAGAATTTTGCAGCGTAGAAATCTTCGTTGTCGATTTTCTTGCGCTCCCGGTTTCTTAATTTTTCTTCGACACCTGGTTCGGGCGGATACTCAGTGGTGCTGAACACGGTCCACATCACGGTTAAAAAAAGCATAAAAGCGCCCAGGTAAAAAGAGTATTTCACTGAATCAGGAATCACTCCCGGTTCATCAGCCACATTAGAAATGCCAAACCAGTTTGTAAATATCCAGGGCAGAAAAGAAGCTATGATGGCGCCAATGCCAATGAAAAAACTCTGCATGGCAAAGCCTGTTGTTCGTTGTGCCGGTGGCAGCATATCGCCAACAAAGGCTCTGAAGGGCTCCATGCTTATGTTAATTGAGGCGTCCATGATCCATAGTACGCCCACGGCCATCCATAGGGCAGGAGAGTTAGGCATAAGGCACAGCGCAATGGAAGCAAGTATGGCACCAATGGCAAAGAAGGGTCTTCTGCGCCCCCATTTGTGATGCCAGGTGCGGTCACTGTAATACCCGATGATGGGCTGCACAATTAAACCTGTTATCGGAGCGGCTAACCAATACAAGGCCAGGTTACTCGGATCGGATCCCAACGTTTCAAATATCCTGCTGGTGTTTGCATTTTGCAATGCAAACCCAAACTGAATACCCATAAACCCAAAGCTCATGTTCCAGATTTGCCAGAAGCTTAGCCTTGGTCTGATAACGGATGTTGTTGACGACATGCTTTTAATGTTTTATAAACTTACTATCAGTGCTAAACAAATGTGCTACCACTGAATAACTACTTGTTGCTGATTATACCCACTCGAAAGATAAGGTAAGTTTTTTACTGCCGGTCCATCGGGCATGGTATTTACCGGATCGTAATTGGCCATGGGTTGAACAAAGCGATAATCTTTCTTTTGCAGGAATTGTGAATCACCATTTAAAGAAAGTGACTGAAGTCCATCAAATCCATGAAAGAAAATAGTAATCAACTTATAAGCCGGTAAATATTTTCCTTCAGCCGCGTGGATTATAAATTTTCCTTCAGCGTGCAGGTATTCCATTTTACGTGTACAGAATTCGCCTTGCTGATAGGCAAAGGTTTCGCCATCATCTTCATACCAAACAAAGCTATTGTTACGTTCACCTTTATACAGGTGTATTTCCAACACATCGCCACGATCAGCAACGGTAGAACCTGCCTTTTCGCGCATGGGTATAATGGAAGAACCCTTAACGTAAACCGGTAACTTATCCAACGGGCAATCGGCTACGATGATGTTGTTGCCAGTATGCTGTTCATCGGTAAGAAGCTCGTACCAGTTGCCTTCCGGCAGATAGACCTTCACAAGATCTTTGTTACTTTCCACAGGCGCTACTAAAAGTGCAGGACCAAAAAGATATTGGTTATGAAAACGATGATCATAGATATGGTGATCAAACGGATAATCAATGGCAAGCGAGCGGTTTACCGGCATACCGGTTTTGGAGGCATCATCAAATAAGGAATATAAATAGGGCATTAGCCGGTACCGAAGTTTGATGTAGTTGCGTGAAATTTCTTCAACCCGCTCACCGAAGGTCCATGGTTCAGAGTCGCGGGTATTGATCATGGTGTGCCCACGGAAGAAAGGGGAGAAGGCGCCAATGGAAATCCACCGGGCAAAAAGTTTTTCATCGGTATTTCCAACAAAGCCACCCACGTCATATCCCGCAAAGGCAATTCCGGTTAACCCCATGCTGTTAACCAGGCGAACACCTAGCATCATGTGCTCATCATAGGCAACATTATCGCCTGTCCAAACGGCCGAGTATCGTTGAATACCGGAAAAGGCAGAACGGGTAAGATTGAAAGGACGCTTACCTTTCATGAGTTCTTTGGTACCCTCGTAGGTACTGCGTGCCATTTGGAAGCCATAGATGTTTCTTCCTCTGCGCATGGTAGATTTGTTGCCTTCAAAATCCATTTCAATGTTCTCCGGCAGACTGTGTCCCCAGGTGGCAATTTCGTTCATGTCGTTCCAAAAACCTTCTACACCCAGATTAACATAGTCTTTGAATTGCTCCTTCCACCACGTGCGTGTTTTTGGGTTGGTGAAATCAGGAAAGTGGCACCAGCCTGGCCACACCATGCCGGTGTAGTTTTCACCGTCAGGGTATTTAATAAAAACATCTTTTGATTTGCCATCCTCATACGTATGGTAGCCTTCTTCTACTTTAATACCCGGATCACACATCACCACTACGCGGAAACCTAGTTCTTTTAACTTTTTAAGTAGTCCCTTCGGATCAGGAAAATCTTTTTTGCTCCAGGTGAATATTTTATACTGATCCATGTAGTGAATGTCGAACACGATCACATCGGCTGGAATATCTTTATCGCGAAATGTGCCGGCAAGTGTGGTAACCTCCTTATCGGGATAATAGCTGTAGCGACATTGCTGATAACCAATACTCCATAACGGAGGCATTTCCATACGGCCAGTCAGATGGGTGTAGTGTTTAATGATTTCACCCACGCTGTCGCCATGCATGAAATAGTAATTCATTTCGCCACTATCTGCGGCAAAGCTGGAGAAGCGATTGTTGGACGCTCCAAAATTGAAATAAGTTTTATGTGTATTGTCGAGAAAAATTCCGTAGATAAGGTTGTTGTGCAAACCAATATAAAACGGGGTGGAGCAATACAACGGGTCAGCTCCAGTGTGATAAGCATAAGCATCGGTATTCCAATTAGTATAGCCCTGACCTTTGCGATCGAGCGGTCCGGTTTTTTCGCCAAGCCCGATAAAGCGCTCACCTTCCTGAAGTTTTTTGTAGGTGGCAACTTGCTCACCGTTCCAGCGGGTACTTAAGGCGTCATCCTCATTAATGATCTGCCCCTCGGTAGTTAAAAAAGTAAGGCGCACCGGATTTTTTGATACGTGAACCTGTAGCGTGGAGGATTTGAGAATAACCAATGAAGGCTCTTCAGAAACAGTGAGTTTAATGTTGGAGGAGGGGTCGGCTGTTACCGCATAGGAAAAATCTTCAAAGAAGTTTTCAGCGGTAAATGTTACCCGTACAATGCTGTCCGAGTAAAAGCAGATAGAGAAATTAACTTCTGCAGTTTTTCCAATGATCCCAATTGGCTTTTCTTCCCAGGAGATCAGCTTTCCGGCCGTTCGGCTCACAACCGATTTGAATTTTGTCATGGATAAGCGGTTGAATATAATTTTGCCTTAAAGTAAGGGGAAATACTATATAACGACACAGGCCATCTGACAAAATTCAGATGCATGGGATGAAAACGGTGACAAACCATGATTAATGTCAGTGCATTGACATCAGGCTTTACCTATCATTGATCTGCTTTTGCAAAGTAAAAAATTGATTTTTCGGAAACGTTTGCGAAGTCGTTTTCAGGAAAATTGATGAGGTTTTTGAGTGGAATGATGTTCATTAATCACTACTTTGAAGCACTTTATTCACATAACACAAACCTTTAACTTATGATGGTATGACTAGATTTTACAGGAGTTTTGGGAAGTTCTTATTGGTCATTTTTCTGCTCAGCTCAACGTTGGTTTGGGCGCAAAGCAGGGTAGTGACTGGTAAAGTAACTTCAGCGGATGATGGTACACCACTACCAGGTGTAAACATTCTCGAAAAGGGCACCAGTAATGGTGGCGTAACGGATGCTTCGGGAGCTTTCTCCATTCAGGTGGGTGGCTCTAATTCAGTATTGGTATTTTCATTTATTGGCTATTCTGCCACTGAAGTTACAGTCGGTGCTCAGACAACCATTAACATTTCACTTCAATCTGATGTAACGGCACTTTCGGAGATTGTCGTTATTGGTTATGGCTCAATCGAAAAGAAAGATGTTACCGGGGCAATTGCCGATATTTCCCGCGAAGATTTTAACCGGGGTGTGCTTAGTTCACCGCAGGATTTGATTGTTGGGAAACTTGCCGGTGTAAATGTGATTTCAAATAGTGGGGCACCTGGTGCAGGTTCCACCATTCGTATACGTGGTGGGTCTTCTTTAGCCGCTAATAACGATCCTCTAATAATTATTGATGGTTTTCCGGTTGACAATGGAGGGATATCTGGTGTGGCAAATGCGCTCTCCACGATAAACCCGAATGACATTGAGACATTCACAGTATTAAAGGATGCCTCAGCAACAGCCATTTATGGTTCACGGGCTTCAAATGGTGTTATTATTATCACCACTAAGAAAGGTCAGGCTGGTAAACCCAAATTTACTTTTAATACAACGCTATCGGTAAGTACGCCAATCAAGTACTTTGATGTGCTTAATGCTGCTGAGTATACAGAGTTAGTTAATGATTTGGTAGATGCGGGCCGCATTAATCAGGCTGATGTAGATGCCAAACTGGGTACGGTTAATACAGATTGGCAGGATGAGATTTTTAGAACGGCACTGTCTACAGATAATAATTTAAGTGCAACAGGGTCATTCAAAAATGTTCCGTATCGTGTGTCTTACGGATATACTGATCAGCAGGGTATTTTGATCAATACGGATATTCGAAGACATACCATTAACGTAAGTGTATCGCCATCATTTTTGGATGATCATTTGAAGGTGAACATCAATGCAAAGGGCAGTAACGTCAGAAGCAACTTTGGTGAAGCTGGTGCAGTTGGTGCTGCTATTTCATATGATCCTACTAAACCTGTTCGCGATGGTAATGAAACCTTTGGTGGTTATTTTTCCTGGTTAAGTGTTCCGGGGGTTCCGGCCAATAACATAACCTTCAACCCGGTTGCTATGGCCGAACTTACCGATAATGTAGGCACAGCAAATCGGTTAATTGGTAACGTAGAATTTGAGTACAAATTCCATAAGTTTCCTGCGTTAAAAGCTCATTTGAATATGGGCTTGGATTATCAGAAAAGTGATGGTTATAACCGTGCGCCTGTGACTGCCGACTTTACCCGGGTGGTAACAGATGCCGGAACAATACTTCAGGGACGCGACAACACTTATGCTGCCGATAATCGTTCCAGGTTGTTGGACTTCTATTTGAATTATGCCAAAACATTAGGTGATCATAAACTGGATGTAACCGCGGGTTATGGCTGGCAGTATTTCTATCGTCAGAGTGAGTCGGTCAATCGCAGAGCAGATGGATCAATAATTAACGTGCCACCTCCATTTATTGGTGAGAATTACCTGGTTTCATTTTTTGGAAGAGCAAATTACTCATTTTTAGATAGGTACCTGTTAACGGCTACCGTGCGTTATGATGGGTCTTCAAGATTTGAAAATCCATGGGGATTGTTTCCGGCTATATCGGCTGCCTGGCGAATTAAAGACGAAGCTTTTCTTTCCGGTGTGAACCAACTAACTGAACTTAAACTAAGGGTAGGGTATGGTGAAACCGGGCAGCAGGATATTGGATCTTTCTATCCATCCCAGGCAATTTACAGGTCTTCTAACGAAACAGCACAATACCAGTTGGGCAATGAATTTTATACTACTCTTCGTCCGGACGCCTATGATCCAAACATTAAGTGGGAAACAACCAGTACACTCAATGTTGGGGTAGATTTCGGATTATTTAATAACCGACTTACCGGTACTGTTGAGGTTTATAACCGGAAGACTTATGATTTGTTAAACAATGTTCAAATTGCCAGCGGTACAAACTTTTCGAACTTCTTAACCACTAACGTGGGTGATTTGGAAAATAATGGAGTAGAGGTAACGATTAACGCTGTTCCGGTAAGCACAGGTGATTTTACCTGGAACCTTGGTTTAAACTTTGCACGCAACGTAAATAAAATTACAAAACTGTTACTTGTTGACGACCCAACATACAACGGTGTTCCAGCGGGTAGTGTTGGTGTTGGGCAGTTTATACAGAACCAACAAGTGGGATATCCGATTAACTCATTCTGGGTATTGCAGCAGGTTTACGGACCCGATGGACGCCCCATAGAAGGTTTGTATGTTAACCGTTCAGGAGAGAACTCACAGGTTTCATCCAACAATAATAATAAGTACAGACCTGAACATCCCGTGGCTGATTACCTGATTGGTATCAACTCCAGGTTTAATTATAAGAAATTTGATTTCTCTTTTTCAAGTCGCCTGAGTTTGGGGAATTTTGTGTATAATAATTCTGTAGCCGGCCGCGCGTTCTTGAATAATGTTTACGCCAACGGCTATTTCAGTAATGTTCCCCGGGCAATATTCGATACGGGATTCTTTAGCCAGCAGCAATTATCAGATTACTATGTACAAAATGCCTCGTTCTTCAAAATGGATAATATGAGCCTGGGGTATAATGTCGATAACCTGATGTCGAACAAGTTAAGGGCAAGGGTGAGCCTCACCGTACAAAATGCCTTTATCGTTACCAAGTATAAAGGTATTGACCCTGAGGTTAATGGAGGTATTGACAATACTGTTTATCCACGGCCAAGAGTATTTCTGCTAGGATTAACCTTGGATTTTTAATCGTTAAAGAAGAGACAGACTATGAAACTAAAAAAAATATATCAACTGACTGTTGCAAGCTTGGTTCTTGTAATGGCATCCTGTGTAGGCGATCTGGACATTGTCCCAAAAGATCCTAACCTGGTAACCGGTAAAACTGTGTACAACAGTCCGCAAGCGTATAAGCAGGGGCTGGCAAAATTGTATGCCCTGTTTATTTTAACAGGTCAGCAGGGGCCTTCAGGTCAGCCCGATGTTTCGGGAGTGGATGAAGGCTTTAGCTGCTTTACACGCTCCATGTGGAATATGGAGGAACTAACCACCGATGAGGCTATATGGTCTTATCCGAACGATGCCGAGGGCACCATATCCAACCTTTACTTCAACACCTGGTTGCCTTCCGATGGTATTCCTACTGCATTGTTTGGTCGTTTAATGGCCTCTATGGTAATAATCAATGAGTATATCAGAGCTACTGGTAGCTCAACCGATGCTGATCTTGTTCGCTATCGTGCGGAAGCAAGATTTTTACGGGCACTAGGGTATTACTACGGTTTGAATTTGTATGGCAGCATGCCGGTTGTAACAGAAGAAAACTTACCAGGCGCATTTTTACCTCAGCAAAGAACCCGGGCAGAGATTTTTGAATACGTAGAAACAGAATTGTTGGCGATTTATAATGATCTGGGCAATCCAAGATTTGAGTATGGAAGAGCCGATAAAGCGGCAGCGTCCATGCTGTTGGCAAAATTGTATTTAAATGCTGCAGTATTTTTAGCACCAACCGTACCACCTCAATATGTTGGTCGTAATTTTTACAATGATGTAATCACCGAGTTGAATAAGGTTATAGAAGGTGGGTATACCTTAGCACCAAAGTACCTGAATAACTTTTTGGCAGACAATCACACAAGCCCTGAAATGATCTTTACCTTCAATAACGATGGTGCCAAGTCACAAGCGTATGATGGTGTATGGGTAATGATAAGGGGTAATTGTGGTAATGGTGGCTGGGGAGGTTTACGTACCCGCTCTGCTTTTGTTGATTTGTTTGACTCGAACCCCAATGATTACAGAGGCATTTTTGCCAAAGAAGATAAAGGTCAACAACGGAGCATCACTGAACCTAATAACTCAACCCATGGCTACGGTGTGTTTAAATTCCGTAACCAAAAAGCTGATGGAACCACACCGGCCAACGATGTAACAGGTTTTATTGATACCGATTTCCCCTTGTTCCGGTTGGCAGATGCTTACTTAATGTATGCGGAGGCTGTACTACGCGGAGCGACTAACGGTTCTTCTGCTACTGCCCTGACTTATGTGAATGCACTTCGTAACCGTACAGGCGACCCTGCCATTGGAAATATTACGGCTGGTCAGCTAACCCTTGATTTTATTCTAGATGAAAGAGGCAGAGAATTGTATTGGGAAGGCCATAGACGTACCGACTTGATTCGTTTCGGTAAGTTTACTGGCAGTGCCTACATATGGGATTGGAAGGGCGGAACCCCGGAAGGGCGCAGTATTCCTGAACATTTGAAAATTTTCCCTATTCCGGCAGCCGACCTGGCCACTAATCCAACATTGGTGCAAAATCCTGGTTATTAACAATGACATTGATAACAGTAAAACTTATGAAAAATAAAATAGTAATATGGTTCATGCTCGCGTTAGGGGCCTTTGTGCAATTAGCGTGCGAAGAACTTGAAACAGTAGCCATAAACGAAACTGTTGAGGCCAACACATTACAGGCCCTTACCAGTACGGACATTGTGCTTGAGTTTGAAGATTCGGATGAGACGGCCGCTACATTTACATGGACTGCGCCTGATTTTGGTTTTCCGGCAGGTGTTGTTTACACCTTACAGATGGATGTGGTAGGGAATAATTTTGCCAACGCGTTTGAATTGGCTCAAACCCGAAATTTAACCGCTTCTGTTACGGTGCGTACCATGAACAATGGCATGCTGGCCTTAGGCCGAAATCCTTTTGAGGCTGCCGGCATGGAGTTCAGAGTGGTTTCTGTGGTTAGTAATAATGTTTCTCCGGTATACTCTAATAACCGTACAGCAAACGTAACACCTTTTGCTACAAGTTTCCCATCCATATGGGGTATGGGAGCAGGGCTGAAAGGCTGGGGCCCATGGCCTGATAATGCGGTAGAGTGGCCGAGTCAGCAATTTAAGAAATATGAGCAGATTGCATTTTTTACCAATGGTCAAGCATTCCGCTTCTTTGAACAATTAGACTGGGGACCGACTTCATATAACTATCCCTACTTCACTTCGGTTTCAACAGTTTTTGAAAACGCCAATGACGGTGACAGTAATTTCCGCGTTGCAGCTGCCACAGGTTGGTACCTGGTTCGGGTAGATCTAATTGCCAAAACAGTTACTGCAGAAGCTACACAGGAGCCGCTAATGTATATGACAGGTGCAGGTATTGGTGGATGGGATCAGCCGGGCACAGGAGCGAGTATTAAAATGACATATGTTCGCCCAGGTGTATTTTTTGCAACTGCAACATTTTATGGTGGAGAAACATTCCGCTTTTTTGCGCAAGCCAATTGGGGGCCTACCTCTTACAATTTCCCCTATTTTACCACGGTAAATGCGTTGTTTGAAAACGCTAATGATGGTGATTCTAATCTCCGCTATGTGGGAACCACAGGGCAGCAAACCGTATTGGTAGATGTTAATGAAAAGACGGTTGTGGTGGTGCCACCATTATACATGACCGGTGCAGGTATTGGTGGATGGGATCAACCGGGTACCGGTGCCAGTATAAAAATGGCTTATGTAGCTCCGGATACCTACCAGGCAACGGCTACCTTTTACAACAATGAAGCCTTCCGCTTTTTTGCGCAAGCCAACTGGGGCCCCACTTCCTATAACTATCCTTACTTTACTTCTGTAGCTTCTGATTTCGTGAATGCTAATGATGGTGATAGTAACTTAAGATATGTTGGAACTACGGGTTCACGTACGGTTAAGGTCAACCTGGCAACAAAAGTTGTTACACTGAACTAAATGCCACTGGTTAGTTTAAAAAATCAGGAGCTGGGACAGCTCCTGATTTTTTATTTTGTTTTATGATGAATCATGTAATTTTTTAGCTATGAAAAGAATACTTTTTTCTTTGATCTATATATGCTCATTTACCCTGGTTGCACAAAATGTAAACATCACACCAACCATTACGCCCGTGCTTTTTGGACCGGGTGATCAGATAACCGTGCAGTATGATGTTACTGGTACTCCGTTGGCATCATTAACCAATGCCTGGGCCTGGGTATGGATACCTGGAAAAAGTATTGATGCGAAATATAACATTACGCCCGCCACCGCTGCGGCAGATCCGGCCAAGTTTGTCAAAGCTGTAGAAGCCGGAAGAACATATTTCAGGTTAACCTTTAAACCTGTTGATTTTTTTAATCAGAATATCAGTGGCGAAACCCAAATGGGTATTTTGCTGAAGGGGAGTCACTGGACCGGCTGTGGGGCCTCCAGTTGCCAATCAACAGATTACATCGCAAATTTTGGATTTAAAATTAGCCTTGTATCGCCAACCATAAATCCTGTTTTTGTTAACACCAACAACACCATAGCTATACAAGCGACTGCGCCTGTGGCTTCTACTTTTCAAACTTTTGTTAATGATATTGTTGTTCACACTTCCGGTTCTTCTCTTACGGCATATTCATATGTGCATACTGCTAGTGAAGGCTCCGGTCTTCATCGTGTTAAGGTGGTAGGCACTTCTTCAAATGGAACAAGCGAGGTAAGTTTTTACTATATTATTCGAACCCCAACACAGGTTGCATCACGCCCTGTAGGTGTAATACCGGGTATTAATTATCAGGCTGATCATACAAAAGTTACCTTATGCTTGTGGGCTCCTGATAAGGCCTCGGTCTACGTGCGTGGAGATTTTAGCAACTGGGAAGTTCGGCCTGAATACCAGATGAAAAGGGCCGGTGAAACTTTCTGGATTGAAATTGTGGGTTTAACACCTGGCCAAGAATATGCCTTTCAATACCTGGTAGATGAAAGTATTTGGATAGCCGATCCGTATTCAGATAAAATACTTGACCCGGACGACCAATATATTCCAGCGATAACTTATCCTAACTTAAAACCCTATCCGGCTGCGGCTTTGTTAGGTAACTGGTACTCCAACCGGCTTGGCGTATTTCAAACAAACCAAACACCCTATGTTTGGCAAGCCACCAATTATCAACAACCACCAAAGGAAAAGCTGGTTATTTATGAATTGCTCATCCGCGATTTCTTTGGCCAAAACGATCGCAATTATCAGAATTTAATTGACACACTTTCATATCTGAAACGGCTTGGGGTTAATGCTATTGAACTGATGCCCATTATGGAGTTTAACGGCAACGATAGTTGGGGCTATAACCCTACGTTTATGTTCGCGGTTGATAAATACTATGGTACTAAAAACAAGCTCAAGGAATTTATTGATAAATGCCATCAAAACGGCATGGCGGTTATCTTAGATATTGCCATGAACCATCAGGACATTCCCAATGCTTATTTGATGCAGGATTTTAATTTCACTACGGGCAAGCCCAATCCTACCAATAAATGGTTTAACACCGATCCAAAACATCCTTTCAATGTGTTCTCAGATATGAACCATGAGAGCTCGTATACCAAAGCCTATTTAGACACGGTAAACTATTACTGGCTTAATGAATTTAAAATTGATGGGTATCGATTCGATTTGTCAAAGGGATTTACACAAGTTAATAGCTATCCAAGTAATGTCAGTGCATGGTCGGCTTATGACGCTTCGCGTGTGGCCTTGCTGAAGCGAATGGCCGATAAGATATGGGAACATTCCCCCCATGCTTACGTAATTCTTGAACACTTTGCAGCCAACAATGAAGAAAAGGAATTAGCTGAGTATCGTTCAGCAGAGGGAAAGGGTATGCTGTTTTGGGGTAATCTTAACCATGCTTACCTGCAAAGCGCCATGGGGTATGCTCAGGAATCTGACATTGCCTGGGTTTATCATGGAACCCGGGGCTGGTCGGTACCCCATGTTATCGGGTATATGGAAAGCCATGACGAGGAACGAATGATGTTTAAAAATATTCAATTCGGAAATTCAAATTTGAGTCCTCCATATAATGTAAAAAATATTCCAACAGGTTTGGAGCGGATTAGGGCAGCCTCAACCATTTTTTACACCGTGCCTGGTCCAAAAATGTTATGGCAATTTGGCGAATTGGGTTATGATGTTTCCATTGATGAAGGTGGACGTGTTTCACCGAAGCCGGTTAAATGGGAATACCGTGATGATTATCAGCGATACAGGGTTTATGAGCACAAAGCGGATTTAATCCGGCTAAGGCATGAATATTCTGTGTTTACAGATGCAGAGGCCACGTTAACAGCGGGTAATGTTCACGTAAAACAACTTACGCTAAAGAATAAGCCGTATACAGCCAATCCTGCGAATGTAAATCAGATGAATGCTCAGGTAGTTGTTAATTTTGATGTTAAGCAAAACGCGGTTAATGTAACCTTTCCGCACGCGGGAACCTGGTATGATTACTATGCCTATGGCGATCCGGTAGTGGTTACCAACGTGCCTCACACCATTCAAATGGCAGCAGGTGAGTATAGAATATTTACCGATGTAGAAATTACTAATCCGTTGGTGACATCAGTAGATCAGGAGATAGCTAACATTATTTCTGTTTATCCTAACCCTGTTCGCGATGTTTTGGTTGTTCAGTCTGAATATGGCATAAACAGTCTGCAGTTGATAACTCTAAATGGTGTACGTTACTCACCAAATCGGATTTCAGAAAATTCGTGGGATGTAAGCTCCTTGAAAGAAGGTTTTTATATTGTCGTTATCAATCAACCCGGGGGCACCAAAAGAACAAAAGTTATTAAATACTAATAATTATTCGTTGAACATTTTGACAGCTTCAAGGGCTTTAAATTCAAAGTCAAATAAAGCCATGTTCTCCCATGGGGAGCCATCGGTTGCCTGGCTCCCCTTATAGGCAACCCATTCAGGTGCCCAATAAGCAATGCCTTTGCCTCCGTTAATTTCTGATACCATTTTTCTGAGTTGCATCATGAAATCATACTGGCCTTTAACTGTGGCTGGGTAGCCAACTACCAAGTGATCCGTTAACCCTACCAGATTATTAGTCCAGTCATTCCAGTCAAGGGTAAATGGGTATCCTGTTTCTGCCAGAACAACCTCCTTGCTGTAGGTAATCGCTAATTGCGCCAGTACAGATCGCAGGGTAATTAGCGATTTTGTATGCCAGCGCGGGTAATAGGATATGCCAATAATATCGTAATCAACATTATTATTTTTCAATTGATCATAAAACCAGGTTGATCCGTCAGTGCCTGCGTAATGAATAATAATTTTTGGGGTGGGGTATTCATCACGTACCGCCTGTATTCCTTTTTTTAACAGTGTAATAAAATCTGCAATGGTTGAGGTGCTGCCGTTGGGCCACAAAAACCCGGCATTTATTTCATTTCCTATTTGAATGAAGTCTGGTGAAAGTTGCTTGACAATCTTTCGCGTATAGTTGTAAACACTGTCACCAAGATCGGTCGTAGAAAGTGTGCTCCATGCTGCAGGTTTAGTTTGATGTCCGGGGTCGGCCCAGGTATCGGAGTAGTGAACGGTAAGCCATAGCTTAAGCCCTTTGCTTTTTACTTCTGCGGCAAATTGTTCAACTTCTTCAAAACCTGAATGGTTTGTTTGGGGTGTGTGCCATAGCCGTAGCCTGATGGTGTTGCAACCCTCCTCCTTAAGAATTGTCAGGGCATCTTTTACCTGGCCATTACGATCTTTAAATTGAACTGTAGCATTACGTATTTCAGGCAAAAAGGAGATGTCAGCAGCACGTATGTCAAGGGGGTATGACGTTGAACTTTGAGGGTTCGGTTCATTTTTGCTACATCCTGACAAGGAGAGTACGCTTATCAGCACAAACAACCATTTAATACAAATCATGTCAGAGTAGTTCATTTCAAGCTTATATTCGGCAGTAAATTACTTAAATATTTTCAGGTCACTTTTTCAACGGAAACCATGCAGAAAATCTCTTTTGTAACATTGGTACTATTCTTTTTGTTCAGCTTTACCGCCACCGCTCAACGTACTAAGGCCGATGTATTTGTGGACAAGGATGGTGTACTCCGTTGGGGTACCTCAAAAGAAGAAGTCCGTGCATTTGGAATTAATTACACGGTTCCGTTTGCCCATGCTTACCGTACAGCTAAAAACATGGGTATTGATATTGAAAAAGCAATCGATCAGGATGTCTATCACTTTGCACGGTTAGGGTTTGACCTGTACAGGGTTCATGTTTGGGATACCGAGATCAGCGATACGTTGGGAAATTTGCTTCCTTCTGAAAACCTCAGGCTCTTCGACTATATGGTGATGAAGATGAAGGAGAGGGGAATGAAATTTATTATTACACCGATTGCATATTGGGGCAATGGATGGCCTGAACCTGACGAACCTACTCCGGGATTCTCCCGCAAATATGGAAAGGATGCGTGCCTCACCAACCCCGATGCCATTAAGGCCCAGGAGCGCTACCTCTTTCAATTTCTTAATCATGTAAATTCCTATACAGGCATTCCTTACAAAAATGACCCGGATATTATCGCTTTTGAAGTTTCCAATGAGCCACATCATCGTGAAGCTCCAGAGAAAGTTACCACATTCATTAACCGCATGGTGAAAGCCATGCGAAACACCGGATGTAAGAAACCCATTCTCTATAACATTACACACAGTATTCATCTTTCAGATGCTTATTTCAAGTCCACCATGCAGGGTGGAACGTTTCAATGGTACCCAACCGGACTGGGTGCTCGCCACGAACTTGGCGGCAACCTTTTGCCCAATGTCGATCGATACGTTATTCCTTTCGCGAACCATCCGAAATTCAAAAGCATGGCTAAGATTGTGTATGAATTTGATGCTGCGGATGTTGGCCGGTCTTACATCTACCCGGCTATGGCCCGAAGTTTCAGGGAAGCGGGTATGCAGGTAGCCACCCATTTTTCGTATGACCCAACGTACATCGCGTATGCCAATACCGAATATGGAACCCATTACATGAATCTCGCCTACACTCCACAAAAAGCGCTGAGCCTGATGATTTCGTCAGAGGTGTTCCATCGGGTTCCGATGAATAAATCCTTCGGCAGGTACCCCGGCAACACCTCTTTCGATGTTTTTCGTGTTGACTATGAAGATGATTTAGCTGAAATGATTACAGAAAAGAAATTCATTTATACCAACACAACATCGTCACAGGTTCCTGCGCCTGAAAAGCTGGAACAGCTTGCAGGGAGCGGCAATTCGATGCTTGTACAATATGAAGGAACAGGAGCTTATTTTCTTGATCGTATTGGTGATGGTATTTGGCGCCTGGAGATAATGCCCGATGCCATCTGGATAAAGGATCCATTTGAACGAACAAGTTTAAAGAAGGAGATAGCCGTTATTAACTGGCGAACATGGCCAATCACAATTCAGTTGCCCAACCTGGGGTTAAATTATGCTGTACTAGGATTAAATACCGATAATATTTATTCAGGAAGGGCTGATGGTAAAACTGTGCAGGTAAAGCCAGGCACTTACTTGTTGACCCGTGAAGGAGTTACTTCAGGGGTTGACAGAAACAGTAAATGGAAAAATATTTTTCTGAGCGAATTCGTTGCCCCGCAGGCTTCCGTAAATAAAATTCATGTGTTGCATAAACCTGTTGTTGAGCTAACATCAGGCAGTGAATATCATGTATCCGCTACTATTGTTTCAAAAGAGCAGCCTGAAGATGTGGAACTGCACGTGTGGGGTGGCTTTCGCCCCATGGTTATTAAAATGGTAAAACAACACGGCTATGCTTATAGTGCTACAATTCCTGCGGAACGTACTCAACCCGGTTTTCTGCGTTATTTTATAAGCGTAAAGGAGCAGGGTAAATTTTATACCTATCCAGCAGGCGCTCAAACATACCCAGGCGATTGGGATTTTTATGCTATCGAATCGTATACAGTACCGGTAGTTGAACGTACTTCTCCACTTTATTTGTTTAATGCGCAAACAGATTCTGATCAGTTAATCAGGCAATGGGTGCGTGGTTCATCAATCATACCAACTGATGGTCCTGGTAAAGCTGAAGTGTTGGTCAATATCGAGCAATTATTCAGGGAGGATCCTGAGCAGAAGGATAAGGAAAAGATTTACGACTACTCCATGCGCTATTTCTTTGGTAGGAAAGTTGAAGGACGGAAGAAGGATATGGGGAGTTTTACAAGAGTAGTATTCACTGGCCGCTCGCTTAATGACAAACCCTGTACCGTTCAATTGGCTTTACTTGCAAAGAATGGATCTGCCTATGCGTATTCACTTGTGGTAACTCCGGAAAAGGGCGAGTTTTCAATTTCTATGGCTGATTTCAGAAGCATTAAACCCGTAACGCTGCCGAGGCCTTACCCAACTTTTCTGCCCTACTATTTTGAGCCATCTTCTGTTTCTGATTTTTCAATTAAAGACATGGAGAGTTTACAGATTTCAATAGGCCCGGGTATCCCAGAGCATCAGCTTCAGGAAAAGCATGGTATTGCTATTGAAAGTATCAGGTTAGAAAAGTAGCGTTTATTTACTTTACCTATTTTTTTAAGGATGACTCCCGAATAATCAAGCGAGTCTTGAGTATTTTGGTTTCTGGTAAAATGTCCAGATCATCTTTATCTTGTTTTTCTATCTGTCGGATGAGCAGTTTGGCAGCTTCCTGACCCATTTCAAAACCAGGCTGATCTACCGATGAAAGTGGCGGATCCATCAATGCGCTAAAGAACCAATTACTAAAACCAACCAGCGCGATGTCTTTTGGCATCTTCAGGCCCTTCTCCTTAATGGCTTGCATAGCGCCCATAGCGGCTGGGTCATTGGTAGCAAATATAGCATCCGGTGGATTTTTTAAAGCCAGCAGTTTCTCAGTAGCTTTTTTTCCTTCCTCAATCGTACCAGACGGACAGATGGCTATTAATTCCTTGTTAAAAGGAATATTATTTTCCTTTAGCGCCTCCTTATATCCTTCAAGTCTTTGTTTGCTAATTTCCAGGTTAGGCGGCCCTTCAATATGGGCAATGCGTTTGCAGCCCTGCTCAATAAGGTGAAGGGTTGCGTCTTTTGCACCGGTAAAATCATCCACAATTATTTTACTGGCCTGATCGGTATTATACACCCGATCGAAAAAAACAATAGGTACACCTTTGGCCAGCATACCTTCTATATGATCGAAATTTGTAGTCTCGCGTGAAACCGACATGAGCATACCATCCACCCGGCTGTTGAACAGCGCTTTCATGTCCAGAATTTCTCGGGCTTCTGATTCATTCGACTGTGTAATGATAACATTGTACCCTGCACTATAGGCCACATCTTCTATTCCGCTGATTATAGTGGAGAAGAAAAAATGTACAATTTCCGGTATGATTACGCCAATCGTATTGGTTTTACTTTGTCGCAAACTCAACGCAACAATGTTGGGTTGGTAATTGAGTTTCTCAGCCAGTTCGTTTACCGCCTTTTTTGTATCCGGACTAATGTCGGGGTGGTCTTTGAGTGCCCGTGAAACCGTAGAGGGCGAGATGCCCAACTCCCGTGCAATGTCTTTAATCGTTACCTGGTTGTACTTCATGCCGTTATTTTCTTTTCACTATTGTTTTTTCAAGCAGTCAAGTTACAATAAATTTCCGCAATCGTTTGCATTCATGAAAGCTTAGCGAAAATTCTTTGTTAGTGCCTCTGTTGAAGCCTGATTTAATTACAACCTCTAAACCTAAAACATTTAAAAACTAAAGCTAATATTAAGGCAAAATTTATTTTATCCATTAACTTACTAACCTGTGACTGCTTGTATTTTTGATTTAGATGGTGTGATTGTAGACACGGCTCATTACCATTTCATGGCCTGGCAAAAATTAGCTAAAGAATTGGGGGTTGATCTCACGCAGCAGGATAACGAACGTTTAAAAGGTGTAGGGAGGATTGAGTCGTTGAATATTATTCTTGAGATTGGTGGTATTCCATTACCTGATGATGAAAAGGAAAGACTGGCTGCTAAAAAGAACGCCTGGTTTGTGGAGTATATTCAGGCCATGAAAAAGGAAGAAATATTTCCAGGCGCAAAAGATTTGTTTGATTCGTTGCATCGTCATAACATAAAAGTTGGGCTTGCCTCCAGCAGTAAAAATGCCCGAACGGTTTTGCATAAACTTGAAATTGAAAACTCCTTTGAGGCTATTGTTGATGGTACCATGATTAAGAATTCAAAACCGGACCCTGAAATTTTTCTAAAGGCTTCAGTATTGCTGCATGTTAATGCTGCCGATTGCATTGTTGTAGAAGATGCTGAGGCGGGCGTAGAGGCTGCCTTGCGGGCGGGTATGAAATGCATAGGTATTGGTAATCCTCAGCAATTGGGCAAAGCCAACCTGGTTTTTGATCACATCGGAAAACTATCGTATGAAATTCTAAAAACACTCTGATACATGAAAGATTACTTTAAACATCACCCGTGGCAAATTATTGAAGAGGGATTTAATCCCCACTATCACAAAATTGCTGAAAGTGTTTTTAGTATTGGAAACGGGCGCATGGGCCAGCGCGCTAACTTTGAAGAAGCGTACAGCGGAGAATCCTTGCAGGGAAGTTATGTGGCTGGGGTATACTATCCGGATAAGACCAGAGTAGGGTGGTGGAAGAACGGTTATCCTGAATACTTTGCAAAAGTATTGAATGCACCAAGCTGGATTAGTGTACATGTCTCTGTTGGTGATCAAAATCTTGATCTGGCCAAATGCAAAGTCGAAAATTTCAAACGCGTACTCGACATGCAAACCGGCCTTTTGTTACGATCATTCACGGCAACGTTTCCGGATGGTAAAAAAGTAAATGTTGAAGCACAACGTTTTTGCAGTATGGCAAAAGGAGAAGTAGGTGCTATACGGTATACCTTAACGCCACTGAATTTCTCTTCCAAAGCCACGCTTTCACTTTTTGTGGATGCCGATGTGAAGAACATGGACTCAAACTACGATGAAAAGTTTTGGGATGAAGTTTACAAAAAGGCAGATAAAAAAGAGTGTATAGTAGTTGCCGAAACGAAGAAGACGCATTTTCAAGTAGCCACAGGAATACGGTATGTAGTAAAAGAAAATGATCAGGAAATTCCGTTGCAAATTAAAACTGAAACACGCGAAAAGTTTGCAGGCAATATCGTTGAAGTTGATTTACAGGAAGGTAAAGTACTCACGGTTTATAAGTATGCAGCTATTCTATCTTCCGAAAACCATCCTAAAGAACAATTAGTTGAACAGTGTTCGAAAATTTTAAACGAGTCGGTGACAATTGGGTTTGATAAACTCTTTCAGGAACACAGCAAAGTTTGGGAGCATAAATGGAACGAATGCGACATTACTATTGATGGAGATGTTGCCGCCCAGCAGGGAATTCGCTTTAATATTTTTCAGTTAAGTCAAACATACACCGGAGAGGACGCGCGTTTAAATATTGGCCCCAAAGGATTTACCGGGGAAAAGTATGGAGGAAGCACGTATTGGGATACTGAAGCGTATTGTTTGCCTTTCTACCTGGGCACTGCCGAACAACATGTTGCCCGCAACCTGTTGGTTTATCGATACAAGCATCTGCAAAAGGCCATTGAAAATGCCGGCAAATTAGGCTTTAAAGATGGTGCCGCACTTTACCCTATGGTAACCATGAATGGAGAAGAGTGTCATAACGAGTGGGAAATTACATTTGAGGAAATACATCGCAACGGTGCTATCGCCTATGCTATTTTTGATTATATCCGGTACACGGGCGATGAAGATTACCTGGTTGAATATGGACTGGAGGTTTTGATTGGAATTTCACGTTTTTGGGCGCAGCGAGTAAACTGGTCGGCTGAGCGAAAAAAGTTCGTGATGTTGGGTGTAACCGGACCAAACGAATATGAAAACAATGTTAACAACAACTGGTACACTAATTACATCGCCTGTTGGACGTTAGGCTATACCCAAGAAGCAATCAACTATGTAAAAGCGAGAGACGAACGTGCATTGCAGACACTTAGCACGCGGATAAGGTTTTCTGAAGCAGAGGCCATTCATTGGAAGAAGATTACTGACAATATGTATTACCCTGAAGATAAGGTACGGGGTATATTTCTTCAGCAGGATGGATTTCTGGATAAGGAACTACAAACAGTTCATGAGTTAGGTAAGGAAAACCGCCCCATTAATCAAAAGTGGTCGTGGGATAGAATTCTCAGGTCATGCTTTATCAAACAAGCGGACGTGCTTCAGGGACTTTACTTCTTTGAAGATCATTTCGATGTGGAGACGATCAGACGCAATTTTGATTTTTATGAGCCCATGACCGTGCACGAGTCATCCTTGTCGCCCTGTGTACATTCCATACAAGCCGCCTTACTAGGCTATAAGGACAAAGCATACGAGATGTATTTGCGCACCGCCCGACTTGATATTGATGACTATAACAACGATACTGAGGACGGTTGCCACATTACCAGTATGGCAGGCACTTGGCTAAGTGTAATCAAAGGCTTTGGGGGCATGCGTATTAAGGAAGGGCAACTTCATTTTAATCCATTCATCCCAGATCAATGGCAATCCTATTCCTTTCGGATTGAATTTCGCGGTCATGTGATAAAGATCAAGGTTTCGAAGGCTACTATTGAAGCCATTTTAGTATCGGGTAATGATTTGATAGTAAACTTTATGGGCAAGCCATTTACATTGGTAAAGCAGCAAAGTGTTGTTATTACCGCATAGCTAAATTCAGTTAGTAAAAAAGTAAGTGTTTAACGGTGCACCCTTGATGGTTAGTAATGGCCTTGGTAGCATAAACAGGGTATTTTTGCCATTTTTCAGATCAAACTCGGCTAATATTTATGCAAACGATTGCGATAACGATTCCGAAAAAAAATAGACTAAGTCTGGTATGTGAAGTTGTAAAATGTGGCCATTTAGCCTACATTTAAATAATTGTTATTAATCAGTATCAATAATACACTTAAACCTTAACCTTCAACTCTATGTCAAAACTTTATCTGTTAATCCGCAATTCTCTCGCGGTTTTGCTGATGCTGGGATGTTTAACCTCCTTCGCGCAGCAAAGAGTCTCTGGCAAGATCACTGCTTCTGATGATGGTTCACCAATTCCAGGTGTAAACATTCAGGAGAAGGGTACCTCAAACGGAACCGCATCAGATGCTAATGGAAATTACTCTATTTCGGTTAGTGCAAATGCAACTCTTGTATTCTCTTTTGTTGGCTATGCTGCCCAAGAAATTGTGGTAGGAGGGAATTCAGCAATCAATGTTGTGTTGCAATCTGACGTAACAGCCCTTTCAGAAATTGTAGTTATTGGATACGGAAGTGTTGCAGTTAAAGATGCCACTGGTGCCGTTACTGCAGTTACTACCAAAGATTTCAATGGCGGCTTGATATCTTCTGCTGAACAACTTATTCAAGGTAAAGTGGCAGGTGTTCAAATGGTATCAACGAGTGGACAACCAGGGGCAGGGGTTCAATTCCGAATTCGTGGAACAAATTCAATCCGTTCGAATAACAACCCCCTTTTTGTTGTTGATGGTGTTCCGCTAGCTGGCGGAGTTCAGCCAGGCGCTGCCAATGTTGGTTTTGGAACAAACCAGGACACCAACCCTCTGAACTTCATTAATCCAAGTGATATTGAAAGTATGAGTATTTTAAAAGATGCTTCAGCTACTGCGATTTATGGTTCACGGGGTGCAAATGGGGTTGTTCTAATCACAACAAAGAGTGGTAAGGGGGCAAGAAAGGGATCTCTCGACTTTGCCTCAAGTGTAAGCATTGCTTCTGTACGCAAGCGATATGATTTATTAAACCCAACAGAATTTTTGGCTGCAGTCAGATTATTTGATGGAGATGCCGAAGCCCAGGATTTTGGATCACGCACCGATTGGCAAGACTATATTTACAGAACTTCTGTTTCAAATACTCAAAACATCTCCTATTCAAAAGGCATTAAAGACGGCTTTTTGAGAGCTTCACTTGGGTATGATAATCAAGTTGGTGTGATTGAAAATTCATTTATGAAAAGGCTAACAGGACGTTTAAATGGTAGTAAGTCTTTCTTAAATGATAAACTAAACTTAGAACTCTCTTCCACATATTCAAATGTAAAAAGGGAAGACCCTGCAATCAGTGGAAGTGCTGGGTTTCAAGGGGACTTACAAGGTGCTGCATACTCTGCCAACCCCACGTGGTCAACAGATCCCGATTTCAACACTGGTGGGCAACGAAGTCCTGCGAATATGCTTGCTTATTATCAAAGTACAGGTACGACCAACAGGTTTTTGAATAACCTAACAACGACATACAAATTAAATAATGATCTTTCTGTGAAAGGAACTTACGGCCTAGACTGGTCCAAAGGTGAAGCAGTTACTCTTGCTTCAGGTAAATCAGTTAATGCAGGAAATGGTGTACAGGGCTTCGGTCAGGGGCAAATCAATGAAAATAGAAACATTAATCACTTGGTTGAACTGTACCTGAATTATAATAAGCAGGTGGGAAATATTAAGATTGATGCTGTCGGAGGCTATTCATTTCAAAGTTTCAAGAATGAGTGGAATTGGGTAGTAGGTCGAGGATTCACGGACCCGAATAGTTTTTCAAGTATGGAGTCAGAGCTCCGAAGTAACTTCGATGCTGCGGATGCTGCTGCATCAGCGATCTACAAGGATTATAACAATTGGGGTGTTACAAATGACCTCCGTAATACAGGAACAGGTAATCCAACATCCGGTGGTTTTGTAAGTGGAATAAATTTAGGTGAGAAGTCACTGGAGCAATCCTTCTTTGCTCGACCAGCGGGTGTAACGTTAGCCGGGGTAGCGGCTAACTTTTATGATCAAACTGATTTTCTCCAGTCTTATTTTGCAAGGGGCAATTTTACCATTTCTGATAAGTATTTATTTACAGCTACAGTTCGTGTTGACGGATCTTCAAAGTTTGGTGAAAATAATCGATATGGTGTATTCCCATCTGCTGCTGTGGCTTGGAAAATTCATGAAGAAGGCTTTGTTCCCCAATCTGTTAGCAATTTAAAGCTTAGATTGAACTATGGTGTAGTTGGAAATCAAGATGGACTTGCTTACGGGGAGTTTATTAGACGAGAGCGTTATGGTGACGCGGGTGTAGGGGATAATCGTGAGATTACCCTTCCCGGAACATCAGCAACAGGGAACGTGAACCCTGATTTAAAGTGGGAGCAAACAACTACTTATGGTGCCGGAGTGGACTTTGGATTTTTCAATGATAAGTTAACTGGAACGTTTGATGTTTATGTAAAAAATACAACTGACCTGTTACTTCGTATTTTACCCGCTGCACCATCTCCTGTTGTAGGCCTTCAATTCGAAAATTTAGATGCTATTGTTGAAAACAAGGGTTGGGAATTAGGTCTTTCCTATAGTGCTATTGAGAAATCCGATGCTTCCTTAGTTTTTAGTGGCAATGTTTCGCAGAATAAAAATCTTTTGAAGGATTTTGGGGGTGCGCTAGATGCGGGAACAATTTATGGACAAGGCTTGTCAGGGGCTTTTGCACAACAACTTTCTGGAGGACATCCACTTTTCTCGTATTACTTACGCGAATTTGAAGGTTTCGATAGTAACGGTCAGCCTATTGGTGACAATCAGCGTTTTATTGGTAAAACAGCTTTACCAACATGGAACATGGGATTCTCAATAAATGCCTCCTATCGGTCATTTGATTTGGCTATGTACATGACTGGTCAATTCGGTCATTATGTTTATAACAACACACAAAATGCATTCTTCACTGCAGGTTCCATTAACAATGCAAGGAATGTTACGCGGGATGTAATTCTTAGTGGAGAATCAGGGTTCGCTGAAGCAGCTGTTTCAACGCGCTTCCTTCAAAGTGGAAACTTCATGAGAATGCAAAATCTTCAAGTTGGGTACAATGTTAAACTCAATGATATGAAGTATTTGAAAAAACTGAGATTTTACGTAACAGGACAAAATGTTTTTGTGATAACAAAATACAATGGTCTTGATCCTGAGGTTAGTTCTAGCCCAGCAGGATTTGATTTGCTAAATGGTCTACCTACAGCGGGTATTGACTACGCAGCTTATCCAAGGCCGCGAATTTTCACAATTGGATTGGCTGCTAATTTTTAACTGATAAATATTTTAAACAAACTAGTTATGTCAATGTTAGAAAATTTCAAATACAAGATTTGGATACCTTCATTATTGGTTGGGGGATTTATTACTGCATGTAGCCTCGAAATTGAGGAGACTGACTCTATATTTACTAAAGGTGAGTCATCAGTTTTTAATGGAGTGGAAAATGTAGCGGGTTCATTAAACACTATTTATAACAATATTTCGGGCCAGGCAGGAGATCAGGCAAATCTTTATGCACTTACCGAAGTCTCAACCGATGAATTGGTAGTGCCTACTCGAGGAACCGACTGGGGTGATAATGGTGTTTGGAGAACAGTTCATGCTCATACATGGGGTCCAACTCATCCTTTCCTATTAACTGTCTGGAACGATAAGAATAATGGAGTCCTTCGTGCCACCGAAGTTATTGATCCATTAAGCAGCGCTAGTGCGCTTCAAATTGCTGAGGCAAAATTTGCACGAGCGTACAATATGTGGATAATTATGGATTTCTTTGGTGTAGCGCCTTTCAGGGATCCTAAAGATGGGCCAGAAGTTATCCCTACCGTTATGACACGTTCGGAGGCATATAATATGATAGTTCAGGATTTAACTGATGCCATTGCTAATCTACCAGCCAGTAACCCAACAGCGGCAAATAAAACAAGGCCTGTAAAAGCAGCGGCAAGATTTTTACTCGCAAAGGTGAAAATCAATGCTGCAGTTTATAATGGAACGTATGGAGCAAATGATTTACAGGATGTTATAAACCTTGTTGATGCGATTGAAGCAGAAGGATATTCGCTTGAGAGTGACTATTTTGGTGTATTCAGAGGCCCATCATTTACTAACACAGATGTTATTTGGAATGTTGCCGCTGGTGTAGGTAACAGGATGTGGAATGGGTTACACTATAATCAAAGCCATACGGGTAATGGTGGTGGTGGTTGGAATGGTTTTACCACCCTCGCGGAATTTTATGATAAGTTTGAAGGACCACCAACTTCGAACTCTATCGGTAGTGGGCAAGAAGAAAGGCGAGGGTATACACATACACTAGCAACAACAAATGCCGACAACCAAGGTTTTGGTTATGGTTTTCAAGTTGGTCAAATGTACGGTTATAGGGATGGAGCTGCTGTGGCTTTGACTGACAGGGTTGGAAATCCGCTGGTTTTTACAAAGGAACTTCCGGGTTTAGTGGGTAATAATGAACGAACTGGAATTCGGTTGCTAAAGTACTCACCTGCTAACGGAGCCTTTACCGAGGGGGTGGTAATGGCGCGGTTCGCAGATGCATATCTGATGCGTGCTGAAGCTAAGTTAAGATTAGGGAACAATGCAGGGGCACTTAGTGACGTTAATGCGCTACGGTCAATGCGTTCAAATACTCCTCCTTTAGCTTCAATTAACGAAGCAACCATGCTTGACGAAAGAGCCCGGGAACTATATACTGAGGGATGGCGGAGAAATGATATGATTCGATTTGGCGCATTTAAGAATGCTTGGCAATTTAAGACCGCAGGTGATGGT
Organism: Flammeovirgaceae bacterium UBA5585; assembly: GCA_002425185.1. Lineage (GTDB taxonomy): Bacteria > Bacteroidota > Bacteroidia > Cytophagales > Cyclobacteriaceae > UBA2336. The sequence goes on along the minus strand of DILT01000016.1, from coordinate 189,043 downwards.
CATACAGATCTTTTTCCTATTCCAGCGAGTGCATTATTATCAAATCCTAATTTAATTCAAAATCCTGGTTATTGATTTTTGTTTAAGTTGAATCCGTGAAAAAAAGGAGGGTTACATGCCCTCCTTTTTTTATATATTTCTAATTTTGACGGGCAACGAAGATGATGAAATGAAGGGACCCTCTTTAAATGTTTCGATGCTTTTATGTATCCTGGTCTTCTTTTCGTGTCGAAATGAAAAGAAAGTTTTTCAGCTTGTACCTTCAAGTGATTCTGGGATTGAATTCATCAATTCTCTTACCCCATCAGATGAACTTAACATCCTGACGTATCTATATTATTATAATGGAGGAGGAGCTATTATTGCAGATTTTAATAATGATAGCCTCAATGATATTTATTTGACGAGTAATCAGGGTGAGGATAAATTATACCTTAATAAAGGGGGTTTCCGGTTTGAGGATGTAACTGAAGCGTCAGGTATACAAAATTCGGATGGATGGACAACAGGTGTTACCCACATAGATATTAATAATGATGGTTTGCTTGATATTTATGTTTGTAAGGTTGGGGCCTATAAATCTATAAGGGGTAAAAATCTATTGTTTATTAATCAGGGTGTTGGGGAAGGCGGAGTACCATTTTTTAAAGAAGACGCTCAGTCATTTGGATTGGACATAGCAACATTCTCTACTCAAGCAGCATTTTTTGACTTTGATTTGGATGGCGACTTGGACATGTTTCTGCTCACACATTCAGTTCATCCAAACCACGCTTACGGCCGCGGTGTCAACCGAGTAGTAAGAGATTCGCTAACTGGTGACAGACTTTTTGAGAATGTAAATGGAAAGTTTGTTGATGTGACTGAACCTTCGGGTATTTTTCAAAGTAGAATTGGCTATGGCTTGGGTATTGCCATTGGCGATTTAAACAAGGATGGGTTTCCTGATATCTATATTGGGAATGATTTTTTTGAAAACGACTATTATTATCGCAATAATGGAGATAAGACTTTTTCTGAGTTGATTTCAACTGACTCTAGAATTTTTGGTCATACATCGCATTATTCAATGGGTAATTGCATGGCCGACCTCAATAACAATGGCCTCCTGGATATCGTGAGCCTTGATATGTTACCCGAAGATTTGATAACGTTGAAATCCTCAGGTGTCGAGGATGGTTATTCCACTTATAACCAATACTTAAACAACGGGTATTCGCCTCAGTATATGCAGAATACATTGCATGTGAATAGAGGCGATGATATGTTTAGCGAGGTTGGATTTCAATCCGGGGTGGCTGCAACAGAGTGGTCGTGGGGAGTATTGGCTGCGGATTTTGATATGGATGGTTGGAAAGACCTATACATTACTAATGGGATATTGGGAGCCACTAACGATATGGATTATATCAATTTCATCTCACAGGATTATGTACAACGGGAAATTAAGAATGGTGAAAGCGCATTAGACTTTATGAAGTATATTCCGAAAAAGGAAACACAGAACTATGCGTTCCGAAATAATGGAAATTTTTCGTTCTCCAACATCACGAAAAAATGGTTTAATGCTTCTCCGTCCTTCAGCAATGGTTGTGCTTACGGTGATCTTGATAATGATGGTGATTTGGATATTGTTGTTAATAATGTAAATCAAAATGCATTTATTTTTGAGAATCGAGCACGTAACCAGCAGAATTATCATTACATAACCATTCGGTTTTTAGGAAGTGAACTCAATCGTTTTGGGGTAGGATCAAAGATTGAGGTTTATTCAGGTGATTTGTATGTTTATGAGGAGCATTTTCCGGTAAAATCATATTTGTCAGCGGTGCCAAATGAAATCGTTGTGGGTCTCGGTAATCGAATTGTTATTGACTCTCTACGTATTACCTGGCCCGATCTAATGACGGAAACTCACCGTAATATTGAGGTTGATCAGGCAATAATTCTGGATTATAAGAATGCAAAGAAAATAAATGAATCTTCTTTGAATCATTATCCTTCTTATCTGTGTAATTACAAAGCTGAATTTGATTTTAAACATCATGAAGAGGCTACGCTTGATTTTGACAGAGACCCATTAATACCATTTGCTCTCAGTAATGAAGGGCCAGGTATTTCTATTTCTGATATCAACAATGATTCATTAGATGATATATTTATAAGTGGGGGAAAGATGCAGTCCAGTGCATTGTATCTGCAATTGGAAAACGGAGATTTTGCCATTCATCAGAGTGAACTATTTCTCCAACATGCAAAAAGTGAAGATGTGGACCATGTTTTTCTTGACGTTGATAATGATGGAGATACGGATTTGCTGGTAGTGTCTGGAGGAAATGAATTTACATATGGAGACCCCTTAAAACCCAGGCTCTATATTAATGAATCGGGTAAGTTCAGATATGATTCTGTAGCTTTTGCAGGTGTGATAATAAATGCATCAGTTGTAAAAGCTATTGATATTGATAATGACGGTGACAGCGATGTAATTATTGGTTCGAATTCATTGCCAGGAAGGTTCGGAGAAACAGCGGGTAATTTGATTTTCATGAATGACGGAAACGGAGTTTTTACCGATGTAACTATATCTTTTGGTAAAGATTTTAAACAAGTGGGCCTGATCAATGACCTGGCTATTGCTGACATTGATGGTAATGGTTTTAGCGATATTGTGGCGGTTGGGGATTGGATGCCACTCACAATATTTTTTAATGATGGAAGAGCCTTGACAGTGGTCAGTATTCCTGACAGTGAAGGTTGGTGGAATACTCTTGCTATAGATGATTTTGATAATGATGGTGATTTTGATATTGTAGCCGGAAACTGGGGCCACAATACCCGACTTACGGCTTCAGTGCAAGAACCTATCGAGCTATATAGAAGTGATTTTGACGATAACGGAACAATTGAAACCCTTATAACCTACTATTATAAGGGTAAACGTACGGTTTTGGCTTCAAAAGATGAATTGCATAAGCAAATGCCTTTCATCAAGAAGAAGTTTCTTTTTTATAACGAGTTTGCAAAGGCTACTGTGGAGGATATTTTTCCGAAAACTAAACTTAAAAATGCTGTGAAAAAGGAAGTTAAGCTTTTGTCAACCAGTTATTTTGAAAATATAGGACGTAATAGGTTTAGAATGCATTTATTACCGGCAGATGCCCAACAATCATCTGTCAATAAAGTTTTTGTTGACGATTTTGATACTGATGGTTTTATGGATGTATTGTTAGTTGGTAACAACTATGAAATTAGTACCCAGCTTGGTAGGCTTGATGCATCTCATGGAGTGCTTCTTCTCAATGACCGGTCTGGGTATTTTAAGTCAACGTCAAATCAAAATTTTAATATCGCAGGCCCTGCCCGTGATATTGAAAAAGTCATTATTCGTGGAGATACTTATTATGTAGTGACAATAAATAACGATAGGCCAATTTTTTTAAAGAAATGTATCGAACAAGAATAGTTAAAGTATTTGCTGTTGTTTTGGTCTCCTGTTTTGTTTGTGCTTGCAATCAGACGGCACATGAAGGTGAGGGACCAGTTTCAGAATCATTGTTTACTAGACTATCCTCAAGCCAAACGGGCATTGATTTTATCAATAAGATTGAAGATCAGGAGGACTTTAACATTTTTAAGTATCGAAACTTTTACAATGGTGGCGGGGTAGCTATTGGAGATATTAATAACGATGGTCTTCCGGATATCTATTTTACAGCCAATATGAAACAGAATCGTCTTTACCTGAACAAGGGAGATTTTAAGTTTGAAGATATAACAGAAACAGCAGGTGTTGGTGGTAGTAAACCGTGGAGTACCGGTGTTGTCATGGTAGATGTAAATGGTGACGGGTTGTTAGATATTTATGTAAGCAATGCCGGTAATATGGAAGGCAATAATCACGATAATGATCTTTATATAAATAATGGTGATTTAACTTTCACAGAACGGGCTGCTGAATATAATCTAGCCAAAAGTGGTTTCTCAACGCATGCCTCCTTCTTTGACTATGATAAGGATGGAGATCTTGATGTTTATTTATTGAATAATAGCAATATTCCTGTAAGCAGCCTCGGTTATGCTGCAGATCGTGAAAAGCGAGCAAGTGATTGGGAAAATGTGCCTGAGAGATTTAGAGGAGTGGGTGATGTTTTGCTCCGAAATGATAACGGAAAATTTGTGGATGTAAGTGAGCAGGCTGGTATTTATGGTAGTTTGATTGGTTTCGGATTGGGTGTTTTGGTATGCGATATAAATGGTGACACCTATCCGGATATTTATGTTAGCAACGATTTTTATGAGCGCGATTACTTGTATATTAATCAAAAGGACGGAACATTTAAAGAAGAGATAAAAAAATGGACATCGCATTTATGTCTCTCAGCTATGGGTGTTGATATAGCTGACCTAAACAATGATGGTTTATACGACATTTTTGTTACCGATATGATGCCCGATAATGAGGTACGTACAAAAAGTGTGATGGAGTTTGAGAATTACGATGTCTTTAAATTAAAACAAAGTCGGGATTTTTATCAGCAGTATATTCAAAATACACTTCAGGTAAATAATGGAAATAACTCTTTCTCAGAGATTGCTTACTACAGTGGGGTGGCGAAAACTGATTGGAGTTGGGCAGGGTTGATGTTTGATATGGACAATGATGGTTATAAGGATATATATGTTACCAATGGAATTATACATGATTTAACAGACATAGATTTTGTTGATTTTATGGCTGATGAAGTGATCCGGAATATGGTTCTTACCGGAGAAAAAAAGGACATCAGTTCAATTATTGATAAGATGCCTGTTGTTGCACTTTCAAACTATGCATTTCAGAATAATAAGGACTTTACTTTTAAAAATGCTACGGCCGATTGGGGGCTCGACATTCCAAGTTTTTCAAATGGTTGCGCCTATGCCGATCTGGATGGTGATGGGGACCTTGATTTGGTTGTGAATAATGTAAATATGGAAGCATTCATTTTTAAGAACCAGAGTAGCGAAGTTACTAACAACAATTACTTGCAATTTAAGTTGATTGGAAGAGAGGGTAATACGTTTGCAATCGGAACGACAATAAAGGTATATGTTAATAATGAAGTAATTGTTCAGGAACAAATGCCATCGCGTGGCTTTCAATCATCAATGGATTATATACTGACATTTGGTTTGGGGCAACATGAGTCAGTCGATTCAGTTAGTGTGCTTTGGCCTGATGGAAAACAAACGTTAATGACTAAGGTGCATGTCAACCAGAAATTAGTCCTAAATCAGAAGGAAGCAACAGAACGAAAGTTTAAATCGCCTAAACACACTACTATTTCACCCCTATTCAACGAGATACATGCCGATTTTTTAGCGAGTCATGTTGAGGATCATTTTGATGATTTTGATCAGGAGGGACTTATCAGCAAACACCTCTCAAAGGAAGGCCCATCACTCGCTATTGGTGATATAAATAAAGATGGCGCTGAGGATGTATTTATTGGTGGTGCAAGAGGACAAGCAGGTGCTATTTACCTGCACACTGGCAATGGCAACCTACAATTAAGCAATAATGGATGTTTTATGAGTGATGCCGGATTTGAAGATACGGCCGCGGCATTTTGTGATGTTGATGGGGATGGTGATCTCGATCTTATAGTGGGGTCAGGGGGTAATATCGGTTCGGATAAGAACCTTTATTATGCCCGGCTTTATTTGAATAATGGAAGAGGAAAGTTTGTAAAATCCGAACATAATCTCCCCAATGTAAAAGCCAATGTGTCCGTAATTGCCCCTTACGATTTTGATGGCGATGGGGATATTGACCTGTTCATTGGTTCGCGGAGCGTACCGGGAATTTATGGAGTGAACCCCCAGCATTTGTTACTTATTAACAATGGAAATGGAACGTTTACTGATGGCACGGAAAGGTATGCCTACGAGTTAAAGGATGCAGGAATGATTACTGATGCCGGGTGGATAGATATGGATGGTGACGGAAAATTGGACCTGGTATCTGTATCTGATTGGGGTGCGCCTTCAATATTCTTAAATTCTGGAAGGCGGTTAACTAAGTGGAATACAAGTCTTGATTCGCTAATGGGTTGGTGGAAAACTCTGGAATCGTTTGACATCGATGGTGATGGTGATCAGGATCTTATTCTAGGCAATGCAGGTTTGAATATCCCATATGTTGGAACTCGTGAAAACCCAGTGAGGCTATGGATAAATGATTTTGATGAAAACGGAACTATTGAGCAAATTACCACTACCCATAATAATGGTGGAGATTATCCGATTCATATGCGTAAAGAAATGACTGCCCAATTACCAGCCCTCAAAAAGCAGAATTTAAAGGCATCTGATTATGCCAAGAGAACAATCCATGAGCTGTTTAAACCTGGTACGATTAGGAATTCCGTTGTGAAGGAAGTGAATATTTCAGAGACTATGCTAGCCATTAATGATGGCGGTGGTAAGTTTTCATTAATAACGCTTCCCGATCGGGTACAATGGTCCTGTGTGTGTGATATTGCGTGTATGGATGTTAATAAAGACGGTATTCTGGATATAGTATTGGGTGGTAATCATTTTGAGTTTAAACCTCAGTTCTCGCGTCAGGATGCAAGTTATGGTCATGTATTATTAGGAAAGGGAAATCTTGAGTTTACATGGTTGCCCTATGCGGAGAGTGGATTTTTTATTCGCGATGAAATACGACAACTTAAAACTTTTAAGGACAAAAGTGGTAAGCGCTATTTAATTGCTGCTATTAACAATGGAGTTCCAAGAGTTTATCAATATAAACAATGAATAATCCTGATATGAGTATTCGAACAGCCTGGAGAGGGTTACCAGTTGTTTTATTCTTATTGTCCTCTTGTGATAATGAAAAGCAATTATTTGTTGCGCTTGATCCCATTAAAGCAGGAATTGATTTTGAAAACACTCTAACACCCACAGAAGACTTTAATATAATTGATTACCTCTATTTTTATAATGGTGGTGGGGTGGCTATTGGTGACATTAATGGAGATGGTCTTCCTGATTTATTTTTTTCTGGAAATCAAGTGCAGAATCGATTATATCTGAACAAAGGAAACCTGATCTTTGAAGATATAACTGACATAGCCGGAGTTGGCGGAAAAAGTTCATGGAACACAGGCAGTATAATGGGAGATGTAAATGGAGATGGATTACTGGATATTTATGTCTGTGCTGTTGTTGGTTTGAAAAACTTACAAGGTCATAATGAATTGTTTATCAACAATGGCGATAACACATTTACTGAACGTTCAGCGGAATATGGTTTGGATTTCGATTCTTATAGTTCGTCTGCCGTTTTCCTGGACTATGACCTTGATGGGGATCTCGATATTTATCTTTTAAATCATGCCATTCATACACCTGAATCTTTTGGGCATGCACGTTTACGAAACGTTCGCTCATATTCATCAGGAGATAAGCTATTGCGAAACGATACAGGTAAATTTGTAGACGTTAGTGAATCGGCTGGTATTTTTGGTGGTATAACCGGTTATGGACTTGGCATTGCTGTTTCCGATTTTAATCTTGATGGTTATCCTGATATCTACGTGGGTAACGATTTTCATGAAGATGATTACTTATATCTGAATAATGGCGATGGAACTTTTAAGGAATTGAGTAATAAAGTTTTCACTCATACCAGTAAGTTTTCGATGGGGTGTGATGTAGGTGATATTAATCACGATGGTTACCCCGATTTAATCACGCTAGACATGTTGGCTGAAGATGAAGTTATATTGAAAAGGTCCGATGGAGATGAAAGTATCAATACGTTGCGCATGCGAACGGAAGAGTATGGATACAATTTCCAATTTCCGCGCAACATGTTACAAATAAATCAAGGGAATAATCGGTTTGTTGAGTGTGCATTGTTAAGCGGAGTTGCTGCAACGGATTGGAGTTGGAGTGCGATTTTTTCCGATTTTGATCAGGATGGAAATCAGGATTTATTTATTTCAAACGGAATTCCCAAACGACCCAATGATTTGGATTACATAAAATTTATCTCAAGTGAGCAAATAGTAAGTAAAATGGAAGCGACAAAGCTGGTCGATCAAGAGGCTTTGGCTTTGATGCCTTCCGGGTATGTCCAGAATTATATTTTTAAGGGTTCGGGTAGTTTCCGGTTTGAAAACAAGTCTGCAAAATGGTTGCCACAGGAAAGAACCTGTTCTGCAGCAACGGCCTTGGCGGATCTTGATAATGATGGCGATCTGGATATTATTGTAAACAATGTTGATGGTAAGCCTGGTATTTATATCAACCAAACTAATGCTTCTGCAAACTATCTAAAGATAAAATTGGAGTACAAAGAGCCAAATCTATATGCAATCGGGTCACGTGTTTATTCCTATCACAAAGATGTAATGCAAATGAAGGAACTTTACACAGCACGTGGATTTCAGTCCTCTTCTGAACCCTTTATTCATTTTGGTTACGGAACCCATGCAACTGTCGATTCACTTGTCGTGATCTGGCCTAACGGTAAACGCCAAAAATTGAACTTAGTGAACCTTAATCAAACATTGACAATAAGATATTCCGAGCAGGATGAGTCAAATATATTTCGGAGAAGTGAAAATGAAAGCCCAATTTTCAGACAAGTTGAATTAAAAGAAATTGGAATTGATTTCGAACATAAGGAAGATAGTTATACTGATTTCGATCGTTTAAAACTCTTGCCATATCAATTATCTGATCGTGGCCCTGCTACAGCTGTGGGTGATATAAACAATGATGACCTTATGGACATTCATTTTGGTGGATCAAAGTATATCTCCGGTAAGATTTTTATTCAAACAGAAACCGGTTTTGTCAAATTAAATGTTAAGGATATTCTGAAGGATTCTGTTAAAGAGGATGTTGTATCTATTATGGCCGATTTTAATCGGGATGGAAAAACAGATTTGTACATCGGTACCGGTGGGGCAGATTTTTACAATCAATCGCGACCGCTTCTTGACAGCTACTATGAAGCCACCGGGAATGGGAATTTTTTATTAAAGGAAATTGACGGCTACTTTGAGAATGTTTCGTGTTTACGAGCATTTGATTTTGATAACGATGGTGACCTTGATCTTTTTGTCGGAAGTCGGTCAGTTTCAAATGATTTTGGCGCAATGCCAAAGTCATATCTTCTGGTAAACAACAATGGCCAGTTTACTCCACACCAACCTTCGGTTTTTGAAGCACTTGGAATGGTAACAGATGCAGTATGGACTGACTATAACCAAGATGGCCAGATGGATTTAGTTGTTGTGGGGGAGTGGACTTCGCCAATTTTTCTTAAAAATAATAATGGAAAGTTTGAGCGTGATGAAGTGATATCCGGGAAACTGAATGGACTTTGGCAATCGATAATTCCGTTTGATATTGATGGTGACGGTGATACTGATTATGTTTTAGGTAACTGGGGACTGAATTCCAAGTATACGGCCAGTAAGTCTCATCCTATGAGAATGTATTATGGGGATTTTGATAATAATGGACGAACTGAAACGATTGTAACAACAGCTCGTGGCGGTAAATATTTTCCGTTGGATGGGTTGGATGTGTTGGCGAGCCAACTTCCTATGCTTCGGAAGAGTTTTACCTCTTACGAGTCTTTTGCTGGTAAAACAATTGAACAGATTTTGACTAAAGAACAGTTAAAAAGGTCGGTAATCTTTGAGGTTCATGAATTGGCTTCTGGATTTCTAAGAAATATTGGTGGTAAATTCAATTTTGAACCGTTTCCTGATAATCTTCAATTATCTCCGATCCTTTCCTTGCTCAAATATGACTTTGATTCAGATGGACAAGAGGAAGTTTTGGTTGGTGGAAACTATTTTGGTGTTCAGCCTTTTCACAGCAGATTTGGAGCTTTCAGAGGAGCACTTATTAAAAGTGAGTCAGAAATACTTCATTCACAAGCAATTGGTGTTGATTTCTTTAACCAATCTATACGTCACTTCAATGTAATATCTTTTCAAGATGAAAAATACCTGATCGTAACAGTTCATGGTGGCGAATGTCAGGTTTATAAAATTCTGAGTGGAAAATGAAACAAATTGCTTTAGGCGGATTAAGTATACTGACACTGTTTTTAGTGTATTATTTTTTTGCCAAACCGTTTGAATACGAAATAAAATTTAAGTCAAACACATCGCCCGGAGATTTAATTGAGACCATTAGAATCTGGAATAGATCATTAGATGCAGGAAGGATTATAGAGGTAGATTCATTTTTTACTTTGTTACAAACGGTTGACATAGAAAATAGAAAATACAGCCTCTTATGGAATTTTAAGACAAGTAATGATTCAGCTACCTATGTAAACGTTCAGGTTTCTGAGTCAGGTAAAACTTTGTTGAATAAGTTATTGATTCCCATAACAGATCAGCCTATTGAGCGTGATATTGGAAAATTAGTTCAGGAATTTTATGATGTACTAAAAATTCATCTGAAGATAACCAAGGTTAAGATAGTAGGTGAAGTTACATTGGATTCAACATTTTGCATATGCAGTTCAATGGAGACAACCCAAATTGATAAAGCTTATGGAATGATGCGGGATTTTCCTCTTCTTACTTCGTTTATTCTTGAATATAATTTGACCCCGTCCGGGATTCCTGTTATACGCATTCAGGACTGGAGTCATAGTAGGGGTATTTTGAAGTATGATTTTTGTTTTCCAATTGTAAGACAGGACTTACTCCCGGTTTATGACTCCTTCTTTTACGCGTATGTAGGCGGAAGGAGAGTTTTAAAGGCTGAATATTACGGCAATTACATAACTTCAGACAGGGCGTGGTATGAGTTAATAAATTACGCAAGTAAAAATAGATATGATGTAACTGGATTCCCATTGGAGTATTTTCATAACAATCCAAATTTAGGTTTAAACGAAAGTGAATGGAAAGCGGATGTCTATTTACCGGTATTGAGTCAATCGAATAACTAACAAATATCATATGAAATTTTTTTTCAGGCTTTATTTTACTCTGGTTATATCACTTGCTTCTATACCAGTGTTCTGCCAACCACAACTTAATGTTTGGCAAGTAGCAGCAACGAACATCAATCCATCACACTACTATGGTGTAACAGTAGCCAACGGTATGATTGGTATTGTATCATCACCCAATCCATTGCGCGTGCAAGATGTAGTGCTAAACGGTGTGTATGATAATTATCAGCGTGGACGCGTATCCAACATCCTCAAATCGTTTAATCATGTGAACATGAATCTGGATGTGGATGGATACCGGATCAGTGTCAAAACAATAAGCAATTACAAACAGACACTGGACATGAAAAATGCAGCACTGGTCACTACCTTTGATGTAGGTGATAAAGTTAGCGTCAGGCACACCATGATGGCTTTGCGACATTTGCCCTATACTGCGCTAAGCATTGTTTCCATCTCGGCAAAGAAGGATGTATCCATTACCCCCATGAGTGTTATTGAGGCGCCCGATCATCTTGCAGATGTACGCAATTACTACAGCGAAATCGACCGGCCCCACGTAAAAATTCCATTACTCACATCCGTTGCTAAAAGCCCTTCGGGTAGACATACGGTAGCGGCCAGTAACAGTTTCATTTTTTCGGAGCCGCATGGCAGCGAACCTCAGTTGATTCACGAGGATTGGGATTACAACATGCACCTGGCCAAGTTTCATAAAAAATTAAAAGTGGGTGAGACGTATTCGTTCAGCATTGTTTCATCCGCTGTTTCTACCGCGCACTACAAAGATCCGCATAATGAAGCTGAACGTTTAAGTGTGTATGCGATGCTGGAAGGCACCGATCGTTTACTATCACGGCATGAGGCGGAATGGGAAAAGCTTTGGAAGAGTGACATCATTATTGAAGGTGATGAACAGGCGCAGCGCGATATTCGGTTTGCTTTGTATCATTTATATTCTTTTGCACGCGAGGGTACAGCGTATAGTTTGTCGCCCATGGGATTAAGTGGGTTAGGGTACAATGGACATGTTTTCTGGGATACGGAATTATGGATGTACCCACCCTTGTTGGTTATGCAGCCAGAAATGGCCCGATCTCTTTTGGAATATCGTTTTGAACGATTGGAAGCAGCACGCCAAAACGCATTTTCACACGGTTATAAAGGGGCTATGTTTCCCTGGGAATCTTCAGCCGATGGAACGGAAGACACGCCTTTATGGGCGCTTACAGGCCCTTTCCAGCACCATATTACCGGTTGTATCGGCTGGGCCTTTTGGAAGTACTACCAGGTGACAAAAGACCGGAATTTTTTGGCCGAACGGGCCTATCCTGTATTGAAGGAAGTGGCCGATTTCTGGGCCAGCAGGGTGGAGCGCAAGGGACCTGGCAGGTATGAAATCAACAATGTGATTGGAGCCAACGAATGGGAAGAAAATATTGACAACAATGCCTTTACCAATGGTATGGCTATTACCGTATTGAAATATGCTACACAGGCCGCAACTTTATTGGGTATAAAGCCTGATCCCGATTGGATGCTGGTGGCCAATAATATTCCCATACTGAAATTTGCTGACGGCACTACAAAGGAAAATGCTACCTACAATGGTGTCGATATTAAACAAGCCGATGTTAACCTCCTGGCTTTCCCGTTGGATGTAATAACCTCACGTGAACAAATTGAAAAGGATCTTAAATATTATGAACCACGAATGGCTAAAGACGGACCAGCCATGGGCAATTCTGTTTTGGCTACCCTCTATGCCAGACTAGGTAATATGGACAAAGCCCACGAATTATTTATCAAATCGTATAAAGCGAATGAAGTTCCTCCCTTTGGTGTATTGGCTGAAACAGCAGGCGGCACTAACCCGTATTTCGCAACCGGTGCTGGGGGTATGCTACAGTCGGTTATTTTTGGTTTTGGCGGCTTATCGATTACTGATCAGGGAATACAGCAAGCCAAGGCTAAGCTGCCTTCTAAATGGCGCTCGCTGGAGTTAAAAGGAGTTGGGGTAAGCCGCATGAACTACTCTGTTAAATAGCTAATTTTGTACGACCATTTGAAATGAATATGAGGAAGTGGATTTTAGTGATACTCACTGGCGGTATGCTGGTGTGCTGCAACAGAAAGGAAAATGCAGATTTTGATCCGGGTGCTGTTGATCCTAATCATTTGCACCGCACCATGAAAAAGATTACAGATATCATTGTTCATGATATCTTCTCACCACCTGTAGCCAGTCGGATTTACGCCTATAGCAGTATTGCTGCCTATGAAGCTGCAATACCGGGTAACCCTCAATTCATAAGTCTTGCTGGTCAGTTAAATGGCCTTGAAGCGCTTCCGCAGCCTGATTCGTCCAAAAAATATTGCTTTGAGTTATCCTCCGTTCATGCGATGTCAATTGTTGGCAAAGCGCTCATCTTTTCTGAGGCCGACATGAGCAGCTTTCATGAACAAACGTTAACTGGGTTTAAAAATTCAGGTATGCCGGAAGATATGTATAACAATTCACTCGCCTATGGTGAAGCTGTAGCAAAACATATTCTGGATTGGTCGGGTAAAGACAACTATAAACAAACCCGTACTTTCGAGAAGTATACAGTTATGTTAAATGATCCTTCCAAATGGCGGCCAACACCACCGGCTTACATGGAAGGTATTGAGCCAAGCTGGACGAAAATAAGACCGTTTGTTCTTGACTCCTCAACCCAATTCATTCCCACACCGCCTACACCATTTAGTACGGATCCGAAGAGTAAATTCTACCAGGAAGCGATGGAAGTTTATGATGCTGTAAACAGTGCAAACAGCGAGTACGAAGCGATTGCCAACTTCTGGGATTGTAATCCTTTTAAGATGAATGTTCGTGGTCATGTTATGTTTGCCACAAAGAAAATTTCACCCGGGGGGCATTGGATTAATATAACCCGTATCAGTTGCACCAGCGCAGGAAAGGATTTTTTTGAAACTGCCGAAGCCTATGCTACTGTATCCTTAGCGTTGGCAGATGGATTTATTTCCTGTTGGGATGAGAAGTATCGTAGTAAACTAGTCAGGCCGGAAACCTACATTAACCAGTTTATTGATGAAAACTGGCTACCCTTGCTTCAAACACCGCCATTCCCCGAGCACACCAGCGGACACAGTGTAATATCCGGTGCGGCATCTGTAGTACTGACTAAATTGCTGGGAGAGAATTTCAACTTTGTTGATTCAACTGAGCTTGAATTTGGCTTGCCTCCCCGAAGTTTTACCTCATTTAAACATGCCTCTGATGAAGCTGCAATCAGCCGGCTGTACGGTGGCATTCATTATCGTCCGGCAATCGATGAAGGTGTTAAGCAAGGAACCAGTGTGGGTGAATGGGTAATTGCAAATATCCGTACAAGAAGGGAAAGTACGCTTACCATGAAGTAATGTAAACCCTTGATTTTGAGGGTAATATTTGTATTTATTTATACTGACTATCTATAGAAATTTCAGGCATAAATTGATACTTTAGGCATGAAGTTATGAGCTAATGTCCCTTCATGTCGGCCTATAAACCCTCGTTATCTTTCTGGCAAATCATCAATATGAATGTCGGTTTCTTTGGCATTCAATACAGCTTTGGTTTACAACAGAGTGCCGTTAATCCCATCTATGATTTTTTGGGTGCAGCTCCTGATGAAATTCCGTTATTGAACCTTGCCGGGCCAGTTACAGGTCTGTTAGTTCAGCCCATCATTGGGGCCCTCAGTGATAAAACCTGGCATCCGCGCTGGGGCAGACGGCATCCTTACTTTTTTATCGGTGCTTTATTATGCAGTATCACGTTGTTGATTTATCCATTCAGCAGTTCGTTGTGGATGGCGGCTGGTTTGTTATGGATATTGGATGCCGGTAACAATACCGCTATGGAGCCTTACCGTGCGTTTATTGCCGATAAGTTGCCGGAGGACCAACAGCGCATCGGATTTCAGGCGCAAAGTTTTTTCACAGGGTTAGGTCAAACCCTTGCCAACTTCTCTCTGTTTGCTTTTCCATTGATCATCGTGGGTAAAACCGGTGCGATTCCGAACTGGGTATTCGCTTCTTTTTTCCTGGGAGCTTTTTGTTCGATCACTTCCGTTTGGTGGAGTATTCGCACCACACCGGAAATTCCGCCATCACCTGAAGAGTTGGAAGAAATCCGCTCGAAACCTTTAAGTCTTTTTGGCTCCTTCAAGGATATTGCTGAGGCCATTAAGGATATGCCGATGGTTATGTGGCAACTTGCGCTGGTTTATTTATTTCAATGGTATGCCTTGTTTTGCTATTGGCAGAATTCATCCAAAAGTATTGCACTTTCTATTTTTAGCGCAACGCCCTCCACCAATCCTGAGGGTTACGAAAATGCTGTGAGTTTAACGGGTTTGGTTAATGGATGGTACAACATTGTTACCTTTCTAACGGCTTTTGGATTGGCCTGGCTCGCGAAGAAGTATAGTCCTAAGATGGTGCATTTTTTATGCTTATGTCTGGCAGCTGCAGGATTTATCTGGTTTCCGTTTATTACCGATAAGACTTTATTGTTCGTTGCCATTACCGGCTTTGGTGTAGGGTGGGCCAGCATGATGGGCATACCTTACCTGATGGTAGTGGGTTCCATACCCAAAGAGCGCTATGGAGTATATATGGGCATCGTGAATATGATGATTGTTATTCCTATGATTTTGCAAAACCTAACTTTTGGATTTGTAATCAAGCATTTCCTTAACAACGATTCGCGCTATGCTATTTTATTTGCCGGAGTACTGCTGGCGCTGGCAGCCATAGCGGTGTTATTTATTCGTGTTAAGCCAACTACGAACCAAATTGTTGAACTAAAAGGAGGCATGAGTCACTAACAATGAAAATTGTAAGGATAGTTATTGTACTAACCATTGTCTACTTAATATCTCTTGAGATTTTAAGGGTGTATTTTATTATGCCCTTTCCGGGCAGTCAGCAGCAGGAAAGCATATCAGTTGCTTATTTTCTGCACAATAATATTCTGGTATTACGAATTATTGGCTGGATTTTACTTTTAGGGAGTGTCGCGAAAGCATTTACTAAATTAGAGGTAGGGTGGAAAGCAGCATTAGGTGCAGGTATAATTTTGTATGGTGTTGTATTTTACATGTTCAACTTCCGCTTTTTGGCCGACAAAATGTTCCATCAGCCTAAACATGTTGTATTCAGTAACAGCATAGACAATAAAGTTGATCAATCCAGTTTAGTGGTTGGCGTACTGGTAAATGGTGAGGCAAAAGCTTATCCCATCGAAATCATCGGCTACCATCACCAGGTGCGTGATAGTGTTGGTGGAGTTCCGGTTATGGTTACCTATTGTACAGTTTGCCGCACAGGTCGGGTATTTAGTCCGATGGTGAACGGCAAACCGGAAAATTTCAGGCTGGTGGGTATGGATCATTTCAATGCTATGTTTGAAGATGCATCAACAAAAAGCTGGTGGCGTCAGGCCACCGGAGAGGCCATTATCGGCCCGTTAACGGGTAGCGCACTGGAGGAACTCCCGACTCAACAAATGTCATTGCGATCATGGCTTGCGCTCTATCCAACTTCAAAAATTCTTCAGGCTGATAGCCTATATCTTGAAAAATATAAAAAGCTCGAGGGTTTTGATAAGGGAACTATTGAAAGTCACCTGGAATACCTCGACTCACTATCCTGGAAAGATAAATCATGGGTAGTGGGTGTAACGGTTAAGAAATATTCACGCGCATACGATTGGAATGAGCTACTGGAAAAAAGATTGATCAACGATACCTTAGGTGGAGTGCCTTTGCTTATTTATATGCAGTCAGATTCCGCTTCATTTCATATCTGGAATCGTGATTCATTAACCTTCTTTTATGACTCCGAAAGCGATGCTATTAAAGATGTACAAACAAACTCACCATGGAATATGAGTGGAGAATGTGTTGAAGGTGCTCTGGTAAACAGTCGGCTCAATCGTGTCCAAGGCTATCAGGAATTTTGGCATTCCTGGCGTACCTTTCATAAGGAAACAACACAGTACTCAGGTGAGAATAAGTAGTTTTTATGATCATGAACAAGAAAGAACTTTGGGGAATTGATTTAGGCGGTACAAAAGTGGAAGGTATTATCATGAAATCTTCCTCCAGTGCTGAATCTATTTTTCGCGATCGTGTTTCCACGGAAGCGAACCTTGGCTATGAACATGTGCTCAATCAAATAAAGAGGCTGGTGGATATGATGGAGGCCAAAGCAGGCTATCGTCCGGAGAAGATTGGTATTGGTACACCCGGTACCATGGATCCACATACCGGTCTTTTTAAAAACAGTAATTCAACAGTTCTTAATTTTAAACCGCTTCAACAGGATCTTGAAAAATTATTGGGGATAAAAGTACTTACTGCAAATGATGCCAACTGTTTTGCATTGGCTGAAACGCGTTTGGGTGTTGTGAAAGAGAAATTTCCAAAGGCAGAAGTTGTTTTCGGTGTGATTATGGGCACAGGTTGTGGCGGTGGCATTGTGGTAAACAACAGAGTAATTAACGGTTTGCAGGGAATAGCGGGTGAGTGGGGGCATAATTTTCTGGATGAATCCGGAGGGAAATGTTATTGTGGTAAAGTTGGCTGTGTTGAAAATGTCATTGCCGGACCCGCATTGGAGCGCTATTATCGAGAACAAAGCGGGCAATCACTTAAGTTGAAAGAAATCCATGCCCGCGCGGTTGATCAATCAGACACGGTAGCAGTTAAGACGATTCATCGGTTGCACGAAATGTTTGGCAAAGCCTTGAGCGTGGTAATCAACATTCTTGATCCGGATGTAATCGTTATTGGCGGAGGTGTAGGTAATATTCCCTCTATTTATACTGAAGGAATTAATTATCTTAAACAATATGTTTTTAACGATCGCCTGGATACACCTGTAGTGAAGCCACTGTTGGGCGACAGTGCAGGTGTTTTTGGAGCAGCCTTTCTAACAGAAAATTAAAACTTATGAGACGAATTGCAGTTCTTGGCCCCATACCCCGCGATCATATTGTAACGCATAATGGCGACCTGATCCAGAAGTGGGGTTGTATTACCCACCCGGTAATCGCCCTGTCTATTATGGCGGGTGATCAATTGGAAATTTTTCCGGTGGCACATGTACGCAAAGTTGACCTCGATAATGTAAAAGAAGTTTTCGCGGGTTACAAGGGTATCAATACAAAATGTATTACTACCAAAAATGATCAGGGTGATATTATCAGCTTAAAATTTCTGGACATGAACAATCGTGTTGAGCGACAAACCGGATTCATGGATCCTATTTTGCCTGATGATGTTAAGGATATCCTGGATTGTGATGCTTTTGTTTTTGTTCCGATCAGTGATTATGAGATTTCAATGGATACGCTGAAGTTCATTAAAAGTAAAAGTAAAGGAACAATAATATTCGATGCACACGGCCCAACAACCGCCTGCCTCTTTAATGGCGAACGCCAGCGAAAATTCTGGATCGATCGCGATCAGTGGCTTCCGTATATTGATGTATTAAAAATGAACCTGGAGGAGGCTCATGCCTCGTGGTTTAAAAAGGAATACGAGACAAGCGACTACACCGATACATCCCACCTGGATAGAGTAGAGTTATTGAAGTTTGCAACACATTGCCTTAATCAAGGTGTGCGATGTGTGTATATTACAGCTGATTCAACTGGTTGTCTGGTTTACTATAAGGAAAACCGCAAAGTTGTTGAAACGATGGTTCCTGCAGTGAAGGTTAAAGAGGTAATCGACACAACCGGCTGCGGAGACTCATTTGCAGGAGGTGTAGGTTATGGCTTGCTTGAAGATTCTGTCGGGTATATTACAGCTGCCCAATATGGAAATACCTTAGGGGCGCTTCGTACGCAGGGTAAAACATTTTCAGTCTTTAAATCACTTCAGGAAGTAAAAGCAATTATGAAAACCACCTATAGTTAGCAAGGGTTAAGCTTTTATTTCATCTTTCTTTTCCCAAAAAGTAAAGAAGAAAAGAATGGCTACACCCAGGGCTATGGAAGAAGGCATAATCCAAAAAGTAAAGGCACCCTGCAGCCAACCGGCTGTGGAGGAGCCATCCAATTGGATACGGTCGCCCCACCAGCCTAATATGTAATTACCAATTAACATACCGGCACCATACGTTAATAAAGCAAATAATCCTTGTGCACTGGCGCGTATGTCCTTAGGTGCTTTGCGATCAACATACAGCTGGCCGGTAACAAAGAAGAAATCGTAACAAATTCCATGAAGCGCAATCCCCATTATTAGTAGTGCAGAAGATTCAGGAAAACTTGCAAACAGAAAGTAACGCAAAGTCCAGGCGAGCATACCTACCAACAGCATCCATTTTACCCCTAACCGAATAATAAAAAAGGGTACGAGCAGCATAAACAACACTTCGCTCACCTGACCAATGGTCATGAAGGAAGCAGACTTTTCGCCAAAGGCCATGGCGGTAATAAAATCATTTGTGCGGGCATAGTAGAAGGCCAATGGAATACAAATCAGAAAACTGCATAACGCGAAAATGCCAAAGTTACGTTCGCCCATAAGTTTAATGGCATCCAGACCGAGGGCTTTGCTGAAACTAAACGCCTGACCTTTTGCCTGTGGCGGTGCTGCGGGTAAGGTGAAACTGTAGAGGCCATAAATAAGCGACATGATCGCGCACATCTTTAAGGGGATGTTAGTGGCCTGCGCATTTTCAACACCGGTAAGCATTTTTATAAGCGGAATATCAACCCAACCCAAAACCGTTTGGGCAACAACTAATCCGGCAACAATCCAACCAATGGTTCCCCACACCCGAATAGCCGGAAATTGTTTGTCAGGATTTTCGATGTTGGCAAAGGCAATGGCATTGACTAATGCCAGCGTAGGCATAAATAGCATGAAGTACGCAAACATCACCCAGATGAAAGTTCCAGGATCAGTTAGTTGTGCCGCATACCATAGCAAACCAGCGCCAACCAAGTGACAAAATGCATTCACCTTTTCAGCATTGATGTAGCGGTCAGCAATAAGGCCAACAAACAAAGGAGCCAGTAATCCTGCCCAATTGTGCGTTGCATAGGCACTGCCGATTATGGAGTTGATTCCTTCCGTGCCTTTGAAGGCTTCCAACAGGTAGCTACCCATGGTAACAAAGAAACCGCCCCAGATAAAAAACTGGAAGAACATCATTACGCTTAAACGCAGGTTAAGATTAGTGTGTGGAGTAGCCATGGTTTGAATCGGATTGAGCATCTAAAATTGCACGAATAAATCGATTGCGCAAGTACATAAACAAATTGCAAACGTTTGCATAAAATCTACCCTCAGGTTTTACTTCTTTTCGATATATTGCTCAGGAACACTAAACCTTATTTAATGTGAATAGAAAATTACGCATGGGCATGGTAGGTGGAGGTAAGGATGCTTTTATTGGAGCCATTCACCGGATTGCAGCCAATATGGATGGTTTGATTGAGATTGTGGCCGGTGCCCTCAGTATAAGCCCTGAATCTGCCAAAGAAAGTGGCCGGATGATTTTTCTGGAAGATGACCGAACCTACCTGACCTATGAAGAAATGCTGGAGAAGGAAGCTAAACTTCCTTCCGATAAGCGTCTTGATTTCGTAACAATTGTAACACCAAATTTTGCGCATTTTGGACCAGCCATGATGGCGCTTGAAAAGGGTTTCCATGTTGTTATTGAAAAGCCCATTACGCTTACCCTGGATGAGGCCCGTCAACTTAAAAAGAAAGTTGAGGAAACCGGTTTGTTATTGTGTCTGACTCACACCTACTCAGGCTATCCTATGGTGCGGCAAGCACGGGCAATGGTTCGTGAAGGTGTATTTGGAAAAATCAGGAAAATTATGGTTGAATATCCGCAAGGATGGCTCAGTAAAATGAGTGAACGGGAGGGTAATGCTCAGGCTGCCTGGCGTACTGATCCAAAACGGTCTGGTAAAGCAGGGGCCATGGGCGACATTGGAACACATGCAGCACATCTGGCAGAGTTTATTTCGGGATTAAAGATCACGCACCTGTGTGCCGATCTTAACATTGTAGTTCCGGGCAGGGCCCTCGATGATGATGGAAATGTGTTATTAAAATTTGATAATGGTGCTGCCGGAGTGCTTGTAGCAACACAAATAGCAGCAGGGGAAGAAAATGCCCTGCGAATTCGTATTTATGGTGAGCACGGTGGATTGGAGTGGGCTCAGATGGATCCCAATACACTTATTGTAAAATGGCTCGACAAGCCAACACAAATTCTAAAGGCTGGCACCAATGGCTTCATAAACGCAGAAGCTGCTTTTAATACTCGAACTCCTGGAGGTCACCCCGAAGGGTACCTGGAAGCTTTCGCTAACCTGTATCGCAATTTTGCCCTCACGTTATCCGCCCGGTTGGATGGAACAAAACCGTCACCGCTTCTCGATTTTCCATCGGTTGATGATGGCATTCGGGGTATGGCATTTATTGATAGTGTTGTAAAAAGTGGCAGCAGTAAGGAAAAGTGGACACCATTTGAAGTATAAGTATTTATGAAAACGATAAAGGGACCTGCCATATTCTTAGCGCAGTTTATTAGTAACGAACCACCATTTGATGACCTGAAGTCGATATGCAAATGGGCATCATCGCTCGGCTATGTTGGCGTACAGATACCTACCTGGGACGAACGCTTTATTG
Organism: Flammeovirgaceae bacterium UBA5585; assembly: GCA_002425185.1. Classification (GTDB taxonomy): domain Bacteria; phylum Bacteroidota; class Bacteroidia; order Cytophagales; family Cyclobacteriaceae; genus UBA2336. Next base: position 167,335 of record DILT01000016.1, on the reverse strand, counting down.
ATTTAAAGAAATTGGCGGAGAGTAAAACGTATGCCGATGAATATCGGGAAACGGTGGAGTCATGTGGTGTTGAGATAACAGAACTCAGTACACATCTTCAGGGACAACTGGTAGCTGTTCACCCTGCTTATGATGTTATGTTCGATGGCTTTGCTCCCAAAAAATTAAAGGGCAACTACAAAGCAAGAACGGCCTGGGCTGTTGATCAACTTAAGTTAGCCGCAAAGGCAAGTAAAAACCTCGGGTTGAAAGCACATGCTACTTTTTCCGGTGCTCTGCTATGGCATACCGTGTATCCATGGCCCCAACGCCCTGCCGGATTGGTTGAGGCAGGATTTAAAGAGCTTGCAAAACGTTGGCTTCCGATTTTAAATGTATTTGATAAAGCCGGTGTGGATGTTTGTTATGAAATACATCCGGGTGAAGATCTGCATGACGGTGTTACCTTTGAGCGGTTTCTGAAAGAAACGGGTAATCACCCACGCGCTAACCTGCTTTACGATCCAAGTCATTTTGTGCTGCAACAATTGGATTACCTGCAATACATTGATTTTTATCACCCTTACATTAAAATGTTTCATGTTAAGGATGCAGAGTTTAATCCTACAGGTAAAAGTGGTGTTTATGGTGGCTTTCAGGATTGGATAAACCGGCCGGGACGTTTTCGTTCCTTAGGCGATGGCCAGGTAGATTTTAAAAACATTTTTTCCAAACTGGCACAGTACAATTATGATGGATGGGCCGTATTGGAGTGGGAGTGTTGCATTAAACATCCCGAACAGGGTGCCCAGGAGGGGGCTGGCTTTATAAAAGATCATATTATTCGTGTCACTGATAAAGCATTCGATGATTTTGCTTCCGCAGGAACAGATGTTAAATTGAACAAAAAAATACTAGGTATATGATGAACAAAATTTTAGCTACAGCACTCTTTTTCTCCTTACTGGTTTCTTGTGGAGGAAATAAATCGACTGATCAAAATCAAGATGAACCGACTCAACTTTCAACCGGCCAACTGGCTGCTATAGGAAAACTTTTGGTAGATGAGTCCGATTGTAAAACGTGTCATCATCCTACCAATAAAATCATAGGACCGGCACATAAGGAAGTGGCAGAGAAGTATGAATTCAACGATGAGAACATTAAGTACCTGGCTAAACGGATTATTGAAGGGGGCAGTGGTGTTTGGGGCGAGGTGCCTATGAATGGTCATCCTGATCTGAAACAGGAAGATGCCGAGAAAATGGCGATTTATGTTCTTTCATTGGATGGTGAAGAAAGAAAATAAAATATGACTCAGTTGGTGTTTGAGAACGAGTATGTCATCTGTGAACTGGATGATACATTGCCTGTTCTGAAACACCGATGGAAAGCTGAGCCTTCCGGAGAAATTTTTCGCGCCAATTTAATAACCATTCAACAACGGTACATTGAATTATCAAAAGCTTATAACAACCTGGCCTGGTTGGCAGACACGCAATTGCTGGGAGAAGTTGACCAGGAAACTGAAGAATGGTTTTCTGAAGTTTGGGAAGATTTGTTGTTTGTAAAAGCAGGTGTGAAGTATCATGGAGTGATATTAGGCGATGACTTTTTTGCCGAATACCCCATGGAGAAATTTAAGCTGAACGCAGAGGAAAAATTTGCCAGGCACGGTGTCCAACTAGCTGTGTTTTCTGACGAAGAAGAAGCCTATGAATGGATTAGAACACGATAACCATAACCTATGAAAAGAAGAACATTTATTCAACATTCGGCCCTGGCTGCTACCGGTGGAATTTTATTGCCATCCCTGCTCAGTTGTAATACGCCCTCAACAGCAAAGCCCATTGGTATTCAACTTTACACCTTGAAAGACATCATACTCAAAGATGTAAAGGGTACACTTCAACAAGTAGCAAATATTGGGTTTAAGGAATTAGAAGCTTACAGCTACGGTGATGGTAAAGCGTTGGGGTTGCCATATCAGGATTTTATTTCCATGGTTAACGGCATGGGCATGAAGGTGGTAAGTGGACATTATGTAACCGGCCAGGCATTCCCTACAATGAAAGGTACGCTGGTAAACGAGTGGGAACGTGCTGTGGAAGATGCCGCCAAAGCCGGGCAGAAATATATGATTATTGCATGGCTCCACCCGGATGAACGAAAAACGCTGGATGATTACAAGCGGGTTGGAGCATTAATGAATAAGGCAAACGAAGTGTGCAAGCAAGCGGGCATTACGCTGGGGTATCATAATCATGAGTTTGAATTTATTAAACTTGATGATCAGGTTCCCTATGATATATTGGTAAAAGAACTTGATCCTTCCGTTGTTTTAGAACTGGATATGTACTGGACTACCTTTGCTGAAGTGAGTGCGCTTGAACTGTTTAAGAAGTATGCAGGACGCATTCATTTATGGCATGTGAAGGATATGGATAAAAACGACCGTAAGCTTCAAACCGATGTGGGCTCTGGTTCAATAGACTATAAACAAGTTTTTGCTGCTGCGCAACAATCAGGAATGAAACATTTCTTTCTGGAGCAAGAATATTTTACCCGACCACAGATAGAGGCGATTACATTGGGGTATAACCATCTGAAGAAAATTCTTTAAGAGCACGTACTCTTACAAAATCAAAAAAGCCAGTTAGCAACTGGCTTTTTTATAGTTTGGTGACTTTATGTCGCCCATGTTTTGCCCACCTCACTCAACGGCATGCAGCCGTTGTAGTAACCAGGCACGGCCTCATAACGCAATACCTCAGTTGCTCCCGGCTTGCTGGTAAAGAATCCCAGCATGGTTAGTTCTTTCATCATCATCACGAAAGGTCGTTGTTCCGGTTTTTCTTCGATAGCTTTTTGGTGTGCCTCCAGTACATAAGCTTTTTGTTTCTCACCATTCAGTTTCAAAAATCCAGAGGTGGCTGTGAAATCATCTAACGCAGTTATAAACTTCTCCCGATCAGCTTCCTTGTAAGCTTTAAAAATCATCTGCTCAATAAAGGAAGGTACACCAGCTTCTTTAGCGCCTGGGGTATCCGTTTTAGGTATGATAATCTCAGCCACTTCTGTTATCACATATGCCTGATCAGCGGTGAAAAATTCAGGAGTCCAGTCAATACCGGGTTTGGCCTGGCAGCCTTTTAATATACCCATAATGGCAGGTGCCGATACCACACCGCCCATCAATAGTGCTGTTCGTTTTATTACTTCTCGTCTGTTCATAACGCGATGGATTAAAGGTTTTGTTTTTTAAGTTCTTCAACTGCATAGTTAACAGCACGTGCGGTGAATGCCATGTAGGTTAAAGACGGATTTACACAAGAAGCGGAGGTCATAAAGGAGCCATCGGTAACAAATACATTTTTGCAGGCGTGGACCTGGTTATACTTATTAAGCACCGATGTTTTTGGGTTCTTACCCATACGGGCTGTTCCCATTTCATGAATACCCAGTCCCAGTCCATGCTGTGATGGGTTATCAAAAGAACGAACATTTTTAAATCCAGCGGCATCCAGCATTTCAGCCGCATCATTCGCCATATCCTTACGCATTTTGAAATCATTCTCTTTAAACTCGGTGTCAAACAGTAGCGTAGGAAGACCATATTTATCCTTTTTGTCAGGATTGATGGTAACCCTATTGGTAGGGTCGGGCAATACTTCACCAAAACCACCCATACCAATGCTCCATTTTCCGGGAGTGGTCACCGCTTCTTTTAACTGTTCACCAATACTTAACTCGGCTACTAATCTGCCCCAGCCCTGACGACTGGCTCCACCCTGATATCCGAAGCCGCGCAGGTAATCACGCTTATCCTTACCCAGGTTCCGGAAGCGGGGGATGTAAATTCCGTTTGCTCTTCTACCGTAATAGTATTGATCTTCAAAGCCATCCACATCGGCACTTGCGCCAACGCCCAGGTGGTGATCCATAATGTTACGGCCTAATTGATCACTATCATTTCCAAGACCATTGGGGAAACGCTTGGATTTTGAATTCATGAGGATGAATGTTGAGCCCATCGTAGAGGCGCACAAGAAAATTACCTTGGCGTAGTACTCGGCTTGTTCACCGGTTTCTGAATCTAAAACTTTAACGCCCGCAGCCCTTCCTTTTTGTTCATCGTAGATAACTTCATAGACAATTGAATTTGCCCGAAGCGTCATGTTTCCGGTTGCCGCGGCAGAAGGCAACGTGGCTGAGTTACTGCTGAAATAGGCTCCATAAGGACAACCGCGGCTGCACAGGTTACGGTATTGACATGTTCCGCGTTGCGGACTCTTATCATGCGCCAATGGTCCGGCCAGGTTGGCTACGCGTCCAATGGTTAATACCCGGCCAAATTTATCTTTCATGGATTTCTTCAATTCTTTCTCCACACAGTTCAGTTCCATGGGCTGAATGAATTTACTGTCGGGAAGGTAGTCAAGCCCTTCTGCCTGGCCACTTACCCCCACAAAAGTTTCAACATAGTCGTACCAGGGTTCTATTTCTTTATAGCGAATTGGCCAATCAATCCCAATTCCTTCTTTGAGGTTGGCTTCAAAATCCAAGGGCGCCCACCGGTAACTCTGCCGGCCCCACATAATGGAGCGGCCACCTACATGGTACCCCCGCATCCAGTCGAAGCGCTTACCTTCTTTTTCGGTATAAGGATTTTCAAGATCGTTTACGAACCAATGCTTGGTCGATTGGCGGATGGTGTAGCCGGTTCGGTTTTGAACCCCTTGTTTTTCCAGATCTTCCGGTGTTGGTCGATCGGCAAAAGGTAATTGCCAGGGATCTTTAGTGGCAGTAGGGTAGTCGGGGTGCTTAACATCCCGTCCACGCTCCAATACTAAAGTTTTTAATCCCTTTTCAGTCAGTTCTTTGGCGGCCCAGCCACCACTAATGCCGGTGCCGACTACAATAGCATCGAATGTGTTTTCTTTTGTTGCGTCAATGTTTAGGTACATAAGGGGTTCAATTATGACAGAAAGTAAATATACTTGATCGTCTTATTTATCAGCATTTTTTCAGAGGGTAATTGAACGTGTTTTTTGGTTTGAGCTGATTTTTCTTCGCAATCGTTTGCATGAAATTTTGTATTGCTTAACCGCAGTCGGTTCATATCATTGCTTATCTTTCAGAATGTACCGATTTACCCTTATTTTAGCCATTCTTGCCCTGTCAGGATGCGGCCAGAAGAAAGAGGAAATTCCTCCGCTACCCACCATGCAAACAGCGCCCCAAAAGATTATAGTTTACCAGCTGATGACCCGTCTTTTTGGGAACAAAGAAACGGTAAATAAGCCTTACGGAACGCTGGAAGAAAATGGTGTAGGCAAATTCTCGGATATTAATGACCGCGCGTTAGAATCGCTCAAGCAATTGGGTATTACGCATGTTTGGTACACGGGTGTTCTTGAACATGCCGTGCTTACCGATTATACAAACTATGGAATGCCCCTCGATGATGCCGATGTGGTGAAGGGCAGAGCGGGGTCTCCCTATGCCATAAAAGATTACTACGATATTAACCCTGATCTGGCGGTATCGGTGCCCAACCGTATGAAAGAGTTTGAGCAACTTGTTGAGCGCACCCACAAACACGGTTTAAAGGTTCTTATTGATTTTGTGCCCAATCATGTAGCCCGTGCCTATAAATCGGATGCCAAACCTAAGGGTGTTATTGACCTTGGCGAGTTTGATGATAAGAACGTGCGGTTCAAACCGGACAATAACTTTTATTATTTGCCAGGCGAATCGTTTGTGGTGCCAAAAGATTACCAGTCGCTTGGCCCTGATCATGAATTTCCTACCAAGGATGGAAAATTTGATGAGACGCCCGCAAAAGTTACCGGCAATGATCAATTTACTGCCACCCCTGGTGTGAACGAATGGTTTGAAACCGTGAAACTCAATTACGGAGTTGACATTGAAAATGGAAGGCAAACCTATTTTGATCCGGTTCCGGACACATGGGTAAAGATGAAGGATATACTCGTGTTTTGGGCAAAGAAAAACGTAGATGGTTTCCGGTGCGACATGGCCGAGATGGTACCTGTGGAATTCTGGCAATGGGCTATTCCACAAGTGAAAGCTGTGAATCCGGATATTATTTTTGTTGCTGAAATTTATAATCCTGCTCAGTATCGAAATTACATTCACACAGGAAGATTCGACTACCTGTATGATAAGGTTCAGCTATATGATACCCTCCGGTTATTAGTAAATGGTAAGCGCAGCACGGAAGATGTTGCCGTTATTCAAAATGACCTGAAGGGCATCAACGCCAACATGCTCCATTTCCTGGAGAATCATGATGAGCAGCGCATTGCCTCAAAATATTTTGCGGGTAATCCATGGAAGGCCGTTCCGGCTATGGTCATCAGTGCCACCATTGATCAGGGACCAGTGATGATTTATTTCGGTCAGGAAGTGGGTGAACCCGGAGCAGGTGCTGAAGGTTTTCAGGGCGATGATGGGCGCACTACTATTTTTGATTATTGGGGTGTACCCGAACATCAGAAGTGGATGAATGGTGGAGTCTTTGATGGCGCATTACTCAGTGAGGATCAGCAAAAGCTCAGGAATTTGTATTCATCGCTGTTAAACCTGGCGGGCAAGCATCCGGCTATTGTATCAGGCGATTATGAAGATATAACAGCGTATAACATTGATCAGAAAAATTTTAATGATGATGTGTTTGCATGCCTTCGTTTTGCAGGTGATAAAAAACTACTGATTGTTGCAGGGTTTAATTCAACAAGCAGAAAGGTCAGGGTTTCAATTCCTTCGGTGGTTGCCGGAAAATTGTCGCTTCATGCTGATAAAGAATATGCTCTAAAGGAATTGCTATGGCGCGAAGAAGATGAAACACTGATCGAACTTTTTGTGAATCTTGAACTTCCGGCATTTGGAGCTTTTGTTTTTGAAATAGAATAATTGAGATATGAGTTTAGAAAAAATACCCGGCCAGGTTCGGGTAATAATTGAAAATGTTCAACCCGAAGTAGATGGCGGTCGCTATCCGGCCAAACGCACCGTAGGCGAGCGGGTGGATGTAACAGCCGATATTTTTGCAGACGGCCATGACCATGTCCGTGCCGATGTACTTTATAAAAAAGCCGGAACCCGGGAATGGCACCGCACACCCATGGTTGAACTGGGTAATGATACGTGGCGGGCATCTTTCTATACAACCGAAAAAACAGATTACGTTTTTACAGTTGAAGCCTGGATTGATCACCTGGAGACCTGGCATGACGGTATAAAGAAAAAAGCGCAAGCCATGCTTAATGTAAAGTTGGAGCTGTTGGAAGGTGCTATTTTGCTGGAACGTGTTGCCGGAAAGAAAGAGAAGGAATTGATTCAATTGGCAACGAAATTCAGAGACGATAAAAAGTACCTGGAAAATGTAGAGTATGTACAAAGTGTTGAATTTAATGAGCTTGTTCATAAACACCCGTTGCGTGAATTTGAAAACCGATACAAAAAGGAATTAGTCATAGTAGTTGAAACGCCAAAAGCATTATTCAGTACGTGGTATGAATTGTTTCCACGATCTGCAGGTGCCAGCGGAAAGCATGGCACCTTTAAAGATGTAATCAAGTTACTGCCCCGTGTTTCGGCCATGGGGTTTGATGTATTGTACCTGCCGCCCATTCACCCGATCGGAAAAGTAAATCGCAAAGGAAAAAATAATAATGTGCGCGCCAAGGAAGGTGAGCCGGGCTCTCCCTGGGCTATTGGTAGTGATGAAGGCGGACATAAGGCGATTCATGCTGAGTTGGGTACATTGGATGATTATAAAAAGCTGATCGCGGAAGCAAAGAAAATTGGGATTGATATTGCACTGGATCTGGCCTTTCAATGTGCACCTGATCATCCGTATGTAAAGGAACACCCCGAGTGGTTTAAGCAGAGGCCTGACGGCTCTATTCAATACGCAGAAAATCCACCAAAAAAATATCAGGATATTTATCCATTCAATTTTGAATGTGAAGACTGGCAAGGACTGTGGAATGAATTAAAGTCCGTAATACTGTATTGGGTCGAGCAAGGCGTAACCATTTTCCGGGTGGATAATCCACATACTAAGCCTATTCCGTTTTGGGAGTGGGCCATAGCAGAAGTGCACAAGCAGCATCCGGATGTTATCTTTCTCTCGGAAGCCTTTACCCGCCCCCGAATTATGGCCTCGCTGGCTAAATCTGGTTTCACGCAATCCTATACGTACTTCACCTGGCGGGTTAGTAAGCAGGAGTTAATGGAGTACATGAATGAATTGGTTTATGGCCCGTCCCGTAATTACTTCCGACCGAATTTTTGGCCGAATACACCCGATATTCTTCCGTATCATCTCCAGCATCAAGGCGAAAATATGTTCATCATTCGCCTGGCCTTGGCAGCTACCTTGTCATCCAGTTATGGAATTTATGGTCCGCCTTATGAATTCTATGACAATAATCCGGTTCCCGGAAAGGAAGAATATATGGACTCGGAGAAGTATGAGATAAAAGAATTCAACTGGAGGCGCACCAACCGGATGACAGATATTATTTCCATCATCAACAAAGCGCGCAAGGAGCATAAGGCCCTGCAATCAACCTGGAACATTCAATTTTGTTCCATTGAGAATGATGCCTTGCTGGCGTATCTAAAATTTACAGATGATTTAAGCAGCATCATATTGGTTATTGTTAACCTTGATCAGCATAATAATCAGCATGGCTACGTACAGCTTCCAAAACATGTACTAAAGCTCGGTGACAAGGTTAATGTGAAGCTTCACGATTTAATGACCGATGAATATTACACCTGGACGCAGGAATGGAATTATGTGGAATTGAATCCGCACAAAATACCTTTTCATTTATTCAAGCTAGACATACACGAATCCAATATGTGAAATGAGTGCTCAAAAAAATACTGACCCCCTATGGTTTAAAGACGCTATTTTCTATGAAGTGTCTGTTCGGGCTTTTTATGACAGCAACGGTGATGGCATTGGCGATTTCAATGGTTTGGTGCAAAAACTGGATTACCTGGAAGATCTGGGGATTAACACCTTGTGGCTTTTACCTTTTTATCCATCGCCACTAAAAGATGATGGGTATGATGTTACCGATCATTATGACATCCATCCGGATTACGGCACGTTGTCAGACTTTAAAGCATTTTTAAAGGAAGCTCATGCCCGGGGCATACGTGTAATTACAGAACTGATACTCAACCACACCTCCGATCAGCATCCCTGGTTTAAGCGCGCGCGCAAAGCAAAGCCCGGTTCACGGTATCGTGAATTTTATGTTTGGAGTGATACTCCGAACAAATATGCTGAGGCACGATTGATCGTTCAGGATGATGAATCCTCGAATTGGACCTGGGACGCTGAGGCAAAGGCCTACAACTGGCACCGCTTTTATCGCCATCAGCCCGAATTGAATTACGAAAACCCGGAAGTTCAAATGGAGATGATCAAGGTCATCGACTTTTGGATGAAGATGGGTGTTGACGGATTTCGATTGCCATCCGCTCCGTTTTTATTTGAGGAGGAGGGAACCAGTTGTGAAAACCTTCCGCAAACACATGATTTCCTAAAGCGTATTCGTGCACACATCGATAAGAACTATAAAAACCGGATACTAATTTCCGAAGCCAACCTTTGGCCTGAAGACGCAGCAACCTATTTTGGGGATGGCCAGGAGTGCCATATGAATTTTAATTATCCGCTAATGCCGCGCTTATTCCTCGGGCTAAGAACGGAGGATAGTTATCCCATTGTTGATATACTGGAACAAACACCCGACACTCCGCCCAATAGTCAATGGGCATTATTCCTTCGCAATCATGATGAACTTGGACTGGAGATGGTTACGGAAGAGGAGAAAGATTACTTATTTAAAGCATACGCGAACGATCCGCATACCAAATACAACCTGGGTATCCGCAGGCGATTAGCTCCACTGTTGAATAATGATCGAAAGAAAATTGAATTACTCCATTCTATTTTACTTTCACTTCCGGGTTCGCCCGTGCTGTACTATGGCGATGAAATTGGAATGGGTGATAATATTTATTTGGGTGATCGATTTGGCGTTCGTACACCCATGCAATGGAGTATGAACGTGAATGCCGGTTTTTCAAACGCCAATCCACAAAAGCTCTACTTGCCTGTTATCACCGATCCGATCTATCGTTACGAATCGGTAAATGTGGCCACACAGGATGAAAATCCTTCTTCATTGCTGTGGTGGATTCGCCAGGTTATTGCCATGCGCAAACGACTTAGCGTGTTTGGTCGCGGGGACATGAAATTTATTGAGAGCACAAACAGTAAAGTACTTTGCTTTTTACGATCGTATGAAAAGCAGCGCATCATACTGGTGGCTAATCTCTCACAATTTTCACAGGTTACTTCACTTAATCTTACTGAGTTTAAAGATTGTGACGTAACCGAAGTCTTCAGTCAGAATAGATTCATGAATGTGGGAGACGGACAATACCCCATAACCATTGGTCCGTATGGGTACTACTGGCTGCAGTTGGATACGGTTGATAAAAAAGCTAAGCCTGAAACCAGTGGTGAGCTTCCGCTTTTCGCCACCGATCTTTCATGGGAAAAGGTTTTCAATTCTTATAATGAGAAGCGCCAGTTCGAACGAAAGATTCTTCCGCCTTTCATGAAGAAATGCCGGTGGTTTGGTGGAAAAGCCAAGGTCATCAGCAAAATGGGTATTGAAAAAATGATCCCGCTAAAGGTTAATGGTCAGACCCATTACCTTACGTTGGTGGAGGTACACTACGTTCAGCGATTACCGGAATTGTATTTCCTTCCCCTCACGTTTGCTCCGGCTGATACGGTGATCGACCGGGTGGAGTATCACGCACAAAGTGTAGTATGCCGTGCCGAGATTCAGGATGAAGTTGGTTTTGTGATGGACAGCAGTTATGATAAGAGCTTCCGCGATTATTTACTGTTGAGTATGGACAAGAAGTCGCGGGTTAAATTCGATGACGGGGTACTGGAATTTAATTCAAGTGTGTTTAATAAGATTATTCTTGATGATGAAGTAGACTCAAAAGTCCTTAAGGCCGACCAAAGCAATACGGCTATCATCTATAATGATAAGTATTTCTTTAAGTTTTATCGAAAGCTTGAACGTGAAATTAACCCCGACCTGGAAATTGTAAGATTTCTCTCCGAGAACACCAGTTTTGCAAACAGTCCGAAGTATACCGGAAGCGTTGAGTTTGTAGATTCAGAAGGAAAGGTGATCGTATTTGGGTTGTTACAGGAGAAAGTGGAAAATCAGGGTGAAGCCTGGAGCATGACCACCGATTCGGTAGGGAGATTCTTTGAACGTGTTATTACAAAGGCCAAGAAGGAGAAGCTTCCTAAGTTGATTAACAAATCGAGTATTACCTTTGAAGAAGCCCCCGAACTCATTCAGGAGTTTATCGGACGGGGGTTTTATGAGCGTGTAGTACGCCTTGGACAACGAACAGCTGAGATGCACCTGGCGCTTGCATCAGACCAAAGCAATCCAGCCTTTGCACCGGAGCAGTTTACGGCTAACTACCAACGATCCTTGTATTCATCGTTGCGCAAGCTTGTACGCGACCGTTTTAATTTATTGGAGTCATCCCTCTCAAAACTAAATCCTGAAATTCGGGAACTTGCTAAAAAAGTTCTTGCCATGGAGAATGACGTATTGGATTGCTTCAAGGAAATCTATGAAGTGCGAATCCACGCTACAAAAACACGTATTCATGGCGACTTTCATTTGGGTCAGGTATTATTCACCGGTAAGGATTTTGTGATTATTGACTTTGAAGGCGAACCTGGCTTTTCTTTCAGCGAGCGCAGGCTAAAGAAAAATCCGTTGAAAGATGTTGCGGGCATGATGCGCTCATTTCAATATGCAGCCTTTGGTAAGATTTTACTCAATGAAAATTACCGCGATCGGGACATGGAGTTCTTAGAGTCATGGGCCGAGCAATGGCAGCATTATGTAAGTCGCTTTTATTTTGGGGCCTATCTTGAGCGGCTTGGCTTAGGCAAAGAGTTGTCGTACGAAAATGAAGTGCTCATCCGTACATTTCTGATAGAGAAAGCTATTTATGAATTGGGGTATGAGTTAAATGGTCGTCCCGACTGGGTTGTGATACCGTTACGTGGAATTTATTACCATATGAGCAGGTATGCATTGGCCAAGGAAGAACGCGACAGCAAAAAGAAAACGAAGAAATAGACTTTACTTAATATTTAAATTCCTTTCAATAATTAGGAATGCCACAAAATCACGAAGTCACCAAATTGCACAAAAAGGTATTTGAGCCAATTCCTCAAGAGCTTGAGCGAATTGGAAAACTTATTGTTGATTCTGCATTTACTGTTCATAAAGAATTGGGGCCCGGCTTGCTTGAGCAGGTTTATGAGGTTTGTTTCTGTCACGAGTTGAATAAGAGAAATCTTAGTTTTCTAAGACAAGTTGATATTCCAGTTTATTATGATGGAATAACTTTTCCTGAGGCATTGCGATTGGATGTATTGGTTGAAAACAATATAATTTGCGAACTAAAGGCAGTTGAATTGGTAAATCCAGTTTGGGAGGCTCAAATTCTGAGTCATTTAAAAATAACCAATAAACGCCTGGGATATCTGATAAATTTTAATGTTGCCAACATAGGTTCAGGTATAAAACGTTTCGTGTTATAAAAATTTGTGTTTTTGTGCTTTAGTGGCAGAAGTTCGATTATGTATAAGAAGATAATATATTATGGGTAAAAAGAAAAAGATATCACCCGAAGCAAGTGTTACCACGGATGTTTATAGCCGGTTAACTGATTTTGATATTCACTTATTTAAAACGGGTAAACACTTTAAACTTTATGAAAAACTCGGTTCTTTTCCGGTGGAGTTTAACGGTAAAAAGGGAACCTACTTTGCCGTGTGGGCACCTAATGCCCGCACTGTTTCCGTGATTGGAAACTTTAATTATTGGAATAGTGAAAGTCATAAACTTGCACCCCGTTGGGATGAATCCGGAATATGGGAAGGTTTCTTTCCTGGTGTGCAGCGGGGCGAAGCCTACAAGTATGCTATCCACTCCAATACGGGTGATTTTCTAGAGAAGGCTGATCCCTTTGCCATGTTTGCTGAAACGCCACCTAAAACAGCTTCTATTGTTTGGGATACTGCCTACGAATGGAAGGATAAAAAATGGCTGGAGAAGCGTAAGGTCCAAACCGGAAAACCAAAACCTTACGCGGTATACGAAGTGCACTTTGGTTCATGGCGAAGAAAATATGATGATGGAAATCGCTCGTTAAGCTATCGTGAAATGGCCGATGAGTTGGTTGCCTATGTGTCCGATTTGGGTTTTACCCATGTTGAATTTTTGCCGGTGATGGAGCACCCGTTTTTCGGATCGTGGGGTTATCAGATCACCGGATATTTCGCGCCATCAAGCAGGTTTGGAACGCCCGAGGAGTTCATGTATTTAGTCGATTGTTTTCACCAGGCCGGTATCGGAATCATACTCGATTGGGTACCCTCACATTTCCCGGGTGATGTGCACGGCCTGTATAAGTTTGACGGCACACATTTATACGAGCATTCCGATCCCCGCAAGGGTTTTCATCCCGACTGGAAGAGTTACATCTTTAATTATGGTCGTAATGAAGTGCGATCATTTCTTATTAGTAACGCCATCTACTGGCTCGATCGTTACCACATTGATGGTTTACGTGTAGATGCTGTGGCCAGTATGCTTTACCTTGATTATTCCCGCAAAGAAGGTGAGTGGATTCCTAACGAATATGGAGGTCGTGAAAATATTGAATCCATTATTCTATTAAAAGAATTTAATGAACAGGTCTATTTACAATTTCCGGACATCATTACCATCGCGGAAGAATCAACCGCATGGCCGGGTGTCTCAAAACCAACGTATCTCGGTGGGCTTGGCTTCGGACAAAAATGGATGATGGGCTGGATGCACGATACGCTGAAATATTTCAAGAACGATCCGATCCACCGCAGGTTTCATCAAAATGAAATTACGTTTAGCATCATGTATGCCTTTACGGAGAACTTCATGTTGCCGCTTTCGCACGATGAAGTGGTGCATGGTAAAGGATCATTGCTGGGCCGTATGCCCGGTGACGAGTGGCGGAGGTTTGCCAATCTGAGGTTAATGTTTTCGTATATGTACACGCACCCGGGTACAAAGCTCTTGTTTATGGGAGGCGAGTTCGGGCAATCTTCTGAATGGAATCATGATCAAAGTCTGGACTGGCATTTATTGCAGTACCCTGCGCACCAGGGAATTTACCAGTTGATGAAGGATTTGAATGCGTTGTATAAATCGGAAGCCGCGCTTTACCATTACGCATTTGACGACCGTGGGTTTGAGTGGGTGGATTATTCCGATCATCAGAATAGCGTAATTATTTATCAGCGTAAATCGGATAAAAAAGAAGAATTACTGCTGGTGATCTGCAACTTCACGCCTGAAACACGCTATCATTACCGGGTGGGTGTTCCATATCGTGGGCAATGGCGCGAGATTTTTAATTCAGATGAGTCTAAATATGGAGGAAGTGGCGTGCTTAATCGGGGTGCCCTCACTACCTCACCAATAAAATATCATAGTAAGGATTATTCCCTTTCTCTCACGTTACCACCATTGGGTATAAGCGTGTTGAAGTTGGAAAAAGAAGAGACTGAATTTGAATTGGATACCTGAGATAACGCAATGGTTCCAATTCGCGAATAATCAATGATTAGTAACTGATTCATGGAGAAGTATATCTGTATTCACGGCCATTTTTATCAACCTCCACGCGAGAACGCCTGGCTTGAAGTAATTGAAGTTCAGGATTCGGCCCACCCGTATCACGATTGGAATGAACGCATTTCAGCCGAATGCTATGCACCAAATGCTGCTTCACGCATTTTAGAGGATGGCATCATAAAGAATATTGTTAATAACTACAGTCGCATCAGCTTCAATTTCGGACCAACGTTGCTTTCGTGGATGGAGGAAAACGATAAGGAAACCTACGAGGCTATTCTTGAAGCTGACAAAGAAAGTGAGAAGGTTTTTGACGGACACGGCTCTGCTTTGGCGCAAGTGTATAACCACATGATTATGCCGCTGGCCAATGCCCGCGACAAACGCACACAAATTATCTGGGGCATACGTGATTTTGAGCACCGCTTTGGTCGTGCGCCAGAAGGCATGTGGTTGGCTGAAACTGCCGTAGATACGGAAACCCTTGAAGCTTTGGCAGAGCATAACATTAAGTTTACCATACTGGCGCCTCGTCAGGCCAAGGCTTTTCGAAAAACAGGGTCAGAGCATTGGTCAGAGCTCAATGGAACAAGCATCAACACGCGTAAGGTTTACAAGGTTAATCTTCCTTCCGGAAAAAGTATTGCAGTTTTCTTTTACGATGGTGATATCGCACAGGGTGTTGCCTTTAATGGTTTGCTTAATGATGGTGAAAAGTTTTCACACCGGTTGCGAAATGCTTTCGATAAAGACGACATTGAACCACAACTGGTTCATGTTGCCACCGATGGTGAATCCTACGGGCATCACCACAAACATGGCGATATGGCCCTGGCATTTTGCCTGGATCATATCCACCGGCTAAAGCATAACCATATTATGAATTATGGTCAGTTTCTGGACCGGTTTCCACCCTTGTATGAAGTGCAGATTCATGAAAACAGTTCGTGGAGTTGCGCACATGGTGTGGAGCGCTGGCGGAGTGATTGTGGTTGCAGTACTGGGGGTAATCCAACCTGGAATCAAAAATGGAGGAAACCTTTACGCGAGGCATTGGATTGGCTACGCGATGAATTAATTAAGATTTATGAAGCTAAAGCTTCCGATGTGCTTAAAGATCCCTGGAAAGCACGCGATGAATATATTAATGTAATCCTTAAGCGAAATGACGACACCATTCGTAAATTTTTGAAGGACCATTGTGCAAAGGACGTTGAGCAAAACAAGGTTTTTCGGTTAATGGAAATGCAGCGCAATGCTTTGTTGATGTACACCAGTTGCGGATGGTTTTTTGATGAAATTTCTGGTATTGAAACCATCCAGATTTTACAATATGCTTGCCGTGCCATTCAATTGCTGCATCAAACTGCCGGAGCGGATTTTGAGGAAGAGTTTATCCGCAAACTGGAAAAGGCTCCCAGTAATATACCATCGCTTGAGCATGCCGGAAATGTATACAGGCGCTATGTACTGCCTTCAAAAACCAACCTGCAACGCGTGGGCATGCACTATGCAGTAGCCTCACTTTTTGAAGAAGACCCGGAAGAAACCCCGGTGTTTAATTACACTACCGCTAACGAATTCTTTTTACGAAAAGAAGCAGGCGAGCAAATACTAACGCTGGGAATAACCCGTGTACAATCCAACGTAACCCGCTCCGAAAGGCGTATGGCATTTGCCGTGGTGTACATGGGCAAACACAACATTATTGGCAACCTGGCATTGGACATGGATCCGGTGGATTTTGAAAATATGAAATTCAGGGTAGGAGCAGCCTTTGATGAAGGCCGGCTGGGCGATGTGTTGGGATATATGCAAACCTATTTCGGTCCTGATAAGTACACCTTGTGGCAACTGTTTAAAGATGAAAAGCGCAAAGTGCTGGATATGATTACCCAGCAAAGTATGCGCGAGTTGGAAGAATCGTTGCGCAGGGTATACAACCGCGATTACCCGTTAGTCAATGCTTTGTCGAATAACGATATACCGATACCGCGCGCGTACACCACCACCTTTGAGTATATACTTAATGCCGACCTGGTTAATTCTTTCCAGCCGGAGAAGATTAATGTAAAGGAAATTGAGCGCATAATGGGTGAGATGGTGAAATGGGAACTAACCATTGAAGACCCGGATAAAATTGAACGTCTGGCGGGGGAGAGTATTTATAAGGAATTAAAACGCATCAGTGCCGAGCGCAGCAATGTAAAGCGCATTGAGCGCTTGAACAGGGTTTTTCCATTGTTGCATAAATTCAAGCTGGAGCCTATTCTGTATAAAAGTCAAAACCTGTATTTCGAAATGTCGAAGGAGCGGGGAGCCGAAAAATCGGAATGGTTGGCGCAGTTTAAATTGTTGGGCGAGAATTTGAAGGTAAAGGTGGAGTAACGTTTGTGTTTCTGCAGTGGTGCCTTTTCGAAGCTGCATCCTGTCCCACGAAACGAAAACGTTGAACGAAGATAAAACTTTAAATCAACTCGTCACGGCACCATTTCAGAAACATTTTGTTATGCTGCGTTGCTTTGATACTGCTCTATTAAATTCAACTCTTTAGATTTAAGTTGTTCTTCTTCTTCAATGTCGAAGTCGTCTTGAAGTCCAAGCCAAAACTTTGCAGAATTACCAAAGTATTTTGAAAGCCTCAATGCAGTATCGGCTGTTATCCTCCTATTACCTTTAATGATTTCTGAAACTCTTGTTTGGGGTATTCCAATGTCTTTAGACAATTTATAGGCACTTAGTCCCAAGGGCAGTAGAAATTCCTCTTGTAGAATTTCTCCTGGATGTATGTTTTTTAATTTTTTCATCTTTATACTTTTTTTAATGATAGTCCAATATCTCCACGTCCGAGGCATTCCCTTTGTCCCACTTAAATATTATTCTCCATTGGTCATTAACTCTTATTGAATAATATTCTTTTAAATTTCCTTTTAATTTTTCAAGTCTGTTCGATGGTGGAACTTGAAGGTCCATAATATTTTGAGAGTTATTCAGCATTCTCAGTTTTCGTCTCGCGATTTCCTGTAAGTCAGTTGTTAAACCCTTAATTCTCTCACCGTCCCATATCTTTTTTGTCTCTTTTGAGCCAAAGGAAACTATCATAGTATCGTTTTACGTTACTGACGTCAAAGGTAAGTAATTTGTTTGATAAGTCCAAACTGTCCAAACGCAATGAAGCATAACAATTCGCTATGTGCAATGCACATATTTTAGATATATCATTAAGCAACCGTAATCTTATTCCTTCCCAACGTCACTAATCCTTCTTCCTCCATTCTTTTTAAGAGCCGGGAAACTACCACCCGTGCGGTGCCCAGTTCGTTGGCTAACTGTTCATGAGTAATATTCAGGGTGTTGCTTTTGGCTAGTTCAACTTTCTTATGAATAAAGTCTAGTAACCGTTCGTCTAGTTTTTTAAAGGCAATAGCATTCACCACATCCAGCAATTCTTCAAAACGCTTGTGGTACAATCGGAAAATATAATCCAGCCATTCCGGATATTCTTTTATCAGCAGGCTTACTTTATCTATAGGAATAAAAAGTATTTCGGTTTCCTCTTCGGCTACTGCTTTTACTTTGCTGGTATCCTGGTGGATGCCGCCTAAAAATGACATGATGCAACTTTCACCTGCTTTTATGTAATAAAGTAAAATCTCTCGACCATCTTCATCGGTTCGCAATACCCGAATACTTCCCTTGGTTACAATGGGTATGGATTTGATGTATGCGTTTTCATTTAATATTACTTCTCCTTCTTTAAAGGTTTTGCTCATACCAAAATCTTCCAGTTTTGCTTTTAGTTTTGGTGATGACTCTAATTCGTTAATTTCCATAGTCGAACGTATTTACATTTGCGGGAGACTTACATGCGTGGCAGTTATTTTTTCATGGCTGCCTGAAACAGCTAGCTGTTCTTTTGATTTGCAATAGCAGATAAAACCTTTGTAGGAAGTCAGGTACAGGAAAGTATTTGAAAAAATTCCTGTTTTCGATTCGATCACCAGCAAGCCTTCAGCTTTTCGTAAGATGTACTGGAAATCCTGTACATCAATGCGGATAAAAGCCCCGTTCATTTTCAAGGCTTGCTGATGTTGCATGGCATAGATAGGCATCATAGATCAAATATCTTTAAAGCACAACAGAGTTTACAAAGCGATGGAATGGTTGAAAGTAAGCACTAAATACTTCTTTCGCCAATGGAATATCGCCAAATGAAGTAAAAAAGATTAATACGGATATGGGAAGAACAATCAGGCGTGAACCTTTCCTTTTTCCTCCAGGTAATTCCACACCAGACTGCTTGCGCCTAAAATTGGTGCTGCCTGGTTTTGAAGTCCGGAGGGAAGAATTTTAACTTTTCCTCTAAACACGGGCATCAGGTTAGCCTCCATGTGCTTAATGGTGGGCTTGAAGATCAGATCGCCCGCCAGGGAGAGTCCGCCAAATAAGAAAATCGCTTCGGGGTCGGTATGCACAACAGTTTCCGCCAGCTTGGTTCCCAGTATCCGGCCGGTGTATTCAAACGCTTCGCGGGCAACTATGTCTCCGCGCACAGCAGCTTCAGTAATCATTTTTGTGTTTAGGTTATCAAAGCTGATACCGCGGAGTTCGCTGGGTTCAAGGTGATCGGCAAGAAGCTTATAAACCGAACGCTTAATACCTGTAGCGGAAACATAGGTTTCAAGGCAACCTCGTTTTCCGCAGTTGCAATACCGGCCTGCATAGTTTACAGTAGTATGTCCAAGTTCTCCGGCTATACCGTGTTTGCCATTAATGAGTTGTCCATTGCACACAAAGCCACTACCTAGCCCCGTACCCAATGTTATGACAACAAAATCTTTCATGTTGCGTGCTGCGCCATATACCATTTCACCAACTGCTGCGGCATTGGCATCGTTGGTAACCAATGTGGGAACACCAAAGGGTTTGGAAAGCATATCGGCCAACGGAATAATTCCTTTCCACTTCAGGTTGGTGGCATGTTCAATAGTGCCTTTGTAATAGTTGCCGTTTGCCGCACCAACACCAATACCCACTAACGAGTAATCAGTACCCAGGTTGGCTATAGATTCTTTTATGGCCTTCGCCAGGTCGTTTACAAGATCAGAAACTTCTTCATGTTCCTGGGTTTTAATACGATCCTGAAACAATACATTGCCGGAACGGTCAACGATGCCAAACTTGGTGTTTGTTCCTCCAATGTCGATACCGATGGTAATTTCTTTCATGTGTTCCAGTGTTATATGGAAAGTATTTTAGCGATGCGCAGCATATCATGATCGATATCATGAGGCCTGTTCATCACCGCATCAAAAGGATTGAAAACAATTTTATTGTCGCGTATGCCCACCATGGCATCGGTTTCTCCTGCCAGTATTCCTTCTACTGCGGCAACACCCATTCGGCTGGCCAGCACACGATCAAAGTAGGTAGGCGATCCACCACGTTGAAGATGACCCAATATGGTTACTTTGATATCGAAGTACGAAGAACGCTCAGCAACTTTGCGTGCAATTTCGTTGGCTCCGCCAATTTTTGAACCTTCCGCAATTACTACCAGGTTTGAGCGCTTGTTGGTGATTTCACCGGCCGTTAATAAATCATACACCTTATCAAATGAAGTTTCACTTTCAGGAATAATAATGGCACCTGCACCACCTGCCACACCACTGTACAAGGCAATGTAGCCTGAGTTGCGCCCCATCACTTCAATAAAAAATAAGCGGTTATGCGAAAGGGCTGTGTCCCTGATTTTGTCAATGGCTTCCACCGCGGTGTTGGTTGCCGTGTCAAAGCCAATTGTATAGTCCGTTCCTGCTATGTCATTATCAATAGTACCGGGAATACAAAGCGAGGGCATTTTAAATTCGTGGTAAAGCGCATGCAAACCGGTAAACGTTCCATCACCACCAATGGCAATTAAGGCATCGATACCTACTTTACGCAATTCATCGTACGCCTTTTTTCTGCCCTCTTTTGTTTTGAATTCTTCGCTGCGCGCAGTCTTTAATATGGTACCGCCTCGTTGTAGTATGTTACCCACCGAGCGCGCTCCGAGTTTTACTACATCGCCCTCAATCATGCCTTCATAGCCCTGCATGATTCCGTAAACTTCTTTGTTATGAAAAATTCCTGTACGCACAACTGCACGTATAGCGGCATTCATTCCAGGTGCATCTCCTCCGGAGGTGAAGACGCCAATTCGTTGAATAGATGATGACATTGAATATGCTAAAACATTCAAAAATAATGGTTCAAAGCGATTTTTTGCATGTGAGCAGACTTAACTGGATTTCAATCGTTTGAAATGATTGATGAGGCCGTTTGTGGAGGCATCGTGTGATGTAATTTCTTCTGTTGATGACAATTCAGTAAGTATCCGCTTTGCCAGGGCTTTGCCAAGTTCTACACCCCACTGATCGAAACTGAAGATGTTCCAGATGGCACCTTGAACAAATATTTTATGTTCATACATAGCGATCAGGCTACCTAATGTACGCGGTGTTATTTGCTCAACTAAAATACTGTTGGTTGGTTTATTCCCTTCAAACACCCGGTACGGTAAATGGAATTTAATCTGTTCGTTGGTGAATCCTGCCGCACGTAATTCTGTTTCTACTTCTTCCGGTGTTTTGCCGCGCATCAATGCCTCTGATTGCGCAAAGAAGTTGGAGAGCAATTTATGGTGGTGGTCACCTACAGCGTTGTGTGTTTTTATGGGCGCGATAAAATCGCAAGGAATTAGTTTTGTTCCCTGATGTATTAATTGATAGAATGCATGTTGTCCATTAGTGCCGGGCTCACCCCAAATGATTGGTCCGGTTTGATAATTTACCGACTGACCGGAACGGTCTATTGATTTTCCATTGCTCTCCATATTGCCTTGTTGGAAATAGGCTGCAAAGCGATGGAGGTATTGATCGTACGGCAGGATTGCTTCTGATGCGGCTCCAAAAAAATTATTGTACCAAATTCCCAACAGGGCCAGTATAACCGGGATATTTTTTTCGAAGGGCTCGGTCCTGAAATGATTATCCATTTCGTGGGCACCTTCCAGTAATTTTACAAAGTTGTCGTAGCCAATCGTACACGCGATGGATAGCCCTATTGACGACCACAATGAATACCGGCCACCAACCCAATCCCAGAATACAAACATGTTGGCGGGATCAATACCGAAGTCGGTAACAGCTTTTTGATTCGTGGAAACAGCAACAAAATGTTTGTCAACAGCACCTTTGCCACCAGTTTTCTCCATAAACCATCGTTTGGCCGATTCTGCATTGGTCATGGTTTCTTGTGTGGTAAATGTTTTGGAAGCAATAATGAAGAGTGTTGTTTCAGGATTTACTTTTTTCAACACTTCCGCGATATGGGTTCCGTCAACATTAGAAACAAAATGCGGTGTGATGGTCGACCAGTAGGGGCGAAGCGCTTCGGTAACCATATACGGACCCAGATCAGAGCCACCAATACCGATGTTTACAATATCGGTGATGGTTTTACCTGAGTAGCCTTTCCAGGACCCGCTCTGTAATGCCACCGCGAAATTCTTCATTTGATCCAGCACATGATTAACTTCCGACATTACATCAACACCATCAACAAGCACCGGTGCGTTGGATCGGTTTCGCAAGGCCACATGAAGCACCGGTCGGTTTTCTGTTTGATTAATCTTAAGCCCTTTAAACATCGCTTCTATGGAGGTCGTTAATTCAACTTCATGAGCCAGGTTGAATAAAAGTTGAAGAGTTTCATCCAAAATAATGTTCTTGGAATAGTCAACCAGGATGTCATTGAATTGAAGATGAAATTTTCTAAATCTGTCGGGGTCTTCAATAAACAGATCGTGCATATGCGTGGCTTGCATAGAAAGAAAATGAATTTCCAGGTTTCGCCAGGCTTGTGTTTCAGTGGGGTTTACGATAGGTAGCATGTAATATGAATTAAGACATGCAATATAAAACGAAAAAGCCCTGCACCGATACTAAATCAGCGCAGGGCGTTGCGGTAAGTTTGTACATAAAAAAAGCAGCGGACTGCTGCTTTAATCGTAGCGCGGGGGGGAGTTGAACCCCCGACCTTTGGGTTATGAATCCAACGCTCTAACCACCTGAGCTACCGCGCCATTATTTTTGAGGAGGAAATTAATCCTACGCTTTGACCACCAGTGCTTTTCTGCCTACAAACAGTCTTAAACCAACACTTCTGTAGTTTAAAAGCCCGCAAACTTACAAAGATTGATGCTATTCTGCCAAACCTGATTTTTATTTTGTCCGTGCGGAAAAATTAATCTAAATTCAAACACCTATGCGGATCATGGCAAAAAAGAAATTATTTACAGCCGATTACGAGATACATGCTTCCATTAAGATGCTGTATCCGTATATCCAAACGGCCAGTGGACTATCCGAGTGGTTTGCAGATAATGTGACCATTAACAACATTGATAAAACATATAATTTCATCTGGGATCACGAAGAGCATAAAGCCCGATTAGTTTCATACCGAACAAATCATTTTGCCCGTTTTGAATTTGTACCTGAGAATGAAGATGACGAAAAGGATCCTGCTTATTTTGAACTCCGCCTCGAGTTTAACGAACTCACCCAATCGGTATTTTTAAAGGTTACAGATTATTCCGACTTTGATGATTTGCGTGAGTTAAATGATCTATGGAATGGTCTTGTAGAATCCCTTCGAAAAACCGTAGGCGGATAATCATTTCTTAATGCTTCAGCCATTATCTTTGGCGTGTTATTTGATTCTTTTCGGGGCACTTAATTCCTGATGAAAAAACTCGACAAGCTGGTTCTGTCATCCTTCCTGGGGCCCTTTATCCTCACTTTTCTGGTGGTGGTTTTTATCCTGTTGATGCAGCACATGCTCAAATACTTTGATGATATCATCGGTAAAGGTTTGGGCTTTGATGTTATCGGTCAGCTGCTTTTCTATTTTGCTGTATTTATGACCCCTGTAGCGCTGCCTTTAGCCGTGCTGCTATCATCTTTAATGACTTTTGGTGCACTGGGTGAGCATTTTGAGTTAACCGCAATCAAAAGCGCAGGTATTTCTTTGCTTCGAACCATTCAGCCCATCTTCTTTTTTGTACTCATACTTACAGGTTGTGCATTCTATATTAATAATAATCTGGTTCCTAAGGCTGCACTTGAAGCCTATAGCTTACTCTATGACATTAAGCAGAAGAAGCCAGCACTTGATCTTCGTGAGGGCACCTTTTACAATGGTATTCCGGACATCAGTATTAAGGTGAATGAAAAATTCCCGGATGGTATAACCCTGAAAGATGTGATCATTTATGATCACCGGAAGCATGATGGAAATAAAGATGTAACCATTGCAGATTCTGGTAAGATGTATACGATCTTGAATGAACGTTATCTTAAGCTGGAGTTGTTTAATGGCTATAATTATACCGAAGGGGCAAGTGCCGGTCAGGATTTTGTTGGTAAAACAGCCAGTTATGGAACGGAAACACTGAGCAGAAGCAAGTTTGCCAAAACACAGGTCGTATTTGATCTATCCTCGTTTGGTTTAGTGCGAACGGATAAAAAATGGTTTCAGGGAAACAGAATCATGCGCAACCTCAGCGAGCTTGATCACGACCTTGACTCACTAAACCGTGAAGTGTTGAATTACGAGATCAGCCATTATGCATCGTATAAAACGTTCTTCAACTATCTTACACGAAAGGATTCGGTAGCGCTGCCCAATGAACTGAATGCATACAAGTTAAAAAGAGATTCGTTGTCGAAACTTGCAGCACTTCAGGCTGAGCAGTTATCGGAACCTATTGAATTACCTGTAGAAGCCAACACGTTTGATTCGATTGGTCAACCCCAGCCGACAGATATCAATTCAACTAACCGAGCTGTAAAACCAAGTGAGCCTTTCCAGAAAAAGCGCCAACGGAAGTCGGAAATAAAAATGAATCAACCGGATGCAATTGAATCAAAGCGTATTGAACTGGCAGTACCAAAGAAACCAATCCTTACCGACTCAGCACGCCAGGGAAAGGTGGATAGCCTGTTGGCTCTTCCAGTGACCAAGAGCGGCTATACTTCTGCTGTGAATAAAGCAAGGGTTGTAAAATCACAGTTGGCAGGTGCTATCAGTACATTTGAATTCTACACTATCGATGAGCGGGTTTTTCGAATTCAATGGCATAAGATTCTGGCAAGTTCGCTGGCCTGTGTTGCCATGTTTCTGATTGGCGCTCCTTTGGGTGCCATTATCAAGAAGGGTGGACTTGGGGTTCCGTTCCTGGTTTCAATATTCTTTTTTATTGTGTACTACCTGTTAACCATGACAGGGGAAAAGTGGGCCAAGCAAGGTATCGTAAGCGTTGAGGTGGGGGTTTGGGCTGCCGATGTAATCCTTCTTTTGGTCGGGCTCGTTTTTTTGCGTCAGGCCCGTATTGATGCCCGGCTCTTTGAAGCTGATTTTTACCGCGTTGTTTATGACAAAGTCAGCCGGTGGATAGGCAAAAGGAATTTTACGGCCAAAGTAAAATAATCGGCCATTTTTGGATATTTCAGCCTCATTACCGTATCTTTGCCGGCTGAAACTAAGAGTAAAAACACAAGATGTATTTAACCGCGGAAACAAAAAAAGAGCTGTTCAAGAAGCACGGAGCTGCCAAGACTGACAAAGACACCGGTTCAACGGAGTCACAAATTGCCCTGTTTACCCACAGAATCAACCATTTAACCAATCACCTGAAGGTAAACAAGAAGGATTTCTCAACCCAAAACGGCTTATTAAAGCTTGTTGGTAAGAGAAAAAGACTTCTGAACTACCTGCAAAACACTGATATCACCCGCTATCGGTCTATTCTTGCAGAGCTAGACCTGAGGAAATAACAAACAATATTCAACGATAGGGAACCTGAATCAAGGTTCCCTTTTTGCATTTTTAACAATATCCTGCCTGCAGTTATCGCGGCACGGATTAACCTAATTTATATGACACTAACTGTAACATCAAAAAGCTGTAAACTCCCTGATGGACGGGAGATCATCATCGAAACGGGCAAAATGGCCCGCCAGGCCGATGGTTCTGTGGTATTACGCATGGGAAACACCATGCTGCTGGCAACCGTAGTATCACGCGAGGAAGCCAATGAAGGCGTTGACTTTATGCCACTGTCGGTAGACTACCAGGAGAAATTTGCCTCCACCGGAAAAATACCAGGGGGATTTCTGAAACGTGAAAGCAGACTTTCGGATTATGAAATTTTGATTAGCCGGTTGGTAGACAGAGCCCTAAGGCCACTTTTCCCAAGCGATTTTCATGCTGAAACACAAGTAAACATTTTTCTTATCTCGGGGGATTCCAATGCCTTGCCAGATTCTTTGGCGGCTTTTGCTGCCTCGTCTGCATTATCCATTTCCGATATTCCGTGGGGGGGACCTATTTCAGAGGTTCGTGTTGCCCGTGTAGATGGTAAATTTATTGTTAACCCAACGCTAGCTGATAAAGAACGTGCTGACATTGACTTGATCGTTGCGGCTTCCCTTGAAAATATTCTTATGGTAGAAGGGGAAATGAAAGAAGTAAGCGAAGATGATATGCTTGAAGCGCTGAAGCTTGCCCATGATGCCATTAAAATTCAATGCCAGGTTCAATTGGACCTCGCCAAAGAACTGGGCAAAACAGAGAAGCGCACCTACAGCCATGAAGTGAACGATGAAGCCCTTCGTGAAGAGTTGAATAAACTTTTGTATCATAAAGTTTACGCGGTAGCCAAGCAGCAAATAAAAAATAAAAAGGAGCGCGGTAAAGCATTTGCACAAATTATTGAGGACTACCTGGCCGCCTTGCCAGAAGACTCTACCGTAGATAAAACACTGGTGAAGCGCTACTACCACGATATTGAAAAGAAAGCAGCGCGTGACCTGGTATTGAATGAAGGAATTCGTTTAGATGGCCGTAATACTAAGGAAATCAGACCGATATGGAGTGAAGTTGATATCTTACCTTCAGCCCATGGTTCAGCGCTTTTTACTCGTGGTGAAACACAATCCCTCACCACGGTAACGTTGGGAACAAAATTAGATGAGCAGATGGTGGATGGCGCCATGTTTGAAGGCTCTAACAAATTTATACTCCACTATAACTTTCCTGGTTTTTCAACTGGCGAAGTTAAGCCCAACCGCGGGCCCGGACGCAGGGAAGTAGGACATGGAAACCTGGCGTTACGCGGACTGAAATATGTTATTCCCCCTGATACCGAAAATCCCTATACGATTCGTGTAGTCTCTGATATTCTTGAATCAAACGGTTCATCATCTATGGCTACGGTTTGTGCGGGCTCATTGGCGTTGATGGATTCCGGTATTCCAGTAAAGGGCCCCGTATCCGGTATTGCCATGGGAATGATCTCAGACTCCACGACTGGTAAATATGCTATTCTTTCCGATATCCTTGGTGACGAAGACCACTTAGGTGATATGGATTTTAAAACCACCGGCACTGAAAAAGGATTGACAGCCTGCCAGATGGACTTAAAGGTAGATGGTCTTACCTACGATGTTCTGAAAGAAGCCCTTCTTCAGGCTAAAGAAGGAAGACTTCACATTCTCAACGAAATGAAGAAGACCTTGTCGGCTGCTAAACCCGATCTTAAACCGCATACACCACGCGCTGAAACGGTGGTGATCGAGAAGGAAATGATTGGTGCCATAATAGGCCCTGGTGGAAAAGTTGTTCAGGATATTCAAAACACAACCGGTGCAACCGTAGTTATTGAAGAAGTAAATGGCAAGGGTATTGTAAACGTATTTGCTACCAGCAAAGAGGTAATGGATGCTGCCTTAAGACGAATAAAAGCTATTGTAGCCGTACCGGAAATCGGTCAGGTATACGATGGTAAGGTTAAATCCATTATGCCCTTTGGTGCCTTCGTGGAATTTATGCCCGGCAAAGACGGACTGCTCCACATTTCTGAAATTAAATGGGAGCGTTTGGAGACAATGGACGGTGTAATGGAAGTAGGGGAAGAAGTAAAAGTAAAACTGGTTGAAGTAGACAAAAAAACGGGTAAGTTCAGACTCTCCCGCAAAGCGTTGCTTCCTAAACCCCCACGCCCGGAGACTGCAAAAACTGAATAATTTTATGGCTTGTTGACAGGAACTATCTTTCTGCTCTATATTGTTACACCACTTAACATTTAGAACCTGATGAGGCAGCTAAAGATCAGCAAACAGATCACGAACCGGGAGAGCCAATCCCTGGATAAATACCTTCAGGAAATTGGCAAGGTTGATTTGCTTACACCTGATGAAGAAGTTGATTTAGCCAAACGAATTAAGGCAGGTGATCAGATTGCCCTTGAAAAGCTTACCAAAGCGAACTTACGCTTTGTTGTTTCGGTGGCCAAGCAGTACCAGAACCAGGGCTTATCGCTTGGTGATTTGATTAACGAAGGGAATCTTGGATTGATCAAAGCAGCACAACGCTTTGATGAAACCCGGGGCTTTAAGTTCATCTCGTATGCCGTTTGGTGGATTCGTCAATCCATTCTTCAGGCGCTGGCTGAGCAATCACGTATTGTTCGCTTGCCTTTGAATCGCGTTGGCTCACTCAATAAGATTTCAAAAACATTCTCTGAACTTGAACAGAAGTTTGAACGCGAACCTTCCCCCGAAGAACTTGCTGAGGTACTGGAAGTAACCACAGCAGAAGTTGTGGATACCATGAAGATTTCCGGCCGGCATGTTTCCATGGATGCGCCATTTGTTCAGGGTGAAGAAAACAGTTTGCTCGATGTTCTCGAAAACGACAGTGAAGAAACTCCCGACTCGGGTTTGATGAACGACTCACTCCGCAGAGAAGTTCAACGCGCTCTGTCAACTTTAACTCAACGTGAGGCGGATGTAATAACCCTGTACTTCGGCCTTAATGGTGAACATGCCATGACGCTGGAAGAGATAGGAGAGAAGTTTAACCTAACCCGTGAGCGCGTACGTCAGATTAAGGAAAAAGCAATCCGAAGACTGCGCCACACCTCCAGAAGTAAGGCGTTAAAACCTTACCTGGGTTAATAATATTATAATGCATTCCATTTGAAGGGTCTCAAAGAAATGCGGGGCCCTTTGTTTTAACAATTAAGTTTATGTCAGAAAAAGTAAAAGTATTGATTATCGGCTCTGGTCCTGCAGGTTACACAGCTGCTATATACGCTGCCCGTGCCGGTCTTAATCCTGTCTTGTACACAGGAGGTCAGCCTGGCGGACAACTCACTACCACCAACGATGTTGAGAATTTTCCCGGTTACCCGGAAGGTATTAATGGCCCGCAGATGATGGTTGATTTGCAGAAACAAGCTGAGCGTTTCGGAACAAAAATTAGCTATGGATTAGTGACATCCGTTGATTTCTCCGGCTATCCGCATAAGGTAACGATAGATGAAAAGGATGTGATTGAAGCAGAGACGGTGATCATAGCAACAGGTGCAACAGCCAAATATCTGGGCATTCCTTCAGAGGAAAAATTTGCTAACAAGGGCGTGTCGGCTTGTGCTGTTTGTGATGGATACTTTTACCGCGGTCGTGAAGTAGCGGTTGTTGGTGCTGGTGACTCAGCTGCTGAAGAGTCGACCTATTTAGCAAAGCTTTGCACAAAAGTGCATTTGATTGTAAGGCGCGATGAGATGCGTGCTTCTAAAATTATGCAGGCGCGTGTGAAGAATACACCAAATATTGAAATACATTGGAACACCGAGACTGATGAGATTTTAGGTGATGACAGTGGTGTTACTGGAGTTCGTCTGCTGAACAATAAAACAGGTGAGAAAAAGGAGTTATCGATTCAAGGCTTCTTTTTAGCGATTGGCCATAAGCCCAATACCGATATTTTCAAAGATTACATTGAGATGGATGAAACGGGCTACATCAAGGTACAACCTGGAAGCACCCGAACAAATATCGAAGGGGTTTTTGCGGTAGGCGATGCAGCGGATAAAGTATATCGCCAGGCTGTGACTGCAGCCGGTACAGGTTGTATGGGAGCACTTGATGCAGAGAAGTTTCTTGCGGCCAAAGAAGCTGAGTTAGTCGGCTAGTTTAATTATAATAAAAGTCCGCAAAGATGCCTATGTCATGCCGGCCGTTGAGCCGGCATCTCTGTGATGGTTGAGATTGCGGGTCAAAGCCCGCGATGACCATTACAAATGACGATGCTGGTATCTGTGCGGACTATTGTAAAATATTAATTATGAAACTTGATATCCTCGTATTTGCCGCCCACCCTGACGATGCCGAACTGTGTTGTGCCGGTACAATAGCCAAACACGTAAGCGTTGGCCATAAAGTAGGGATTGTGGATTTTACCAGGGGCGAATTAGGAACCCGGGGAACACCGGAAATACGGGAAAGGGAAGCATCAAGAGCTTCTGAAATTCTGAAATTATCGGTGCGTGAGAATCTTGGCCTGGCAGATGGCTTCTTCAGTAATGATGAAATGCATCAACGGGCTGTTATAAGGGCAATTCGCAAATACCAACCCGAAATTGTACTGGCCAATGCCATCTACGACCGCCATTCCGATCATGGAAAAGCATCTGCATTGGCAGCCGATGCCTGCTTTTTATCCGGATTAGCAAAGGTAGAAACGCAACTGGATGGTAAGGTACAGCAAGCCTGGAGACCAAAAGCGGTATATCATTATATCCAAAGCCAGTTTATAGAGCCTGATTTCATTGTTGACATCTCCGATTTCTGGGAAGTAAAGTTGGCTTCCTATATGGCCTATAAAAGCCAGATGTACGATCCGCATAGCAAGGAACCGGAGACCTATATTTCAAAACCTGAATTTTTGAAACTTATCGAGGCACGCGCTATTGAGTTAGGCCATGCCATTGGAGCAAAATATGGTGAGGGGTTTACTCACCGAAGGTATCCCGGGGTTCGGAATCTGTTTGATTTGATTTAATTATGAGTTTCGCTCAAGGCGCTAACCTGCTGATCTTCCATTCATTATTATCTTTCGCATAAAGTATTCTGTCGTGTAACCGGCTTGGTCTTCCTTGCCAGAATTCAATCATTAAGGGATCAACTTCATAGCCACCCCATTGCTTTGGGCGAGGCAACGGATCCTCGTGCTCAAAACGCTTTTCAATCTCTTTTACACGTTCTTCCAATATTGCCCTGTTGGCAATGGCCAGACTCTGCGGTGATGACCACGCCCCGATTTGTGACGCACGAGGCCGGCTTTGAAAGTATTCATCTGAGCGTTTATTATCAATTCGGGAAACGATCCCCTCAATCCTAACCTGCCGTTCCAGTTCGGGCCAAAAGAAGGTTAATGCACATGCCGGGTGATGATCCAGGTGCTTTCCCTTCTGGCTCTGATAGTTGGTGTAAAACACAAATTTCGACTCCTCTACACCTTTTAACAGTACCATTCTACCCGCAGGATTCCCCCGTTCATTTACCGTTGACAGGTGCATAGCAGTAGGCTCCGGTAGTTTGGCGGCCAGCGCTTCATTAAACCATACTGAAAACTGTTCAAGGGGATTAGGATGTACAGCATCAACATCAAGTGATGCTTTTGAATATTCGGTGCGAATGGAGGAAATGCTTGACATACGGTGAAGTAATATTTAGCCGAAAGTTCACCTAAAACAATAAAATTTGCATTGTACCATTACAAGTATTTTATTGAAGCCTGTTACGGGGTAAAACACGTGGAATTTTTCAACTATAAAAACAAAATAAAGCCTGAACGGGGCCGGTTGTTGATTTCGGAACCTTTCCTGCCCGATCCTAATTTTGAACGCACCGTTGTATTACTGTGCGAACATACTGAAGAGGGTTCGTTTGGATTTGTGCTGAATAAGCCGTCCATTATGAAGGCGGGTGAAGTTATGGATGAGTTGAAAAACTTCGATCATGAGATTTATGTTGGTGGGCCTGTTCAGCAGGATACTTTACATTTTATTCACCGCACCGAATCTATTGAAAATGGAGTGGAGATATTAAAAGGTATTTATTGGGGTGGCACATTCGATCAGGTATTAAACCTGGCGGATACCCACCAGTTGTTTCCGGCCGACATTAAATTCTTTTTGGGCTATAGCGGGTGGGATGCCGGGCAATTGGAAGAAGAATTGGAGCAGAATTCGTGGATTGTTTGCAACTTTGTTACGGAAGACCTTCTCTTTGAAACGGACTCAACCTTAATGTGGAAAAAAGCCCTTGAAAACATGGGTGGGCGTTTTTCCGTTTACTCCAACTACCCGGTTGATCCACGGCTCAATTAGGCCAATTTTAGTAACTTTACTACTCGAACAGATATTTTATTGAATACCATGGAATTGGAGAACGAAAAAACAGCGGAGTTGGAAGATGTGCGTGAGGCCGGGATGGATGAAAGCCATGGCGAACCTACTAGTTTAAATACCGAAGCCGATTTGGCCGATCATGCCGAAGAAGCCCATGATGATGAACAGGATCATCCTGATTACAGCACGTTGTCGAAAGCACAGTTGGTTGATTTGGTTAAAGAACTGGTTAAGGAAACCGATATAAAGAAAGCTGACCGCCAATTACGAAATATTAAACCACTGATCGATGAGTTCAGGGATCAGGAACGCACACTCGCACTAAATCGATTCATTCTGGATGGCAGCAATCCTGACGACTTTGAATACCGTGGTGATGAACTAGATTCAAGTTTCGATGCTATTCTAAAAGCTTTCCGCGATAAGCGTAACCAGCTTATACGAAACCAGGAAGATCAGAAGAATGAGAACCTGAGAAGAAAGCAGGAGTTGTTGGAGAAGCTTCGCTCTATCACTGATTCGCAGGATGTAAAAGATCAGTTCCATCAGTTTAAGGAACTTCAAAAGGAATGGAAATCTATTGGCCCGGTACCTGGCACCCAGGCTAAAACCCTCTGGGCAAATTACCATGCGTTAGTCGATCGCTTTTACGACAATCAAAGCATTTACTTTGAACTGAAGGAACTTGATCGAAGAAAGAACCTTGAAGCTAAAATAGAACTCTGTACACGGGCAGAGAAATTAAACGAAGTAGCCGAAATCCGTAATGCCGTTCGTGAATTGAATGAGCTTCATCACGAGTTTAAGCACATAGGCCCGGTGCCCATTGAGGAAAAGGAAAATGTGTGGCAGCGGTTTAAGGCAGCCTCTGATGCCGTCTATGCCCGCAGAGATGAGTTTGTAAAAAATCTGAATCAGGAACTGGCGGCAAATTTAGCTACCAAGCAAGCCCTGGCCGATGAGGTTCAGACCTTCGGGTCATTTCAGTCTGATCGTATTAAAGAGTGGAATCAGAAAACAAAGGAAATACTTGATCTTCAAAAGAAGTGGGAAGTAAAGGGAGGATTGCCACGCAATAAGGCAAAAGAGCTTAATAAAAAATTCTGGACAGCCTTCAAAGCCTTCTTTACCAGCAAGAATGCGTTCTTCAAAAAACTTGATGCTGAACGTTCGCAGAATCTTGAAAAGAAAAATCAATTATTACAACGGGCACTGGAGTTGAAAGAAAGTACCGATTGGGAAAAAGCTACGCAGGAGTTGAAGGTCCTTCAGCAGCAATGGAAAGACATTGGTCCTGTTCCGGAAAAACTCCGAGAAAAAATTTATCAGGAGTTTAAACAAGCATGCGATTTTTTCTTTGAAAACCGCAGAACGGAGCAAGGTAAAAAAGACAATGAACAGGTTGATAACCTGAGGGCCAAGGAGGAGTTGTGTGCTCAACTAGAAAAACATGCCGAAGAAAAAACGGCAAATACACAGCTTTTAAAACAGTTCGAAGATCGATTTAATGCTATCGGTTTTGTTCCTAAAAAGGACATGGCGGCTATTCGTGCCCGTTACCACCAGGCTATTGAGAAGTTTGTAGGTGTGCTGGAGGGCGTGTCAGCGGATGAAAAGAGCAAGCTGGTATTGGAGAATCAGTTGCAGGATTTGAAGAACGATCCGATGGCCGACCAGAAGATTTACCATAAGGAGCAGGCCATCCGCAAGAAGATGCAGAAGGTAGAAAATGATATTGCGGTATGGCGCAATAACCTCGAGTTTTTTGCCCGGGCCAAAAACGGTGAAAAGGTACGCGAAGAGTTTAATGCCAAAATTGAGGAGGCCAGCGAGCACCTTAAACAGCTAAAACAGCAAATTAAGCTGCTGCGCACAGTTTCTTAACCCTGCATTTGCAAAGAACAAATCAACCGCTATTTTTGCACCTCCTATTTAGTTATTGGTTGTTCGTTATTCGTTGTTGGTAGGCAGAGCGAATAACAAATAACGGGCAACGATTAACGAAAAAACGCCTCCTTAGCTCAGCTGGTAGAGCAACTGACTTGTAATCAGTAGGTCGCTGGTTCGATTCCGGCAGGGGGCTCTTTGATAATCAGGCAGTTACGTTAAGTAGCTGCCTTTTTTATTGAATTAGTTTGACACAATTTTGACACAAATCAGAAATTAGGACCCGTTTTTTTGCCGTTTTATGCCTTTGCTTTTCGGCTGTGTTCTCTCTGCTTTCATGGGCTTAAGCTATCGTATATAATCGGCTCATGATGTTCGGATTTTCCCACGCTTTAGCCTCATCAAAATAGCTTTGCAAATCCTTTTCCCGAAAGACCTTTTCCGGCACTTGGTATTGCCTGTAATTGTCGCCTGACAATTGATTGAACCTATACCGGGCAATTAACTGCAAATCCTCAAAGGAAAATTCGAGGCTCAATAACTTTTTGTAAAGTGTTATTCTGCTTTCTGTGAGGCTTAGGGTTTCATGACCGTAATCTTTACGCAATTCATTGAAGTAATCATGAAGCAGATTAACCTTCAAATCAAAATCAGCCGATTCCCTTACTATTATCTTTTTACTATTAATACTTATATTATTCTGTGGGACATTTTTGTCCATGTTAACCGGGACATTTTTGTCCGGGTTCTTGGACATTTTTGTCCATGTTGCCCGGTTAGATTGATTCACAAAAATTTTTCTCTTCTTACTCGTTCGCTGCTCAAATCGAAGGTGTTTCGCTAACTCGTTTAGTCCTCTCGAAATTGTTTTCTCACTTACTCCCAACTTTTCGGAAAGGTGTTTATTCGAAGCCCAACAATAACCACGCTCAACGCAAAGGCACGAAATGTAGCTGTAAAGGAGTTTGGCAAATGGAGTGAGGGAAGTATCAAAAATTACTTTGATGGGAAGTATTGCATATCCCATTGAAAAAATATCCTCGTCATTTTGTAGGTTTGCGCTCATAAGTTTTATTGGTTGCCCCCTTTAAGATTTTAGATAACAAAAACCCTGACGGTCAATCAGGGTTTTGTTTTTACAAGGTCTTAAGCCATTCAGCTAAATGAGCCTCTTCACCTCGTTTGTACTCTTCCATTTCTTCATATTTTTTCGAGATGTCAGGCATGAAATCAATCTCTTGCCGGAAATAGTCGGCTATCTCTTGACAGCTATTGAAATAGTCCTCTTGCTGCTCTTGTGTCCACTCCACATCATACACGCAGCAAATCACCGTACCGGAAAGATTCATATTCAACTCCTTTGCACGTTTGAGCATGAGAGTGTTTAAGACCTGCTTTTTAGCTTCTTTGTTCATAGTGTTTCAATAGGCTTTTAATCTTTTCATCCAGTTCACTATCTGAAAGCTCAGGTTCTTCAATGCTCAATCCTATGTCAAGATTTCGAGGTTTGAAGTATTGAAGGAATTTTTCAAAGTGATACAAGTATTTTTCACCTTTCAGCTTGTTAAGCTCTTCAAGTGCTTTCGCTATGCCTTCACTTAAAACAACTCTTCCGAATTGTTCCCAAAGAAGTGTCCGGGCGTGTTTACTGCCTTTCTTTTTCCCGGCTCCCGGTCGTTTTCCGCCTCTCATGTGAATTGAAATTTTTTGATTCTAAATCAGTTTAAACTTTGCGTGTAGGGTCATGTAATACGTGGGTAATCATTCCGCCAAAACCTTTGTTCGTAATCATGAAGTCAAAGGCTTCTTTGTGGTATTGCTGAATAAAAGCCGTGCTTTTCCTTTCGCCTGTGTTCGGGTCAAAGAATCGTTGTTCCTGTATTACATGGTAATGGACTGCATCAAACTTTGAAATCTTATGCCCTGCAAACTCATTTTTGAAAAATGAATCTTTGAAATTCTCAGGCTTCCCGTTATTCGGTTCGATTAACGGAATTTCAGCTTCACCTTTTAAGGACTGCTTTTGTAGTTCATGAATTTCATGAACTTGCCCGGCTGTATAGCCATGACCGGAAAGTCTGTTTTCGGGTTCCGGTGTAATTTGTTTCTCTTCTGCTTTCATTAGTGTATGTGGTTTAAATATTCTGAATTGAACTTGTAAGTATTGCCATACAGGGAAGAGCCTTTTAAGACAATACCGGGAGCGTGAAAAGTATTTTCAAGCTCTGATAATTGTCTTAGCAGGTCATTAGCTGCATGAATGAATTTTGTTTGAGCTGCATTTGCGTAAACGGTTAGTCTTTCGTTTATCGCTGCCTCTGCTTCGGGCTGAATGATTACTTTTCCTTTATCAATGCTCAGGTAATCCCAAAAGATTTGTTCTTTGGGTAACTCTGCCCGGAATGAGTCAAGATTTCTTAAGCCTTCAATCATTTCGAGAATCAAACCGGAAGGAAGTTGAATCATTTGAAACATAGCTTCCTCAGTCATTTGGATTCCGGCTAACTTGCTTCCCTCTCTCTCAATGATTTTTTTCTTTACCCATGATTCAAACGCTTTGCAGTCATTCACAACGTCAATCCTGAAATGAAGCTGCTTACTTCTGTCTGAATTGGGCACTACTTCCGATAGAGTATTGATAAAATCAATCGCTGTTATTTTCACTGAGAAATTAACAACGGGAATATGGGTTTCCGTCTCAAATTTTTTAAGGACGTCAACCAAATTTGATAGGATACCCTTTCCCGTTGTAAGGCCGTTAATATTGCCGGGCAAAGCCTGGCTTTTTGAGATAATTATTTTCATGGCTTATCGGAGCTTTAATCCTTTCGAATGTCTTTCCCAAAGTGTCATGAATAGGGGGCTATTCGGTTGCAAACCATAATTGACTAAATAGTTATGAAGCTCAATTTTGGTTTGATGTTCGGGAATTTCTAAAGGTGTTCCCGTTACAATGCTTGCAGCTTTCCGGGATTGATTCGGAACGTGCTGTTTCTCTAAGTCTGATAAAAACTCTTCTAACTTCATGAGTGAAATTTTTAAATGATTGATGATTAATTTTCTGAAAGCCACTTGTCTAAGTCGGCTTGACGGAATAAAACGGCTTTCCCTTTCTTAAGAAATGGGATTCGTTTGTTTGAGGTCATGACGTACAATGTTTGCCGTGCAATCCGTAAATATTCGGCTGCTTCCTTTGCGTTCATGTACGTTTTAGTTTTTGGAATTGGTCGGTTTTCCGGGATACGCTCAATTAACAATTTTTCAATTGCATCAAGTCGCTGAGAGATTTCTAAAAAGGGATTCGAGATTTCAAATACTTTGGACATGGCATAAGCGTTGAAGTTTTTATTTCATTACGCCCGTTGCAACGTCCTTTATTGCAGACCTCCCGGAAGAGAAGTATATCATTCACGGAAAATCACCCGGCTTATTTTTTAATCTTTCCTTTAGATTAACAAACTACTGCAAGTGTTTGAATGATGTTCAAATTTCGCTATAAAAATCCAATTGAATCAATAAAAAACGGAAATAAATTTACTTGAGTAAAAATAATTTGAACAATTTGCAAATTGATTTGAATAACATTCTTTATAAGTCGCTAACTATTAAGCGATTTTAAGCGATGAAAATATTTTGTCATTCGCTTCTTTCTTTCTGCCTATGTCAAAGCGATTCAAATAGGCTTCTGTTGTTCTTATGTCGCTATGTCCTAAAAGCTCCCGGATTAGTTCAACGGATTCACCCGCTTGCTTCAATAAACTTGCATAAGTATGCCTTGCCCAATAGGTAGTAATTGCCGGAAGTTCATTTGATTCGCAAAGCTGCTTCAATCGCTTGTTTACCATTTTGATTTTCTGCCTTACTATTTCGTCAAGTCTTTCCTGATTCGTTTTAGGTGCATTGGTTCGCCTCATAACGGTTGAAGTCAAACCCATTGGGATAATATCGAAAACAAATGAATCCGGTTTCTTATCCGGGTTCCCGATTGCCGTAATGATGTTTTTAATCGCTTCATTAATTGGAACCTGCATCGGTTTTTCCTCTGCTTCTGTGTCCTGAGTCTTTGCCCGGACGTATGTAATGACCTGATTTTGCAAATCAATGTTTCTGTATTTCAGCCCGGCAATGTCTTTGAAGTTCATGCCTTGACAATAGAATGAGAACAACCAAAGAAGTTTGGATTCATGCTCAGGTGTTCCGGGTTCAACTTCAATCGCTGCAAGTTTTTCAAGTTGTTCGGGTGTGAGTGCATCGCCTTTCTTTCCTGAGCCCGTTTTGATTTTATACCGGGCTTTATCGGTTTGCTTTATTGCAAAGGGATAAAATTCGTTTAGTGAAGGGTTATCACTTGCAGCGACATTGAAAACAACTTTCAAAGAGCGCATATAAATTCCGATTGTGGTCTTTCCGGCTCCTTGTTTCTTCATGTAGGCTTCAAAGTCTTTCAGCATGGAGGGAGTGAGGTCGGTCGGGCTTAATTCCTTGCCCGGATTAATTTCGTTTCCCTTTTTGTCATACTTAGCCCCTCTGAATTTGTTGAAAGCACTATAAGCGTTTTTATAGGCTTTGTATGTACCTATCCGGCCTTCATTTTGAACGTCTTTCAAGTGCTTTCTGAATAGGGCTAAGAAACCCTTTTTAGTTTCCTGAGTAAGAAACTCCATTTCAAAACGTTCAAAGGTAAAAGGGCGGTTATTTGAAGTAGCCTTTTCGATTGCAGACAACGCAAGAGTTAAAGCCTCTGCAATAGCTTCACGGGTTTTCTTTTTGTCGCCTCTGACTTTCTGCTTAAGGTCTTGCAGCTCTTCCCATTCGCTTTCCGATAAGAACAGATTTTTACCCTCAACTTGGATAGGATAGTAATTCCGTTTCCGGTCGAAAGTAATTCGCATTTTAACCGGGTGTTTTCCTTCATTGTTTTCGCTCCATTGCCACAAAATAGGCTCAGGGGTAGCAACCTTTGACTTTACTTTTTTCATCGCTTATAGGGGCTCTATTGAGGCCGTTTAGTTTTTACTAAAATTTACTTTGACACAACTTTGACACAAAACCATGAAATAGCCTAAAAACAACGGTATTTAATAGTATGACTAAATAGACTAAAAACCTTGTTTTTGTAAAGATATGAAGGAATTGGTAGTTATCGAAAGAATATCGGAAATAACTTGTAATCAGTAGGTCGCTGGTTCGATTCCGGCAGGGGGCTCTTCAAAAAGCACTTATCAGTTATTGATGAGTGCTCTTTTTATTCCTTCAGCGTTACAAAAAGCTGCGATTTAGTTCTCCATTTCCACCCCCTCAGCTTTACTCGCAAAAGATGCTGAGATTCGAGGATCGCATTGAGATCATTAGATTACCATTTAACTGAAGCGGAATTTCTTTACCCAAGATGCTTCTTAAAAAATGCTATTGTCCTGCTCCAGGCCAGGTCGGTGGCGGCTTTATCGAAGCGTGGCGTAGTGTCGTTTAGGAATCCGTGATTCACATCGGGATAGAAATGAACTTCATATGATTTGTTATGTTCTTTCAATGCGGCCTCATAAGCCGGCCAGCCTTCGTTTACGCGCGTGTCTAAACCGGCATAGTGCAGTTGTAGGGGGGCTTTGATGTTTGGTACCAAATCAATCGGGGCCTGGCCGCCATAGTAGGGGACCGCAGCCAAAAGTCCGGGAACGCGGGCAGCCATCATGTTAGAGACCCATCCGCCAAAACAAAATCCCACCACACCCACTTTACCGGTACAGTGTTCATTTTTTGCCAGCGCATCAAAGGCTGCTATAAAATCTTCCAGTATTTCATTGCGGTCGCGTTTGGCTTGCATGGAGCGACCTTCATCGTCAGAGCCCGGGTAGCCACCTAAAGGGCTTAGGGCATCGGGTGCCAGCGATATAAAACCTTCCAGCGCGAAACGCCTCGCTACATCTTCAGTATGCGGGTTGAGGCCCCGGTTTTCATGGACCACCACAATGCCGGGCAGTTTGTCTTTAGCCTCTTTGGGTCGCGAAAGCAATCCCTTAATTTTTCCACCTCCTTTTGGTGAATCATAGGTGATGTATTCGCTGATC
Organism: Flammeovirgaceae bacterium UBA5585; assembly: GCA_002425185.1. GTDB lineage: Bacteria > Bacteroidota > Bacteroidia > Cytophagales > Cyclobacteriaceae > UBA2336. Next base: position 127,301 of record DILT01000016.1, on the reverse strand, counting down.
AGGCGCGGGTCGTTAGCCTGCACTTGTATTTTATTCACATAATCGGGCATTAAAAAACTCGAAAGGGCGGCTACGGTTATGCCTCCAACCGCATAGGTTGAGAGCTTGTCCAAAAATTGCCTTCTGTCGATGCGGTTGTGCGCGTAATCGTCATAAAGGTCAAAAACCTCCTGGCGAACATCTTCTTTGCTGAGTTTTTTCATGATTAATAATTTTGCTATTTCCTGCCTTAAGGTAGTGTATTTATGTGATTGTGTTGTTGTAGCTTGTGATTGTTAATTTTATAAAGCTTACTTAATACTATGTTTTCTAAATACTGGCTGGTTATTCGCGATGATGCCAAACGAACTTTTGAAGTCTGCGGGCAGGTATCCAATGAAAATGCCTTTACCAACAAAACCTATGGCATGCAGCAGGCGGGTATGAATGTAAGTTGTATGACGCCACCGGTAACCGGTAAGGCGGCCAGTAAGGAAGCCATAAAAATCAGTGGCTATACATGGGAGGATGGTTTATGGGATCGGTTGGAAAAGGAGTATATGCGCATTCGCATGCAATACACGGATGATATGGACTTTGAGTAAACTGCTCTTCAGTCTGGTATTCTATCAGGATTTAACCATCGTCAGCAGCATTTTAAAAGGCAGCAAAGCATGAAGTGCATGCGGAATATTAGCCGGTAAAATTATCATTTCGCCTTTCCTTACTAAATTAGGTTTACCCGCTATAGAAATTTCTGCCTCACCATCTACCAGGTAAACCAGCGCTTCAAAGGGTGCTGTGTGTTCGCTTAAGCCTTGTCCTTTATCAAACGCAAATAAGGTTACTGTACCAGTTGACTTCTTAATAATAGTTTTACTAACAACAGCATCCGGTTGGTAGGAAATAAGTTCTTCAAGCGTAGTGACTTGCGCAGGTAAACTATCCTTAACAGTTTCTTTCTTTTCTGACATGATGCTTCTTTGATTAAATATGTCATAAAAGTACATCTTAAATACAGAGCCGTTTATGATTTAAATCAGGTAATACTTTCTGGTAATTAAAACTTTAAATGATGGTCCGTAAACATACCTATAACTTGATTTATAGTCATCGCGGGCCTGCCTGCACGTAGCCGCTTCGGCAAAGGCAGATATTTGACCCGCGATCCCAAACCATCGATGAGATGCCGGCTCATAGTCCGGCATGACATTTAAGTAATGTTTGCGGATCATCGGCAAACTTTATCTATTTCTGTAAAACGTTAAAATGTTACACCTTGTAGCTTAATTCGGGTTATGAAATGGCTTTGCAGACTTTATTTAAAATTGATGGGTTGGAGAACAGGCAGTACGCTTGATCCTGCAGTTAAAAAATGTGTTTTGGTGGCTGCCCCGCATACCAGCAACTGGGATTACCCGATTGCGCTGGCTACCCTCTACGCCAGTGGGGTAAAGGTTCGCTTTCTGGCTAAAGACAGTCTTTTTAAGTTTCCGTTGGGTATGCTCATGCGTGCCACCGGAGGCATGCCCGTAGATCGCTCAAAGCACAATAACCTGGTGGATGCGCTGATTAGTATTTTTCGAAAGCATGATGAGTTGATACTGATGATTGCTGTGGAAGGTACGCGCAGTTATGTGAAAGAATGGAAATCAGGCTTTTACCATACGGCTGTCGGGGCCGGGGTGCCCATTGCCCTGGGGTATCTCGATTATGGAAAAAAGGTTGCCGGCTTTGGCGATTTGTTTTACCCCACGGGCAACTATCAACGCGATCTTTCAGAAATTCAGAATTTCTATCGAAAGTTTACGGCCCGTCATCCGGAGAAATCGAGCCTGAATCAGTAATGGAAATCACACTTCAATTTTTCTGATTTTTGTAGGGTGACTAAGTTTAAAATCCAACGATCGGTTATTCATGCGATAACGGGTGTTTACATAACCTTTTTTGTATGCCTTTACCCGTGCATCAAATTCCAGCATACATCCCTTTGTGAGATTAATTTTTTCAAAAGCTTTGGAATAGCTAAACCACACATGATCCGTAACGGGTTTATTCGTATCCGCATCAACAACATTACTCAATAATATGGTTTCCTCACTATAGCCTTTGAAATTCGTTTTTTTACCCAGCCGGCTGAACACCGCCCTGAACTTCTTTCGCTCACCTTCCTGTCTGGCTAATTCTTTTCGCATACTAAAACGTGAAATGCCGTCCGGTTTTTGTAATAAACCGAACGGCATTTTGTTACTGATTAAAAAGTTTAAAATCTAAATCCGACTCTGACAAAATAGTATGCGCCATCAGAACCCATTTGTACGGAATCCATCAATCCTCCCTGATCGGTCCAGGCATCGAACTGCGGAGTGGGGTATTTATTCAGAAGATTATTTGCTCCAATGGTAAAATTCAATTTTGGTGTAATCTGATAAGAAACACTTACATCAACCGTTGTAGCGGCATCATAGGTATCGGTTGCCACGGCAAGTAAAGCATCTGCTTCGGCTTGGTTGGTAGCCGGTGTGTCAACCCATTGAAAATCCTGAAGTATTACCTGGCTGAAGTGAGTGAGGAAAAGATTAGCTGATAATTTTCCGGCCGTATAACCAACTTGTGCACCAAATTTATAATCGGGTGCTGCTGCCTTTAAGTAGGCTTGCGAAAAGGGGCCGAAAAAGGTAAAGGGGTTTAGGGTTCCGTTGTTGATTTTTTTAATGTCCAGGGAGTTGAAATTACCGGAAAGCCCTGCCGTTAACTTACTCTTCTGAGAAAGCTGCCGTTGGTATGTCAGCACAATATCGACACCCGTTGTTTTTGTATTCACACCATTCGCAAAAAACTGTGCCGCATCAACACCCAGCCCCAGTCCGGAAGCATCAAAGTTATCCGTCAGTATAATTCTGTTATCTACTGTAATGGAATACGCATCAACCGTGGTTGTGAAGCCGCCTGTTTTGAATGTAAAGCCTACACTATTGTTAAATGCAGTTTCTTCTTGCAGTGGACCAATGCCAAATGCTTTTGTTACGGTGCTTGTATTGGCTGAAAGAAGAGAAGGCACAGAAGCGCCAGCAACAATATTATTGAAAATCAGATTATAGTGAATTTGAGCCAGTGAAGGGGCACGGAAGCCGCTGGAAACAGATGCGCGAATAGAAAAGTTTTCTCCTAAGTTATAACGCGAGGCAAACTTAAAGTTAAGTGTTTGACCAAAATCACTGTAGTTTTCAAAACGGAGTGCACCACTAAGCAGAATGTCGTCAGTTATATTTAATTCTGCATCCGCATAGAGGCCAAAATTTGTACGTCCTCTGTCCACTACATTAGCAGGACTGTATCCGGGAAAGCCTTGTGACCCCCCAGGCAAATCATCACCATTGGTATCCTGGGCGGGGACTTGTATGGCTGGATTTGTAATGGCTACGCCATTCTGGTCATACAAGGCATACGAACCTTCTTCACCCGAAAAAATTGTGAAGCGCTCAGCCCGGAATTCCATACCAAATGCCAGGTTAAAACCTGCTGCAACGTCCTTATAATATTTGCTTAAGTCCAGGTTGGTAACATTCATGGATAAACTATGTCCGCCAGCATCAAAATCAGTTGGCGAAGCCGCACCCAACGAGGCATTGTTGGTGCCTTTTATGTAGTAGTGGAAATTATTGCTTCCGAATGTATTGCTGAAATCTGTCTTCCAACCATTATCCATAGTATGTCGTATGCCTGCGGAAGCAGAAACATCCCGAATGTCGGACGTTATGTGAGGTGTAAATCCATTGGGGTAAAGGCTTGGTACCGAACGATTATCGCCATCGGCAAAACTTTCGCGTGAAAAGGCATAGGCATCGGTTTTTCTCAAGTTTGAGCCCCCTGAGAAATAGAATTCTGTGGTGGTGCTGATTGGTATAGCCGAGTTGATCATGAAATTAAATCCATCAACAGCGGCAGTTCCATATCCTTTACGCCATGAAAAACCAGGCCGAAGTGTACGCTCACGCGTCATGTATTCCGTAGTGAAATTGGCATACCCGCCTTTTTCGCCTAGGGCTACGCCATAGTTCAAATCAAATCTTAATGTATTACCATCAAACTTACGGTCTTTACCATCCAGCCTGTTTTTACCTTCTACGTTCCAAAGCGTTTCACCCGTTTCGTCTTCCCAGCCTGCCCCAATGGCCGTGCTGTATGCACCATAGGTAAGTCCTCCGGAAACTTCGTCATGGTTATTTTTTAACACGATATTGATTACACCTGCAATAGCATCTGATCCGTATTGTGCTGAGGCACCGTCACGAAGGATTTCAATGCGTTTGATGGCAGATGCCGGAATAGCATTTAAATCGGTGCCGGAGTTTCCGCGGCCACGGGTTCCAAAAATATTTACAAGTGAAGATTGATGCCTGCGTTTTCCGTTAACGAGTACCAGCGTCTGATCCGGGCCAAGTCCTCGCAGCGATGCCGGATCGATATGATCAGCACCATCAGAGCCCGATTGTTTAGTAGCATTGAAAGACGGTGCAGCGTACTGCAGTATCTGATTAATCTCCACCTTACCCATGGTATTCGCGAGGCTTGCTGCGTCAATCACATCAATCGGAACAGGAGATTCTATAACCGTTCTGTTCTGGTTGCGGCTACCCACAATAACGACTTCTGATAATTGCTGCGAAAGCGGACTGAGTGCTATCGTGTAAGTATTGAGTGAAGTTACTTCTACGGATTGGGTAGTGTAACCAACAAAGCTTACCTCCAGCACATCGCCAACTGAAGCCTGAAGACTGAATCTGCCGGAAGCATCTGAGCTGGTGCCTTGACGGGTGCCGCGTATTAGTACGGTTGCACCTGCAATGGCATCACCCGATTCTGAATCGATAATGCTGCCGGTAATGGTTTTAGTATTCTGAAACACATCCAGCGAATTTCCAGATGTTTGAAAGGCTGATAGTATCAGCAATAAAACGAAGGCATGGCACAACCTGATGGTGTGCCGGTTAGTAATGGTTTTGTGCATACGGTATTGGTTTAGGTTTGAACAAGATATGCAATATCTTAACTTGTTCAAAAAGGATTAAGGGTGTACTTAAAATGCGGGTAAGACAAAAGGTGATAGAAAGCTGCTTGCAACGGGTTGATAACCGTACACGGCAGATTACTGATGAACTAAAACTTGTTCAGGCTTCGGCCAATCAGGAAACCAAAAGCAGTGCAGGCGATAAGTATGAAACCGGCCGGGCTATGGCTCAGCTTGAAATTGAACGTTTAACCAGTCAATTGGCAGAGGCGGAAGTTTTGCGAAGCAAATTAGTAGGTTTAAAAGATGTTGGTAGTACCGATAAAATAGTGCCTGGAGTATTGATAACAACAACGCAAGGGAAATATTTTATTAGTGTAAGCCTTGGGCTTATCGAAGTTGAAAATGAAAAATATTTCTGCCTGTCGGCAGATGCACCGATAGCCAAAGCGCTGATGGGTAAAGGTGCAGGAGAGGAAGTCTCTTTTCAGGGTAAAACATTCTCTATTCTTTCCATTGATTGAATTTCCTGATACCTGTTTATTACTTCAATTCTGTATATTTAGATGGGATTTGAAAACTAAAAGTACTGCTCATTTTTTTAAAGGTGTCATGAAAAATCTACTTATAATAGTATTTATCGGAGTAATTGCTTATCCGGTGTTAGCCCAAAAAGCTGATTCCCGATATTTTGAAATGCGCACCTATCATTGCCATGAAGGAAAACGTCCTGATTTAATAAAGCGCTTTCAGGATCATACGGTAAAGTTGTTTGCGAAACACGGTATTGAAAGCATAGCTTATTTCCTGCCGGTAGAGGAAAGTGATAATACACTAACCTTCATCCTGGCATATCCTAACCGCGAATCGCGGGATCGGCTTTGGAATGCCTTTGCCAACGATCCGGAATGGAAAGCTGTGTTTAAACAATCGGAAGCTAACGGACCGCTGTTGGCTAAGATCGAGCAAACCTTTATGACGTTGGCACCCGAGTTAAGTTCGGGTATTGCTAACCTTAGCACAGAAGCGCGCATCGTTGAGATGAGAACATATTTCATGTATCCCGGACGAGTGGATGCAATCAATGCCCGGTTTCGCGATCATACCCGTGCATTATTTGAACGCCATGGTATGACCAACGTTGTGTATTGGTATACCGTTGAACCTGATAATGCTCAACCCAAACTGGTATATCTGCTGGCCCATAAAAGTGTTGAAGAGGCAAAGAATTCCTTTGATAAATTTCGTGATGATCCGGATTGGAAAAGGGTACGTGATGCATCCGAGGTTAGTGGACCTATTGTAGAGCGTATAGAATCAAAATATTTTAAAGCGCTTCCGTTTTCACCACTAAAGTAATCCTACAACCGATATGAATGTTATTTTAACTGATTTGAGTTATGAAAAACGAAACTAACCGCAGGCTGTTTATTCGTCATTTGGGCTTAGCCACGTTGGGCATTACCATGGTTCCAGCTTTAGCCACATCCTGTTCACCAAAATCAAAAGAAAATTCAACCGACATGTTTTTTAAAATATCCCTGGCCGAATGGTCGCTGCATAAAGCACTGTTTGCGAATGAGCTGACTAACCTTGATTTTCCTGTTGTGGCGAAAAAAGACTACGGTATTTCAGCGGTGGAATATGTGAACCAGTTTTTTAAAGACAAGGTGAAGGACCAGTCTTATCTGGCGGAGTTAAAACAACGGTGTGATGATCATGGTGTAACCAGTTTGCTTATCATGTGCGATGGTGAAGGCTATCTGGGTGATCTTGACGAAACCAAACGAAAGGAAGCGGTGGAGAACCATAAAAAGTGGGTTGAGGCTGCTCAATTTCTCGGTTGTCATTCTATTCGTGTGAATGCATTTGGTCAGGGAAGTGAGGCAGAAGTAGCGGCAGCCGCTACCGATGGCTTGCGCTTACTTTCTGAATTTGCGATTGATTTTGATATCAATGTGATTGTAGAGAATCATGGAAGCTATTCATCCAACGGACAATGGCTCACTACCGTAATTGCCGGTACAGGCATGCCCAACTGTGGTACGTTACCGGATTTTGGTAATTTCTGTTTGAAGCGTGCCGATGGAAGTGAATGGGGAGGTGAGTGCCTGGAGTGGTATGATCGTTACAAAGGTGTTGAAGAAATGATGCCTTTTGCCAAAGGCGTGAGTGCGAAAAGTTATGATTTTGATGAAGCAGGGAATTGCGTGGAGACTGACTATGATAAAATGTTACGCCTTGTTAAGGCCAGCGGCTATACGGGCTACATCGGTATTGAATATGAGGGGAGTAAACTCTCGGAACCTGATGGCATAAGGGCAACGAAGGCCTTATTGGAAAAAGCAGGAAAAACAGTTTAGCTTCTCTCGGCCACACATTCAATCTCCACCAACGCGTCCTTAGGCAGACGGCTAACTTCTACGGTAGTACGTGCCGGTTTATGAGCACCAAAGAAGGCTTCATAGGCTTTATTCATCTTTTCAAAATCGGCAAAGTTTTTTAGGAATACCGATGTTTTGATAACGTGTGAGCGGTCGCATCCTGCGGCTTTTAAAACCGTTTCCAGGTTGGTTAGCACCAATGTGGTTTGTTCCGAAACGGTACTACCTTCAATCAACATAGTTTTAGGATTAAGCGGTGTTTGTCCGGAGCAAAATATAAGATTGCCGGATTGTATGGCGTGGCTATAAGGACCAATGGCTGCAGGGGCATGTTCTGTAAATATTTTATTCATATGATGTTGATTTAGATATAGTCAAAGGCAGAGGCGTATAATGGTTTTGATCGTAAGGTAACGATTTCCTGTTCATCCAAATGCTTGTAGGATGTCATGATGTAAACTCCGGAATCTTTCACAAATGAATTTAACAATCCCAGTTTACCATAGGCAACAAGTGATTTTCTATACGGACAGTTTTCGGCCATCCAGAAAAGGGAGGAGTTTAATTTTTCGCGATGAAGTAATCCTTCAAATAATCGAAGTAATGTTTTTTCATAACCCGGCTTAACGTACAATCCTTCGAAGGCCAGAAATTCAAATCGCTTTGGATTGAACAGTTTGTTGATCAGGGGTAACCGCGGAAGAATATTCATAATAATCTTGCCCATGATTCCCGGCATTTGATTGATCGCCCAATGCACCCGATGATACTGACAACCAGCAACTATTTCACCGTTTTCACGGATAACAAAATAATTATTTTTCAGAAAGAGGTAATCTGTATGAACGAGAGCGTGATCTTTATAGTGTTGCTTGAGTAGCGTCAATACTTCATGCTGCTTTTCCTTCTCACTAATCTGCTCCATGTTTGCCTGGGCTTTAGGAAAAAAGCGACTAAACGCTTGTACCTGTAATAGTCCTAATTTTTCATAGCTGGCATTTTCAACCACCTTATACGAACGGATGTTTCCCTTCTCCACACAGCCTACGTATATTGTTTTTTCTGTCTCACCTTCCCGCACAGCCTCCATTACTTTTCCGGCAAAATGCTTGATTATTTTTTTACCCTGAATGGCTGCACCGGCAGCGAAGTACCGGATGATGTAACAGTTGTAGGGTTGAGTTGCTACCAACGGTTGCGTGTGACAGAACACGGCAGTCCCTACAATGACATTATTTTGCTCAATAGCATAGAGGTACGGGTCTTTTAATAACTGTATTAGTTCATTTGAATTTTTGCGTTCGTATACTGTGCCTGCGCTTCCCCAGTTGGTGTTGTTAAAAAACGCAATGCCTGCTTCAGGAATGCCGTGGTATTTCCAGATGGTTAAATCATTTTCCTGTAGAACCAGTTTTCGTTCCATGGAAGCAATATAATTCTATTCAGGAAATTCTATGGGGCATATCCAATGAGGTCAAAAAAAAGCCGCCCCGATTACGCAGGGCGGCCAACCTCAACAGAACCAATCATATGAAGATGATCTGTGTTCCCTCGCCTTCGGCCAGGGCGTACAAATCACCCACGGTTATGATTCCTTTTACTTCATCCAAAAAATCTTCTTTTTTCAGATGGAACATATCGGCTGCCAGTTTGCAGGCATAAATTTCTCCACCACCGGCATCAATCATTTGAATAAACTCGGTAACATGAGGCATGTCCAGTTTATCCATTTCTTTTTTCATCATGTAGGATGCAAAGGCCTCGAAGCCAGGCAAGCCTGCAAGGATGGTTGGCATTTCGGGCATAAAGTTCGGATTGCCTACGGTTGCCGTATGTAAATGGTCGGCTTTCTTTTTGGTGATGGCATCCAAACCAAAGAAGGTGAAGAACATTTTGGCTTCTATGCCTTCCATCAACGCGCCATTGGCCATGACCAGTGCAGCATATACATCTTCAAGTCTTCCTTTAGAACAAATAACTAATACTTTTTTTAGTTTTCCTTTATCCTTATTTACCGGAACTTCAGCTTGTTTCGTTACCGGTTTTTCCATTACGTCTGTCATACTTTTAATGGTTAGAGGTTTTAAATTCTTTTAAATACAGCTGGCGGGTTTGGGTATGCCGGCAAGTTTGCTGGATATTTTCAACGGCCCGCCTGGAAATAATGCGTAAAACTGTTTGATGTCCACCAATCCTGAGTTACCAATTTTCCGGATGCTGAGTTGAACGCCTTCGCGTTGTTTTTCGCGTAGCCAGTGTATTACTTCAAAGTGTTTATCGGTTAATTCGATGTTTACCTGGGCCGCCATTTCACGGGCCAGTTCGGGTGTCCATTGATCCATGTTGGTGAGATACCCTTCGGCATTCACATCAACTGAAGTTCCTGCAAGTGTTAAGGTTTCCATATAATTGATTTTTAAGGTTTCTTTTATGCTTCTACAATTTTTCCGGCCATCGACATGGTTGTGCTTACCGGAAGTTTTTTGCCCGTAAGCAACATATGCCAGTATACCCACCGGAAGGCCAGTTTTCCGTAATGGTTGGCACGATTAACTTTTAATAGGCTCATAGGGCCAATACCGGCAAAGGGAAATTTTCCGGGCAAAGGTTCTGTAGTGTAGTTAAAATCGATCAGCGTTCCTTTGCCATACCCGGTTTCTATAAAGCAATTCGCATGACCGTCAAACTTGGCTTCCAGTGGTTGCCCGTTGATATAACTTAAAATGTTCTCCGTTAAAATTTCAGCTTCAAAGTGCGCTACTGATCCGGCCTTTGATGTTGGCAGGTTGGTAGCATCACCGATAACAAAAATATTTTCGTGCTTTTTATGCTGTAAGGTGTGCTTGTCGGTAGGTATAAAATTCAAACCATCCTCATCGCCCATGTTACTGTTTTGAATAGCTTTATCGCCTTTGTTTACCGGAATAGAAATGAGTAAATCAAACGGAACTTCCTGTTCATCATAGGACACAAGTACTTTGCGGTCGTTATCTACGCGTTGTAAATAGAAGTCAGGAACAACGGTAATGTTCTTTTCTTCCATGAGCTTGCTGAGCAAGGCCGTGGTTTTTGGTTTGGTAAACGCACCGGAAAGAGGTGTTACGTACGTGATGTTCACTTTATCCCGGATGCCTTTTTCGGTGAAGTAGGCATCGGCCAAAAACGTAAATTCAAGCGGTGCCACCGGGCATTTAATAATGGTTTCAGCCAGGTTGATTACCAGGTTTCCACCTTCCCAGTTTTCGAGTTTTTTCGCCAGGTTGGTGCTTCCTTCAAAGGTGTAAAACTCGAATATATCCTTATACCATAACTTATCTTTTAGTCCTTCTGTTTCTTCCGGTACCGGAGTTGTTCCGGTGGCAACAATCAGTACATCATAGAAGAGAGTTGTTCCATCCTGTAGGAATACCTCATTACTTTCCACGTTTATTTTTTCAACTTCGTTGATCAGGAAGTTTACACCTTTGGGAAGGAATTCCTTTTTAGGTTTAATAACATCTTTTGGTTGATAAATGCCAAAGGGGATGAATAGAAAGCCGGGTTGATAATAGTGATTCTCATCTTTATCGACTATGGTTATTTCCCAAACAGCTTTGTTCAGGTTGCGATAAAGTTTGTTGGCCATCATGGTTCCTGCCGTGCCGGCCCCCAGTATCAAAATCTTTTTCATGGTTCTTGTTGATTGGTTACCTAAAAGTAACCTGAACCAGTAGGATGGGAAATGACGCCACTCAGGATACTGCGTGATTTAAATCATACAATATTGAGCCTCTGTAACTTAAGTAGCCATAGTGTGCTTGCTATGTGTAACAAACGTTACACACTTCATCACTTGCCGGGAGGCATGCTCGGGCGCACTTCAATTTTACTGGGTAACGTGCGGGGATTCATCGTGAGTAAATCGAGCACTAATTTACCGATGTCTTCAGGTTGTATTTTCCAGGCATCTGATGGTGAAGGAACGTGATCGTTGAAGTAAGTAGCCACAGAACCAGGCATTATGGTACTGACTTTAATACCGTGCGCGCGAACATCCATCATAACGGCTTGCGTAAAACCTACCAGACCAAATTTACTCGCATTATAAGCGCTGCCACCGGCAAAAAAATTGGTACCGGCCAGACTGGCTATGGTGATAATGTATCCTTTCGATTTTTTCAAAGCAGGTAAACTTGCTTTAATGCTGTAAAACACTCCGGTCAGGTTGGTGTCAATGGTTTCATGCCATTGCTCAGCACTCATTTCTTCAATGGAACCAAAGTGCCCAATGCCGGCATTAGCCACCAGTACATCTAGTTGCCCCCAGGTATCCAATACTTTTTTCACAGCAGTTTGTTGATCATCCAGCTTGCGTACATCGGCAATCAAACCGAGGGCATGATCTTTATTGATGGCGTTAAGTTTAGCCATTGCTTCGTCTATCGATTTTGGATTTCGCCCGGTAATGCCGACATGCCAGCCATTCTTTACTAATATTTCAGCAATGCCTAATCCAATACCTTTACTTCCACCGGTGATTAATGCAGTTTTCATGGTGATTTGAGTAAATTTTTCAAGAGGTTATCTCAAAATTCATTTCCTCCTGTCAGCCTGAGCTTGTCGAAGGCTAAATTACGGGTCTGTAAAGCCGGTTCAACAGGCTCAACCTGACATCGAGAATATTTTTGAGATAGCTTCAAATACTTTTGAAATGTACAAGAAATAGTAACTTGATTCCTGATTTTGTTTGTACACACCATTGTAAACATCTATAACCATGAAATCGATTAAAGTGTTTGTTCTTTTTGGTCTTTTGTTTATCCGAACCCTCGCCCTGGCCGATGAGGGCATGTGGTTGCCTTTGTTGCTCGCCAAACTCAATGAGAAGGAGATGCGGGGTATGGGCATGAAGATTACAGCAGAAGATATTTACAGCATCAACAAGAGCAGCTTAAAAGATGCCATTGTTAGCTTTGGTGGGTTTTGCACAGGCGAGGTGATATCATCACAAGGATTATTGCTAACCAATCACCATTGCGGTTTTGGTGCTATTCAAAGTCATACTACGCTACAGAACAACTATATCGACAATGGTTTCTGGGCCATGTCAACGAAAGATGAACTGCCCAATCCTAATTTATTTGTAACCTTTATTATACGTATTGATGATGTTACTTCAGCCGTACTGAATGGTGTAACCGGAGGTATGACGGAAAGCGAGCGTCAATCGCAGATTGATAAAAATATTAACACGTTACGTAATGCTGCAAAGCGCGAAGCCTATCAGGATATTTTAGTAAGACCCTTCTTCGAAGGAAATCAATATTATTTGTTTGTTACCGAGACGTATCGTGATGTTCGGTTGGTTGGTGCTCCGCCTTCCTCTATCGGAAATTTTGGTAAAGATACGGATAACTGGATGTGGCCGCGGCATACCGGTGATTTTTCAATGTTTCGCATTTATGCCGATAAGAACAATAAACCGGCTGCCTATTCGCCCGATAATGTTCCGTATAAACCAAAGCGCTCGTTATCCATTTCACTGGATGGTGTTTCTCAGGATGATTTCACCATGGTATTCGGTTTTCCTGGCCGCACCAATCAGTACCTGCCGGCTGTGGCCGTTGAGCAACTGATCGAAGTAAACAACCCGGCAAAAATTAAAATCCGAGACCAGGTATTATCGGTGATGGATGCTTATATGCGTACCGATGACCAAATTAAAATTCAATACGCGGCCAAGTGGGCTTCGGTTTCCAACGCATGGAAAAAATGGCAGGGTGAACTGCTGGGACTAACCAGGGTTGATGGGGTAGGACGAAAGAAAAAACTGGAAACTGAATTTCAAAACAGGGTGAATGCCAATCCTGAATTAAAGAGCAAGTATGGAACTGTATTAAGTGATCTTAACAAAGCCTATGATGAATTAAAGTCCTACGGTCTGGCCCGCGACTATTACACTGAAATCATAAGCCGTATAGAGTTGTTTACCATTGCTGCCCAGCTTAACATGTTGGTGGCGGCATTCGATAATGATGGACAGGGTGGATATAACACCCGGTTACCTCAAATTAAAAGCAGGTTGGCATCATTCTATGGTGATTACAGCCCGGTGGTCGATCAGAAAATGACAGCAGTATTATTAACGCTATATGTAAATGATCAGGATGAAAAGTTCAGGTCGAAGTTGCTAAACGAAAAGTTAAAAGCACATCAGGGTGATTTTGAAAAACTCTCCAAAGCTTTATTTGCCGAAACGGATATTGATGACAAGCAACATACAGTAAACTTACTGGATAAACCAGCGAAAGAAGTTGTGGAGAGTATTCGGAATAATTCGATCGTGCTGTTATTTCTTGACATGCAGAACGTATTTCAAAACCAGGTACAGCAAAATTTAAATCCTATTCAGGACAGGATCAATGCGCTACAGCGTACATACATGGCCGCGCAAATGGAAGTATTTAAAGAAAAGCGCTTCTATCCAGACGCGAACAGCACACTTCGCTTAACGTATGGAAAAGTGGATGGGTATGTACCCCGTGATGGTATCCGGTTTGATTATTATTCATACCTGGATGGTGTTATGGAAAAATATAAACCCGGTGATTACGAATTTGATTTACCGGCTAAGCTAATTGATCTGTACAAGAAGAAGGACTACGGGCAGTATGGCGTTTACGGAAAACTTCCGGTAAACTTTATTGCCGCCAATCACACCTCTGGTGGTAACTCGGGTAGTCCGGCATTAGATGCCTGGGGAAACCTGGTGGGATTAAATTTCGATCGGGTGTGGGAGGGAACCATGAGCGACATTAATTATGACCCTTCCATTTGCCGCAACATCATGGTGGATATCCGATACATCTTATTTATTGTGGATAAGTATGCCGGTGCCGGGCATCTCGTTAACGAGATGAATTTAGTACGGCCGAAAACCAAGAAATGACAGGCGTTATGATGGGGCCGGAGTGTTCAATCATTACCCTTACTTTTGAAGGCTGCGATTCTATCGCTTACATTTTGCCGGATGTTTCCGTAAAACAAATTGTAATCGGCAATATGATAACGCTTGGAGCGGTAAAATGCACTGCCGAAAAATTTAGGTTTGGTAATCCATAATAATCCCTGGTGGTTTTGAGCGTCACAAAGATTGGTGTAGACTTTATCAAAATTCCGAAGGATGGAACCCGTGTTAAGGTTTGAGGGTCCGTATACCGTATCCAATGACCAGGTTAATGGATTTGTACTGAGTGCCGGGGCAAATATTTCCTGATGCTTTGGCGGATAGTAGTTGCGTTCATACGTATTCCACGAAATCCAACAGCCTGTTTCAGTAGCGGAGCTGCAGGGTTTAAGCGCTTCAAATAAATCAGTCTTTAAGGCAATTCCCACCAGGTAAGCAGCAACCAATTGGTTGGCCAGGGGCTTATTTTCGATATAATCTTTAACAAGCCTTGCGGCATGTACGGTGCCCTGGCTATGCGAGGCTAAAATAAAAGGTCGGCCATGGTTATATTGTTTGATATAAAATTCAAATGCCTGCTTCACATCTTCATAGGCCAGTTGTAAAGCCTGATCCTTAAGTGCTGTGTTATCGATCGTGAAAACTTCAAGGTGAGCCTGACGGTAGCGCGGTGCATATACGTGTGTACTTCCGTTAAAAACACTGGCCTGATAGCGAATGGTGGAGTTATCCACTTTTTCATTCAATTCAACATTAAACACGTCACCTTGCCAGGGCCAGTTGGGGTTATGCTCTTTGGTATAGATGGTTGGATGAACAAAAAACACATCGACATCCGGAAGGGGATCAGCTTTACTGAAATAATTTTTACCGGGTAGCCGGTCGGCTTCATCTTCCTTTTCGGGATGCGCTGCCCAACAATCAAGCGATATGTAATCAGGTGCCGCAGGTATTTTACCAGAATCATAAGGCGGATAAGAATGTATTTTCTTGCTACAGGATGATAGGATGACAGATAGTGTAATCAGGTAAAATAGCAGACGCATAGTTAATTAATAAAGGATTTAAGCATGTTGGATTACCAAAATTGAGGATAGAGCAGTCCGGAACGTTTTTTATAGGCAGCAAATTCCGGATACCGGGCCAGGGATTTATCTTTCTTTAACATGTTTGGTATAAACGCACCGATAAAAAAAGCTGTAATGCCGATAAAACCCATCCAGCTTCCCGAGAGAATAGCAAAACCGGTGTAGATCATCAACTCTCCAACATAGTTTGTGTTCCGGCATTTACTGAAAAAACCCTCTGTTATTAAACCGGGTTTGTATTTCAATGTAAAATATTTTTGCGCATCGCTACTAAAGTGCAGCATGGTGCCGACAATATTCAGTGCAACGGATACAGCCATTACCGGACCGTTCGGTACGTAATCAGAAGTGATCAAAACAAACGGAGCAATCCAATAAAGCCCTAAAACAAGAAACACAAAAATGCCATAGGGAACAGATGCGGTTTGTTCCCATTGCTTATCCGGAAACAGTTGACTTTTCAGCAGCCAAAGAAATCCATAACTGCCGTGAAGTGCTAAGTATAACCAGGCGCCTGTACTGAAGTTTTCATAGAAGTACATTAAGCCGATAACAAAGAAGGCCGTAACAACTTTGTGCAGATTGATAGGGTACTTAAGTTTCATCTGGCCAGGTTTAGCCTGAAAGATAAATCATTGAAAGGAAACAAACTCAGTCTTCGCGAGGAATTGGTGATTTCAATTTTTCCTGCACCTTGGTCATGTCGTAGTCTGTAATAAGCCCAACCAGTTGCTGGTTATGTATAACGGGCAAGCAACTGATCTTTTTCTGAATCATAATGTCCATTGCATATAAAATACTGCAGGAGGCATCAATACAAATGGGGTCAGTAATCATAATGTTCTGTGCAGTGGCTTCCTGGTTACTGCCCGGTGCAGACAGGTAGTTTTCTATTCTTCTTTTTGTGAGTATACCGGTTACAACACCTTGTTCATCTTCTACGGGCATATGACGGATATTTCGCCAGTTCATTATCGTTAGCACCAATTCAAGCGGGTCAGATGATTGTGCGGTAATGAGGTCTGTTGTCATGATATTACCTACGATGTCATATTGAATATTTGCCAGGTGTAAATCGGCAGGGGATACACCGGCCCATGTATGCACCGGATTGCCGGTTAGTCTTCTGTTGTGCATCGTAGCGGTCAGGGCCACCATGGCCTCATCCCGGCCCATTTCTTTTTTCAATGTTCTGAATCCATTAACCATCCATCGGCTTCCGGTTTTTCCGGAGTGTGTGCGCTCTTCGATTATGGCCAGGTATTTATCAATGTCCTCTGAATCTACACCACTGGTACGTAGTCCTTTTCGGGCAAGTGGTAACAAAATTTCCAGTATTAGTTTCTGAACAGGGAAAAAGGATTTATCCCAGATCATACCCGTTTGAATACCAAATCGCGCTGCTTTGTAGAAATTTTCTTTAGCGTCCTCAAAATCCATCAGGTTCCATAGATGTTTATAGTTGTCCGGCATGCCTTTCATGAGGCCAACCCAAAATGCCATATTCGCGATTTCGTCAAGTACGGTAGGCCCTGATGGCAGATACCTGTTTTCAATACGCAAATGGGCCTTGCTATTTAAAATTCCATAGCAGGGACGATTCCATTTCCAAATGGTGCCGTTGTGAATTCGCAGCGCTTTTAAATCCGGTAACCTTCCTTGATTTAATTCATCCCATGAATCCTTTTTAATATCCGCCATGAAGATTAACGGATAGCGTGAGATATCATCTTTGTAAACTTCGGTTATACTTTTGATCCATCGATTTCCAAAAGAAACCCGTTGTTGCCTTTCGCGCAGATGATGTTGCCGTTTGCGCATATCTACACTTTGCTGAAACAGCGTAATGCGGGTTTCCGCCCAGAGTTCGCGGCCAAAGAGCATAGGCGAATTGGTGGCGATGGCCAACACCGGCCCCGAAATGGCTTGTGCCCAATTATAGGCAGCCACAAATTCTTCCGCCTCTACTTGAAGGTGCGCCTGAAAGCTGGTGTTGCAAGCTTCAAACAGGATATTGGTATGGGCTAGCAAAAGCTCATCTACACCGTTTATGTTCAGCTCAAAGTCCTGACCCCGTAGCCGCTTTACAATTTCACCTAAGGCATGGTACCTGGGGTTTGGGGTAAGATAATCAATCTCAACAGCACGTAAATCGATGGAGGGTAAAATACCGGTAAGAATAATGGTGTCATCAAAAGTATTGGCTATGGCATCTGCTTTTCGAAGCAAGGTTCGTAATTCCAGTTCAGTTTCACTGAAGCATTTACCACCAAGCAGGGTTGGATCAAGATTGATTTCAAGATTATAGCGGGCCAGCTCGGTTGTGAAATGTGGATCGTTAAGTTGGGCTAGAATTTCAGGCCCATTACGTGAGGGTTTATGGTGCTTATCTACAATGAAAAACTCCTGCTCGGCACCAATCCTGCTGGCACCGGTTTCCAGTAATCCGTGCTCAATCATAATATCAAGGGCCTGAACATCGTGCAGCAGATGTTTTAGAAAAGCTTTTCGCTCTTCTGAATGCTCAGCAATACTGATGCGTTGTTCGCCCATGATAGTAAAAGCAATAGTGACTGGAATATAGGGCGATCGTTTAGGTAAAGGAATGACTTTTAAATCCTGTTAAGGTGATGAATGTCATAGCCTGGAATGCTATTAATGAGTAGCATACCCCTTCATGAATGATTTAGCGTCATCGGCACACAACTACTTTTGTGATCACTACCGTCATACGCTAATGGGTACTATTGATACGTTGGATGATCCCTCACCTGAAAATTTTCATCAACTACGAATAAGGCTGAAACGAATCAGGTTTATTGGCAACTTTATAAAGCACTATGGTAAATCGAAGGCTCAACAGATGTTTAAACCGTATACTAAATTATTTCGCTATGCGGGGCGTATTCGCGAAAATCATGTGCAGGTTTATTTGTTGCGAAAATACGGTAATCAATTCTCTGACGAAACGATTTTTAAATCATTAAGAAAAACAGAGAGGAAACTAATTAAAAAATGGCCGGACATAGCAATCGCTGTGCTGACAGAAATAGTTCGTTCGTATTTGAATATCACTAAAGAAATATCAAAATGTACGGTCAGTTCAGCACAATATCTCAATGATTTAGAACAACATCTGACCCACTGTTTTACTGCAAAAATATCGGATAATAAATTGCACCGGAGCAGAAAGACGTTGAAAGGTGTAGTGTATAGTGCTGAGTTTTCACCTGAGTTTAAACGATCGGTAAACCACTTTTGTAATCTAAAGATTGCTTCAAAATTGGAGGATGCGATTGGCGATTGGCATGACCTGGACTTGGTAATGCTGCAGCATAAGTGGATTCATCAAAAACCAGTAGGCAACAATTTAATTAAACAGAAGCAACGCGAACGAATAAAAATAAATGAACTTCTGCCGCTGCTAATCAGGCCTACCAAATCCTCTTCAATTCAGTAATGGTTATTCTGTTGATTTTTAATGTTTCATTTTCAGCGGCATGGAGCTTAAGATTGCCGAAAACTTCGCTGGGAAATACCAGTTCAGTGATAACGGTAAGCCCATCGTCAGCAAAGAGCTCTATGGAAGAACAATCCACTATTAATCGTAGCGATGAAATGCCACGTTGTATTTCTCTTTGAACCGAATGAACACCACTAAAATCGCTGGAGAAATCATGATTACCGGCCATGGTTCGATCAACACTTAGCCTGTTCTGAGCAGGGGTGTAGGTCACGATAAGCTTTTCATTTATCGCATTGGAGAGTTCGATGGAAAACCCCTGGTTAGTTAGGGTATCGAAATCGATCATTAATTCATACTGGCTGTCACGGGTTATCTCAGAGGTTAAGTCAAGTGACGCTGTAATGGTTTGCGCTTCCTGCTTTGATTGCTTGCCATACAGCGATTTGATTTCCGTAACCGGAATAGAGATTAGTCTTGATCCGGAGGGCGTATTCATGAGTTTTAATTCGCGCGGGGTGGTCATGGCACTGCGCCAAACGGTTGTGGGTACCACATTGGCATAATTCCAGTTGCTCATCCACCCGATGAACAATCTTCTTCCATCTTCTTTGGGAACATCCGACCAGGTAACGCCTGCATAGTTGTCTTTGCCATAGTCAATCCAAAGAATTTTATCTTTTGGATTTTCATTTTTGAAAGTAATGCCATTGAAAGAGCCAATAAAATATTGTGTGCCGCTTCCGCCATTAGGTGCGCCATTATTCAGGCTTACCAGCATCACCCACTTTTCTTTTCCGTCAACGAAAAGGGGAAACAAATCAGGACATTCCCAAACTCCACCATGACTTCCCTGGTCAGCTCCGAATTCGCTTATTTTTTTCCATTCCTTAAGATCAGTTGAAGTAAAGAGTTGTACATGATCCAACACCGCCAGTATCATAATCCATGTTTGTGTTTTTTCATACCAGAAAACTTTGGGGTCGCGAAAGTCTTTAATGCCTGGATTTTTGAGCACAGGATTCTTGTCGTATTTCGTCCATGTTCGTCCATGATCAAGACTATAAGCAATACCTTGTGTTTGATAATCGATACGACCTGCTTTTTCCTGTTCAGGATCATGGTACGTATAAATAGACACCAGCGGGGGATTATCAAGGGTTCCAAAACCGGAAGTGTTTTTATGATCAACCACGGCACTGCCGGAAAAAATATAGCCCAATGAATCGGGGTAGAGTGCAATTGGCAAATGCTCCCAACGAATAAGGTCTTTGGTCACAGCATGCCCCCAATGCATAGGCCCCCACACATTTCCATGCGGATAATATTGATAGAACAGATGATACTCACCTTTGTGATAGACCATACCGTTAGGGTCGTTCATCCAATTGGCCGCAGGTGTAAAGTGAAATTGAGGTCTGTGTTTTTCGTTCATCATAGATTTTGCAAGGGTTTGTCCGGGATCGGCTGGTTGTTTGCAACCAACAAAGAGCAAGAGAATGATTGGTAAACTTAACCGCATGGTAGTTGGTTATAATCTTGATACTAATTAAATAAATTTAAAGTGATTTTAGAATCCGAAGAATATAGATTTGGTGTTCGGAAATCTACTGACATTTGTGTTATCTTTCCTAGCCTTTCAAATTAATTATGGAACAAATCTCATTTATTGAAGCTATTAAAAACTCATATGGATTTTCCGGACCTAAAATATTCCTTGGGGCGGGCGTGTTGAAACAGCAAATTCTTCCTGAAGCTACTGTTAATTTATCGTTGCGCATGATGACCCGGCATGGTCTGGTAACCGGAGCAACAGGATCTGGAAAAACAAGAACACTACAGTTAATCGCTGAACAATTATCATCAGCAGGAGTTTCGGTTTTTATGCCGGATATGAAGGGCGATATTTCCGGATTGGCAAAAGAAGCTGTCCCTAACGATAAACTTACTGAGCGTGCCACGGCAATTGGAGCAACCTATACCCCCTCAGCTTTTCCTGTCGAGATTTATTCACTCACCGGAAAATTAGGGGCACAAATGCGAGCAACAGTTACTGAATTTGGCCCTGTTTTACTGAGCAAAATCCTTGCGTTGAACGACACACAGACCGGTGTGCTCACTATGCTTTTTAAATATGCCGATGATCAGGGATTGCCAATTGTAGATTTTAAAGATTTAAAGAAAGTATTGAATTATTTAACGGAAGGTCCGGGGGCTGATGAAATTAAAAGTGATTACGGAAAAATAAGCGGTTCATCAGCCGGAACTATTTTAAGGAAAATTGTAGCCCTGGAGCAACAAGGTGTTGATCATATTTTTGGCGAACGTTCTTTTGAAATTGATGATCTCTTCGAAAAGGTGGACGGAAGAGGAGTTATTAGTCTGTTAAACGTATCCGATATTCAGCATCAGCCGGCAGTCTTCTCAACTTTTATGCTGGCGCTGTTAGCCGAAATTTATCAAAGTTTGCCAGAGGCGGGCGATCTGGATAAACCTAAGCTCGTTTTTTTTCTGGATGAAGCCCATTTACTTTTTAAAGATGCTCCAAAGGCATTTCTTGATCAGATCGATCAGATCATTCGACTAATTCGCTCCAAAGGTGTAGGTATTTTTTTCTGTACGCAGTTAACCCAGGATGTACCGCAAAACGTACTTTCTCAGTTAGGAAATCGCATTCATCATGTCATTCGATCATTTACACCCAACGATGTAAAAGCACTCAGGGAAACAATCAATACGTTTCCACGTTCATCCTTTTACGATATGGAACAACAATTTACCCAGTTGGGTATAGGGCAGGCTTTTATCACCGTGTTGAATGAGAAGGGTATTCCCACAGAGACTGTTGTTACTCACCTGGCACCTCCGGCTTCTGTTATGGGGCCGTTGTCAGAACAGGAATATCAGCAACTTCTGAATGCTTCAGCTTTGTATAAAAAGTATAAGGACACCCTTGATCCGCAAAGTGCACATGAATTGCTGGAAGCACGAATGAAACAGTATGAAGCACAAAACACCACCTGGGAAATGCCAGCTCCTGCTCCACGGCCCAGGCAGACCTCCACCACACGCACTTCAACACCTCGCGTACCCCGAAAAGAAAAGTCAACAATGGATAAGGTAGTAGGCAGCCCAATGGCAAAGCAAATCGGACGTGAGTTGGTGCGTGGTGTTTTTGGAGTTCTTTTTGGCACAACCTCCCGAAAGTCGCGAAGAGGGATATTTTAAAATTACGCTATGGGCAAACTATTACTTTTTGTCTCAATTATCCTGCTGGTTCAGGATATTCCCTATAAACCGGATGATGAGTTCTCCATTCGGATGGACTTAAAATTTAAACTACGGCCTCAATCGGCTTCTAATACGGTCCATGTATCAGAAACTATGGCTGAATATCAGAAGCGTAACAGCACCAATCAACTGCCTTACCTTATATTATATGTTAATGTGAAGCGGGTGACCCAAGGTGAAATCCGTATGCGTGTACTTCGTGACGGAAAAAATATTATGAACATCAAAAAGATTGAGCTGGATAAAGAGTTTAAAATTGAAGTCGGCTTTACTGATGATGCCAAAGACAAGATATCCGGGTACGAGCACATTATCTATTTTATGGATTCTGACAAGAAGGATATAAACCGCATCGTAATAACCATTGATCCAAATGGTGATTATTATGTAAATGGTCAGAAACGGGGCAGACTATAGATACCCTGGAATGCAGCCATCACACTACTCAACCGCTTATTGAACTAATCTTATACGCTGTTAAGAATTCGTAATCTTACTCAATTTTTATCCGTTTATTAGCACAAAATTTCTTCGGCATGAAAAGCTTAGTGTTTCTCTTCTTTAGTCTTCCTGCTATACTTTTTTCACAACCGCATCAACCCAGTGCTTCTCAGATCAAACTGTCTTTAAAAAAACTCAATTTTTTAGGCTCAACCCTTTATGTTGCTGCGCATCCTGACGATGAAAATACGCGGGTTATCGCCTGGCTTGCCAATGAGCGGTTGGCTGTAACGGCTTACCTTTCCATGACGCGTGGCGATGGGGGACAAAATTTGATTGGTCCGGAAATTCGTGATCAATTGGGATTGATCCGCACCCAGGAACTTATTACGGCCCGAAAAATTGATGGCGGTGAACAATTCTTTACCCGTGCAAACGACTTTGGATACTCAAAGTCTGCCGATGAAACGCTGGCGATATGGAACAAAAATGAAATCCTTTCGGATGTAGTTCGGATTTACCGGACATTTCAACCCGATGTTGTTATTACCCGGTTTCCACCCGATGAGCGTGCCGGCCATGGCCACCACACATCTTCAGCTATGCTGGCGCAAGAAGCTTTTGATTTGTCGGGGTTAACCACAGCTTACCCTGATCAATTAGTTACTCTTCCGGTTTGGAAACCCATACGTGTGTATACCAACACGGGTCGGTTTTTCAGCAATACGATTGATGAGAACACTCCGGGCGTAACTACCCTTAACGTGGGCGGATACAATGCTTTACTGGGTGCTTCCTATGCCGAGATTGCTGCCGCCAGTCGCAGTCAGCATAAAAGCCAGGGCTTTGGCGCTTCCGGCCGTAGGGGTGATGCGCAGGAATATTTTGAATTGACCAAAGGTGCTCCGGCAACCGCTGATATTTTTGATGGCGTAAATACTACGTGGAGCCGGGTGAAAGGTGGTAATGCTGTTCAGCCGCTTGTTGAAAAAGCTATTCGTGAGTTTGATATTGAAAAACCTTTCCGGTCAGTTCCGTTGCTGCTGCAAATCCGTAAGGCCATTGATAAAGTTGAGCCCTGTATTTGGAGAGATAGAAAGTTGCGCGAAGTAGAGCAACTGATTAAAGACTGCACAGGTCTTTTTGTTGAAGTAGTGGCATCATCGTACTATGCCTCGCCCGGGCAAAAGGTGGTTTTAAATTATGAAATCATCAATCGTTCACAAACTGAAGTTGTGGTGCAACGATTGGCATCGTCTTCGTTATCGCTCGATACAACCTTAACAACCATATTAAAAAATAATGTTCCGCTTGCATTCAAATCTGCAAAGACCCTTCATCCTGAAAAATTGTATTCCGATCCGTATTGGTTGCGTGAACCACATGAACTTGGTCGGTTTACGGTAAGTGATAAATCCTTAATCGGCAAACCTGAAAATGATCCTGCCGTACTGGTTGATGTTCAGGTGGCCATTGAGGGTGAAAAGCTTATGTTCACAGTACCGGTTGTGTTCAAGTGGACCGATCCGGTTAAAGGTGAACTTTACCGACCCTTTGAAATAGTGCCGCCTGTATTTGTGAGTTTGACTGATCCGGTTTTGATCTTTAACGATAATTCACCCCGGCAGGTCAATGTGTTGGTAAAGTCATCAACTGATTTGGTTAAGGGTGATTTATCACTGCAACTTCCCGAAGGTTGGCGATCGGAACCACCATCAGTTTCCGTATCATTAGGCAAACGAGGCGAAGAGTTCACACAACCCTTTACTATTTACCCCGCTTCACGCGAAATGATCGGAACAGTAAGGGCGGTTATAACGATCGGTAACAAAGGATATGATTATGCGCTGCAAACGATTCAGTATGATCACATTCCTGTTCAAACGTTACTGCCTAAAGCAGAAGCCAGGCTTGTGCGTGTGGATATTAAACGGGCAGGGAACACCATTGGGTATATAAAGGGAGCCGGTGACGATATACCGGTAGCATTGCGCAATATGGGGTATGAAGTAACAGAGTTTAAAAATGGAGAAGTTACCGCGGCAAGCCTGGCTAAACTGGATGCGGTGGTGTTAGGTGTACGTGCGTTTAATACGAATGAACGTCTGCGCTTTTTGATGCCTGAGCTTTTGGATTATGTGAAACGAGGGGGTGTACTGGTAGTGCAGTACAATACAAATTTCGATTTAGGATCAACGTATTCGCCTTACCCGTTAAAAATATCCCGCGATCGTGTAGCAGAGGAAGATGCAGAAGTGAGGATTCTGAAGCCCGATCATCCAGCATTGAATTTCCCGAATAAAATTACAAAAGTAGATTTTGACGGTTGGGTACAAGAACGGGGTTTGTATTTCCCCGACACGTGGGACAAAAATTTTGAAGCTTTGCTTTCGATGAACGATAAGGGCGAGAAACCCAAAGACGGTAGTTTGCTTGCGGCTAAGTATGGTGAAGGTTACTATGTGTATACCGGTTTATCATTCTTCCGTGAGTTACCTGAAGGTGTACCGGGCGCGTATAAACTTTTTGCAAATCTTGTTTCGCTTGGAAAAAAGCCAGCTGAACAACCAGCAACCTCCAGTAACAGCTCAAAGAAAAGCAAGAAGAAAAAGTAACTTGTGCTTACAATAATGAGGCCTTAAATATTTTATCAATGAGTTCAGAAAATCCTCCTGTATTTAAAAAGTGGAGCCACTGGTACGGATTGTTACTGGGAGCACTTGTTTTGCAGATTTTACTTTATCTCTGGCTTACCCTTTCGTATACATGAGTTTATTGGATTGGATTGTATTGTTTGGCTCAATCCTGGCGATTGTTTCGTATGGTGCCTGGAAAACCCGTGGTAATAAAACCATGGAAAGCTACCTGAAAGGTGATGGTACACTTAAGTGGTGGATGATTGGTATTTCCATCATGGCTACACAGGCCAGTGCTATAACGTTTCTTTCCACACCCGGGCAAGCCATTGAAGACGGTATGCGCTTTCTTCAATTTTATTTTGGATTGCCTTTAGCGATGATTATCATTTCGGTAACCTTTGTTCCGATTTATTATAAGTTAAATGTACTCACGGCATACGAATACCTCGAATCGCGATTTGATCTTAAGACTCGTTCACTAACAGCCGGTTTGTTTTTACTTCTTCGTGGTCTCTCAGCCGGCATTACCATTTTTGCGCCATCACTTGTGTTGTCAACCATTTTAGGTTGGTCGGTTACGGCTACAACCTTATTGATTGGTGCGATGGTTATTATTTACAGTGTTTCGGGCGGATCGCGGGCGGTAAGTTTAACCCAACGCATGCAGCTTTCGGTAGTGATGGGTGGAATGATATTGGCTGGTATACTTGCCTTTACATTATTGCCCGATCACATTTCCTTTAAGGATACTGTTAACCTGGCGGGCGAATTAGGCAAACTCAACCTTGTTGATTTGGAGTTTAACCCGAATGAACGTTATAATATCTGGTCGGGGTTAATCGCGGGCACGTTCTTATTCTTATCGTATTTCGGAACGGACCAATCGCAGGTTGGCCGTTATCTTGGTGGAAAGTCTATTGCGGAAAGCCGGTTGGGATTGATTTTTAACGGATTGCTAAAAATTCCCATGCAGTTTGTTATCCTGTTTATCGGTGTTTTGGTTTTTGTCTTTTACTTATTCAACCAACCTCCTGTTTTTCATAACCAGGTGTTGAAGAATCGTGTTGTTGAAACTGCGCAGGGCGATAACCTGCGTGCATTGGAGCACGAATATGATCAATTGTATGTCGAAAAGCGTGCAGCAGTTGATCAACTTGTTCGGGCCATTCAGGCAGAAGATGAACCGGCTATCAAAACATCGCGTGAAGCGGTGCTAAGTTTTGGTTTGAAAGAAAAATCTATACGCGATTCGGTTAAAGCTACCATCAAAGAAGCCATTCCTTTGGCCAAAACCCAGGATCGCGATTACATCTTTTTAAATTTTGTACTCAGTAATTTGCCGCATGGCATTATTGGCTTGTTGCTGGCGGTTATGTTTCTGGCAGCCATGTCATCCATGGCAGGGGAGTTGAGTGCTTTATCCTCCACTACGGCTTCCGATATTTACAGACGCTCCATAAATAAAAATGCATCACCCGAACATTATCTTAACGCTTCCCGCGGGTTTACCATTATGTGGGCTTTGCTGGCTATGGTATTTGCTATGCTGGCCAGCTTTGCTGAAAACCTAATACAGTTTGTGAACATTGTGGGGTCACTTTTTTACGGAACGATTCTGGGGATTTTTCTTACGGCCTTTTACGTAAAGCGTGTTCAGGGTACGGCAGTTTTCTGGTCTGCGTTATTAGCCGAGGCAGTAGTGTTGTATTGCTACTTTTTCACCGACCTGGCATTCTTGTTATACAATATTGTCGGCTGTGTGATTGTTGTAGTTGGGGCGCTTCTGCTTCAGAGTTTTATCAGAACTAAGAGCTCATAGCAGTATTAGCTTGAGCTTTCCAGGTTTCGGTACAGGTTATCATACTGCGGAACGTGTTCGGTATAAACAAAGGGTTCGGTTGGATTATCGAGGTCAACCTTGAATCTGACAATTTTTGTATTCAGTTTCCAGAGCAGTTCGTATTTGCGGAATGTTTTGTTGATTACTTTTTTGTTGTTTTCCGTTACTATAATTTCTTCCTGTGCAAGTAATTCTTTGGTGGGTTCATCCAGCGGAACGATTTTAAAATTCCCATACTCGGCTATCAATCGTGCGCCAATATTTTCCGCCATGATAAACTTGGTTTTGCAGTGCTCGCCATCCAGGTAATACAGCACAACCGTGCTCACAGGTGTATTAAAAATTTTGGAATTTGACTGCTGGATAACAAAAAACTCGGCCCGATCCTGAAAGAACTTGCCAAAAAGATAGTCATCAAGCGATGGGCGTTCCTCTTCAAAAGTTTCGTTGATTGTTAAAATCTGTAAATCTGCAGGAAGTCTTTGAGGTTCGGGTAAGTCAATTTTTGTTGATGCTTCTTCGGTGGACTGATGCGTTCTCTCCACACGCTGGCAGGAAAGGAAGCCACAAAAAGCAATTAATAAAAGGAATTTGCCGTTAATCATTAGTTAAAGGTAGAGCAACTTTTTGTGAAATTCCAATACCAATTTATTAGGACTACTCAATAAACCTGTCTTTCTGTTAATTGTTGATCTAATGATTTTAAGGTGTTATCCGGATGGGCAGGAATGTAACTCATTGCATATTCACTCAATGCCGTGATGGTAAGCGATGGATTTACCCCCAGGTTACAGGGAACAATCGAACCATCCAGTATATAGAAGTTTTGGTAACCATGGACTTCGAAGCGTTCATTTACAACACCTTCTTTAGCTGATTTTCCCATCGGGCAGCCGCCTAAAATATGTGCTGTTGAAGCCAGACCAAACATGATCTCGCTGAAGGCATTCTGCGGCACGCCTTTTACTTTTGCGGCATACTTATATAATGCTTCCTGACCAATCGGTATAAAGCTGGGTACTTTGTTGCCACTGGTATTCTTGAAGGCAAGTGAATGACCAAATAACCCTCGCTTTAGTTTCATCTGCATCGCATTGGGTAACGATTGCATGATGAGGAAAATAACCGAGTTACGCGCAGTATTGGTTTGAAAGAGGGAGCGAAGAAAATCCCAAGGGTGAATGATGCAATTGCCTATCATTTTCAAAGTGCGGACAACCGGATGTCCGTTGCCTGCCGCCATAGCAGCCAGGCGAATCATGGCTCCTGATTTGTCGGGAAATTTACAAAGCTCTATGTGCGTATGCTCATCCGGGTTAAATACTGAACTGATGGCCAGGCCATGATTTAATTTTCGGTCGGCTGCCACCACACCCGAAAGCATTTCGGAATTGGTCAGCAGGTTATCACCCAGTTTATCGGAAAGCAGAGGAAGCGTTTTGAAAATATGTTTCTGTTTCAGTAGCAAGTAAAGGGTGCCTAACACTCCACCACTTACCACAACACCCTTTGTGGTGAATGTTGTTTTCTTTTTTTTCCAGAAACCTGTACTCGATTGTGTATGTACCCGGTAGGATTGGTCGGGCAGAACTTCAATTTTTGTTGTTTCTGTTTCTGCCAGCACGTTAGCACCAAACAGGTTTTCAGCGAACCAGAGATAATTTTTATCCAATGTATTTTTAGCATTGTACCGGCAGCCCACCATACAGCCTGCGCACTCCGTACAACCTTTACGCAACGGACCAAGACCTTTGAAATAAGGATCAACTTCTTTTTTTGAATCACCTAAATAAACACCTACGTAATCCACTCGTCCGTAGGTTGATTCCCTGCCCATTTCTCTGGCTATATCTTTTAAGACCAGGTCTTCTGCATTTTCCTTTTCATACTTTTCACTGCCCAGCATAAAAAGTGCTTTGCTGTAAAATGGAGCCAGTACACTTTTCCAGTCTTTAAGACCAGACCAGATCGGGTTTTTGAAAAATGTATCGGGGGGCATCATGTGCGTGTTGGCATACACCAGGGATCCGCCACCTACACCTACACCACTTAAAATAAATACTTCTTTAAAAAAGCTAAGCCGCAAAAATCCGAACCATCGAAAGAACGGAAGCCACAGGTATTTCTTTA
Source organism: Flammeovirgaceae bacterium UBA5585 (assembly GCA_002425185.1). GTDB lineage: Bacteria > Bacteroidota > Bacteroidia > Cytophagales > Cyclobacteriaceae > UBA2336. Next base: position 98,089 of record DILT01000016.1, on the reverse strand, counting down.
AATTCCAATTCGACTTAGGAAAGTCATCAGCCTTCCAGCGTTTTCCCTTCTCGATCACCAATACTTTATAACCTTTTTCCGCCAGGCGCATAGCCGAAACTGATCCGCCAAAACCGGAGCCAATAACAATGTAGTCGAAATGAGTATCAGCCATAGTACAAGTAAACAAAAAAGGCAGCCGGTTAGACTGCCTTCTTGAATATTTATTTGAATGGTTTATTTTTTCTTTGCCGGAGTCTTTGGCATCTCGGCATTGATTTTAGCAATCAGGTCTTGGTTAAGTTTAACGTAACCAAAATCACTGGGTGCAGCTTTTGCTTTGTCCATAGAAAGTTGTGCTGTGGCCAACGCGCCCTTATAGTCGCCTAAAGCGTGTTGAATTTTTGCTTTGGTGTGAATGTTCCAGAAAGCATTTTGGTTGCCGTTGTCAATACCCAACGTGATCCACTCCAGGGCTTTTTTCAAATCTTTACCGGTTTCAAAATAATAGTTAGCAGCTGCTATATAATTGCCCGGGTTTACTTTTGTTCCCGCCTCAATAGACTTCATCACTTTGCTTTCATAATCAACAGTAATTCCAAACTTCACTGACGTGTTCTCCCAGGCAACCTGTACGTTTGCTTTGGTGTTATCATCCGAAATGTCGGTTATGTTTACCGTAAAGGTTTCAACACGTTCTGTAAGCTTTTCTGGCTTTACGGTAAATCGTGCAGCATCTTTCGCTTTGTCATAAGCTGCTGTGTTGCCACCCATGGCTACATCGCTGTAAAGAATTACTGTCCACTCACTTGCACCGGGAATGGTGAGGAGCAGGTAGTCACCTTTTTTAACGTCTTTTCCTTCAACTTTAACATCATCAGAAAAACTAATTACTGTGCCCTGGTTAGCACCTGTTCTCCAAAGTTCTCCAAAGGGAACCAGGAAGTCGCTGCCTGATCCGTAGATTTTTCTGCCTTTCATTTTAGGACGAGCGTACGAAACTTTAACATCTGTAAGACCAACAACGGTAGTAACCGTAGCAGCAGGGCTGGCAGCAGGGGTTTGAATCTGGGCTTCAGCAGCCAGGCAAACCACCACCAGTAAAAGGGTCAACATTTTTTTCATGGTATTCATTAGTTATTAGGGTTTAAAACGTTTGAGGGATGCAAAAATAATGATTCTTTTGGTTTAAGAAAGGTATACTGAATGAAGCTCGAACCCGCTTTTTACCATCGGAATAACGTTGTAACCATAGCCCGGTCGCTGCTTGGCAAACTTCTGGTAACGCATAAAAACCATGATAAAACAAGTGGCATTATTGTTGAAACTGAAGCCTATTCGTGGAAAGAGCGTGGCTGTCATGCTTATGGGGGTAAGTGCACCGCGCGGAATGAGGTTATGTTTGAACCCGGGGGTAAAGCCTATGTGTATTTGTGTTACGGTATGCATAACTTGTTTAATGTGGTAACCAACCGCGAAGGTATTGCTGATGCCGTGCTGGTTCGTGCGGTTGAGCCGTTGGAGGGGGAGGAAGTTATGATTAACAGAAGGGGAGATGTGGGTCGTTATCAACTCACTTCCGGCCCTGGTAAATTAACCCGCGCACTGGGCATTGACCGTACCTTCAATGGCAAAACGTTATGGACTAATGAGGTTTGGATTGAGGATATCGGCATGAAGTTCAACTCAAAGCATATTGAAACCGGTAAACGTATAGGCATTGATTATGCGGGTGCCGATGCTAACTTGCCCTGGCGTTTTATGGTGAAGGGGAATCGGTGGGTGAGTAGAATTTAAGATTTAAGATTTAAGATTAGGTATTCATGAATAGGTTTTTTGGTTTCGTACTTTTCAGTATAGGTTTTTCGGGGTTCGCCCAATCAACTTTTTCCCCATCTTCATTTTCGTTGGTCAATTCAGCTTTTGATGAGCAGAATCCTGTACTTAGTCCTGATGGTAAAACACTTTTTTTTACCCGCGGCAATCATCCGGAAAATATGGATGGAAAACGAGACCCCGGTGATATCTGGTTTTCGGTATGGATAGGCGATGGTTGGTCGGCTCCGGTGCATGCCGGCCCTGTATTAAACAATCGAGGCTATAATGGCGTAGCCGGCTTTTCCCATGACGGGAACCGTATGTTTTTGTTAAGTCATTACGATCCATCCGGGTTGGCACGTACCCAGGGAATTTCGGTTTCCAGAAAAACTGGTTCGGGGTGGTCAAGACCTGAGAATATTTTTATTCCATACTTTCAAAATAAGTCTTCCTTGCAGAGTGGCCATGTAGCAGCCGATGGAACTGTGTTTGTTTATTCGGCAGAAACTTACGGCTCATATGGTGTAGAGGATTTGTACATATCCGTGCGCGGTGCGGATGGAAAATGGTCGGAGCCCCGAAATCTAGGCGCTACAATCAACACACAATTTCAAGAGCTTAGTCCGTCATTAAGTGAAGACGGAAACACACTTTATTTCTCAAGCAACGGAAGAAAGGGGTTGGGCAGTTTTGATGTGTATTACAGTCAACGATTGGACGATTCATACTTGCGGTGGTCTGAACCGGTGAATAGCAATACGCCAATTAATTCAGAAGGGCGTGAATTGTTTTTCCGTGCATATGATTCATTCGGCTACTCATTGTTTACCAGTACTAAAAACAGCGATGGGTATGGCGATATCCGATATTTCGTCCCTGAACCGAAAGACAGTGTTGTTCTTGTGGTCGTTCCTGATACGGTGATAAAAATGCGGGAGAAAAAATATGATTTACTGGCAGCCAACGAAATCCGAATCTTCGGAAAAGTATTTGATGCTACCAACGATTCTCCTGTTCGTGCGAATTTGAAATTCACGGGTTCAGGAAAAGCATTTTCTTCACAAGCTCAGGGAGCACAGGGGTATTCTATAAACGTCATTTCTACGGAGTCCTATTCACTGGAGGTTATAGCCGATGGGTACATCAGTTCATTGGAAAAACTTGACCTGCATACGCTCGAGTTACGCGAGCTTGAAATGAATTTCAGGCTTCAGCCTATTGCCGTTGGCGCCACGGTAAATCTGAAGAATGTTCTGTTTGTGCAAAGTAAACCTGCTTTGCTGCCCGAATCGTATCAGGAACTTGATTTGGTGGTAGCCTTTATGCAGACCAACCCAACTGTTGAAATTGAATTGGCTGGCCATACCGATAGTCGGGGGTCGTTTCGTCAATTGATGGAATTGTCGCAACAGCGTGTTAATCGTGTTAAAGAGTACCTGGTATCAAAAGGAATAGATAAAAAACGCATTACCGGCAAGGGCTATGGCGGAAGCAAACCTGTGGCCAGTAACGATACCGAAGAAGGCAGGGTTTTAAACCGCAGGGTGGAGTTTATTATTAAAAAGAAATAAGCTTTTTAAAAGCCTTCGGCTTTATCATCGCCTCGCGGATCAGCGCCACCTTCAAGTTTTCCGTCTGGTAAAACCAAAATGGCGTCAACCCTTCCAATCGCTTTACGCGATTTGAAAGAATGCCCGATCGAAACCAATTTCAGGCTATCTTTTTCTGAAAAGGTTTTGTACTCAGGAGCAATTTCATCCGGATACCACTGACTGTGTATCCGCTTGGCATTAACAGCTTCCTGCATGCCCATACCGTGCTCGACAACATTAAGAATAACCTGAAATACCGAGGTGATGATGGTGCTTCCGCCCGGAGTGCCAACCACCATAAAAAGTTTTCCGTCTTTCTCCACAATGGTGGGTGTCATCGCACTGAGCATGCGTTTATTAGGTTCTACTTTATTTGCTTCACCGCCAAGTACACCAAACATGTTGGGCACACCCGGCTTGGCACTGAAGTCATCCATTTCATTGTTCAGGAAAAAACCTGAACCGGCCACCACTACATAGTTTCCAAACCAACCATTAATGGTTGTGGTAACGGATACCGCATTGCCATATTTATCCACCACCGAAAGGTGAGTGGTTTCTTCTGATTCATACCCTTCAATGATACCCGGATTAATTTCCGAACTGGGTATGGCTTTCTTTGGATTAAAGGATTGCATTCTGCGTTTGTTGTATTCGGCATCAATCATTTGCTGAACAGGGACTTCATAAAAATCAGGATCGCCCAGGTATTTGGATCGGTCGGCATAAACCCTGCGCTCAGCCTCTACCATCAGGTGAACGGTTTCAGGAGTATTGAAGCCCCATTTGCTAATCGGATATGGTTCAACTGATTTTAATAGCTGCACAAGACAAACCCCGCCACTGGATGACGGTGGCATGGAAATGATCGTATAGTTTTTATATGGAGCGATTACCGGTTCCCGCCAGGTAGATGAATAATTTTTTAAGTCCTCGGCAGTGATTAAACCTTTCCCACGTTGCATTTCTGCAACAATATCATCGGCTGTTTTTCCTTCGTAAAACCCGGCCCGTCCGTTATCGCGTATGCGCTCCAGGGTTTTTCCCAGATCGTTCCAGTAAATGGTGTCACCAGCACTCCAGGTTTCCCGAATAAGAAAATCCGGTTTAACCGTATTGTACTTCAGTAATCGCTCTTGTAATTCATTCAACCACGTTGCTTCCCGCTCGGTTAATGGAAATCCGTTCAGGGCCAGGTCAATAGCCGGTTGCACTAATTCTGCCCAGGGTAGCGATCCGTATTTTTTATGCGACTCCACCATGCCATCTACCGAACCGGGAACACCGCAAGCCAGGTGACCGGCTGTACTCAGGTTTTCAATTACGTTTCCGTCTTTATCTAAATACATATTGGTAGTTGCTCCAGCCGGTGCTTTTTCACGGTAATCAAGTGCGGCTGTTTCTCCGTTGTTCAGACGCACCACCATAAAACCACCGCCTCCAATATTTCCTGCTGCCGGAAATACAACGGCCAGCGCTAATTGGGTAGCAATGGCCGCATCTACAGCGTTACCTCCTTTTTTTAATATTTGCAACCCAACTTTAGAAGCTAGCGGGTGGGCCGAAACCACCATTGCGGAATCAGCAACCAGGCCCTGGACACGTTCCTCTCTTTTTTCTGGCTTACATGCAGCGACTGCGACAACAATTAGAAGCAGGATTGTACGCTTTAGCATAAATAAATTGGTTACGTTTTCTTAAATGTATTAATTAAATGCCAACTTAAGTAAAGTTTAGCTGATGAGTCTAAGGAAAGAGAAAGCCGCCCGTCTGAAAGTCCATATTCTGGATAATACCCTGAAGTTGATTGGCAAACGACCGTTTGAAGACCTGTATGTAGATGATCTTTGTGCACGCGTAAAAGTTAGTAAAGTAACTTTTTTTAAATACTTCCCGCAAAAGGAAGATTTGCTACTCTACTATTTCAGGGTTTGGTGCCTCGATCGGGCGGTTGAGTTATCGGGCAAACCCAAAGAAGGCCTTCAGGGAATTTATTATCTGAGTGATAAACTTAGCGAGGAGTGTGAGCGACACCCGGGGCTGATGTTAAGTCTGCTTGGCTATTTGGCCGATGTGAAGCGAGCTCCAAAACCCTTTCCGGTTAAGGGAGAAGAAAAGGTAATATTGTACCCGGATATAAAAGATATTCAATTGCTGGAAATACAATCGCTTGACCAGATGTTGGAGAAATTTACACTGGAAGCGATTTTCAAAAAGGAATTCACCAAGTCATCCTCTACCCGGGATATTACAAACTTGTTAATGACCACGTTACTGGGTTCGATTGTTACCGGTCATATTAATCAGCTAAGTCCGCTCAAATTTTTCTTTAGAAAGAACCTGGATTTAATATTAAAAGGACTTCAGTAACTAACCCTTCATTCTTACTTTTTTAACACCTTGTTTTTCGGGCTGGAATTTTATCCGGCCAACCTGCCATTTTTTCTTGTACACGTGGTTTTTATACCAGGTATGATGGTACTTTGGTTTTACCACCTTTGTGTTGCTCGCTGATTTACTGCACGATGCAAGAAGAAAAATCAATAAAAGTGCCGGAAGGATGACTTTTTTCATGGTCAATAATGTTCTAAAAATAGTATTTTTAAACAAACACCGATAATTATGGCAAAGACGAATCAACTAGGATTAGCAACCAAAGACACACAATTGCTGGCCAACGGATTAAATGACCTGTTGGCAAACTACCAGGTCTTTTATATGAACGCACGAGCCTTTCACTGGAATATTAAGGGTGATAAGTTCTTTGAACTACACCTTAAGTTTGAAGAAATCTATACCGATGCATTAGTTAAAGTTGATGAAATTGCAGAGCGTATTCTTACGTTAGGATTTACCCCACTGCATAGTTTTTCAGACTACATTAAACAATCGGCTATCAAAGAATACAAGAATATCTCTGATGGAGTTAAAGCGGTTGAAGCCATTCTTGATGGCTACAAAGTATTGCTGGTGAAAGAGCGTGCGTTGCTAAAAATGTCGGGTGAAGCTGATGATGAGGGCACAAATGCACTCATGAGTGATTACATACGCGAACAAGAAAAGCTGGTGTGGATGTACACTTCATTTTTACAATAAAATGAAAGCTTACGAATCACTGGCCGGTGCAATAAAAGCACTTCAACAAAAGGGCTATATTCAGGATTTTAATTTGCATCCTGAATGGATCGAGTGCCCTCCACTTAAGCTCAGGCTGGCTCCGGAAGAGTTTCATGTCGATGAAATCCATCGTTTTGAAGGTATGGCAAACCCCGATGATAGCGCTATTCTATTTGCTATTTCCTCATCGGCAGGGGTGAAGGGATTACTGGTAGATGCGTACGGTGTTTATGCCGAAGCGTTAAGTCCTACCATGATCAGAAAACTTCAGGTGGATGATCGAACCAATTTTTGAGTCTATAATTTTCCAATACTAATTTTTGGAGAAACGATAACCAAGGCTATCTTTGCACACTCTTTTAAGGACCGGTAGTTCAGCTGGCCCTGATGACGCAAAAGCGTATCAGGGTGCTGACCGAAGCGTCAGCATTAGAATGCAGGTTATTTAAAAGGGAGAAAACAAAAGGACCGGTAGTTCAGCTGGTTAGAATGCCTGCCTGTCACGCAGGAGGTCGCGGGTTCGAGTCCCGTCCGGTCCGCTAAGAGGGGGTAATCCCCCTCTTTTTTATTAAAATAGCTATTGCCCCTCCAATTACAACTCTTAAAAATCCTAAAACTTGCCCTTACCTTCTAAAGGTCCTTTTCAGACTGAGGCTTTAAGGACTCCAAAAAGTGGATAGGAAGATTACTCACCTAAGTTAGCGCTTAACGGTTTTGTACATAACAGTTCACAACAGTTTGCTCAAAAAATTTTGGTTTTAGGTGTAGTAAACGGGATTAAATCCATTATTACTGATTTTACTCCAAAAGGTGAACGGGGCGTTGTCGCATTACAAGAACCTAAATTAATTTCTGATCATTTTTCGGTTCATATGCTTGGCATGTTTAAATTGTGAGAGTGTTTAGATTATTTTACCTGACCTGGTTTGTTACATTGTCGTATACCTCTTTTGCACAAAAAGTGGATAGTGCCTCTATATCATCTGGTTTGCAGTGTGAAATTGATAGCCTTTTTATTAGTAAGGCTTACATGATTGATACGCTCCAACAACTGGCGCAAAAGGAATTACGTTCGCTGAAATATCAGTATGACTCCATCGGCTTTGTGTTCGATTCGTTAAGCAATAAGCTGTTAGATCAGGTTGATAGTTTGGCTAACCTTGGCAATTCTGTAGATCACATATTTACCAAAGTGGACAGCCTTCAACAGCTGAAGTTGAAAGGACTGCAACAACTTGGAGATAAAGTTGATAAACTGAAAGATAGCGCAAAAGAAAAAATTAATGCTGTAAAATGCGGATTGGATCTCTCACCTGATGCTGTAGGGTTTCTTGATGAATATACAAACAGTATTGATTACTTCGACATCCGTTTGCCCGGTAATTACCTTGAATTCCCGGCTCTTGAAGTTGAACAATTTGTGGATGTAGCCCTCCCAGGAATCAATAATCCATTCAAGTTGGGGCAGCTAGAGTTGGATGGGGTAAAAGATGTGTTTGATAGGCTCAACACTCCTTTTCAGGTATCTCAGGATGGTTTTCAATTACCTTCCGCAAGTGATATGAGTGCGCAAGTTGAAGATCAAATCGCAGATTTAGCAACTGAAAGGATAGGTGAAATGCTTGAAATACCCTCGATCCCGACTGAGGAGGAGGCCAAGCACAAGCTGTTGGAACAACTTGAGGAAATGGCCATTGATCACTTTGCGGAAAAACAGGATATACTTAAGGCAGCTATGGATAAGCTTAGTCAGCTAAAACGTAAGTATCCAAGCTTACAAAGTCTTGAAGATTTACCAAAGCGAGCTTACAATCCATGGAGGGACAAATCTTTACTAGAGCGATTGGTGCCTGCTCTCACCTTGCAGGTGCAGAGAAAAAATGACTGGTGGTTTGATGTTAATCCAATGCTGGGTTATCATTTCAATAAAAGAATAACAACTGGTTTAGGGTGGAACCACCGCTTCCCAATTGATTTAGGTAATTTTTCCTTAAATAAGAGAACGCTCATCTTTGGTGTTCGTGGTTACAATGATTTTAGCTTGAGTAGGCAATGTTCTATCCGTACCGAGCTGGAGTGCATGAATACACCAACTTTTTTGCGATACAAGAACGACACCGCCCCCCGTGATTGGGTATGGGGTTTTATGGTTGGACTGAAGAAAGACTACAAGATTTCGAAATTATTGAGAGGTAATACTCAAATACTATATAACGTGTTTAATCCCCATTATAATAGCCCATACATCGATCGTATAAATATTAGAATGGGGATAGAGTACATTACGAGAAGACAGTCAGCAAAAGGATCTCATTAAAAGCAGTTTTTTGCTCAAGTTGGTTAGGGTCGATAATCTTAACATATACGCAAAGAGTTAGTGATTTTAAAACGAATATAAAGGGACTACTTGTAGCTATTTAAGGTGTGAAAACAATGTAAGTTTTTTGACAAAGACAGAGAATTTTTGCTGGTTAAAGTGTCTTGATCTTTGTGCATTCGTTAGTTTTTGGTTGTGATCATATGTAAGTTTTGAATGCAACTTGATTACTGCTTGATGATATTGTGAGGTAGCTTTAGCGGTGTTTTGCTTACTGTCCCAAACCTGAGCGCTCAATGAAACTTCCAATCTCCGTGGCCATCGTGGATGATCACAACGTGCTTCGAAATGCTTTAAAAAATCTAGTATCTTCATTTGAAAGGGTACATGAAGTTTTTGAAATCCCTAATCGCAGCTCCCTTAACAACCTGTTAAACCGGAGGCCTGTTGATGTTGCCCTTATAAGCTCCCGAGCGAAGAATATTGATACCGTACAAACTTGTTTGTGGGTTAGTCGAATGCATCCTGGTGTGCGGGTTATACTTCACGGTGCTCTTAAAGATGAGAAAGTTAATCGTTTGATCCGGTTTGGCGCTCACGCAGTCTTGAGTAGGACAGCAGAGGTAGTCGAAATGCAAGAAGCCATTTATGCCGTGGCCGATTGTGGGTTTTATTACAATAAGTTTACCCATGAGTGCATTCAAGAAAAGAACAAAAACAGTACTAATCTTCGCATTTCATCTCGTGAAACAGAAATTATCAGTTTGATTGTAAGGGAATATACCTCAAGGCAAATCGCTGATATGCTTAACATTAGTTTAAAAACAGTTGAAAATCATCGTTCCAATATCTTCCATAAACTTGGAGTAAACAGCGCAATAGGGCTAATGAAGTTTGCAACTATTCATGATTTGATTGAAGAATGAATTGATAATAGGGGTTTACACCTACAGTGCATGAAGGTCTGAATCATTTAGTAAACTGATGGTTGCTATATCTAGCTACTATTCTTTGAAAACCAATCATTTAACTTTTGATATAACCCCTAAATATAAATAGGGGTTTACACCTATTTGCTTCAACCTTGGCTTTTAGTAGCATTAACCGATGTCAATGCAATGAGCCTTCGTTTCATGAATTCGTAAGTATCCTAAACTGTTTTTTCTATGAGTCGATTCACAATAGCCTTTTTAGCGACTATCACAGGTATAGTTATTTCATTGCCTGCCCGGGGGCAATCAGTAGACCCCTTGTCCGGTCGTTTACAATTTTCGCTTCCGGTTACCACATTAAGGGGTAATGATATATCGATTCCTATTACATTATACCATCACGGAGGCTCACAACAGGTGGCTGAAGGACAAGACCAGTGCGGGCTCGGTTGGGGACTTGCGGCAGGTGGTGCAGTGAGCCGCATAGTAAGGGGTTTGCCAGATGAAATAAATTTGGCTGACCGAAAAGGCTGGCTGCACAACAATAATGCGCTAGCTGTTCAAAACCTGAATTTGACCGCCAATGATAACCTGACGGATTGCACAGATGAGCAAGTAGATTTCAATGCACTGGAGAGCCTGGTGGGTTCTATGGTTAATGATACTGAACCGGATGTTTTCTTTATCCGTGCTCCAGGACTTTCCGCTGAGTTTGTATTTGGGACAGATGGATTGCCGAAACTACTGACCCACCAGGACATCAGTATTGTATTTTCAGGCGGAAATTTCACTGTAAAAACCACGAATGGATTCACATACAATTTCAATTCCCAGGAGTTGGCCGGCAAGTCAACCCAGCAGGGATGTAATCTTCAGGATATTAATACCGAGTGCAGGTACTATACAAGCAACGTGAACTATGTTTCACAGTGGAAACTAAGTTCAATTACCTCGGTAGTAACCGGTACGGTGGCTAATTTCCACTATGCAGGCAATGGTGAAGAGATAAAAAGCAGGCGCTATCTCACCATAGACTCCACTCGCCATATTGAAACGCGTATTTCTATGCCTTTACGCATCTCATCCATAACACTGAAATCATTTACGGCAAACTTCTCATGGTCAAACAACTTGCTTTCAAAGGTGACAGTGACCGAATCCGGAACTGCAGACAAAATAGAATGTCAACTGGTTTATTCAAGTGTTTCCGATCAGCCGGTTTATCCCTTTCTTCCTATTAATAAATCAGTTTTAACCGGGGTGCTTTTGTCCAATAATTCACCTTTCTCCATGTATCGGTTGGAATATGCCAGCATGCCTACAGTGGCCTGGAGAAAAAACTGGCAGATGGATTTTTTTGGGTACTTCAATGCGGTCAGCTCAAATAAAAACGACCCTACACTTTATTTCTATACTAATGAATCTGATGGAAGAAGGCTGCGAGTGACACCCATACCAGGGGGTAGCCCAGTCATTGAGACAGGATCTGACCGTACAGTAAATGTGTTGGAAAATCAAGCGGGTGCACTGCAAAAAATTATAATGCCTGGCGGTGGCTTTGTTTCCGTTACTTATGAATCAAATACATACTGGGATGCAACCACCAATCAGGAACTTAATGGCGCTGGTGTACGGGTAAAAAAGCTGGTCATGCAAGGCGGTGAAGTCGCATTCGGCAAGAGTATTGATAATGTGAATCCATACCGTTCCATTGTCAAGGAATATGAATATAAACTGGCTGATAATAAATCCAGTGGTGTGTTGCTTGCCCCTGTTAAGCTTGGTTATATCCTGGCAAGCGGTATAAAAAAATCTGCCTACAACCTGGGCGATGAACCTGATGTTATGTACACGCGGGTGACTGAAAAAATCACCGGACAAGGCAAGCGGATTTATGAATACAATATACCGGGTGTATTTCCTGAGACAACTAATGGAGACTGGAAGGCAACCAAAAGCCGCATTGCCCGTAAGCTGTCCACCCCTTGTATAGTGGTCGGATCGATCAAGAACGGATTTTATACGTTCCCATTTGGCCCATCAACCAACTATAACCACAAACGTGGCTTTCTCAACCGCGTGTCAGAGTATTCCGAAACAGGAGTTCTGATACGAGAAAGACTTATGACATACACGGAACTAACTTCAAATCCCTTATTGATAAAGGGACTGAAATTCGAAAAAATAGGGGAAATCTACCATTATGGGATATACGAGATGCTGACCGGCAGAGTACAGGTGATCAGCCAGGAGATCGTGAAGGAGACCAGCGAGGAAAGCCCAAGCCTCTGGTTACAGACCACAACCGATTACACCTACAATAACAACATGGTGCGGGAAGTAAAGACCACTATGCCGGATAACTCGATCGTTACCAAAAGGATCAAATACGCCAAGGACTTTCAGTTCACCAACCCTTCAACCGATACTATGGCTGTGGCGCTAAAGAAACTGAATGACCAGTTCCGGCATGCAGTAGTAGTAGAAGAGATAAACATGGTGAAGCTCCCAGGGCTGACCGAAACCCTCGGCTCTACGCTTCTGATATACCGCAATTTCGGTGGTGACCGAGTATTACCGTACTACATCCGTTCACTGCCTGTTGGTGCGGCACTCACAGAGGCCTACGTTAGCAGCCAGAACTTTGTTGCCGACATGGATTACCGGCAGATTAAAACGTTTAAAGAATACGATAGCGAAAGCCGTCTGCTCACAGAAGTCGACTTCCGCAAAAACCGGGTAGGCTACCATTATACATTAAACACATCAGCCCAGGTGGCTGTGCTGGCCAATGCCGCTGCACAGCAAGCCATTTACGAAGGATTAGAAACCACCACGAGTTTCGGACTAACGCCATCAGGTACGGGCATTACATATCCGGCAGGATGGACAGGCAAGAAAGGCATCCAGTTTACAAATGGCACGGCCATGCTGGTATCATCATCATTACCCTCCAACATGGTGCAGAAGGGTGGCAACATTTATCGTGCATCATGCTGGATATACGCCCAGAACGACCGTAAAGTAATATTCACCGTGAAGCAAGGTGCCAGTTCCATTTCGGTGGAACTCTTTAACACTCAAACCAACGTATGGACATATCTTGAGAAGGATATCAACATTTCGTCCATCACAGGGCCCTTTACTTTGGAAGTAAAAACAAATGCCTCCGGTTCGTTGCCGGTTATACTGGACGACATCGTTTTTATTCCGCGGGAAGCCCGCATATCGTTCCAAACACTTATGCCGTTGACCGGCATTACTTCCACAACCGATGATCGGGGATTTTCAAACGTGATGGCCTATGATGAGGCCAAGCGTCCCGATTATGTGATGGATCGGAACAGGAATGTAGTATCTAAAAGTGAATACAGCACAAAGGTAAATCCGCCACCCTGTGTACTCACAGCGCAATTCACCAAGTCACCAGCTGCCATCACCCTCAACACGCCCATTACGTTTGGGGCAAACCAAAGCTGTGGCACCAACTTAACCTTCAAGTGGGAAGTAGATGGTATTGTTCAAACTTCCACCAGCAGCACAATGATATTTACTTTCGCAACACCAGGAGCGCACAATGTGAAACTGACTGTTGCCGATGGACAATTCGGAACCGAAACATTTACCGAAACAATTTGCGTAGGCGTTCAGCTTTCCATGCAGGTGCATGACCTTTTTGGCAACATCGTTAACCCCGAAACACAATCCTTCGATTGCAACAGTTACAATGTACCGCTTACCTACACCGTAAATGGATTGGGCTCCTTCGCCTCTCAGGTTGAAATCTTATGGTATACCAGAGTGTACGACCCCATTAGAAATGAATACCAACTTGTCAAAATTACAACGCAAGGAGGAGCTCCTATAGAAGGATTAGATGCTCAGGGCAACGTGAACAAGGGTGTAGTAGCGCTCACCACATTTTACAGTACCACTACTACCTATGTTGCTCGCGTGAGGTACGTTAGTCAGAGTAACCAATTTGGATGCCTTCCATATACTCAGGACACTTTTGTCACCATAACCTACTTGAACAATTCCAACTGCAACTAATTCCGAAAACGCATGAAAACGTGTTTCATATTCATTCTTACCCTCTTAGCGTACGTTCCTGCAAGTGCGCAAAGCATGCACAACACCGTGCTGCGCTGGACCAGCGACAAAGCGGAAAACCTGAAAAACAGCGAAGAGTTCCAATTTGCGAGCATATTCATAACGAGCCCCACCGATGTAAAGTGGCTGCAAAAGAACAGGCAACATACTACAGTGTTTTCCATAGTCAGTGCCGAAGGCCGATGGAGCGATATTTCAAAAGATGGTAAACTTTTGCTCCATGTATCAGAGAAAGGTAATGGCAGCACGGGCTCCATTCTACTAGAAAGAACAGGGCAGATTGTAACGATCTCACTTGACTTTTCCGGGCTCGGGCCCAATGCCATGAAGCAGAAATTCCGTGTTACCGATGTCCAAAAAGAAAACTGAGTTTATGAAAAAATCAGCACTACTCGCGATCATCTGCACAAGCCTGCTCATGATACCTGGTATGAGGTATGCATACGGTCAGGGGATTTCCGGTCCTGACTATGTAACGGTAACCAATATCGAGCAATACCAATACTATGATGACGTTATCCTGACCAACCCGGTGTGGACGGTTACCGGGGGCACCATAGGATCACAATGGCAATCGGGAAGTATCTACTATTGCGAGGTGTATTGGGCTGAAGAAGGGTCGCAAACACTTTCGTTTTTCAATGGCTCGGCACCTTACGGAGAGTACAATGTACAGGTTAACCCTTGCGCTGTCTCTACGCCATCCACGGCTTTTACCTACACCAGTAATTCAACCAGCGCGGTGGTGACACGGAGTTCAAATCCACCGGGCGATGCACAATGGTTCTGGCAAAACTACCCGCAAGGTGCAAGCACAACCATCGGTTCGTCAAGTTCGGTGAATGTGCCGGCTGGTAAAACATACTTTGTTCGCGCGCGCATGACTGGCTCTCAATGTTGGAGCGCTAACTCGGTAGCCACAGCGATCATCCCGGGTAACACCACCGTATATCATGGATCAGGTTGCAGAACGGGCAGTACAACCAGTGTGGCCCTGTCGGCTACCCCAGGAACTAACGCCAACACCATTCGATGGTATTCAGCCGCTTCGGGCGGATCACCGCTCGCTACGGCTACCAACTATAATACGCCACAAATTTCCAGCACCACAACCTATTACGCCTGCTCCTACAACTCCACAACGGGTGCGCATGGCGTGCGTATACCCGTAATAGCCAATGTGTACACAGCCACTGTTGGTGGCTCGCTTAATATTTCAAATACTGAACTCTCCACTTTTAGTGGCACAATCACAGTAACCGGGCAAACCGGAGCTGTTGTACGGTGGGAACTCAATTCGGGCAGTGGCTGGCAGGTCCTAAGCTCCACCAGCGCCAATATCTATTTTTACAAGCCGGATTACACGTCTGCCCAATACCGGGCTGTAATCAAAAACGGTAGTTGCAACGAAGCCAACTCCACAGCCATGAAAGTAGAACGATACGGCATTTCGCCCGGCAACACCGTATTGCTTACGGCCCTTACAGGAGCCAACTATCAATGGCATAAAAATGGAGTGGCAATATTAGGCGCAACGCAATCAACGTACACGGCAAACGACATTGCCCTTTACTCAGTACGAACCAACAGCGTGACAACCGGTGTTTTTTATATTCGTGATGCCTTCCATGCACAGGCATTCCCGGTCAATGCGGTCAGGTCAAGCGCCATTATGAAGCTTGGCATTGGACCAAACACTAACCTCACAACTCTGCTTCCTAACGAAATTGCCCAAGTGATCAACTACCAGGACGGCCTGGGCCGCACCTTTCAAACAGTGGCCGTAAACCAGGCGCCCACTTCCAAAGATATTGTGGCAGCCGTAGGCTTGGGTAGGCTTGGTATGGTAGATACTACGTACCTGCCTTATGTGGCTTCAACAAACGATGGACGTTTCAAACAATATGCGCTGAAAGGCGCCAACAATCAGTACACCGCCAGCGAGCAATACCAGTTTTATCAGGGCACAGCCAAAGTGGCCACCGACAACTACCCGTTTGCGCGCACCCTATACCGTAACACGCCCGATGCAAAAGTGACCGAACAAGGCGCACCCGGGGCCGACTGGCAGCCCGGTGCGGGGCACATGGTGAAGAATATAACCACCTGGAACGGCACCACCTACCCCGTGCGTTTCTGGAAGCCCGATGGAACCACCAACACTAACTACCCCAACAACTCGGTGGCGGTGAGTATCACCACCGATGAAAACGGTTACAAGGTGCGAACCTACACCAACACCCTGGGCCAAACGGTGTTGAAACAGGTACAGTTGGATGAGACCCTGGAAGGCGTATCAACACCTTGGCTGGAAACATACTATATCTACGATGAATATCAACGGTTGAAATACACCGTTCCGCCCAAGGCCATGAAAGTGCTGGGCACAGGAACTTCATTAGATGCCAACGCCAGTTCGGTAAACGAACTGATTTACAAATACACCTACGATGAGCGCAACCGCCTGATCATTAAAAAAGAACCCGGTGCCAACGAACAGCATTTTGTGTATGACCTCCATGATCGAGTTGTGTTTACACAAGACGGAAATCTGCGCACCCAAAGCCCGACTCCGCTTTGGACTTTTTTAAAGTACGATCGGTTTAACCGCGTGGTGTATTCCGGTATTTATACCCGCAACGTAACCCGTGCCACCCTGCAAGGTGAAATGAACGCTCGGAACTATAACACCGAGCCCTATTTTGATGTTGAGCAAGCCAATGCAACCTACCATGGCTATAGCAACCAGGTGCATCCTACCACCAACC
The DNA here is from genome assembly GCA_002425185.1 of Flammeovirgaceae bacterium UBA5585. Classification (GTDB taxonomy): domain Bacteria; phylum Bacteroidota; class Bacteroidia; order Cytophagales; family Cyclobacteriaceae; genus UBA2336. The sequence goes on along the minus strand of DILT01000016.1, from coordinate 81,453 downwards.
TTACGGTGCTGGCAGTAACCTACTACGACCACTACGACTTTGACCGAAACGGTGCGGCTGACTTTTCCTATGCAAACAACCATCTCACCGGGCAAGAGGCCTCCGCCTCCACGCGCACAAGAGGAATGACCACCGGCAGCAAGCGGGTAACGATTAATGAAGCTGGCAGCGTTACTTCAACCTGGCTAGTAAACGCGGTATTTTTCGATGCATACGACCGCCCCATACAAACCCAAAGCAACAACCACCTGTACACCACCGTGGCCGACAAAGGCACCGTGATTTACGACTTTGCAGGGAAAGCAATCAAAACAAAATCAACCCATTACCAAAATGCATCTACTTCCGTAAGCCTTACCGACTGGAACGATTACGACCATGCCGGGCGCGTGTTGAAGACCTACCGGCAAATCAATAATGAAAGCCCGGTTACCGTTGCACAATACGAATACAACGCCCTGGGCCAAATGGTTGTTAAAAAACTGCACGACCTGGGCACTAACAATTGGCTGCAAACCGTGGATTATGAATTTACCATCCGCGGATGGGTGAAGAAAATCAACGACCCTGCCAACCTGGGCAGCGACTACTATGCGCAGGAACTCATATACAATACTACCGTTGCGGGCTTGAGTAACACACTCTACTACAACGGCAACATCAGTGCTATAAAATGGAAAGGCCCGGCACAGGCCAACGGAGCCGAAGACCAGCGCAGCTACAAATACACCTACGATAAAAGCGACCGGCTGAAAACAGCTGCCTTCCAGGCACACAACAGCAGCGCATGGAACAAAGAAGAAAATACATTAAACGAAAGCGTAACCTACGACCACAACGGCAACATCAAAACCCTGGAGCGCAACCACAACCTGCGCGGCCTTAGCGGCACCACCGTTACCAGCACGGCTCAAACTGTTGATAACCTTACCTATACCTACGCCAGTAACCGTAACCGCCTTACCAAAGTAGAGGATGCTGTATCGGCAACCATTGGTATTGGCGATTTCAAAAATGGTGTTGCCATTGCCAAGGAGTATAGTTATGATAGCACCGGCAGCCTTGCCCAGGACCTGAACAAAGGCATACAAAGCATAGTGTACAACATGCTGGGCAAGCCACGCATCATTACCTTCAGCGATGGGCGAAAGATTGAATACACCTACAGTGCCAGCGGTACAAAGCTTACCATGAAAACCTTTCAGGGTGCTACACTGCTTACCAACACCAACTATAGCGGGGGGTTTGTGTATGAAGGCGCTACACCGGTTCTCAGCTTCTTCAACTCGCCTGAAGGGCGGGTGGTAAAAAACGGAAGCACTTACGAGTATCAGTATGCCATTGCCGACCATCAGGGCAACACGCGTGTAGTTTTTACCTCTGCAGCACCGGCCCCGGTAGTAAAAACGGCCACCTTTGAAGGCAATAGTGGCGATGACTCCGGGGAGTTTGTGAATGTAAGCAACATAGTAACCTCTACAGCCTCCAATAATACTCCTGGGGGCTCAAAGGTGGTGCGTATGAACCAGAGCTACCGCGTTGGCCCAGGCAAAAGCGTAAAGGTATTTCCAGGCGATGTAATCAATGCCGAAGTGTGGGCCTATTACGAAAGCGGCAGCGGGTACGGCACCACCAGCCCGGCCCTTTCGGTTATTGTAAATGCGGTAGCCGCAGCTTTTGGCGGAGTTAGTGGTGGTGCTGGCGAAAGCGGCATGATTTACAACGGGGTTAACGCTGGCTATGGCGGCTTTGGTATGGGCGGTAACCAGGGCGATGCCGTGCCGGCTGCCTATCTTAACTACATCCTGTTCGACAAAAACTATAAAGTACTCAACATGGGTTGGCGCCCCGTAACCACCGCCAGCAGTTGGGCCAAGGCTAAGCTCAGTTTTGATCCCATCAACATCAAAGAAGCGGGATATATCTTTGTATATTTAAGCTACGAAAACGAGAGCAACAACTGGGTTTATTTTGATGACTTTAAAGTGACGCACACCAAATCACGCATAGTACAGTATAACGAGTATTACCCATTTGGTTTGCAAACGGCTAACAGTTGGACGCGCGAAAACACCACCGGTAATAATTTTTTAGCAAACGGAGGAACAGAGTTAAATCAAACTTCACAACTCTACGACCTTGACTTTAGAAACTACGACCCCATACTGGGAAGAATGAACGGAGTAGACCCTATGGCAAGCAAGTACAGTTCATTAACCCCATACAACTACAGCTTTAATGACCCGGTGAGTTTTAACGACCCAAGCGGAGCAGACCCGTATGATCATTACAGCGGTGGCTCCGGGTATTATTATTCAGGAGGATATTATACGTATGATGATGTAGCACGCAATCCTGACAATATGGGAGAATTCCATAGTGCATTCGGATGGCGGGATAGTTATTCTATGGGATTTTTGGCTTCGGCTTTGGGATATGGCGGAGTGAGCAGTTGGCAAGCCAATACGTTTGGGGGGATAGCGCTACCGACAGGTGCCTCCTGGAAGCAGATTATGAATGGGATCACAGAAGCATTAACAAGCAAAGACAAAGGAATTTGGAATGTAAATCCACGCACAGGTGCTGCAACCCTTCACACCTCCGAGCAGCAATTGAGAGATCGCATAGAAGAGCTTGACAAAAAAATAAGCTCGCAAAGTGGGCCTGTTTCTGCTTCAACCAATGAAGGGCCAAGTGGCGCCTCTCCTTGGGATATAGTGAAAGGAAACTCAAAATTACTTTTGCGAATGATTCTGCATTTGCCCGATGCATTTTCAATCAATGGAAATATTAATGCCATACAATTGTTAGGGGTGGATTGGACACCGGATAGCAGGTTCCTTAGTGGAAAGAAAGTGTCATTTTTAGGAATGTTAACCGGGCCAGATCGAGGTAAATCAAAAAATTTTTATGAACACCCCTTAGCAATTGGTTTTGATATCAGTGCTGGTATTACATTAGGTGAGTATTTCTATGTGCCCAACGGTAATCAACCATTCAGGTTAGATAATTTTCAAGGGGAAAGACTTTCGGTAAGCGTTGGCTTTGGATTCTTTGGATTTGATGGAAGTGTTGGTTTTGTCTATGCTCCACTTGAGAGTGGCTATTACATTGGTATAATGAGATTTGTGGGAGCTGGGGATCCCGGTCTTTCAATTAATGTTAATTGGGGCAGAACTTTTTTTGACGATTAAACTAGAAAAAGATGAAACTTCAATTCCCTTTCTCTCATCCAAAGTATACCAAATATAAACTTGCACTTATCCCAATTTGTATATTGTTGTTTATAGCGGGTGTATTTTGGATGAATTGGAAATTGGAAGAGAGGTTAAAACTCTTTCCTGCTATAAAAACCGAATTTGATATAAACGGTAAAGTAATGGAAATTTTGTTAGAGAGGGGTAACGCTGAAATAACACTTGAAAATGGTGCCAGATATACTGTTACGTTCGCAAGAAACTACTTGTATAATCCCTATGACATAGGTGAGTTCCTTATGAAAGGTGACTTGTTTATAAAGCACCCAAATAGTGACACAATAAAAATTGTAAGGAATGAAGAAATTTATCTTTTTGTTTTATCTAAAGAACTTAATAGATAGAAGTGTATTAGGCACAGTAACGAAACTAATGCACACCCAAAACAAGGTGATACAATACAACGAATACTACCCGTTCGGTTTGCAAACCGCCAGCTCATGGACACGCGAGAACACCACGGGCAACAACTTTTTGGCCAACGGGGCAACAGAATTAAATACCACCTCCCAACTTTACGATTTAGAGTACCGCAATTACGACCCCATACTGGGCAGAATGAACGGAGTTGACCCCATGGCCAGCAAGTATGCATCTTTAACTCCTTACAATTACAGCTTCAACGACCCGGTCACCTTTAATGATCCGAACGGGGCCGACCCGTATGATCATTACAGTGGTGGCTCCGGGTATTATTTTTCAGGTGGGTACTATACGTATGATGATGTAGCACCCAATAACATGGGCGAATTTCATGATGCATTTGGGTGGCGGGATAGTTATTCGATGGGGTTTTTGGCTTCGGCTATGGGGTATGGAAGAATGAGTAGCTGGCAGAGTAGTTCGTTTGCTGGAATGGACTCGAAGCGTAGAAACGACAGAGTTGAAATTGATTGGGATTTATTGGGAGATGGAGTTTATACATTTCAATTTAATGACCGAGGCGGACTGGTGTACTTTTCACAATTGAGCGTATATAGCAATAGTTCCGAATACGGCACTAGTTATTTCCTCCAGGATAGGTATGGGTATAATCAGTATTTTGCATCAGTAGGATATGGGGTTCAGTTGCAAAATGGAATGCAAAGACCTGCACCAATAGATATCTGGGCTAAAGATAGACAAAAGGTTTTTGATGGATTAGTTGAGCATCTCTGGTATATGGGTCATAATCGTAACGAAGCTCATCACTTAAGTCATATTGTGCAATCACTTGACGAACCTGTTAATGGTATATGGGATTGGTTTTGGGGAGTAATCACTGATGATTATGGCGGCCCAAAATCCAGTGGCGTCAGTAAAATATTTGATTCGCCAGTTGAATGGGTAATTACTGGGGTAGGATCACCTGGGTCAGATAAATGGAAAAATACCATCGTCAACAAAAATCTTCAATTGCGTTCTGGGAGAGTCATGGATGGTTTTAGTTTTATAGATAAGACACGCGCAAGTATCTATCCAATCTATATTTGGGGAGGGGGTGGAAATAACAAGATAATTGAGTTGCGTTTTCTTGATAAAAATACATGGGACAGAATGTGGTTATTTTTAAATTATTAAGATGATGAGAAAATATATTTTTTGGCTATTTATTCTTCTCTTTTCAAGTTGTTCAGAGAGATGGAAAGGGGATGTTAGAAAATTGAAACTTGAAGATATTAACGAGGGATATAATGACTGGGAACTAGTGGATTACCATAAAAAGCCTTACGGAAATGAAGGTACAATAACAAAAATTGATGGCGATACCATAAAATCCTTAGATTTTATAATCAGTGGTAGTCGTTCAGAGATTTATGAGTTTAGGAAAAAATTTCCATGCGGGGAGGCTGATACTTGCGTTTTATACATTGATCCTCCGAATGACACAATTTATTCTTATAAAAGAAGTAATGGTCAAAATTATTTTTATTCAGGCGAGTACAATTACAGATTTATAAATCTCTTATTTGAAAAAGACGAATATGATTTTTATTTATTTTTTGAGGATTCCTTAAGTAGAGTAAAAGGTAACGGTTTGCCAAAGCTACCTAACTTAAGTCCGTTACAAAAGAGCAAGTTGGATAGTATACTTAGGCGCAATGATTAAGACAAAGATTATTTGTGATGCGTTCTAGCCTTTAGCCTTAACCCTCCTTCATATGGTGCGCCTAATACCGGGTCAGGGTTTAATCTTTAACTTTGATCTCACTCGGCCGAATATAAACCATTCGAACATTGATTTTGAAACAATGCGAATAGCAACATTTTTAATAAACAGTAATGTGAGATGAAAAATTTATAACTGCAATGATAAAGTTTTTTAATTACTATTTGACTGTATGTTCATCCTTGATGATTATTTATGTCTTTGTTTCTCTAATTAATATTTTTACTGGATCAAGTCTTGGATCACCAGCAAATGCTGAACAGCATGAGTCATATGGTTGGTTTTTTCATGGGATTGGATACCTATACATATTTTGCTTGTTTAATGTAATTGTATGTGGAGTTTCAGGCATTATGCTTCTTTTAGAAAGAGCCGAAGAAGGTTAGGGACTTTTTGTTTCATAGCCTCCATTGCATTCTTTCTTGTAGCTAGACAAATTGGGGATGCGTGGTAGTGTTACAATGGAGTTTGGAGTTCAAATGCCTCAACGTCCTCTAACGAGTGACGTTGAGGGGGTGGAACGCAGGAGGTCGCGGGTTCGAGTCCCGTCCGGTCCGCTTAAAGCCCTGTAAATCAAAAGTTTACAGGGTTTTTTGTTTATGTACTTTTAGGTTAGATTCGTTCTCTAATTCCGTATTACTGCTAACTTTGTCCCTTAAGATTTTGAGCTATGCTGTTGGAATTCGAAAAACCTATTGCGGAACTGGAGGCCAAGTTAAATGATATGAAGCACCTGGCTGGTGATAATGACAAAACCGTAAATAATGCCATTCAGGCATTGGAAAAGAAAATACTCGAACTTAAAAAGGAGACATTTGAAAACCTCACCGGCTGGCAGCGTGTGCAGCTCTCCCGGCACCCGGATAGACCCTATACACTTGATTATATCTATGCGCTAACCACCGATTTCATTGAACTTCATGGCGATCGGAATGTGTCGGATGATAAAGCGATGGTAGGTGGTTTTGGCACTATCGAAGGCCAGACTTTTATGTTAATCGGTCAGCAAAAGGGTAGAAATACTAAGCAACGGCAGATCCGGAATTTTGGTATGGCCAATCCGGAAGGTTACCGCAAAGCTTTACGGCTTATGCGCATGGCAGAGAAGTTTAATAAACCAATCATCACGTTCATTGATACACCTGGTGCTTTTCCTGGTCTTGAAGCCGAAGAACGCGGACAAGGTGAAGCGATAGCCAGAAACCTGAAAGAAATGTTTACCCTTACGGTTCCGGTAATATGCATTATTATTGGCGAAGGCGCTTCTGGCGGTGCCCTGGGTATTGGTATCGGTGATCGTGTATATATGCTGGAGAATACCTGGTATTCGGTAATCTCACCTGAATCATGCTCTTCTATACTGTGGAGAAGCTGGGACTACAAAGAACAGGCAGCCGAGGTGTTAAAACTTACGGCCAAAGATATGCTGCAATTAAAAATGATTGACGGCATTATTAAAGAGCCATTAGGCGGAGCGCATACCGATGCAAAGTGGATGTCGGAAGAACTGAAAAGGAACATTCTGACGGCAACAAAGGAATTGAATAAGTTATCAGCGGAAGAACGTATTCAGCAACGCATTGATAAGTTTTGTGCAATGGGTGTTGTAAAGGAATAATGACTTATTTTATATGCTTATTTAAAAAGACTCCCCTCAGAAATGGAGTCTTTTTCTTTTTTGTAAAATGCATCAACTTTAACCAGCATTCTGTTTAGTATGAATTTGCACGTAATCAATACCGGATTTTTTAAGCTCGATGGTGGGGCTATGTTCGGTGTAGTCCCCAAGTCCATTTGGCAAAAAACAAATCCGCCCGATGCCAACAACATGTGTACCTGGGCTATGCGCTGCCTGCTCATTGAAGATGGCGACCGCTTGATTTTAATCGACAATGGTATCGGAGATAAGCAAAATGAAAAATTCTTCAGTCATTATTATTTGCACGGTAATGATTCCTTGATCAGTTCAATTCATCAAACTGGTTTTTCTGTGAATGATGTTACCGATATGTTTCTTACGCACCTTCATTTCGACCATTGTGGGGGAGGTGTGCAGCGTGTGCACGATAAATTAGAACTCACCTTTCCAAAGGCACGCTATTGGTCAAATGCCGATCATTGGAAATGGGCAACCGAACCAAACGCCCGCGAGAAGGCAAGTTTTCTTTCTGAAAATATTCTACCAATGAAGGAAAGTGGTCAACTGGAATTTATTGACATACATGGCGAATCACCATTTTCCCAGTTCAACATTTTTTTTGCATCCGGGCATACCGATAAAATGATGATCCCCATGATTCGCTATAAAGGCAAAACTATTTGTTACGTAGCTGATCTGCTTCCTTCGGTGAGTCATTTGCCCTTACCTTATGTAATGGGATATGATACCCGGCCACTGATTACCCTGGAAGAAAAGGATCAGTTTCTCCGTGAGGCTGCTGACTATGGCTACATATTATTTTTTGAGCACGATCCGGTAAATGAATGCTGCACGGTTAAACATACCGATAAGGGTGTACGGGTTGATCAGGTATTTAAGCTTTCAGAATTATGAAGATCGGATTAGCATTATCGGGAGGTGGTGCACGGGGCATGGCGCACCTGGGCGTAATTAAAGCACTGGAAGAATTTGGCCTTCGGTTTTATGAAGTGTCGGGCACCAGCGCAGGCGCTATTGCGGGGGCTTTTTATTGTTATGGCTATACACCCGATGAAACATTAAGCCTGATCAGTCAGATGGGATTTTTAAATTCTGTCCGGCCAGCCTGGGCATGGACAGGCCTGTTGAGCATGGATGGCTTTAAAGATATGATGCTGCGCTGCATGCCGGAGAATGATTTTAAGGCACTCAAAATTCCGCTTACCGTAGCGGCAACTGAAATTCGGCTGGGTAAGATTGTTTACTTTAATGAAGGTGAATTGGTATCTTCAGTTATTGCATCGTCCAGTATACCAGCGTTGTTTAATCCGGTTCAGCAAAAGGATAATTTCTATGTGGATGGCGGTATAATGGATAATCTTCCTGTCAGACCACTGGTAGGGAAATGCGATATGATCATTGGAAGTCATTGCAATCCGGTACAACAGCGCTTCGATTTGGGTAGCGTAAAAGATATCACCGAACGAAGTTTATTGATAGCGATTAATGTCAACACCACCCTCAGCAAAACACATTGCACGCATGTGATTGAACCGCCTGATTTGGGTAAGTTCAGTACATTTGATCTTGCTAAGGGGAGGGAGATTTTTGAAATTGGTTATAAGTATACGAAGGCCAACTATAAAGCCATCGACTTTCAACTAAATGAAACGCTTAAACATTGATGCTGGATTTTAAAGCACAGATACTTCAGGGGATTCCGGATGAATTACCTCCCGTTCGTGAATACGATTCTAAAACGAACCATGCGCCCAAACGAAAGGACATTCTTACTCAGGAAGAAAAGAAGTTAGCGATACGCAATGCCTTACGCTATTTTCATCCGAAGCATCATGAAATTCTGGCACCAGAATTTTATCAGGAATTGATTCAGTTCGGACGAATCTATATGTATCGTTTTCGTCCACATTATGAAATGTATGCTCGTCCTTTAAGTGAATACCCGTTTCAATCGCAACAAGCGGGGGCCATCATGCTGATGATTCAAAACAATCTTGATCCGGCTGTCGCGCAACATCCGCATGAATTAATAACGTATGGTGGCAATGGGGCAGTGTTTCAAAACTGGGCACAATACTTATTGACCATGAAGTACCTTGCCACCATGACGGACGAGCAAACGCTTCATATGTATTCCGGACATCCGATGGGTTTGTTCCCATCTTCGAAGGAAGCACCACGAGTAGTCGTTACCAATGGTATGATGATTCCTAATTATTCCAAGCAGGATGATTGGGAGCGTTATAATGCTTTGGGCGTTACGCAATACGGACAAATGACTGCAGGATCGTACATGTATATTGGCCCGCAGGGTATAGTGCACGGCACCACCATAACGGTTTTGAATGCGGGAAGAATGATTTCAAAATCCGGAGAAAGTCTTGCCGGTAAACTATTTGTTACTTCCGGCCTGGGAGGAATGAGCGGTGCTCAGCCAAAGGCTGGAAACATAGCAGGTTGCATTACGGTGATTGCTGAAGTAAATGATAAAGCTACAGAAAAGAGACATGTGCAAGGTTGGGTTGATGAGGTGATTGATAGTCTTGATGAGTTGGTTAACCGGGTGCGCAGTGCAAAAGAACGTAAGGAGGTGATCTCAATTGCCTATCGGGGAAACATTGTAGAGGTATGGGAAAAGTTTGATGAAGAAGATATCTATATCGATTTAGGCTCCGATCAGACCTCCTTGCACAATCCCTGGGCGGGAGGATATTATCCTGTAGGGCTGAGTTTTAATGAAGCCAATACGATGATGGCTGCACATCCGGAAAAATTCAGAGAACACGTTCAGCAATCCTTGCGCAGACATGCTGAGGCTATTAACAAGCACACAAAGAAAGGAACCTACTTCTTTGATTATGGCAATGCCTTTTTGCTTGAAGCTTCGCGTGCCGGTGCAGATGTCATGGCTGCGGACGGAATAAATTTCCGATATCCTTCCTATGTTCAGGATATTATGGGCCCGATGTGTTTCGATTATGGTTTTGGTCCTTTCAGGTGGGTATGTACTTCGGGTAAGGAAGCTGACCTTGACTATACGGATAACCTTGCAAAGAAAACGCTGGAAGAAATTTTAGTAACAGCTCCCCCGGAAATCCATCCGCAGTTAACGGATAATATAAATTGGATCAGTCAGGCCAAGCAAAATAATTTAGTGGTGGGTTCGAAGGCACGTATTCTTTATGCTGATGCTGCAGGAAGAATTAAGATAGCGGAAGTATTCAACAAAGCCGTTGCAGAAGGAAAGATCGGGCCGGTTGTTTTAGGTCGCGATCATCATGATGTTTCCGGAACCGACAGTCCGTTTCGTGAAACATCCAACATTTACGATGGATCAAAGTTTACAGCCGACATGGCCATTCACAATGTTATTGGTGACGCATTCCGGGGAGCTACTTGGGTATCGATTCATAATGGCGGGGGAGTGGGGTGGGGCGAAGTAATTAATGGTGGCTTTGGATTATTGTTGGATGGAAGTGAAGATGCATATAGAAAGCTGCGCAATATGTTATACTTTGATGTAACTAATGGTATAGCCCGCAGGGCCTGGGCTGGGAATGAGCATGCAAAAACTACTGCTTATGAAGCTCAAAAAGTAAACCCCTTAATTATTCTGACCAAACCTCATGATTGCCAAATAGACTTATCAAAATTTGATTAATTAAACTTTTTTTTATGAATTATTTTAAAACTGCATTCGTCTTTAGTTTTATGACAATTTTTCCGAGCTTGGTAGTGGCTCAGATTCAACATGGAAAAGTTTTACTGAGTGGAACAATTAACTATGTAAATCCAGGTGGCGATTCTGAAACGAGCCATGAAGTAGGCCTAAGTCTGGGTTATTTTTTTTCTAATAAGGCGATGATAGGCTTGTCGGTTTCCGGGTCACGAGCCAATGGATATGATTTTGGCTTAGGTTTGTTTGGAGATGTAAGAACAACGATAGCTTCATTTGTTCAGCGGAATTACATTAGGTTAGGCGATGAAGCCAAGGCATATTTTTTTATTCAACCCGGTGTTAATTATTTAAAACTTCGTGGTACTGATATTTTCACAGGAACTCAAATTGAAGATCAAACAACATTTATATCACTATCTCCAGGTTTTGCTTTTTATCCCGCAAAATGGGTTGGTTTTGAATTTACGATGACAGGGTTGATATACGAATTTGGAGGAGGCGATAATGAGTCTTCATTTGCGGTAGATATTAATCCACTGAGTCCAAGTATTGGTATTACTTTTTTATTGGGTAAAGATTAATGTATTTTTGGTATGATAGTTGTAAAATTGGACTTATAAATCAACAGTATTATGAAAAAAATATCATTAATAACTCTTTTATTGGTAGCAGTTGTTTCATCAAACCTAATGGCACAAGTACAGTTTTCTGTTGGCCTTAAAGGTGGATTGAATTTTGCGAATCTTGATGTGTCCTCTGCTCAGAATGCTTATGACAGCAGAACAGGTTATCATTTAGGGGCTTTTACGTTAATTAAGCTTTCTAAAATTGGTATTCAGCCCGAGATCATTTTTTCTCAACAGGGTTCTAAAGTAAAGCCTCCGATCGGTGATAGTTTCTCTTCAAATTTCAGTTATGTGAATATTCCTGTAATGCTTAAGCTTTATACAGTAGCTGGTATTAACTTGCAAGTGGGGCCGCAATTCGGATTTCTGACAAACGATCCCTTAGTAAAGGATACACAGGGCAATACAATTGAAGACGCTTATAAAAAGTCTGATGTTAGTGTAGGCTTAGGAGCTGGTTGGGATTTGCCGTTTGGTCTTACTATTGATGCCCGGTATAACCTTGGTTTGAGTAAAATTGAGAATAGTGCCACACTTAATGAAACTAAAAATCAGGTTATCCAGGTTTCATTAGGTTACAAATTAATAAAGCTCGGAAAGTAGATTTTATTTGTGCAATAAAAGGGTTACTATGTGTAACCCTTTTTTTATTGCAGATTGCTATTAATAAAACTACCAGTGATTAACTACCGATAGAATTGTTTTTTCATCGGGGTATTTGTCAAACTGCCGCAGCCAGATATTTAATTTTAGTAACGGTTAATATACTAGCCTTGTTAAATGAACATTTACTAAAATTTTAATTCTTATGAAGCGATTCCAAATTATTTTCATTTTGGTATTTATTCTATGCACGGTATTTAATAAAAACCATGCAGATGCACAGGCAGCATTTGGCCTGAAAGGTGGTTTAAACCTGGCCAATCTTAGGGTAGATGATCCCGAAGCCAGCTATAATTCACGAACAGGCTACCATGCCGGTGTATTTGTACGGGGCAAATTTTCAAAAGTGGCTGTTCAGCCAGAAGTATTATTGTTTACGCAGGGAAGTGAAGTGAACTCATCCATACTAGGCGAGTTTAAAGACAGCTTTACATACCTCAGTATTCCAGTAATGGTTAAATTTTATGTAGTAAGTGGACTCAATATTCATGTTGGCCCTCAGTTTGGCTTTTTACTAGATGGCGAACGTAAAGGAAGTTTTTTAGGGCAAACCTATAACTATGATATTAAGGATTATTACAAGAATAGCGACATATCCGTTTCGCTTGGTGGAGGCTGGGACTTTCCGTTCGGTCTTAATGTTGATGTTCGCTATAACATTGGTGTGCAGGATATTAATGATCAAGCTAACGGTGAAGAGGTGAAAAGTCGGGTATTTCAGGTTTCTTTAGGCTGGAATTTCTTAAAATAACTTCCTGGGTTGTCCCTGCACCGAAAGATTCAGGGACAACCCAATTAGTCCACTATAATTAAATAATAATTCTTCTTCCCCTTTTGTGCCAACAGGTATTTGTTATGCAGCAGTTTGAATGCTGCTTTTTGATTCACATCACCCACTTTAATCTTATTGATACTTACCCCACCACCCTGAATCATTTTTCTGGCTTCTCCTTTTGAAGGAAAGACGATGCTGCCTGTTAGTTCCGATAAAAGATCTACTACCCCCGGCTTTTGTTCCCAAACGGATCGGATAACAGTGGCTTTGGGCACGCCTTCCATAATGGCCAATAAGGTTTCTTCATCCAGACTCTCCAGATCTTCTGTTGTTGAATTACCAAACAAAATGCCGGATGCTTTAACCGCTTGATCGTAAGCTTCCTGTGAATGTACGCGAATGGTAATATCTTTGGCCAATGCTTGCTGTAGCTCACGGTTATGTGGAGCTTCCTGATGCTGTAGGACCAGGGCATTAATTTCTTCTTGTGATTTTAGCGTAAATATTCTGATGTAATTGGCTGCATCCTCATCGGATGTATTGAGCCAAAATTGGTAGAACGCATAGGGTGATGTCTTTTTTGGATCAAGCCAAACGTTTCCACCCTCAGTTTTTCCAAATTTAGTTCCGTCAGCTTTTTTAATTAGTGGAGTAGTTAGGGCAAAAGCATCGCCATTCGACTTTCTTCTAATCAGTTCAGTACCGGTTACAATGTTCCCCCATTGGTCGGAGCCACCCATTTGTAATTTACAATTCTTGCGCGTGTACAGGTAGTAAAAGTCATACCCCTGCACCAGTTGATAGCTGAACTCAGTGAAAGATAAACCTGTTTCAAGTCTGTTTTTTACTGAATCTTTTGACATCATGTAATTGATGGTGATGTGTTTTCCTACATCGCGAATGAAATCGAGAAACCGAAACTCCTTAAACCAGTCGTAGTTATTCACCATTTCAGCGCCCGAGGCTCCCGCATTAAAATCTAAAAACTTCTTCAGTTGATTTTTAACACAGGTTACATTGTGTTGAAGTACTTCTTCCGACAGTAAATTTCGTTCGGCCGATTTGCCTGATGGATCGCCCACCATGCCGGTTGCCCCGCCCACCAATACAAAAGGCTTATGTCCTGCTTTTTGAAAATGAACGAGGGTCATAATCTGCGCAAGGTGCCCGATATGCAGCGAGTCGGCCGTTGGGTCAAAGCCAATGTATCCACCGGTCGGTTCTTTAAGTAGTTGTTCTTCAGTACCCGGCATGATGTCGTGCAGCATGCCCCGCCAACGTAATTCTTCTACAAAATTTTTCATGAAAGCCTGTGCTTTGGCTGCAAATATAACAGAGAGACAGAAAGTTGATGCTTTAATTTACGCGGTGTGTATCAATAGGCACACCTTTGTCAATGGCGGTTATTTCGGTGAATGAACCGGTATTTAAATCGAAATACCAGCCATACAATTTAGGATAAGAACTTAACCGCCAGGCTTTTTGAATGATTTCGAGGTTGCTTAAATTTTTCACTTGTTGTTCAATGTTAAGCTCGGCAAGTCGTTTTTCCTTTTGTTCATTGGGGAGCTGGTCAAGTTCTTTGTGATGGAGCTCATAGAGCGCACGAAGATCAGTAAGCCACTCCCTGACGAGGGGTTTCTCGGTACCTTGTATAACTTCACGCAAGCTGCTGCAATGGCTGTAACCACAAACAATAATAATTTTGATTCTGGCCAATTCAATAGCATCCTGAAGCAAAGCCATCAGACTAAGGTCTTTCTCTTTAACCAGATTACCCATGTTACGGTAGACCAGAATTTCTCCCGGCTCTGTATTGGTAATTTCCCGTACAGGAACCAGGCTATCGGATGATCCAATCCACAAAATCTCCGGAACATGCATGGCTGAAAGCCTTTTAAAGTAGTCTTTATCGAGGGCCAGCTTTTCGAGTACCCATGCTTTACTTTCGAGCATCAATCTTTCGCGTGTTGTCATGCTTTAAAAAGAGGGTTAGCTGCAGTGATGGAGTGATTTAATTCAACGGATATGTTTCGGCTCAATGCCGATTGCTGGAAATCCTGGATGGTTTCAACAATATCATGATCAATGAAGGTTGATCGTGCCCCATCAATAATAACATGACTATTGTCCGGAATCTCGCGCAGGGTGTTTCGCAATAATGCCTTATTTAAAAACGAAACATCTTTGGTAAGCCTCACCAGGTAACGATTGCCTTCCTGAACGCTGAACAAGGCTTTGTGAAAGTTTGCCCGCAAAATAAATATAAGCCCTATACTTAAGCCAATTAATATTCCTTGCAACAGGTTGGTAAAGAGAATAGCTAGAATGGTAATCATAAAGGGAATAAATTGACTCCATCCTTTTTTAAACATGGCGAGCATCATAGCAGGCTTGGCAAGTTTATATCCCGTCATGAGTAAAATAGCAGCCAGGCAGGCGAGCGGAATTTTATTCAGTAATCCGGGAATCAACATTGCCGTTACCAACAAAAGCAGACCATGAATAATTGCAGAGGTTTTTGTTTTTGCTCCTGAATTCACATTAGCCGAGCTTCTAACGATTACAGATGTTACCGGTAGGCCACCCACCAATCCACTCAGTAAATTGCCTAAGCCTTGTGCTTTTAATTCGTGGTTAAGTGGAGTTAACCGCTTGTACGGATCAAGCTTATCAATAGCATCAATGCTCAGCAAACTTTCCAGGCTGGCCACCACGGCAAGGGTTACGGCTGAAATCCATACCTGTTGATTGAGTATGGCACTGAAATCGGGGAACGTAAATTGACTTATAAAAGAGGGTAACCCCTCGGATACAGGCAGTGAAACCAAATGCTCTACGGAAATAAGAAAGCCCGGAAAGTAAAACCGATACACCTCATTAAACGCCACACCAAGAAAGACAACCAATAGCGGTGCCGGAATTATTCGGGAGAATAGTGTTCTACGCAAAAATGGTCTTTCCCAAAAAATTAAAATGCCAATGGAAAGCAGGCAAATTAGTGCAGCACCCGGCTGGATGTAATTTATTGAGTGGATTAATTCAGTAAATGTATTTTGCCCATCCTGTTGTATAAAGTTTTCATCGCCAATAAAATCGCTGTCGTAGCCCACCGCATGTGGAATTTGTTTAAGTATCAGAATTAACCCAATGGCGGCCAACATACCTTTGATTACCGATGAGGGAAAGTAATTTCCAATAGTGCCGGCCCGCAGATACCCTAATGTAATTTGCATAACTCCGGCCAGTACTACCGCCACCAAAAAAATATCATAGGCGCCAAGTTGCTGAATAGAGGCCAGCACAATAGTGGTTAAACCGGCTGCCGGTCCACTTACACTTAATGCCGATTTACTGAAATAACCAACCACAATACCGCCCACAAACCCTGCAATGATTCCCGAAAACAAGGGAGCTCCTGAAGCCAGTGCAACACCCAGACAAAGGGGGAGGGCCACCAGAAAGACAACTATGGAAGCAGGAATGTCGCTGCGAAAATTATTAAGTGGATGTAAAGGACTCATCTTGAATTTTAGCAGCACAATGTTATAAAAAAAGGATTATAACCACAGCTTTTGCTTAAGTCATAATCCCTTTCCCTGGAAAGCGGATCAATTATGCCAACTCTACTTTTTTGGCTTCAATCTGATAGATCGTATTTAATTGTGATGATTTATCAAAACTTACACCCAGATCCTTGATGATACCTGTGTTAAGACTGTACACCCATCCATGAACAATAGGAAGATTTCTTTCTCGCCATGCATTTTGGATAATGGATGTTTTAGTGAGATCAAATACCTGCTCCATCACATTTAACTCCACTAGCCTGTCAAATCGAGCCTTATCATCTTCAATGGCATCCAGTTCTTTGGAGTAAATCCGGTAAACATCTTTAATGTTTCTTAACCAGTTGTCAATGATGCCAAACTGCTGGCTTCCCATGGCAGCCAGCACACCACCGCAACCATAATGCCCACATACGATTACATGACGTACCTTTAACACATTAACTGCGTAGTCGAGTACGCTGAGCATATTCATGTCGGTATGCACCACCATGTTGGCGATATTCCGGTGTACAAAAATTTCCCCCGGTTTAGTGCGGGTTATTTCATTGGCCGGTACCCGACTGTCGGAACAACCTATCCACAGCACCTGTGGCGACTGACCTTTTGCGAGGTCGTTGAAAAAATTCGGGTCTTCGCCTAATTTTTCCTGAACCCATTGTTTGTTTCCTTCTAATAGTGATCTGTATACATCCATAGTTTTAAAATTTATCCGGTTACTAATTTTCTTTCGTGTTCTGAAACCTCCTGGAATTCGGGCTCTATGTCAGCAATATTCCAGAAATACTTTGCTCCATAAAATAATAATGTTCCTGAGACAACAGCGATATTCAAGTCAACTACAACTGTTACAACAGTGGTGAAAAGGATAAAGAAGAGCTGAACATTTCGCTTGGGTAGTCTAAACCATCGTTTTAACAGGTAGGTCCGTGGAAAATCTTTATCGCTTACATCCAGGCCTGCTTTAAAGAGTACGCCAATAAAAACGGCAGCCGGTACTAAAACCAACAAGTCTTTAAGCAGCACAAGGCTTACAATTACAAATACTCCTAATAGCACTCCGGCTAACCTTGTTTGAGCACCTTCTTTCAGGAGCAATACAGAACGTATTGTAGCCTGTGCTCCGGGTATGCCTTGCATAATAGCTGAGATACTGTTGCCTAACCCCTGTGCTACCAACTCTTTATTAAGGTTTGATTTCTCCAGCGTAATTTTATCCACCACCAACGCAGTAAGCAATGAATCGAGGTAGGCGAGAAGGGCCAGTTGCAACGCAAAGGGGAGAGCCAAAATAAAATTATCAACGGTTAAAATCTCGGCTGGCCAATAGTTAACCATCATACCCTTAAACTCCCCTAAGGAACCAACGGTGTTGCCCAAGGTGATGTGCTCAAGATGTATGTTAAATAAAGTCGTCAGGGCGGTCATGATAATGATACTGAACAATACACCAGAAAACAGCGCCTTTACCTGAGGTCGCAGCGCGAGTTTTTTTGTGAGGATAACAATAAGGTATATCATTAAAAACGTAGACAGTGCAATGGCAAGGTTTACCCACACGCCACCTTGCATCACTTCCTTTCCCTGCAGGGCGAATATTTTCACCAATTGGTCATACCAAATCAGTACGGCAATCCCATTCATAAAACCCAGCACAATTACGTTTGGTACCAGGTTTATTAAGCGACTTACTTGTGCAAGTCCTGCCAGTATCAGAATAAGGCCATTGAGGATAAAAACCAGCGTAATAAACTGCTCAGCTAATTCACGGACTGCGAAGCTATCGTAGGCATACGCTACTGTTAAAGCAGCTACAGCCGTCATGGGTGCTGTAGGGCCCGAAGCCTGGATTCGCGTACCTCCGAAAAGCGAAGTGATAATTGGTATTACAGCAGCGCCAATCATGCCGGCAAAAGCACCTCTGCCAGACATTACGCCAAAGGCTGCCCCTAATGAAAGGGCTGCAAAGCTTACGGTTAAGCCTGCGGTTATGTCAGGTAACAACCTCCTTAAGTGCATGCGCGGAGTTAAATTGAAAAAGTTTGATTTTATGTGCGGCAACCGCTGAAGAGTATCAGCCGATTGGGTTCTGGAATTGCTCCAGGTTTGCGCTACGCCTTTGGAGGTGGAGTAGTGATATCAAGACAAACAGTCCTTATTTTTTCACATTGAGTTTGAACTAATAAGCCATTGATCATCAGCTCTATATCATTAAGAAGGCCATCAGATACATGAGTATTGAATTTCGATTCTCCCGCACTGTAATCCTTAGATGAATCACCGGAGAAATCTTCCTCCTCGCATCCGCCTCCCGAGACAAACCGGATCAGGTTTTCATAAAGTTTGGTATTCTTATCCGAGAGGTTAAGTAGATCGACCTCCATCATAATGAAACTCAGGTTAAGAAAAATAACGCCAACCGTAATGGATATAATGCGGCTCACGAGTTTACTTCTGAAAATCATACCATCAAAAGTACTCAATTTTGCCATTGTGCGTTAGAATATCTTTATTGAGCGGTTATTAACCAATTCCATGAAACAACCAGATGCACTTAACCTTGTGGCCGATTTTCACCGCACCTTTAAACACCCGATTTTACCAGAGCCGGGTATCCCGTCAGAAGACCGATGCAAGCTACGCGTTGCGCTTATTGCCGAGGAGTTAAAAGAGTTGGAGGTTGCTATCCTGGAAAAGGATATTGTTGAAATTGCTGATGCCCTGTGCGATATCCAGTATGTACTTTCAGGTGCCATACTTGAATTTGGCCTGGCCGATAAATTTAAGGACCTTTTTGAGGAAGTACAGCGCTCAAATATGAGCAAGGCATGTAACTCGGAAGCTGAAGCAAAGGCAACAGTAGATCATTACAGGGCCAAAGATGGAACGGAATGTTACTACAAACAGGATGGGGATAAATGGCTGGTTTACCGAAAAGCTGATAACAAAACTATAAAGTCGGTAGGCTATTCTCCCGCGAACCTTGAGAAGATACTCCACTACACGTAAAACTCGATTTGAAAATCCACTTCATTGTTCTTTACCGGCAATGGATTTAAGGCCACAATATTGGAGTTGTTGAATGCCCGTATAAACTCCGCCCTGCTTATCCGCAGCTTACTCCGCCCCGGCTGTATTTTATGATACTGCATCCGACCCGATTTATTGGCCTCAGCCCGGTAAACCAGGTTAACTTGAATGGGGATGGGGGAGGGGATATACCGCATTACAGGTAAGAATTTCTGAATTCCTTTTGAATAAACTTGTTTTGTCGGGCATTGTATTGCGCCAATAATGCATAGGCCCAGCCGGGTACATAGTTAAAGCGGCTATTATACTCTTCAATTTTGTTGCATAATTCCTGCACGTAGAACCTTACCTGGTCCGAATTCCGGCAATCGGCCGGGCGCTCAAAGTTTCGTGCCGTAAATGATTTCAATTCAAGCTCAAGTTTTTTTCGTTCGTAATCGCTCATAGCTGTGTAATTTTTCACAATATATTATCATTATGGCATAATTAGCAAATTTTAGTGTGTAAAATTGCACAAAAAATTTCTATCCATTAATTCATGGAAAATCACATCTACGGATGTTCGATTGACCCATTGCGCCAAATAAAAAGGAAATGAAGAGCTATAGTGCTACTTGGGTATACTGGTATAACCTACTGAAAAACAGAATGTAATCTTTGTGGCAATAAAGTTTAGTTGAGGGCATTTATTGTAACCCAATACCGATAGGCCACAAGCGCCTGCTCCCATTTTCTTAGCTTGAAAAGGTTTCGCTGGCTAAAGCGGGGCATAATGACTTTGTTCAGTTTTGCCAGGCCTTTAAAAAATAGTTGTCTCATGATGCCGTTCTTTTAGCGGTTTAAGTTCAGTATTGATTAATCATTATCTTTAAAGCTTTAAGAAAATCAGCCTTTAAATAATTGAGATTAAAGTTATGGAATCTTTAGAATCTAGTTCATTTCTAGACATATGGCATTACATCATGATTGCAGGGGCAATTGTAATGGTAACAGTGGGTATTCTGATCTATTTAGTACATAACCTCAGGGTGTCATCCATACGTGAGTACCATCATAAATATGATTACCTGAATAAAAACGAAATCAAGAATTATAAGAAAGTATTCTACTGCTGGGGAGTTGCCGTCTTCTTTGCCATAAACACCTACGGCATGGGTGAAGTAACTGAAGTAGGGATATGGTTTGTTGTTCGCATTTTTATGGCAATTGCCGGAGGCACGCTCATCGGGTATATAGCCTACCTGGTGCTGGAGTATTACTACCCTACGAAACTTGATAAGAAGCTAAAACGGTATCGTTATGCCACGAGGATAAATCCCAAAACGGGCAACAAAATGCGACTTCTTAGCGAGGAAGAGGAAGATGTTCACCTGGATGAAGGAATGATTGCCGAGGAAAATGTGTTTTCCATGGATTATGATGTTTGGATTGATGAGAAAACCGGGGATGTAAAAGTTGAAAAATATGAAGGCAGGCTACAGGCCTTGCAATGCAACAGTTGCGGTTTCTACACCATGCGGGTTGTTAAAGAAGAAGTGACCAAACATCCGGAAGGCGCTGAACCTGGTGAATTGGTAAAAAGCTATCAATGCACGTATTGCAAATCCGTGCGGGCAACTTCCTTCCGCATCTCTACGAAAGAGGCCGAGGATTATAAGAAGGATAAATTTAAGTTCAGAAAGAACAAGAATATTGATCTGGTAAAGGTAGAGGTTCACTCTGTTTCAGGTGAACGGAAGCATTTTGAGTTCCAGAATTTAGAGCAGGCACAGAAATTTTTGTCGGAATTCGATTCTGAGTAACCTTTAGCATATCATTTGCATAGGTATTGACGTATACTATAAAAAAAATTGACTTTGAGCGTATGATGAAGCGTTGGTTGTTGGTTGTATGGGTGTTGGCGGCAAGCGGTGTTTTTGCCTCAAATACGCCTGATTCTGTTTTTCAGATTAAGCCTGTTTATGGTAAACAAGCTAAGATCGTAGCCTCCATTCTGGAGACTGGTCATTACCGGAAACTGCCGTTTAATGACTCTCTTTCCTCGGTTGTGCTGGATAGTTATGTCGCCAGCCTGGATAATAATAAAATCTATTTCCAGAAATCTGATATTTCTTCTTTTGAGAAATACCGCTTTTTGCTCGATGATGCCACGCGTGCCGAGCGGGTTGATCCTGCTTTTGACATTTACAAGGTTTTTCAAAAGCGCTTTACTGAACGGATGAATTATGTAATGAAGCACCTGGTGGGTAAGGAT
Organism: Flammeovirgaceae bacterium UBA5585; assembly: GCA_002425185.1. Classification (GTDB taxonomy): domain Bacteria; phylum Bacteroidota; class Bacteroidia; order Cytophagales; family Cyclobacteriaceae; genus UBA2336. Next base: position 59,791 of record DILT01000016.1, on the reverse strand, counting down.
TTTGATTATTCAGCAGATGAATATTATGAAACCAATCGGGAGAATGAACCGTGGCCTGCCTCAGAGAAGGAAATGAACGAGATATGGGCAAAAATTATAAAGAACCAGGCATTAAGTCTGAAGTTAACCGGGAAAGACAAGGCCGAAATTAAGGATGCTCTGGAAAAGCGTTATGAACGATTTATCAAATCCATGAATCAAACAACGGCAGAAGATATTTTTGGCAGCTACCTGAATGCCATTGCAGAAGCCTATGATCCGCATACTAATTATTTCTCGCCAAGAACAGCAGATGTATTTAAGCAAAATATGGCGCAGTCCTTTGAAGGAATAGGTGCACGCCTGCAATCCGATAATGACTATACCAAAGTGGCTGAAATTCTGCCCGGTGGCCCGGCTGAAAAGAGTAAACTGATTCATGCCAACGACAGGATTGTGGGGGTGGCCCAGGGGGATGGCGAAATGGTAGATGTTATCGGCTGGCGATTGGATGAGGTAGTTAAGCTCATTAAAGGGCCCAAGGGAACACGTGTACGTTTAAGTATCCTTCCGGCAGAAACCGGTGTAACGGGACCTCCCGTGGTAATATCGCTCGTTCGGGATAAAATAAAGCTGGAAGATCTGACCGCTAAGAAACAAGTGGTTGAATATACCAAGGATGGGAAAAATATGAAGTTGGGTGTTATTACCCTGCCCAGCTTTTATATGGACTGGGAAGCCTATCAAAAAGGAGACCCTGAATACAATAGCACTTCCGGTGATGTTAAAAAACACATTAAGGCCATGCAGGCGGAGGGAGTTGATGGATTAGTACTTGACCTGCGGAACAATGGCGGGGGTTCGTTAAAAGAAGCAATTGATCTTACCGGTTTGTTTATTAAAGGCGGCCCTGTTGTGCAAGTCAAAAACTCCATGAAGCGTACGGAAGTATTGAATGATGACGATCAATCCATCGTATACAACGGACCACTTGTAGTTTTGATAAACCGCTTCAGTGCCTCGGCCTCTGAAATTTTTGCAGGTGCTATACAAGATTACAATCGTGGTATTGTGGTGGGCGAGTCATCATACGGAAAAGGAACAGTACAAACCATGGTTGAACTTGACCGGTACGTTCAGGATAAAGAACCGGCAGGTTCATTAAAGTTAACCATTCAGAAATTTTATCGCGTTACCGGCAGCAGCACGCAGCATAAGGGGGTTATTCCTGATATAAAATTGCCAACTGCCTTGGATCCTGAACAGTTTGGAGAAAGCGCAAGCCCCGGAGCATTACCCTGGGACGAAATCCGGAGTGCACTCTATCAGAAAACTCCGTATGTAAATAGCAAAGTTTTGGCTAACCTGAACAAGGCTTATCAGGAGAGGCTGAAGAATGATGCCTACTTAAACGATTTTGTTAGCCAGACAGAAGAAGCACGAAAGAACTTTAATCAAACCAAAATCTCCCTTAACGAAGCGATAAGGCGCAAAGAAATGGAAGAGGCAGAGAAAAGGGTGAGCGCTATTCGCCAACCCGGAAATACCCAGGTTGATAAGGAAGGGAAACCGGTTACGAACGGTCTTAACATGAAAGACGAGTATCTGCGTGAAGGATTGCTCGTGTTAACCGATCTGATAACCTCCAAAATTGGATAATAAAAAAGCGGGTTTTAGGCCCGCTTTTTTATTTTAGGCGTGCATGTTGAATTATTTGATCAGGAGAAAATCCAACAGCTGGTTAAGTTGCTGACCAGTTCCACCTGTATTATCAGTTGAACTCCTGAATTCTTCTTCAGACTTTACTTTAAGCGTGCTTGCATTTGATTTTGACAATGCGCTGTTAAGTTTTTCAAGTTTAGGTCCTTTAAGCTCATCGAATTTTTTACGCACGGTAGCTACTTCATCCTCCAGTCCTTTCACCCGATCAAGTTGCGATTGCCCCGGCTTTCCTGGATAGCTGTTGATGGAACCATACAATTCAGCTACGCGTTCCGTCATCCGTTCTTCAGTGGCTACATAGAAATCACCGCCCTTAAAAACGATCAGTGCGTTTTGATCTTCAATTTCTTTAATGAAAGGATTTAACGTCTTCGTTAGTTTAGGGTTTTTGTCCTTCGCACTCTGGGCTTGTTTTAGCAAATCCAGTTGGGCATCATATATATAGGCCAGGTCTTCACATAATGTATACATGCGAAGTGCGGCATCTTGTTTTATTTTTCTGTCTTCCAGCGTATAGGGAGAATCTTCCGGGTAAGCTAATGTAAATGTGGTATTAAATTCTTCCTTGCCTTTGATCACCTTAACCTTATAGGTTCCTGCCGCTAAGCTCGGTCCGAAAATTGAGCCGCCAATGGATTCTCGCGTTTCGGAGGGTGGAATGCGTGGGCGTTCGTAATTAGTGGTCATCTGCACCACATTTATGCCAGCACTTTTACCGGCAGGTAATTCGCGAATCAGTTTATTATTTTGATCGTATACCTCAATACTCATTTTGCCAAACGTGTGACGTTTGTTCATGAAGTAAACAATTTTAGCCTGGGTGTTTGGATTTTGTCCATAAAACTGATCATCACCCGGAGAAGGATTTCTTCCGCTTAATCCCGGATCATTTAACACCGTGGGTTTAATGTCAAAGAAATGTATTGTTTTGGTTAACACTTCGGGTGTGACCTGGCGCAGCGGGGTAAGGTCATCAATAATGTAAATACCCCGACCATGGGTTGCGATAACCAAATCATGTTCTCGTGGATGAATCACAAGGTCATGCACGGCAACTTTGGGCAAATTGTTTTCAAACCTGCTCCATTGCTTTCCGCCATTTGTTGAAACGTACAAGCCAAACTCTGTTCCGGCAAACAAAAGATTGGGATTGACTAAATCCTCGCGGATAACATAAACATGCCCTTCAATTTCTGGAGTAACCAGCGATGTCCAGGTTTTACCTAAATCGGTAGTTTTATAAATGTAGGGCTTCATGTCACCGTTGCGGTGATTATCAAAGGTTACATATGCTGTGCGTTTATCAAAGTGCCCGGGTTCAACATACGAACACCAATTGCCGGTGGGAAGTCCCACAATATTTTTTGTCAGGTTGCTCCAGTTTAAACCCTGGTTTTCAGTTACCTGAACGTAGCCATCATCCGTTCCAACCCAGATAATTTTCTCGTCCAGTGGCGATTCGGCAACAGCATAGATCGTGGCATTGTTTTCAGCTGTTGAATTATCAATGGAAACGCCTCCTGAGCTGTTTTGTCGCTGTCTCTTGGGATCGTTTGTGGTAAGATCGGGTGAAATTTTCTTCCAGGTGTCACCCCGATCGTCCGACATATAGAGAAATTGTGCACTGACGTAAATGCGATCTGCTTTACCCGGACTTTGTACCAATGGGGTGTTCCAGTTAAAACGCAATTTCGGGTCACCTTTTTCAGGCAGGGGTTTTATACTTTTCGCTACTCCTGTTTTCTTATTCACGCGTGTAACTCCTCCGCCCTGGTATTCTGAATAAATAATGTCCTTGTCGGTTGGGTGCCGGTGTGCATTAAAGCCATCGCCATAAAGTGAATTGAGCCAATCGCTGTTGGTTATACCTCCGGCTTTTTGTGATGGGCCATACCACGATCCATTATCCTGTAAACCCCCGTAAACATTGTAGGGCTTATCATCATCTACGGTAACGTGATAGAATTGACCTACGGGAAGATTGGGCCACATTCTGAATGAATAGCCCTGATCAAATGATTCATAGATGCCTCCGTCAGTTCCAAGTATAATGTGATTGGAATTCCGGTGGTCAATCCATGCCGCATGAAGATCGGCATGCGGGCTCCCCATAGACCTGAATTTGGATCCACCATCTGTGCTAATTATAGGGATATACGCGCATTTCACGAGGTTATTTTCATTCATAGGATCAACCGTAATTCTTGAAAAGTAAAAGGGGCGAACGGTATTGCTGAAATCGCTGTTTACTTTTTTCCAATTTGCGCCAGCATCAGTCGATTTATATAAACCTTTATTTTGATTTCCTTCTGCTTCAACACTGGCGTATAAAACTGATGGGTTGGAGGGTGCAACGGCAATTCCAATCCTTCCCAGTTTTGTGGTGGGCAAACCAGTATGAATTTTATTCCAGCTTTTTCCGCCATCTACGCTTTTATACAATCCGCTTGTACCGGTAAATCCTGAATCAAAAAAATCGGGATACCGTCTGTGACTCCACATGGCAGCATAAATAACATCGGGATTTTTAGGATCAATGTCCATGTCGGCACATCCGGTATTCTCATCGATATACAATACCTTGGTCCAGGTTTTACCGCCATCGGTTGTTTTAAATACTCCGCGTTCCTGGTTTGGACCCCACAGGTGACCTTGTACACCTACGTAAACAATATTTCCATCTTTTGGGTGTACCAGAATATCGCTGATGTGCTGTGAATCTTTCAGGCCAATAAATTCCCAGGAGGTTCCTCCATTCGTTGTTTTATACAGCCCGGTACCAATGGCAACACTGTTGCGTACCCACGACTCACCAGTGCCTACCCAAACCGTTTCGGGATTAGATTGATCAATGGTAACTTTACCAATAGACATGGTGTAATCATCAAACACAGGACGGAAGGTGGTACCTGCACTTACAGACTTCCAAACGCCACCACCTGCGGAGCCTACATAGATAATTTCCGGCTTACTCGCCACCACATCAATATCCGTAATGCGACCACTCATAACCGCAGGGCCAATGCTTCGTGCCCGTAAATCGCCTAGTATAGCCTTGCCGGATAATTCATTTTGTGCCCCGGCCTGCCAGGCTACCAGGCAACTAAATAGTAAGAGTTGTATTTTTTTCATATTCCTTTTGGTTTAAATGAAAAAGACTACGTGAAGTAGTCTTTTAGTTGGTCATTTGTATGAACTTATTTTTTTGGAAAGGCAAAAATGCTGTCTTCAACCGATTCGTTAAGCGTTACCTTTTTGAAGGTTAATTTCTGTACGGATTGTCCTCCGGCTTTAACCTCCATAGAAAAGGGAATCATCAATCCGTCCACTTCCTGGTAGTCGCTTACGTAGGTTTTGCTTTCCATTCCTTTCATCGGTCCTGAGCGTGCGTATGCAACAATCATAATGGGTACGTAATTTTCTGAATCGAAATAGTGGATTTCCGTTACATCCTCCTTATCGTTGGCCTTATTCTTTATGAGTTGAATTTTATAGCAGGAAACGCCATCTACTTCCTCTTTTCCTAATAAGGTAACCTCATGGCCTTTTTTCTTGTAATCGATAAACTCATCTTCAAGATTTCTATCGGCCATTTCCTTGGCTTCTTCTGCCGGTATTTTAACGGGGTCAGTTCCTCCTCCAAACGGATTGAGCATCCAGGCCTCTGTGCCATCATATGCCTGTATAATTTGCATGCCCTGCACTTGAATATCCATGCGTTGCTTATTTGGCGCTTTGGTGGTCATGGTAAACGGTAAGTCCATACCCTGCATAGACATATTTCCGGTCACTTTTTGTGACTTCAGCGCTTTCCACTTGGTTAGTCCGCCTGTATTCTCAAAATATTTTTCCAAAATCTGATCAACTGTTTGTGCCTGAAGGCTTGTGCCTAACAGAAAAATAAAGAGGGAAAATAGTAATCTGTTTTTCATAGAGTTTTAGTTGTTTTGGTGGATTAGTCGGAGTTAGCCTGTATCGATTACAAGGCTTTAACAAATTTATATGGTTTTCGTAAGAAGAGAAGTCATCCTCATCCTAACCCAATAATTTCTGCGATTTAATAGCTATTTTTAGCCAAAATGATGGTTAATCCAAGCCTTTCCGTTGTATGAGTGAAGAACTGCTGAAAGCTGTTATTCAACTTTTTGCCATTGTAGCCCGCGAACGGATTACGGATGATGAGCGCAATAACATTAAGGAGTTTCTGGGGCTGCACCTGAACCGGGATGCCATAAAGTATTACCTCAATTTATTCGATGAGTTTTGCAAGAATCATAAAATTGAGTCGGAGCAGGATCTGAGTTCTTTAGATGAAGATACCGTTCAGTTTGTTGACGACTGGGCCAAGATCATGCAGATCAGCAAGCAGGTAAACCAGGCGCTTACCATGCAGCAAAAGCTGGTACTGATTATCAAGATTATTGAATTGATTTATGCCGATGGTGAAATTTCCGAACGCCAGGAGAACCTGGTTTACTATATCGGCCAGGCGCTAAAAGTGCCGCGCCAGGATATTAATGAGTTAAGAAATTTTGTTGCGGGCCAGGATATTGATGAACTCGCTTCTAAAAATGTTCTGGTTATCGATGAAGGCTATGATGACGTTCCATACCCCGGACCGCGCATTGTGGAGAAAAACCTTACCGGCCTGATTGCTATTCTCAAACTCTCGGATTCTTACTTCATAAAATATCTTGGTATTTCGGTTGTTTACCTGAACAGTATTTTATTGAAGAGCCGAAAGATTGATGTATTCCCGACAGGAAGCACCATTCGGGGTGATAAGATTGATCCGATATACTATAGCGATATCATCGGAAAATTCCTGGTCGGGGCGAACCAACAAAAACTAACCTTTACCTGCGATCATATCTTCTATCATTTTAAATCTGGTAAAGCCGGACTTCAAAACATCAACGTTGCTGAAAATGGTGGTAAGCTCATTGGCATTATGGGGGCCAGCGGTTCGGGCAAATCAACGTTGCTTAACGTTTTAAACGGCACCGAAAAACCTTCCAGCGGTCGTGTGCGCGTTAACGGAATTGATATTCATGAAAATCCGGAGAAAGTACAGGGGGTGATCGGGTACATTCCGCAGGATGATTTGTTGATGGAAGACCTGAGCGTGTTTGAAAACCTGTACTATGCCGCGCGACTTTGTTTTGGTCAGACGTCAAAAGAGGAATGTGCAGAAAAGGTTGAAAAGCTTTTGGTGCAGTTGGGCCTAAGTGAGATTCGAAATTTAAAAGTAGGCTCTCCTTTACAGAAAACAATAAGTGGCGGACAGCGCAAACGCCTGAATATTGGACTGGAATTACTTCGTGAGCCCACTATTTTATTTGTTGATGAACCTACTTCGGGTCTGTCATCACGCGACAGTGAGAATATAATGGACTTGCTGAAGGAACTGGCCCTGCGTGGAAAAATGGTGTTTGTGGTTATTCACCAGCCCTCTTCCGATATTTTCAAAATGTTTGATACCCTCTTGATTCTGGATGTCGGGGGATTTCAGATATACTACGGTAACCCGGTTGAAGCCGTTATTTACTTTCGTGATATTATCAATGCCGCCAATAAAACACAAGGCGCTTGCCCGGAATGCGGTAATATTAATCCTGAACAGGTATTTAATATTATTGAAACGAAGGTTGTAAACGAATACGGGCGACTTACCAACACGCGAAAAATTTCAGCCGGGCAGTGGTATCAGTACTTCAAACAGAAACTTAAAGTTCCTAAAGTAGAACACGTAAATGATCCATTGCCGATCACTCAAAAAATTGCCAATCGTTTACATCAGCTGAAAATATTTACCATTCGCGATACGCTATCCAAACTATCCAATACGCAGTATCTCTACATAAACTTATTGGAAGCGCCTGTGCTGGCTTTCTTTATCAGTTTTATGGTTAAGTACTATAATGTGGTTACCCGTGAAAATGGAACCTACACCTTTTATGAGAATGAGAACATTCCCGTTTTCTTTTTCATGAGTGTGGTGGTAGCGTTATTTTTTGGTCTTACGCTAAGTGCGGAGGAAATATTTAAGGACAGAAAAATATTAAAACGCGAGCAGTTTCTTCATTTAAGCCGTACCAGTTACCTGTTCTCAAAAATTATTGTATTGTTTTCAATTTCGGCTGTTCAAACATTCCTGTTTATTTTGGTCGGGCATTTCATTCTGGAAATACCCCTTACTGAAATCAGGTACTGGCTTATCTTGTTTAGTATATCATGCTATGCCAACGTACTCGGGTTGAATATATCCGCCTCTTTTAATAGTGCCGTTACCATTTATATTCTCATTCCGTTGCTGATTATTCCCCAACTACTGTTGAGCGGTGTTGTCATTGAGTTTGATAAATTTAATCCAAAGGTCACCAAACCTATAGGTGTTCCGTTAATGGGTAACATCATGGCTTCACGCTGGGCCTTTGAAGCATACATGGTTACCCAGTACAAGGATAACCCGTTTGAGAAGCAATTTTATGAATTGGACAAGGTAGTTGCACAGGCAGAGTATAAGCGGATTTTTTTAGTACCCGAACTGGAATCGAAATTATCGTATTGCATGGTTAACAGGGGGCAATGGCGGAATACCAATCACGAGGGAATTAAAAGTGCTTTGTTGATTTTGCAAAATGAAATTGCCAACGAACTAACACAAATTGGTGGCAGTAACTTTGATGATCTTAACAAACTGGCTGTTGGCCGGTTTGACTCAACAATTTACCTGCACACCCAACAATTCCTATCCACTATTCGAAATGTGTACCTGCTTCGGCAAAATAAGTCCATGAAGGAATTGGAGTCACTGAAGGAATCTATGACCGATACACCCCAAAAACGTGCTCGCTACGAGAAGATGAGAAATACTTATCAGAATAAATCGGTAGCGGATGCAGTTAAGAATGTTAACGCGATGCATCGGATTGTTGAGTATGACGGGAGACTGATACAAAAGCTTTATCCCATTTATATGGATGAGCATAAGCCACGCCATGCGCTCGATTTTTCAGCAAACCTTTATCAGCCTACCAAGCATTTTGCAGGTGCCACTGTTGATACCTTATATTTCAACCTGGCCGTGATCTGGAGTATGACTATTGTATTTTACATCATACTTTACTTTGATGGCCTGAGAAGGATTATCCAGTTAATTGAAAACAGACGCTATCGCAAAACGGATAGAACATAGCTTTTTGAATTTTTTACGGAGCCCAAACCGAACAAAATTGATGACATAAATCAGTCGATTTGGTAGTGGCTGTAATCCATAATTTTTTATTTTTGCGCGCACTAAAACACTTATAAAAATGAAAAAAGAATTGTTCAGGTATTTATCCCTTTTGGTTTTTGTACTTATTGCGGCATGTACTGCAAAAAAGGAGGCCGAAACCGCTGTGGCCGATGACGAGTGGCCGTTGATGGATGAGTTTCATATGGTAATGGCGGAAAGTTTTCACCCGTTCAAAGATTCAGCCAACATTGCACCGGCCATCGCCAATGCAACTGAAATGGCTGCTCTTGCAGAAAAATGGAGCAATGCAGAGCTTCCATCAAAAGTTAATAACGATGAGGTTAAGGCTAATCTCCAATCCCTGAAAACAGAAACAGCAGCCTTTGCAGAATTGGTTAAAGGTGGTGATGAGGCGGCTATTGGAGCTTCGCTGAAAGACCTTCACGACCTGTTCCATGATCTTCAGGATGCCTGGTATAAAGGCGGTGAACACGGGCACCAGCACAAGCACTAATAAAATTTTAAGGTTATTTTAAGGCACCATTCAGACCACCTGGATGGTGCCTTGTTATTTTTGATGCATTATGTTTAAGATTGCCTGGGCTCCGGCTTACGTATTATCTCTTCCACCCAATCATCGGTTTCCGATGAGCAAGTATGAAGTATTGCCTCAGCAGTTGATGTACGAAGGAACTGTTAAGCCTGATAATTTTTTTACGCCTGCGCCCGTTGGTGAGCAATGGATAGTACGAACCCACGATGATGCCTACTGGAAGAAATTAGCTTCGCAAAGTTTATCGCCACAAGAAATACGAAGAACGGGTTTTCCGTTAACACCCGAATTGGTACAACGGGAAACAGTAATTATGCAAGGAACACTGCAATGCACGCATTACGCGCTTCAGCATGGTGTGGCTATGAACATTGCAGGAGGTACACACCATGCTTTTACGAACAAAGGTGAAGGCTTTTGTTTGTTGAATGATATCGCGATTGCATCAAACTACTTACTTGATAATGGTTTGGCAAAACAAATCCTGGTGGTTGATCTTGATGTTCACCAGGGAAATGGTACTGCGCAAATATTCAGGAGTGAGCCCAGGGTGTTTACGTTTAGTATGCATGGTTCCAATAACTATCCGTTACAAAAAGAGCACTCGGATTTAGATATAGGCTTGCCGGACAAAACTGATGACAACTTTTATTTGAAAACCCTTGATACAAACCTGAAGAATCTGCTCGATACGGTTCAACCCGATTTCATTTTCTTTCAATCAGGAGTGGATATACTGGATACTGATAAACTGGGGAAACTTTCGGTTACGCGTGAAGGATGTAAACAACGCGACCGAATTGTACTGGAAGCTGCCAAACAAAATAACATTCCACTGGTGGCCAGTATGGGCGGTGGATACTCCGAGGACTTTCGTGACATTATTGAAGCGCATGCCAATACATACCGTTTAGCGCAGGAAATTTTCTTTTAAGCTATGCCGTTTACTTTCTCTCATCCCGCCATTATTCTTCCATTTGCCAAAATCAGGTCGGCTTATATTTCCATGTCGTGCCTGGTGGCGGGCAGCATGACACCCGATTTTCAGTATTTCCTGCAAATGAAACTGAAGGGAAAAATTAGTCATACCTGGCATGGCGCTTTCCTGGTTGATCTTCCCATCGCGTTAATGCTGATTTTTATTTTTCACCTGATTGTAAAAAGACCATTGATCGAAAATTTGCCAGCCTATTTTCAGTCACGCTTAATGGATTTGTACGCGTTGGATTTTATTCAAGCCTTCCGCAAAAACTATGTTGGCTATTTAGTGTGTCTGCAGGTAGGAATTTTATCCCATATTTTCTGGGATAGCTTTACGCATTCCAACGCTTACTTTGTCGACCACATGGAGTTCCTCACCTGGAATGTGGAATATGAAGGTATACCCGATAAACCCTTGTACCGATATGTTCAACATATCAGCACAGTAGTGGGTGCGATAATCATTGCTGTGTTTTTTCATTTTCTTCCTGTTCGGATAGTTCGTACTCATTTCAATTGGCGTTACTGGCTGCTCGTGTTGTTGTTCTTTGCTGTTTCCTTTTTGATCCGCTGGGTATTCGGTTTTCGCTTTTTTGGCGACTTTGTTGTTGCATTCATCAGTTGCATTTTTCTGGGGTTCATTTTAGCAGGAATAGCCTATCATCCGTCTGTAAAACGTTTGCTTAGTCAGTAGTTTTTTAGCCTGTTTTGCTGTAAATACGCCTTTTATATGGAGTATATCAGCAGCCGTAAAACGTTATGGTCGGTTATCACCGCATCTTCGGTAGGTACCTTAATCGAGTGGTACGATTTCTACATCTTTGGAAGTTTGGCGGTAATTCTTTCTGAGCAATTCTTTCCACAAACAAATCCAACAGCAGCTTTCCTTTCTACCTTGGCAACTTTCGCAGCCGGCTTTATCGTGCGGCCATTTGGTGCCCTGGTGTTTGGTCGGTTGGGGGATATTGTAGGTAGAAAATATACTTTTCTTGTCACGCTTACGCTGATGGGTGCTTCCACGTTTGCCATAGGGCTTGTTCCCGGCTATGCAAGCATTGGTGTTGCTGCACCTATACTGGTGTTGATTCTTCGCCTGGTGCAAGGGTTGGCATTGGGGGGTGAGTATGGCGGGGCCGCAACCTATGTTGCAGAACATTCACCGGCTGCAAAGCGGGGCTTCTACACCAGCTTCATCCAGACAACTGCTACACTGGGACTATTTGTTTCAATAGGTGTAATCTTAGCTGTGCGCGAGTGGGTGGGCATCGAAGCTTTTACAAGCTGGGGGTGGCGTATTCCGTTTATTCTGTCGGCTGTATTAGTGGCCATTTCAATTTACATCCGTCTGCGCATGCAGGAGTCGCCTTTGTTTGCTAAAATAAAATCCGAAGGAAAGCTCTCTAAAAATCCCATTAAGGAAAGTTTTGCAAAAAAAGAGAACCTGATACTCGTATTGCTCGCACTGTTTGGTGCCACTGCCGGCCAGGGTGTGGTTTGGTACACAGGCCAATTCTATGCACTTACGTTTATTCAGAAAATCTGTAATGTTGAGTTTGTTCAATCGTACCACATCATAGCTATTGCTTTGCTAATCGGTACACCGTTGTTTATTTATTTTGGTTGGTGGTCGGATAAAGTTGGAAGGAAATATATTATGATGGCGGGCATGTTGCTGGCCGTTTTATGTTATCGTCCTATCTATGGTAAAATGTATGCCTTGGCTGATCTTTCTGCCAAAGCTGAAGTTATAGAAAAGCTTCAATCATCAACATCGTATAGTATAAATGATCAGGATGACTCATTAAAGGTTGTTACACAAACCCGGCACTACACCGATGGGTATCAACTTTATGAAACGGTTAAGTATACTTCAGCAGGCGAAACACTGAGTGTAAGCAAGCAAATAGTTTTAAATGAAGATGCGAAATGGATAATGATTTTTCTGGTGCTCATTCAGGTTGTTTTTGTAACGATGGTTTACGGTCCGATTGCAGCATTTTTGGTTGAGTTATTCCCAACGCGAATACGGTATACTTCTATGTCACTGCCATATCATATAGGTAATGGCATTTTTGGCGGACTTACACCTTTTATTGCTGCCAGTTTATATGAACTCAGCAAATCAGAAACTAATCCTTCCGGTGATGTACTGGCCGGGTTGTGGTACCCGATTGGCATTGCCGTTATTTCATTTATTATCGGTATGATTTTTCTGCCGAAAAAAATAAAGGGTGAAGTATTGGAAGAATAAATGGCCAAGAAATCACAATGGACACAGGTAGGAAAACGCAAGTTGGAATTATCCAACCTGGATAAAGTTTTGTTTCCGGAAGATGGCATTGTGAAGGCCGAAGTAATTGCCTACTACCTGAAGATTGCGCCTACCATTTTAAATCATATCAAAGGTCGCGCGTTAACACTGATCCGTTTTCCGGATGGCATTCATGGCGAAATGTTTTACCAGAAAAACCGGCCTGAGTGGGCACCCAAATGGTTGGAGTTTGAGCGACTGGGAAAAGAAGAAAAGGATTACATCATTGCTACCGAACCTGCATCGTTGGTTTGGCTGGCCAACCTGGCTTCGCTTGAGTTGCACCAGCTTCATAGCCGAAGGCCGAATTTTGAGTTTCCGGATTATATGGTGTTTGATCTTGACCCACCGGAAGGATACTCGTTTGAAAAGATTGTTTCCCTGGCGTTCGACTTGCGGGCTCATGTCGAATCTTTCGGTTACACGGCTTTTGTCAAGACTACTGGTGGAAAGGGTGTTCACATCTGTTGTCCCTTAGAGCCAAAATTTGATTTTCATACCGTGTTTGAATCGGCACAGCTTATTGCACAGCCTTTTGTGGATGCCCATGCAAAAGAAACTACGCTTCACATTAAAAAGGATGCACGAAAGGGTAGGGTGTTGATTGATATATACCGGATACGCTCAGGCCAAAGCATTGTATCGCCTTACAGTTTACGTGGTCGGGTAGGCGCACCGGTGTCCATGCCGTTGAAATGGGAAGAACTTGAAGTATTGAAAAGTCCGCTGGAACATAATATTCACAACGCAATTGATAAAGTTTTGAATGATGGTGATGCCTGGGAAGGCATGGATGCATTTGCCGTGGAGCTACATAACCATAGAAAGCGCGTGGTAGCAAAGGAGTTGCCGGTTTCAAAGAAAAGAAAGACGCCCGCTCAACTTGAATCGTATGAAAAGAAACGCGACTTCAAAAAAACACCGGAGCCCGATGCGCGGATTGTAGAAGGCGGTGGAAACAATTTTGTGATCCACCGTCATCATGCCTCACACCTTCATTATGACTTGCGTTTAGAGCAGGATGGTGTATTGAAATCGTGGGCGGTGCCAAAAGGCATGCCTCCCCATCCGGGTGTAAAGCGGTTGGCCGTTCAAACCGAAGACCACCCCATGAAATACCTCACCTTTGATGGCAAAATCCCGAAGGGGCAGTATGGCGGTGGTGATATGTGGATTTATGCATTGGGCAAATACACCATCACCAAAGAAAAGAAAGACGGATTTTATTTCAGGTTGAGCAGTAAGGAGCTGACGGGGGAGTACCGGATTTACCAGATCAAGCAAAAAGAGTTTTTATTAGAGCGTGTTGATATTCCGCAAATCGATTTTTTGAAAGATGAGATAGCACCCATGCTTTCTGATAGTGCTTCTTCGTTGCCTCAACATGCTGATGACTATATCTATGAAGTCAAATGGGATGGCATTCGTGCCTTGATTGCCTTGGAGGATGGCCAACTTCGTATTCGAAGCCGGAATCAAAATGACGTCACCAAACAATTTCCGGAGTTGTTAATTGCCGACAAAGCCTTTCGTGCTACAAACGGATTGTTTGATGCGGAAATTGTTTCCCTTGATAAACAAGGTAAGCCTGAATTCAAGAAGGTGATCAACCGCCTGATGGCCTCAGGTGAGACAAACATAAGCAAGCTTTCGAAATCAAATCCTGTTTACTGCTATATTTTTGATTGCCTCTATTTGGATGGAAGGAGTCTGATCAACGAGCCGTTGCTGCAGCGCAAAATCTGGTTGAAGGACGCCATCAAAAAAGATACACCGTATCGCGTAAGTGAGTGGATGGAAGATGGTGAAGGTTTGTTGGAAGCTGCACGGGCGCACGCGTTGGAAGGGATTATGGCCAAGCGCAAGGATGGACGTTATTTTCCCGGCAGGCGTAGTGATTCATGGTTGAAGATTAAAATCAGAAACACAGCTGAATGTGTGGTGATTGGATACAATAACGGAAAGGGCAACCGTAAAGATGCCTTTGGCGGTTTGCACCTGGCGCAATGGCAAGGTGAGGAGTTGGTTTATCGCGGCAAAGTAGGAACCGGCTTTGACGATGCCACGATTAAAGAAATTTTCACACGCATTAAAAAATTAAAAGAAATCAAGAAGCCTGTTGAAGGAAAGGTACTCGATGAAAAAGTATCTACCTGGGTTGAGCCAAAGCTTATGCTTGAAGTTACCTATGCATCCTTAACCCCGGATAAAAACTTCAGGGAGCCGGTGTTTGTACGCTTGCGGGAGGATTTGATGGTTTAAATATACCTTTAATTATATTTGTTCATGTCATTCATGACATACTGTTATGAAACGTGTAGTCAATGTAATGCATGGCGGTGTACAGTATCTTATCGGTGAACCTACCGAACCGTTAAACTTATGGGTTGATCACTTTTTAATTGCAAAGGGATGGCCTCAATTTTCTGAAAGACGTGTATTTCCAAATAACCATGTAGATATTTTTTTTAACCTGGGTGACACCAATAATGGTAAACTATCCAGGAGCCAAAACTCGTTTGAGTTTAAGGATTGTATTGTTTCAGGATTAAGGACGAGCTTTATGGAGATAAGGCCTTCCAGTTATTTTGAAGTTGTTGGCATACGATTTACATTATTCGGATTTTTCGACCTCTTTAAGATACCCGCTGTTGAAATTACAGATCAGAACTATACCCAATTTGATGTGCTCGGAAAGGAAGCGCAAACACTGTACACCAAACTCATGGATTGTAAATCAATACCCGATAAATTCAATGTGCTTGAACAATGGATGCAGGCCAAGGCCGATAGCAGGCCACCGGACATCAGAAATTGGGCCCGGATTGAACAAATACTACGGGAGCCGTTTGGCTCGGTCCAAACTAAGCTTGCCCAATTAATGGGTTACTCGCACAAGCACATTGTATCATTGTTTCGTGAAAGGGCAGGCCTTACGCCTAAAGCTGTTCAAAAAATCTATCGGATGAATAGCGTTATTAAAAACCTTTCAGCAAAAAATACATTAGACCTACCGGACTTGGCGTATGCGTTGGGATATAGCGATCAAAGCCACATGATTCGGGAAGTAAAACGATTTACCGGTTTTACACCTGTTCAGTTGCAGCACCAGCACACCATTTCAACCGATAAGCTATTGCGTGAGGTGAGGTAATTTTTTTTCTATACCTGAAGGTCGTAATCGTTGATTTTTGCTCATAAAAAATCAACGTTATGGACTATTCAGCAATCATTAACATTCACACCTTTATCGGCTTTTCTGCCTTGGGTTCGTTTTGGGTTGCCGCCCTTAGCAGAAAGGGATCGTATGTTCACCGTACAGCAGGCAAAGTGTTTATGCTTAGTATGTTGGTTATTCTTGCCAGCGTTATACCCATGATCATTGTTAAGGCCAACGAAGGTGATATAGTTTTCTGTATCATTCTTGGGTACCTGTTTTCCATTGCAGCAGTAGCCACATACGTTACCTGGTTTGCCATACAAAAGAAGAAAGCTCGGGAGGATTATCATTCTCCTGTATTTAAGATTATTGCGACCATTTTATTTTTCTATGGTTTTGGTATATGCATCATCGGTATAAATAATGGTTCATTACTTCAAATTGTATTTTCATCGGTAGGCCTGGTACTAGGTGCAAGCATGTGGTGGAGTGTGTGGAATAAAACTGTTCCTAAGAACTGGTACCTTTCGCAACATATGAATGGCGTAGCTGTGAACTTTGCCGCTGTGCATGGTTCATTTTTCCGCTTTGGGCTTACAGGTTTGCTGCCCATACCTGATTCGCCTGAACTAAATACATTTGCACAAACCAGTATGATTGTGCTTGCTCTAATATTAAGGTTATGGCTTGGCAGGAGATTCCTGAAAAGCAGGAAGTCAACCGAACTTGTAAATGCTCCGCTTTAAGTCATTACTGGTGATTGGGATATTACCAAAAATCGTTTATCTAATGGTTCCTGCAAAAGCTTTTTTTAATTCGATCTTCTATCGGATAGTTCAATCTTGCAGCATTTTTCAAATCATCACATGCTTCTGCCAATTTATTTACTCTGTAGAATGCAATCCCCCGGTTATAATAAGCCACCCCGTAATCCGGTTGATAGGTGATGGCCGCGGTGTAATCTTCAATCGCTTCTGTGTATTTTTTTTGTGTGGCTAAAACATTTCCGCGATTAATCCACGCTTTTACAAATCCTTCATCCAGCTCAATAGCTTCGGTATAATCGCGGTATGCACCGCTTAGGTCGTGGAGTTTTTCTTTTGCCATGCCACGGTTAAGCCATATTTCCGGATTGGCACGGTCCAGTTTTATTGCCTGATTGTAATCGGCTAGCGCACCGGCATAATTTTTTTGCAACAAGCGGTAATATGCCCGCTCAAGATAAGGATCAAGCATGAGTGGATCTGCGTTAATGGCTTCTGTAAGTTGTTGTTCGGCCTCATTCAAGTTACCCTTGCGGGCAGAAAGAGCAGCCAGGTTGTTTTTGGCAATGGGATGGTCCGGATTTAAGGTCAGTGCCTTTTGAAAATCTTCATCGGCTCCGGCAATAGCGCATGCTTGTTTGGCCATAGCACGATTGATATAGTAATCTGCCTCGCTTATGTTAAGCCTTATGGCGGAATCAAAGTATTGAATAGCAGCCGGGCAATTTTTCAATTGTGTTTCAATCAAACCAAGGTAATTATACACTTGCGATTGAATGGCGCCCTGGGCGGTTAGTATCTGGTCGGTGCCCGGGCTGTGGGCCAATTGCCGGTAGTAAATGGTATTGGTTTCACCGGCCGGAAGTTTTAGCAGCTTTCTGAAATCTTCGCGAGCCGGTTCGGGTTGGTTTAACTGAAACCGTAGGGCAGCACGGCTCAGCAATACTTCGAACTGATCGGGTGCAAACTCCAGGCTTATGGTGTAGTCGCGCAAGGCACTGTTAAAATCTTTTAACCGTTCATAAACGGTTGCCCGTGTAGAATAGGCTTCGGCAAATCCCGGGTCTTCAGCTATGCTTTTGGTGAACAAATTCCTGGCCTCTTCAAGTTTACCACTACCCATAGCCGCAATCCCCTGATTATAGAATTCCTCCGCCCGTTGTTTTCTAACCTGGGCTAGTACCTGAAGGGTAAGAGTAAGCCAAAAGAGTAAAAAGTAAGTTCGCATAATCGCATAACCGTAATCGGTAATCAAGTAACAAACTTTGCCTGAAAAAAATCGAACTTTTAAGACTGTTCATTGTTAAAGTTTCATGGAGAAAGCAAAAAAGTCGACCCGAAAAGCCAAAGCTCCTGCTTCGGCTGAATTCCTGACAGAGGCCTATCAGAAACACCTGCTTTTGCATGGAAAACAACCCTCAACAGTTTATCAGTTTTGCCACGATCTTGGCTTGGCTGAAGCCGACTTCTATAAGGTTGCCGGATCCTTTGAGGCACTTGAAAAAAAAATATGGCTGGGTTATGCAGAGCAGACTATAACCCGCCTGGAATCCGATAAGGATTTCGAAAAATTTTCGGCACGCGAAAAGTTTCTGGCCTTTTATTTTACGCTGGCTGAAACGTTGAAGCAGAACAGGAGTTTTTGTGTTCTGCTGTTAAACCGTCATAAAAAACTTGAAATTGTACCGGGCTTTCTCCAATCGTTTAAAAATGCTTTTGAAGAATTTGCAGGAAGAATAGTAATGGAAGGAAAGGTTTCAGGCGAAGTTGCTGAGCGACCTTTACTCGACAAACGCTATCCGCAGCTATTTTGGGTGCACATGAGTTTATTGCTGCTCTTTTGGAAGGATGACGATAGCCCGGATTTTGAAAAGACAGACGTCTTTATTGAGAAGTCAGTTAATCTTGCTTTTGATCTGATCGGTAAGGGAGCGCTCGATTCCGCGATTGATTTCGGGAAATTTTTGTACCAAAGCAGAATGAATTAACTAATCAGCAGGGACAGCCACGTGAAAGAATTCGATAAAATTCCCGTTACCAAGGTTCAACGGGCCTCAAAATTCATTGCAACCGGTGCGAAAATCGGCACAAATTATTTAAAACATTACGGAAGGAAACTGGTAGATCCATCCACCACGCGCAGCGAATTGCATGAAGATAATGCCAAGGATATTTATAACTCGCTCAGCGAATTAAAGGGAAGTGCTCTAAAGGTTGCCCAGATGCTAAGCATGGATAAAAACCTTTTGCCCAAGGCATACCAACAAAAATTTTCGATGGCGCAGTACAGCGCTCCCCCGTTATCGTATCCGCTGGTGGTCAAAACCTTTCAGCAGTATTTTGGGAAGGGTCCTGATAAAATTTTTGAAACGTTCACCCATAAAGCTGTCAATGCTGCCTCGATGGGGCAGGTTCATCAGGCTACTCTGAACGGTAAAAAGTTGGCCGTAAAAATTCAGTATCCAGGCATTGGTAACAGTGTTAAGTCTGACCTGGCGATGGTTAAGCCCATCGCGTTAAGCATGTTCAACCTCAATCCTGCTGAATACAATGAGTTCATTCAGGAAGTTGAAATGCGCATGATGGAGGAAACGGACTATACGCTGGAGCTAAAACGCTCCATGGATTTATCGAAACGAAGCAGTCATATTGCCAATGTTGTTTTTCCGCAATATTACCCGCAGTATTCTTCTGAGAAGATTCTGACCATGGACTGGATAGAGGGTAAGCCATTGGGTGAACTGCTCGGCAAAGATTTTCCAACAGAAGCCGGGCAGAAGATAGGACAGGCCATGTGGGATTTTTATCATTTTCAGATGCATGAACTTCGAAGTGTTCATGCCGATCCTCATCCCGGAAACTTCATCATTACACCCGATTATCAGCTGGGGATTATAGACTTTGGTTGTGTGAAGGTTATACCCGAAAACTTCTATAAGCTCTATTTTAAATTGCTGGATAGGGACTTGCTTAAAAATTCAAAAGCCCTGGAAAAGGTATTTTACGACTTACACTTTATTTATCAGGACGATGCCGCGAAAGATAAAGTATTCTTTATGGATTTGTTTTCGCAACTCGTAGAGTTGCTAAGCCGGCCATTTCAAAGCGAGCATTTTGATTTTGCTGATGCGCGTTACTTTGAATCGCTGTATACCTTTGGAGAAAAATTGTCGAATCTTAAAGAATTGCGTGAATCCAAAAAAGCGCGGGGTGTACGTGATGCGCTTTACATAAACCGTACGTATTTTGGCTTGTACAACTTGTTGCATGATCTGAAAGCAAATGTGCGCACAGCACCCGTAACAGGTTAACGATTTTGGTTATCTAAAAAGTAGCTAAACCTCACCCTGAACATAGTTTCGAGCCGGGGTTGCCCGGCTATAAATTTCGTGATATTGAGTGAAGCAGCAGTCCGTTCCCCAATCATTTTACCTAAGTCGAACCGCAAAAAAAGAAAATAGGTATCCTCAACAAATGTGTGAATGTATTCCGGATGAAGGGAGACCCAACCGGCCCAGTCATCCACCACAAAAGTTGCCGGCACACTTAGGCTTATTACCTTCAGCTTATCGTTGAGTGAGGGATCCTCAAGGTCAGGCACACCATCGCCACCCCCCAAACTGTTTAGCCGTGCGGATGAAAATTGAAAGTTTATCTGTGGGAAAATATGAAAGGCCGCATCGGGACGAAAGGAAAATGCCACACCCGGTTTAAACACCCATGCCCCGGTACCACGCCCTAAAATTTCATTTCCTGTGGGGGCAGTTACTTCCAGGAAGGTTGAGATTCGTTGTAAACCCAGCGCATCTTTGGTTTCAACCGGTACACCGATGTAGGTAAACTTCACATCACCAATTCCTGTAGTATTTTCGAAGCCTGCAAAGTCTCCGCTGAAGATAGAATGCACTACAGGAAAAGTAATCCCCATTAAGTGGCGTTTTCCGGGCACTCCGTAATAAAATCCGGGCCGAAAGGCAAAGAATCTGTTTTCTGCCACGAAGTAATAGGAGTCAAAGTCCAGGTTTAACCTGCTCTGCATGTTAACCGGGTTGTAAGGCTCACGGGAGTCAATGGCATTTTGGGCACACAAGGTGCCGGAAAACAGCAGGCAAATAGCGTAAAGAAAGATGTTGCGTTTATATAAAGTCATAGCATTAAAGATAACAGCCAACGATAATATTTGTTAAATACATTCATTGTCAATACTTTAGTGGTACTTATTTAATTCTTTAAACTAAGTATTATGCGAGCCATCTGGAAAGGGCATATCCGGTTTTCGCTGGTTACTATACCGGTTCGGATCTACAATGCTATTGATTCAGCCCAAACGATCAGTTTGAATTTACTATCCCGAAAAGGGCATAACCCGGTTGCCTATGAGAAGAAGGATAAGGTAACGGGTGAGACCCTGAAGACAGAGGATATCATTAAAGGGTATCAATATGAGCCCGGGCAATTTGTAATTATTGAAGAGGAGGACTTCAACAAGGTCAAGTTGAAGAGCACACGTATTATAGATATTGAGGGTTTTGTGCAGGCGGAGGAAGTTCATGCCACCTTATATGAATCTCCCTATTATATAGGTCCTGATGGTGATGTAGCAGCCAAAAGTTATGGGCTTTTGTGCGAAACCTTGAAGCAAACCGGCCGAGTAGGTGTTGGCCGTGTGGTGCTTCGCGATCGGGAAACAATTGTATTACTGAGCCCGCATGAAAATGGATTGATGGTTTACCGCCTTCGCTACCCGAATGAGGTACGAAGAATACAGGAAGTACCCGGATTGCTGGAAACAACCGGTGCCGATAAGGAACAACTTAAACTTGCAAAAACTCTGGTCGACTCCATGACCCGTCAGTTTGTGGATATTGAAATGAAGGACCACTATACGGAAGAACTGAAAAAAATGATCCAGGCCAAAATTGAAGGTAAAGAAATTATTACCGTTGCTGAAGAAGAGCCAGAAGTTGTAGATATTATGACTGCGCTCAAAGCAAGTATTGAACAAGCTAAGAAAAAGCCAATGGAAAAGGCCAAAGGTAAGGTTGTGGAGGTAGAGCGGAAGCAGCGGAGGAAAGCGAGCTAGGCAGATCATCAGAGGGCCTCCGCGTCTGAACCTGCAGGCTTTTGCTTTTTGCTTTCGGGTTTCAGCCGTACCTTTGCATCATGGCGAAAGTCGTAAAGTTTCCGGGGCCTGAGCCTGTTAAATTCGGCCCGCAAAAAGCACAGAAGAGAAAGCAAAATGAACAGGAGAAGCATGGACAACTCAGCCTCTTTCAGGGTGGCAGGGTTATCAAGCTTGGCCAACTGTCTACCTTTGAAGAGGCCTTATTGTTGGACGAGCAAGGCGACCGGATAAATGCAAAAAGCCTTTATCTAAAAGCCATTGAAGAAGGTGAAGGACTGGCTGATGCGTATTGCAATTTAGGTATACTGGAATCAACCGAAGGCAATCATACGCGTGCCATTGATTATTTTACAAGAGCGCTCAAAGAAAATCCGCGGCATTATGAATCACATTATAACCTGGCCAACCTCTATGCCGAAGTAGGAAACTACAACCTGGCAAAAGTGCACTACGCCATTGCCATCGAACTTGAGCCTGGCTATCCCAACAGCTATTTCAATTTGGGTTTAACCCTTGCAGTAACCAAAGAATTCAGTGAAGCCATTGAAACCTTGCGTAATTTTATACGCCTGTCACCTGCCGATGATCACAAACAGGTTAATCAATTAATTGACCAGTTGAATTCACTCCGCTAAACTAAATCAGGTAAAAGGTTAGAAAGAATAAAATGAGGCGGTATACTTCCAGTGCCAGGAATAAGCCCAATATGCCCAATGCACATTTAACAATAAGACGCTTTCCCTTTTGCGCATAAAAAGTTCGCGAGGCGCGAAACAGAAAATATAGGTTGGTAGAAACGAATACAATGGTAAGTGTGGTATCGTTAAGGTAGCCTTCCCAGCCAGACTGGCCCCACCGAAGAATGTTATTAACAGCCCATAATATTGCCGAGAGCAAGATGGCGTTTACAAAAATATTGAAGCATGCCAGTTCAACGGCCAACGTGGTATGATCGGTAAAGAACCGGTTCTTCTTCCGGTAAATAATACTGAGCGGAATGGAGGCCAGTAACACAAAAATTACGATTAAAAGTTTTGCCATGCTTGTGGTTTTTGCATTATACATCAGCTCAAAGGCCGCCAGGCTCATGCCTTCTTCAGCCAGGCGGTTTACCACCATATTTCGCGCCATGGCGCTGTGAAACAGGTAATACATTTGTGTGCGCAGCGATGAACTGAACAATTGAAGAATAGGGAATAGGAAATACACGAGGTTAAGGATAAAAAACAGCTGCAGCGGACGAATGTAATTGACCCTTCGCCCTTCGGCATACTCTTTCGAGATGAATCCCGGGTTAACAACGGCCAGCCAAAGCGACTTAATAAATTTATTGTCAGCAAAGGTCACGGCTATTAATATATTGCTTAAGAACGTACGAAACGTACGGTCTTTGGGGGTGATCACTTTTTCACCGCACAGGTTGCAGTAGTTGCCCTCGAACAAATGGCCACAACTTTTACAGGTATGTTCGTGTAGTTGAGTCAAGTTTTAGTTACGTAATTGTTTAAGTGTTTTCTTTGCCCTGGAAATAAACCCCGCAGAACCATACGGGAGTTGATCTTCCAAAACTAAAATTAATTCCCTTTTCAATTCAGGCTTATCCTGTGCAATATTTACTAATACCGTTATGGAAAATACCCTTACTGCGATTGGTTCTTTGGGATCTAAAAGATACTGAAAGCATTGATCAACGACTAAACCTTGTAATTTTATGGGTATATCTACATACTGAAAAAGCCGAACGGTATTACGCTTTACAGCATCATGCAGCGGTTCCTTTTTTAGATTTTGAAGAAGCAATTTTAAGTAAGGTTTGGCCAACTCTGGATTTTTTTCAACACAAACTGTTAGTGGCCATGAGGCCCGTTGCGCGAGGCGATAAGGCCCGTTTAAGAATAGTTTAACCAGATCATCGAATTTCCTGGTATCGTTTCCGATATACTTTGTAACCCGCAACGCATGGGCCTTGTTTGTAATCTTCTGTAATTCGTGATGGAGATTCAAGGGCTGATAACTAATTTGGTTCAGGGTATTCCAAAAATACTCAAATCATTCTCCGTAGTAAAATTCATAGGTTCATGGAAAATAGAATTCAGTCTTCTTGTATGAGATGATCAATATCAGCGAGGCATTTGATCTTGGTCAGGCTAAGTAGTGAAAAACTCTGCGATCTTGGCTAAGATCAATAAAAATTAAGCCATGAAAAATACTGGAATATGGATTGATACGCGTGAAGCTGTGATTGTTCATTTGGAAAAAGGCGAGGAGGTTCGGATTGTTCACGCTTTTTCAGACGCTGAGCGAAAACCTAAAGTTGAGGGCGAGAAATCAAAACGGACAAAACGTGGGGGTATCGGTTTCGACTATGAGAGCTCGCAGAAAAACAAGTTCAAGGAAGAGCTGAAAAAATTCTACGCCCGGGTAATAGAGGCATTAAGCGGAGTAGATAACCTTTATATAATTGGGCCGGCAGAAGCAAAACTTGATTTAGAAAAGGAACTTAAGAAGAACCCGGAATTGAAGTCTAAAATTTTAACGGTCGAACCGTGTGATAGTCTGACTGAAAGTCAAATCATAGCGCGTATTCGCCTGTTTTTTGAACTGCGCGATAAAAGGAAACCCGGAAAATAGCTTATGCACTATGTCTGTACACCCGTGAACCAGCTTCCCACTCCGACATTTGGTTGATCAGTTCCTTTTCCTGTGGGGAGAAGGTTGCTTCCTTGGATTTCCGGATGGATTGAAAATACTTTTCAAGGCTTGAATAAAACTGCAAGCGGTATTTAAAAACAGTTTTACTGCCAATGGCCTTTTTCAGATCGCGTAAAGATGACCGGTCATCAATCCAAAGCAGGTATAACGAATCACTTTCAGCCGAACCCGGCATAAACGGAAAGTTTGACTTATCCAGGTTGCGCAATACTTCTTCTTTAAAATCCGGTTTGCCGGAAATATAAACGGTAATCCATTCCATAGCGAACACTCCTTCTTTCATCTTTCACAGTATTTACTTACGGGCTTCCGTTCAACCTCCAACGATAGTATGGTGTAAACGTATTCGTAAAAAATTAGATGTAACTTACTGTAAACCAACTGTTTTATAGTTTCAATGCAGTATTAACGAAAGCTGTGACAGAAGGTTCCATACAACGCAAAATGATTTTGTATTTTTTTGTTAAACCGTTTTGTGTTTTAACTTAAGCCTGAAAGCTACGATGACCAGGTTACTATCGAATTCACCCACCAAACGGGGCTATCATCCAAACGCTGAAGTTCGTCTGGTACGAGCCGGGCACGAGTATTTTGATTTGTTGGATAAACTTATCCATGAAGCAAAAACAACTATACATCTTCAAACCTATATCTTCGAACAAGATGAAACAGGCAAACGTG
Organism: Flammeovirgaceae bacterium UBA5585; assembly: GCA_002425185.1. GTDB lineage: Bacteria > Bacteroidota > Bacteroidia > Cytophagales > Cyclobacteriaceae > UBA2336. The sequence continues at coordinate 34,563 of DILT01000016.1, read as the reverse complement.
TTACAAACGCACTTATCAAAGCTGCTAAACGGGGTGTGCAGGTTTACCTTATTGTAGACGGGTATGCTTCGCAAAATCTTTCAAAGGAGTTTATTCAAAAACTTCGCGATGCCGGTGTCTACTTCAGGTTTTTCGCAGCCTATTTCAAGAGTAAGTATTTCTATTTCGGCCGTAGGTTACATCATAAAGTCTGTGTTGTTGATGGACGCTTTTCCCTGGTAGGTGGAATAAATATTGGTAATCATTACAACGATACTCCTGAAAATGTAGCCTGGCTTGATTGGGCTGTATTTGTAGATGGTGATGTGAGTTTCAGACTTCAGAAGATCTGCGAGGCCCGTGTTAAGGGGAAGAAAAAATTCTTCAGACGGGAAAAGCATAGCAACAGACAAGAGGGTAAGTCTTTTGTTTTAGCACGACCCCGCATTAACGATTGGGTGCGCAGGAAGAAACAAATCACCTCCAGTTACCTGGAGATGTTCCGGCAGGCGCAATCCTCCATTTACCTGATATCCAGCTATTTTTTACCGGGTAATCTTTTACGGAAACACATTGCAGCGGCCGCCAAACGTGGGGTAAAAATTAAAGTTATTGTGGCCGGCATTTCTGATGTACCCCTGGCCAAGTATGCTGAACGTTATATGTACGGATGGTTTTTACGAAGAGGGGTGGAAATATGGGAATACCAGCGCAAAGTACTTCATGCTAAACTGGGCACTTACGATGGTCAGTGGGTAACCGTTGGTTCCTATAACCTGAATAATATCAGCGCCTATGCCAGTGTGGAATTAAACGTTGATGTCTACGATGAAAATTTTGCGCATGATGTTGAAAAGCGACTTCAGCGCATCATTGATTTAGAATGTATTCAGGTAACCCCCGAACTATACACCAACAAGCAAACCTTGTGGGAGCGATTTTTACAGCGCAGCGCCTACGATATCTTTCGGCTGATATTATTTCTGTTTACATTTTATTTCAAACAGCGGGATTAAATCTGGTTGGCGGACTGTAACTATTTTCTGGGATCTTTTAAGGTAAAGACTCTTGAAATACAAAATCCAAAATGTATATCGCCTTTAAGAAAATCTCCTGTTGACTCTGAAATGAATGACCGTTCCGTCATACCTGTAGAATTCGTTACGTATAATTGAAAAACATGTCCCCCGGTTTCAATATCGACACCCACCCCAAGTGAATTTTTCGTGTCGGGGAGTTTGGTAGTTGCAAGCTGGTAATAGTATTCGGCATTGATTGTTACTCTTTTACTCACCTTTATTCGTCCACCAAAACCTATGGAGTACAAGTCGTTTGAAAGCGTGGTTCCGGGTACAAGATTATAGTGATTCATGGTGGGCATAACCTGAAGCGAAAGGCGATCATTTAGTTTACGGGCTACCAGCACCTGATAGGTGTAGTACAGGTTGGAAGTTTTGAAGTTTTCGCGATTGGTAGTACTGGGCTTAAGTGTTTTGTATACCATAGCTGCCATAAGGCTAACGGTTACCGGCATTTTTTTGGCGCCACTCGATTGTCGGATCAATTTGTACTTGGTGAATCCATCGAGTTGCTTTTCAAAGGTGCTTCTGCCAAGGCCGATCATCAAACGGTTGGTTAATCCGTAATCCAACCCTAACCTTGTTGTGGCCTGATCTAAGCCAAAAAATTCGTATAAACCGCTGTTGATGTATCCAAACCGGTGGGAAATTCTGAAATCCAATACACCTGCTGCTACATTTTCAACCGAGTGACCGTTGATAAGCCTCGTTGTTTTAAAAGTGGCCGTAGTATAATCCGGTTTTTTATCTTTCGCTGTTTCTTCTTCCAGCATTTTTAACAGATCATCCTGTGCCGCCACTATCCTTGCCATAAGAATAGTGAGTAGAATAAGTGTGGATTTAGTTGCAATCATTTTTTGGGTTGATATTCACAGTTTACTTTTACTTCTACCGTTTCTGATATTTTATCGGCAACCAGAGAAGGTATTGTTATATTAAAGTCTGCCAGGTGTAAAGGAAATGTACTTGTCGCAGTAACTTTATCACCCGAGATGTTTATGATTCCGGGTGAGGTAATGACCTTTTTAACACCATGTATAGTCAGTTCGCCTTCTACACGGGTTGGATAGTTACCATTTTTTGTGAAGTCAATGTTGCCCAGGTTACTGATTTTGCCGCTAAACGTGGCTTTTGGAAATTTATCAGATTCCATATAGTTCTCATTAAAGTGTTCTTCCATCAAAGCACGCTCAAAGCGAAAACTCTTTATCAGAATTGCAAAGACCAACTCTCCAGTTGCCGGGTTAATCATGGAGGTAACTTCATTATTGATGGCATCAATATTCTCCATGGGTGTTTTGGAGTAGAATGATATTTGTCCGGTACGTGTCATGTACACGGGTTGTGCAAAATTTGTTAATGCAATAAGCAACGCTAAAGACAGAAGTGTGGTTTTCATAGGTGCTGTATTAATTGTTTAGTTTTCCTGCAGAAATCCAGTTTTGAATTTTTTGAATTTCACATGCGGACATTTTTCCGCTGTTTTTTGGCATTGGCGAATAACCACCGCTGTGGTTAATGCTGCCCATTAAGCTGCCATTGTTTGCGTAAATGACTACCTCAGCATAAGCATCGAGCCGAATATTGGCTGAGGGTGAATTGCCGCCATGGCAATTATTGCACCGGCCATTTAGCAGTGGCAGTACCTCGTTAAGGAATGATGGAGATGCGGTGGGAACGCAGTTCGCTGTTTCGGGGTAAAGTATTCCTTCTTTGTCGTAGTAGCATGCGGAGAGCAGTAGAATACTTAGCCAACTCAATAGTATAAACAGACGTTGCATATGGTTAATTGTTAAGTGCCCCTGCATTAATCCAGTTTTCAAATTTTGTAATCTCACAATCGGAGAGTTTTGTGCCTTGCGGCATAGGAACAAAGCCGCTGCTATGTTTTATGCTGCCGAGCAAACTGCCATCATTTACATGGTTTTTCACATGCGAATAGTCTGCAAGATTTACATTGCCGTTTAACGAACCGGGTTTATGGCATCCTACGCATGCTTTGTTGAGTAGTGGCTCTATTGAAAGTGCGTAGGTAAATTCATTTGCATCGCATGAACAGGCACAGTTTGTTATGTTTTTTGCACCCTGATTAATCCAGGCGGCAATTGAATCTTTTTGAGCTGCTGTCAACGATCCGTCCGGTGGCATACGGTCTTCACCCGATTCGAACAGTACTTTATAAAGTTTACTCTCAGAGGCATTACCTGGTTTTATTCCTTTGCGTACAATCGTAGCGTAGCTACTTAGGTTATATCCATCGGTGTGCGAGGCTGCGTCATGACAACCCGGTCGGGCGCATGCCGATATGAAAATGGGTAGTACACTGGATTCAAAACAAATTTGTCCGGAAGGTGTGCAGCCAGGAATACTGGGTTTTCCATCGTTGAGTGCGTTAGGGTCCAAAAATGGGTCATGCACACAAGAAACAATAATTCCGCTGGTGAGTATTATCAGTGCTGTTGATTGCAGGACGTGCCGGGAAGAGAGCCACCATTTCATAGGGTAGAATTATGTACGTGTTAATGTTTGATATAAATACAATCCGTTAAAACAACATCAGATAGGTATCCTTTGCAGATACCTTTTAGGTAAAGCGACTGGCCCGGTTTAACATCCTGCATGGATTTATCCATGGTGCAGCTAACGCCAAACATCGGATCGTTGCTTTGCATCAGAATTACCTGATCTCCTTGCTGGTTTATGCTTACGGATGAAACTATACCGTGAACTTCAATTACCTTGTCCAGGTAGTTTTCATTCGCTTCAGCTTCATTTGCTTCAAACGATTTATAAAGTTCTGTAGCTTTTAGGGTAACGAATGGTTCTGCGTTAGCCTTACGGTGCGGCATATTGTAAAGCCAAAATGCAGTCGTTACACCAATTACGAGTAACACAACGCCCGCCCACAAAATACCTTTCTTCATTTCCTGTAATTTCAGTAATCAAATGAATTACTGAAATCTGAAGATTTTCTGGAGAAATGGATTAGTTGTGATAAACTGACAAAAATCAGCTATAAACTACGGATTAAACCGAAGGATGAAGGTATGTTTGTGTTGTTCAAAACGATAACGCAAGTCAAAACCGAGCACTTTGCAGATTTGTTTGGATATAGTAAGCCCTAAACCGGTTCCGGTTTTCTGGTTTGATTCGCGATGAAAGCGATTAAATATTTTTTCGGGATTTTGAAGCGGCTCCCCGGTATTGGAAATAATTAATTCATTTTCTGTTAATTGAATAAGAACAGCTCCTCCGTCAGGAGTAAATCGTGCAGCATTTGAAATTAAATTTGTTAAAAGAATTTCCAACAGCGCAGTGTTGGTTGTAACGATAGGGCTACCACCGGCTATTTCCGGTACAATATGCTTACTTGTAAAAATTTCATTGAATAGGCTGACATTTTTCAAAACAAGTTCGTGCAGATTTGCTGGCTCCCTGTCAAGGGTACCGGTATTTTCAATCTGGCTAAGAAGGAGCAGGCTTTTGTTTAGTCGATTAATTCGGTCAGTTGCATCATACAGCTCGCTGATTAACTCAGCTTGTTCGTTAGTCATTTCCGATGTTTGTATCAGCAAGTCAAGCTTTGTTCGAATAATGGCCAGGGGTGTTTGTAGTTCATGTGCAGCATTTTCAGTAAATTCTTTTTGACTGATATAGGATTGATGATTTCTTTGGGTAAGTTGTATAAGTACTTTATTCAAATCATTGAACTCTGTGATTCTGGTATGTATTTCAGGGATAGTCGAATCTTTGTCAATCTCAAATTTTTTTAGATTACTGACAGTTTGATAGAACGGGTTAAATACTTTTTTGGTCAGCTTTCGATTGATTACGAGTAGGCCAGTCAGCAAACTTGCCAGTATCCCTGCTTTGACAAACAAGATAATTGTGATAAGATCGCGTGTTGTGATTAACGACTCCCGAATCAGTAATTCGTAATGTTTTCCATTCAGATAAACACCTGATCGCAGAATTCGTAAGGGTGTTACTTTGCGTTCGGATGAATCGTATTCTTCTATAGTGTAAATGGAGTCCTTTTCTATTTTATAGTCAATCTCCTTCAGGGAGAACTCCTCATAGAAGTGCTTGTATACCTCTAATTCTTTTTCTGAAGTTATCAATCGTAATGACTGAAAAAAGCTGTTTTTGTGTTCACGAAGTTCTTCATCAAGTTTATGTATGAGTACCGTACGTAATGTAAAATAGATGGCGGGTATACTAAGCAGAAGCAGGGCTACAGCCAGCATAAAATAATATCGGGTAGTTTGAGTCAGTAGTTTCATACTTCCATTCTGTATCCAATACCATAAATTGTTTTGATATAATCATCACAGCCTCTTTCCGTTAATTTTTTCTTTAAGTTTTTAATGTGTGAATAGATGTAATCTAAATTAGTAAAGCTTTCTGCGTGGTCCCCGCTGATATGCTCGGCAATAGCATTTTTAGAAACAACCCTGTTTTTGTTGAAGTATAAGAATATAAGCAAATCAAACTCTTTACGTGTTAAGTCAATTTTGCCCGCTTTGCAATAAACGGATCGTGAGGGTAAATCTATTTTTAAATCGTGCAAAACAATTACGTTTGCGTTCTCCGCCTGTTTTCTCCGGATCACCGCACTGATACGTGCACTAAGTTCCGCTAAATGAAAGGGCTTTACCATATAGTCATCTGCACCAAGGTTAAGCCCCTTTATTTTATCTTCAAGTGTATGTTTGGCTGAGATTACAATAACGCCTTCTGTGTTGTGATGTTGGTTCAGGTTTTGCAACAGACTTAGTCCATTGCCATCAGGAAGGGCGAGGTCAAGTAAAATGCAATCATATTTGTACAGGTTTATTTTTTCTTCAGCTTCTGAAATACGGGTGACCCACTCGCAGGTATAGTGTTGGGTTTGGAGATGCTTTAAGATATCCTGTGCCAGCATCGCTTCATCTTCAATGAGCAGGACTTTCATTTGGAAATTATTTTTTTTAATCGTGTAATTAGCAATTGAAATCTGAATTTATTCTGGAGGCTTTAGGCCTCGTATTCGTTTTACCAGTAGTTTAATTGTTTCCCTGTTCCAATTCGCAAACCTTCCCCGTTGTATTACCAACAGGTTATCTTCCGGGTGGTCCAGGTAGAAATGAAATACAAACTCGTTTTCAGGGTTGGCCCAACCAGTAATTTGTCCGAAACGCAAATCATTGAAAATTAATCTTCCGTCTTTGCTTTTCACGGTATAATAACCCTGCGAAAACCGGATCAGATGTTGCAAAGACTCATGCCCGCTTGCTTCTTTCAAGAGCGCTTTATTTTGTCGAATATAAAAAAAATCTATTGCCTCCTGGTGATCAAAAACCGATCGGTGCGCAATGTGAAATCCGCTGTCATCCTCAACAGCAACAAACCAAAGCCAGGTATTAAGCGGGGTGGGGGTGGTGAGAAAGCGTGAATAGGATATATTTTGATTTGCAAGCGCCCGGGCAACATCACGTTCAATTATGATTTTATTAAAGCCGGCATAAAATAGATAAGCGGTTGAGATAATCAGGGATACTATTGCCCATTTCATTCGAGATGCATGAGTGTTGCGAGATATCATCAAAACAAGTGCGGCTATACTAATCGATACTGAAAAGAATGGATCGGCTACAAAAAGAAAATGAAATGAAATGCGTTCATGGCTGAAGGGTTCCAACCAGCCTGTGCCGTAGGCATTGCATCCATCAATCAGCAAATGAATCAGCATCTGCACGCCAAAGAATAGTAACCACGATCGATAAGGCATATCTGGTTTTTGATACCATCGGTCGGTGAACATCGCTAATCCAACAGCTGTAAGCCCAATGAACAGGAATGAATGAGTAAAGCCACGATGCGCCAGCAGATTTTCCGAGAATGACATCCAAAAGGAAGCTACAAAGTCGATATCCGGTAAACTTTGTGCTATGGCACCAAGCAATAATGCCGATTTACCAATTCGCTTGCCGGCCATTACTTCTCCAACTACAGCCCCAAGTGCTATGTGAGTTATTGAATCCATTTTTGATAATTGATAGCCAGATCTTTACCAGATACAAGGTAATACCCTTACGACCTTACCACCTATGATATTTGTCATTTCCATTGGCGGAGAACGATTCTCAGGATTTAGTGTTATACTGCAGACAATTAAACATTCTGCATGTCTAAAGTAAGTTTCGATAACAGCCAAAGCGACTTTTTTAAAGCTATCAAGGAAAAAGTCGACCACTATTTTGCTGAACATAACCTGAACCCATCCGGAAGCTGGCGATTATATGCCAAGGGTATGTTTCAGGTTTTAACAGCTTTAACGTTATATATTGTGCTGGTATTCTTTACACCGGCTCCATGGCTCTCCATTCTGCTAAGCGGGCTTTTAGGGCTTAACCTGGCCATTATAGGTTTCAATGTAATGCATGAGGGAGGGCACTCTAGTTTTTCAAGGCGTTCGTGGATAAATAACCTTTCGGCTCATTCATTAAACATATTGGGAGGAATTTCATCGTTTTGGAAGGTAAAGCACAATATTAACCACCACACCTATACTAATATTGAAGGTATGGACTCCGATATTGATGTGTTGCCATTTATGCGTTTGCACGATGAGCAACCCCGTTACTGGTTTCATCGGTTCCAACATATTTATTGGGTCATTCTCTACGGCATTTCCTATCTCGCCTGGATTTTTTACGAAGATTTTCAAAAATATTTTTCAGGAAAAATTGCCGGACACATGGAGGTTCGCAAGTGGTCGGTAAAAGAACATGTTGTGTTTTGGATAACGAAAGTGGGGTATGTTAGTGTTTACCTTGTTATTCCGGTAATTATGGTGGGTTGGATAAAAGCCTTACTGGGTTTTCTGATCATCACTTTTGTTTGTGGATTATTTATTAGTGTTGTATTTCAGCTTGCCCACGTGGTGCAAGGCACACAATTTCCTAAGCCCAATAGTTTGTCCAATAAAATTGAAAACGAATGGGCTGTTCACCAGGTGAATACAACCGCTAATTTTGCTACGCACAGTAAAAGTATGTATTGGTTATTGGGAGGACTTAATTTTCAGATCGAGCATCATTTGTTTCCGCGCATAAGTCATATCCACTATCCGCAGGTAAGTAAATTTGTAAAAGAGGTATGCCAAGAGTACGACATTGTTTACGTAGAGTATACCTCCATGTTTAAAGCCTTCTGGTCGCACCTGGTTCACCTGCGCAGGTTAGGTACCGCTTAGTAATTCCCTTGTTTTCATAGCGTGTTGGGGAAGATCATTCCTTCCTTGTACCTTTGCGCCCTATTAAAACGTTTACGTTGTGAATTACCTTTCCGCAGAGCTGATTTCTAAATCTTTTAATGATAACTGGCTCTTTAAAGACCTTTCATTAGGCATCTCGCAAGGGGAAAAACTTGCCTTTGTTGGTAATAATGGGGTTGGAAAATCAACTTTATTGAAGATTTTAACCGGTGAACTGGCGCCTGATGCTGGCACGGTTGTGATCCGTGAAGGCATTCGCCTGGGATACCTTACTCAACAACCTGCCGTAGATGAAAATTTACAGGTAAAGGATATACTCTTCAGTGAAGACAACGATGTAGCCCGTGCCGTAAAAGAGTATGAAGATTGTATTCATCATCCGGATGTTGCCCCTGAGCGCATGCAAGCCGCATTGGAAAGAATGGAAGAACTTAGTGCCTGGGACTATGATTCAAAAGTTCAGGAAGTTACCGGCAAACTGGGTATTCCGGATATGGATAAGAAATTCAAAGAGTTATCCGGAGGGCAAAAGAAACGTATCTTTTTGGCTCAACTTCTGCTGAATGAGCCCGACCTCATCATTATGGATGAGCCCACCAACCATCTTGACCTTTCTGCTATTGAGTGGTTAGAGAATTTTTTGGCCGGTCAGCAGATTACACTCATAATGGTAACGCACGATCGTTACTTTCTGGATGCCGTTGCCACCGAAATCATTGAACTCGATAGAAGACAACTTTTTCGCTACAAAGGCAACTATGCTTACTACCTGGAGAAGAAATCTGAACGGGAAGAAATATTAAAAGCTGAAGTAAGCAAAGCCCGTAACCTGTTGAAAAAAGAACTGGATTGGATGCGCAGACAGCCAAAGGCCCGCGGTACAAAAGCAAAATACAGGATAGAGGCTTTTTACGAACTTAAGGAAAAGGCATCGCAGGATTTAAAGAAGGACAGACTTGAACTTGATATTAAAGAGGCACGTCAGGGAGGTAAAATTCTTGAAGTTAATCATCTGTCGAAAGCTTATGCCGGTAAATCAATGGTCGACAATTTCTCTTACGTTTTTAAAAAACACGATCGCATTGGTGTTGTGGGAAGTAATGGTATCGGAAAAAGTACTTTTTTGAATTTGATTACCCAACGGCTTAAACCGGACAGTGGTGAAGTGCTGCCGGGTGTAACTACAAAGTTTGGTTACTTCACGCAGGATTCCATGAACCTGAATCCTGCGAATCGGGTGATTGAAGAAGTAAAGGATATTGCTGAATTCATTACGCTATCGGATGGGTCACAGGTTTCCGCATCCAAATTTCTTGATAACTTTTTATTTCCACCCGAAAAGCAATACACCTATGTTGAGAAATTAAGTGGGGGAGAGAAAAAGCGACTGCAACTGCTGAAGATGCTGGTGACCAATCCAAACTTTCTTATTCTGGATGAACCGACCAACGATTTTGATATCGATACCTTAAACGTACTGGAAGAATTTCTTGAAAAATTTACAGGTTGTTTGCTGTTGGTTTCACACGACCGCTATTTTATGGATCACCTGGTCGATCAATTGTTTGTTTTTGAAGGCGATGGGAGGATACGTTTCTTCAATGGTAACTATACAGATTATCGGGATTGGGTGGATGAGCAGGAAACCCGGAAGAGCGTGCAAATTTCAGAAAAGCTAGGTGCTAAAGAACTGCAGCCTTCTTCTAAGAAGGTTTCTTTTAAAGAGAAGCAAGAATACGAACAGTTACAGGCTGAGATTGATTTATTGGAGAAACAAAAGCGTGAACTGGAGACAAAAATCAATTCTGGTATTGACGATCATATCAAATTAGTTGAACTTGGTCAACAGCTACAAACTACAATGGAGTTAATAGAACAAAAGACAACCCGTTGGTTAGCGTTGGCCGAGTTGGTAGAATAATTCTTTACGGTAATGATGGTGACCATAACCAGTATTAAGTTAAAATCTCCCTGGAAGTTTTTTGCACTTTCTTACAACGTTTTGAAAATTATCAGGCAACTGAAAAGTACAATTTTTTTGCAGAAGAAGACTCGCGGCATCTGGACGATGCATTATACCATTACTTCATGGAAGAGTGAGGCGGATTTAAAAGCCTTTGCAAAAGGCGGTGCCCATCTTCAGGCCATGAAAAGTAAGCGCAGATTTAGCTGAAGAAATCAGAACACTTACTTACGAAACCGATACCTTTCCATCCTGGAAGGACGCGAAGCAACTTTTAGCCGAACGTGGCAAGGCATTGCGCTTCTGATATCACAGCGAGGCATTGATTAAAAATGTAGCAGCAAATGCGATGATGGCATAAAGTTCTGGAAATACAGCCAGTATCATAGTTTTTCCAAATACATCATGACCACCGGCTAATGCGTTAATGCCATTACCACAAATTTTGCCCTGTTGAATAGCGCTGAAGAAGCTAACGCCACCCAACATAATACCCGCACCGAAAATGGCGGCTCCTTGCAGTAAGGTTATTTCAGCACTTATCACGCCAGAATTATTGATAATGAAAAAACCAGCGAATCCATAGAGGCCTTGTGTTCCGGGTAATGCACTCAGCAACATATAATTGCCAAAGGCATCTTCGCGTCTTTTCAATGCACCAATGGAGGCTTGTCCGCCAATGGAAACACCAATGGCACTGCCAATGCCGGAGAAGAAAACCATGATGCCGAGTCCGAGGTATGCTAATGTTATTTCCATAGTTGTATAATTAATGAGTTAATGAATTAGTATTGGCTTTTCGAATTAAAGGTTGGAAAGGTTTTCCACCACCTATGAATCCACTGTTTTTATAAAATTCAACAAAGGTTAACCTCATCGGATGGACAAACGCACTTAATGATGAGAGTAACAGGTTGGCCGTGTGCCCTACAATCAGTACTAAAATGAACAAGAAAAACCCTAGATAAGGAATGCCTTTGGCGGACAGGGCAATGCTATTTACCACAATGCCCAAAATAGCACTGGAAACACCCAGGGCAAACAGCCTGATGTAACTTAGTAAATCGCCAAACACACTGGTGATATTATAAAGATCGGTAACACCAAACCCAATGGATTTTAGCCAGCCTTTTTCAGGCGCACCGAAAACAACAACGCAACCTAAACTTATCCACAACAGTATGCTGCTAATGGTGGTGAAGGAATGGATCACATACAGGTCCACTAAACTGATTAGTAAAATAATCCATCCAATTTTAGATAAGGCGAATTTATACCCCTGAACTACCCATAGCTTATAGGCTTGCACTCCTAACCCAAAAAGAATTTGAAGAAAACCAATAACCAGTGCCAGGTTGAAAAGTTTATCATAATCCAAAAACATGGAACGTAGGCCGGCAAACCATTCCAACTTGCCCATCTCCAAACCGAAGAGTGTTCCGGAAAGCATGCCGGCAAAAATTGTTGAGAGACCAAGTAGTTGTGCCAGGGTGAGGTAACTTCGATACGGTGATTTCCTGTTTTTGAATTTAAGGAGGGTAGTGGCCGCTACGATTACAACACCGTAGCCTACATCGCCCAGGCAAAGCCCAAAGAACAAGAGAAAGAAGGGGGCAAAGAAAACGGTTAAATCCATTTCGGTATAACGCGGTAAGGCGAATAACGCCCCAATAGGTTCAAACAACCGGGTAAACCAATTATTTTTTAGCAGTACTGGCGGTAATTCATTTTGCGAAGGTTCTTCCGTGAGGTATACTACTTTTTCATTATCAAGAAATTGATTTAATTTTTTTTCTTCTGGCTTAGGGCACCAGGCCTCTACTATTGAAATGGTGTTATTTGCTGCTGATTTAATTTGTTGCTGCGCCAGGTGAAGGGCTAACTGATCTTTAGCTTGTATAAGTTTATCATGTAAACCATTGCTAAGCTTTGCTGCATAACCATCTAACCGGTTATTCAGTGTGTCAATTTTTTTTATAAGTTCATTTTGTTCACGTTTAAGAATGGAAAGTGAAGTTGAAGGAAGAGTAATCGGTGCAAGGGGCAATTCTTCACCTGGTCTTCTGAAGATTAAGAAGTAATTAATTCCCGCACGGGTATTAACCATCTGCAGGGCATACTCTTGCTGCCACGATTGGTTGAACCTTCGTGTTGGGTATTCAAAGAATTTTACTTCACGACCCGTAAGTTGTTCGATCTTTTTCACTGCTTCCTGGTCGAAATCGCCCCAGGGTTCCAACAATTTAATTTCCAGCGCCAGTGTTTCCGCGCGTTGGTGGGCCTGCTCCAGTTCGCGTTCCATTTTCGCTATAACGGAAAGGGCAGGGAATTCTTCATGGCTTACGGAACGATTGCCTGGTGCGTTTATAGTTCTCTTTTTAAATCGCCTGATGGCTTCTTCAATTTCGCGTATGGTAGCGGACAACTCCTGCGTTTCGGCATCTTCGCCTATTTCGTAGCCATGAATCTGCACCAACCCAACGTCCATGAGTTTTGCCATGAAGGCATCTTTATCCTTCGGATGGAGAAGCATGGTATATTTGATCATGGGCACAATCATACGGTCACTGATTTCTGCAATCTTTTCTTTAATATTTTTTGTGAAGCCTTACCCAGGTTTTCTTCATCCTCAAGAAATCGTTTGATCTTCCGGATGGCTTCCTGGTATTCCGGAATCTGCACTTTTTCATAGAGGTTTACTTTTTGTGTTGTTTTCTTCCGTGCGTATTCAAGAATTTCTGTTGCCCGTGCGGCTACCTGGTGGAGCAATCGCAACCGGGTAAGGTCTTCCAGTATGTGAATACCATCTAAAAACCAATCGGGTTTATGATACTGACTGATTTCAGCAAGCTCAAACGCAAGGGTATCCAACACGGGTATTTTTACTCCGGCAATTGTCCGGGTTTGATACGAAGCTGTTTTTAATTTCACAAGACCTTCTTCAAATTCAACCCATAGTCGCGCGAGGTTCGTAACGTCATCAAGCCGCTGGTTAAGCTGAGCTTCATAGGCCAGTGCTTTATCTTTAATTTTCTTTATTTCCAATCGCAATGCGGCTTCCTTACTCTTTAACGTTGGTAACGCCTTTTGCCGAACTACCAATTGCTGACTCAGTTCATACAGTGCGCTTTTGTTGTATTTGAATTTCAGGGCCATGATTCTTAGTTCTTCCAGTATTTGTCCACCAGATCTTGTCGGATAGCCAGTTCTTCTTTTTTAAAGTATCTGGAGAACAGACTCCAACTTGTATTCAGCATATCTTCAATACCAACATTTACGTCTATTGCCAGTAATTTTTCGCTGTACTCTTTCGCGTAACTCAGGCATCGCTTATCGTAATCGTTCAAATCAAAGCCGTTTTCCAGTTTTGTCCGCGCATTCGCAGAATCGGAGTAAAGCCTTACCGCGGTATTCATTACCTGAGGATGATCTTCCCTGGTTTTCTTGCCAATCACTAATTGTTTTAAGCGTGATAAACTCCGGAATGGATCCACAATAGTTTTACCTATCTCGGCATCTCTTCGCAAAAAGAGTTGGCCTTCGGTTATGTAACCGGTATTATCGGGTATGGCATGGGTAATGTCTCCACCCGAGAGCGTTGTAACAGCAATAATGGTGATGGAACCACCGGCAGGAAACTGAACAGCTTTTTCATAGAGGCGGGCCAGATCGCTGTATAGTGATGCGGGCATATTGTCTTTTGACGATATCTGATCCATGTTATTGCTTACAATACTCAACGCATCGCAATACAGGGTCAGATCGGTAAGCAATACCAGCACTTTTTCATTCCGGTCAATAGCGAAGTATTCAGCTGCGGTCAACGCCATGTCGGGTATGAGTAACCTTTCAACGCTTGGATCTTCCGTTGTATTGATGAATGAAACAATGCGATCAATGGCACCGGCATTCTCAAAAATATTTTTGAAAAAGAGGTAATCATCATGTTGCAAGCCAATTCCTCCTAAAATGATACGGTCGGCTTTGGCCCGTAACGCAACATCGGCCATTACCTGGTTAAACGGTTGTTCGGGATCGGCAAAGAAGGGAATTTTTTGACCGGTGACCAGTGTATTATTCAGGTCGATGCCGGCAATACCGGTGAGTATAAGTTCAGATGGTCTTTCGCGCTTGGTAGGATTTATAGATGGTCCGCCAATCATTCGTGGTTCGCCAAGTATTTCCGGGCCGTTGTCGATAGGCCTGCCGTAAGCGTTTAAAAACCTGCCGGCTAAATCTTCAGATACTTTTAATAAAGGAGGGTCACCGGTAAATAAAACTTCCGCATTGGTAGGAATACCTTCTGTGCCGGAGAATACCTGTAGGGTAACCTGGTTGCCCACAATTTTAACAACCTGAGCAAGCCTGCCATGGATTATGGCCATCTCATCGTAACTGGCCATGTGGCATTGCAACTCGCAGGTGGCCTTATTAATGCGGGTGATGTTGTAGAATATCGGTTGAAAAGCTTTGTATTCCATCAGGCAATGCGTTTTTCGTTAACAATCACCGTATACTCTTCCATTATTTTTTTAAATGGCTCACTTTCGAAAGTCGTGTAGTTTAACTGTTTCAATTTATTGATGATGCGTTTAAAGAATGCTGACACTTCTTCGAAATCCTTGAAATCAAATTCCATCTGACAAATCTGAAGCACAAGCTGAAGCATATACTTTTGCCTTGCCATTGGTGTCATAGCATCAATGGTGTCAAATGCATCTTGTTGAAGAATTACAAAATCAATTATTTCCGCTTTCCAGAATTGTACGTGATAATCAAGCGGAACACCATCATCGCCTAATATATTGATTTGGTCATGTACCTCGCGTCCGCGCAAGAGAATATCCTTTGCCCGGATAACCATATCGATCCAACGCGAAGAAATGTTTTCGTGCAGATAGTTTTGCATTTCGGGGTATTCCAGGTATTTGGAATAGCTTTCGGTGGGGTCAACTGCCGGGTAACGTTTTTGATCAGCACGCTTTTGCGATAGTGCGTAAAAGCAGCGGGCTGATTTCTTTGTGGCTTCCGTAACGGGTTCTTTTAAATTTCCGCCACTGGGCGATACAGTACCTAAAAAAGTAATTGACCCTGTAGCCCCGTTGGGTAGAAAGACATACCCTGCACGGGCATAAAAATTGGCGATAACAGCTGTAAGATCCATGGGGAACGCATCAGGTCCTGGTAATTCTTCCAGACGGTTACTCATTTCGCGCAGTGCCTGCGCCCATCGTGAGGTGGAGTCGGCAAGAATAAGAACCTTTAGCCCCATGTTGCGGAAATACTCAGCAATGGTCATGGCGGTGTATACAGATGCTTCGCGTGCCGCAACGGGCATATTTGATGTATTGGCGATGATGATGGTGCGCTCCATCAGTTTTCGGCCGGTGTGCGGATCGTCCAGTTCAGGAAACTCAGTGAATACATCCACGATTTCATTGGCGCGTTCACCACAGGCTGCAAAAATGATAACATCGGCATTGGCCTGTTTCGATATGGCATGTTGCAGTACGGTTTTGCCGGTTCCAAATGGCCCGGGAATAAAACCTGTGCCACCTTCAGCAATTGGAATCAGGGTATCAATAATGCGCACTCCGGTTTCCAACATGGCAAACGGCCGCACTTTTTCAACATAACCCTTCAAGGGCTTTTTCACGGGCCACTTTTGCCAGAGTTTAACATCAACACGTTCACCTTCTTCCGATTCAAGTACCGCTATCACATCGTTAATTCCATAATCACCTTCTTCTACCAGATTTTTCAGTTTGAAGCGACCAGTGAGTTTAAAAGGTACCATGATACGGTGGGGGATGGCATTCTCTTTTACTTCGCCAAGCCAGTCGCCCGCCTGCACCGTTTTGCCCGGTTGCGTTAGTGGAATGAAATGCCAGCGGCTTTCGCTATCGAGTGCTTCGCTGCGTTTTCCTCTTTTGATTAACAATGAATCAAATTTTTTCAGATCGTTTTGCAAACCGTCATAAATTTTTGAAAGCATGCCTGGACCCAGGGTAACTTCAAGCATTTCGTTGGTAAACCGAATGGTGCTGCCCACTTTCATGCCCCGTGTACTTTCAAAGCATTGAATGTAGATGTCATGTCCAATAACTTTAATGATTTCGCCCAACAGTTGATCTTCACCAACGTGCATGTAACAAATTTCATTTTGTGCTACGGGTGCATCGCTAACGGCCATTACCAGGTTGGAAATGATTCCGGTTACAGTTCCTTTTTTAATGGTGGCGGTAGTGGTCATGTGCGGGCAAATGTTTCAAGAAGTTGATAGTTATGCATAATTCCATCGATCAGTTCAGTAAGTCTTTTGGTGCCTTCAGCAGCAGTATCGGTCAGGTTTCGGTTTATCAATTGAAGCCGTATCGCAAAGGTGAGCAGGTGTTCTATTCCAAAAGAATAGGGTTGTATAATTTCATCGAGGTAGTGCCAGCGCATTTCATTAATAATAAGTTCACGCAAGGCAATGTCAGGATTATCAAAATGATGCAGGGCTTCTCTGAACTGAAAGTCCCATGTTTTGAGATTTAATTCTCCGGATTTTGAATTTCTAAGGTATTCGGCTTCATAGTGATTGCCTAATACTTCTTCATTTGGATTAAGTCCGAACTTGTGACAATTCAACCAGATCAACAGGTTTTTTAAATTCTGATCGAACAGCAGCCATTTTTTAAGAAACGTGTTCGGGATTGTATGCGACCAGTCTATGAACAGGGTAGTAGCGGCATTAATTAATGCCTTTGAGGTTAAGCGATCCCATTGTTTCTGGTTTTCATTGACAAAGCTCTGGAGAAATTCCGGCAATAGGTCGGGTTCAGTCAGCATATGCTGCATTTCTTCCCGCGTATAATTTGCGAAAGTGTGCCAGGGTTGGCCGGTATTCTTAGTTAGCGTCACTAAGTTTTCGATATCGTAAGGATAATACAAGGTGCGCATCAACCGACTATCCTCAGGCATAAGGTGCTCAGTTATAAATGCACGAAAAGATAAGGTGTCGTAGCCAGGATATTTGTCTGTCAGGCTAAGCTCGGGCAGGGAAGTAATCAGGTAATAATATCCTTCTTTCATCTGTTAGTCATCACAGTTTATCATCCTGGCCAAAAAGCAATTTATGGATGCGCGGCCTGGCAAACGTGCTGAAGTAGTGTTCAAAATCTTCGTCAGTAAAGCTGACTTTAAACCCCTGATCGATGGCGACAATCTGAAAACCGTTTTTTAGTATGCCTGAAAATTCTATACTTATACCTGTTTTGATTAGTTCACCGGTTCGTACCTCAAGGTAATTTTTGTAGGCCTGGTATTCTTCCTGCGGTAGCAAGATTTTCAGCCGCTCCTCCTGACCAAACCGGGCAAGCCAATAGTCCATTAACTTGCTAATCAGGTTTTGCATAAAGGTGGTGTTCTGCACAACTGCATGAATGGAGTTATGGTTGAGTTGCCAGGTTATCATTTCCGTGATGCGTTGCTTTAACGTACCCATGGCCTGCCGGGCAGAGAGCCGCATTTCAGCATCATTTTTCAATTTCAACTCTGCTGCCTTTCGTTCAGCATTTTCAATGATTATACGGGCTTTTGCTTCTGCCTCATCCACCAGATCGCGGGCTTTTTGAGCAGCATCGTCCAGTATTTCTTTCGCCCGGACTTCCGCCTTTTCTATTCCTTCCTGGTAAATTTTATCGGTTAGTTGTTGAACACTTTCATGCATGGTCGGTACGTTTTTTAACTCATTCAAATATACAGGCTGAAGGAAGAGATTTTGTGATAAAATACAAGGATACTTTCTTTATTTAATCATGAATTTTGCTGAGAAAAATCAGGGAATTGATGCCTTTCTCTGCACATCAACTTGATTAGTTTTTTTCAGATAAAATGATCAGTTTGAAGCTTAATGAAAATTGCCATGACCGCAGTTACACTGGATAAAATGCTGGGTATTGAATACCCCATTATTGTAGCCCCCATGTTCTTGATATCCAATACCAAAATGGTAAAGGCGGCTTTGGACTGTGGTGTTACGGCTGCTTTTCCGGCTTTGAATTACAGAACCGATAAGGAATTGCGCGAGGCTATTCAGGAGATAAAAGCCCACACGAGTAAGCCCTTTGGCATTAACCTTATCGTGAACAAATCGAACTATAAGTTTAAGACACAACTTCAAACCGTGGCCGACTTGAAGCCTGCTTTTGTGATTACTTCGTTGGGTAATCCGAAAGAGACCATTGAAGTATGTAAGCCCTTGGGCATAAAAGTTTTTTGCGATGTAATTGATCTGGAGTACGCGCAAAAGGTAGAGGCACTCGGTGCAGATATGGTAATCGCCATTAACAATCGCGCAGGAGGACATACCGGTAAAATTCCACCGAAGGAGCTAATTGATTTACTAAAAGCTAATATATCTATTCCAATTATTGCCGCTGGCGGAATTGCCACTGCACAACATGTGCAGGAAGCATTGGCTATGGGTGCTGCCGGTGTGTCGGTCGGCACTATCTTTATTGCCTCTGAGGAAGCTGACGTAACACCCGAATACAAACAGGCTTTGGTTGACTATGGGGAAAAGGATATTGTACAAACTACAAAACTTTCCGGCTCTGCACTTACCGTTATTAACACGCCTTATGTTCAGCAAATTGGTACAGAAGCCACCTGGTTTGAACGCGTGATGCTTAAGAATAAATGGTTAAAGAAGTACATTAAAATGATTGTAGCCCTAAGAGGAATTAAGGCTATTGAAAATGCTGCGTCAAAAGCTACTTACAAGACCATTTGGTGTGCGGGGCCTTCTATTGAGCACATACACAGTATCCGGCCTTTACGTGAGATTGTAAGGGATTTGACAGCCCCCAATCCATAAAAAGATGTGCAACATTCTATTAGTCAATGTTTTTCCGCTTACCTTTGCATGTTTTTTTCTATTTAGTCTTATTATAAGGTTTGTCAGATGGTTAGTCAATTAAGTTTTAAGGTATGCTATAGATTTGTCATACTTTCAGCAACTTTTTTCATAAGTATTTTTTCTAACTTCGCTTTAGCCCAAACTACCTACTACGCCCGGATAGATGGAAATTGGGGTAATGTATCAACGTGGTCTACTATTTCGTGTGCCGGTGCTGCTGCAGCTTCTCTACCCGGAGTAAATGACCATGTTATTATCTGCGCGGGCCGAACCGTTAACTATACAGCAGGTACCACTACAGTAGCCAGTTTAACAGTTGAGCTTACAGCCGTACTTTCACATACGGGTGCCAATAATGCCAATTTAATTGCCCGTTCAATAGTATTGGATGGTACCATTACAGGTAATGGTGCTGGCGATGTTCGGGTAGGTGGAGTTGGGGGAGCAACGCTCAGTGGTATAGGATTTTACAGTAGATCAAATAATAGTGGACAGCTTCGATTATTGGGCAACATAACCGTTTTACCCGGTACTGATTTAAAATTTAATGGTAATGCACCGTTCAGTCTTAGAAACTTTACTGTAACCAATAATGGAAGAATATCCATCCTGCATCCATCTAATTTTTCTAATGGCGGAACTTTTGTAAACAATGCAGCTGACTCCTATTTGCTGTATACCCGCCAGGGAAATTTTCCGAATACTGTACTAACAGCAACCGCTCCAGGAAATACCGTTGAATTTGGTGCAACTACCGGTGGCCCCTGGAATATGAACACGCAAAGCAGCTACCATCATTTAATTATCAGTGGCGCGGCTGTGAAGAGGATTAATGCGGCAACAACAACTATTCGGGGTAACCTTACCATCAGTAATGGCGCAACATTGAATACTAACACCGGAGCCAGGACAATTAATATTGCGGGTAATTGGATTAACAACCTTGGCGGTTCGTTTGTTGAAAATACGAGTATTGTAGTTTTTAACGGTAACGCCAATAACCAAACACTCCAGCCGCCATCCGGTGCGGCTGGAGAAACCTTTTATGATCTCACCATAAATAATACATTTCCTGGCGGCTCAGTTACTGCCACTGGAAATGTGACGATTACCAATGGTCGCTCTCTGCGAATGACCTCTGGAATTTTTGATGTTGGTACAAATACGTTGAGCCAGGCTTCGGGCAATGCAAATCTTATTGCAACCGGTGGTGACCTGCGCCTTGCAAAGTTATCAACAACATTGCCTGAGTTCACAGGTACGTATAACATTACCGGTGGCACCATAACCTTCAACGGCTCAGCAGCACAAACTATCCGAAGTCTAAATGCAGCTCCTTCCAATTACCATAACATAGTTTTGGCTGGGCCAGGCACAAAAACCTTAGGGGGTAACATTACTGTTCGTGGTAACTGGACCAATACAGGATCAACCCTGGCAGGAAATTTTATAGTAACCTTTGCGGGTGCAGGAACACAAACGATAACCAATACAACCGGTGAACTTTTTTATAGCGTTACGGTAAATACAACGGGACCATTAACACTGGAAGCGAACAGTTCCGCGATTATATCAAACACACTTACCATGACTTCGGGTAACATTAACCTGAATGGAAGAACATTAACACTTGGTAATGGTACAGGAGCAACGCTAGTGAGAACAAATGGCACGGCCTATGGCGGTATTTTCAGGAGGTACTTTCCCACAGTTGCCATTAGCAGTACGGCAGCGCCTTTATACGGTTTGTTTCCTGTGGGAACAGACATTTACTATAGACCAGTGGCTATAAATTCCACAGCCAACCCAACAACTGCGGGTTATGTTTCTGTGCAGCACATAGACGCCACTACCGCCACAGATGTAGCCTATACCGATAACGAAGGCGATGCTATCCAGCGCGTTACCGATATGCGCTCGGTTATTTCAACGGCTACACTTGCTGGTGGAACATATACTTTAAATGTCTCGATGAGTGCCCTTACTGCGGCAGGTGTACTTACTGATTTGAAAATGGAAACTCTGGCAGGACCACCTTATGGTGTGGGCACAACCCTGGCAACAACCGGAACGCTAAGCGCACCGACAGTAAGAAGAAGCGGGCTCACCGTAACGAACCTCAATAACACATTTGTTATTGGTACCAAAAATAAGAGCACAACACCGTTAGTGGCTACTTATTATTCCCGTTTGAATGGAAGATGGACAGTACCTGCGGATCAAACATGGTCACTCACCGATGGTGGTGGTCCTTGTGGCTGTATACCTATTCCCTCTTCGATAGTCTATATTAACCCTGGCCATACGGTAACAGTGGATGGATCGTCTACTGCCGATTTTATCAACGTATTGAATGGTGCTACCCTAAACGGAACGGCAAACCTTACTGTTAATTATGACCTTACTACATTTGGGACGGGTCGGATTGCCCCAACTGCAGGAACATGGAACCTTACCCGGAACTTAATCATTGCCGGAACAAGTGCATCAACTTCAGCGGCACCATTAACTATTGGTGGTAACCTCACCATCAATGCAGCCAATACTTTAACGATGAGTAACTCACTTTCTGTGGCTGGAAACCTGACGGTGCATGGCACATTGGCTATGGGTACCAACACCTTTACACTTTCCGGAGCAGGTACTACAATTAGCGGAAACCTCGGAGCCTCCGCGATAACCGGAACAGGAACGATTGCCATTACGGGCAACAAAACAATCACAACTGGCTCGAATTTAACGATAGGGCCAGTTATCAATATCAACCTTGCTACACTGGTTACCAATCAGGGTACGGTTACTCATTTGAATAACCTGACAGGTGTTAATAGCGCGAGCTCGGTCTGGGGTAATGCAGCTGACGCTGTCTTAAATATTACGGGTGATGTTTTGACAACCGGTACTTTGCTGGCATCCTCTTCACCGAACACCGTTAATTACAATGGTGGCGGTGCGCAGATCGTAAAGGGTACTACATACCATAACCTGTTTATTTCCAACGCAGGGACAAAAACGGCAGGTGCTGTAGTAACGGTTAATAATAATTTAGTAGTTCAGAATAATGCCCAGTTTGCACCCGGGCAAAATGTAACGATAAATGTAGGTGCGGCACTCACAATCCAAGACAATGCGATACTGAATTCAGGCACAAATTCATTATCCGGGGATGGGGATCTAGTAATGACCGATAATGCGGAATTGCGCATAGGTCGGGCAACAAATGGGACTTATCCTGAACTCACTGGAAGTTATGATCTCAGTGGAGGTACGGTTGTGTTTAATCCGGCATCAACCAACTATGATATTCGTGAAGTGGAATATTTTAATGTTACATTATCCGGAAGCGGTAATAGTAACTTTGATTTCAATGATGGAGCACTCATTAATAATAACTTATTAGTAACGCTTACCGGCACGGCCAGAATCAGGAATATCGATGGCCCTTTAACTGTTGTTAATGACTTTGTATTCAATAGTAGCAGCACGAACGCATCAACACTTACTAACCATATCAGCGTTGGAACATTTACCCTTACAACAGGGACAATTACAGCAGGTGCATTTGATATTGAAGTAACTCAACCTGGCGGCTGGACAAGAAACGGAGGAACATTTAATCAATCAACCAGCACGGTTATTTTTTCCGGGTCAGATGATCAGACTATTGGTGGAACATTGTCCACTATTTTCAATAATCTTGAAATCAATAATTCCGGTTCCACAGGTGTTATCCTAAACCAACCCATAACCGTAAACGGTGTGTTTACATTAACGCAGGGAAACCTGATCACCACCAACACCAACCTTTTAACCATGGCTGCAGGCTCCAGTGTTTCGGGTGCATCCAACGACAGTTTTGTAGAAGGACCTGTCGCCAAAGCGGGTAATACCAATTTTACTTTTCCGGTGGGTAAGGATGGCTATTATCGCCCGATTGGCATATCCGGTTTATCGGCAGTGGGAACTTTTCGTGCTGAATATTTCCACAACGATCCGAATGGGGCCGGGTATAATACTTCATT
Source organism: Flammeovirgaceae bacterium UBA5585 (assembly GCA_002425185.1). Taxonomy (GTDB): domain Bacteria; phylum Bacteroidota; class Bacteroidia; order Cytophagales; family Cyclobacteriaceae; genus UBA2336. The sequence goes on along the minus strand of DILT01000016.1, from coordinate 11,357 downwards.
GAAAGATGTAAGTCTTTTCCGCGTAAACACTGGTGAGTATTGGTTACTTGACCGGATTGCAGGGACACCAAATGCTTTTGTAACCTTAAGCTGGGACGATTATTCAGGTACGATCTCCAACCTGGCAACCCTTGCTGTTGCACGATGGAATGGTAGTTCATGGAACAACCTGGGCAATGGCGCAACAACCGGTGGCATTAGTCCGGCAACGGGTACGGTTCGTACATTGGGACTGGTTTCTTCGTTCAGTCCGTTTACGCTTTCATCATTAGATGACACTAACCCGTTGCCCGTTGAACTGGAAAGCTTTACTGCTCAATTAAAACAAGGTGTTGTATTATTGGATTGGGTAACTGCTTCCGAACTCAACAATGATTTCTTTACGGTTGAGCGGTCAAAAGATGGACAAGTATATTCAGCGCTAACCCGAGTTGAAGGCTCCGGGACCACTCCTCAACGAACCCATTATTCTGCTGTTGATCACGCCCCATTAAAAGGTGTTTCTTATTACCGCCTAAAACAAACCGACTTTGACGGTACTTTCAAGTACGTTGGTATCGTGGCTATTAACAATGCAGCGAATGATGCGGCTGCTCTTTCAGTATTTCCAAACCCTTCTTTGGGTAAGGATGTGGTGATGAGTGCTACCGGGTTTGATAAGGCCGAGGTTCTATTGTTTACACTAACAGATACATTTGGAAAGCAAGTGTACACGGTGTCAGCCTTTACGGACGATACTGGAATGGCTACTCAACTTTTGCCTGCCGCTACCCTGGCCCGGGGAATTTATATCGTCACGGTCCGCTCGTCCCGGACAATCCTGAGCAGGCGTTTGGTTATTGATTAGTGGCAATAGGCGCAGCCAAACAGCTTTCAGGAATATTAAAAGCGTTTACCAGGGGCACGGCATCTTGTCGTATTTCCCAGCATAGTTGATTGACCAGCTTGCGTATGGCCTTTGTTTTCACAGCTTCCATATAACCCTGTTCCAGGTACCAGCCTTTGTTTTTGTCCAGTTGCTCCAAGGCATACAAATCGCACAGCTTTTTTAATACGGTACGACAGCCCCAGTCTTTGGTCGCTTCTACGGTAAGTTGAAATTGTTCCAGTACAATTCTTTCAACATAGGCAAAACCCACTTCCACCAGGTGATGCTGGCATACATTGAACGCATCGAAGGAGTCCATGCCACTATCGATGTGACGCTTCAACCGTTTGGCAGCCGAGGTCAGGATATCACGTTCGCGGTACTTAAATGCATTGAGTTGGAATTCCGGATCCAGTAAATGTTCGTCATCGGTATTACGAACAATTAACGGATTCATTTCAGTGATGGATGTTTTAGCCTGATCGGCAACATAATTGAGTATAGTGAACACGTTCATGTTGCTGAACTCCTGCCGGAACTCGGTAAGCCTGCTTTTGGCCACCAGTTGCATTAGCACTGTGTTATCACCTTCAAAAGTAGTGTAGATGTCCGTATCATTTTTCAATGCCTCAATTCGGTTTTCCGAAATGTAGCCTTTGCCACCACAACATTCGCGACATTCTTGCAAGGTACTGGTAGTGTGCCAGGTGGCATACGCTTTTAAGCCTGCGGCAAGTGCTTCAATTTCCTGCATCTCTTCTTCAGTGCGTTTCAAAAAACGCTCGGTAAGGTATTGCAATGAAAAATGGAGTGCGTAGGTTTTAGCGAGCAGAGGCATAAGCCTGCGTTGGTGCGTTCGATAGTTAAGAATGGGTACTTCACTTCCGCCTTCCGGCCCGAACTGCCTGCGCTGGTCGCCATACCGAACAGCAATGGTTAACCCCGATTTACAGGCGGCTACTCCTGAGCGTGGTATGCCAATGCGTCCGCCAACCAATGTGCCCAGCATGGTAAAGAACCTGCGGTTGTCGCTGGAGATAGAACTGATGAATTTTCCTTCATCATTTACTCCGGCAAACCGGTCGAGCATATTTTCTTTCGGGATGATAACATTGTTAAAATAAATGATGCCATTATCAACACCATTAAGTCCCATTTTTCTGCCACAGTCTTCAATGGTTACACCTTTTTCCAGTTTCCCATGCTTATCCCGTAAGGAAACAACGAAAGCACTTACACCATAATCTTTCCCATCGAGAATGAGTTTGGCAAACACAGTAGCCATTTGCCCGTGTAACGCAGCATTGCCGATGTATTCTTTACGTGCATATTCGTTGGGGGTATGAATGGTAAATGTTTTTGTTGCGTGATCGTAGGTAGCCGTGGTTTCAATGCCTTTTACGTTCGATCCATGATTGGTTTCCGTCATGGCGAAACAACCTGGCAGTTCCAGCGAGCCGATGTCTTTCAAATATTTTTTATGGTGCTTTTCAGTACCCAGAAAATAAACACTCATGCCCCATAAGCCGAACTGTACTCCAAACTTTACCACCAGGCTGAGATCGTGGTAGCTTAGTGTTTCCATAATGGTAAAGTAGGCCTTCATGTCGCCCTGCCCACCATATTCTTTCGGGTAGGCCATAGCACCATAGCCTTGTTCGGCTAAATATGTTAACCAGGTTAACACCTGCGCACGGTACTTGCCCAGATCTCCAGGGTCGATGTATTGAAATTCCGGATCGGAGATAAGTGTTTTTACTTTCCTTATAATTTCTGTCTGATCGCCATCCAGTAATCGGGCCAATGTCTCAACTTCGAAATTGTGTTTTGTTTCCTGTTGCGAAGTAATGGTTTCGTGTACATCCTTAAAGTTGTACACCATTTCATGACTGATAAAACCTAAGGTAGCCTCGATGTTAGCCAACGATGGTTTTGCTTTTATCAATGTGTCGCCAATGGTTCCGTTACCATACAACCCGGCAAGACGAATACCTAAATCGACCAGACTATCTTTTGTGCCGGTTTGGCCAGCCACCTTTTTTATTTCTTCACGCCAGTTCATCAACTCATCTGGAGATGGGGGAGAAGAAGGATCGAGCTGGCTTAATAAAAATTTACGTTCAGCATCTTTGAGCCACGCCTGGCTGTTGATAAGTCCTTCCAGGGTTGAAACCTCACTGGGAGTAAGCACGGCATCGGACCAAACGGTGTAAAACAGCGGTAAAAAAACGTATAGGTTTGGGTTGGTTTGGAGAAGAGGGGAGTGGAGCATAATGCGATACAAATTGATGTTGGTTAAAGATAGGAAACTATAGGCTCTGTTCCGTCAGGTTGTTAAACAGGGCTGATATAATGCCCCTAATCCAATAAAAACAAAGTAAATTTTTAAAAATCGAGTTTTTAGAAACCGTTCGTGAATAAGCAGTAAATTTATTTACATAACCAAACCCAAGGAGGACTAAATCATGAAAAATACAAACGGAAAAATCAGTGTATTTGTGCTGATGATAGTGATGATGTCTGTTTCATCATTACTAATAGCGCAATCTAATCCTGCACCGAAATCGGCTTCCGAAATGGTAAAGGCTGCCAAACAACAAATTGAAAATTTAACACCCCAACAAGTACAAGATGAGTTGGCGAAAGGTAATGTTGTATTAATTGACATTCGGGAAACGGAAGAGCTTAAGCAGAATGGAAAAATTGCTGGCGCTGTACATGCACCCCGTGGTATGCTGGAGTTTTATGCCGACCCATCAATGCCGTATTACAAACCCGAATTCGACAAGAGCAAGAGAATTATTTTGCATTGCGCTTCAGGCGGACGATCTGCCCTGGCTACAGCTACTTTAAAGCAAATGGGTTACGAAAATGTTGCCCATATGGATGGCGGCTTTAAAGCCTGGAAAGAATCAGGTAAACCTGTTGTTGAGTAGTTGCTCTGAAAAAATCGTCACTTCATTGCAGAGATCAGGTGTTGCAATTCTTCCACTGAGTTTTGTTTGGCTGTTAATTTCTTGCGCTCAGGTGTAAGCGGTCCCCCTTTTAGTTCCGACAGCTGAAGCGATAATTTGTACATCATATCCTCCAATGCCTCGAGGAGAATGGGTTTGAATTTTGGATCGATGGTCATAGTTTTTTTTTGCCAAAATAATCAATTGGTACTGTGCGACCAGTAGGTTTGTTCATTATTGTACAAGTGGCTATACGTTTCTGTACACTAATTTTATTTTTTACACTGCTGTTTACTGGAATTCAAGGATTTCTTTTCGGCATCATTTTTCGTTAGGCCTGTTGCGAACTCCTAATTGCCACTATGAAATTATACCTGACTCCACTTCTGATGACTGTTTCACTTGCTGTAGCAGCTCAAGGTTCTGATGATTTGTTTAAGAAGATTGAATCGCTGGACAGCATCGTTTTTACGGCTTTCAATACCTGTGACATTGAAAAATTTGGTTCCATGTTTACCAAAGACCTTGAGTTCTACCACGATAAGGGAGGCCTGACAGATTATGCGTACACCATTAATGCTATTAAAGGCAATTGTGATCGTAAACTCGGACTTACCCGCACATTGGTACCGGATAGTATGGAAGTTTACCCGATAGGTGATTACGGTGCAGTTCAGCTAGCCTCGCATAGATTTTGCCATATAGAAAATGGAAAAGAAGATTGCGGAACATTCCGGTTTGTTCATGTGTGGAAGTTCGAGCATCAACAATGGAAAATTTCCCGTGTGATCAGCTACGATCATTGAAAGTTTACCAGCCGCCACCGCCACCGCCTCCGCCACCACCTCCGGATGATCCGCTGGAGGACGATGAGCTGACAGAAATACTGATGGTACTTGCAGCCCTGACTGTACGATAAAACTCTTCCATCGCTGCCGATAAGTTCTTGTCCAATACGCCAAGTTGTTTATCCAGCGTTTTTGGTTTAACACCATAAGCCTGAAGAAAGGGCAGGTTGTTCTTGAGCCAGTTCATATCATCTTCGGCAAACGATTTTTGTTTCATTAGCCGTTTGGCAGTAATGCTTTGCGCGCTAATGTAATTGAGAACGGCCATTCCTTCTGAAGTTTTTACCCGCATGGTGTAATAGTAATAGGTTAAAAGGTAGGCAGCGGCCGCAAACAAAACCAGGTTTACCGGCCTGGCCATGTCGTTTAAACTTAATAGAAAGAATACTCCAATAGTAAAGGCGGCAGATACAACCATCCAAAATATGTGCGCCCAGTTAATCTTTTGGAATAATTCCTTTTCGTGAAGAAACATATGGCGTGAACTTTCTGCCAGGGCAGGAAACATTCCGGAACCAAGTATCGGTGCGAGTAGTATCCACCGCTCAGCACCTGAGTGGAACACAACGGTGAGCAGTATAGCAGCTAAATAAAGCAGGAACGGGCCAAGCAACTTGCTATAGTTGTTATGGATGAATTGCTCCAAGTTATAATGAGTTTCCATGAAAGTGTTAAAATCGCTGAGTATACTCTGTACTTCTCTTGATCTTCTTTTCGAGAACTCAAATGATTTTTCTTTTTTGAATAGCAGCTTGAACAGTTCTGCGTCCTCTTCATATACAGGCTCGGTATTCTCTTTGGCACGAACTATACTTTTACGTTTTGATGAACCCTCTTCAACTTCAAGATAACCTTTCAGCGATAGATTGAATAGGGAAGACAGCAAGGCCTTCATACGGTACTCCGTGATAATATACTTACTGGCCAGCATGGTGAGTAACGCAGGGGAGTAGTCCTCGGGATTTATTTCAGCAGGCTTTAGTGACTGCGCTTCCGTTTTAATCTGCTTTCGCGATCGTTCAAGCAGATAAACCATTATAGCAATCACAATAATCCAGCCTAAGGTGAGCGCATAATCATGTAGACTGTTTGTAATAACCGCTGAAAATTTCAGGTTATGTTTCCATTTGGTTAGTATCGTTAATCCTGAACCGGGTGGAAGCGTGGTTACCGATTGAACCTGGTAGGTAGAATCGTTCAATAGAGTGAAAAAACAACCCACGCATTGTTTGCTTCCGCGCTTTCCTGAATAACCTTCAAAGGAGATAAATTCCTTTGAGGGAATAATGACAGTGGCCTCAACGGTGTCAATAGGAAATTTCCAATCGTTGCCGGTTACATTCCAGTAAACAAAATGAAAGTCTAAACGGGTATGGACTTCCCGTTCAACCTTATACCGAATCAGGTATTCGTACAGCCCGGGTTCCAAAAAAATATTTTCGTGGCCAATTTTTATTTTAAATTTTTTGCCCATGCTTTCCACCTGGTAATGTTCCGGTTGGCCATTGCGTTGCACCGTAAGCACTTCGTAACCTCCCAGATCTGCCTGAGGCAATAACTCTCTGTAAATTCCATGTATTATGTTTACACCTTTGGACTGAACAGTAATTTTCTCAGTTACGGTAAGTGTACGATCCCCTTGTACCTGCAACAGGCTTTTGAAGGAGGTGATGCGTTCTGTAGTTGTCCACCGGTTAGCGGTATTGTTTGAAGTAGCCCAGTTGACGTGAAGTAATAAATCATCTCCGGGCTTAAGTGTTTCATTAAGTATAACGCGCCCGTAGGTATTTTCCGCTGTTTCAAATGAACAGTTACATGTATTTACAATTTCCAGGCTTGCTTTAAAATCGGTAAGTTTTCCGTCTTCTGCACGGATTTCAGCCTCCACACTGTCCATCGAAAAATTCCAGGAGCCGGTAACGGACCATTTAAAGGGATTAAAGGTATTTGCCTCACGGTAAACACGGTACATAATTATATAGGTGTGTTCCCCGGGCTCCAGTAAATCGTTACCGATTAAAACAGAAAATGAATTTTTGCTTCGTTCGATTGAATATGGTTGTTCTGACCCATTTCGTGAGCAGGAGACTACTTCGTAATTAAGGTTAGCATCATTCAACGGCAACGTTCGGTAAATACCACGTTTGAAATTGATACCCGAAGAAAGTATGGTTATGGTTTCCGTTACATCTATAGCATGGTTAGCCTGTAAAACCAGCGAACTTTTAAAATGGAGTATTCTTTCCTGGGCGCAGGCAAGGGAAGCAAGCAATAAGGCCAACCCGACCATGCTCACGCGTAGCGGGCGACCAACAATATATAGATCAAGCATAGGTATTCGAATGTAGTTCAGGATCGTCAAATTTCAAATGGATGACTGCACCATCTAAATCATATTCTTCAAAATTTTTGACTATCGGTTTTATAAAGGTTAAGAGGTATACCTATATTGAACATATTTTATTAATCTCATGCGAATCATTATTTTACTTCTTGTTCTTTTAGTTACAGTTTCTTGCACCACTGTTAACGATGATTTTTCAAGGTGGAAGAATCATGCCGCTAACGTAACCATTATCCGCGATGATTTTGGCGTGCCACACATCTATGGAAAGACTGATGCGGATGCTGTATTCGGATTGCTGTATGCACAATGTGAAGATGATTTTCCGCGTGTAGAGCGAAACTACACCTGGGCCATTGGTCGGTTGGCAGAAGTGGAAGGGGAGGATGCACTGTACAGTGATCTGCGCGCCAACTTATTTATGACCAAGGAAGAAGCTATAGCTGAATATGAAAATAGCCCAGAGTGGTTAAAAAAACTTTGCAATGCTTTCGCGGATGGTATCAATTATTATTTGCACACTCATCCGGAAGTAAAACCAAAATTGCTTACCCGCTTTGAGCCCTGGATGCCCATGTATTTCAGTGAAGGTAGTATTGGGGGTGATATTGAGTCCATATCAACACGAAAGATTAAGGAGTTTTATGAAGATAAACCAGTAGCATTAGTGGAAGCCGAAGAGTCATTTATGCCAGCTGATCCTCAAGGCTCCAATGGCTTTGCCATCTCCGGTAAATTAACTGAATCCGGTAATGCCATGTTGCTGATTAATCCGCATACGTCATTCTTCTTTCGGGGCGAAGTGCATGTGGTTAGTGAAGAGGCCCGCCCGGACGACCAGGTCGGACGGGGTTTGAATGTATATGGTGCCGTAACCTGGGGCCAGTTTTTTGTGTACCAGGGTTTCAACGAAAAAAATGGGTGGATGCACACTTCATCCTACACTGATGTGATGGATGAGTTTTTAGAAACAATTGAAGAACAGGATGGCAAGTATTTCTATCGATATGGCGATGAATTGAAACCTGTTATAGAAAAGCAGGTGTTGCTTAACTATAAAAGTGGTGATACCCTTATTCAAAAGGAATTTACCATCTACCGAACCCATCACGGCCCGGTTACGCATAAGCAGGATGATAAGTGGGTAGCCACCGCCATGATGTGGAGCCCATCGAAAGCATTACAACAATCGTATAACCGTACCAAAACAAATTCGCATGCAGCGTTTAAGCAGGTAATGGAGTTGAAAACCAATTCATCGAACAACACGGTGTATGCCGATGCGGATGGGAACATTGCCTACTTCCAGGGCAATTTTATCCCGAAACGCGATGTGCGATTTGATTACAACAAACCGGTAGATGGTAGCAACCCGGCAACCGACTGGCAAGGCTTGCATGAAGTGGATGATTGCATTCAACTTTTAAATCCCGGCAATGGCTGGATACAGAATTGTAACTCCACGCCATTCACTTCGGCTTTGGAATACAGTCCGAAGAAGGAAAACTACCCATATTACATGGCCACCGAACCGGAAAACTTTCGGGGTGTGCACGCCATTAAAGTACTTACTGGAAGAAGCGGATACACCCTGGATAAACTGATTGAAACTGCGTATGATCCGTACATAACCGGTTTTGAAAAATTGATACCGGGGTTGATTGAAGCATTCGATAAATCCGGGAAGAAATATGCTCACCTTAAACCTGCCATTGAGGTGTTGCGCGCATGGAATCTGACCGTATCAAAAGAAGCGGTAGGAATGACACTGGCGCATTTTTATGGAATATTGTATTTACAAAAAGGGCCTCGGCCAGAAGGATTATCGCCTATGGAGCGCGTGAATTATTTCGGCACGGGTACACCGCATGAGCAACGACTTGAAATTTTTGCTGAGGCAATACAAAAACTAAAAGATGATTTTGGTGATTGGAACAAACCATGGGGTGAGATCAACCGCTTTCAGCGACTGGATGGATCTATTGTTCAGCGATTAGATGATAATGAGCCGAGTATTGCTATCGGCTTGGCCTCAGGCAATTGGGGAGCGTTAGGAGCCTATTCATCACGCCCGGGTCCGAATACAAAGAAACTGTATGGCGTTCACGGCAATAGTTTTGTGGCGGTGGTAGAGTTTGGCGAACGGGTAAAAGCTAAAAGTATTTTGGCTGGCGGACAAAGCGGTGACCCGAAATCCCCTCACTTCTTTGACCAGGCGCAGCGCTATGCCGATGTGCAGTTTAAGAATGTTGCCTTTTATAAGGAAGATGTAGAGAGGCGCGCAGCACGAAAATATAAGCCGGGATTGTAGTATGCATGTTGCATAATTATGTTTCGACAAGCTAATGGTTCCTGACAAATTCATGCTTCGACAAGCTCAGCATGACAATTAATTCTTCTCACCCTGAGCTTGTCGAAATTGTCACCCTGAGCTTGTCGAAGGGTGTCGAAGGGTGACGAAGGCTGTCGAAAAGAATATTATTAATCAGTAAGTAAACTAACATGAATCAAACCATCTCCATCCTTTTTGTTGCAGGATTATTACTCTTCTCCTGCACCCGTCAACTACCCCCGGCCGACCTCATCATCACTAACGCCACCATCTGGACAGGCGATGAAAGCAATCCTTCTGCGCAAGCCATGGCCATTGCCGGTGATACCCTTGTGGCAGTGGGCGCCACCGAAGCCATACTAAAATACAAAGGGCCATCCACTACAGTCCTCGACCTGCAAGGCACCTTTGTTACACCCGGCTTCATCGATTGCCACGTTCACTTTTTCGATGGGGGCTTCAACCTTTCTTCGGTGCAGCTGCGCGATGCACGCACACCGCACGAATTTATCTCACGCATCAAGGCCTTTGTGGCAACACAGCCGGAAGGTACATGGATACTCGGTGGCGACTGGGATCATGAAAACTGGGGTGGAGAATTGCCTACACGCCACTGGATCGATTCCATCACACCCCATCACCCGGTGTTTGTTACCCGGCTTGACGGACACATGTCGCTGGCCAACAGTGTGGCCCTCCGTGCAGCCAACATAAAACAACCCGTAAAGGATGTGAGAGGCGGAACCATCGTGCGCGACAGCAAAGGACAACTTACCGGAATTTTTAAAGACAATGCCGCAGACCTTATTTATCCTCACATACCCCTGCCCACACCCGAACAAACCGATCAGGCCTTGCAGGCTGCCATGCACTATGTGGCCTCCCATGGAGTAACCTCCGTACACCACATGACAGGTCACGTTGATGCACTGGAACGTGCACACAAAACCAAGAGCCTCATCACGCGTATTTATGCCATGTACCCGTTAAGTCAGTGGGAACAACTGAAGGAGAAAATAGATCAACAGGGCAGGGGCGATGATTGGTTGAAGTTTGGTGGCTTGAAAGGTTTTGTGGACGGGTCATTGGGTTCACACACGGCTGCCTTTTTTGAACCCTTCACCGATGCCCCAACCGATACCGGGTTATGGGTAAATACACCGGAGCAACTTTACCACTGGATAAGCCAGGCAGACAAAGCCGGACTGCAACTCATGGTGCATGCCATTGGTGATCGCGCCATTAATTCCTTGTTGAATATATTCGAACGTGTTGAAAAGGAAAACGGTATCAAAGACAGACGTTTTCGTATAGAACATGCCCAACACATTGCACCCGCTGACATTCCGCGTTTTGCGCAACTGAACGTTATTCCCAGCATGCAACCTTACCATGCTATTGATGATGGCCGCTGGGCCGAAAAAGTGATTGGTGCTGAACGTATCAAGACTACCTATGCCTTTAAAAGTTTGTTCGATGCCGGTGCCATTGTAGCCTTTGGCAGCGATTGGTTTGTGGCTCCGCCCACACCACTGGAAGGTATTTATGCGGCCGTGACCAGGCGCACGCTTGACAGCCTAAACCCTGAAGGTTGGGTGCCTGAGCAAAAAATAACCGTAGCGCAAGCACTGGTTGCCTATACCCGCAACGCTGCCTACGCATCGTTTGATGCGCACCGCAAGGGTACACTTACACCCGGCAAACTGGCCGACTTTGTGGTACTGGATAAAAACCTGTTGACCGTTGCTCCCGAGCAACTAAATCAAGTTACTGTGCTCCGCACCTTTGTAGGGGGCAAGCCCGTGTACATCCGGTAGGATGGAGTTATTACCAGATGACAATTTGTGCTATTTTTTGAAGAGGGTTTGTATTACTACGCGACTATGAAAAGCCTTAAATAGCAGTATTTACCGCTATTGAGGCGAAAATATATACACATAGCCATTTCGGTTAACAGGGCCATCGTTATAAGAGATATATGTGCATTAAGTATATTTGAATGTTGTAAGTA
>DILT01000017.1 GCA_002425185.1 Flammeovirgaceae bacterium UBA5585 | reverse complement strand
GGGAAGGGTGATCTGACGTTTTACGTTTTCTTCACTCATTAAAAAATATACCGTTCCTACTCGCGTACTGTCGGCACATACCAAATCCATAGCGGTTTCTTCCACACTCTTGCCATGAATCTCCGCTACTTCTTTCAACGTCATGCCTGTATAGCGCTTTAAAGAGTCGTTTGTAAAGCCTACCAACAGTACATTGGAGGGATCGCCCGCCAACAATAAGAGGTTTTCCCAATCATCGGAGGGCTGGCGCATTTCAGCCAAAGCTTTATTCCGGGTTTTAGGATCTCGCATCCGTGCTATCCATTGGTTAATACCACCTTCCTGCAGCCAGGTAGGCATAGAAGCATCTAATCCGGTAGCACCAGCGGTGTAGGTATACATATCGGTGGTTATGCGAAGCCCTTCATTTCTTGCTGTTTCAATCATGCTAATGACGGAATCAATTTTATTCCAATTGCGTTGGCCGGCAAATTTCAAGTGATAAATCTCAGCTGGAACGTTGGCTTCACGTGCAATACGTATAGTTTCGTTAACAGCTGAAAAGATATTATCGCCTTCACTTCGCATGTGAGTAATATACATACCACCATATTCTGATGCGGTTTTACACAATTCAATAAGTTCCGTTGTTGAGGAGTAACTGGCAGGAGCATAAATCAGGCTTGAACCAATACCCAGCGCACCTTCTTCCATGGCATGCCTGACCAATGCACGCATGCGTTCAAGTTCTTCCGGGGTGGGTGGACGATTGGCATACCCCAGTTCATGGATGCGAAGTGTTGTTGCGCCCACAAAAGAAGCTACATTTACGGAAGTGCCCTTTCGTTCAATAAACTCCAGGTATTCACCCAGTGTTGTCCAGTTAACGTCATAGTCGAGGCCTGATCGCTTAATGTCTTTGCGCATCTCTTCCTTCATCTGATCGTTGAGCGGTCCCATTGAGAAGCCTTCACCCATCACCTCAAGGGTAACGCCTTGCCGAATATCGGATTGGGCGTTTCCATCAATAATCAGTGATTCGGTAGCCCAACTAAGCATGTTTATAAATCCCGGAGAAACGGCTAATCCGTGTACATCAATTTTGATTTTTGCCTTTGCGTTCGATAAATCGCCTATGAAGGTTATTACGTTTCCTTCAATGCCCACATCGGCCACAAATGGTTTTTCGCCAGTTCCATTATAAATTGTGCCGCCACGCAAAATCACGTCATAGTTTGGTGATTGGCTACAGGATGTTAATAAAAGGATAACACAGGGAATAATCAGGAAGGTTTTCATCAGAAGTAATTTAGCAGAAGTGAAAATACAACTTTATACCTTTAAAACTTGTTAATCTTATCACAGTAACAGCAGTATCAACAGGTGATCCGGAACACAATAAGGCGGTTAAAGAATCTTTTGCTTAAGGCCTTAAATCAAGGCACAACACCGCGAATGCTGGCCATTACATGTTCGCTGGGTGCGGTTCTCGCAGTTTTTCCGGTTTATGGAGGCACAACGCTCTTGTGTTTTCTTGCAGCTTTTCTTTTTCGGTTGAATATAGTAGTGATTCAGGCTGTAAATTATGCCCTTACACCCGTTCAGCTGCTGCTGATCATTCCTTTTATGCAATCGGGTGTGTTCATTTTTAACTTGAAAAGAATTCCTCTGGAATATAATGAAATCTTTCTACGCTCAAAGGAGGATATGTATGCATTGCTGAGTGAACTGAGTGGGGTAATTGCCGGAGGAATAGCCGTTTGGGTAGCCTTTGCCACTCCTGCATTTTTCTTACTGTTTTATATTTTTCATTTGCTCTTTGTAAAAGCGAGCGGGCCACATGCCGGAAACTTAACAGAATAACGATCATGCCGCTAAACAATTTAATCGGTTTTTTCATTAGTACGGAATGAAAATTGAAATGCGTACTGATAATCGATTCTTAAATACGTTACGTCAGTTGGGCGATGCTGAGGCGGACGCGTTAGTTGACGAACTTTTCTTACAAAAAAGGCAAGGTGAACTTTATACATTACTTCAGCAGTCAGAAGCATTTCTTAGCGCAACCAATTCGTCACCGATAGCAACTTTCATTTTAAGCCGGAAAAAGAATCCCGAATGGTATACTAAAGAAAGGATTCTTCGGGGTCAACAGGTATTTGGTGAGTATGCTTCAGAAATTATGATGTTGCTTGGGGCTATGGCATTACCTTATTGCTACGCAGCCTCACCCGGTAATAAAGCATTATACTTATCTGATAAGATGCGACAATCACCCGGGAAGCGATTGCTGGATACCGCTAAATTTTTAATCGGAGTTTCTTCTCCGGGAGCACTCACTACCAATAACTCGGGGCACATACACATCAATAAGACAAGACTCATTCATGCCATTGCGCGTTACCATGTGAAACGAGGGGCGTGGGATATGACCTGGGGTGAACCAATTAACCAGGAAGACATGGCGGGTACTAACCTGGCATTTTCCGTAGTTATTCTATTGGGTCTTCAGCAATCAGGATTTGTTTTATCCCCTCAGCAAAAAAACGATTTTATTTATTTATGGCGATACATTGGTTATCAATTAGCCATTGATGAAACGTTACTTCCAGAATCGTACCTGGAGGGATATCGACTGGCTCAAGTCATAAAAAGGAGAAATTTCAAAAAGTCAATGGAAGGTGTTGAGCTAACAAAGGCATTGCTGAACTATTATAAATCGGTTGTGCCGAAGGATCAGACACTTTTAATTGAGTCGCAAATAAATTATCTGGTTGGGTCGCAGGTGGGTGGATATTTGGGATTGAAACGAAATACTTTTGCCGATCGGATGACATCCTTTCTTTCGGCATCCAAAGAAGTAAAAAACTTTTTATTACCTCATCAAAGCACATTTGAAGCTATGCTCCGTCAGCATAGGTTGCTACAGGATACTGTTACATTAACTATCGGCCGCTCAAAATAATAACATCTGGTTAGAAGCCATCTCAAAAATATTGCCGTCATTGCGATTGAAGTGAAGCAATCACGCTTTCAAAGCCGAACACAGGATTACTTCGGTAGTTCCCTGCCTGCCGGCACCCTCGCCATGACGTACTTTCTATTTTTTAAGATGGCTTCCAGTAATAGGTTCGCTTTTCTTAAATATCAATGCAGGGATATCCGAATACTATTCATAATTTTTAATCTTTGTTGAAAGGGTTTTGAATATTGAGTTAATGCCACTGCCATTCAGAAAATTTTTTGTCCTACTAATTCTTTTGAGTTCCGGAAAGGGGTTGGCCCAAAAGAAAATATTCGGCTTTAGCCCGTTAGCCGACACCTTGTCTGTTGAGAAGAAGGGCTTCTTTCTGCTGCCCTTAATCTACTATACACCGGATACCCGCTGGGCGTTTGGTGGGGCCGGGGTGTATTATTTTAAAGTACCGCCCCGCTATGAGTATGAAAAATTAACGCGGGTATCCTATGTTCAGTTTTTGGCCGATTACACCCAAAATGATCAACTGGATGTATGGGGGTTGTGGAATATCTTTACACGAAACGAAAATTTTCTATTCAAAGGCGAGCTTCGTTACCGAAACTTTCCCGATCGGTTTTATGGCATTGGTAATGCTACAACAGCAGCACAAGAAGAGAAGTATGCTTACAGCCTGGTAAGTGTTAAGAATCTTGCCCTTAAAAAAATCAGGCCTTCGCTGTTTGTCGGACTGGATTATCACTTTGAGCGAGAGTATGGATTTAGTTACACACAAGGGGGAGCACTGGAGCAAGGAACCATTACCGGGTATAAGGGCGGCACCGGCTCAGCCATTGGCTTGGTCGGTATACTTGACAGCCGGAATAATGCCATTAATGCGCGCACCGGAAAATTGGCAGAACTTTCTACTTACCTGTATACTCCAACCTTGGGGAGTACCTTTTCATTTTTTAATCTGAATGGAATTTATCAGCAGTATTGGCCGATTGGAAAGAACAAAACACTGGCATTGCAAAGCAGACTTCGTTTAAGTTTTGGTGATGTTCCCTTTTTAGATATGTCTACTGCAGGAGGCGATGACCTGTTGCGCGGGTATCCCAAAAATCGTTTTCGAGACCAACATTTTGCAGGAACGCAATTGGAGTATCGTTACCCGCTTTTCTGGAGGTTTGGTATGGTTTCGTTTGTGGGGTTAGGCGATGTGTTTAACCGTGTGAGCGACATCAAAGCACAAACGTTGAAGTACTCTGTCGGTTCAGGGATACGGTTTGTGGTTAATCCGGCAGAGCGTTTAAATATTCGCGTTGACTATGCCGTAGGAAGGGAAGGAGGATACTTTTACTTTTCTGTGGCGGAAGCGTTTTGAAAAAGATGAAGGAGGAACCTAACCCTCCTTCATCATTTTTTAGTCCACTCGTTTGCCTTGGCGTTGGGCAGGTCTGGCTACATCGGTATTTCCTGATGACCGGCCACGCTCATGACTGACCGCGGGTCGGGACTCACGCTGAGGTACACTTCGGTTTGTATTCATTTCACCCGACCTTCCTTTTGTGCCCTCATTTCGAGGTTGTACGGCAGGGCTACGCTGTCCGTTATCAGGTCTGCTGCGCACATCCGGTTTAGTTGCAGGAGCAGATTCATTTCTTCTGTTTGTGTATGACTTATCGTGTTGTCGTGTAGGGGTGTTAACCGATGGCGATGTTCTTGAATTACCCTGGTCACCATAGGTTGTACGTTGACGAGCCGGTGCAGTTCCGTTCATGCTGTTATCGTGGCGATTGTTAGAACGATTATCGTACTGATTTCTGCCAGTTCGTCCATCGTCATACCGGTTTCTGTTTGACCGATCGTCAGCATACGATCTGCTCCGTCCATTCCGATCGTCAATATAATTGCTTCTTCTTTCGCGATCATCCCTGTGTGCCGAGCGGTAGTTTGCAAGCTGGCTGTGATGCCTGTTATAAACTACTACCGATGTTGTTCGGTACGGACGGTATATCCGGTGTGCATATACAATTCTGGGGCTATGGCATATTGTGTAGTAAGGCCTGTAGGGTTGCCACCAGCCATAGTACTCATAGTAAGTAACCGGCCTCCAGCTGCTCCACCAAATCGGTCTTCTGTGCCATGACCACGGAGAAACCCAGGTTGTATAGTAAGGGCTGTAAACATATTGAACAGTGGGCCACGTCCAAACATTTACAACATTTCGTGCCGTACTGGTACCAGCGTTTATGCGAACCTCTTCCGTGGGCTCAATAATTGTTTCAATACCATAAATATCTTCATCGCCTGTGATGTGGAGGACAGCTTTTCCATTCGCTAATTTTTCCAACGCAATAACGGCCACATCCTGACTTTCGTTTGGCGACACAATAGCCTGAAGGGTAAACGTGTGCACATTACCTTCATTTCTATTGATCACACGGATGTAATCAATCTCGCCATCTCCGTTAAGATCCAGGTTGTTTACCTTCGAGTTCGAGGAATTGAGTAGACGTTCAAATTCCTCCGGTGAGGATGACTTCTTGAAGAGTTCCAAAGCACCCTCCAGGCTGAAATAATCACCCGGCACCTCAATCCGGTTCGGCTGAGCCCATATTGTTATCGCTCCACCCATTACGAATACCAACGACAACACCGTTAACCTAAGCGTTTTCATAACATTATTGGTTTGTTGTAGGGATAGGTACAAACCATGAGCCAAAAGCAAATTTCACCGCAAAAGAATATCAGGAAATATTCGAACTAAAATTTAAAAAATTCGTTTAAAAGAGTTCACGAAGGTACCGTGTTACACCCGCTCAATGATGGTTGCATAGCCTTGACCAAGGCCTACACACATGGTGCTTAACGCATACTTATTTTTTTGTTGTTGAAGTTCGATGGCTGCAGTTAGTAAAATACGAGCCCCCGACATCCCTAACGGATGACCCAATGCAATGGCGCCACCATTTGGATTGATGCGTGGGTCATCATCAGTTAAACCCCATGAGCGAATGCACGCCAGACTTTGAGCTGCGAATGCTTCATTGAGTTCAATCACATCCATGTCACTCATTTTTAAACCGGCTTTTGCAAGTGCTTTATTGGAAGCTTCTACCGGGCCAATGCCCATGATGCGTGGTTCAACACCCACAACCTGTGACGACACAATACGCGCCAGTGGTTTAAGTGAATATTTTTTTACGGCATCTTCTGATGCAATAAGCAGTGCACATGCACCATCATTTAGTCCGGAAGAATTTCCGGCTGTGACTGTACCATTTTCACGAAAGGCTGGTTTAAGATTGGCCAATGCTTCAAGTGTGGTATCAGGTTTTATAAATTCATCTTCTGAAAAGAAAAGTGGAGAGCCTTTGCGTTGAGGAATTTCTACAGAAAAAATTTCTATAGCCAATCGTTTTGTGTTTCGTGCCTTCGCTGCTTTTTGCTGGCTTCGCAAGGCAAATAAATCCTGATCGTTTCGGGAAATGCGATGCATGTCTACCAGGTTTTCAGCAGTCTCGCCCATAGCTTCCGTGCCGTAAAGCTTCTTCATTAATGGATTGACAAATCGCCAACCAAAACTGCTGTCGTAAAGTTTGGCATCACTACCATAGGGTACACTGGTTTTGGAAAGCACATAAGGGCTCCGGGTCATGTGTTCTACACCTCCGGCAATAAATACATCACCATCACCTGCCTTTATTGCCCGGTTGGCATGAATAACAGCCGACATACCGGAGGAGCACAAGCGATTGATGGTTTCACCGGGTACTGATACCGGCAGGCCTGCCAGGAGTGAGGCCATCCGGGCTACATTTCTGTTATCTTCTCCGGCCTGGTTGTGACATCCGAGGATAACATCATCTACGCATGTTGGGTCAACGTCAGGCAATTTTTTAAGCAATGCTTTCAGGGTTATGGCCGCCAGGTCATCAGCGCGAACTTCGGATAAACCACCTCTGAACTTCGCAATGGGCGTACGAACTCCTTCAATTATAAATGCGTCTTTCATTCTGCCTGACATATTGACTTTGGATCTATTTTGAGTTAACTAAACGCTAAATTTAGGAGATAAAAATAATTTTATACGATTAATAATTAGCGTGCACATTAATCCTTGATAGAGTATTAGAAACAGCGTTATCATAGTAACCGGTGTATCCGGTAGCGGAAAAACCACTATTGGCAAGGTGTTGGCTGAAAGGTTAACGGCAAACTTTTATGATGGTGATACATTTCATCCTGAGGCAAACGTATTGAAGATGCGTGCAGGTGTTGCGCTAAACGATGATGACAGAATACCCTGGCTCACGGCCATTCACGCTTGGATAACTAAAAAGTTGCCAACCGAAACGCTAATTGTTGCTTGTTCCGCGCTCAAAGAACATTACCGGAAATTATTAATGGCTGACCTTGACCCATCGTTGGTGAAATGGGTTCATTTGCAGGGTAGCTATGATACTATATATAAAAGAATGCAGGCGCGACAAGGTCATTTTATGCCGGCCACTATGTTGCGCTCACAATTCGATACCTATGAAAGGCCGGAATACGGTATTTTTGTTGATGTTGATCAGCCATTAGATCAAATCATTGATTTTATCCTCCAGGAAATCCGGCAATAGCCGTGTCATTTGCCTTCACTGCTTTACCTTGCAATCGTATCAATATCTCATTATTATTGAGCAGAACATATTACTGGATTAGCTCATGAATCGATTCCTTATCACATTTATCCTGATTCTTTCATTTGCCACCATCATTCAGGCGCAAGAACTCCGGTCACCGAATGGACAACTGGTGATGAATTTTTCACTTCAGCCTCAGGGTGTTCCAGCTTATCAACTTTCATATAAAGGAAAACCGGTTATTAAGCTCAGTTCACTCGGTTTGGAATTAAAAAATGATTCAAAATCGCTCTTGAACGATTTTGTCATAACAAATGCGCAAACTTCTGCACATGATTCCACGTGGGAGCCGGTGTGGGGTGAAGTGAATAAAATAAGGAATCATTATAATGAGTTAGCCATCACACTAACGCAGAAAGAAACGGACAGGCAGATGATCATTCGCTTTCGTTTATTTGATGATGGCCTTGGTTTTCGCTATGAATTCCCCATTCAGCCCAAGCTTGTTTACTTTGTTATCAAAGAGGAGCGAACCCAGTTTGCCATGGCGGGCGATCACACCGCGTTTTGGATCGCAGGAGATTATGATACGCAGGAATATGATTACACCACCTCACGACTTTCTGAAATACGCAAACTGAGTAAGGATGCCATTACCCCCAATGCCTCGCAAACACCGTTTTCACCTACCGGTGTACAAACGGCTTTAATGATGAAGACCGATGATGGTTTGTACATTAACCTGCATGAAGCTGCCCTTATCAATTATTCCTGCATGCACCTCAACCTGGACGATACAAATATGGTATTTCAATCATGGCTTACGCCCGATGCAACAGGGGACAAGGGAAATTTGCAGGCTCCGACCCAATCGCCCTGGCGAACCATTATGGTAAGCGATGATGCACGGACTATACTGGCTTCCAAGATGGCGTATAATCTTAATGAGGCGTGCAAGATTGAAGACACTTCCTGGATTAAGCCAATGAAATATATGGGCGTTTGGTGGGAGATGATCACCGGCAAAAGCTCATGGTCGTATACCAATGATTTACCGGCTGTTCAATTAGGTATTACCGATTACACAACCGTAAAACCAAATGGTACACACGGTGCAACTACGGCAAACGTTAAGCGCTATATTGATTTTGCTTCGCAACATGGTTTTGATGGATTGCTGGTGGAAGGTTGGAATATCGGATGGGAAGACTGGTTTGGAAATGAAAAAGATTATGTATTTGATTTTGTAACGCCTTACCCGGATTTCATTCTGGCAGAAATACGTGACTATGCCCGGCAAAAAGGAGTAAAGATGGTGATGCACCATGAAACTTCCGGATCAACCCGCAATTATGAACGACACCTCGATCAGGCCTTTCGCTTTATGAAAGACAATGGCTATGATGCGGTTAAAACAGGATATGTTGGACCGATTCTTCCGAAAGGATATTATCATTACGATCAATGGACGGTAAATCATTATCAATACGTGCTCGAAAAGGCAGCCGAATATAAAATTATGATTAACGCGCATGAGGCCGTACGGCCCACCGGAATTGCGCGAACCTATCCTAACCTTATTGGTAATGAATCTGCCCGCGGCACCGAGTTTCAGGCTTTTGGAGGTTCCAAGCCAAACCATGTAACCATCTTACCTTTTACGCGCCTCATCGGGGGGCCTATGGACTATACACCCGGAGTGTTTGAGATGGATATCAGTAAACTTAACCCCACTAACAATTCGCATTGCAACAGTACATTGGCCAACCAGTTGGCCCTGTATGTAACGCTGTACAGTCCGTTGCAGATGGCTGCTGATCTTCCTGAAAATTACAACAGATTTTTAGATGCCTTTCAGTTCATTAAAGATGTAGCAGTAGATTGGGACGAGAGCACATACCTTGAAGCAGAACCCGGACAATACATTACCGTTGCCCGCAAAGCAAAACGAAAAGGGGAGTGGTATGTTGGAAATGTGAATGGCGAAACACCCCGCACGGCAACTGTATCGTTCGGTTTTCTGGAGCGCGGTAAGACTTACATCGCTACCATTTATGCCGATGCCGCGGACTCACACTATAAAACCAATCCCCAGGCATACACCATTCGAAAAGTTGTAGTAACCAATACGTCTAAACTTTCTCAGCGATCAGCACCCGGAGGTGGATTTGCCATTAGCATTGTAGAAGCTGATAAGTCGCAAGTGAAGGGGTTGAAAAAGTTATAAGCGCGATCGCCTATTCACTCTTCAACGCTTCCACAGGATTTGTTTTAGCCGCCATCAAGGATTGGTGCCCCATGGTAATGGCGGCCAGCAAAAACGCAATACCACCCGCGAGTATATAAACACCCCAACCAATATGTGTTCGGTAGGCATACCCCTGAAGATACCATTGAATACCAAATATGCCGGCAGGCACTGCGATGATAAAACCCAGGAGGACAAGCTTTCCAAAATCGATGGAGAGGAGCAGGATAATATGTTGGAAATTGGCCCCCATTACTTTTCGTATTCCAATTTCTTTGGTGCGCTGCTCAGCAGAATAGGCCGTTAATGCCAGTAAACCCAGGCACGCTATAATGATTGCCAGAACAGAAAAGGCGGCAAATAATTTCCCCACCTTACTTTCGGTAGTGTACATACGTTGAAAGTTCTCATCCAGAAACGAATAATTAAAAGGTTCTCCCGGAGCCAGGGCTTTCCATTTTGATTCCAGTGAATGAATAACTTCCTGTGTATCGTTTGTTTGGTAGCGAAAAGCCAGCGAACCGTAGCTGGCGCCAAAGAACAAGCCCAGCGGAGTTACCTGCTGCCGCAACGATTCAAAATTAAAATTTCGTGCAACACCAATAATTTCCCAGGTTTCCAGATTATGCTGATCCTGAGCACCATCAGCATACTGGTGAAACAGCGTAATTTTTTTTCCGATAGGACTGTCCGTATACCCCAATCGTTCAACGGCTGCCTCATTTAGAATCACTGCCGTAGAATCAGAAGGGAAATCACGAGAAAAATTTCTTCCTTCAATAATTTCAATACCCAGTGTACTGACGTAGTCATAGTCGGCAAGCCACTTTTCTCCATTAAATGAATTCTCCGGTACCGGAAGGGAGCCATATTTCCACATCAATGGAGTATTTCGGGCTGAGCCCGGTCCGGGAAGATACGATGACACGGTGCCACTGGTAATTAGAGAAGACTGCAGCATTTCATTTTTAATGATATTCAATCGTGCGCCAATATTTTTAACATCGCGTAACACAATAACCTGCTCTTTGTTGAATCCCAGGTTTCGGTTTTTCAGATACTCCATCTGCTGATACAATGCCAACGTTGCGATGATCAGAAAGATGGAGATGGTGAATTGAAAAACCACCAAACCACTGCGTAAGGATGCCGGCCGGTTTCCGTACAGTTTTCCTTTTAAAACATGCACAGGGCGAAATGCTGAAAGCACCAGTCCGGGATAAATTCCGGATAGAATGCCAACCAGAATGGCAACGGCCGTGATGGTTAATCCTAATGTGATATCATCAAAAGGAACCCTCAGGTTCATGCCGGTGATGGTATTGAAAAGTGGAAGTGTTAATTCGGTTAATACCAGGGCGAGCAGAAACGATAAGATGCTAAGCATAGTTGACTCACCAATGAATTGAAGAGCAAGATGGAAGCGGGTTGAGCCCATCACCTTGCGCACACCTACTTCGCGCGCTCTTCTGGTTGATCGGGCAGTGGCAAGGTTCATAAAATTAATGCAAGCAATAACCAGAATAAACACGGCCACGGCACTGAACAGGTAAACATTATTGATATCGCCATTACTTTCCAACTCATTTCGTAAATGGGAGTGTAGGTGAATATCGGTAAGCGGTCGCAGACGCAACGTAAGCTGATTGCCGGCCGCCATGAATTCATTCATAAAATCAGCGCCCAGGGAAGTTTTGGCATGAGGCAACACATACTTTTCAACCATGCCCGGCAGTTTGCGCTCCAATTGTTTATAGTCCGCGTCAGGTTGTAGTAAAAGGTACGTATTAAACGGCCCGCCAATCCAGTTGCCGTTTTTCGATTCTTCCAATCCTTCCATCGACAAAAACATACGGTAATGAAAGTGACTGTTTTCCGGTAAGTCTTCCACAACGCCAGTAACGGTGTAAATTGTTTCGTTGTCTTTAATAAGTGTTTTTCCGATGGGATCTTCCTTGGGGAAGAATTTTGCAGCACACGTTTTTGTAATGACCACAGCATGCGGATCCTTTAATGCTGTGCTGGGATCTCCGGCAATAAAAGGAATTGTAAAAATGTTGAATATATCATGGTCGGCATATACAACCTGCCACTCTACAATGTTTTCAACATCACGTTTAAACTGAAAAGATCCATTGTATCGAAACCGGGCTGCTGTTTCAACCTCGGGATAATCGCGAACGAATGCCTCGGCCATGGGTGGGGTTACGGCTGCATTGTAGGTGCGCACATCGCCCATTTGCAAATCCCAGTCCACCCGCACAATCCTGCCGGCATTTTCATGGAACCGATCATAGCTTAATTCAAAACGTACAAACAGCAGTATTACCAGGCAAGCAGATATTCCAATGGTAAGCCCGATAATGTTAATAAGCGTGTAGAAGCGAAACTTATAGAAGTTACGAAAGGCAATGAGTAGGAAATTTTTGAACATAACGAAAACACGTTAGATGGGATTGTTTCCAAGGCTTGTGCCAAGAGAAAAACCCTCTTTTCACTAAACTATTAGGCGATTCATTGCAGCACAATGATCAAAATCATTAAACACTGGTCGATTTCGGACGGTTAACCATTACTATATTCGGCCGATATCAGTAGATTGGTATGGAATTCAGGTTGGCTAAACACAAACACGACGATATGCTGGACATTGTAATTGAGGCACGGAAGGCAGCACTTGCACCGGGCATGGATGTACGCAGGATACTTCCGTTCCGTCAGAGGCGCATGGTGGGTCCATTTATTTTTATGGATCATGCCGGGCCGGTGAACATTCAACCAACGCAAGCATCTACCATGGATGTATTGCCACATCCGCATATTGGTCTTTCTACAGTAAGTTATTTATTCGGTGGACAAGTCATGCATCGCGACAGTTTGGGGGTGGAGCAAATTATCCGGCCCGGAGAGGTCAATTGGATGACTGCCGGTAGTGGAATTGCCCATTCCGAAAGATTTGAAGATCCTTCAGTTTTGGCAGGAGGTTTATTGGAAATGATCCAGACTTGGGTAGCCTTGCCAGAGAAAGATGAAGAAGCGGATCCCGCATTTAATAATTATAAGCCCGAAGTATTACCTGTATTTACCGATACCGGTGTTTGGATGCGATTGATTGCCGGCAATGCATACGGATTAAAGAGTAGTGTAAAGACTCACTCACCATTGTTTTATTTGCACGCCACACTCGAACAAGAGGCAAGGTTTGGTTTGCCAAATGAACATTCAGAACGCGGTGTATATATAGCCAAAGGAAGTCTTGAGGTTTCAGGAAGAACCTATTCAGCAGGGCAGTTACTGGTATTTACAAAAGGTATTGATCCTACTATCGTTTCAAAAGAGCCCAGCACACTGATGTTACTAGGTGGTGAGCCTTTGGGCGAGCGCTTTATCTGGTGGAATTTTGTGTCCTCGCGCAAAGAACGGATAGAGCAAGCCAAGGAAGATTGGAGGCAGGGCAGGATTATTTTGCCACCCACCGATAATCACGAATTTGTACCCCTTCCGGAGAATAAATCCAGGCCAGCCGGAAGTCCGTCACCGGGGTTGCTTTCGTAAAGGTTTAGAGTCCTCTGAAGTCTTAGCGAAATAAATGAACGGTTCCCCGCTTGGTTATTGGTTCATTCCGGCAGCCCGGGTACTGGACGGTCCAAAAATAAATACCCGATGCAGCATCACCACCATCCCATCCTTTGTAGCCATCTCCAATAAAGATTGTCTTACCGTAACGGTTAATGATTTGAAGTGAGATTTCAGTTACTGCACCTGAGGCCTTAAAAACTGGATTATGGATATCCCCATTGGGGGTAAAGATATTCGGAACGAATACACTATCGGAGGGATAAATCACAACATACCTGGGTTCCGTTTCAAAGACACAGGCATTGTTATTTACCCGGGCGTAATAATATCCTGTCTTGATCGTTTGAACCACGGATGATTGTTGATTAAGTACCTCGGTCAACGCTTTGTCATTTTCGTAATAAAACCAGGTTAAGGTCCCTCCGGTTGGTAGCTGCAAATGGAGATAGAATTCTTCGTGAGCGCATACTTCAAAAGGTCCGCCCGATGGCAGAACCACAGCTGAAAATGTATCATTTATGTTTATCGGAGGAGAAACAGATTCGCATGTTGCATGCTTTACCTTTACCCTATAGCTGCCGTGCTCCGTTACATTTACTGTCAAACCGCCAGATTGGTAAGCTGTAAAATAATTTTCTTGGGATCGTTTCAGTTCCCATTCGGCTTCAAAATTAAGAGGAGGTGTTCCTGCGATGCCAAGTGTAACAGTTCCGTCATCACACAAATGACCACTTAATCTATTTATAACAGGTACAAAACTATTGATTACAGGTATTGAGATGAGTTGCTGATAGACACATCCAACGGGAGAAGTGTAGCGGTACGTTAATACATAGCTGCCTGCTGAAAGCGAAAGTGAAGAGAAAATGTTTCCGCTAACGCCCATTCCTGACCAGACACCCCCGGAAGGCGAGGCTGAAAGCGTAATGGGTGTTGGAGAAGCAGCACAAGTTTGTCCGGGCTCATCGATGGTAATTGCAATATTCTCATCCTGAATTTTAATAATCGGAGATAGCACCGAGCAAGCACTATTGGAAACCATCACCTGGTATTCTCCTCTTTGTGTCGCTTGCATTTCGGGAGTTCTTATTTCCAAAGATGTAAATGCTTGTGAGGTGTTAGCGCGATAGAACCAGAGATAAAATGTATTACTGTGCGGTGTTACCCGCAAGGTATGGTTTACAGGTGAGTCTTTACAAACAAATATCTCAGTTCCATGCTCCAGGAGGGGAACCGGAGCAGCCAGAATGCGTAATCGAAGTTTTCTAGTATAAGTGCAACTTGGTGTTGTGTATTCGTATTCATGATTCCCTACGCCCGCCAAATTTAAATCAAGTTGACCGGTTTGGGGATTGACGATACCTGGACCTGACCAAGTTCCTCCAAACGGATAACCAAAGAGTGTGCGTGTACCTTCGGTAACACAAACCGGTGGGATTAATTTTACAATTGGTGGTGGTGGTATAACATAGACTGAACCTGACAGTTTGCCGGTTGAAATATCTTCAATAGGGGCGCCAACAAAAAAATCAGATCTGTCAATGTACACGGAAAACCCGAAATAGTCTTTTTCAAATGAATCACCGGTGAAGTCCATTAGGGGAATTACATTTTCCCAGTAATAGTCTTCCGATTGAAATATATATGCCCTTCCTGGTTTGTTCCTTGGGGTGTCATTCTTGTTATGGTCTGAGCCTACAGCGCCAATAATAACGGTATTGTAAAATGCACTTATTGATGCTCCAAAAAGTTCACGTTCTTCTTTTACCCGGGGAACAAGCTTTACTGTTTCAGTCCGTGATGACCAAGACTCATCCGGATCTTTTACATACACATATACAGCACCTACATCCCATGTACTGCCATAATCACGTAAAGGTGCGCCAATAAATATTGTATTGTCGTGTATGGCCACTGAGTGCCCGAAAAGTGACCCGTTAGTTATCCAGTGCGTAAAATCCGATGACATCTGCATCGGCTCAGGGTCGGATGGAGAAAGGATGTGGCGAATCTCCCAGAATCCTTCATTATTTATTTCCAATATATTTCCACCAATCACCATTAGGTTATCTCTAATGGCCACAGCCATGGTGTTCGATCTAAATAGTGTAAAACCAACTTCAACAACCTGATGGTATTGCCATTGCTGTCCATCAAACTTGAATATGGCCAGCATAATACGGGCTGGACTATTTTGAACGTATGGTATGACCAGCCACTCTCCATGTATTGCCAGGTTATCACCAAACTGGTAAACTGTCAGAAATTCCGGTAAAGTAATTTCCTGCATCAGTTCAAAAGTTGACCAATGCTCATCCAATTTTTTGTAAACAAAAACCTTCCCATGTGACTCATGCCCATAAGCCCCTATGGCTAGTAATTCTTCACCGTCAGTAGCTAACGATGTACCAAAAACATCGTCATAGAGGCCTCCAATAGGTGGCTTAATAGTAGTATTGACTTGCCAGGTGTTTCCTGTTTTTCGGTAACCGTAAACAATACCAGCGTTTGCTTTAACGGTACCATCGTAAGGTGCGCTTACGAATAGATAATTATTGAAGCCGATAATATTTCTTCCGTATAAATGTCCGGCTGTACTTTTTCGACCAGATTGAAGAACAGAGCCTTCCCATAGATTATCCTCATTTCGGGAAAGTACTTTTAGAGCGTTTGTTACATTTTCGTTATCGGAAGAAACAAATCCTATAGCGGCATGGTTTGCAGCAGGATTTACTGTATGAACGATTCCATAGTTATTTGGCAGACCTTGCTGAGGTGCTGGATGGATGTCAATAAATTCTCTTTTGGGGTTGCACCATTCATCCGGATCTCCTAAAAGTTTAATGAAATAGCCTTTACCATTTACATCCCTGCTGGTCGCGAAAATTTCTGTACCGTTTGTTGACAGCGTGAGTGGAAATGTGTTCGCCAGTTGAGTGTCTCCCTTAGGGTCGATAAAGCAGGTAGGGGTAGCGTTCTCCCATATACCCGCGTCAGGTCTTTTGAAATAGATGATTCCAAACTTCGAATCATCAGGATAGTCAACGGTTGCAATGGTAAATATCCCGTCCGTTGTGCTTACCACACTAAAAGTGCCGAGATAGAACGACTCTGCCGCAGTGCCAGAACTGAGTTTAGCTTCAATCTCAAGATTTTGAAAAGTGCCTGAGGGATCATTAAACACATAGAGTATTCCATTTGCTGTTGAGGCGATTGGTGCGGCTGTAATGAGCCGTGTTCCTGAAATAGAAATACCGGCACGCCCGAAATCATGTGTCTCGTCTTCTGGCGAAAAGAGCATTACAGGATCTAACCCATTGTTCCATTCCTCTGAGGTTTCTTTATGATAGATAAAGAGTGCCCCAGAACGTGTTGGAAATTCAGAAAGGTTTAAAAAGAAAACATCAGAAATTATAATTGTTTGTTGGTCGGACGAAATTTCTATTGGGTTTGCAGACCCATACCCAACACCAAACAATTGTGTTCCTGGATAGGTTAACGTTGCAAGGTGTGTAACACCACTCCAATTTTCATCCGTTTTTTTAAAGACGTACACTTTTCCGCCATACCCTGCGGCTCCTATCAGTAAATAATCTTTTGAGAGTTTGGCTGACACTCCGAATTGCAGCCCATCCAACGGTTCAGGTGGTACAACATAGGCAGTATGTGCCCATTCGTTTTCGTTCTTTTTGAACAATTGGACCAAGCCCGAAACGCGTCCCAGTGTATCACTATTGGGGATGCCTACTGCCAAAAAATCATCGAATAATGAAATTGAACGGCCAAAATCAAGAGTATAGTCAACGGAAGGAGAGGGTACCAGTTTGGTGAACTCGGTAAGACATTGTGAATGAACCTCAAAAGTACTAAAGAGGGCTAAAAAAATCAGGAAAACCTTAAAACGCATAAAACCACTGTATTATCAAATATAGCATTTAGCCGGTAAACCTTTAAAACCACTTCATAGCCTTATGTCACAATTTATATGGATTCTTTAAGAAAGAACAAAAATAAATTGCTTTACTTTGAAATACAAAGTACTTTTGATTCAATAAGAAACAGTAGCAGTATATGAAGGCATTATTGAAATTTCACCAATCCATCTTTGGAGTCGTGCTAATCACCGTGCTCCTCTTAATGGTACCGTTGGTAGCCATGCAATTTACCAATGAAGTAAACTGGAGTATTAGCGACTTCATCATTATGGGTATTCTGCTGTTCAGCACCGGCCTTGCCTATGTACTATTACCCCAGTATTCACCCGGCTTAATCAACCGCGTGGCATTTGGTTCTGCCATTGGCTCAACCTTCCTTTTGATTTGGGTTAACCTGGCAGTGGGTCTGATCGGGGGAGGGCCAAACCCCGCCAACCTGATGTACATTGGCGTAGTTGCCGTTGTATTGATAAGCACCTTTGTGGGGCGCTTTACAGCTAAAGGAATGGAGCGCAGTATGTTTGTTACATCATTTTCGGTGGTGCTTGTGGGGATTATCCAGTTGCTAACAGGTATGCAACACTATCCTGGTGCTTCAGTGGTTGAAATAATTGGTGTTAATTCCTTTTTTGTACTGTTATTTGCCGTGTCCGGTTTATTATTTCGGTATGTAGCCTTAAAACAAACTTCTGACAATAAATAAACCCGGTACCTGAACGAGCTATGAAAGGTTGAAGTTGCCGATTTTCTGGCATGTGGTGAAACTTGCTTCACCACGATCTATATGGATGTTTTAAATGCCCACTACAAAACCAAACTACAGGCATACATGATCCGGGAAAGTTGTGTAAAAAGGTTAGCAGAAAGTGACCGATTTAACGGCTTGAGCACAAAAATGAGAAACCAAAGTCTTACTAATCCGTAACGGATTATAATTATCATATTTGCAGCATGGAATGGCGTTGTTTACTCATGCTTACCTTTTTAAACGCGTTTGCCGCTGATAAAATCGTTTATGCTGCCAACAAAATTGCTCCTGTAGACACGGCCAGAGTTATTGAACTTATTCAGTTAAGTAATCAATTACACTGGACTGATCCTTCCCACTCATTGGACTATGCGGATAATGCTTTGAAACTTGCGCAAGACATCGGCTATCAAAAGGGGATAGCACTTTCTCACAATGCAAAAGGCTTTTGCTTTTGGTCATTTGGTGATAATGATTTAGCTATTGAAGCTGCCCTGCAGGCACTTGAAATGGGTAAGAAAGAAAACGATCTCTCCATACAGACTGAAAGCTATTACATTTTGGCTCGTGGCTATATGGATTTGAATGAGCGATTGAAATCGGAGGAATTTATCGCAAAAGCAGAACAACTTGCCCGACAAACCCAAAGCGGTATACAACTTTGCAACATCTACAACCTTAAAGGAGTAATTAAATTTATTGCCGGGCAGCAAGATAGCGCTTTGCTCTACTACACTAAAGCATACGAAACTGGAAAGTCGAATAAAGTTGATCCAATTCAGTTTCCCAGAATTATTTCAAACATAGGCGAGTGTTATTCATCGGAAAATCCAACGTTGGCTTTTACCTATTTTAAACAGGCGCTTTCGCTGGCTAAAGAGACGCAAAATAAGATTGCTGAAGCTTCCATTACGGATATTATTGGGCATGCCTATTTAAGGAAAGATGATTTACGCAATGCCGAAATGCATTTGCAAGCTGCACTTGAACTTGCACGGAAACTCGGGCTCCGCAGAGTTATCCGCCATGCTTATGCCGGATTGGTTGATATACGGCTTAAGCAGGGCAGGGGAAATGAGGCGGTGCAATACCAACAGCAATATTATGCTGTTCGCGATAGCTTGTTAAGCACCGGTTTAAGCAGTACAGGTTTCATATAATACCTGGCGATGTATGTTATGATGTTCCAAAAGGTTGTGTTGGTGTAATACCCGCTGGTCGACAATCAACTTTCATTTGAAATTATTGCTGTTTGCAACGCCAAACCATGTTTATGGTTGATTTTGCCAACCCCGATTCTTAGCCCTCCTGATAGTTTTGCCGTTCAATCAATCGCAAAAAGCAAACCATTTAAAACAGATCAGAAAATGACAGCAACAAGAGGAAAACGCGCCCTGGCATTGCTCATGGGCATTGGTATTGTAGTTTTTATAGTTATCAAAATCCTTCACGATGGTCTTCCTATTTAACTGAGGGAATACTTAATAAGAAAATCCATTAAACAATAATCACATGAATTTAATGACAGCGATCAATCCAAATCAGGTGTTGTGGGAAAAGGGTGACTTTACCCGTATTGCCGAAAGTATGCGCGGAAGCGGGGAGGCACTAGTAAAACAAATGGGTATCACCAAAGATCATTATGTGCTGGATCTCGGCTGTGGTGATGGTACCACGGCTATACCCGCTGCAAAGTTAGGCGCAAAAGTTATGGGTGTTGATATAGCCCGTAACCTTGTCGAAGCGGGTAACATCCGCGCCAGGAGAGAAGGTCTTTCAAACATCAAGTTTCAGCATGGTGATGCCTGCAACCTTGATTTCATACCAGACAAGTCATTTGACAGGGTAGTTAGCATTTTTGGAGCGATGTTCGCACCAAGGCCAAATGATGTAGCCCGGGAGATGGTGCGTGTAACGCGCCCCGGGGGACAAATTGTTATGGGCAATTGGATCCCAGGTGATCCGACACTAGTGGCACAAATACTGCGGATCAGTTCAATGTATACACCACCACCTCCCGAGGGCTTCATTAGTCCGATGCTATGGGGTGTAGAAGAGCGGGTTATTGAACGGTTTGTACAGGCAGGCTTATCAAAAGAAAACATTTCATTTTTGCGTGATACCTATATGTTTGACTTTCCTGGTTCACCTGCAGCGTTTGTCCATACCTTCAAGCAGTACTATGGCCCTACCATGAATGCCTTTGATGCAGCACGGAAAAACGATAAAGCAGAAGATTTACAGCGAGAGCTAGAGGAACTTTTTAAGAGTCAAAATACAAGCTCTTTATCGAACCGTACGACCATTTCCGCAACCTATGTGCGTGTTACGATTGATATACCGCTTAATAAAAACTTAATTTAGTTATCAATGCTCCTTACACAACTCCCCGGCAAATACCGGGGAGTATATTTTCGCATGCATTCGCACACTATGTAAGGAGAGGGCCTCTACCGGTTTGTTTTTCGACCTAACCGGGGCTATCTGCGTTGTATTTATTGTAATTAAATGCGCAATTGCCGAGCATATACGGATTTTCTCACATCGTGTAACTTTATCGTGGTTAGAGCCGTCTCTAAGCTTTAAATCATTAATATGAATGATCAGCAAAAGGATTTAGTTACTACTGCCCACACAGCGGGTATTTGGTATTTGGTTTTGGCCATTTCCGGAGTAGTTGGTTTTCTTATCGTGCATCCGCAGGTTTTTGTATCTGGTGATGTATCAAAAACAACTGCCAATTTAAGTGAGTTGGAAACCCTTGCCCGCCTGCGACTTTTGCTGGAGTTTGCAATTGTGGTTTCACAAGCACTGGCCGCGGTTTATTTCTTTAAGTTGTTTAAGGACATCAACCACTTCGCTTCGTGGGCACTGGCCGCCTGGGGTATGATGAATGCAGGGGCAATCATGATAAGTGCTATAGCAATGGGTGCGGCTATCAATGTCGCAAACGCTGATACGATAGCAGGCGACAAACTGATCATGATTCAGATTTTCGATCAACTTATTAAAAACGCCTGGGGGGTAGGTAGCCTCTTTTTTGGTCTTTGGCTTATCCCAATGGGGTATATTGTGGTACAATCCCAACGAATGCCAATCTGGTTGGGTCGTGTGCTGATACTCGGTGGTGCCGGTTATGTTGCCAGTGCCTTCTTGAATTATGCAGGCATTAACTTTCCGGGCGATGATATGATAACAATACCGGCAACGGTCGGAGAGTTTTGGATGATTGGTTATTTGTTACTATTCGGGATTCGGCCAAAACAATAATTTGCCAGTTATTGACTCACATGAAAATTAGTGAACGCTGAGAAAACTTTTATGCAAGGATTTTGGGGTTTATTGTAGCTATATTAGTTTTCGATATCTATTAAAATGAATTTTTAATACCATGACCAAGCCTGAGACAAAGCGCAACACCATCATGTTCTGGGTTTTTACCGTGTTGTTTTGTGCCTTCATGATGATGTCAACTATACCCAACATTCTTTCTGCACCAGAATGGGTAGATGTTTTTAAACAACTGGGATATCCCTTGTACATGCTGCCCTTTATTGGTGTAGCCAAATTGTTAGGCATCATCGCCTTGCTGGTGCCCGGTTTTCCCCGCATCAAAGAGTGGGCCTATGCCGGTATGTTTTTCGACTTAACCGGGGCCGTTTATTCTGGATTGATGACGGGCGGATTCCATCCTCAAATGCTGTTTATGCTGGTGCCTTTTATCCTGGGTGGATTATCGTATGTGTATCATCACAAACGTCTGTCGGCAATGAAATAAAAATGCGTTGTATTTATTGTATTTAAATGTCCAATGGACGAGCATGCAAAAACAGTTGATATTGATCAACTGATCACCAGTCTTCCGCGCCATGAACAGGTAATCGTGAAACGACTGCGTGCTTTGGTGTTGGAGTGCATTCCGCAGGCTACGGAAAAAACGTACTACGATTTTCACATTCCATTCTACGCCCGTAACCGGCTGATTTGTTTTATCTGGCCACCATCATTAGCGTGGGAATCCAGCCGCAGCGATAAAAAGCGAAAAGAAAAAGGGGTGACACTCGGATTTAATCAGGGTAAACTCATGGCGAATGAAGGGGGTGTGCTGTTGGCCGAAGGACGCAAGCAGGTATATGTTATGTATTTCAAAAAGCCTGAAGATATTGATGAGGCACTGGTTAAGGCCTTGCTGTATGAAGCTGCCATGATTGATGAGCAGTTTGGCAGGAATAAGAAAACGCGTACTTAAGTATTCTTATACCGAGTTATATCCAGGGCAATGCCCATGTAATTTCCATTGGGCAGCATGGAGTTCGACCAGTTGAACCACATTTTCTTTCCTTCTTTGTTAACGATGCTGGTTTCCATAGAGGCAATTTCTTTGGGTAGGATATTCGGGTAATTCAAAATGTAATCGCGGCTAATCCATCCATCCCGTAAATTCTGTGCATCCCACCAGCCATCTTTCACCAACTCACCGGGATCATAGCCAAGCAGGCTTTGTACCGAAGGACTTACAAATACAATTTCACCAGCCTTGTTAGCCACAATCGAAATAACGTTGAGCTTTTCAAGGTGGGAGTGTGAGTGTTTGATGCTGGACAATAATTTCAGACGTACGGTAATCACAATACCGAAAACACCCAGTGCCAGCATTAAATTGAAAAAAGCGATAAGGTTTTCACTACCCAAATCAAAACCGGCATAGGCAACCTGTGCGGCCAGCAGAATAATAAAACACTGTATGCCATAATAAAATATACTATTAATAATGACGGAGCTGGCCCCAACAACCAATATTAAAATGGTTACAGCGTTGGGATCAAATTGGTTGATAACCACAAATGCAATAACATAGAACAAGGTGCACATGTATAGAAAAAACGAAAACCACGCTACGATGATGCCGCGCTTGTACCGGAAATGGGTGATAACAAAAAATACACATCCCAGGGTAATAATCGCCCAGCGAATTCCATCAAGGTCTTTAAGGTCGGGCAAAAAGCGATCATACAACAACTTGGTTATAGCCGCGGTAACTGTAAATAAGGCAATAACCAATCGTACTGAGCCGATTGACTGGCGTAATAATACTTTGCTGACAAAGGGGCTGTTGGTCTCTTGATTCATTAGGGTTTAGGTAAGATTTCGTTAAGAATAGCAAGAGTTTCTTCAACGAAAAAATCAAAGTATTAAAATTTCTTACAAGTCCCTCAATACCTGTAACAGACAGCAGCAAATCTGTTATCACATTAATCCCGAAAAAGCTGAATCGTATAATCCAGGAGTTCTCTTCCCCCGTGCTTACCGTGCCCGGGAATAACAATTTTCACATCGGGTAAGTCCATTTTTATGGCTTCAACTGTAGTTGACCACTCCGCTGGCGCTGCATCGCCAAGAAAACCTTTACTTGCGTTCATCGATTTAATCAGGCATCCTCCGAATAGGATTTTTTCATTCGGAATGTACCCCACCATGTTATCAACGGTATGTCCGGCACCGTAAAACCGGGCATGAACCGATTCACTTCCAATCTGAAAAGTAAATCGATCATCAAAACCAACTTCCGGTAGTGCTTCCATGTTGTTGCTTTTGGCCAATTCAATTGTTTTACTGCTGGCATATGATTGTACTCCGTTAGTGTGGAAAGCACTGAGTCCGCCCAGGCAGTCGTTATGGAAATGCGTAACAACAATGGCCTTGATTGTCTTGCCTTGTTCTTTCAGTATCCAGTTTATCAGTTCAGCAGAAGATTCATCATTTGTAGGGGTGTCAAAAACAATGGCCTCGTCACCGTTAAGGTACACCATACCATTACATTCTACCTTCCCAAAGTCATCGGTTGTGAGGTATGAGATGTGCGTAAATACATTTCCGGTCAGCGATTCGATTTTTAATGTTTCAGAAGTATAAACGTATTCACTTTCGTTGTTCGATGTGGAGAACGATAGGATGATGGCTGTGAGCAGAATCAGTGCACAATTTTTCATTAGTTTATTCATTGAAAGATGAAATTGAATGCGATCAAGCCAATGCATATTCTTTTTTCAATCTCCGCTCCACAACAAAGGGTACAATCGGCAGGAGGGAGGCAATGAAGTATCCCGTCACGCGGCTAAAACTCCAGGCATATTCTTTCCAACACAGCACTAACCATAGTGCATAGAGCATAAATAAAACACCATGCGCCCAGCCCACAACGGTTACGGCTTCTGGAAAATCGAAAATATATTTTAAGGGCATAGCTACGCCCAGCAGTAATACATAGGAGATGCCTTCAAGTAGGGCAATTGTGGCAAAAGTTTTAATCTTTTTATGCTCCATGATAGATAACACGCTTTACAATCTGACTGCTAAAATGAAGTGAGCGGTGCAATAATACAAGTAATAGTTGTTGGCATTAGGATTATGTCCTTTTAAGTTTGGACCTTCAATATTCATTTTTTTATTTTTCATTGGATTAGGACAGCGGTACTTAATGGCGGGCTTTGGAAGGAGGTGGAGCGCTCGGCCTGACAATCCAGGTGAATCGGGACATGTTGTGTGTAGCTGATGAGTTCAGTTTTTAGGAAGATGTTGAATCATAATACTCATGCCAAACCCTCCGGATAAGGTCTCAATCATCGACTACCTTTTTGAAAAGACTTAGCTATTTTTGTTCCTTAGTAAAAACAAACTAAAGTAACCGGTCAGAACCACAAATGTTAACATTTGTAAGATCGCTAAAATGGGCGTTTGATATACCGCCAACGTAAGCACGCCTGCGAATCCACCGATAATTGCAACTATGCCAACCCATTTGGGAAAAATTGAATTGGATAATAGAAGATATCCAAACAGTAACTGCCCCAAACCCCATATCATCAATGCAGGATCGCTCATGAAATAAAATAGATTTGTCCAAATTGACATTTCATAGTCACTATTGGCGCCTGGGATATTTCTAGTGCTCCATATGGAAATGAGGGCTCCTACATAGAGGAAAGAAATAATGCCATTCAATAAAATCCCGGTCGAAGTCAGTAGAACTGCTGATGATTTAAGGCCTTTGTTTGCAGGATTTTTAATTACCTGACCAAGTGCTACAATGGTGGGAATAGTAACAACTGACCAAATGAGCGACAGCGTTGCAAACAAAATGAACCCACCCTGATTACTTTCGAAATAGCCTGATACTTCATGAGGTAATGGTGGTTTTTGTAAAAGCGTTATAATAAGGAATATTATTCCCAATAGGGTAGACAGAACAGCAAAAGCTGTGAATACCTTTTTACTATCTAAGGTGTAGTTAATGTTAGTTGATTTCATTTTTTGTTTCATTTATTTATCTATTATGGTTATTGTATTTGACACACGGCTTATATTAAGTTATGACATGTAAGGTGCTACGCTTTTGATGAAACAAAAGTCCGCTGAACTGACCTATGATCCTAGGTCAACTGGGCGTCATAAAAGGACAGCGTAAACTCAAGGGCGATTGTTGGAGGTGGGTGGTGCGCGATATGGACAATGAATGACGATACAATTGTTTATACAACGTTAACAATCACATTTCCTCTTTTGCGAAATGACTCAACATAAGCATGGGCTTCACGAATTTGTTCCAAAGGATAATTCCGATCAAGTACAGATTTTAATTTTCCTGCTTCGATCAGTTCCTTTAACTGTACTAAATCGTTGATACCTTCTTTGGGAGAGCCCGTCACTGTCACATACTTTCCGCTTGGCTTCAACAAATCTTTGCATGCCGATTTGGATGTCTTTCCAACCGCATCAAAGACTACATCGAATGAAGAGAGGATTTTGGTGAAATCATCTCGTGTATAGTCGATCACCGCATCTGCGCCCAGAGATTTTACCAGATCTATGTTAGAACCACTACACACAGCTGTCACATGAGCTCCAACCGCCTTGGCTATCTGTACGGCAAATGTTCCCACACTGCCCGAGGCTCCGTAAATCAAAATATTATCACCCGCTTTCAAACCTGATGATTGAATAAAGCGCAACGCAGTTAGTCCACCAATAGGAACAGCAGCCGCTTCTTCAAACGTCATATTCTTTGGTTTAAGCGCAATCGAATCATTTACCTCCATGCACTTGTATTCGGCATAAGCACCAAACTTGAATCCACAGGAAGCAAACACTTCATCTCCTTTCTTAAACGTTTTCACATCCTGACCAACTTCTTCCACCACGCCAGCAAGTTCAAATCCTAAAATCTTCACTCTTCTGGGCTTGAACAAACCGTTGAACAACCGTGCTAAGAATGGATCGGCCTTTCGCATTCTCCAATCACCAGCCGTTACGGTGGTAGCATAAACTTTGACAAGAACTTCATTTTTTCTCGGTGTGGGTTTCGGTATTTCCCGAAGTTCTAACACCTCGGGTTCCCCATAACGCTCGTAAACAACTGCTTTCATTTTATAGCTATTTTAAGATTACCTAATTGTTATGTGCCTGAAATCCAGACACGTGGTTAAGATAGTTAAAGTCCCCAACTTACTATGCTGCTTCCAGTCCGAAACTTGCATCTGCCTAAAGGTTATGATTTATTCAAAGTTCCTGACTTAAATCCTTTTGTGATAAGATAAATACCTAACGAAAACTCGAAGACAGCAACGAATAGTGCACTTAATCCTGCCAGGGGTTCACGCTGATCAAGTAACCCGAACATAACCGAGAAAGTACCGGCTAAAAGTACTGGCCCACCGATAATTCCAATAATAGAAAGTCCTCTCGGTACCAGTCTTGAGTGATACAGCAAGAGGCCCAACAACATATCATCCACAGCCGGCATCAGGCTTTGCCCGATCAGAAACATGCGGTCATACATAGTAACTAGCGTGCGACTTATCGTCAATGCTTCTGTTCCGACCGATGACCGGTGTAAGGTTACCACCGTAAGCAAAAACAATACCCCAGCGAATATGGTAGCGGCTTCGAGTATTCTTGCACTTACTAAAGCGAGAGACATCGCTTCGTTTTGCTTTTTGAGAACTGGATATAATACTACGGCAGTACCTATACCGGCTAATGCCACAACCAATTCAAGAATATTTCCAATGATAACGTTGGTGTCTGAATCAGCACCCAGTATGAAATCCAATTCGTGAATCGGACCATAGAGGATAAAAGTAGGAATAGAGACAAAGGTGAGCAGGTAAAGTATACCTGCCGTCAGCGAAGTTTTACGCAGCGGAGTCATCGGTAAAATTCTGTTAGAAAATATTTTTCTTAAAAGGCTTAAACATGCTGACGCTGATGCTGAGCATCTGATTATAACGAATAATATCTCGTGATAAGGAAGTCAATCCGTGACCATAGCGTACATCAATGGCAAGCTTGCTTTTCTTCACATCAAATACATATCCTGCACCGGCTTGCCAACCCCAGTCGAATCGCCTAAAGCCATCGGTATTATTGAAGGAAACGTTTCCGGCTTCCGGCCCGCTGGTATTCATCCGACCTGAAAAAATGTAAGAGACATACGGACCAGAATTAAGATAGAAGCGGCCCATGTGAACGCGAGCCATTAACGGTAGTTCAGCAGAATATAATTTCAGGGTGGACTTATCTTGCGTTAAACCATTGCCAACACTGAGTGTTCCACCTTTGATGGCATAGTAAAGTTCACCTACCCAGGAGAAATGTTTGGTTACACCTGCCTGGAAGGACAGACCGGCCCGGAGGGCACGCACGTTTTCTTTGGAAGATCTTAGTTCGGCATTCTTCCCACCATAATTAAAGTTTACATCCGTTGTGGTTACAACAATTGCAACATGACTACTTTGACCGAATGAATAGAGGGTGGTCATTAGAATCAAACCGACTATAAAATTTAAGCGAGTCAGTTTTCCATTAACGCGATCTTTTCTGTTAATGGTGTTTGCAGAGTGTGTTACGTGTTTCATTTTGATTTTTGCTTATGTTGTGATTAAAAGGTTTCTGTAATTAAATCTTTGTTAGCCATCATGCCGGCAACAGTTCCCATAGCAACAGCATTGGACACGGTACGGAGTCGGGTAACATTATCGCCACAGGCATATACGCCAGGCACCGTTGTTCTGTGTGATGAATCGGTTTTGATATACCCTTCGGGTGTTAGCTCACAACCCAATTGGGCAGGGAGATTGGTATGCTGTTTAAATTCAGGCCGGGCATAGAGGGTAGACACCATAGTTGAGCGCCCATTTTCAAATGAAATGCTTTTCAGATAACCCTGATCATGGTGAAGCGCCTTTATCCGATGCTCTACAACCGGGATGTGGTGTTGATCCAATTTTGACTTTTGCTCTTCATTTAAAGTGGCAGGACCGTTGGTGAAGATGATGAGTTCGCGCGTCCAATTGGAAATGAGCGAACCAAAGTCAAAGGCATAGTCACCGTTGCCCAGAATTCCGGTTCTGGTATTTCGTACTTCATAGCCATGGCAGTAGGGGCAATGGAGAACTGACTTGCCCCAGCAATCTGCAAAACCAGGAATAGCGGGCATCAGGTCAACTATGCCTGTCGCGAAAATGAGTTTTGTGGAAACGAATTGATCTCCCGTATCAAGTCCGACTATAAATTCCTGTTCAACTTTCTCTGTACTGACAACGAATCCTTCAACTTGTTGGACTGATGAATACTTGGCTACCTGTTGGCGTGCCAATGTTGCAATTTCATCCGGGCGTTTTCCATCGTGCGTTATAAAATTATGGGAGTAGGGTGTAAATCGATTAGCTGGCTTACCCGCATCAATTAGCAACACCTTCCGTAATGCACGACCCAACGCCATCGCGGCAGACAGTCCTGCATAGCTTCCGCCTACAATAATGGCATCAAATTTCTCTTTCATTCTTTTGCTATTGACTTTTGAATCTATGGATAAATGAGGAATAGCAGCGGCCGTCAGTGCGCTGAATTGCTGAAGAAATGTTCTTCTGCCCATTAGCGCTTGATGACCCGCTGCATTCATCTTCTTTACTTTGCAGTGGGTTCAGACGATATTTTTTTTAGAATAACATCCACGAATGGAACACCAACAAATACAATCCATGGCACCAGGGTAATGGTGAGTAAGAAGGTACGTTGATACAGAGGAAGTACCGATAGTGCCTCTCCGAACAGATAGAGAAACAGCGTAATAGAAGGGTAGATGACAGCCCAAATTTTGAGCGATGCCATTAATTTCATTTTTGTTTTCATGCGTTGCTTTTGTTTTGCTTAACTGGAAGCAAAAGTATAGGCAAGCAACGCTAGTGAGATAGGACGATTATGAAGTCGGATGGGACTTAATGAAAGTTCTTACGAAAAGCTTCCGGTGTATGGCCGGTAAGTTTTTTAAAGAAGCGGATAAAGTAGGATACATCTTCATATCCTAATTGAAAAGCAATCTGGTTTACCTGGTTTGAAGTAGCCAAAAGATGTCGTTTGGCTTCCAGCAGAATTTGGTCTTCAATGAGTTCAGCAACGGTTTTTCCGAGTAGGTTTTTAGTGATGGAATTGAGTTGAAAGGGG
Organism: Flammeovirgaceae bacterium UBA5585; assembly: GCA_002425185.1. Taxonomy (GTDB): domain Bacteria; phylum Bacteroidota; class Bacteroidia; order Cytophagales; family Cyclobacteriaceae; genus UBA2336. The sequence goes on along the minus strand of DILT01000017.1, from coordinate 98,943 downwards.
GAGAGGTGCATCCTGTCGGCATAAGCGGCAGCACGTTTCTCGGTGTTGATGTTCACCTCCAGCAAGTCTAAAAACTCTTGAAGCTTTTCTTGCTGATAACGATTGGCTTTGTTGTTGTCGATCTTTTGATTTCTCTGACGATACCGGAGATACTGAATAAGGAAAATTTCCAGGGTTGCTTTGATCACGTTCTCAAAACCTTCCTGCCTGACGCGAAATTCATCCAACATGGTTTGCAGAATGGCGCACAACGCACCGTTCCCAACTTTATCCAATTGACAGTAACTGCGGTTAGTAGCTTTGCGAAGTAGTTCGTTACCTGTTGTGGACAGAAATCGAAAATCTTTGCTGAACTCCAGCAAATACCCCTCGCTACCGGCCGTTAGTTGTAGCTTGTGTACTTGTCCCGGCCGCATCATGAAGATTGAGTGGGTCTTTACGGGGTATTCCACAAAGTCAATCGTATGGATGCCGGATCCCTTACAAAACACCATAATAAAATAGAAATCGTGCCGGTGAAGGTCCTGGCTCATATCTTTTCCGGCCAATACTTCTTCAATGCTTCTGATTTTGAAGCCTTCCAAAAGATTAGCCTTAAACTCTTGTGGCTGAATAGACCGGATGGGGATTGTCTTCATCTATCCAAAAATATAGCTATTAAGTTACTAAACCAGATTATGTTAAGTAACGCAGTGCGCTGGCCCGACCCAAATGCGTGGTGGCGCGATGGCTTGGCCCGTGAAATAGTTACAAATTTTTATCTTCGGGCATGGTGTGCGGTGTCTATATACTTCACTGTACTAAGTATGGCAAGCTCTAAAATGATTACAGATTAACCGAGCAAGATTTATATAATCTTGTTGCGCCTGTCTGCTGCAGGCAGGGACTGCGTTAGTTACTTTGGCTCCAGGCCTAACCGACTACTTCAAAATTCTCTGAAGCTGTCTTGCTGTTTTAAACCCACATTGCGAAGCAATATAATCGATGGTGTAATCAGGATTATTGAGTAGTGTTTTTGCTGTTTCCCTGCGAAGCTCTGTAAGATACTCAACAATAGTCAGCCCTGTAGACTCTTTAAAAACCCGGCTCAGATTACGTGGGCTCATGGCTACCATTTCAGCCAACGTCTCAATTGAGTTTTCCTTTTCGAGATTATTTACAAGATAATCCTGGACCTCATGTATTTTGGGGTTTAAGTGATTTCTGAAATCAAGGTAAATGCTCTTTTGTGAATGTGTGGGGTCACGCCTATGATAAACTACAAGTCCCCTGGCCACTTTATGTACAAAGTTGGGACCTTTCAAATCTTCCAAAATAGAAAGAGCCAGATCTATGCCGGCACTGATGCCCGCGCTCGTGTAGATATTTTCACTCTTTACAAATAGAATGTCAGCCAGCACTTTTGCTTTTGGAAAACGGGCCTTCAGTTCATCCGTTCGTCTCCAATGCGTGGTGCATTCCCTGCCATCCAGCAACCCAGCTTCACCTAAAAAAAAGGCACCTGTACATATCGAGCAGGTGTTTATGTTCTTGTCAGCACATTGTGCTAGCCATGTAAAAAAATCTCTCTCTGTTCTAAACTGAGTGCTTTGCAAATATTCGTGATCCGTACCCGGCATAAATACAAATTCACCTGCATTCAAATTAGCCTCTTTGTAATTTTTTATTTCACCGAAACCAACCCCTGATGTAGAATTAATTCTATCATGATAACTGTAAAACTCAATCGCTGCATCAAGTCCATGTGCCTTGGCCTCTGTAAATACCTGAGCCGGCCCTGCAAGATCCAATAGCTCAACATGGGGAGGAACAATAAAAGCTATCTTCAACATACCTGTTTACTTGTTATGAATGACAAGTTACCGATAATTTCTAAAGGTAGCTAAACCATGGAAGGCCCTTTAAAGATGTTATCTCTTAAAAAATACCTTACAGAATTATGTTTTCGCTGGCTTCAATTTTAAGTAGAAGTATAAGGCAAGCAGTATATCTATGGTAATACAAAATACATCATATCCATGTGGTGCCACCGTGCTTACGTGGGGAAAGACAATATCCCATAACCCATGGAGTGCGAGCCCAATAACGGTGAGCAAGTAATTCCTTTTATACCCCCAATAAGCAAAGAGTAAGAATATGGATGCAGCCGGAACTGTAAGAATAAGACCAGGAAGATCGATTGAAAATCCTATGTAAATAAACGGTATCACTGCTAAGGATAATGAAGCGAAGAGTTTAAGGTCAATTTTCCTAAAGATCTCTGCGAAAGCGATTATTGCTACTGTTGTACAAAGACCAATGATAAGGGGTGTCATATCTTAATTATTAAATGCTAATAGCGATGTTTCCTCTTTTGTGCCCCTTTTCAACGTAAGCATGAGCTTCTCTAATTTGACTCAACGGAAATGTTTTATCAATAACAGGTTTGAACTTTCCTTTCGCAACAAGTTCTTTGAGAGTAGACGCATCGGCCGCTTTGTGGCTTATTACACCAGTCAATACTTTTCTGTTGCTTGTCACAGAAACCCAAAGACCTTGAAGCATCTCCAACATTCCTGCTGCGCTTAAAATCATTGTCCCCTTTTTAGTGAGTGACCTCAAGGAACGAGCCACTGATATTGAATTTACTGTATCAAAAATCAGATCATAGACTTCTCCTCTTTGAGTAAAATCTTCCTTTGTATAATCAATCACGTTATCGGCACCAAGTGATTTTACCAACTCAATATTTGATGTGCTGCACACTCCGGTAACAATTGCCCCGTACGACTTAACCAACTGAACGGCAGCACTTCCTACTGCACCAGATGCACCAACTATAAGAACCTTTTGGTTTTCCTTGATACTGGCTTTCTTGATAAAATGCAAAGCCGCAACACCGCCAAAAGGAATAACGGCTGCTTCCTGATGCGAAATAGTGGGTGGTTTAATTGCCAGCGTTCCATCTTCTGAAAGACAAATATATTCTGCGTAAGCACCAAAGCTCATATCGGTATGCCCAAAAACCTGATCACCAACTTTGAAACGCTTGACTAGCTTTCCCACACTTTCAACTTCACCGGAAAAAACACTTCCCAGTACATTAATCTTAGGTTTTAGCAGGCCAAAAAGAAATCTGACTGCAAATGGATCTGCCCTTCGTAATCGTACATCACCTGAATTAACTGCTGTGGCTTTAATTCGTAAAAGAATTTCATTGTCCCTTGGTTCGGGCTTAGTTACTTCCCTAAGTTGAAGAACTTCGGGGGCTCCATATTGGGTGTAAACTGCTGCTTTCATTTTGTGTCATTTTTTCGGTAATCAACAACAAGTCCTTTGGCTACTTTTTGAACGAAAGATGCACCGGCCAGATCTTCAAGAATGGATAATCCTAAATCGATGCCAGCAGCGATACCACCACTTGTATAAATGTTACTGTTCTTGACGTACAAGACATCGGTCAATACTTTTGTTTTCGGAAATTGCAATTGCAATTCATCAACCCTTCGCCAATGCGTAGTGCACTCCAGACCATTCAATAAACCTGCATTCCCTAAAGCGAATGCACCATTACAAACAGAACAGACATTTACGTTTTTAGCTGAGCACTTTTTCAGCCACTCAAAGAATTTTGCTTCATTACGGAATGCAGCGCTTCTGACATAATTTTGATCCATTCCCGGCACAAGGACGAAATCACCTTCCTTTAATTCTGCGTCAGAGAAGTTTGCGATTTCCCCAAAGCCCAATCCGGATGTGCAGATGGGATTACGCTGGAATACGTAAAACTCAATGTCAATTTCAAAGCCATAGAACCTGGCCTCGGTAAACACCTGAACAGGCCCTGCCAAATCCAACAACTCTACAGTGGGCGGAATTACAAAAGCTATTTTTTTCATGATCTTATTGTGATTAATATTCGTGGTTATTTAATTCTTACCCCTATCCCCAACTCAAGTGCAATGTTGTCTCGATTACCATCGATGTAGTCGATGTCAGATCCTTTCACTGGCCATGGATATAGTGGTATGTACATACGGAAAGTAAAAAAGCACTTTTTCAATCCCTTCTTATAACTATACATCAGTCCATAGTCAGGACTAAATCCCTTGATAGCCACACTTACTTTATCAAAATCAGGATTATAAAGAGTTTCCTTAAATGCTGTATACTTAAAGCCAACCATCAGCAAAAACGTGTGCGAACTTTTTTTAGAATAGAAAGTAGTACCCGCTCCAAACTTCTGGTTGATTGAGTAATTGTAATTCGTTTTTACATAATTAAAGTCACGCTGTGAAATATTATTATAATTAAACGAAGTATGTGCGCCAAGACTAAAACGTCTGGTCGGGTTCCATTGAATCAGGTTTGTAACCAGAAAGTCAGTTCCAAAATTTGTATGGACGCCAACACCTGGTTCAATTGTCAATTCGCTTACAACCGCTGTTGAACTCTTGTTCTGCGTAAATGCGGTTGTGCAAGCAAACAACGCAAACACAAGAGATATATATGTAATTGGTTTCATGTCAATGTTAATTTTGAAGGTTGAGAGCTATCTGTTTTGAAAATAGTAATGGAGTCCCTTAACAATGTTTGGATCTTTCGAACCCATATGACTCAGATCATGTTCGCGATTCTTTGACAAACTCATATCTGAATAATGGTCACGAAGGATTTGATAATACGCTTCAAACGGAGCCTGCATTCTGCCACTGTTCTCTGCTTCACCGATTCCCATGAATACCAACTGATGGGCCTCCTGATTGCCATTTCGGTTTTGTTTTTCCATGAGCAGGGTTACTTCGTTATCAAACCAAAGAGACGGGCTTAACATGATGTAGTTGCCAAACAGATTATTGTTAACAGCGAACGCAAAGGCTGCGAACAAACCACCATAAGAATGACCAAGAATTACTCTGCTTTCTCTGGCTGTGTCAGCATTAAAGTCTTGTTCGATTTTTGGAATCAACTCATTCTCAATAAACTTCAGAAATTCAGGAGCGCCTCCCGTGGACGAGCCGCTTTTTGTTGGTGTATAATCCATGCTTCGATCTCTTCCATAACCAATGCTTACAACTATTACATTGGGTACACCATAGCGTTCTGATAGATTTTTGCAGGTATTCGCTACTAAGTTAAAATCTTGCTTTCCATCCAGCACATAGATGGTTGAGAACTTTTCACCAACTGAATTAAAGTTATCTGGCAGGGCTACTTGTATCGGGTAAGAAGCGCCTATGGATGGAGATTCAATCGTAAATGTCCTGGTTAGCGCTGGGTCAAACTTCGCCTCTTCGCATGAGTTCAGATAAAATACTGCTTGACATAAAAATGCTATGACGCCAAGTTTTAAAATGATTGCTTTTTGCTTTTCCATAGTTTTGTTGTTTGATTATTTTCCCTTTCGTTTACGCAAAGGTGCGGCAAGGAGCTCGTTTGCGCTAGGTCAACAAGGCGTCACAAAAGGACAACCTCGTGAGTTAACTAGTAATACTTACCTTTAACCCATGAAGCAGAACGAACCGACATCGCCCCACCTTCTCCTTGTTAAGAACATGGTCTGCACCCGATGTGTCATGACGGTGGAACAAATCCTGAAGAATGCCTCTATCGCGTATCAGAAGGTAATACTTGGTGAAATTCATATGGATGAACCATTATCAGGCGATAAGCGAAACGCTCTTCAGAAAAGCCTTATGCGCGTGGGATTTGAGCTGATCGACAATCATACCGGCAGTCTTATTGAAAAGATCAAAAAATACATCATACAAAAAGCCCGAAACGAAGCAGGACAGGAAAACCCACTGAAACTTTCCATTTACTTGTCGGCAAAACTGAACTACGAATACACTCACCTCAGCAGTGTCTTCTCGATGGTGGAGGGAAGAACGATTGAAAACTACTTTATTGAGCAACGGATTGAGAAAGCCAAGGAACTCCTCGTTTATGGCCAGATGACTTTATCACAAATTGCCTTTGAGCTAAACTACAGCAGCCCAGCCCATTTGTCCAACCAGTTCAAAAAAGTTACTGGACTGACCCCTTCATACTTTAAAGACATAGGTGCAGTCAAACGAAAATCGATCGACAAGCTTTAGCCTTGAACCGCCCACGGTAGCTATCCGGGGTCACTAGTCGTAAACTTCTGCTGAAAGGGATCCCAACCCAAAATTGTATAACGCATTCCCAAATTGTTGTAACGGTTCCCGTTCACCGCCAACCAACCTTTGTCGTATAAATTCAAAAACAAAAATGAATATGAAAACAAAATCAAAAACGACTGTAAAGACCGAAAATCGCACCGGGTCTTGTGGTAATCCAAATTGTACATGTGTTGTTTGTACATGTGGAACCTGTACTTGCCACAATTGTACGTGTAATCCTTGTTCCTGCGGAAGCAAGAGTTGCTAATTGATAAGAGCTGTCTCAAGAGTATGCTGGTGCCGTGGCCAAAGTTTATCGAAGAACAATGGTGAGTCAAATTCGGTTTTGACAAACCTCAAACCCCCGGACTGTAACAATTTTTGAGACAGCCTCTTTTCACAGGCTGCACAAAAGTCCGTCCTTTTATGACGCCTTGTTGACCTGGCAAATAACCCTGCCACAATCCACCTTTGTCTAATCAAAAGAGAAAATAAAGCGAAATAACAAAACAACTTTTTATGGAAACCAATACTAAGGTCGTTGAGTATCATCTGGAGGCCAGCGCGTTTCGCTGGCAGATCTCGAGCGACAAAATCATTGAAGCATGGGGTTTTAACAAACAAGTCCCTGGGCCCGAACTGAGGGCCAATGTAGGTGATACAGTTGTCGTAAAATTAACCAACAACCTGCATGAGCCAACCACTATCCACTGGCATGGAATTCGGCTCGCTGCCGGGATGGATGGAACCGATGCTGTTCAAAAGCCAATTTCACCGGGTGAGACGTTTGAATATCGTTTTGTTGTGCCCGATGCCGGAACATTCTGGTATCACTCGCATGCCAACGAAACCGTGCAAATGGAAAGGGGGATGTATGGGGCTCTCATTGTTGAAGATCCAACAGAGGAGATTATTACAGATGCAGAACGCGTATTCATCATTGACGATATGAAGGTAGACGCCAAAGGAGTGTTCACAAAACCACGATGGTTCATACCGCGTGTTGTCGAAAGACATGACGGACGTCAGGGAGATACTCTTTTGATCAATGGAAAAGAAAATCCCATCATCCAGATGTTTGCCGGTCACAGAGAGCGATGGCGCTTTATCAATGCAAGCAGTGCTCGATATTTTGTTCTAGACCTTGGTGGCAGGGAATTCTCCATAGTCGGAACTGATGGCGGACTTCTGGAATCACCCAGACCCGTAACATCACAATTAATTACACCAGGAGAGCGCTTCGATATCATTGTGGGGCCTTTTGAAGAGGGGGAGGTGTTTACCATGGATTCGCTACCCTATAACAGAATGACATTCTTAAAGGCCAAGCGAGAAAACTTTGCCACCATTCATGTAGGACCTTCCGCACCATCTGTTGCTCATGTTCCTCACACCTTGCGAGCAATTACGCAATTGGCCGAATCCCACGCTGAAATAAACAGGAGGGTAGTACTATCTGTCGGTCCGAGTTTAAAAGACGGAATGGATTTCCTTATTAACGGTTCAGCCCATGTCAACGATAAGCCGGTAAAAGTGGGTGAACTACAGGTTTGGGAGGTAGTAAACGCAAGTCTAATGGACCATCCATTTCATTTGCACGGATTCTTTTTCCAGGTTGTCGAAGAAAATGGACTGAAGCCTGCGTTCACCGCGTGGAAGGATACTATTAACCTGAAGCCCAGAAGCAAAGTCAGGATTGCATGGATGCCTGATAACCGGCCAGGTACCTGGATGTACCATTGCCACATACTTGAACACCATGAGGCGGGTATGATGGCTAATTTTGAAGTTGTTGCGGATGATATGCCCATCAGGGAAATCAAGGCTCATACTCATAAACATCATCATTGAAACATCCATGGATGTTTTACAGTTTGCGCCTGCCTGCCGGCAAAGGCAGGTTATGTTAACATAGCTTAGGTATCCGGGCCTTTCTCCAATCTTCATAAAAAGTTTTTTTAGCGCTGGGTTTTAGTAGCCCCTTTTCCTTCTCCCATCAGTGGGCTGGGGCAGCGACACTCTTTGGCAAGCTTTGGACGTGGGAGGGATGCGCGGCCTGTCAATGTGTGCTGCGGCTGCAAGGTAGGATTTACCAGGCTTCAATCAGTATAGCATCGATACTGTTGAAGTGCTTGTCTCTTGTAACTAACTTTAGTTGATGCTGATCTGCTAATGCAGCTATCCAGATATCGTTTTCTGGTATTGGGCTACCCTTTATTTTTAGCTGGCTTTTTATTTTCCGTAAGATCGGGCCGTATCCAAGTCGCACTCAAGAACTAATGAAGCTTCTGCTAATTCTTCAATCTTTTTTCTGTTCCCATCTTTTCTTGTGGATTGCTCTGCGCCATAAAATAATTCTCCCAAAACAATACTTGGAATAAAGATATTACCGGAGAAGGATTTGATTTTTTCTGTTATGGATGATTCATTAGTAAAGAGACCGATAACAATGTTGGTATCGAGGAGACAGTCTTCACCATTCATTTTTATCGATGTTTTCGCATCCTTGCTCTATAGCTGAGCTGATCTCTTGAGCATCCTTTGTCGTAAAACTACCGGCAAATTGAAGTAACTCCTGCTGATTATTGCTTTTGGTTCTTTTCATCAATGCCTTAACATAGGATATCACTTTGTCCTGCTGCTCTTTGCTGAGCAGATATAGACCTTTGAGAAGTTCATTTTCGAATGTTTTTGATGCCATTTTGTTGAAGATTCTAACAAATATACAGTTTTATCGCATCTTTAGTTTCCTCGGATTTAGCCAAATAATAACAGATATACGTTTTCAAAAAATGCAATATTCTTGAAATCCCAACCGTTAAAGCTATTTAATATGTCGGCTCATTATGTAACAAGTACCTAGATATAGATATATTATCGTTGTTACATAATGTTCAGACGTTATGTTAACATAACTTAGGCTCCGGGCCTTACCCAATCTTCATAGAAAGTTTTTAGCGCGGCATTTAATATCTAAATCTATCTTCTTTACAACAGGCTGGGGCCAGCGGCACTTATTGGCGGGCTTTGAACGTGGAAGGGATGCGCGACCTGCCAATGCGTGGCAATGTTGTAATGGCACAATTCAAAGCAAAATTCAGGCATTTTATATTGGAAAAAAATATTTCACCTTAACTCCGCATAAGCCCTTACGGGAAAGGTGCCCATATCTTGTACTTTCGGAGGAACTGCATGAAAGTAGAACCCTTCATCCGGAAGTTCGTCCAGGCAACACAGATGCTCATCAATCAGAATTTCATGTTGCAGTAATATTGAATGAACCGGGCGTGAGTTCTTTCGTGTGTCATCAACATTATGCGAGTCGATACCTACCAACACTACGCCTTTGCTAACCAAGTAACGAGCTGCTTCCTCAGTTAAAAATGAATGGCTCTCAAAATAAGCATCACTTTGCCAATGGGTACTCCAGTTTGTATTCACCAACACCGCCTTGCCTTGAAGTCTTTTCCCTTCAAAATATTTTTTGCCTACCCAATTTCATGGTGGAAATCCGCCCGAACAACAATAGCATCAAGCTTTGTAAAACGTCTTAGTTCCACTTCACTCATATCTTTACCGTGGGCAAATCGATGAGAAGGCACATCGATATATGTACCTGTATTTGCCACCATCTCAATTTTACCAATCTGAAATTCGGTGCCCGCGGAATAGTATTGTCTTGACTGCTCCCGAGTTATATAATCGCAAATGATGGGAGCCGGCAATCCTTTATATGTCAGCATTCCATTTACTATGGTGTGGCTTAAATCAATAAGTTTATTCATATGCTAAATAAAAATTTATTACCGTACCCTATAGGCGGCAGGTGAATCACCATAATGTTCTTTCCACATTCGTCTTAGTTGCCGACCATCAGAAAATCCACATTGAGCAGCAATATGATCAATAGTATAGCAGGGATGTTTTAATAATGTCTCAGCATGTGCCAAACGACACTTGGTTTTAAAATCATTAATACTAATACCCGTGTGTTTTCTAAACAAGCGAGTGAGATTTCTTTCCGACATATTTACCATCTCGGCAAGTTCTTCAATGGAGTTTTTTACAGTTGGGTGTTGAATAATATAGTCTTGCACCTGATGTATGGCTGGATTAATATGTGTTCTGAAATCCAAATAAATACTGCCCTGAGTATCTCCACCTGCCCTTCGCAAAAATACAACCATTTCACGCGCCACTTTTGAGGTGATAACAGGCCCAAAGTTTTCTTCCACAATAAACAAGGCCATGTCAATACCCGAAGTCATGCCTGCACTGGTGTACATGTTCCCGTCTTTTACATAAAGTTGATCGTTTACAACTTTAATAGAGGTGTAATTCTTTTTGAGATAATCAATGCACTTCCAATGAGTGGTGCAAGTTTTATTAGTCAGCATATTAGAAGCTGCCAGTACAAAAGTGCCACTACATACTGTGCAGATATTCACGTCATTCTTGTATTGTTTGTGCAGCCAGTTGTAAAAATCAGCATAACCTCTTGCCAGTTGTCCTTCCTTAATGGAACTAAATTCCATTCCAGGAATAAAAAGATAATCGTCTTTGCTTAATTGAACCTGTTCATATGATTGCAGGCCCGCAAGATGTAAACCTTGCTGTGATAGAACCGAGTCATTTTCTTTCAAGCCGCAATACTCAATCTTAAAGTTTGCACCAAACTGGTTGGCTTCATAGAACACCTGAACGGGACCTGACAGATCGATCAGATGTACTTTTGGTAAGATTGCGAATACTACTTTAGTCTCTTTGCTCATGGCTCACTTTTTATGTTTGACTTGTTGCAAAGGTAAATCACTGACAATCTAGAATTAGAGACAAGATACGGACATTTCAGGCCATATATTTTACTGTGCCGGATGAGTCAGTGAATGTTGTCCTGATATGTCCGTTCACTGTCCTGAACTGCTGTCTACACGCCTGGTACTTTTGCGCTTGAATTCACCAACAAACTCAAAATTACATGAAGAAAATAATTGTAAGTATAGTTGCCCTCATCATTTACCAATCAGGATTTTGCCAGAAGGTAATTTATTCTCAGGTAAGTCCAGGCGAAGAAGTGCTGCTTCCGGGAAAAGTAATTGTTTCAGGTTCTTTGTTACTTCCACAGCAAGTGCTGGGCCAGCAAGTACCGGCATTCATCTTCATTAATGGAAGTGGAGACTTTTCTTATCGTTCGAACTTTCATCCTCAGGCAGAATATACCTATTGCAAAGACCTGGCTGAATTATTATTGAGCCGAGGATATGCGGTTTTCTTTCTGGAGAAGCGTGGTATAAATCAGGCAGGTGGAAACTGGCGCAAAGCAGGATTTAGGCAATATGCCACAGATGCAGCCAGAGCAATTGAATATCTGAAGCAAAGACCTGAAATAGATGCTACTCAAATCGGGTTAATAGGCCACAGTCAGGGTGGCTATGTCGCACAAGTTGTTGCCGCTGAAAATCCTGATGACATTTCTTTTCTGATCAACCTGGTAGGTCCTGCCCAGAGTGTGCATCAGCAAGTTTTATTTGACATGCACAATCAGTATAGCTGCAAAGGATATAATGGTAGAAAACTGAAATTTAAAATGAGCATGCTCAAGATTTCTTTGGCCGTTATTAAGACTTCATCCTATCTCGTCAAGCCTATTTTCCTTAGTCATGTTATCAGGCACAATCCGTCCAGATATATCCCACGCATTACATGTCCAATCTTAACTGTTTATGCGGAGAACGATTACATGGTAGATGATATTGGCAATACACAACTGATGACACAACTCTTATGGAATAGCAATGAGCAACATTGGATACATACCATTGAAGGAGTCAACCATCAGTTTGTACGCTCTGAGTTATGCCACAACTGGAACGAATTAGACAAAACAGTGCATCCTGAATTATTCAGCCTTATCAACAATTGGCTTGACGAGGTTAATCCAATCTTAGCAAACAACAATCCTATACAATGAAAAACCAAAAAATATTGATTCACTTGCTTTGCAGTATTTGCAGCTTGCAGTTGGCATTTGCTCAACAAAAGGAACAGACTTTATCCGTGGCTGCCGGAGTGTCGTTCCTTGCCAGGCAAGACCTGGTGTATTCTCCATTTGTCCATGCAGATGTGTCTGCAAATAGTTACCAATTGAAATATCAACGCTCGGCCAAATATTTTCAGTTTGCTGAAGTTGGGTTTACGTATAACAGTTCTCAGATTGGTAAACCCAATGAGATGGATATGGATGGTCATTCACACATGATGATGCCGCATGAATTTCTAAATATCAATCTTACTTATGGTTTTGGTAAATCCATACAGCCAAAAGCAGCTTACCAAGCCTGGCTTGGAGGCTCTCTTCAGTCTGAATTACAGGCAGGTTTTTACAACTTCGGATTGTCCAGCATGTTTGGCTATTTCATTAACCAGTCGGCACAGGTGTGGTATCGAAGAGCATATACCTTTAACGACAAGCACACCCTTGCCTTTCATGTGGCCGTGCCTATTATATCATGGATGGCGAGACCACCTTATCTGGCCGAAGATGATGAATTCATTGAAAATATAGCATCACACAAGAGTACCAAGATAATCATAGCCTTTATTGGCGATGGTGAACTTGTAACCTGGAACAAGTTGCAGCGTGTAAACTTCACCCTAGACTATACGTACCCACTTTCAAACCGTTTCCTTGTTGGTGCAGCATACCGGTTCGACTTTATCCATACAAATATTCCCCGAACCCTACTGAGCTACCAGCATCAATTAAATATCAGTACTACATTTAAATTTTAGCGTAATGAAATCTAATAAATACTTTATAATACTTTTTGCAGTAGCCATTTGTTTAACGGCTTGTGAACTTATGTTCATAGAAGAGCCCGGAAATTCTCCAGTAGCTGTTTTTGAAAATTTCTGGCAAAGCTTTAAAGATGACTATGCCGTCTTCGAAGAAAGAAATATTGATTGGGATATGGTATATGCAACTTTTCGTCCGCAAATAAGTACAGCTACCAGTGATGAGGATCTTTTTGAAATCCTTACCCGAATGATAGCACCCATAGGAGATGGTCACGTAGCCATAATGGCCGCTCAGTATGGAGCCTTTGATGCAAATAAATATTTTCAGGAAAGAATTGATGATGCGTTGTTTGATTTATCACTAATCAAGCAGAATTACCTTGACGAATCAGAAAAGGTGGAAGGTACCAAATTTGTTTATGGCAAAATCAAATCGCATAACATCGCGTATATCTATTTTGATGAGTTTCGCGCTGATGCAGTAAAACTTGATAATATGCTCAAGGATTTCTCTGATGTTAATGGATATATTGTTGACCTGCGCCACAACAACGGAGGGGATGTTTCGTACAGCTATTCCTTTCTTGGTAAATTTACTCAGGAAGATAAATTCTTTCTTCGCAGTAAAACAAAAAATGGGAGAGGAGCAAACGATTATACCCCCTGGTTCAATTGGTACCTGAAAAAACAAAATCCATATATTGATAAGCCTCTGATTATATTGACCGACCGCTACACGGTTAGCGCTGCCGAACGAATGGTAATGGCGGCCAAAACTTTACCCAATGTCATTATTATGGGAGATACCACCAATGGTACTTTCGGAACCAAAATATCACGTGAGTTAGCCAATGGCTGGGTATATTCGTACTCTATCCAGAAAGTGGAAATGTTTGATGGTAAAAGTTACGAAGGTATAGGACTGACTCCTGATGCGTGGGTTAAAAACCATAATCAGGAAGTGCACCAAGGTATTGACCGTACATTACAACATGCTATTGATTGGCTAAAATAGATTATGGTGTACCGCTGCGCGGTGGCCCAGCCCAAAGGCGAGGTGGCGCGATGGGATGTGCGTGAAAGCATATTTGGCTCTTGATTTTTCCTGCCGGCAGGCAGGTTGGTACTTTTAGCATCCCAGCCTGCCAACAATAATTTCTATATGGACAGTTGGCAGGAAGGCAAAAAGGACAAAAGAAAAATAAGGTGCGAACACCTTTGAAGTTCTGGTGAGCTATGGCGAACCTAATGAACTAATCCAGTGAGCCTTATCGCAACTCAATTGAATTGATAGAGCGTTGAATCAAGCATGTGTGATGCTGGCTTTGGCTGGCGTCAGGAATGTGCGGCCTGCATTTTCATGCGCGTTGGCAAAAAACTTTCTTGCTCAACTCTTTATCGTTTAAATAGACACTCAAGGACGAGGTGTGCACGGCCCGGATGAGCGCGGCCTTGAGCGGCTATTTAATATAACGTCAAATTATATAACTGTGCCGCTGGCTTGTGCGGCAACAATCCGAATCTTCAATACGAAGCCGAAAACCCCCAGACCAGCGTAGCAAAGGAATGTGCGCAATGGCACGCTGGGATGGTTAACATAATATGATTATATAACTGCGGGTCAGGAACTTAGCCAAGCAAGAGTTATATAATTTATATTATGTTAAGTTTGACTTTGATATAAATATGCTAGTAGTGTTTGTGGTCCCCCCCATATTCAAAATTGTCAGGGTATCGATCACTCCTGTACAACAGTGTATAAATTACCCCCTTCCAACTTAAAACCCCTTGCCCGAAATTTCTCAGGTTCAAACGTTGTAGCTAAACCTGTCAACCATCTGTACAATCGCATTTGAAAATTGATTTTTCCTTCTGCACCTTTGCGTTTTACTTTTTACTACAGTGGCGGCTCTCGTAAGAAATTCTATTGTCAATTTCTTTGTCTTGATTTTCCTCAATGCGGCTTTGTTTGAGGATCATCATCAAGACTTTGCGCTCCAATCAACGTATCATCCGGTGTCGTTGGTTGAGTTCTTATTGGAGGCCTTGAATAAGCGCGACATCCCGGCTGGCGACCAGGAAGAACTTGATGAGTTCTCACCTCTTTCAAAGCGATCAGAACGTTCCCGGGTTAGTATTTCGCCTGTGGGCTACACCTATACAGCCTGGATTACCAATGCCTTCAGTAATTTAGACATTACATTTAATCGCCTTGCTTATCAGCAAGTTATTCATTTTGAATCGTGCAATACTTTTAGTGAAGTGCTACGTACACTTCACCTCAGAAAGCTTTTCTGACATCTTTTCAATAGCGCAAGTCTTACTGCGCGTTCAGGGGTAGTCCCCTATCCGATAACCGTCAGATTTTATCCTGCTTTTACAAGGTCTATTAATTTTTTAAACAAAGTCATGTACTGTAATCCATTCCCCATTGCTAAGCTTATAGCCATCGCTGCCCTGCTGGCAGTTTCTTGCCGGTCAAAAGATCAATCGGCCGAATTAACCGAGCCTGAAGAATTTCCGGTGACCACGGTAATCAAGCGCGACATTAACATACCGCTGGAGTATGTGGCCAACATCCAGGCATTTCAGAATATTGAAGTGCGGGCACGCGTTGAGGGCTACCTGGAAGAAATACTGGTAGATGAAGGAAAAGAAGTAAAGAAAGGCCAGCTTCTGTTTAAAATCAACGAGGATGAGTACCGTGCCGATTTAAACCGGGCACGGGCAAACGTAATCAGTGCCGAAGCGGAAACAAAATCAGCTCTGGTTGAATTGGAACGGGTTCGGTTACTCGTAAACAAAAATGTAATTACAAAAACCGAATTAGACCTGGCGGAAGCCAAGGTTGAAATTGCCCGGTCGCGTGTTGAACAGGCCAAGGCTGAAGAAGTGGCAGCCTCCATTCGCCTGGCAAATACGAGCATACGCTCCCCTTTCAATGGTATTATCGACCGTATTCCGTTTAAAATCGGAAGTCTGATCTCGGCTGGTGCGCTGCTCACCACCCTATCCGATATTGAAACGGTTAATGCCTACTTCAACGTATCGGAAGTGGAGTACCTGATGAATTTCAGCAAGGCAAAAAGCAGAAACGAATTTTACCTTTCCAATGTGGAGCTGATCCTTGCAGACGGAACACTGTATCCGCTAAAGGGCACCATCGAAACGATGGAGAGTGAGTTTGAGGTGGGTACCGGTGCTATAGCCGTGCGCGCTAAATTTCAAAACCCAAACCGTTTGTTAAAGCATGGATCAACAGGTAAAATCAGATTGCAGGATTCACGCAGCGGAGCCCTGCTCCTGCCGCAAAAATCCGGTATTGAAATCCAGGACAAGAATTATGTCTACCTGTTAAATGCCAACCAGACGCTTGGCCTTAAAAGTTTTGTGCCTATTGGTCGCCTGGGTGATTTTTATGTAGTGGGTAGTGGCCTTACCGATTCGGATCAATTTGTTTACGAAGGCATTCAGAACGTGCGTGAAGGCATGGTTATTAAACCGCGTGTTGTACCTGCCGAAGAATTACTGAAAGAAAACACCTTAAATCAGTAAGTCATGCTGGATACGTTCATTCAACGGCCCATCCTGTCGCTGGTGTTATCGTTAATGATAACCCTGCTGGGTTTATTAGCACTAACCAGTTTGCCGGTTACGCAATTTCCGGAGATTGTTCCCCCCTCGGTAACCGTTACAGCCAAATATACGGGAGCCAATGCTGAAGTGTGTGCAAAAGCGGTGGCCACCCCTATTGAGCGTGCCATTAACGGAGTGCCCGGCATGACCTACATGTCGTCAGTATCATCCAATAATGGCACAACATTAATCACCGTGTTTTTTAAAGTAGGCACCGATCCGGATGTGGCTGCGGTGAACGTTCAAAACCGTGTAAGCACAGTACTTGATGAACTTCCGGAAGAAGTGATCAAAGCGGGCGTGCAAACCGAGAAGGAGGTGAATAGCATGTTGCTGTACCTTAACCTGTTTAGCGATGATGAGGCAGCCGATGAAAAGTTTGTATACAACTTTGCCGACATCAACATTCTGCCTGAACTGAAGCGCATTGATGGTGTTGGTTATGCAGAGATCATGGGTATGCGCGATTACTCCATGCGCGTATGGCTGCATCCTGAAAAACTTGCTGCATATTCTATTTCTACGGATGAAGTAATTGAAGCCATTCGCGCCCAAAATGTAGAAGCGGCACCAGGAAAAACGGGCGAAAGTTCAGATAAACTGGCACAATCCTTACAATACGTATTGAAATATACCGGTAAGTTTATTGATGTTGAACAGTATGAAAATATTGTCATCAAATCCAACCAGGATGGCTCCCTCCTGAGTTTAAAAGATGTGGCCGAAGTGGAGTTCGGTTCGTTCAGTTACCACATGGATTCCAAAACCGATGGCAAACCCTCGGCTTCCATTATGATTAAGCAACGCCCGGGATCCAATGCGCGCGAGGTTATCCAAAATGTTAAAAAGCGTATGGCCGAGTTGGAAGCTTCGGCTTTTCCGCCTAAAATGAAATACAATTTTGCCTATGATGTTTCACGCTTTTTGGATGCTTCGATTTCGGAGGTAGTGAAAACCTTGATTGAAGCTTTCATTCTTGTCTCCATCGTAGTGTTTATTTTCCTGCAGGATTTTCGTTCTACGCTCATTCCCGCACTGGCTGTACCGGTGGCCATTATCGGCACATTTGCTTTTATGCAGGTGCTGGGTTTTTCGATTAACCTGCTTACGTTGTTTGCCATGGTGCTGGCGATTGGTATTGTGGTGGATAATGCCATTGTGGTGGTGGAAGCCATTCACGCTAAAATGCATGAAGATAAAATCGATGCAAAAAAGGCAACCCTTCGGTCCATGCATGAAATCGGGGGTGCCATCATTGCCATTACATTGGTTATGTCTGCGGTATTTATTCCTGTAGCTTTTATGTCGGGCCCGGTGGGGATTTTCTATCGTCAGTTTTCACTAACCTTGGCCATAGCTATTTTCATTTCCGGTGTCAACGCATTAACGCTTACGCCTGCCCTTTGCGCGATCATTCTTAAACCCACGCACGGCAGTTCCACTAAATGGCTTCAGGCATTTTTCAACCGATTCAATTTCGGTTATGAAAAATTGGAATCCGGATATAAAGAACTGGTAAAGCGTTATGCCTCTAAAAAGAGAATTACCATTGCTGTTACTTTGGTTTTTGTGTTGGGCATTTGGGGGGTTAATAAATTTCTTCCTTCTGGTTTTATCCCAACCGAAGATCAGGGCGTTATTTATGTTAACGTAACCACACCGGTGGGTGCCACCGTTGAGCGTACCGGTAAAGTGCTGGATGAGATTACCCGGGTGAGCCAGGACATTGATGTTGTTGAAAACATTTCAACACTTGGTGGCTACAGCCTGATTACAGAATCTGCAGGCTCATCGTATGGTATGGCCATGATCAACTTAAAGCCCTGGGACGAACGTGATGAGTCCGTTACTGATCTCATCGGAATACTACAACAGAAAACAAGTCACATTAACGATGCGGTAATCGAATTCTTTCCCCCGCCTACCGTGCCCGGCTTTGGTAATGCCAGCGGATTTGAATTGCGGTTGATCGACAAAACCGGGAGCGGAAACCTTAACCGGATGAATGAGGTGACACAAAACTTTATTGAGAAAATAAAAAGCCGCCCCGAGGTTGCCAATGCGTTCACCAGTTTTGATCCAACCTTTCCGCAATACCTTATTCATGTGGATTATAAAATGGCGGCAAAAAAAGATGTGAGTGTGGCGACTGCCATGAACACCTTGCAGACCTTAGTCGGTAGTTTTTATGCCAGTAATTTTGTGCGCTTCGGCTTAATGTACAAGGTTATGGTGCAGGCCGGTCCTGAGTATCGTGCCAAGCCGGAGGACATTCTGAAACTTTATGTAAAAAACAACCGGGGTGAAATGGTTCAGTATGGAACATTCATCAGCCTTGAACGGGTGTATGGTCCTGAAATGATCACGCGTTATAATATGTTTAACGCTACCATGATTAACGGTGAAGCTGCCTCGGGTTTTAGCAGTGGTGAGGCAATAAAAGCCATTGAAGAAGTGGCTAAAGAATTACCACGGGGATTCACCTATGAATGGTCGGGCATTACACGTGAAGAAATTCTGGCGGGCAACCAGGCCATCTATATTTTTATTATCTGTCTGGTGTTTGTTTACCTGTTGCTTTCGGCCCAATATGAAAGCTTCTTGTTACCGTTACCGGTTATTCTTTCATTGCCTACCGGAATTTTCGGAGCGTTTCTGTCACTCCAATTGCTTGGGCTGGAGAATAACATTTATGCCCAGGTGTCGCTTATTATGTTGGTCGGGTTGTTGGGAAAAAACGCCATCCTGATTATCGAGTTTGCCATTTTAAAACACAAGCAGGGCGCCAGTATACTGGAGGCTACCATCGAAGGTGCAGCCACCCGGTTCCGTCCTATTCTCATGACCTCGTTTGCATTTATCGCTGGCCTTATTCCGTTGGTTATTGCAACAGGCCCCGGTGAGTTGGGCAATCGCTCCATTGGAACAGCCGCAGCCGGTGGCATGTTAATCGGAACTATTTTCGGTATCATCATCATCCCCGGACTTTATTTCCTGTTTGCTACCATCAAAGAAAGACTTGGAAATACTATAATTGAAACATCCGTTGAAGAAAGACCATTATCTGAGCTTGACTCATATGAAAAATAAGATCAAACAATTACTGCATCAAGGCTGCTTATTCCTTGCGATTTTGTCGATACTCAGTTCATGTACCTTGCCCCGACAACTTCAGGTAAAAAATGAAATGGTTGTTCCGTCAACCTATTTTGAAGTCGACAGTGTGTTGCAAAAAGATCAAACTGTTCCGCAATGGCGTAATTTTTTTAAAGACCCTTACTTAAACGCACTTATTGATACGGCCATTAAAAACAATCAGGATATGAAGATTGCCGGGCAGCGCATAGAGCAGGCACAGGCAAACATGCGGTACCACATCCGAAACTTCTACCCTGCCGTACAAACCGGTGCTTCATATGGTTTAACCAAGTTTGGAGATTACACGGTTGACGGTGTCGGAAATTTT
This sequence comes from Flammeovirgaceae bacterium UBA5585, assembly GCA_002425185.1. Lineage (GTDB taxonomy): Bacteria > Bacteroidota > Bacteroidia > Cytophagales > Cyclobacteriaceae > UBA2336. The sequence continues at coordinate 78,921 of DILT01000017.1, read as the reverse complement.
GATACCAATCTATCTCAAAACATTTCGGCTGAGCAACGGATACCCGATCCGGTGCCTGATTATTTTATCGGCCTGCAGGCCAGTTGGGAAATAGGTTTTGCCGGAAAGTTACGCAACCGTAAAAAAGCTGCGCTGGAACGATTCAAAGCCAGCACGTACTACAAAAACTATATTCAAACTCAACTCGTTTCCGGAGTGGCGCGCCTGTATTATGAACTCCTGGCCGTTGATAATGAATTAAAGATCATTCGTCAAAATCTCGACATACAGGAACGCGCCATGGAAATTGTAGCGATCCAAAAACAAAGCGGGCAGATTAATGAACTGGCTGTAAAACAATTTCAGGTGCAGTTGTTGCAAACCCGTGCTTTGGAAGCGGAGCGCAACCAGCATTTGATTGTTGCTTCGAATATGTTAAACGGTTTAACGGGCAGATTTCCCGGAGAAATTCCGCGTGCCGATACACTAATCAACAGCAATCAACTGGCACAACTCCAAACCGGACTTCCCCTGGCGCTGTTGGAAAATCGTCCGGATTTAAAAGAAGCACTTGCCCTGTTGGGCTCCAATGAAGCTGACCTTAAAGCTGCCCGCGCTGCCTTTTTTCCGGCATTAAACTTAACCGGTTTTGCTGCGTTCAATGGTTTCAACACGCGCTATTTGTTTAACCCGGCATCTCTGGCCTATATGGGAGTCGGTTCACTAACGATGCCCTTGCTTAACCGGAAAGAATTGAGTTATCAGTACAGGTGGCAGGCCGCGGAGAAAAACATAGCGGTTTATAATTATCAGAAAGTGCTTTTGCAAAGTGTTGGTGAAGTAAGTTCCTTGTACAACACCATGCAGGCATATCAACAAGTGAGCAACCTTAAGTTTGCGGAAGTATCGGAACTGAAAATGGCCTTAAACATTGGTAACGATTTGTTCCTGACGGGTTTTGCCAATTACCTGGAAGTGCTCATGATCCGTAGAAACGTGCTGGACGCAGAACTGCAATACACCAATGCCCAGAAACAATTTTTCCATGCTTATATAGATTTATATAAGGCCATGGGCGGTGGTTGGAACTAATCGCTCTTGCTACACGATAAGTTAACCGCTTTCCCTATCTTCGCGCCTTATTTTGAAAGGCAATGCTGGCAGTAAACAAATTATCGCTCCAATTCGGCAAACGGGTTCTTTTTGATGAGGTAAGCCTTCGTTTTACACAAGGCAACTGTTATGGGGTTATTGGGGCTAATGGGGCTGGAAAATCTACGTTTCTGAAAATTCTTTCGGGCGAAATTGACCCCACCCGGGGCAATGTTTCTATGGAGCCCGGTAAGCGCATGGCGGTATTACGCCAAAATCACTACGAATTTGATGAGGTGAGTGTGTTGGATACGGTGATGATGGGCTATAGCAAGCTCTGGAACATCATGCAGGAAAAGGATGCTATTTATGCCAAACCTGATTTCTCTGATGCCGATGGTATGCGCGCTTCTGAACTGGAAGCCGAATTCGCTGAACTCAACGGCTGGAACGCCCAGTCGGATGCAGCCGCCTTGTTAAGCGGACTCGGAATCAATGAATCGGAACATTATAAGCTGGTTAAAGAACTGGATGGCTCGCAAAAGGTGCGTGTGCTTTTAGCTCAGGCCTTATATGGTAATCCGGATATTTTGATTTTAGATGAACCCACTAACGACCTGGATATAAATACCATAACCTGGCTGGAAGATTTTCTGCTTGAATTTGAAAACACGGTCATCGTAGTGTCACACGATCGCCACTTTCTCGATACGGTATGTACCCACATTGTCGATATCGATTTTCAGGCTATACGTTTGTACACGGGTAATTATTCCTTCTGGTATCAATCCAGTCAACTGGCCCTGGCGCAACGATCATCTGCCAACAAAAAAGCTGAGGAAAAGCGAAAGGAACTTCAGGAATTCATTGCACGCTTCAGCGCCAACGCCTCCAAGTCGCGGCAAGCTACCAGCAGAAGAAAGCTGTTGGAGAAAATCAATGTTGATGAAATTCAGGCCTCAACCCGCAGATACCCGGCCATCATCTTTAAACAAAACCGTGAAGCTGGTGATCAGATACTGCATGCCGTTGGCCTCGGATATTCCAACAATGGCACTCCCCTGTTCACCAATCTCGATTTCTATGTAAACAAGGGTGATAAAATCGCTTTTCTGAGCAAGGATAGCCTCGCCATCACTTCCCTCTTCCAGATTTTGACGGGCGAACTTCACGCTACCACCGGTTCATTTAAGTTTGGTCAAACCATCACCACCGCATACCTCCCATCCAACAACGAAAACTACTTCCAATCGGACGACAACCTGATTGATTGGTTGCGTCAATATGCAGAAGAAGAGAATCGCGATGAGATTTACATCCGTGGTTTTCTGGGTAAGATGCTGTTCTCTGGCGAAGAGGTTTTTAAAAAGTGCACCGTTCTTTCCGGAGGTGAAAAAGTGCGCTGCATGATCTCGCGCATGATGCTTACCGGGGCCAACCTATTGATATTGGATGAGCCCACCAACCACCTTGACCTGGAGTCTATCACGGCTTTCAACAATGCCTTAAAAGACTTTCCGGGAACGGTGTTGTTCACCTCGCACGATCATGAATTTACCCAAACCGTAGCCAACCGCATCATTGAACTTACTCCCAATGGTTGTATTGATAAGCTCATGACTTACGATGAATATATTACAAGCGAAAAAGTAGCTGAACAAAAGGAAGCGTTATACGTGTAGATCAATCGCTTACACAACGAAACCCAACCGTTGCATTACGTTCAAAACCTTCACTTACGCGCAACAATGCTTGCCGGTAATGAAGTTCGCGTGGGCCGCCTTGTACATACCACCAACTGGAAGATGGTTTAAAGTAACTTCCCCCCTTCATGATGACGTAGCGATAACTTCCGTTTTCGTAGATGTCGTTGGTGAGCTGCCAAACACATCCTGATAAGTCCAGCAAACCATGAGGATTCGCCCCGCGTGAATACTTACCAACAGCATATAATTTTCCGTCACCCAAATTGGCATTGCGCGGGTTAATGCCTTCTATGGCTGATACGGTGAGTGTTTCGGTAACGTACTGCGTTGTGCGCTTCACCAGTTTGGTTTGCCGCCAGGGCCACTCATTTCCTTTTTCAGTTTGCGCGGCATATTGCCACTCCAATTCCGTAGGAAGTCGCTTGCCCGCCCACTTTGCGTACGCTTGTGCATCTTCATAAGAAACATACACGACCGGGAAGTTTTCTTCGCCTGACAAAATGTTTCCGCTTCTCCAGTGCTTTAAAAAGTTGACTGTATCAGCAGGTCGATAGTTCGTGGCGTGAAGGAATGCCCTGAATTGCTGATTGGTTACTGGTGTGCGGTCCATCCAGAATGCTTTCATGGTGTACTCCTCTCCCACTCCTTCTTCCGGGTATGGAATAAAAGCATCACCGTGTGTGGTTTTGTAAATGAATTTTCCCGCAGGTATACGAACCATGTTCAGGGGCTTTTCAGATCGCAGCGCTGTTGGTTGTACCTTAGTTATCAGGCGTGCTGAACCCGGTTTGATATTGATAACGCGCTCGTCAGCCAGTTCATCGCCATCAAAAAGTTGAATAACTACCTTTCCTTCATACCGCCCGATATAGTCGGGAAGAAATAAGTCATGTTTTTCGCGTGGAAGGGTTTGGTATTCTTTGCCGTACGAAGGAGTACCGGCCCACAGCCGTATTTCCGTTCCCTTGCCGGCCTCGATGCTGAGGTGATTGTTACGAAAAGATACACGCAATAGCTGCGGCAATTTAGCGATACAACTTACTGAACCTTCATTGTTGGTTCCCAGTTCATAACTGTTAAATGCTTCAAGTTTTGCTTGTGCGTAAAACCGGTTATTAACGACTACCGGAATTATTTCTTCATGATGCCACAGGTCAACATAGTGATATCCAGCCTCCTGATCGATTTCAAATAAAGCGCCTTGATAACCTTCGGGCTTCAGACTAAAAATCGTGTAGATGGTTTTCTTCGGACGGAAAATGGTGTAGATACTGATGTCTCGGGCCGGCCAGTCGTTAACCCAGATGCTGTCACGCAGCGTGGGCACCAAGGGCGTCCAGTCGAATGAAGTAAAGGCTGAATTATTTTCACGCAGGATGCGCGTGGTACGACCAAGAAAACGGTATTGCTCCTCTTCCCACTCCGGATGACCGGGTGCAAATTGATTGATCTCCGTTCCATAACCGTTGAAGAAAGCCAGTGCATACTCGCGCTTTATTTTCTCCTTGAACACTTCGGCCACACGAAAGATGGCGAAGTCGGGCCGGATGAATTTATTCAGGTTGAGCATGGGCGGATAGTATAAGGCATTATGTACCCGTCCGCTGATGATGCCCGGCATATCCTTCGGTACCGCCATGCCTTCGCTGTACATGATCACTCCGGGTTTCACGGCATCGGCAGTCTGCTGTAACTCTTTGCTGGACTCACCTTTGGTGTCGAGCACAACACCATCCGCAGAAGTTTCTTTTACCAACGAAGTCAATCCCTGAAGGTGTCCCTCTGAGCGGGTGCTTTCATCCCATGGATTGTACGCGATGAAGAATTTTGTTCCGTTCAGCCGCAAGGAATCTGCCTGCGCCCGTAGAGCGGGTAATCCTCCCGGCAAGTCACGATACAGGTCAAACTGGTTGCGTTGATCCAACCCAAGCGAAGGCCATGTTGGCCACACGCAAATCACATCATCACCACCATACCATTCCTTACCCCGTTGCTGAAATTTCTGCCAGTTGAATTGACCGGTTTTGTAGTCGAAGTAATGTTTGTCCCAGGCCATCATCAAATGCATCACATAAGCTTTTTTGATCCACTGTAAATCAGCACGTTTGTAGAGTGTATCGTTAAAGTCAGTTAAATCATACAAGTAGCGTTTTTGAAATACTTCCCGGACTCCTTTCTGCCATTCACCTTTGTACAAATCAGCATACATAAAATAGGATACTGAACCACCCGGCATCAGAATGGTCTCGAATCGTTTTCGGTTGGCCTTCACAAAAGAATCCGGGTCGCGCCTGGCTAATCCAAAAAGCCTGTATTCAGAATCAATTTTCGATGCTGAATACCCAAGGTTCCATGCATTATCCGGCAAAATTACATTTACAGGCATCCTGCCGGGTAAAAATAAATGGGTTCGTGAAAGCGGGTGTTTTCCAAGGCCGGTGATAACTGCTTCTTTATCGAGTTCACCAAAAGGAACAACATTGGTGAGTGTCAGGGTGTCTTTGGATGGATTGGTGAAGGTAATCGTGAAGGACACCCCTTGATCCGTAAAATCAAAGACAGAGTTGCTTACCTTCAGTGCACTATTTGCATCCGACCGGTAAGGGTTATCGTTGACCCTGAACGTGACCAGGGGAAGCTTCACGGGCCATGTTCGGGTACCTGATTTAAGTTGTGTAACAGCACCATGCTCTGTCGTTAAACCGTCAAGAGGCTGAGCAGTCACTCCCCCCATCACCAGCACGAGCAGGAATAGAACGAAGGCTTTCATCGAACAGAAAATTCTAACCGGCTTGTCTGTCGGTAGGTTTCACCCGGCTGTAAAATGGTATTGGGAAAGTGTGGCTGGTTCGGTGAATCAGGGAAGTGTTGTGGTTCCAGACAAAGTCCTGCATGCTTACCGTACACGTGTCCGTTCTTTCCCGCAATGGAGCCATCCAAAAAATTACCCGAATAAAATTGCAGGCCAGGCTCTGTTGTGAACAAACGCATTACCCGACCACTTAGCGGATCATAAAGTTCGGCAGCAGGTATGTTCAATGGTTTAGTGAGTGCCGAAAGTATAAAGTTATGATCATAGCCAGGAGTTGCACGGACAATGTCTGCTCCAACACGTTTGGGTATTCTGAAATCAAATGGAGTTTCAGCTACATCTGAAAATTTTCCGGTAGGTATTGAATTTCTATCTACTTGCGTAATTTGTTCTGACTGTATTTGTAACACATGATCAAGTATAGTAGCGCTTTTCCCGGCCGATAAATTAAAATAGGGATGACTCGTAAGGTTGACCGGGGTAGCTTTATCGGTTGTTGCTGTGTACGCTAAGGTAAGTGTATTCTCAACTCCTACCGTTACCAGAACTTCAACATGTAAATTACCTGGAAAGCCCTCTTCTCCATCCAGACTATCATAAATTAATCGCATGCTGTTATCGGACACGGGTTCAACCATCCAGAACACCTTATCAAAGCCTTTGTTACCACCGTGCAGGGTGTTTCCATTATTGTTATCAGCAAGTTTGTAGTGAACACCGTCAAGAATAAATGATGCAGTACCAATTCGATTGGTATAACGCCCCATCAGCGCCCCGAAGTACGGATTATTCTTACCGCGAAACTCCTCCAGCGTTGAAAATCCTAACACTACATTCTCAAAATTTCCATTTTTATCGGGAACAACAATCTCGGTAATAGTTCCACCATAATTCAATACGCTTACCTGCATTCCCGATTTGTTTCTGATGGTATACTGAGTAAGGAGCAATTCTCTAATACGATTATTACTTTCAGTTTTTGGTAGCATGCTTCAGATTTAGTTGTCCGGGTTAATACGTACTTCTTTCACTTTCCTGGGTAACCACACCTGCATTTCATTGGCCCCCCGATTGCTCCATGCGTAATACGGAATAGCGGTTATGGTTTTAGAATAATGAATAATGTCAGTGGGCGATGCTCCACCTTTGAGTGCCTGCGCCTCGAATGTAATAACAACTATCCCCCCAAGAATATCCGACTTAAACTCAGACGTATACTTCGTATCATCAGGAACGACAAAATCCCAGGCTTTACCGCCATTGTCAGCACCCTCAACGCAATACACCAATGGTCCACGCTGAAGTGCTATGCGATCGGTATTTTGTTTCACTTGATTATGGGCTACCACCTCGTTCACCAGCATTGGAAAATCCCACTCCACCACATCGCCCTTTTTCCATGTGCGCCTGATCACGGCATACCCATTTATCAATTCAGGGGTAATTACTTTGCCATTAATCGTAAAAGATACAGTGGCTTGTTGATTTTGCTTAAAGCGATAAAGATCACCGGGAACGAGATTGTTTTGGGCCCATCCTGGGATACGAACATGAAGATCGAACGAACCTTTCTTCTCCGGATTTACCGTGAGTTTTGTTTTACCTTCCCACGGATAGTTTGTTTCGAGTTCTATGGCTACGGACTGCTTTGCAATATTAAGCGTTGTTTTACTGGCGATAAACAGGTTTATCCACAATCCTGCAGATGATGTTGCGTAGATATAGTCGCCAACCGATGCCGTTAACCGCGCAATGTTGGCCGGGCAGCACGCTGTACCAAACCATTCTCTGCGGGCATGTGTACCGAATGATGCCAGTGGATTACCATAAAAGAACCGGTCACCGGATAGGGATAATCCCGACAGGGCACCATTGTACAGACTTCGCTCAAGTACATCAATAAACTTGCTGTCACCGCTTAAGCGGTTCATGCGCTGATTCCAGAATACCATGCCTACGGAAGCACACGTTTCGCAATAAGCATTGGTGTTTGGTAAATCATAGTCGATTGAAAATCCTTCATTCCGACCGGATGATCCGATGCTACCGGTGATGTAAAGATTTCTGAATACAACATCTTCCCATACCGCTTGCATGGCAGCAGCGTACTGTTGATTATTCATAACAGCAGCAACATCGGCTGCGCCAGTGTATTGGTACATGGCCCGTACAGCGTGGCCGGTAATTTCAGTCTGCTCATGCACGGGCTTCAAATCCTGCCAGTAGTCGGGAGTAATCCAGTTTGTTCCGTAGGTATAATAGCCTTTTCCGCGTTGCTGAAGATACCATTCACTTAGTTTCAGGTAGCGGTCATCTTTGGTTACATCATAAAGCTTTACCAACGCAAGTTCAATTTCCTGGTGGCCACTGAACCAGTGTTTGTTGCCCAGCCGAAACGCGGAGTCAATATGATTGGCAAATCGTACTGCCGTTTGAAGTAGTTTGTCCTTTCCGGTGGCTTGATAGTAAGCAACGGCTGCTTCGATCAGATGTCCGGCATTATAGTCTTCGTGCTTTTCAATGTCAGTCCAGCGTTGCGAAAGATCACCGAGCTGGTAATAGGTGTTCAGGTAGCCATCCGGTAGCTGAGCTTTTGCGATTACATCAATCCATCGATCAGCAGTTGCTTCAAGTTTCTTATCCGGAAAATTATTCAGTGAATAGGCAATCGCCTCAAGGGCTTTATAAACATCACTGTCATCATAATAGATTCCTTCATGTTTCTCTCCGGTTTTATTTACGATCTTTTCAAAGTTGCGTATCCGTGGTGTTTTAACTTCCGTTTGTGCAATACAGGCATCCAGTGTTTTGGTAGCAACGGTTTGCAACCGGGGTTTCCAAAAGTTATCGGTGATGATTAGTGAGGAAAAGCTAACACCCTGAAGTTTGTCCTGGCCAAGGCCCGGTTGTACCAAGGCAATACCCAAAAGGATAACAAATACGCTTCGCATGCTACGTTTAAGATTAAACTAAATTCAAAAGAAAAAGCCGGAATGAAAAATTTCATTCCGGCTTTAATTTTAGTCTTTAAAAGAATACAGCTTATTCTATTCCAAGTTCCTTTAATCGTTTTTCAACTCTTGCCGCTTTTGCATCTTCACCAAGGTAGTAGTAGATAATACTTAACTTATCTAACACGTCCGTATCAGAAGGGTTGAGCTTCTCGGCCTTTTCCCAATACGGCAGGGCATCCTTATAACGCTTTACCAGCTCGGCATCCAATTCAACTTTCTTCTTCTTGTCGGCCGCGGAAATACCTAAGTTGTTCATCTCACGTTTTATTTTATCGGCTTCAATCAGGTAAAGCTGTGCCAGGTAGTACTGCGCATCAAAGTAGGTAGGATCCAGTTTGAGAGCGGCTTCAAAGTTTTTCTTGGCATCATCAAATTTATCCAGCTTGGAATTTACATAGCCTAAATAGAAGTGCAAGGTTTTGTTGGATGGGTCATCCTTTACAGCTTGTTCAAGACCACCCTTTGCTTCTTCAGTTTTTTCCAAATCAATAAGGTACCCAATTTCCATTAGAGCGAAATTCTTTTCATTTGGAAATTTCTTTTTGGCCTCACGCGTAATTTCAAGTGCCTTATTTTTATCTTGTTTAGGACCACCATAAATGTTGATGATTAGGGAGTATGCATCAGACGATTTTCCGCCTAAAGAATTATACTTAGTAAGGTTAGTCAGGGCCAGGTCATATTTTTCATCTGCATTGGCCACAAACCCGGCATAAAAGTATGCTGTGGTGTCTCCAGGAAGTATGGCCTGCGTTTTAGCAAAATTTGTCAGCGCGGTTTCATAGTCATCATCCTGATACGCCACTGCTCCCGCGTTTAGGTAGTAGCTTCCGAGATATGCCATGGACTGCGTTTTTAGAACCGGCAAACCCATATCATCCGTGTAAAAAATTTCATTTTTTGAATTCTTATTCAACTCTGCCGACTTCGCAAATGCTTCCATCGAAGTCGCAAAACTATTGGAGGCAAGCGCCTTGAATGTTGCATTTGAAGTGGTGTCCAAAGAGGCATAGATCAGCCCTCTATAGTACCACGCTTTTGCGTCCAATGAAAGTTTTGGATCTGCGGTGCAGACATCAATCATTTCTTTTGCCTCCTGTAATTTTCCGGCCTTCCAGGAACTCAGAGCTTTATTCAAATTAGGCTTAATCGGCTTTTGGGCATACATAGCCAACGGCAGCGCGATCAATAAAAGAATTACTACTTTTTTCATTTTTAATTTAGGTTATAGTCGTGGTTTAGTTTTCATCAGGCTCCTCAGCCATTTTTTGTATTTTTTCTACCGATGATATCCGGTCATCTTCATTTAATTTAATTAACCGCACTCCCTGGGTGGCTCTTCCCATCACCCTTAATTCGCTTACTTTTATGCGAATGGTTATTCCCGAACGGTTAATGATCATCAAATCATCTTCATCTACAACTTCTTTGATTGCAACAAGCTTGCCAGTTTTACCCGTGATATTGATGGTCTTAACGCCTTTTCCACCCCGCTTGGTAACTCTGTAGTCGTCAATCGATGAACGCTTGCCGTAACCTTTTTCAGAAACGACCAGCAAATTAGCATCTTCCCGGGTAATGCAAACCATACCAATTACTTTATCGGTAGATGAATCCAGTGTAACGGCCCGGACACCGGCTGCGGTACGGCCCATCGGACGAACGTCTTCTTCGCTGAAATGAACGGCCTTGCCTTGAGATTTGGCTATAATAATATGATTCTTACCATTTGTTAGTGAGGCTGTTAATAACCTGTCACCTTCATGAATAGTTATGGCATTTATGCCCCCCTGCCTGGGTCGGGAGTATGCTTCAAGGGAGGTTTTCTTAATTGTGCCCTTTTCTGTGCATAGAATCACAAAATTATGGTTGATGTACGCCTCGTCCTCCAGGCTTTTAATATTAATTACCGCCTTCACGGTGTCACCCGGTTCAATGTTGATCAGATTCTGAATAGCCCTGCCCTTTGATGTCTTATTCCCTTCGGGGATTTCATACACCTTTTTCCAGTACACTTTACCTGTTTCGGTAAAGATCAACAGGTAATTATGAGCATGAGCAATGAACAAATGTTCAGTAAAGTCATCCTCTTTGGTGGTAACCCCACGTGAGCCGGTTCCGCCTCTCCCTTGCGTTCTGTATTCTGATAATGAGGTCCGTTTGATATACCCCTGGTTCGAAATGGTGATGACCATTTCTTCATTGGGGATCATGTCCTCAGGCAGAATATCATCTTCCTCAGTTTGAACTATGGATGTTCTTCGGTTGTCACCATAGCGTTCCCGTAGTTCGGTAAGTTCATCTTTAATGATTTGCATCCGAACAGGTTCACTGGCCAGAATTTCCTTGAGTCTGGCAATGAGCGCCATAACCTCCTTGTACTCCTGTTGTATTTTATCGCGCTCCAGACCGGTAAGTCTTTGTAAGCGCATCTCCAGAATGGCTTTGGATTGAATTTCGGATAATCCGAAGCGTTTCATCAATTCGGTCTTGGCTGTTTCCGGATCTTTTGATCCACGGATCAAGGCAATTACTTCATCGAGATTGTCAAGGGCAATCAGGTATCCTTCAAGAATGTGGGCTCTTTTTTCGGCCTCATTGAGTTCGTATTTCGTTCTTCGAATGACAACTTCGTGACGGTGCTCCACAAAGTATTTAATCAGATCCTTCAAATTAAGGGTTTGTGGACGGCCCTTCACCAAGGCTACATTGTTAATTCCAAAGTTCGACTGTAACTGAGTGTATTTGAATAAGTTATTTAAAACTATATTGGCAATCGCATCCTTCTTCAGGTCGTACACAATCCGGTAACCATCCCGGTCGGATTCATCGCGGATGTCGGATATGCCTTCTATTTTCTTTTCGTTTACCAGGGCCGCTGTTTTCTCGATCATCAGGGCTTTATTGACCTGGTAGGGTATTTCAGTTACGATTATCTGCTCACGGCCATTCGCCTGTGTTACAATCTCGGCCTTAGAGCGGATCACCACCCTGCCTCTGCCGGTTCGGTATGCCTCGCGAATACCTCCGATGCCGTAGATAATTCCTCCCGTAGGAAAATCGGGCGCAGTAACAAACTTCATCAGGTCTTCAATGGAGATGTCGTTGTTATCGATATAGGCAATCACGCCATCGACCACTTCGCGCAGGTTATGGGGCGCCATGTTCGTGGCCATACCTACGGCAATTCCGGAAGCGCCATTCACCAATAAGTTTGGAAACTTACCGGGTAAAACCGTGGGCTCGGTTAATGAGTCATCAAAGTTTGGCTGAAAGTCTACGGTGTCTTTGTTGATATCGGCTAATAGCTCTTCTGCAATTCTGCGAAGGCGCGCTTCGGTGTAACGCATGGCGGCAGGCGAATCGCCATCGATGGATCCAAAATTACCCTGCCCGTCAACCAACGGATAGCGCATGGACCAATCCTGGGCCATACGAACCATAGTATCATATACCGAAGCATCACCGTGCGGGTGGTACTTACCCAAAACCTCCCCTACAATTCTGGCCGACTTCTTATAGGACTTATTGTAGTTTACCCCCAACTCGAGCATACCAAACAACACTCTTCTGTGCACTGGCTTTAGCCCATCGCGTACATCGGGAAGTGCGCGCGAAACAATAACCGACATCGAGTAATCGATGTAGGCTCCGCGCATTTCATCTTCAATATTGATCGGGATAATGTTTTGTCTGCCTGGAGGCAAACCACTGGTTTCTTCAGCCACGTTTAAGGTATTTGATTAGTTGTCAATAAACACTCAAAATCAGCACGTTAGAGGCTATTTTTTAAGCGGTGCAAGATAATAAAAGGTAACTTAAAAAGGGCTTTTTTGATAGTCTAAATTAGCTTTTCGGCAGGCTTTTTTATGCTGATTTTCGGGGCCTAATACGGGTTCAGTTTCCGCTTATTTTTACCCTTGTATTTGATCAGATCGGGGTAGTTTTCCCCATAGTGTGGGTTCTGCTTTTTGTAGATGGGATGAACCCTGCTCCGGTACTCCTTGTTGCCATGAGCATGGTTAATCTGGGCACGACATTCCTTCAGAAAGCACCTTCGCAGTTCAGGTATCCGGTACGAGGCGCCAACGTTAACGTAAAAAGCGTTCATCTTATGACGGATACTGGTGCCTGTCTCGGCTATGTTCAGATCATAGCCTTTAAACTCATAGGAAGGACGAATAAATAGCCTGAAATATTCCGACATCTCCCGCTCCACCATGGCTCCAAGGTTAAAAAACATGCCCTTATCAATCACGGTCTTGTCAAACTTTTTACCCAGGCTGTAGCCCCCGATATTGGCATCAACGGTTAGCAGGTAATTGTCGTAGCGGTAAACGGAGGCTCCTAATAAAACAAAATACTTCTTGAGGAAGAACGATGAAAATTCAGGACTATAGGGTGAAATGTCATCAGCGAAAGCGGTAGGTTTAAAATCATTCACTTTGGTATATTCGAAAGAATACCCACCCCCTATTCTATAGCGCTGTTTAATTTCCACATGTACTGTGGCCCGTAACGGAATGTTAAATGACTTGCTTTTAAAACCAAGCGATGAGGTATCGGAGCTAACTAAAAATTCGCCCGGATTAAAGGTAAGTGAAGAATCAGCAACCGCATTAAACCAGTTGCTTAAGCCATTGGCAGGCGATGCCGGGTTGAATAGAAAAGGATTTCCGGTGATGGGTTGGTATATACCAAAACCCTTTACATCATGCTTAAAGGTAGTTGAGCCGTAACCTGTGCTTAATCCAAAATTCAATTTACTTAGTACTTTCCTGAACAGTCCAACGCCTTGCCGATCAACATAAAAATGATCCAACGGAATGCTTACATCTTTGTCTTTATCCTTTTGCGCAAAAAGCGCTAGTGGAAAGACGAGCAATAAGAAAAGATATATGCGAAATATTCTGATCAGGGGATTTAGGATTTAATGCGTTGGATGAGGTAAAACTCTCATTATCTGAAAATTAAACTTCAAAAATAAGGAAATTAAGTAATCATCCTATCAATACCTGCCACGGGTACGGGCTTCTAACGAAGTAAAGGTGTGAAAAAGTGTTTGCCCTTCTTTAGCCCGGTAAGAAAAGGTGCGCTCCTCTTCGACTCCGTTAGGAAGCCGCAGCGAAAAACGTGTGGTGTTATTGCCCTCGTTCAGGGGAACGCGTGTGTAGAGTATACTGTGCGGTAATGTTTGCCAGTTGCGTGTATCCGCTTTTTCCGTCATAGCATTCACCAGGCCTATTACTGCTCCGAGCCCTTCATCCTCTTTACGCGCACTGTATTCTGCAGCCTTTTTTAACGCTACGCGTATGAGGGCTTTACTGAATTCAAGCCACATTCTTTCCTGGAGGGATTTAAACGCTATTCGATTAACATCTTCGGTAAGTTCGAGCGGGTAAATCGAATCGTCCTTCATGATACGGGCGGATGTATAGAGGGGCAAACGCTCCACGTATCGGGGAAATGCGACACGGAATACTTCAATACTGCTGAGCGCTTTCCTGTCATCATCGCTTGTAACCGGAAAAGCAAACGATAATCCTAATTGTTCATTATAGAAAATAAAGGAATCGCCAGCGCGCCTGATCATAAAGTTAATGCTCCACTCGTCTTTTATCGGCCCCAGCCCATTGTGCCAGAAGAAAATAAGATCGGCCGGGTGCTGACTCACGGTAAAATCATTCCACCCAAATTGGTCTTTGTAAAAAGTAAATTCATCCTTAAACCCGGTATTCCATGCGGCCGTCAGCAGATCGGTTTTGAGTTGATCCGGTGGGTGCACATTAAATAAGCGAACGTAGTCTTCTTCATAGATTTCAAGGGCATTGCGGTAGGCAATAAAGGCATTGTTCCAATCTTTACTGGCCTGATAAATAATACCCATCAGGTTGTGAATAAACGCATCACGCCTATAGCGCTCCGGTGAATTATAGCGGTCGGATAATTGCAATAACCGGATGTTGAGCCTCCTGCATTCTACAAGAGCCTCTTCATAGCGCTCCATTTTCAAAAAATTTAAGGCCTTGTAATAAAGTAACATAAGGTGTTCATGATCTTCACCTCGGTAAATCGTTACAGTCGGGTTGGTCAGGTATGAAGCGGCTTCTCTTGCATAATTCATGCGGTAATCTTCTCCGAACAGGTAAGCCTTTTCGAAATACGAATTACTCTCATCGTACCGGCCCATAACAGAAAGCAAAAGGCCGTTGTTTAAATAGGAAAGAAATTGGGCATGCTTGCGGTTATACAGGGTGTTGGAGCGCAATGTTTTTAGCGCCTGATCCAGGTTACCTTCTTCAAAATGCCTGTTGTAATCATACGTGCCTTCGTAAAAGGAAGCGCATGCTGAAAGGAGCATCATGGTACTGATGACTGATATTCTTTTCAGCATAAAAAATGCCTTTTAGTTCTTTACAAACTTCTTGATTTCATGTTGACCGTACCATATCCGCCTGTTGGTTTCAATGTCGGTGAGGTACAACGTTGTGATGTAATTCACGACACGCTTTTTTTGATAGGCATCCGTTTCGGAATTCATTTCACCAAACAGGATTACATCGGCACCCAGCTCTTTCCCCCATCGTGCAGCCGTGGCCGGATCGGCAAAATCCTGTTGCTCGGCTCGCTCTTTTCTCACCTTATCACGAAAATCTTCTGATTCTACCAGGTCGGCTATGCCTGAATTATGAATAACGATCTCAAACTTTTTGATGTAGTTACCGGCATCAATGTGTTCACTCGTTTTATTACGAATGGAGCTGATAACAATAACAGGTTTTCTACCCAGCGCATCAGCATATTTCTTGAAGCCATCCGACTTGAACAGGTCGTGAATCATCTGGTCAGCTACGCGCCTTGAATCGGTATCGTTCCATCGACCACTCAAATCGATTTGTGTATCCGGCTCAATACGGGTTACCGTTCTGGAACACGAAAAAATGAAAAGAATAGAAAAGAGTGCAACGTACTTAGTCATGAGGATTAGAATTTTGCCAATAAAAAATCAAAAACCTTGCCGGAATGCTGATTATTAGTGTAGTTCTTTCAGTTGCCTGATCACTTCTTTGGGTGTTGACGAACTGAAAACAAAGTTGCCGGCCACCAATACATCAGCACCTGCCTCCCTTAACGAAACAGCATTCTGAAGGTTTACACCACCATCAATTTCAATTAACGCAGATGATCCGCTTTCCGTAATGAGTTGACGTAACTTCCTAACTTTCAGATAGGTGTGTTCAATAAATTTCTGGGCGCCAAAGCCCGGGTTAACAGCCATTACACAAACCAGATCAATATCGGCAATGATGTTCTCCAGTTCTGTCACAGAGGTATGCGGATTGATAGCCACACCAGCCTTGCAACCCAGGGATTTTATCTGCTGAATGTTACGATGTAAATGCGGGCATGCTTCTACATGCACTGAAATTATTGCTGCACCCGCTTTATGAAAGGCTTCTACATACCGTTCGGGATGAACGATCATCAAATGAACATCCAGTGGCTTTTGGGCGTGTCTCTTAACGGCTTCAACTACGGGAAGCCCCATGGATAGATTAGGAACAAAAACGCCATCCATAATATCCACGTGAACCCAGTCCGCCTTACTTTCATTTATCATTTTTACTTCGCGTTCAAGGTTGGCAAAATCGGAAGCCAGTATGGAGGGAGCGATGATGGGCTTGGTCATGAGTAAAAGTTTGACAAATATAGCGACAAGTCGCTGTCAACAGGAACTGATAAAACCGATATCTAGATTTTTACAATTTTGTAGACGAAAACCTGCTCCCCAGCCTGTATGCGAACAAGGTATATACCGGCTGAAAGAAATGATAAATCGGCCGTGTACTGGTTGTTAAGCCATGTAAAATTTACATTCTGGTCCCGTATTATCTGGCCCTGAGCGGACACCAATAAAATAACCACAGGTGGAAGATCTTCAGGGTTTTTGGGACGGATGTTTAGTGTATCGTGTGTTACCGGATTAGGAAAGACGGCAAATAATTCTTCCTGCTCCGCTTGTTCAATGAAATGCCTGACTGCAATATAATTAGGCAGACCATACCCTAAAAAATTATCGGGATTAGTTGCCAGGGAGGCAGACATCCTTATCGCTTCCATTAAATCTTTGTTGCTAAGCCCCGGCTGGCGCTGCCATAAACCTGCTGCCAAACCGGTAACCAGAGGTGCCGAAAATGATGTTCCTGAACCGGTACTTATTGATCCATTGGCGCGAACGATAGACGTGCCTGATCCAAGTGCAACCACATCAGGTTTAATTCGGCCATCGGTTGTTGGGCCGACAGAACTGGTTGGTGTTCTCACCATAAAGCTATTGACACTTCCAACAGCCAACACATCCCTGGCATCGGCTGGGGCAGTGATGATTCTCCACGATGCATCAAGACCTTCATTGCCTGCACTGGTCACCACAAGTATTCCTTTATCCGCGGCAAATTGTGCAGCGCGTGTAATTACCGCTGTTTCACCATCCATTTGATTTGTTGTGTAATCCATGGTGGCATCATCAAAGTCAATATTATACCCTAGGGAAGAATTGATAATATCAACACCTGCGCTGTCTGCACGCTCGGCTGCGAATAACCAGTTATATTCTTCCACGCGGTATTCGGTGGGAACATCTTCGGTAACATAGAGCTGAAAATTTGCTTTATATGCTCCACCTACAAATGATCCGGGCGAATAGGCAGCAATAACCGACCACACTCGTGTACCGTGGTCATCGTATTGAAATACTCCATGACCACCATGCACAAAATCATACGATGCAACAGCATCAAAACGATTTTCAGAAAAAATATGCGCAAAGGGAGCTGTGAGGTTAGCGCCTGAAAATCCTCCATCAAAAACAGCTATCGTAACACCTTCTCCCCTGTGCCCATCTGCGTGCATCGCATCCATTCCAAGCATCGAAAGTTGATTGTCTGTGGCGGCTTCTTTCGTATTCTTGGTATCCTTTACGGATTTTTTCCGTCCGCCAGCAGATGGATGTGCTCCAGGGGACACATATTCAATTGAACTTACCTCAGGCAGTGCATTGATTGAAGGTAATAAGGAAGCATCGCAAGAGACCAAAACACCGTTCATCCATTTGGTTTTATAGATAACTGATGCGCCCGTATTATTTACATCTGTTACGTAGGCTGGATTCACGGGTAGATCGGATTCCATAATGGGAATATTTTGAATTGCCCTTCGTTGTATTGCCTTGGAAGATAAATAGGCTGAAGGATTGCTAACACTGTAAGGTGTACCAGTTTTATCCGCAAAGAAAACCATATACTGATTTACCTGGGCGATGGATACTGATGAGAACAGAATCAGTATCAAAAAAATATAGCATCTAATTTTGCCCATGCTCCTTAAGTACCTGCTTCAAATACCTTCCACTGTTAATCTGACCGGAACAAGTTCCTCCGGAACAATTATAACTCCATACTTTACTTTCTCTAAACACGAGGCCAAGTCCGGGACTATAAACTTCCATTCGTTCATCTTTAAATACCAAATTGCTTTCATTGTTTTGATTGACCACGGTACAGTTACTGAACGAAATTCCATTGCCTGTCTCAAAGGAACTACCCATGCTTTGAATCTCATATTCATCTTCACCCAAGGCATTCAAAAGATTTCCATTCCAGCGTGCGCCCGATTGTAAAGGAAAAACAAGTTTTATGTAGGAAGTGTTACCTTCTGTTTCAATTGCATATTGATTGGTTCTGCGTGCCGACCAGGTTTCCATAAATGACCAGGGTTCGCCTGGGTTATTACGGGTACTACGATGAATAACGTAGGTAGTCCCTCCTTCTCCATTGGTAAATGAATCCACAATCTCTGCTTTGAGCTCATACATTAATTCTTCAGGTGGATTAAAAGCAGTGTATAGAATTTCCTCAACGGCATAAATCTGGAAAAATCCGTTTTGCAGGGGGAAGAACTCTTCATCCTTAACACGGATAGTTTCATCCGGGTTACACCCTGGCACCAGTATGGTTAAAAGCAGGAAATATGTAAGAAAACGTTTCAAGTATCCGTTGTTTTTATTAACTCATGGCCGGGTTTTAAACGTAAACAGTTCACTAATCGTGTAAGGCTTAACCCTCAAAGTTACCGAATTATATGGGCTTAAAAACAACCGTAAAAGTTGGCAGCATTACCAATCTTAGCGATGCACGCTATTGTGCAGGTATGGGGGTTGACCTGCTGGGATTCAACGTTGTAGAGGGAAACCCAGACTACATCAGCCCCATACAAGTTGAGGAACTGAGAGGCTGGTTTGTTGGGCCCAAAGTGGTTATTGAAATTTATGGTATTGATAAGGTGGAGGCTTACGAGACGCTGTTCAACAACTATCAACCCGATATGATTGAGCTGTCGTGCCATGAATTACTAAAACTGAGACCGCGCGACATCCCGATCATACTTTCCATTGTTCCTGATCAATACCACGACCAGGCAGCTGTACTGCGTGATTTCAAATCCAGTATACAATTCTTACAGCTTCCATCCGATACAGATAAAAAACTGCTGAAGGAAATTGTTAAGCAATTCCAGGTACTTTTGACCTTATCGGCCGATGCAAAACCTGATATCGATTTTATCAAAGAGAATGCTGGGATAGGTTTTGCCCTGAAAGGGTCTGCGGAAGAAAAAGCCGGATATAAAAGTTATGATCAGCTGACTGCAGTATTGGAGCAGTTGGAAGAAGATTAGGCTTTGAAAATATACTTACTATTCTCATCGCGCTGAATGTAACCCTTACCAATTTTTTGTTCCAGGCTATTCATGTAGAGCTCCAGCGATGATTCCGATAAATATACTTCCGATCCCCACAGAAATTGCAACAAGGCGCTGTGATTAATAGCCTTACCCTGATTTTGCGCAAGAAAGAATAACAACTCAAATTCAGGTTTGCTTAACATCGTATTTACTTCGCCCACCCGGACAGAATTCTTTTTCCGATTTAAAGTAAGTTTACCCACTTCCAGTTCAGGAGCTCCTTTACGAATAATATAATTCTTTTTCAGAACGGCACTTATCTTATGGGTAAGTGAACGAAGGCCCATTATTTTTTCAATGTAATCATCGGCACCGGTGTCCAGGGCTGCTTGTTGATAATAGGGCTCAGCCTTTGCCGTTAAAAAGAAAATATACGTTTCTTGAAATTGTTTCAGTTTTCGTAACTCGCGACAAAGTTCAATGCCGTTTGGATGCGGCATCATCAAATCAAGTACTATCAGATCGGGTGAAAAGGACTTAGCCGCCTTGATCGCTTTCGAACTCTCGTCCAGCACTTTTACTTTGTACCCTTCCTTCCAAAGGTTATACTTAAGCAATTCCAAAATATCCCGGTCATCATCTACTACCAATACCCGCAACGGCTTCTTCTCCGACATAGCAACTTAGTTTCGGCAAAGTATGGTTCAAACGTTAACAGGAGTTTATAATGGCGTTAACGCTGAATTAAGTTTACGCATACACTAGAAGTCATCTCAAAAATACAACTGTCATTGCGAGCGGCAGCGAAGCCTGTCTGCCGAACAGGCAGGCAATCCCAATTTCAACTTTGGGAACGAGATTGCTTCCCTGCCCGTGCTGCAGACGGGGTTCGTTCCCTGCCTGCCGGCAGGCAGGCTCCCTCGCAATGACGTACTCTTTATTTTTTAGATGAATTCTAGTATTCGACTGACTCAGGTTGATAAGAAAAACCAGAGTGCGAATCTCCAGTCATTTAAACGGAATACCCACCCAGTCTTAAGGCATGTTCAATAGCCTCCTGGGTAGCGTCAGGATAGTTGATTTCGATTTTTTGTTTTGATTCTATCCACTCAACAATTTTTGGCAGCCTTTTCTTCTTGATATTCTTCAGAACAGGAACGCCCAGATCGCGAAGTGCCTCGGCATTGTAATGCTGCTCATACTGCTTCTTCATTGGCACAACCATAAGCTTCTTACCCAGAAATAGAGCTTCTGCCGGTGTTTCAAATCCGGCACCACACAAAATACCCTTTGACGAAACCATACTGGCAACAAACTCTTCATTGTTTACCGGGTAAACAGAAAGCTGTCCGATGTGATAAGGCTTGTGTGCATGCTTGGAAAAAATATGCCAGCGCACACTGGGCACTTTGGCTAACAACGGAACGAGTTTGCGATCGTCATAAGCCGGCAGGTATACCGTGTAATGCTCACCTTTCGTTGATTTTGCTTCCCGGATGGAGGAGCGGATAACAGGTGTGTAAATGGATTTATCAAAACGAGCAAAATGAAAACCTACCGCGGCATCGGCCGGAGCATAGTTGTTTAGAATCCACTCCCCTACCGGATCGAAGTGTTTAGGTTGTGGAACTTTCTTTGAAAGTAAAGCCGACTGGTGGCTAAGCGCCACGCAGGGTATTTTCTTTTTACGAGCGGCCCAGGCTGAAATAGGTTCAAAGTCGTTAATAACGAGGTCGTATTTCTCGACTGGAAATTTCTTGATCTCACGAAAAACCTCCTTTGAACTGTTTTGCTTGAATGTTTTTAAAAAATCTATTCCCCCGGATTTGCCAAAGAAAAAACTCAATCCTTTTGATTTATACTTAACCGGAAAGGGAAGCTTAATGTC
This sequence comes from Flammeovirgaceae bacterium UBA5585, assembly GCA_002425185.1. GTDB lineage: Bacteria > Bacteroidota > Bacteroidia > Cytophagales > Cyclobacteriaceae > UBA2336. Next base: position 57,690 of record DILT01000017.1, on the reverse strand, counting down.
AGCCTGTGCGCCACTCAGGAAAATATCAAGCTCTCCATATTCTTTAAGAATTGGAATAACATCCAATGCCCGGGCAACATGCCCATTGCCCGTACCTTGTATAGCATATAATATTCTCACTTCTTCACCATTAAGAATTCGTTTACCAAATCACGAAATATCTCATCGTTATCCAACGTATTTCGCAAGCGCCTGGGCAACTTAACGGCTTTAGCCTGTGGATCGTTTTTATAGCGGTATACACTCCAGCCTGATCCATCATATTCCAGGGCTGTCAGGTTTTCAATCCAGTCGCCTGAATTGAGATACATCACTTCTCCTTTATCAGTTTCAATCCTTCTGATTTCGGGTTGATGAATGTGACCGCAAACCACGTAATCGTATCCATTGGAGATGGCAATATCGGCTGCCGTTTTTTCAAAATCGTTGATAAATTTAACGGCTGTTTTCACGCTATCCTTAACACGCTTCGATAAAGAGATCTTTTGCCGGCCAAACCGGGTCAGGAACCAATTCACCAAGGTATTAATCAATATTAAGGTGTCATAACCTACTGCACCAAGTTTTGCCAGCCATTTTGAATATTTCATGGTAACATCAAACACGTCACCATGAAAAATCCAGGCACGCTTGCCATTCAGTTTCAGGACTACTTTGTTCTCAATCTGGAATGATCCTAATTTAAACCCGGCAAATTTGCGCAGCATCTCATCGTGGTTGCCGGTAAGGTAAATGATTTTAGTACCCTTGGTTAGCAAACCGGTGATATGCTTGATCACCTGCATGTGCGATTTTGGCCAATAGTGTTTACTGAATTGCCACATATCTATGATGTCGCCATTCAGAATAAGTTTTTTCGGTTTTATAGTTTTCAGGTAGCGGAGAAGCTCTTCGGCATGGCAGCCGTAAGTGCCCAGGTGTATGTCGGATAAAACTACAATGTCGAGCTCGCGCTTCTTTCTTTTACTCATGCAGCGGATATAAAGAAACCCAGAGACTCGTAAGCCTCCAGGTAACCTAAACCTTTGAAGAAGTTCTACAGTGCAAAAGTATGGGTAGGCTATTACTTCTGCTTCATGGTGGTATTACGGAATTGTTACCAATCAAGATTGACTAGAAGCCATCTCAAATATGTTACCGTCATTGCGAACGCAGTGAAGCAATCTCTATTTTCAATACTGAACACGGGACTGCTTCGGTCGTTCCCGGCCTGACCTGCAGGCAGGCTCCCTCGCAATGACGTACTTTCTATTTTTGAGATGGCTTCCAGCTAAATCTGAAACGCAGGTATTTGATTGTCTCACCTTTGCTGGCAAAGGCTTCCTCATAGCGCGTTTTAATATCAAAACACTCCGAGCGAAGATCGGATGCATAAACATCGTGGGTAAAAACAAGGTCAGCAATATCGTTTCTAAGTTTCAACTCTTCCAGTGTATAATCAAAGAGGTGTGTATTGTCAGTCTTTAACCTGATGAATCCACCAGGCCTGACAAGCCTTTTATACATTTCCAGAAAGCGTGGATTGGTCAGTCTGCGTTTAATGTCGCGCTTACGCGGACGGGGATCCGGAAAGGTTAGCCAAACCTCATCCACTTCACCGGGTTCAAAAAAATTTTCAATCAGCAAAATTTGCGTTCGGAGAAAGGCCACATTGGAAAGCTCATTCTCCACAGCAACCGTACTTCCTTTCCAGATGCGCTCACCTTTAATATCAACACCGATATAATTCCGATCAGGGAACAAGGCGGCCAGCCCTACGGTGTACTCCCCCCTTCCACAGGCCAATTCAAGGGTAATCGGATTACTGTTTTTAAAATGTTCAGCCTGCCAACGACCTTTTATCCGTGCATATATATCCTTGGTTGGGTCTACTACATTGCTCCGCTCCTCAATTATTCTGAATCGTTCCAGCTTGCGTTTCATCTGATTTCCTAAAGTTCATTTAGTTCGGCTACCACAAAAGTACTTCCACCAATAAAAATAAAATCATCGGGTGTTGCCTGCTTTCTGGCTTTCGCCAGGGCTTCATTAACATCGCGCACAACTTCACCAGTTAAATCAAAATTTTTAGCCTCTTCCTCCAGCATGTGGGCATCCATGGCGCGAGGAATATTTGCCTGACAAAAGTAGTACTGTGCACGGGTTGGTAAACGTGATAAAATTTTGGACCGATCCTTATCTTTCACCATTCCCCATATAATAAAGAGACGGTTAAAGGTATACGTATTCAGTTGTTCAAGTACTTCCCGTACACCATCCTCATTATGCCCGGTATCACAAAAGGTTAAGGGTGAACGGCCAAGTTGTTGCCACCTGCCCTTCAGTCCGGTTTGGTGAATTACATTTTCCAATCCATGCGTGATGTGATCCGGGCCTATGCGAAAACCCTTTCCGGCCAAAACGTACAACGTCTGCAATACACCCGGCAAATTTTTAAGTTGATAGTTCCCCAGAAGCGGCAACTGAACTGTTAGGTTGTTCTTTCCGATGGCACATGTTATTTGTCCTGATGAAGTTCGTTGGCACGAAATCTCCTGATCCGCAAAAGTTATCGTTGCGCTACGTTCCTTAGCAATACCGTTAAATAGCGTTGCCAATGCAGGCTGGGTTTCACTGATTACTACAGGTATACTATCCTTTATTATTCCTGCCTTTTCAAAAGCAATTTTTTCCAGCGTATCGCCTAGCAAATCCATATGATCGAAGCCGATATTGGTGATCAGCGAAACTTCAGGCATGATGACGTTCGTTGAATCCAACCGTCCACCAAGCCCGGTTTCAATTACCGCTATATCAACGCCATGGTTTGCAAAATAATCAAAGGCCATGGCTACCGTGATCTCAAAAAAGGAAGGTTTAATTAACTCAATGTGCGGCTTGATCCGTTCTACAAAATCAATCACAAATTTCTCCGCTACTTCTTCTCCGTTAATCTTAATCCTTTCTGTAAAGGATTTTAAATGAGGTGATGTATACAATCCTGTTTTATACCCGGCTGATTGCAGCACGGATGCCAGCATGTGTGAAGTACTTCCTTTGCCGTTGGTTCCGGCAACATGTATGCTCTTAAATTTTAAATGCGGATTATCCAAAGCCCGGCAAAGTTCCAGGGTGTTGGTAAGATCTTTTTTATAGGCCACCGCGCCCACCCGTTGAAACATGGGCAGGCTTGTATACAAATAATCGAGCGTTTGCTGGTAGGTCATGCGGGCGCAAAACTGCACGGCTTAATGCCAAAAAGCAAATTCAGGTATTAGAGATTAGTTCGACCGGATGACGAAAGTAATTCTACCGGTTGAAACAGGTGGCACATTTACTCCGGTTTTGCTAAAGGTTAGTTTCTCTATTTCCTTTCGGCAAATATTCTCCGCTTCCAGGCTCACACTCCGTTCGATTGTTCTAATCGAAATAATTTCACCGGAATCATCTACCTTTATTTCAAAGACAACACGACCTGTTTCATTGTTCGGAACGTTGGGTTTAGGGATAAAATCCCAGTTCCAACCGGCCAACTCCAGTCCAGGGCCACCGGCTCCGCCACCCTGTTTCCCATACAATGCCTTATCATCCAGCGATCCCTTCGGATCGCCTTTATCGCCTGTCTTGTTGGCATCATCACCATGACTTACGGGCTTTCCTTCCTTGTTATCGGTGGTGGTTTTATCGGCAGTAGTCTTTGTTGCACTCTTATCTTCGGTTACCGTTTCTTTTGGTTTGGTCTCCGTTTTTACAACTTCCTTCTGCTCCCTTTCCTTAGGTTTTTCAACCGGCTTTGGGTCTACTTTCTTTTCTTCTTTAAGCGTTACCGGACTTTCTTGTTTGGTAACAACCGGTTGTTCAATCGGTTTTGATTCCTGCGGTTTAGCCTCTTCAACCTGTGGCTTTTCTTCTTCTTGTTGCTGATCATTTTTAGCTTGCTCTACTTCTTCCTGCGAAGGTTGTGTAGAACCTGCTGGTTCGGTTGGCTGATTGGGGCCTGAACCTACATCGTCAGTTCCAAAGTTTAGTTCTATGCCATACTCCGGAAGCGGAGGGTTTGGCGCACGCCACGCCACAACAAACAGGAATGCCAATAACACTAAACCGTGTACACCAATAGTGGTAACCAGCGCAATTTGCCTGTTCTTCTTTTCCTGTTCTTCTTCCTTATTGATCTGATCTGTATACACGCCTCAGATTTTATTTAGGTTTTGTGGCTGCAATTACTTTGGCTTCCAGCGCAGTTGCAATACCGGTTACATACATGGCTTCGCCCCACGGCACATCCTTATCAATATGCAACACCACCGAGCCACCTTTGCCGGTGAGTTTACTTTTCAACTCGCCTTCCAATAAATTCTTGGATACTTTCTTTTCATTAACATAATACTGAAGGTCTTTAGTCACCGTGACGGAAACTTTTTGCATTTCAATGGTACTTGACTTAGTAGAAGGCAGGTTAACCGGAAGACCGGATGGTGTAACAAACGATGACGTTAGCATGAAAAACACAAGTAAAAGAAAGATCAGGTCTGTCATGGACGACATACTGAACATTGGCTCAACTTTATTTTTCGAACTTAGCTTCATCTGGGTTCTTGCAATAAATCCACGAAATCAATGGATGTGTATTCCATTTTATGAATCACTTTTTGAACGCGTGAAACCAGGTAATTGTAGGCCAGGTAAGCAATTATACCAACAATCAAACCGGCTACGGTGGTAATCATAGCTGTATAGATACCATCGGAAAGCAACTTCGGGCTAACCGATCCTTCCTGTTGTGATATGGAGATAAAGGCTTTTACCATACCAATTACGGTTCCTAAAAATCCCATCATTGGCGCAGCTCCTGAAATAGTCGCTAATGTTGAAAGGTTCTTTTCCAACTTAAAAATTTCAATTTTACCAACGTTCTCGATAGAGGCTTCAATATTTTTTAAGGGACTGCCTATCCGGGAAAGCCCCTTCTCAATCATGCGCGCAATCGGTGAATCGGTTTGTGTGCAAAGAAGTTTAGCGCCATTGATATCGCCTTTTAAAACCTGCTCTTTAATCCTATGCATAAAAGCATTTGGATCCTGGTTGGCCTTACGGATGGTAAGAAAGCGTTCAAAGAAAATGTAAATCGCTACGAAAGAAAGCAACACGATGGGAACCATCATGAATCCTCCCTTAAGCGTAAGATCAATTACTGATAACGACTGATTTGAGGACTCAGGCCCCGTGACATCCGTCATGATTTGTAGCAACACCATGATGTGGTTGAAAAGGTTAAATTAAAAAATATAGTTCCCTTCAAGGGCTAAAAAAATCAGTACTTCAGTACCCAAACGGCATCACCATACTGAGCCTTCAATTCATTTGCTTTTGCCTGCGCGGCATCAAATGAATCGCCCTCTGATATGGCAATACGCGAAACCTTATGCTTGCCGAACGGAGGTATAATTTTAGAGCTTACCCCCTGATCACTCAACTTCTTTGCGTAGTCCATAAGCAAATCCCGATCCAGCGCACTGGATATAACAACGTAATAACGGCCGGTACGGTCACTTAGTGTTTCGATGGTTCCTTCTTTTGGAATGGCGGCTAACGAATCCAGCCTGCGTTGTTCTGCGGCCTGGCGCTCAAGACGAATTCTGTTTTCTTCTTCCTCCTTTGCTTTGCGGGCCGATTCCCGGGCAGCAGCCGCAGCTTGCTCGGTAGCAATGCGCTCCTTTACTTTTGGTTGATAAATAACAAAATACCACGTAGCCCCCAAGGCAATTACGATAACCAATAAAATCCCAAGGACTTTTGGCCAAATGGAAGGTTCTTCATGATAGGGTGTGTAGCGGTAGCTTTCTTCTGTACCCTGCTCCTCCTGCTTCCTCTCTTCATAGCTTGAATAGGTTGACTCCGCTTGTGGCTCAGGCTCTGGTTCCCGGTAACTGCTGGAGGTTTCGGAAGTGGTTTCGGATGGTTCGTCCCTGCGGATGGGTTCGTATTCTATCTCAGGAAGACCGAAGGAATCATCGGATTGATTGTCCTTATTTTCGTTTGTAGCGTCTTCTTCGTTTTGCTTTTTTCTTCTTGCCATGAAGGTTCAAAAGTTGGTATGTACAAAATTAAGTGAATTTTTGAGGCATCCAAACATATGCGTTTTCAGGAAAGACATATCTAGAAACTCCAGGTTATACCGCCCATAGCCTGAAAGCCGCGCACCGGATAATTGAAGTATACCTGGTACTTGTTTGAGGTGATGTTATTAAAATCCAGAAACACCGAGAACTTCTGCGACACGAAATACTCCAACCGGAAGTTCAGGTCGAAGGCCGGATCAAGCTTTACAATTTGCATGGTAACCGGGTTAAGGGCCTTAATGCCACCCAGGGCCAAAATATCAGAACTGAATACCATCTTTCCCTTAAGGTTATACATCCCACCCAGGCTTAAACTATAAGCTGGCCTGTGCCATGCTTCCGCCTGACTGTCTGTATTATAACTAAAGTAATCTCCACGGAGACTTAATCGTGCAGTATTGCCATAATTCATATTCATAGAAGCAAACAGGTTAGTACGTTTGGTGGCTCCTTCGTCATACTCCATATCGAACTTTGCCTGGTTCTCCGCATCGTTTACAAAAAAATACAGGTTTTTCAGGCTGGCAAAAGAGAGCCCTGTATTGACAAATACATTACTGCTAAGACGAAAATTCAAGGCCGTCTGAAAATCAAATTGCTTGTTGGTGTGATATAGTGGGATGGCGGCATTGATCCAGCGGTTTTGGCGCATAAGCGTTTGTAATGAAACCCTGTCTATCCCTCCGGTTAATGTTCCGACTACATCTATGGAAGGCGTTAATGGATATGTAATTTTTACATCCGGATAGAAATGGAGGTTCTTTGAATCCAACGTGTCGTTCTCCACAGCAACAACAGCACCAACCTGTATCTTTAAATTGTCCTGTGTTCTGAATGAATAGTAAGGATTGACTTGAAACAGATTACGGGGCTTAGCATCAATGCCTTCATCCTTGCGACTGATTAAGGTATAGAATGCCACAAGCTCGATGGCATTGTCTTTACTGATTTTATACGCACTGGAAAAGTTTAAGTCAACGGTGCTTTCGGATGCTTTAAATTTGTCTTTCAGAAAACTAAAGTTACCGTCCAGGTTATAGGAGAAGTCGGTATTGCGTGCATTTGAAATTCCAAGCCCGATGTTAAAGAGGTTATAGGATTGCCGTATCGTATCGGGCAGCACGTTTTCACCGGCTGGATACCCATAAAAATGAGTCGATAGGTTTTCAAAACCTGCATTGCCCTGAAAGGCAAATTCTTTACTGAACGTTTGGGCAAAAATAGAAAGGCCTGAATTGCCGCTACCAGAATTTTTCCCGTCAACCGGCCCTTTGCCTGAACTGTTCAGGAAGGCGTGTGCACCAATTAACTTATTCTTGTCTTCTTTTGAATTGATGAATGCTTCCAGGTAAGGCGAGGCATAGTTGCCATACCCTGCACTGACAAATCCACCATTGATATCTTTTGTATCATCCTGTTTTAACCGCAACGGCCGGATGGCCGGATTTGCCTCCGGAGTATTGAACGTTAAAGGTCTGAAGTTGTAAATTATTTCGGGTTTAATCGGCTCAACCGGGCGTGGCGGAATTTTATCAAACAACCGGTTAGCTTGAGGAAGGGTAATCTCCCTTTCTTTTACAATTTCAATTTCAACAGGTTTCATGCGTACGTCTTCTTCCTGCTGGCCGAACGCTACTGATGCTATTCCAACCATCGTTAGAGCAGTGAGGATGAATCTATAGTGTTGACGTTTCTTCATGTTTACCATCCTAGTTATTACCGAGTGTATCTGCTGCCACCTGATTTTTGCGCACGTCCTCATCCGCATTAATTTTTCTGAGTTTTTCCTTAGCGGCATCTTTAATCGTTTGCAACGGGAACTTGTCAATCAGCGATTGCAAGGTTGCTTTTGCCTGAAAGACATTATTCATGGCGATAAAGTTATCAGCCAGTAAAAGGAATGAGCGCCCCACCCACTCTTCATAGGCTCCAAACTCAGCATCCATACCCACTAAGGTTTCATAACACTGCTTGTACTCTTTGGTCAGGAAAAAGATTTCACCCAGGCGATACTTCGCTTCGGCACCAAATTCATCGCGGGCAGTATTTAACGTGTTGATAAATTCATCTTTAGCGGCATCGTAATTTCCTCGTGCCATGGCTGATTTTCCCAGGTATAACGTGGCTTTGTTCTGAGCACCGGCATTGATGTTTCCTTTCTCCAGAATAATATTGGCATAGGCGTTTACGGAATCGTACTGGGCCAGTAAAAAGAAGGAATCCATCATACCCGACCACGCATTAAATTGTTCTTTCTTGTTGACGGCAAGTCGCTCCATTCTCCGGTAACTGGAAATGGCCTTTTCATAACGGCCTAACCTGAATTCGATTTCCGCCATACGTGCCACTACCCTGTTCAGCATCGTGAATGTTGGATCATTGCCAAGGGAAGAATAAATCGACAGCGCCTTATCAAGTTCACGCTGACGATAATGCGACTCAGCCAGGTAGTAATTTGCTTCCTGAAGGCGCGAACTCTGTGGATATGAAATCAAAAAGTTGTTGAATGAGGTAATCGCCCGTGGATATTGCTGATCGAAGTAAAGGGTTTTAGCCGCTTCAAATTCCACCACTTCCAGGTTTTTACTTTCCGGATTAGCCTTCTTGAATTGGGCCAGGTAGTTTTCAAATTCTCCACTTCGGCCAGCAAGTCCTAACGCCTCCTGCAAAGGAAGTAAAACCTGTTGCGCTAACGGATGGGTTGGAAATTTTTGAAGGATGGCCGCGTAATCATTAACCGTTCGGTCATATTGTTTCAAATTAAAATATGATGCTGCCCTGCGCAGGTATGCATACGGTAAAAACCTTGAACCGGCACCTTCATTAATCAATTGTGTAAGTCCGGTGGCCGCCACCTCATAGTTACCTTGTTCTATTTCAAATTGAGCACGCTGAAAGAATGCTTCATCGCGGTATTGTGATTTGGGGTAGCTCGAAATTAAAACTGTAAACTGATTGCGCGCATCCGGATATTTTCGCAGGATACCATTGATCACACCCGTCTGAAATAAAATATAATCATCATCGGGTGAGTTTAGCTGCCGCGCACGGTTATAGGCAGTAAGTGCATCGGGATAGGCTTTGCTTACGTAATAACAATCGCCAAGTCGCACTAAACCATCAACATACATAGCACCGGACTTAGGTGATCGGTTTGTGAAATCCTTAAAGTTGAACAGCGCATGCTCATATTGCTGAAGGTTAAAATGTGCATACGCCAATCCGTAGCGGGCCTTCAAGAGCGTTTCAGGTTCAGCGCCTGTACCTAAGGATACTACTTTCTGATAGCGCTTTACTGCTTCTTCATATTTACGGTCAATAGAATATGCCTCTCCGCTCCAGAAACTGGCCAATGCAGTATAGTTTGAAGCAATGGGGTAACTCAACGATTTTTCAAAAAACTGAACGGCACCGGTATAATCATCTTTATTAAATAGTTCGGTTCCCTTAAGAAAGGTTGCCTTTTGATATGCCTGATCAACCGCTTGCGATCTGCGGGGTAAGGATTCAATGTACTCGATAGCTTTGTTGTAGTTATTACCGTTAACATAGGCTTGTGCCAATAATTCTTTTACTTCAGTAGTGTAAGCACTTGACGGGAAACCTTTAAGAAAGCGCTCGAACTCAGCGATAGCCAAATCGGGCTTACCTAAATCGTAAGAAACCTTGGCATACTGGAAGGTACTCTCCTCAACCAGGTCTTTATCTTTTAAATATTTACGAGCATTTTCAAATGAGGTTGAAGCAAAAGGTTTATTGCCTTGCTTGAGGTATAAAATTCCCAGGTAGTAGGAAGCATAATAGCCAACTGAATCACTACTTGCTGCAGATGTTTTCAGGTAATCAATTGCCTTATCATCCTGACCAAGGGAATAATAAGCGTAACCTGCGCGGTAAAGCAATGAAGCCGGGGCTTTGCTCCTATTCTCTTTAAGATAGGCTTCATAAGCTGCAATTGCACTCGTGTAATCTTTCTTAAAATAGTAAGCATCTGCCGCCAGCATGGAAATTTCAGCATAGTTGATAATGGTGCTTGCCCGGCTTCGGAGACTATTTTTATATTGTATCAGCTCATCGTACCGCTTTTGCTTATACAACACATTAGCCAATAGTTGAGGTACAACGGTGGCGTAAGCAGCATTGGACTCTGCTCGCTTTAAGTCGGTGTAGGCTTCATCGTAACTACCATTGGCAAACTCTATAAAGCCCGCATAATAATTGGCGGCTGCCGCATACTCGCTGTTTTGAATTTTAACGGAGTTAAACTTCGCTAATGCATCCTCAAGCTTTTTGAGGTTGAAGTAGCTGTACCCCCATTTAAAATTTGCTTCTGTTCGCTGCGCAGGTGTTAATGCGCTTAAATTAACCTTTCCATAATTGGCAGAAGCCTTGGTGTAGTTCTTCTCATTGTAAAAAAAATTTGCAAGGTCAAGGTAAGCCGTAATGCTTCTCGGGTTGGCCGGATGGGAGTCAATAAACTCCTCGATAAGTTTTTCAGCATCACTATGGCCCAGGTTTAAGGCACAATAGGCCAGGTAATATTCAGCTTCTGCTCTTCGCGTATCGGGCCCGGTAGATTGCTGAAGGTATTGGGTGAGTACCTCACGCGCTGCACCAAAGTTAGACAGGTTAACGAGTTCAAGCCCCTTCTTATACAAATTCTCGGACCGGCTTCGTGAAAGCTGATCCTGAGCAAAGGAAGTATGCGCAATGAAACTTAATAAGACTACGCTTACAACAAAATTCAATCTTGCCACAACAGTCGTTTCTTGTTTAGAACTACGAACGGTAAAAAATATTGCAAACGGCAGACCAAAAATAAAAGTTAAAAAAATGCGTGACGTATGCACGGACTCAAAGGTAAACAAAATTCAAGATAAGAATCAAAACAGCTACGTTTTGACGTTCAGCTAATTCATCAGCCGGTAAATCAATTCACGCAGGAGCTGACCTTCATCGGCCGACCCGGCATTCACACCTTTCAGTTTGAGATCCGTCTCCTTCAAGTATGAAATGTTAGCAGCTATTTTAGGTCCAGGATAATACCGTAAAGCCAAAGTATAATCACGTATAGCATACGGACTGATTTTCAGTACACTAAATAATCCCTTATCACTTTTATCAGAAGCTGTAGAGGCGATTAACAGTTTACTGAAAAAGGAGTATAGGAAGGCGACTATTGGAATAACCGGGTTTTTCTTGGTATTTCTTTCGAAGTAATTTACAATGCGGGCGGCTTGAAGCAGGTCACGCTGAACAATGGCTTTCTGAAGCTCAAAGATGTTGTACTCCTTGCTCACCCCCACCTTTGTCAGCACGTGATCGATGGTTACCGATTCCCCAGCGTGCAGTCCGATAGTCACCTTATCAAATTCGTTGGTAAGCCGGTTCAAATCATTACCCACAAATTCGCAGAGCGCCTGTATGGCTTGCGCTTCTATACTTACTTGTTTATCACGGGCATAGTCGGCCAGGAAATCAGGCAACTGATTGTCGTAAAGTTTCTTGCCCGTAATGGTGGTGGCTAACTTCTCCATGTTCTTACCCAGTTCCCTTCGCTTGTCCAGGCTTTTATGCTTATGGCAAAAAACCAGAATAGTACTTGGAACCGGTTGCTTCAGATATTCCAATAAAAGTTTGATCCCCAGCTCTTTATTTATGTCCTGTATTTCTTGTGCTTCTTTAATAATCACAACCTGCTTCTCGGCCATCATCGGAAATCGTCTGGCATTCGTCAGCACGGTGGCCATACTAACATCCTTACCGTAAAGAATGACCTGGTTAAATCCCTTCTCCGCATCGCTCAATGCATGCTGCTCAATGTAATCGGAAATAAGGTCGATGAAATAGCTCTCCTCCCCTTGTAAAAAATAGACCGGGTCAAATTTTCTGGCCTTAAGGGCTGTCATTATTTTTTTCACCGAGGCATCCATCAACTCACGCGTTTTTTCGCACTAAAGCTAAAAGCTGAGGTAATGCCAACCAAGGCTCCGCCCAAATGTGCTTCCCACGAAATGTTTGGGTTACCCGGTAATACGCCATAAAATATGCTGCCATAAAGAAGTATGGTTACTACTGAAATCACTATCGAAATAAAGTCGCGCCTGAAGATTCCAAAAAAAATAAGAAAGAAAGCCAGCCCGTATACCACCCCGCTGGCGCCAATATGGTTGGCTGGCCGGGCAAATAACCACACTAAAGCGTTCGTCCAGAAATAAGCACGAAAGAATATGGTATTGGCAATGCGTTCGTAGAAGTAAAAAAGTGTCGCCCCCAGAAAAATCAAAGGCACGGTATTGGATACCAGGTGGTAAAAATCGCCATGAGCAAGTGGACCTAAGAAAATACCAATCAGCCCTTTAAGGGTACGTGGTTGAATTCCGTATTGACTGATATTCCATTGGTAATTGTATTCCAGAAAAAAACACAACCACATAAAAAATACAAACCGAAGCGGAACAACAGCGCTGCCAAGAATAGATGATTTGGGCATCCGTATAAAGCTTAATCAGGGTTGTTGATCATGCCCAGGTTTACATAGCGCGCCTCCTCAGCCCCCACGGCATTATAACCCAGCACACCTCCGGAAGAAGCAGCAATCTTTTCAGCAATGCTCAGTAAGGTTTGATAAAACTCCTGCGCAAAAGCCTTGTCAATCTTAGGCCATATCGAATTTAGTTGTGTCAGTTCCTCAACAATAAGCGGGTTGCGTTGGGTTGATTCATAGGGGTAGCTTTGAAGAAGTATCTTCAGTTTATCTTCGAAATCAGTAGCGATCTCGTGAATTAAAACCGAAACGGATGATACCGATCGCCTCTTCTTCTTTTCGGCAAACCGAATGGCTTCTTTAATCTCCTTTCGGTCAATGGTTCCATCGGCTCCGGCAATCAATATGCTTACCAATATGGGCGACTTGTAGACAAGTTCCATTTCAGATGCGGTAAGATGATAGAGCTCGGGTACCATGCTGAAAAAAGGCAATACAAAAATGCCTAATAAAACCCTGTTTTTATACATTTATGAGTTAAAAAACTATTGTATCTTAATCCCATTTCAAGAGGCAGCACATGTACGAAAAGGACCCTGTTAAAATATTTGTTGTTGAAGACGATCCGGCTTATACCAAATTTCTCAAATACGTATTAGGCCTTAATCCCGATTTTGAGGTGGAGTACTTCACCACCGGGAAAGAGTGCATCAACAACCTGCACAAGAGTCCATCCATCATCACGCTGGACTACTCCCTTCCTGACATGACAGGGGAAAGTGTGCTGGATCAAATACGCAATTACGATCCGAACATTAACGTGGTAATCGTATCGGCCCAGGAAAAAATTGGTACAGCCGTTGAACTGCTCAAGTCAGGCGCTTATGACTACATCACCAAGGATCAGGACACGAAAGACAGGTTACTCAACTCGATTAATCATGCGCGAAATAAATCCTCACTGATCAAGGAGATTAACCACCTTAAAAAGGAAATAACGGAGAAATACGAATTTGAGAAGAGCATTATCGGCAACAGCACGGCACTAAAAAATGTATTTCAATTGCTGGAAAAGGCTGTAGGAACCAATATTTCGGTATCAATAACAGGTGAAACAGGTACCGGTAAAGAATTGATAGCCAAAGCAATACACTACAACAGCAAACGTAAAAATAAACCCTTTATTGCCGTCAATATTGCTGCCATCCCCCGCGAGTTGCTCGAGAGTGAATTGTTTGGTCATGAAAAAGGGTCCTTTACCGGAGCGGTATCCAGGCGAATAGGCAAATTTGAAGAAGCTGAAGGCGGCACGTTGTTCCTGGATGAGATTGGGGAAATGGACCCATCCTTGCAAGCTAAGATTTTACGCGTATTGCAGGAGCGTGAAGTAACACGCATTGGAGGCAACCAGGTAATCAAGCTGGATGTTCGCATCATTACAGCAACACACAAAGACCTCGCAGAGGAGGTAAAGAACGGCAGGTTTAGGGAAGATTTGTATTACCGGTTGATGGGAATGCCCATTAACCTACCACCCCTGCGCGAGCGTGGAAATGATGTTATCCTCATCGCCAAATACTTCCTGGATCAGTTCTCAAAGGATAATCAACTACCCAAATTCTTACTCACACAGGAAGCACAGGCTAAGTTGCTGGAGTATCCATTTCCCGGAAATATCCGGGAGCTTAAATCGGTTATTGAACTAGCTGCGGTAATGTGCGAGGAAAATACGATTGAGCCAAAAAACCTGACCTTTGGAAATACCAAACGGCCCGAATACCTGCTTAACCAGGAGATGAGCATGCAGGAATATATGTATCGCATTATCCGTCATTACCTTAACCGGTACGATAACAACGTGCTCGAAGTAGCCAAAAAACTGGACATCGGAAAATCATCGTTGTATCGATATCTGAAAGAAATGGAAGACGCAGGCATCTGATGAAAGCCCTGATCAACTACATTAAAAAGGGAAAATTCTACCAGGCCGCAGTAGAAGATGGATCCGATATTATTTTCATTGTTGATTTTGACGGCACCATCCTTTATCATAACACCTCCGTTCGCGAAACATTAGGGTACAGGGCCAGAAGTCTGGTGGGTAAAAATTTCTTTGACTTTATACTTCCTGAAAAACTAAACGAATTTAAAAGCGATTTTCAGAAAAGCCGGAAAAAGGCATACAATCAAAAAGTTGAATTTCAATTTCTATGCAAGGATAAGACTTACCGTTTTCTGGAATTCAATTCTATCAACCTCAGGCATAAGGACAAGTTACAAGGACTGATACTCGATTGCCGCGACATAACCCAACGGAAGAAAGATGCTGAAGAGATGGTTCGGTTGCAAAAAGCTAAAGAACAATTTTTAGCCAACATCAGCCACGAAATTCGTACCCCCATAAACGGTATTGCCGGCATGGCCAGTCTATTAAGCAAGGAACAAAACCCGGAAGACCGGCAAACCTACCTGAATGCGATACGCCATTCGGCAGAAAATCTTAAAGTTATTATTAACGATATTCTCGATCTGGCCGCCATTGAATCCGGTAAACTGAAGTTTGAAAAGATTGCCTTCAACTTGTCTGACCTTCTCCCCTCACTGGTCAGCACATTTAAATACCAAGCTGAAGAAAAGAAGATTATGCTGGACTATTCCCTTGATGAGCGGGCTAACCGTATTCTCATTGGTGATCCGGTGCGGTTAAATCAGATTTTAATTAACCTGATTAGTAATGCGGTAAAATTTACCCATACGGGTTCTATTTTGGTGAATGCCTCAGTTCAGAAGGAACAAAAGGGAAAATGCTGGATTGAACTTTCCGTAACCGATACGGGCGTGGGTATTCCGGAAGAAAAACTAAAAACCATATTTGAAAGCTTCAGCCAGGCCGATGAAAGTGTAACCAGGCGGTACGGGGGAACAGGTCTTGGGCTTACCATAGCCAAGCAACTGGTGGAACTCCAAAAAGGTACAATTAGTGTAAAAAGCAAAGAACATGTGGGCTCAGTTTTTTCTATTATCATCCCCTACACCACCACGCCATCAAAAAACCTGAACATTGCGATACAACAAAAGCGAAACCACCATAAACAAAATATCCGGCAGCTACCAGTAAACGTATTGTTGGTGGAAGACAATGACATTAACCGCCTTTATGCTCAAAGTATTTTACGAAGCTGGAATTGCAAAACTGATGTGGCCGAAAACGGACTGGTAGCCATTGAAAAATTGAAGGGTAAAGTTTACGATGTAGTGTTGATGGATATACAGATGCCCGTAATGGATGGATATGAAGCCACCAAAGCCATTCGCTTAATGGCGCCCCCGATAAACGCTATTCCTATAGTGGCCTTAACAGCCAATGCCACTAAAAATGATATTGACCGTTGCCATGAAGCGGGCATGAATCATTACCTGGCAAAGCCCTTCACCCCGGAAGATTTATACGATAAATTGTTTGAAGAACTAAAACTAAATGAGAAAGTAAGAATCGCACCTGCCCAGAAGAATAAAATATTGTACGATTTAAGCTACTTGAAAAAGGTATCGAACGACAACCAGGAGTTTATTGATGAAATGGTGCAGACATTTGTTGAGACTATACCGCACTCACTCGATCAGTTGGAGGCGGCACTCCGGCAGTCCGATTGGTTGAAAGTTTCACGGCTTGTGCATCAGATAAAACCCTCGCTTGCGCTCATGGGCATCCATGCCCTAAAGGATTCAGCCGTGATATTAGAAGAAACGTTTAAACTAGAAGCACCCCCTTCGGTCGGTACTATTGAATCGTTAAAGAAATTTAACGAAGTACTCCGGCAAACAGTAAACGATCTTAAACTTCAGTTCAAACGTTAGTGCCTGTTCATTACCGCCAGCTTCCTCTGCGTCACTATCCGCTCGCCTTTGTTAAAAATAATGATATACATACCATTGGCCAGCTTATCAATATCGACTTGCTGAGGATAGGTTAAGTCTTCCTGAAGATCACCTCGCTGAACAATGATTCCCCGTTGATCAACGATACTCCAGGTGTATCCTTCCGCTTTGGCTAGTTGGTTAAATCCATTTTCCAACGCGAAGTTTACATTCTTCGAAGCCGGGTTAGGGAATACAATGATATCGCGGATTTGGGTCAGCACCGGATCATCACCCAGGCCAACCACCGTGGAGGTTGTTTTTGGTAATGAACGAACTACATAGGATTGGTGGATGCGTTTAGTGTTCCGGTCTTGCACAAAAGCCACTAACCACAGATTATTTCCATTGGCCACCGGCACATCAATAATGGATTTAACAGGAACACTTTGTGAGGTTCCGGTAGTCCACGATGTGTTCACCGTTAACCCCTCACTTCCTAAAAGCAATTTCCGCAGCACATGAATATTGGCATTTGGCCCCGTACCCACCAGGCTGTCCACCAGCGCCAGTTGGAAGGTAACCGGAGCATTAAAGGTGCCGATGCCGATGTATTCAAAATTCAGCATTGCGCTTATTGAATCGGTAGGATTAGCATTTTGTGTTAGTGAAATTCTGAATAACGGATCTTCCAACGCCCGTTTGTCAGCTTCACGTGCCGTAATTTTAGTCTGATCGCCATTAAATGCCGTACCGTAATAATTACCCAAAATACCATCCATGATAGCTGCTGGCGGTTGTGCAACTCCATAGAATAAGCTACGGGCGGCCGGATCAACAGGGTTATCGCTATTCAGGTTGTCGGCTGATGGATTGGCAATGTGGTACTCAATTTTAAAGAAATCAGATTTCTTTTTCGCAAATGGCGGGCCGGGTGCAGTAGGATCCGTCTGGCTAAAGAAGAGATCGTTCAGGTAGTTATTTGAAGCTGGATTAATGCCTGCGTTGGTAAAGTATTCAACCAGTACATTTCGCTCCTTTTCACCGATAAATATGTTATCGAAAGCAAAGCCTTCGAAGGGTCGAGATGGCGTACCATTGTTTTCATCACTTCCTAAGGCAATTCTGAAAATAACTTCATGACGCTCAGCAGGATCAATCATATCCAGGTTAAAGCGTGCGGTCTTCCAGTTACTCTGAATGCCTGTCCATCCGAATTGCCCTATATTTTGTAAGCCAGGGTTACCCACCAATGCTCCGCGGTTGTACCAGTTTAGTCCAGCCCCGCTAATATCACCTACAGCTAACCAATTCACTCCGCCATCAACTGAATATTGCAGAACTGCTCCGTCACGCTGATCCTCTAAGTCTGACCAGTAGTCCACAGAAACCATTGGCCGCTCGATGTTGGTGAGGTTCAAACATGGTCCTATAACGGCTGATTTTTCAGTGTTATAATAAGTTGAGTTGGTAGCCGATACATTAGGATTTAATCCGGTCCACCATGCATTTGCAGAACCAGCAGATGCTGAATTTATAATGGATCCAGATGGTGTACTCCAAACCCAACTATTTTGAGTGGTAATCAAATCAGCAACCTGAGCTCCATTGTTAGCTTTTGTTGGCACCCAGGTTCCTGGAGATAGTTCAAAATCCTCAAAATATCCTGTAGTGACTGACGGAGTACCATAAGATTGAATGAAAACATTTCGCACTAAATTATTTGAGCACCCATCATTTGTAGTGACCGAAAGTTGAACGTCATATTGACCGAATGTATCATACCTATGGTTAGGATTTGTATATGTTCCTGTAGTTCTTCCACCATTGGTTCCACCCGGTATAGGTGAGCCAGCCGGACCACTAATCATAAAGCCATCATCAAATACCCAAGTATAAAAATCTATTGTACTAATACCGGGATTCGTATTGTCCACAAACTTTGTGTCATTGCCATTACAGAATTCAGACCATGTAAATGCCATGGTGGGTATAGGACCTACCCGGATAGTCTTAAGCGTATCCCGAAAACATCCCTCATTTGTAGTGACTCTCAATTTAAGGTCATACTGTCCTGATGCGCTGTATTGATAGGTAGGCTCCTGCTGTGTACTTCCGTTTCCATCACCAAAATCCCAAGCAAAATTAGTAATGAAAGCACCAAACGGATTGATACCTGGAATATCCGAGGATTCCTTGAAATTTATACTTGAATCAATGCAAGAATTAGCATTGTCAATTATTGCTCTTGGCGCTGCGGTTACTCGAATTATACGCGCCACTGGGTTTGCAGCCCCAAAACTATTGGTGAACGTATAAATAATAGTGTAAAGTCCGGGAGCCAGTCCGTCAGTTCTCAGCTTAAAACTTTGATCTGCCAAAGGACCGCTACCATCAAAATATATTCGTCCAGCAGGTAGATCAGGACTGGTAAACACGGCTTCTGACGGAGGGATAAGAAGAGGAATATCTTCATTAGGTTCTTCTCGCAAAATCAGATCGCCTTGGTTGGCACAAATATATCCATTAGCGAGACCTAGTGGATCCGGAAGTTCAGTATTCACCCGAAAATCAACTGTTGTTATTGGATTAACTATTACATGCTTGTTTGGCGAACTAAAGCAGCCTGTTATAGGATCCTGATAGGTATAGGTAATAATATTTATTGCTGGGGTAAGGTTTGCAATTGAAGGGAAAAATGTATTTCCTGATATACCTGGTCCGGAGAAAGTTCCCCCACCCGGTATGCCACTAATAGTTACAGGCGAACTGTTTTCAGCATACACCGGGTCAAGCCCCACAATCGTCACAAAGTTCAATGTATCCCTTACGGCCACCACAACCTGATCGGACACGGCCGGACAAACTCCGGGAGGATCATTGGTGGTTAGCGTAAACGTTAACGATAAATTAGTTGCTGCACGTTCTGCCGGAGATAAGGTATACCCGGTTATCGGGTTTGTTGCAACATCAAAGTTATTCGTGCCACCCGTCCAGGTTACGGATGACGTTGCTCCACTGAACGAACCATTCAGGATAATGTCATTGTATTCACAAATGGCAAAATCAGGGCCTGCATTTACTTTGGCTGATTCGTTAACGTTAAAATCAACATCGATAAAGGCCGGCACGCAAGGTCCTGCACCATCCGGATCATTGGTTGTTAACCGGAAGGTTAATGTATTTCCAACATCGGCCAACGTAGTAGTGTATGATGCACTCACGGTTAGCCCTGTTATACTGCTGGTAGAAAGTGTACCGGTACCGGTAAGCAACGACCAGCTTCCTGCATTTGCGCTACCGCCCACTGTTCCCGTAAGGATAATGGATGTGGGCTCACAAACATCTACTGAAGTAGAAGGAACTGAAACCAGAGCTGTTGGATTAACACGAAGCGTAAAACTACTATTCACTACAGCACATTGTACAGAAGCACTGGTAACGGTAAGCGTAAATGTGATTGTGGTATTAATATCGCCTGCACCAACTGTATACACAGGATTCAAAGCCGTTGCATCATTCAGGCTACCCGTTCCGGTATGCGTCCACAAAGTACTTCCGTTAGAACTGGAGGCAATAACCGATCGTGAAGCGAAATCAAAAGTGGGTGTACCTTCACAAATAGCATCGTTGCTTCCGGCTATCACAACTGGAGCCGGAGTGATGGTTAAGGTCATGAAGTCATTTTGTGTGACACAACTTCCGTTTCCAATAGCAGTAAGTGTAAACGTTATCGTGCCAGTCTCTGTGGGTGCTGAAAAATAAGTTGGTGATAATGTGGTGGCATTAAACAATGTTCCGGCTCCGTTATGCGTCCACAACAGCGAACTGTAATTTGAAGCCGTAGCCGGTATCGCTTGAGTTGCAAAATTTATTACACTCCCCTGGCATATTTCCTGATCGCTTCCGGCATTCACAATAACGGCTGGCGTGATACGCAGAATCATGGCATCGTTTAAGCTTACACAACTGCCGTTTCCTGATGCGGTTAGCGTAAAGGTTAGGTTACCCGTTTCTCCGGCACCTGGTGTATAAGTAGGCGTAAGTGTATTGGCGTTGGTCAGTAATCCTGTCCCGGTTGTTGTCCAGCTGAGCGTATTAAAATTACTGGCTGATGCCAATGTCGATTGGGCAGTGAAATTAAATATTGATCCCTCGCAAATCTCTGCATCACTACCGGCTGAAACGATAACCGAGGGCGTGATGGTCAGAACCATTTGATCGTTAATCGAAGCGCAGCTTCCATTACCGGTGCCCGTGAAGGTAAACGTTACATTACCCGCCTCTCCAGCACCAGGCTGATACGTGGGGGTAAGTGTAGTGGCGTTAAAAAGTATTCCGGTACCTGTAGTTGTCCAAACTATGGTGGCAAAATTTGAGGCTGTTGCTAACGAGCTTTGAGTACTGAAATTAAAGTTTACACCCTGGCAGGTTTCAGCATCGCTGCCGGCAAAAATTATCGGAGCAGGGGTAACAACAAGTGTCATCTGATCCTGAATGGTTGCACAGCTTCCATTACCTGTTGCTGTTAGGGTAAAAATTACATTGCCTGTTTCTCCAACTCCGGGTGTATACGATGGTGTAAGCGTATTGGCATTGTTAATTATGCCGGTACCGGTGGTTGTCCAGAGTATGGTTTGGAAATTTGTTGCCGATGCCGGTAAACTTTGT
This sequence comes from Flammeovirgaceae bacterium UBA5585, assembly GCA_002425185.1. Taxonomy (GTDB): domain Bacteria; phylum Bacteroidota; class Bacteroidia; order Cytophagales; family Cyclobacteriaceae; genus UBA2336. The sequence continues at coordinate 36,573 of DILT01000017.1, read as the reverse complement.
GTGGTAAAATTGTACGTTACCCCCTGACAGGTTTCGGCATCACTTCCGGCAAAAACAGTGGGTGCAGGTGTGATGGTTAAAATCATCTGATCATTAACAGAAACACAACTTCCGTTTCCGCTGGCTGTCAGTGTAAAGGTTACCGATCCGGTCTCTCCAACACCGGGAGCATAGGTTGGTGTTAATGTGTTGGCATTGCTGAGCAAACCTGTTCCGGTGGTTGTCCATAGAATGCTGCTGAAATTAGATACACTGGCCAGCGTAGATTGGGTGCTGAAATTAAAATTAACGCCCTGGCAGGTTTCGGCATCACTTCCAGCAGACACAACAGGTGCCGGAGTAATGTTCAAAATCATTTGGTCATTTACACTTGCACAGCTTCCGTTTCCATTGGCTGTTAAGGTGAAGGTTACTGCTCCTGTTTCGCCAGCGCCTGGTGTATACGTAGGGGTAAACGTGGTAGCATTGGTAAGAATACCGGTACCGGTCGTGGTCCACACGATGCTGCTGAAATTTGTAGCCGATGCAGCGATGGATTGCGTGCTGAAATTAAAGGCCACACCCTGGCAGGTTTCCGCATTGCTGCCAGCGTTTACGGTTGGCGCGGGGGTAATCACCAGAATCATCTGATCGGTTACACTGATGCAGCTTCCGTTGCCATTAACAGAAAGTGTAAAGGTTACGTTGCCGGCCTCACCCACCCCTGGCTGATAGGTAGGTGTGAGTGTAGTGGCATTGAAAATTGTACCGGTGCCGGAGTGCGTCCACAATAAAGATGAAAGATTGGAAGCTGATGCTGGAGCGGTTTGTGTGCTGAAGTTAAAATTAACACCCTGGCACGTTTCAGAATCACTACCGGCAAATGCAACAGGGGCTGGCGTGATTACCAGAATCATCTGATCATTGACACTTGCACAGCTACCGTTACCATTTGCAGTAAGGGTGAACATGACATTACCGGTTTCCCCTACTCCGGGTGTATAACTTGGTGTAAGTGTTGTAGCGTTTGTCAGCGTACCCGTTCCACTATGCGTCCATAACAGAGATGCAAAATCAGATGCCGTTGCAGGAACAGATTGCGTACTGAAATTGAATACCACTCCCTGGCAGGTTTCAGCATCGCTCCCTGCGGACACTGCAGGTTCGGGTGTGATTACCAGGTTCATCTGGTCATTTACTGATGCACAACTTCCGTTTCCGGTGGCGGTTAGTGTAAATGTTATTGTTCCGGTTTCGCCAACTCCCGGAGTATACGTTGGTGTGAGCGTATTGGCATTGAAAATTGTTCCGCTGCCCGTGTGGGTCCACACAATGGAAGCAAAATTTGAAGCTGATGCTAATATTGACTGGGTGTTGAAATTGAAACTAATATCTTCGCAGGTTTCAGCATCGCTTCCGGCAGAAACAAGTGGTGCCGGAGTTATCACCAAAATCATTTGATCATTCAATGTAGTACAGCTTCCATTACCGGTTGCCGTTAAGGTAAACGTTACATTTCCGGTTTCTCCAACACCCGGTGTATACGATGGCGTAAGTGTTGTTGCATTTAATAAAACACCACTACCGGTTGTAGTCCAGGTAATGGTATTGAAGTTACTGGCAGAAGCTGGTGTAGATTGCGTACTAAAATTAAAAACTACCCCTTGACAGGTCTCAGCATCGCTGCCGGCAGAAACAATTACAGAAGGCGTTATCGTCAATATCATCTGATCATTTACACTGGCACAACTACCATTTCCATTTGCCGTAAGCGTGAATGTTACTGCACCCGTTTCGCCCACACCCGGTGTATAGGTTGGTGATAAGCTTGTTGCATTAACCAAAATTCCGGTTCCGGTGGTTGTCCATAAAATACTGCTGAACTGTGATGCTGTAGCCGGAGATGATTGCGTAGAAAAATTAAAGGTTACTCCCTGACAGGTCTCGGCATCACTGCCGGCAAATACTGTAGGTGAAGGTGTAATCGTCAAAACCATTTGGTCATTAACGGTTGTGCAGCTTCCGTTACCGGTGGCTGTTAGTGTGAAGGTAATATTTCCGGTTTCCCCAACACCAGGTGTATAACTTGGTGTAAGTGTATTTGCATTGGTTAATAAACCTGTCCCGGAAGTTGTCCAGTTAATGGTATTGAAATTACTGGCCGATGCGGGTGTTGATTGTGTAGTGAAATTATAGGTAATACCCTGGCAAGTTTCAGCGTCACTGCCTGCGGATACGATGGCAGCAGGCGTAATGGTAAGGCTCATCTGATCATTAACACTGGCACAACTACCATTTCCATTAGCAGTTAAGGTAAAGGTAATTACACCAGTTTCACCGGCCAGCGGGAAATACGTTGGTGTGAGTGTTGTTGCGTTAAATAACGTTCCGCTTCCGGTAGTTGTCCATACTATTGAAGCAAAGTTGCTGGCTGAGGCAGGTGTAGACTGAGTTGAAAAACTAAAATTGGAACCCTGACAGATTTCCGCATCACTTCCGGCATTAACTAAAGGGGCAGGCGTGATTTGTAACAGCATGGCATCCTGTACAGAGGCACACGAGCCATTTCCGGTAGCGGTTAAGGTAAAAGTTACAAATCCTGTTTCGCCAACTCCTGGGGTATATGAAGGTGTTAAGCTGTTGGCCCCGGTTAATGTTCCTGTACCAGTGGTTGTCCACAACAAGGAGGCAAAGTTGGTTGCGGTTGCCAACGGAACCTGAGCGCTAAAGTTAAAGCTTGATCCCTGACAAATCTCTGCATCACCGCCAGCATTTACGGTTGGTGCAGGCGTAATGACTAAATCCATTTGATCGGAAACACTTGGACAACTGCCGGTACTGGTAGCCAGCAACGTAAATGTAATAGTGCCTGTCTCTCCAGCCCCAGGTAAGTAGGTCGGGGCGATCGTGTTTGGATTAAACAGTGTCCCTGTTCCGGTATGCGACCACGCTAACGTTGCGAAACTGGTGGCTGATGCCGGTGTAGTTTGTGTTGAGAAGTTGAAAATTAATCCTGCACACGACTCACTGTCACTTCCGGCATTGACGGTTGGCAGCGGAGTAATGTTGAGAATCATTTGATCCGCTACATCCGCGCAGGTGCCAATTCCTTCAGCTGTAAGCGTGAACGTTATGGCCCCTGTTTCACCAACACCCGGAGTGTAATTTGGCGTTAATGTGGTAGCATTTGCCAATACACCAGTCCCAGTAGTGGTCCAGAGCAGAGAAGCAAAGTTAGAGGCTGTTGCCGGAGTTGCTTGGGTAGCAAAATTAAACGCCAATCCCTGACAAATCTCCTGATCACTACCGGCATTCACCAAAGGATTGGGTGACACGGTAACAAGCAGCGGTGTGGCCGAAGTATTACAGCCGGTGGCTGTGATGGTCTCCACAACGGATATGGATCCTGTGCCTGCGGAAGTCCATGTTACAGAAATTTGGTTTGTTCCTGCACCGCTGTCAATAGTACCACCAACAACTGTCCATGCATACGTATTTCCAACCACCTGAGGGGTAGTGTACAGAACACCTGTTTCCGTACGGCAAACATTTGTATTTCCGGCTATTACAGGGGTTGGGTTAGGATTAATAGTAACAGTATAAACTGGTGTAAAGGTTGTGCAGCCACCTACTGATTCAGTGAGCGTGAGTGTGCCTGATCCGGCCACACCCCAATCTACCGTTACTGTATTGTTTGTTGAAGGTCCATCAATTGTACCTCCTGTAACATTCCAACTGTATGTGTTCCCCGCTGTAAATGGTGAAGTATAAACTACATTTTGTTCATTCGCACATACGGTATTATCGCCACTGATAACAGGTGCAGGCGTGGGATTAATAGTAACCGAATAAACCGGGGTGGATGTGATGCAACTGCTGGAAGGAACAACTTCCGTTACCTCAACGGTACCAATACCCGCAGCACCCCAATTAACAGTTATGGAATTCGTACCTGCACCGGATACTACAGAACCTCCGGAAACCGACCAGGTGTAAATATTACCGGGTGAATTTGGAGTAGAGTAAACCACTCCCGCATCATTGGCACAAACTATAGAAAGTCCGGTGATAACCGGTGTTGGAAGAGTATTGATGTTTACGTTAAAAATCGATGTGGTAATGAAGCAACCCGAAGCAGTTATCGTTTCGGTCAGTTGCACCGTTCCCGTTCCGGCAGCACCCCAATCTACAACAATGCTATTACCGGTTGATGAACCATCAATGGTTCCACCAGTTACAACCCAGGCATACGTATGACCTGCAACCAACGGAGTACTGTACACTTTGTTTTGTGCATTTTCACAGACCGTATTATCACCAGTAATTGTTGGCGTTGGTATTGCTTCAATTGTTACGTTATACGGAGGGGTGGTAACGGTACAACTGCTGCTAATAATAAACTGAGTTACGGTAACAGACCCTGCACCTGCGGCTCCCCAATCTACAATTATGGAATTAGTGCCTGCTCCCGCTACAATTGTTCCGCCAGTTACAGACCAGGAGAATAAATCTCCAATAACGTTTGGTGTCGAGTAAACAACGCCCGTAGTGTTTGCACAAACCGTTGTCAACCCACTGATTATTGGCGAAGGAGAATTATTTATAACTACCGTGAGATCGGGCGTAAGTGTGCTACAGCCAGAAGCCGAAATTGTTTCAAGTACAGCTACAGTTCCAATACCGGCCACTCCCCAATCAACAACAATGCTGTTACCTGTTGATGGGCCATCAATGGTTCCTCCGGTAACTGTCCAGTTGTAAGTTCTTCCTGCATTCAGCGCAACCGAATAGGTTACATTCTGCTCACCTGCACATACGCTGTTACTACCACTGATTACTGGTGTCGGATTAGGATTGATGGTGACATTATACAATGGTGTGGTTGTAGCACACCCCGTAGCAGAAACTGTCTGGGTAACTTGTACGGTGCCAACTCCGGCTGATCCCCACGTTACCGTGATGCTGTTCGTGCCTGCTCCGGCTGTAATGCTTCCGCCCACCACCGACCACGCATACGTATTACCCACCACATTCGCAGTGGTGTATACTAAGCCTGTTTGGTTGGCACACGCTGTGGCAGGTCCACCAATCGATGGAGCCGGATTTGTATTGATTGTTACATTATAGAACGGAGTCTGTACAGAACAGCCAGAAGCCGTGATCGTTTCGGTAACCTGAACTGTACCTGCACCCGCAACACCCCAGTCTACCGTAACACTGTTGTTGGTCGAAGGACCAACAATGGTTCCTCCGGTGACCGTCCACGAATAGGTATGACCAACATTGTTGGCTGTAGTGTATACCACTCCGGCTTGATTGGCGCAAACACTGTTGTTGCCAGCAATCAATGGTGTCGGATTAGGATTGATGGTGACATTATACAATGGTGTGGTTGTAGCACACCCCGTAGCAGAAACTGTCTGGGTAACTTGTACGGTGCCAACTCCTGCGGGTCCCCACGTTACCGTGATGCTGTTCGTGCCTGCTCCCGCTGTAATGCTTCCGCCCACCACCGACCACGCATACGTATTACCAACCACATTTGCTGTGGTGTATACTAACCCAGCCTGGTTGGCACACGCTGTGGCAGATCCACCAATCGATGGGGCCGGATTTGTATTGATCGTTACATTATAAAATGGCGTCTGCGTTGAACAGCCAGAAGCCGTGATCGTTTCGGTAACCCGAACTGTACCTGCACCCGCAACACCCCAGTCTACCGTAACACTGTTGTTGGTCGAAGGACCAACAATGGTTCCTCCGGTAACCGCCCACGAATAGGTATGTCCAACATTGTTGGCTGTAGTGTATACCACTCCGGCTTGATTGGCGCACACCGAATTCGGGCCGCTTATCAGAGGTGTGGGGGACGGATTTATCGTTACGTCAAATGGCAAAGCACTGGTACTACACCCTGTAGCGGACACAGTTTCAATTACAGAAACCTGCCCGACCCCGGCAGGCCCCCACTGAACGCCTAGTGTGCCGGTGCCAGACCCACTTGTAATTGTACCCCCGATTACATTCCAGTTGTAGGTGTGGCCCGGGGTTTCCGGAGTTGAATATAAATAAAGCGAAGTGGTTTGATCAGCGCAAACCTGATCAGCACCTGCTATAGTAGGAAGTGGATTTGCATTAATGGTTACATTGTAGGTAGGTGTCTGAATGGCGCAACCTGAAGCAAGGATGGTTTCTGTTACTCTTAACTGACCAGAGCCTGCTACACCCCAATTCACTGTAACCGTGTTGTTATTTGGAGATCCTACTATTGTTCCCCCAACAATAACCTCCCACAAATATTGCCGCCCTGCCGTGAATGGTGTACTGTAAACTACACCACTTTGATTAGCGCACACCGAATTCGGGCCGCTTATCAGAGGTGCAGGATTAGGATTTATTGCGACATTATACAGTGGTGTGGTAGTAGCACAACCCGTAGCTGAAACTGTCTGGGTAACTTGTACGGTACCAACTCCGGCTGGTCCCCACGTTACCGTAATGCTGTTCGTGCCTGCTCCCGCTGTAATACTTCCGCCCACTACTGACCAGGCATACGTATTACCCACCACATTCGCAGTGGTATAAACTAACCCGGCTTGGTTGGCACATGCTGTGACAGGACCACCAATCGAAGGGGCCGGATTTGAATTGATCGTTACATTATAAAATGGCGTCTGTGTTGAACAGCCAGAAGCCGTGATCGTTTCGGTAACCTGAACCGTACCGGCTCCGGCAACACCCCAGTCAACCGTAACACTGTTGTTGGTCGAAGGACCAACAATGGTTCCTCCGGTAACAGCCCACGAATAGGTATGTCCAACATTGTTGGCTGTAGTGTATACCACTCCGGCTTGATTGGCGCACACCGAATTCGGGCCGCTTATCAGAGGTGTGGGATTCGGGTTAACGGTTACATTATACAGTGGTGTAGTGGTAGTGCAGCCCGTAGCAGAAACTGTCTGGGTAACTTGTACGGTACCAACTCCGGCTGGTCCCCACGTTACCGTAATGCTGTTCGTGCCTGCTCCCGCTGTAATGCTTCCGCCCACCACCGACCAGGCATACGTATTACCCACCACATTTGCTGTGGTGTAAACTAACCCGGCCTGGTTGGCACAGGCCGATGTCGGACCGGTAATTGAAGGGGAAGGTGGTAAAGCACTTGTAACCGATCCGACAATAGTGCCATTTACCAATCCCTGAATATTTGCTGTTCCTCCTGTACGCGTGATATTTAGCGTTTGAGCCGGGCCGCTCACTGCACGCACCTGAAGACCAGAAATGATGATTGCATCAAATTTGTCTGTGCCGGTGTTGTTAAAAGCACTAAACGTTATGGATATAGAATTAGCAAGGATTGTAAATGAGTTGATCACCACATCATCAACCCCTGGCGTTGAGAAAACAGTGCCTACCCCTGGAACAAACTGAAAATCAGCTGGAATTCCGAGTGTTAAAGTAATATTAATCCAGTCACCAAAGGGTCCGCCAATAACGTCATCATCCAGCGCATTGCCTGCATCTGTTTCTGCAATAACAATAGTGGTTAGATTTACAGGAGCTCCGCCAACGCAGATGGGAACTCCGCCAACGGTAGAGGCCGGTGTGATCGTGACATTGGCTTGCGAAAAAGCGGATAAAGCCCCAAAAACAAATAAAAACCCGAATAAAAGACGGTAGAATTGAGGCATAGGTTAAAGTAATCCGACTATAGACAATTAATAACGCATTATCAAAATTGTAACCCTAAAAACAAAATATTTACAAGGTTAAAACGTGCCATTTGGACGCAGTTTAATTAAGGCAATCTTATCCTGTTGTCCAGCGAGTTGCATGGTTCCTAAAATCAGAATATCTCCGCTAGGAAGTTCAGCGACAGCCGCCCCACGATCGTCATTATCAACCGCTCCAAATTTTATGGTGAATTCAGGTACCAATCCGGTACTCATTTTTATAAAAACAATGTCTCGCCTATTGGCCGAATTGATTTCGTTGGCCAACATCAGATACGAAGTTGACGCGGCAGAAACAGCAACCCCTTCGTATTCATTAGGTCCGCTAAGCACAACGCCCTCTGCGATGACCGAACTGAGGGAACTGGAAACCACCGTTGCATAGGCCTTGCGATTTGCTCCGTTAAAGTCGGATTGTGTACCAATAGCACAGAACGTGTTAAATAAGGGCTTATCAGTAAAAGCTATCATTTTCTCATCGAGGTTAAGGCTACCGGAAAATAATGAAACAGCAGCGCTTGTTGGATTGCTCAGGAATAATCTGAATATGAAATTATGTTCATGCTCATTGTTATCAGGCAAATTACTGGATGTTAATTCATCGGAATAAGCAGCATAAACAAACGAACTACCTGATGGAACAACTTTAACGGCAGCCCCCTCATAGGAACCTCCTATCCGATCGTCAAATTCGATGGTATAATCATTGCGTAAGCGAATAATAAGATAATCCTCCAGGATAGGTGGCGGGGTTGTCAGCAGTACATTTTTATCACTACCCGCATCAATATCCGTTGTAAGTCCTGATATGTACATTATTCCAGAAGCGGATGAAGTTACCGACAACCCGCGCAGACTTAAATACTGAGAATATTCATAGCTTTTTAAACTATCACCATTTGAATTAATAACAGTAAGGCGCATGTTTGTCCGATCTGCGGCCCTGTCGAAGTTTGATAGTATAAGGAAATTACCAGCATCGGGCCCACCAATAATAGATTCAATATCCGCGGCTTCTTCATTAAAAGTTGAGCCAAGCGTTCTATTCCATAGTTCGTTACCCTCAAGATCAGTTTTCACAATGTAAACCCGTCTTGTTTGAACAGCTTGCGTTTGCCCGAAGGAAACAGTACCTAAAATTATGACAGTACCGTCATCGTTTACGACAAAATCCTTTGCCTCATGATTACCGTCTTCGCCATAGTACTTGATAAAATAATTTTTAAAGGCAGGATCAATATTGTTTTTTGTATCGCAGGTGAACAGCAAAACTGAACCTGTTAGCCATAAACAACCGAATAACAATTTTTGAAACTTCATTTCGATGATTTATTGATGCCCTTTAGTACAGTTTTAGTCTTCGCATGTTTCAACTTGCGAGGATTATAAAATGGATGATAGTATCCAATGCTGAGGGAAAGATTATCGATGCGGAACATATCGTCTGCATGACCTAATTCAGGCAAAACACCTGTGTAATCAGCCGAGGATGTAGGAACCACAATGTTAGATAAACCGAAATAGTATCGAACATCAACAAAGAAGTAGTCCAGCCCCTTTTTGTACCTAACCCCTCCCCCGATAAGAAATGAACGATTGAAGGTGTTTCGGAATTCCATTAAGGACCGGTTAGTCGTTTCACTTTCCGGCAGAATCACTGGATTCAGGTCAGATAAATCTCTCTTTTGAGAAATGAATTTTCCGTTTTCGCTATTCAGAAATTGTATAGCAAAACCACCATAGCCATAAGGTCTGAAATTCCCCTTTACAAAAGTATATTTTGCATAAACCGGAATAGTAGCCCACGACTGATTTGCCGTGAGCTCCAACAGATCGTCACTGAATCTTGTCTGGGTCTTTTTATAGGATGTAAATCCGAACTCAGCCTCTGCCGAGATGGCCAGGAAGCGTGTAAAATTATAGTCAACTCCACCCCCCACTTGAAAGCCAGCACGAAGTCCGTAGTTATTGTTTACGGGCTGACCGGAGGGGCTTACTGTTTGAATGACCCGCACCGGTGAAGTATTGCCGCCTACTTTAGCGAACACTGCAAAAATCGGGTCGGCTGTGAATTTTTTGCTTAAGTAAACCAGGTCTATAGGATGTAATGCTGTATCGGTTTCAAACTCAGGATTAGCCCGCAATACTTCGAGATAACTATTCTCAGCAGAAATAGGATCATCAAGCAACAAATAGGTTTGCGCGAGCAACAAAAAAGCACGTTGCTTTTGTTCACGGGAAAAGCCACGGTCCACGCAGGGTTTCAGTAAGGCGGGAATGCCATAAAACCTTCCGGAGTTGAATTCTTCTGAAGCGATGGCAAGCATTTGTTCGCAATCGGTGCGTTCTTCCTGTGCACTAACATGGATAGATAACCCACTGAGTATGATTAAGCCAACTATAAATTTAAAAAATCCCATGCAGTGGTTAATAATCTTTAATGAGCAGATTCACGCAGGTGTTTTCATATTTGATGTCATCACCTACATACTTCTTCCATTCCTCTTCTGTCATGTTTCGTTTCAGTAACGGACAAATCTGGTTGGCCAATAGTTGTGGGTCCGTTGGCCATACCCTGATTTCCGATTCATGCCCTGCTGCTACTAAATATTTCGAATCGCTGGAGAATGAAATATCCCAGATGAACCCATTGTTGTTATCCATCTTAATCGGAAGATCTTCAATAAAATCAAGCACCCACATTTGCAATAAGCGATCGCTGCCGGCACTGGCCAATAATTTTCCGTCCGGACTAAACTCAACATCATAAACACCGGCTTTGTGACCGGTGAATTGCCTCTCTTCTTTACGCTGCGCCACGTTATATAACTTCACCAGGCCGCGCTTTTCATTTTTCTCGAACGTTCCGTAAGCAATGGTCTTTCCATCCGGACTGAATTTAACAGAGAGGATTTGTGATGCATCATAACTTACAAGGGTCTCCAATGCATTGGTTTCAAGATTTAAAAGCACAAGCTGCCCCGACCAGGATGCACCCACCAGGTTTTTACCATCGGGGCTAATCGATATGGCTTTAAGTTCTGATGGTGCCGTTACTAACGTTCGTGATTTTCCTGTTCGATGATCAACAAATGAAAGTGTTCTGTCCGTTTTACTTACGATGAAGCCTGAGTTATTTGGCAAAAATTCAATAGCATTGGTAGCGCCTTTAAGATCTCTCACCAGCAATGGCTTTGCCGTTTCATTTTGGAGATCGAATATCTGTACTGTTGCAGAGTCCGTACCATTAACCAGGTATCGTTCATCTTTACTCAATGCGATTACTTTATTCGGATAAGCATTTTGAAAGGCTGTGGGCTTACCGGTGCGCTTCTCATAATCACCCACAAAAATTCTTCCATCCGCAGCTGCAGCATAGTAGGTCGTTCCTTTGGATGAAATGGCAAGACCGTTCATCCGGTTGCGGGAAGGCCCCGGAACTTTTATGGCATTGTAGCTCAGGCCGGATGAAACCGTGAGCGCATGATAGAGTGCGTTATACACATACGGATCATACCGTTTGCCTTTGTACCGTGTGTGAAAATGATAGGCTTGCATGGCCAACGTTCCTGCGAGATCTTTATCATCATCCTCCTGAACCGATTTACCCGCCATCTCTTGTGCTTTCGCTAAAAAATATAGTCGGTTAGCTTCTTCAAAGTTTGCTTCAGCGCGCGCGGTTTCCTGCTCGGCAAATAGTCTGGCTGCTCGTTCTTGTTCACCTGCGATAATCGCTTCCTGAGTCCTTTGTTGGGCTAAAATAAGCAAGGCCTCGGCTCTTTCTTTCTCAATTTTGGCAATCTTTAAGGCATCTTCAACAGCACCTTTGGCTTCTTCCAACTCTTTATTTGCTGCTTCAGCTTTTAGTCTTTGAGCTTCTGCATCTTGCCGGGCTAATTCGGCTGCTGTCGCTTGCTCAATTGCTTTAGCTTCCTGCAACTTAGCTTCAATGGCACTATTGTCGGCTGCAATTTTTTGGGTGTAGGCAAACACTAAAAACAAAATAGCTATTACAGCAGCAATCCCCAGTACAATAGCAGTAACACGCGCACGCTGAAGCATGCGCTTCTGCTGCAGTTCCTGGTTCTTTAATTCTGCCTCGTAGGTTATTCTGCTGGTATCCAGAAATACAATGGCACGCTCAAAGGCTTCATCATAGCGTTGCGCCCACTCACGTGTGGGGCGTTGCTTCTTTTGCCAGTTAAGCGCCAGTTGCAAATCAGGAGGCCTCCACAAACTGGTTTTACCAATCTGGTACATGGCAGCCGCATCCGATATGCGTTTGTACATGGTGGCCGATTCAAACTCCTCCTCCACCCAGGTATTTAACCGGTTCCAGATGCGCATTAAACTTTCGTGCGAAAGTTCAATGAGCGAATCGGCATATAATGCAATGGTATGAGCCGGCATCAAAAACGATCTTCCCGGTCTCCGGAAGTGTTCAACAACCTCAGTTATCTCATCAACATCAGCATCCGCCAATTCTGCCACCAACCCTAAACGAGCCGGCCTGCGCATGCCCTTGTTATCGGCACTTTTTTCCGTTACGCTTTTGAATAATACTTCTGCAATTTCCCTTTGACGCGGTGACAGTTCTTCAAAAATTTCATTGGCGTGCATGGAAAGCGCTTGCGCAATTCTTCCAATGGAATTGTAATGACGAATATCCATCGGTTCGCCTGGCTCGCGGTTAGCAACCCAGTAGTCCCACGTGCGCATAAGCGCATGCTGAAGAATAGGAAGCTGATCCTGGTTACGGCCCATGTCGGCCAATAACCGTTTCACTAAACGCTGTGATATACGGCCACCGGCAACAGCAATGGGACCTTCAATGGCCATCCGCTTCTGCTCCCGTGTCATTTGCGGAACCAGGTAATTACTTTCGTTTATAACTTCTGTTAATCCGCTAAACGCAGAACACTTGGCAATAAAATCAGACCGCATGGTAACCGCCACATACACCGGTGTATCCTGCTGACGAATGGCATTAAGAATGAGGTTAACATAAAGCTGTGTTTCATCAAACACTTCATCGGCAGACTCTGTCTCATGAAAGCGAAACAATTCTTCAAACTGATCGACCATGAAAAATACATTGTCGAGTTTGTGTTGCTGCAAGTATTTCGATACTTCAATGAGGCCATGTGAACCGCTGCGCAGTACTGAATTAATAATGGCTGCGTGAACTGCCCGATCGTCTTCAGCAATGCGATTATGTGAAATCAAATAATCAACTACTGCATCGGTAAGATTTTGTAACGGTGTTGCACCCGGGCGTGCAATAATAACATGCCAATGCGGACTTGAGTGAGTAACAAAACCTCCATACAACACCGGAACCAAACCGCACGACATCAATGAGGATTTTCCGCTTCCGGAATAACCCATCACACAAACAAATCTGTGACGGGAGAGCTTGAGCAAAATATCGTCTACCTGTCCTTCGCGACCGAAGTAAAGGTGACACTCATCCACCGTGAAGGGACGTAATCCAGGAAATGGATTTGAACTGTCGGGTTGAATTTCCGTCAACACGTCAGGCACTTCCTGGTCTTGTTCCGAATGGGATGATTGTGTCAACATACCATGCTACAAACAACCTGAAAGTTAACCAATTGGAGGTGAAAACTTAAGATCACGCTTCAGGAAATAGTTTAAAAAATCTAAAAAGTTTACGAAGGTTAAAAAATAGTATCGAAATGTAGTAAAAATACCGATTACAGCCAAATTTAGACGAATTCTAATACCTTGTCGGCAAGCCGTACGTCATCCGAAAGCAATTCATAGAACTGGTCCTTATTGATACTCAGTAAACTGACCTTTGTTTTGGCTTTTATCAGGTTGGTAGTCACGAAATTAGGCAAGGAAAGCAGCTCGCCAATAAACTGACCTTCGGCAAAAGACGATGTAAACTCACCCCGTTGGAAAAAGTCTACTTCACCCTTCGCCAACACATAAAAGTTGTTGTTTATTTTCTCATCGAGGGCCAGCGTTTCTCCCTCATTCAGATTAATTTCAGTACTAATATCAGCCAAATGACTTAAGGTAATACCGGGTACTCCTTCAAAAACTTCTACTTGCTGAAAGAACATCACTTTACTGAAGCGGCTCATCCGTTTGGTCAGTACCACATCATCCAAGGCCTTGCCTTGCTCGGCTGGCAGGCGCCTAACGTTACGTCTATACTCCCCTTCATTGATCTGCGCTAATGACCAAGCCGCAACTTCCCTGATTAACAAATCAGGGTTAAACATTTGCGCGATAAGATCCAGTTTGAAGTCTTCTATGCGCTGAAGGCCGATTTCATATAGCACACAAGCTTTTGTCCAGCGGTTTGATTGTGTGAAATCACGGTTGATCATAAACTTCAATACCAGTTTAGAATCAAGCTTAACCCGTGGATAAAAGATATCCAGTTTATTTATACGTTCGTTATCGGAGATATCATCCAAAATAGGAATTACTCTTTGTTTTAATTGCTCGGATAAAAACACATCCAACAGTTCAACCGCATAGGTAATACCTTCAGGCGTTCCACTGTCAATGTTTTCTTTTACAAGTTGTATGGAACGGGTATCATACAACATGGCCAGCAGCATGTAAATGTGTTCAATATCATTTTGGATTTCCCATCGTAATGAACTGATTATGTGCGCATTAAATCCCTCTGAACCTATCTCTTGTATAGCACTCAGGTTCCAGCGTATGTCGGCAATATCAGCTTCAATGGCATACTTGATACGTGTTACCTGCGAGATTCCGGCCTTGAATCCACACTCACCCAGTGAAAGCAAAACTTGTGATACAACTACCTTGTTGGGGTAATCAATTTTATTCCATAAAAGGTCGCGGGCACGCTGTCCGCCTATCCTGCCCACCGCTTGAATGATGCGCTGCATCAGGTGAGTACTTTGCCCACTCCTGAAAAAAGCGGCTTCCAATGCAGGTAATGTTTTGGGGCCGATAAGTACCAGGGCATTCATGGCCTGGTTACTGTACACCGGGTTGCCCATATTCTCAATCAGTGCATTGATTACCTCCGGATTATTTTTCTTGATAGCTGATTTGATGGCCGTATTCCGAACCTTTGATTCCGAGTCGGATAACAATTCGATCAAAAATGAAATGCATTCTTCTGCTGAAGTATGCAACAGCAACTCGGCTGCATATTGCCTGTCGCTGGGGTTTTGCGATCGTGACAACCGTTGTATGCGTTGCTTTGTAATGTCGCCATTGTTATCAATGATCATCTGTAAATCGGCCAGCGAAAGCATACTTTTGTCTTCGGAATCAACTTTAGTCTGATCCATCCGAATCACATACTTGTCGGAAACGGACAGCCCCTTCATTTCATTCATCTTCTCCTGGGCATAATGCCGCACGGAATCATCCTGATTTTTGATGAGGTTGTTGATCCAGACAGCTGTTTGACTGGCATTAATTTTCTCCAGTAGCTTATAGGAAAATATAGCTTTACCGCTGTTGGGTACGGCCATCATACCTTCCAGCCGTTGCGTTACCTGAGCAAAACCTTTTTCAAGCTTATCTTGCTGAAATTCAGAGCTTTCCAGCTTCTGACGTATTTTATCTTTGTACCCCCCGTATAGCCTGTTTACCACTATAAAATAGACCCCGGCCAACAAAACAAGAAACACGGAAATGTGAATTACTTTAAACGCGGGAATAAAGGCCAGCCCAAAAATTAATAAGCCGGCAATGAAGCGCGAACTTTCATTCACTAATCCTTCTACACGTGCCTGAACGTTAAACCTTATGCGGTTGTCAAGCGGAATAAAGAACAATTTAAATACCGGGTTTTCTAATGATTCTCGCAGGGTCCAATTAAATAACCGGCTCATGGCAACAAACAGAAAGAAGAAGACAAAGCCAGTAGGCGAAGAAACTTTGTCGAATCCAAAAAATGTTCCGGCAAGCACTGAACCCAACGACAAGACCCCGAGTACTATGGGCAGTATGAACAATGAAACCCGTAAACCGTAATTGCTGATGATGCGATTGTTCACGAACGTTTGCATGATCAAGCTAAGCGCATACACGGCACCGGTAAAAAAGGCATTGAAGTCAGTCAGGTCACGTTGATTGGGGTATTGCTCCCGAACCAATTCCTGAAAGGAGAACTGGTTGAAAATAAAAGCCGTCATCGAAACCACCAGCAACATAGACATGAGCAAAATGTACTTGTCGGAAAACATTTTACGCACGCTGGACTCCTTTCTTACCTCTGCATCAAATTCACGGGGGTCATTCTTCGAGAGCGCAAATCGTCCGGCTATCAACGCCAATAAAACCCCCACCATAAAAATGGCTACGCAGCAAACCAGCAGATAATCTGAAGTTTCAGGAACGAGGGCAGCCGTAAAAGGGATAATAAATGAAGCCGCGATGGCTGCAATAAGCTGACCGGTATCAATCCAACCGATAATACTTTTTGACTGACGGAAGTTAAAAAGACGGCCAAAAGTGCCCCAGTAGCTTAAGAACAACAGGGCAATGATGGGACCTGAAAAAGCAAACATGGCAAAGATCAATGGGTTCTCCCATTGGGGATTACCATAGTGCAACAGCACATAAACGCCCAAACTAAACGAAAAAATACCCGCAATAACCAGTATGGTTAGGGTTGAAAAACGGATGCGACTCTGCAAAAAGGAAAAAATGCCGGTGGAGATAATCCCCAGAATACCGGTAATCAGAAATGCCTTGTCGAGGTGTTCACCAAGTTTGTTAAGAAACAAAGAATCAGCCGTAACCTGGTAGGTGGCGATGAACACCCCCATGAAAAAACCAGTTGCCAGCATAAAGGCAACCTGCTTTTGTTCTTGAGTTCTCGTGCGAACGGAAACAGGAAAAAGTTTTGCCATACAAGCGTATGGACAAATATAAAATAAAAAACCGGCTTTAAATCAAATCAAAGCCGGTCTGCATCAAAAGTTGATGCGTACAGTTATTTCTTAACAGGCTCTTTTGCTGTTCCTTTTTCGGAAGCGTAATCTGCGTTCAGTCCTGTAATTACGTCTTGAGTAATGTCAAGTGCATCCACGCCATAAAGCACATCACTGGTAGTATCAAACTTCAACACCAGGTGCAACCCTCTTTCTTTCCCATACTTTTGCAGGAATACCGTAATCCGGTCGTATAATTCTCTGTTCAACTTGGATTGATCATTCATCAACTCTTGCCGGATACTTTGCTCATAGAGCTGAAGATTTTGCTGCTTTTTGCCAAGGTCCTCTTCCACCGCACGCACCTGACCCACCGTCATATTATTCACGTTGCGTTGGTAGGCCTCAATTTCCTTTTGTAAGCTTTGTGCGCGGTTTATATAATCTTGTTCAACCTTTTTCGATTTTGCCTCCAGTATTTCAGCGCTGGCTTTGAGGTAATCATATTTTTCCAACACCGAGTCGGAGTTAATATAGGCCACCTTCAATTCGCCAATATCAAATGACGATGCAGGGGCTGAAGAGGTAGAGATACTGGGTGAGAAATGCAGGTAGTACAACACGCCAACAGCCACCAACAATACGATGTTTAAAACTAAGGATAGATTCTTCATCAGGATTTATTTAGGCCGCAAATATATACGAAAGCCCCTCCTGTGGCAACGGTGGGCGCTGAAATTTGGGAATAGAAAATTTTACCGGGATTAGGCCCGCTATTCTGTTTCCATCCCCTTGGTTTGAAAGGAATATAAGGTTGGATCGAGGTTCAGGTCATCGGCATTAAAATCGCGGATGAATTGATCAATGACTTTCGGTGTGATCTTTTCAACGTGCAAGCCAATGTCCAGGGCAATACCAAAATCTACGTGAACATCCTGATCGACATGCTCTTTTACCTTTACCTGTTCGTCTTCTTCCAGTTCCATAATCACCTCGGCCATGTACAATCCAATTTCTTCTTCCTGATCATCCAGTGGCTCCAGGTTGCCATTTTCATCCTCTTCGTAGGTGATCTTTTTATAATCTGGAAAATGCCTGGCGGCACGGTGCTCGGCAATTTCAAACAACTCACTTTCGTGTTGCAGGCGTAAGGTATACATTACCGCATCGAAAATTACTTCCTTGTCTTCATGCGTTCCAATAAAATAAAAGTGCGCATATTCATCCGAACGATCGTCCTCCTCATCCATGATAAAAGACTGGCCACGAACTTTCATCTTAGCTTTGTAAGCTTCAATAACTCCAGGATCAAAACCCTTATTAGTACCCGTTTTCATACTACGCTTTACACCTTTGAATATACCGAATTAAACTTTTGATTGTAACAAGTTCCATGATATTCCTCAGGTTTAATTGGAATATTCATCACCAGCATTGCGCTCTACCCCGGTTTCCTTAAACCATGCGGCATACATAGGGTAATTCTTTGCAGTGCGCTGGATCACTTCTTTCATTTCATCACCAATGTCTTTAACCCGTTTGGCCGGAATACCCGCATAGATACTGCCCGGCTCAACTAGTGTTTTCGGAAGAACAACCGCCCCGGCAGCAATTACTGAATTGGCACCAATCACCGCATCATCCAGAATGATAGCCCCGATACCAATCAGCACATTGTCTTCAATGGTACAGCCATGTACAACCGCATTATGGGCAATGGAAACATTGTTGCCGATTACCAATTTCGCCCGCTGATACGTACAATGCAGTACCGCACCATCCTGAATATTGGTATTATTTCCGATCGTGATAGAGTGAACATCGCCCCTTACCACCGCATTAAACCATACGGTGCAATTGTCACCCATGGTAACTTCACCAACCACAACAGCACCATCTGCGATGTAACAATTTTCTCCAAAAGATGGGGTAAATCCGCGTACTGATTTGATGATAGACATAGAACTAACTGTTTAATTAACGCTTTTCTAACCAGGTTGGCAACTTAAGTAAAATACCATGACAAGATGTCACGGAACCAATTAAATTGTATTTTTGTGCCCTGATTTATAAGTAAATGCAGCAATTGATTGAAGATTTGGGCGTATTGGATGGTACCGAAGCCTGCGAGACGGTAAACGTATCCAAAGAAAACAATACCGGTAAAAACCGTAAGCTTTACATCGAAAGCTATGGGTGCCAGATGAATTTCTCCGATAGCGAAATCGTTGCCTCTATTCTTGCCAAGGAAGGATTTGATACCACTGCGGATATCAATACTGCAGATGTAGTTTTTCTGAACACCTGTTCCATCCGTGAAAAAGCCGAGCAGACCGTTCGCAACCGGCTTACCCAAATAAATACACTGAAAAAGCAAAAGCCAGAAATGCTTGTGGGCGTTTTAGGCTGTATGGCCGAGCGCCTTAAGTCCAAATTGCTGGAAGAAGAAAAAATCGTTGACCTGGTTGCTGGTCCGGATGCCTACCGCGACCTGCCGCAATTAATCGGACAGGTGGATGATGGGGAGAAAGCAGTGAATACCTTCCTTTCGCGTGAAGAGACTTATGCTGACATTTCCCCCGTGAGGCTGAACTCCAACGGTGTTACCGCTTTCATATCCATTATGCGGGGTTGCGACAATATGTGCTCTTTTTGTGTAGTGCCCTTTACCCGTGGGCGCGAGCGCAGCCGTGATCCCTACTCCATTGTAGCGGAAGCAACTGATTTGTTTCAGCGCGGTTACCGCGAAGTGACCCTGCTGGGCCAGAATGTGGATTCATACAAGTGGAGCCATGAAGAGAATAACAAGGCTTTTTTGGAGAAAAAAGGCATTAACGATGTGGTAAACTTTGCCCAATTACTGGAAATGGTTGCCCGTGTTAATCCCGAACTTCGGATTCGCTTTTCCACCTCCCACCCTAAAGACATAACGGATGATGTTTTGCATACTATGGCCCGCCATGAAAACATCTGCAAGTACATCCACCTGCCCGTACAAAGTGGCAATACCCGTGTACTGGAGGTGATGAACCGTGGCTACAGCCGTGAATGGTATATCAACAAAATTGACAGAATACGCGAAATCCTCGGTGAAGATTGTGGTATTTCCTCCGACATGATAACGGGGTTCTGTACAGAAACTGAAGAAGAACATCAGGACACCCTTACGTTGATGGATTATGTGAAGTACGACTTCGCCTACATGTTCTTTTATTCCGAAAGACCCGGAACGCTGGCCGCTAAGAAATTTGCTGACGATGTTCCGGAAGCCGTAAAAAAGCGAAGACTCCAGGAAATCATACAAAAGCAAAACGAGCATTCTTTACTTCGTAACCAACGCGATGTTGGAAAAGTATTCACCGTGTTGATTGAAGGACATTCAAAAAAATCAACAGATTATTTACAAGGTCGGAACAGTGCCAATAAGGTAGTTGTTTTTCCGAAGGAGCATTTTCAGAAAGGCCAGTATGTAAATGTTTTGGTAGAAAAATGTACCGGAGCAACTTTGTTGGGTAAAGTAGTTTCATAACATGAGTTTTACAGATGCAGAAATACAAAGCGTAAAACAGCGTTTTGGAATTATTGGAAATTCTACATTGCTGAACAATGCCGTGCGGGTAGCGATGCAGGTCGCTCCTACCGATATGTCGGTGCTGATCACAGGCGAAAGTGGTAGCGGCAAGGAATCCTTCTCAAAAATAATTCACCATTTAAGTCCGCGTAAGCACGGGCAGTTTATCGCCATTAACTGTGGCTCCATTCCTGAAGGTACGATCGACTCAGAATTATTTGGCCATGAAAAGGGATCGTTTACCGGAGCGCACGAAGCGCGCAAAGGATACTTCGAAGTAACCAACGGAGGCACCATCTTTCTCGATGAAATCGGAGAAATGCCGTTAGGCACTCAGGCCCGTTTACTACGGGTTTTGGAGAATGGTGAGTTCATTAAAGTTGGATCATCCAAGGTTCAAAAGACTGATGTTCGGGTGGTTGCCGCAACCAATATCAACCTGTTGCAGCGCGTTGAAGAGGGGAAATTCCGCGAAGATCTCTATTATCGGTTGAGCACCGTACCCATCTATGTACCGCCATTGCGCGAACGAGGCAAAGATATTGAACTCCTGTTCAGGAAATTTGCATCCGATTTTGCCGAGAAATACAAGGTTAAGCCCGTGTCCTTGTCGGAAGATGCCAAGGATAGGTTGATCAAATACCGCTTTCCGGGGAACATCCGCCAGTTGAAAAATCTGGTGGAACAAATTTCAGTGCTTTCAACCGAAAGTAAGGAGATTACGGCTGAAAAGCTTTTGCACTACCTGCCCCAGGAAAGCAGCCTTCCGGCCCTGTACCGAAATGGTTCATCGGATAAAGATTCCTTCTCTGAGCGCGACATCCTGTACAAGGTGTTGTTTGATATGAAGAAGGATGTGATGGACCTGAAGAAAATTGTGCTGGACTTGTATAACCACCAGGGCAATGCGGCTCAATTGGTTAAAGACCATCCCTCGTTGTTTGAAGGTGTTGAATCTGTTGCTGAACCGGTGGTGTTAAATATTCCGTCCATTAACCCTGCACTTCAGGCCGAACAAGAGCAGGAAGAAGTTCAGGATATCACGCATGAAACAGAAGAGGACTCCCTGTCAATTGAAAAAAAAGAAAAGGAATTAATCATGCGCGCCTTGCTTAAAAACAACAACAAACGGAAATATGCGGCACGCGATTTGGGCATTTCGGAAAGAACGCTTTACCGTAAAATCAAACAATACGATCTTGAGAATTAATATACCCCACTTCTGCAGAGTATTACTGTCGGTTATATGCGTGGGTAATATGCTCTGGTTTTCGTCCTGCGGTATTTATTCCTTCACCGGTTCCGGAACCAACGCCAAAACCATATCCATTCAGGAATTCTATAACAATACCGATTTAGGGCCCGCTAACCTGGGCCAGGTTTTCACGAACAGTCTTAAGGACTATATGATTCAAAATTCCAACCTGAGTGTTGTTGCTGAAAATGGTGAACTGCAGATGGAGGGTATTGTTACCGGTTACCAGGTAACACAAATTGCACCGCGTGCCAGCGGAGATCCGACACAAATTGATGCGGCAGCTTCCTCCCGATTAACCATTACCGTTCGCGTTACCTACGTAAACACGCTGGACGAAACCATGAGCTTTAAAGACAAGTCGTTTTCTTTTTACAGGGATTTTCCGAATGAATTAAACCTGCCGGATATTGAGGACGGATTAATTCGCCAGATTTTTGAACAGATCATCCTGGACATCTTCAACGCATCAATTGCCAATTGGTAAAATTTCTCTATTTTTACCATAGCCCCTTTTGCTGTGGATAAAAATCAATTTGTCAGTCTGCTCAATCATTTTTCAGGTTCTACTGCCACGGAAGCTGCAGAAGTTAACAGGCTGGTTAGCCACTATCCCTATAGCCAGTTATTGGAAGCGCTGGCGGCACGGGTTTCTAAAGATCACCAGCTAAACGACCATCAGGTTGTTTTGCAGCGCGCAGCGGTTTACTCTACCGACCGGTCGGTGCTCAAAGAAATAATGACTGCTGTTGGAGAACCTGAAGTGATCGCGGAAAAGTATGAGGCCACCGGTGTAGCGGAAAAAGCATCTCTAAATCAGCTTACGCCTTTACCACAACCCGCTGCTACTGACTATGCTGATGAAGTCATTCACGATCTGGAACGGCTTCAGGAATTGAAGCATAACTTTGAAGCCTTGTTCGATCAGGATGGGGTTGCGTTACCCATTGCAAAGCCAGCGTTCACAGCACCAGAAAAAGAAAAAGACAAGGATAGGAAAATCTCCAAAAAAGAACGGATCATTCAAATGGCCCGGGAGTTGGAAAAGAACAATGAATCCGTAACCGCAAGCGAGCCGTCTCCTGCCAAAAAGAAATCAAAAAAAGGTACCGAGCTTGATCCCATCGTAAGCGAGATTAAAGCAACACGCAAAAAAGTCCAGCCCGAAAGTGAAAAGACTAAAGAGCAGATTGAAATCATTGATCAGTTTATAAAGACAAAACCGCAGCTTGTACCTTCATCATCACCTGCTGATGAGAATCCTGACCTCGCATCAACCCTTAAAAGTGGTGAATTTGGTGACCATATTGTTTCCGAAACACTTGCTGAAATCCTCATCCGGCAGGGCAAAAAGGATAAGGCCATTGAAGTGTACAAAAAGCTGATTTGGAAGTTTCCACAAAAAAAGGCTTACTTTGCGGCTCAAATTGAAGATTTAAGGAAATAAGCTATGTTCAGTTTCATTGTAGGGCTAATTATTTTTGTTTGCTTTTTGTTGGTTGTGGTTATTCTGGCGCAGAATTCCAAGGGTGGCGGATTATCCAGCCAGTTTGGTGGCTCAGGCGCTGCCAATATTATCGGAGTAAAGAAAACAGGTGATTTGTTAGAGCGGCTGACCTGGGGATTTGTAATCACCATTATGGTTCTTACCCTTACCCTCTCCACGAATTTAGTTGCTCCGTCTGCCGGTTCAGGTAATGATATTTTGGATAAAGCCGGTGAACAGGCTGCACCAGCCACGACAACACCGGTAATGCCCGAAGAGCAAGACACGAACAACGAATAACAATTGAAGAAATTTATAGCGTACAAACCTGGTGGGAACCCACCAGGTTTTTTTATGCTGCTGCCGAAATGTGTTTTACAAACAAACGCTTGGCTACCGGCATAAACGTTTCATGAAAAGGGAATTTCATTCGGGAAAGAATGAGATAGGTAGCCGGGTTAGGCATATCTTTAAACTTCCGGATCAAATCAAGTTTTAGTTGTTCATACGTGTTTACCGGTGTTTTTGTCACCGATTCGATAAACTCTGTATTGAGGCTTCGCAATTGTTCGTGGGCATCTTCAAAAATACTAACCTGGTAACGATAAACCTGTGTTTCCTTCTCCGGAGGTTGTGCTACAAACAAATAACCCTCTTTCGCATACAACGGTGTAACACCAACGGGTGAAATCTCGCATTGTGACTCAACATATTCAAATATCACCGAGCCCTCCTGCAACGAATCCTTCACCTGCGGAATAGAAAATTCAATGATGGACTCCAACTCACTCATGATGGCATCATCTTCAATGAGCTGGCGGTAACTGAGCTCAAGTTTCTTGAATTCCTCCAGCGAAAGTTCTTTCGGAAACGATTCTTTAAGTAGTGTTTTATTTTCCTTTATGGCCAGCAGGTTTCGGTAGTGAAATACCAGGTCGGCCATATCGGGGTAAAGTTCAACCCGGCCAAAGGAAGCCTTTACCCTTTTCAAATACGCCAGCAGAATGTACTTCTTATATTCAAAATCGATCAGTCCCTGAGTTATCCAATCTTTCGATAATCGCTCCATAACCTTCCATTTTGACGTAAAAAATAACCAATTGTTAAACCTGTGTCAACTGCTCATCCTTGTTAACGTAAACGAGCCTGACAGCGCCCGGTTATAACCTGACATTTTTGGCAGAATGTACCCCGGATTATCTGCCATAGCTTATTGAAACGAGGTAAAAAATGCCCTTTTGTTGAAATTTTGTCCGTTATTCGCCCCGCTTTTGGTTATGGCATAATAGCTGTTAGGTGCACTGTGACAAATTTGTTAAACCTAAAAATCCATTACTTATATGGCAAAGATCAACTTCAAACCAAATGAAGACCGGGTATTAGTTGAACCCGCTGAAGCTGAAACCAAAACCTCTTCAGGCTTGTACATTCCTGATTCCAGCAAGGAAAAACCTCAAAAGGGCAAAGTGATTGCTGTTGGCGAAGGCTTAAAAGATAAGCCTGTTACTGTTAAAGTTGGTGATCAAGTGTTGTACGGAAAATATTCCGGTACGGAGATCAACATTGATGGTAAAGAATACCTCATCATGAGAAATTCAGACATTTTCGGAATCATTTAATCACAACTAAAATTCATATAAACTATGGCTAAAGAAATTACATTCGATACATCTGCCCGCGACAGACTAAAGAAAGGCGTTGATAAATTAGCGGACGCTGTTAAAGTTACCCTGGGCCCTAAAGGTCGTAACGTAATCCTCGATAAAAAATTCGGTGCTCCTTCTGTAACGAAGGACGGTGTTTCCGTTGCAAAAGAAATTGAATTGAAAGATCCCATCGAAAACATGGGTGCTCAGTTGGTAAAAGAGGTTGCTTCTAAAACTGCTGATGCAGCCGGTGACGGTACCACTACCGCTACTGTTTTAGCGCAATCTATTTTCAGCCACGGTATTAAAAACGTTGCTGCCGGAGCTAACCCTATGGATTTAAAGCGCGGTATCGACAAAGCGGTTCAGGCGGTTATTGAAAGCTTGAAAAAGCAATCCAAGAAAATCAAAGACTCCAGCGAAATTGAACAAGTAGCTTCCATCTCCTCCAATAATGATGAGACTATCGGTAAGATGATTGCTGATGCGATGGAGAAAGTTGGTAAAGATGGTGTGATCACCGTTGAAGAAGCCAAAGGAACAGAAACCGAAGTAAAAACGGTAGAAGGTATGCAGTTCGACCGCGGTTACTTATCTCCTTACTTCGTGACCAACACCGAGAAAATGGAAGCTGACCTGGATAATCCTTACATCCTGATCTACGATAAGAAAATCAGCAGCATGAAGGAGTTACTTCCTGTACTGGAGCAAACTGCCCAAACCGGCAAGCCGCTATTAATTATTGCTGAAGAAGTTGAAGGCGAAGCACTAGCTACCCTGGTGGTAAACAAAATCCGTGGTGCGCTGCGCGTTGCCGCTGTTAAGGCTCCTGGCTTTGGCGACAGAAGAAAGGCTATGTTGGAAGACATCGCCATCCTGACCGGTGGAAAAGTAATTACGGAAGAGCTTGGCTTCAAATTGGAGAACGCTACCCTGGATATGCTGGGCCGTGCCGAAAAGGTTAACGTAGATAAAGATAATACTACGATCGTTAATGGTGCCGGTAAGAAAGCCGACATCACTGGTCGTGTAAACCAAATCAAAGCTCAGATTGAAACAACAACGTCTGATTACGATAAGGAAAAACTACAGGAACGTTTAGCTAAACTTTCCGGTGGTGTGGCTATCCTCTACATTGGTGCTTCTACCGAAGTTGAAATGAAGGAGAAGAAAGACCGTGTTGATGATGCCTTGCATGCAACCCGCGCAGCCGTTCAGGAAGGTGTAATTCCTGGTGGTGGCGTAGCCTATGTTCGTGCCATTGAAGCACTTAAGACTATCGAAACAGAAAATGACGATCAGGAAACTGGTGTAAATATCATCCGCCTGGCGCTTGAATCTCCGCTCCGTACCATTGCTGAAAATGCTGGTCAGGAAGGTTCCGTAATCGTGAATAAAGTTCGCGAAGGCAAGAAGGACTACGGTTTCAATGCCCGTACGAATAAGTTTGAAGACTTCTTTGCAGCAGGTATCATTGATCCGACTAAAGTTGCTCGTCTGGCGCTTGAGAATGCAGCTTCTATTGCAGGCTTATTGCTTACTACTGAAGCTGTTGTTTCTGAAATCCCTGAAGAAAAAGAAGCACCTGCTATGCCACACGGTGGCGGCATGGGCGGCATGATGTAATCATCCCGGCTTCATTCTGAATAACAAAAGGTTCCACACTAGTGGAACCTTTTATTTTGCCCCCATTTGGGGTTTATCGGGTTGTAATGTAACTTGGAGCTATTAATTCAATTGACTATGGTTATCCATAAAAACTTTGCTGACTTCGTGCTCTTCCTGTACATCTATATGGCCCATGCCGATGGTGAATTTCACGAAGCCGAGCGGGATGTGATCAAGGAAAAAATGAAACGCTTGTATCCTGAAGATGTGGACTACAACAAAAAACTAAATGAGGAACTGAATCTGTTTGATGATTTTGATAAGAACCAGCTTAAAACCTTATTCAAAGACACCTTCAATCACTTCTCGTCTATAAAATTTCCGCAAAAGTATAAGGTGTTTACCGATATGTACGATATCATTAATGCTGATGGAAAAGTGGACGAGTCGGAAACAAAAGCGTTGAACGCATTAAAGGAAATTATCGATATTTCTAACTAGCAAAAATCCCGTGTTCATCATCGAAAATTGAGATTGCTTCTCCGCCTGTGGCGGATCGCAATGACGCCAACATTTTTGAGCTGGCCGCTAACAAAAACAAACATTATCCAATAAAAAAGTCCTGACTTCTAATCAGGACTTTTTTATTGATAGAGAACTCAGCTCAGGAGGTAATCTTAGCCTTTGCAAACCGGAATACAATCAACCCTAACAGGAGGAACATGATGATGGAAATTAGATCCCCTCCTTCAGGAATAACGCCATGTACAGCATGATGAATAACAGCAATTACAGACTGAGGTCCATCTGCAGTATTAACATTAGTACCTAATAATACTGCTACCAAAATTCCGGTTAGTGCACCTCCGGCAATTAAACCCGAACTAAACAAGGCGCCCGAGCTTACTTCTGATTCCTCTTCTTTACGTTTGGTGATTTTATCGGCAATTAATTTAATCAATCCACCGGCAAAAATGGGTGATGTTGTTGATAGCGGCAGGTAAGCCCCCACAGCAAACGCCAGTGAGCTTACACCACATAATTCCACTACAGCGGATAACCCCATACCGGCAATGACAAGTCCCCATGGTAAATTCTGACTGAGAAGGCCTTTGATCACCGTGGCCATCAGCATGGCCTGAGGAGCAGGTAATGGGTTGGGGTGTGCCTCTGTAACGACACCAATACCCAGTGTATCATTCAATAAAAGCAAAGTAAAACCTATAGCTACGGTTGATACCAACACGCCAATTAGTAATCCGATTTGTTGCTTCATGGGTGTTGCCCCCACTAAAAATCCGGTTTTCAAATCTTGTGAAGTAGCGCCCGCATTCGCAGCAGCAATACAAACAATTGAACCTACCACCAGGGCAATAGGCTGGTAGAAATCGCCTGTCCACCCGATGCCAATAAAAATTAATGAAGTAGCCATTAGTGTGGCAATGGTCATGCCTGAAACCGGGCTGGATGACGAACCAATGAGTCCTACAATTCGTGATGCAACGGTAACAAAGAAAAATCCAAACACAACAATCATAATAGCGGAAAGAAAGTTAGTGGGCACATTCGGTAAAATGGCCATTAGTAAAACCAATACGATGGAACCTATCACCACAAAAATTAAAGGAACATCTTTTTCAGTACGCACTTGTGTTTGCGCATTGGCCGCATTTCGCGACCGCAGGTCTTTAAAGGAATCTTTGAATGCCGTAATAATCGTAGGCAATGTTTTAATCAGCGTGATAATACCGCCAAAGGTTACCGCACCTGCACCAATGTACCGTATATACTTACTCCAGATTTGTGCAGGCGACATTTCAGAAATCAACATGGTTGTTTCAGGCGCCATGGGTGAAGTGAGGTTATCGCCCAGCAGGGTAATTAATGGAATCAGTACCAGCCAGGATAATACCCCGCCCGCCACCATAATGCCGGCAATGCGTGGGCCGATGATATACCCCACACCCATGAGTTCAGGCGTAATTTCAGCATTCACCGTTCCGTTGGGTAATGCTGATGTGCGCCCGAAAACATACTGAGGAACTTCCTTCCAAAGGCCAAGAATGGACATCAACCCTTTGTATAAAAAGGCAATGCCCAATCCATAGAATACATTTTTCGCCAGCGCCCCACCCTTCTCACCGGCAATCAGCACATCGGCACAGGCGGTACCCTCCGGATACGGAAGATTACCATGCTCTTTTACAATGAGGGCTCTTCGCAGGGGCACCATAAACAACACACCTAGTACACCACCTACTAACGCCAGCACAAAAATCTGGAAGTATTGAAAGTAGGCTTCTCCTCCCGCCAGAAACAACAACGCTGGCACGGTAAACACTACACCAGCAGCAACCGACTCACCAGCCGAGCCAATGGTCTGCACCATGTTGTTTTCAAGGATGGTTGCCTTTCCTAACTTTTTGAAGATGGAGATGGCCAGCACAGCAATGGGAATAGAGGCACTTACGGTAAGGCCCACTTTAAGGCCAAGGTAAACTGTTGCTGCCCCGAAAATTATTCCGAAAATAGAACCGAGGATTACGGCTTTGAGGGTGAACTCCGGAACAAAATCGCTGGCAGCGATATACGGTTTAAACGCTTTATTTTCTTCCATAGGTTTAGGATCAAAGTGAATAAAGAAAAATCGTTAATGAATATCGCCCATCAACTTTCGTATGGGCTTGTTAAAGATCAGTAATATAAATCCGCCCACACCGGTTGTCAGTACTACAAACCAGAAAAGGTTTGGCAAAATGCTGGGGTCGGCCTGAATTTCGGCATCATCAATTCCGCCAGCCATAAGGCCGGCAATAAGATTTCCAAATGCCACCGACATAAACCAGATGCCCATCATTTGCCCGACCAGCTTTTTAGGTGATAATTTGGTAACGGCACTTAGTCCCACCGGGCTCAGGCACAACTCACCCATGGTATGTAGCAGGTATGTTAGTATCAGCCACCAGAATAGCGGCTTATTGCCATCGGTAACATAGTATGCAGCAACGGCTACACATGCAAAGCCCGCGGCCAAAAGAAGCAAACCATAGGAAAATTTAGCAGGCGTATTGGGTTGAATATTACGGTTAGCCAGCCACACCCACAACCATGCAAACATCGGAGAAAGTGCAATGATGAAAATCGCGTTAACCGATTGCATCCAACTGGCCGGGATTTCCCAACCCAAAAAATTTCTGTCGGAATATTCTAACGCAAATATGTTTAGTGACGATCCGGCCTGTTCAAAACCAGACCAAAACAATGCAGAGAAGATAAACAGAATTCCGATGACGGATATTTTCTTTCGTTCCACTGCATCCAGGCCACCGAAAAATAAAATGTAAATGAAGTAACTGATAACGGAAACAAAAATTATAATGCCTGATGCATTTGCGATAACAAACGGATTTATGGTAATGGTATGCGTTAAGCCTAACACCAATACCGTAATAAGTGCAACACCAAAACCGATCAGTACTTTCTTAACCATACTATCGCGCCTGGTTTGAGCGCTGGCATCATCCAGTCGTGCAGGCTCCACCCCAATATCACCCAGGTATTTTTCAGTGAGTTTGTATTGTATTAATCCAAGCACCATGCCTATGCCCGCAACACCAAATCCCAAATTCCAGGCAATGCGTTCACCGATGGCACCGGCTATTATCGGGCCGATGAATGCACCAATGTTAATACCCATATAAAAAATTGAAAAGCCAGCATCACGTTTTGATTGTTCTTGTGTAGAATACAATCCGCCAACAATGCCGCTTATGTTGGGTTTTAAAAGCCCGACACCCAGCACAATACACACCAGGCCAATAAAAAATGTTTCCGTTGTCGGGATTACCAAAAAGAAATGGCCAACGGCAATAAAACATCCACCAATAAAAACGGATTTGCGAAGCCCGAAAAAGTTATCGGCCAGCCACCCACCGGGCATAGCCAACAAGTAAACAAACATGGTGTACAGACCATAAATAGCCGCGCTGTTTTTTGCATCTAACCCGAGGCCACCGTTTTCAATGCTGTCGCGTAGAAAGAGAATGAGAATGGCCCGCATGCCGTAGTAGCTGAAGCGCTCCCACATCTCGGTGAAAAATAAGGTAGCTAATCCACGGGGGTGGCCGAAAAAAGTTTTGGTTGAACTCATTCTGTTTTAGGTTGGTTTGGCGTTTCCAAAGTATGCCTATTAATCCATTTTACAAAGTCTTTTTAATAGAGCATAAACCATCCCTGTACACCTGTCAAAACCTATATCCTATGCCCATCGAAACACGCGGTTCATAGAATAATCCGATTAATTTATCTTGAGTAGTCATTTTGTTTTGCGGGTCTGTTGGAGAATACGTAATCGTTTTTCCACCCGACCTGCCATAGGTGATAAGTGTTGAGAATTCCGCCAGGCATAAAAGATGCTTGCCCAAATGATACGTAAATCCGATAAGTGGCGCAGCGCCTGCTGTAAAACCTGACGGAATAATGGAGTAGGTTCGATAATCGAAAGGTAACGGATCGGATGTTTTCTTATTGATAAATTCAGTCTCTACCTTTCCATGAAAGTATATTGGCAACTCAAAGCCTCCATAAAATGAACCACTATTACCAGTTGCAAAAATAAAGTTAACCCCTGGTGCAACCTGATACTTGTTTTGGATGGACTGTGCTGAGTTTACAAATCCATTTCGTATTTGATATTCCTGTAGGTTTATTGACAGCCAACTTGCTCTAAAAGTGAAGTGGACTGCTTCGTTAAGGGTGTGTGTATATTTCAAACCTAATGAGAATGGAATTTGTTCTACATCATGATTATCGAACGATTCATTGTCAATTTCATACCATCCTATTTTGAAATCCCATGGGGCGTTTCCTAAAAGTAGTGACAACGATTCAGCTTTATGCTGGGCATGGCAGCAGGAAACGTGAAACAATAAACCAGCGAGAAATAAATGAACTGTTCTGACAATCATAGAAAATAAGGGTGTATGGCTTTAACGAGAAAGCAATAACCCTTATTTTCATTCCATAAAAATATCTGTAAGACAGTTCAGATGCACCAAGATCAGGTTTACCTATCCTAATTTTTATCATCGGCAACCTTGGTCTACTCAATAGCTACAAAGGAAAGTATGATAAAAACGTCACTCTCTTAAAAACGCTCCGGCTCCAGTCTCCACTTTTCGGGTGAACGCCATAAGTTGGACAACAGCAGCTCACGCATAAAAATGAATTCCTTCGGAAGCTTGTCGTACATGCGCTCAAACAATTCGGCATGTTGCAACAGTTCAGCTTTCCATTCTTCACGGTCTATGGCCATAATACTTTCAAACTGATCCTCAGAGAAATCCAGACCAGTCCAGTCCATATCATCATAGGTGGGCATCCAACCGATGGGGCTCTCCACCGCATTCACTTCGCCCCTGCTCTTTTGAACAATCCATTTCAACACGCGCATGTTATCGCCAAAGCCCGGCCAAATGAAATTGCCGTTGGCATCTTTGCGGAACCAGTTTACACCATAAATGCGCGGAGGTGCCGGAAGGCCACGACCAAACTGCAACCAATGATTAAAGTAATCGCCCATGTGATAACCACAGAAAGGAAGCATCGCAAACGGGTCGCGTCTTACTTTTCCTACATCGCCAAAGGCAGCAGCGGTTGTTTCCGAGCCCATGGTAGAGGCCAGGTAAACACCAAATGCCCAGTTGGCCGATTGATATACCAACGGAATGGTGGTACTTCTTCTTCCGCCAAAAACAAAAGCACTGATCGGAACACCTTTAGGGTTTTCCCAGTTGGCATCAATTACCGGATTTTGATGTGCGACTACCGTAAAGCGACTGTTGGGATGGGCTGCCGGCTTACCGGAAGATGGATCCCACTTTTCGCCACGCCAATCGGTAAGATTTTTTGGAGGCTCTTTGGTCATCCCTTCCCACCATACATCACCGTCTTCCGTAATGGCCACGTTTGTAAAAATGGTGTTCTTTGAAATGGTGGCGATAGCGTTCGGGTTAGTCTTTTCATTTGTACCCGGGGCCACACCAAAATAACCTGCTTCCGGATTGATCGCATACAATTTTCCATCCTTACCCGGTTTTATCCAGGCAATATCATCGCCCACGGTAGTTACTTTCCATCCATCAAACTCTTTGGGTGGAATAAGCATGGCAAAGTTTGTTTTACCACAAGCGCTGGGGAAAGCAGCAGCCACATAATCCTTTTTGCCATCGGGGCTTTGCACGCCCATTAGCAACATATGCTCGGCCAGCCAGTTTTCATCGTTGCCCATTACCGAAGCAATACGAAGCGCAAAACACTTCTTACCCAATAACGCATTTCCGCCATAGCCCGAACCATACGATACGATAGACCGCTCTTCCGGATAATGCACTATATATTTTACCGTTGGGTTGGTGGGCCATTTGGCATCCTGCTGGCCGGGTTTTAGCGGAGCGCCTACAGTATGCAGGCACTTCACATATTCCTCATCTTCACCCAACAACTCAACAACTTTTGAACTTACGCGTGTCATTAAGTGCATGTTCACCACCACGTATTCCGAATCTGTAATCTCTAAACCAAGTTGTGAAATATCGGAACCAATAGGCCCCATGCTAAACGGAATAATATACATGGTTCTGCCCTGCATGCAACCATCCAGCAACGGCTGAAGCGTTTGCTTCATTTGTTTGGGGTCAACCCAGTTGTTGGTAGGGCCAGCATTTTCCTTGCGCTTACTGCAGATATACGTTCTGTCTTCCACACGTGCCACATCACTGGGATCGGAAAAACACGCAAAGCTGTTTGGTCTTTTCTTTGGATTGAGCCGGATGAACGTACCCTTGCTGACCAGCTTCTCACAAAGCTCCTGGTACTCTTCGGCTGATCCATCGCACCACCGCACCTGATCAGGCTTTACGAGTTCAGCAATTTCTTTCACCCAATTCAGTGCCTCCTGATGCCGAACAGGATAGGTATTGGTAGCAATCAATTCATCGATCATAGGTTAATGAGGATTTAAAACAGGCGCGAAAATTACGGAGAGAATATCTGAAAAGGAAATGATGCAAACGATTGCATGACCATATTTTGGCAAGTATTATGCAAGCGCCATATTTCAACCGTTTATCGTACACAGCCTTGTGAAGAAACTGAATAGCTCTTATACTTCGAGCTTTATAAAACCGAAGTTTTACCAAAACACAGACAGATGAAGAAGTACTTGAAATTTTTACCCGTGTTGTTCCTTGCAGTAATATTCAGTGAAGTGTCAGCACAGGATGCCGTTTCGGATGAAGAGTTGAAGAAGTATGCCATTGTTATGGATTCTATTGACAACATGAAGAAGGATCTTATGGAAACGATCTCCGAAATGGTAAAAAATAACGAAGTCATATCCGGAGCGCGTTACAATGAACTTTCAAAAATCATTACAGACGAAACAAAATTAGCCGCAGCCAAGGCTACACCGGAAGAAATTGCCGCGATAAAGGAAATCATTAAAGCAAAGGATGAGGGCACGGCTAAAATTCAGGAAACCTTTAAAAGTCTGGCCACCGACTATATTGGTGCAGCCTCATTTAATAAAGTTAAAAAAGCCATTACCGAAAATGCTGAGATAAAATCGAAGTATGACGCCATCATGGCGGAGTTAAAAGCTGAAGATTCGGAATAAATCCATAATTGAAATAGCCTTCGACAGGCTCAGGCTGACAAGTGAACCTGATTTGAGAGGATAGCCTTAAGCAGGCTCAGGCTGGCAAGTTAACCTGATTTGAGATGGTGGCCTTAAGCAGGCTCTGGCTGACAAGTGAACCTGATTTGAGAGGATAGCCTTAAGCAGGCTCAGGCTGGCAAGTTAACCTGATTTGAGATGGTGGCCTCAAGCAGGCTCAGGCTGACAACTGAACCTGATTTGAGAGGATAGCCTAAAGCAGGCTCAGGCTGACAACTGAACCTGATTTGAGAGGATAGCCTAAAGCAGGCTCAGGCTGACAAGTGAACCTGATTTTGGACAACATAGGATTAGCCGTGTCAGCAAAAGTGATACGGCTTTTTTCAGGCCCGCTAACTTTTTGATTTATAGCCACAACCCTATACCTTTGCCCCTTCTAAACAATGGCAGAAATGCGTTTTTTCATTGGATTGCTACTTTTTAGTCTCGTGCTGAGCGCCTCTACCGGCATGGCCCAAGGTTCTCTTTTCGAGCCTTTCGATTGCCGCGCTGAAGTGGAAATCATTAACCGTATAGAAAAAGAAAAGCAGCAACGCGAGCTTGCTATACGCGATTCCATCAACAAAGCAGAGGGCCTGATTGCCCTTCAAAAACGGGAGGAGTTAAATAAGATACTGGAGTACTCACAAAATGGCTGGATGCATTGGTCAACGGTAGATAATTTCACCTTTGGCAAAAACCGCGGAGGCCTGCCCATGATTACCGACCTTACCGCCCTGCATCCCTACTTTCGTGATAAAGTGGCGCGCCTGATTTTTCTGTGTAAACAGAAGGGCATTGAACTTGAAATTGTAGAAACGTTTCGCACCCATGCCAAGCAAGATGAATACAAAAGCATGGGAAAAAAATACACCCGAAGCGGTGCCGGTAAATCAAAACACCAATACGGCCTGGCGGTAGATTTGGTGCCCATCGTTAACGGTGAACCGGAATGGCACAACAAAGCGCTCTGGAAAAAAATAGGATTAATTGGTGAACAACTTGGTTTGCGCTGGGGCGGCCGGTGGCGCTACCTGTATGATCCCGGGCATTTTGAATGGACCGGTGGATTAAGCGTTTACGATCTTGCCCAAGGAAAATTGCCTTACATCCCCAAACAAGAACTAAACTATCCATGCATTGAAGACGATCTTCACTTGCTAAGCCGCTATTGGGAACAATGGGAAACCGAGCAGGCTTCGTATGCAACGAATAACCCATGACCCTCTCCTTTCCTGATGATTTTATTTTTGGCACCAGCACCGCGGCCGCACAAATTGAAACGGCCTTTGAACACGACTGGCAGGGCGTAAAATCGCGCGATGGTTTTGTGTTTGACCGCACCACCGATCATGAACTGCGCTTTAAAGAAGATGCTTCCATTATCGCTTCCTTAGCCCCCGGCTACCGCATGGGCCTGATGTGGAGCCGCCTGCAACGCGAGCCCTTCGGGGATTTTGATGCCGATACGGTTAACGCCTATCATCATTTTCTCACCGACCTGAAAGCCAGAGGCGTGTCCATTATGATGGTGCTGCACCACTTCACCAACCCGCTGTGGTTTGCGAAAACCGGAGGCTGGGAAAAAGAAGAAAACATTTTACAGTGGGTAGACTTCTGCAAAAAAGTAGTGGACGAGTTTGGGCACTATGTATCTTCATGGAACACCTTTAATGAACCGAATGTGTACGCCAGCTACGGTTGGATCACCGGCTTCTTTCCGCCTTTCAAAATCAATCCGTACCTGGCCGGTAAGGTGGTGAAGAATATGGGCAAGGCCCACAACCTGGTTTACGATTACATCAAAAGCAGCTTTCCACAGCAACCGGTAGGCATTTCACACAATGCGGTGGTCTTCTCCTCCGAAAATGTGCTGGGTTGGTTTCCGGCCCGCCTCTCCGACTGGTGGTTTATGGACTATGTGCCCGACCATTTCACGAAGGTGGATTTTTTTGGCATGAGTTATTATGCACGCCTCTCACACGACCCCCTGCCCATTACCTACCTTGATACACCGCATAAAATCAAGGCGTTGGGCAAGCCGCATGACGACATGTGGGAGTACCACCCCGAAGGCTTGCGCACCTGCCTGGATCGCTACTGGAAGAAATACAGAAAGCCAATCATTATTACCGAAAACGGGGTATGCGACAGTTCGGACGAATTACGCCAACGCGCCATTGGTGATTATGCTAACCTTATACACCAGGCCATTGCCGATGGTATTGCTATACGCGGCTATTACTGGTGGAGCACGTGGGACAATTTTGAGTGGCACCTGGGCCCTACCTACCGGTTTGGATTATACGAATGCGACCTGGAGACCAAAGAAAGGCGCAAACGAAAAAGCGCTGAGGTATATGCAAAGCTGGCGCATACAAAAGCCCTATTTGCCGGGCGTATGCTTATCCATAATTAAGCCCGCGCAGTTTGCAGGGCCGTAAACTTTGGCCTGCGTTGTGCGGGCAACAGATGAAACCCCTATATTTATAAAGCGCTATTTTATATCGCCTATACACCTGTTTTGGGTCGCTTGGCGAAGATTTGTAGCGCATATAAGAGAGTTGTGCCTCATTGTAAAAAGCCGACCGCACAAACAGCACATTTGGTTTTTGCCAACACAAAAGCCAACCCTAAAATCCAAAAGAGCTGTTTTGTACTAACCCCCTATAAGACTG
>DILT01000001.1 GCA_002425185.1 Flammeovirgaceae bacterium UBA5585 | reverse complement strand
CATTGGCGGCTGCAGGCGAGTTGCTGACACAGCTGATAGCACTACCTACCGTGCACCTGGTAACCAAACCTGCTCTGCTGCTAGTATTGCTGGGGTACTATTACTTTTCGGTTCGCGAACAAAAAGGAGCACCTTCATTTATGGTAATGCTGGCACTAGTTTTTTCGTGGGGTGGCGATGTGTTGCTGATGAAGCAAGGTGAGTTGTTTTTCATTCTTGGGCTTGTTTCATTTCTGATCGCCCATGTGTTTTACATTTTTGTTTTCAGGCAATTCAGAAACGATGATGAGACAAGTTCCTTGCAAGGACTGCAGCGAATTCGCTTTGCCTTTCCGGTTGTATTATACGGTACGGGTTTGGTAGTGGTGCTTTATCCTACCCTGGGCGACCTGGCCATTCCGGTATTGATTTATGCAGGCGTACTTACAGTAATGGTTTTAAATGCCCTGTTTCGCTTTGGCCGAACATCATCCGCCAGTTTTGCTTTTGTATTTGGTGGCGCTATTCTGTTTATGATTTCAGATTCTTTGCTGGCGGTAAATAAATTTTTAGAGCCTGTTACATTATCCGGGTTTTGGATTATGCTCACCTATATTGCTGCCCAGTTTTTTATTGTAACGGGGTTGTTGAAAGACGGTAAGGCTGCTGGTTAATTATAAACAAAAACGATGGTCCGAAAATATATCCTATAACTGCATTTAGTCATCGCGGGCCTGCCTGCACGTAGCCGCTTCGGCAAAGGGAGGCGTTTAATCCGCAATCCCAAACCATCCATGAGATGCCGGCTCAAGGGCCGGCATGACGTTAAAAAAGCGGGACATTACGCCCCGCCATGCTTTTCTTTCTTACGCTTACGTCTTACTCCTTAAATTTTACGCTACGATATCTTGCGCACTTTGCCGCTTCCGCTGCTGTTGGCATTAACGTGATTTGGGTTGCCTTTGTAACGCACACTGCCGCTTCCGCTGATGTTGGCATTCAGTTCACTTTTAACATTAATCTCCACACTTCCCGATCCGGCAATTTTTATATCGGCTGATTCGACCTCAAACTCTGCAGCACGGATGCTTCCCGAACCGCTGATGCTGGTTTTGACATTATTTGCCTTTCCGGTGGCAATCAGTTTTCCGGAGCCGGAAATACTTACGTCCAGTTTATTGGCGATGGCAATATCAGCTTCAACATCACCGGAGCCGCTTATACCGCTTTCCATATTATTGCATTTGCCCCGTAATTTTATTCTTCCCGAGCCGGATACGCTGGCATCGAGGTTATTCGCTTCTACTTCCGCCTTCAACGATCCGCTGCCGCTTACTTTCAGGTCAAGGTCACCGGTTACAATTTTGGTTTGGGTTTCCATATCGCCTGAACCGCTAACACTTAACCCGCGAATATCTTTTGCGGTAATGTACACGCTAATACGGTCTTCTTTCCCCCAGCTCCAGCTGCCCCAACGGTCTTTTGAGCGGATAACCAGCTTTCCGCCTTCCACCTTTACCTCAATTTTCTCCAGGGTTTCTTTGTTGCCTTCAATTTCAACACGTTGTGTTGATCCTTGCTTAACGTAAGCATTGCCGGATACGCCAAACGAAATCCTGTTAAAAGGCTCAACATTAACAGTTTCGCGGTTTTGTGCCGAGGCTAGCGAACCGATCAGCAGGAATACTACGATACTAAGTTTTTGCATGGTTTTATGTTTCAGTTTTCAAGTAGAGAGACCGTCCGGTTTATAATAGGTTGCACGAACTATCCCGGAATACTTTACTTTGACGTCAAATCACATGTAAACGTTGCATCCCCAGCACCATAGTTTTCGCACACTGGAAAAACCCTCCGAAGGCCTTTTTAAGGATAAGGGAAGCAAATTCCTCGCTTTTGCGTACCCGGTAAAAACCGAGGAGGATATCAAAACTCACCTGGGTGCCTTGCGCAAAAAATATTTTGATGCCCGCCACCATTGCTATGCCTGGATGTTGGGTGCGGATAAAAGCCGGTTTCGCGCAGTTGATGATGGTGAACCCAACCACTCGGCCGGTGACCCCATTCTCGGTCAAATTCGTTCGGCCAACATTACCAATGTGCTGGTGGTGGTGGTGCGTTATTTTGGCGGAGTAAAATTGGGTGTGGGCGGGTTGATAAACGCCTACCGGGCTGCGGCTGCGGATGCTTTAAGCAGGGCCTCGATTGTGGTTGAGGAGGTCAGACATGAAATGGATTTAATGTACGATTATACCTTTTCGCCTGAAGTCATGCGCCTGGTAAAAGATTTTGAACTGAACATTCTGGATCAGGATTTTTCGGAACGGGGATTCATGAAAGTTACTGTTCGCCTGGCGGTTAAAGACAAGTTGATTGAGAGAATCAAACTGCTGCAGGCCATGAAGATGGAAATTGATTTTAAGGAATATCAATAAAACTTATCTTGTAAAAAATTCTTTCATGTCCTCTACCCGCAAGCCCGCCCTGGGTTTTATTTTTATCACCTTACTTATTGATGTAACCGGGCTGGGTATTATTATACCGGTGCTGCCTAAACTTATTCAGGAGCTTAGTCACGGTTCGCTGAGTGAAGCCGCTGCATATGGGGGCTGGCTTATTTCGGTGTACGCCATCATGCAATTTATCTGTTCGCCTATTATGGGCGGATTGAGTGATCGATTCGGGCGCAGGCCGGTGTTGCTGGCTTCGTTGTTTGGTTTTGGGTTAGATTATCTTTTTCTCGCGTTTGCCCCAACATTGGGATGGCTGTTTGTGGGGCGTGTGATTGCCGGAATTATGGGGGCGAGTTTTACTACGGCAGGTGCTTACATTGCCGACATCAGTACACCCGACAAGCGCGCACAAAATTTTGGTATTATCGGTGCGGCTTTCGGTTTAGGGTTTATTATCGGCCCCGTGATTGGCGGATTGCTAGGAAGCTACGGTGCACGCGTTCCGTTTATGGTAGCAGCTGCCCTTACGCTGCTGAATTGGTTGTATGGATTGTTTATTTTACCAGAATCACTTAGCCCCGAAAACCGCAGAAAATTTGAATGGCGAAGGGCCAACCCGGTGGGCACATTAAAAAGCCTTTTTCGTTACCCGGTAATTGCGGGATTGTTTGTGTCGCTGGCTTTTCTTTACATCTCCAGTCATGCGGTTCAAAGCAATTGGTCGTACTACACTATTGAAAAATTTTCGTGGGATGAACGCGCCATTGGTATTTCATTGGGTGTGGTAGGGTTGGTATCGGCTGTTGTGCAAGGGTGGCTCATTCGTTTAATCATTCCGAAACTGGGGCAGGAGCGAAGCGTTTACATTGGCCTGAGTTTATACGCGCTTGGATTTTTGTTGTTTGGATTGGCCACGCAAGGCTGGATGATGTATGCCATTACGGTGGTGTATTGTTTTGGCGGCATTGCAGGCCCGGCCCTTCAGGGAATTATGTCGGGCATAGTGCCGCCCAACGAACAAGGCGAATTGCAGGGAGGCTTTACCAGTTTGATGAGTATTACCGCAATTGTTGGCCCGCCTTTAATGAATAATTTATTTGCCTATTTTTCTGGTGCAAGTGCACCAATGTATTTGCCAGGGGCAGCCATGTTACTTGGCGCTGTTCTCACTATTATCAGTTCGTTGCTGGCGCGAAGGAGTTTGAAGAGGGGTATGTTGTAGGATTAGTTGATTAATCAAGACCTCCAAGGTCTTTAAGACTCTGGAGATCCGTTATCCTTTTAGTTTCTTATAAATCTCCAGGCAAACCCAGGCATCGGTAGCGGCATACTCTAATTGCTTTTGGGTAAGGGTGGGGGCTTCCCAATTTGAGGTTTGGGCACCTTTTGATATGCGGAAACCCAGCAATAACGCGGAAAGTTTTTTCACACTCTCCACCTGTAAACCGGCTTCTTTTGCAAGGGTTGAGAGTTCGGCAAAGCCGGCAGGTTCAAAGCGCGAAAGTTTTTGCATGGCTTTGATGTCGTCCCGAATGCCAACACCCGCTTTTGTTAAGCTATCATTTTCAAGAAAATCAATAATGTGTTTAGTAAATCCGGTTTGGTTAAGGCGTACCAGAAATACCTTATCGGGGATAGCTATCTGCAACAATGAGACTTTATGTAACTCACCCTTTTTAAAACTAGGTCGTGTTTCGGTATCAAAGCCTATAGAATCATGTTCGCGTATTTCATCAAACGCGCGACTTAATTTCTTTTCCTCCTGAAGTAAAACAATTTTTCCGGAAAATGAGCGCAAGGGAAGATCATTGATCTCCTCATGGGAAATGGTTATGCTGCCGTTAAGATGTGGTGTTTTCCTGTTTGTCATCCAGCCTGCGAATCTTAATATTCAAATAAGCAAAAAGTACCGTCATGAACGGACTGATAATACAAAAAAATGTATAAGGGGCATACACCGCAGTGGCAATACCAAGTACTCCGGCTTGCGTAGCGCCACAGGTATTCCAGGGAACCAGAACCGAAGTAACCGTTCCGGAATCTTCCAGCGTTCGGCTTAACACTTCCGGTTTTAATCCGCGCTTGCGATAGGTATCGGCATACATGCGGCCGGGCACAGCAATCGCCATGTATTGATCGGAGGCGGTAACGTTAAAAAATAAACAGGTGGCGGCTGTTGAGGTTATCAATGATCCGGTAGAGTGCGCGAACTTGATGATCTCATCAGCAATCCGTTTTAACAATCCGCACGATTCCATTACGCCACCAAAAATCATGGCGCATATAATCAACCAAACGGTGTTCAGCATACCGTACATGCCCTTGCCGGTAAGCAAATCATTGATTTGCGCGTCATCTGTTTGAACATGAATGGTGGTCGATAACGCATTCATTACGGCAACAAAAGACGACTTTAAATAGTCGCCATCAATACCCGAAACCTGGTTGACAACCTGCGGCTGAAAGATAACAGCAAACAAGCCACCCAACAGGGCACCAATTAATAGTGCCGGTGCAGCCGGCACCCGTTTAATGATCATAAAAATTACCAATGCCGGAACGATGAAGAGCAACGGACTTAAATTAAAGGATGCCTCTAAGGCGGTAAGTACTGCGCTCGAGTCGGTTTGCGCAATGGATGTATCGAAGGTGAACCCCCAGATCAGAAAAATAAGAAGTGTAATAACAAGCGATGGAATAGTGGTGTACGCCATGTACCGGATATGCGTGAACAAATCGGTACCGGCCATAGCCGGTGCAAGGTTTGTTGTGTCGGATAAGGGCGACATTTTATCTCCGAAGTAAGCTCCTGAAATAATGGCTCCTGCAACAACACCTTCAGAAATATCAAGCGCCTGACCAATGCCCAGCAACGCAATACCAACCGTGGCAATGGTCGACCAGGAACTACCGGTGGCTAAGGAAACAATCGCGCTTACAACACACGCTGCAAAAAGAAAGATGGTTGGGTTAAGGATTTTAATGCCATAATAAATCATGGCTGGCACAATGCCGCTGAGCAGCCACGTACCCGAAAGCGAACCGATGGTGAGCAAAATGATAATAGCCGACATGGCTGAGCTTATGCTCCTGACGATGCTATCGTTGATTTCGGTGTAGGTATACCCTAACTGCCAGGCAACTAGTCCGGCCACACCGGCCGCCAATAACAGAACGATTTGGTTAGCGCCTCCAATGGCATCCGATCCGAATACGGTTACATTTAGCGTAAGCAGAGCAATCAGCACAAGTATAGGAAGCAGTGCCTGGAATAGAGTAGCCTGTTTTTTCTGCATCAGTCCATGGTTAATTCAGGCAAGATATAAATTATATTTTACGTGGTATTCAGTTTCAGGCGTACGGTTCTTAGTGCTTGCTGCTTATATCTATTTTATAATTAACTCCTCGTTCGTTCAGGTAATTCAAAATAAAATTGAAATCATTCTCATCCTCTCCTAAAAATTCAGGCGGGCATATTCCTGTACGAGTAAATTTTCCACTGGCAACTAAGTGCGCGGCTGCCGTACAGGTGTATCCGGTGGTTCGTGCCATGGAAAGTGTTCCGGTAGCTTTCTCCGTTCGGTCAAGTAAATTGTATTGATACGTTTTAGGCTGGCCTTTTTCTTCACCGTCAATACGTATGCGCATTACGGTAAACTCTTCTTCACCGGATTTTAACTTCCATTTAGGAAAAAGGAGTTTAGCGGTTACATCAATAGGCCTCACTTTAATGCCTTTAATGTCAATCTCATCATACGAAAAATACCCGGTGTCGCGCAGTACACGCAGGTACTCAATACAACCCGGGTAGCGCAAAGTTTTTTCAATCATATTCGGAATGTTCGGCATCGTTTTAATCAGCGACCGTAATCCATCCGAATTCCACGACTCTAATGTACCCACGCCCTCAAATGGAATAAGTTCCGGATCGCTCAGTGCTTCTTTGACTACCACCGCTCCGTTTTGTACATAGCGCGCAGGCCGTACGTATTCTTCAATAACATCAATGGGTGAGAAAACTGCTTTGTATTCGTAAGGCCATTCACGTACCACCGGCAACCCGCCTACCAGACATTCATAAGAATTGATTTTCATTCGCTTATTATGGTAGCCCAGAATAACATTGCCCATACCGGGGGCAACACCACAATCGGTAACAATGGTAACGTTGTTTTTTTTAGCCAGGTCATCCAGCAAGAATGGATCTTCCGGAAAAAAGGAAATGTCCACCATATTCTTCCCAGCTTCAATTACTGTCTTTGCGGTTTGAAAGCCCATGAAACCGGGCACAGCGCCCACCACCAGATCGAATGGCTTTATAAGGTCAGCGAGTTGCTGACGATCAGCGAGATCGGATTTTTTAGTTTTTATACCATGCGCGGCAACGCTGTTCAGCGCATCCTCATTAATATCCGTGGCGGTAACATCAAAGGATTTGGCCAGATCAACGGCCATAGTTTTGCCGACTAGTCCGGCACCAAGAACAATTACTTTCTTCATGCCGCAAAATACAGCCTTATCTTATAATCCCATAAAGCAGGGCAGCCAAAGCCGGCAACATTAATAAAATATCGATCAATGAAATTTTCTTTTTCATAGCAGTAGGGTTAACGCAAAAGTGTACAGGCAGGTATTAGGGGGCGGAAAACAGAATCTGTTTGAAATCACTTAACGCAAGCCGATGGATTGGGTTGCAAAAATTTTATCTTTAACCGGTACAAACGTTATTCAACCTATGCTAAATCCCGATGAAATTCTCCTGAAAGCCCGATCATCAAAGTTCCATCGCTGGCTACTTAACTGGTCACTTAGCCGGATGATCCCGTTCAATAAACCGCATGGATTCAAAGTAGTGGAAGTAGATGAGTTTCGACTGAAAACATTGATGCCGTATAAGCGAAGTAATTTCAATCATATAAAAGGATTGCACGCTTGTGGGCTGGCTACGATCTCAGAATTTACAACGGGTTTTCTTTTACTCAGTAGCCTGGATATGAAGAAGTACCGCATTATTATGCAACGCATGGAAATGGATTATCACTACCAGGGAAAGATGGATGCTACTGCTGAGTTTACTATTTCGGCTGATTGGCTACAGGAAAAAGTAATACAACCTTTACACACGCAAGAGGCTGTGGTTGTGCCTTGTGAAGTAAAAATTCACGATGCCAAAGGCAATCATTTAACTACAGGCAAGGTTTTTTGGCAGATTAAGGATTGGGCCAGGGTAAAAACAAAATTGAGTTGATTTGAGGATTGTAAATAGATCATTAACTTCAACCACGTAAATAAAACCGCAATGAGACGAATTGATGCCCTGCTTTCGGAATATGGTGAAAGTCATCAAAACGAAACCAACAAAGCCATTCACTGGATTTGTGTTCCGCTTATTTTCTTTAGTGTAGTGGGTTTGGTTGCCTCTATTCCCTCCGGCTTTGTCAGAGGATTTTTGGGAGATAGCCCGTATGCCACCTGGGCCACCGTTGTGCTGGTGCTCGCCATAATTTATTATGTAACATTGTCTATTCCATTAAGCCTGGGCATGATGCTTTTCTCTGCGCTATGCCTGTTTCTGGTCAACGTTATTGTTGGATTAAATCTTGCCCCCCTTTGGGCCATTTGCCTGGGTATATTTGTGCTGGCGTGGATTGGCCAGT
Source organism: Flammeovirgaceae bacterium UBA5585 (assembly GCA_002425185.1). Lineage (GTDB taxonomy): Bacteria > Bacteroidota > Bacteroidia > Cytophagales > Cyclobacteriaceae > UBA2336. The sequence continues at coordinate 18,543 of DILT01000001.1, read as the reverse complement.
TTTACGGACATAAAGTAGAAGGAAAAAAGCCATCGTTTTTTAAAGACCTGCAGTTTCTGCTTATCGGTCCCGCCTGGCTTATGCATTTTATTTTTAAGAAAATTGGAATTCCCTATTGAACGATTACCACTTTACGGATCAGGCCCCACCGGTTGACTACCGCGAAGATTTCAAAGCCTCAATTTTTCATGATAACAGGCATTTGAAGTTGCAGGCAGAAAGTGGCTGGCGATCATTCTATGTTTTGAATCAAAAACATAAAACCATACAAGGTATTGTTCATGTTCATGTGAAAGATCATGTTGCTGTTAGCCCGTTAAAAGCATCGTTTGGATCATTTGCCTTTACTGAATCGCTTCCGGCAGAGATCATATTTCGTTTTATTGGATTTGTTGAAAGTGCATTAATCGCCTTGGGGATTAAACAAGTTGTTTATACGAATCCACCCACAGCCTATCAATCCGATCAACTGCAGCTACTTCATGTATTGTTGAGTAATGCCGGGTATCAGATTCAAACTGCGGAGGTGGGTGCGGTGTTAGCGGTTTCACACGAGCCACTGGAAACAAAAATGAATGAATGGGAAGTTCGAAAATTGAAACAGGCGCGTGAAGCTGAGTTTGTATTCACGTCTGCTACGGTAAATCCTGTGGATGAAATTTTTCAATTTATTCTTAACGCCCGAAAGGAAAAGGGCTATACGCTTTCCATGACACAGGTTATGCTGGAACGTACCGTAGAAGTGTTTCCAGAGGAATTTATATTTTTTGAAGTAATGAAGGGGTACGAACGCGCAGCAGCAAGCATTGCCATCCGGGTTACGGATGATATTCTGTATAATTTCTATTCCGCACATCATTCCCGTTACGATGCCTGGAGTCCCGTGGTGATGTTGATTGATGGCATGTATGGCTGGTGCCAACAACATGGAATCAGGTTGCTGGATTTGGGAACTTCAGCACTGGGTGATCAACCTAATTTCTCATTACTTGATTTCAAGTTGCGTTTAGGCGCCCGGCCAACCTCAAAGTTTACGTTTTCGAAGGAGTTATCCTGACGCATGCCTGATTCATTGGTTTCTGTTGTTTGTTTATGCTTTAATCAAAAACGATTTCTGCGGGAAGCGGTAGAATCAGTTCTTTCACAAACCTACCGTAATGTTGAGCTTATTATTGTTGATGACGCCAGTACCGATGGAAGTAAGGAGGAGATTCTTAAAATAAAGGATGATCATCCTGCTGTAACAATTTTATTACTGGGTGAAAATCAGGGTAATTGCAAGGCCTTTAACAGGGGACTTACGTTGGCAAAAGGTGATTACCTGATAGACCTTGCAGCAGATGACGTACTACTGCCGGAACGAGTGGCAACAGGTGTAAAAGCACTACAATCAGCCGGTAACGACTATGGCGTAAATTTTTCGGATGCCATTTGGATAGATGAAGCAGGAAAAAATCTGTACCAGCATTCGGAGCGTTTTCCACACCAAACGATTCCGCAAGGCGATGTGTACACCGAGGTAATTCAGCGGTATTTTATCTGCCCACCTACAGTTATGTTTACGCGCGCAGTAATGGATACGTTGGGCGGGTATGATGAAACATTGACATATGAAGATTTCGATTTTTGGATACGGTCATCACGGTTTTTTAAATATTGCTACTCAACAGATGTACTGGTTAAAAAGCGTGTTGTAAGGAATGGCCAGTCGAGCGTTCAGTTTACTTTTTTCAGCAAACATTCTATAAGTACTTATAAAGTTTGTGAAAAGATATTTTCTTTAAATAAATCAAGAGAAGAGCAGTTGGCCTTAGCCCGCAGAATCCGGTATGAAATAAAATTAAATCTTCGCTTACTGAATATTTCGGTTGTGTTGCGTTACCTGAAACTGTGGAGAAGAAATAAGCGAATGATCTATCCTTAAACTTATTTGCGATTATCTTCTCCTAACAACATACTGATATAATTGTTATACCTACTTCGCGCAACACTACCTTGTTCAATAGCCGCTTTAACGGCACACCCGGGTTCATTCAGGTGCAGGCAGCGATAACCAAATTTACAGTCGGAACGAAGGGCACGCATTTCCGGAAAATTATCCGACAATTCTTCCTGGGTCATGCTCACCAAACCCCATTCTTTTATTCCTGGTGTGTCAATGACAAACGTTGTATTGTTAAGTTTGAACATTTCGGCAAACGTGGTGGTGTGGGTTCCTTTTTCTGAAAAACCAGAAATATCTGCAGTTGATTGTTTGATTTCGGGAGAAAGCTTGTTGAGTAGGGTTGATTTGCCAACACCGGAGTGTCCGGCAATAAGACTTGTTTTTCCCTCCAGCAATTCTATTACAACACCCACATCGTCTTGCACTGCAGATATTTTAAAACATCGAACACCCATTTTTTCATACACGTTAATGAGTTGTTGTTGTGCCTGCAAATCGGACTCACTCAGCACATCCTGCTTGTTAAATATTAATACCTGGGGGATATCATACGATTCAGCCGTAACGAGGAATCGATCAATAAAGCCGGTAGAAGTACGGGGCAGGATCATCGTAGCAATTAAAACGGCCTGATCAATGTTCGCGGCCAATACATGTGCATGGCCGGTTTTCTTTACGGATTGCCGTTGAATGTGATTTTTACGCTCCAGAATTTTGGTGATAATACCTTCATTGTTCTCAATCTCCAGTAAAACATGATCGCCAACCGCGATGGGATTGGTTTCTTTATAACCTTCCAGGCGAAGTTTGCCACGCGTACGACACGGCAACAGACGTCCGTCTTCTGTATAAACATCATACCACGATCCGGTAGATCGCTTCACCAATCCTATCATGCTTTTGCCAATAAGGACCTGCAATAGTCTATAATTTTATCGGTAGCGCCCAGGTTTTCTTCTACATACAACCGGGTTACCTCACATGCCAGCAAAAAGTTTTCAGGAACATTTACTGATTCATACTTGGCTTTCATGTCGCGGTAATCTTCAATTTCAAATGCACCACCTCGGTTAATCAGGTCAACGGCCTCCTGAAACTTTTCATAATTTTTGTTACCGAAAAAAACAGGTATGCCGTAACAGGCAGCTTCCAGAATGTTGTGCAGGCCTTTTCCGAAGGCGCCACCTACGTAGGCGAATTCGCCATAGCGGTAAAGCCTGCCAAGCATACCTACATTGTCAATAATCAATACATGGTAATCTTCCAGGGAGCCCATGGCTTCGGAGAAGCGGATGGTTTTTGTATTTAATGCTCCCTCTATTTCGCTTAAAAACGCTTCGGTAACTTCGTGTGGTGCGATAATAAACTTCAGGCTGAAGTAATTCTCGTTAATGAAGGGAATCAATACATCAAGATCTTCGCGCCAGCAGCTTCCAATAACCATCACTTTATCAGTTCCTTTAAAGCTTTTTGCTATGGGTATTTCATTGTCCTGTTTTACCAGCTGGTTAACCCGGTCGAAACGTGTATCACCGGCACGCGAAACTGTTTTGATATTTAGTTCTTTCAGCAAGCGCACAGACTCATCATTCTGAACAAAAATCCATGAGAAGTTTTTCAGGATGTTTCGATAGAACCCGCCATAGGATTTAAAAAATATTTGTTTCGGCCGAAAGATGGCCGATATGGAAAGCAAGGGAATATTTCTTTTGTGGAGTTCTTTTGTGTAGTGAAGCCAGAACTCATATTTAACAAAAATAGCTAAAGCAGGATTACACGTTTCGATAAACCTAAAGGCGTTTTGTGGTGTGTCCCACGGAAGGTAAAAGATGAAGTCGGCCTGGCTATAGTTTTTTCTTACCTCGTAGCCAGAGGGAGAAAAGAATGTTAATACTATTTTATAGTGCGCAAATTCAGCTTTTAACTTTTCAATAACCGGCCGGCCTTGCTCAAATTCGCCTAACGAAGCACAGTGCACCCAAATAACAGGGTTAGTTTCGTTGGCAAAAGCTCGTTGAAACCGTTTAAAAAAGTCTGTTCGGCCGGCCACAAAAGCATGGGCTTTGGCATCGAAAAAACTGGCGATGAAATATAAGAACCGGATAAAGCCAATAGAAAGTGTATAAAGTACCGTCATGCCGGCTCAAAAATAGAAACATTAATGTGCTGTTTCCCTTGCAGTTTGCAAATAATTTTGAAAGTTTTACACGAATGAGCTTACCAAAATTCCTGCAGGGGGATGAATGGGGCAAAGTTTACTGACTAATAAATATCCTTATGAACACACTATCAAAATTAATTTACGGTTTTTCACTTTGCATCACCTTATTGCTTTCAGCACTCACGGTAAAAGCACAAAATGAAGATGATATTGTGCGCTTTCTACAAGCCGGCCAGGAGGATGGCGGTAAACTTATTACTGCTTACATCAGCCCAATGATTGAAGGCTTTTCATATGCATTGAATGGCGCCTGGTTTCATACAGCCAAGCCGCATAAACTTGGTGGATTTGATATAAACATTGCAGTAACACCCGTATTTATTCCCAAGTCAAAAGATTTTTTTGATCCCGAGGCCCTTAATATGTCTACAATTGTAGGGTACACTAATACAACCAGCCCCGGCAGTAAAGCACCAACTATAATTGGCCCAAAAGACAGAACAACTTACCAGATAGACTTTGATGGAGATCAGCAAGCCGATGCAAGTTTTGCCGGGCCGCAAGGCTTAGGCGTTCGTAAAACCTTAAAGGTAGCCCCTGTTGGCCTGCCCATGTTGCAGGTTGGAGTTGGCCTGGTAAAAGGTACCGATTTGATGGTTCGCTTTATTCCTAAAACGAATATTGGCAGCACAGATTTAAACTTGATCGGTTTTGGCGTGCGCCATGATGTAAAGCAACACATACCGGGTATGAAAATGTTGCCGTTTGATCTTTCCGTTATGGCCGGCTATACTACGTTTAAAGGGGTTACCAACCTGGCGGGTTTAGCAACGGAGTTTCCGGGTACGGGTCAGGAAGCCGTATATAAGTTCAATGCCTTTATGGCTGAAGCATTGATTTCAAAGAAACTTGCTTTTGTTACCTTTTTTGGAGGCGTTGGCTTTAATGGTATAAAAACCAAGGCTGATGTAAAAGGCAGCTATACGTTCTTTGACGGAACAGCAAATGAGTTTTCGTTAACAAATCCTTACTCCGCTACCTTTAAAAGCAACAGTATGCGACTCGATGTAGGCATGCGCCTCAACCTGCTGGCTTTTTATATTTACGGCAATTATTCCGTGCAGGAGTTTAATGCATTTACTACCGGCCTGGGTTTTACGTTTAGGTAAGTAATCAAGTAACACCTGAATAATTTACTGAAAACGCTCCGGAAGGAGCGTTTTTTGTTGCTACCGGCTGGCTGTAATACTGTTGAGAAGCGACCTCTTCTTACGTATCTTTCATCTGCTATGCATAAAGGGCTTTCCATTATTTCAGTGTTGTTGATTGGTGTAATCCTGTTTACAACATGCAAACGCAAAAACTCTGAAGCACCCGCACGCATTCAACTCGACTCAACCCTTGTTGTACCGGTATCGCAATTAAACGTGTCCGTCTATTTTCCGGTGAAGGAACTGGAAAATATGGTTAACGAAAAACTTAAGGCAAGAATAGTGGAAGCTCATCTGGCCATCAATGACAAAGATGACAGCGTACAGCTTTTCATATCCCGCTTTCAACCCATCCGGTTGAAGTACAATGGTGAACAGGGTATTACCTATACCGTACCAGTTCAGGTAGAAGGATACCTGAACAGCAAAGTAATCGGCATACGTATCCGAAATAAAGAGCCTGTACAGGCTAAGATTATTATTACGCTGTTTTCGAACTTATACCTTGATGATCACTGGAACCTGGCCCCACAAACTGAATTAAAATCCATAGTGTGGGTAGATGAACCACGACTCAATATTGCAGGGATAAAATTCAACCTGAAAGGCCCGATAGAAAAAATGCTGGAAGGCCACCAGGATGAAATGGTGACCAGGCTGGATGAATCAGCCAAAGATGTTATCAGAATCAGGCAATCCATGGAGAAATTATGGATGGATATCCAGAAACCCATTCGGCTTAATCGAAATGTGGTTCGGGTGTGGCTTAAGGCTGATGCAACGGATATTGACGGAAGACTTTCTCCGGTTTCGAAGGATACCCTGATGATCGAGGCACGGCTTGCGGCTCAGCTGTTTACTGTACTCGATTCAACGGAGGCAATGACAAAGCCGGGCAAACTTCCACAACGACAACGTACGTCAATAAATGAACCTGGAGTTGATGCCTATGTTTTGGTTACTATGCCGTTTGAAAAGATAAATGCTGTAGTGAACCAGGTAACAGATACCATGCGGTTTACTTTTGGAGGGCATTCAGTCCGCATTCAATCAACCGAGCTTTACGGAACAACGGACGGAATAGCAATGGGGATTAAATTTAAAGGCGACATAAATGCCACCGCTTACCTAAGAGGCACATTGGGTTTTGACGCTGCACAAAAAAAAATTGTTATCGAAGATTTTCGTTTTGATCTCGATTCCGAACAACATTTACTTCATGTAGCCAACTGGTTTGCGCACGATCAGGTTGTTAACCGTATAGGCCCTTATTTATCGTTATCGGTAGAAGATCTTTTTACGCGAATACCGGAGTTAATAGAAAAGGGGGTGGCGCAGGGAAAGTTGGGAAAGAAAATCAATGTATACGTTGATGAGTGGGAATTGAATTTTCACACGCATCTCATTACCAGTAACAATATTCAACTGGTACTGGCAGCCAAGGCAAAGGCCGGGGTGGAGTTACAAAAGGGATTGTTTGATAAGAAGAAGCCTGGTTGAGTGCAAATTTGACGAAATGATCGGCAAGCGGTTAATTCAAGGTTAATACTTGCCTGAGGGTTTCAGCACTTACCGGTTTTACCAGGTAATCCGAAACAAACGGATTTGACTTTGCTCTCCGTATATCTTCCGGAGCTATCGATGAACTTACCATGTATATGGTTATTTTCTTTTTAAGTTTTTTTGCGAGCGTTTTAAATTCATCTAAAAACATCCAACCATCAATAACCGGCATATTAATGTCCAATAAAATTATATCCGGAAGTTTATCGGGTTGTTGAGCATTATTACTCAGGTAAGTCATGGCTTGTTCGCCATTAAAAAACTGGGTAATGTTAAAGGGCAAATTGGTTAATTTAATAATCCGTGAGGTGGTGAATTGGAATATTTCATCATCATCAATAAGCGCTATGGTTGGTTGGGTATTCATCAGCTGCCAACTGGTTTTTTGAACTGAATAGTGAAGGTAGTGCCTTTATTCTCTTCACTTACAACAGTGATGTTGCCACCCATGGCTTCCACCTGATTTTTAACCAGGAAAAGCCCAATGCCTCTGGCTTCAGGATGGTAATGAAAGGTTTTTCTCATTTTGAAAATCTGGTGGCCATAGCGTTCCAGGTTTATTCCAAGCCCGTTATCGGATACATGAAGCACAACAGCATGCTCCGTTTCTTCAGACTGTAACGTTATCAACAATGGTTTTGACGGATTGTTATACTTCAGTGAATTACTGAGCAGGTTAAGAAGGATACTTTCCATGTAAATGGCCGGAAAATATGCGGAAGGCGCTTTTTCAAAGTCTGTTGTAATATGTGCCGATAGCTCCATGATTTTCCCCGTCAACATTTTCTGTACATTTTCAAGCGCATCAGAAAAATTGATATGCTGCCGCTCAATGTCGCGGTTTTGTTTGATCTTCAATACTTCATTGAGTTCGTTCAGTGAGCCGAGAATGGTGTCACCGGTTTGTTTTAATAACCTGAAATATTCATTTTTTTCATCATTGCTTTTTGCTTGTTCAAAAAGATTAAGTAGCGATACAATGTTGCCTGCGGGGGATCGTAAGTTGTGTGAAACAATTTGCGTGAATTCTTCAAGCTGATCATTCTTTTTGGTCAGGTCTTCCGTCAGGTGTATTAACCTGATATTTTGTTCTCTTATTTTTTCTTCGGCTAGTTTCCGTGCAGTGATGTCACGGAATTCTGTAACCCGAATATTTTTACCCTGATAGGGAATTTCTTTTCCCTGTATTTCAAGAAAATACCGGCTTCCGTCTTTTCGAACGCCTTCTACGTCATAGGGTTTGTCGTAACCCGAGACAACATAATGCTTTACAATTTCCTGCCACTCGGGCGCTATCAGGTTGAAACCATTACTACCAATCAGTTCCTCATAACTGTATCCGGTTATATCGCAAAGTCCTTTATTGCAATCAATTATTTTGCCTTGATCGTGTAAACCAATTCCACCAAAAGAAGCCTGTTGAAGGGTACGAAAACGCTGTTCGCTTTCGCGGATTTCAGTTTCAAATTTTCTACGTTCAGTAATATCCCAGGCGGTAGCAATGATTACTTCCTTACCGAAGTATAACCCTTTATTGGTGTGTACTTCTTTTAAAAATATCCCGCCATCTTTCTTTTTGCCCCACCACTCAAATGTTTGAGGCGTTCCTGAAATTACCGCCTGAAATTTTCCAGCTATGACCTCCAGATCATTCATACCTTCGGCCATGAAGATGGCCGGTGTTTGGCCTACCAGTTCATCTTTTGTATATCCGTAAAGTTCAAGTACACGTTGGTTAACATCCAGTATTATACCATTAAAATCATGGACATAAATGGCTTCTCCTACCGAATCAAAAAGATTTCGGTAGCTTACTTCACTGTTGGCCAGTGCTTCAACTGAAACCTTTCGTTCTATGGCGGCAGCCAGACTTGAAGAGAACGATTGCAGAACCGAAAATTCAAGTTCACTCCAGTTTCGTTCGTTCGCGCAATCGTCAAAACCAATAAAGCCCCAGAATTTTTGCTTCACAAAAATGGGGAAGATCAAAATGGATACAATGGATTGGCTCGATAACAATTCTCGAAGCCCTTTATCCTCAATTTCTTTTACCAGGGAATGGAAAGGTTTGTTTTTTAACATTAGCTCCATTCCCGGAAACAGACCAATCGGCAGATTTTGTAAATCAGGATTATTGATTTGCGGGTTGGTGTGTGATGAGTTCCATTCAAAACGCTGGCTTGAGGTTTCAATTACTCCGGTTTTGGTGGCATCGTTTTGAAAGATGTATACGCGGTCAACCCGCATCATTTCTCCCAGGGATTGCAGGACGGAAAATATGGCATCTTCCCAGTTGGCATGTTGAATGAACTCGCTGGTAACATGGGCTAACGTTGCAAATAGCAAATCACGCTGTTGCAATTGAGCTTCATTGTTTTTGCGATCTGTTATATCGCGCACGGTGCCGGTAAGCGAAAGGGCTTTACCCGCTTCATTAAAGATTACTTTTCCGTTCCCCTCAATCCACCGAATAGTATCGCCTTTCAGTACTACACGATGTTCTACCGCGAAATCAATTTTATTTTTGATGGCATCGTTGATGGTATGTGCTACAAACTCGCGGTCTTCTTCGATGATGCTGTTCAGATAAGTCTGCGCCTTACCGTCAAATTTATTCTTCAGCCCAATAATTTGTTCAACGTTGTCAGACCACCGAACTTCCCCCGTTTGCAGATTCCACTCCCAGATGCCCAAATTGGCAGCATCCAAAGCAAGCTTTAAGTGAAACTGCTCAAGCTTGTTATCGGGTTGAATTTTAGCGGTATGGTGCGTTTTGATGGTCATTCGGAACGACAAAGAACAGGAATAAGATTGGTTTTATTTTGGGATTTTCCAACAAAAACCTACCCGGTTCATACCCACAATGAACAGCCATCAGCGTTGGCTTGGTGAAGGTCAGCTATTGTCCAGTTCGCCTGTTTCTGAAAGCCACACAGCAATAAACCGGGTACTTTCAAAACGTGAAAAGGTGATGAGCATAACCGAGGTAATGGGAACGGAAAGAAACATGCCCAGAATGCCCCATATTACCCCCCAGAATGTTAAGGCCAGCATTACGCCAAGCGGGCTGAGGTTAAGGGTTCGGCCCATGATTTTGGGTTCCAATACGTTTCCGACAAGCAACTGTACAGCCTGAATAACAATAAAGACCCAAAACAACATGGCGAACGATTGAAACTGAAACATAGCAAATACAGAAGGAAGGGCGGTTGCAATAAATGACCCGATATAGGGAATGAAATTCAGCAGGAAGATGAGGAACGCCCAAAGCACGGGAAAATCTACATCAAAAAGAAGAAGCAACACATAACTTAATACTCCGGTAAGTAAACTCATTTGTGTTTTTACCGAGATGTATTTTCGGATGGCTTGCGTTACCTGATCCATAACCACATCTACTTTTTCCTGTTTTTCGGAATTTGAAGTTACGGCATGCAATTTTTTAGAAAAGTATTTCTCTTCTACTAATAGAAAGGCAACATAGATAATGATAACAATGGTGTTGCCGGCAATATTGGTAAGGCTATTTAAAAAGCCGGTAAGTAAGGGTTGTACATCAAATTCTTTAGCCCGACTAACAATGCGCTGCTGTATGTCTTGAAAACCATCCAGTGTTTGAAGGCCGGAAATCATGTTTTTAAAATTCTCGGCATATTCAGGCGATTTCTTGATAATTAATTCAAGATTGGAGGTAAGGATTTCAAAAATTCCGATGCTTATTAAAAAAATAATAAGAAAAGCGAAAAGGGTAAGAAGCCAATTGGGCAAGGCTTTTCCTTTAATTTTTAGTTTAGCCAGTATGCGCTTAAGTTCATAGACACCATACCAGATCATTACCGCAATGACAATGGGTTGAAGAAAATTGCTGAAGTAATTCAAACAGAAAATAAGTATAGCCAGAATTACAAACCATGAAGCAATTCGTTCTACTTTAAAGGGTCTTGTATCAGGTTGATCCATTCGTGCTAATCAACGACCCGTAAATGATGGCTTCCGCTTTTCCACAAAAGCGTTCATTCCCTCTTTCTGATCGGCAGAGGCAAATGTTAAGTAGAAATTTTTTCGTTCGAAGGCGAGCCCTTCATCCAGTTGTGTTTCAAATGAACGGTTGATAGCTTCTTTAGCCAATTGAACAGCCACGGGCGATAGTTGGGCAATTTCTTTAGCCAATTCAACCGCTTCATGCAGGTACATTTCCACCGGCACTACTTTGTTAACCAATCCATAAAAATGCGCTTCTTCAGCCGAAATGAATCTTCCGGTTAAAATCAGTTCCATAGCCTTGGCTTTTCCAACGGCTTTGGTTAAGCGTTGCGTTCCACCGGCACCGGGTATGGTACCAATTTTTATTTCAGGCTGCCCAAACTTGGCGGTTTCGGAAGCAATAATCATATCACACATCATGGCAAACTCACATCCGCCACCCAGGGCAAAACCTGATACGGCCGCAATGATCGGTTTTTTAGTTTTCCGGATTTGATCCCATGTGCTGAACTGATCAATCAGTAGCATATCAATGGCAGATTTGTTGGCCATTTGCTTGATATCGGCACCTGCTGCAAATGCACGTTCATCACCGGTAATAATAATTACCCTCACCTCTTCATTTTTATCCAGCAGTTGAAGCGTGTCCCTTACTTCTTCCATGAGTTGCTTGTTCAAAGCATTAAGCTCTTTTGGTCGGTTTAGTTGAATGAGGGCGATGCCGGGTTGGTATTGTTCCGTTACCTTAATAAATTCCATAGCAAGTGATTTTCACAAATCTATAAAAATATTGATAGGGTAATGGGGTAATCAAAAGGGGTAAAATAAGAAAAGCCCCCTTCGAGCAAGTGAAGGAGGGCTTTTCAAACCAAAAGGCGGTAAAAGTGTGCTATGCGTGATTATATACCGCAACTGAGGTGTTTTGTAACCCGTTGGTGTATTATTTTAACCACCTAATCCTGCGGTTTAACTTGGTTAATAACTGATCAACTTACAATGACTAAAATAAAAGTACTATTTGTGTGCTTGGGCAATATTTGCCGCTCACCCTTGGCCGAGGCAATTTTTAAGCATAAAGTATCGCAGCGCGGTTACCATCAGTTTTTGGAAATTGATTCCTGCGGCACATCAAACTATCATATTGGTGATACGCCTGACGAGCGTACGATGACTAACGCCCTGGAGAATGGGATTGTCATACATCATCGGGGTCGTCAGCTTCAATCTGCCGATTTGGAATACTTTGATTTCATTTTAGCCATGGATAAAAGCAATCACCAGAATATACTGCGCTTACCAAAGGCCGACCAACATCAACACAAGGTATTTTTAATGCGCAGTTTTGATGCCAGCGATACGCATGATGAGGTTCCGGACCCTTACTATGGAGGCATGCGCGGATTTCAGGAGGTTTTTGAAATTCTGGACCGCTCCACCGAGTCTTTCCTGCAATACCTTGAGCAAAATTACCTGAACCAAAAATAAGACTACTCTTTCACCAAAACCTGTAGCGTTGATCGGGAGGATTGCTCAAGAATTACCCCAGGTTTTTTTCTGTAGGTTTCAAAACTCTGTTCATCGTAATTCTTGATGGTTACTAACGTAAGGTTCGTATTATAATACACCTCAAAGCGTTCCTGTAATTTTTCGATAAGCGCCATTACTTTATTCTCCCGAAAGTCGATGCAGAAAGAAAATGAAATGGCAGAGTTCTGCATAACATTTAGTTTAACATTTAATTCCGACAAGGCATCAAAAATGGCACGGAGTTGATCCTCGTTCACAAATGTAAAATCAGTTACCTTACACGATATCAGGCACTGGTTGTCCTTAAAGACAATCATCGGAGGCAGGTGATCAACTTTACAATCGTGAATTTTTGTACCGGGCAGCGAAGGATTGGTAAAACTTTTTACCAGTAAGGGAATGCCTTTCAGGGCCAGTGGTTTTATGGTTTTAGGGTGAATAACAGAAGCACCGTAATAGGTCATCTCGGCAGCTTCTTTATAGGGTAGCTCTTCAAACACAACAGCAGCCTGTAATCGTTTCGGATCAGCATTCATCACCCCGGGAACATCTTTCCAAATGGTAACGGAATCTGCCTGCAGGCATGAAGCAAAAATGGCGGCTGAGTAATCCGAGCCCTCTCTTCCGAGGGTAGTGGAATTTCCTTCGGCATCTCCGCCAATAAATCCTTGCGTAATGATTACGTGAGTTTGCAGATCCTTTTTTAGCGATATAATACGGGATTCACTTAATGCCCATTCAACCTTTCCTTCCCGAAAAGTACTATCGGTACGGATTAACTCACGGGCATCTTTCCAGATATTCTTCAGGCCAATCGTTGTCAGGTAGTGATGAACAATAAAAGACGATAGGATTTCACCGAAGCACACCACCTGATCGTAGAGTTTGTCTTCCTCCGAGGGTGACTGAAGTTTTTCAGTTAGCTGTGAAGCTAAACCTTCAAGCGTGCCAAGTATTTCCTGAGGATTTTCAAACAATTCATTTATTACGGCTTGGTGGTAGCCGATGATACGGCTGATTTCTGCCTGATAATTTTCCCCCTTTACGAAAGCATGGACAACGCGTTCCAGGGCATTGGTGGTTTTATCCATAGCTGAAACAACGACCACTAGTGGGCCTTCGGCATAATCGAGCACAATGGTGCTCATGTTGCGTATGGCTTGTGCATTTTTAAGGGAGGCTCCGCCAAATTTAAAAACCTTCATATTTGGTTGTTCTAAATCGTTTGCAGGTTAATTTTACAGGCTGTAAAGATCAATGTAAAAAAGTTTAATCCCAATCATGGAAGAATCCCGAATAGCCGAACCCATTGGCAGTGCTCTCGACAGGTTTATTAAAAGCAAGCAAAACCAGTTTGCCTACGCCAGTGGCGAGTTGTCACAATTGTTGCGCGATATTGCGCTGGCTTCAAAAGTGGTTAATCGTGAGGTAAATAAGGCTGGCTTAATTGATATTATGGGTTCATTGGGTTCCCTCAATACCGGTGGTGAGCAGCAGCAGAAACTTGATGTATTGGCCAATATCCGGTTTTCAAGGGCACTGATGAAGGGAGGGGAAGCCTGCGCCCTTATATCAGAAGAAAGTGAGAGTTACCTTGATCTTAACAATGATGGCAAGTATGTAATTGCCATTGATCCGCTGGATGGTTCGTCCAATATCGATGTAAATGTTTCTATCGGCACCATCTTTTCGATATACAGAAGGAAAAGTAAACCGGGTACACCTATTCAACAAGAAGATATTTTACAGAAGGGATCGGAACAGGTAGCAGCGGGTTACATTTTATATGGCTCCTCTACTATGCTGGTGTACACCACCGGTCATGGTGTAAATGGTTTTACCTACGAACCTACCTTGGGTGAATATTTTCTTTCACACCCCAATATGCGCCAGCCCATCAACGGAAAAATATTCTCGGTAAATGAGGGCTCTTACAAATCTTTTTCACAATCCGTTCGTAACTATCTGCATTTCTGTAAAGATGAAGGCTACACCGGCCGATACATTGGTTCACTGGTGGCCGATTTTCATCGAAATCTATTAAAAGGTGGAATATACATTTACCCGGCAACGGCAAAAGACCCCAATGGAAAACTCAGGTTAATGTATGAATGTAACGCGTTGGCTTTTGTTGCCGAGCAGGCGGGAGGCAAGGCCTCTAATGGTAAGGAAAGAATTCTGGATATTCAGCCTACATCGTTACATCAACGAACACCATTTTATGTTGGCTCAAAGAATATGGTTGAACTGGCTGAACAGTATTAGTTCAGACTTTTTCATCCGCTGCCTTTTCGGGTGTTTCGGTAAAAACTTCAGGTGCTTGTGCTTGCAAAATGCCAAACCAACGTACTAATTTTTTTATATCCGATACATAAACCCGATCCTGATCGTATTCCGGCAGAACCGATTTCATGAAGGACTTGAGTTCAGCATTATCGGCATCGTCATCTAATCCGAGATCGTTACCAAATTCCTGATTTATTTTTTTTAACAGATCACCAAGGGGTATGGTACCTTCTTTGGTGGTGGTGTAGATAGAGATTTCACTTAACACAGAAAGTTTATGATGGGCAGTGGCAACAAGTTTGGTTTTGGCATCATCCAACGACTCAAGTATTACACCGGATTTACCGGGTTTTAAAATTTTAAATAAGCCCCCTTTACCCGAAATGGTTGCAATGTCCTCAAGTTTCATAGTGTTAAGTATTTATCAGGCCGCAAAACTAATAATTTTAGCGATTGACCTTTAACGCTGTACCTATAAAGTCCAGTACCTCATCTTTTCCAGTTTTTTTCTCGGCCGATGTGATAATACCCGGGGGTACTTCTTCCCAATCTTTAAGGAGTTCAAGTTCGAATACGCTTCGATTTTGTTCGGCCTTGCTTTTCGATAGTTTATCGGCCTTGGTAAAGATAAATGCAAGCGGAACTGCCTGCGCCCCAGCCCAATTGATGAAGCTAAGATCAATAGGTTGTGGCTTCAGCCGTATATCGATTAGAACAAAAAGGCAATGCAGGTTGGGGCTTTTCTTAACATAGTTTTCAATAATTTTTCCAAAGCCCGCTTTTTTCTCCTGGCTAACGCCAGCCCAACCATAACCGGGCAGGTCAACCAGGTACCACGCCCCATTAATCAAATAATGGTTAATAGTTTGGGTTTTTCCGGGCTTTGAAGACGTTTTAGCCAGTTGTTTTCGGCCTGTTAACATGTTGATTAGCGAGGACTTACCGACATTTGAGCGACCAATAAAGGCAAATTCTGGTAACTGCTTCTCCGGTAGGCTGCTGAGATTGGTAATGCTGGATATGAATTCTGCCTGTCGGATAATCATCGTTTTTGGTTGAAGTAAAGCTTTCACCCTAAAATACTAATAATGTAAGATTTAAGTGCTTTATGAGTACTAATTGTGTTATTCTAAAAGCGGTTTTTCCTATATTGGCATACTTATTTTTTGGACCTATAGTTACCATTAATCGTAAACCCATTTTTAGCATGTTCAGCATCCGGTATGTACTGGTTTTTTTAGCTGTTGCAGGGACGTTCGTCATTAGTTACAGTCAGGATAACAAACAACAAGCTCAGGATTACCTGAAGCTTGCCGAAGAGATGCGTGAAGGCTCTCAGGCCGATAATGATATCCGTGGTGTGCTTGTCATTGGTGCCGATCTGGATCCGGAGAATCTTACCATCAACTTCGAAGCGGGTCGATATCATTTAATGACCATCCAAAAGGATTTAGCGGTTCAGTATTTTATGCGCGTTTATGAGCAAGATCCGAACTATCGCTTTCATATCGAATACCTGATCGGCCAAAGCTACCAGTATGGTTTGCAATTCGATAAAGCCATTGAGTTTTACAACCGTTATAAAGATCGGTTTAACAAACGTCCAAATTATCAGGGTCGCGATCGTGTTGATCTTGCGACAGTCGATAAAAATATTGAGGAATGTGAAAACGGAAAGCTATTTGTGAGCAGCCCGAAGAATTATTCCATTGTAAATATCAGCAGGGATATAAATTCCGAATGGGATGATTACGCACCCGTGCTCAATGCGGCTGAAGATGAAATAATTTTTACTTCAAGAAGAAGAGATGGAAACCTCAACCAAAATGTGGACACGGACAACAAACCTTTTGAAGATATTTTTATTTCTAAAAAGGTAGGTGGTGTTTGGCAACCAGCCGAAAACATTGGTCCGGTAGTCAACTCCATTTATCACGATTCGAACCTGGCATTTTCGGCCGATGGTCAAACGCTCTTTATATACAAAACCGATAATGGTGGAGATATTTATTATGCCGATCGAAAAGCTGATGGTACGTGGGGAGCACCCGTTCCACTTCCTGGTATAATCAATTCCAGCTTTGAAGAGAAGTCAATTACCATTTCTCCTGATGAAAAAACGCTTTACTTCTCCAGTAATCGGCCCGGTGGTTTCGGGGGGTTGGATATTTATAAAGCTACCTTGGATTCAAAAGGTGAGTGGTCGAGTGTGAAAAACCTGGGACCTAAAATTAATACGCCTGCTGACGATGACGGACCATTTATTGATTACGATGGTAAAACCTTATACTTCAGTTCAAAGGGCAGAAAGGGTATGGGCGGCTTTGATATTTACAAATCTGTTTTTGATGAAGCTACCAACGAGTGGTCAGAGCCAGAGAATATGGGCTATCCCATCAATACACCTGACAACGATATATTCTTTGTGAGTACAAAAGATGGAAAGCGTGCCTATTACTCTTCGGTACGCGAAGACGGGTTGGGATATGATGACATTTACATGATCACTATTCCCGATCAGCCAGTGGCTAAAAAAGATCCCGATCCGGTGGTAGCGAAATCAACAGTTCCGCTGCGGTATGTAGTCAATGCTGTTGATGCGCAATCCAAACAGCCGGTTGATGCCCGCATCAGGCTGGAAGGTTTACGCGACAACATAATTGTTCCTTCTTCGCCTAAAGAAACCGGAAAAGTAGAGTTTAGGATTAGTGAAGCGGAGGCTAAAGACTACCGACTGTCCGTAGAAAGCGAAGGCTATATGTTCGTGAATCAAAATGTTAGGTTAGACGGAGCCTCCGATCAAGACAGAGAAGTAACCCGTACCATTGAATTACGTAAGCTCCAAACCGGTATGGTTTCCATACTACGCAACCTTTATTTTGATTTTGACAAAGCAACATTTAAGCAGGAGTCATATAACGAGTTAAATAAGCTTGAACGTATGATGCAGCAAAACCCGGGTATGAAAGTTGAAATTGCCGGGCATACAGATAATATAGGCACGGCAGCCTATAACATGACCTTATCACAACGCAGGGCTGAGGCGGTAAAAGATTTCCTTACCAAAAAGGGCATTGATGCCCGTAGAATAACAGCCGTTGGTTTTGGTAAAACCAAGCCTTTGGCCAGCAATGATGACGAGGAAGAAGGTCGCGAACTGAACCGAAGAGTAGAGTTTAAAGTAATTTCAAATTAGAAAGGCATAAAAATTTAGAACCTGAGCCTCCTTTTGGGAGGCTTTTTTATTACTTTTTATTAGCAACTTGCCGTTTAAAATTGTTTTCTATCAAAATCAGAATCATGGAAGTTGTTCCTTATAAAGACGAAACAGCAACAAAGAAAGAGCAGGTGGCCCGAATGTTTGATAACATCAGCCACCGCTACGATTTCCTTAATCATTTTTTGAGTCTTGGAATTGACAGGGGCTGGAGAAAGAAAGCAATTAAACTGATAGCACCGGCCCAGCCTAAGATTTTGTTAGACGTTGCTACGGGCACCGGAGATTTTGCTATCCAGGCACTTTCGTTAAAACCAGAAAAAATTATTGGCGTTGATATTTCTGCCGGTATGCTGGACGTTGGCAGGAAGAAGATGGATAAACGAGGTATAACGCATATTATCGAAATGATCCAGGCGGATTCGGAGAATCTTCCCTTTGAACAAAATAAATTCGATGCTGTAACCGTTGCATTTGGGGTACGTAACTTTGAAAACCTCGAAAGGGGATTGAAAGAAATATTGCGGGTTATGAAGCCGGGGGCTTTGTTGGCCGTGTTGGAATTTTCGCGGCCAAAGCGATTTCCCTTCAAACAAGGCTATAATTTTTATTTTAAAACCATTTTACCTAAAATCGGAAGTTGGATATC
>DILT01000014.1:291723-301596 GCA_002425185.1 Flammeovirgaceae bacterium UBA5585 | reverse complement strand
TTTTTTTTTTTTTTTTTTGAGACCTGCCATTGGGCAAATTCACGGAAGGATGAATATGAATACTCTGGGTGGACATCACGCCACCTAAAGTATTTGAGTTTGATATTTTCTTCTATCTCTTTTCTAAACCAATAAGGCGCATCTTTAAAATCATCTAGAAAATATTTGCTCCTTAGACCGCTAACACTAATTACTGATCTGAAACGATCTGGCCAATCATCGAGAAGCCAAAATGCTTGCTGTATAAGATTCTTTCGCCTCTCAACCCGAAGTGTATTAAATGGGTGTAATTTATTGTCTAAAGGCAGTTGAAATTGGGTTCCTGTAGCTGCGCAAATAATTTCTTGAAGTCGAATCAATGAATTAACTCTAGATTTATTCAAAAGCGATAGAATCTTTTTTAATACATCAAAAAACAAAAAGGAGTATTGTAGCCCTCGCTCTTGAGCATGCCCTGCTGTTATATATCTATCAATGACATGCTGCGTAACAATCATCTGTGGACTCGCTTTTATAGCTTCGACTTCTGATAAGTTGTAAAGACATCTCCAGCAACTTGAGATTGGGAAAATGGGGGCTTTAAATTTATTCCCTCTTTCGGCTAGTAGGAAATTAATCGATGAATTGCATTGCGGACATGCATCAATTAGTTCTGTTTGGCATACGGAACATATGGTAGTTGAGGCAATTCGCCAGTTTTTACGATAGTATGGAGAAATCCCGTCACACTTCAGACAACTTGGGCAAACCATTAAGCCATAGATATGCTTCCTGTTTTGCCAATAAAAGTTCAGTGGTGTAATCCAGAAAGGTCGGCTTTCCTTTAATTTTAGGAACAATTTGGTTGCGTAGGAATCAAGGAGCATGGATTGTAAGTCAAGTTCATTCAAAACACATCTTTGCTGAATCATATTTAAAAAATCTTCAGGTTGACGTTGATCCAGATCACGGTTCCAAAATTCAATCCCTTGGAAGTTCGAAGAGCAGAAAGAATAGAATCTAACAAGGTGGTTTCTGGCAATACGTGTAAGCCAACTAGTCAATAATTCGTTATCATAAGGCTTTGTAAAACAGGGCCATGGTTTTTCCTTGAAATTCGAAAATGAGATTTCGCTTAACGACCTATATCGGTTTTCTTCGCTCATTTGCCAGCTCGGTGGGAGATAAATGACCACATTTGCTAAGGTGACTTTTTTCAATGCACTTTGAGCCATTTTTCAGAGCATGAATCGCACCTAATTGTAGGAGTTTATAAATATCACCTATAGTTCTATCGGTCTTGTTTAATATATATTCAGACAGGCTGACCAAATTTGATGGCTCTTCAAAGGGCAGGAGCATCTCAAATGATTTAAGTAATCCTTTAAATTCTTCATTATTTTCCCATACTGGAATTATCATTTGTTGGAACCGATTTGACAATTGTTCATCTGCAGAGAAAATATTACGGGCCTCTGCAGTTCCGGCAGCAATGAAGGAGATTGAGAACAGAGTTGAGATATTCTTCATTAAATTCATCAGCAAACGTTGATTTGCCGGGGAGCCTGCTGCAATGTGATGAATTTCGTCAATAAGAATAATTTTAGTCTCTAGTTTTTCAAATGTTCGGAAGACCTGATCAAGTTTATCACGGAAGGGCTCGGTTCTCTTATAACCGAGATTTGTTGCCCTTAATAACGCATCAAGAAATAATATCTCTGTTGGGCCTTCTGGCATGACTATGCCTAAGACGGGAGCATTTACACTTCCGGTCTGTGTATCCGTAAATGCGAGATTTTTTTTTGCAAATCGCTTCAGTAGGGTACTCTTTCCATTGTTGGTCCGGGCTAAAATCAAAAGACTTGGCATCCGGCCGATGCGTGGGTGTCGAAGAATTTCAAACATTCGATCTTCAATTCGTTTTATAGCAGGATAACCAACCCACAATGTTTTTTCGATGTATTCGATCTTTCTTTCGAGTCCCTCTTCCTCAGAGCAAGTCAAAAGAAATTCCTTTGTTTTGTCAAATAAATGAGTCATGGTCTACTTCGAAAGTTTGAATGTTTGAATCATTAATCTTTGAAGGCTGCTCAGACTGAAATGATTCTTGAAAGGGTTGAAGATTTACCACATTATTTGCAGTAATGGTTCTGCGATGATTTCTTCTACGGGCTTTCTTAGTTTTTGAAATGGCCATTTCAGTAATTTCATTCATCTTATTGTAGCCTGCAATAATTTCTGCTTGATTTACTTTTTTTCCTTCCGTTTTAAGTTGTTTAGCAATTGCCCGTTTTTCCCATTTGGTAATGGGTGGGGTCGAAAGGTCACTGTTATTAATTTGAAAGTATTCTCCACTTTCTGGATGGAGAAAGTAAACCCGATTAAGATTATTCGGATCCACTTTGAAAATGAACTTTTGCTTGGCTCTGCTTTTTGTAAATTCCGTGTCTACTTTAGCATTGATAAATGGAGATAAAACAGAATCATAGTAAGTAAAGTTGTCTATTTCTACACCATAGGTCTGTATGGTGCGTTGCACGTACGGTAAGAAGTCCAGTTTTATTTTATCATAATCTGGATACATAGGCTGAACCCCGATTGGCGTAACAAAATCTGATCCAACAATAAATTCGTTAAATTTATCAAGAGGAGTAGTACCTATACCTTCATGGTATCGCTGGATATAGACCTGGGTTATAAAGGTAATTAGCCATTGGTCAAATTCCTTTAGTGTGAAGGCTGCTAACTTTTCCGAATCATAGTCATAAAATCTTCGTTCTTGTGTATTTGAAAACGTAGTTCCAGGCAGATCATGTATTTCTTTATTAAAGGTTCCAAGTAATCTTTCAATATGTGCTCCATAATGAGGAGTGGCCTTTTTTCTAAATTGTAGTTCAATGCCATAGCTCATGCACGAATTTTCAAGCATTTTGCTATGGAATTCGCCTGCATTATCGCAATGCAGGATTTTTATTGGTCCCCATACTGGCCATGGATGCTTAATGCCGTATTCAGCTAACAGTTTGTCTTTTGGATATAATGAGCAAGCGATTGCCTGCCCTGTACCGTAGTTTCCAGGAGGATCCAGAGATATATATCGACCTAGCGGCATTCGTGTACATACATCAATCAAAAGAGTAAGCCAAGGCCTTCCCAGAACCATCCGAAATATTTCATCAACTATAACAATATCAAGTAGTGTATGGTCAATTTGAACCAAGCTAAATGGATATTCTGCCCCAGGAATTTTACCTGTTTTAGCCTCATGAATCTCCTTTGATTTTTTTCTTCCTCTACGAAATTTTGCCAACTCGGAGTCAGGAATCCTTCGAATTCTGTTTTTGATTGTATTAAGGTTAGGGATTTTTAACTGCTCCTTTTGGCAAAGAATTTTAATCTCATTGTATGTCTTTGTAATTGATTTTTTTCCTTTTAGATAATAGATCTTAATGCACTCATCTATTATCTCATTAATCTCTTTTGGCAGCCTGGGGGTGCCTTTCCCTCCACGACCTTCCTTATCAATTAAGGATTGAATGAACCCAGTCCTCAAATAACGACTTCGCCATTTATAGATCGTGGAGATACCGACTTCATTAGCATCCGATAAAGCTTTTATTTTAACAGGATCAACTGGAGTGTCAAGGATATCTTTGATAATGTTAAATCGAAATTCTGCTTGCTTTATCTGTTCTTCTGTAAATGATTCAATAGGAATCGATTCCTTATGCTCGTCACTGTCTTCAACCATATTAAGTTCTGACAATGGAATTTCTATTGGTTTGCCCGAGATCACATTGATGCAAATTGCAGTTTGGTTATTAGAACTCATTCTACTGAATTTATGGGTTGTTCCTTTATAACTAAACAGATTACCTTTCTCGAAGTAGATCATAATTATGATTTTAAGGTTCACTTATTTAATGCCCAAATCCTCGTATTTGCAGTTAACTTCTCACCCAAATTGCAACCCACCATTAGATTCCCTACTAAAAACCATAAGGGCGCAATCAATTGAGCCTGTATCATTGGATCCTTAGAATAAAAACTAGTTAATTCTTTAATGGAGGCATCTCCAAGTTGATCAAGCGCATAGTAGATCTGTTCGACATGCCCATAATCCGGAGCAGCTCTCATATAAGGCAGCAGAAATTTTACATTTTTGGTGAATTGCGTTCGAATTTCTTTTTCAGTTTTAATTTTGAATTTCCAGCCGACCTGATCGCAATAGCGCATGGCTTCTAGGAATTTAGGTTTTAGATCCTTCCAGTTTTTTTTGATTAAGGACCGCGTTTTGATCTCTATCAACAATGGACAGTGGTAAGGAAGCCTTGTATCCGGGTCTTCTTTAAAGTATACTAGTAAATCAGGTGTGTATACCCTACTTTTCCCCGCCTCATCTTTGAAGTTGATTTTAACAGGTTGCTCAACGTAACGATCTACTTTGAGGTCGAACTCCAAAAGTCTTATAAAATCTGCTTCTAATGTCGATTCGTAATGAACATGCCTTAAGTTTTTGACACTCGGGTAGGAGCCAACAATTGAATAACCATTAGCTTGTACCTTCCGAATCGACCTCAAAATTGTTTCTCTTGATTTCAAGTACGTTTCGACTTTATTCTCAAAAACTAATGTCCATTTTCTCATCATATAATGTTCTTTAAAGCTTTTTATTGCCTGATTTTCTCATTTTTTATTGAAAGTGTCACTGTGTGTATTAAAAGCTTCCGGTCAGATTGAAACTGACAAGTTGGAGGAATTTGTGATAATGGGGGAGTTGGCATTGGATGGAACACTCCGCCCCATTAAAGGTGTTTTGCCCATCGCCATACAAGCACGCAACGAAGGGGTTAAAGGATTCATTCTTCCGAAAGACAATGAACGCGAAGCTGCCATTGTGGATGGTCTGCCGGTTTTTGGTGTAGCTACGTTAAAAGAAGCCATCGACTTTCTTGAAGAAAGGATTACCCTGCAACCTGTACACGTAAGTGCCAAAGAAATTTTTTCTGCACAACTCAATGATTATGACACTGATTTCAGCGATGTACAAGGGCAGGAAAACATAAAGCGTGCGATGGAGATTGCCGCAGCAGGTGGGCATAATGTAATTATGATTGGTCCGCCCGGTGCCGGAAAAACTATGCTGGCCAAACGGCTGCCCACCATACTTCCGCCCCTTTCATTGAATGAGGCGCTAGAGACTACCAAGATTCATTCCGTTGCCGGCAAACTTAATCGCGACACTGCCCTGGTTGCCACCCGACCGTTTCGCTCACCTCATCATACCATTTCGGATGTTGCACTTGTGGGCGGTGGAGGTAATCCACAACCCGGGGAAATTTCCTTAGCCAACAATGGTGTTTTGTTTTTGGATGAACTTCCTGAATTCAAGCGTACGGTTCTGGAAGTGATGCGCCAGCCGATGGAGGAAAGACGGGTTACGATTTCACGCGCAAAAGTTTCTATCGACTACCCCGCCAACTTTATGTTGGTGGCCAGCATGAATCCTTGCCCATGCGGGTATTACAACCATCCCGAAAAGGAATGCGTGTGTGGTCCGGGCGTGGTGCAGCGTTACCTGAGCCGTGTGAGTGGCCCTTTGCTCGACCGGATTGATCTTCATGTGGAAGTAGTGCCCGTCAGCTTTGATGAGATGACCGCCAAACGAAATGTTGAAACCAGTGCACAGATTCGCCAACGGGTAATACATGCGAGAGAAATACAGGCAGCACGGTTTAAGGAACAGAAAGATATTTACTGCAATGCCATGATGCCCTCCAATGTGGTGAAAGAAATATGTATGATCAACGATTCGGGAAGAGCACTGTTGAAAACCGCCATGGAAAAACTAGGTCTTTCAGCCCGGGCATACGATCGTATTTTGAAAGTGTCCCGCACCATTGCCGACCTGGCTTCATCCGATGCCATTCGGGTAGAACATTTAGCAGAGGCGATTCAGTATCGTAGTCTGGATAGGGAAGGGTGGGCTGGTTAGCTTTATATTAACTATGACTCGCACTATTTTCATCTATGGTTTAGTTTTAGCAGTGGCCGTTTTCATGCTTAAAATGCTGGAATATAAATTCTTTTACCGCCAGCTTTCGGTTGAGATTTATATCGGGATAATCGGTGTTCTGTTTACCATTCTGGGCATCTGGGTAGGGAACAAAATCACCAGAAAGAAAAAGGTTTTTATTGCCCCTCCGGTTGGTGAGTTTAAGGTCAACGAAAGGATTTTGGGAGAAATCGGCATCAGCAAGCGCGAATATGAGGTGCTGGAGTTAATGGCAAAGGGTTTATCTAACCAGGAAATTGCAGATAAGCTTTTTGTATCATTAAATACCGTAAAAACACATACCGCCAACTTATTTTTGAAGCTGGAAGTTAAAAGACGCACACAAGCCATTCAGCGGGCTAAGGAGCTTAGGTTGTTACAATAAAATAGCTTCTGGCTTTGATCTACGGGTTTGAATGCTTTTGTTTTAGAATTCCAATCGCAAGGCTTACAATTTTTAAATTCATCATACTAAATCACTATTCCCGTTAATTTTCCATCAAATCATCCTTTCGGGTGAAGGATTACTGTTGCCAGAGAACGTGTTTTGAGGCAAAAACAAACAGCTATGAAAAAAATCATTTTAACCTACGGTATCATTTCAGGAGTCGTTGTATCCATTATGTTAGTGGTCACCCAGCCATTATTTCGTAACGGAACCCTAAATATTGATAATGGTGAATATGTGGGCTTCACCACCATGATCGTTGCTTTATCATTGATTTTTGTAGCCATAAAAAAATTCCGCGACCAGCACTTACAGGGTGTCATCAGTTTTGGTCGTGCATTTAAGGTAGGGATTTTGATTGCCCTTGTGGCCTCTGTTATGTATGCACTTACATGGGAAATCTATTTCAATACAGTTGGCCAGGATTTTATGGAATGGTATACACAGTGCCGAATCGATAAATTGGTAAAAGACGGAGCCAGTGATCAAGAGCTTACCGAAATCCGTACTGAAATGGAAAAGATGGGAGAGTTATATCAAAATCCTGTTATCCGTTTTGGCATGACGCTGACAGAAATATTTCCAGTCGGATTAATTATAACCATAATCAGCGCTGGCATTTTACGAAAAAAGAAAATTTTACCGGCATAAAATCGACTTACTGATTTCGATAAACGCAACCTTCGAGCCAACAAACTCCGTTTTTTTTAGTATTTTCAGCACTTATCTTCTGCAAAATCTGAAGAGAGAAAGAACTAAACCATTTTAGGTTGTTCTTGTTTGCTTATAAAGCGATTAAAATATGAAAATACTGGTTGTTGAAGATGAGCCTAACCTACTTTCACTCATGCGAAAAGGATTCGCGGAGAAAAACTACGAGGTAAGTGTTGCCATGGATGGAAATACCGGATGGGATATGGTATCACGTCATCAGTTTGATGTGGTAATACTGGATATCATATTACCTGATATAAACGGATTGGAAATCTGCAGGCGCATCCGGTCGGCAAAAAATTTTGTGCCTATACTTTTTCTGACTGCACTTGGCAGCAATGAAAATATTGTTACCGGCTTAGATAGCGGAGCAGACGACTACCTGGTTAAACCGTTTAAATTTTCTGAACTGGATGCCCGCGTTCGTGCACTTACCAGACGTGCCAATTATTCTGAACGAGAAGCGAATGCCCTGAAGATAGCTGACTTGGTGGTTGATCGCGTGGCAAAAGCAGTCAGTCGTGATGGAAAGCCCATCAAGCTTACAGCCATGGAGTTTAGGCTACTGGAGTATATGGCGCGCAACAAGGGTATTGTACTTAGTCGTAATCAGTTACTTGAAAATGTTTGGGATATTCGTTTCGACATGAGTACTAATGTGGTGGATGTTTATATTAATTACCTCCGAAAAAAAATTGATAAGCCATTTAAGGAAAAACTTATCCACACCATTAAAGGGTTAGGCTATGTTATCCGCAATGAAGAGGTGGATGAAGAGTCGGACTAATAGCGTGTAAAAATTATCCACAGGCATCATGCAGATATCTCTATTCAATCTGAGCAGGGTAAGGAATGATTGTAGTAAGTGGGTTCACACGACTTTATTAAAAAATTCTAATCCGAATTCTTAAGAAATTCTAATCTTAAATTAAGCTCGCGTTTAGGTTGGGGTGGTTATTTCGATATATCGTTTCACCAAAACAAAAGCGCCATGAAAAGCATTCTTATTCCCACCACATTAAAGCCGGATACCCTTAAAGCAGTACGTTCGGTCGTAAAAAATGTCAGAGATGATAACATGAAAATTGTATTGCTCTTGTTATCTGAAATGCCTGATGGTATTACTGACCTATTGTTTTCCTCAAAGTCAGGTCCGGAAACCTCCATTCAGGAGCAAAAGGTACTGGATGAATGCCGAAAGTATGTAGCAGAATTTGACCAGGTATCCTTACAGGTGCATCATCAGTACGGTATATCAGGTCCGCTTTTGCGTAACATTATGAATTATCATACTATTAGCTTAACGGTTCTTACCCCATCCTATAAGAACGAAAAGGACACCATTTATCGTCAGGCGGTAAAATCATTATTGAACTGCAAGTGCCCGATTCTTCATTTGCCTGAAGAAATTAATGAGCTGGCACTTGATCAGGCTATTTATGTCGATAATTCTCCTTCCCATCTTTCTCTTGAAGATATTCAGCACCTGCTCAATAAGGAATTTGCCATTCGCGTAGTGAGTAAGGCCAAGCTTATGGAAGGGCAGCGCACGGAGGACCTTACGCCAGAACTGGTGCAAGCCATTGAGAAGAATAATATTGATTTGTTAGTGGAAACCCGGAAGCCCGAGAAAAAAGGCTGGGGTGTTGCTAAAGTTGAAGCTCAGGTGTCGTTAGCAGAAAAGCTTGGTGTGCCTGTATTGAGTTTGTTCGATAATTAATTAACTAAAAAAATACCATGCTGTTAAAAAAAGACATACCGCTGAAGTATGTTGTTGGTAAGATTAAGTTCGAATTTATTTTCGTGAGTGTGTATGCCATTATTTTTGGTTTGCTGCACAATTACCTTAATATCAACAGCATTACCGTGCCCATAGCTGTGCCGGCTATCGTGGGTACTATTATTTCATTGCTGCTGGCATTTCGTTCCAACCAGGCATACGATCGCTGGTGGGAGGCTCGAATTATATGGGGGGCCATTGTAAATGATTCAAGGACACTGGTTCGGCAGGTGATTACCTTTTACAGAGATGCCGGAAATCCCGAGCAGGCTGCAGAATTCAAAAACAGATTTGCCATGCGCCAGGCGGCATGGTGTTATAGCTTGGGTAATTTTCTCCGCAATCACGATGCTTTACTACCCGTGAAAAAATTTCTTACCGATGAAGAGTTTAAGCTTGCGGCCCGCCATAAGCATATTCCAAATGCACTACTTATGCTGCATGGCCGCGACATACGAAAGGCATTAGAAGAAGGAAAAATTAACAGCTACCAGCAGGTTGAAATCGATCAGACCATAAGCCGCCTATGTGATGCAATGGGAAAATGTGAGCGTATTAAGAATACCATTTTCCCCACAACCTATAGTTTATACATTCACTTTGCGTTGTACCTGTTTGTGTTGTTACTTCCTTTTGGATTAACTGAGTACTTTGGTTTTATAGAGGCTCCTTTAGTAATTACCATCGCGTCAGTTTTCTTTTTAATTGAGAAAATGGCCATTCACCTGCAGGATCCGTTCGAGAACAAACCCACCGATACACCGGTTACTACGATTGCGCGCTCCATTGAAATAACCCTGCGCCACATGGTAAGCGAGCATCGGGATGAAACGGAACTGAAAAACATTGACATTGAGTTGCCAAAAATGGAGGGCGTATATTATGTTATGTAGTCTG
>DILT01000014.1:290026-291476 GCA_002425185.1 Flammeovirgaceae bacterium UBA5585 | reverse complement strand
GCTGTAGAAATAACTTTTGAAGGCAGGTTTGATTTTTGTTCGTAGGAAATTTGGTTGTTAGAAAAGTATATGGGATTGTTGGTATTGAGCTTACTTAGTATTTGTATTTTTTCTGCAGCCTTTGTGCTCTTTATTTTAAAGAGTTCATCGCAAATTTTGGGCGATGAGTGAAAAAATAGCGGGAGAAGCCATAATGAAGTGGCTTCTCTCTTTCTAGATACTGCGCTGTCTTCTGGCCTCAAACACCACCACTGCGCAGGAGGTTGACACATTCATGGAATCTATTTTTCCCTTCATCGGGATAATAATGTTGGCGTCTGAACTTTTCACCCAACCAGCTGATAAACCTGTTGCTTCTGTACCCATTACAATAGCACATGGTTTTGTGAAGTCGGTTTGATCGTATGGCTTAGAAGCCTTTAGGTACGTGCAGTAAATGCTGATCTTATTTTTCTTTAACCAATCGATTGTTTTTTCGCTTGTGGCCGCTGCAATTTGTTTGGTGAATACACAACCCAGACTTGAGCGGATAACATTTGGATTGTAAAAATCCGTTTGGGGATCACAGATAATCACGGCATCCACTCCGGCTGCATCGGCCGTGCGTAAAATTGCACCGAGGTTTCCGGGTTTCTCCACGGCTTCAAGAACTAAAATAAGTGGCGTACTGCTAAGCTTGATTTGCTCAAGCTCATGAACCTTCATCTCCGCAATGGCAATTACCCCACCTGAATTTTCGCGCACGGCAATTTTATCGAATACTTCTTTTGAAACGGGTATTAACAGTTTGTCATCCAGTCCTAGGTCTTGAAGTTCGTCCAGTTCCACTATGTCATCGCAAAAGAAAAGGTTGCCAATGCGGTAGCCGGCCTCTAAAGCAAACTGCATTTCCTTTTTTCCTTCTATAATAAATAGCTGCTGTTTTCTGCGCTCCCGCGCTTTTTCAAGGGCCAGCAAATTTTTAATCTTGGGATTTTGGGTACTGGTGATTTTGAAGTGTGAATTTTTACCACCCCGGCCTTCGGCCACCCCTCTTGAAACAGGAGGGGAATTTAGATTGGGTTTGAAGCTGTTATTTCCCTCCTTGGTCAAGGATGGGTCAGGGGTGGATGATTTATAGTTGGTTGAGTTTTCTGAATTTGGTTTTTTACCACCCCGGCCTTCGGCCATCCCTCCTGAAACAGGAGGGGAATTTGTATTGCGATGGGCACTCTCATTCCCCTCCTTAGTTAAGGTGGGGTCAGGGGTGGATGATTTATAGTTGGTTGAGTTTTCTGAATTTGGTTTTTTACCACCCTGGCCTTCGGCCACCCCTCCTGAAACAGGAGGGGAATTTAGATTGGGTTTGAAGCTCTTATTACCCTCCTTGGTCAAGGATGGGTCAGGGGTGGATGATTTATAGTTGGTTGAGTTTTCTGAATTTGAATTTTTACCACCCCGGCCTTCGGCC
>DILT01000014.1:289653-289785 GCA_002425185.1 Flammeovirgaceae bacterium UBA5585 | reverse complement strand
GAAACAGGAGGGGAGTTTAGATTGCGTGGGGAACCTTTATTCCCCTCCTTGGTCAAGGAGAGGTCAGGGGTGGATGATTTATAGTTGGTTGAGTTTTCTGAATTTGGTTTTTTACCACCCCGGCCTTCGGCC
>DILT01000014.1:0-289383 GCA_002425185.1 Flammeovirgaceae bacterium UBA5585 | reverse complement strand
GAAACAGGAGGGGAGTTTAGATTGTGATGGGCACTCTCATTCCCCTCCTTAATTAAGGTGGGGTTAGGGGTGGTTGTAAATGCTGCTTTTATTTTATCTAAAACAGATTCTGTTGCCTTAAACACTTCTTCATTTTCGAAACGAAGTACTCGTATATTTAATGATTGCAGATACTTAGTTCGCGCTTGATCAGATTCATAACCAGATTGATGAAAATGCGACTCACCATCCAGTTCAATTACTAACTTTTCAGCAGGGCAATAAAAATCGACAACGTAGTTACCAATGCTATGCTGTCTTCTGAATTTGCGCCCGGCCAACTGACTTTTTTGAAGAAATTTCCAAAGGGTAGCTTCTGCAGCTGTAGCATTGTTTCGAAGGTCTCTTCGTGTTTGTTTCAGGTATTCTTGGTTGTGAATGCGCGCCATATTTATTTCACCTTTTGTAAAGTTCCATGATTAAATTTCAAAATCATAGCTTCTTTCTATTTTTACCTGAACTTTGAACCTGAATACATTGAATCTGAGACTACTTCACCCTGCTTCCTGGAAAGACTATGAACTCATCGATTCGGGTGACGGCCAGAAGCTGGAGCGCTTTGGAAAGTACACACTTATTCGCCCGGAGCCTCAGGCTATCTGGAGCAGTGTGTTATCCGAAAAGGAGTGGAGCAAACTGGCCGATGCACGCTTTGACCGTGAACAGAAAGATAAATTTCGGTTTAGCGATGAAGTAAAAGGCGGATGGACTCGTGGTAAAGGCATGCCTGAAAATTGGCAGGTACAGTACCAGTATAACGATCTTAAGCTTACGCTTCGTTTGGCCCTAACCAGTTTTGGTCACGTAGGTATTTTTCCGGAGCAAGGTGAAAACTGGAATTTTATTTATGATACCATAACTAACTGGAATGCCGATAGGCCACGTGTGTTGAATTTATTTGCCTACACAGGCGCAGCATCCGTAGTAGCTAAAACTGCAGGGGCTGATGTAACACATGTTGATGCTTCGCGCCCAGGATTGAATTGGGCAAATCAAAATATGCAGCTCAATAATTTATCGGATATACGGTGGGTATATGAAGATGCTTTCAAATTTGTAAAACGCGAAGTAAAGCGTGGAAATAAGTACCATGGAATAATTATGGATCCGCCACCGTATGGCCGTGGGCCGGAAGGTGAAAAGTGGACGCTTCAAGAGCAGTTGAATGAATTGGTACGGATGAGCAGTGAATTGCTGGAGGAGAAGAACTGCTTTTTTATTTTGAGTATGTATGCAGTAGGGCTTTCATCGTTGGTTGGTTTAAATGTGGCTAAAGCTCATTTTACAATACATCATGCGGAAGCAGGAGAATTCTTTCTGAAATCCAGCAATGGCAGGGATTTACCTATGGGCACATTTTTACGGTTTAAAACTTAATTTTTGCTCCGTTTCAACTATTGTATCACTTTTAGCATCCTCACTTAAACTTCAAGGTTGATCCGGGTTTTCCTCACATTAGTATTTTTTTTGCTTGCTGCGCAGGTATTCGCACAAAAAGTTTACCGTGGCATCGTGGTTGATTCTGTTACGCTCAAAAATCTACCCGATGTACATATCGCCATAAAGAATTCAGCTATTGGAATTATTACACAAGCTGATGGTAGCTTTCGCATAAATGCACGGCCAATTGATACATTGATATTCACCAGCCTTGGATATAAGCCACTTATTCTTCCCCTTCTATTTGAAGAAGATGCCATAATGATTATGCTGAAAGAGAATGTGCAGATGCTGGCTAACATTACCGTTAAAGCCACGCGGCTATATCCTAACAAAATTGAAGCCCGCACCCGTGAGGAACCAAAGCGTATGGATCCGCTGCAGGCGGTAATATCACCTATCGATTATTTTTTCTGGCGAGAAGAGCGTGACAGGCGTAAGCTTGCAAAGTATGTTCGGGAAAATAACCGGACACAAACCTATCGACAGGTAATTACCGACCCGGATGTGAAAAAGATTATGATGGATACCTATGCTATTCCGGAAGAAAGGTACTATGATCTGATCGTCAGGTTTAACCAGGAGCATGGAGCGTTGCAGTATGCAACCGATGCCGATGAAATTATGGAGGCACTTTATTCGTTTTTCAGTCGTGTAGTGGGCAAGAATTAACACGCAGGCACTAAAACTTTAAATCGCGAACCTTATTCCTTGAATTTTCATTCTTATCTTTGCCCCCTTAATTAAAGCCATAATAGGCTAAACATCACAAAACAAGCGGATTTCAAAGATTTATGGAAGTTAGTAAAATCAGAAACATTGCCATTATTGCCCACGTTGACCATGGAAAGACCACGTTGGTAGATAAACTTTTGCATGCTGGTCATTTATTTCAAGCTCACGAGAACCCTGGTGAGCTCATCATGGACAGTAATGAATTGGAGCGCGAACGTGGTATCACCATTCTCGCCAAGAACGTTTCTGTACGGTATAAGGATTATAAGATCAATATTATTGACACACCAGGCCACAGCGATTTTGGCGGTGAAGTAGAACGAGTGTTAAACATGGCCGATGGTTGCTTACTGTTGGTTGATGCCTTTGAGGGCCCCATGCCGCAAACACGCTTTGTGTTGCAAAAGGCAATACAGTTAGGCCTAAAGCCCATTGTGGTGGTGAATAAAGTTGATAAGAAAAACTGTACTCCAGATGAGGTACACGAACAGGTTTTCGATCTGATGTTCACGTTGGATGCTACCGAGGAACAACTTGATTTTCCTACGTTCTATGGTTCGGCTAAACAAGGCTGGATGAGCACCGACTGGAAACAACCAACAGAAGACATTACACCTTTATTGGAAGGCATTATTAAATACATACCCGCACCTACAGTAGCACAGGGATCTCCTCAGATGTTGGTAACCTCGTTGGAATACTCTTCTTACATCGGCCGGGTGGCCATCGGTCGTATTCACCGTGGTGAATTAAAAACGGGTCAGCAAGTGGCCATGGTAAAGCGCGATGGAAAGACCATTACCAAATCACGCATTAAAGATTTATATGTATTTGAAGGCTTTGAAAAGCTCAAGGTGGATTCTGTTTCATCCGGAGAGATTTGTGCGATTGTTGGGTTAGAGGGTTTTGAAATTGGTGACACGGTTACTGATCCTGAAAAACCGGAAGCATTAAAATCAATTGCGATTGACGAGCCTACCATGAGTATGCTTTTTACCATTAACAATTCACCGTTTTATGGTAAAGAAGGAAAATTTGTTACTTCCAGGCACATCAAAGAACGCCTGGAAAAGGAGTTGGAAAAGAACCTGGCCTTGCGCTTAGGTGAAACCGGCTCAGCTGATAGCTTTATGGTGTTTGGCCGTGGTGTATTACACTTATCTGTGCTGATTGAAACCATGCGAAGAGAGGGCTACGAATTGCAAATCGGCCAGCCACAAGTAATTTTTCGTCAGATTGATGGCGTGAAATGCGAACCCATAGAAGAGTTAACCATCGACTTGCCTGAAACAGATGCCGGAAAAGCCATTGAAACTGTTTCCATGCGCAAAGGTGAAATGACCAACATGGAGCCGAAGAGTGACAGGATGATTTTGAAATTTATGATTCCTTCACGCGGTATTATCGGGTTAAGAAATTATTTATTGAACGTTACAGCCGGTGAGGCCATTGTTACCCACCGCTTCAAAGAATATCAACCCTACAAGGGAGAGATTCCCGGCCGTATCAACGGATCTTTAATTGTAATGGAAGAGGGTGAAGCGATTCCTTACAGCTTACATAACCTGCAGGATCGCGGAAAGTTTTTTATAGATCCGGGAGAAGCCGTTTATGAAGGTCAGGTAATAGGCGAACACAGCCGCGCAGGCGACCTGGTGGTAAACGTTACCAAAACAAAAAAACTTACCAACATTCGTGCTTCCGGTTCTGATGAAAAAATGCGCATTGCCCCGGCCACAAAATTTTCACTGGAAGAAGCCCTGGAATATATTCAAGCCGATGAGTATGTTGAGGTTACACCAAAATCAATACGCCTGCGTAAAATTTACCTGAAGGAAAACGACCGTAAACGCGAGCGCAACAAAGCGTTGGCGGTATGAGGTGGATAGGTATTCTGTTTTTTCTTTTTAGCGTTGGGTTGTTTGCACAAACCAAACCGACAAAAATACAGGTTGCAGAAACGCTTGGCGATACACTTTTTAATCGTCAGGATTTTGTCGGTGCACTGAAGCAATACAACAAAGTAGCTAAGGCTACGAAGTTAAAAACGCCTGAGCAACGTCAAATACTCTATAAGCGGGCTGTGTGCCTTTTCTACCTGGGTGAATTTGAACGAGCCCTCAGCGACCTGAAAGTTTTTATTCCGGAAAATCAAAGTATGCCGCGTGCCCGTATACTTCGGGCGTTTATTTATCGTGAAATGGGTGAACGGCAACTTCAGCTTGACGATCTGAATGCTGTGCTGGAATGGGACCAGTTGAACCCTGATTTGCTAAAATGGCGTGCGGGCCTTTTGGTTGAGATGGGCGACAATGTGCAAGCCATTGCCGAGTTAAAGGCAATAAAGCAATGGGGTACTGACGAAGAGGTTGAACTGTATATGGGACTGGCTTACTATGCCTTGGAAAAACCCGACAGTGCGCTCTATCATTTTGATCAGTCGATTATGCTCAATGGCGGTTATTTGCCGGCTTATCAGTATGCCGGCTCACTCTGTTTAGAACAGGAAGCCTACGAACTTGCCCTTACCTATATCACCCTGGCCTTGCGCCTGGATGCGCAAAACGTGGAGTTACTCTTCTACAAAGGAATTGCCCTGGTGGAGTTGGGTAGAAAAGATGAGGGATGCCGGCTTTTGAACAAGGCCTTTTACAATGGTATTGACGATGCTGGTGGCTACCTGGAGGAGTACTGCTTTCCCAAAGAGTAGTAGCTTTTTCCGGTCTGTCCGCAATCCGTAATCTATTTTTCCTCTTCCCTTGTCGGCTCATGCCGGCCTGTTATTTTTGCACATGCCAGAACAGATCCTGATCCTTGATTTTGGTTCGCAATACACCCAATTAATTGCCCGCAGGGTACGCGAACTTAACGTTTACTGTGAAATACATCCGTTTAACAAGATACCCGAAATTATCCCTGAAATTAAGGGTGTAATTCTCTCCGGCAGCCCCTGTTCTGTCCGCGATGCAGGTTCGCCCGATGTTGATTTAAAGACATTCAATAACCTTCCGGTTTTGGGCGTATGCTACGGTGCGCAACTGATTGCCCACAAAAGCGGAGGATCAGTTTTACCATCGCAGATCCGTGAATATGGACGCGCCAGGTTAACCACAGTTGATCATCACAATGAATTATTAAAAGAGATTTCCCTGGACACCCAGGTGTGGATGTCGCACAGCGATACCATCGCCACAGTTCCCGATTCATTCGAAATTATTTCGAGCACTCCATCAGTAAAAGTTGCTGCCTATCATGTTAAGAATACCAACACGTATGGTATCCAATTTCATCCTGAAGTAACCCACACCACAGAAGGAAAAAATTTACTACGGAATTTTGTAGTGCACATCTGCGCCTGTGCACAGGACTGGACCCCCGATCAGTTTGTGGAAACTACCGTGGCCGATCTTCAGAAAAAATTGGGCAACGATAAAGTAGTCATGGCGCTATCGGGTGGTGTTGATTCAACGGTAGCAGCAACACTCATCCATAAGGCCATTGGAAAAAACCTGCATTGTATTTTTGTCGACAACGGGTTGTTGCGCAAAAATGAATTTGATCAGGTGCTGGAGTCGTACAAAGGCATGGGCCTTAACATTAAAGGCGTTGATGCAAAGGGTAAGTTTTATTCCGCGCTAAGTGGATTAAGCGAGCCGGAAGCCAAACGTAAGGCCATTGGTAAAACATTTATTGATGTATTTGATGAGGAGGCTCACCGGATAACCGATGTCAAGTGGCTTGGGCAAGGCACCATCTATCCCGATGTAATTGAATCGGTATCGGTAAAAGGGCCTTCAGCCACTATTAAATCACATCATAATGTTGGGGGATTACCCGATAAGATGAAAATGAAGGTAGTAGAGCCACTCAATACATTGTTTAAAGACGAAGTCCGTATAGTGGGAAAAACCCTGGGCATTGATCCGGCAATTTTAGGTCGTCATCCTTTTCCGGGGCCTGGTCTGGGTATTCGTATATTGGGCGATATAACCGCAGAAAAAGTGCGAATTTTGCAGGAAGTTGACGCTATATTCATTGGAGGCTTGAGACGACATTCGCTTTATGATAAGGTTTGGCAAGCCGGTGCGGTATTGCTACCCATTCACTCGGTGGGTGTAATGGGCGATGAGCGCACCTATGAACAAGTGGTTGCTCTTCGCGCAGTAACCAGT
Source organism: Flammeovirgaceae bacterium UBA5585 (assembly GCA_002425185.1). GTDB lineage: Bacteria > Bacteroidota > Bacteroidia > Cytophagales > Cyclobacteriaceae > UBA2336. Next base: position 282,997 of record DILT01000014.1, on the reverse strand, counting down.
ACCGATGGTATGACAGCCGACTGGGTGCATTTGCCCTATGAATTTTTAGCTGAAATTTCCAGTGATATAATTAATAAAGTAAAAGGTGTTAATCGCGTGGTTTACGATATTAGTTCAAAACCACCCGCCACAATTGAATGGGAATAACTATGATACGCCTTCTGACGATTAGTTTACTGGCAACCCTTGCTAATTTTGTTAGTGCACAGGTAAACTATCAGCAACAGTACACTAATGCTAAAACACTCTACAAAGAGGGCAAGTATAATCTGGCCATGGAAAGTTTTAAGCCTTTAGTGGCTTATGATAAGAATAATCCGTTTCCAGAATATGCCTCCTTTTACTACGCAGTAAGTGCTTACCATCAGGGCTATAAATCGGTAGCCCGCGATATGTTCAACCAAATCAGGCAGCTTTATCCGGCATGGGATCAATTGGATGAGGTTAATTTTTGGCTGGCTAAAATTCATTTTGACAACAAGGAGTATTTTCAGGCCATGAACCAGCTTGCCGCGATCAAGAGCCAGAAACTACAGAAGGATGTTCAGGCAATTAAAAAAAGCGGGCTCACAAGTTTAACAGATGTTAGTGCGCTAACACGCATGCATCAGGAATATCCCAAAGATGCCGTGGTTGGCGAAAAGCTGGCTCGCGAACTTTCAAAAAGTATTGATACAAAAGAAGAGAAGGAGTTGCTGGATAAACTCATCACAACATTCAAACTCAAGAAGTCTGACTTTGTAGACGAAACTCCTCCTACTGTTCATAAGAATATTTACAGCGTATCCGTGTTGTTTCCTTTTCAGGTGAATACGCTTGAACCTAACTTGTCGCGTAAGCGAAATCAATATGTGCTGGATTTATACGAGGGCATAAAGTTGGCTGTTGATACCCTCAGCAAGCAAGGTGTAAAAATCAGTTTACGTGCCTACGACACTGATCGTAATCCGGCTAAAATAAAAAGCCTGCTGGAGCGGGAAGAACTAAAAACTACCGATTTGATTATTGGTCCGTTGTTTCAGGAAGAGAATAAAATTGTCCAGGATTTCTCTAAGGCTCACAGGATAAACCTTTTCAATCCTGTATCTAATAATTTTGATTTGGTCCGTGATAATCCATACGGATTTTTATTTCAGCCTTCACTGGAAACGTTGGGGGTACAATCCGCAAAATTTCTTGCTGCTTATCAGGTCAGCAATAAAAAGTGCATGGTATTTTTTGGAGATACCAAGCGCGACTCTGTCTTGGCCATGAGTTTTGTTAATACCGCGCTGGAAACGAACCTTAAGGTTATTCAAGTAGAGCGGTTTACAAAAGAATCCTCGGCAAGAATTTTGAAAATTCTGGCAACCCCTACCGAGTTTGATGAATTCAAATATCCAAAGCAATTCACACTGCCAAAAGACAGCCTGGGGTGTATATTTGTCGCTTCTGATGATCCGGTGATATATTCCAAAGTTATTAGCAGTGTTACTACCCGGGGCGATAAAGTAACTATTCTGGGTTCGGAGAGCTGGTTAGATCAGACTACCGATTACGAAAAATTAAATTCTTTGGGGGTAGTTATGTTTGCTTCAAACTTTACAGCTTTTGACAACCAGGCTTATAGCGCCTTCCAAAAGAAATTCATTAAGGTGCACGGACGCGTAACCAGTACCATACCCTACACGGACTACGTAAAAACCGGTTACGACTTTATGCTATTTGCCGGAAACATGCTGAAGGAACACGGAGTTTACTTTCAAGACGCCCTGAACCGAAAGGAAATTAAGGGCTACCTGACAGAAGGTTATAACTTTCAGTTTTCACGCGATAACCAGCACGTTCCGTTTATTCGCTTTAAAGATGGCGAGTTGGTGTCAGTCACCCCGCATTGATTTTCGCAGTGGTATAATTTTTGTCTACGAAAGCGTTATGTTTGTAATGCTATGCGCAGCTTAAAGGCTTATTTTTTTCTGGCTGTTATTTTAAATGTTGTATTGTTTCACCCGCTGGAAACGACTTACAGCAATGCCTATTTGTCAGTACCCGATCCGGTCAACTCCATAACAGAATTTGTTATGGAAGTGTGCCTTGATATTCAGGATAGCCAACCTGGAGACGAACGTGAAAGTGAATCTGATCATTTTAGCAGTGCAATTAAGTTGTTCAGTTCTTTCAAGAATGCAAACCTACTGGTTCGTCAAAATCTAGTGATTGCAGAAATAGCAAATCTTTCTTCCAATGCAGCACCAATTTTGAAGGTGTTTATTTCTGTTAATAATCCTCCTCCCGAAGCGTAACGCTTTACCCTATTTTTTTAGTTAGTTCTGCGGGACGCACCCGCATTGTATTTTTTCTATCTATTATTTAATCGCTATGAAAATAAGTACGCTTATTATAGTAAGTTATTTGTTATATGCAGTCGAGAGTCTTGCTCAGGATTATGACTCCAGTGCTGTTATGGAGGATAAAAAGCTACCGTATAAAGTACTTCACGCTGAACCGCTTTATATTGATTTGATCCGTGACCTTGGGGCACATAAAGGTGAAAAGGAATGGAACGTGGGTTTTGGCATGAAGGATAAACTTCGGTTTGATCAATACGAGGCGCTGATCGAGTATGAGTGGGCACCAGCAAACCGGCTCGGATTAGAGATCGAAATACCGGTAACATTTCACATGCGTGCACCCAATGGTTTAAATGCTGAAAAGCCTTCGGATAGAATCGAGTCCATAAAAACGGCAGCACAATGGACTTTTTTTGTCTCCCGGAAATTTCAAACATCATTGGCGCTGGGGTATCTAAATGAAGTTGAGTTTACCGATCTGAATAGGATAAGTCGCAACAATTTATTTCAAGGCAACTTATTTAATCCATTTTTTATAGGGGCAAAACGCTGGGGTGATTGGCACACCCTCCTATACACAGGTCCTCAGGTGCACCTGGATTTTAAAACCCAGCAGTGGAAGAGCCAATACGAGATAAACTCAAATATTCATTATATGATACCCGGTACACGTAATTTTCTGGGGGTAGAGTTTAATAAAATGATATTAGATGACCAGTCTTTTGAAATGGTTATCAGACCTCAGATGAGGGTGGTTATTCATGATGCCTTGATGATTGGAATTGTGCAGGGTATACCCGTGTCGAAGGAGCGGGAGCGGTTGAGCTCATTTTTGAGATTGATTTATGAACCGCAACACACCCTCCGGGCAAAAGCCAGGCACCAGCATCGGGGATATTAATTGACCAAATTGGTTTTGAATATTACATCTGAGGGGTTACTGGGTTTATTGAACCACTATTTATAGCCATAATTTTACTACTTTTACCCCTTATAGAAACCTTCTTATGCGTACAGGGAAGCAATTTTTTACGGTACTATTCCTTATGGCTATGGTAACCGTTGCAATAGGCCAGGATGACCGAAAGGATAAAACGGCCGTTACTTATGAAGAGATTTATGATGAACCCTACTCCATAAATAAGCTCTTTGTACACTTTCAGCCGTTATATGGTGAGTTGTTTGCCACGAACGTGAATGCAGGTTTTGGTTTGGAAGCCAGTTATTACCTGAACGATAAGCTTGATTTTAAAGCCTCCTTCAGAAAAACCTACAGCAAAACTTTCTATGATTTTTCCCGCGATCTGGCCGAAAAAATCAGCGATGTAGATAATCGCACTGAGGTTTACAATTACTTTGAATTTGGTGGTACGTACCACATCAAAGATTTTACGGAGAGTTCTAAAACAAAAATGTTTTTGTTTAAGAACAGTTACAAAGGAAACAAATGGGCGGCACGTGTTCCGTTAAATGCTGAAATTCCATGTAAAGTCCGAAAAATTTATGGTGCACGTTTAGGTGGAATAATCTGGGATAGTTCAACCGATATCAATCGGGCGCTGGAGGCCCAGGGATTAACGCAGGCGGATCTGAAAAATAGTGAAGGTAACGGCTTGCCAACCGACATAGATGTCTTTTCCAATATTTCAACGAAAGGTTTATATGTTGGCGGATCGTTAACCTGGATCAGGAATGTGGCTGTAAGCTTTGATAAATTTGAGACCGGTGTTGATGACTTAATTCTGACTACATATTTTGACATACTGGTTTCACCCTGGATAACACTCGATGATATTATTTATACACCTAAGGATGCCAATGGAGTTCCGATTTTAGCGGATCGGAAAACCTATTCGAGTGGAGCCTTAAAAACCAATACCTTTGGTTTTCGAGCCGGTATTGAAGGAAAGTTTAACCGGACGCTGAGTTGGTCGTACGGTGCGGAAGCCGGCTATCGTCCAAGTCTTGATGGTCGCGGATTCTTTGCCATGCTGAAGATAAGCTTCCCGGTATACAGCACGAATCTTGATTACAAGGTAGAAGCCTTCGGTAAATAATTTTTCGTGGCGTGGGATATTCTCATCCTCAATTGTAAAGGGCTCGTTCAAGTCAGGGAAAAAGTTTCACTACCACGTAAAGGAGTTGCTTTGGGCGAGTTGCCCATTCTTGACAATGCTTACCTCGCTATAACTGACGGCAAGTTTGCAACGTATGGCGCTATGCATGACCTACCGGCAAATTATCAGGCAACTACTATAATAGATGCCTCCAACAGGTTTGTCTTTCCTTCGTTTGTCGATTCGCACACCCACCTTGTTTTTGCCGCCAGTCGTGAAGAGGAATTTGTAATGAAGATTAAGGGAGCAACCTATGAACAGATTGCTGCTAGCGGAGGGGGTATTTTAAATTCAGCAAAAAAACTTCAGCAAACTTCAGAGGAGGAACTATTTGAACGTTCACTCATAAGGGCACATGAAATTATACAATCCGGAACGGGCGCTGTGGAAATTAAAAGCGGCTATGGATTAACCACAAAAGACGAGTTAAAGATGCTTCGGGTGGCCAGGCGCATAGGTAAGGAAACAGGGCTTACGGTGCTGACTACGTTCCTCGGTGCACATGCGGTGCCGAAGAATATGAAGAAGGAAGATTACATTGAACAAATTCTTCAGGAAATGATTCCGGCTGTAGCCGAAGAAAAACTGGCCGATTACATTGATGTATTTTGCGAACAGGGATTCTTTACGGCTGATGAAACCGAACGAATTGTTGAACACGGAAAACGGTTTGGCATGAAGCCCCGCATACATGCAAACCAACTCCATCGCTCCGGTGGCGTACAGGTTGGCATTAAAACAAAGGCCTTAAGCGTTGATCACCTTGAAAATATTGGAGATGAAGAAATTGAACTACTCAGAGAAAGCACGGTGATGCCAACAGCTCTTCCTGGCGCGGCTTTCTTTTTAGGATTGCCGTTTCCTCCGGTAAGAAAAATGATTGATGCAGGCTTACCCATTGCGATTGCCTCCGATTATAATCCCGGCAGTGCCCCCTCCGGCAATATGTCGTTAATGATTGCACTTGCCTGTATCAAAATGAAGATGACACCGGAGGAGGCTATCAATGCCGCTACATTAAATACAGCCTGTGCGCTGGAGCTTGAGCAAACTCACGGAAGCATCACCTTGGGTAAGGTAGCGAATGTGTTTATTACTAAGCCCATGTCTTCGGTAGCTTTTCTGCCTTACGCTTTTGGAAGCAACCTTGTTGAAACCGTGATACTCAACGGTAGTCTTGTTACACCAAAAGCTTAACCTGGCAACCAACCTATTTTATTACGTTGTTTTCACTTCAACTGCGTATGTAATTTCGCTGTTTAGTGATGCTGCCACAGAGCAGTATTTTTCCAGGGAAAGGGCCGCTGCTTTGTCGAGTTCCTCTGCGGTTACATCAGGTGAAGTAATAATGTACTTACAGTGTATGGAGGTGAATTTACGTGGTGTTTCGTCTCTGCGAACCCCGGTTATCTCAATGGTAAAATCCTGAATCCTTTTTTTTCTTTTTTTAAGTATTACAACAATATCGACCGCCCCACAACCCGCCACGGAAGATAACAGTAGTTCGGTGGGTGACTGGGCTTGCTTTAATTCAACCGCCCGCATGTCCATGGTAACCGTATGACCAGCTGCGTTTAATGCTTCGTAAACTTCGTCTTCCAGCATTCGGGTAATGATTCTCATAGGTGAAATGAATTAGTGGTTTTGTTTTGATTACTGGCGCACTCCTGTAATTTTGGCAAGTTATAAAATTCGTTCATGTTGCTCGAAGAAAAAATTAAAGGTTCCATTCGCGATGTGGTCGATTATCCAAAACCGGGTATTGTGTTTAAAGATATTACTCCGTTGTTGGCCGACCCGGAGTTGTTACGCATAACGGTTAACGAAATGGTGAACCGGTTTAAAGCGCAACGAATCGATGCCGTTGCCGCGGTGGAAGCCCGTGGCTTTATTTTGGGAGGCATCCTGGCGCGAGAATTGAAGTGCAGCTTTCTTCCGGTGCGCAAAGTGGGTAAATTACCATATACCACAGTGGCCGAGAAATACTCATTGGAATACGGAACAGCCGCCATTGAGATGCATGTAGATGCAGTAAAAAAGAACTGGAATGTGCTGGTGCACGATGATTTACTGGCAACGGGGGGAACCGCAGCGGCTGCTGCGCGCCTGGTAAAGCAATCCGGGGGCAACGTGGCCGGCTTTTCATTTTTGATTAACCTTTCGTTTTTGCCGGGCTACGAAAGGCTGTGCAGGGAGTTTGGGGTAAATCCCGACTGCCTGGTAACGTATTAACTTATTACCGGTTTACTTGTTAAAGTGGTATGGCAGAACTCACGACAATTCCTATGTTTCCGCTCTCCATTTTGCCCCTTCCGGGCGAATTGGTGCCCCTTCATATTTTTGAACCCCGATACCAGCAGCTTTTGCAGGATGCTGAAAATGCTGATGTAAGTTTCGGTATTTTCTTTAACCATACTATAAACACCGAAAAAATTGGCTCGCTCATGAAGCTGGAAAGTGTCATTAAGCGCTACCCGGGAGGAGAATCCGATATTATTGTGAAGTGTGTGGACGTTTTTCATATGGATACCTTGTTCCGCACGTTTAAATCTAAAATGTATCCGGGCGGGGAAGTTCGTTTCTGGAATGTGAATGAACTGGAACTGGCGGGTGGAAAACTTGGCGAACTGTTTCAGGAATACCTGATTAAACGCAAGATTACGCGTCACCAGGGTTTTTTTAGTATTTACTCCATAGCCCAGGAACTAAGCATGGATATTAGCGAACGCTACGCATTTTTGCTGGCTGATGAGGCCCTGCGCGAACGATTACTGTTGACAAAAATAAAATTTCAGATGCACCTTTTGCAACGTGAAGAGGTAAGTCGTGATGTATTTCATCTAAACTAAAAAAGGCCCATTGTCGGGCCTCTTTTAGATTTAATTAATCCTATATAATTACTTTTCTTCAGATTTTGCTTTTGCTTTCGCAAAGTCTCCGGCTTTTACCATGTTAAGGTTGTTATAATTCAGGTGTTTCTTCATGGCCGCATTTATTTCTGCCACTGTAAGCGCCTGAACTTTCTTTTCCAGTTCTTCATCCCACTTCATAGTGCGACTGGTGAACAAATAGTTGTTTAATGTAGAGGCCACGGACGCATCTTGAGCACGGTTTACTGATCGTGACTGCAGCCAACCGGATTTAGCAGCTTCCACTTCTTCCGCAGTAAATCCCTCGTTAACTGCCTTAAGAATTTCTTCTTTGAAGACTTCTTCCAACTTTCCAACATTTTCCGGAGCGTAGATGGCGTAAGCTGTAAAGGTTCCTACCTTATCCAGATTTCCCGCATTGAAGAAGGAGCCTACACCATAGCTAATACCTTCTTTACCTCTTATGCGAGAGAAGAGTCGGGATGCTGTTCCGCCTCCGAGCATATACTGGCCCAGTTCCAACGCTGCGTAATCCGGTTCGCTGTCACTGTACTCCCACGTGTATTGCGCAAGAAAGAAAGCATTGGCTTTGTCGGGTGTTTCCAGTTTTTCATCAATGGGTTGTACTTTTTTAATGCGTGCTTCCAGCCTCTTGTAATTGGCAGGACTCTTCCAGTTTCCAAACTGTTCGGTAATAATGGAGTTTATTTCTGAACTGTTAAAATCACCGGAAATAGCCAAGGTTCCATTATTAGCTCCATAAAAATCCTTATGGAATTTTTTAAGATCATCAAGCTTTAGCGCTTTTATAGCCGTTAATGATTCATCAAAATCTTCAGCATAGCGGGGGTCGCCTTTCGGATAGGGAGAAGTATATTTTTGTAAACGTATAGAAGCCACTGCCTGAGGTTCGGTTCGTTGTGACTCAATGCCTGCAATGCGTTCACTTTTAAGTTTCTCAAATTCCTCGGCAGGGAAGGAGGCTTCCTTTAAAATATGACTCACCAGTTTTAATGTTTCTGCCAGATTAGGTCCTGTTGTTTCAATAGATACACTGGCAGAAGTTGCTCCGCCAAAGATGGTTACCCTGGCTTTTAGTCTGTCAAATTCATCTTTAATTTGTTGGCGTGTCATCTTCGATGTTCCCTTATCCAGCATGCTGGCGGTATACTGACCTATTGTTCCTTTGTTTACCAGGTTTTTTTCATCACCGAAGCGTAGGGTCATACGAAGTTGTACAGACTCACCGCGTGTTTTCTTTGCGAGGTAAGCTACCTTCATACCATTAGGTAAGGTGCTACGTTGTGTTCTGCTTTCAATATTAGCTGGAGAAGGATCAAATTCTTCACCACTGGCTATAGCTTGTTTTCCTTTATAGTCTTTCACCAAAGCAGCCACATCCGGTTCACCGGGTATCTCTGAGCGATCAGGTTTTTCAGTAGGGATAAATAATCCAACTGTTCGATTATCGTCTTTCAGGTATTGTTTGGCAACCCTTAGCACATCATCGGGAGTAACCTTTTCAATTCTGTCGCGGTAAAGAAAGAATAAGCGCCAGTCGCCCATGGCGATATATTCGCTAAGAAATATCCCGATACGATCGGCATTATTGAAATTCAATTCAAATTGTTTTAAGATTTCGCCTTTTGCCCGATCAACTTCTTCCTTGGTTGGAGGATTTTTCACCACTTCGTTGAATGTCTTTACCATAGTGGTGCGAGCATCATCTAATGATTTTTCTTTAAGTACTTCTGCAAAAGCCATCATAATACCGGGTTCTTTAGTAGCCCGGGTTAATGAAAACACTGAACTTGCTTTTTTAGAATCGACAAGAGCTTTATACAATCTGCCGGAAGGTTGTGTAGTTAAAATATTCGAGAGCACTGCAATGGATGGATAATCTTCGTGCGATCCGGGAGGAATGTGATACGCAACTGCTGCATACTGAACATCACCAACACGTTTCACGGTAACTACACGCTCACCATCCTGTGTTGGTTCTCGGGTGTAAAAAGATTGAAGTTCGCGGGTAGGTTTGGGAATCGCTCCAAAGAATTCATTGATGTAATTCAACGTTTTGCCCTCGTCAAATTTGCCGGCCAACACTACAACGGCATTGTCAGGCTGATAATACTTCTTATAAAAAGCCTGGAGTCTTTCGATGGAGACATTTTCAATATCAGAACGTTCTCCGATGGTTGACTTACCATAGCTGTGCCATTGGTAGGCTGCGCCCGATAGTTTTTTAAACAAGACACCAATCGGGCTGTTCTCTCCACTTTCGTATTCATTGCGGACCACAGTCATTTCGCTATCCAGATCTTTTTTGGCAATGAACGAGTTTACCATACGGTCGGCCTCCATTTCAATGGCCCATTTTAAGTTTTCATCTGTTGCTGTAAGTACCTCAAAGTAGTTCGTTCTATCCAGTGAGGTTGTTCCATTGAAATTTCCACCCCGATCTTCCAACTCTTTCATAATGTTAAAAGGATACTTGGGAGTTCCTTTAAATACTAAGTGTTCGAGCAAATGAGCCATACCGGTTTCACCGTAATTCTCATGCTTTGAACCTACCAGGTAGGTTACATTCAGGGTAAAAGTTTGCTTTGAGTTATCAGGGAAAAGCAATACCCTTAGCCCATTATGTAACCGATATTCAGTAATACCCTCCACCGAAGTGACTTTAACCGGTGTGGGTATTTGTGGCTTTACCTCGGTCGCGGGGGCGGCTGTTTCAACGGGTGTTTTATCCGTGGTTTTTGATTTCTTCTTTTGTGCATAACCTGTGCTGGCTACGAGCAACAAAAGCATCCAAATAAGAGTCTTACGCATCATATTATAAGTTTTAGTTAAGGACCTGAAAATAGCACGCTACGGTGCCAAAAGCAAGTTAAAAATCCTTTAACCTGGTGTGTTCGCTGTTGGGACGCACTGTGTTCATGAATGAACAACATAACTATTTTTAAAATTTTCATTTCAGATTTCATCCTCATCTAGTTAAAATCCGTTAAGGACATGCTATTATAAAAATCGAGAAGTAAGCTGTTAACTTTTTTATTAACGCATTTTTAACAGTTTAACTGCAACTAATTGTGTGGATCAGCGTCTATACATTATCTAATAAAATAGTTGTATGAAAAACGTGCTCACCATTTTTGTCGCACTTCTCGTTTCAAGTGCTGTGTTTGCCATGCGTACCACTGACCCATCAGCGGACAATTCAATTGCTTTCATTAAGACGGGATCAGTTGTTAAAGTAATTTATTCATCCGATAAGGAAAGTAATACACGTGTAACCATTACCGATTTAAAAGGTAAGGAAGTGTTTTCAGAAAGCGTTCGATCCAGAAATGGGTTCACCAGACGCTACAACCTTTCTCAACTTGGAAGAGGCAATTACATTGTGAGGGTATCAGATGGTAAAAAGAGCAGATCCGAGATCATCACGCTTCAACCACTACAAAGAGTTGCAGTGTTGTCAAAATAGGATTTAGTAATACATGTATTAGAATGAAGCTGCTGATATAACCAGCAGCTTTTTTTATTTCAGACCGAAAACGTGTGCGGAAAAATTGAGCAGGCTTTTGTTGTAATCGGTTGATAAAGTGACAGATATTCCCAAAAGTGAGCGACAAAAATTCCGCAAACGTTTTTCTGATTAATAAATACGGTTTTCTTACAATTTACGTCCGTGCATCTTCCACGCCCGTACATTTGCAGTATAATTTAAACAACAACAAACTATGAAAACAAAATCATTAATGCTTGCTGCGCTTGTCGTGTTTAGTGCACTGACTTCACTGGCTAAAGATGATCCGAATAATACAGGCTTATTTGTGATCAATGGAAAGTCGGGAGTTTACAAATTAATTTATGAAGGCGAAAAGCCTTCAGCACTTACCCTTACTATTTTCAATAACCAGGGTAAGGTGGTTTACATTGAGACCGTTAGAAATTTAAAGGGCTTTATTCGCCCTGTAAATTTTAAAGGTATGGCTGCAGGTACTTACACCATTCAGGTAAAGAGTGCCGATAAGAAAATGGAAGCCGTAGTGGAGTATGCCCCACTGGTAGCGAAAGCTGAAGTGTCTGAAAAAAAAGCTGCAGTACATGCTAAAGTAGTCGATGCAAATAAGTTTGCTATTATGATTGCTAATCAGGGTAAAGAGACCGTTGAAGTGAGAATTTTTGATGCTCAACAAGATCTTGTTAATTCGTACCGCGAAACAGTAAACGGTAGTTATGGTAAAGTATTTAACTTGAGCGAAGTTAAATCAACCTCTTTCACATTTGAGGTTTACACCAGTGCAGGTTTAATCGATCGTATTAAGTTTTAATCACGAAGCAGTTGGTTTTAAAACCGGGGTCGACAACGACTCCGGTTTTATTTTTTGGTCTTCTTTTTCTGTTTTTCCTGCTCCTTAAAGTATTTTTTGAAAAACATACTATGTTTTAACGCTTCCATGTTTTCGTTAAATGAAGCTGTTCCCTCTTCAATACTACGGAGTGAATGCTTTACATTATTGGCTACTGCGGTATCATAGAGTAATACCGGAAGGGTTCCTTCACCTTCCTTTATATCCGTAACTAAGGTTTGGAGACTATCGGATACTGCTTGCAAATTATTTCCCGTTTTTTGAAGAGTAACCAAGGTGGTGCGTATCTGATCGTCTGAAAGAGTATCATTTAAAAGCCATCCTATTGTTCCGCGACCTTCTTTAACCTGTTTCGCTATTGTATTTAGTTCCTGAAGTAGTGAGTTTGTTTTCTCAGCGCTAAGGCGGAGATTTTTTATGGTTAGAAGTACTTCACGTTCGAGCGCAGAATCATACAATACAGCCGAAAATGTTCCTTTACCGGATTTAATATGTTGAGTAATCTCTAACAAATTATGAGTTAACATGGCAGCATTGTCATTGGTAACATTTAACGTATTTAGAATGTCATCCGTTTTAATACGACTATAGGTTTGTATCTTTTCATTGTTTTCTACCGATCTGGAAAATCCTTTGCCAGGTGAAATATTAACAATAACATTACCCATCAAGCCATCCGTACCAATACTTGCAATTGAATTTTGTTTAATGTGCATTCTGATGCTCTCTTTAATGCGCATTTTTACTTCAATAACGGAGTCATTTAAAAAATTCACTTCCGTTACAGCCCCAATATTTATGCCTGACAGCCGAACATTGTTACCGGGTTGCAATCCGTTTACGTTGTTGAAATGAGCCACTATCTGAAATGTTTCGCTGAACATGTGTTGTTTTTGTCCGATGAGGTAAACAGCCACGGTAAATATGAGGACGCCCAAGGTTACAAAGATTCCCAGACGGATTGTTGTTGACGTTGATTTTTCCATATCACTATTGTTCGAAAAGATTTCAAGTGAAAAATGCTTTCACCGGCTCATCAGTTGATTGATTTAATTCACTATATGTTGATTCGGTATAATTAATCCCATCATGTAGGATAATCATTCGGTCACTCGTGATTTTAGCACATCCCAGGTCATGCGTTATGACAATGGCTGCTGTTTGAAACCGTTCCTGAATTTCATTGATCAATAAGCTTATTTCTTTTCCGGTTACGGGATCAAGCCCACTGGTGGGTTCATCGTAAAGAATGATTTTTGGCCGCATGATGAGCGTGCGGGCCAGGGCCACCCGCTTTTTCATACCGCCCGATAATTCTTCGGGCATCATATCAACCGCATGTGCGAGTCCTACATTCTCCAGTGACTCCACGACCAGATCGTTCACCGGTATACCTTTCAGTTTTTCCCGATGCCTGCGCAATGGAAACTCAAGATTTTCACGAACCGTCATAGAGTCGTACAAGGCACTGCCCTGAAATTGGAATCCTACATCTGTTCGTAATTCGTCCAACTCTTTGTGATTTATTTCAGGTACCGATCTGCCCAAAACAGTAAGCTTTCCTTTGTCAATGGTGAGCAGTCCAATAATGCATTTTATCAAAACTGATTTGCCCGAACCGGATTTTCCCATCACAGCAATATTCTCACCCTGATGCAGTGTAAGGTTAAACCCTTTAAGAACATGATTGGTACCAAAAGATTTCCATAAATCTTCTATTTCAATTACCGGTTTATTAAAATCTATGGTTACGCCCGGTTTCATTACAGGTCATAAAATATATCGGTGATGAGTACGGCAATAAAATCAAGGACAAAAACCAGCATAGAACTGATCACTACAGCCGAATTAGCCGTGCGACCGACACCTTCAGTTCCTTTCTTGGAAGTAAAACCTTTGTAGCACCCTACAATACCAATTGCAAAGCCAAAAAAGAATGCTTTGGTGATGGAGGGGATAAGATCACTAAACTGCAGATAGGTGAATACGTTGCTGATGTACAGTTGAAACGTAACTTTACCTTTTAAAAACTCTACTAAAGCAGAACCCGATAGGGAAATTATATCTGAAAAAACGACAAGCACCGGCAACATGATTATGCAAGCTGTTACACGTGTTATAACCAGGTATTTGAATGGATTGGTGCCCGATACTTCCATGGCATCAATTTGTTCAGTTACCTTCATGGAGGCGAGTTCGGCACCAATGCCTGAGCCGATTTTACCGGCACAAATCAATGCGGTAAGAACAGGGCCGATTTCGCGAACGATAGCAATCCCAACCATAGAGGGTATCCAGGATTCGGCACCGAATTCAACAAGCGTTGGTCTTGTTTGCAGGGTAAGTACAATACCCATAATGAATCCTGTTGCACCAACTAATCCAAGTGATTTATTTCCAATCAAATAGCACTGCCGCAGCAATTCTTTGAGTTCATAGGGAGGTAAAAGGAATTCTTTTATAAACCGCCATCCAAACAATGACATCTGGCCGGTTTCAAAGAAATAAACCTTCATTCTGTCCAACATGCCCATATCTTAAAAGTAGGAATCGGGTAGTTGGGGGTGACTGATATTTATCAGCGAATTAACTGAATTTTATGGGGAAATAGGCGATCGGTCATTGGCCATAATTTACGCACCGTTGATTACATGTTTCTCCGATATTGTCCGCCTACTTCAAACAGTGCTTTTGTGATTTGTCCGAGTGAACAAACTTTGGCAGCTTCCATCAATTCACTAAAAATATTTTTGTTTTTGATGGCGGCTTCCTGCACAACGTCCAAAGAAGAGGAGGATTTTCCAGCATGATGTTTATGCAGGTTCCGCAACATGGTAATCTGGTATTCTTTTTCTTCGGTTGTTGCGCGAATTACTTCCTGCGGTAATATGGTGGGCGAACCTTTAGAACTGAGAAAAGTATTCACGCCAATAATCGGGTATTCACCGGTATGCTTAAGGGTTTCGTAATAGAGGCTTTCTTCCTGTATTTTTCCTCGCTGGTACATGGTTTCCATTGCACCCAGTACACCACCCCGTTCCGTAATGCGATCGAACTCAGACAATACCGCTTCTTCTACAAGATCCGTCAGCTCCTCAATAATAAATGATCCCTGTAATGGATTTTCATTTTTAGCTAATCCTAACTCCTTATTTATGATAAGCTGAATGGCCATAGCCCTTCGCACACTTTCTTCGGTGGGCGTGGTAATGGCTTCATCGTAAGCGTTGGTGTGTAACGAATTGCAGTTATCGTAAATGGCATACAGCGCCTGCAATGTTGTGCGAATATCGTTGAAGTCGATTTCCTGAGCGTGCAAGGAGCGCCCGGAGGTTTGAATATGGTACTTCAACATCTGCGAACGCGCATCGGCTCCATATTTATTTTTTAATGCCTTGGCCCAGATTCTTCTGGCTACACGACCAATCACGGCATACTCCGGATCAACACCGTTGCTGAAAAAGAACGAAAGGTTAGGAGCAAAGTCATTGATATTCATACCACGACTGAGGTAGTACTCTACATACGTAAAGCCATTCGCCAGGGTAAAGGCCAATTGTGTTATCGGGTTGGCACCAGCTTCAGCAATATGATAACCGGAAATAGAAACCGAATAGAAGTTGCGTACCTTCTTATCGATAAAGTATTGCTGAACATCACCCATCAGACGAAGGGCAAATTCGGTGGAGAAGATACAGGTGTTTTGTGCCTGATCTTCTTTCAAAATATCGGCTTGTACCGTACCCCTAACTTGAGTAAGTGTTTCCGCTTTTATTTTCTCGTAAACATCTTTGGGCAAAACCTGATCTCCGGTTACCCCAAGCAGCATTAATCCTAAACCATCGTTGCCCTTAGGCAGCGGACCTTGATAAGCAGGACGTTCATTTTCTCTGCCTTTATAAAGCGCAGCAATTTTCTTCTTTACATCTTCTTCGAGTCCATTCTTTATGATGTAGAGTTCGCACTGCTGATCGATGGCTGCATTCATGAAATACGCCAGCAACATGGGCGCAGGACCATTGATAGTCATCGATACCGATGTTTTAGGGTCGGCAAGATTAAAACCACTGTATAATTTTTTGGCATCATCCAGGCAACAGATACTCACGCCCGAATTGCCAATCTTGCCATAAATATCCGGTCGATAGTCGGGATCGTTACCGTATAGCGTCACTGAATCAAAGGCTGTCGATAAACGTTTAGCCGGCATCGCTAAGGAAACATAGTGAAAGCGCCTGTTTGTGCGTTCCGGTCCGCCTTCACCGGCAAACATGCGTGTAGGATCTTCGCCTTCGCGTTTGAACGGATATATACCCGCGGTGTATGGAAACTCTCCTGGAACATTTTCTTGCAGACTCCAGCGCAACAAATCGCCCCAGCTTGAGTATTTGGGAAGCACTACTTTTGGAATTTGCGTATGAGCTAATGATTCAGTGTGGGTTTGAATGCCGATTTCCTTATCCCGAACCTTGAATTTGAAAACTGGTTCTTTGTATTGCTTCGCTTTGCCAGCCCATTCTTCTATAAGCTTCAAGTTTTTGGGATCAAGGTTGAGTTTAATCTTATCGAATTCGGCCTGAAGCACTTTTTTAATTGCAGCATCTGTAACCGATTCAATTGTTTTACTGAAGGCGTATAACTTTTCAGCAACAACTACCTGTTCGTTAACCCACTCATCATACTTTCGGTTATTCTCAGAAATTTCGCTGAGGTAACGCGTGCGGTGAGGAGGAATAACAAATATTTTCTCCGACATCTCCCGTGTTATCTCAAATGATGATTTTAAATCAGCTCCGGTTTTTTCAACAACCTTATCGATGATGTGTTTGTAAAGCTGATTCGTACCCGGATCATTGAATTGTGAGGCAATGGTGCCGAACACAGGCATATCATCCGGCTTTTTATCCCAAAGCTGGTGGTTGCGTTGGTATTGTTTCTTTACATCGCGTAATGCATCCAGCGCACCGCGTTTATCAAACTTGTTCAAGGCAATCACATCGGCAAAATCCAACATATCGATTTTTTCAAGTTGTGTGGCAGCACCATATTCCGGTGTCATCACATATAACGATACATCGCTGTGATCCAGAATTTCAGTATCGCTTTGGCCGATACCTGACGTTTCTAAAATAATTAAGTCGAACCCTGAAGCCTTTAAAATCTGCACAGCCTCTTTTACATAAGCCGATAATGCCAGGTTTGACTGACGTGTTGCCAATGAGCGCATATATACACGGGAATTATTTATCGCATTCATGCGGATGCGATCGCCCAGTAGTGCACCACCCGTTTTACGTTTGGACGGATCAACAGAAATTAATCCGATAGTCTTTTCCTTGAAGTCTACTAAAAACCTTCTTACAATTTCATCCACCATCGAAGACTTACCGGCACCTCCTGTTCCGGTAATACCCAGCACAGGTGCTTTTGAATCGGCAGCCCTCTTGTTTATTTCACTGAAAAAATCTTTATGCTCATCATAAAAATTTTCAGCAGCTGAGATTGCCTGAGCAATACCCAGAGAATTGTTGATTGATAATTGCTGATTGTTAATTATTTTACCGGTAGGGTAGTCACTCTTCTCCACTAAATCATTAATCATTCCCTGAAGTCCCATGGCGCGTCCGTCATCCGGAGAATAGATTCGGGTAATGCCGTACTCCATCAACTCTTTGATTTCATCCGGAAGAATTACTCCACCGCCACCACCAAAAATCTTTATATGTCCTGCGCCTTTTTCTTGCAACAGGTCGTACATATATTTAAAGTACTCGTTGTGCCCACCCTGGTAGCTGGTCATGGCAATGGCTTGTGCATCTTCCTGAATAGCAGTATTTACTACTTCTTCCACACTTCTGTCATGGCCTAAATGGATTACTTCAACGCCTGTGGCCTGAATAATTCTGCGCATTATGTTAATGGCTGCATCGTGGCCATCAAATAGGCTGGCTGCGGTAACAATACGAACTTTGTTTTTGGGCTTATAAGGTGTTTGTACCTGGTGATAGGCAGGGGTGCTTTTTTGAACTTTTTCAGTGCTGATCGTTTCCGTGCTCATAGTGGTTTTCGTTCTACGCAAGCTCAAAAATACTGACTAGGGGGATATTAAGCTAACAGGCATTAGCTTAGGAAGAACAATAAAAAACCCTGGCCTTTTGCGTAAAAGCCAGGGTAGTTGAAAGCTGAAGGATGAATATAGCCAGTAGTTTGGCTTGGGAATTTTACCGCTTCATGTACCTGTCCCGAATCGCTTTAAACTCCGAACCCTCTTTCCACTGGGGCCAGTTGGTTTCAAAAGCCAGGCGTTTACCTACGTTGAATAATAATTTTGTATCGTCCACTGCGCCTTCCAGGTTCCATACAGTAGGATCATATTCATCGGAAGGTTTGTGATAATATTTGGCCACGTAGTCGTCCTGTAATTGTTTTCCGTACTCAGCTCCTTTTTCTACATGATCAATACCGGTGTTGGTGTAAAGTGCGGGTATGCCCACTTTTGCAAAACAGAAATGGTCGGAGCGGAAGTAATATCCGGCAACAGGATTAGGTTCGGGCGAAGTGTAACGACCAGCCGCTTTGGCTTCTTCATTCAGGTAATCTTCTAAATCAGACTGACCTATGCCCACTACTACTATATCCTTCATTTTGCCATACGGATTAATGCCATCGATATTGATGTTGGCCACTGTTTTTTCTTTCGGGTAGATTGGATTTTGTGCATAGTATTCCGAACCCCATAACCCTTGTTCTTCGGCAGTCACGGCCAGAAAAATTACGGTACGATTGGGTTTATTTTTTAACGATGAAAAACCTTTAGCCAGTTCAAGCAGGGCTGCTGTTCCGCTGGCATTGTCGAGTGCACCGTTATAAATAGTGTCACCTTTTTCATCTGCCTTTCCAATTCCGAAGTGGTCCCAATGCGAAGAGTATATGATGTATTCATCGGGTTGTTTTGTTCCGGTAATTTTCCCAACCACGTTATACGACTTATCGAATTTTGCTTTAACAGATAAATTAGTAGAGAGTTTTAGATTCATAGGCGCACCTTTAAATCCTGGCTGGCGTGCAGCGGATACCGTACTCGCCCAATCTAAACCTGCTGCTTCGAAAAGTTTTTTTGCAGCAGGTTGCGAAACCCATCCCACCGTAGCACAGTAATAGTTATTTTTTCCGCGCGTGTCTAAATAGAGCTTGGCTTTGTTCCAGCTGTTTTGAACCACCCAAAAACCGTATCCGGCCGCTACATCATCATGAATAATCAACAAGCCTTTTGCACCCTGGCGTGCAGCTTCTTCAAATTTATACGTCCAGCGCCCATAATAGGTCATGGTGTTGCCTTTGAAGCGCGTGGCATCCGTGGAGCCAAAGCCAGGATCATTCACCATCACCAAAACAATTTTATCTTTTACTTCCAGTCCTTCGTAATCATTCCAGCCATACTCAGGAGCCACAATACCAAAACCTGCAAAGATCAGGTCTTCATCTTTTAGCTCAATTTTTTCATCGGTACGTTCAGTCCAGATCACATAATCTTTAAAACCTTCCAATGAAAATTTATTTTTACCTGATTTTACCTCCATTGAAGCATCGGCTGTTGTAGTAATTTCCACCATCGGTACTTCCTGCAGGTAGCTGCTGCCATTTCCGGGCTCTAACCCAAGGGTTTTGTATTGTTCTTCCAGGTAATTAAGGGTTATGCGTTCGCCTTCTGTAAACGGCATACGACCCAGAAATTCATCGGAAGCAAGCGTTTTGAGATATTGCTCAAGACCGGCCACGGTAAATGAATTCAAACCGTCTTCGCGTTGAAAGGTGGCCTCCTTTTTAGTGCAGGAAAAGCCAATAAAAACCAGGGATAAAATCAAAAGGGTATATTTCATAGCACAGTATTTTAGAGCCCAATGATAGGTAATTATTTTTTTACCCTTTATCATTATTATTTGAGCTGTTGAAAGAAGAACAAGTATATTCAATAAAATTTTAAAGAATATGACAAAAATTGCAATGCTTGGTACGGGTTTCATTGGCAGGTTTTACGCAGATTCTATTCAGGGTTACCGTAACCGCGACAAGATTGTGGCCATCTATTCACGCAGGGATGAAAGCGTAAAAAAATTTATGACCGATTATGATGTTCCGTTTGGCACAACCACTATGGAAGAAGCCATTAATCGGCCGGATGTTGAAGTGGTATGCGTTTCGTTACCCAACAACCTGCATGAAGAAGCCGTAATGTTATGTTGCAAGTATAAAAAGGCAGTGATGGTAACCAAGCCACTCGGCCGAAATGCGGAGGAGGCAAAACGCATGCTGGAAGCTGTGGAGAAGGCTGGGATTTTCAATGGCTACCTCGAAGACCTGGTGTATACACCCAAGTTTTTAAAAGCACATGAAAGTGTGAAGAACGGTGCATTGGGTAGGGTTCTCTGGGCGAAGTCGCGCGAAACACATCCCGGGCCACACAGTGAGTGGTTTTGGGATATGGAGCAGGCAGGTGGTGGTTGTATTCTTGATCTGGGTTGTCACTGCGTAGAAATTTCGCGTAGTTATATCGGTAAAGATATTTTACCCGTAGAGGTAATGTGCTGGGCCGATACGCAGGTGAAGCCCATTGATGCAGAAGACCATGCTATCGGATTGGTGAAATATGAAAACGGGGCCATCGGCCAATTTGAAGTAAGCTGGACGTTTCGGGGCGGGTTGGATTTGCGCGATGAGGTGATGGGTTCGGAAGGTACCATCTGGACAAATGGATTTTTACGCACCGGACTCGAAATGTTCACAACAGGGAAGGGTGCAGATTATGTGGCTGAAAAAGCAGAGAGCAACACAGGCTGGCTTTTTCCGGTTGGTGATGAACTGAATGAGTTGGGTTATAACCATATGTTTATGGATATGCTCAACGCTTTTGAAAAGGGCATACAGCCTAAAGAAACATTTTACGATGGCTATGTGGTTAATGCCATTTTGGATGCCGCCTACCGTTCGGCTAAAAGTAAATTGTGGGAACCTGTTAACCTTGCTCATTGGCGTGGCCGCACAGGTGTTGGCAAAGATAGCCACTTGCAGGAGTTTGATGCCGAACATTACCTGGTGAAAGAAGAAGTAACACACTACGGTGCAAAGAAACTGATCCTGAAGAATAAAGTAACAGGAAAAATTTCAGAGCAGGTAATGCAGTAGGGTTACAGTTACGTTTTGATTTTTTACCGCCTTATTGAACATGCGTAAACTGATTTCATGCATTGTATTTTTATTTTTCTGCAATGTCCTTTGGGCACAGTCTTCTTTACAAAATGAACTGCACCGTATGGATAGCCTGGAGTCAGTTGCGAGCGGGTTATCCGGTGAGGCAAAGGTTGATTTACTTAATGCTATGGCGCTAGAGTGCGCATCTTTTGATGAACGCAGAAGCAATGTATACACACTTGAGGCGCTTGCGTTGAGTCAAAAAGTAGGCTATTTAAAGGGGCAGGCATTATCGCTGATTTACCGGGCATTGTATGAACAGTCGTTGGGCGATCAGGTGAAGGCCGGTCACTATTACTTTCAGGGCGTTAACCTGGCCCACAAGGCAGGTACCAAAAATGTAGAGGGCTACGGCCTGGTAAAGTACGCTAACTTTTTAACCATAAAGGGAGAAATGGATTCAGCGTTGGTGTTATTTAACCGGGCTTATGAAGTGCTGAATAATACGGAATATCAATTTGAGTTTTCTGTTCTTTATAAAGAGTGGTCAAAGTATTATGGTATTCAAGGTGAACGGGATAAACAACTGGAGCTTCTTAATAAATCATATGCACTTCGAAAAATAATCAACAGACCTAATCTTTTGGCCGACATATACCTGCAATTGGCTGATTACTACCTGGGGATACTTCAGTATGAGCGTGCAGAATATTTTCTTCAACAGGCAAACTACATTAACACATTACAAGTTCATAGTCCTGAAATTAAGAATAGCTACAAGTTTCGTAGTGCTATTTTACACATCAGGCAATCAGCGTATCAGGAAGCCCTTACCCTGTTGAATGATGTGAAAGAGTATTATCGGGCAAACGGTTTGTGGTATGAATACGTGGTTACCCAATATGAGATTGCCTATATTTTTTCTGAGGTTGGTAATTATGAGTTAAGCCTGAACAATGCATATGAAGGTTTAAAGATAGCAGAGACAAAGGGCTACGCCTATGAACAGGCAAAATTGCTGTGGCAGTTAGGATGGGTGTATCCCTATTTAAATCAGCACACCTTAGCGAAAGAGTTTGCCTCCCGGTCGCTTAGCCTATCAAAGAGAAATAACTACCGGGTGTTGGAAGCTACCAATTATAATTTACTGGGAGTTATTTTTTATGACACAAAGGTTTATGACAGTTCATTTTTTTACCTTAAACAAGCGCTTGCCCTCCGTGAAACCATTAATGACCCTTTACGGATAGCCTCTACCCTGAATAACCTCGGTTATTTAATGCATGCACTTGGTAAGTATCGTGAGGCGATCGCCTATCAATTGCAAAGCCTGGCTATAGAAACCCGAAATAATAATTCCATCGGTATAGCCTGGTGTAACCTGGCGTTGGCAAAAACTTATAAAGCATCGAAAGACTTTCAGCGAGCAGATGCCCATTTACGGGTGGCCGAACAAATGGCCCAAAAAGTACAAGGTGCTCAAGCGCTGCATGATATTTATCTTGAAATAGCAGACCTGGCCGAACAAACCGGAAATCGTGAGCGAAGCCTTACGTACTATAAACGCCATTTACAGTTTAAAGACTCTTTGTATAACAACTCACTTTCTAACCGAATTGCCAGTTTACAAGTAGAGTATTCCCTCCAGCAAAAGAATCAAGAAATAGAATTGCTGAATAAGGAAAAGGAATTAAAGGAATCAGAACTATTCGTGCGGGATAGTAAGCTGCGGCAGCAGCGTCTTATTATTCTTTTTGGTTCTGTATTTTTTTTGATGCTTTTGGCAATCTCCTACCTGTTGTATAGAAACTATTTGAAAGTAAAATCTTTAAATTATGCTATACAGGAAAAGAACGAGGAGATACAGGCGCAATCCGAGGAGTTGCAACTCTCCAACCAAACCATTGCGCGAATAAATGAAGAACTGGAATCTGCCGTTGAAGAACGGACACGCGAATTAAAGCAGGCGTATAAGGAACTCGACACCTTTTTCTATCGATCATCGCATGATTTCAGAAGACCGCTCACCACATTTATGGGGTTGGCAGAAGTGGCAAAAGTTGCTGTTACAGATCCGTACGCAATTACCCTGTTTGAAAAGGTAAATCAAACCGCACGAAGCCTGGATAAGATGCTGCTCAAACTTCAGTCGGTTAGTGATGTGGGTTCGAGTGAACTGATTTTTAAGGAACTTTACCTGGATGAAATCCTGACATCTGTTAAAAACATTTTTTCGGAGGAGATGCGGGAAAGAAATATTAACATGATCACAGAATTTACAACACTTCAGCCTTTCTTAACCTACCCTGCTCTGATTAAGGTAATTCTTGAGAACCTCGTTGAAAATTCAATTACATTTTCCAGTGATCACTCAACCATCCGGATTGTTGCAAACACAAACGAGAAAGGCTTACATGTACGTGTTGAAGATGAGGGCTGGGGAATTGAGGAAAAATACCTGAACCTGGTATTCGACATGTATTTCCGGGCACACGAAAGGAGCAAGGGTAATGGGTTGGGCCTGTACATTGTGAAGAAGATCGTTCAAAAGTTAAAGGGTACGGTAGAATTGAACAGTGTTCTTAACAAGGGTACTCAGGTGTTGATCTTTTTGCCGCACCCGGCAAAGTAATTTTTACTACATCAGCTCGTACGCACTTTTGTAAAAGCCTTTTGTCTGGACGTAGCTTAATAATTCCAGGTAGAAGGGGTGTGTGCCTAAGGTCGCGCTGTCGCCTGCCATAATCAGTTTTTTCCTGGCCCGGGTCATGGCTACATTTATGCGCCTGATGTCGCCTAAAAAACCTACTTCACTTTTTTCGTTTGAGCGCACCAGACTAATGGCAATAACATCGCGCTCTTGTCCCTGAAAGGCATCTACTGTATTAATGGTGATGAACGAAGCCAAAGCAGAAAGCTCTTCTGAGGCTTCTGCCAGTTTGATTAGCCGCTCAACCTGTGCGCTGTAAGGGGTAATGATGCCCATTGAAAAATTCCAGTTTTCCACCCCAAAATGAAGGATGAGCTTTTCTACTTGCCGGATCAGGAACTGTGCTTCTTCCTCGTTGTAGCGACTTAGCGTTTCCGGGTCTTGTGCTTCGGTAAACCCGCATCCGGCTGTGTCGATAAAATCGAACGGCAACATGCCGGGCTCCAGCAGAGCTGTGGCAACGGAAGCATCGGCTAACAATTTATTCTCGTAAAAATAATTTGCTGAAAACTTCATGATGTCTTCATGCATACGATACTGGGTTTGCAACATCACTGCAGTTTGCGGGTGCCGCTGGATACATTTTTCAAACAGGGTTTTTGACAGCCCTGCTTTAGCCGCTTCGAATGATTTTACGGTTGGTGGAAGCTGGTGATGATCGCCTGCCAGAATAACCCGTTCGGCCCGCAGTATTGGAATCCAACAGGCCGGCTCAAGTGCCTGCCCCGCCTCGTCAATAAAAACACTTTTGTATCGTTTTCCGCGAAGCGTGGGGTGCGATGCGCCAACCAGCGTACAGGCAATCACTTCACTGTTTTGTAATAGATCGTTGATGATATAGAACTCCAGAACATCAGCATCAGCCTTAAGTGCTTTAGCCTCTTGCAATAGAAGTTTGCGTTGTTGCCGCTCGGAGTAGCCGAAGTCGCGTTTGTATTTATAGGCCATCTCGCGCAACTGTTCCATGCGTCTGCGCATTGTGCGCAGTTCGCGAAAGTGAACGTGCATGGCAATGCGCGAGTCCAATGTTTTGCTTAAGGATTGTTCCGTTACTCTCGCAGGGTGGCCAATGCGTAACACATTCAAACCTGCCTCGCTGAGTTTATCAACCAGCAGATCAACCGCTGCGTTGCTGGATGCGGTAACCAACACCTGTTTCTCTTCCCGCACAGTAACGTTTATCGCTTCAACCAACGTAGTCGTTTTTCCTGTACCGGGTGGGCCGTGAATGATCGCCACGTCTTCGCTGTTTAAAATTTTCTGCAGCGCTTCCTGCTGACTCGCATTTAAATGGTTTGCCGGTTGCCAATCGCCTGTTGCTGGTAGCTGGCGACCGGCATTTGGCAACGTGTAACCTAATACTATCTCCCTTAGCTCTGCCACCCGGCTTTTATCTGCTTTAATAACTTCCTTCAATGCAAACTCCATCTCACGGTAAGTCATTTCATCAAACATTACATCCACACCAAGCAAAGGATCATCAATCCAGTAGGGCAGGTCATCACTGTTTAGTGTAATCACCATCGTATTGTCGCGCACATAATTGATTACTCCGCCTTCGTGTTCTTTTTCGGGAGTGTTGCGTGCATTGCAAAACACGTTTACAACTTTACCGGATTGAAATACATGGGCCTGGTTGAGGTGTTGCGTGCGCTCAATTTCGATAATCAGACGTTCGCCCGTGCCGATGTAGTGCCTTTTGAGTTTTACCGGGTACCAGCTCTTGCCTTCCTTGGTTTTACGGCTGAGCGGCAACAGCATCACCTTTTGCTTGTACTGCTCCAGGTCGGCCTGGCGTTCCTGGCGGATCAGTTCGAGAGTTTTATAAAGTTCTTCGGTGGCGGTCAATGTGTAAGGGGTGTATATAGGAGGCTAATTGTCATTAGTCATTGGTAAAGTGCCCCTTATTTACGGGTTTCAAAGTACAGATGATAATGGTTCTTGCATCCAGGATTAAATAGAGAAGCACACGTTGGGCAGGTGTTATTGCAGTTCATGTATTCATTAATGGTCAGTTCGTTTCCACAGACTCCGCAAAGAATGGCCCTTTCCGTAAATTCTTTGGTGGGCCACACCGCTGGTTTGTGATCGGTAGTTTCTTCATGGCATGAAAAACAGGGATAGTATTTATTGCAACACTTAAACTTGATGGCAATAATGTCCAATTCCGAATGCCAGTGAATGCAACGGGTTTGGTTATCAACCGGTTTGCCGTAAACCACAATATCCTTTACCTGTGCGTTGGCTAATGGTATAGCATTTTGTGCAGGAGCCACGTAAATACTTATTATAAAAAGAGCAGCCGGGATCGGGTACAACGCGTTCATTTTCAACTTTTTCATCAAAGAAAACCAGTTATTATGAGTATTAAAAGTTTATCTGAATGTCCGTGTGATGTCCACATTAAAACCTCACCCCGTCCTCGTACCTCGGACACCCCTCTCCTGCGGGAGAGGGGAAGGGGTGAGGTGGTAGTGTGGTGATGCTCTATTAAACTTTGGACGTTAAATGGATACTCAGAAAAGTTTATTTCCTTTTCTACGAATGCCACCTTTCAACCTTTTCCGATAATTTCTAACTTAGGTTCCTTAAATCGTTTCAACCATGAAAAAGCGCATACTCTCCCTACTCTTTGTTTTGGTGTTCAGCTTCGTTCGTGCCGATGAGGGCATGTGGTTATTGTATATGCTGGGCGACCATGTATACAATGAAATGGTGAAAAAGGGACTGAAGCTAACCAAGGAACAACTATATAGCTTGAATAAACCTTCTATTAAAGATGCCATTGTGATTTTTGGCGGAGGCTGCACCGGGGAAATTGTAAGCAGGGAGGGTTTGGTGTTCACCAATCACCATTGCGGGTATTCGGCTATTGCTGCGGCCAGTACAGTAGAGAATAATTATTTGCGCGATGGGTTTTATGCAAAAAGTAAAGCTGAAGAAATTCCTGCTCCTTCCTTATCCGTTCAGTTTTTGGTGCGCATAGACGATGTTACCAAAGAAGTTGAAGATGCATTGAAGGGGTTGAGCGGAGCGGAACGAGCAACGAAACTTCAGGCTATCTCCAATGATATTGTTAAACGCACTACGGATGGCAATAACCTTGAAGCACGGGTAGTTCCTTTCTTCCGCAATAACCAATATTTACTTTTTGTGTATGAGCGTTACCGCGATGTACGCCTGGTAGGAACACCTCCTGAAAGCATCGGTAAGTTTGGTGGCGATACCGACAACTGGGAATGGCCACGCCATACAGGCGACTTTGCCGTATTCCGGGTGTATATGAGCAAGGACGGAAAGGCTGCAGCCTATGCGCCCGATAATGTTCCCTACATACCGAAATATTACCTGAACGTTTCTACCAAGGGTGTAAAGGAGAATGATTACGCCATGATTCTTGGCTATCCGGGAAGTACTAACCGGTATGAAACTTCATGGGGCGTAAAGATCAAAACCGAAATAGAAAACCCAGCCATCGTTAACCTGCGCGATGCCCGCCTGAAACTGATGTTTGAAGAGATGAAAAAGAGCGATGCGGTACGACTTCAGCTTGCCTCCAGTTATGCTGCCATTGCCAACTACTGGAAATTTTTTGATGGTGAAGCAAAACAGTTAATGAAGTATGATGTGTTTGGTCAGAAGAAAGCGGAGGAGGAAAAATTTATTCAATGGGCCAAAGGAAAGCCGGAGTATGCGCAAGTGTTTGCTGAATATGAAAAGGCCTATAAAGAGTGGTGGCCTTATACCAAACAACGCATTTATTTAAATGAGGGTATATTGGGCTCACCCCTGGCTGCCTATGCTGCCTCTTGGCAGGCACTGGAAACTGCGCTTACACGCGACAATCCTTCGGCTGATGAAATTAACCGGGTGGTGGAAAGTTTAAAACGAACGCGCACAATCTTTTTACAAAATGAAAATAAAGCTTCCGATCAGAACATTATCGCGGCCACCAGCCGCATGTTTTATACCGATATTGAATCGGCCCAACACCCTGCTGAATTTTTTACCCGCCTGCGCACCGGCTATGGCGACCTGGGTGATGAGCAAACCTATAAAAAGTTTGCTGCGGATGTATTTTCAAAAACCATGGTGTTTGATGATGCCAAATGGGAAGCCTTTATGGCCAAGCCGGAAGCCGCTGCTTTGCGTGATGATCCGGCCTATGCCTACGTTTCGGCTTTTGTGAAAAACTACAACACACGTTTTGCTTCGAAGTTCACCGAGTTTACACACCGTAATAACGACCTCAGCCGGTTATACCTGAAAGGTGTTCGTGAAATGAACCCGGGAAAGACCATGTATCCCGATGCCAACTTTACCATGCGCCTGAGTTATGGCAACGTAAAATCCTACCGCCCGCGCGATGCCGTATTTTATGATTATGTCTGTACCATGAAGGGCGTGTTGGAAAAATACAAGCCGGGCGACTACGAGTTTGATTTACCAAAAGAACTTCTGGAGGCAGCAAAGAAAAAAGACTTTGGCCCTTACAAAGATGCCCGCACCAACGACCTGGTGGTGAACTTCATTAGCACCAACGATATAACAGGCGGTAACTCCGGCTCACCGGTGCTGAACGGCAGTGGCGAACTCATTGGGTTGGCCTTTGATGGAAACTATGAGGCGCTCAGCCATAAAATTGCCTTCGACAAAGACTTAAACCGCACCATTTGTGTGGATATACGCTATGTGCTGTGGTGCATAGATAAATTGGGCGGGGCAAAACATATTGTTGATGAGCTTACGTTGAAGTGATGTTTTGATATATAGAGAATACAGACAATTGCATGTATTCAAATGTTGTGGGTAATATTTATTTTGGACAGTTTGCAACATGATTTTTATTTACGGGAGAAAGAAAGCAAAAATTAAGAAGACCACGGATCATATAGGCACCTGTACGACCTGTAATTCTATTGGACTAGAGTTCGAGATTTTTAGAGATTACTTTCATCTATTTTGGATACCGCTCTTTCCTGTTGGTGACAAGGAATCTAGAGTCTACTGTACTAAGTGTGGAAAGCCAAATAATTTCAATCCGAGGGTAAAGCACTTTGAATCTGTTACAAGCACTCCTATTTATCTCTACTCGGGAGTATTAATATTTCTGATGTTGATTGGCACACTTGTGATTACAAACATCAACACTCAAAAAGAAAAGGCTCTTTTCGTAGCGGATCCAAAGGTTGGAGACGTTTATCTAATACGAAAGGACGTGAATGACAGTACGTATTACTATTTCCTAAGAGTTGCTCGGACCCAAGGAGACACTGTAATAGTTTATCCAAATGCCTTTCAATACTTTAGTTTTGTTTACAAACTAAATGATGAAGACTACTTTGTAACACAAGAGTTCTTTTTCACCAAAAATGAACTTAAGGAATTATTGGAAAAGGGAGAAATTAATGGAGTTGATAGGGACTACGATGATTCATATGGTTTTAACAGAGTAAAAGATCTGGATACGGATTCGCTTAGATTTTCACCCTAATCAGCAGCAGAACTCCCAACCAACTTAATGCAGGTTACAAAAACCAGTTCTCCCGCCATGCAAATAGAAGCGGCATTTGAGGATTCGTAGCCGATGATTACTCTTTGATTGGCTTTCAGTTCAAAATAGTATAAGGGATCTTCTTCCGGTTTTGGCGGCTGCACGTACACCCTGCGCTCGGGTTCAAGTATGGTTCCGTCTTCCAGCTCAAACACCAGTCCGCAACCATCCAGACCGGTAAGGTCTTTTACCGTGGCTTTGGTGGTACAGTTCTGTGGGAAGCAAATGATTACTTTTTCGGTGTCGCATTGCCATAAGGCAAGAAGTATAAACGTAAGGCTGAATAAGCGCATAGTCCTGTTTTTGCCATTAGACACCTACATAATTACTTTGGTTGGAACGAAATTGCTTATTCACTTCGTAATGAAGTTACCGGGTTGGCTTGTGCGGCACGTATGGCCTGGTAGCTTATGGTTAGCGATACAATTAGTAATACCAGTGAAAGACTAATCACATACGTAAAAATGTCTATATCCGTGTGGTATATGAAGTTGGTAAACCATTCACTCATGAAGTAGTATGAGGCAGGAATTGCAAGAATAAACCCAATGAGAATCAACAACGCAAAATCGCGGTAGATCAATAGCAAGATGTTGCCCACGTTGGCGCCCAGCACTTTACGCACACCTATTTCCTTCACTTTGCGTTTAACGGTAAACAACACCAAACCGTACACACCCAGGCATGAAATGAGAACAGCAATGGCAGTAAACACCTGGATGATCGTTCCGAAATTCTGAAAATTGGAATACTGCTGATTCAGTTGCTCATCGAGGAAGGTAAACTCAAAGGCTTTTTCGGGAAATAGTTTATTCCACTCTTGTTCCAACCTGGCAATGGTTGACTCCACATTCGCATTTTCAAATCGCACCGAAAGGGTATTGAATTGATTGCGGTCAATGGCCATAAGCAATGCTGAAATGGGCGTAGTGAGGTCGGCAAAATTAAAATCCTTGATTACGCCAACAACATATCCCTTCTTTCCTTCGCGGTTGATGGATTTGCCCAATGCCTTTTCCGGAGTTTCCCAATTGAACTGTTGTACGGCTGCTTCATTCACAATAAACCCTTCAGGCTCGTCTGATGGATAATCCTTGCTGAAGGCGCGGCCGGCAATCAACTCCATGTCATACGCTTTTAGAAAATCGTAATCGATGGCCATGTTGGCAGCAAATATGTTGTCTTCGCGGGTAAATCCTTCGGGAATAGTGCCCCTGAAAACGCTTCCGGCACCGGGTGAGCCGGAGGATAATGTGGTGTTCCGGATACCGGTTTGCGCTTCTACAATATCCCGAAAGGTTTGTAAACGAATTTGAAACGTAGAATCACGCTGTTGAAAGTATCCGTTCATGTTCTGGCTATACAACGGAATAGTGATAACGTGTTCGCGTTGAAAACCTACCGGCCGGCTGCTCAGATAATTCAATTGTTTCACAATGAGCAGTGAGCCCGACAGCAACATGCACGCGATAGCCAGTTGAACCACCACCAATGATTTGCGGAAGAACTGATTTCCATCGCCAGTGGTACCGGCTCCTTTCAATGCTGTTACCGATTCAAAAGAGGAAACAAAATAGGCCGGATATCCGCCTGCTAAAACGGAGAGCAGAACCAGAACGATCGAGGATAACAGCATCAGTTCACCATCCACAACCTGTAAAAATTCCAGGTGGTTACCGGTTAGCTGATTGAGCAGGGGCAAGGCAGCATCGAAAACAAGGTAAGCCATTAGCAACGACACCAGGCAAAACAAAAAGCTCTCGGCTAAAAACTGAACAATAAGCTGGTATTTCATCGACCCCATAATTTTCCGTATGCCGATTTCTTTCATGCGCGTAAACGACTGGGCCGTGCTGAGGTTAATGTAGTTGATGGAAGCGATTAGCAGTGTGAGTATCCCTACTCCAATAAAAATGAAAATGTTTGTCATGGAGTTGGTGGCCGTGGGCTCAGCCAGCAGGGTACTCTTTAAATGTATATCGACTATTGGCATGAGTGTGAACACCTGCCCAACCAGAAATACCGGTTCAGCATGTTTCTTGATGAAGGCATCCATACCGGCATTGATATTATCGGGAGTGGCTCCGGGTTGTAGTAAAATATAGGTATAAGAATGACTGATAATAAAATTTCGGGAAAGGTTGTTGCGTAACACAGCTTCCGTACGTTCGTCTTCAAGATCAAACATATCGTCATACGGCACCAGCATGTTGAAACGGAGGTGGGAATTTTCAGGGAAATCTTTCACTACGCCCACAACTTTAAAGGATTGTCTCCCGGAAAAAATCAGAGACTCACCGATCGGATCTTTATCACCAAAATATTTCTCTGCCATTTCCTCGTTTATCAACACCGTAAACTTATCGTGCAAAGCATTTTTCGGATTCCCTTTTACGAATTTCAGTGAGAACATATCGGTAAAGGCCGAGTCGGCAAAGACAATCCGATTTTCTTCAAAAGCCTCCTGACTGTTCGGTAGACTTATGCTTACATTCCGGATATACACACGGGCTGCTTCCTCAATTTCCGAAAACTCATCTTTTAGTTTTGGCGCTATGGGTGGTGGCGAGGTGGCCAGTTCCAGTCCGTTTGGGGCAGAGTACCGCAGCCGGTACAACCGGTCAGCTTTTTCATGGAAACGATCATAACTCAGTTCATTACGAACATATACCAGAATGAGCAGGGTTAGGGCTATGCCGCAGGTAAGTCCTATAAAATTGATAATTGAATACGATTTATACTTAAGGATATTCCGGAAAGCTGTTTTGAAAAAGTTTTTTAGCATTGTGGCGAGGTTTATAGTGATACTACGCAATACGATGGTGCCTGTTTACCGATTGTTGATGAACCTCCAAAATTTGTGATGGATGGTGTTAATCCCGTAAATTCCTCTCCACCCACTTTCAAGATTTGAATTAAAGTTTGATTAACTTCAGGCACACAACCAACCTAATACTCCTATGGCAAAGAAAAAATCAGTTAAAAAAGCGGCTCGTAAGGCTGTAAAGGCAGTGAAAAAAGTAGCTGGCAAAAAAGTTAAAAAGGCAGTAAAAACGGCTAAGAAGCAGGTTAAAAAAGCCTCGAAAAAGGTGAAGGCTGTTAAGGCACAGGCACGGAAAAAGGTAAAAGCCGTAAAGCGCCAGGTAACCGCTAAGGTCGCTTCCGCCAAAAAGAAAGTAAAAACCCAGGTAGCCCAGGCAAAAGTACAACTTGAAAACAAGGCTGCTGAGATTGAAACTAAGGTAGCGGAAAAAATCGAGCAACTTACACCCGACACTTCATCCGATACTTCGGTCAGTTAGCTAATTACTTCAATTCGCGTAATAATCGCTTTCTGAATTTGTGGTAATCCACTGTAATGGTGTGACGGGGTGTTTTTATTTGCTTGTAATCCGGGTGATCCACTTCACGTTGTGCCAGCGTTTTAATGTTATCAGGTCGTTTCCATCTGCCGGACAGTTCACGGGCCATCAGTTTGCTTTGCAGTTCAGAACCCGGCCAGATGCACCCGATAGGTTGAAATAATCCGATAAAGTACAGGTTCGGAATTTCCGGATGGAACATACGCAGGTAAAGCGGTACGTCTCCATGTGAATAGTCTATGAATGATTTATCGAAAAACGGATGATCAATCCAATACCCCGTGCAGGCTACTATGATATCATATTCACCGGAGGTTCCATCGGTGAAGTGAACCGTCTGTCCATCCAGCCTTTTAACATCCGGTCGTGGTTTTATTTTACCATGCCGGATAAAATAAAACAACTCGCTGTTTAAGGTTGGGTGGTGAAAACCAAAATCATGTTCAGGTTCGGGCAAGCCATACCGTTTGTTTTTTCCCTGCAGGGTGCGCACCATGAGACTGGTAATTTTTCGGGAAATGGCGGTGGGTAGCAGGTTGATGATAACCCCGCCAATGGTATCGGAAGGTTTGCCGAAAATAAATTTGGGGATAACCCAATACCCTCTTCGCCAACTGATGTCGGTGCTTTGCGAAACACGACAAGACTCAACCGCCACATCGCACGCTGAGTTACCGCCCCCGATCACCAGCACGCGCTGATCGGCAAAATCAGAAAATCGTTTTACATCATGCGAATGTATGAACTTGCCTGTAAACCCACCCGGATATTCTGGGTACCGCGGTTTCCAATGGTGCCCGTTGCACACGGCCAAGGCATCAAAGATTTCGGTTTTTACCTGATCGTACTTTTTGGTGGTTACATGCCACTTGCCATGTGAGTCGCGTGAGCAATGCACCACCAGGGTATGAAACTCAATGTGTGGGTATAGGTTAAACCGTTTGGCGTATGCCTGGAAGTAAGCAGCCAGTTGTTGATGCGAGGGGTAATCCGGGTAATCCTCCGGCATGGGAAAGTCATCGTACTGCGAAAGCGTTTTCGAGCTGATGATGTGCGTGGTTTCAAACACACTGGAGTGCGAGGGCTTGTCGCTGAAAACCCAATTGCCGCCCACTTCATTGCCATAGTCGTACACCACAACATCATGGTGTTCATCCAACAGATTTTTAGCAGCCGTGATGCCCGAAGGTCCAGCCCCGATAACACAAACTCGTTTTGATGCTGACATATAACTACAACTTCTCGGTTAAAATATATAAAAACGTTTTCACCGCATCTATATAATTTCCTACACGAATGTTTTCATTTTCTGCATGTTGATTGTTATCGGGGTTTACCGTTGGAACACTTACGGCCGGAATGCCCAGCGTAACCACAAATGGCGAAATCGGAATCGAGCCACCCATCATGCGAATTTTTATGGGTTCCTTGCCGAAAGCTTTTGTCATCGCTTTGTTTAGCCATACACCGGTTTCTGAATCGAACGGAGTTTGAAATGGACCATACGAAACACTCGACTGAATAGCTGCAATACGCGGATACTTCATGCGTTCCTCCTCGGTAGGTTCTGTGGCCACAATGTAATAGCCCTTATCCTCGATGTGTTTTCGTACCAGTCCTATTAACCGGTTTGGATCACTGGAGGGTACAAGTCGGATGTCAATTTCAGCGGTAGCCCATGCGGGAATTAATGTTCGGGCCTTGGAGCCGATAAACAACGAATTCATGCCACGAACATTCAGTGTTGGGTATTGAATGGATTCCTGAAAGTTGTCACCAATTTTATCCGGTTCGGCAATACCCAGAAATTTTCTGATCTCCTGCTCATCATCGGGTACCTGCTGCAGAATTCTTTTCTCTTCTTCAGTAAGCATTACACCATCATAAAAGCCGGGGAGCGTAACCCGACCGTCATCATCTTTCATGGAGGCCAGCAATTGCGACAATCGCATGGCGGGATTGGGCGTGTAGTTACCATAGTTGCCGCTGTGTGCCGGTTGCCGTGGCCCAAATACGGTTAACGTGATTTCACAAATGCCGCGTGCACCAAAACTTAACGTTGGCTGATTCGAAATGTGGCGCGGGCCATCAAAGATGATGAGCATATCAGCCTTCAAGTCATTTTTGTATTGCTCCACTGCTTTGGGAAGTTGGGGTGAACCCAGTTCTTCTTCAAAGTCCATGATAACTTTCATGTTATAGTTTGGTTCTTGCCTGAGTTCGGCCAGGGCATCCAGCGAAGCAAGAAATGCTACCGCAGGACCTTTGGCATCGGAGGTGGCGCGGGCAAATATCCGCCAGTTGGGGTTATAGCCTTCATACAAACGTTCATAGGCAATGGTGTTCCAATTGCCTTGTGCATCCTTTTCTTTCAGTGTGGGTTTCCACGGACTTTCCTGGTGCCAGGCAGAAGGATTTACAGGTTGCCCGTCAATTTGTAAGTAGATCAGTACCGTGCGGGTAGTCTTTTTAACATTGCGTTCGGCTAACAACAGCGGCACAGTGGATGTATTTAAACGCTTGGTAGTAAAGTTGCGTTTTGCGAATGCCGTTTCGCACCACTGAACATTTTTTTCAATATCTTCCGGGTAGTGCGCATCGTTGGGCAAACTCAGCAAATCATAGAAGTCTTTAAAAGATGCCACGGCATGTTTTTCAACAATCGCAGTGATGTCTGTTGGTTTGGATTTTTGAGCGGATAAAACTCCAGCGCTGAAAATGATTAGTGAAATGAAAATTGATCTTAGCATAGCATTATTTAGTTGGCGTCATTGCGAGAAATCCCGATGGATATCGGGATGACGAAGCAATCCCAAACTTGATATTTTGTTCCCATAATCTTAGTTAGGGATTGCTTCGCGCCTGTACACATCCTTCGCATCCGCTCGCAATGACGGTGTTAAATTTTAGTTACTTCAAATACTTCTCTGGCAACGCAAACCCTGCACTTTCCGGACACCAGAAAATATTCATAATAGCATAGCGATCGTTTTGCTTTAAGATTTGAATGCTGTTGATGCCGCGATTGGTTACAGGGCCGTCTTTCTTTTCTTTGGTTTCATAGGTACTAAACACATGTACAATCGTTCCATATTCTTCCGTAACACGATGCAATTCCCATTCGAAAAACCCGGTAGTGATGCGCGTGGTGAACATGGTTATATAATCCTCAGGTGACATCGTGCGATAGGTGATTTTTCCCTCGGCATTTTTTCCGGTAGGAATAAGACGTGCATCGGCCGTGAATAAATTCCTGAAGCGATCCCAATCCCTTGCCGTTCCGGGATCACCGGAGATGACTTCATAAAGAGCAGTAATGATAGCATCCACTGATCCTACATCATGGCTGTAGTCCTTTTGTGCCTGTGTACAGATCGGCAAAACAAGAGAAAATATAAACAGGTATTTCATCAGGTTTGATTTTTCCGAATGTACGAAAAATAACCACGGCAGAAACAGGCATTTTGATCACCGAATCTTTACTTACTTTTACGGTTGGTCATGAGTTTCACACCAAAATATTCTGTTGTGGTTCCGGTATATAACCGGCCGGATGAACTGCGTGAATTACTGCAAAGTCTCACCCAACAAACGTGGAAGAATTTTGAAGTGATTATTGTGGAGGATGGTTCAACAAATCGTTCGGATAGTGTGGTGGATGAGTTCAGGGACAAACTGCATATCGAATATATCTTCAAACCCAATTCAGGCCCGGGCCCCAGTCGTAACCTGGGCTTTGCGCACGCCAAAGGCGATTACTTTGTGGTGTTTGATTCCGATTGTATTATTCCTCCAACCTATTTTGAGGAAGTTGATAATGTTTTAAGCAGCGAAAAACCCGATGCCTGGGGTGGCCCTGATCGGAGTCATGAAAGTTTTACGCCCCTTCAACAGGCCATGGCCTATACGATGTCATCTGTTTTAACAACCGGTGGTATTCGGGGGGCCAAAAAACACCTGGGATGGTTTCAGCCTCGTAGCTTTAATATGGGTATCTCGAAACAGGTGTATGATAAAACCAGAGGTTTTGCCTTTAGCCGTTATGCTGAAGATATTGAGTTGAGTATTCGCATGAAAAAAGCAGGGTTTAAGTCGGTGTTGATTCCGGGAGCATTTGTTTACCACAAGCGGAGAACAACCTTAAATCAGTTCTATCATCAGGTATCAAATTTTGGTAAGGGCAGGGTGTTGGTAGGAAGGGCCCATCCGGGTGAAGTGAAACTTACGCACTGGTTGCCCGCATTTTTTACCTTGGGATTGGCTGCTTTGTTGATCTTGCTAATTATCAGTCCGGTAGTGTTTTTTTTTATAGCGGCTCTGTACGGAATGTTTTCGGTGGCTATTCTCCTCGATTCGTATCAAACAAACCAAAACCTGCTGGTTGCTTTGTTAAGCCTTCCTGCGGCATGGGTTCAATTGATAGGTTATGGGGTTGGCTTTTTGAAGGAGTGGGTTAACAGGAATGGTTAATGTCTTTGGCTAACATGCTGAAAATGGACTACTTAGTTGATCTTTTTATTTTTTTAGTGGATATTGGGTCGGTGAAACCAACCCTCACCGCATGAAGTATTTTTTACTGGTACTGTTATTAGCTGGAATTTTTTGCAGTACACCCGAAACCAACGCCCAAACAGCCGAGCTAAAGCCGGGTTATTATGTTACAGTTGCCGCCTATGCTAAAGCCCGCGAAGATCTAGCCCAAAAGTTCACCAACAATTTGGCCAGCAAAGGTCACGAAGCCCGGTATGGGTTCAACACCCAAAAGAACCTTTACTTTGTTTACCTCAGTTATTTTACTGAGCTGAAACCCGCATTGGTGGAGATGCAAAAAGTGAGGGAAAAGGGTGAGTTTACCGATGCATGGGTACGTGTGGTATCGGGTGAAATTGATAGGGCATCGACTACCTTAATCCATGCATTGAAGCCCGATGATAAACCAATCCAACCGGTTGCTAAGCCAGATGAAACAACCCCTGCAGCCGTTACTAAAGAAGAGCCTGTAAAAGAAGTTGTTGTTGAGGAAGAGATAACGGAGAATCCGCCTATAGTGCAGCACAATCCGATGACATTAGGCAATACAGAGGTATTCATTAGTCTTTATAATGCGACCAATAACAGGGTAATAGATGGTGAGGTACAAGTTATTGACACCGAACGTAACCGGTTAATGACAACAGTAAAGGGAAATGAATACCTCATTTTACCCGATCCTAAAAGTAAGTCGGGTCAGTTAACACTCATCGGTGAAGTATTTGGTTATCGTAAGCTTCAGCATGAAATTAATTATCCATTACCGTTGGCTGATACGGTAAAACCTTATGTTGAATTGATGGGCACAACAGTGGCTGTTAAGTTTGATATGGTACGTTATCACAAAGGTGATAAAGCCACTTTGTACAACGTTTACTTTTTCAACGATGCAGCTGTGATGCTTCCTGAATCGAAATACGAATTGACCAGCCTCCTTCAAATGATGGAGGAGAATCGAAATTATAAAATCCGTTTACATGGTCATACCAACGGAAATTACCATGGAAAAATTCTGGGATTAGGCCCTGATAAAAATTTCTTTTCGATGGAGGGTGTAACTCAAGGTACAGGTTCGTCTAAAGATTTATCTTTCCAGCGGGCGCAGACCATAAAGGAGTATTTGGTAACAAATGGAATAGGTGCCGATCGTATTGAGATTAAAGCATGGGGCGGCAAGCGACCTATTTACGACAAGCATAGTGCCAATGCCAAAAAGAATGTGCGGGTGGAGGTAGAAATTGTGCAGGAGTAATCACTTTACTTTTCGCGAAGGCAGGACTTTCTCATAAATACCTGCAGCGATTTTTATCAGTATCGAATCGGGTATCAGGTTGCTGAGTATTCCACTTAAAAAATTAGGGAAGCCGGGAATAACCTCGGCTTTTCTGTTGAACATTGCTTTTAATCCCTTTTGCGCTACAACCTCAGGCCGCATTTCAAATTTTTTGGCTGTGGGTTTCAACACCTCCATGCCGGCACGGGTTATAAATTCTGTATCCACCGGACCAGGGGTTAAGCAGGTAACAGAAATGTTTGTGTGGCGCAATTCGTAACGTAAACTTTTAGAAAAGGAACGAACAAAAACTTTACTGGCTGAATAAACAGCCATGGTGGGCAAAGGTTGAAACGAGGACGTGCTTGCTACATTTAAAATGTAGGCTTTCGGGTGTTGCTTTAACTTGTTGATCAGCAAATGGGTTAATGCCAACAATGTACCTACATTAACCTGCAGCATCGCTTGTTGTTCTTCCCAGGTTAGTTCTTCAAATCTTCCCCAACAGGCATAGCCGGCATTGTTAACTAATACACTGGGTTGAAAATTTTGCTGATCGCACCACTTTGCAAGTACAGTGGCAGCCTCGGGTTTGCTCAGGTCAGTTGACAGCGTGGATGCCTTTACTGAAAAATTCTGTCTAATCGCTGTTGCTGTATTTTCAAGCAATTCTTCCGATCGAGCCACCAGCAGCAGATCATAACCTTTTTTTGCCAGTTCAAAGGCTATGGCCTTGCCCAGTCCCTTACTGGCGCCTGTTACGATAGCTTGCTTCATCGCTTGTTATTTGAACAAGTGGTAGAAACGTTGATAAATGGGGGTGGGGCTGTTTTCATTTCTGATCATGTAATCTCCGCAAATGATGGGAACATACATAACCTGCCGCCTGCTTTGTTCACCAATTAACGAAGATTGCGCTACCCGATGCCATAGACGACCGTCATGTATAGTCAGGTCACCAGCTTTGGTCATGAGCCCAATTTCATTTTTATCGGGTTGGTGATTTACAAAGTAGGGTTTCTTAAATAACAAACTCATCAGGTTTTGTTTGTGTGAACCCGGAATAAGTTTCAGGCCACCGTTATTTTCTACGGCATCGGTAAGGTGAATACCTACGTTAAGCATGGGCATTATTTTCTTGCCATAGAAAACATCCCTCAGGCAATCGGTATGCCAGCCCATTTTTGTAAACTGGCTGCTATCGGTATTGATGTAATGATTGATCACCAGGCCATCCTTTTCGTTTTCGCCTACCCGCACATTTACGGCATCAGGTCCCAATAGGGCAAACAGTGCTTCAAACCGTGGGTCTTTCAGGAATTCATGCAGCACAGAACTATGCTGTGAGCTAAAAGCAAAGCGCTGTACAATTTTACTGCCATCGGTATCAAAACCGTACTTGATCGGAACGCCATTAACCTTTTCTGTATTGTTGGCAATCCATTTCTGCTCAATAGCCTTCATTTCACTTCTGAAAAGGTCAACGGCATGGCGTTCTATGAAATTGGTAAAATGGATGAAGCCGTATTTTTCAAAAAAGTCTAACTGTTCCCGTGTTAAAGGGTTTGAAAATTCAAACCGGGGGTAGGACTGAAGTGTCATATTGGGTTAGTCGTTATGCCCTTCTTCTTTACGCAAAAATTATGCAGATGTTATCTGAAGGTTACTAAAAATCGCATTAAAAAAGTTCTTGAGCAATAGGCTGTCGCCAGCTTGCCTGCCAGCAAGTCCATTTAGGGTAATTTAAGGGGCCGATTCCCTGACCGGTTTTATTTTCATGGCCAGTTTAACCGCCAGCCATGCAAAAGCCGGGGCCACCAGTACATCCAGCGTGTAATGGGCATGTTGGATCAGCAACAATATGCCAATCATTAGTGTGCCGGTTGCATACACCCAGCGCCATACACCTTTATTCCATAATAAAAACATGAACA
This sequence comes from Flammeovirgaceae bacterium UBA5585, assembly GCA_002425185.1. GTDB lineage: Bacteria > Bacteroidota > Bacteroidia > Cytophagales > Cyclobacteriaceae > UBA2336. Next base: position 242,752 of record DILT01000014.1, on the reverse strand, counting down.
GGGCGAGTATGCCGGTGTGACCGGAGAAGAAGAGGTCTTTAGTGATGGGTTGTTGGTAAAATAGTTTGTCAACCAATGGATCCTTAAGAAGCAGTAGTCCCGGGGGTGCATCTAAGGGTACCAGCAACAGGGTAATGAACCTGAAAAGCGTGATTAACAGATAGGCCTTCAACCCGACTACCAATAATGTTGGCGATTGAAGGATACCGATCAGCCCGATGATGATAAATAAATAGAGTAATCCAAAAATGTAAAGGGAAACTTCTGCAGGTTGAAGTACGTCCAATACCGGATCGGACAGGACAATTCCTTTGCGGATTTCAACAAACCGGAAAATAGGAGGCGCTGCAATGGCACAGGCAATTAGCAGAATAAGGGTAAGCACCAGGTGCTTTCGAAAGGTGTCGTTTTGGATTGCAGACCGCCAGGTAGAAAATGCTGAATTCATATCCGTATCAGGCGTTAAAGTACTGTATAAAATGACAGGTAACAATTTGTTAATACTTCCCTTTTTATGAACTTGTGCTGGCTTACAAGATCCGCTACGCGTCATGAAAAAAGTTCTGAGAAGTTTCTTCCTAATTATTAATTACAAAACTTTAATCATCACCATTCTGGCGCTCATCTCTACGTATGTTTGCTATCACCTCAATCTTACCGCGAAATTCCCCGATATGCTGGTGGGGGTGGCCATCGTGTTTCCGGTAGTTTTTTCGATCAGCTCAGCGTACACGCGAAGAGAAACAGCCTTGCAACGACTTTCCGACTTTAAAGGCCATGCTATTGCGATTTATTACGCCATGCGCGACTGGACTACCGATAAGCAAAATGATTTGCCCGAGCGGTCTCGCCTGCTGGTAAATGATCTTACCCGCCTTATGCGCGACATGTTCACCAAGCACCACCGCCACGAATGGGAAAAAAATGAACACGAAATATTTGAGCGGTTCTCCCGACTATCGGCCCTTACAATGGAGATGCGTAACTATGGCGTGCAGAGTGGGGAAATCTCCCGCCTTAGTCAGTATGTAAGCAAAATGATTATTGCGTTCGATAACCTGAAAATTATTCATGCATACCGAACACCCATCACCCTGCGGGCGTACAGCAAAGTGTTTATTTATATTTTCCCTATTATCTACGGCCCTTACTTTGCGGCCACAGCCCATGATTTTTCTGCGGGGCTGGAGTATGTAATGCCTGTACTCTATAGTTTTATCCTGGTAAGTTTAGATAATATTCAGGATCACCTTGAACATCCCTTCGATGAAGTTGGTGAAGACGATATCCGCATTGATGAACAGGATATGGTGGCGGTTATGAAGTAAACCTATGGCGCAAACGTCTGGCAATAAGAACACATCAACCCGATGGCTTTTAATGGCAGGATTTTTTTTGGTGATGTGGGCTCTCTTTTGGTCTGTTGATGCGCTGGTAATGTACATTAGCCTGGGGGGTGCTGCGTTTTGTGTGGCGCAGTACCTGGTAAAAACATGGGATCAGAAAGGCAGTGTTCAACGTAAATACCCTCAACAAGAAAGGCAAGCAGATACCGCCCGCGAAAGCCTTGTTGATCTTTTTAAAAAGTTGCTGCAAACCAATCCGGGGGATGCTCCGCAAAAGAAATTGTTCATTGCGCTTATGGTGGGTTCTGTAATGTCATTTTTTGTGCTGGCTATAATCCTTAATGTTGTTTTCGGCACAACTGATGAAGATTCCGTTGCGTACCTTCAGCGTGCCCGCGATTTTTATTACACCTCACAATATGATTCAGCTTCATATTATTACCAGTTGGCTAATGAAGAAGACCCGGACAATCCTGATATTTATGTTGAGTATGGAAATATTTTTTTAATTACTGATCGGTATGAAGATGCCCTGACGCAATATGAAAAAGCCCTTGCCATTGATCCGCGCCACAGTGACGCGCAATACAACAAGGGTTTGGTTTATTACGAACAAAAGCGTTACAGTGAAGCCATTAAGGTTACCACCAATATTCTATACTACGACCCTTCGTACTATCACGCCATGTTGTTGATTGGCGATTGCTACTATACTCAGAACCAACTCGATTCAGCCCTGCGTTTTTACGAAGGTGCATACGTGAACAACTACAAGAGTTCACAACTCACCTACATGTTGGCATACCTCTACGATACGAAGGGCGAAACAGGAAGAGCCATTGAGTTATATAAAGAGACACTGAGCCTGGACAGCGCAAACAGCGATTCGTATGAGCGATTGAGTGAATTGTTGCCACCTGAAGAAGGGAACTGGTACCGCACGCGTGCCGCGCAGATCAAACAGGGTACCAACTGGTAAATTAGTTGGTGAATTCAAGAACAACCGTTGCTCCATTAAGCAACTGAAGTGAGTTTCCCTTGATGCGATAGCGCTTAACCTGTTCCAAAGCTTTCAGGTAATTGCTCTCCAAGTCCATGTTATTCTCACAAAACATTTTGGTGGCCCCCAGCTGACCAACGTTAAGATTATCATCAGCCAGTTCAAAACCTCCGAAAAACCGGTTGCATCCTGTATAGCCCGAAAGCCGGCTTTCTTTCTGCGTAAAGGTTAGGGTAGCGGGAGGATTAACTGTAGCGTAATCCTTTCCGTTAATGGTCTTTAACTTCCATTCTGTATCAAACAAGGAAATGTTTTGAGTCTGGCAGGCGAACAGTATAATTAAGGCTGCTACTGAAACGGGTTTCATTTACGTTTTGAATTAATTATCGAGTACATCCTGAAACTCCTTTACCTTATCAAATACAGACCGGGCAAACGGACAGAGGGGTAAAATTTTAATACCCTTAGCCCGGGCATGATCAACCGCAGCATTTACCAGTTGTTTTCCGGCACCTTTCCCGCGCAACGCATCCGATACATCGGTATGGTCGATGATCATTCTTTTCTCGCCCGCCAGCGTATAGGTCATTTCGGCTAACCGCTGATTGTTTTCTTCGATATAGAAAGAACCTTTGCTGCCGTTCTGCTGGTGTAAGATGTTCATTTGTAGGATTTTTTTTAACAACTAAATATTTCCTTATACGCTCTCTTCCCTGTTCTCCAGCATTCTTTTGACATTGCCATGAAATTCGCCAATGGCTTTTGTATGGAGGCCGGGGTAGAGTATGCGGTCGCGGAACCACGATCCGCTTTTGTATAAAGTTTTATGCGTTACCAGCGTGCCCCCGTCAGCTGTGGGCGTGAGGGTAATGAATTGTGAGCCTTGCGAAGCAGAATTTTCCAGATAGCTTATCCGAATAGATTTTTCCGCTTCGTTTACGTGCATGATTTCATGCCCTACGGCCAGGTTTATCAAACCCTTGAGCAGCCTCAGGTTAAGGATAATCAGTTGGCCGGCTCTGAGTCCGGCATAGTGTGTATCATCTGCATAGGTAATGCTATGATCATGGCGTGCGTACTGCATGCCAAACCGAACCATAGTACCGCGCCATACCTGGTCGGGGCGAATGGTTTTATACGCGTGCCACACCTCGTTGAGGGCTTGCCGGAAGGCGTACACCTTAAGGTGACTGTGGTAGTTGGATTCTTCCGGATTATAACACATGGAATTTAGCTTATCGAAATCCTGCGGCTTTGATAATTGATAGTCCGCCAGAAATTTTCTCACTTTCGGGTAGTGAATGCGGTGCAAGTCGATTTTCGAAGGTGTTGTTCTAATCACTTTTCAATATACTAGTTTTCTTTAAATCAGCCATTTCTCCGCGCCCGTTTTCAAACTTATCCTGTTGTACTTTTGTACTATTTCTGAGCGCAAATTTTACTACTCCTTGGGTAATATTTTGCCTAGTGTCGTGTAATTTATAACGTTTTCACACTTAGTTACCTGCGGGCCGGGTCGTTTCATTTAAAAACAAAAAGTTTGAATCCTTCTCCTTGCTTATCTTGGCTAATCATGAAGGGTATTGGTATGGAAACAACACTAACCTATAAACTTGCGCTGCTCCACCTGGTGCATTTACTCATGCATGCCGATGGTATGGTGGATGAACGAGAATTAGCGATGCTAAACCGCATCCGTAATGAGGAGAGCATAACCGATGCTGTTTACAATGCTTTTACAGCCCGTCTTTCTTTTTCAACCGATAAGGAATTATACGACCACGGTGTGCGACTCCTTAATCAATGTTCGGATGAAGAGAAGCTTCAGGTATTTGCTCATTTATACAAACTGGCACAGGCCGATAATGATTTTAGTATGAAAGAGGTACGCCTGTTGTTTTACTCACTGGAGCAAACGCAGGTTGAGTTTGATGATGTGGTGCTGATAGCCCGAATGGCCTCCTGATGCCGCTTCTGGGTGTCTGGTCAAATAAAATCTGTTCCAACCTGACGTTGGTCATCGACTAACAACATTTCTCCAGGTATCTTCAGGTTGCCTTAACATGTAAAGGCAATGCACTATGAAAACAAAAAATGCGATGATTGGCGTGGTTGCAGGGATTGCGACTGGCGCAGTATTGGGAGGTTTGTATGTTTCAATCCGTGGTACGGGTACGCGGAAAAAAGTTATTAGAAAAGGCGAAGATTTTGCCAACGCCCTGAATGAACGGATTGATCAGCGTTTTGATGAGCTGATGAAAAAACTTTCGGGGAAGGCTTTAGGCATTAAAGAGGATAGTGAATTCGCGTAACGTTGAAATCCACAGCGAACCAAAAACGCATCTACCGAAACTAAACTGTTTTTTGCCAGGTAAGAAAATGCTCAGGAATGGGGTATAATCCACTGATAATACCGGAAACCAACTCACCCAAAGCGGGACCGTGTTTAAAACCATGACCCGATCCGCCCCCCAGAAAAAACAGGTTATCCGCTTCCGGATGATGGTCAAAAATAAAATTTCCATCCGGTGAATTTTCATAAGGGCAAACCCGATTTTCTAGTAACGGAGCATGGGATAATCCTGGAAACCGGTGGCCAATAAATTTTCGTGCTTTTGCCAGTACCTGAGTATCGGCCATACGTTCTCCCGTTGTCGGGTGGAAGTTTGCCCCGCGTTCATCTACGCCAACCTTAAAACCACGATATGTATTTCCGGGTATGCCATAGTAAAAATCCTTCCCGTCTACATCAACCCATACCGGAAACTTTTCATAGGCGGGCGCCTGATCTTGGGGAACACCAAAGTAATAGACTTCTTGCCTGGTGCAGGAAATGGTGTTGCCCAATACCTCCTGAAAAATTGTCCCCAGCCACGATCCACAGGCAAAAATAAATAGATCGGCCTTTAGGGTTTGGCCGTTGGAAAGCTTGATGGAAGTAAGCTTATTGTTTTCAATTTTTCCGGGTGTGGCATACGCTTGAATGTAATCGCCACCTTCTTCTAAAAATGCTTTGTGCACAGCCTGACAGGCTTCGCGTGCACGCAAGCAACCTCCGAATGGATCGAAGTAAGCATGATGAAGATCTTCCGTATTTAAAATGGGATAGCGTTTTGAAAGTTCCTGAATGGAAAGTTTTTCATACGCCATGCTATGCTTTTCAGCAAATGGAATGGAATCATCTACCAGGGGTGTTTTTTCAGTGTAACACAACCACAAAACTCCCTTGTTTTGAAATAGCCTTTTGTTCCAGCGCTGCTCATGTTCATTCCATAAGGCTAAGGCACGAACATTTAAGTTGAAATAGAATTCATTACTGCCGTAGGTTGATCGGATAACCCGTGTTTCATCGCCTGAACTGGATCTGGAATTACCCGGTCCCCATGCATCAATGAGCGTAACGTTATAGTGCTGTCGAAGTAAAAAAAGGGAAGTCCATCCGCCAAAGGCTCCGGCACCTATTACAACAACTTTACTTCCTTTAGGAAGTGGTTCAACTTTTTTGCCTGATGCGTTTGCAGGTGACGGTGAAAATGTGTTGATGGCCATACTGAAAATTTAACTACACCTTCCATTTTGAAGGATCATAGCGCCAGGCCTTGAGTGAAGCCAGTTCTTCTTGATTAATATAGTTTTGGCGCAGGGCACTGTTCAATAAAAAATTGTAATCGCTCAGGCTAACGAGCGAAACATTTTCCTGGTAAAAATTATTCATGGCTACATCAAATCCATAGGTAAATATGGAGACCATTCCCAACACAACTGCGCCAGCCTCACGAAGTGCCTGAACCGCCTTGATTGAGCTTCCACCGGTAGAAATGAGATCTTCAACCACCACTACTTTTTGTCCCTTTGTGATACGTCCTTCAATCAGGTTTTCCATTCCATGATCTTTGGGCTTGGGACGAACATACGCGAAGGGTAAATTCAGGGCATCGGCTACTAATGCTCCTTGCGCAATACCGGCCGTAGCCACACCGGCAATAGCCTCAGCCGCTGCATAATTTTCCTTTATGGCATGTAGTAGCCCTGCCTTTATTACATTTCTGATTTCCGGATATGATAGCGACAACCGGTTGTCGCAGTAAATGGGTGATTTCCACCCCGAGGCCCAGGTAAACGGCTTTTGCGTGCTTAACTTGATGGCTTCTATTTGCAACAGCATGGTGGCCACCTGTTCGGCTGTTTTTGCTTCAACTTTAATAATCGGCATAGTGCAATAAATGTTTCCCGAAAATCAGTTAATCAATCGGTTAAATCAAGTTTGGGTGCGGTTTGGGTCAAAAATCTTTAGGCCACCTCTTGTGTCCTTGGAGAATATTTATTCCTTTGCAAACATGGTGCGTTTACTATCCTTCCGCGGATGATTATTTTCATTAATGATATTCCGGTAAGTCTTTATAAAGCCGATGAAGGCCCTGTTGACGGGCATTTTAATCATATTGTTGATGCCGCTATTGAGCCCATTACACGTGCCAAACTGGTGCAGCATGTTTGGGTGAAAAATGTACGAGAGCCTGAATTTGAAATGCTGCTGGAGTACCTCAATTCCAAGGTGCCCATAGGCTTGCATTCGCTCCATATTAACGCATTCGATTATACGGCATTAAAAAATTTGCTTACCAGCAAGTTTAAGGTAATAAAGGCAGCCGGAGGCCTTGTGCGGAAGAAGGATAAATTTCTGATGATTTACCGGATGAAGAAATGGGATTTACCAAAAGGAAAAAAGGAGCGTGGAGAAAAATACCCGCAAACTGCTATTCGTGAAGTGGAAGAGGAATGCAATGTTACGGTAAAGCTGGCGGGCAAAATTTGCACCACCTGGCATACCTATACCATGAACAGAAGGGCGATGCTAAAGAAAACAAAGTGGTATGCCATGGATTTGATCGATGATTCAAAGATGAAACCCAGCGGGGAGGAAGATATAGAAGAGTTACGCTGGATGAAAACCAAAGAGGTATATCATGCCCTGGAGCATTCGTATAAATCTATTCGATACGTTTTTGAACGATATTACGATTTGGTAGACATCAAATCCCCGCGCTAAAGTTTATATGGCAAAAAACTGGTAACATCACCTTTGTACCGGTGTACTTCGCGAATGATAGAAGAACTGATGGACGCAAACTGAGGCGAGGTGATTAAAAATACAGATTCAAGTTCGGCATTTAGGTAGCGGTTCACCTGGGCTATGCTGTTTTCGTATTCAAAGTCGGTGGTATTACGCAACCCGCGCAGCAGGTATTGGGCTCCGTTTTTTCGGGCAAATTCAGCAGTGAGCTCTGAAAACGTTACCACCTTAATGTTAGGATAACCGGCAAACGTTTTTCGGATGCAATCCAGCATCAACTCAATTTCAAAATACCGTACACTTTTACCGCTGTTGTACCCGATTGCCACAATGATTTCGTCAAATAGTTTAAGGCCTCTCAGCACGATGTCTTCGTGGCCTTTGGTAAACGGATCGAATGAGCCGGGAAATAACGCAATACGTTTCATGGGGTAAGGGTTATTGATTAAAGGTCGGTAAATACCAGTTGATAACCAAGATAACTAAAAGAGGTTGATGCTGTAAAGGTCAAGAAAATGATGATCCTGTACTTCGTCAAAGAGGTAGCCGAAGGTAAGATGAGCCGGGCGTCCGCCAAACGTAACGTTTTGTATGTATTTATAAAACTCGTGATAGTGCGGTGAGTTTTTGCCGATATATCCCCACATTATTACTTTACTGGTCTTCTGATCCATCTCCAGCGTTTTCATTACCAGCATTATGTACTTGATGTAATCCTGAAAACTCAGAATGTTGAATTGATTGTAGTACACCAGTTTGCTTTCGTTAACAGAAAGAATGTGCAGTTTAAACCGGTCGACATATAAGTATAACGGATTATCGGTTCGGGTTTCAGCGTATTTCATTACCCCCTCAATAAGGGCGGCCGATTGGTGAAGAATGGTGAACTGCTTTTGTGGATAAAGGGCTTCCAGCCACGCGGTGAGTTCTTTCTGAACAGCAAAAACCGTTACGGCCTGACTGTTTTTCATAGCAATAGCCAGCACTTCTTCCCTGCTTTTATTAACATGTGCATTAAACTTCAGGTAGTCGGCTGCAGACGCAGGAACAAACAGGGATTCAGGAACCTGAACAAGTTTTTGATTCTTAATAGATATTTTTATCGACTTCCAAAACCCTGCTTTTAAAAACGGATGATGATCAAACAATTGATCAAGTGTATTGAGTAAATCTTCGTTGGAAGAAACGGAGGGGAGTACATAATCCTCTAAGAAAAGTACTCTATGGTCAAGGTTGCCAACAACGGCTATTTGTACATCCCGAGAGCCTACGTTAACCAATAAGGAATATTCATGGATGTTGTCTTCTTCAAAACGGTCATCCTTGATTTTTTTTATCAGTTTAAACGTGGCAAGGCTTTGCAAGTTATTCCCAATTTCCGGCTGTTGTTACATCCGTTTTTGATCCAAAGCGAAGTGGCTTCTTGTTTTTCGCCTCATTCTCCTCTCTTCGTTCAGGGTTGATCGGAGCAGGGTCTTTAACTTCAATCACCCAAACTTTAATGTTGTTCCGATCAATTTGTTGTGTGAATATATCAAAGGTTTTATCGGAGCCCGGAACTTTCGCCAGGTTCTTGATATCTACATCCGGATTAAGTTGATAGTCCCAAAAAGTAATCAGGTTTTGTCCCTTCTTCACTTTATCGCCTGAATTGATTTTGGCTAAGCTGCTGATCGTTCCCTTATCCAAAAATGAGAACTCTTCAGTCCTGTCGCTGCTTTCTCTTCTCATTCGGTATGATTTTGTTCCTTTCACTACGTAGTCGCCTTCATTTTTAAGGAAGCCCAAAAATGTACCGTTATCGGCTGCATTTACGGCATATGTTTTTCTGAATATTTTTTCCTTTGCTGAAACCTGGCCAATGGTATCAATTTTAACAAGCACGCTATCAACACCATAGCTTTTAGGAATAATAGTTTCTGTTTTCACGATAATGGGTACCGTACCGTTTTCGATAAAATTAATTAAGGTATCCCAGCTGCTGGTGTATTTGCCGTGTTGCTCAAGGTAAACCTTTTGGGCTTCGCGAATAACCGATAGTTTATCAGTGATCTGTCGCTCCGTTGTAACGATTTTCTCCCGGAATTGGATGGTTGAATTAATGCTGTTATAAAGGTAGTAGGCTAATCCTAAGCTAACGGCAAAAAGAATGTAGGCGAGAATTTTTGACAGGTTCATTAGTTACGGTTTAAGGCCACAAGTATAATTATTTTAAGGGGTAAAAAACAAGGTAAAATCCGTGTTTGGAGAATTATATTCTATAAAAACCGGTTAAAGTTTTCAATTCTTTTACCGTTGCGCAAAGCTTTAAAATCCCGTGTTTTATCTGTGCTGGCATGGCCAGTACCGTTTCCCACGGAACGAATTTTGCGGCACGAATGATCTGACCTTCAGCCGTTAATTCGGGGTCATATCCGGTGGTTAATACGCCACCTGAAATGGATACATCCGCAAATAGTTCAATGGCATGCAGGGGTGGGTTTACAAACTCTGCAACAAATCTGAAACCATCCACATTGATTTGCAAGCCTGTTTCTTCCATAAATTCCTGTTTTAAACAGTCTTCCATCCGCTGACCAAAGTCAAGGCCGCCACCTGGCGGTGCCCAAAAATCTTGTCCCTTGTACAGGCTATGGTTAACCAACAGTAAGGAGTCATCTTTCCAGCATAGCCCGGCAACCCGAACCCTTATTTTATTACCATAAAGCGCTTTGATATTCTCGTTCATGCAGGTTACCAGGGGAGATAATTCAAGATGGACGGCAAAGTCACGAATCTTTAAGAAATTTGCACTTTATTGGCAGAATTGTTGTTTGGTGATTGTTAACTTTGAAAAAAATACGCTATGAAGAAGCTTTTTGTTTTACTGTTTTTGCTAGCCGGAGTGGCTAATACGTTTGCCCAGGAGGCAAAATCTACAGCGCCTAAAGTAAATGGCCCGGTGTTAACCTTTGAGAAAAGCTCCCATGATTTCGGGGATATTTATCAGGGTGATAATGTGGAGCATGTATTTAAGTTTACCAATACCGGAAATGAGCCGCTCATTATTTCCAATATTCAGGTAACCTGTGGCTGTACAGCACCTTCCTGGCCAAAAAATCCGATACCTCCGGGCGGAAAAGGGGAGATAAAAATCGGGTTTAACAGTGCCGGTAAGATGGGGCGTCAAAACAAAACGGTTACGGTTGTTTCCAATGCTGTTAATGAGGATAATCTGATCTCCTTCGTTACCAACATTCTGGCAAAAAATCCGCAATAATAATTTTAGAATTTTCCCGAAGGCCATCTTGAAAATCAGGATGGCTTTTTTGTTTGATAATTTTTGTAGATACCAACAAAGAGAAAGGCCCAGCCAGTAATCAGCGCCACACCACCAAAAGGAGTGAGCATAGCAAAGGCTGTTACGTGGGTAAAGCATAGCAGATACAAGCTGCCACTAAACAGGATTACCCCAATCAAAAAAAGGTATGCTGCATACCGGATGAATCTGGAGTTGAAAGTATGCTCAAGCAAGCCGCTAAACAACAGGGCCAAGGCGTGATAAAATTGATAGCGTACGGCTAGCTCAAATGTATCCATCCGGCCCGTTTCAGTGAGCATAGATTTTAATGCATGTGCACCAAATGCACCCAGTGCAACACCGAGTAATCCTAAAACCGAGCCGGTGAGTAAGGTATTTCTGTGGTTCATAACGGTTTGCCCAAAATACGGAATTCAATTTTGAAAGATTTAGTGCCTTCAGGTCTTTTTATTTTTATTTGGGTTGAATGAAGGACTACTACAGTATTTTGGGCGTAGCCCGAGTTGCCACCGCGGCTGATATTAAGCGCGCGTATCGCAGGCTGGTCCAGCAATACCATCCGGATATTAATCCTGCTCCTGGTGCACAGGAGTTTATCAGGGAAATTAATGAAGCCTATGATGTGCTGGGTGATGAGGTAAAGCGAAGGGAGTATGATTATCGCTTATCAAATCCGTTTGCGAGTGTTGAAGTTGAAGAGCCTGTACGCCATCGCGATCCCGCTTACAGAAGACGATCGGGTTACCGACAGCCAAAACCCACAGTAGACGTGCAGCGGGAATTGATGATACGCTCTCTACCTTATTTGAAAGCATTGGCCTGGGTCGGAATTTTTATTTGCTGCGTTTTAGTTGTGGATTACAGTATGCAACCAACAGATAGCGTTGAAACGGTTACCGCTATCCGGAAAAAGGGATTGCGAAATAATCAGAAACTGGATATGCTGACAAACACCGGACGTATCTATGAAATTCCATTTGAATATATTCCACGCATTTACGTAGGTCAGGAAATTATTTTCAAGGAATCAAAAGGGTTAGCCATACTTATTACGATTTATACGGAAGATGAAGAAGTTTATATTGATAACCTGGCAACACTATACGACAACTTCAGCTTTATACCGGTACTACTTGCTGTTTTTTCGATACTTGGCATATCGGCTATAGGAAGTGTTGAGACACGATTTAACGTTGGCATTATCAGTACATTCCTCCTTATTTTTACGTTGATTTTAATGCTTTAGTGTATGGCCAAGAAAAACGAATGGAAGAACCGCGAAGGGGTGGTGTATTCCACTTCTTCAGACTTTGAATTCAACTATAACAAGATTGAAGAAGCTACAACCTTGCCGCCTCAGCAACAACAGTTGCGCGTATCGCTCGATAAAAGTGGCCGTGCAGGTAAGCAAGTAACGTTGGTTACCGGCTTTGTTGGCACAACGGCAGATTTAGATACGCTTGGTAAATCGCTGAAGAACAAATGCGGCACCGGTGGTTCTGTGAAAGATGGTGAAATTATTATTCAAGGCGATTTTCGCGATCGCGTGGTGCAGTTGTTGGTGAAGGATGGGTATAAGGCGAAGCGGATTGGGTGAGCAATTTTTTTCTCAACCCAGTTCCTGTTACGGCAAGCAGGATTACGATCACTCCGATAACTATTATTTTAAACATTTTACCGAGTTGCATGGTAAAGAGCAGGGTGTCAACCTTACCGGTTTTTAAGTATACCCAATCGCTTGCCAACCGGGTTGCCAGATCCGGATTGCCGGTTTCCAAAACGATTATTCCATCACCTGTAACCGGGTTTATTCTAATGGCTGTATTGATTGGTGGAGTACTTTTTCCATCGTGACCGAAAATATTTTCATTATTTTCAATACCAATATAGAGCATACAACCTAAGCCAAATATGTCTTCGCCCATGATGTCCCAGTGTGCCTCCCGCATAGATTTTAGCGTTGCCGGACTTAACTGACCTTTGCCAATAGGTTCCCCATCACTTCCCTGCAGAAATAATTGAAAGAAAGTTTCCAAATCATTTAACGATGTATAAAGTGATGTAGCGGCTAACGATGAATAGTAGAAATGGGGGCGGAAGTCTTGTTGCTGTTAAAGAACTCACATAACCTGGTATTGAAACTATCACTCAATAGGTAAGTACTGCTGTTCATGTTGAGTGGTTTGAACAAATTCTCCAGCATAAATTCATTAAAAGATTGACCACTTGTTTCTTCTACTAATAGCTGCAAAAGCGTATAACCACCGCCTGAGTATTTCCACCGGGAACCAGGCTGGATTCCAACTTCTACCGTACCACTTTTCCCTTCATCTGCATCGTTTGCTTTGGTAAGTGATGCTTCGAGCGTTTGTACAGAGTCACGGTTTTCAAAACCGCTATAGCCAAGCTCGTCCGTTAAACCAGCCGTATGACTGAGAAGTCTTCTTACCGTTACTTGTGCATTGTCAAATTTGCTTGGTGGTAACTGCCACCATTTAAGGTAAATGCTGACGGGCGTATCCAAATTAATTTTTCCCATTTCAGTCAATTTCATCACCCCCAGGGCTGATACAAATTTTGAAAGGGATGAAACCTGAAATATTGTATTCTGGTCTACTGGTTTGTTCGCGGAATAAAAAAGCTCCTTTTCAACTTCACCGTTCTTCATGATTGCCATGGCGAAGTTTCCAACGAATTCCTGTTGGCTAATCTCCTTGACTGCGGTGACAAATGAGTCAGTATCTTTATTTTTTGTAATAGGTTTGTGCCACCAACCATTCAATGAACCGTAGATTACTGTAATTGTCCAAGCCAAGGAGAATACGATTACAGCAATCACATATTTAATGATTCTTTTTTTCATGTAAAGTTCTTTGAGTCATTGTAAAAGATTTGTGAAGGCATAACCACATAGAACCAGAGCCTTGATCAACTATGTGCCCTATGTTTCCATGTGGTTAATAAGATTAAACGCTCAGTGCTACCTGGCTTGGTGATTTGGATAAGTATTCATAGCCACGGTACAACACCAGTATCTCTACAATAATGGCCGGAATCATAATCACGTAGGCAATGAAAAAGAGTATTACTGTAAGCAACATGCAGCCAATGAGAATTTCAAGGATACCTGCAGCGCGCGCCAGTTCACCCATACCATCCTGAAGCCGCAGGAGGGCAATACCAAATACCAGGGTTAACGTTCCCGACACAATAGCTGCTATGGAATAGGGTAGCCATAATTGTTCAGTATTATCAGAGAAAAGTGTTACACTATCCAGTATGCCAACACTCACTACTGCTGCCATCATCAGGTAGGCGCCAAGTGTAAGCAATTTGTTTTCGAAGAGTTTACTTAAAAGAATAAATCCACGGGCAAACAGGATGTACGAAGCCATCATCACGATGCTCAGGCCTATGTACACCAGGTTAATCCATTGTTCCCATGCACGATCCTTCGTCAGCCAGGCAATATCCATCGCGGTTAAACAGATTTCTGCTGCCAGGTAGATGGCTCCGGCAATCACAGCCGTCAGCAACACACTGCGGCCGGAATGTTCCAATTGTTCAGTTTTTGTTTCCATGTTAGTGGGTTTCGTTAAAAATGTTTCAGGCGATTCCCCCAGGGTTTTCAGTAGAATTTTAACAGTGGATATGCGCGGCAACACTTCCCCCGCTTCTATGCGTTGGATGGTGCGTACACTCACATTACTTTTTTCTACCAGTTCTTCCTGGGTGAGGTTTCGTTCCTTTCGCAGGGCGGTTAAGCGCCTGCCGAGTTCGGGCTGTTGCATTGTACAATACGGTTTAGCTGTGCAATGATACGGCTAATACCCGTTGGGGATAGCGGATTTACCCCGTCATTTGCCCGCCATTTTATTGAATGGGCATTTTTCCATACATCCGATTGGTCAAATGAAATATGGATGGTAGAAATGGAGAAAAATCAGGACTTAATTAATTATGAAATGCATTACACTTCAGGTATTAAACCCCCAATCACAATAGAGGGGTTCATAGTTACCCTGGCAGTAATGGAATTTGTAATCAGGCAGGCTGCCTCAGCTTTTTGTAATACACGTGCAGCACGATCACCATCTTTTTCATGCGCAATAACCAGGTGAGGTTCCAGTACGATTTCTATCATTTTATACTTTCCATCAACCTGGGCCAGCGTGCCGGTGGCTTTACAGGTAAAACTTTCAAATTCCAGTTTTGAGTTTTCGGCAATCGCTAAAAAAGTCGTCATCAGGCAACTGCTTACAGCCGCAGTAAATAAATGTTCGGGCGACCAGATGCCTTCAACGCCCTTGGGAAAGGGAGGAGGTGTGGCTACTTCAACGGTATTATCCAGTTCTTCAGACGATAAAATTCCCTGCCGGTCGTGGCGCCAGCCCAGGTTTACGGTATAGGCGTGAGTGATGTTCATTGGCTTTTATTTTCAACAAATATGCTTTGGTGCCAACGGTTCATGTATGACTTAAGTCACCTAACAGACAGATTTTTGTTAACAGGATTTAGCGGCCATAATCCATTTTTTTCTTCCGGTCATGACCATCGAATGAAAAAATCAACCACCCATGTATTCCGGTTGACCGGATAAGCCAATCGCTCTATCTTGCCGGGGTAGTTCCTAATCTTAAACAAAGTTTCATGAATCGATTTTACCGAATACCCCGGCAATGGCTTGTATTGCTCCTTTGCTGGACTTCCCTGGGCGTATATGCACAGGAAGAGGTTAAACTGGCCCCCGTTACGCGAACGTATGCCATCACCAATGTAAACATTATTCAAGGCCCGGGCCGAAAGGTGGATATGGGCACCGTTATTATCCGCAATGGTATAATACAAAATGTGGGTAAGAATTTGGCTATCCCTGCCGATGCTGTAGTTATCAAAGCCGACAGCATGTATGTATATGCCGGATTTATTGACGGCTATTCGCGCGTGGGCGTTACTAAACCTAAAGAGGAGCCTAATCGTGAGCGGCCGAAAGATCCGGGAAATCCAGAGCCTGCACAGGCCGGCATTACTCCACAAAATGATGTTCGTGCATCCCTTAATCCCGCTGATAAAACAGTGGAAGACTTACGGGCATTGGGCTTTACTACCGCACAGGTAGTACCCTATGGTGGTATGCTTCCGGGAAGCGCAGCCATTGTTCAACTTGGCGGTAATTCAGCCAACGATATGGTTTTGGTGGGCAATTCTGCTTTTTATTCCGAGTTGACCCCTGCTCAGCGTGTGTATCCGAACACCGTTATCGGTGTAATGTCAAAATACCGCGAGTTATACCGTCAAGCCTCACAGGCAAAAGCATACGAAAGTCTGTACGCCTCTAATCGTGCTGGTCTTGAGCGGCCTGTAAGTGATAAGATACTTGAAGCATTTTACCCGGTTATCGATAAGCGCGTTGCTGTGCTGTTCAAGGCCGAGCGCAACCTGGATATTAATCGTGTAATACTTTTACAAAAAGACCTGGGCTTTAACGTTGTGTTAGGCGATGTAAAAGAAGGCTGGGATATGATCAATAAGGTCAAAGCCTCTAATGCAAAAGTTTTCTTAAGTCTTGATTTGCCTGAAGTTGTTAAGGAAGAGAAAAAAGATGATAAGAAAGAAGAATCCAAAAAGCCTGTAGATGCCGAAAAGGAAGCGTTAGAAAAAAGGAAAGCAGAGGCTGTGGCTCAGTATACTGCGCAAGCCTCGGTATTTCAAAAAGCTGGTGTAACGTTTGGTTTTTCAACAGCATCTGCAAAAACAAAAGATATACCCGCTAACCTGCGCAGGATGATCGCGGCCGGTTTAACAGAAGATCAGGCCCTGGCCGCCCTAACAACAACACCGGCACAATGGCTGGGTATTGCTGATCGTGTCGGCACCGTAGACAATGGTAAGCTTGCCAACCTGGTTATTACCGATAAACCTTACTTCAACGAAAAGTCAAAAGTGCGTTATGTGTTTGTGGATGGTGTACTGCATAAGTACGAAGTGAAAGAAGAGAAGAAGGCCGATGCCAAAAATGGAAATGGAAAAAAGGCTGATCCTAACGGCAAGTGGTCGTATACCACAGAAACTCCACAAGGGAATTCTACCGGTGTAATTAAAATCAAGAATGATGGGGGTAACTACTCAGGCACCATAACCAACAGCATGAGCGGCCAGGAAACGGAATTGAATTCCATTGTGGTAGACGGGAATTCCTTGACGTTTACGTTTGGCTTTAATGCCGGTGGAGGCACTATGACCATTGAAGTTAGCCTTACTATCGATGGCAACGACTTTGAGGGAACCATGTCGGTAGGCAGCTTTGGAAGTTTCCCGATGAAAGGCTCAAAAGATCCTAACCAATAATCAGCAAGAAGTATGAAAAAGATAATAATAACATTATTAATTCTCGCCTCGGTAAGCCTTGTGCAGGCACAGGTAGAACGAGGCAACGTGCTGATAAAAGGAGGCACCGTATTAACCGTTACAAAGGGCACTCTTGAAAACACCGATGTATTGGTGCGTGATGGAAAGATCAGTCAGATTGGAAAGGGAATTGCCGCACCGTCTGGGTTTCGTGTAATTGATGCTGCAGGCATGTTTGTAATGCCGGGTATTATTGATGCACATTCGCATGCCGGTATTGATGCCATCAATGAAGCTACGGCCCCGGTAACGGCTGAAGTTTTCACGGGTGACGCTGTAAACCCATTTCAGGTAGGCTTGTATCGCGCATTAGCCGGAGGTGTAACGTCCATTCACGCCATGCACGGTTCAGCCAATGCCATTGGAGGTGAGTGTGAAACGCTGAAGCTTCGCTATGGGGTGAAAGATCCTGAAGCCATGAAAATGGAGGGCGCACCACGCACGATAAAATTTGCATTAGGTGAAAACCCAACACGCGTTCATGGTAGCGGCAACGGTATTGTACCGCGCACCCGTATGGGTGTTGAGTTTGTGATCCGTGAGGCTTTCTCGCAAGGCAAGGCCTACATGGAAGCATGGGATGCCTACAACAAAGCCAAAGTTCAGAAAGGCTTCAGGGGCACACCGCCTGCATACAACAAGCGCCTTGAAACCATGGCCGATATTTTACGCGGTAACATCATCATTCACTGCCACTCGTATCGGGCCGATGAAATTTACATGTTGTTAAACGTTTGCAAGGATTTTGGGATTAAGCGCCTGGTGTTTCAGCACGTGAATGAAGGTTTTAAAGTAGCACCCGAGTTGGCAGCCTATGGGGCAGGGGCATCCGTATTTTCCGACTGGTGGGCGTACAAGTTTGAAGTATATTACTCAACGGCATATAATGCCGCCATCTTAACGAAGAATGGGGTTACAACCTCCATCAACTCCGATGATGGTGAGTTGATGCGCCATCTGTACCACGAAGCGGGCAAAACACAGAAGTATGGACAACTTACGGATGATGAAGCATTAGCCTTGATTACCATTAATCCGGCCAAGCAATTGGGCATTGATAGTCGTGTGGGTTCCATTGAAGTAGGTAAGGAAGCAGACATCGCTATCTTTAAAAATCATCCACTTTCAGTGTACACAATTCCGATGATCACCATTGTGGATGGAATTGTTCGCTTTGATCGTGAGAAGGATGCCGATGATCAGCGCATTTACGTTGATCCGAAACAGACCATTGATGTTACGTTGCACACCAGCACCGGTCATGATCACGAAAGTTGTATGCAAGGCGCAGTGTACGAAACCGCAAAATTGTTTGGCTTTAACCTACTGGAGAAATGAGAACTACCTATAAAAAATTATCGGCTCTGTTATTGTTTTTTACAGGCCTGATCTTCACCCTGTCTGCGCAAAGTCCAAAAGGTAAAAGCGGAACATTCGCGCTAACGGGCGCTACCATTGAAACCATAACCAAAGGTGTTATCCAAAACGGAACAGTAGTGATCAGTGACGGAAAAATAACCGCAGTTGGTACCAATGTCACTATCCCGCAAGGTGCCACGATTATCGATTGTAAAGGAAAATTTATTTATCCGGGTATGATTGATGGAGGGTCAATACTTGGCCTTTCGGAAGTAGGCTCTGATCCGCGTACCAACGACTACAATGAAGTTGGGGATGTAGTGCCACAAATGAAAGCGCTAACAGCGGTTAACCCAAATGCTGTGGCTATACCGGTTACGCGTGTAAGCGGGGTAACAACAACATTGGTTGTTCCGCAAGGCGGATTATTTTCAGGTACGGCATCTTTGATTAACCTGCATGGTTACACACCCGACCAGATGTATGCCGGGTTTGATGCGGTAGTGATGAATTTCCCGGCAACCGGAAGAAGAGGTTTCTTCGATCGCAGATCGGACGAGGACATAAAGAAGGCAAATGAAAAAAGTTTGGCAAAAATAAACGAGGTGTGGGAAAAGGCTGTTCAATACCATAAACTGGATTCTGCAAACAAAGGCAAGGTTGAATACTATCCTCAGCTTGCTGCCCTATTACCGGTTGTGCGCGGTGAGCGTACGTTGCTCATTGATGTTAACGCCTCAAAGGATATCCAGGCTGCCATTAAATGGGTGCAGGAAAAGAAGGTGAAGAAAGTGATCTTCTCTGGTGTTTCAGAGGGCTGGCGCGTGGCCGATGAAATTGCCAAAGCAAAAATTCCGGTAATTGCCGGACCAGTACAAAGCTTGCCTACCCGCGATTACGATCGCTATGATCGTCCGTATGCCAACCCGGGGTTAATGCGCAAAGCCGGTGTTACGGTGGCAATCCAGGCGGGTGATCGCAACATGAACTATAGAAACCTACCGTACCATGCAGGCTTTGCTGCTGCGTATGGCATGGGTAGAGAAGAAGCCTTAAAGGCCGTAACCATTGTGCCTGCACAGATTTTTGGCGTGGCCGATAAATTAGGTTCTATTGAAGTAGGCAAAAGCGCAAACCTGTTTATTTGTGATGGCGATCCGTTTGAAACCAAAACACAAGTGCAGCACGTATTTATTGAAGGCTGGCAGATGCCCATGGTAAGCCGCCAGACAGAGTTGTATGATGAATTTTTGCAGCGCTCACCTGGTGTTAAGAAATGATAAGGTAATGAGATGATTAGCTAATTTGTTAATTAGCTGATGGATTAAAAAGCCAATCTGATGTTTCAGGTTGGCTTTTTTTAATTCTGGATAATCCGCTTGATTACCTCACCCCCATCCCCTCTCCTGCAGGAGAGGGGTGTCCGTGGTACGAGTATAGGGTGAAGGTTAATTATTACATTAAGCACATAAAACAGTAATCATTTCGAGGTTGGCTTTTTCATCAACAAATCAACGCATCAACGAATTGTCCAATTAACCCATTGGCTAATTGACAACCGAAGTGTTATTTTTAGCATTATGGGCAGTCAGCAGCGATGGAATCAGCTAAGCGCATTACGCATCCGCAGAATCAACATTGAGCGGATGATTAAAGACACCCTGTTTATTTCATCGGGTGTTTTAGCGGCCGGCTTCGGACTGAAGGGCTTCCTGCTTCCAAACAAATTTTTGGATGGAGGAGTAATGGGCATTTCCCTGTTGGTGAATGTTCTCACTGAAATAAATTTAGCTTACCTCGTATTCATTATAAATTTACCCTTTGTGGTAATAGCCTACACGCAGGTGTCAAAAAAGTTTGCCGCTAAAACATTACTCGCAATTTTTCTGTTGGCAGTCGTTTTGCGATTTCTTGAATTCCCCATTATTACTTCCGATAAATTATTGATCTCCGTTTTCGGTGGATTCTTTCTTGGGGCAGGCATTGGTCTTTCTATTCGTGGTGGCAGTGTAATTGATGGAACCGAAGTGCTGGCCATTTACAGTAGCCGTAAAACTACACTTACTGTAGGTGATTTTATTTTGATTTTCAACATTGTTATTTTTTCTGTTGCTGCGTATGTGATCAATATTGAAACGGCTTTGTATGCCATACTTACCTACCTCGTAGCTTCCAAAACAGTTGACTTTGTAGTACACGGTATTGAAGAATACACCAGTGTAATGATTGTCTCCGAACGGAGTGATGAAATCAAGCGTGCCATTACCGGTAAAATGGGTAGGGGCGTAACCATTTTAAAAGGTAGTGGCGGGTATGGAAAAACCGGACACCGTACCAAAGAGTATGATGTGATTTACACCGTTATCACCCGCCTGGAACTCCAGAAAATGAAAACTGAAATTGCCAAGATTGATGAGAATGCCTTTGTGGTGGAGAACAGTGTTAACGATATTAAAGGTGGCATGATCAAGAAGCGGCCGCTGGAGGGTGAATAATTATGTTTTTTAATAGCTACAGATGATGCCTTTTCCTGATTCGTTAAAGAAATACTTTTCAGCACGGGACTTAACTGCAGGTGAATATTTTGTAAAAGAAGGTGAAACCTCAAAGACCATTGCTTTTGTTGAGTCTGGTTTTCTAATGAGCTATCAAATCGACCATAAGGGCGAAGAAGTAGCGACAACTTTTTTTACTCCGGATAATTTCTGCGGTTCATTCTACAGCTTTTATGAGCAGAAACCTTCTTTTGAAAATATTGTGGCCTTAACAAAAGTGAGTTTACAGGTTATTCATTTTGAGACGCTTCATGATTTGTTTAAAGATAGTTTTGAGGCTAACCGGTATGGCCGTAAAATGATCGAACAGGTTTGTATTCAAAAGGACATCAGGATCTCCAAGATGCTTAAACTGGATTCTAAGAACAGGTATTTATGGTTTATGGAATCCTATCCGGAAATTCTAATGCAAGTTCCGTTGAAGTTTATAGCCAGTTACCTGGGCATGAGTCCGGAAACCTTAAGCCGTGTGAGACGGGAAATCATTTCTTGATATAAGTCAAGCGCTGCCAAAGTATTCTTACTCAATTTTGATCCATAATTAACAACAAGATTATGGAGCAGCTTATTTCAAAACCCGTTAGATTTTTGGATGGTGACGGTTTTTTACATGGATTTAGCACCGGAAGGGTAAGTGTTAAGTCACGATTCCGAACTGCCAAAGGAGGTCAATACCTTTCAAAAATCAATTTTTTGATGGATAATGAATGGACGGAATACATGCCGATTATGGTTTGGGTCATTGATCATCCGGAGGGCGTATTCGTAATTGACACAGGTGAAAATGCGCAGGTTTCTCAGCCAGATTATTTTAAACAAGAAGGTTTAGTGCTGAGCTATATCAATACCCGATCGTTTAAGTTTAAGGTTTGTGAAGAAGAAGAGGTGGGTAATCAGTTGGAGAGGCTGGGGTATCAGCAACACGATATCAGCAAGGTTATCCTCACCCATCTTCATCTGGATCATTTTGATGGGCTTCATTATTTTGACAAGACTGAAATATTGGTAAACCGGCTAGAATGGCAAAAGCCGAGTTTTGCTTTACCCAGTTTGTATCCGAAGTGGTTTCAGCCAAGATTGGTTGATCTAAATTCAACGGATAATCAATTCTTTTCTCATTATGCTTCACTAACCAGGTCAGGTGAAATTGCATTGGTGCATACCCCCGGACATACATTAGGACATTGTTCTGTATTGGTTAAGTCCAGAGAATTGCATTATATGCTGGCAGGGGATGTAACGTATGATCAGAATCAGTTGGTTAATAATATTAATGCGGGGGGTCACCAGTATTTTCGGAAATCGTTGAAAACTATTAGCACCATAAAGAATTATTCCCAAGCCAATAAGCTTGTTTATTTACCATCGCATGACAATGATGTTTTTGTAAGGTTGCGAAACGATTTGTATCTGAAGTAACTATTAATCACTTCGGCTTCTTACTTAAATCCCAATAATTCGGCTCAGGTTTGTCCGTAAGCTGGTTCCAGATGTCGGGTGTTACCCGATGGCCTGATAACGTTCGCAACTCGCGGTTGTAAACTTTAACAATCGGATTAAAGGTAACATCAGGCGTGATAATGGTGTAAGTCTGTTCCGCACCCTCTTTCGGGGGATCAGTTTCCAGTATCGTTTCCAGTTTGTTATGGGTGAGTAACTGAACAAGAAAATCAGCCCGGTTTTTTGAAATACCCGTTTCAATGATGCGGTAGGTCTTACCGTCAATTTCTTTGGTTGGGTGTTGAAATTTATCGAGCGCCATCAGAACGTTTCACAAAGGTTTTTGATGTATTCAAACACGGGACTGTAAAACCCGGTTACCAGTATACCCACAACACAAATCACCAATGAAATCCGCATGGCATAATCACTTTTGAATGCCGCAATTGGGGTTGCATTGGTATTGATAAACATGGCTTTTACTACCAGCAGGTAATAATACAGTGATATTACCGTATTGAGTACGGCAATCGTCAACAGAACGTAGAACCCGCTTTCGGCCACCGCGGTAAACAAAAAGAATTTTCCAAAAAACCCGGCCAGTGGTGGAATGCCCGCCAGTGAAAAGAGTGCAAGCATCATCACCAAACTTAACTGCGGATTGGTTTTGTATAACCCATTGTAATCATCAATAGTAATTTTACCGGAGGCATGCCCCACGGTTTGAATAACGCCAAAGGCTGCCAGGTTAGAGAAAACATAGACCAGCATAAAATAGATAACCGTTGCCATACCAAGCGCGGAAGCGTTAATAACCCCCAGCATAATAAACCCGGCCTGGGCAATGGAAGAAAAGGCCAGGAAGCGTTTCAGGTTTTGCTGCCGGATGGCAAACAGGTTACCGATGGTCATGGTGAGGATGGAAGTGGCATACAGTACATCTTGCCAAAGCAATTGAATGGAATTAAACAGTGTAAACAATACAATAACCAAAATGAAAATGGCTGAGCCTTTGGAAATAACGGATAAGTAGGATGTAACATTGGTTGGTGAGCCTTCATACACATCGGCTGTCCACAAATGGAAGGGGACAATACTGATTTTAAATGCCAGCCCGGAAAAGAAAAAAATAAACCCTAACGTATTGATGAGTGAACTGGAAAGCTCAAACGATTCAAAATACAGGTTACCATTGGCCGCATACAACACCGAAATACCAAAGAGCAGTATGGCGGAAGAAAACGCGGAAGACAGAATCAGCTTAATACCCGCTTCGGCAGATTTACTTTTGAATTGTTCATACGAAGCCAGTGCAGCAATGGGTATAGTGGTAAGTTCAAGCCCGAGGTAAAACATCAGGAAATGCCCGGATGAAATCATGTAGTTTACACCAATCAGACTGGCGAATGTAAGCAGGTAGAATTCGGAGGAACGGTCATGATACAAATCCTGACGAAGCCAGCTTACGCTTTGCAGGATGATCAGCAACACCCCAATATTGAGGATATTTTTCATGAGTATACGCAACGGATCGGTTACATACATGCCGCCAAACAGTGAGCCATATTGAGCAGGTAAGAAACCGAGTACAACCACTACTGCTGCCAAAGCTGCCGCAAGGCCGTTAATCTGTTTCTTTTTCTCAACGGGCATGGCGATTTCAGCAATGAGCAATACCAATGCTACAGCCACCAGGGCCCATTCGTGTCGCATAATCATGAGTTCATTCAGACTCATATTTTTTAATTTACGATTTTTGATTGATGATTTTAGATTTTAAGACCTTCACAAATCTGAAATCTAGAATCTAAAATCATCAATCTAATATTACCCCCAGGCTTTCCATAATTATATCCGAAAGCCACAGGGGCGCAATGCCTATGCTCACAATGGCGGCAATTAACGTAACGGTTGCCAGCCTTTCATACCAGGTGGCATCCTTCAGGTTATTGTACGCTTCATTTTTAACCGGCCCCATCAGCAAACTACCCACAACCCTGAGAATGTAAACGGCCGTAACTACAATGGATGAAATGGCAATGATCGTGATCACCCGGTGAAACATATCCGGATGCTGAAACGCGCCAACAAAAATGGTCATCTCAGCCACGAAACCGCTCAATCCGGGTAAACCGAGTGAAGCCAAACCGGCAATTACATAACACACCGATAAGAAGGGTAATACCTTCATTAATCCACCCATTTCATGTACCATGCGGGTATGTGTGCGCGAATACAACATGCCGATTAACGCAAAGAAGAGGGCCGTCATTAACCCGTGTGAAATCATTTGAAGCACCGCACCGTTGCTTGCGGTTTTATTCAGCATAAGCAAGGCAAATAGCACCAACCCGCAATGGCTTACGGAAGAGTATGCATTAATATATTTTAAATCAGTTTGAGCGATAACGCCCAACGCGCCATAGATTACCGAAAGGGAAGTAAGAATTAAAAATATCCACGCCATTTCGTTGGCGGCTTCCGGCATTAAGTAAATGGCAACTTTCAAACATCCATATCCGCCAAGCTTCATTAATACTCCTGCATGCAACATGGAAACGGCTGTGGGTGCGGAGCTGTGTCCGTCAGGCGACCAGGTGTGAAATGGAAACAACGCCCCAATTACGCCAAAACCAATGAAGGTGAGTGGAAAAAAAATGCGTTGCATTTCCATCGGGAAATTTTGGTTGGCCAGATCAATGATGTTAAAGCTGTGCGAACCGTTTACATCGGAATGGAAATAAATACCGAGTATGCCAATAACTAACAGGGCAGAGCCCGCCATCAGCATCAGCGTAAGCTTCATGGCACTGTATTCTTTCTTGCCACTGCCCCAAATGCCGATCAACAAATACATCGGGATAACGGCCAGTTCAAAGAACAGGAACATGACGAATAAATCAAGCGATATGAAGAACCCGAATACACCGGTGGCAAGAATGATGAGGGAAGCAAAAAATTCTTTGGCCTGATCTTTTACTTCCCAACTGGCAAAAACCCCGGTAAAGATTACGATGGAGGTAAGCAGGATCATGGCTACGGAAATTCCATCCACACCGTAATCAAATGAAATATGCAAACTGGGGTACCACTCCAACCGGTTACCAAATAAAACAGTTTCTGAATTTCCGGCAGATCTTTCTTTCAGAAATTCATACAACAGATAGAAAGATTGAACAAGTTGAATACTCATGCCTGTTGCTGACAGTGTTTTAACCTGCTGCGCATGGCGCGCGAACATAACTGCTAGTGCAGTAAGGGCAGGAATAACAATGAGGGATATCAGCAACATAATCTTAGGTGTTTGTAAAAATCATAACCAAAACAATTAAAAGAACCCCCGACAGAAATATATACGCGTAATGTTGCAACTGACCGGATTGAAGGCCTTTTATTTCTTTTGAAACCCAGTTCGTTACGGTTGCGGTGAAATCCATAAACGCATCAATAATGTGTTTATCGAACCAGGCGATCGGTCGCGAAATTAAATTGAAAATAATTTTCTTCGTGATGAAAAGATAAAGCTCATCGATAAAGAACTTTTGAACTGCTGCGTGATAAAGTGCCCCAAATGTGTTGGATAGTTGTTCAGACAAACTAGATTCCTTTTTATAAAAAATCCATGCTACGGTAATACCCAGGAGAGCCACCATAACAGAAATGATGGCGATGGTTACATTAAGGTGTGTGTGTAGTGGTTGGTTGTCGGACGAGACAAAGTTTCCAAAAGGAATGAATCCGGCAAATACAGATCCAATGGCTAACACGATCATCGGTATAAGCATAATTACCGGTGATTCGTGTGGCGTATGTTCGTAGGTTCGTTCATTGTTCCAGAATACCAGGAAGTATAACCGGAACATATAAAATGCTGTGAGTGCTGCGGCCAGTGCAGCCACTCCAAAATAGATAGGGTTAGAAGCGAACGCTGCCGAAAGGATTTCATCCTTGCTGAAAAATCCGGCAAATGGAGGAATACCTGCAATGGCCAGACAAGCAATTAGAAATACGATGTGGGTAACGGGTTGGTGCTTTCGCAGATTGCCCATTTCGCGGATGTCGTTTTTGTGAAGTGCATGAATGATGCTACCGGCTCCAAGAAACAATAAGGCTTTAAAAAATGCATGGGTAAACAAGTGAAACATAGAGGCGGTAAAACCAAGACCTTCACTACCGTAACCTGACACACCAAGCGCCAGCATCATATACCCAATTTGCGACATGGTGGAGAAGGCAAGTATCCGTTTGATATCGGTTTGGGTGCACGCAATGATGGCCGCGAACAAAAGCGTGAACGCACCAATAAAGGCCACAGCATCCAGTGCTTCAGGGGCATGAAAGCTAAACACCGGAAACATACGCGCCACCAGAAACACACCGGCCACAACCATGGTGGCAGCGTGTATCAAGGCAGAAACGGGAGTAGGGCCTTCCATCGCATCAGGCAGCCAGATGTGTAATGGAAACATAGCTGATTTACCAGCCCCACCCATGAAAATGAGAATAAGCGCCCATGTAAGAACGGACAATCCCATGAACGAGATTCCGGTCATGCCGGCAACGGCTGCGTTTTCAGGATTAGTAATCTCCGTAAAATCAAAGGTACCGGTGTAGTAGGAGAGCAGCAGAATGCCGACAAGAAAACCAAAGTCGGCAAAGCGTGTAACGATAAATGCTTTTTTTGCAGCAGCAACGGCCTCCGGTTTGTCGTAGCAATATCCAATGAGTAAGTAAGAAGAAACACCCACCAGTTCCCAGAACATATAGAGTTGAAACAGGTTGGTGGCCACCACCAATCCCAACATGGAAAAGCTAAAGAGAGAAAGGAAGGAGAAGTAGCGGACAAATCCTTTTTCACCTTGCATGTACCCCATGCTGTACAAAAATACCATCAGGGAAATCGTGGTAATCACTACAAGCATCATCACCGAAATAGGATCTAACAAAATACCCATATCGATTTGCAAGGTTTCGGTGAACCGAAGCCAGGTGATACGGAATGGAATTATTTTTTCGTAAGAAGATGATTGGAAGAAATAATTGTATGCCGTGAGCCACGCAAGAACTGTAGCGATACCCATACTCCCGGTTGCCAGCCAACCAGCCAGCCGATGAGGAAGATTTCCACTCAGTAATCCGTTAACCACGAAAACTGAAAGGGGTAATGCCAGGATCAGTAAAACGTACGACATCAATTTTTCTTTTTAATCTTTGCTTTGTGTGAGATTCTTTCTCGCAAATACCGGTAAGATTTTTTCATAATTAATATTTCATTTTATCAACCTCCTCCACATCAATGGAGCGAATATTTCTATACAGGTTTATAAATATGGCTATGGCCACGGCCGCTTCGGCCGCAGCAATGGCGATGATAAACAAGGCAAAGAAATGACCTTCTATTTGGTCAGGATATACGTACCGGTCGAAAATCACAAAGTTGATGTTCACTGCGTTCAGCATGAGTTCAACACCAATTAACATGGTCACCAGGTTGCGCCTGGTAAGAAAGCCATACGCGCCAATAAAGAACATGGTTGAGGTAACCATCAAAACGTGTGCTATGGGTACATGCTCCATCATGATTTTGTTGAGTTACGTTTTGCGATAACAATGGCACCAATCATAGCCGCCAGCAATAAAATACTGATTACCTCAAAGGGAAGTACATAACCACCTGCCTGGTAACCCAGCAAGCGTTCACCAATAACGCTCACGGTTGCTTCTGCTGTGGGTTCAGTACCTAAAACAAACTCGTGATTAGTCAAAACAAATAGTGTGAGCATCAACCCGCCTAACACAAGTGTTGCTGTGATAAATACTTTGCCCCAGGCCGGCTTTTCAAGTTTTTCGTTAATGTGGGTGGTTAATAATATAGAGAAGATGATCAGCACTACAATACCCCCGGCATAAACGATAAGTTGTACGGCTGCAAGAAACTGATAGTCGAGCATGAAGTATAGCGCGGCAGTGCCGGCCAGTGCAAAGAGCAGGTAAACAGCAGCCCGTAAAATTCTCCTGCTGGTAACCGCAAGCAGGGAGAAGATAATCATTATGCCTGCTATGGTATAGAATATAATTGCACTTGTTGCCATTACTTGATTCCGTCCATGATTTTAGATCCCGGGTTATTTAAAACTTTGGTCAACTTAGACCGGTCGAATACGGCATGCTCAAATGTGTTGGCCATTTTAATGGCATCGGTAGGGCATGCGGGTATACACAAACCACACATGGTGCACATCTGCAAATGATACACAAACGTATCCAGTGCCTTTACCTTTCGTCCGTCTACATCTACTTTTTTGTGGATAATTTCTATTGTGCCATTCGGGCAGGCTACTTCGCAAGCTGAACAACCGGTACACCGGTGTTCATTATTTGCATCGTGTAACAATACCACTTCACCCCGAAAGCGTTCAAACATCTTGAGTGTCTCACGATTTTCAGGATATTGCTGGGTGATGATTTCTTTGGGATGGGTAAAGTAATGACCAGTCACCCGAAGTCCGGTAGCGAGTGACTTCAGTCCGAAGAAGATTTCCCTAAAATAGTTTACTATACTTTTCATTTTTATATCAAATCAAGCTACTGGCTTTTAGCTGCGTGCGGCCAGAAGCTGGCAGCTAAAAGCTCATGGCTAAAAATGCCAACCCATCAAACTCAAAAATGCCATCAGCACAATGTTCATTAAGTTAATCGGTAGTAAATATTTCCATTCCAAGGTCAATAACTGATCGATGCGTAACCGTGGAAACGTCCACCGAAACCACATCATCAGGAAAATAATAAAACCAACTTTGCCAAAGAACCACACAATGGGCGGAATAAAATCCATTACGGCATTAAACCCTTCCCATGTTCCGATGTGAAAGGGCATCCAGCCGCCCAGGAAAACCGTGGCACCAATACCGGCCACAATAAACATGTTGGCAAACTCAGCCAGAAAGAAAAAGGCGAATTTCAACCCGGAATACTCGGTATGAAATCCTGCTGTTAATTCAGATTCTGCTTCTGCCAAATCAAATGGTCCGCGATTCGTTTCTGCGGTGCTGGCGATCAGAAAAATCAGGAAGGCAATCATAGCCGGAATATGACCTTTAAAAATCCACCAGCCATCGGCTTGTGATTCTACTATGACACTGAGTTGTAAACTTCCGGTAAGTACCACGATGGTAAGAAGTGATAAGGCTACTGAAAGTTCGTAGCTGATAATCTGTGCACCCGAACGCATGGCACCAATCAGCGAATATTTATTATTGGATGACCAGCCGGCTAATAAAATTCCGATGACGCCCAGGGATGAAACAGCAGCTACATATAAAATACCGATATCAAAATCGATAGCATGCAAACCTTTGGCAAAGGGTAAGGCCGCAATGGCCATAAAGGCCGCGATCATGATCACAAAGGGAGCCAGGTTGAAAAGAAACCGATCGGCATCTTTATTGATCAGGG
This sequence comes from Flammeovirgaceae bacterium UBA5585, assembly GCA_002425185.1. GTDB lineage: Bacteria > Bacteroidota > Bacteroidia > Cytophagales > Cyclobacteriaceae > UBA2336. Next base: position 212,814 of record DILT01000014.1, on the reverse strand, counting down.
GTTCTTTCAGTAACAGTTTAATTACATCGGCCAACGTCTGTGCTGTTCCCCATTTGCCTACCCGCATTGGGCCGAGGCGTTGCTGAATGACCGCGCTGACCTTTCGCTCGGCATACACCAATACCAAACCTAACACAGCAAAGAGCAACATGAAGGTAAGGCCCACTAAAAGCATTTCCAGTATTACCACCGTGCCGGGCTCAAACCGCTCTGATAATCCTTCATGGATGGTGCGCGTGAGGTAGGAAAAGTCGTAGAGCCACTTCATGCTATCGGTCAATATCGGGTATTACTAAATCTATAGTCGACATAATGGCAACCAGGTCGGCAATTTTGCACCCCTGGGCCATGTGGTTGAGTGCTGATAAATTGCTGAAGCCGGGTGAGCGGAACTTTAACCGATACGGACTTTTTTGTCCTTCGCTAATGATGTACACACCAAATTCACCACGGGCGGTTTCTACTTTCTGATAGAACTCTCCTTTAGGTAATTTGATTACCGCTTTGGTGGGTGCTTTATACGATCCTTCCGGAATGTTATCAATCAGTTGTTCTATAATAGAAAGCGACTCCCACATTTCATCAATACGGCATTGATAGCGAGCAAAACAATCACCTTCTGTTCGGAGAATTTCTTTGAATTGAACTTTATCGTAAGCACTGTAAGAATGATGCTTTCGAACATCGCATGAAAATCCTGATGCGCGTCCGGAAGGGCCGGTAACGCCAAAGGAGATGGCATCTTCTTTTGAAAGTTTCCCAATGCCCTCAGTGCGTTCGCGGAAAATGACATTGTTTGACAGGAGGTCGTCATATTCCGGTAGTTTCTGCTTAAAATACGTAACAAAATCTTTGGTACGCTTTTGAAAATTCGGATGGATATCAAACATCAACCCGCCCGGCACATTGTAGTTCATAGTTAAACGCGCGCCACAGGTTTCTTCAAAAATATCCGTAATCATTTCACGATCGCGAAAACCGTACAGAAAGGTGGTGATGGCGCCCATATCCATACCCATTACGCCCCACCACAGTTGATGAGAGGATAACCTGGTAAGTTCACCAATAATAGTTCGGATAACTTTTACCCGTTCCGGCACTTCCAGTTGCAGGCCCATTTCCACTGCCAGACAAACCGCTTCGTTGTTGATGTGACACGAGAGGTAATCCATCCGGTCGGTAAGGTGCACGATTTGCTGGTAGCTGTCATGTTCGCACATCTTTTCAATTGAGCGATGGATGTAGCCGATGTGCGGTTCCACCCTGCGAATAATTTCTCCATCAAGTGAAAGTACCAGGCGTAGCACTCCGTGTGTTGACGGATGTTGAGGCCCCATATTAATGAAGTACTCTTCCGATTCCAGTTCTTTGTAAACGGTTTCTTCCATTTAGTAAGCAATCATATTCACAGGGTCATCATAATCTTTTCGCATGGGGTAACCCACCCAATCATCGGTAAGCAACAATCTCCTCAGGTCGGGATGGTTTTTGAAAACAATCCCGTATAAATCGAATATTTCGCGTTCATGAAACTCGGCAGTTTGCCAAAGTTTACAAACCGTTTCAATCTCCGGATTTTCCCGTGAACTGATTTTAGCTTTTACCACCAGCATATGATGAAGTGTGGTAGATTTTAAATGATACACTACTTCCATATGCTGAGGCCAGTCAACACCGGTTAAGCAAAAGAGATAGTCGAAAGAAGTTTGCGGTTGGGATTTAAGTTCGGACAGGAGGGCGTAAGTTTTTTCAGCAGGAATAATGGCTTGCAGGTATTGAGTACCCTGGGCTAATTCAGCTTCAGGTACTCGTTGGAGGATGAATTCTTTTAATGCTTCGTTATCCATATTATTCTACTATTGCCATCCTGAGCTTGTCGAAGGATGATACACCTGTTTCGATAGTCAGGTTTCGACAGGCTCAACCTGACATTGGGTTAAACAAAATCCTTCATCGGGTCGCGTGGCTCGGCCAGCGACTCACCTTTTATTTTTTTCTGCAGTTGCATGATACCATACAACAAAGCTTCCGGTCGTGGCGGACAGCCGGGCACATATACATCCACCGGAATAATATGATCGGCACCCTTTACCACCGAATAGGTATTGTAATAGAATGGACCCCCGGATGTTGCACAGGCTCCCATGGCGATTACATATTTAGGATCGGCCATCTGATCATAAAGTCTTTTTAACACCGGTGCCATTTTGTTTACAATGGTTCCGGCAATTACTATTAAGTCGGCTTGCCGTGGCGTAGCGCGTGCTACTTCGGTTCCAAACCGTGACCAGTCATGTCTGCTGGCACCGGTAGCCATCATTTCAATGGCGCAACAACTGGTACCGAATACTAATGGCCAAAGCGAATTTGCACGCGACCAGTTTACAACACTATCAATAGAAGTGATAACAATGTTGCTTCCCGGACCGCGCACAACTTCTCCGGGAAAATCCTTAAGAAGTTCCTGGTGCTGCTGCGGGTCAATGGTATTTTGATTTACTCCCATTTTAAGGCTTTCTTTTTCCAGGCATATAACAACCCAAGGCCAAGAATGATCAGAAAAAGTAAAATTTCAATAAAAGCAGAGAGTCCCACTTTTTTCATAGCCACTGCCCATGGAAAGATAAATACAGTTTCTACATCGAAGATGAGAAAGAGTATGGCAAACAAGTAATAGCCAACCCGAAACTGAATCCACGAAGTTCCCTGTGTGGGCACTCCGCATTCGTAGGGTTCAGCTTTTTGAAGGTTACTGGATTTTGGTGCCAGCAAGTTGGATGCGAGAATCCCCGCACCAACCATAACTACACCACCCAGGAAAAAAATAATTAAGGCTTCGCTGCTCATGCTTATTTAATTTCCCAGGTTTCGCCACTCATTAACAGATCATCTACCGAGTGATACTTTGCGTTTTCCGTTATTTGTTTACGTTCTTCAGCAATGGCTTCATCGTAGGTTTTTGCCCGTACCTCCCGAATTACACCGAGGGCCATTGGAAAATGTGGCGGTTCCAATCGCGCCAGCATCAGGTGAAGGGTTGGATCTTCTTCGTGGGCATTATGAACAAGAATATCGTTTTCAGTAATTCCATGCTCACCAATAGTGACTGCCTCTAATTTTAGTCCGTTTAACCGGATGCCTTTTTTATTATCCTTACCAAATAACAGCGGTTGACCATGTTTTACATGCAATTGAAAGTCATCGCGGTTTTGTTTGGCCGTTACTTCGGCATGGGCATCATCGTTAAAAATGACACAATTTTGCAGTACTTCAACTAATGATGTGCCTACATGTTTGGCAGCGTGCACAAAAATTTCAGTCATTAATTTTGGATTGGTATCAATGGTGCGGGCAAAGAAGGTTCCCTGGGCACCAATCACCAGTTCTGCGGCATGGAAAGGTCTTTCAACCGATCCATAAGGAGTAGATTTTGTGACCAATCCGGTGGGCGAGGTGGGGGAGTATTGCCCTTTCGTTAATCCATAGATTTCATTGTTAAACAAAAGAATGTTGATGTCAATATTTCTGCGTAAAGCATGTATAAAATGATTACCACCAATAGCCAGTGCGTCACCATCGCCCTGTACTTCCCAAACACTTAGTTTAGGGTTGGCGAGTTTAACACCCGTTGCCACGGCCGGCCCACGACCATGAATAGTATGAAAGCCATAGGTATTCATGTAATACGGAAAGCGGGCAGCACACCCAATGCCGGAAACGAAAACAAAATTTTCGCGTGGTATTCCCAGTTGAGGTAGTGCATTGGTCATGGCCGATAAAATGGAGTAGTCTCCACATCCCGGACACCACCGTACTAGTTGGTCGCTTTCAAAATCTTTTTTGGTATAGGCTTTAGGTATATCGGCAAGCGCTTCCATAGATCAATCTTTTAGGTGTTCAATAAAAACTTCTTTCAGTTCAGTAACAAGAAAGGGCTGTCCCTGGATTTTTGAATACGATAAAATATTCATACCCGGGAATTTACTTCGTAGCAAGGAAGCAAACTGACCCATGTTTAATTCGCACACTACTATTTTGCTATATCTTTCGAAGATTGCTTTTGTGTTTTTGGGCAGCGGATTGATATAATTGAAGTGAACAAAATCAACTTTTTTATTGGCATGCTGAAGTTCGGTGACGGCTGTTCGTAAACCTCCGAATGTTCCGCCCCAGCCCACCACTAATAATTTACCATCACCGTTGCCTTGTACTTCCAGGTCGGGAATATAGTTGGCTACCCGCTCTACTTTCTCGGCACGGGTGCGCACCATTTTTTCATGATTGGTTGGGTCATAAGAAACATTTCCGGTTTTCTCCTGTTTCTCTAAACCACCAATGCGATGCTCAAAACCCGGTGTGCCAGGCACGGCCCATCCTCGGGCGAGTTTCTCGGCATCACGTTCATATGGATAATACACACCATTGCTTTTTTTGGCTTCCGCTAAATTGATGGGAGGCATATCAGCTGTTTTTGGAAATTTCCACGGCTCTGATCCATTCGCCAGGTAGCCATCCGTTAATAAAATTACGGGAGTCATGTGTTCCATGGCAATTTTTGCAGCCATGTAAGCAAATTCAAAACAGTTTGCGGGTGTGCTGGCAGCAAGCACAACGGCCGGACTTTCACTATTTCTGCCAAACACGGCAATGTTTATATCGGCTTGTTCTGTTTTTGTAGGAAGCCCGGTGGATGGACCACCGCGTTGAACATCTACAACTACAAGAGGAATTTCTGCCATAACGGCAAGACCAATAGCTTCGCCCTTTAGTGCAATGCCAGGCCCTGATGATGTAGTGACACCTAATTGACCGGCATAACTTGCGCCAATAGCGGAACACACGGCTGCAATTTCATCTTCAGCCTGCATGGTAATTACGCCCAAATTTTTATGCCGTGATAGTTCGTGCAGAATATCGGAAGCTGGTGTAATCGGGTAGGATCCAAGAAATAATTTTTTACCAATGCGCTCGGCTGCGGCCATCAAGCCCCAGGCCGTTGCTGTATTACCGGAGATGTGTCTGTACACCCCTTTTTCAATAGATGCAGGTGGTATTTTGTACATCGATGGCAAGGCTTCGATGGTTTCTGCGTAATGAAAGCCTGCGTTTAGTGCACGCTTATTGCCTTCGGCTAAGGCAGGAGTTTTTTTGAATTTCGAATCAATGTATTTCTCGGTTTCTTTTAATGAGCGATCGAACAGCCAGTACATCATACCCAACGCAAACATATTCTTGGATCGCATGATGCTTTTATTGTCGAGTTGAAGCCCTTCCAAGGCAGTTTTGGTAAGAGAAGAAATGGGAGCTTCTACCACGTTGTAATCGGCCAATGTTCCGTCTTCTAACGGATTGGTTACGAACCCGGCTTTTTCAATATTCCGGTCTACAAAAGCATCCAGATCTACAATTACGTTTCCTCCCTTTCGGGCGAACTGTAAATTGGATTTCAAGGCTGCCGGATTCATGGCCACCAAAACATCAGCCTGGTCGCCTGGCGTATAAATATCAATTTTTCCAATCTGTACCTGAAAGCCGGAAACGCCTTCAACTGTTCCCTGCGGTGCGCGTATTTCAGCCGGAAAATCCGGAAAAGTAGCGAGGTCATTACCCCATAAAGCCGAAGTAAAACTGAATTGTGAACCGGTAAGCTGCATTCCGTCCCCGGAATCGCCCGCAAACCGGATAACCACTTTTTCAAGCTCGGTTGTTGTTTTTTTGCCGTTTACCAATGGATCACTCATGGCTAAAATTTTTCGTCTGTTAAGTTACATTACCCACCTCATATAAACTATCGTAACGCCCAAAATTGGGCTAGTATAAATTTATTCCTTACCTTCAAACATGACATTTATCACTCCATAACAAAAAATAAGTCATTATGCCTTATACTATTTGCGAACCCTGCGTAAGTACATGCGACACTGCATGTGTAGATGTTTGTCCGGTTGATTGTATTCACGGACCAATTAGTAAGGATGGAAGTGGCTCAGAAGTTAAAGAGCCTGGCTTTGAAAAGGAAGGTAAGCAGCTTTACATCAATCCTGAAGTTTGTATTGATTGCGATGCCTGCGTACCGGCCTGTCCGGTGGAAGCCATTTTTGAAGAAAGTCAGGTACCCGCGCAGTGGAAAGGCTACATCGCAAAAAATTATGAATTCTTTGGTGTTCAACCACCGGCCTGATCGAAATCAGTAAAGAAGTTTCGAATGTCCTGTACCTTTGTATAAGGACATTTTTATTTTGGGGCTTGTATGATCAAAATTCTGAGCGCTAAACAAATCAAAGAACTTGATGCGTACACCATCGCCAGTGAACCTATTGCCTCTGTTGATTTGATGGAGCGCGCCTGCCGGGCATTTTGTTCGTGGTTTACTGATCGGTTTGATACCAGTTATACCATTGGTGTAGTATGTGGCACGGGCAACAATGGAGGTGATGGCCTGGGTATTGCCCGCATGCTCCTGGCTTGGGATTTTCCGGTAAAGGTTTGGGTGATAAAGGGAGGTGTGACCGAGTCGGATGATTTTAAGGTTAATCTCAATCGACTGAAAGCAGCTGTAACATATATTGAAAATACTTTTGAGCAGGATATTTTTTCAGCTTGTGATGTTCTGATTGATGCCATCTTCGGTACAGGATTAACGAGGCCCGCAGAAGGTTTGTACGCAGCGGCTATTAATACCCTCAATGAAACAAAAGCAATTCGCATTGCTGTTGATGTTCCCTCCGGGTTGTTGGCGGATGCGCCATCGTCAGGAGCAATTGTAAAGGCGGATTATACTTTATCTTTTCAATTACCCAAAGTGGCTTTCTTTTTTGCCGATAACTATCCCTATGTAGGCGAGTGGTTTACCGTTGATATAGGATTGAGCAAGGCCGGTATTCAGGAAGCGGACACCAATAATTTTTTGCTTACAAAAAAGAGCGTGAGCCGTTTGCTTAAACCACAGAAGAAATTTGATCATAAGGGAACGCGAGGTCATGCCTTACTCATTGCCGGTAGTTACGGAAAAATGGGTGCAGCTGTTTTAGCTTCACGCAGTGCATTACGAACGGGTGTAGGATTATTAACCACACATGTGCCCGAATGCGGCTATACCATTCTTCAAACCGCAGTACCCGAAGCAATGATCAGTGTGGATGAATCCCTAAAATTTATAACGGGTTATCCGGATCTGATGTCTTTTAATGCTGTTGGCATTGGCCCGGGTATTGGCAAGCATAATACCACTGCTAGAGCCCTGGGTATTCTGCTAAAGCAAGTTAATGTGCCGATTGTTCTGGATGCTGATGCTATAAATTGTTTAGGCGAGCAGCGGGAGCTATTAGAATTCCTGCCACCGGGCAGCATTTTAACGCCTCATCCAAAGGAGTTTGAAAGAGTGGCCGGAAAGTGGAATAATGATTTTGAACGACTTGCCAGACAGCAAGAATTTTCAAAAACCTATCAGGTGGTTGTTGTTTTAAAGGGGGCACACACTGCCATTTCATCTCCGGATGGAAAAGTTTTTTTTAATAATACCGGTAATCCCGGTATGGCTACTGCCGGAAGTGGGGACGTGCTTACCGGAATAATTACTTCTTTGTTGGCGCAAGAGTATCCTTACCTGGAAGCTGCGCAACTTGGGGTTTGGTTACACGGGTTGGCCGGAGATGAAGCCAAGCGAAAGCTGGGCTCCCGCTGTATGATTGCCTCAGATATCATTGACTATTTGCCTGCGGCTGCTGAAAAATTAGCCTGATTTCGAAATTCATTTAAACCTTTTTCGCCTTTTATGCATCTAAAGGACAATCCGGGCCAACTTTTGGTGTGGATTTTGCGTAAATTAGTCTATATGAAAGCCCTTTTAACCTTAACCATCTTCACCGTTAGCTTGTTTTCAAGCCTAATGGCATCTGGCCAGGAAAGTGCTATTCATACAGAAAGAACTTCTTTTGGCAAGTCTATTTCCCTGTATCCAAATCCGGCCGTTGAATACATTGAGGTAAACCTGGATCAACTGCATGCCAGCACAGTAAAACTGACCTTGTATAACATTATTGGTAATGAAGTGCAGGCAGAAACAGAAGTAATTGATGACCATAAAATCAGGGTGCGGGTTAAGGACTTTTCTGCAGGCTACTACCTCTTAGCCCTCCGCGATGACGAAACAAAATTTAAGGGCACGTATAAGTTTTTAAAGCGCTGAGCACAGCGCTTTCGCTTTTTCAACAAATCGTTTAATCTCTTCCTCACGCGTATCAAAGGAACACATCAGGCGGCATTCATTTGTACGATCGTTCCATACATAAAAATACAGTTCATGTTGAAGGTCTTCTATGATGACCTTGGGCAGTATTGCGAACACGCCATTTCCGTCAACACGTTGTGTGATTTTGATTTGTGGAATTTGACGTAAACCCTGCTCCAGTTTTTTAGCCATAGCATTGGCGTGTATGGCATTTCTTTTCCAGAGATCGTTGGATAAGAGAGCTTCAAACTGTGCGCTGATAAAGCGCATTTTGGAATGAAGCTGCATGCCTTGTTTTCGGATGTAGGGAAAGTGTTGTGTAAGTGCCTTATTGAAAAAGATAACCGCCTCACCGAACATCATACCATTTTTTGCTCCACCGAAGGAAAGAACATCAACACCGGCATCTTTGGTAAAAACCCTGAAATTCTCTTCAAGACTCACAGCCGCATTGCTGATTCGTGCACCATCCATGTGCAGGAAGAGGTTGTATTTCTTAGCAACTGCTGAAAGCGATTTGATTTCTTCAACAGAATACACCGTGCTGTATTCCGTTGATTGGGATATGGAAATCACCCTGGCTTGCGGATGATGCTGATCGCCTAACCGTTGAATTTTTTGCTCAACCTGGTCAGGATAGATTTTACCATCGGTTGTTGGTATTCCGATTAGTTTACAGCCAGTGAATTTTTCCGGAGCAGTGGATTCATCTACATTGATATGCGCGAGTTCTGAACAGATAATGGAATGAAACGATTGTGTTAAAGCACGTAAGCCGAGCACATTTGCTCCTGTGCCGTTGTACACAAAAAAAACTTCAATATCATCACCAAAGAAATCTTTGAATTTGCCGATGGTGCGTTGCGTTATTTCATCGGCACCATAAGAACCCATGTGTTCATGGTTTGCCCGATTAAGTGCTTCTATGATTTCCGGGTGTACACCTGAATAGTTATCGCTGGCAAAGGATTTCATCCGGCAAGTATACAGAAGTCGTGGGGCATTAGTCAAGAGTATGCTTCTGATGCATTTTGACCTATTCCTAATGACGTATGATCACTTTGACTACTCTAAGCCAATCATCATAAATGCACCCCAGTAAATCGGTTCGGGATACTCGGCACGCAATTCTTTCTTGGCCTCAATAAAACTTTGCCGCATGTTGTTGGTGTTAAGCCACTTTTGATAGAATTTCAACATTAGCTTTTGCGTAGCTTCATCATCCACTTTAAACATACTCATTATAAGAATTTTTGCACCCGCGACAAGGAACGCGCGTTGCAATCCGAACACGCCTTCACCTGCCTGAAGTTCGCCTAATCCGGTTTCGCAGGCACTCAACACCACCAGGTCGGTTCGGTCCAGGTTCAGGTTCATCGCTTCATAGGCCGTGAGAATACCGTTCTCCATATTGTAGTTATAATCAGTTTTATCCAGCAAATCTCCGGCACCTTTTAACAGCAAGCCATTGCGTAATAAAGGATTTTGTGTCAATGCCAATTCATTACCCTGCATTTCATCTTCGGGCTTTAACTCATTGGTGGGTTTGTAAAATCCATGGGTGGCCACGTGAAAAATTTTCGGACTATTCAATTCCTTTATTCTTTCTTCGGTTGCTTTCACCTCCAGATACTGCTCGGTAGTCCAGCCCTTTTGTTTCAACAGTTGTTGAAGCTGATTGATTTCAACTTCAGTACCCGGAAGTGGGGTAATGGGTACGTTATCCTTCGAGGCGATGAGGTAGAAGGTAGGATTGCCAAACATGGAGGCTGTATTCTCTGGCACAGCCCTTGATTTTACCCTATTCAAATACAAGTCCTTTGTATTGCTAACCAACACAATGTTGGAGTTATCCAGAATATACTTTCCATCCGGGGTAGGGATTGCCTCCAGGTTAATCTGGTTATACACGCCATCGGCTGACAGGTAGATGGTAGATACCTGGCCCAGTTGTTTTTGAATGGGCCCCCAATAGACATTGTATGAATTCTGATCATCAATTTTTCCCTGTATGGCATTGCGGTAATACCTGAAGTTTCGGCCTTCCATGCGTGCACCATCACTTAACAAAATTACTTCCGGTTTTTTGCTGTCATTTTTTACGTACATGGCCGCATACACCACCGAATCGGTGAGGGTGTGATTAAATACCCTGAAGCGCACCATTTCAACGGCCACTTCATTGGGTTTAAGCGATTTGGCTACATCCGTAAACGTTATGCGCTTGCTTTCAAAATTCTGACTGAAGAGTTCAGAACGTTGACTTAAAAATTTTTCAAGCCGTTCAACTTCTGCTGTCAGTGCGGCAGGATCAATTTCATTTTCTGCTAACTGGGTTGGGGTTAATGACAAAGCCAGGGTTAGTAATTCTTTTTTCTGGATCCAGTTCTCATACTGTGTTTTTAGTTCAGTATCCGTGCTGTTCATAATGCGTTCACGGATTTTGATAGAGGAACTTAGTAATAATGCCTTTGTTAACAATTGGTAATTATAAACATTAGCCCCCAGGTCTTTAAATTCATCAAGTTTACCAAAAGCAAGGGTATTGTAAAACTCAAAGTCACCTTTGATGGTATTCCAGTATTTTGCTTTTTCACGTTCACTCAAAGCCGGGAAGAATTGTTTAATGAAGTTTTCGTAATTATTAAGGGCGCCCTCGATATTTACTTTAGCGCGCTTATAATCTTTCTTCATGTAATAGACCTTACTCAGCTTTGAGATGACCTTCACATATTCGGGGTGTGAGGTGCTAAAGCTGTTTTTACTGTAAACGGTAAGGGCCTTGTTGTAAAATTCTTCGGCTTTGTTGTAGTTTTTTTGCTGATAATAAACATCACCGGTTAGTGCATAAATGCTTGCCGTGTTGATGTTTCTTTTGTTTCCGGTTTTTTGCAGCCAGATATTTTCAGCGATGGTGAGTGAGTTGAAGGCGATGTCATACTTCTTTTCAGAAATGTACAGTTGTGCGATATTCTTCAAAATCTCTGCATACTGTGGGTTGTCTTTACCCAACTTGTCGGCAATGATGTCGCGGGCTTCTACCATTATTTTTTCCACCTCACGCCTGTTATCGCCATCGTAGAATTTTATCAGGGCCAGCTGAGAAAGCGATCGGGCTACATCGACATGGTGTCTTCCAAATTGTTTCTCCAGGCTGTTAAGTGCCTTTTTTATATTTTCTTCGGCTTTATCATAATCGCCCAGGCTATAGTTAATATCGCTGAGTAAGCGCTGGGTAGATGCTGCTTTGGTTGAACTTTCGCCATAGGTTTTTACGGCAATCTGGTTGGCACGCTGTGCAATGCGTTCAGCTTCCGTGTAATCGCCCCGGGCTAACAGCAATCTTCCCCGGTTGGTTAACGGATCAATCAGACGAATGGATTGTGATCCGTAAAGTTTTTCATATTCCGGTATCAGGTTGCTCAATAACTGATCAGTTTGTGAATAGGAGCCGAGTTGAATGAGTAAGCTTGCCAGTTCTTCCGCTGTAGAGAGTTCGTTGCCAATGGGTACTTTGGATTTACGAATCATGCTGCGGGTGCGGTCGAGATTGCTTTGCGCCTCATCGAACATACCTTTAATGCCGTACAATTTCGCTTGTGTTTCGATGGCACTGATGTAGTCAGCCTTCCATTTGTCTTCCCTGTTTTCTTTTAAATCGAAAATTTTCAGCGATCGGTCAATATCGGTATCGGCATTATCATAGTCCCCGATTTTGATCCTTAGCTTGGCCATTTGATTAAGGGCAATGGCAAAGGTTGGGTCTTCGTTGGTGTACTTCGAGCGGGCTGCATCAGAAGCTTTTTCAAGGGTTTTGGATGCCAGGGAGAATCGATCAGTTAACTCATAGTATGAAGCAATGTGGTAAAGTAATTTGAGATGATCTTTATGTTTAAGGTGAATTTCTTTTTCAAGAAGTTGGTTATAGCTGGATTCATAGATTTTACCGGCTTCTTCAATTTTATTGGTGTAGTCGAGGTAAAAATTAGCCAATGCAATTAACCCCAGGTGATATTCGGGTGAATTTTCACCGAACAATTCTTTTTTCAGTTGGTTGATTTGGTTTAATGTGGATTCTGCATTGCTGTATTTTCTTTCTTGTTCATACATGCCGTAAAGAAATTCCAGTATGCGGACGCGGGTAATATAATATTGTGGCAGTGCTTCATTGCTTAATATGCGTTCTGCATCGCGTTCAAGATTTTTGGTTTTATCTTTTGAAAGTTTGGCATCGAATTCTACGGCTTTCAGGTTAACATTCAGCAAGCTTGACTTGGTAAAATACTTGCCCAACATGCGATCGTATTCGGCCTTCAGGTTGGCGTAACGCGACCGGTTATCGGCCAGCTGAAGTTGCCCAAGTTCTGCGCGATAAAGATCATGCCCTAACGGAACGGAGGGGGAGGTTCGTTTTTTTAATTCACTGAGTTGATCACCAAAATCGGCATACTTTTCTGATTTGGTTAATTTTGGAGGTATTACACCATCGTTATTTTCGACATACATCAGCGTATACCAATAGTCGGCCTGTACCAACACCAGACTTGTTTCGCCTATCATTTTCTGATTCTTGGAAATCCATGGCCTGGATGCCCGGTGCGAAATATCAACGCTGTCAATGTCACCTTTCTTGCCATAGGCAAGGGTGATGAGAGAAAGCATGCGGGCATAGCTTGAGAAGCGGGGTTTCCATTCTTCTTCGGGTACACGTACAGTTTTCAATTTGCCGTCCACTACCGAAGTTTCCTTGTCCACTGCGCGGCCTGCTAAAAAGCTTTCATTTGCACGCAATAACGAAAGTGCATCGTTGCAAAATCCCTGGCCAATCATCGCCTCAGCCCGTTCAAGAATCAACTTGGTTTTAATAATTGGGTCTACCTGTTCTGCTTTGTTTACAATGTCGTTTGCTTGATCGAGTAATTCTCGGCTTTTGCGGTAATATCCATATTGATTAAATACTTCGGCCACCTCAATCAAGGTGCTGGCATGGTTTACGGTTTGTTCGCCAAAAACACTGGTGCTTATGGTAAGGGCCTGATCGAGGCTGGATTGAAAATTTGTGAGTACACCATAGGCGAGATTATATTTTGCAAAGCGTGTATGATACCCCGGCATAGAGGCATTGGATGGCCCAAGTTTGGAAGTAACCATGGACTTATACTTCGCTAACGCTTTCAGGGCCTTGGCATAATCACCGTTGTTATAGCTCTTATCGGCTTTAGCCAATGCTTTATCAAATTTTTTCTGTGCCAGAACAGTAATGCTCAAAAGAACAGAAAGGCATCCAATCACAATCAACCGCATTGCTTTCATTGTTTAGAAATTTTGTTTGGAAATTACAACTTCGAATCTACCTAATTGCGCAGGCTTTCGGAAACATTTTTCACAATAGTAACACCTGCATAAGCATGTGGATTTACCGTGTGGCAATCAAGGTTTTAAGAATTGATTTCGCAGCATCTGAAATTACAGTGCCCGGGCCGAAAATGAACGAAACCCCCGCCTTGTTCAAGAAATCATAGTCCTTTTCGGGGATAACCCCACCGGCCACCACCATAATGTCATCGCGGCCTATTTTTTTTAAGGCGCTTATTAATTCCGGAATGAGTGTTTTGTGTCCTCCGGCCAGGCTGGAAGCGCCAACAACATGAACATCGTTTTCTGCGGCCTGCATGGCTACTTCCTCAGGGGTTTGAAAGAGTGGCCCGATGTCAACATCAAATCCCAGATCAGCAAAGCTGGTGGCAATTACTTTTGCGCCCCGATCGTGACCATCTTGCCCCATTTTGGCGACCAGTATTCGGGGTCTGCGTCCGTCCAATGCAGCAAACTCATCCGAAAGTTTACGGGCTTCATCAAAGTGGACATTGTTTTTCATCTCGCCCGAATATACACCTGAAATAGATTTGATGGATGCTTTATAGCGTCCGAATGCTGCTTCAAGCGCAGTGGAAATTTCGCCTAAGGTGGCGCGGTGGCGTGCGGCATCAATGGCCAGTGCTAACAGGTTGCCGGTATTATTTTTTGCAGCTTCGGTTAGTGCGCGTAGCGCCTGATCTACATTCAGGTTGTTACGTTCTGCTTTTAACTGATTTAACCGTGCAATTTGCTCCTGGCGTACTGCTGTATTGTCAACTTCTAAAATATCAAAGTCTGGTTTTTCGTTTACCGGATATTTATTCATCCCAACAATTACATCAACGCCTGAATCAATGCGGGCCTGTTTGGCGGCAGCTGCCTGTTCAATGCGCATTTTAGGTATGCCACTTTCAATGGCTTTGGTCATTCCACCAAGGTGTTCAACTTCTTCAATTAATGCCCAGGCTTTTTCAGCCAGTTCGGCAGTTAATGTTTCCAGGTAATAGGATCCACCCAGCGGATCAACCACACGGGTGATGCCTGTTTCCTTTTCAAGAAAGAGTTGAGTATTGCGTGCAATGCGCGCAGAAAAATCTGTGGGAAGCGCAATGGCCTCATCTAACGAGTTGGTATGCAACGACTGGGTTCCACCTAATACCGCAGCCAACGCTTCCATGCAGGTGCGTGTTACATTGTTGTATGGATCTTGTTCTGTTAAGCTCCACCCAGAGGTTTGGCAGTGTGTACGCAACGCCATCGACTTCGGGTTTTTAGGATTGAATTGCTGAACAATCTTCGACCATAATAAGCGGCCAGCGCGCATCTTGGCAATTTCCATGAAGAAGTTCATACCAATACCCCAGAAGAATGAAAGGCGCGGAGCAAAATCGTCAATGGCAATTCCGGCTTTTAGTCCGGTGCGGATGTACTCCAGTCCATCGGCCAGGGTGTAGGCCAATTCAAGTTGTGCGGGTGCCCCGGCTTCATGCATGTGATACCCGCTAATGCTGATGGAGTTGAATCGGGGCATTTGCCTGGCGGTATACGCAAAAATATCCGCCACAATACGCATGGAATGATCGGGTGGGTAGATGTAGGTATTGCGCACCATAAATTCTTTGAGAATATCATTTTGGATGGTGCCGTTGAGTTGCGCGGGCTTCACACCTTGTTCTTCGGCTGCTACAATGTAAAACGCCAGTATGGGTATAACCGCCCCGTTCATGGTCATGCTCACCGACATTTTATCAAGAGGAATCTGATCGAACAGAATTTTCATATCCAGCACCGAATCGATAGCAACACCAGCTTTTCCTACATCACCGGCAACACGCGGATGATCGGAATCGTACCCACGATGGGTAGCCAGGTCGAATGCTACTGATAATCCTCGTTGGCCAGCTGCAAGATTACGCCTGTAAAAAGCATTGGATTCTTTTGCTGTTGAAAAACCTGCATACTGACGAATTGTCCACGGGCGGGTGGTATACATAGTTGCATAAGGCCCGCGTAAAAAGGGTGGTATACCCGATGCAAAATGAATGTGCTTCAGCATTTTTTGATCGTCAGCCGAATAGACAGGCTTTACTTCAATTTGTTCAGCGCTTATCCAGGGCTTGCGCGCTACCGGTTCGGCAGCATACGAAAAATGAGTATGATCAATTTTCGAAAAATCGGGTTTCATCCTTCCTTTAGTTGATTCGTAAAACGTGTCCATGCGGCATCCGCCAGATTTTTGATGATGCTTTCGAGGTAGTAGGAACCTGCCGTTGGATCGGCAACCTTGTTCAGGTGTGACTCCTCGCGTAAAATCGTAGAAACATTTAAGGCAATTCGTTCTAACCGTTCTTCTGGTGCTGCCGGCTCCAGGCTAAGGGATGTGCATCCGCCCAGGATGGCCGATAAGCCAGCGGTAGTTGCTGCCAGCATGTTTTCATGCGGTTGAAAGGCCTCATGGTTCCAGACCGGGTGTATAACATGGATGGGAACATCGGCTGCGCTATAATTTTTTACACCATAGGCATTCATCACCTGATACCAGAGCATACGCAGCACTTTTAACGTGGCCAGTTCTAAAAAAAAATCCTGACCAATGGGTACAAAAAAGAAAACCTGATGCAGGGCTGTCACTTCAGGCACACCGGCATCAGTTAATACTTCAACTTCAGTAACCGCCTTTAGCAACAGATCGCTGAGGAATTCGATACGATTTGTGTGACTTGAAGTGATGCCGATAAGTTTAAAATTTTTGTACGGACTGAGTTTGTGCACAACTTTGTGCAAAGATTGTGGATAGTGTGGATAAGTTTTTAAAAGAACAAATCCACCGATTGATGCCGGCTCAAATTTTTTTTCAAGTAGGTATTTCTCCAGTGTACTAAAAAAAAATTCAGCATGTTGATCGACTAAAAATGCAACCTGGCATATGGGCCATTCAATTTCAGTTAGAAGCTTTTGCAGCGATACATCGTTATTTTGCCCGAGATCGAAAATAATTCCATCGGCTCCGCTGGTTAAGTGATGAAGCGCTTTTTTATTCGCCTCTTCTTCAGCTAATACCTTGACTAAAGGCATGTTATACCAACTGCGGGCGCCAAGGAACTCGTTATTGGAAAGGGGTAAATTGAATGTTTTATCCGGCTGATCAGCAGCATCATAGTACGGTAAGCCGGTTACTCCAGCGCGTTCCCATAACAGATGTTCGAAAGCATTTTTTCCTTCAATTTCAGTGTTGGCAGCTTTTGCCCAGGCATCTTTGCCAGCCGGAGAAAACGATGAAAACAGATCATTGAGTTGATTCATAAACGCAAGTTAATAAACACTCAATCGATTGAATATTTCTTTTGCGTTTTATTAAGCTACCGTGGATAACGAACTTTTTTATCAGTTTCAGTTGAAAGAATTCCCATCTTTTTATAACGACATTTTTTTTAGGAAAGTCAAGTGTTCGGGGTATTGTTTTGTTAAATCCTTTTTTTACATCTTTGTCTCCCTTTCCTCAGCAGGAAAACGAAAAATTCAAAACCTCAAAAATTAAATGGTAGCTGACTGCACAACAGTATGGAATGATTGTCTCGAAATTGTAAGGGAAAGTGTAGGGGAAGAGAATTACAATACCTGGTTTAAACCAATTGTTCCATTGCGTGTAGAAGGTGATGTGCTTACCATTCAGGTGCCTTCGCAATTTTTCTACGAGTGGCTGGAAGATAATTACGTAACTACATTAAAGAAGGCGATTCATAAGGTGTTGGGTTCGGATGGTCGTTTAGAATACTCGGTAATTGTGGATAGTGGAAATACGAAAAATCCTCCTGTTACCGTGAACTACCCCAATGGCATGGCCGGTAAACGTGCCAATGGAAATGGACATGATGGTGATTATTCACCCTTCACCTTCCGTGCGCTCAATCCGCAAACCGTTAATTCAAGGCTTAACCCCAGTTATTCATTCGATAATTTTGTAGAAGGCGATTGTAACCGGTTGGCGCGCTCTGCCGGTGTTGCCGTTGCCAAAAAGCCTGGTGTCACGTCATTTAATCCCTTAATGCTTTATGGTGGAGTAGGGGTAGGAAAAACACACCTGGTGCAGGCTATCGGTAATGAGATAAAGAATAACATGCCGGAGAAAATTGTTCTGTATGTCGATCAGAATGATTTTACCACGCAGTTTTTAAATGCTCTTCAAAATCATAAACTGCAGGAGTTTCAGAACTTTTACCTACAGGTAGATTTGTTAATATTGGATGATGTTCAGTTTCTGGCTGGGCGAGAAAAAACTCAGGAGATGTTCTTTCACATCTTTAACCAGCTTCATCAATCCGGCAAGCAGGTGATTATGACCAGCGATTGCCCTCCGCGTGATATGAAAGGATTTCAGGAGCGACTGCTTTCCCGATTCAAGTGGGGCCTTACAGCCGATTTACAAGAGCCGGATTTCGAAACCAAGCTAGCCATCATTCACCGTAAAATGCAGGCCGATGGTATTGACATACCAACCGAGGTTGCTGAGTATCTGGCGTATAGTGTTGATACCAACCTCCGCGATATGGAAGGCGTACTCAACTCATTGATATTCCACGCTACCTTGCTGAAAAAGGAAATTGATCTGGATTTGGCGAAGGAGGTTTTAAAAAATATCATCAAGGAAATCCAATCCGATGTAAGTGTTGACTTTATTCAGAAAACCGTTTCGGAATATTTTAAGGTTAACCTCGATGCCATGAAGGGTAAAGTAAAAAAGCGCGAGATCGTTATTCCACGCCAGGTGGCCATGTACTTCTGCAAGCGCTACACACAACTTACCTTAGCGTTAATTGGCGAAAACTTTGGCGGCCGCGATCACAGTACCGTGATACACGCCCTTGAATCGGTAGAAGATATGATGAAAACCGATTCCAACTTTAAGGCCTCTGTTGAAGAGTTGGGCAAGAAGCTGAAGATGCGGATGAATTAGAATCCACCCCGCATCTGATATTCCTTATCGTATTATAAACGGAATCTCTACCTGTTGCTTCGAACTGTTTACGCCATAGATATAACCCCGGCCCTTGAATTTTTCAAAAAATTCAATCACTTCCTGAGGTTCTTTAACCTTTACCCGGTTAATGGCAATAATGGTAAAGTTCTCCGGCACACCAATCTGCTTTAACGCACTCTTTTCACCGATCTTAAAAACCTTAACACCATAATCTGTAGCTTCAAACTCGGCCCCGAGCGAGGCGGAAACAAATATTTTTCGCTTTACGATTTCGGTGGTACCCGATTTATTGACCAGTGTAATGGTGGCTGTGTTCAATTTTTTGTCGCGTTGATAGGTGAATGACACCTTATCACCCGGGTAGCGGTAGGCGAGTTCTTCTTCAAAAGCACTCTGACTGTTGATGGCTGTGTTATTGATTTTAGTAATCACATCACCGGGTTTTAATCCGGCTTTAAAAGCAGGGCCATCTTTATCCAGGCTTTCGATCAGCACACCTTCAAAATTGGAGACGTCAGTATTCAGGTCGTATTTTTTTGCATTCTGAAAATTGTATTCAATTACATTTCCGCCAAACAAAGCCTTTTGAACAACACCATACTTCACCAGGTCTTCAAAAACTTTGTAAGCAATATCTACCGGCACGGCAAATGCATACCCCGTATAGCTACCGGTACGCGATAGTATAGCCGTGTTAATACCAACCAGTTCTCCGTTTTTATTTACCAAGGCTCCCCCACTGTTACCCGGGTTAATGGCTGCATCGGTTTGTATGAATGACTCTATGGGAAACTTATCTTCAAGGATGCCTATTCGTCTGCCTTTTGCGCTAACTATTCCGGCTGTTACGGTCGAGGAAAGCGAAAATGGATTACCCACGGCCAATACCCACTCACCAACCTGAACATTCTTTGATGAACCAATGGTAACGGCAGGCAAATTGGTTTCATTGATTTTTAGTACTGCAAGATCGGTGGATGGGTCTGTACCAATCAGTTCAGCCGGGTATACTTTTTTATTGAGCATTACCTCTATTTTTTCAGCGGCTTCTACCACATGGTTGTTAGTTACAATATATCCGTCTTTAGTAAAAATTACTCCACTGCCGCTGCTCACCCGCGTTTGGGTGGTAGCCCCGCCTCCAAAAAACCAATCGAATGGCGAGTAAGAGGTACCTTTAAAGATGCTGTTGATATACACTACACTGGGTATAGCCTTATTGGCTGCGAGGCTAAAATCTACCAGTTCGAGCGAATTAATACGTTCAGCGTCTACTACATGCGGACTTATTAAAGCCGGTGAATCGTAGCTGGTGGCAGTAAAGGCTGGCTCTTGCCGAAACGGGTTATCTGACGTTTTGACAAGAAATTGAAACATGATATAGGCACCGGCTAAACCGCCCAAAAAACCAAAGACAACAATTTTTAAAAAGGACTTCATAGTGATTGATTAAATAGCTGAATGATGACCCCTACAATACAAAAGTTGAACCAGTTAGTAAAGTTCTGCCAGTATTAACGGGTGAGATGGCGGTGAAGTTCAAGACAGTCTCCATGAGGTGTTATTGCGAATTCGTCAGTACATTTACGGGCTATGGGTATTCGCAGTTTACTGGCAAAACCGTTTGCTGCCTACGTGGCGGCCCAAACCAAAAAATGGGCCCTTCATCCGGTTTCCTATCAGCAAAAAACATTAGCTGCTATTGTTGGACAGGCACAAAACACAATCTTTGGCCGCGATCATCACTTTGCAGGGATACAATCCTATGAGGACTTTAAAAAGCTTGTTCCCATTCGGGACTATGAAGACCTGAAGCCGTATGTAGAACGAATTTTAAAAGGTGAAGCGGATGTGTTGTGGAAAGGAAAACCTGCCTACCTGGCCAAAACATCGGGCACTACTTCGGGCACCAAGTACATTCCCATCTCGCACGAATCAAAGTACAGTCATTTTGTGAGTGCGCGAAACTCAACGTTAAGTTATGTGCATGAAACAGGCAACGCTTCATTTCTGGATGGCAACCTTATTTTTCTTTCGGGCAGTCCGGAGTTAGATGAAACAGCCGGAATAAAAACCGGACGATTGTCCGGGATTTCCAACCATCTTGTACCCGGCTATTTACGCACCAATCAAAAGCCTTCTTATAAAACAAATTGTATTGAAGACTGGGAAGAAAAACTAGAGCGTATTATTGATGAAACGCTGCATGCCAACATGACCTTGATTTCGGGTATTCCACCGTGGGTGCAAATGTATTTCGATCGAATAAAGGCGCGTACCGGAAAAAAGATCAAAGATGTCTTCCCCAATTTTTCAGTGTTTGTTTACGGAGGGGTGAACTTTGAGCCCTATCGTGCCAGGTTGGAGGATTCCATGGGCAAAAAAGTGGACTCAATAGAGACCTATCCGGCCTCCGAAGGTTTTATTGCTTATCAGGATTCCCAACTTGATCCGGGATTATTGTTGTTATTAAACAACGGTATGTTTTATGAATTCATTCCCGTTGAGGAATACTTCAATGCTAACCCCACCCGATTAAGTATTGGTGAAGTTGAGTTAGGTAAAAACTATGCGTTAATTATTAACAGCAATGCTGGTTTGTGGGGCTATTCTATTGGTGATACGGTGAAGTTCGTATCGAAAAATCCTTATCGGTTATTGGTGACCGGTCGTATTAAGCATTTTATTTCTGCTTTTGGCGAACATGTGATTGGTGAGGAAGTAGAAAAGGCCATGAAGCATACGATGATGAAGTTTCCGGAGGCTGAGCTCACGGAGTTTACGGTGGCCCCACAGGTTACACCCGCTGAAGGGCTGCCGCATCATGAATGGTTTGTAGAATTTGGTCACCAACCGGCTGACTTAAGCGCTTTTGCAGCTGACCTTGATAACCAATTAAGGTCATTGAACGTTTATTATGACGACCTGATAACCGGTAATATTTTACGAACGCTAAAAATCACGTTGTTAAAGCCTAACGCATTTATAGCGTATATGAAATCGCAGGGGAAACTGGGTGGCCAAAACAAAGTGCCACGTTTATCAAACGACAGAAAAATTGCGGATGCACTAAAAGCCTTTACGGTATGAGCAGCCGGGCACACCTCCATGTTTCGGTATTCTTCCTGCGAAGTGCACTCATCATAATCCTGGCGGCTTATATTTCTTCTGCTACCCGGGCCCAAGGCAATTCAATTTTAATGCCCGAAGCCCTGGCAAAGTTAATACCGGAAAAAATTGAAGGCTTTAGCCTTGCCGAGAAAATTAATGGACGGAGTATTAAAGTAGGAACGCTTACCTATTCCATGATGGAAAGAAGTTTCAGTAAGAGCAAGCGAAAAATCAGAATTATGCTCTTTGATTATAATAATGCTCCTATCATGTATACACAATCCACCGGTAAATGGGAAAGTCAGCCACACGAAGAAACCGATGAGTTGATACAACGACCTTTTACGGTTACCAATGGGCAAGGTTGGGAGTATCATAATAAAGTGAGTAATGCTTCCCAAATTCTGATGGGCATACACGACAGGTTTTATTTAATCATTAATGGTGAAGGTGTTGATTTAGATCTTCTGCGGCTAATTGCAGCAACCGTTAACGTGTCGAATTTCCCGCAACGGGATCGGGCACTGACAGATGCCAAGCATCGCTAGACAGTGGGCGTGCCAGAGCTTACCGCTTCCTGATAAACAGCCATAGGGTAAGTACACCTATCCCAATTGAAACCAATACAGCCCACAAATTCATCTGACGACACGCTGCATACATGGTGTACTCGCGAAGTGCAAACTTGGTAGCCAGTGGTTTCCAAACGGCTACGTTTTGAACAACTGAGTCGGCATTGGTATTGATGATTTCCCAAGGCAAATGAATTTCGTTTATATATTTTCCGCCATCGTATGCATAACTCATAAAATTCAGGCGCGACTCAAATTTTTTACTCAACGTTTCAAAATCTTTAAGTGCTTGATCTCTGTTAATCGGTATGCCCAGTGTGTCGGCAATTTGACCGGGTAGGTTGTTATCGCTTTTCGGATCGTCAATCATGCGATAAATAAGTTCTTTGTTTCGATCAAGCGTATCCAGCCATCTTTTATCGATGTTATTTTTGGCAATTACCGTTTTGATCATGTCATTGGCTTCATCGAACATGGCCATTTTAACAAAACGATCAGATATTTTTTCATTCAGTACTTCCAGATAAACGCTATCGGCTTTTGATATGGCAGTTCCTTCACCTGGCAGTCGATCTATGAACGCGAAATCTTCCTGGTTGAAAAAGTTTTCAACAGGGGTGAGGGAAAAGCGGTTTATCGGACGAATGGTTTCAGTATAATGGATGTATGTATAAAACCAGCGGAATTTTTTTTCGAATGTTGAGTGAATCTGAAATGCCGTATCAACCGGTAGATCAAGTTCACTGTTTACATCATTAACCGACTTGAAATGTTTGCTGAACGCAATGCGGTATTTATGATCATCTTTTCCCGAATCAGCTTCCGTAACCGCTACAGTCCAACCACTTTGTTCATTAATGCCAAAGTAGTTTTGTCCGGCATTGTCTTTTTTGGCTTTCTCCAGCACAATGGTTTTGTCCAAAGATCCATCTTCATGCACAATAGTCTTGAAGGCTATCGGATTTTCGCAGGCCGATAATGCAAGCAGCGCAATTAGGGTATACAATACGGTTGTCGTTTTCATGATTGCTTATTGAAGTTGTTGTTTAATGCATTCCAGGTACGCCAATTGATCGGTAAAGGGTGTTTTACATTGGCTGAAAATTGATTTTCTTTTTTTACGATCTGCTGCAGATGAACGAATGATTGTTGAGCTCAAGATGACCGCTTCTTCCAAAGTAGCAGGCTGTGGCTTTTGTGGGGCACCAGTGCGGGCGTACTCCATACCAAAGCTAATCACCAGTATAAATGAAAGTGTTGCAAAGGCATATCGAATCAGTTGAAAAGGAGAAAATATTTGCGCAGTAAGGTTTGCAGGTGAATTGCTTTGCTGTTTATGCACAGCCTGCATAATGCGTGAGGTTAGTTGTGCAGCATGGGGCGCTGTAGTTTTGTTTGCTGAGGCTTCAATAACCCGCTGCTTCATCAACTGAATTTGCTGAAACAATTCGGCACAAGTCGAACATGCCTCCATGTGCCTGGTTAAGGCCGCTTTTTCTTCCGGTGAAATTTCTTCCCACAGGTAAATCGATTGTTCATACTCACTGCACTTCATGACTATCTTTTATTTTGAGGTATTGTCTCATAAAATTTTTCAAGTCCGGCTTTAATGTGTACCCGGGCGTAGTACAGGTTACTCTTCATGTTGCCATTGCTCATGTCGAGTGCTTTACACACCTCGTCCGGTTCAAGTTGCTCCAAATCGCGAAGCACGAAAACAGCTTGCTGCCTGGGTGTAAGCTGTCTGGCCAGGTGTAAAATGATGCTTCGTAGCTCTTCCTGCTCCAGTTCGTTTGTTGCGTTTTCGTTTGCCTGATGTGGTGCTGCGTCATCAAGCGGTCGCGTTTGTCTCAGCTTTGCTGATTTTCCTGCATCCAGGCATAGGTTCGTTACAATTTTTCCCAGCCACGTTTTAAAGCGAAAGTTAAAATCATACCGGTTCAGGTTTTTCCACACCCGTATAAAGGCCTCCTGTACAATATCCTCTGCATCGGTTACATCGCGCACAAAGCGCGAAGCGAGGGAAATAGCGAATCCCTGATTGGCTTCAACCAATACACGAAAAGCTTCGGTGTTTCCGTTTGCTGATCGCTCAATCAGGTTGAACTCGATTTCCTTTTCCATGCAGAAATTTAATGCTTATACGAATGAACTGATGACAGGTCAAATGGTTGTAGAAGAAAAAGTCACTAATTTTCCAAAAAGGCCATTCTAAACCTAAACCATGATATTTTGTTTATTTTGCGAGATGGATCACGTGAACATCAATTAGTCCAAACCTTGAGCGCTAAAAAATCACTTGCCATACTTGGCTCTACCGGTTCCATCGGCAGGCAAACCCTGGAAGTTGTGCAGGCCTATCCGGAAAAATTTGCCGTTGAAGTATTAACGGCTCAGAATAATGCTGAATTATTGATTGAACAAGCCCTTGCCTTTAAACCCAATGTGGTTGTTATCGGTAATGAGGATCATTATGAAAAAGTGAAAGCTGCACTTGGGCCGCATGATATAAAAGTTTATGCCGGTGAAAATGCATTGTGTTCGGTGGTACAGATGGAAAGCATTGACATTGTGCTTACCGCGTTGGTAGGCTACTCCGGATTAAAGCCAACTATTAAGGCCATTGAAGCCGGAAAAAATATTGCTTTGGCCAACAAAGAAACGCTGGTGGTGGCCGGTGAGTTGATTACCTCATTGGCGAAAGAAAAGGGCGTAAACATTTACCCGGTAGATTCTGAGCACTCGGCCATTTTTCAATGCATTGTTGGAGAGTTTCACAACAAAATAGAGAAAATCATTTTAACTGCTTCTGGCGGGCCATTCAGGGGTAAAAAACGTGATGAACTGTTGGCGGTAACCCGGGCGCAGGCATTAAAGCATCCAAACTGGACAATGGGCGCCAAGATTACCATTGATTCAGCCACATTGATGAATAAGGGGTTGGAGGTGATTGAGGCCAAATGGCTTTTCGGACTTACCACTGAACAAGTGGAGGTTGTGGTGCACCCACAATCGATTATTCACTCTATGGTGCAGTTTGAAGATGGCTCAATTAAGGCCCAAATGGGGTTACCGGATATGCGTTTGCCCATTCAATTTGCGCTAACCTATCCAGAACGGTTTAAATCGGATTTACCCCGATTCGATTTTACAAATTACCCGGCCCTCACATTTGAAAAGCCGGATACGGAAACTTTTCGTAATCTTGCGCTTTCATTTGAGGCGCTGAAACGGGCTGGAAACATGCCCTGTGTGTTAAATGCGGCCAACGAACTGGTGGTGGCTGAATTTTTAAAGGACAGAATTGGTTTCCTTCAGATGACAGACATTGTAGAGCAATGCCTGAATAAAATAAAGTATATAGAACATCCTTCACTGGAGGATTACGTACAAACGGATAAAGAAACACGAATTAAAGCTTTAGAACTTATAAACTGATGGATTGGATGGTATCGCTCGCTCAACTGTTGTTGAGCATTTCAATTTTGGTCGCTGTACACGAAATGGGCCATTTGCTGGCCGCAAAATATTTCGGCATGCGCGTAGAACAATTCTCAATTGGATTTCCACCGAAAATATTTTCCTTCAAAAAAGGAGAGACGGAGTATGCCTTGAGCGCTATTCCGCTGGGCGGTTATGTAAAAATCTCCGGGATGATTGATGAATCCATGGACACAGAAGCCATGAAGCAGGAGCCCAAGCCTTGGGAGTTCCGTTCCAAGCCGGCCTGGCAACGCTTAATTGTTATGCTGGGTGGTATTATCGTTAACGTGGTTGTCGGCATCATGATCTTCATAGGGGTTACATTTGCTTTTGGTGAAATGTATTTCATGAAAGATGCCATCAATAGCAATGGTGGCTTTCTGGTAGGCCCTGTTGGTGAAAGTATTGGACTGCAAACCGGAGATAAAATTGTAAAAATCAATGGTCAGGATTTTGATTACCTGCAGGATATTCTGAAGCCCGAAACATTGTTGTCAGATAATGCCTACTACACCGTTGAACGCGATGGAAAATTAATCGATATCAATATTCCCCCAGACTTTATTCAGAAGTTTAACAAAAAGGAGGGGGTTGGAACATTCATAACCTATCGTGTTCCTCCGGTAATTGCTGAAATTTCCAAAGGCTCATTGGCCGATAGAATTGGATTGAAGTCGGGGGATAAAATTGTGGAGGTGAATGGCAATCCTGTACGGTATATCGATGAGGTTAATGCGGCAGTAAAAACAGCAGGCGATTCTATTCAGTTAGGCGTGCTGCGCGGAAGTGAAACACTTACTTTTAACGAACCTTTCAAAGATCAAACCGCTATTGGTTTCCGAGCCGATGCAGAAACGTTCCTGACTTCCATGTCGAAGCAGATGAACTACGGTTTTTTTGAATCTATTCCGCTGGGAACGAAACGTGCCTTTACAACACTGGTTGTTCAGGTGAAGGCTTTTGGTAAAGTAATTTCCGGAGTGCTTTCGCCTCGCGAATCCTTATCCGGACCGATTGGCATTATGCAAGCTTACGGTTCAACCTGGGATTGGGAGCGGTTCTGGTCGTTAACCGGGGTATTATCGTTGGTGCTGGCGTTTATGAACCTGTTGCCTATACCGGCATTGGATGGCGGGCATGTAATGTTTTTAAGTTACGAAATGATTTCCCGCAGAAAGCCTTCGGATAAATTTCTGGAGACAGCGCAAAAAATTGGTATGGTGTTTTTGCTTACGCTGATGGTGCTCATTTTTGCAAATGATATTATTAAGTTGTTCTGATCCTGAATAGTATTAAAACAAAAGCCCCGAGTTTAGGGGCTTTTTTATTTGAAATCAGCATCACACCATTTTTCCTGCTTCGCAAAAGCGATCAATCGCCTTTTTATTTTTAAGTACTTCAATAGACTCATTATCGTTTGGTTTAACAAAACTCAGATCAACGTAAGCAGTAGATTCACCATTAACAACAACTAACGGTTTTTCGCTTTTCAACGCTAGGGTAGCCGGATGTGATTGGATTTCCTGTGCTGATACCTTTGTAAAGCAGCAACCATTAAGAAGTGAAATAAATATTTTCATCTTATTAGGTTACTCTCTTTTGTTCTTAATCTCAAATTCCACTCTTCTGTTTAACCTCCGGTCGTCTTCTGTTTTCTCTTCAACAATGGGTTTTGTTCCGCCATAACCCGTGGCCGTAATGCGGTTCGGGTCAACTTTAAATTCATACATCAGGTAGGCGCGAATCGCATCAGCGCGTGCCTGCGAAAGCCTAAGGTTAGCATCAGGTCTACCTTCTGAGTCGGTATGTCCGCTGATCGTCAGGTTCAGATACGGATGGTCGATCAGAAAATTACCCAGCATATTTAAATCCTGGTGCATGGCAGGTAGTATATCGGCTTTACCACTTTCAAACTCCAGCGACTTGAACGCAATTTTACTTTCCAGTGGTTCGGTTTCTTTGTTGATTTCCATATCGCCATCCAAAAAGAATATTTCTTCCATTCGGAAGTAATCTTCTCCCTGAATGATGAGCAGGTAGTTGCGTTTATTAATCAGCTTAAAATCAAAAGTACCATCGGGTCGCAGAAATTTAGGAGAAACTTCTACCCCATAATCCAGATCAATAACAGAAACAATTCCTTTTAAAGGTTTACCGGTTTGCCGGTTAGTGAGTGATCCTTTCAGGGTTACCACTGCTTCGGGTTGTGCCTCCATCGGAACCGGAAAAGAATGTAAATCTAAATTGGCAGGATCATCACCTTCCGAGCGGGCGTAGTAAAGTTTTTCTGATTTTGAATCGATGGTGAAGTAATATTCACTGCCTGGTCCGTTAACCAAAGGCCCAACGTTTTTTGGCTCTGTCCAGTTGTTGCCTTGTTTGTAGGATTTATAAATATCGAAGTCTCCAAAGTTTAGCGGGTGCCCGTTGGAACTGAAGTAAAGTACTTTAAACGTGTGATGAAAAAATGGACTTACCTCTTGTCCACGGGTATTGATAATCGGTCCGATATTTTTAGCAGGCTGCCACTCACCTTTGGAATCTTTAACGGAGTAATAGATGTCTGTCATACCAAAACCGCCTTTGCGATCGGATGAAAAGAAGAGGGTATCGCCACTGTGTGAAAGCGATGGGTGTGAATCCCAGTAAATGGAATTGATGTTGGTGCCCAGGTTGCGAACATTTCCCCACGTATTATCGGCTTTCAGGTCGGCAATAAAAATATCGCAACTTCCTTTTGAATCGGGGGAGTCGCATCGGGCAAAATAAAGATGTTTGCCGTCTTTACTCAAGCAGGCTGAACCCTCGTTGTAACTGGTATTTATAGTTTTAAACTCAACCGCGTCCATCCATAAGCCAAATTCCTGCACGCTGTAAAACAGATCTTCATCGTATTTACGCTCGAGCGTTTGTGTGTGAATGTTTCGCTTGGATGTGAAGAGCAAAATAGTATCTACGTTGCCGATGGTGGGGCCGTAATCGGCTTTTAGAGAATTTACGCCTGGCCCCATGTTTAGCAAGACGCCTTGCGGAGGACGAAGGGTGTCAATTTCTCGTCTGTACTCCACCAGTTCGTAATAATATTTTAACGGAACATAATAGTCGCTTTTATTTTTCATGAGGGTATCATATTCCTGTCGCACTTTTTTACCATCTACATCCTGCTGATGATGTTTAAGCACCAGTTTGTAAAGCAAAATGGATTCACCGGGCGGACCGTATTGTTCAGAAAGCTTGGCAAGTTTCCAGATCAGGTCAGTGTTTTTGGAAAAATTTTCCACACCAAAGTTCTGCACATACGCTTTTAGCAGCGGGTATATATCTTTATCTGCCGTGTTGCCGGGTTGCACAATTTTCTGATACCTGGTTTTATCAAAATAGAACGGTGTTTTGTTAATATTTGGAAAGTTAAAGATGTCAGATTGGCTGTAATTTGTCAGACTATCGTTAAGTTGCACAACGCCACCTCCTTTAAACTTACGGTCGGGTTTTTGAGCCGTAACAGAGGGTGATAATATTTGAAAAAATACCGCTAAGAAGATTAAAAAATGCTTTTTCACAACATACGGGTTAGGTCATCACTCACCACGTCTTTAAAGTTGAAACAATTTTGCTTCTTTTACAACCAGCGGGGCAGCAGGCGGGCAGGCTTGGCACTACTATTGTCCATTATGGCCGCTATTGTATTTATTGATTAACCCATTGGCTTTGTGCCAATTTGACACCTATATACATGTTTAAGGCATTACCGATTCAAATGGTGCAGGACGAGACGGATGATTTAATTCAACTGATTAACCCTGAGCAGGACACTGATCTTAAGCCAGCGGATTTACCAGATGAACTTTCCATACTTCCGATTAAGAATACCGTATTATTTCCCGGTGTTGTTATCCCCATTACCGTGGGCCGACAAAAGTCCATAAAGCTGGTAAAAAAAGCGTATCAGGGAAGCCGGATTATTGGGGTGCTGGCGCAAAAAAATGCGCAAGCCGAAGAACCAACCGTTGATGATATTTACCGAACCGGCACGGTTGCACGCATCATTAAAATGCTGGTATTGCCGGATGGGAATACCACCATCATCATTCAGGGAAAAAATCGTTTTGAGGTTAAGGAATTTATTCAGGAAGAACCCTACCTGACTGCACGCGTTGAACTTCAACGAGAACCTGCATTAGAACTTAACGGAAGAGAAGTAACCGCGTTGGTTCAATCGTTACGCGATGCTGCTTTTAAAATTTTAAAACTTAATCCTGAAATTCCGCAAGAAGCACACGTGGCGCTGGATAATATTCAGAGCACACCTTTCCTGATTCATTTCCTCGCGTCAAATCTGAACGTAGACGTGGCCGAGAAGCAACGTATTTTAGAAACCCAGAACATTGTTGACCGCGGTACCTTATTGTTGCAGTTTATGCTGCGGGAAATCCAGATGCTGGAGATCAAGAGTGAAATACAAAAGAAAGTTCACACCGATATTGATCAGCAACAACGCGACTACTTTTTGCGCCAACAGATAAAAGTGCTGCAGGATGAATTAGGTTACGATACCCCCGATAAGGAAATTGAAGCCCTCCGGAAAAAGGGCGAGGCTAAAAAATGGCCCAAATCCGTTGCCGATCATTTCAATAAAGAGCTCGATAAATTATTACGGACCAATCCGGCTGCGCCCGATTACCCCATCGCCATGAACTATGTTGAGTTTATGCTCGACTTACCCTGGAGTGAATTTACGGTAGATGATTTTGATTTGAAGAAGGCCCGAAAAATTCTGGACAAGGATCATTTTGGGTTGGAGAAAGTTAAAACCCGCATTCTTGAATACCTGGCGGTGCTCAAGTTGAAGCAAGATATGAAAGGGCCTATACTCTGTTTGTACGGACCTCCCGGTGTTGGTAAAACTTCTTTAGGCCGCTCTATTGCCAAAGCGTTAAACCGGAAATATGTGCGCATGTCCTTAGGTGGTGTGCATGACGAAGCTGAGATTCGCGGACACCGCAGAACCTATATTGGGGCAATGGCCGGAAAAATTTTACAGAATATTAAAAAGTCACAATCGGGTAACCCGGTTTTTATTTTGGATGAGATTGATAAGGTGCGATCCGATTTTCGTGGAGATCCCTCATCAGCTTTACTGGAAGTTTTGGATCCCGAACAAAACAGCACCTTTGGTGATAATTACCTGGAAGTGGAGTACGATTTATCCAAAGTTTTATTCGTGGCTACAGCCAATTCGTTAGATACCATTCATCCTGCGCTGCGCGATCGAATGGAAATCATTGAAATTACCGGCTATACCCAGGAGGAAAAAATTGAAATTGCTATGCGGCATCTTGTGCCTAAGCAATTGCTCGAACACGGCTTAAAAAGTTCGGATGTTAAGTTTAGTAAAAGCGCTATTGCCAAAATTATCGAAAACTACACGCGGGAATCAGGTGTGCGCAGCCTGGAACGAAAAATCGGAAGCATTGTCCGCAACGTGGCCAAGTCGGTGGCCATGGAGGAGACATTCGATAAGGAAATTTCTGAAGCAACAATCCGAAAAGTTTTAGGAGCAGAAATATTTGATGAAGAACTGTATCAGGGAAATGAAATAGCTGGCGTGGTAACAGGTTTAGCCTGGACGCAAGTGGGCGGTGAGATTTTATTTGTTGAATCGAGCCTGAGTAAAGGGAAAGGCGGGCTTACCATTTCGGGACAGTTGGGTGATGTGATGAAAGAGTCAGCCATGGCGGCACTTTCTTACCTGAAATCAAACGCTGAGGCGTTAGGTATCGATCATCGTGTGTTTCAGCAATATGATCTTCATATTCACGTTCCGGCAGGGGCCGTACCAAAAGATGGTCCGTCAGCAGGTATTACCATGTTTACTTCGCTGGCCTCCATCTATACGCAACGCAAGGTAAAATCAAAAGTGGCGATGACAGGAGAGATTACCCTGCGTGGTAAAGTATTACCGGTTGGGGGTATAAAAGAAAAAATTTTAGCTGCTAAGCGGAGTGGTATTAAGGAGATTATCATCAGCGCAAAGAACAAGCGCGATATTGATGAAATTGAAAAGCACTACATTAAGGGATTGGTATTTCATTATGT
Organism: Flammeovirgaceae bacterium UBA5585; assembly: GCA_002425185.1. Lineage (GTDB taxonomy): Bacteria > Bacteroidota > Bacteroidia > Cytophagales > Cyclobacteriaceae > UBA2336. Next base: position 180,986 of record DILT01000014.1, on the reverse strand, counting down.
AGATACGGTTGATGATGTGCTGAAAATTTCACTGTTGAAGGATAAGGTAAAAAATCCAATGAAGTTTACCTTTACGGAAGCAAAGGCAACGGCTTGAAATGATCAACCCATTTGCCTTCGTAACGTAGAAAACTTAATATAAATATCAGAAAAATTGCAGTTGGTTAGTCATGCGCTGTTGATAAGTATATTCTGGTTATCCGTGAGCATGACATGGGCTCAAAGCTCAAGTGCTACTTCGTATTCTTTTTTAAAGATTCCTCAGAATGCACGACTGGCCGCCCTGGGTGGCGTAAATGTTTCGCTCAGCGACAAGGATGTAAACTTTTTCTTCAGTAATCCTGCCTTAGCGGGCGATTCACTTACCGGTTGGGCATCTGCCGGCTATATGTTTTATGTTGCTGATATTGGCCAGGCTTCTTTTGCGGGAAGTATTAAACGGGGTAAAAAATTTGTAGGTTCCTTTGGCATTCAGCATTTCAACTATGGTGCGTTGGAGGGTACAGATCCCACCGGTATGGTCACGGGCACCTTCCGTTCGGGTGAAACAGCGCTTGTTTTTTCGCTAAGTCATCGCGTTTCCAATTTCCGCGCAGGGGCAACATCTAAATTTCTATTTTCCAATCTGGCGGGATTTACGGCCGCGGCTTTTGCTGTTGATTTAGGCGGATTATTTATTCATCCGGAGCATGACTTCACAGTTGGACTGGTTATTAAAAACTTTGGATTTCATTTTTCGGATTATAGTGAATCCAATCAATCTTCCCTGCCATTCGATATTCAACTGGGTACAACCTTTAAGCCCGAGCATATGCCGTTGCGCTTTTCATTCACGGCCTACAACCTTGTAAGGCCGGATTACCTGTATAGCAATCTTGATGAAGAGCCGAGTGCTCTTAATAAAATTTTCAGCCATGTGTCAATTGGAGCGGAAATACTGGTTCACAGAAACGTCAATGTTTTGTTGGGTTATAATTCATTGCGGCAGCAGGAGTTAAAAGTACAGCAAGGCGGTGGCGGAAGTGGGTTTAGCTTTGGTTTAGCGGCAAGAATTAAATCCTTCGATCTGGTGTTAAGCCAAAGCCGGTATAGTGTGGGTCAAGCCAATTATTCCATTACATTAGCGGCCAATCTTCAGGATATGATTTTTAAGAAACGAGTTTTATGATGCATTCAAACTATTTAACACCCCAGCAGATTGTAGCTGAACTGGATAAATATATTATCGGCCAGCATGAAGCCAAACGAAATGTAGCCATTGCCTTGCGCAACCGGTGGCGAAGAATGAATGTGCAGTCGGATATGCGGGATGAAATTGTTCCCAACAACATATTAATGATTGGCGCTACCGGTGTGGGAAAAACTGAAATTGCCCGCAGACTGGCCAAACTGGCTGATGCTCCTTTTGTGAAGGTTGAAGCTTCAAAGTTTACCGAGGTGGGTTATGTGGGGCGCGATGTGGAGAGCATGGTGCGTGACCTGGTAGAGCAGTCGGTAAATATGGTAAAAGCCAAGAAGAAGGAAGAGGTTAAAGAGAAGGCGGCTCAGATAGTAGAAGATATTATTCTGGATGCACTTATTCCACCCATGCGCCAGCAACCAGTTCCCAGCGGCTTTACCATGCCATCCGAAAGCAGTACACAGGAAATGCCGAAAAACGATATCGAACTAAATGAACGAACCCGTGCACTCTTTCGCGATAAATTGAAAAACGGTGAATTGGAAGAGCGTAAAATTGATATCAACATAAAACCTTCCGGTAATCCAAACATTGGTATGATAGGAGCAGGCATGATGGATGAAGTATCCATGATGAACCTGCAGGAAATGATTGGTGGCATGATGCCTAAAAAGGCAAAGAAGCGAAAAGTAACCGTAGCCGAGGCGCGTAGAATTTTAGTTGAAGAGGAGGCTTCCAAGCTGATTGACATGGATGAGGTGAAGGAAGAAGCTATCCAGCGCGCTGAAAATGCCGGGATAATTTTTATTGATGAAATTGATAAAATTGCTTCGGGCTCCAAGAAGGGTGGAGGTGGCCCCGATGTAAGCAGGGAGGGTGTTCAGCGCGATTTGCTGCCCATAGTGGAGGGCAGCTCAGTAAACACGAAGTATGGTGTTATCAAAACCGATCATGTGTTGTTTGTTGCGGCTGGTGCTTTTCATATGAGCAAACCATCCGACCTGATACCTGAACTTCAGGGACGGTTCCCCATACGCGTTGAGTTGAATAACCTAACCCATGCGGATTTTGTCCGCATTCTAAAAGAGCCAAAGAATGCATTAACCCGACAGTACCAGGCCCTCTTTGAAGCGGAAGGAGTTAATATTTCATTTACCGATGACGCGATAGATGAATTAGCCAAAACGGCATTTACCATTAATGCCGAAGTTGAAAATATTGGTGCACGGAGGTTGCATACGGTAATGAGTAGGTTGCTGAATGAATTTCTTTTTGATGTGCCCGATAAAATTCAGGCGCATGCAACGATTAGTATTTCAGCTGAGATGGTGCGTGAGAAATTGAGCGGATTAGCCAAAAACAAAGATCTTAGCGAATACATTCTTTAATGACCGGCTGGAAAATTCTGCTGTTTACCTACCTGCTGGCCACGCAACTTAAGGCACAGGAAACCTATGACTCCCTCCGTGCTTATTACATTCAAGAGTATACGGATCGGTTTATGGTTTGGCCTGTTCTTAAGCAACGCTCACTTTCCTTCAGCGTTCGTGACAGGCGGCAGTTGAAACAACGAATTGATTTTTATCCAAATACATCATTTACGCTTGGTGTTGGTGCCTATCTTTTCGAAACAGTAATTGAAGTAACTTTTGCAATACCCTTGGATGAAAAGCGGAAAGCGATTTATGGAGAATCCACGGCCCGCGATTTGCAGGTTAATATGCTTTCAAAAAAATTTGCGGGCGACATTTACTACCAAAAGTATAGTGGGTTTTATATTGATGATAAACGTATATCCGTTCCTTCCGGAGCGCCTTTTACGCAACGCGCGGATATTGTAACCCGAAACTTTGGCATCGGTGGAATTTATGTTTTTAATAATCGAAAGTTTTCGCTTCGCTCTGCGTTTAATTATGTCGATCGCCAGGTACATAGCCGCGGATCATTTATTATCGGGGCGGCTATTAATTCTTTTAAGCTTACAGCCGACTCAGTTGTATTAACGCCTTCTGCCTTACCGGCTTTTGGTGAAGGCTCTGCATTTGAACTAATACGAGGTACCACGCTTAGTATTGCTCCGGGGTATTCCTATACGTTGGTCTGGCGGAAATTTTTTATTAACGGTACATTTGCGCTCGGGCCAGCGCATCATTGGATCCGGTATAGGGAAGGAAATTCTGTTGAGGATGATATTACAATTAATACAGCTTCTATTGTAAGACTAGGCCTTGGCTACAACAGCGATCGTTATTTCGGAGGGTTAGGTTTTTCTGCACAATCCCGTGCCGTAAATTTTGGAGATACACGTTTTATCAACACCACCTCTATGTTTCGGGCGGTGGTAGGATACCGGTTTAAGGAGTTTGGCATTTTGAAGAAGCGCGCTATTGATTTTATATCGCGTGTTTAAGCACCTTGTTTGGGAAAGTCGAAGAAGAGTAATTTTCCGCATCCCCAGCTTACGGCATCCCATTTGTCAACCGGCAGGGTACAGGCAACGATACCACAGGTAGGTATATTATCAATATGAATATTCATTAACCGATTGGCAAAATCGGTAAATCCCGGATTATGACCGAACAGCATAACCACATCATCAGGCTCTTTTAATTGTTGAACAATGGTTAGCAGCTGATCTTCTTCGGCATGATACAAGTTTCTGTTGGAAATGATACTGCTCACCGGATAACCAATGACCTCCGCTATAATTTTACAGGTGTCGATTGCGCGTTTAGCCGTGCTGGAAACAAGTCTGTCGGGTGTTATTTCTTTTTCCTTAAATCGCTTGCCCATGCGCGGTGCATCCCGAACACCGCGGTCATTCAAGGGTCTGTCAAAATCACTAAGCCCGGGTTCACTCCAGCTTGATTTTGCATGTCGTACCAGTATCAGGGTTTTCATAGGGAGAACGGTGAGAAATAGTATCTTTGCCGCCTGAAAATGCAGGTGATGAAATTTAAGCATATCCGGAGAAAAATTCGCTATACGATCATTTTCTTCCTGGTTCGTAGTTTGATTTTTATTTCACGGTTTACGCCACGTAAGGTATGGCTGGCTTTTTTTGGCGCCATGGGAAGTCTGTCCTATTATTTTGCCACCCAATCGCGCAAGCTTACCCATAAGCATTTAACCATGGCGTACGGAAAGGAAAAAACCCCTCAGGAAATTAAACGCATGACTAAACGGGTATTTACGTTTATGGGTAAAAATGGTGGCGATATACTTTGGGCGGCAACCATCAGGGATCTCGCTGGCTTTGATAAATTCAGGATATCCAATAACCATCATTTTGCTGAGGAAGCCTTTCGGAAGGGAAAAGGTATAATTTTTTTAACGGCACACCTGGGGGCTTTTGAATTTACTGCAACCGAGATGTCCTACCGCGGGTATCAACCACACATTATCGGTGCCCCCATGAAAGATGCACGACTTAACGATTTACTTTGGGAGCAGCGCATTAAGTTTGGTGCAACCATTGTTGAACGGGGCAAGGACACCTTCAGACTAATTAAAGCTTTAAAACGTGGAGGAACCACGGGAATTTTAATTGATCAGGATACACGGGTAAAAAGTGTGTTCGTAAATTTCTTTGGTATTCCCTGTGCAACACCTGTAGGTGCTGCAGTATTGGCACTTAAAACAGGAGCTGCCGTTGTCCCTATATTTTCTCACCTGAATGAAAATGGTGTACAGGAAATAAATTTTTACCCGGAAGTTGAACTGGTCAGAACCGGTGATGAAGAACGTGATATTCAAGAGAACACACAACGGTTTAGTGACGTAATAGAAGCTGAAATACGAAAGTACCCCGAACAATGGTTGTGGTTGCATGAGCGCTGGAAAACAAAGCCGGGTGAAGAAATCACTTAAGGCAAACGTAGTATCGACTTTACTTACTCCGCCACTCTTTTTTCTTTATATTGAAGCTTTTCAATGCTTATGCTGGCTACTGTAATTGATTTCTCTCTTCCATTGAAAAATCCGGTACTGATTTTTTCGTTAGTACTCTTCATTATTTTATTCGCCCCCATTCTTCTCAATAAATTTAAAATTCCGCACATCATAGGATTAATCATAGCGGGCGTACTGATCGGGCCTCATGGATTTAACTTTTTGTTGCGCGATAGCAGCATCGTTCTTTTCGGAACAGTGGGCTTACTCTACATTATGTTTTTGGCAGGCCTGGAAATGGACATTGCCGGATTTAAGAAAAATAAAGAAAAGAGTATTGTGTTTGGACTATACACCTTCTCCATTCCCATGATTTTGGGTACTGCTGCAAGTTATTTTCTGTTACACTACAGTTTATTGACCTCTGTTTTGCTGGCAAGTATGTTTGCTTCGCACACACTGGTAGCCTATCCTATAGCAAGTCGGTTAGGAATTGCAAAATCCAGGGCGGTTACCATTACGGTGGGAGGTACTATGATTACCGATACGATGGCGCTTTTGGTATTGGCGGTAATTGCAGGCATGGCACAAGGCGAGATTGGTCAGGATTTTTGGATTCGCTTAAGTGTTTCGGTAATCCTGTTTGCAGGTGTAGTGCTGATCGGCTTTCCTTTTTTAACGCGCTGGTTTTTCAAGCGCTACGATGATCAGATATCGCAATACATTTTTGTGTTAGGTATGGTTTTTCTGGCCGCCTTCCTGGCTGAGATGGCCGGAGTAGAAGCCATTATTGGTGCATTTTTAGCTGGATTAGCCCTCAATAAATTTATTCCCCATACATCTGCACTCATGAATAGGGTGGAGTTTGTGGGCAATGCTTTATTTATTCCTTTTTTTCTGATTGGTGTGGGTATGCTGGTGGATTTGCGCGTCATGTTTAATGGACCCATGGCGCTGATTGTAGCTGCTACTATGATTACCGTAGCGTTACTCTCCAAATTTCTTGCGGCCATTGCTACACAGAAAACGTTTAAACTCTCCAACGATGAACGCAAAATTATTTTTGGTTTAAGCAGCGCTCAGGCAGCAGCAACCTTGGCTGCCGTACTCATTGGCTATAACATCATTATAGGTCAAACAGAAACGGGTGACCCTATTCGCTTACTCAATGACGATGTGCTCAACGGCACCATTCTTATGATTCTGGTAACGTGTACGGTTGCTTCTATGGCGGTTGAGCGCGCAGCCCGTAAAATTGCTGTTGCCGAAGAAGTGGACACCATTTCCAGTAAAGAAGTTCCAAAAGATAAAATACTCATTTCCATTGCAAACCCTGAAACGGTTGAAGCATCCATAAACCTGGCCACACTTATTAAAGATCCCAAAAACAAAGAGCCTCTCTATGCCCTTCATGTGATTGATGACCACGAAGACCGGGCTATTGACAGACGAAAAAAAGCGGATAAAGTAATGGAGCAGGCAGTAAAATTTGCGGCCGGCTCAGATCAGCAACTGGAGGCCATGATCCGTTATGATCTAAAAATATCCAGTGGAATAATCCATACGCTTAAGGAAAAGGGCATTTCAGAAATTATTATTGGCTGGCATTTTAAAAGTGGATTGATCGATTCTTTTTTAGGCAACAAAACGGATAACTTATTACGGAGTACTGAAAAAATGATCTTTGTTTTTAAATCGGTACAACCGCTGAATACAATAAGAAAAATTATTGTGGCCATGCCTGAAAAGGCCCAATATGAATCAGGTTTTGAGAAGTTGTTTGATAGAATTCATAACCTGGCCCTGCAAACGGGCTCCAGTGTTTCTTTTTACGGATCAACGGCTTCCCTTGATGCCGCGGTAAAACTTAATCGCGAGTATAAAAATCCGATGGAAATGAAGACCGTGGAGTTTGATGATTGGGAAGATTTTCTGGTGCTGGCACGTGAAGTAAAATCGGATGATTTATTTGTGGTAATTTCTGCCCGCAAAGCAACACTTTCGTATGTTGCAGCCTTCGATAAGTTACCGTATCAGCTATCGAAATATTTTCAGGAAAATAATATTCTTGTTATCTATCCTGAGCAGTATGTTCCGGAAGGTGTACAGAACCTGGAGTACCTGGATGTTCCACTGGCGACACCCATTAAGGAAAATTTACACCGGGCAGGAGATTTTGTAAAGAAATTATTAAAAGGAGAGTCATGAGTAAGGTTGCAATCAATTTGTTATGGATGGCCGGGCTGGTACTTCCAGCCTTTGGTCAGTTTAAAAATATTTTGCTTGATAGTATGGCTGATAAACACGGTCGGTTTCCGATAGAACCCACTGTAACCATTAATTACAAAACACCCACTACTATACTGGTAGCCGCTTTTCCCGATCATTTATATTTAACTTCGGATGGTGGCTCAACCTGGAAAAAGACGAAGTCGCGCTCAGCATTTGGTGTATGGGATAACCCGGTACTTGTTTCCGATTTCTCCGGCAACATGTATTATCTCCATCACTCCGATCCTACCGGCAAAAACTGGGCAAGCGATGAAATATTGGATCGCATAGTCATCAAAAAATCAAAGGATGGAGGTACTACCTGGGATGGCGGAACGTCCATCGGGCATAATCCGCCAAAAGATCAATTCAATGCCGGGGCTATAGCCGACCGGAAAGGAAATATTTTTGTTGCCTGGACGGAAATGGACAACTACGGCAGTGCCGATGAGGGTTGTAAATCTCAGGTGTTGTTTAGTAAATCATCAGGAGGAGCAAAGTGGTCGAAACCTGTTGTGATTTCTAAATCCGGTGATTGTAAGGATGGTGATAATACTGCGCGTGGTGCGGCACCGGCTGTTTCGGGTGATGGCAGGTTATTCATTGCCTGGACACATGAGGGTATTATTTACCTCGACCGGTCATTCGATGGCGGAACCATGTGGCTTTCAAATGATATTGCTGTAACAGAGCAGGCCGGAGGCAGCAGTTTTTCCGTACCGGGTATCCAAAAAATAAACGGCTTACCAACGCTGGTGTGCGATAACAGCAAAAGCTTGTTTAATGGAGCGTTGTATTTGGTTTGGTCAGAGGAAAGTATGCCTAATGATACAGATATTTATTTTATGCGTTCGCTTAACTATGGCGATAACTGGACCCAACCGTTACGGATTAATGATGATGAACCGGGAAGTTACCAGTTTATGCCGGCCATGACCGTAGATCATGTTAGTGGCCACATCTATATTGTATACTACGATCGCAGAGAATATGAGGATGATCAAACGGATGTTTACTTAGCCTACTCTATCGACAATGGGGCAACCTTTAAAAATGTAAAGATCAGCGACAAGCCATTTATACCCTCAGCCGATGTTCCGTTTGGGAATAAAATCAGTATTGCGGCTAACAACGGAATTATAATGCCAGTCTGGACGCGTATGGATAATGGCAAAACCAGCCTATGGACTTCCATAATTAAGCATGAAGATCTTATCGGCCATAAGCCCGAACCCAAAACCGGTAAGAAAAAGAAAAAATAAATCAGGCAACCTGCTTCACGGCAGCTTCTTCAATAGCTTCAATAAATGTTGCCGAGGGTTGTGCACCGGATAAGCCGTATTTGTTTTGTATGATGTAAAAAGGCACACCGGTAATTCCCAGCTTTTGCATTTCTTTTTCAGCCTGTTCAACTTCGGCAAGGCCTGTTGAAGATTGCAATATGGCTTCTACCTCGGATTTATTAAGGCCAACTGTTTGTGCTATTGAAGCCAGATTTTCAGGTTTACTCAGATCAACACCATCCGTGAAATAGGCTTTCATCATGGCTTCTTTTACCTCAAGCTGTTTATTAAAAGCCTTAGCCCATTGAATTATGCGATGGGCATTTCGCGTATTGGGTGAAACGGCCTGTTTTTGAAAGTTGAAAGTTAAACCTTCTTCAGCGGCTATGCGCGTTACGTGCCCGGTAATTTGATTATAGCGCTCTTCCCCTCCGAATTTGTTAGTCAGGTATTCTTTTTGATTTAAACCGGTTGCAGGAATATGCGGGTTAAGCTCAAACGGATGATAGGTGATATCAAAGTCGTATTTATCGGATAGACTTTGCACAGCCTTTTCTAACCTGCGTTTACCGATATAACACCACGGACAAACCACATCCGAGACCACATCAATTTTGATTTTTTGTTTGCGCATTTGAAGTAAAATAATGGTAAAGAAACAGCATGATTCTGATTAAGGTTCAAACAATTTAAGCTGACGGGAGTTTAATAAACGTGCGTAGGAGGCTGTAAGGATTTTTAAAACCTTTATGGTATTTTTGCACCTGCTTGTTTTATAGGCATATAGTAAAACCCTGAAAATACACTTAAAATGATGGTTGACACATTGAAATTCAAAGTAAAAGACATCGCCCTGGCGGATTGGGGCCGTAAAGAAATTAAACTGGCAGAAGCTGAAATGCCCGGTCTGATGGCCATTCGTGAGGAATTTGGTGCGCAGAAGCCTTTAAAGGGCGCTCGCGTGGCCGGTTGCCTTCACATGACTATTCAAACTGCTGTGTTGATTGAAACCCTTATTGAACTGGGGGCAGAAGTATCCTGGTCAAGTTGCAATATATTTTCTACACAGGATCATGCCGCAGCCGCTATTGCTGCAGCGGGTATTCCGGTGTTCGCCTGGAAGGGCATGAATGAGCAGGAATTCGATTGGTGCATTGAACAAACCTTGTTTGCGTTTAAAGATGGCAAACCATTAAACATGATCCTGGATGATGGTGGTGACCTTACCAATATGGTGTTGGATCGCTACCCTGAACTGGTTCAGGGTATCAAGGGTATCTCTGAGGAGACTACCACGGGTGTTCACCGCCTTATTGAGCGTCAGCATAATGGTAAACTCCCGTTGCCGGCTATCAACATCAACGACTCAGTAACAAAATCAAAATTTGATAATAAGTATGGCTGTAAAGAATCATTGGTTGATGCTATCCGCAGAGCAACCGATGTGATGATGGCCGGAAAAGTTGCCGTAGTTGCCGGATACGGTGATGTAGGTAAAGGTTCTGCCGCATCATTACGTGGCGCAGGAGCCCGCGTAATCGTTACGGAAATTGATCCTATTTGTGCGCTTCAGGCTGCTATGGATGGGTATGCCGTGAAGAAAATGGATGATGCCGTGAAAGAAGCTGACATTGTTGTTACCGCTACCGGAAACTTTGGAATTATTAAAGACAGGCACTTCATGAGCATGAAGGACAAAGCCATTGTATGTAACATCGGTCACTTCGATAACGAGATTGACGTGGCCTGGTTAAAATCAAATGCCAGTCGTGACGAGATAAAACCCCAGGTTGATCTGTATACCCTAAAAAATGGTAACCAGGTTATCCTGTTGGCCGAAGGTCGGTTGGTTAATTTAGGTTGTGCCACAGGTCATCCTTCCTTTGTAATGTCAAACTCATTCACCAACCAGGTGATGGCGCAACTGGAGTTGTGGAACAATGCCGGTAAATACGAGAACAAAGTGTACATGTTGCCAAAACACCTGGATGAGAAAGTTGCTATGCTCCACTTGAAAAAGATTGGTGTGGAACTGGAAACACTTTCTCCTGATCAGGCTAAATATATTGGTGTAGAAGTAAACGGACCATTTAAGCCTGAATACTACCGCTATTAATTAAGCTAATATTTTGAATTTAAACCCTGTTCTTGAAAGAGAACAGGGTTTTTTTATGTTGGAATGTCTACACAGTGTAGACTTTATCGACACAAGCGGTAAACTCACGCCCACATGCAAAAATCCAACTTCCTGAAAGGCAGTAGTTTAATTTCTGATTGACCTTGTGGCACATTTCCTGTAACCATCGATGCAAGTAATATAGTGTTTAACTAAATCTTATTATCATGAAAAAGTTATTTGTATCCATGGTTGCTTTGTCCCTGTTATCGTTTACGGCTGCACAAGCGCAAGAGGTTTCAAAATCCAAAGCTGAACCTGTTGCGCAGGAAGTTCAGGACGATAAAGTAGAGATCAAAGCAGAGGAACTTCCTGATGCGGTTCAGCATACGCTAAAGACCGATGACTTTGCGGGCTGGACCGTTGAGACAATATATCACATCAAAAATAAGGAAGAGTACGAAGTGAAGTTGAAGAATGGTGCTGAATCAAAGAAAGTGAAGTTTAAGAAGGACGGGAAAAAAGTTTAGCTGGCTTTTAACGCTAACCTGTAAACTAAATTTAAAGAAAGCCGGAAGGATATTCCGGCTTTCTTTTTTATTTTCAGCCTTCTATGGCTGATATATTGTTGATTGAAGATGACCGGACATTCTCCCGAATCGTGGAGGGCTTTCTCACCAAGCACAATTTTAGTGTTACGGCTGAGCAAAATGGGAAAGACGGTATATCAACCTTTCGTAGAAAGAATGTGGATTTGGTATTACTGGATTATCGTTTACCCGACACGCAGGGTCTTGAGTTGCTGGTTGAAATGAAAGGGTTTCGGCCGGAGATACCTGTAATTTTAATGACCAGTTTCTCCGATTTACGTACAGCTGTTAAGGCCATTAAAGCAGGTGCTTTTGAGTACATAACCAAACCCATAAATCCCGATGAATTACTTCTGTTGCTGAAGCAAGCGCTAAGCAGAACAAAGGATTCATCACCGGTTTTGAAAGAGCAGGCAGCATCAAAATTCGTTGAAGGAAGTGCAGCGGTGTCAAAAAAACTTCATGATTTTATTCGTGTTGTGGCACCAACCGACATGACGGTTATGCTGGAAGGCGAGAGTGGAACGGGCAAGGAGTATGTAGCGAATAAAATTCACAAACTCAGTAACCGGTCAACTATGCCTTTTGTGGCTGTGGACTGTGGAGCACTTCCAAAAGACCTGGCTTCCAGTATTCTTTTTGGCCATGTTAAAGGTGCCTTTACAGGGGCCATAGCGAATAAAACAGGACAATTCGAAGCTGCGGACGGTGGTACCTTGTTTTTAGATGAGGTGGGTAATCTCTCATACGAAGTTCAGGTAAAATTATTACGGGCTATTCAGGAACGCGTGGTTCAGCCACTGGGAAGTAATAAGGAAATTAAAATCGATGTGCGAATTATCACGGCTACCAATGAGAACCTGATGGAAAATGTAAAGCAGGGCGAGTTTAGAGAAGATCTGTATCACCGGCTGAATGAGTTTAAAATACATGTACCTGCACTACGTACGCGTGGCGAAGATTTACAGGAGTTTATTGAATTTTTCAGAACGGAGGCAAATGCAGAACTGAATCGTAAAACGTTACGGTTTGATGACGAGGTGTTAACATTATTTAAACAATACGATTGGCCCGGAAACTTGCGTGAACTAAAAAATACCATTCGAAGAGCGGTATTGCTTACACCCGGTGAAACCATTGGTATAGCGGCACTGCCCGAGGAAATGATTCAGTCGATGCATAATCACGTATCGACAGGGTTGAACACTGAACCGGGCGGCTACGATCTTAAACTACTGCAGGAAAAGCAGGAGCGGGAGTTAATTATAAAAACACTTCAGGATGTACGATTCAATAAATCCAAAGCCGCACGTTTGCTCAATATTGACCGCAAAACCTTGTATATGAAAATCGAAAAGTATGGCATTGAATAATTAGCCGAATGCATTACTTTTTTGCTGAAGTTGTTCCATCAATTTTCTGGTTTCTGTTGTGGCTTCATCAATGCTATCCGCAAGCAAGTTAATTTTCGTCCCTTGTTCTAACCTCATCTCCAGGGCGGAGAATTTTTTTGACAGAGCGGTAGCCCCCATTTGTCCGGTGCGCCCCGCAAGTTTGTGTATAATTTCCCTCCCTTTCGAAGATTCATCCTCCGAAACAAATTTCTGAAGTTCACTCAGTTCCGCTGAAGTGTCGTGGCAAAACTGACCTACCACATCCTGAAACAGGGTGGTATCGCCAAGTGTTAACTGCTCCAGCACAGCAGGATTGTATAATTTTGGTAATCCTGATTCTTGTTCGGGATACTTGTGCATTCCTAATGCAAGAAGTAATTCATGCTCACGGAACGGCTTGGTAAGGATGTCGTCAAAGCCATAGGTTTTAAGTTTCTTTTGCTCTTCCGGTAACGCATGCGCGGTTAGTGCAATAAATCGTGTTTTTGGCGACAAGCTTTTTTTTAACTCCACACACAGGTTAATTCCATTCACCACGGGCATACGAATGTCCATCAATACATGCGATACGTTGTCGGGCGGTGTTTCTTTTAAGAGTGTTTCGGGAAATTGAACAGTTGTAAATGGAATATTATTTTTTTGGAGAATTAGTCCGCATACTTTGAGGATGAGCGGATCATCGTCCACCACCAACACCTGGCCTTCGATGATTTTTTGTTGAGGTTGTTTTGGCTGATGTTTTTTTTCTGGCGCGGATGTAAACGGTGCTTTATCAAAGCCGAGCTCAACGGTAAAGGTGGCCCCATTGCCAGGTTTGCTCTCGGCCTTTACTTCTCCATACTGGGCATCAACCAATGCCTTTACGATGGTTAGTCCTAACCCTGTTCCACCATACTGTTGACTGATGGCACTGTTAGCTTGCTCGAAGTGTTGGAAAATCCGATTCAGATCTTCCTGGTGAATACCAATTCCGGTGTCCTCAATAACAAAACGACATTGCAGACGGAAGCCTGCGTCTTCCGCCTTCACCTGCAACTTTACAAAACCTTTTTCAGTGAACTTAACAGCGTTGCTCAACAGGTTATAAAGTATCTGGCGCAAGCGAAAGGCATCCCCCAGAAGATTGATATTCTTCACACCATCCATTTCCACAATAAACGCCAGCCCCTTTTTATCGGTTTGCAATCGAAAGGCTGCTTCAATTTCATGTAGTAAATTCTTAAGATTGAAAGGTTCACGCTCCAGCGTAAATTTTCCGGATTCAATACGGCTGTAATCCAACACTTCATCTACAATGTGCAGTAAATGTTCTGATGAACGCTGAATGGCTTCAATGGCTGTTTGATTATTTTTGGTGCTACTCAATTGTTCAGAAAAGCCAATAATGGATTGAAGCGGAGTGCGTATTTCATGACTCATGTTGGCCAAAAACCGTTCCTTAACCTGGCGAAGCTGGTCGGCCTGGTCTTTAGCTTCCTCCAATTGTTGGCGGTAATACTGACTCCGATAAATATCGCTGAGAATAAAAAATACGAGAACGGCAAGAGCCAAAAAAAATACAACAATTAGAATAAGCGTTCGGTTAATGCCGGTGTTCACCAACGCCACCGCCCGTTCATTGTTCGCTTGCAGTAGTGCTGTTTCCTCGCTTTCTACTTCGTGTAAAATGGTTAACAGTTGATTGAGTAAGAGGGTGCTTGTTTCGGTAAGTGCCAATTCCCTGCTCATCAATTGAGCACGCTGCTCGCGTTGCACCTGCTCCAGGTTGAGCATGATTTTGCCAATTTGTTCAATGGCACTATCCTGCCTGACAATTGCTACGGTGTCTGTAATAATGCTCAACTCTTCCCTCACTTCCACCAGCGAGTTGTTATCCGTAATATTTTTTTTGGATCCAAACAGCCTGCCAAAGAAGGAACGCTCATCCTTTTTGGTTTTTTCTGTACCGGGTATGAAAGTTGTAGTTGTTGTTTTACGCTGTGTGGTTACAACATTACTGTCGGGTTCAGGGTTGTAATGCAGTAAAAACTGCGAGAGGGAATCCAATTGCGTTAAATAATCATTATTGTTGGCCTGCATGGATCGTTCACGAAGGTAACGTAGAAAAAGCCGGTTTCTCTCCTGCAGGATTTTCTCCATCGCCAGCAGTCGTTCAACCTGGTCGTTGTTCCAGGGTAAAGCCAATAATGTATCCAGGGTTATCATCAGGGCTTGTGATTCCTCCAGAATTCTTTTGGAGGCATGCTGCGGGTTTTTAATTGCTTCCGCCCGATGCTTCTGCTCCACACGGGTAACTTCCCGGAAAAACCGGTTTAATATTTGTATTTTTTCGTTGGGTGTTGAAACGGAATCAACTTGCTCCACTAATTCACCCAGGCTAAAATAGGCGATGCTAACGGATAGAATAATAGCCGCAGCAGCCAGAAAAAATGCTGCAATTACTTTTCCTTTCGTTCTGTGCAAAAATGGTTGCTGCTGATCCGGCATGATGGTTAAAATTAAAACATCCTGATCATTAATCGGTCTGTTATCAGTTGCATTTTAGCCGACAGTTTACATTCCTTAATGATTAATTGAGTTTAGGGGCTGCAATTTTCTTTAAACTACGCTATTCTGTGTTGAATTTATTTATGCATGGCTATATTTGTAACATGACAGTCATTCAGCGATCAATTTTTTTTGCGCTATGCTTTTCTGCTCTGGCTGCTTATAAGGCAGTTCCTGAAGATGAAGTGGAGTTAACCTGTGTAAAAAAGCAGATGTCTACCCAAACCTGCCATTATAACTTTACCATCAATGGAATACGCTATCATTTTATTGATAATGGTTGCAAAACAAAAAAGGAAGACATTATCAGGAAGGCAAAAACAGGGAAACTGGCACTCGCCAAGGACTGGAAGATAGCGTGCGAATCGAATAAAGACGGTAACAGTAGCTTCTGACGTTGCGGGTACCGGTGTACTAACCAGAAGGCCCATGGATAAACGTGCTATAAGAAACCTCGTCATTTTTATTGTAGTAGTGCTCGCCATCGGGTGGTTGGGTGTGTGGATCGACCAGGTCATACCCGATCAACCGGAAGAAGAAACCCTGGGGATGTCGATTTGGTTGGTGGTGCCATTGCTGCTTGTTATTGTGCTGCGTTCATTCATGGGAGATGGCTGGAAAGATGCCGGATTATCACCTAATGTAAGGGGTAATGTTAAATGGTATCTGATCTCGATTTTCATTTTTCCAGTGGTTACGGCTATAACGTTGGCGATAGGCTATGGAACCGGCTGGATCGGCTTTTCCAATTTTAATGCAGCGGCTTTTTTTACATTATTTTTTAGCCTGTTGGGCTTCAATGTTATCAAGAATATCTTTGAGGAGTCGGTGTGGCGCGGATACCTCACTGCAAAACTTGTCAAGCTTAACCTCCCTGATTATACAATTTATTTTGTTGCCGGATTGGTTTGGGGGTTGTGGCATGCACCCTACTACCTGGTATTTCTGCCCGAGGCGATGATTAATGCGGTTTTGCCGGTAGGCAGAGTAGGGTTTGCGGTTGTTGCAGTTGTAAATATGCTGGCCTGGACAGTTATGTTTACAGAATTATTCAGACTAACAAATTCCATCTGGCCGGTTATACTGTTGCATGCTGTTGAAGATGCCCTGATCAATCACCTGGTAATAGATGGCTACATTGAAATCAATGCAGGAATCGAAATCTTAATTTCACCCATTTGTGGTATTGTTCCTACGTTGCTTTATCTTGCCATTGGTTTATGGTTACGAAAGAAAAGAACTCGGTAATTGCAAAGCTCAGCAATCACAATCCGCGTCATCACAATCAACGAAGGCGTCATTGTCATTGTCTATGCCATCAGCGCAGTTGCATTCTTTTTGCGTAGAATTGAGGCATTTACTATCTGCACAATCTGTAAAACTATTATTGTCATTATCAATTCCATCCGCACAGTCACACTCAATAACCGATGATTTCAGGCAATCAATATCCTGACAATCAATAAATCCATCATTATCATCATCTATTCCGTTATCGCATATTTCTTTCTTGGGTTCTTCTTTGTTATCACATGAGCCAATGCACAAGCAAAGTACAAGCAGGGGAAGATACAGCTTATTCATAGGGTAGGGTTTAGCACTATGAAGGTACAACTATTCGGTAACAGTAAAATAAGGTATTTAAGAATTCCACTCTGATTTCTTTACAAAGGGCAATATCAATAATGCATATTGGCCCTTTTGTCAAACCAGGGCTTTAGAATGGTTTTGTCCAGTACCAGAAAAGCAAGAATGATATTAAGCATGATGATGATGTTCACCACAAGCTTGCCGTTAAACGGGATGGAGGGCAGGGGTTCTTTTATGTACTGATTTTGCATTACCATGTTATTCAAATCGATCGAACCGGGTGTGTCAAAAACGCCATTAGCCAGCAACAATGAACCTATGCCGATAGCCACCATTACGCCCACCAGCAACAACAAACCATTTCTGGGTGAGAGTCCTGAGCGTACCGGATAGCTGTTTAATTTAGCCATTACCAGTTCTGTAAAGTTTTTAGAAGGTTGCTCGGGCGCTGAAGTTTTTAAGGTATAATTTACCTGAGCGAGTTCATCAAATCGCTTTTTTAGTTCGGGCGATGTGGCCAGTTGCTGCTCCAGTTTTTCCTTCTCCGCTGGCGACAGTGTGCCATCGATCAGGTCAAGCAGTTGGTTATCCAAAGGTTGTGGTATTTTGTTCATAACTTCTTTTATAAAGTTAATGCTTCTTTTTTCAAGATCAATGTTAATTCATCTGCCAATCGCTGGCGGGCGCGATGCACACGTACCTTCACGGTATTAGCTTGCATACCCGTAATGTCAGCTATTTCTTCAAGCGAAAATTCTTCCAGGTAAAACAAGGTTATCGCCAGTTTATCAGCTTCGTTTAATTTGGTCATGGCTTGCTGGATGTATTTTTTTTTATCACTTCGCTCCAGCATACCTTCAGCTTCCTGTCCATATTCGACAATCGTATTTTCAATACTTTGAAACGCCCCCTTGCGTTTCCGCTTGTAGCTTACGGATGTGTTAAAAACAATCCGGTACAGCCAGGTGGAAAACTTTGCATCTTTTTTAAAGTTACCCAGGTGGTGGTAAGCTTTAATGAAGGCATCCTGCGCGGCTTCTTCGGCTTCAGGTCTGTTTTCCAGAATCTTTAGCGCGAGGGTAAACGCGTAGATTTTGTAACGATTCACCAGTTCAGCATACAGCGGCTGGTTACCGGCAACAATCCTGTCAATAATAGCAAAATCCGGGTCTGTCATGACATCGCTTG
The DNA here is from genome assembly GCA_002425185.1 of Flammeovirgaceae bacterium UBA5585. GTDB lineage: Bacteria > Bacteroidota > Bacteroidia > Cytophagales > Cyclobacteriaceae > UBA2336. The sequence continues at coordinate 162,936 of DILT01000014.1, read as the reverse complement.
GACGCAACGCTTTGACTTAAAGTTACAGGAATAATGGCGAATACGTAAAAGCCGATGCTATTTAAGAGCGTTAATTCTGAACTCAGTGGGAATTTGGTGTTTTGGTGCTTTTGTGGCCATGAATGAAATACCTGACCTGTAACCTGACCCGAAAACCCTGCGTCATAGATACAGATTTCACTTAAAACATTTGAATTATGGATGTAGCAACATTAGGCGTAATGATTCCCATAGTAGCGATCATAAGCGTATTTACGATGATTATTTATCTGCGCAGGTATGAAAACACCGAGCGTATGGCAATGATTGAAAAAGGTGTTGACCCTTCGTTATTTACCAAGAAGCAGCGTGGTGGCACTTCGGGTACGCTGCGGGCAGCGCTTCTATTTATAGGAGCAGGTGTAGGCTTACTGATTGCCTACTTCCTTGACCGTACTTATAACATGGAAGAAGTGGCTTACTTTTCGATGATCTTCATTTTTGGCGGTTTGGGCTTAGGAGTGGCCTACCTGATTGAAGAGAAGAAAATCAAAGAGGAGCGCCAGCAACAAAATTAAACGGTCTCTTCCGCAATGATCTGTGAAGGCTGAACCCGATGGTTCAGTTGTCACAGATTTTTTCTTTTCACAGAAACAGCCAGTTGACCACCGTAATGGAAATACCCCAGATGATGAGTATGGAAATGATGTTGAGCCAGAATCCGGCCCGCACCATGTCCTGAATCCGAATGTAACCGCTTGAAAACACAATGGCATTGGGGGGTGTGGCAATGGGAAACATAAGCGCAATGCTGGCCCCCAGGGTTACCGGTAAGCCCATTAATACCGGGTTTACTTCCATCACATTGGAAATACCAAATACGACTGGAATAAAGACGTTTACAAGCGCCACGTTACTCATCAATTCCGAAAGGTAAACGGAGATAACAATTACGAGTAAGGTTACCCAAATGGTAAAAGTGCCATGGCCGGCAATCCATTTGCCAACGGCCGGTATTATTCCTGACTTATCCAACCCTTCCGCCAGACACAATCCTCCGCCAAAAAGAAAGAGTATGCCCCAGGCTAATTTTTCGGTGTCAGACCAGTGCAATACAAATTCACCCTGGCTAAAATTTATAGGTACAATAAACATGAGCAAGCCACCGCACATGGCTACTGTTGTGTCATTGAGCAAGTCAAGGTTAAGCACACTATTAATGGGTTGTTGAAACATCCAGAAAAACGCGGTGATTGAAAAAATCGTCAGTACAAGTTTTTCTTCTTTGCGTATGGAGCCAAGTTCTTTAAGTCGTGAAGCAATCAGTTCATCAGATCCTTTTATTTTTTCAAGATTGTTCGGAAAAATCAGTCGGGTTACCAGGTAATAGTTAGCGAAAACCAGCAGGGCTGCCACCGGAAATCCAACAATAAACCATTCGGCAAATGAAATTTTTATTCCATAGAATTCATTTAGTAACCCTACAAAAACTACGTTAGGCGGTGTGCCAATAATAGTGGCCATTCCACCCAGCGAACAGGCATATCCGATGGATAACATTAACCCAACTGCAAAGTTACGGTCACCTTTGTTTCCAAGATTCTGAATGGATCCTGCATCCTGTAATAGTAAATTAACAACCGACATGGCGATTGGCAACATCATCATGGCCGTAGCGGTATTGCTGATCCACATGCTCAATAGGGCGGAGGCTAACATAAAGCCAAGAATTATTCCATTGCCTGATGTGCCTGTTAATTTGATGAGTTGAAGTGCAATCCGTTCATGCAGTTTGTGTTTCTGAAGGGCAAGCGCAATCATAAACCCACCCATAAACAGGAAAATTACAGGGTTGGCATACGGTGCGGTGGATTGACTTATTTTCATAACCCCCAACAAGGGAAATCCAACCATGGGCAAAAATGCGGTAACAGGAATAGGCGCTGCCTCGGTAATCCACCACGTTAGCATCCAGGCTGCCAAGGCAAGTACTTTTGGTGCGTCCGGTGAAATAAGGTCTACCGGAAAGAAGAAATACAGCAGGATGAAAAGAAGCGGCCCTAAAAAGAAGCCAATGCGTTTGGTGGAAGTCACGGTTTTATTTTTTGTGAGTAACAGTTTAAACGTCCTAAAATTAATAGAGCATCACCACATTGACACCTCACCCCTTCCCCTCTCCTGTGGGAGAGGGGTGTCCGAGGTACGAGCCTGCCTGCCGGTAGGCAGGGACGGGGTGAGGTTTTAATTAGGACATCAAACGGACTAAAACTACCCATAAAAATAAACCCCGAGGGTTTTCGGGGTTGTTAATTTTTTAGAAAAAAAGCTCTACTAATTACCGGGCGCTTTTGGGTTGGCCGGCTTCACCACAATGGTGCGGCCATCCAATTCTTTTTCATTTAACCCGTCAATGGCGGCCTGCGCTTCGGCATCGTTGGGCATTTCAACAAAACCATATCCTTTGGAGCGACCGGTGTCGCGATCTTTCACGATTTTAACCGATGAAACTTCGCCATATTGGGCAAAGGCATTTTGCAAATCTTCCGTGCGGGTTTTGAAATTGAGTTTGGCAACAAAAATGTTCATGATACACTACAAATTAAGTTGAAATTAACGGCCGGTCAGTTCATGTGCTGATCAGCCAATCAAATATAAAAATATTTTGGTGTTAAAAACAGGTTTACATCCCACCGGTCATTGCTTAATCAAGCGCTTTCACACCCGGCAATACCTTTCCTTCAAAATATTCAAGCAATGCCCCTCCACCCGTTGACACGTAACTTACTTTTTCGGTGAGGTTAAACTTGCTGATGGCCGCAGCCGAATCGCCCCCGCCAATCAGGGAGAATGCCCCGTTTTCGGTGGCCTGTACAATGGCCTCTGCTATTTTTTTGGTACCGTTTTCAAATTTCTCCATTTCAAAAACACCCATAGGGCCATTCCATAAAATGGTCTTTGATTCCTTAATAACCTGCGAAAATACCGCGGTGGCCTGGGGGCCGATATCAAGCCCCATCCAGCCCTCCTCAATGTTGTGGTTGTTGGCTAGTTGGGTGTTTGCAGTAGCATCAAATTTATCGGCTACCACCGAGTCGATGGGCAGGTGCAGTTCAACACCTTTTCCTTTTGCTTTTTGAATGAGTTCTTTGGCGAGATCAAGTTTATCGGCCTCTACCAGGCTGTTGCCGATTTGCCCACCCATGGCTTTGAAAAATGTATACGCCATACCACCACCAATAATCAAATGATCAACCTTATCAAGAAGCTGTTCAATAATTAAAATCTTATCGGAAATTTTTGCGCCACCCATAATGGCGGTGAAAGGTTTTTCAGCATGTTCCAAAACCCGCTTCGCGTTGTCCAGTTCTGCGGCCATTACATAGCCCGCACATTTCTCGCTGAAGAATTGCGCCACAATGGTGGTGGAGGCGTGCGCCCGATGGGCTGTACCAAAGGCATCGTTTACATAAATGTCGCCATGCTTACTGAGTTTTTCAGCAAATTCAAGGTCGCCTTTTTCTTCCTGTTTGTAGAAGCGAAGATTTTCAAGCACCAATACTTCACCACCCTTTAACGTAGCAGAAAGTTGATAGGCCTCAGTGCCAATGCAATCACCGGCAAATTTTACCGGCCTGCCCAGCAGTGCCTCAAGCGTTTTAAGGGTGTGCTTTAAGGAATATTTTTCTTCTGGTCCTTCTTTAGGCCGCCCCAGGTGCGACATAAGGATGCAGCTTCCGCCATCCTCCAGTATTTTTTTCAGGGTAGGTATGGTTGAGCGGATGCGGTTATCATCGGTAACGTTAAAACTTTTATCGAGCGGAACATTGAAGTCAACACGAATGAGGGCACGCTTTCCGGAAAAATTGATGTCGTTGATGGTTTTCATGGAGCAATATTAATTAGTACAATTTTAGAATTCGTTAATTAAGTTCTGCAGTAAGCAATGAAGCAAGCATATTCATATAACTTTCTGAAGTATCCGGTCTTCTTGCATCATCATTGACTATGGTTCCATTTTTATCGATGACAAAGTACCGCGGGAAACCATTGATTTCAAACTTTTTGTTGATTGGATTTCGGTTGATGGGCCAGTTGTCTTTGGCAAAAAGATGGTAACCGCCCAGGTTTTCACGTTCAATTATTTTTGACCAGTTCGATTTGGTGGAGGCTTTATCGGTACAGATGTAGAGGAATACTACGGGTTCAGTTTTCAGGCTGTCGTGTAACAGATTGGAGTGGGCAAAATTGGCAATGCAGGGCCCGCACCAGGTGGTCCAGAAATCAACCAGAATAACTTTGCCGCGATGTTCCTGAATAAAATTTTCAAACACCTCCATCGTGTTTTCACCATCCAATATAATTTGCTCCCTTTTTTCCGCCTTTTTTGATTTTTCCTTTAGCGCGTTATTCTGTTGGCTATAGCTCTCCACATACTCAAGCAGCAGTGAATTGGTAACGCGCGACTTAAAAAATTCTCTTTGTAATGGTGAAATGGCCTCAATAGTAGCATTGCTGGCAAAGCATGTTTCAACAGAAAGGCTATCGAAAAACTGGTATATCTTTTCGTAATACTGATCTTGTTTGACTGTAAAGGCTGAGAGCTTTCCTATATTGATTAAAGCAGCGTGATAATAAATTATAGTTGAGATATAGTCTCTTAACGTGATGTTTGCACTGCGAAAAATTTTATCTCCTTCGTGGAAAAATTTACTGATCTCCTTGGCTCCTTTTCGATATTCAAGATTCGATGAGCTAATATTAAACACGTTTAGAAAAAGATGTCTGTAATAAAGCCGATCCTCCTCTAATTGAAAGTATTCTCTTGATACCAAGTGCTTCTTCATCAGGTTGTGAAATGATTCCTTAACCTTACCATAAGCAGAATCCAGGTTCATTGTTGCAGGAATATCCTTCGGATTTTGAATTAACCACGGATGTAGTTTATTGAGTTGGTCAAAGACCACAATATCATCGGTGTTGGCTTCCAACAATTCAAGATTTCCGTTGCTTCGAATAACAAATTGAAGCGAATCGGTATGTTTTATGAAGACAGGATGGGTGATCTTTTCCACGGAAACATAAAAAAGGGCTGGCAGAGGTTCGCTAATGTGTATTGTTGCTGTTTTCTCAGTCCATATTGCAGGAATCTCTTTTTTTAAGCTGAGTAGTGAAAAGTAAAATTCGACACGTTTATCCGTTTCCAATTGGAAGGTGACTACGGATGAGCCCTTGGAAATAAAGGAAAGCAACAATAAGCCGAGTGTTAATCCTTTCAACATATTCGGTTATGTTTAATCCCCAAAACTTATCCCCAATCCCTTAGCGGCCTTCACCAGAAAGGAATCTTTGTTAACAAAGTTTGATTCACGGGTTGCTTCTTCCAGCGATACATAACTGATGGTGTTGTTTTTCAAAGCCACCATTTTTCCAAACTCGCCATGGATGACCAGTTCCATGGCTTTAACACCAAAAAGAGTAGCCAATACCCGATCAAAAGCTGTGGGGGTTCCGCCTCGTTGTATGTGGCCCAAAACCGTTTCGCGAATTTCAGCTTTGCATCCCGCATCTTTTAATTGCTGTGACAGCTGAAAAGCAACACCTCCGAGTCTTACATGCTCCGATCCTTTTTCTCCGCTGCGTGATACGATGGTACCGTCTTTAGCTTTAGCACCTTCGGCAATTACAATGTTTACGAATCCTTTACCCAGTTTGTAACGGGCATCAATCCGCTTCACCAGCTTTTCAATGTCGTAGGGTATTTCCGGGATGATGCATATTTCGGCACCCCCGGCAATGGCTGTATGAATGGCTATCCAGCCGGCATCGCGCCCCATTACTTCCATAATCATTACCCGGTGATGACTTTCGGCCGTGGTCACCAGTTTGTCGAAACTATCGGTGGCTATTTGCACGGCAGTTTGAAAACCAAAGGTCATGTCGGTTGCCGACAGGTCATTGTCGATGGTTTTCGGAACACCAATGATGTTTAACCCCTGGTCGAAAAGTACTTTGGATATTTTTTGCGAACCATCACCGCCAATATTGATAACGGCATCAAAACCCAGTTTTTTAATTTTGGTTACGAGTTCGTTGCTGCGATCAATCTCCTTAACCGAGCCATCTTTTTGTATAACAGGAAATTTCAGCGGATTTGCTTTATTGGTTGTCTTAAGAATGGTTCCGCCTTTCACATGAATGCCGGCAGTTTTTCGCTGGGTCAGTTTAATAATCTGCTGGGGTTCGTTCAGCACGCCATTAAAGGCTTCAACACTCCCGTATGCTTCCCAGGTTTTTTCTTTGCGAGCGCGCTTGGCTATACCGCGAATTACAGCATTAAGTCCGGGGCAGTCGCCACCACCGGTAAGTACCAGTACTTTTTTCTTTTGTTCTTCCATATAAATCGTTTGCGCGCCTTAGGGCACATGCAGGTGTGTAAAGTACGCTGACAAATTTCAAATGTCAACAGCAGAAGCGCGTTTTAACCGATCGTTAATGGCACGACCGAGGCCGACTTCGGGAAGTAACTCGGCCAGAATAATGTCCACGGGCATAGCCTCAAAATCCCGCAAATAGTGAAACAAATTTTTTGCGGCTTCTTCCGCACTTCCGCCCGGTGACAGAATGCGTTGGTATGGCGAGTTATAATCCTTTTCAAACGAAAGTATGCCAGAACTGTGGGCAGGGTATTTTTGAAGCAGATCGATCAGGTTGCCCAGTATCAATTTTTTTCCGGGAGCATAATGACTTTTCAACTGACCGGGGGATACCGGGTTGGAAGAAGAGTGCGTCATGACCTCTACGTTTCCTATAACCGCTTCAATCCGTTCCAGGCTCAAACCACCCAACCGGTAGATGATAGGATTTTCGGCAACAAAACCGATGATGGTGGATTCAATACCTATCGTACACACGCCACCATCTAAGATGTAACTGATCTTATCACCCAATTGGTCATTAACATGTTGCGGACTGGTGGGGCTTACGTAACCAAAAGGGTTAGCGCTGGGAGCGGCTAACGGAAAAGCCAGTTTGTTTAACAACGTTCGGGTAAGTGCATGATCGGGGCAACGGAACCCTACAGAAGGCAAACCGGCCGTTACCAGGGCAGGAATGATTTCATCTTTCTTGGGCAACACAATAGTAAGCGGACCCGGCCAAAACAATTGGGCCAGGCGTTCGGCCTTTTTTGGAATTTCCTGAACAAATTTTTTTGTAGCCTGTAAAGCAGGCACGTGAACAATGAGGGGATCAAAGGCGGGCCGGTTTTTAACCGCAAAAATTTTTGCCACGGCATCAATGTTCAGCGCATTACCCGCCAAACCATAAACGGTTTCCGTAGGTATAGCCACCAGTTCGCCCTGCGCCAGGAGGGCTGCTGCTTTTTCAATATCGGTGCCGATTTCCGCCATCGCGTGCAAAACTAAAATTAATTTATCACTTTAAAGTTTAAGCATGCCTTTAGACATTTAATTCATGCCTTTCGTTGAGAATTGAATAAGGTGCAAGGATTAAAATCACTATATTTAATTCATTGTTTTTAACGATGATCTGTAAACATACCTATAACTTGATTTATAGTCATCGCGGGCCTGCCTGCACGGAGCCGCTTCGGCAAAGTCAGGCATTTGACCCGCGATCCAAACCATCAATGAGATGCCGGCTCGCAGGTCGGCATGACAGTTAGGTATGTTTGCTGATCATCAGCTTGGTTTTAATCTTAATTCCATATGAGTAATAAAAACCGAAATATTATTAAAGGAATAGCCGTACTGCTGGTACTGCTCGCTGTGATGATGCAAATGCAATGGGTGGTTATTCCCGCCATCGTAGCCTATAAATTCTGGCTGGTGGTTATAGCCTTTGGCTTAGTGCTGGTGGCTTCGAAGTAATTGCTTTGTTTTATCCATCATTCGCAGGATGGAAGTATTATTTTCTGTGTGACTGGCCACCTTGTCCAGGTTGAACCATGCTACATGATTCGATTCTGCAGACACCTGTAGTACTTCGTTTTGGCTTGCCTGAAAAATAAAACGTACATCGAAATGTAAATGCTGCTGAAAATCGGCACGGGGCGGAATGGGATGAATATCGATGTCAAAAATTTCTTCGGTTATCGGTGAAACTGTTTTCAACCCGGTTTCTTCCATGGCTTCCCGCAAAGCAACACCATAAATATTTTCATCTCCATCGGCATGCCCTCCGGGCTGAAGCCATTTGTTGAGTTTAGCATGGTGAACCAGGAGTACATCCGAGCCCGATTCATTTACTATCCATGAAGAACCTGTAAGATGACCGGGCAGGTGATCGCGGAAATAGCAGCGTGGTGCCCGGAGCAAGTCTAAAAATTGATTGACAAAGCCTGCTTCTTCTGCGAAAGCAGTTTTATAGGTGTTTAGTTTTGCAATAAGTTTATCACGTGATGTGATGCTCATTGAATCACTACCGTAACCTTATTGATTTTTTTCTCTTCCAGTTTCCCGGTTACTTCACCACCACCAAAATTATTCTGACCGTCTTTTTCAGCCAAAATATAGTAGGAAATTGCTTTCAGCTCTTTAAACCTAACAATGCCTTTGGCGTCTGTTAATCCTTCGGCTGCCACATTTTTTTCATCGGTATAATCTTTTTCAGTTTCAAATAATTTTACAGATACACCTTCTACTGTATTTCCTAAGTCGTTACGAACAGTGATGTGAATCTGCGTTTTAATGATCTGTTCCATTACCGTTGAGAATGCTGGAAAGAAAACAACGAGTGCAAAAAGAATAAGAAGTTTTTTCATGGCACTTAAATTTTATGGTTTAGTGTTGCTTGGTGAACAGTAGGGTAGTTGTGTTTTTGTGGATCAATAGGCAGTAATTTTTCTTGCTACGAAAACACAAAGACACTAAAAATAAAAAGGGTTGAAGCATGATTATCAATTAACTCGCTCGAAAATTAATAAACATATTCGCGATAAACCAGTTATTTCAGTTCATCTGCTGACGGTTTTCGGTAGTTAACTCGTTGTTGCTCCAATCGCATGTATTGATGCGGTAATCGCGTGACAAAGCTGGCCCAATCACGGTTTTCTTTTGGAGACCATACAACTTCGGCTAAGGCCAGGGCGCGAGGGTAAACCATGTACTCAACATGTTCAGGCGTTTTGATGTATTCCGTCCAAACATTAGCCTGGGCCCCCAATATGTAGCTGAGTTCTTCCTGATTTAATGCAGCGGGAATAGGCTCATATGCGTAAACTTTTTTTAGCGGTGAATTACCACCGAAAGCCACGGGTTCATTCTTGGGGTCACCCTGGTAATGATCGAAGTAAAGCGCAAAGCCGGGTGACATCACTACATGATGGCCGGCTTGTGCAGCCGCTATGCCGCCTTCCTCTCCACGCCAACTCATTACGGCTGCCTTGGGCGCCAGGCCGCCTTCCAGTATTTCGTCCCAGCCGATAAGTTTTCGCCCCCGGGCATTCAAATACTTTTCCATGCGCTGGATAAAGTAGCTCTGCAATTCATGTTCATCGGCAAGTCCTTCTGTCTTCATTCTTTTCTGGCAATTCGCGCATGCTTTCCAGCGAGCCTTAGGACATTCATCACCGCCCACATGAATGTACTCACCCGGAAAAAGGGTAATGACTTCATCCAGCACGTTTTCTAAAAAAGTAAACGTTGATTCTTTGCCTGCGCAAAACACATCATCAAAAACACCCCATAACGTGGCGGCTTCATACGGGCCACCTGTGCAACCCAATTCAGGGTAAGCCGACAGTGCTGCAAGTGCATGGCCGGGCATTTCAATTTCGGGCACGATGGTAATGTGGCGTTGCTTTGCATAGGCCACAACTTCTTTTATTTCTTCCTGGGTGTAATATCCGCCATAGCGTTGGCCATCAAACTTATGGGGCTGATCGCTGTAATGTCCTATGAGTGTTTCTTTTCGAAAAGCTGCTATCTCCTGCAACTTCGGATATTTTTTTATCTCTATACGCCAGCCCTGATCTTCTGTTAAGTGCCAGTGAAACGTATTGAACTTGTAGTGCGCCATCAGGTCAATGTAGCGTTTGATAAAATCTACCGGGAAGAAATGCCGGCAAACATCAAGATGCAAACCTCGCCAACTAAACCGCGGAAAGTCTGTTATTGTCAACAACGGTACCTTTACAGTGGATTGATCATACTGTACCAATTGCATTATTGACTGAACACCGTAAAATAAGCCTGAGGCACTGGTTGAGAAAATATCAACACCATCCGTATTGATAACCATTCGGTAGTAACCTTCCGGAAGTATTTCTTTTGAAACAAAACTGCGAAGGGAAATTGATCCTACTGAGTCACTAACGATTTTAGCAGGTACTTTTTGGGTAGAAAAAAAATCTATCAGAAAGGCAGCGGCTGAGATTTCATCCGGATTTATTGCCGAAATAGTAACTGTATCAGGAAGTGTATAATAGCCATCCTTAACATGTGCGGTTACAGGTAACGGTATAATATCGACTATGGGTGAATGAGCCTGTTCTTCTGTTTTGCTTTTACAGGCTGTAACCAGAAATAATACTATGATTATTCTTAAACTGAATTTTGCCATAAGGAGTGATTGAATAATCACTCATATTCGGAAAAAACGAGAAGATTAACTAAAGGAAATCAACGATCTTTTTATCGCAGCAACACTACACCACCGCGTTTTTCCTGAATGCCGTCTTGTGGCCGGTAAGCGCTTTTGTACTTCACTACATACGTGTAGGTTCCGGCCGGCACAAGTTGCGCTGCATTGTTTTTGTATCCGCCATTCCACTTAAATAAACGGTCGTTCGATTGGTAGATCATTTCACCCCAGCGGTTAAAGATAAACACCTCAAATCCGGTATCGTCAATAAAAAATGTAAAGATGCCGAACTCACTGTTTTCGCCAATGGAACTTCCTGGCCGGAAAGCATTCGGTGCAACAATCCGTGGGCGGCATTCTTCAATAACTTCTGTTTGGTCATTGCTTACACAACCAAACGAATTGGTTAAATCGACACTAAAAATACCCGGCTCATCTACCAATAGGGTTTGTGTGGTAATACCCAGCGGAACCCCACCCTGAAACCAATTGTAGCTGATAAATCCGCCACCGGCATCCAGCGTGATTTCGCGGGTGTTGGGATCGGGGTTGGCATCGTTGTTACAGATTAATGCACGTTGCGGCAAAGCGCCCGGGGTGGTAGGGAAAAGTATGATTTGGTTTTCCACAAAGCGGGTGCAACCCGGAACGGTGCCGGTAACCCGGTAGCGTCCGCCAACATTTCGAACTAAAGTAGCATTGGTAGCACCGGATATGGTGTTGCCATCAACAGCCCATTGAAAAGCAGTACCTCCTATGGTACTGGTAGCGGTAAGGGTAAAAGGCGATCCGGTGCAGGGTGTTGTGGTGGTCATGGTAAGTTGCAGATTTCCGGCAACGTTTACCGGTTTAACAGGCGAAAAGAATGAGCAACCCGATGCCGTGTTGCGCACGATAACACGATAGTTCACGCCATTGTCGCTTGTGTTTGCCAATATGGATACACCACCCGGAATTGGATTCCCATTACGCTCCCACTGGTAGGTGTATGTACCCGGCTGATTTGTGGTAGCCGTGAGCGTAACCTGATCGGCACACGCATCGGTTTGGGTAAAGTCGGCTGTTACGTTGTTGTTTACAATCACGACAATATTTTGCGTAGCCGGACAAAAGCCTGCATCGGTTACCGTTACACTATAGGTTTGCGAGCCTTGTGGAGGTGTTGCCGTAATGGAAGGAATGTTGGTGGCGCTGGTAATGTTTGGCCCTGTCCAGGTAAAGCCTGAACCCCCAGTTACTGTTAATGTCACTGGATTGGCACAACCATTGGTAGCAACCGTGAAGGGTACCTGCGGATCGGTAACAATGGTTATGTCCTCGGTAGTAATACATCCGTCAGCGTTTACCTGGATGGTGTAACTGCCCGGTGCCGGCACGGGCAACGTGCTGAAATTTGCTGAACCTACTGGTGTAGCAGGAATGGTGATAACACCTGTTCCTGAATTTGTAACAAAATAAGTTGCGGCACCAATGCCTACAATACCGGTAGTTTGAACATCTATAGCAACCGGATTACACGTTGGTGTTTGTGCTAATGCACTAGTGATATCAATTGCATTATCGTTAATACCTACTGTAGTGATGGTAGCGCATCCTGAAACCTGATCCACCACGGTAATGCCATACGTGCCTGCCCCTAAGGCGTTAAGTCCCGGGTTGATTACCGGACCCACTGGTCGGTCAACATCCTGAAGGGATGTAGAGGGGCCGGTAACGAAGTAGGTAAACAAACTTGCCGGTGAGTTAATGGTCAGTGCAATTTGCCCGGTATTCGTACCACACGCTGCTGTATTGGAGGGCACAGCCGTAAAGGCAGGTGACTCGTTAAATGTGAAGGTAACATTATCAACGACCAAACAAGCCGTGATGGGATCGGTAACGGTAACTTCATAGGTAAATACACCAGGAACACTTGAATCAACTGGCTGTGTTTGTGCTGTACCCGCGGCAGCGCCATTGATAGTCCACACATATACTGCCCCAGGATTTGATGCATCTAACGGAAACACCGCACTATTCTGACACAACGTTTGATCAGGACCTAAATCAACGGGCGGTCGATTATCAGCTACCAATATTGACCCTGCCGATGTACAACCGCTGACGGTGTTGGTAATGGTTACGCTAACGATGGATTGACGGTCTACTAAAATAGTTCGGGTAGTTTCACCGGTCGACCATAGGAAGGTAAGGTTCGGTAAATCGGGGTTGGTTGGCGGTAAAGCCTCCAGTAATAAATTTCCATTACAAATTACAGGTTGTAAAACTCCGGCCGGTAAAAATGTTGGATTGGCAGGCGGAGGGAAGATGGTAATGGTTTGTGTCATGGTAGTGTCTAACCCACAACGATTATATACACGTAACGTCACGATGTAATCTCCTGCTGCTGCATAGGTATGCTGAACCTGAGAGGAGTCAGATCCGAAGCCATCGCCAAACGACCATTCAAATTGATCGATCGGATCGGTACCAAAACCAGTAAATAAAGTTGGATCACCCAAACAGAATCCGGCAATGTCCATTCCCGGAGGTTGATTGGGATTACCAATGCTCTGAATAAAATTAGGGAGTCCTAAACGACTTTGCGTGCCACCCGCCAGGGCAAAACCATTTACATTAAAATTGGAAACCTGAAGGGTGTCAGGATTAATAGTAATTGTCCCGAGTGAAGTTCGGTTGTTAACCGCTACATAAATCTGCCCGTCAGGACCGCGTTGTATAGCGCCTAGTTCCTCGTTAATATCGGCCAGTGGAGGCGTAATCAATTGGGGATTGCCCTGGAAGTCGATATAGAATTCGCGAATAGCGGAAGGTGTGCCAAGCAACGTAGTTAGTATTTTATTTCCGGCAAACTCAACGCCATATACCTGTCCTGTGGCACTGTTCAGGTTAGCGGTGCGAAAGTTTGAAACAATACCGGTAGCGTTATCGAAATCAAAAATCTCCAACACGTTTGAAACACCCGGGTTGGATAGAGCCACCGCCAACAAATTATTGCCACCTAGTTTCATGTATCCGTGACCGGTTTCCGGAGCGGTGAGCACGTGGTCGGAGCCAATGCTGGAGATTACCGGGTTGCCAATGCCTTGTTGTGAAACAGGATATGCACGAAATGAATTGTTTCCATATTCATGGGCAATTAACCACCCGGCATTACCGGTAATGCGTTCCGTACTTCGGGCAAAGAGAAGTTGGTTATACTCCACAACACCACCATCACCGCTATTCAGTTTTATATCGAACAACGAATACCGCAGTTCATAGGTACCGGTACCGTGCACTTCCTGTGTAGTAAAAATGTAGTAAAGCGTTTCATCGCCTTGCACCGGTATGATCAGCGCAGATTGTGTTGATCCGGGTTCACCGCCCAAACCGGGCGGCATGGGGGCAGGTGTTATTTCTACATCGTTGCGATCAAAAATACGTGCACCATCTGTAGAAAAAATAACCTGACCGTTTCGATTGCTGATTACGGCAACGCCTTCCGGACTGTTGATCGGACTGGTAAGTGCAACAGGTGGAGGAACATTAAAATCAATACCCGCATTTTGTCCGAAGTACCAGATGTTCGATCGTTGATCTTGTAAACCATATTCACGCACATTCACACCTGCATAGGCACTGCACCCGGTGGCATCCGTAACTACAACATAGTAATATCCGGCAGAGTCAGGGGTAAGTACGGCCCCGGTATCCCCGTTCGACCAAATGATGGAGATTGGTGTTCCGTTTTGAATGTCAACGGTAATACGCATATCATCACTGGTGTCATTCGGGCAAGGAGGAATCCCATTATTTACCGGAAGTTCACATTCGCAAGCCGTAGTATCTGAAACTAAATTGAGTTGAAGATCAAATTGAGTAATGGTTACCGGATTGGATGCCGTGGCAGACTGCCCATTTAAAAAGGCTGTTACCGTAGCGTTGAAGCTGCCACCATTTGCATAGGTATGCACCGGACTCCATGCCGTTGCTCCGTTGCCATCCCCAAAGTCCCACACCAAACTGTCGGCACCGGGTGTAACGGTGGGGTAGAATGATACCGGTGAATTGGAACACGTGCCAGCCGTTACAAAAGATACTGTAAGGTTAAGATCAAAAGAAGGTGAGAAGGAAGGAAATTGGGTTCCGTTAATATTTGGATTGGCAGGAAAAGCAACAGCTTGATATTGCACCAGGCTTGCAAGGCTATCCGTATCCGAAAGTCTTCCAATCAGAAATGGGCCACCACCAGTTGCCTGGTAGATGTGATAGATGGACGTGTCAGGTGCAAGTTGTAAACCGTAACTTCTGTTAACCGCCAGTGGCAGCACCGGTGCCAGTGTTACTAATGGATTAAGCAAATCAAACTGTAAAACCTGTGCGTCTGCACCTGAATCGTTTCGCCTGGAGAGATAAAGAAATCTTCCATTCGGGCTCCACTCTGTATCATAGAGTGCACCCGCGATGGAACTTGCTGAGTTTAAAACAAATTGATCGAAAGAAAGTATGCCTGTTGCATCGTCAAAATCCAGAAGGGCAACATTCCGGTTAACGGTTAACGGGGTAACGGCAATTTTTCCGGATGCAGGATGATACGCAAAGTTGCTTGCAGAAATATCCAAACCTCCTGTAAGGTTTGGAAATGTGTTGTGCGTAAAGACACCGGCAGGCTGAACATGTGTTACGGTATAATTGTCTGTTCCGTTTTCATGGGTGATTAACCAGTAGTCTGTGCCGTTATCATGGGGCACGATCATCATCGCTTCCGACCGGCTGTTGGCGGGTAATCCTATGGGTTGGTTTTTAGTTGTTACATCGCCCGTGGGTGGCGCTGGAAAAATCGAATTACCGAAAGCCGTCATATCGACTATACTGAATACGATGCTTCCTCCGGCTGCGCCATTCGCACTGTTGGTAAAAATATAATACTGATTGTTAACACCGGGCACCGGGCAAATGGCTACAGGTTGATTACCGGAACTATTGCCCAACAAGCCGGAACCATTGGGCATGGGTGCCGGGTTTGCGCTGATATCGTACACCCGTGATCCATCGCTGTAAAACATCAGGTCGGCATTGATGGGGCTTGACGCTACTGCGCTGCCGCCTGTTCCGAAAGGCAGCTTCTGATTGGTTACGAGACTGGGTGTATTATCTGATCGGCTAAAGCGAATGGCCGTAGTGCTGTTTCCAAAATACCAGTTGTGTCGTGAGAAATCTTGTGCTGATACATCGGCACCAAACCATACGCACAAAATCAAAACCAACCCGCGTACTTGCTGTATCACCCTCATTGTTTTATAACTATGCAACCTTAAACTAAGTGTAAACGTGGTAAACGATCAAATTCTAAACGCCCAACCATCGCTAAAGTATACAATTTGACTAAAAATATCGTTAAGAATCAGAAAAGGAGGTCATTTGCCTGCCCAGTGTTTTTTAAATATCACGAATCGCTTTAATTTGCTCCGATGCTGCAACCTAAAACACGCTGTAAGCCAATTTATTTACTCCTCCTGATTGGGTTATTAATGCTTGCTGCCAAAACAGAAGTAACTGCACAAGACCCACAGTTTTCGCAGTTTTATGCAGCGCCACTTTACCTGAATCCTGCCCTGGCTGGAGGAACCGGGCAGGCCCGAGCCGGCATTAACTACCGTAATCAATGGCCGGCCATTGATGCTAACTTCACTACCATGTCGGCCTATTTCGATTATTTTATTGAAGATAAGCGAAGTGGAGTAGGTATTATTCTAACCCGTGATGTTGAAGGGCTGGCAGGCTTACGATCGCTGAATGTTGGTCTTCAGTATTCCTACGAACTTCAATTCTCAAAAAACCTGGGTTTTCGTCCCGGAGCACAGGTATCACTCTATAATAGAGATATTAACTTTAACAAGCTCACGTTTGGCGATCAGTTTGATCCCACTACCGGTCAGATTATTTCCCCGACAACAGCCGAGCAGTTTGTTACTAATTTTAGCAAGACCTTTGTTGATTTATCGCTAGGGGGTGTCTTTTTTACCAAGACGGCATGGTTAGGCATTGCCGCTTTTCACCTGAACCAACCCAATCAATCCATTATTGATGAGAATAGTCCGCTGCCAATTAAATTATCGGTACACGGTGGGTTCAAATACAAAATGAAGCCCGGAGTGAAGGGAAGTGGTTTGTATGCGCAGGAAGCAGAACGGAGTATCTCACCAGCTTTTCAATATCGCCATCAGGGCCAGTTTGATCAACTCGACCTAGGTCTTTATTATACGGCTGAACCGTTGGTATTGGGTTTATGGTATCGGGGTGTTCCCTATAAACAGGTCAATGGTTTTGTTAATAATGAGTCGATTGTGCTGCTGCTGGGCTTCACCAACATCGGTGCAAAGCAGGCGCTGAACATTGGCTACAGTTATGACTACACGATTTCAAAACTGGGTGCCGGCAGTGGAGGGGCTCATGAATTCAGTTTGGTGTACACCTGGCCCATGCGCGATCCGCGCAAGCCTCCAAGGGATAAGCTTGTTATTCCTTGTCCGGATTTCTAATTTCCGGTCACCCTTATTCTGACCACTCAAATAAAAGTATTAGCGGGGGGCACTATTTTAAGTGCCCCTTTATTTTTTTTATATAGATTTCAACATCTTAAAGGGGATTTAAAATTTTACAATTTTGAAAAGAAGAGATTTTGTTCAATTGGCAGGACTAGGTGTTGGCGGGATGTTAATGCCTTTTCCTATGATGGGTAATCCTGTCTCACTGGATGTACTGCTTACCTCACCTATGGATGTTGCGCAAAAAAAGCAACTGGCCGATATAGCGTTGAACACGGCTAAATCATTGGGTGCAACCTATGCCGATGTTCGTATTGGCAGATACCTGAATCAGTTCATTACTACCAGAGAGAACCGGGTGCAGAATATTACCAATTCCGAATCATTTGGTACGGGCATTCGTGTAATTGTAAACGGCACCTGGGGCTTTGCCGCTACCAATAACGTTACGGATGACGGTATTCGTAAAGCCACACAACAAGCTGTTGCCATCGCGAAAGCGAATTCAAAATTTCAGAAGGAACCGGTAAAGCTGGCACCAACACAAGGACATGGTGAAGTAACCTGGAAAACACCGATTCAAAAAAATGCGTTTGAAGTTCCGGTTTCCGAAAAAGTAGAATTATTGTTGGGCGCCAATGCGGCTGCCCTAAAGAATGGTGCCACCTTTGCCAACTCCAACCTGTTCCAGGTAAACGAACAAAAATATTTTGCGTCAACCGATGGATCCTACATCGATCAGGATATACACCGCATCTGGCCAACCTTCACCGTCTCTGCAATCGACAGGACATCAGGAAAATTCAAAACACGCGATGCGTTGAGTGCGCCCATGGGTATGGGATATGAATACATGATCCCCAAAGCAGACGATAAAGTGAAAGGTCCTGCGGACGTGATGCTGTACCGAAACAGCTACGACATGGTTGAAGATGCCACGCTTGCTGCGAAGCAGGCAAAGGAAATGATCAGTGCTAAATCGGTGGAGCCGGGAAAATATGATCTGGTACTTGAGCCGAACCACCTGGGCTTAACCATTCATGAATCAGTAGGTCACCCGCTTGAACTTGACCGTGTATTGGGCTATGAAGCAAACTATGCCGGCACAAGTTTCGCCACGCTGGATAAATTGAAGGCCGGTAACTTTAATTATGGTAGCAAGCTTGTAAATATTTTTGCAGATAAAACCCAACCGGGTTCATTGGGCGCTGTTGGTTACGATGATGAAGGTGTGAAATGCAAGCGTTGGGATTTAATTAAAGATGGAATACTGGTGAACTACCAGGCTATCCGCGATCAGGTTCACATCATTGGCCAGAATGAATCACATGGTTGCTGCTATGCACAAGGCTGGAGTGATGTGCAGTTCCAGCGCATGCCAAATGTTTCGTTAGCTCCCGGAAAAGATCCGTACAGCATTGATGAAATGATAAAAGACGTAGAGAAAGGAATTTATATAGCAGGCCGCGGATCATATTCCATCGATCAGCAGCGCTATAACTTTCAGTTTGGCGGAACGCTGTTCTACGAAATCAAGAATGGAAAAATTGAAGGTATGCTTAACGATGTCGCCTACCAGTCAAACACGCAGGAATTCTGGAACAGTTGCGTTAAAATTTGTGATGAGCGTGATTACCGCATGTTTGGTTCTTTCTTCGATGGAAAAGGCCAGCCTTCACAAGTCAGTGCTGTGTCGCATGGCAGTGCAACATCACGATTCAACGGTGTGAACGTAATCAACACCGGACGTACCATTTAAAACAACGATGATGAAGAGAAGAGATTTTATTCAATTGGCGGGCATGAGTGCAGGTGCAGCCATGCTTCCTATGGGAGCTTTTGGTCAGCCTGTTGATCTTGCCTTTCTGCTAACGCCACGACTTGACACAACTCAGAAAAAACAATTGGCTGATGTTGCGCTCAATACCGCTAAATCATTAGGTGCCACGTATACCGATGTGCGTATCGGGCGATACTTGAACCAGTTTGTGACTACACGCGAACGCAAAGTCCAGGGTATTGTAAACACCGAATCGTTTGGTGCCGGTGTGCGTGTGATTGCAAACGGCACCTGGGGCTTTGCTGCCAGCAATGATGTAACTGCCGATGGTATCAAAAAAATAACCGAGCGTGCCGTAGCCATCGCGAAAGCCAATTCAAAATTTCAGAAGGAACCGGTTAAATTGGTGCCCGTAGCTGCCTATGGTGAGGTGAGTTGGAAAACTCCCATTAAAAAAAATGGATTTGAAGTTGCGGTTAAAGATAAAGTTGATCTGTTGCTGAACGCGAATGCAAGAGCAATGGAAAAGGGTGCAACCTTTGTGAATAGTTTGATCTTCCTGGTGAATGAGCAAAAATACTTTGCTTCATCCGATGGCTCATACATCGATCAGGACATTCACCGCACCTGGCCGAATTTTTCCGTATCCATGGTCGACCGCGCATCGGGCCAGTTTAAAAACCGATCAGCCTTCAGCGCCCCGGTTGGCATGGGTTACGAATACCTGGATGGAAAAACGGAAGATAAAATACAAGGGCCGGGAGGTATCATACTTTATAATAAGTCATACGACATTGTAGAAGACGCGGCTATGGCTGCCGAGCAGGCCAAACAAATGATTGCTGCAAAGTCAGTGGAGCCCGGCAAGTACGACCTGGTACTTGAGCCATCGCATTTATGGCTTACCATTCATGAGTCGGTAGGACACCCCACCGAACTTGACCGTGTGCTGGGCTATGAAGCCAACTTTGCCGGTACAAGTTTTCTCACCAAGGATAAGTGGGAGTCGAAAAAGTTTCAGTTTGGAAGCAAGATCGTAAACTTCGATGCCGATAAAACCGAAGTAGGCTCGTTGGGTGCTGTTGGGTATGATGATGAAGGGGTAAAGTGCAAGCGCTGGCACCTTATTAAAGATGGTGTATTGGTGGACTACCAGGCCATCCGCGATCAGGCACACATAATAGGCTTAAAAGAATCGCATGGCTGCTGCTATTCTCAGAGCTGGAGCGATGTGCAATTTCAGCGTATGCCAAATGTGTCACTGCAGCCGGGTAAAGATCAGGTTACACCCGAGCAGATGATTTCGGGTGTTGAGAAAGGAATTTACATTGTTAAAGATGGTTCCTTCTCCATCGATCAGCAGCGCTACAACTTCCAGTTTGGTGGCGTGCTGTTTTTTGAAATCAAGAATGGAAAAATTGAAGGCATGTTGAAAGATGTAGCGTACCAGGCCAACACGCAGGAGTTCTGGAACTCGTGTGTTCAGATTTGCGATGAACGCGACTACCGGTTGAACGGAGCCTTTAACGATGGCAAAGGCCAGCCAAGTCAATCGAATGCTGTATCGCATGGATCGGCAACCGCGCGCTTTAACGGAGTAAATGTGATCAATACTGGAAGAACACTATAATTCGAAATTCAAGGTTCAAAATTCAAAATAGAACGGAACCTTGAAGCAAACGACAACTATAAACTGAATATTGAATTTTAAATCTTGAATTTTAAATATTGAATTAATCATGGCAATACTATCTAAAGAAGAAGCAAAAAAGATACTGGAGAAAGTGATCAGCTTTTCCAAAGCCGATGGCTGTGAAGTTACCCTGAACGGAAATGATGGCGGCAACATCCGCTATGCGCGTAACAGTGTATCCACAGCTGGTGAAGACAGCAACGTGAGCCTGGGTGTTTCATCTTACTTCGGTAAGAAATCCGGTTCGGCTACCATTAACGAATTTGATGATGCATCAATTGAACGAACCGTAAGACGATCAGAAGAGTTGGCACAGTTAGCTCCTGAGAACCCCGAGTTTATGGAACCGCTGGGCCCACAAACCTACGGTCCGGATTCTAAAACATTTTCGGAGGCTACCGCCAAAATTACCCCAGACTACCGTGCCCAGGTTGCTGCGGATAGTATTGGTCCCGCTGCTAAAAAAGATATCACTGCTGCCGGATTTTTGGAAGATAATCGTGGATTCAGTTCCATGATGAACAGCAAGGGATTGTTCGCCTATAATCAGGCAACCAGTGTTGACTTTACCGTAACCATGCGCACCAATGATGAAACCGGTTCGGGTTGGGTGTCGCGCAACTTCAATGATGTGAGCAAATTAAATTCAGCACAGGCTTCGGCAATTGCTATGGAGAAAGCCTTACGCTCCAGAAATGCAAAGGCTATTGAGCCGGGCAAATACACGGTTATCCTGGAACCCAATGCGGCTGCAGATTTAATCGGATTGATGTTTGGTGGATTCAATGCGCGTACGGCCGATGAAGGGAGAAGTTTCATGTCGAAGAAGGGAGGCGGCACAAAGTTGGGCGAAAAAATTGTGGATGAACGAGTGAACATATACACCGATCCATGGCATGAAGAAGTTCCGACTTCTACGTGGGCCGGTGGTGGCGGTGGAGGCGGAGGTTTCGGTGGCGGAGGAGGTGGTGGCGGTGGCCTTGCCCGAAAGAAAATGGATTTGTTGAAGAATGGTGTTGTCTCTAACCTGATCTACGATCGCTATTGGGCACAACAAAAAGGTGTTGAGCCAACGCCCTTTCCGGCCAACCGGATTATGGAAGGTGGCACGGCTTCTATAGAAGATATGATTAAAGATACCAAGCGTGGTGTTTTGGTAACACGCTTCTGGTACATCCGGGCAGTTGATCCACAGACATTGCTGTACACCGGCCTTACACGCGATGGAACTTTCTATATTGAGAACGGAAAGATTAAGCATCCAATCAAGAATTTCCGCTTCAATGAAAGCCCGATTATTATGCTGAACAATTTGGAGACGTTAGGTAAGCAGCAGCGCGTTGGCGGTTTTGGTGGCGGTTCATTAATGCCGGCCATGAAAATCCGCGACTTTACGTTCAGTAGTTTGTCGGATGCGGTTTAGCCTTTGAGTTAAATTGATTTCAGACGCTCAAAGCCATCATTGATTATGGTGGTTTTGAGCGTTTTCATTTACGATTATTCATAGGCTACTCTAGAGATATTGGATTTCTTAATGGTCATAAGAACTTGCATGGGGTTAAAGGGTGCGTCATCTAGCGCTCCCGGGCCGCGTGGCCCCGCATGCTCATCCAGCACTGTGCCCAATACGCACATGCCACCACCAGGCCAAACCTGCCTGCCGTCAGGCAGGGATTGGCCAAGGCGCTGTCTGAGCATGCTGAAAAATAAGTACTACTATTTTTTTTGTGCCAATTGATGACTTCAGACTATTGTTAGCTCAATCAGAATCCGCCAAAACAACTATACGGCCACTCAAATCTTTTCCTAACTTGAGCTGTAACTAAATGGATGGGAAGATGTACTAATCTTCATGATTCTGCATCATAGACTGTAAAAGCAATTAAACCCCAAATCACTTGAAACGAAGAGACTTTATTTATTTAACCGGCATGGGCGCTGCGGCCACCATGCTGCCGGGTATACCCGTTATGGGAAATCCCATTGCCTGGCAGCAGGCACTTGAACCAGTTGACCCTGCACTAAAAAAGCGCATGGCCGATGTGGCCTTAAATGCCGCCCGCAGCAAAGGAGCCACCTATACGGATGTCCGTATAGGTCGCTATCTGAATCAGTTTATCATTACCCGTGAAGACAAAGTGCAGAACATTGTAAATACCGAATCGTTTGGAATGGGCATTCGGGTTATTTCCAACGGGAGTTGGGGCTTTGCCGCTACCGACAAGTTGGATAACGATAGTATTGCGAAAGCAGCAGAGCTTGCTGTTAGTATTGCAAAAGAGAATTCGCGCTTACTGATTGAACCCGTTCAGCTGGCCCCGCAAAAAGGTTTGGGTGAAGTAAGTTGGAAGGCGCCCATTGAGAAAAATGCTTTTGAAGTTCCCATTAAAGAAAAAGTTGATCTGCTTTTAAATGTAAATGATGCAGCGTTAAAGGAAGGCGCCAGCTACATTAACTCATTCATGTTCATTGTGAATGAGCAAAAATATTTCGCATCCACCGATGGATCCTACATCGATCAGGATGTTCACCGTATATGGCCTACATTCTTTATTACAAAAATCGATGCCACTACGGGCAAGTTCGATACACGAAATTCCCTGAGTTCTCCAATGGGCATGGGGTATGAGTACCTGTATGCGAGGCCGCAGGATAAAATCCAAGGCCAAACAGTTTTATACAAGGGTCGTTACGATATGATTGAAGATGCGAGGTTAGGCGCGCAACAAGTGGGAGAAAAATTGAAAGCAAAATCGGTGGAAGCAGGTAAGTATGATTTGATCCTTGATCCATCACACCTGTGGTTAACAATTCATGAATCCGTTGGCCACCCTTCCGAACTTGATCGTGTGCTGGGCTATGAAGCCAATTATGCCGGAACCAGTTTTCTTACGTTGGATAAGTGGCAATCGAAGAAATTCAATTTTGGAAGCCCTATGGTGAATTTGTTTGCCGACAAAACACAAGTAGGTTCACTGGGTGCCGTGGGTTATGATGATGAAGGTGTGCCGTGTAAGCGCTGGGATATTATCAAAGACGGAATACTGGTAAACTATCAGGCTATACGCGACCAGGCGCACATTCTCGGACTCAATGAATCACAGGGATGCTGCTATGCAGACAATTGGAGCAGTGTTCAGTTCCAACGCATGCCCAATGTGTCGCTTCAGGCCGGTAAGGATGGGAAAACTGTTGAAGATCTTATTAAAGGAGTTGAAAAAGGTATTTATATCATTGGCGATGGTTCGTTTTCAATCGACCAGCAGCGTTATAATTTCCAGTTTGGTGGACAGCTTTTCTATGAAATAAAGAATGGAAAGATTGAAGGCATGCTGCGCGATGTTGCTTATCAGGCCAACACTCAGGATTTCTGGAATGCCTGCACCGGCATAGCCGATGAGCGGGATTATCGCCTGGGCGGTTCGTTTTTTGATGGTAAGGGACAACCCGGCCAGATCAGTGCCGTATCGCACGGATCATCAACTGCACGCTTCAATGGCGTTAACGTAATCAATACATCACGAAATATCGGATAATATTATGCCTATACTTACAAAAGACGAAGCCCAGGCTCTGTTGAAAAAAATACTAAGCTATTCAAAGGCCGATGAGTGCGAAGTAAATTTAACCGGCACCGATAACGGCAATGTTCGTTATGCACGAAATGCTGTATCTACCAGCGGCCGCATCAGTCAAACACAAATTGTAGTTGCCAGCGCGTACGGAAAAAAATCAGGTGTTGCCACTATCAATGAGTTAGATGACGCATCACTTGAAAAAGTAGTGAGGCGTTCGGAAGAACTTGCCCAGCTGGCACCGGAAAACCCGGAGTATGTTCCGTTTTTAGGCCCGCAGCAATACAAGGAATCGCAAACTTTTGTACCAGCTACTGCTCAGATCACCCCGAAGCAGCGCACTGATATGGTTGCGCAAAGTCTTCAGGTATCTAAAGATGCTAAAGCAGTAGCCGCAGGTTTCCTGGAAGACTCCACGGGTTTTTCTGCCATGATGAATTCAAAAGGACTTTTTGCGTACAACACTTTTACCAATGTTGCCTTTAATGTGACTGTTCGTACCGAAGATGGCCGCGGATCGGGCTACGCAACACGGGGTTACAACGATGTTACTAAACTGGATACTAAAAAAGCCACACAAATTGCGACAGAAAAGGCGGTGAGGTCGGCTGACGCCAAAGCGATTGAGCCGGGTAAATACACGGTTATATTGGAGCCTGCAGCCGTAGCTGTTTTGTTGGAGCGCATCCTGTTTGGTATGGATGCCCGGCAGGCTGATGAAGGCAGGAGTTACTTAAGCAAAGCCGGTGGCCAAACCCGGTTGGGTGAAAAGTTGGTGGATGAGCGGGTAACGATTTATTCCGATCCGCAGCATCCTGAATTGCCAACATCAACCTGGAGTGGAGACGGACTGCCACAGGAAAAAATTTCGTGGATTGAAAAGGGTGTGGTAAAAAACCTGATCTACTCACGCTACTGGGCTGAGCAAAAGGGGGCGAAGGCTGTTCCATTCCCCGGAGGCATCATTATGCAAGGGGGGACAAAATCGTTGGAAGATTTGATTAAGGGCACGAAGAAGGGAATTTTAGTTACGCGTCTTTGGTATATACGCGATGTTGATCCGCAGTCCTTGCTGTTAACCGGCTTGACCCGCGATGGTACCTTTTATATTGAGAATGGAAAAATAAAGCATCCCATTAAAAACCTACGGTTTAATGAAAGCCCGGTGATCATGCTCAACAACCTGGAAGAGTTGGGTAAAGCAGAGCGTACAGTAAGTGTGGAATCGGAATTGAACTATGTTCTTCCACCGTTAAAGATTCGCGACTTTACATTTACCAGTTTATCGGATGCAGTTTAATATTTACTTCACCAATTAATTTGTTGTGTAGGCAACAACCAAATGATTGGTGAATTTTCCGTTTGAGTAATTTTCGGGTAATCATTGATTGATAACCTGCAAATTGCATTGCTAATACTATGCAAACCGCTGATAAATTCTTCTTCACCCGCCTTCAGTACGATTCCGGTGACTGGGATGTTGATCAGCGCATGCCTTCCAATTTATTGAACTCGCTTATTGAGTATACAACCTTACCCATTGATACCCGTGAAAATATTGTTCCGTTAAGCAGCACAGATATTTTCAGGTGTCCGTTCTGTTATCTGAGCGGCCATAAGCTGGTGGAGTTCACCGCCCAGGAGCGGGAGAATTTTGAAAAGTATGTGCGCAACGGTGGGTTTGTATTTGTGGATGATTGCAACCATGATATTGACGGCTTGTTTGCCAAGTCGTTTGAATCGCAAATGGAACGTATCTTCGGAGCACAGGCGTTGAAAAAGATACCAAACAACCATGCTGTCTATTCTTCCTTTTTTACGTTTGATGGACCGCCCACTACTTCACAGGAATTGAATGGCTGGGGTGATGACCTGGTGCACGATTACCTGAAGGCTATTGAGATCAACGGACGGATGGGCATTCTGTATAGCAATAAGGATTACGGCTGTGAATGGGACTACGATTTTCGGAATAAACGTTTTTATAAAATTGACAATACCCGGTTTAGCGTAAACATTGTGATGTACGCGCTATTGCGGTAAGCCATAAAACACTATGACAACAGATTTAAAAGCCACGGAACAAACGGTAAATGAAATTATCAGCAAGCTTGCTGAATTGAAGAAGGAGATTAAGAAAGTAATTGTGGGGCAGGAAGAGACGATTGATCAGTTGTTGATTACGTTTCTGGCTGGTGGTCATGGATTACTGGAGGGTGTGCCGGGGTTAGCGAAAACGTTAATGATCCGCACGTTATCGGAAGCTATTGATTTAAAATTCAGGCGTATTCAGTTCACACCCGACCTGATGCCTTCGGATATTATCGGAACGGAAATACTGGAGGAAGATCATTCTACCGGAAAGCGTTTCTTCAAGTTTAATCAGGGCCCCATTTTCGCCAACATCCTTCTGGCCGATGAAATCAACCGCACATCACCCAAAACACAATCGGCTTTGCTGGAGGCTATGCAGGAGTTTGCCGTTACGTATGGCGGCATGACCTATCCGCTGGAAAAACCTTTCTTTATCCTGGCCACGCAAAATCCAATTGAACAAGCCGGAACATTTCCATTGCCTGAAGCCCAGTTGGATCGCTTTCTGTTATACATCAAAGTGAATTACCCAACAGCTGAAGAAGAGCGCTCGGTATTAGAGAGTACAACCAGCAGCAGAAATGTTGTCATTAAGAAAATTCTGGACGGATCAAAAATTCTGCAAGCACAGGCGCTTGTTCGCGAAGTGCACATCAACCCCGACCTGATTGATTTGGTCAACCGGTTGGTACGAGCCACACGCCCCGGAGAAAACTCCGACAACTATGTAAAAGAGTGGGTTCGGTGGGGTGCTGGTCCACGGGCCGGACAGGCCATGATTTTAACCGCCAAAGCACGCGCACTGCTTCAGGGACGTTTTGCGGTAACGCAGGATGACATCCGTCATGTAGCTTTTCCGGTACTGCGTCATCGTATACTCATGAATTTTAAAGCGGAAGCTGAAGGCGTAACCCCGGATCAGGTAACGGAAAAACTTTTTCAGATTGTACTTTCCACTCCCGCTAATCGCATTTAATACATGCATGCCCAGGTTAAATCATTGCTGAAACCTGAAATACTCAACACGGTTAACGGGCTGGAGTTGATTGCACGAATTATTGTGGAAGGCTTTATGAGCGGAAGTAATAAAAGCCAGTCGGTTGGGGCAGGGCAGGAATTCAGTCAGTATAGAAATTATGAACCTGGTGATGATCTGCGTCAACTCGATTGGAAAATGTATGCGCGGTCCGGACGCTATTTTATCAAGCAAGCTGATATTGAAACCAACATTACCGTAAAATTTATGTTGGACGCCAGTCACTCCATGGCGTATATGGAAGATGGAGTTACAAAACTTCAGTTTGCCAAAGTAATGATTGCGGCATTGGCTTACCTGGCGCGAAAGCAAAGCGATACGTTTGGATTGTATACCGTGAATGAACGCAACATCAGCGTAGTGCAACCCCGTTTTGAGCAACAGCAGTTTATGCGCTTTTTAAATGAACTGGTGAAGGTAAAAAGTGAAGGCACCTGGAAAAAGGGAAATGGACTGGAGTTGCTGTATGATCATCATGGTAAGGAAATGATTCTTTTCTTTACGGATCTGTATGATGAACAAGAGGATTTGTTTCGCTTTATTTCACGACTGAAAACCCCGCGCAACGAAGTAATTGTATTTCATATTCTGGGCAAACACGAACGTGATTTCGATTTTGAAGGGTCGTTTACGTTTGAGGATTTGGAGAGTAACGTTCGGGTGAAGGCCGATGCAACTATTCAGCAGAAAGAATACAAGGAACGGGTTGCCGGGTGGGTAAAACAGTCAAGAGCATGGATGCTGGAAAAACATATCAATTACCAGTTGGTGGTGATGAATGATCCGATTGAGCAAACACTTCGTGATTTTCTGAAAATCCGAAAAATAATAAACCGGTAACATGTCGTTTCTGAATCCGATATGGTTGTGGGGCTTGACCGGTTTATTACTTCCGGTAGCTATTCATTTGCTGAGCCGCAAGGAAGGGAATGTGATCCGGCTGGGCAGTGTACGCCATGTGGTGGATTCAACATCAGCAAGTTTTAGCAGTATCCGGTTAAATGAAATTTGGTTACTGCTGGTGCGTTGTCTGCTGTTGCTGTTTATTATTTTCTTTTTAAGTGGACTTTACTTTTCTTTTGAATCAAGGGATGATAAAAAATGGCTGGTGGTGGAGAAGGGGCTGGAGCGTGATAATGATTTTATGCCCTTGATTGATAGTTTGCGGGATCAGGGTTATGAACTGCGCCATTTGTATGCAGGATTTCCGTTAGTGGATGATGGTTCTGAATTAAATGGCAGTATCAATTATTGGTTGTTAGCACAGACATTGCAGGCAGAGGCTGTTGCGCAGGCTGTGGTGCTTTCTAATAACTACCTGCGAAATTTCAGTGGTCAAAGGGTTAGTCTGCCGGATAATGTTCAGTGGATTGCAAAAAATCCAACTCAGCAGGAGTTTGCAATGGCTGCTATTGATATGGGTAACGTAATATGGAAGCGCACTGGATCATCCAACGCATTAAAAACGCATTTTTCCACAAAGGTTTCGGATAATGGTCAGACAGCCGTGCCGGCCGATACGCTTTTGATTACGCTGGTCAGCGATAACGAATATGAATACGATAAAGAAATTATGCTGGCTGCTTTGCAAGTTATTCAGCAAAATGCTCCGTTTATTTTTGTCATCAGCGATGTTTCGGTTAGCGACTATAATCCGGTACGTAAAGCAGATTGGGTAATCTGGTTGTCGGATCGAAAGCCTGAAGTACGTGATTTACCCATCATCGCCTATAATAATACTGAAATCACAAATGACCGAATAGTGTTTGAGCAAGTAATGCCAACTTACTGGAGATTGAATGCAAGATTGAATGAAGGCATCGCATTGAATTCTCATTTGGTAATACGACTTTCAGAAATTTTACTACCGGTAGGGAAATTTTCAGAAAGCGTAGAGGTGAATGACAGACGTGTACTGCCCGAGCAAGCTGCCTGGTCAGTAACAGGTCAGGTTAGTGAGAGGAAAGCAACCAGCATTCCGGGTAACCAGAATGTGTATTGGATGGTGCTTATATTCTTCACATTAATTGTCGAACGGTTACTTGCCTTGAAAAGAAACCAATGAAAGCCATAGACACACCAAATTATTTAAGGTTAATGAAGCTTCGGTACCTGTGGCTTCGGCTGGGCGAATCGATATTGTGGGCCGCAGCGGCCGTCTTGATCGCTTTATCAGTCGGGTTGGTAGTATCATTTGATTTTGAATGGACAATCTACACTGCAACAGGTATTGGAATTGTAGTTTTTATCAGCCGTTGCCTGGTATTGGGAATATTTTCTGTTAGTGATAACCGATTAACACACTTCATCAATCAGCACTATCCGCAAGTAGAGGATAGCGCTGATCTGCTTTTAGCACAAGAAATGGATCTCACCCCACTTCAGCAGTTGCAAAAACAGATTGTGTTGGCACGGTTTGAAGAGCTGTCAGGACAAATCAGGCTGCCGCATAAATTGATGCAGGCTTCATTTACACTTGTCATGGCTGTTGTTGTTTATGTTGGATTATCATCTTTTGTTGAACGGAAGGATGTTTCAATAAATAATCAAACCATCAAGACAGTCAGGGAGCAACTAGTAACAGAACTTCCTGTGTCAATAAAAAAGGTATCCATCAGTATTACGCCACCATCCTATACCAACTTATCAAAGCGTGTTGTCACAGAAGTAAATCTTGAAGTGGCGGAAGGAAGTCAGGTTCAATGGAATATTCAATTTGATGGGAATATTCACAACGCTTTCTTACTGTTCTCAGATAATGACAGTATCGTGTTAAAACAGGTGAACAATAATTATGTTGGCGGGCGTTACGTCAAACGCTCCGGGTTTTATCAAATCGGCTGGCGAGAAGCTGGTGGAGTCGTAATGTACTCTGATTACTACAGAATTGATGTCTCAAAGGACTATCCACCGGAAATCACCGTGAATGACGTTCAGCAATTTATTGTGCTTACTCAAAACGATAAACTCGCTGTAGATGTAAATGCTGTGCTTACTGATGATTATGGACTAACAGAAGCGCACATTATTGCCACGGTGAGTAAAGGAAGCGGTGAGTCGGTGAAATTCAGGGAGGAAAAATTATTGTTTAACGCACCCGAAAAAATTGCCGGCAAGCAGGTGAAGGCATACCGGTTAATTGATTTGAAAAAACTGGGATTGGAGCCCGGTGATGAATTGTACTACTACATTGAAGCCATCGATAATAGAATACCTGTGCCTAACCGCAGTCGAACCGATACCTACTTTGTTTCTTTACAGGATACCACCAGCGATGCGTCATTTTCTGATTCGGGCTTGGGGGTTGATTTGATGCCGGAATACTTTCGAAGTCAGCGCCAGATTATCATTGATTCGGAGAAATTATTGGCTGAAAAGAAAAAGACCAGTAAGCAGGATTTTAATTCAAGAAGTAATGAATTAGGCTACGATCAAAAGGTACTGAGACTTCGCTACGGTCAGTTTTTGGGTGAGGAGTTTGAATCGGGTATTGGTATTCAGCAGAATTTTGCCACTGAAGATGATGATCACGATCATGACGAGGAGGAAAATATTGCTGAAAAATATGGACATGTTCATGATAAGGAGAATGAACACAATCATGTGCAGGCAAAAGCTGAAACGTCACAGCCTAAACACCAACACGACCATAATGATCCTGATAAAGAAGAAAATCCTTTAGATGCTTTTCTGCATGCCCACGATAGTGATGAGGAAGCTACTTTTTTTGCCCAGTCGATTAAAATGAAATTGAAGGCTGCCATTACCGTGATGTGGGACGCGGAACTTCATTTAAGGTTATATGATCCTGAAAAATCGCTTCCGTACCAATACAAAGCATTGAACCTGTTAAAAGAAATCAGCCAGGACTCCAGGATTTATGTTCATCGTGTTGGATTTGATCCGCCACCGTTGAAAGAAGAAAGGCGATTAACAGGTGATTTAAGTGAGTTGAGAAACTCAACCCATCAATACGAGTTTATCAAACAAGCAAATTATCCTGCCATTCAGGCGGCATTATCTGTCGTTCAGCTAAAGATTAACGACCCACAGTCTGGTTTTTTGAATGTTGACAGGGAGGCATTTATAAAAGCCGGACAGGAACTGTCTTTTATTGCGCTACAAAACCCGAAATACATTGAACACCTTTCATTACTCAAAGCCCTGTCAGCGAATGAGCTTGCTTCGAATGAAAGGCAGGCGATCCTGATAAAACTTCAAAAGGCCTTTTGGGAAATTTTGCCGATGGAGACACGATCAGTTGGCAAAGAAGTTTCTGCACAGCATCTACTCGATCAGCAATTTATCAAGAACCTTGAAACCCTGAGGAACCAGTAGCGTATGGTTGTTTTTAATCCAATAGTTTCAGTGTGGATTGTTCTGGTGGTTTTGGTTTTAGTAACATGCGTTTTGTTGTGGATTGAATGGAGCAGAAAGCTTAGGTATTCAGCATTCCGCATAACCGCTGTCGTTCTATTGGCTTTGGCGCTGGCGGGTTTATTTCTCCAACCTGGTTATTATTCAAGTCAGTCGAATGAAATTATTTTGTTAACACCCGGTTATCAGGCTGCAGTGGTGGATAGTCTGTTGCGACAAAATCCGAGTGCAAAATTGATGCATCTTCAGCAAGCCAAACCGTATCGCAATTCTGAACTCCTCGAATCTTATCAACTCCACTTTAACCAAAATGAAATCCGTTATGTAGTAGGTCAGGGTTTGCCGGTTCATGCCTTGGATGCGATTAAAAAGAAAGGTTTTGTATTCATGGCAAGCGAACCACCTGATGGGATAATTGAAATAGCGTTAAGTCAACCCGTGTACCCATACCAGAATAATTTTGTAAGCGGTGTAGTTAAAAACCCGCCACTCGATACGTGGATCTTTTTAGATGGACCAGGTGGTGTGGAAGATTCTGTATTCCTGGAAGGCTCGGGGGAGCAGTTTTTCAAACTTTCGTTTAAGCCAAAGCAAGAGGGATTTTTTTTGTACACGGTTACAACAAAGGCTGGCGATGACGTACCCCGTGTTGAGAAATTACCTGTTCATGTCAGCAAACCTGATACCCTTACAATCATGTTTGTTCAGGATTATCCAACCTTTGAAACGCAGTACCTTAAAAATTTCCTCGCAAAGCGGCATCATAAGCTTATCCTCCGCTACCGGTTGTCGAAAAGCATGTATCGGTTTGAATATGTCAATACGGGTCCCCGTCCAGTAAATAATCTCACACCTGAAGTTTTGGGTCAATTTGATGTTTTGGTTATCGATGGCGAATCGCTGCAGCGGTTATCAAGGTCGGAGGCTGCAGCAGTGAGTGAAGCAATAAACAAGGGTTTGGGCATGTTGGTATTATCACCAACCAATCGGATTGATAATGCATTATTTCCGTTTGCACAGGCTGTTGTTAAACCGGATACAGCGGTAGTAACAGTCAACAATAAAAAATTGAACCTGCCGGCATTGGCACAAAGAATTAAAAAGGAACAGGGTATAACAAACGTTGTTGAAAACCAGTCCGGACTTCTTTCTGGTTACCGGTATAAAGAATTTGGCAAAATTGGTTTTCAGTTTTTAAAAGAGACTTACCGCTTGTCGCTAAGTGGCGACTCTATAACCTACAGTCATTTGTGGATACCGTTATTGAGTGGGATTTCCCGCACAAGAAATAGTGAAGCCAAAATTAGTGTGGAGAGTTCATTCCCCGTTTATCCTGACAATCCGGTATCGGTTAAAATGATTTCGGCAAACGAGGATATTCAGCTTTTACTGGATAGCGTTCCATGGCCCTTACAAGAGGATGTCTTTATAGATAATGTTTGGTCGGCTAAACTATGGGCTGGTGAACCCGGTTGGCATGTTCTTGCCACGGCTACTGGTAACGAGGAGTTTTTTTATGTTTCCGCACCTGGCGAGTGGCCGTCTGTGGCGCTCGCGAATCAGATTAAGGCCAACATTCGGAAATCCGGTAGTCGGGAAGAACGTAGTGATACGCAAGGTGATTTAATCCGTAAGGAATTTAATCCCCTGATCTTTTTTCTTTTATTTCTGCTGAGTGCCGGGTTTTTGTGGTTGGTGCCTAAGCTTTAGCAGGAAGTCAACTGGCATCGTCTATCTTTGCCCTGGTTAAAATCAATCTTCCTGTGTACTTTCAATATCCGCTCGAACTTATTGGTACGTTCTTCTTTGCCATATCCGGGGCTTTGGCCATGCAGGACAAAGACCACGACTGGTTTGCTGCCGGCTTCACCGGATTTATTACAGCCATTGGTGGCGGCACCATCCGTGATATGATGCTGGGGAGTTACCCGCTGGTGTGGATCGGAGATATTCATTTTCTGTATGCGGTATTGGCTGGCGTAGTCATGGCCATTATTTTTTTCCGGTTGTTCATCAGGCTGCGGAGAACATTTCTCTTATTCGACACGCTGGGTATTTCCTTCTTCACCATTCTGGGGGTGGAAAAAGCCATGAGCTTGGGTGTGCGGCCGGAGATAGCAGCCATTATGGGCATGTTTACAGCCGTGATGGGCGGGGTGATCCGCGACACACTGGCGAATGAATTGCCGGTAATCTTCCGCAAGGAAATTTATGCCACGGCTTGCCTGGCGGGAGCTATCGTTTACCTGGTGCTTGATATTCATACTCCGCTGGAGCGCAACTACAACCTGCTGATCTCTATTTCAGTCATCATTCTTATCCGGTTGTTGGCGGTAAAGTTTAAGCTTGCATTGCCAGGCTTCAGAAAAATTCGGTAAGACGAGGCAACGCTCAGGAAGAAGAAGCCCGGGTACTCCAGCAGTGGACTTGAGCAGAAGAATGCGCTAACTCCCGTTAGGCAGAATTTTTTATTTCCCGAAAAAAGTTGATCATTTCTAAAAAATTATCGTATACCTTTGCATTAGCGTTAAACTTAAAACTAACTGCATGATTTTTATCTAGCGTTTCTAACCTAACCACTAAGAAAGAAATTGAAAACACCGATCACCACAGTAAAAGCAGCCAAGGCCGCTTTTCAACTCCCCAGAACAATTCTGTTCTCAACACCAGCCTGTATGGTGACCAGGCGATGCCGACCCGCGCGCTTCGTGCGTATTTGATACCGTAAGCCCGATTTTATTGGCAACCACACTCCTGTGCAGCACAGGATGTGCACTGGCGTAACACTACGTCCCTCATTCTTAAATTTTTAAAAACAACGTCTGAAGCACCATTGGTGTATGCAGACCTAATCCATATCGTAACGATCAATGGAAAATAACAACATCATTGTCCGGCTGGCCACAGCAGACGATAAACATTACGCAACCACCATCACCCTGGAGATGGAAGAATCCGCGAAAGCGCGCGGAACCGGCATTGCCAAGCGTTCGCCCGAGTACATCGAGAAAAAGATGGAGGAAGGCAAGGCTGTAATTGCCGTTACAACCGAAGGAACGTGGGTAGGCTTCTGCTACGTTGAAGTCTGGCAACATGGAAAATATGTGGCCAACTCCGGACTAATCGTGTCACCTCCCTTCCGTAAAAGCGGAGTGGCCACCGACATAAAGCGTAAGATTTTTGAGTTGTCGCGGCAGAAATATCCCGAATCTAAAATATTTGGACTCACCACCGGGTTGGCCGTGATGAAGATCAACTCCGATCTGGGCTATGAACCGGTAACCTATTCCGAGCTTACTACGGATGAAGAATTCTGGAAAGGTTGCCGTAGCTGTGTGAACTTCGAAATACTGATGAGCAAGAACCGCACAAACTGTATGTGCACCGCTATGCTTTTCGATCCGGCCGAAGCTGCAGCCAAGGTGCAAGCCGCACAACCGGTAAAATCGCAAACGATAGTAACACCAGATGGTAAATTGAAGCACAAACGCAGACGCAGGTTTAAAGGAAACTTTAAGCTGTTTGAACGCTGGGTTAAGTTCAAGCAGTTTGTGCTGTTGCGTTCGCGCAACAAGAATAACGGCTCGGGTAACGGAGAGCCTAAAAAGAATTCTATTTTAAGTTTTTTCTTTTGGTAAGATGAAAAAGAAAGTTGTTTTGGCTTTTAGCGGAGGGCTTGATACCTCATTTTGTGTAAAGTACCTGAAAGAGGATTTACGGTATGAGGTGCATACCCTCACCGTAAATACCGGTGGCTTTGACACTACTGAATTAAAGCGCATTGAAGCGCATGCAATTACGTTGGGTTCCGCCAGTCATAAAACAGTTGAGGAAACCCGAAATTATTTTGACTCGGTTATTCGTTACCTGATCTACGGAAATGTTTTGAAAAACAACACCTATCCGTTGAGTGTAAGCGCTGAGCGGATGTCGCAGGCTTTGGCTGTGGCCAGGTATGCTAAAGAGGTTGGTGCGGATGCAGTGGCTCATGGCAGTACAGGTGCCGGTAACGATCAGGTACGGTTCGATATGGTGTTGAATATCCTGTTGCCGGGCGTAGAGATTATTACGCCTATTCGTGAGCTGAAACTTTCGCGCGAAGCGGAGATCAGTTACCTGAAGGGCAAAGGTGTGGAGATGAATTTTGAAAAGGCTCAGTACTCCATTAATAAAGGAATCTGGGGCACATCCGTAGGCGGAAAAGAAACGCTTAACTCATTGGGCATGTTGCCTGAAGAGGCCTGGCCTACGCAGGTCACAAAGACTGGTTCTGAAACAATTTCCCTGACCTTTGAGCAGGGTGAATTGAAGAAAGTAAATGAAAATGAGTTTAGCCATCCGGTGGAGGCTATTCATCACCTGCAATCCATAGCCGGGCCTTATGGCATTGGCAGGGATATTCATGTGGGCGATACGATTATCGGCATTAAAGGTCGTGTTGGTTTTGAAGCGGCCGCACCTATGCTGATCATCAAGGCGCATCATGCCTTGGAAAAGCATGTACTTACCAAGTGGCAATTGAGCTGGAAAGATCAGCTGGCGCAGTTTTATGGCAACTGGTTGCATGAAGGCCAGTATCTTGATCCGGTTATGCGCGACATTGAGGCTTTTATGACCAGCACGCAACAAAACGTGACCGGTGTAGTTCATCTTGAATTGCATCCGTACCGTTTCCAGGTGCTTGGTATTGAATCGCCTTACGATTTAATGTCCGGTAAGTTTGGTAAGTATGGTGAAATGAATTTGGGGTGGACAGGCGATGATGTGAAAGGCTTCACCAAGATTTTTGGTAACCAGGTTTCAATTTATCATCAGGTAAAGGAAGAAGTTGAAAGCGAAAAGCATAGGCTAAAAAGCTGAAAGCGTAAAGTTGAAAGCGAAAAGTATAAAGCATAAAGATGGTAATGATGGAGAAGAAGATAAAAGCTGGGATTATTGGCGGTGCCGGGTATACCGGTGGTGAAACCTTGCGGCTTTTACTGAATCACCCTGCCGTTCAAATTTCCTTTGTGCACAGCAGGAGTAATGCCGGTACACCGGTGTATGCTGTTCATGCCGATCTGTTAGGTGAAACCCAACTGACTTTTACCGATGCGCTATCGGCTGATGTTGATGTTTTGTTTTTGTGCCTGGGTCACGGAGAGAGCAAGAAATTCTTACAGGAGAACATTGTAGTGTCAACGGTAAAGGTTATCGATCTGGGAAATGACTTTCGGTTGGGTGATAAAGTGGCTGGACGGACGTTTACGTACGGTCTTCCGGAGTTAAACCGCGCAGTTATCCGTCAGGTAAACAATGTTGCCAATCCTGGCTGCTTTGCCACCGCTATACAGTTGGGTTTGTTGCCGATGGCGAGCGCGGGTTTATTGAAGGAAGTATATTCTACCGGCATAACCGGATCAACCGGTGCCGGACAAAAACTTCAGGATACTACACACTTCACGTGGCGTGCCAATAACATTTCAGCATACAAAACATTAACGCATCAGCATGTTGCGGAAATCAATCAGTCGCTGAAGCAACTTCAATCTTCATTCTCCGGTGCGTTGAACTTTGTACCATGGCGGGGAGATTTTACAAGGGGAATTTTTGTGAGTTCAATCATGGAAACACAGCAATCGCTGAATGATTTGAATCAGCTTTATAAAGCATTCTATCAAGATCATCCGTTCACCCATGTTGCGGATACGATGATTGATTTAAAGCAAGTGGTGAACACCAGCAAGTGTTTGATCTATCTGGAAAAAGAAGGAAATAAGTTGGTCGTTCATTCGGCTATTGATAATCTGTTGAAAGGTGCCTCCGGCCAGGCGGTTCAAAACATGAACCTGATGTTTGGTTTGGATGAGCGCACAGGGCTTCAATTAAAATCAACCGCTTTTTAATATGGAACGGTTAGCCATTATAGGAGCTGGAAATCTTGGCGTTGCAATAGCCCAGGGAATTATAAAAGCAGGGTTAATGAAACCTGAACAGCTTACGCTTACGCGGAGAAGTTTGGATAAACTCGATTCCATTCGCACAGCAGGCTTTTCGGTTACAACAAACAATAGTGAAGCCGTTCAGCAGGCATCGCTGATTATGATATGCGTTCAGCCTAAGCAGACGCTGGCGGTTGTCAATGAAATTTCACCTGCCTTTCAGGAAGGCAAGCATGTGTTGATTTCCACTGTTACCGGCATCAGCACAGAGGAGATTGCTTCGCAACTTGGCGGAAAGCAAATTCCCATTATTCGGGCCATGCCCAACACGGCTATCGCGATTGCAGCATCCATGACGTGCATTTGTTCGCACCAGGCATCACCACAACATGTTAGCGCGGTAATCAGGTTGTTTGACGGACTGGGTAAAACGCTTATTGTTGAAGAGCGGTTAATGAAAGCCTCTACAGTGCTGGCGGCTAGTGGTATTGCCTTCTTTATGCGCTTTCTGCGTGCCTCCACACAGGGTGGAATCCAGTTAGGTTTTGATGCTGAAGATGCACAAGCCATTGCGGTGCAAACGGCAAAAGGAGCGGCCTTACTTTTACAAGAGCATGGCCTTCATCCGGAAATGGAAATCGACCGGGTAACAACACCGGAAGGATGCACGATTGCTGGACTCAATGAGATGGAGCACCAGGGACTGAGTTCTGCTATTATTAAAGGACTGGTGGCTTCTTTTGAAAAAATAAATAACATACGGAAATGAAAACGTTTGATGTATATCCGCTTTTCCCCATCACCCCTGTCAAGGCCAAAGGCAGTTGGGTGTGGGATGATGAAGGAAACAAGTATCTGGATTTATATGGAGGACACGCGGTGATCTCCATCGGACACACCCATCCGTATTATGTAGATGCGATAGCGAAACAATTGCAAAAAATCGGTTTCTATTCCAACAGTGTTCAGAATCCTTTACAGGAGAAGCTTGCGGAAAGACTGGGCGAAGTTTCCGGTTACCCGGATTACCAATTGTTCTTGTGCAACTCAGGTGCGGAAGCAGTTGAAAATGCTTTAAAGATTGCCTCGTTTGTCACGGGAAGAAAAAAAATAATTGCTTTTAAAAAAGCTTTTCACGGTCGTACTTCGGCAGCTGTAGCCACTACCGATAACCCTAAAATTGTTGCACCGGTAAATGCAGGACACGACATTGTATTTACTCCCTTAAATGATACTGCTGCATTTAATGCGGTGATGAGTGATGATGTGGCGGCTGTACTTATTGAAGGTATTCAAGGGCTTGGTGGTATTCATGAGCCCGAAGATTCTTTCCTGCAGTTTCTGGAAGAAAAATGTAAGCAGCATAACGCCATGTTAATCCTGGATGAAATACAATCAGGTTACGGTCGCTCCGGTCATTTCTTTGCTCACCAGCGTTCGGGTATAAAGCCCCATCTTATCACGGTGGCCAAGGGTATGGGTAATGGTTTTCCGATAGGCGGGGTGCTGATTCATCCGGATATAAAACCCTGGAGCA
The DNA here is from genome assembly GCA_002425185.1 of Flammeovirgaceae bacterium UBA5585. Taxonomy (GTDB): domain Bacteria; phylum Bacteroidota; class Bacteroidia; order Cytophagales; family Cyclobacteriaceae; genus UBA2336. The sequence goes on along the minus strand of DILT01000014.1, from coordinate 123,812 downwards.
GTATGCTGGGTACAACCTTCGGTGGAAATTACCTGGCCAGCGTTGCAGCACTTGCTGTGTTGGATGTGATCGAAAATGAAAAATTAATTACCAATGCTAAGGAAACCGGTGATTATTTATTGAACAAGTTGAACGTTATTCCTGAGTTTACGGCTGTTCGCGGTCGCGGATTAATGATTGGGTTGGATGTGCCGGAAACACACAAGTCGCTTCGGAAGGATTTGTTGATGAAGTACAAAATCTTCACGGGTGAATCGTACCCGAATACGATCCGTATACTGCCGCCATTATCATTATCCAAAGAAGAAGTAGATTTTTTTATAGAGTCGTTAAAATCATGTTTGGCAGATATGGAAGTGCCTGTACAATCAAAAGTATAAGTTAACGGGTGAAAAAATTTATTTCAGTATCGGACGTATCGTCAATTTCAAAACTGGTTGATAAAGCTCTTGCCTATAAAGCCAGTCCGTTTTTGGATAAAACGCTTGGTGTGGGTAAGCGCATGGGCTTGTTGTTTCTTAACCCCAGTATGCGCACGCGATTAAGTACACAAATTGCAGCACAAAACCTGGGCATGGACACCATTGTCTTCAATGTTGGCCCCGAAGGTTGGGCGCTGGAGTTTGAAGAAGAAGTGATTATGAGTGGCACCACGGTAGAGCATGTGAAGGATGCAGCCCCGGTGCTTGGAAAATATTTTGATATTCTTGGTTTGCGCACCTTCCCGTTATTGAAGCACAAGGAGGAAGATTACAGCGAACAGGTGATTAACCAGTTTATCAAATACTCCGGTATTCCTGTGGTAAGCCTGGAGAGTGCCACGCTGCATCCGCTGCAAAGTCTGACAGACATCGTTACCATAGCAGAAACATGGAGTGAAGCAAGACGACCAAAAATTGTATTAACCTGGGCGCCACATGTTAAGGCATTACCGCAATGTGTGGCCAATAGTTTTGCACAATGGATCAATGCGTGGGGACAAGCCGATTTTGTGATTACGCATCCTGAAGATTACGAACTGGACGAGCAATTTACCAAGGGTGCAACCATTACCCATAATCAGGAGGAAGCCTTGCGTGGGGCAGACTATGTTTATGTTAAAAACTGGAGTACCTATACCGATTACGGCAAAATTTATTGCAACGATCCAAACTGGATGTTAACCAATAAAAAGCTGGCCAGTACGAATAGCGCCAACGTAATGCATTGTTTGCCGGTTCGTAGAAATGTGGAGTTAAGCGATGAAGTACTCGACAGTGCCAACAGTTTGGTGACCCAACAAGCGGGCAACCGGGTGTGGGCAGCGCAGGCTGTTCTTTCGGAAATATTAACGAGTTAAGTTTTATGTCATGCTGAGTTTGTCGAAGCATGACACAGTAATTAAGGTTTGAAATGAATAAGTTATTTGTTATTAAAATCGGGGGCAACGTACTGGATAACCCGGAAGCGTTAAAAAAATTTCTGCAGGATTTTTCTCACATCCGCGAACCGAAAATCCTGGTACATGGAGGCGGCAAGGTGGCTACCAAAATTGGAGAACAGCTTGGTATCAAAGCCAACTTTGTAAAGGGCAGAAGAATAACCGATGCCGATACCCGCGATCTGGTGACGATGGTGTACGGTGGTTTGGTAAACAAACAACTGGTTGCACAACTACAAGCGTTGGGTTGTAACGCACTTGGGGTAACCGGTGCCGATGGGAACGTGATTAAGGCACGGAAACGTCCGGTTACTGAAGTGGATTTTGGTTTTGTGGGCGACATTACGCCAGCCGATGTCAATACTGCCTTATTGTATTTCCTGCTAAAGCAAAACGTTGTGCCGGTATTTGCTTCGCTTACCCATGCTGATGGCGTGATGCTAAATACCAATGCAGATACCATTGCCTCGGTGCTGGCTGTAGCGCTTAGTAAACATTTTGATACACGCCTGATCTTTTGTTTTGAGAAACGGGGTGTATTGAAAAATATTGAAGATGAATCATCAGTTATCCGTTTACTGAACGAAAGTTCTTACAAAAATCTGTTAGACCAGGGTTCGTTTGCGGATGGGATTCTTCCTAAACTTGAAAATGCGTTTGACGCGATAAATGCTGGTGTAAAAGAAGTATTGATTGGCGAGGCCACGCACTTGCTTCAAAACGTTGGGCAGGAAACAGAGGGTACATTGATTGTGAAGTAAAGGTGACTTATGAGGCATAAATTATGAATATTGAATAATGAATGATGAATTTTGAACGTTGAACAACTCCATACCGAAGCCATTAACCTGCTTCAATCGTTGATTGAAACACCATCATTTAGTCGTGAGGAAGGTAAAACAGCCAGCCTGATAGCTTCCTTTCTGGATAAGCATAATGTTTTGGTCAATCGCTACGGTAACAATGTATGGGCCGTGACTAAATATTTTGACGAACAAAAGCCAACCATCTTACTGAACTCCCACCACGACACAGTTAAGCCAAACCCTGCGTATACCCGCGATCCGTTCAAGTCGGAAATTATTGATGGAAAACTTTATGGGTTAGGAAGCAATGATGCAGGTGGCCCACTGGTTTCGCTGATTGTTACCTTTCTTCATTTCTATAACCAGGAAAACTTACCATTTAACCTCGTGCTTGCCGCAACGGCTGAAGAGGAAATATCCGGTAAAGGAGGTATAGAAAGTATTTGGGCTTCTCTGCCTCAAATTGATTTTGCGATTGTGGGGGAGCCTACCTTATGCCAGATGGCTGTTGCCGAAAAAGGATTAATGGTTCTTGATTGCGTAGCCAAAGGAAGGGCAGGCCATGCTGCGCGAGAAGAAGGGGAGAACGCACTTTACAAAGCACTTGATGATATAGGATGGTTTCGGTCATATTGGTTTCCGAAAGTATCGCCAACCTTGGGTGAAGTAAAAATGACGGTTACTGTTATCCAAGCCGGTCAGCAACATAATGTAGTGCCTGCTGAGTGTTCTTTTACGGTTGATGTGCGGGTTACGGATGCGTATACGTTGGAAGAGGTGCTGGAGATTATCCGACAACATGTTTCCAGTGAAGTTGTACCTCGCTCGTTGCGTTTACGTTCCTCTGGAATTACTGAAAATCACGTATTGGTTCGTGCTGCAAAGAAGTTGGGAATACCGCTATACGGTTCGCCAACCACATCCGATCAGGCATTGATTCCGGTTGCTTCTGTTAAACTCGGCCCTGGTGATTCTGCCCGCTCTCATACTGCTGATGAGTTTATTTACCTTAGCGAGATTGAAGAGGGTATTCAGACGTACATTCGTATATTAAAGGAGGTTAAAAGTTGAAGGTTTACAGAATAAAGCTAAAAGCTGAAAGTTGAAAGTTTAAAGCCAAGATTACAGCTGCATGAAAAACTTTAAAGATTATCTGGTTTGGGAAAAAGCTCATTTACTAGTCAAAGAAGTCTATATAGTAACACGATCATTTCCTGAAACCGAAAGATTTAATCTAATTAGTCAACTGCGAAGGGCATCTACTTCAATTCCGACAAACATAGCGGAGGGGACAGGTAAGTTTACCCAAAAAGATTTTCTTAAATACTTACAGCAAGCATTAGGCTCAACACACGAGGTGGAGTATTTGCTTCTTCTATCATTTGAGTTGCAATATATTGGTGATGATACCTATAAAAATTCCAATCTTCTTGTAAATGAAGTAAAAGCAATGCTTATAAGTTTGATTAAAAAGATAAGAAATGAGATTAAATAGACTTTTAACTTCTGGGGCTTTTAACTTCTCGGCTTTTAACTTTTAGCTTTATACCATGAAACTTTGGAAGAAAGATAAAGACTCTTTAAAAACGGTGGAAACTTTTACTATTGGTAAAGACCGTGAGTTGGATATGCACCTTGCGCCATTTGATGTGTTAGGGTCACTCGCCCATATTCAAATGTTGGAGTCGATTGGGTTGCTGAGCAAAGAAGAGTTGGGGAAACTTTCTGATGAATTAAAATTGATTTACAAGCGGATTGAAGCTGGAGATTTTAAGATTGAAGATGGCATTGAAGATATTCATTCCCAGGTAGAACTTGAACTTACCAGGAAGTTGGGCGATGCCGGAAAGAAAATACACAGTGGGCGTTCGCGTAACGACCAGGTGCTGGTAGATATTAAACTTTACCTGCGCCATGAAATCGAGCAGATTGTAAATTCGGTTAACAGTCTGTTTGGTTTGTTGCAACAGCAAAGTGAAAAGTACAAAGATCATTTGCTTCCGGGCTACACGCATTTTCAATTGGCCATGCCGTCATCGTTTGGGTTGTGGTTTGGCGCCTATGCCGAAAGTCTGGTAGATGATGTGGTTATGCTGGGAGCGGCTTACCGCGTGGTAAACAAAAATCCGTTAGGCTCAGCAGCCGGTTACGGATCCTCCTTTCCGCTTAATCGAAAACTGACAACGGAATTGTTAGGCTTTGATGATCTGAACTACAACGTAGTGTATGCCCAGATGGGTCGCGGTAAAACTGAGCGCATCGTGGCCAGTGCTATGGCCAACGTTGCGGGTACGCTAAGTAAGCTAGCTGCCGATGCGTGTTTGTTTCTGAATCAGAATTTTGGTTTTATCAGTTTTCCCGATGAGCTGACAACGGGATCAAGCATTATGCCGCATAAAAAAAATCCGGATGTGTTTGAGCTTATCCGGGCACGGTGCAACCAGATTATGGCTTTGCCTAACGATATAACCTTGGTTACGGCCAACTTACCATCCGGTTATCACCGCGACTTGCAATTGTTGAAGGAAATGCTTTTCCCGGCTTTTCAGCATTTAAAAGATTGCGTAGCCATGACGCAGCTAATGATAGAAAATATACAGGTGAAGGAAAATATACTGAGTGAAGAAAAGTATAAATTCCTATTTAGCGTTGAGGAAGTAAATAAACTGGTGTTGGGTGGAATGCCCTTCCGTGAAGCGTATCAGAAAGTAGGCCGGGACATTGAGCAGGGTAACTATTCTCCGGAGCTTATAGTGAATCATACCCACGAAGGAAGCATCGGTAATTTATGCACGGATGAGATTGCACGTATGATGAAAGAAGTAGTGGCAAGATTCCATTTTGAGAGCGTTCATAACGCTTATAAAACATTATTGTAACTTCTCGACTTCGCTGCTTTCAGGGCGGAGCGTGCGAAATTCCTTATTCCATGTAAGCACATCTTCCAAAGCTGTAACTTTACGTAAAGACCCTGATAAAACAATTTCATCGCCCCATGTTGCTGTAAGTTTTTCCGTTCCTCTCCAGGCGTTGAACAAACTGTAATAACCGCCACGGGGTCTGTAAACTGCATGGTTATTAATCTCTGATTCAATAACCATATTCTCCTTTTCTATTTTCGACTTTAATTTTTCTTTAAAATCGACCATCGATTGGTAGTCGTTAATGTAAAGTGTGCCAGTTCGAAATCCGGTAGTTAAAATGGAGGCCAGAAGCAAGGGATAAAATATACCTGCGATCATGGTGAAGTTCAAACTTACATCCCATACCGAATGATCTATGTAGGCGGCAAGCAACGTAAACAGGTTAAAAATGACCAACAGCAGCCCGGCCAGCTTTAAAAAAGTTTTAATACTCCATTTCGATATCTCCTTTCGGATGCGCATAACTTGAACTATTTTCCCGCAAAATAAGTATTGTATCCGTTATGATTTTATCCCCTGAAATTCTTTTGTGGATTATAGTGGGCATTGTGTCGGTTAGCTTTGTGTTTGGCCAGGTGTTGGAATATATTAACCTTAAGGCCATGCGCACCGACATTCCGGCTGAAATCGCTTCTTTTTACGACAAGGGCAAATACGAGAAGTCGCAGCGGTACCATAGGGAAACCACACGGTTTTCATTTCTTACCTCCACCGTTGGTTTTACCGGCTCTTTGCTCATGCTTTTGCTGGGTGGGTTTGGTTGGCTTGACGGTCTGCTGCGCACCATAACGGAAAACCCCGTGCTGCTGGCCCTGCTGTTTTTCGGTGTATTGGGCATAGCATCCGATTTGCTTACGCTTCCGTTTCAGTGGTACGGCACTTTTGTAATTGAAGAAAAGTACGGCTTCAATAAAACCACTGGTAAAACCTTTATTACCGATAAGCTGAAGGGGTATATGTTGGGTGCCCTTATTGGCGGTGGCTTATTGGCAGCGTTGATCTATTTGGTAGACACCATCGGGCCGGACTTCTGGATATGGTTTGCGGTCATGGCCTGCGCGTTCATGCTGTTCATGAACATGTTTTATACTTCACTTATCCTGCCACTGTTCAATAAACTTACACCCCTTGCGGAAGGTGAACTGAAAACCGCTATTGAAGAATTTTCACGCAAGATCAACTTCCCGATTACCAACGTTTTTGTGATAGACGGCTCAAGGCGTTCCAACAAAGCGAATGCATTTTTCTCCGGTATTGGCAAAAAGAAGAAAATTGTGTTGTACGACACCCTTATTGCTAACCATACCACCGAAGAACTGGTGGCGGTTTTAGCGCATGAGGTAGGGCATTACAAGAAGAGGCACATCATCTGGAGTTTTGTGCTTTCTGTGGTGCAAATATTTTTTATGCTTTTTGTATTGTCGCTGATGGTGTTCAATGAAAACTTATCGTTGGCGCTAGGCGGCAGCCAGTTGGCGATTCATTTAAACCTGCTGGCGTTCACCATTTTGTTTTCACCCATTTCAGCAATTACCGGATTATTTATGAACCTGTACAGTCGAAAGAATGAATTTGAAGCGGATGCCTATGCCAGGGAAATCTTTAGCGGAAAAGCCCTGGCCGAAGCATTAAAAAAACTTTCGGTAGATAATTTATCAAATCTTTATCCGCATCCGGCATATGTGTTCTTTCATTATTCGCACCCACCATTATTAAAGCGGTTGGAACGGATTGTCTAGGTTATAGTTGCTGCGTTCTCACAGATTCTGTAAAGACTATGTCTCTCATCGGCAGTGTCCTCTGCGAGGATTTTTTTTAGAGATTCCAGTTAACTTGTTCGTAATAGCGCTTAACATTGTCATGTTTAGCCCGATGTATTTTTACAATACTTTTGTAGTAGTCTACAAGCATGTCTATATCCGTTACTTCGTTCAGGTAAATGTTTTCATTAAACTCCCGATCGTTCAGGCCAATATCTTTTGCAACCCAGTCATACATCTGTGTAAGCAAAACAACACGTTCGTGATCCAGGCGATGAAGTACGTCTGAATACAGCGCGGCCTGCCAACTACTGGTGGAAATGTTGGACATCGGGCCAACATCAATCTGGAATCTGATTTTACGTTCCAGAAATATATAGAAGCTGTCGCTTTCAATTCGTTCTATTGTCCAGGATTGAAAACGATCGGGGTTGTCTTTTTTGAGCCGCTCAAAGATTGATTGCTCCAGCTTAAGCTCACCGTTTACAAATTTCTTGCTAAGCTCAAAATATTCCAGCCAATCAGAAAGTACAGTAACGTTGTGACTATAGGTCGTTATGTTATTTTCCAGTTCATTGCGGATGGCCGTTAGCGTTACCTTAAGTTTTTCAGTCTCCTGACTTTTTTCCCGATAGCTATCCAGTTCAAAAGCAATGAGTATTCCTAACAGGGCACTAAAGAAGGCAACGAGATGATTTAGCCAATCGATTTTAGTGAAACTTATTTTCATCATATACCGGTATAGGTAAAGGGCGTTATGGCTAAGAGTTGCCTCTTTAAGCTATCCTTAATGTCAAGACCATTAATAAAATCCTCAAACTCCTTCTTACCAATTTTTTCATTTTTTCGCGTAAGCTCTTTTAAGGCTTCATACGGATTAGGGTAGCCTTCTTTTCGCAAAATGGTTTGAATGGCTTCGGCTATCACAGCCCAGTTATTTTCCAGGTCTGCATCAATGGCTGACTTGTTCAACTCCAGTTTGCCAATACCTTTTAAAAGTGATTGCAGGGCAATTACGGTGTGTGCTAGCGGCACACCAATATTGCGCAATACTGTGCTATCGGTTAAGTCGCGCTGAAGGCGTGAGATAGGAAGCTTGGCGGAAAGGTGCTCAAAGGTGGCGTTGGCATAACCCAGGTTGCCTTCCGCGTTTTCAAAATCGATTGGATTTACTTTGTGCGGCATGGCTGAGCTGCCCACTTCACCGGCTTTTATTTTTTGTTTGAAGTAGTTCATCGAAATGTATTGCCATACATCCCGGCTGAAATCAATCAGTATGGTATTAATACGCTTCAGGTTATCAAACAAAGCGGCAAGGTTATCGTAATGCTCAATTTGTGTTGTTGGCTCACTGCGCACCAATCCTAAATGCTTACTTACAAATGCATTACCGAAATGCCCCCAATTAATTTCAGGGTACGCAACATGATGGGCATTGAAGTTGCCGGTGGCGCCACCAAACTTAGCGGAATAAGGAATGGTTTTAAGTAGTTCAAGTTGGTTATTTATGCGCTCAATGAATACGTACAATTCCTTACCTAAGCGTGTAGGTGATGCAGGCTGCCCGTGCGTGCGTGCCAGCATGGGTATGTCTTTCCATTGAACACTCAGGGCAGTTAAATCACTTAAAACTTTTTTTACCAAAGGAAGAAACTCAGCTTCCATGAACTCCTTCAGTGAAAGCGGTATGGCTGTGTTGTTAATATCCTGTGAAGTAAGGCCGAAGTGAATAAACTCTTTCCAGGTGCTAAGCTTGAGCTCATCCAGCTTTTGCTTGATGAAGTATTCAACCGCCTTCACATCGTGGTTGGTGGTTTTTTCAATTTCTTTAATCTGCCGGGCGTCTGCTTCCGTAAAATTTTGGTACACCTGGCGCAACAGGCTTTCCTGTTCTTTAGGAAATTTTGAAAGTTCCGGTAACGCATCGGTAAGGGCAATGAAGTATTCTATTTCCACGCGTATGCGGTAGCGCATTAGGCCAAATTCAGAAAAATAGGTGCTCAATGAAGAGACGGTATTGAAGTACCGTCCGTCAATGGGTGAAATAGCAGTAAGGGTAGTGAGTTGCACAATGATCTGTTAAGATGTAAAAATAACAAAAGGAATAGTAAGGCAATCGATAAACCTTAAGAGTTGGCAACCGTTTATCCGGTTGCCAATGTAAATTTATCGGCATTTTTATAGTTTCGCCCCCGCCATGAAAAACCTGTCCGGCATTTTTGTACTACTGGTTCTGTCAATGACCTGCATAGGCCAGAACAAGCCGGGTATGGAATTGCCGATACGAAAAGCACTCGGCACCATTACACTTGACGGTAAACTGGATGAACCAGATTGGGTTAAGGCTGCCGTGGCGAAAGATTTTTACCTGAATTTTCCGGTAGACACCACCTTTGCTCCGTTCCAAACAGAGGCCCGCCTGACGTTTGACGATCATAATTTTTATGTGTCTTTTGTTTGTTTCGATGATCAGACACCCGAGATTGTGCAATCCCTCAGGCGCGATTTTGATTACGAGAATAATGATAATGTTGGTTTTACCGTAGGGCCATACAATGATCGCATTAACGGATTCTTTTTTGTGATTACCCCGCGGGGGGTGCAAATGGAAGGCACTATTTCAGGAGGCGGTACCAGTGGTGATAGTTTTAGTGCCACTTGGGATAACAAATGGTACAGCCATGTTGAGAAATACAGCGATCGGTGGATTGCCGAAATAGCTATACCGTTTAAAAGTTTTCGCTTTAAAAGTAACCTGATGGAGTGGAACATCAATTTTAACCGGTGGGATAGAAAGCGTAATTTATCGAGTACTTGGATAGCCGTACCCATTCAATTTGATTCCGGCTCTTTTGGGTACTCAGGTCAGTTGGTTTGGGAAGACCCCTCACCGCAGGCCGTCACAAACATCTCAATCATACCCTACATTGCGGGTCTTTCGTCTGTCGACAAACAAGCTGGTCCTTTAAAAAGATCTTCTGATTTGAATGTTGGATTCGATGCCAAGATTGGCATAACACCTTCCCTTAACCTGGATTTAACGGTAAATCCAGACTTCTCTCAGGTGGAGGTAGATCGCCAGGTAATTAACCTCACACGGTTTGAGTTTCGCTTTCCTGAACGCAGGCAATTTTTTCTGGAAAACAGCGACCTGTTTGATCAGGCTGGTTATCCGAGTGCCCGACCTTTTTTTAGCAGAAGGGTGGGACTAACGCGCGACACAGCTGGCTCCATTCAGCAGGTTCCGATAGTTTATGGTGCAAGACTTAGTGGCTCTATTAATAAAGATTGGCGTGTAAGCACACTCAATATGCTTACCCAGGAAAAGGAGACCTTGGGCCTCCCAAACCAGTTGTATACGGTGGCTACGCTACAGCGAAATTTCTGGAAGCAATCCAATATTGCAGTTACGTACGTGGATAAGCAATCGTTAGGCGTGTCGCGATTGGATAGCATGAAATACTTTAACCGTGAATTGTGGCAACCAAGAGTTAATAATAATGATACCACCTGGGTGCTGAATAATTACAACCGGGTGATTACCGCTGACCTGGAATTACTCAGCTCAGATAATCGGTGGTCGGGAAGTTTTTTTTACAGCGCCTCTTTTGATCCCCACCTCGAAGGAAAAAATCAGTCGGGTTTAGCCTTTGTTAATTTCAGAAGCCGAAATTTTCAGGCTATGTATGGTGAATCATTTATTCAGGAGAATTACAATGCTGAAGCCGGCTTTGTTCCGGCCCGTGGCGTGTATCCCGGCTTTCAGAATTCTTTTATAAATATTGAAGGTATTTTTTATCCGAAACATAAGCACATAGTGCGAATGGGACCATACCTAAGTGCCGAAGTAACGCGAATTCCGGGTGGAATCGTTACGGATAAAAGCTTAGGCATTGGCTATGGATTTAGTTTTTTGAATACATCCGGCCTTGAGTTTTCATATGATCTTACCTATCAAAAACTTACCAATACGTTTAATCCGATTGATAACGAACAGTATAGTTCTTTTCTCGCGGGTGAAAATTATACATGGTCGAGTGTAAGCGCTGAATACCAATCTGATCAGCGAAAAATTTTTAACTATTCAGCCGAAGTAAACTATGGTGGATTTTATAACGGTAAACTCTTTAATATTAATGGGTCACTTAACTACCGCTATCAGCCTATTGGTAGTGTGGCCATCCGGTATGATTATAATGCCATCGACTTGCCGAATGAGTACGGAAAAGAAAAGCTATTTCTTATAGGCCCGCGTATTGACCTAACCTTTACCGATAAGATATTTCTGACAACCTTTGTTCAATACAACAACCTCGCGGATAACATTAACCTGAATGCCCGTTTTCAGTGGCGGTATAAACCTGCTTCCGACTTTTTTGTTGTATACACAGAAAACTACCTGCCCCAGCATTTAAAAACCAAAAACAGGGCGTTGGTGTTCAAACTAACCTATTGGTTGAATATTTAGATTGGCAGGCAGTTTATCATTATTTTTGCCACCTAATTATTCTACATCATGGCATTCGGGTTTTTTAAGAAGAGCGAGAAGAAAGAAATCCCCCCTCAGGGCGGACCGCATTATTTTGAGTTGAAAGTAAAGGCCGTTGTACAGGAAACGAAGGATGCTATTTCTATTATTTTTGAACAACCGGCTTCCGGTAAAATCGACTACAAATCAGGGCAGTTTTTAACCTTAATTGTGCCGGTTAACGGGAAAGAAGTGCGCAGGGCCTATTCGCTCTGTTCTTCACCTTTTGTTGATGATGATCTGGCCGTTACCGTAAAGCGTGTTGATAATGGATTAATGTCCAACTGGCTTGCGGATAATTTAAAAGCTGGGGATACGCTTAAAATCATGGAGCCGATGGGTCACTTTACAACCGAATTCGGCAAAGACCGTAAGCGTCACCTGGTAATGTTTGCCGGTGGTTCGGGTATTACACCCATGCTTTCGCATATTAAAAGCCTGCTTACACAAGAGCCTGACAGCATTGCTTCACTCATTTATTGCAATCGCGATATCGACAGTATAATTTTTAAAGATGAACTGGCGAAATGGGAAACTAACTACCAGGGCAGACTGCATGTCATTCATATTCTCGACAATGCCCCTATGAACTGGCAAGGCTACTCTGGCTTATTGAATCCGGATATGCTTAAGAAATTATTTGAACGCATACCCGCCTGGGGTTTTGAAAAAACTACATACCTCATGTGTGGACCGGAAGGTATGATGAAAAATGTTGAGACATTACTGGCCGAACATAGCATCCCACAGGAAAAGATTTTTAAAGAGAGTTTTGTACAAGGCACTATTGATAAGGATAAAAAACAAGAAGCAGTATCTACGCCTTCCGAAAACAAAGCGCGTGAGGTTACCATTCGCTACGATGGCCATGAGTACAAAATTTTGGTAGAGCCAAAGCGTACTATTCTGGAAACAGCGCTCGACAAAGGAATTGATCTTCCGTTTTCCTGCCAGAGTGGTTTGTGCACCGCTTGCCGCGGAAAAGCCTTGAGTGGAACGGTAAAGCTTGACGAAGAAGAAGGTCTTTCACAAGCCGAACGTGCTGAAGGTTATGTATTAACCTGCGTAGGTCACCCGATGACGGATGATGTGGTGATTGAAATTGGATAAAGATTGTTACGGCTGAAGTTTGTAGTCTTTGATTAAAACTTCTGGTGATATATTTAATCGCTTGTGGATTTTCCGCACCATTGCTAGATTCAACTTTCTCTTTTTGTTGAGTATCTCTGAAACTTTTCCTTTCTCACCAATTATGCCTACCATATCTTTTTGTAAAAGGCTGAGTTCTTCCATCCTGATTTTTATGGCTTCAATGGGATCAGGAGGATCAATGGCATAATGCTTATTCTCATAATCTTCTATAAGGATAGCCAAGAGTTCAGCTTTATCACCTTCTTTTGAATTGGCGGGTGAATCAAACACTTCTTCAAGTGCCTTGAGGGCAGCCTGGTATTCCTTTTTAGTTTTAATAGGTTTTACGTTCATAGCTTAAATAGTATTAGCATCAATTTTATCATATTCCTTATGGGTTCCTATAAACCTGATAAAAATCCAACCTCGGTCATAATTTATCTTTGCTACAATGCGATAGGAATTGCCTTTAATGTTAAAGACTACCCGGTTATTGGCGATAATGCTAGCTGTTCCATAGGTTGCTTTAACGTCTTTTGGCGATTTCCAATTTGCTTTTTTTACAGTGTCAAACCATGTTTTTAAATACTGCTCTGTACCGTTATGCTTTTCCCAGAAGTTCTTAAGCGTACTTTTTGCAAGTATTCGTTTCATAGCGACAAGTAAAGTTACCATTAAGTTCTCAAAATGGAAACAATTTTTATTTGAATTTAACCTTTTAGGGAGAAGTCCGTATACTTGCCTTAATAAACTAACCCTGTATCAATGAAATCACGAATATTCTTACTTCTGTTTGCCGTTAGTGGTTATATCGCTGACGCCCAAACAAAACCATCCGGGCTGTATATGCCCATCGAGTTTCAAAAGGCTTATGAAAAAGGAACGCGGAAGTTGGATGGCACGGTATCACCAACCTATTGGCAGAACCGATCGATATACAAGATCAAAGCTACGGTCGAGCCGCGTACTAAAGTATTGAAAGGTGAAGCAATCATTACCTATTTCAATAATACACCCGATACCATTCGCAACCCCACCTTTCACACCTATCATGACTATTATAAACCTGAATCAAAGAAAGCAGGATTTTTCAGTGGTGGCAATACACCCGATGCGAATCATAAAGGGGTAATTATTGAAAAACTTGTAGTTGACAATGAAACCTACGATATCAATAACAGGGATGAGGTGTTTTATGGAGGAACAAATTATACCGTTCGCTTAAAAAAACCACTCCCGCCTAAAGGTTCCTTGGAAGTGAAAATTAACTGGAACTATGTTATTCCTGGTAAAGGTTTTGAGCGCAGCGGTGCTATCGACAGCACTTCAATGTTTGTGGCCTATTGGTATCCTGAAATGGCTGTATTGGATGATATAGATTCGTGGGATCGTATTGTTTATGATGCTGCTACTGAATTTTACCATGACTATTCCGATTACGAAATTGAAGTTACCGTACCCGACAATTTTATGGTGTGGGCATCAGTAGCCCCTTCAAATCCAGAGGAAGTTTACTCGTCTGCCACACGTGACCGATTAGCGCGGGCACGCAGCAGTGCTACACCGGTGAATATTTTAACGGAAGCTGATTTCAAAAAAACCTCAACTAAAAGTTTAACGTGGAAATATTCAGCTAAAGATTTTCCGGATTTTGCTTTTGCGTTGAGCGATCATTTTGTTTGGGATGCATGCTCCTATAAGGATGCCATGGGAGAGTATTTTATAAACACAGCTTACCCCACGGCACATCCTGAGTTTGGCGCTGTGCTGGAGGCAATTCAGGAATCATTAAAAGTATTTCATACGAAATTTCCAGTGTACCCCTTTCCGTATAAACACTTTACCATCTTTAATGGACTTGAAGGGGGAGGTATGGAGTTTCCGGGCATGGCCAACGATCAGGAAATGTCGGGTGCTATGATCGAACAGTGGACGGGCAAGAAGGTAAGTGATAAGGATGCGCAACTTGGCTTAACGCTGCATGAAATGTGTCACATGTATTTTCCGTTTATGATGGGCATTAATGAAAAGAAGTATGCCTGGATGGACGAAGGTTTTGCCAGCTTTTCAGAATATTTTATTGATCCCTTATTCCCAGCCGGTAATTGGGATCAGCCCTATCTGGGCTCACAGCGGGTGCTGCCCATTATGGTACCCTCGCATATTGCTGAAGGCAGCGGACTTAATTCATATACGGTTGGGTCGTATTCTTATGTGTCTTTATATCAGTTATTAGGTAAAGATTTGTTTTTAAAATGCCTTCATGCCTACATGAATGAATGGAAACACAAGCATCCAACTCCGTATGATTTCATGTTTACGTTCAACCGGGTTTCCGGTCAGGACTTAAACTGGTTCTGGAACAAGTGGTATTTCGATTGGGGCTATATGGATGTAGGTATTAATGAAGTGAAGAACAATATTGTTACTATCGAAAATAAGGGAGGCCGGCCGCTTGCCTTTAGTGTAACCGTAACATTTGACGATGGCACCACAACAACACAGGATGTCAACCCGGCAGTATGGAAGACTTCAAAGCTTTATAACCATAAAGTGAATGCCGGTAAAAAGAAAATCAAATCCGTGCAACTGACTGTTCCTACCAACGGTGATGCCGATGGGAAGAATAATACCTGGATAGCGAAATAGAAAGGTGTGTTAATTATTGATTGTCAGCCTGCAGCCTTCGACAGGCTCAGGCTGACATTCTTCGACAGGCTCAGGCTGTCAATTTAAATTCATGTATTTACTTCATGCTTTTTATTGCTCACCATGTTTTCTACTGTCCACTCAATACGTTTTTCAACTGCATGCTTACGCACCGTACAATCAGCTTTACTGCATATGCGGCAGGAGAAATCAAGGCAGCCATCGGAGTGAACAAACAGTTCCAGCGATTCACCGAATTCTTTCCGTACCAGTGAGGCGAGGGCATCAATCTCATTATGGGCTTCATGTACATTAAGGTACCAGGGTACGGTAAGGTGACAGTCGAGGTGAAGGGTTGATCCATATTTTATGATGCGCATATTGTGCAAGTCAATCCAATTTTCCTTACGGTTGGCATTCAGCATGGCAACCATTCGCGTCAGCAGTTCCATGTCACGCTCATCCATAATGCCCGCCAGCGATGATCGTACAATTTTATACCCGGTAAACAGAATGATTATGCTGAAGAGTATTGCCACTGCGCTGTCCAGCCATTGAATATCGGTTACAAAAATCAGGAAAAGCCCCACCAGTATACCCAGTGTAGAGTAGGTGTCGCTTAATAAATGTTTGCCGCTGGCCTGAAGGGCCAGTGAATTATTTTTTCGACCGGTGCGAATGCACCACAACCCCATGGCCAGGTTTATGCCTGCCGTGGCGCCAATCAGTATCATGCCCATATCAAGTTGTTGAATGGGCGAGGGCGTTATCAGGTTTTTAACGGCTTCATAAATGATCAAAAGCCCGGCAATAAAAATCATGCTTCCTTCGAGGGCCGCAGACAGAAATTCTACCTTACCATGACCGTACGGATGATCGGCATCGCGTGGTTTGGCAGAGAGGTACAAACTGTAAAGTCCGAGAAATCCGGCCACCACGTTAACAATACTTTCCAGTGCATCGGTTAATATCGCTACCGATCCCGTAAGGAAATACGCCAGCATTTTTGTAATCAGCAACAGCGATGAAAAAAACGCAACCCATTTTTGAACGTTAATATTTTGCTGTGCAGGAAGCATTATTTTTTCTTCCGGATAAGTTGAACGATAGCAGGAATTGCGATGATCACCCACACCACATTAATAAAGGTGTTGGCATAGGCCGTATAGTACACGGAGTAAATAATCAGAAAAACTCCTCCAACCATGTTTAACAATAGAAATACCAGTGAGTCAGATTTTATTTTCTGGTAACTGTTTAAGCCATAGGCAGCAATGACCATAACGGAACCGATCCAGCCAATAATGTCAATTAAAATTTTCACTGATTTTTTATCGGTTTACTGAAGCTTCACGCGAAGCAAATACATGTCGGCCGTAATGTATAGTGTTTTCTGATCGGCTGAAAGTGCGCAATTGGCTGTGGGAACGGGTAATTTTATTTTTCCCAGTGCTTTTCCGTCTGAACTAAAAATCCAAACTCCTCCCGGGCCTGTGGCAAAAACATTGCCCTGCTGGTCAATTTTTAAACCATCCGGTAAGCCGGATTCTGTTTTGGTATTTTCAGTAGCATCATAAAATATGGAGGCGTGAACGATGGAGTCATTTTCATCAAGCCTGTACCGATACCATATGGCTTTTCCGGGGTCTGAATTGGCCACGATAAAGGTTGAGTTATCAGGGAAAAAGGCGATACCGTTGGGTCGTGTCAATGAATCAATCATCAACGTAACGTCTCCCGCAGCACTTACTTTATAGACTCCCTGAAACGGAATTTCTTTTGTCGGGTCGTTGGCTTGTTTCGGTAATCCATAAGGAGGGTCGGTAAAGAAAAGATCGTTTCCTCTGAAGGCGGCATCGTTAGGGCTGTTGAATTTTTTTCCATCGTAGCGATCTGCCAGGGTACTGAATTCTGGTTTTGGATCAGCAAGAGAAGCGTTCAATACTGCTATACGCCTGTCACCATGCTGGCATAAAACAAGCTTTCCGGTGCCATCCAGCACCAAGCCGTTCGACCCTGGTTCTCTTCTTTCTGTTTCTGTTCCGGTGAAGCCCGATGGGGTAAGATAGTCCTTCAATCCATTTGCTTCGGTCCACTTGTGTATCATGTTTTTAGGTACATCCGAAAACAACAACATGTTTTCCGATTCAACCCACACGGGCCCCTCGCTCCATTCAAACCCCTCAGCAAGAATTTCAATTTGTGCATCGATACTAATAATGTTATCGAGTGCTGCATCCAATCGCTCAATGGATCCGATAGTTTTTTTAACAGCTGGGTTACATCCAATGATTACAATTAGAAGTAGTCCGGGGAAGAAGATCAATCGCATAATTTTTTTTATTTAAAGTTGACGGCTAAGACTAAGATAAATATTTTCTGAAAATCCGGTAGCGCTTGCAAATACGCCCGTTTAATTTTTCACATTCACCACGCATGGGCAAATTGGTTTCCAGTATCAGGTGGCTGTCCATAATTTCAAAACCCCTTCGGGAAGCTGTTTCAAGCATAGCTTTACCAAGCAATACACTCACACCGGTTCTGCGGTATCCTTCTTTTATGGCGCCCAGTAAAAGGTTAAGTTGTTTTGTTTTTCGCATAGCTTGTAAAACATAGAGGAAGCCAAAAGGAAAAAGTCGGCCTTTTGCTTTTTGTATTCCGATGCTCATCTCCGGCATGGCCACTACAAAGGCGATTAGCCTTTCAGTATCGTCAATCACCACTTTCACAAACTCAGGGTCCAGTATGGGCAGGTATTGCGCGGCAAATTTTCTCATTTCTTCTTCACTCATGGGGGTAAAGCCAAAAATGGGTGCATATGCTTCGTTAACCAGGCGTAAAACAGGAAGTATGTATGGCTTTAATCCACGCTTCGACTTGAACTCAACCACCCGAAGGGAAGTTCGGTTGATCATTCGGGCGTATATTTCTTTATATGAATCCGGAATTACGTTGGATATATCCATTTGATAGGAAACACAATCCACCTCTTTTTCATAGCTAAGTTGGGTTACCAGTTCGGGCAGGTAGCGGGGGTTGGTGGGCGTGGCCAGCACCGGTAAAAATTCAAAGCCTTCAATTTGAAACCCTTGTGGATCTTTATCGGAAAAGCCAAACGGGCCAATGATTTTGTTCATTCCTTTGGTGCGGGCCCAGTTTTCAATGTAGGTAATAAGGGCATGCGCTACCGCAGGTTCGTTCAGGCAGTCGAGGTTGTAAAAACGAGCTGTTTTCTCTGCATGTAATTCATTATAGCGGTGGTGGATAATGCCCATAATGCGCCCCACGATTACGTTTTCACAAAACGCAAGCACCCGTATTACATCGGAATACGCAAGGGCTTTATTCTTTTTTGGATCATGGAAGGCCCATTCATCGGCATAGATGGGGGGTACCCATCGCTTATCATTTTTATAAAGCCGTTCGGGAAGAAAAATATATTCCTTAAGCGCTTTATGATGGGTGACGACTTTAAGTTCGATGGACAAGGATGGTCTGGTATTCTTTTTCGTTTTATTCCGATTATGATTTCAATATCATAAATGATTCTATTTTTGCATTCCACTCAAGGTAATAATTTAATTAAGTTAATAGATGGATGCTGTAAAGAAAATTGAACGCCCGAGGCGCAAATTTTTGCCTGATACTTTTAGCCTTACCGACTGGCCAGTGCTTAAGCCCTGGTTCGACAACCTGCTGGAGCGTACAATCGAATCAGCCGGTGATTTGCGTACCTGGTTTAAGGACAGGAGTGAGCTGGAAGCGGTGATCGCTGAAGATTTTGCCTGGCGTTATATCAACATGACCCGTTTCACCGAAAATGAAGACTATAGCAAGAGCTACCAGTATTTTGTGGAGAACATCCAGCCCAAAATAGCTCCGGTTTCCGATCAACTCAACCGTAAGGCTGAAGCATCAGTATTTCTTTCGGAGTTGACGAAAGAAGCCGGATTCGATATCATGATCCGAAATCTGAAAAAGGATATTGAACTTTTTCGCGAAGAGAATATTCCCTTGTTTACGGAAATCAGCCTGGAGCAACAAAAGTACAACCAGCTTTCAGGCGCCATGATGGTTGAGCTTGCGGGTAAGGAGCTGACCTTGCAGCAAGCGGCAGTCAGGTTGATGTCGACTGACCGTGCCGAGCGGGAAAAGGTATATCATAAAATCACAACCAGACGATTACAGGTCAAACAAACCCTGGATGAACTCTTTACCCGGTTAATTGCCTTACGCCACCAGGTTGCTGTAAATGCTGGTTTTGCCAACTTTCGTGATTATATGTTCACGGCCATGGGGCGTTTTGATTACACCCCTCAGGATTGTTTCAACTTTCATGATTCTGTTGCTTCTGAAGTAGTGCCGATGTTGAATTACCTTACACACGAACGAAAAAAATCACTTGGCGTAACGTCATTAAAACCATGGGATAAAGCTGTTGATCCGCAAGGACGCGATCCATTGAAGGCGTTTACCGATGGCAGCGACCTCACAGAAAAGGCCATAACTTGTTTTCACCGCATTGATCCTTACCTGGGCCAATGTCTTTCTATCATGAAAGAAATGGGCCATCTTGATCTTGAATCGCGAAAAGGAAAAGCTCCGGGTGGATATAATTATCCGCTGGCTGAAATTGGTGTTCCGTTTATTTTTATGAATGCCACCTCAACCTTGCGCGATATGGTAACCCTTATGCACGAAGGCGGGCATGCTGTGCATAATTTCTTAACCCGCGAACTGGAGCTGAATGATTTTAAATCCACGCCATCCGAAGTAGCTGAACTGGCTTCTATGTCGATGGAACTTATTTCCATGGATGAGTGGGATATTTTCTTTCCGGATGCGGAAGCGCTGAAGCGTGCTAAACGCGAACATCTGGAAGATATCATCGAAACGTTACCCTGGGTGGCTACTATCGATAAATTTCAGCATTGGATTTATGAAAATCCAAATCATTCCCTGGAAGAACGGAAAGCGAGCTGGAATAAAATACTAACACAATTCTCTGATTCCATAACCGACTGGACCGGGGAAGAGGTAGCCAAAGACTTCCTATGGCAGAAACAACTGCATTTATATGAAGTGCCATTTTACTACATCGAGTATGGCATGGCACAATTGGGTGCGGTAGCCATTTGGCGCAATTATAAACACGACAAGGAAAAGGGTTTACAGGGTTATATGAATGCACTCAAGCTGGGTTATTTGAAATCGATACCAGAAGTATATGAGGCTGCCGGTATACAGTTTGATTTTTCATCGGCTTATATCCGCGAGCTAATGGGGTTTGTAAAACGTGAATTAGAGAAGTTGTAATAGAATTTCCTGTAATAGATACTGGTCATTTACTTCCCTCTGCTTTTATCCAATAAGTTGCTTAATTGTTCAGCTTCATCATCAGTAAGTGTCAGTACCTGATCAATATCCTTTTGCTTACTGCTGATTTCTTTTAAGAGCGATAACCCGTTTTCAGTAATGAACACATCCGTTGCCCGTTTGTCTTTCGGACAGGATTTCTTTTCAATAAGTTTTTTTGAAATTAAGCGATCGAGCAAACGAGAGATATCCGAATTTTTGTCCAGCATCCTCGATTTGATTTCTTTGGCCGAAATGCTTTTTGGATATTGTCCTTTTAATATGCGCAGGACATTAAACTGCTGGCCGGTAATGCCAAAGGGTTTGAAATAATCATGCTGCTTATTAACAAGCCAGTTTGAGGTAAAAAGCAGATTAATAACAGCCTTTTGATGACTGCTGATGAATTTATTCTGCTTTATTTCGTCCTCAATTTTCATAGCAAAAAAAGAAAGTCCGTAATGTAACCACCACGGACTTCCCTTGAATATTTATGATGGTAAATTAGCTGTTAGGCTGTTTGTCAAGCTCAATTTTGATATTAAGGCTAACTTCGTCACCTACAACCATTTCGCCACCGGCTAATTTGTTTGCCCAGTTAACGCCATAGTCCTGACGATTGATAGTGCCAATTACTTTAAATCCGGCTTTCTCGCCACGGCCTGTATTAATAGTGCCACCATACGTAACATCAAACTCTACTTTCTTGGTTACACCCTTCATGGTGAAATCACCTTTCAGTTTGTATTTGGTTCCTTCCTTTACCAGGTTGCCTTTGAACGAAATTTCAGGAAATTTTTCCGCATCAAAAAAGTCTGCTGACTTTAAGTGACCATCACGCTTTTCATTCTCAGTGTAGATAGAGGCAACTTTTGCTGTGAAGGTTACTTCAGCACCTGAGAAGTCGGCAGCTTTGGAAACCACAGTTCCGGCATAGTCCTTAAAAGAACCTTCTGTTTCAGCCACGACCATGTGCGATACGCTAAAGCCGATTTTTGAATGAACATTATCAATTTTCCAGGTGGATTGAGCGATTGCGCTGCCGCTTATTACCAGTGCAACCAGGGCGAAATACATTTTTTTCATTGTTTGTAGTTTTAGTTTTTTGGGAGTTGATGCGAACATAACACCATTTTGTAAATAAATGTTTAAACATCTATTTTTTATTTTATAAGTATCTGATTTTCAGATAAAAAGAAAATCAGATATTTAGCCAATAGTTCAGTTTCAGCACCACCCCGCGCAGGCGTGGCTGCCCTTGGGTGAAGAAACGCCCTTCTGCATCGGTAAAGGACTCAGTAACGTAGTTATCGGTGTATACAAGAAAAATGTCCGAAACCGGTTTAAACCGCCATTGCAGCCGCGAATTAATATTCAGGTTATTGATCTGATTATTGTACTGTACAAAGGTGGTGAAGAAGAGGCTCCGTGATAGTGTAAGATCAACGCGGGGTCCAATCAGGATGAGGTTCGCATCGTTATACGGTTCGGGTAGCCGGATGCGGTTAAAAGTAAAGTTTAGCGAGGCAAAACCCCAGGGTATATAACGATAGGTTACTGAACCACTAAGGTTAATACGGTTTCCATTAAAATATTGACCTACCCTTGAAGAGAGGTTTGTAAATACGGTTTTGCGTGCATCGGAATTAAAGTTGGCGACTACCAGGTATTGATGGTAGTCAGTGCCTGCCGGAAGCTTAAGTCCATTGGTACCACTGGGATCAAACGGACTAAACAGGTAAGTATATTCTTTCCGCAATCTTATGTTTCCGAAGGCTGTATTTCTAAACCGCACACGGTACATCAGGTTTGCATCCCAATCCAAAAGGCCATAGGTTTGATTGCCTACCAAATCAAAATCAATTCCAGGACCATGACTTTGTATACGTGAACCTTTCGGATAAATATTATACCACTGCGTGTAGGCTACTTGTTGGATATCTTTTCTGCGCGCAAAACCAACTTCAGGATTGTAGTTCGCACCCACGCTGCGGGTGAATAAATTTATCGACCATTTCAAGGTACTGTAGGTGATAAAACCTCCGGTAGCAAATGTTGAATCAAGCTTCTGCTGATTGAATGAGCGGTGATAAAAGAGTTTACCGTTCCATATATTGTTTTTGCTGGCCAGGTTGTAATCTAAGCCAACAAGCCTGTTGTACTTCAAAGGATTGAACGTGAACTCGCCCTGTATGGAATCCTGAAAGGCTTGTTTGTTAATGGCAATGATACCAATGTTGGATCGTGCAAAAACTTTGCGTTGCAGCGAAGCCACCATGTAATTGGTTGAGGGTAAATCAATTTTTGAATCCTCACCGGTTTGCATATCCATAAACCCGATGCGCCAGTTGTTATCGATTTTTCCGCTTAGTCTCACCCCGCCATAAATCTGGTTTTGAATATTTTGCCCGGTCGATTCATCACGTGCTACGCCAATCCTTCGTGAAAAGAAGGGTCGGGTACCCTCAACGCCAAAGTCAGCGAATAAGTCTGCATTTTCTAAAAAGAACTGGCGTTGCTCCGGAAAGAAAATTTCGAAGCGGTCGAGGTTGGTAACCTGGGCATCTACTTCAACCTGTGAGAAATCGGGGTTAACCGTAACATCAAGGTTAAGGGCAGAACTGATACCAATCTTGGCATCAAAACCGGCTTCCAGCGTTTTATCGGTAGGGCTTGCTTCAACAAAATTTTTTGTACCGCCAGCGAGGAAATATGGAATGACCGATACATTAGTTCCGGGATTTTTCAATGGCTCATCCCATACGAGTTGCCGGTTGAATGCCATGGTTATGATATCGAAGTTCTGTGGCACGGGCGACCAGGTCGATCGTTCGGCATACTCGCTGTCAATACGGTAAAAATTAATGTTCCAGGTGGTGAGCCCGTCCTTAAAGCGAATAGACTTGAATGGAATAGCCATTTCAGCAATCCAGTATCCCTCGTATGTTTTTACGCTTGAGTACCATTTGTTGTCCCAAATCAATGACAGATCGGAAGAACCAGAACCACCGTTGGCAATCAATCCTTCGCGCTGAACGCCAAACGGGTTTACGCCAAACATAAAACCATTGGTTCGGTCGCTAAAGGGGTCGAGCACTACGGTAATGCCATCGTTGCCTTCGCCCCGGAAATCCCTGCGCAGCGAGGGTGTTATATAGCGCCTGTCATTTTTAATGTTTTCCATGCGCGCTATAACATAGATGAACTTATCATCGTAGGTCATCCGCACCTGGCTTTGGCTCTTGGCCAATGTTGTATCGCTTGGAAAAAACTGCCTGAAATTATTGGCAACATCGGCTTCAAACCAGTCGGGTTCGTCCATTACGCCATCCAGTACAATGGGTGATTTTGATTTTTTTATTTGCAGGCTTTGAGCAATAACCTCCGGGGCCGAAGCCAGAATAAGAAGGAGGAGTAAGGTGCGCACGCGGATTGTGAATAATGCCCCAAATTTAATAATGCCCAGAACGTTTACACATGAGATTTTAGATAAACGGAAATTTTAGCCTTTAAGATAAAATTCATGTGTAAGGCTTTTGTACTCCGGGGTCCACTCTTCACCCATTCGGTACAGGCAAAGTGTGCTGGTCCTTACTTCGCCTTTTCGATAGGAAAACTCCAGGATTACCCGTTCTATGGGTTTATGAGCACGCGAATGAAAGTTACATTCCCGAATGCAATGAAGTCCGGCATGGTGAGCCAAAGCCTTAAGTATTTTGCTTTCTGAAAATGGAAGGATTAGCGCCAGGCGACCGGTTGGTTGTAGAAGAACCTTAACTACATCAATTAACTCCTTAAGCGACAACTGCTCGGCATGCCGTGCCAGTTCTCGTTGTTTGTCAGGTGGCTTAAAGCTGTTAATAAAATAGGGTGGGTTGCTAACGATAAGATCGTACTTTCTGGTGCTGGTAAATTTCTGTATTGGCAGATGATGTAGCTGAATAGCCGATGACCACGGAGAACATTTAAAATTATCACTTGCATCGGCCGAAGCCTCGGCACTAATTTCAACAGCATCAATCGGTATTTTGCCCGATGTTCTTTGCGCCAGCATGAGGGCAATCAAACCTGTACCGGTTCCTATATCCAAAACAGTATGAACCCCTTCTACACTGGTCCAAGCTCCCAGCAATACGCCATCAGTGCCCACTTTCATGCTGCTGCGTTTATGGGTAACTGTAAATTGTTTGAACTGAAACTGATCGGGTTTATATCTTTTCATGTATGGGCCACTACTGAGGTATGTCATTAGGTTACAAAGTAAATAGTTTTAACTTTCGATTGGTAAAACGCTACTGCTATGTCTTTTAAATCCGATCTTGAAATTGCCCAGGCCGCATCGTTACAACCCATACGGCAGATTGCCAAAAAACTAAATATTGCAGAAGATGACCTGGAGCTTTATGGAAACTTTAAAGCCAAACTTCCGCTGAAACTATACGATGAATCGAAACTAAGAAAAGGTAAACTGATTTTAGTTACGGCTATGACGCCCACACCCGCAGGCGAAGGAAAAACAACAACTTCCATAGGCCTGTGTGAAGGCATGAATAAAATCGGCAAGAAGACTACGGTGGTGCTTCGTGAACCATCGCTGGGCCCGGTGTTCGGCATGAAGGGTGGCGCTGCGGGTGGAGGATACTCCCAGGTAGTTCCCATGGAAGATATAAACCTGCATTTTACCGGTGATTTTGCCGCAGTTGAAAAGGCCAACAATCTTTTGGCAGCGCTTATTGATAATGACATTCAAAAACCCGGAGGCGGATTGGGAATTGATCCGCGAACGGTAGAGTGGAAGCGCGTGATGGATATGAATGATCGTGCGCTCAGAAATATGATTACAGGGCTGGGTGGGAAAAATGGCGGAATGATCCGCGAGACTGGATTTAATATTACAGCAGCCTCTGAAATAATGGCTATTCTTTGTCTCGCGAAGGACATGAACGACCTGAAGCAAAAAATCGGTAACATTTATATTGGCGATACCTATTCACAAAAAGCTGTTTTTGCCCGCGACCTGAACGCGCAGGGTGCTGTTGCCTTGCTGCTGAAAGAAGCGATCAAACCAAATTTAGTACAAACACTGGAGGGTAATCCGGCCATTATTCATGGCGGTCCGTTTGGCAACATTGCTCAAGGAGCCAACTCTATAATCGCTACACGGATGGGAATGAGTTTATCCGATTATGTAATTACGGAGGCAGGTTTTGGTTCGGATCTGGGGGCGGAGAAGTTCATTGATATTGTTTGTGGGTATGGTGATTACTCTCCCCATGCTATCGTGTTGGTAGCTACCATTCGCGCCTTGAAATATCATGGAGGCGTTTCGCGGGAAGAGCTAACCAAACCAAACCTGAAAGCCCTTGAGGCCGGTTTTGCGAACCTGGAAAAGCACATTGAAAACACAAAAATTTTTGGAGTACCTGCGGTAATCTCACTCAATAAATTTATCACGGACACTGAAGAAGAATTGAATTGGGTTATTAAAAAGTGTGAATCATTGGGTGTTGATATTGCCCTGTCGGAAGGCTGGGAGAAGGGCGGGGCGGGAATGATTGACCTGGCAAAAAAAATTACAGAAGCAGCCGATAATTTTCATGGTAAGTACTGGCCGGTGTACGACTGGAAATCATCGGTGGAAGAAAAGATAAGAACCGTAGCGATAAAGATTTACGGAGCAAAAGATGTAGAGTTTCTGCCAAAGGCCAAACAAAATTTAAAGAAAATTGAACGCATCGGGTTGAGCGGTATGCCGGTATGTATTGCCAAAACTCAAAACAGTTTTTCGGATGATGCAAAAAAATTGGGCCGGCCTAAGGACTTCATTGTTACGGTGCGTGAAATTGAAGTGGCTGCCGGTGCAGGCTTTGTAATCCCGATTACCGGTGATATTCTGCGCATGCCAGGCTTACCGAACGTACCCGCGGCCCTGGGAATGGATATTGATAATGATGGAAAGATTAGTGGGTTGTCGTAAAATTACTTTTGTTGTTGCTTGATTTTCTTGAGCACAGCGACATCATACTGATCAAGCAGCTTTTTCTCACCTTCACGATTTAAGGCTTCCTTATTTTTTATCAAATCATCAAGCGAGATGATGTGAAGCTTTACATGACTATCTTCAATTACACTAGATTGCCTAAACGCACTATCAAAATCAACGCCCGGTGCTATTGATAAAATATCAACGGCATCAGGCTCAAAGCCAAGCCCCAGAAATAATTGTTGTTCGAACTCCTCTGGTCTAAGGTCTTCAACTACTAACTCCATTTCCTGAAAGGCTTTCAACAGTTTCTCCCCATTCTGCCGGTTGGGCTCGACAAGTATGTCCAGATCACCGGTATTTCTTCTTACACCGTAGTAGATAGCCGCCTGTCCCCCAATAATCAAAAACTTAACCCCATGGTGTACGAGCGATTTTAAGAATTCAAGATGATATTTACTGAAAATGCTCACGCTATTCGAGTCACCTTTACCTTTTTGTTTCGGAGCTCATAATTTACTCCAGGCTTGCGTAAGCGATCATTCAAAATACGCATCATCCTCAGGCGTTCTTCACCGGATAGGCTACGAAAGTATTCTTCTTTTTCCTGCTGCTCTTGTTGCATCGTTAGTTTCCTGACTTTCATAATCAAATTTAGTAATTTATCGTAGAAGCCATCTCAAAAAAAAGTTTAACCACTAAGGGCACGAAGAAAACACAAAGTTCACAGAGAAGAAGCCGCTGAATTGTAGCGCTTTGTGCCCTTTGTGCAGACCTTTGTGTACTCTGTGGTTTCAATAATTGTATTTTTGAGATGGCTTCTAGATGATTTTGATGGTTAACCTTAACTTTATCAATTATGATTTTGCATTTACCTTTTAATTGGATGAGGTACCTTTTATATAGCCTTGTTGGTTTTTCTATCACGGTTGCTGCCCAGCCTGTTGAGTATACATACACCGATTCTACCGGCACACGAATACTACAGGGTACCATGTTATATCCTGATGTGAAAAGGGGCAAAGTTCCGTTGGTATTAATTATTGCGGGCTCGGGCCCTACCGATCGTGACGGTAATAATCGGCAATTGAAATCTGACTATTTGAAACTGCTGGCGGAGGGTCTTGCGCAGCAAGGCATTGCATCTTTTCGTTATGATAAACGTGGCGTTGGAAAAAGCACCATGAAAACCAACCGCGAATATGCGTTGGTAATTGAAGACTTTTCATCGGATGCTGCGGATTGGATCAGGATTTTTAAATCTGATAAACGATTTAAAAATATTATCGTGCTGGGTCATAGTGAAGGATCTTTGCTGGGTATGCTTGCGGCTCAATCAGCCAAGGCGAATGGGTTCATCTCACTGGCAGGGGCCGGCCGCCCGATTGATGAGATATTGAAAGAGCAGATCAAATCCAACCCGTTTAATCCTGAGCAATTGGTGCATGACAATGAAAGCATATTAGACTCGCTAAAAGCAGGTTTTGAGGTAAAACAAATCAATCCACTCCTACAACCACTTTATCGTCCCGGCATTCAACCCTATATGATTTCATGGCTGAAGTATGACCCGGCTAAACTGCTAAAAGGTTTGAACATGCCCTGTATGATTGTGCAGGGGAGTACAGATATACAGGTAGCAGTAAAGGATGCTGAGCGTTTAAAAGATGCCCGCCCGGATGCCCGGTTCTTAATTATTGAAGGCATGAACCATGTACTTCGCGATGCACCCGAGGAGCGCATGGCTAATATTGCTGTATATTCACAAGCTGAAAAGCCATTGTCTTCTTCACTGATTCCTGCTCTGATTGAATTTATCCGGTCTGTTAAATAAAAATACATGGCGCACTTTGTTCGTCCGGTAGAAATTATGAAGGTTAAAGCGAATAACCGTGAGCTTGTTTCTGACCTTGTCGCCACGGAGGAGCCGCTGGAAATCCGGATCGGTTTCGGTCAGTTAACTGTACGCCAGCAAAAAAGTTTATCGGTAACCATGCGCACACCTGGTCACGATTTTGAATTAGCACTGGGTTTTTTGTTTACGGAGGGAATTATTGATTCGTTCGATCAGGTTGAGAGCATTAAGTATTGTGAAGATGTTGGCAGGGTGGAGGAAAAAGAAAATGTTGTTCGTGTGGAATTAAAGCCTGAAGTCGACATTGATTTCCAGAAACTGCAGCGAAATTTCTACACCACCTCCAGTTGCGGGGTGTGTGGCAAATCTTCCATTGAAGCCGTATCGGTACACTGCGCTAACCTTTCGGCAGATTGGCAGATACGTGCATCTTTGCTCTATGATTTACCAAAAAAAATGCGTGAAGCACAACGTGTATTTGAACATACCGGTGGATTGCATGCTTCGGGTTTATTTAACCTAAAGGGTGAGTTGATTTTACTGCGCGAAGATGTGGGCAGGCATAATGCGCTTGATAAAGTTGTTGGCGCCATGCTTTTGAAAAATGAATTGTCTTTAACAAACTATATGCTGCTGGTGAGCGGAAGAACCAGTTTTGAGTTGGTACAAAAGGCTGCATTAGCGGGAATACCGTTACTTGCCGCTGTAGGTGCTCCTTCAAGTCTGGCAGTAAACCTGGCGAAAGATTGCAACATGACGTTAATTGGCTTTTTAGGGGAGGGCAGGTTTAATATTTACTCCGGGGCAGAAAGAATTTTACATTAAGAGATTTTTTCACCCCAAAATCCTTCAAACTTTTTTACTTCAATATCGCCTTCTACTTTTACCTGGCAGGCTAGTCGCAAACCGTTTTCGATTTTGTGAGGATAAAAATTAAGCCGCCATTTTTCTTTTTTAGTAACCGGTGATGCCGGGCCTGTTAATTTAACAGCACACGTGCCGCAGGTTCCGAAACCACGGCAGTTGATATAATGCGCTTTATCAGTATGTACCGTTAAGTCATGGTTTAAAATAACATTGCGCAAGGTAGCACCCTGTATGCATTCCAGTAATTTACCTTGGTAGCGGATAATGGGCATGAGTTATACCCGCAATGCGGAGAGGCCTCCATCCACATGAATAATTTGTCCGCTAACCCAGGCGCTTTCATCGGTTAGTAAATAGGCAGCTGCCTGAGCTATGTCGCGCGCTTCGCCTACGCGCTTTAGCGGATGGCGTTCACCGCTGACTTTCTTTTTATCTTCACTTGATAAAATTTTTGATGCAAGCGGTGTGTCGGTAATCGATGGGGCAATGGCATTCACCCTGATTTTAGGGGCAAATTCGGCCGCCAGCGATCGGGTTAGCCCCTCCAACGCACCTTTGGCCATGGCTACTGATGCATGAAAGGGCATACCTTGCTGCACGGCAACAGTACTGAAAAATACTATTGAACTTTGTTCTGCAGCTTTTAATGGGTTTACTAATTCGCGAACACATTTTGCGGCCCCCAATACATTCATGTTAAAGTCGTGAAGGAACTCTTCGTTTGTAAAGCGATGAAATGGTTTTAACTGTATGGTACCCGGCAAGTAAGCCAGCCCATCAATTTTGCCCGGAAGTTGTGAAAGGTCAATGGAGGCCGTCTGAACATCGAAGGGAATATATTTTGTACCGGCTGTTGTTGGAGCTGACCGGCTTAGGACGTACACATCATAATTTTTAGCAAGGAGAATTTGGGCTAAAGCAGCACCAATACCATAACTTCCACCGATCAGCACTACTGATTTTTTTTCGGACATGATTCTTAGATTTTAACCTTTAACAATCCCGGTGAGTGAATGTTATTTTTACTTTTCTTTTTCTCTTGCCATAAGGTTGTCACTGCCATACCCTAGATTTGATTGTATAATAAAAAGCAATGATTTATGAAGCCAGGAAAGGGAAAAACGTGGACAGACAAAGTCAATGACCCGACTAAAGAACCCATTATAAAGAAACTGGAAAAGGATTTTACCGATATGCCAGCCGGGGGTAAGATGCTGATCGCCACGCCTAAGATTATTGACGATTATGTAAGGCATATTCCCAAAGGCAAAAGCGCCAGCCTAACGTTAATGCGTAAAGACCTTGCTGCCGGGTACGGTGCCGATTACACCTGCCCGGTAACTACGGGAATATTTTTACGTATTGTTTCGGAAGCCGCCTACGAGCAACTGCAAAAGGGTGCTTCCTTAAACAAAGTAGCACCATTTTGGCGCGTGGTGGAGGAAAAGTCCTCTCTTAACAAGAAGTTTTCGTTCGGATCTGATTTCGTGGTTCAGCAACGAAAAAAGGAAGGCCTTGCAACTGAAAAGGCAAAGAAGAAAACTACCCGTTAGGGTAATGCACGGATAATATCCTTCAGAAAAGCATTCGCGTCAACCCAATTTCCGGAGGTGAGTCCAAGTTTAACGACCACCAGGTTTTTGGAAGGAACAATAAACACATCCTGCCCCTCAAACCCGCTCAGGTAGTACATGTCACCTGGAACATCCGGAAAATTGCGATCAGCACTATCACTTGGGTTTCCGGCATTCAGCCAAAACTGTGCGCCATACTCACCCTTTTTAGCGCCTTTGGCAGGCATAGTGCTGTACTCAACCCATCCTTCGGGCAAAATTCGTTCATTGACCCAATAGCCGTCATTCAGGTAGAGTAATCCAAAGCGCGCCCAATCACGTGCAGTGGCAAATGAAAAAGATGAACCCACAAATGTTCCACCCGGATCGGGTTCAATGGTCATGGAGTGCATGCCGATTTTATGAAAAATGTTTTTGTAAGGAAAGCTATGATAGTCTGCCTCGCCAACGGTTTGCCGGATGATGCGCGATAAAATATTGGTAGTGCCGCTGGAATAATAGAATACTTCACCGGGGGTGTGTTGCAAGGGCACCTGCGAGGCGTAATATCCGGCATCGCGTTTTTTGAACAGCATATTGGTTGCATCACTGGGGCCGCTGTACACTTCAGCCCATTTCAATCCGCTGCTGGCCTGCATCAGGTTGTGTATGGTTATCGATGCGCGATTGTCGTTTTTCCATTCATCAATGGGCGCAGGATCATTAACCGATAGTTTTCCATCGCGAACGAGCACGCCCATCATGGCGTTGGTAAGACTTTTCGTCATCGACCAACCCGTGAGGCGGGTGTTCAGACCAAATCCATCAGCATATTTTTCAGCGATCAGATTGCCATCGTGAATGACCAGCACAGCCCGGGTTCGCCTGTTTTTTTCTTCACCTGGTTCTTCAAAAGCATCGTTGATTGTTTTATTTAATAATTCAATATCATAGCCAAAAAGATTTATTGAATCAGGCATTTTGTTTCCGGTAGGCCAGGGTATAGTATCTTGATTTACTCGTGGTGGAGAGGCCACCTTCCAGGCTTGCTTTCTCAGTTCTTCTTCTGTGATTTCATTTACCAGTGTACAGCCCAATCCCTTCCGGAAGATGGCTTTGCGTTTGGCTAAACCAAAGACACTGGCGGTTGCTGATGAATCAGCATAGTTTACTGAAAATGTTCCGAACGATTGAAGGCCTGAACCCAATTCTTCCCGGATTACATCTTCTGCTTTTCGCCCTGCCAGCATGGTGCACGAGCAAAGATTTTTTGCGCCATAGCCGGATATAATCGGGAAGGCAAGCCAGGCATAGTATATACCATAACTTAGTGCCGCAAGAAAAATGATGAGTAAGGAACGGAGGATGAGTTTACGCATGGAGTTGAATTTGTTGAACCACAAAGTACACGAAGAAGGCACAAAGATCACAAAGAACAAAGCGAAACTTTAGGCCCTTTGTAGTTAAAATATTAAACCGGAATAGATTTTTTTAAGCCCTTGCTCTTGCGGATGTTTACAGAAATCACTTTGTATTCCGGGCACATGGCTTCGCTGTCGTGTTCATCCGAACCGATCACATTCAACCCGATTTCTGGAAAATGAAAGGTTGAGCTGAGCAAACCTGGCTTAACCTCATCGGTTATCCGTGCTTTTAAATCCACTTTACCGCGTGCGGACTCCACGCACACCATATCACCTTCTTTAATAAAATGGTTTTCGGCATCGGCCGGATTGATCAGTAACACATCTTCGGTTAACAGCTCCACATTTTTTGTCCTGCGCGTCATCGTGCCGGCATTGTAATGCTCCAGTTCGCGGTTGGTGGTAATGATGTACGGATATTCTTTTCCGTTGTTGATAATCTCCTTGCTTTCCATGAAATCGAAATAATGGAATTTACCTTTTCCCCGCTTAAAGGTTTCGGTATGCAGGATTTTTGTGTCGGTTCCATCTTCTTTTACCGGCCATTGTTTGCCGTTGTCACCCAGTTCGTTCCATTTAACGCCTTTAAAGAAAGGAACGATTTGAGCAATTTCCTGTAATAAGGTGTCGGGTTCATAATCCGGTTGTGCGTAGCCCATCCGGTTCATGATATCCACTACAATTTGCCCATCGGATTTTGTGCCTTCAATCGGCTCCACCACTTTATTCACGCGTTGGATCCTCCGCTCACCATTGGTAAACGTTCCGCTTTTTTCCAGGAAGGAGGCACCCGGTAAAACAACTGTTGCAATTTTTGCTGTTTCAGTCATGAATAATTCCTGAACAACGAGCAGATCCAATTTCTTTAACGCGGCCATCACCTTGTTGGTGTTGGGATCAGTTTGTACTAAGTCTTCACCCATCAGCCATAAGGCCTTAAGTTTGTTATCCAGCGATGCGGTGTACATCTGCGGAATTTTGTAGCCGATGTGGTTCGGAAGTTTAACACCATAAAAATTTTCATACATTTTATGGTACTCCGGGTTGGTTACATCAAAGTAACCGGCACCCTGGTGCGGCTGACAACCCATATCCGCAGCACCCTGCACATTGTTTTGTCCGCGTAACGGATTCACACCCACACCTCTGCGGCCAATATTTCCGGTTATCATGGCCAGGTCGGTGATGAGCATGATGGCATACGTTCCGTATGAATGTTCGGTAACCCCTAACCCGTGGAATGCCATGGCAGCTTTTGCTTTGGCATACGCCACTGTAGCTTCACGAACCAGCGTGCGATCAACACCAGTAATTTTTTCTAACTCGCTAATACTTACATTCAGTATTTGCTTTTTAAAATCTTCATAGCCTTCTGTCCTGGTTTCAATGAATTGTTTGTCTTCCAATCCTTCGGTAATAATGTAGTACAACATCATGTTGAGCATGGCTACATTAGTGCCCGGCCGAAGCGGTAGATGATAGGTTGCATAGCGTGCCAGTTCTGTTCTGCGCGGATCGATAACAATAGTGGTCTTGCCTTTCATGGCGAACTGCTTGAACTTGGCGCCCGTTACCGGGTGTCCATCGGTAGGATTGGCGCCAATCACAAGAATGCAATCTGTATCGTTTAAATCATCGATGGAGTTAGTAGCTGCACCGGTTCCAAAACTGCGTTGCATACCGAGCGCGGTAGGTGAGTGGCACACACGCGCACAACTGTCAATATTGTTGGTGCCGATTACCACCCGAATGAATTTCTGCATCAGATAATTTTCTTCATTGGTGCAGCGTGCGGAAGAAATACCCGCGATGTAATCGGGACCGTATACTTCCTTGATGTAGGTTAGTTTGCCAGCAATAAAATCGTAGGCTTCCTCCCAGGTGGCTGGTTGCAATTCCCCATTCTTTCTGATTAGCGGAGTGCGTAACCTTTCAGGGTGATTATAAAATGAAAAAGCAAAACGTCCTTTCAGGCAAGTATGTCCCTTGTTCACTTCGGCATCGTACGGTGCCTGAATGGATTTAATTGTATCATCATTCACGGCAACCTCTAAATTGCACCCCACACCACAGTAGGTGCATACGGTGCGTACTTTTTTCTGTACGTTAATACTTTTGGATTCAAACACATCAGAAATTGCCGAAGTAGGACAAGCCTGGGCACAGGCACCACAACTCACGCAATCGGAATTCATAAAGTTATCATCAAAACTTTTGATGATATGACTATCAAATCCACGACCAGCCATACTAAGTACGAATTCTCCCTGCACTTCATCGCAGGCACGCACACAGCGGAAGCAGTTTATACATTTGGAAAGATCGGAGGTCATGTAGGGATGACTTAAATCTTTTTTACGATCAAGGTGGGTTTTGCCTTCCGGGTAACGCACGGTGCGTACACCGACCTGGGCTGCTACGGTTTGCAGTTCGCAATTGTTATTCACTTCGCAGGTGAGGCAATCGAGCGGGTGATCGGTAAGCACCAGTTCAATAATATTCTTGCGAAGTCGTGTAATTTTTTCAGTGTCGGTATAGATAAAGGAGTTGGCCGTAACGGGCGTATGGCAGGAAGCAACGGTTTTTGTAGTTCCATTCGGTTGCAGGGCCACTTCAACACTGCACACGCGGCATGAGCCGAACGGCTCCAGGTTGGGTGCATCGCAGAGTGTAGGAATACGATTCCCTAAACTTCTACGCACAAACGACAATACAGTTTCCCCTTCCCTGATTTCAAACGGCTTGTCGTTGATATACGCCAGTTTAATTTTCTCCGCACCATTACCATTGGTGTGGATGTTTACTGCTGATGTTGTCTTCACCGCTTCCATATCAACTACACTTTGGTTATGAAGTAAGGATTCAATTCATCTTCAAAATGCTGTAAAGCATTTTTCACCGGCAGTGGCAGCCCACCACCCAGCATGCACAACGAACCGATCTCCAGCGTTTCCAGTAAGTCATCCATTAGTGCCCGATCAATTTTATAATCGGTCGTTCGTGCTTTTTGTAACATTTCTTTTCCGCGGGTTGAACCCAACCGGCAGGGGAAGCATTTTCCGCAGCTTTCATGGGCCGTAAACTCAAACAAGTGCTCTATATATAATAGCAGTGGAAAGTCTTCCGGAATGCAGACGATTGAGGCATGACCAAGAAGAAAACCTTCTTTAGAAAATGATTCGAAGTCGATGGTGAGATCATTAATTTTTGATACGGGCACCAATCCGCCCAGTGGCCCACCGATGTGCATGGCTTTAACCGGCAGTCTGAATCCGCCACCCAGTTCATTAACCACAACGCTCAGGGGGGTGCCCATGTCTACTTCGTAAATGCCGGGCTTGTTGAAGTAACCATCCAGTGAAATCAGTTTTGTGCCGGTTGATTTAGGTGTACCAATAGCCGCGAATGCTTTGCCTTCATTCTTCATAATGAATGGCAGGTTAGCTAAGGTCTCAACATTATTAACCACTGTGGGTAAATTAAAAAGTCCTTGTTGTGCCGGGTAGGGTGGGCGAACGCGCACCTCCGGTCGCTGACCTTCTATAGAAGAAAGCAATGCGGTTTCTTCTCCGCAGATGTACGCGCCCTGTGCCTTAATGACTTTGAACTGGAAGGAGAAACCCGACCCGAAAATATTTTCTCCTATGAATTTGTGTTTATGCAAATCGCGAATAGCTTTTTCAATTACTTCAATTGACTCAGGATACTCAGCCCGTATGTACAATACGCCAACCGATGCATCGGCCAAATAACCAGCGATGATCATGCCCAGGAGCACAGCATGGGGTTGTTGTTCCAGCAGGTAGCGATCGGAATAGGCACCTGGGTCGCCTTCATCGGCATTGCACACAATAAAGCGTTGGTCAGCTTCCGTATTCCGGCAACTCTCCAGTTTTATGGCCATCGGAAAGCCCGCACCACCACGACCGCGTAAGCCTGAAGTTTTTATTTCAGTTTGTAATTCAGCGACAGATTTTTTTAAACAGTCTTTAAGGATTTGATAATTAGCTTCAAGTCCCGCAAATTTTTGGGTAAGAACAGCTGTTCCTTTGGAAGCGATGTTGTATTTATCGGCTACTACCGTTTTGTTCTTTTTTATTTCACTGATGGAATTGATTGCTTTTCCTGAATAATTTTTCCCCGCAATATGAAAAGCCGAGTTTTCGTGGCATCTGCCCAGGCAGCACATTTCGCCAATCTCTTCTTCTGTAAAATGTTTTTGGAGTTTATATTTTAACGCAGGCTGAGTTCCCGCACACAGGCACGCACTGCCGTTGCACACGTAAACTTTTTTACCCTGGTTTTCGGGTTTTAAAAAATCGTAGAAGGTAGCAGTGCCGTACACATTCGCTTTGCCAACCAGGAATTCTTTTCGCAACGCCTCCATTTTTTCAACCGAAGGCGTACCCGATTCTGTAGCAGCAATACCCAGCTCTTCAAACAGGGTTTTGGCAACACCTTTTCTTCCGGCCAGATAGCTTAAATTCTTTGACATAGTTGTTAAAAAGCACGTTTAAGGTACCAATTATTTTGGTCTTTTGCCCGCACTTTCGGATATGCGGTCAGGGTTGATTGCTAAGGTGTTGTTTCACTTAGTTTTTCAACAATTTCTGCCTCGGGTTCGGTGAACAATAAATCACGAAGGGCATGAATCATCTGCCGCACGGAGATATTGAATGCGCGGTTAATGGTTATCAGTGTGGGAATATCTGACTGTTTAATTTTTTTAGCAGCAATGGATGCCGTGATAAGTTGGGTAAAGGCGATGTCATCTTCTTTATTTTTAAGAGTGAGGTTATGCAGCAGGCTGATGTTTGTACTAACTTCAGTCTGCTCCAATATTTTGATAAATTCCTGATGGGTGATGTCCCATTTATCTTTAAAGTACAACATGAGTTCCTCCAGGGCTTTGCTGTCGGAGTTTTCTGCTTCCTGAA
This sequence comes from Flammeovirgaceae bacterium UBA5585, assembly GCA_002425185.1. Classification (GTDB taxonomy): domain Bacteria; phylum Bacteroidota; class Bacteroidia; order Cytophagales; family Cyclobacteriaceae; genus UBA2336. Next base: position 86,620 of record DILT01000014.1, on the reverse strand, counting down.
GATTATGCTGGATATCTTTTAAAATTTTTGCTGAGGCAACAGCATTTCGTGTGGCGTGCAGTAATTTATTGAGTTCACGGGCCTCCAGATCATGCAGTTCATTCATCTGCAAGCCAGAAGCAAACGTGTAGATTTCAGCTTCCAGTTGTTTGATCAGTTGATACTGATCAGCAAGTGACAATTCCTTGGTTTGACTTAGGTTTTCTTTTTTCAGAAATGACAAGAACGGCTCTCTTCGCATTAATTTTAAAACTCGCAAATGATACTGCATAACTTCTATGACCAGGTGACGGATCTCATTTTTCAATGCGGCTATGCCAGCCTCGGGTACATCGGGTTTCAGGGTGTGTAGGTATCGCGTAAGGGTTGTCTTTTTCTCTTGAATGACGCGCATGATAAACCTGGTAAAGAATCCAATTAACGGCAGGAAAACCACAACGCCCAGCAAGTTGAACAGCGTATGGAAGAGCGCTATGGCCGTAACCGGATCGTTTTCCAGGTGTACAACTTTTTCGACCAGATAAATAAGCAAGGGAAAGATAATGATGGCCAGCAATGCGGTTACGGTATTGAAAAGCAGGTGACTAAAAGCAACTCGCTTCTTAATGGTTTGAGAACCCAGTGAGCCAATTAGGACGGTTAACGTAGTGCCCAGGTTTATGCCGATAACCATGTAGGCTGCCAACGGAAATGAAAGTATACCTGAATTGATGGCACTGAGAATAATCGCCATGGAGGCCGAACTGGATTGAATAATGGCTGTTAAAACAAAGCCTATTAAAATAAAAACAACTCCCGGGTAATGCTGTAATGCGCTGAGATCGTAATGCTGCGCCATTCCTTCAATACTTGTCTTCATGTAATCCAGGCCCATAAAGAGTAAACCAAAGCCTACTAAAAATTTGCAGATGTTAGCACCGCGTCCCGAAGTGCCAAAGAAAATTAACCCCAGTCCGCCAACGCCAACAAAGGGCAAGGCCAGGATTTCAATGTTAACTTTAAAGCCAAGTGTGGCCACAATCCAACTGGTGAGTGTTGTGCCGAGGTTTGATCCGATAATTACCCCGATGGCACTTTCCATACCCAGTACCCCGGCACCGGCAAATGCCAAAACCATTAACGATACAGCCGTGCTGCTCTGTAACACAGCTGTTGCCAGCGTTCCGCTTAGCACACTGCGAAACCAATTCTCAGTGAATTTTCGAATAAGCTTCCGAAAGGTGCCCCCGGAAAGTTGCTTGAGTGAATCTTCCAGTTGGTACATCCCAAAAAGGAAAATGCCAACACCTGCCAACAGTTCAATAGCATTCAATTCCGAATTCATGCAATACGCTTTGGTGTAATTTAGTGTTTTTCTTCTTTGGTGATAATGATCTTTATCATTACTTGCCACCCATCATAAACAGTGCAGTAAGTGAAACAGCAGAGGTTGTCAAGCATTGAGCTCAAAATGTTTTTGGATACGAAAGTGCGGGAATACAATCAGCCTGAGTTTATCAAAAATGACCCGATTTCTATACCACATTTATTTGCTAAAAGACAAGACATAGAAATTGCCGGCCTGTTTGCTGCCACGCTGGCCTGGGGACAACGGGTTACTATTATAAATAACTGTCGCAGATTGTTGGGTTGGATGGATAATGACCCTTATAATTTTATTCTTCATCACCAGGCGAGTGACCTAAAGCCCTTTCTTGAATTCCGGCACCGGACTTTTAACGCCACGGATACACTTTACTTTATAGAGTTTTTGAAGTGGTTTTATTCGGCACATCAATCGTTGGAGCAGGCATTTATGGTTGATAGCAAGGATGAGACTATTGAAAATGGATTGATCCGTTTCCGGAATCTTTTCTTCAGCCTTCCTGATTATCCAACGCGAACTGAAAAACATATCGCCACTCCGGAACGGAAATCTGCGTGCAAACGCCTTGTCATGTATTTACGCTGGATGGTTCGTAACGATAATACTGGAGTTGATTTCGGGATATGGAAAACTATAAAACCAACCCAGTTGGTTTGTCCGTGTGATGTGCACGTTGAACGTGTCGCCAGGAAATTAAAGTTGATCAAACGAAAGCAAACCGACTGGCTTACTGCACTGGAGTTAACCGCGAATTTGCGCAAGTTGGATGCCGATGATCCTGTTAAGTATGACTTTGCCCTTTTCGGATTGGGGCTGGAGAAATATTGATCATTTACTTAACCTTGAGCACACCATTTTCCGAATACCAAAATTGATTTGGGGCGCCTGTTGGCCATTCATTAACATTAAAGGCTGGTTTGCCTGTGGTGCTTCCTTGAAAAATATAGACTCGTAGTGCCTCCTGGTTTTGAACCCAGGTGAGTGGCGTGCCAGGCAAGCAACTTTCCGGTACAGCACCATTATTGATAATGAAATAGGCCCTATTTGATCCGAACACCAGCGCGTTGCCGTCCGCATCGATGCATACGGCTGTCCGTTCATCAACGCCAATTCCCCGTGCGTTTATGCCATTGTCTTTCATCATTCTTGCCATAAAGGCAATATGCCTTCCGTGGCGGTCGCGTTGAGTATAGTGCTGGTCAGTAATGGTATTGGTGAGGTATGGAATTTTAATGAAGCTTTCGGAAATGCTCAGCAGCGGATTGTAGGGGTTTTGTAAGGCTTCGGTTGAAATTATACTTCCATTTTTTGCGTCAAAAATAATTTCGCTTAGAACCGCGCAGCCCGCGCTGGTTCCGCCTATCGGAACTTTTTTTTCATCAATCAGATATTGTATCGCCCTTGAAACTTCCGTGTCGGCCCAATAGTTAACATAATTGGCCTGATCACCACCTGCAATAAACAGCGCCTCAGCATTTCTGATTTTATCGCGTGCTTCATTCAGGTTAGCCTTCTCACGACTATCAATCAAAAGTGTTTCTACGGAGTTCAGGTCACCCAATCCTTTGATATAGTTGTTGTAGCCTGTGGAGCCGGAAGCGCGAATAACTACAAAATCGCCACCCTTGGCCCTGTCAATCATCCACCCGAAAGCCTCATCAACATCGGTGCTACCCCCCATAAGAACGATACCTAAAGATGTTGGTACGGTTACATCTGCTTGATCACCGGTAATTCCAAGGCTGATGGTTTTTTTCGGAGGGTTATTGGGTGTCGGATTTTCCTGTGCGTTACAGGAAACTAGCCAGAGTGATAAAAATGAAAAAGCAAATCTTAAAATCATTGAATCAAAAGTGTATCGCTGGTAAAGGTAAGGCTGCCTACCAGCAATAACAATAAAGTAAGTGCAAGTGCATAGTGAACGATGACATTTTTAGTTTTCCAGATGAGCATAATACTAAACATTGCTACTACTGCAAGTTGCACCGGTTGCTGGGTAATGGAGTAATGAAGCAAAAATATGTTTTGGAGAATGGCTACAACAGAAAGCAGGATGGTGAAGAGAAAAAATTTGTTGCAAATGGAAAAGTAAAATGCTTTGAGATCCAGGCTTTTTGGCCACCGACTTGGAAATAACAGGTTGGCAAGAACGAATAACAGAATGGGATACAGAATAACGAAGAGAAACATGGGCAAACTCCACTCGCGAAAGGCAGTGAACTGGTAGGTTTCCCACCATTCATGGATATGCAATACAAATGCAAGCGCGATCCAAATGAAATAAGGCCCAAATGAGTGGATGGTTTCCCATCGCTTTATGATGCGTGCTACACCCGAAAGAATAAGTGTGAGTCCAAGACCCAATATCAGCGAAATGAGAACGCTTACATATTCAAACGGGGTCATAAGCAGGATTTTTTGGGTAATTTAAATTCATTCTAAATTAAGTGTTTAGCATTTGTGCGGGTAATCTTGTTCAACTTTCAACGAACCTTTCGGAGGCTGTTCCAGGGCCTAAATAATTGGTTCCTGCTTTAAAATAAGTTTGAAAAAATGACTTCCCATAGTAGATTTGTGCACCTTGATGTAAAAACGGACACTATAACCTATCATGATAAAAGTATCCCTGCACTCACTTCACAAAAGCATCAGCATCCTTGTTCTATTTTTCACGTTTAACCTAGCCTACGCACAACAAATACCCACTGAACCTGAGGCTATTGCCAATGGAGAGTCGTTATTTAATGCGAATTGCAAAACGTGTCACAGGGTGCATCAAAAACTGGTCGGCCCTGCCTTAGCCAATGTTTACGACCGCACACCCTCCATCGACTGGCTGAAATCATTTATCCGTAATTCGGCTGCCTTAATTGCCAGTGGCGATGAGTATGCTAACAAAATTTATAATGAGTACAACAAAACGCAGATGACAGCCTTCACTGGTCTGAAAGATGATCAGATCATGGATATTCTGGCGTACATCAAGTCCGAAACAGAAAAGGGGCCTCCGGTGGCAGCAACACCTGCAGCAGCCGGTGGCGAGGGTGGAGGAAGCGGGGTTCCTGCCGAATACCTCAATATAATATTGATCGGTATGCTGGTAATCCTGGTTTTGCTTGTCGTTATTTTGATCTTCCTTGTTTCCGCTTTAAAGCGTTTCCTCGACCAGAAGGAGTTGAGTGAGGAAGACAAAGAAGTAGTTCATTCACCGTTTACCCTGGCTAGCATATCCCGTAGCGCTGGCTTTCGCTTTATTTTGATTTTTATTATCGGATCGCTGGGCTTCAAGGCAGTAATTAATGGATTGTATTCCATTGGTATTCAACAAGGTTATGAACCTAAGCAGCCCATTGCCTTTTCGCACAAGTTGCATGCTGGTGCCTATGAAATTGACTGTAAGTACTGCCACACCGGTGTGCTCAAAGGAAAAAGTGCTACTATTCCTTCGGTTAATATTTGCATGAATTGTCACCGATCTGTTAAAACAGAATCGCCCCTTATTCAAAAAATATGGGCAGCGGCCGACTGGCAACCCGAAACACTTTCATACGGCCCGAATCAAAAGCCAATCGAATGGGTTCGTATCCACAATCTGCCTGACCTCGCTTATTTCAACCACGCCCAGCACGTAAATGTTGGCAATATTGAATGCCAAACCTGCCATGGCCCTATTCAGGAAATGGAGGTTGTTAAACAATATTCACTTTTAACCATGGGTTGGTGCATTGATTGCCATCGCAAAACAGATGTTAATTCGAAAGGCAATGCCTATTACGATAAACTTGTTGAATTGCACAGTGCATCCAGCAAACAACCGATGAAGGTGGAAGACATTGGCGGATTGGAATGTGCCAAGTGTCATTATTAATCAATTGTCAGAAATAGAGTAAGTAAAGTCAGACTTCGCTTTTATATATATTATGGAGAAAGAATCTACGAAGAAGATATACTGGAAAGGCCTCGAGCAACTCACCAACGATGCTGAGTTTGTAAAACACGCCCATCAGGAATTTGCACCCGGCCCGGAGGAAGACCTTGGTCACTCACGCAGGGATTTCCTTAAAATGATGGGCTTTGGTGTGGCAGCCGTTTCCCTGGCTGCCTGCGAAGCACCTATTCGTAAGGCTATCCCATATGTTAACAAACCTGAGGATACCGATCCAAGCATTGCCAATTACTACGCATCAACCTACACCAATGGTGGTGATTATTGCAGCATTGTAGTAAAAACGCGTGAAGGTCGCCCCATTAAGATTGAAGGCAACTCACTTTCATCGGTAACAAAGGGAGGTACCAGTGCACAGGTTGAAGCCTCTGTACTGTCTCTTTATGATAATGCCCGTTTGCGTTTCCCACGGGTAGCCGATAACAAAAAGGCATCCTGGGAAGATCTTGACAAGGCTGTTATCGAGAAATTGAATGCTATTGGTAGCGGTAAAATTGTTATCGTTAGCAATACCATTATCAGTCCGAGCACAAAGGCGGTAATTGAAAAATTCAAATCGAAATATCCGTCAACGCAGCACGTTCAATACGATCAAAGCTCATTTTATGGGATGCTCAAGGCTAACGAAGAATCCTTCGGCACAGCCATGATTCCATCCTACGATTTCAGCAAAGCTAAAGTGATTGTTAGTGTGGCTGCTGATTTTCTAAGTTCATGGCTGGCACCGATTGAATTCACCAAGCAGTATGCGCAAACCCGTGCGGTAGGAGAGGATAAAAAGGAGATGTCTCGCCATTATCAATTTGAGGCGGGCATGTCGTTGGCGGGTGCCAATGCCGACTATCGCACACAGCTTAAACCTTCGGAGGAAGGGGCTGTATTGATTCAGCTTTATAATTTATTGGCAGCAAAGGCTGGGAGAACAAGTGTTAGTGGTGGTGTTGATAAACCTAATCTGGCTAAAGCGGCAGAAGATCTTTGGAAGAGCCGTGGCAATGCTTTGGTTGTAGCAGGCTCGAATGATAAATCAGTACAAGTTGTAGTTAATGCGATCAACGATATTTTAGGAAGCTACGGCTCGACTATTTTACCTTATCTTCCGGTTAACTATCGTCAGGGTGATGACCAGGCCATGGCTGATTTTATTAAGGAAGTAAACGCAGGAAGTGTTTCCGGTGTGATCTTCTATAACTGTAATCCGGTTTATGATCACCCTATGGGTTCACAACTTGCTGGTGGTTTGAGTAAAGTGCAGTTGAAAATTGCTACAGCATACAAAGAAGATGAAACGGCCTCCCTTGTTGATGTTGTGGCTCCTGATCATCATTACCTGGAAGCATGGAACGATGCTGAGCCGAAGAAAAATCATTATAGTGTAGCACAGCCTGCCATCACACCGATATTTAAGTCGCGTGCTGCGCAGGAAAGTTTTCTCATCTGGGCTGGCGAAACGAATGTTGATTATTTTGAGATTGTAAAAAATAACTGGAAGAGCTGGTTTTATAAATCAGGAAACTTCCAGACGTGGTGGGACACTTGCCTTTATAATGGTGTCCTTGAACTTCCGGTTGATGCTGCGTCTGTTTCCTTTGCAGGTGATGTAGCAGCAGCAGCTTCTGCTATTGCAGCGAATTATAAAGGTGGAAGCGGCTTTGAAGTATTTGTTTACGAGAATGGAACCGTAGGAAATGGTTCACAGGCCAACAACCCGTTGCTTCAGGAACTACCTGATCCGATTACAAAAGCGGTTTGGGAACACTACGTAACGGTGGCACCTGCCGATTCTAAAGGTATTAATTTTAAAGAAGCTAAGACTGAATACTATACCATCTCTATTCCGGGAAAGGAACCTGTAAAGCTTCCCGTACTGGTACAACCCGGACAAACACCGGGTACACTAGGTATTCCGTTAGGGTATGGTCGGACCAAAGCCGGAAAAGTTGCTGATGGCATTGGTAAGAATGCGTATCCGTTGATTACTATGGTTAATGGATCACTCAGTTACAGTGTTGCGGGAGCATCGTTTGAAGCAGCCGGTGAGCGTTACCAGATTGCCACCACGCAAACGCATCAAACTTACATGGCGCGTCAGACCGTAGTACAAGAAACTACCTTGTCGAATTTTGAGCGTGCCGATTGGAAAAAGGAATTCCAGCCTAAGATTGCAACATGGAAAGACCCTAACCATAAAGTTGCACCTGAAGAACTTTCGCTTTGGAAAGGCCACGATTACAAAAACCATCATTGGGGTATGGCCATCGACCTGAATACCTGTATCGGTTGTGGTGCCTGCGTGGTAGCCTGTAATGTAGAGAACAACGTTTCCATGGTGGGTCGCGAAGAGGTGATCAATCGCAGAGAGATGCATTGGTTGCGCATCGACCGCTATTACAGCAGCGATGCCGCTGTTCACGATGTACGTGGCCTGGAAGAAGCTGCTGAAAATCCTGAAGTAGTATTCCAGCCTATGCTGTGTCAGCATTGTAATAATGCTCCATGCGAAACGGTGTGCCCGGTGGCAGCAACAACCCACAGCACCGAAGGATTAAATCAAATGACCTACAACCGTTGTATTGGTACACGTTACTGTGCCAACAACTGTCCGTATAAAGTAAGACGCTTCAACTGGTTCAAGTATCACGACAATCGCCAGTTTGAACAGGTTAACCCGGCCATGAATACCGACTTAGGTAAGATGGTATTGAACCCTGATGTTACCGTCCGCTCACGTGGGGTAATGGAAAAGTGTTCCTTCTGCGTACAGCGTATTCAGAACGGCAAACTCCAGGCGAAGAAGGAGAAAAGGCCATTGAAAGATGGTGAGGTAATCACAGCATGTCAGGCATCATGCTCCACAGGTGCCATCGTATTTGGAGATGTGAATGATCCCGAAAGCAGCATCAGCAAGTTACTGAAGATCGCCCCAAGAAATCCGGAAAGACCTTTTGGTATTGATAAACTCGCGGGTAATCCACGCGCTTACCAGGTGTTGGAAGAAGTTGGTGTGAAGCCAAACATATGGTACCTCACCAAAGTGAGAAATAAAGACGCATAGCAGAAAACAGAAACGAATAAACGAGAGACGTAAAATATTATGGCAGTAACTTCAGTGATACGCGAACCTCTGGTAACCGGTGGTAAAACCATAAAAGATGTTTCGCACGACATTAGCCGCCAGGTGGAAGGCAAACCAACCAAACTGTGGTGGATGGCGATGGCTATTTCTTTGGCTTTACTGGGCCTGGGTGCTTACGCCTGTGCTATGCTTTTGTGGCATGGCATTGGGGTGTGGGGGCTTAACAAAACAGTAGGTTGGGCGTGGGACATCACCAACTTCGTATGGTGGGTCGGTATTGGTCACGCAGGTACCTTGATCTCAGCTATTCTTTTATTGTTCCGTCAGCGTTGGAGAATGTCGATTAACCGGGCAGCAGAGGCGATGACTATTTTTGCCGTTATCTGCGCGGCCAGCTTCCCCGGCTTTCACATGGGTCGTTTATGGTTAGGATTTTATTGGGCACTTCCGCTGCCGAACACATTTGGCTCTTTGTGGGTGAACTTCAACTCGCCATTGTTATGGGACGTGTTCGCCATCTCAACATACTTTACGGTTTCATTGGTATTCTGGTACATGGGTCTCATTCCTGATTTTGCGGTTATCCGCGATCGGGCTGTGGTACAGGGAAATAAAATCAGGGCTAATGTTTACAATGCCTTAAGTTTCGGCTGGCAGGGTGGAGCTAAAACGTGGATGCGCTACGAATCCGTTGCGTTGATCCTGGCGGGTCTTTCTACTCCGCTGGTATTGTCGGTTCACACAATTGTATCCATGGACTTTGCTACTTCGGTTATTCCCGGATGGCACACCACCATCTTCCCACCGTACTTTGTGGCCGGTGCTATCTTCTCAGGATTTGCCATGGTACTCACCTTGCTTATTGTTACCCGCAAGGTGTTTAAGCTGGAAGACTACATTACTATATACCACATTGAATTGATGAACATTGTCATCATCATTACAGGATCTATTGTAGGTATCGCCTACATCACCGAATTATTTATTTCCTGGTACTCCCGTGTTCCGTATGAGGGTTATGCATTTTATAACCGTGTGGTTGGTCCGTATGCCTGGGCGTATTGGGCGATGATGACGTGTAACGTAATCTCTCCTCAGTTATTCTGGATCAAGAAAATACGTACCAGTATTGTTGCCACTTTTGTGTTGTCCATTATTGTGAACATCGGTATGTGGTTCGAACGCTTTGTGATTATCGTAACCTCTTTGCACAGAGATTATATTCCATCCAGTTGGACCATGTTCTACCCAACCTGGTATGATGTAGGGCAGTATGTATTTACCTTCGGAATATTCTTTACAGCCTTCTTCCTGTTCGCCAAGTTTTTCCCGGTGATCAATATGGCGGAAGTAAAAAGTATTATTAAGTCAACATCTGAAAAGAAATAGTTATGGATGCAGATAAGCATTTTGTTGTAGGGATTTTCAATGATGAGGATGTACTGTTGGAGGGTATCCGAAAAGTGCGTTCCAGTGGGGTAAAGATTCAGGAGGTGTATTCACCTTTTCCGGTACACGGAATTGATGAGGCCCTGGGTTATAAAAAATCCCGTCTTCCTATTGCTGCCTTTATGTTTGGTATGACCGGCACCAGTCTCGCCTTGTTAATGCAAATCTGGATGTTGGGCTACGACTGGCCGATGATTATTGGTGGTAAAAACTTTGCATCCCTGCCTCCTTTTATTCCTGTAACATTTGAGTTAACGGTATTGCTCTCCGCTTTAGGCATGGTAGGAACCTTTATGATTGTTAGTGACATGAAGCCTTACAAGTGGCCACGTCAGTTTGATATCCGCAGTACAGATGATATGCACGTAATGGCTATTGATTTGGCTGCAAATGGCGGAAAGAGTAAAGATGAATTGAAGCGTTTACTCAGCGAGAGTGGCGCAGTTGAAGTGAATGAAAAAAGTTTTGAATAACTATACGATGAAGAATATGATGAGACGATCAGCAACTTTATTCATCGGCATAACGGTTGCCCTGTTGATTGCTTCGTGCAAAGCTGGTGGCGATAAACCAGGATTGGAGTATGCGCCCAACATGTATCATGCTGTGGCGTATGAACCCTACTCTCAGATCACCGATCCGGGTGCCGGAAGTTGGCTTACTTCTATTGAGTATGAAGATGGTCATGCTGAATTTTATAATTCAAATTCGTTGAATCCGTATCGGATGAATATGCGCATGCCTCCGGCTCATACAGTAAGCCGCAACAAGGCTAACGTATTACCTTACCGGCTTCCGAAAGACAGCCTCGCGATTGCTGCGAAAATAAAAAGCCCGTTTGAGGGAGTTGATAATGCACAACTGTTGGCTGATGGAAAGGCACTTTATACTATGTATTGTACACATTGCCACGGAGCAAAAGGAGAGGGTAACGGTAAAGTAGCTACCGGAGTAACCATTGATGGTGTTGAACGCAGCGCATATGCCGGTGTAGCTAACCTGAAAGGTGACGCTTACAAGGATATTACTGAAGGTCATATTTTTCATGTGATTACCGCAGGTAAAGGGTTGATGGCTCCGCATGGATCGCAGATCAGCCAGGAGGATCGCTGGAAGATTGCCCGGTATGTTAAGACTTTGCAAAAATAGATTTACGGATAACGCACTAACGAGTTAATAGAATAAACATGGGTCATTCAACAATAGTGGAGGAAGAGTTCATCTTCACCCCGGAAGCCAAAAAGAAAATTTTAATTCTATTGGGAGTCGGAGTATTTCTTTTCATTGTAGGCTTATGGTTGGCTACAAAAGATGGGCATCATGAGCATGCCGAAGGCCATAGCCAGGTGCTAAGCCAACAATGGGTTGCCAGTATTGATGAAACAGCAGCAAGTGAGGCACCTGCTGAGGCTGAGCATCATGAAACAGCCACTTGGTTAAAGCGCTTGTACACCACACTTTGGATGAACAACATCTATTTTGTGGGTTTGGGTATTATTGGTTTGTTTTTCGTGGCAATTCAGTATGCTGCTCAAGCCGGTTGGTCATCCGGGTTAAAACGCATTCCCTTAGCGATGGGACATTGGTTGCCTGTTGCATTTGGGTTAACCATTGGATTATGGTTCCTATCCAACCATGATATTTTCCACTGGACACACAGTTATCTGTATGATAAATCAAGTGGTCAGTTTGATGAGATTATTGATGGCAAGTCTCCCTATTTCTTCTGGCCTGGTGAAGCAGGAGGATTTCCCATTTTTTACATAGCCCGTATGGTGATCTTCTTCGGCATGTGGTATTGGTTCTTTACCATGATCAAGAGAAACATGATGGCGGAGGACCTGGAAGCAGACACCAAATATTGGTTTAAGAACAGAAGTATCTCTGCCTGGTTTCTTGTATTCTTTGCAGTAAGTTCATCTGTAGCGGCCTGGGATTGGGTGATGAGCATTGACACACACTGGTTCAGCACCATGTTTGGTTGGTATGTTTTCGCCAGCTGGTGGGTAACAGCTTTGGCTATGATTACCCTTATTGTAGTTTACCTGAAAGATGCCGGCTACCTGAAGGTTGTTAACGCCAACCACCTGCACGATTTAGGAAAATTTGTATTTGCCTTTTCTATCTTCTGGACGTACATCTGGTTCAGTCAGTTCTTGTTGATCTACTATGCCAATATTCCTGAAGAAACGGTGTACTTCATTGAACGCATGACGACCAGTCCGTATAGCTGGATATTTTTTACTAACCTCATCCTGAACTTTGTATTACCCTTTCTGTTATTAATGACGAGAGATGCAAAGCGACATTTATCAATGTTGAAAGTGGTTTGTCCGATCGTAATTGTTGGACATTGGTTTGATTTTTACAACATGGTTACACCGGGTGTGATGAAGAACGATGGAGGGTTGGGATTGTTGGAAATAGGAACCGCATGTATTTTCCTGGCCGCCTTCCTTTGGATTACCCTGAACAGTTTGTCAAAAATGCCGCTGTTCGGTAAAAATCATCCCTTATTAGAAGAGAGTCTCCATCACCATATTTAATTTGAAAGCATTATGACGACTTTGATTGTAGTTCTTGGTGTTGTTCTTGTTCTTGCGATCCTCTACCTCATCTTCCGCATCAGCAGTTTGGTGAGTGTTGCAAAAGCAAAGACCAGTGACGATGAGGTAGACAGCAGCAACGGGGTTCATGCTTTGTTGTTCATTCTGTTTATGGTGTTTGGCTTAGGTGGATTCTTTTGGTATTCGTACACGCATTTTGATTCGTATACATTACCCATAGCTTCTGAACACGGTGCATGGACCGACACATTGTTCTGGATAACCATGGGCGTAACCGTTGTGGCGTTTACCATAATCAGTATTATCAAGTTTGTTTTCCTGTACCAGTATCAGCACAAGGAAGGCCGTAAGGCAAAGTTTTATCCCGATAACCATTACCTGGAACTAGCGTGGACGATTATTCCTGCCCTGGTTCTTGCCTTGTTGGTATTTACCGGACTTCGCGCCTGGAACGATATCACGTCACCCGCTTCAGAAAATGCCGAAGTCGTGGAAGTAATTGCTCAACAGTTTGCCTGGACGGTTCGCTATCCGGGAAAGGATAACGTATTGGGAGATTATCACTATCAAAAAATTGATGCTATTAACGAGTTCGGTTTAGACCTGAGCGATAATAAGTCTTTTGATGATTTTAAATCCCTTGAGCTGCATATTCCAAAAGGAAAAGAAGTGCTCATGAAAATACGGGCTAAGGATGTACTGCACAGTGTGTTTCTTCCGCACTTTCGTGTAAAGATGGATGCAGTTCCGGGTATGCCCACTCAGTTTAAGTTTATCGCTACCAAAACAACCGCGGAGATGCGCGATGAATTGGGAAATCCTGAATTTAACTACGAACTGGCTTGTACTGAAATTTGCGGTAAAGGTCACTTCTCCATGAAGATGAGTGTAGTTGTAGATACACCCGAAGATTTTGAAAAGTGGAAAGCCGGACAAGAGGCTTGGTTAAAGCAAAACCCTGATTATTTAAAAAATGTACCAGCGGGTTTACGTGAATCAGCTATGATTAAAGCAGAAATTCCTGTTGAAACAGGTGTTACATATTTGGAGGGAGTTAAAGCAGTGGCTGTAGGTTCTAATTAAGATTAACAAAAGCATGGCAACAACGCATACACACACTAACATTGACGTTCACCACCACGATGATCATGAGCACGAACATCATGAGGGTAATTTTTGGACGAATTATATTTTTAGTCAGGATCACAAGGTAATTGCCAAGCAATTCCTGATTACAGGTATTTTTTGGGCACTCTTCGGAGGAGCGCTTTCTGTGATCTTCCGTTTGCAACTTGGTTTTCCGGATATGACGCTGGAGTGGCTTCGTCCGCTGTTGGGTGGATGGATTACGCCTGAAGGAAAAATCGATCCTGAGTTTTATCTGGCGTTAGTAACGATGCATGGTACCATCATGGTATTCTTTGTACTCACAGCCGGATTGAGTGGTACGTTTTCCAACTTCCTGATTCCCTTACAAATCGGAGCGCGCGATATGGCCTCTGGTTTTATGAACATGCTATCTTACTGGTTCTTCTTTTTATCCAGTGTGGTAATGTTAAGTTCTTTCTTTATTGAAACCGGACCTGCCGGAGGGGGATGGACTGTTTATCCGCCTTTGAGTGCACTGCCTCAGGCTATACAAGGTTCAGGATTGGGTATGACGTTGTGGCTCGTGGCCATGGCGCTGTTCATTGTCAGTACGCTATTGGGTGGTATAAATTACATCACTACTATTATTAACATGCGTACACGAGGCATGTCGTTTACACGCATGCCATTAACGATATGGGCATTTTTCTTTACGGCCATTATCGGTTTACTTTCTTTCCCTGTTTTATTTGCGGCTGCCTTGCTTTTGATTTTCGATAGAAGTTTTGGTACCAGTTTCTTCCTTTCCGATATCTACATTGGAGGCGAAGCGTTAGCCAACGTGGGTGGAAGCCCGATTTTATTCCAACACTTGTTCTGGTTCTTAGGTCACCCTGAAGTTTACATTGTGTTGCTTCCGGCATTAGGGATTACCTCAGAGATTATTGCAACCAATTCGCGTAAACCGATTTTTGGATACAAGGCTATGATTGGCTCTATGCTCTTCATTGCCATTCTCTCTTTCATTGTGTGGGCGCACCACATGTTTGTTACCGGTATGAATCCGTTTTTAGGATCCATCTTCATGTTGCTTACACTAATTATTGCAGTGCCTTCTGCGGTAAAAATCTTTAACTATGTTACCACGTTGTGGAAAGGAAATATCCGGTTTACATCAGCCATGTTGTTTTCCATTGGTTTGGTGTCGTTCTTCTTAACAGGGGGTATTACCGGAATATTCTTAGGCAACTCAGCCATCGATATTCAATTGCACGACACGTATTTTGTGGTAGCACACTTCCACCTGGTAATGGGTAGCGCCTCCTTCTTTGGCATGCTGGCAGGTATTTATCACTGGTTCCCGAAGTTTTTTGGTCGTATGATGAATGAAAAACTTGGATACATTCACTTCTGGTTAACGTTCGTGGGTGTTTACATGGTGTTCTTCCCGATGCACTATATTGGTATTGCAGGTTTTCCAAGACGCTATTATTCATGGACGAATTTTGATACCTTCAGTGGGTTCACCGATCTGAATACCCTGGTTAGTGTGGCGGCTATACTCACATTATCCGCGCAGTTTATTTTCCTGTTCAATTTCTTCTACAGCATTTTCCGCGGAAGAAAGGCATCTGCCAATCCGTGGAAATCCACCACGCTGGAGTGGACTACGCCACGTAATCCAGGTCATGGAAACTGGCCCGGTGAAATTCCGGCCGTGTACCGCTGGCCCTACGATTACAGCAAGCCTGGAGCAAAGGATGACTTCATTCCTCAAACCATACCATACTCTGAAACGCCTGAGTCAAATCTACCGCATGAAAATGAGTTGATTAAGTTAGAGACCAACGGTGATGGTGCTATTGTAATAGAAGGAAGTAAGCATTAAAAAAACATTTGGATTGAAACAGTTCGGCCTTTTGGATTGGTTTTAGTAACCGGCCAGAAGGCTGAAACGTTTTAGCGCAGACCATGTCAAGTAACCGTTCATTTTACAGACTATCATTATCAACACTGATTGCTGTATACATATTGATATTGGTTGGCGGTATTGTGCGCAGCACCGGGTCGGGTATGGGCTGCCCCGATTGGCCTAAATGTTTCGGACAATGGGTTCCACCAACTTCCGTAGATCAACTTCCGGAAAATTATAAGGAAACCTATTCAAATAATCGACACGAGAAGAACATCCGCTTTGCGAAATACCTAAACGCACTTGGTTTTAAACGTACTGCAGATCAACTCCTTACAGACGAATCGATTAGGGAAGAGGCTGATTTTAACCCTGTTAAGACATGGATTGAATACATTAACAGGTTGATTGGTGTAGTCATTGGCTTGTTGATTTTTGCCGTGTTTGTTTACTCTCTGCGGTTTTGGAAAACAAACCGCCATTGGACAGTACTTGCATTTTTAACCTTTGTATTGGTCGGCTTTCAGGGATGGATTGGCTCTATTGTAGTTTCAACTAATCTTACTCCCTGGACAATCACCGTCCATATGTTTTTGGCGCTTATCATCGTAGCGCTTTTAATTTACGTGGTTCATCAAACGCGTGTTGAGGGTAGTCAGCCAACACGTATAACCGGTGTGACCCCCTGGATTATTGGCTGCATGGCGGTTGTACTGATTCAGATCTTATTGGGCACTCAGGTTAGGGAGGCGCTGGATCAGGTGGCCGCGCGCCTTGCCGACAGGGGAGGGTGGATTGAAGCCCTGGGAAGTTCCTTCATTATACATCGTTCGTTTTCGTGGATCGTGCTGCTGTTGCATGTAGGATTATTCTGGAAATTGATGAAAAGTGAACGGGGAAAGGGTTTCGTACTGACTCTATTCCTGTTAATTTTGGGAACTATTTTAACTGGTACAGGAATGGCCTATTTCGCAGTGCCTCCGTTTTTGCAACCAGTTCATTTGTTACTGGCAACCGTAACATTCGGTTATCAGTTTTTATTGGCACTGCAAGTAAACACATCAACTAAACCCGTGTTATCCTAACATATGGTTACAGGACAATTGGATACGCTCCATGGAATTACCTGGGCAATTGCTAAGGCAAAGGCATACTGGGAACTTCTCAAGTTCAGGTTATCCATGCTGGTTGCGTTTTCCAGTGCCTTTGGGTTTACGTTGGCTTCACCCAGCCTGAACTGGACAACGTTAACCATGTTGTTTATAGGTGCGTTTCTATTGTCAGGCTCATCCATTGCTATTAATCAGGTTATTGAGAAGGATCTTGACAAACTGATGACGCGCACAATGAACAGACCATTGCCAACGGGCAGACTGACCGTTCAGGAGGCGTTGTTTTTCTCGGCAATATGTTTTGTGCTCAGTATTCTGATCCTGATTACGTTTACGAATCCGTTAACAGTAAGCTTATCCATTCTCTCCATGGTGTTGTATAGTTTTGTATACACACCCTTGAAACGCGTTGGGCCAATTGCAGTTTTTGTAGGAGCCATACCCGGAGCGTTACCACCGCTGTTAGGCTGGGTAGCGGCAACCGGTGTTATCTCGCATGAAGCGTTAATAATTTTCTCCATTCAGTTCATTTGGCAGTTCCCCCACTTTTGGGCCATTGCATGGCTGGCTGATGAAGACTATAAAAAAGCCGGGTTTAAGTTGCTTCCTTTTGGTGGCCGAAAGGATTTTAATACGGCTATTCAGATCATGATGTACACCTTGTTCCTCTTGCCGCTGGGTTTGCTTCCGGCAAAATTCGGGATAACCGGAATAGATTCAGCTATAGTAGTTACAGTGTGTGGTGTTTTGTTTCTGGCACAGACTTTTTCATTAATGAAAACCGGCAGCCGGGCCAGCGCCTTGCGCATTATGTTTGGTTCATTTTTGTATTTACCTATAGTACAGATTGCATACTTACTTGATAAACTTTAATGATAAAAAGAGGAGGAGATTATGAGTGCTGATATTAAGGAATTGAAAATTATTGAGGAAGCAAAGAAGCCACTTTCCATGAATCCAAAGAAGTTCGCGCTTTGGCTGTTCATGATGAGCGTGATCATGCTGTTCGGAGCGTGGACCAGTGCTTACCTCGTTAAACGTGCCGATGCGGGATGGGCTGAAATTATATTACCCGATCAGTTCTGGATAAACTCAGTCATTGCTGTGCTGAGTAGTGTTACCATGATCTGGGCATACCTGGCTGCGAAACGCGACAACATCGATCAGTTAAAAATTGCCCTTGCCCTGACAACGGTTTTAGGAGTAGCATTTTTAGCAGGGCAATACCTGGCCTATGGCGAAATGGTGGCCTTAAAACAACATATGACGGGGAGCAATGTATCGCACTCTTTCTTATGGATTTTACCGGGTGTACACGGTCTGCACATTGTCAGCGGACTGGTTTTTCTGGTGATCGTTTTGGTAAATGCATTTAAGTTTAAAATCCATTCAAAAAGCCTAAATCAGCTGGAAATGTGCGCTACTTACTGGCATTTTTTGGGCGGACTTTGGCTATATTTGTTCATATTCTTAATATTGAATCCATAAACCGAAAACAGTACTTTATACCATGGCAAGCACCTCAACCGTAACCGTACCTGCCCCCGGAAAATCAGTTTGGGATGGCGGAGTTTCCCCCATGAATGCCAGTTATGGCAAACTCATGATGTGGTTTTTCCTCCTCTCCGATGCCTTTACTTTTTCCGCCCTCTTAATTACGTACGGACTGGTCCGTTCTTCTCACAAGGCGTATGAAGGTGCCGTTGATGCCTTTACTTTCTCACAAACGTATTGGCCCATTCCGGAAAAAGTATTTGAAGCTGTTCCGTTTTTCCATGGTTTAAATGCTCCCCTTGTTTTTGTGGGATTGATGACCTTCATCCTGATTATGAGTTCGGTAACCATGGTGTTGGCCGTTGAAGCCGGTCATCGTATGGACAGAAAGGCCGTTGAGAAATGGATGCTCTGGACCATTATCGGTGGATTTACCTTCTTGTCTTGCCAGGCGTGGGAGTGGAGTCACTTTATTCATGGTACTGATGGGGGAAGTATTTTAGCCGATGGAACCAAAATTTTCGGAGCCAATCTTTCGATAAACCAATACGGGCCACCCGATTTTGCGGCCTTCTTTTTCTTTATCACAGGTTTTCACGGTTTCCACGTATTTAGCGGTGTGATGCTGAACTTTTTGATTTACTACAATACCGTAACCGGTGTTTACGAACGCAGAGGTCACTATGAAATGGTAGAAAAGGTTGGTTTGTACTGGCACTTCGTAGATCTGGTTTGGGTATTCGTGTTTACCTTCTTTTATCTTGTTTAATTTCAATCGTTAATACAGTACACTATGGCACATGCAGAAGATGCACCTCAGGTAACCGTTCTTCCTCCGGATACTGCTAAGATTAAGAAACTCTGGACAGTAGCTGGAATTCTTGGTGCGGTAACACTCCTTGAATTTGCGGTTGCTTTTGGAGTACCGCACGAAATGAAAGACCTGCGGGTATGGACGTTTATTCTGATGACAATTGTAAAGGCCGCTTATATTGTTGGTGAGTTTATGCACCTTCGTTATGAAGCGAAAGTTCTCCTCTGGTCAATTCTGATACCAATGGTATTCGTAGTATGGATGCTGGTAGCGTTTGTTTACGAAGGTATCCATATTGATCTGGCCCGGCCCTGATCATTTTTGATAGATCACATCAAGGCTTAAGTTCAACTTAAGCCTTTCTTTTTTAACAGGTTCTGATGAAGGTTTTAAAACTAATTTTGTTATTGCTGGCCCTGGCCTTACCGGTGCTGATTTTTATGTTTCTGAAATTCTTTGGTGAGAATGAATTTGCAGTGGAGCCGTTATATCAGGAAGGTGCCCCGGTAGTGGAGGGTTGTGTCCAGCCACCGCAAGGGGCTTATACGATACAGACTGGACTCTTAAGTAATTTGGGTTGGTCTGAACAGGATAGTTTAACCCTGTTTTATGTAGCGAATCAGTCTACGGGCGCTGAAGCCTGGGGCAGAATCCGGGCGAATTTCACACCAGAGGAATTACCGATAGTAAAAATTGCAGCTGCAGGTACTTTGAAGGATTCAACG
Organism: Flammeovirgaceae bacterium UBA5585; assembly: GCA_002425185.1. Classification (GTDB taxonomy): domain Bacteria; phylum Bacteroidota; class Bacteroidia; order Cytophagales; family Cyclobacteriaceae; genus UBA2336. The sequence goes on along the minus strand of DILT01000014.1, from coordinate 67,070 downwards.
TTGAACGAGGTATTTGTTCACGTTCCATCCGACAGTTTGCAAACCCTGAAAAGATGTTTTCTTTTCCTTGAGGAACCTTATGATCTTCTGCTTGTTGATTGTAAACGAAGAATCCGGGGTCATTATCCGTTGAATAACCGTGAGGAAATTGATCGCCTGATTATGGAGATTGAAATAATACTAAAGAAATATTAACGTGGCGCACCAGGAACCTTATAAAAGGCTAATCATAGCGGTTTCAGTAATCATACCCGTTGTAGTGGCTATTCTTTTTCGCGTAAAGATTGAGGGCTATGATTTTTCATTTCTGCCACCCATCTATGCCTCCATAAATGGACTTACCGCTGTTTTGCTTGTAAGTGCTGTTATTGCAATCAGAAATAAAAAACGTCAGTTGCATGAGCGTATCATGAAGACTTGTATAGGCCTTTCTGCAGTTTTCCTGGTTATGTATGTGCTTTATCACATGACCAGCGACTCAACTCCATTTGGAGGCGAAGGAGCGATCCGCTATGTATATTATTTTATTCTGATCACGCACATTTTTTTGTCGGTTATTGTTATACCCTTTGTGTTGTTTACGCTAGGCCGTGCCTTGGGCGGTAATTTTGAAAGACATAAGGCACTGGCAAAATACACCTTCCCTATATGGTTGTATGTGGCCGTAACAGGCGTTATCGTATATTTGATGATTAGTCCTTATTATTCATAATGGCAGGTCGGTTAGCAGTATTGATTTTCTTGGTGATGCTTAGTCCGCTGACTACATGGGCTCAGTGCGCCATGTGTCGTACGCAATTGGAGAATAATGTAAGCAATGGCGATATAGGTATAGCTGCGGGAATCAACACAGGAATTTTGTACCTGTTGAGTTTGCCTTACCTGGCAATACTGGTTTTAGGATACGTGTGGTACAGAAACAGCAGGAAAAATGTCAGCAAGCTCCGCCAAGGCCCTGTTGCAGGGTAAATGCCCGCATTGTCATCAAGGGAACCTGTTCATGTTTCCGGCCACGAATGTCCTCAAATTTGCTATCATGAACGAAAAGTGTCCCCACTGTGATGTGCAGTTAGAACCTGAGCCTGGCTTTTATCAGGGGGCCATGTATGTTGGCTACGGAATAACGGTAGCTATGATTACGCTAATAGGATTGATCCTGTATTTCCTTGGTGATCCTTCCGAGTGGGTATATATTGGTGTTGTTATGGCATGTATGGTCCTCATTGCGCCATTAAACTATCGTTATTCCCGTATCATTTATCTGTATCTGTTTGGCGGAATCAAATTTGATTCACGCTATGCACAATAGGGTAATTTCTTAACTTTATTGGATGCAGTTCGTTGCGAAAGACAAGGTCAGTAGCATTCTTGCCATTCTTCTGTTGGTTTCCTTCAGTGCCGGACTTTACTTTTCATATCGCGCCAGCGAACCCGCAAGCCCCGAAATACTCGTTGCTGAGTTTTCAAAAAAACTCAATTCCCGCTTGGATAAATTAACAACTTCTGTAACGTCATTTCAACAAAGCAAACTAAATGGTATCCACCAATTGGACCGTGCCGGGAATATCGATTTTCTGCTTGTGTCGGATCAGGAAATAGTGCAATGGACCGGTAATCAGTTTTTACCACCTGTTCGATTTGTGCTGGATGACTTTGAATACAAATACCTGAAAATTGCTTCCGGAGATTTTTTGGTATTCAAATGGGTATTGGATCAACGGAATTCCTTGGTGGCTATTCTTCCCCTTCACATTCACTATAAGATTCAAAATGAATATTTAGAGCCCTGGCGAAACAACGATATTTTTGGCCGTTATGATGTTACCATTTTGGATGTCAATTCGGCAACAGGGTATTCTGTTGAGGTTAACGGTACCCCCGTGTTTAAGTGTTTGTTATCACCAACCCGGTTTGCTGCGGCCATGGATGCAAAGCTCACAATGCTTTTCTTTACTGCTGCAATCTGTTTGTTTTTCATTCTGCTTTACCGGCTTATAAACGTGGTACGGGTAAAGCATGCCGGTATTAGTTTTTTTATTTTGCTGGGTGGTGTGGCACTGGTCCGATACCTGATGATTGAATTTCAATTCCCATCACGGTTTATCAACATCGATATCTTCGACCCTAAGTATTTTGCTTCTTCTGAGCTGAATCCTTCTCTTGGTGATTTATTACAGAATGCAGTTTCCGTAACCGTACTGTGTCTGTTTCTTTTTCGTAATTTCTACCGGTTCAGAGATCTTCGTGCGTCCTTAAAATCACCGGCCTCACGATGGTTTGTTTCTGTATTTGCTTCGGCAGCCGTGCTTTTTGGTGCATTGTTTCCTTATGTTGTTATACAAACCATATACAATAACTCCGCGATAACGCTCAATATTTCCGAATCAATACATTTTGATGTGCTTCGCATACTGGCCTTTCTCTCCGTAGTGTTTGCGTGGATAAGCGCTTTTCTTTTCATGCATGTTTTTATGCGGTTAATACAGTTGGAGTGGACCATGAGATCTTTCCTGTCGTTGCTCATCGGTACGGCATTGTTTAGTGGTATTAATGAATTAACCGGACAACTTTATTTGTCCTCGTTACTTACAGGTTTAATTTATCTTTTGGTTATAGGATTTTTTAAGTTATACAAATCACTGCAACGCTTTCGGTACCTTACGTTTACGTACTTTTTTGTTGCCGTGATACTTTTTGCCTTCAGCGGATTAGCAGCCATTAATTATTTCAGCAAAGGTGAACGGGTGGTAAACCAGCTCAAGTTTGCCAATTCATTTTTAATTGATAAGGATGACTTCGGAGAATTTTTACTGGCAGAAGCCATGGATAAGATCGCAGGAGATTTCTTTATTCAATCACGTTTATCCGGACCGTTTACCAACCGCGAGGCTGTGCGCCAAAAGGTACGTCAGGTTTTTATTCCGGGATACTTTAATAAATACACCATCGATATTCATTTATACGGAGTTACCGGTGAATCTTTTGACGACTCTGAAACGAAGAGTTTCACCACCTGGCTTACTGAATTTGATGAGGAGGCCTCTCAAACGGCTTATGATGGAATTTATTTCTTTAACCGACCCGATGAGGAATCAGCCCGGAAATACCTGGCGGTAATTCCGGTAAAACGAGGGGTAATCACAGCAGGTTATATTGTGCTGGAATTATCACTTAAGCGGGTTATCCCGGAGAATGTTTATCCGGGCTTGCTGGTAGACAACAGGTTTCGTCAGGCTTTCGGATCGCAGGAGTTTAGTAATGCAGTTTTTCTAAATAATGAAATACAATATTGGTCGGGCGACTTTAATTATTCAACCTTGGATAAATCGGTTCTGGAAGATCCACGCCTGTATCGAAAGGGAATTGAATTTTCAGGCTATCTTCATACGGCCTCACGCGATGCCAGCGGAAGGATTGTGTTGGTATCTTCGCGAGCACCTTCGCTTACCTATACCTTGGCAGATTTCTCCTTCCTGATTATCATAGGTTTGTTTGCAATACTTATTTTTTTATTGACGATAGGAATTATTGATTTTTTCCGTGTCGATAAACTCATGCTTTCAACCCGCATACAACTTATTTTAAACCTGGCTTTTTTTATTCCATTAATTGCAGTTAGTGTAATTACGCTGGGGTTGACGGCCCGCTCTAATCAGGAACAACTGAATGCCGATTACCTGGCCAAGTCGAAAAGTTTTACGAATCAGATTAGTACCCTGTTAACGGAATCGGATCGGGTTGATGCAATTTCGGGTGATTTAGATTTTGCACAATTGTCAAAATTGGCAAACCTGGATGCTAACCTTTTTACACCTGCGGGCAAACTTCAATTTACCAGCCAGCCCTTGATTTTTGAAAACCAATTGCTATCTCCCTACATAAATCCGTCTGCACTGGATCGGATAAAGCGTGGTGATCGTGTTTTTATTGCGGATGAACAGGTGGGTAAGTTGAACTACTTTGTGGCATACTCTGCTTTACTGGCTCCTGATGACGGATCACTACTCGGTGTATTAGGTATCCCGTTTTTCCAATCCGAAAATTTGCTGGAGAAAATGCAGATTACCGTGCTGGCTAATATCCTTTCCATTTTTACAGCCATTTTCATCGTATTGGTTATTGTTTCTTTCTGGGTAGCGCAATGGCTTACGTTTCCATTGCGCATGATTACGCAAAAGCTTGGCCGGATTTCCCTTACCAATGTTAACCAGCCTTTGGAGTGGCAATCGGATGATGAAATTGGGTTGATGGTGAGGGAGTACAATCAAATGCTTTCCACGTTAAGCCAAAGCAAAAGTCAGTTGGAGCGTGTACAGCGCGAAAAAGCCTGGCGCGAAATTGCTCAACAAGTGGCGCATGAAATTAAAAATCCGCTTACCCCCATGAAGCTTATGCTTCAACAAACGGAACGCCTTCCTGATACAGACCCGAAGACCCTGGAGAAAATCAGAAAGTCAATTGCCGCTGTACTAGACCAGGTAGATACGCTGGATGGTATAGCTTCGTCATTCAGTACATTCGCCAAGATGCCTGAACCGGTAATGCGACCGGTGGAATTGGTAGGGTTATTGAAAAAAGTAGTGCACCTTCATGAGCAATCGGCTTCAGTAGAGTTTACAACCGAAGTGGATGAGGTAGAAGCGCAGGTTGATGAACAACTGATAAGCAGAATATTTTCAAATATTATTTTAAACGGAATTCAGGCTGCCGGGGAAGGTCGATCGGCCAGGGTGAAGGTGCACCTGAAGCAAATGGAAAATGCCATTTATATTGCCTTTACTGATAATGGTAGTGGTATTCGGGAAGATCTTCGCGACAAAATATTTTTACCTCATTTCAGCACCAAACAATCGGGGTCTGGATTAGGCCTGGCCATCGCGCGGCAGGGAATTGAGCAAATGGGCGGGAAGATATATTTTGACTCAACTGTGGGCATAGGAAGTGTTTTCCATATTGAACTGCCTTTAGTGAAGGAAAAAAAGTAGATGCTTATAACTTCAACATTTCTAAACCTATGAAAAATTTTGCGCTTTGTGTGTTTGTGTTGACCGGCAGTTTAGCCTATGCTCAACAGATGGTATTTCCAATTGTAAAGAATTTTGGTGGCGTATTTGAGATACCGGAGGCTGTAGAGAAGCCTGATCCATTACTCGACTATAAAATAGTTATTGACCTGGCCGGAGGAACTGAAAACCCCGCACTGATCAATGATCATTTAAACAACATTGCCCGAATGATTAACCTGCACAGTGTAGGTGGTGTACCCAAGGAAAAGATCAAGGTTGTTGTGGCTATTCATAACCAGGCCACGTACTCCATTCTGGATAATGAAAGCTACAGCCAAAAGTATAAAGTGGATAATCCTAACCTGGCATTATATAAAACTCTGCGCGAGGCTGGCGTTGAGCTGTATGTATGCGGGCAATCACTCATCGGAAGGAGTATTGATAAAAATAAAATATCTCCCGATATAAAAATTGCTACTTCTATGCTTACCGTACTGACGACTTATCAGTTAAAAGGGTATGCATGGTTTAAATTCTAGAACCCATCTCAAAAGTGGTTGTCATCGCGGACAATGATCCGCGATCCTGTTGATGGTAGCATGAAAACACGAGATACCGGCTCAAGGCCGGTATGACTATGGTATTTTTGAGATGGGTTCTAACAAATCAGGCTGTTTTTCCTCGCATAGCAATCATAACCTTGTTTGCGAATACAAAGTCATCCAGTTCTTTTACACCCGAATGTGTAATGTCATCTTTACCGCCTTCCCAAAGTTTTTCGCCCTGGTAAAGAAACATAATATTGTCGCCAATGCCCATTACCGAATTCATGTCGTGGGTAACAACAATTGTCGTGGTGTCGTAATCTGAAGTAAGCACCTGAATCAATTCATCAATCAGTATAGAAGTCTGGGGATCCAGGCCTGAGTTAGGTTCATCGCAGAACAAGTACTTGGGATTATTTACAATGGCCCGTGCAATGCCCACACGTTTTCGCATTCCACCGCTAAGTTCTGATGGCATTTTTTTATTTGCCCCCTTAAGCCCCACACGGTTTAATACCAGGTTAACGCGGTCTTGCTTTTCATCTTTGGGCATTACAGCCAGCATATCCAGCGGGAACCGCACGTTTTCTTCTACGGTTTTTGAATCGAACAATGCACCGCCCTGAAACAGCATACCAATTTCACGCCTGATTTCAATTTTTTCGTTTCGGTTTGCTTCGGTGAAATTTCTGCGGTCAAAAAACACATAACCTTCATCAGGCTTCACCAACTCAACGATGCATTTTAGCAACACACTTTTTCCGGTACCGGATGCACCGATAATCAGGTTAGGTTTTCCCTTTTCAAACGTGCCACTGATATCCTTCAGGATTTTTTTATCGCCAAATGATTTTGATATGTGCTGAATTTCGATCATGCCGGTGAAAGTAAAAGCTGGGCCAACAGGTAATCGGCAAGAAGAATAGCAATAACACTGGTGGTTACTGCTTTTGTACTGGAGATACCCACCTCAAGGGCGCCTCCTTCGGTATAGTAACCCTTATATGAAGAAATGGAGGCAACCAGAAAACCAAACGTAACAGCCTTAATCAAGGCAAAGGTTATCGTAAACGGATTGAAGAGGTAACGAATACCATAGATATATTCTGTAGGGGCTAATATTCCGGTAACAACACCTACCAGGTAACCGCCCATGAGGGCACAAACACCGGAAACAATTACCAGCAACGGATACATCAATATAGAGGCTACTATTTTTGGCAACACCAGGTAATTGATGGAATTGATACCCATTACTTCCAAGGCATCGATCTGCTCGGTAATGCGCATGGTACCCAGGTTCCCCGACATGCTCGAACCTACTTTGCCGGCATATACTATGGCCATTACAGTTGGAGCCAGTTCAAGCACGGTCATTTCCCGTACTACCTGTGATATCACATATTTCGGAATGTAGGGTGCTACCAGGTTAAAAGCTGTTTGCACGGTTGAAACTGCACCAATAAAGGTGGAGACCAAAACGAATAGAAATATGGAATTAACCCCGATGCGTACGCATTCATCCAGTACTAAGCTGTAATGCGTTTTAAAGGATTCGCGATTGGTGAACAGGTATCCTAAAAAAATGAAATACTTGCCTATTTCCTTCATGAAAACCTGTCGTTAGGTATGGGGTAAACCTTTAGTTATTAACCTTATCACTATCTTGCTAAAGATACCAAAAATAACATTTCATTTGATATGCGTAAACTATTGGTGGTAACGGGAGGCACAAAAGGGATAGGCCGTTCGGTTATAGAAAAATTCATGGATAACGGGTTTGATGTAGCAACCTGTGCCCGTAAATCGGCTGATCTTGATGATTTGAAAAAGTCACTGGTTAAGAAAGGGGAGGTCTATACTTTTCAGGCGGATGTTTCTGACAAAGCTCAGGTAAAGTTGTTCTGCAATTTTGTTTTGGGTCTAAACCGATCGGTAGATGTGCTGGTAAACAATGCCGGTTATTTTGTTTCGGGGGAAATTTCAACCGAGCCTGAAGGAAACCTGGAAGCCATGATGGAGGCAAACCTGTACAGCGCCTATCATATAACAAGAGGGTTTGTTCACACCATGCGCGAAAAGAGATCGGGTCATATTTTCAATATTTGTTCCATTGCCAGTATTAAAGCCTATGCAAACGGTGGCTCCTATGCCATCACAAAATTTGCCATGCTGGGCATGTCTAAATGCTTGCGGGAGGAACTCAAAGAATTTGGAATTCGGGTAACCTCTGTTATGCCGGGGGCAACCAAAACGGCCAGTTGGGATGGTGTGGATTTGCCCGATGATCGTTTTATGAAAGCCGAGGATGTAGCAGACCTTATTTATGCATCGTATGCGCTTTCAGGCCGCAGTGTGGTGGAAGAAGTGGTTATCCGGCCCCAGTTAGGCGATATTTGATTTTGGACAAGCCTTGAACAAAATACCCGGCATATCGGTTAAATTTGCGTCAAATCTTACTTTGTGAGCCCTGAAATAGCCTCCCTTAAGCAATATTGTAACAGCCTGGTTCAATACAGCCGAAGAAAAACCCTTGAAGTTTCAATCGGTGATGTGCCCATGGGCGGGAACAATCCCATCCGCATACAATCTATGACCACCGTAGATACCATGGACACCCTGGGTTCGGTAGAACAAACCATTCGTATGGTGGAAGCGGGTTGCGAATATGTGCGCATTACAGCCCCCAGTTTAAAGGAAGCACAAAACCTGGAAGAGATAAAAAAGGAACTTCGAAAGCGGGGATATCAGGTTCCGCTTATTGCGGATATTCATTTTACGCCAAACGCAGCCGAACTGGCCGCACGCATTGTTGAAAAGGTGCGGGTTAACCCGGGCAACTATGCCGATAAAAAGAAATTTGAAGTAATCGATTATACCGATGATGCCTATCAGGCAGAGTTGGATCGGATTCGCCAGAAATTTACCCCGCTGGTAAAAATATGTAAGGAGTATGGCACAGCCATGCGTATCGGAACAAATCATGGGTCTTTATCGGACCGCATCATGAGCCGGTATGGTGATACGCCACTAGGCATGGTAGAGTCAGCACTGGAGTTTTTGCGCATATGCGAAGACCTTCACTACTACAACATTGTGCTTTCCATGAAAGCCAGCAACCCACAGGTGATGGTACAAGCTTATCGTTTGCTTGTTCAGAAGCTGGATGAAGAAGGTCTTAAACCCTATCCGTTACACCTGGGTGTTACGGAAGCAGGCGATGGTGAAGATGGAAGAATAAAATCGGCTGTAGGTATTGGTACGTTGCTGGAAGATGGTCTGGGCGATACGGTGCGCGTTTCGTTAACCGAAGAACCTGAAGCAGAAGCTCCGGTAGCTAAAATTATGGTTGATCGTTATGCTGATCGTCAACACCATGATCCTATCCTCCCCATTCAGGAATCGCCTGTCAATCCGTTTCAATACACGAAACGTACCACACGCGAAGTGGGTACTATTGGTGGAAGCCATAATGTACCGCGAGTTATTGCCGATCTCAGCGAAGTTGAAATTAACGACTACAAAGATTTGAAGTGCATCGGCCACTTTTATTTACCGGAACCTGACAAGTGGCGCATGAACGATCAGGGTGCTGACTATGTATACACCGGCACCAGGCCAATTGATTTTATGTTGCCCAACGGGTTGAAAGAAATCCGTGATTATAAAACATGGACTTCTTCAGAAGATAAAGTCAATAAAATTCCATTATTTTCTGCCGCTGAATTCCTGCACACGAAAGAATTACATAGCGAAATCAATTTTGTTCGCTTCTCCATTCGCGAGTTAACTGAAGAGTTACTGATTAAACTAAAGGCATCATCAACTGCAGTTGCCGTGTTATACAGTGATAACACGCACGCCATGGCCGAACTCAGAAGAGTTTTCTTTGAACTGTTACAACGGCAGATCACTGTTCCGGTAATTGTTCAGCGTACATACAAAACATTACCGGAAGACAATCTTCGCATTTATGCCGCTACCGATGCGGGTGGATTATTTATTGATGGTTTTGGCGATGGCATCATCACCGGTGTTCGTGGTCTTTCTAACAAAGAAGATCAACTCAGATGGGCTGATCTCTGTAATAAAACGTCATTTGGTATTCTGCAGGCTACACGCAACCGCATGTCGAAGACGGAATACATCTCCTGTCCATCGTGCGGGCGTACGTTGTTCGATTTGCAGGAAACAACAGCCATGATCAGAAAGCGCACTGATCATTTGAAGGGCGTTAAAATCGGGATTATGGGGTGCATCGTAAATGGCCCGGGTGAGATGGCGGATGCTGATTACGGTTATGTTGGCTCCGGAGTGGGGCGTATTACATTGTATCGCGGCAAGGAAGTAGTAAAGCGCAACGTTCCTTCCGGTAAGGCGGTGGACGAGTTGATTGAGTTGATTAAAGAGGATGGCGTATGGTTTCAGCCTGAAACCGTTGAAAACTAATACAATGAAAGACAAGATTGATTCAAGGGATGTAAAATCATCCGGGGGTAACCGTTGGAAGGAGTTCTTTCAACTGGGCGAGGTAACCGGTTATTTTTTCCGCAAAAAAGATCCTTCCCGGCCCAATACCTTCAACATCCGGGCTATGCATACCATCAATAAAATCTCCATTTTGATGTTTTTGGCATGTTTGCTCATCATTCTTAAGCGTTATTTCTTCGGACATTAGTTTTTTGGTACAACTATTACATGCATCATAGCGTGTAAATAATTTGATTATCAGCGGGTTACATTTACAATTGAATTGGAATTACTTCTGGTTTATTTCATTATTTTTGTCTGATTACCCCAATAATGATCAGGGCATTTGTTGTCGTAGTTGCTTCTTTCTCACTTTTGAGTAGTTGTACTCAAAAGGTGGTATGCCCTGCCTACCAAAGCGCCTTTATCTATGATAAGGAAGCACTTCAAAAAAAGTACAGTTACTTCAATGACGAGGGCGAGCCTAAAGTGCTTGCCAGTGCCGGCAAAAACAAATACCTGGTAGCGGAGCCTACCACCTACAAAAAGAAAAACAGGAGTTTACAAACCGTAGTGATGAAACCGGTAAACCCTGTTGTGCCCGATTCACTGTTGATGGATGACCTTGCGTTGGCGGGTGATCTTGATCGTGCTGCACGGTCGGTTATTGACAGTACCTATATAGTGGATACAGAACCCCGCGATTCAGCAGCGGTTACTGAGAAGAAATATGTAATTAGTGTTGATCGGGAAGTGCGGGTATTGAAACATACCTATCCCGACAGTATTCATTATGATTCGGCTTCAAAACGTTACGATCGCTTTTATGTACCCGGTGTTCCGGTTAAACCTACCTATCATGTAAAAGAAATTGGTTTCAACGTGGAGCAGGATAATTACATGTGGTACCTGCGCGATGTGTTAGTGCTTCCGGATGTTCGCCTGGCAAAAGAAGCGGGAGAGCAAAAGAAAGCCGATAAGGCAGGAAAGAAAGAGAAGAAGGGAATTAAAGGATTCTTAGGAGGTTTGTTTAAAAAGAAGAGTAAAAAGACCAATGAGACTGCATTGGATCAGCAAAAAGTTTCAGCCGACATGGACGAGTATAACTTTGATGAGTTTGACGATGCACCTCGCGATTCAGCAGGAGCAGCAAAACCGGCACCGGCAGCAAAGAAGAAAAAAGGCTTTACACTCTTTCAGAAGAAAGATAAGCCTGCCAAACAAAAAGCAGAACCCAAACCTAAAAAAGCAGACACACCGCCTGCTAAAAAAGAAGAGGATGATGATGATGGGTTTTAGTTATTATAATCCATCTTAAAAATGACTGTCATCGCGGACAATGATCCGCGATCCCATTAAACGAAATAAAAAATATGTGAGATACCGGCTCAAAGCCGGTATGACTGCATCCTGTTTGGTATTTTGAGATGGCTTCTAATCAAACAGAGTTAGGTTTCCGTGTTGATCAGCCGGGGGAGTTGGAATGATCAGCGAGGGTACATCCGTTTTAATTTCATTGATGCGGGGTGAAACCGGGTACAGACTTAGTTTATCCGATGGATAGGTGGAAAGTTGTTCCACAACATCCGCTTCAGTAGCTTTTTGATTAAGCCAGACTGCTTCACGCTGCTTATTCAGGATTACCGGCATACGATCCGTAATGCGGCTTACCGTTTCATTGGCCGCTGTGGTAATGATGGTGAACGTGTGTACCATAGCTCCACCTTCGTCTTCAAATTCTTCCCAAAGTCCGGCAAAGGAAAAGACATCCTGATCGGTAACAAAACGGTAAGGAATGGCGGTTTTCTTTCCCAGTTTTTTCCACGCGTAAAATCCATCAGCAGGAACGATACACCTGAATTTCATCAAAGCTTTTTTCAATACGGGTCTCTCCAACAGTGTTTCGGTTCGTAAGTTTATAATCCGTTCGCTAAGCGATTTGTTGCGTGCCCATTGAGGTGGGCGGCCCCAATAAAATAATGAGAGCCCTTGCGGAGCACCACTGGTAATGACCGGCAATAGTTGGGTGGGAGCTGCGTTGTACCGGGGTGCGTAAAACTCCGGAACATCAGCTGAAAATCGTTCAGCAATTTTTTCATTGGCTACCGTAAGGGTATAGCGCTCAATCATGCAGGTTAATTAGCTGAGCCAAGATAAGAATTTCAGCACGTATCCATTCTATGCTTTTGCAGGTGTCAGGTAGTAGCCTGTAAAAAGTGTAGCGCCCGACTTTCTGACCAGTATATTCCGTGACGGTTGAATTGGGCGAAGCCTACATGTCCACCGTGATCAGGACTTTCCAGGTGAACAAATGGGTGATCTTTCAGTAGTGCGGAAGGAAAGCACTCCGGACTAAGAAAGGGATCATTTTGCGCATTTACCAGCAAGGTGGGTATTGTTATGTTTCCAATAACCCTGATGGCGCTTGATTTTTCATAGTAGTCGATGGCATTTTTAAACCCGTGTACCGGCCCGGTAAAATGGTCATCGAACTCCATTAAGGTTTTTAGTTTGTCCAGTCCGCGGGTATCCATACCGCTGATCACCTTCGCTTTTTCAGTTACTTTTTTCTTCAGGCTGCGCAAAAAACGCTGTGAATAAATCCAGTTGCCGGGTTTAGAAATCTGGATACAACTGGTATGCAGATCAACAGGGACGGAAAAGACTACTGCCTTGTGAAGCAGGGGCGTGCGGGTTCGTTCTTCCCCTAAGTATTTTAAGGTCAGGTTTCCACCCAGACTAAAACCGATCAGATTTATTTCAGTGAATCGACCGGGCTTCACAGCATGTTCTATCACTGTGTGAAGATCATCGGTAGCGCCACTGTGGTAAAAGCACAGTTGCCTGTTCATTTCACCGCTGCAGCCGCGGTAGTTCCAGGTGAGCACATCGTATCCGTGTGCAAAGCAGTGTTTCGCCATACCCTTTATATAGGCGCGTTCCGTATTACCTTCCAGTCCGTGCGAAATAATGACAAGTTTGCTGGCATTTTGGGTTAGCCAATCCAAGTCAAGAAAATCATCATCGGGTGTGGTAATGCGTTCGCGCTGGTAAGGTTGTTGAAGGTTAACCTTCCTTACCAAGGCCGGGTAAATGGTTTCGAGGTGGGGGTTGAATAGCAGTATAGGTGGTTTATAGTTCAATATTCTTTAACGATTGGAATTTGAAATCCAGAATTTAGAATGTAGAATTTTGATTTTAGAATTTTGAATTTAAAACTAATTCAAGGTGAGCAAGGTGGTGTTCGCCATGCCAAGCATATAAGGCAATAAGCCGGTTTAGCGGCACGTGCTTATTGGTTTCTGGGTGGAGAAAACTTTTTTGAAGATCATCGGCAGTTAATTCACGAAGCAGAAAAACCCATTTTGCATGTAAGGCTTTTAGCAAAGCCACAGAAAGTACCGGATCTGATTTTGTCTCCGGGGTTTCTGCCCATGCTTTTTCATTATAGGCTTTTATAAGCGGTGTGTTTTCGGTGAGCATCCACTTGCACCGGATGTAGGCATTCATATGGCTGTCGGCTAGATGATGGACAACCTGCCGGCCTGTCCACCCACCCGGGCGGTAGGGTGTATCGAATAATGGTGCTGTAAAGTTTTGCAGGCAAGCCTGGATTTTATCCGGCAATTGCTGAATGCTTGTGATATGCTCCGCTATTTCTGCCGGGGTATAGCTTGGCTGCGGAATAAATTTTCCGATGGGATAGTGCAGATTACTTTCAGGCATGCGCTTCTTCCACGTCAGGCTTTTTCGGTTTGTTCTTCTCTTTGGCTTCCTGTCGTTTTCGTTTTTCGCGGTTTCGAATGCGGATGTTCACCATTTCAATCAACAACGAGAAGGCCACAGCAAAATAAATATATCCTTTCGGAATATCGTACTCAAGCCCCTCCAGGAAAAGCATGAAACCGATCAAAATTAAAAAGCCCAACGCCAATACTTCCATGGAGGGATGTTTGCTGATAAAGTCACTGATTTTACCGGCAAACACCATCATAATGCCAATGGAAACAATAACGGCAATGATCATGAGCAACACCTGTTTGGTAAGGCCAACGGCTGTAAGAATGGAATCGAATGAAAAGATGATATCAATTAAAATAATCTGGAGGATGATGCCGCTTACATTTACGCGGGGCTTCATGGTTTCAGGCACTTCATCTTCTTCGCCTTCAATTTCGTGGTTGATTTCGCGTGTACTTTTGGCAATAAGAAAGAGCCCGCCAAACATTAAAATCAGGTCGCGGCCGCTAAAGGGATGTTCTTCATGAATGAACTTAAAGAGAAATTCAGGCGTAATGTCGCCCAGCGTAAACAGCGGTTCGGTAAAGCCAATTACCCAGGTTATGCCTAACAACAGGATAATGCGTACACCCATGGCCAGCATCAGGCCGAAGTTGCGGGTACGGGCCCGTATTTCAACCGGCAGGCGGTTGGCTACAATGGAAATGAAAATAATGTTATCAACACCGAGTATAATTTCAAAAAACGTAAGGGTTAACAGTGCCAGCCATGTTTCGGCATGCAAAAAGATTTCCATTCAGTGGGGTCGGTTTGTAGTGTTAAAAATAGGGTAAGTATGTATTACCTGCAATGGGGAAATGGGGTTATTGGGTTAAACTTCTGGCAGGGTATGCCAGGGGCATACAGAAGCAAGGCTTCTTTCCTGTTGCATTGTTCCGGCATATATGGCGTATGAAATAACTTCGGTTGGGCTTGCGATAGTTTTAAGCCATTGAAGATGCTTAAAGAAATCCGGCTGAATGGTTGTTCCCGATTTAATTTCGATGGCATTCAGACTATTGCCCGACTCTGAAACCAAATCAACCTCATTTCCAATGTTATCACGTAGATAATGAAAAGCCGGTTTTTCACCTTTGTTAAACTTGTTTTTATAAAATTCCGAAATGATAAAATTTTCAAACAAGTTTCCTTTCAGGTAGTGCCCCGGTATATCTCCTTCATTTTTGAGTCCCAAGAGGTAGCATACCAACCCGGTATCATAAAAGTAAAGCTTTGGGCTTTTTATTAGTCTTTTTCCAAAATTCCGGTGAAACTGTGGTAGCTTGAAGGCAATAAAACTGGTTTCCAATACCGATAGCCATCGTGCAGCGGTTTTTGAATCAATACCAAGCTCGTTTCCAAAATGACTATAGTTGATTTGCTGGCCAACCCGTGAGGCGCATAAGCTGATAAATGTTCGGAAACGTTCTAAATCTGTAACATTAACCAACTGACGGATGTCGCGTTCAATGTACGATTGAATATAAAATGGGTAAAAGTCTTTTGGATGCAGGTTACGGCTCAAAGGCCCCGGATAACCCCCCTGGAATACAAAGTAGGTCCAATCTTTTTGCGGCCATCCTGATTGAAGCAATTCCCGGGTGGACACCGGTAACAGGTTGAGAATGGCTGCCCGGCCTGCAAGGCTTTGTGTTATTTTTTCCATTAACAGGAAGTTCTGCGAGCCGGAGAGTATAAACTGACCATTCACTTTTTTTTCATCGGCCAATAGCTGGATATAGGAAAATAATTGCGGGACATATTGCGCCTCATCGATGATCATGTTAGCAGCCCCGTTTCTCAGAAAAGCTTTTGGGTCGTTCAGGGCAAATTGTCTTTCTTCCGGGTCCTCCAGGTTACGGTATTCGTGATTGCTGAAAACCTGCCGGGTAAGCGTTGTTTTTCCCGATTGCCTCGGCCCGGTTAGGGTGACAACCGGAAAATACCCGGCAATTTGCTTTAAATATAAATGTAACTCCCTGATTATCATGATTATTTACAGATTCGGAATTCAATTCCGAATCTGTAAATATATAATGCCCAAGCCTGGAATCCTACTTCTCATGCACCACCATTACCTTCTTTCGTGCGCTCCCTTCAGGTGCCTGCACGTGTAGTACATACAACCCACCCGCCATTTCGGTAGTAATAATGGTTTTTTGCTGTTCGCCTGTAGCAAACTGGCCTGCATAAACTTGCCGCCCCTGGGCATCCACCAGTACTACGGGTACAGTTGTGCGGGCAGCTTGCGGCAGAACAACGTTTACTTCATGGTTGGCCGGGTTGGGAAACACCTGTATGCTGGCGGCAAAGGCGGGGTCTTCGATGGAAGTTGTGATGTCTGGCTCTACCGGACTATCAAAAATTTGTGCCTGTAAAACCTGTTGGTTTCCAGCGCTTATAGATTGCACAAAAACAATGATAGCGCTGTTTCCAGAAACAAGGGATACCAGGTTGCGGTCGCTCCAGATTACCTCTGGTAATGCCATGGATTCTCCCGGATTGAGGGTTTGGTTCAACGTAATACCGGCAGCATTGGGTAACAATTGCCGAACAACATTAATGTATGTGCCGACATTTTTTTCAACCACAGCCACAAAAGCATTTGCTCCCTGCAAAGAAACAATGGATGATGTTGTATTGGTTATTGATGCGCTTATCCTGACCAGGCTTCCGTCTTTTACAGGTGTATTAATGTCTATCCTTATGGGTGATGGTTCAAGTACACGGTTATCGTATAGAGCTTCAGCCCACTGTGTGGCCGGTCCTGTAGGGTTAAATAACCCATCAATCCGCAAGGTTGGCGCAGTTGTTATCCCGTAAAATGCTGTGCGAGCATTATTAATGGTCGGGAATAATTGATTTTGTGGATCATCTCCTGGGAAGTTTGTGTGAAATTGCATTTTGATAATTTCACTTGAACCGCCTGAGGGTAGCGTATTAAACAATTGATTATGTGTAACCACATCTGTGGCAGTGGCATTTGTATAGTTTTCAACTAATACATTCCTATTTCGTTCACCTATAAAAACATTATCGAAGGCAAATCCTTCACGCGTTCCGGTATTTGTACTTGAAAATGCAATCCTGAAGATAACACCATTACCACCTATGCCATCAAGCTTGTGCACAACATGTCGCCAAGATTTATACCGGCCGTCTTCGCGGTTGCCGGACCAGCCATAGTCAAATTGATTCTGGTTACCCGGCTTACTGGCAATACCTTGCTGTTGATACCAATTGATACCCGAGTTTACCGTGCCAACAACAAACCAATCGTTATCGTTTAAAATATCGCCACTCAGATTATACTGCAACACGGCTCCATCAATACCTCCTGGTGTATCAGCCCAAATATCCATGGCTAATACAGGTTTGCTTGTTTCAAAACTAAAGCAACGGCTCAAAACCCACGACTTCTCCAACGGGTTGTATAAGCCTGTGCGATTGGTAACCCAGGCGTTACCTGATCCTGATGCTGACGAGTCTCTTGAAATTACGGCACCGGCTGGAAGTCCAAATTGCCACGATGAATTGGTGCCCCCAGATATCCAGTCATCAGCACTGGTATTGAAGTTTTGCTCGTATGAAGTAGTGGAGTTTATCGGGCCAAAAGTAGGCACAATAAAGATAGGCTTTTGAATAGTGTCCCTGCAGTTCGCAAAAGTCTTAACAATCAGTTGGACAGAGTCTCGTCCAACAGAACTGTATGATGTAGCAGGGGTCTTACCTGTACCGGCTGTTGAAGCAGTTAGGGTATTGGTTTTGTTAAAATCCCACGTATACGTCTCAATGGATGCATCGAGATTAGGGTTGGTAGTGGCATTGAATTGCGTGGGGGTTCCTAAGCATGCATTTAACCAGGTAAAATCTACATTTGGAGTAGGATTAACAGTCAGTGGGAAAGCAGTGGTATTTGTTATTTCACAGCCTTCGGTTGTCTTCATGTAGTAGCGAATAGAGTAAGCACCCGCACTTCGGAATCTATGACTTGGATTGAAAAAAGTTCCAATTGTTCGGCCTGCATTTAACCCCGCGGGTAAATTTGAAGCTGGTGCACCTGAGGGTATCCCTGGGACATCATCTCCAACAAATTCCCACCGTATTTCTTCAATGTTAGTCGATCCGGGAGGATCAACTATGGAGGTATTACTTAATTCAACTAAAAATCCATCACAAGCATCACCCACTGACAATCCCGGAATTATCGTTGGAAGTATTGTTAGATTCGTAGTAGTAAAATTTGAACATGTCGTTCCAGCATCAGTAAAGTCATATCGAAGACTGTAGTTACCAGGATTCAAAAGGCTTGGATTTAATTGTGTAGTGCCATTAGCTGGTAAGGTATTGAAAAGACTGGCGCTTGCTGAACCAGACCATGATCCATTACTCGCAGGGTCCACACCGTTTAATAAGCCTGCCAAGCCAACCGGAGGATCCGCTTTACAAAGCTTTAATAGATCAGAGGCTGTAGTTACGGATATAGTTAAGTTTGGTAACTCTTTTATAATTACTCTTACATTGATTGCAGGACTTTCACAACCGCTAGCAGAGGTTTGGGTAACTTTATATTCAAAAGTGTTCGGAGCAATTGCCGTTGAAACACCAATATTAGCAGGTGACGGATTACTTCCACTAAATATTGGAGGGGGGGTTTGATTGAAGTCATACCATCTGACATTGGTAGCCCCGGTTATGTTAAATTCATTTGGTGGTATTACAGCATCACGGCAGTAATCTTTAATGAAGTCTGAACCTGGCGCTACGGGTGTGGCATTAACGATTACAGGCAAAGCCAATGGAGTGCTTGTGCTGCTTTCACAGCCATTTATCGTACGGGTTATAAGAAAAGTTGTTGTACCAGCAATACTTGAATTTACAGGTGGCGCAAATGAATCACCTGTCCTAAGAAGGTTTCCTGGAGTGGCAGGACTAAAATACCATTTATATGTGATATTTGGATTTGGTGTTGCATTATAGAATCCAAGCGCTTCTCGCTGGCAAAGTTGCATAGTAGTTCCTCCTCCCAATGTGTTACTTATTGCCCCGGCAGGTACATTAGTTGGGGTGGGATGTACTGTAATTAATTGAGAAGGGGATGTATTTGAACAGCCTGTATTGGTGTCTCTGTAGGTGTATGTAATACTTACTGAAGCAGATCCTCCACTTACATCAACATCTCCCGGATTGAAGCGCCATTGATTGCCACCAACATTGGATACCGATCCAGACGGAGATCCAGTAAAAAAATCATTCGAAATGACTAAAGAGGGCGTAGGATTTCCAATCAGATCAACAGGTGCCTCACCTTCACAATAGGAATTTTTTGGAACAACAAAACTAACATTTGGAGGGTTGCTTATTCTGACACGTTGTTGTGAGGGACTTAGTAAAATTGCATTATCGGGTAACCTTCTTACCCGATATGTAATTTCTACGAAGCCTGGATCAAATGCTTGATTTAACCTGGCGTCATAAATGCTTGATCCAGGATTAAATATATTATTAGGGGCAGGTATCGGTACAAATTGAGGAATCCAAAAAGTAAATCCGAAAAACACGAAAGGAAAGCTTGATTGATTATAGACAAAGTCCTCAAAAATGTATGTGTTAATTCCATCAGGTGGAAAATCTATATTTATTTGTCCTGCCGTAACAAACATTGGTGAAGATGCAGCATCGTTTTTACAGTACGATGTGGCTAGATTTTGAATAATTGTTGCTGAAGAAACATTGAAATTTTTTGTCCTTGTTACCAAGCAATTTTGGCCTGATGTTTCTCTTACTATATAGGTTATGGTATGGGAACCTTGTTGAGCGGCATTTGGATTAAATGTATAACCGTTGGGCGTTGTTAATGCCACACCATTACCCTCAAAAATTCCACCCAATGGATCCCCGATTAATTTTACGCGATTATCGGAAGCACTATAATTAATTTTGTTAGGGTCAACTGGAGGATCACCAGGAATAGCCTCAACAGTAAAATTGACAACGGTTAGTGAATTTGCAGCATTCAATGAGCCGTGATTTTCTCCGTCTAAGTCACTGTTTCCAATTTGTTGGGCCGTACCTCCAACCCTAATAATGTTTCCTGAAGCAGGTGAAGTACCAATATACTTAACCTGTAGCCCTGTAATGGTAATTCTGTCCATCGTAACATTTGTTGTCCCGCTTATGGAATAGGAAAATCTTACTATGTTGTTACCTACATATGAAAGAGTTGAGGGGGCTGAAATTTCATTACCGAAAACCGTTGGCGCAGTTGTAACAGTCGTATTAAAAATAAAATTTTCTGGAAGTAATAATGAAAAAGTTTGATTTACACCTGATCCGAAATCAGCAGGGTCAGATTCTTGTATAACGATATTACTCAATGTCTGAAAGTCGCCATCGTAGCAAAGATTTAGGAATGTTGCGGGAGTTATATTCACCCCTGCACTTTGAATTACAATACTTCCTGTTGCATTGGTAAGCCCTGCATATGATGCCTGAAGGTTATAAAGCCCAGATGGGGTGGATATTCTTAATTGATTCCATGTAAAAGTGCCATTTAATAAGTTTGGGTTGAGTACTTCAGCGCCAGCAGCAGTTAGTGTACCACTTGGGCTGCCTGCGCCTTTACTTAAGGTCACTTGCCCGTTTCTATTAAGGTCTCGGTTACCAAGATTATCAACGGCATTAACAGTAAGACTGAAATTCGTGTTTACCTCAGTTGGAGGAGGATTTGAAAGAAAAATTAGTCTATCGGCCACAACATTAATTCGATTATTTACTCCTCCAGTTGTTGCGCCACCGGCATTCGCAGCGGCAAATGTCGAACCACTTGTTGCTGCTGTTGCGGCAGTTACTGTTACTTGAATTATTTGATTGTCTGTAACGGAAGTCTGAAAAGTAGCTCTTAAGGTAAATTCTTTAAAGCTGTTATCCGCTGCGGTTATGGTTAAACTGCTAAAGGTAACATTTGTCCCTACTACAGCTTGTTCAGCAATATTAGTTGACCCGTCAAACAAAGCAACAGTTCTGACATTAGCGAAATTAGTAATTTGAAGTGTTATGGAGGTGAGGGTGGTGGATTGATTATCAGAATCATTCAGTGATACTCCGCCATCTCGAATTCTGAATGTAGCCAAACTTTCACTATTCAAATTAGTCAAGCCCGAAGCACTTTGGAAAGTGTTATAATTAATCATAGCAGTTGTTCCCCCGTTTAAACTAATGTCAGAGTTTTGGGAAAAAGTGAAGGAGTAATCCGTTCCTGTGAAAGTTACAGCCGGAGGAGTAGCAGAGGGACTTGTGAATGTAATGTTTGCCTGCGTAAAAGAGGGCTGTATAGATGGTGTACCTGCGTTTACTACAGGGTCAACGTTTACAACAATAAAATAATTGGTAGTGCCTGCACCTGAAAGAACATCGCCAATTCCGGTAAATTGAAGCTGTGCACCAATTGTACCCGTATTAATGCTTACATCGCTACCAAAAACTTCATCTGCTGATTTAAATATTCTTGGATTGAGAAATTTTCCTGTAGCCGCTGTTGTAAGCGCAACGTTAAGTGCATTAAACGTAGTAGGGCCATTGGTGGTAATGGAAAAACCCAGTATCGCTTGATTTGTGGCGCCACTGTTTAACGGGCTTGTGGCAATGTTGCTACCCGGCCCGGTAATCTGGGTTAGCGAAACAAGTAAGGTTGTAACGGCAGAGGCGGCCGGTGCTGCGCCATTATTTAAAAAGTTGTAAGTTTCAACATTACTGCCATTAAAATTGAAAGGCACCAGCGCGTAGTGGTAGGTAACTCCACCTTGCAAGCCTGCATCGGAAAAGCCAGTGGCGGTGGCTGTTGTTGTTTGGATTAAGGTAGCGCTATTAAGCGGGGTGGGGGGCGCAGCGCCATCATTCAACCCGGTTAGGTTTACTGCGCTTCCGGCTCGTCTGTAAATCAAATACCCATCGGCATTGGTTAGTGTATTTGCCGCATCAAAAACCAGATCAATGGTGGTTGTTCCGTTTAAGGTTGCTGTGAAGGTTGTAGAATGCCCACTGGGTTCTGTAGAAAGCGTGAAGGCGGAAGCTGTGGGAGGGGAATCTGTTTTGAAATTGGCGTTACCCGCATTTTCGCGATAAGGATAAACCCTGAATTCATATTGGCTGGCGGGTTCTAACCCGGTGACGGATAGATTATTTATACCAAAACTTAGGTTAGTAGCAAAGTTATCATCTGACCAGTCGGAGTCATCTGCCACAACTGGCCCATCGGCTACACCGGCAAATGTTCCTGCCGGAAGTTTACGACCAACAACGAGGTAAAATTCAGGAGCCGGTGAACCAGTTGCGCCTGTCCAGCTTAATGAAATTGAAGTTGTACCAGAGGTGGTTGCGGTTAATCCTGTAACGTGGTTAGCTGGTTCTGATTGCGACCAACCAGTAACTGATAATGTTAAGAGAAAAAGTATAAGGATATAATGTAATCGTTTTGTCATAGATCAATCTTTTAACTCTCCATTTCGATCTGTCTTAATTAAAAATATTGAAGGCACGTTTCCGAGTGTATTCGTACCGCAAATCAACAATCCACCATCTTCTGTTTCGCATATGGTACTCACCGTTTCACTGCCGGTGCCGCCCAAGGTTTTCATCCAAAACATATTGCCTTGTAAATCAACTTTTACCAACAAGATGTCGTTCAGTCCATTTCCTTTCTGTGGGTTGGTGGTGAAGTGTCCGGCCAATACAAAGCCGCCATCGGAAGTGGCGGTCAAGGCAGTGCCATAATCCTGGATATCGGAAGTGGTGGCGTCCACGCTCCCGTCTAGCGTATCAAAATACTTTACGCTGGAAGAATAAATTTCGCCTTGGGGACTAACCCGGAAGTAGATCATGTTGGCATTGGAACCGTTTGGATTGGCACGTGTTCCCACAACGCCAAAACCAACATCTCCAATGTTTGGAAGCTTTGACGGTTGAATATCATTAGGTCTCAATGATTGTGTTGTCGCAGTAGTTATTCCGAGTGCACTATTATTCGTAAATACCGAACCATCCTGAATAAAAGGAATAGTAGCATACGAGAAATCAAAGTTTTGTTGCTCTAAGGCTATGGAACTTGCCCACACGAAATTACCATTGAGGTAGTGAATTGATTTTGAATTTCGGTAGCTGCGCTGCTGAACGGTGTATTCAAGATAATTTTCTTCTGTGGTAAACGATGCATTGAATTGTTGAAGGTAGGGGCGTACCGGGTTGGATAGTGACTCTTGATAGGTACCTAACACCACAACGTTGTTACCCGGTGTAATGGTAACTGCGTTCCCACTGTAATCGGTCTTAATGGTATTGGTTGTTTCGTCTTTGCGATACAGGGTTTTAATGCTATCCAGATCATTACTGATGTGCAGCATGCGGGCAGATATTATATCGATGTTATCGGTTTGCGAAGCACCGGGGTCTGTTTTAATGCGTTCGCCTACAATGATGTAACCTTGGTTACCGGACAACGCTTTAATGGCATTGCCTGAACCACCCTGATAATAGCGAATAGGTGTAGTGCGGTTGCCGCGTTTGTCGGTTTTAAACACAACGGTTATCACCGAGTCGCGGGCAATGGTCATGTTGCCCAACACAATGTAACCGTCATCGGTAAGTTCGGCTGCGGCTGCCTCAATGCCCCGTATGCCGCTATATAATTTTATGAAGGTGGCGCGCTCGGAGAGTTCGGCATTGTCCATGTTGGTGCAGGCGGCCAGCAGGAAAATGAAAGCTATTGCTGGAAGTGATTTAAAAAAGGTGATGGCTGTTATGTAGCTGCCTGCCGGACAGGCAGGCTCAGGCTGACAGTTTAAATCGACAGGCTCAGACCTACTTGCAAAAATCATTTTTGACATGACTTTAAGAATATATTTCATTTTTTACGCGTGATCTTTTTTGGATTGTGCTTATTGAAAATGTAAGAACCTGCAATGGATAAAGAGGACTGTTTGAAAACAGGAACGGCATAGCCGTAATCCAAAGCCAGCGATTGGTTGACAAAGGCTGTTTCGGGTGTACTTACATTGGTGAGGCCGTGCGCATAGCGCACTTCAAAAACAATAAACCCGGGGCCTACCGGTAGTTTAACACCGGCTGCGGCCAAAGCACTGAGGTTGATGCGCTCACGTTCCAGGTCAAGGCCCCGCTCCGGTACGCCAGGTTCATCGGTGCGTTTGCGTTCAGCGGTTAGCTTGCTGCTTAGCAAGTAATCAGTTGAAAAGCCCAGGGCAATGTATGGGTTGAATTTCTTTTCCATGAACTTGTACTCCAGCGTTACGGGCAGGGAGAGTGCTGTTTGTGATTCAGCCCCTTCAAATTCATTCAGGAGTTTCTTATCAGGTTCAGCCGGGTTTATACCCCGGTCTTCCAGTTGCACGATTTCAAACCTTCTTTGCTGGTACAGCAGTTCGCCATGCAGGGTCCATTTTTTTATTTGCTTGAACAAGGTAATGGGCAAATCCACTGCGGCACCAAACTGAAAGGCAACCGCCTGTTTGAATTGACTGTCTTCGGCCAGCTCAACTACGGTTACCAGTTCTTGTATGTTGGGTTGCGTGAAATTTACACCGAGCCGAACACCAATCCGGTACACGGGTTCTTCGCGATAGGAGTTATACAACGCCACAAATTCGGCAGGGTCAACTTCCGGGTTTGGTCGGTAGTATGGATCGGCTTTTTTAAGGCTGAGCATGGCGGCATCGGCCTTTTGTGGTTCTTCCAGGTAGATGTAGCTCATGGTAAGAATTTTCAGCGCCTCTACCCGCAGTTGTTTTTCTTCTTTGGCGAAGCCTCCTTTTTCAGTGGGCTCTAAACAGCCCTTAAGTTGCGATTCAATTTCGTGCAAGCGGCCTTGTTCGTAAGTTGCCCGGGCAAGACGCAACGTTTGTGCACATTGTGCCCAGGTGTGTAGGGCGGTTCCGGAAAACAGAATAATCAGTAGAAGTCTTTTCATAGATTAATTCGTTCCGGGTTTAAAATTCTTACACGTGGATTCGTAATCTAGGTCTTTACCTACATACGTAGCCCATTCATCGGGTGTCATGTTTCGCTCAATAAATTCACCACAAAGAATATTGGACATGGTGGAAATTTTTGTCGGATAGGCGCGTATGCTTTCTTCGGTTTCAATAGCTCCTAAGCGAACGCGCTGGCTACTGCTTTGTAACCCAACCATCAATTGTTCATCATCCGGAGAAAACGTAAGCGACCATATCCAGTCGGTGTGATCAAATAATCGAATGGGTGGTTCGGTTAACCGGTTTACATTCCAAATACGCACCGAACGGTCTTTACTGGCTGAGGCAAAGAAACTGCCTGCATGGTTGTAAATAATTTTTTCAATAGGGCCATCATGCCCGGGCAGGTTGCGCACCAGTATACTGTTACGTACAATCCGCAACAGGCCAGACTCATTACCTACAATAAGTTGATTTTCGGTAGGGTGCCAGGCTACTGCGGTAAGACTCCTGCCCAAATTTTTAACTTCTGTTACAGCATAGTTGTTGGCAACATCCCATATGTACAGTGTTCCATTATCGCCTGCACCGGCCAGTTTTTTACCATCACTGCTTAAATCGATAGCATTTATTTTTACCGGTGACTTAACAACTTCTTTAGCGGTATTAAAGTCGGCCAGTTTTATGCTCATGCCCCCGTTGTCGCGGGCAAACAACCCCTTGCCATCGGGTGTGAAATGAACATCCTCAATGTTGTAGGTAAAGCCGGAGATTTTTTTGGGCTCAGCTTTCATGTTATTCAGGTCATACAATTCAATATAATTGTTCCGGTCATCGAGGGTGTATAGTCCTGCGGCCGCAAGTTTGGTTTCATCCGGACTTATGTCCATAGAGTATACCTGGTAGTTGGGACGTTTCACTTTGTCAACCAGGGTCTCACCTTGCCATGAATTATTACGATGAACCCACCGGATGATCTTGCCATCGCTTCCACCGGAATATATATGTTCATCCTTACCGTGGGTAACCAACGAGCGTGCCGCCCCGAAATCATGACCTTTTAAACTGGTGGTAAGCGGGTGAGGGTTGGCCTTTCCATCTTTATCGGTTTTATTTTTTAATGCGAAATAAAGTCCGTTGTAGATGTCGGTATCAAACTCATATCCGCCATTGTCGGTGTTAAAGTGATAGGCTTGCTGGGCGAGAAGGGCTTCCAGTTGCACATCGCTGGTTAGTGTAAGCGATTGAAGCGCCATGGCTTTTGCCTGGGCAACATAGCGCCTGCGTGTAGCATCGGCACGTGCTATAACTGCTTTCTCTTCATTTGCTTTGGCCAATGCCTCATTCGCAATAGCTGTCTTTTCATTTGCTTCTGCTCGCCCTTTTTGTAACAGTGCATCAGCTTCTGCTTTTCTGGCGGCCTCAGCATTTTGTTCTGCCTCTATTTTTCTGAGTTCAGCTAATTCACGCTGTTTCTCCTCATTTTCTCGTGCTTCTTCGGCCTCAACTCGTCTTTGTTCTGCAATAGCTTGGGCGTCACGAGCTTCTTTTTCATTGGCTTTTGCTAAAGCTTCTTGCTCCTTGGCATACTGCAAGTTTTTCTCTGCCTCCGCTTTTTGAATAAAAGCATACACCAAAAATAAAAGAGCAATTACGGTGAGTGTACCAAACACCAGGGCGGTAATTCTGGCGCGTTGCAGTTTGCGCTTTTGTTCCAGTTCGCGTATGCGCTGTTCGGTCTCAAATTCTTTCTTGGAGTACTCCAGAAAGATCATGGTACGCTCGAAGGCCGGGTTGTACCGTTGTCCCCAAACCAAGGTAGGTTTATGCTTGGCTAACCAGTTAAGGGCTAATTGTAAATCGGGCGGGCGCCATAAGCCGGCCTTGCCCACCTGGTATTGTGCTGATGCTTCGGCTAACCGCAAATACATTTGGACAGCATCGGCTTCATCGTCAACCCAGTTTTTCAACCGCACCCAAATCCGCATTAAACTTTCATGCGAAATATCCACCATGGATTTTGCGGTAAGCGGAGTGCCGAATGCCGGTGTTAGTAAGGAACGACCTTGTTCGCGGAATTTTTCAATGACCTCGGCAACTTCTTGTTCGGAGCAGTCTGCGATAGCGGCAATTTCATTTAGGCGGGTTGGTCTGCGAATGCCAAAGTTTTCGCCCCGCTTTTCTGTGATGGCCTTAAACATTACTTCACAGATGTGCTTCTGCGCTTCGGTAAGTTCATCAAAGGCTTCGTTGGCGTGCATGCTCAACGCTTCGGCCATGGTGCCTATCGCCTCGTAGTGTTTTAAGTCAACGGGCTCTTCTTCATAATCGCGGTAATGGCTCCAGTAGTCCCACGTGCGCATGAGGGCGTGCTGCAGAATGGGCAACTGATCGGGATTGTCGCCAAGATCATTTAACAATTGCTGCACCAATCGCGAAGTAATATTTGCGCCACCTACTGCTACAGGCCCTTCAATAGCCCTGCGTTTTTGTTCACGCGTTAGTTGTGGAATGAGGTAGTGGCTATCGTTGATTTTACGGGTGAGTTCGGGAAACTGCGCACAATCGCCAATGAAATCCGAACGCATAGTTATGGCCACATAAATAGGCGCATCCGGATAGTTCACAGCCTCCATCAACAGGTTAACGAAGGCCAGCGTTTCGTTTACAGAATTCGGATCGGTGCTGTCCTTAAAGCGGAAGAGTTCTTCAAACTGATCGACTAAGATCAAATAATTCACATCAGCCGACCTGCGCGATTGCTCAACCGCTTCAACCAAACCCAATGAACTGCTGCGCAGCAGCGTTGAGAAGATGGTGCGTTTTATTTTTTGTTCCTCAACTTCGGCATTTAAATATTCCTGATTGTTTTTTAATAATGATTCGGCCAGGTTATCGATAGGCCCAGCACCGGGGCGGGTAACAATTACTTCCCAGTTGGGGCTGGCATCCGTAAGAAAGCCCCCATAAAGAATAGGGAGCACGCCACAATAGATAAATGAAGATTTACCACTTCCGGAAGGACCGATAACACCTACGAAACGGTTCTTCGAAAGTTTGAGGAGCACTTCATCACTCTGGCCCTCCCGGCCAAAGAACAGATGACTCTCTTCAATTTTAAACGGTCGTAATCCCGGGAAGGGATTTTGTACCGCTACTTTTTCGTCAACATATTGGGGCATCGGTTTACGTGTTAAATTTTATCTACCAGCTTTAAAGTTTACACAGGCTGTTAATGTGTTAGAATCTTGTTTAGTGAATTTTGGTGTGTTTGTGCTTTTGTGGCTTAGATTTCAAAAATTTTCTCACCACGAAAACCTGCCTACCGGCCAGGCAGGCACAAAATCACTAAAAATTATATGTATAAACATTCATTCTATTTACCTGACACTTATCAATAATTCTTTTTAGTTATTAAATTCTTCCAACAATGTTTTTATCGATTGGGCCGTATCACGTGGGTCGGCCTGGACGATTCGCAAATTTTGGTTCTTGAAAGCATCCAGGTTTACACTGGCACCGGTGGAGGCAAAAACGGCTTTACCCTTTATCGGTTTTTTTCTTCCAAAGCCCGGGGCTTTCAGCAAGTCAAGTACCTTCATGCGCACCCATTGGTCGTTTACTTTTCCTTTATAGATAATGGCTGCATCAAAGTTGCGCAGGTTGTCGATATGTTTTTGGCGGAGGTCCAGCAGTTCGCCATCAAAACCGGGGACAAGCACCTTGTATCCATTCTTCTCAATAGCCTCGATCAACGGCTTCACTTCGTTGTGATCAATCCTGTCATGCACCAGGTAAATAGATTTTCCACCGGTTTCATCCAGTGTACGTTTTTCATCCGCCTCAATCAGTTCTTCGCGCATAATGTTTTTGAAATCTTCAAGCGGTGTTTGTAAAATCTCCGCACCTTCCTGCACTTCGGTATCGCGTTTTATAGTATCAATAAACGCGCGTTGCCGTTCGCTGGCATTTGTCAGCACAGGGTTAATCCAGATCAGGCGGGTGAACAGATCCTTTCCAACCTTCTGGCTTTTTTCCGCTGCAAAACGGTTTTGCAGTTCAACAATAGAGCGATCGGAACCATCCGGTATTTCACCATAGGCGCTTCCGATAAGGTGAATCGAAAGCTGTGCATCCTCCAGGTCTTTGCGAACAATTTTTTCCAAATCGTGAATGTTGCCCGGTAGTGTTTTGGTAGGTGTTACAATGTAGCCGTGGCGTTGGAGTTCACGCTTGATGATATTACGTTGAACGGATAAATCATGACCGGTTTCGGCCAGGTAAATGGTTTTACGCTTGAAGATATTCTTTACTTCAGCTTTGACTTCGGTTTCTTTGAGTTGAATGAGGGTATCGTAAATATCGTACGCCAGGTCAACCATTTTCATCCAGTACTGGCGCTCGGCTTCTGAGCTGAAGTAGTCGGAGTATTCCCGCACTTCACCTGTTTCGGTATCGAGCTGGTACATTTCATAACCAATAAGTTCGCGTAAGCGTGGGGGTTGCTCCTGCACGGAAAGCGGATTTTTAAAGACCTTAAATACGCGGTTTCGGTTTTTTCCGCTGGCCTCTGCCGCCTGGTAAAATGTTTCCAGGTTGTCAAGGCATTGCCCGGATTGAATAAAATAAGGAGAAAGGATACTTACTAAGGTGGCAGCATTATCAAGTTTAGGAGAGGCCATGTTATCGTACTCACTCTTTAACAGGATGTTGGGTTTTGAGCCCAGTACCTGCGTGAGCATCAGGTCAAGAAATTTTTTAAACTGTGTAACCCAGCCCTGCTGACCGTTTAGTGTTTCATTGTCCTTATCAGAAAAAATTATCAGTACATCAATTTCAAGCTTCATGTCGGGGTATTGTTAGTGATTTGGATTATACGGTTTGGGTTGATTCCTGTTTTTCGGTTACGTTTCGGATAAATTTCTCTACCCATTCGTGATGGTTGGCAATAACAAAATAGAAGTCCATCAGGCTTATACTAAAGACCACCGAGCGTTCAACGGCCTCAATTGAATTTAGTTTTAGTCCTTGTCCGTTGATAGTAAATAAGTCGCCAAATACCTGGCCGGGGGTTAAGGTAATTTTTCCAACACCATCTTCCTTCAACTGTACTTCGCCATGGGCTACAATAAAAATCGGACTGTTCTGATCGGCCGGGTTAAAGGAAATTTTTTCACCCTTGCTTAAATCGTAGGCAATTATTTTATCAAACAAGTCGGCCAGCAACACACCACTTATATTTTTGAATTCTGGCAGTTGTTTCAGGAACATAATCATTTCGATACCTAAAAAGAATCCATCGTTTAGTCCGTCCAGCAATTGGTTGTTCTCAATGGCCGAGTCGAGGTAGCGTTTGTCGCGATCAGGAAGTCGTTCTGAAATGGTGTTGTAGGCTTCTCTGCTCTTGTTGTAGATTACCCATGCAGCAGTTTCCTGCAGGAGTTTATCGCGGTTAAACATCTGGGCGATTAATCCACGGCTAACGCGAAACTCGGGAATGTAAGCCGAGGTATAGGCCGCACATACTTTTGTCCAACGGTTATTCAGATTGAAATCACGATTAAGAATATAGTTGATTACCTGAACGGGGTTATAGTTCTCGCGCGGGAAATAGATCTGTAGTAATTCCAGTTTGCGCGGAACCGGTATGTCATCGAACAACGGAAAAAGTTTAGGCTTGAGGTCCTGGTCAACAAACAAGTCCATCAGTTCAATAGCGTAGGCAATACCATTAGGATCGCCCGACTCAATATTTTCACGCACCAGTTGCACCGCTTCCGGATCATACAGTATGGAGAGCAGCATGGTGATCTGGTTGTTGTTTATCCTTATTTCTTCGCGGATGGCGCTGCGTAACAGTTGATAGTGTTCCGTTTGCGGAAGTTCATGCAGGGCAGCCTGGTTCCAAAGGGTTTTGCTGATTTCAGCTTCCAGCAGGTCCATCACTTCGCGGGCCTGGCGTCCGCTGGCGCGGTAGTTTATGTAGCGAAGGGAATAGAGAATCTGTTTTACAATCCGCTTGTCGGGATAATCGGCTTTCTTCCATAATAGATCCAATGCCTGCTGGCCACCGATACGTCCAATAATTTGTACGATGCGCAGCATAACCAAATCTGTTTGGCCGGATTTATGAAAAGCAGTTTCCAACACGTGCAAGGCGGGCTCACCAGCCTCAATGAGGGCGGCTGTGGCCTGATGACAGTAGGATGGTGAGGAGAGAAGTTCGATTAGTGTTGGCCAGGTTTCAGAGCGCTTTACTTTACGGGCGGTGATCAGTGCTTCGTGGCGCACCTTATAATCAACATCGCGGAGTAATTCCAGCAATATGAATATGGTTCGCTGACTGATAAGTTTACGCAAGAGTTTAGCGGCCAGCACCCGGTCGGCAGGTTTTACCGATTTGCTAAGCTTCATCAACTTTTCCGGGTTGATAGATAACAGGTCGCTGTCTTCTGAAGTGCCCTGTGCTTGTGTTGCTAATTTTGTGATATCCGAATCTTTATCCATGCCAAGGCTTTGAGCTTTTTCACGGGCAAAGGCCTTTACTTTCGGATGGCTGCTGTTGGTTAGGCCGAGGATGGCATTTTCAAACAAAGCCGGTTCAATTTTTTCCATCAGGCGCAAGCCATACAGAACTTTATCTTCAACCGAGCTTTTAATTTCTTTTTCCAGCACACGGTCAACCGTATACTCTTGTTCGATGGTGTGCTCAACTTTAGATTTATTTGTGATTAGCGTTTTTTGCAGGGTTTTACGGTAGCTCGAATACATTTTGTTTCCTACAAAGTACCACAAGGCTGCAATGGGTAATGTAAAAAGTGTGATGTACAGGAAATCGAATATTTGTACTTTGTTAATGAGGTAAATCAGTCCCCCTGCTATCATCGTGGCAAAACCGGTTACCACACCCTCCACTTTTGTCTGTACATCAATTTTAATATTGGTTTCAACCGGAAGTTGATAAAGTTTAAAGGCCGGTTCATCCAGTGCTTCTTTGGTTGAGTTAATAAAGAGCATACTCATGGCAATCATTACAAAGAAGATGGTAAAGGAGGGGCTGTCGGGCGTATAGCCAAACGAAATACCAATGATCAATGCAGCAATGGTGAATAATGTAATAAGTATGGGGTTTACCAATATGGCCACACGCAAGCCATAGTCTTGTAATATTCTTTCCGAGGCGAAGACATCAAACAAAAAGGCAAAGATTACTATGGTGGCTTCAAATAACGCGAGGAAACTAGCCAATTCTTCTGGCTTAAAGCGCTTCGTGGAAACACTTAGGAAAGAGTACTCCACAAAGTTCAGGGCAATAATGGAAATGATAACAAATACGGATAGGATAATCAGGTATCGGTTCTTGAAGAATCCGGTTATTGAAACTTTTACGTTTACTTCTTTTTCTTTTTTTAAAGCCCAACGTTCTCCTCCAAATTTTACAGAGAGAAAAATAAAGAGGCCTGTAAAGATGGAGATACTAATCAGGCTTAACGTGTACAGTGACTCCACCTTGTCAGCTTCGGTTTCTCCGGGCAGCAAGGGGAGTACAATGGGGATAGCAAAAAATGAAATGAGTGAAGCAACTAATGCACCCTGGTCAACAGTACCCAAAAGCCTTTTAGACTGGCGCACATTGAAGAACCTGTTAAAGGCGCCCCAAAAAACGAGGAGTATTATAAGTGTAAAGGGCACCACCTGGGTAAACCCATAGTAATAAATGGTACCCCTGTCTTTAAAATACAGATCGCCAAATTCAATAGCAGCTGTAATGGTGGTTATGCTCAGTAAACTGAGTATAGCGAGCATGCGAAATGGAATTTTTCGCTGCAGGAAGTTATAGATAATAGTGGCTGCCATACCAAAGGCACCGGCTATAGCAAAGGCCCCAGGTAAGTCATCTTGTTCACTATAGTTATTGAGGAATAGTGTTTGGGCGGCAACCGTAAAGGTGGCCAGAAAGGCACCCATAAAGAAGCTCATGATAAGGAGTAGGGCAACCCTGCCTTCTTCACCTTCCTGAAGGTCAAGTAAACGACTGAACAGGCTTCTGTTAGTTTCCATTTATGTCTGTTGACACCGATCTCCTAGACCACTATTTCTCCAGAATCACCCCCCATTCATCACCACATCCTCCATGAGTATAGCAAAGAACTCGGCTAATCTACCTAAAATTCGATATTCTTCAGGTGAATTCCTATAGGTGCCCAAAATTTTAACATTCTATGGTTTATGAATACTTATCTTAAGTAAAGGTTTAACAAATCCAGTCAGATCATTTTGGTGCTGAGTGGGTTCTATTTTAGCGCTGTTCTTCGCATCTGTAAGGTTGAAGCCCAAAATGATCAATTTCTGAAATCGAAGGGTTGTAGCATTGCATCAAAAAACGAAACTCTAAACTACGCGATGAAAAGACTTCTTATTGCCATCCTTGCGCTGCTCACCTTTATGCTGTTTATAAACAAGGGGTATGCGCAAAGCTCAAAGGCCGCTGCCGAGGCTGAAAAATACTTCAGCATAAAGAATTACGAACAGGCGCTGCCGCTCTATCTCGAAGCCATAAAATCGGGCGATAAAGATCCTGTAACGCATTATAAAACAGGCATTTGCTACCAAAAATCAACAGATCTTGCCGAACAATCAAAAGCTATAGGGTACTTCGAATTTGCCCTTAAAAATGGCGGAAAACTTCCGGCCTCCGTTCATTTCGATTTGGGTGGGTTGTACCTGCGCAACGAAGAACTTCAAAAGGCTATAGAAGCCTATACCCGGTTTAAGGAATTATCTGCTGCCGATAAAAAAGCTGTTGCGGCTGCTGAACGGGCTATTGCCACATGTCATAACGCGGTAGCTTTTATGTCAGTGCCACGTCAGGTTAAAGTGAATAGTTTCGGATTTGGGGTAAATACCACATATACAGAGTATAACCCGGTAGTTTCGGCTGATGAGAGTATCCTCGCCTTTACCGCCTTAAGACCCAATACGGGTAAAACCCGCTCGGGCGATAAATTCATTGAGGAAATCTACATCTCCTATAATACATCCGGTACATGGTCGCAACCGACTGTGATACCCATTACGTCCGATTACAACGTAGGTACTGCTGGTATTTCAGCTGATGGTCAAAAGATGATGATCTTTATGGGTGGTGCTACCGACCCGGGTAACATTTTTGTAATTAACCGCACAGGCGACACCTGGGGAAAGCCATCCATTTTTGCTGCCACCCTGAACAGTAAATATCTGGAAACAACCTCCAGCATTACTCCGGATGGCAAAACAATTTATTTCGCCAGCGACCGGTTAGGGGGTATGGGCGGCATGGATATTTATAAGATTGAGTTGCAAGCCAACGGCAACTGGAGCCAGCCGGTTAACCTGGGGCCTACCGTGAATACAAAAGACAATGAGGATGCCCCGTTCATTCACCCTGATCAAAAGACATTGTTCTTTACCTCTGATGGGCACAGCACGATGGGTGGACGTGATATTTTCATGACCAAGAACATCAATGGCAAATGGACAAGGCCTGAGAATATGGGCTATCCCATAAACACCACGGCCAATGATAACTATTTTACACTGATTGCTGACGGAACGCGTGCTTACTTTTCTTCCGATCGTAAAGGTGGGCAAGGTGCTCAGGATATTTATTATATCGATATGCCTGAAGATGCCGGCAACATTCCGCTTACCATGATTAAGGGAAGGATTTTGAATGCCGATACCGGCAAGCCCATGCCTACTAAAATTTATGTGATCGATAATCAGACTAACAAGAAACTTGATTTTGTGTATGACCCTGATCCGTTAACCGGAAATTACCTGATCATTCTTCCACCGGCTAAAAACTATGATGTTATCATCGAGTCGGAAGGATTTTTACCCTACACCATAAATGTGAACGTTCCTAACCAGGATTATTTCTACGAATTGTTTCAACAGATCAATCTGAAAACGATTAAGCAGTTTGATGTAGTGGTAGGTCAGGAAGTGCAAGTGAAAAACGCGTTCTATAATACTAACCAGGATTCAAAAGCCGATTTGCGTAAAACACATGAGGCCAAACTGGCACAAAGCGGCAACGTGGATATTTATGATATGATGATGGATTTGCTGGCAGCCGGTGATGATGAAGGCGTGGATTACATATTGGAGCTGATTCATCTTACCAACACCATGGATAACGTGAATTTTGACGACAGTAACCCAAATCTTGAAGTGGCTACCCGGGTTTACTACTATGATGAAACCGATGAGAGCAAATTTGAGAAGAAACAGGTGGATGGAAATACTATTCTTTCACTGCCAACCTTTGAAGTAGCGGCTGAGGCTAAAAAGCAAAAGACACAAACCGTCAAGAAATCTGCAACGTATGATAAAACCGTGTTGACTAAACAGGTAAAAGTTTACTTTGATGTGGCAAAAAGTGATTTGAAAACTCAGTACAATGCCCAGCTTGATGAAATCCTGTCACTGTTAAAGAAGTACCCCGAATTAAGTGTTGAAATTTCGGGTTTTGCTTCGCAAGAAGGTAGCGAAGAAATGAATCGCGATCTTTCAAACAAACGTGCTATTGAAGTATTGAATTACCTGAATCACCGTGGTATTGTACGCAGAAGAATTGTGGCAAAGGGATACGGTGCAACAAAAACCGAAACCAGTAAGGAAGAGGGGCGCAGGGTAGAGGTAAGAATTATTGATGCGCAGGCTGCAGGATCGATATAAGTATCAAGTAGTTTTAGGTTTAGGAACCCACTCCAAAATTCTGGAGTGGGTTTTTTTATGGAATTAATAACGAGCTGTCACCAAAACTTAAAAAGCGATAATTGTTGTCAAGTGCTTCCTGGTATATTTTTTTCCAGTCTTCACCCACAAAGGCGGCCACCAGCAACATCAGGGTTGAGCCCGGTAAATGGA
This sequence comes from Flammeovirgaceae bacterium UBA5585, assembly GCA_002425185.1. Classification (GTDB taxonomy): domain Bacteria; phylum Bacteroidota; class Bacteroidia; order Cytophagales; family Cyclobacteriaceae; genus UBA2336. Next base: position 31,370 of record DILT01000014.1, on the reverse strand, counting down.
AGTTGGTGATCAATCCACGGCATACGCGAAATGTATAACCCGGTAAAATGTAAATGGACGTATGGCCAATAAGTCTTGATAACTTATTTTCTTTCATATAATTCTTAACAGCCATCAGGGCTTCTTTTTTATCCGGCAGGTTAGGATAGTTTCGGTAAGCGTCTTCCTGGTCAATAAGAAAAGTGGCCCTGGCATCATACACAAGTTTTACGCCAAACCAGTAAAGACTTTCCAGGGTACGCATGGACGTTGTGCCCACGGCCACGATCGTAGAATCATCCTGTAACAGGTTTTCAATATTCTGCAGATTAACCATTACTTGCTCCTGGTGCATGCTATGCTCGCGTGCATTTTCGGTTTTAACAGGTTGAAACGTGCCGGCACTAACGTGGAGTGTGAGAAAATCTTTTTTGATGCCCTTAACATGCAGGGCTTCAAGCACAGCATCTGTAAAATGCAAGCCGGCAGTCGGAGCAGCCACTGCGCCTTCATGATGAGAATAAACGGTTTGGTAGCGGGTTACATCATCCTGGTTAGCGTCTCGTTTTATGTAAGGAGGCAGTGGAGTTATACCCACCTTCGAAATAATTTCAGCAAAGGAAAGATTTGCGGGCGACCAGCAAAATTCAACAAGGCCTTGCTCGCGATTTATAAGTTCGGCTGTTACTACGCCTCCTTCAAAGTTTTTGCTCAGTTTATGTTGATCTTTCCAGCGTTTAAGATTTCCGATGGTGCAATACCACTGGCATGATCGGGTTGTCTGCATGGTTTCCGCCAGTATTGATGAAGGTTGTGCAGGCTGAAGCAGAAAGACTTCAATGGTTGCACCGGTTTCCTTTTGAAAGTAAATACGCGCTGGAATTACTTTGGTATTGTTAAAAAAAAGTAATGTATTGACAGGTAGATAATCAGGTAATGATGTAAACTGGCTATGCTCTATTTTACCACGATTATACACCAGTAGTTTTGAAGCATCACGATTTTCTAACGGAACATCAGCAATCCTTTCTTCCGGAAGGGTATAGGTATAATCCTGAATAGCAATGTGAGGCTTCATAAGGCCGGCAAAGATAAGGGTAAATATTTCTTTAATTTTACCTTCGCGAAAGGGTTATGCAACTACGTACAGAACTGATTAAGAAGGTTTTTCACTTTGGATTCGATGCCCGTACGTCACGTGGACGGATGAAGGACAAGACCTCCTGGTTTATTAAACTGCGGCATGAGGATAATCCGAATGTTTTTGGTTTAGGTGAAAGCGGACCTTTACCCGGACTTAGCGTAGATGATCGCCCTGATTTTGAGGAGGTTTTGAGTCAATGTGTTGAGCGTGTTCCAACCCTTCAATCGCTGAATGATATTGAAAAAATTGTTCCTCCCGGGTTTCCTTCTATTCGTTTTGGGTTTGAAACTGCCTGGCTTGATCTACACCATGGAGGGGTGCGTAAAATTTACGATACCCCATTCGTAACCGGTGCACCCATACCGATAAATGGTTTAGTATGGATGGGTGATTTAGATACGATGCTGCAACAGGTTTCCATTAAGATAGCACAAGGTTTTCGGTGTATAAAGATTAAGGTGGGCGGATTAAATTTTGAGAAGGAGTGTGATATTCTTCAATACATCCGAAGTAAATATTTTCGGGAAGGAATTACTATTCGACTGGATGCCAACGGGGCTTTTAAACCGGAGGAGGCGATTTATAAATTAACTACGCTGGCACGGTACAACATCCACTCGATTGAACAACCGGTTAAGCCCGGCCTAGGTATGATGGAAGATTTGTGCGAAAAATCTCCCATACCCATTGCACTCGATGAGGAATTGATTGGAGTTGAGACAAAAGCTGATAAGATAAAATTGTTAGATCGAATCAAGCCTCAGTTTATCATTCTTAAACCTACGCTTCATGGGGGGTTGGTTTCCTGTGCGGAATGGATAGCCTTGGCGGAAGAGCGCTCGATAGGCTGGTGGATTACCTCTGCACTCGAATCGAACATCGGGTTAAATGCGATTTGCCAGTTTACAGCAAATTATGAAACAGCACTGCCACAAGGATTGGGTACCGGCCAGATTTATGAAGATAATTTCCCATCTCCGCTTACCGTTTCGGATGGTACCATCTGCTATGATCAGAAAAAGATTTGGGATCTGCAGGAGTTGGGGTGAAGGCGTTAGGGTGCTTATCCTTTTTTCTTGAAATATGTTCCGTTAAAACTGCAACTCATTTCATGTAGTCTGCAGGGCCCAACCTCCTGAATGCGAATGGTATGCTCACCGAGATTGAACACAAACTCCATCCGGCAATCGGCATTATCATAAAAACCTCCGTATTCTGTTTCGGTGTGGATAGCCATACCAATGCTGCCTTCGGCCTTACCGGTACATGAATTTTGGGTAAGCGTTAGTGAAAAGGAAAGATCATTTCCTTCAGGTAAAATTTCGAGGTAGGCTGTGAAACCTTTCATGTTGCCTTCGTGCAGGTACAATCCATAAAGTTCGCTATAATCCCAATCGTCATGTTTTTCATAAGCAGTATCTTCCTGGTCTGATAACGAGGAATCGGCCTGATCGTAAGCATCAGGTGCTGAATGGCTCTCTTCGGTTGATTTACTCGAACAACCTGTAAGCAAAAGAATAAAAAATAGTACAGCGTTGAGTTTCATTGATTAGCGGCAAATTCTTTTAAGGTAATAACAGGTTTTCCTAATTCTTCCCACGTTTGTTCTGCTTGAAATTTTTCCGGATACTTATTTAACGCCTCAATGATGTGCGCTCCATAGTGCATACCTTGTGCAAACTTTCCAAGAAATTTTATGAATCCAAGGGGCGCCCGAACAATGGAGAGTTTTTCTTTTTTGTAATACTGCTTAAAGATTCCGCAGGCCTCATCGGTTGTAAAACCGGCTAATCCCTGTACAGCATATTCTTTATTGTCGACCGGGTTCAGTTGAAATGACCGGGCAACTTGCCGGCCATAATAAGCACCGGCAATAAAATATTGCTTGTGTTCCGATTTTCCGGCAAGCACCAGGTATTTTCCCTTCTTATAGTTGAAGTAAAAATTTTCCATGAAGCTGGAAGGATAAAAAATGGTATAGGGTATACCTGAGTTCTGAATGAGTTGAACCGATTTTTGCTTCACATCAAAAGCCCACCAATAAAAGCCATGCATACCTTGATAGAAATGTACCAGGGATGAAATCATCGCTAATCTTTTTATGCCGGTTTTCCGGGCAGCTTCGATAATTAATTTCACCCCATCTGTTTCGGTGTGCCAATCGCCTGGTTTTTCAATATCCTTAATCGAAAGATTAATGTATACGGCATCGCACCTCGAGAATGTCTTTTCTAAGTCGACTGAATTTTTAATGTCACCTTCTACGAATTGAACTTCTTCCGGAAGTTCTTTGGCGGCACGTGCAATGTTTCTTACCAATGCTTTTACCGTAAAGCCGGCATTAACCAGGGCAAATGTTACAGGTTTGCCCAGCAAGCCGGTGGAGCCAATAACTGCTATGTTTTTTAGCATGATAGATTTTAGTTTCTAGCCAGAGGCCATCCTTCAAAGATAAAACGTATGTCAGGTTTGAGTTTCCACCCACACAATTGTCCTCCACAAACTCAGACTGATAGGCAAAATGTTTTTTGAGATGACTCTTGTATAATACGCTAATAGAGATTTTACAGTTCCATAAACTCAGCAATTAAGCGGTGAAAGTGGTGTGTTCCTTTCTCTTGTTTTACAGAATATCTTCCATGGCTGTAAAAGCGTGAGCGAATCCCTTTCTGAACACTCTCCACAACAGCTTCATCTTCCATTTCCACACGGTTTAAATCCGATCCGGCACCCTTGTTGAATTTGGATTCGTCCCAAATGAAGGTTTGGAATGTAACTTTTGTTCTGTCAATACCGAGGGGTTCAATAATATTGAGCGATAACCCCCAGGGATAAAAGTTGAACATCATGTTGGGAAACACCCAGAAGTAGTAGCCACCTACATTTTTGCCGTAATCGGGTGTGGTAGGGGGTAAATCGAAAACAAGTTGCCCTTCTTTGGCTATGCCCAATTGCAGGCTGCCATATCGAAACAGTTCTGTAGAATAATTTCCATAATCAATAACCTGGTTCAGCGAGGCATGCACAAACGGAATGTGAAATCCTTCCAGGTAGTTCTCGCAATACAATGCCCAATGTGCATCTACTGTATATTGTTTGGTGTGTTCAGGTTTGTACATAAATTGATCCAGGGGGAGCCAGTCTATCCGCGTAAGCATATCCTTAAAAAATAGTTCAGCCGGCAGCGCATTGCTTAGTGATGTGAAGAGCAATGACCCAATTTCGAAAAGTGGAAGGCGCGTCAGGTTATCACTTTCGGAAGGGAAGTTTTCCACCTCTTTAAATTCGGGCATGGAAATAAACGTACCGTTTAATTGAAATCGTCTGCCATGATACGGGCAGCGGATATCATGAGCCTGGCAGGGTGAGTTCACCAGCATAGCACCCCGATGGGTACAGACATTTGACAGGCAATGAAGTTTTTCGTTATCGCGGGCCAGGAGCAAGGGTTCCTCCATGAACTTTGACAGCAAGGTAACCGGGGCAAGTTGTCCGGCTTTTTGTACCTGACCGGAGTGGCCCACGTAGTGCCAGGTTTTGGAAAAAATTTTTTCCTTGCTGGCTTCATAATACTGAGGATGAGTATAGAATTCAGTTGATAAGGTTTTGGCGGATGCGATAGCCGGATTAACCTGGAGTGATTTCATAAATTCAAGTTAACTAAATTGCTTAATAAATACGCTTGCCCATACAATCTGCGGTTTTGTCTACCGCCCGACAAACCCCAGGCTGCAGGGCTTCGTACTTAGCTTCATGAAAATAAATATAGTACTCTATTGGGGCGCGCGGCTTGTGGCAGCCATCATTATGCTTCAAACCCTTTATTTTAAGTTCACGGCTTCGGAAGAGTCGGTTTATATTTTTACTACCGTGGGCATGGAGCCATGGGGCAGGTATGGTACAGGAATAGCCGAGTTAATCGCTTCGGTACTTTTGCTTGTTGGCGCTACCGCCTGGTTGGGTGCCGCACTGGCATTTGGACTAATGGCCGGGGCAATAATGATGCATTTAACATTACTTGGCATCGAAATTAAGGGGGATGGAGGGCAGTTATTTATTTATGCCCTATCAGTGCTGGTATGTGCTGCCTTTATTTTGGTAAAAAATAAAAGGGAGATCACAGCGACTTTACAAAGGGCCAGGCAGAAATAAAGCCTTAGTGATCAATTTCGTTTACAATTTCTGCCAGTAAACTTTTGAGTTCGTTATTTCCGTCCAACGATTTTTTAAGGCCTTCGAGAATAAACTTTGGAATTTTTTCGCCCCTTTCAGTTTTAGCGCGGGCCTCTGAAATCATTTCCAAAATAGATTCTTTTTCATCTAAATTTTCAAGGGCTTTAACTTTTTCCTCCAGTTCATTCCAGGTGCTGGCTTTTTGTACAGAGGCGATTTTTTGTTGGTTCACCAACCCGCTTAAGGCGGTTCGTTGATCAATGCAGGTATTGTATTTATTAATGATCTCAATCAGATCGCTCCGTCCCAGATCACCTGAAGTTATTTCAGTGTTGAGTTCATCGCATTCGGTGATAAAGTCAAGCATCTTTTTTTTGAAACCAATGTTGGGAACCTCCAACCCTCTGCCATCTTTTTTATACAAGTACCGACCGTCCCAGTTTTGTTGATTATCCGGTTGGAAAGCATACAAGCTCAGGTAACCAGGCACCATCAGTTTCAGGTAAGCATACCGGTCGATAAGTTTTACCAGGTGATAGACTTCACCATTGAGCTGAAACGCCCGCACTTGTTTCATGGTATATACGGTCCGTTTTTTATGCTCGTCCGTGTACTGCACTTTCTGATCGGCTGCGTAATTTAGAAAGACAACTTTACCTCCCTTTAATGTATCGCCTTGTGTTAACACAATATAGTCGGCTTGGGCAGTAGCTGTAAAGTACCCAACCAGGCAAATTAAAAGAACGAACAGGTTAAGCATTTTTGATTTTGTCATAACGCCTCGGCTTGTTTACGCCCGAAAGATAGGTTTCAGACGAATGGATTTCAACCGATGCCGTGGTAATACCTTATTTTTGTTTTAAGCGGTTAGCTTCCTTTAACGCTTTTGCAATAATCCACTCCAGTTGGCCATTGGTACTGCGAAACTCATCAGCTGCCCATTTTTCAACGGCTTTTAATATTTCCGGATCGAGGCGTAAAACAAATGGTTTCTTCTGCGCCATAATTATTCGTGGTCTGCTTCTAAAAGTTTTTTCAATGTGTAGGCAACTGAATCTCCGTTTTCCGTTCCTAGTTTTAGTGTACCGCCACCGCGTAAGGATAGTACCAGGTATTTGTTACCGGTAATATTGATGGTAATAATGTTCCTGAAGATATTCCGGTGAAAGCCGTAATGAAGTTTTTCAAACCAGGATTCTTTTTCCTTCACCTGAAAGGATTCAATAGAACCAACAGCTATGGTTTTCCACCGGATAATCTTAGGGATAAAACGATAATGAATGCCTTCCTCGTCAATGGCAAGTTCGAATTTGAATACGAAAAGAATAAGGATCAGGGGAAGCAGAAGCGCGGCTAACGAAAGCAACAGCAGTAGTGCATTGTTTTCGTCTTCATCTAACACGGGTACAAAAATGAGAAGTTCAACAATTAACAAAGCAATCAGCACAAACCAAAGCCACCGCACCTGGCTAAATCGTTGAACTTCTCTGTAGGGATTGATCCGCATACCTTAATTATGTAATGTTCCGGTATTTACCACAGGGCTAACATCCTTATCGGCACAAAGCACTACCATAAGGTTGCTCACCATCGCGGCCTTACGCTCTTCATCCAATTCAATAATGTTCTTTTTAGAAAGGTGTTCAAGGGCCATCTCCACCATGCTTACGGCACCTTCCACAATTTTGTAACGTGCCGAAACTACGGCTGTTGCCTGTTGTCTGCGTAACATAGCGCTCGCGATTTCAGGAGCATAGGCCAGGTAACCAATACGTGCTTCAATGACATGAATACCGGCCATATCCAACCTGCTTCTTAAATTTTCTTCAAGGGAATGATTGATTTCATCATGGCCCGAGCGCAAGGTCATTTCGCTGTCCTCTTCAAAGTTATCGTAAGCATACTGCCCTGCTAACTTCCGCACAGCGGAGTCACTTTGTACTTTTACAAAGTTTTCGTAGTTGTCTACTTCAAAAGCAGCCTTGAACGTATTGCGTACCTGCCAAACAAGGATAACCCCGATTTGAATTGGATTCCCTACCTTATCATTTACCTTTATTTTTTCACTGTCAAAATTGCGGGCACGTAATGAAATGTGCTTTTTACTGAAAAGCGGATTAACCCAATAAAATCCATTTCGCTTAACGGTACCCTTGTAGTCTCCGAACAGCACCAACACCATAGATGCATTTGGATTGATGAAAAAGAAGCCGGGCATAAGCAGCAAGGCAATGGCCAGCGGCCAGATAAATACCGGGTTACGCATGGCGATGAGGCCCCAAACGCCTAACCCTAACAAAATCAGCACGGTTAACAACATAATGTAACCGGACAGCGGAGTGTACTCTTTTTCGTTGCTCATATGGATGATATTAAAATGATATTATAAAGATACTATTTTAAATCAATCAACGCAAGCCCTCGTAAAAGGTTTCAAATTGGAATTGAATTCGCATTAGGCTTTATTTGGAGCTTATTTTAAAAGGATATGATCCAGTATAACCCTAAGTCGTGGTTTGCTTTAATCTTTCATGCCTACAGCCGGTTTGTGATGAAAACCCTGCTACCGGCTTTGGTTTTTATGGTATTGTTCACCAGTGCCGTATGCTACTTTATTCTGGAGGTTATCCATCCCGATAAGGATGAGTTTACCAGTACAACAGCCTTACACTCCTTGTTGGGTATAGTGCTGGGTTTATTCCTGGTGTTTAGGATCAACAGCGCGTATGATCGCTGGTGGGAGGGCAGGAAGTTGTGGGGTTCCATGGTAAACAGTACCCGCAACTTTGCGCTGAAACTGAATGCTTACCTTGATCAGCAGGATGTGGAGAATCGTGATTGGTTTGCGAAGATGATCCCGAATTTTGTGTACGCCTCAAAGGAGCATTTGCGAAAAGGTGTTCAGCTTTCAGAATTGGAAGTTACCGATAACGGATTTATCGATTCATTAAAAAAAGTGAATCATAAGCCCAATGCTATTGCCGGTATGCTGTACAGTAAAGTAAATGCACTGTATAAAGAAAAAAAATTGACCGGTGATCAGTTCTTTGTGCTGGATAAAGAATTAAAAGATTTCATTGACATCATCGGGGCGTGTGAGCGTATAAAAAACACACCTATTCCGTATTCCTACAGCATGTATATAAAAAAATTCGTGTTTATATACATCATTACCCTGCCTTTTGGTTTTGTTACCACATTCAAGTATGTAACCATTCCAACCGTACTCCTGATATCGTTTGTCTTGTTGAGTGTTGAGTTGATTGCTGAAGAGATTGAGGATCCGTTCGGTCGTGATGTAAATGATTTACCAACCGATGAACTGGCCGGTAAGATTAAGGAAAACGTTCGCGAGATATTGAAGTAAGCAGGATTACCAGAGGGTACTGATTATAAAGTATAGAATAATAAGCAGGATCAATACCCCGTACATAATCAAATCTACCCTGATGTAAGGTTTGTATTCGTTGTATAAATCCTTGATTTTCCGGAACATCTCAAGATCGTGCGTAACAAATGTACAGAATTTGAATGTTTTCGGATATTCTTCTTGTTTTTAAAGGATCTGTAGTTAATATTTCATCCTTCGATTTAGAGAGCCAATGCGTTTCCTGTGTTTAGCGTTTATTGTTTGTTATGCCTATGCTGGTCATTCGCAGGAGGTGTTGAACAATAATTCGCCAGCGATTAAGTGGCAAAAAATCAATACGCCTAACTTCCGCATTCTTTATCCCACCGGATTTGATACCCAGGCCCAGCGTATGGCCAATACCCTTGAGCATATTCGTGAAGCTGAATCCAGAACACTGGATGTAAGCACACGAAGAATTTCTGTCATCCTTCAAAATCAGAATGCTGTTTCCAATGGCTTTGTCAGTCTGATACCCAGGCGATCGGAATTTTATACCATGCCCCCGCAGGATTATAATTTCACGGGTACCACCGAATGGCTTGATCAGTTAGCTGCGCACGAATACCGACATGTTGTACAATTTGATAAAGCCAACCGAGGCTTTAACAGACTGCTCTATTATGCCTTTGGTCCGGCAACATTGGCTGCTATGTCGGTTACTGCGGTACCCCAATGGTTTTGGGAGGGCGATGCTGTTGTTACTGAAACGGCTTTCACGCCCGGTGGCAGGGGCAGGATTCCTAATTTCGGTCTGGTTTTCCGCACTAACTTTTTAGAGGACAGGCAATTTAATTACCACAAGCAGTACCTACGATCATATAAACACAACATCCCCGATCACTATGTATTTGGCTACCATATGGTCAGTTATTTGCGCAAGTACACCAACGATCCGATGATTTGGGATAAGATTACCAGTCGCGCGTGGAGCATCCCGTTTATGCCATTCACTTTTTCAAATGCGATCAAAAAAGAAACCGGCATGCATGTCACAAGCCTCTATCGAAAGATGGCGGATGATCTGACAAAACAATGGAGCGAAGAAGTTGAAGCGCTAGACCTTACAACTTTCGAAACTATACCTCATCAATCCCGAACAGGTTATACCGACTATATGTATCCGCAACTTTTGGAAGATGGAAGTATACTGGTTATGAAACGCGGTATTGGTGATATACTCCAATTCAGAATTTTGAAAGATGGATCGGAGAAGCGATCCTTCATACCCGGTGTAGTAAACGGGGCGGGTATGCTCTCTGCCTCGGGTAACCAGGTGGTGTGGAATGAATATGGCTTTGACCCACGGTGGCGAATGCGCACCTACTCGGTTATAAAGCTGTATAACGTTAAAGAAAAGAAGCTTAAGATAGTTACCCGTAAAACCCGCTATGCAGGCGCAGCACTCTCACCTGACCAACAAAAAATTGTTACGGTTGAAACGGATACCGGATATAACACTTTCCTTGTTGTTTTGGATACGACAGGTGTTGTACTGAATAAATTTCCGAATGCTGATAAAGCATTTTATTCTATGCCACGCTGGGATGATCGCGGAAATAAAATAGTTGTGTTGAAAACTACAAAGCAAGGCAGAACAATTGCTTCCGTTGATTATGCCACAGGTGAAGAAACGCAGTTAATACCCTATACACAGGAAAACATTGGCCACCCGGTAATGAAGGGCGATTATGTGTTTTATAACTCACCGGTTAGCGGAATTGACAATATCTATATGCTTGATGTGAAGCTAGGGGAGCGACTACAGGTTACATCAAGTAAGTATGGTGCATACAACCCCACGATTTCAGCAGATCTGAAAACAATTTATTACAATGAGCAAACCCGCGATGGAATGGATGTAGTAGCCATTCCATTTGATCCGACAGGTTGGCGGACATTTAAAGAGAAGCGGGATCCGAAATCTTTCTTTCAGGTAATTACCGAACAGGAAGGCAGGCCTGATTTGTTCGGCAGTATTCCACAAAAGACCTATACCTCCAAATCTTATTCAAAATTGGCGGGTATAGTTAATCCATACAGTTGGGGAGCTTATTTCAACACCGGTCTTACGCAAGCCGATATTGGAATTTCATCGCAGGATGTTTTAAGCACCACTGTTCTTAAGGCTGGTTATTTATTCGATATTAATGAACGCACCGGTATGTGGCGCACCGGCATTAGTTATCAAAATTGGTTTCCGATAATTGATGTGGATGTTACATTTGGAAAACGAACCCTGGATGAGGGGCCGTTGCGATATGCTGACATTGTTGCCGGAGATACGATTGTTAAAACAGAAAATCTTTCTTTTAACTGGAAGGAAAAGAATATTGAGAGTGGTATTCGCTTACCATTAGTAACTACCAACTCCAGGTATTTTGGAAATTTTACGATCGGAAATAATGTGGGGTACACACACGTGGAGGATTTTACAAACACGATAACGGGCACAGGCCGGCTTATAACACCTCAGATACCGGTCTACTGGGTTCGGAGTGTTCCGGGTAACGGAAATTTATTGTACAATCGTTTCTACATGTCGGCATACCGGTTGCTAAAACAAAACCGGAGGGATATAAACAGTAAATGGGGCCAGGCATTTTTTTTGAATGCCTATGGTACGCCTTATGGGGGTGATTATTCCGGTAAGCAGTTTTCTTTTTACACAACCTTATATTTTCCCGGTTTATTTAAACATCACTCTTTTTGGGGATACTGGGGCTACCAAAAAACTGAAATTGAGCTACTGAGCAGAACATCAACGAATGTTGAATTTAAGGATAATAACTCCTACATCTTCCGAAACCAGATTCCATTACCAAGGGGCGTATCGGTAGCGCGATTCAAAGACTTTTATAGCATGTCGGCTAACTATACCTTACCCATTTGGTATCCTGACATAGCCCTGGGTCCGCTTGTTAATTTTCAACGTGTCCGGGGTAATGCCTTTATCGATTATGGCTTTGGAAGTTCAGTATTTCCAAATCGAACCGACAGCCAGGTTTACCTGTCCGTTGGCGGTGAGGTAAAAATCGATCTGAATATTATGCGTCTGCTCAACCAGTTTAATATCGGGTTCCGTTATTCTTATGGCATTGAGCCTTCCATTACACGGTTCGAATTCCTGCTGGGAACCATCAACTTTTAAGTGATTTTCAGGTTTGAATATCGCCCGTTTTAGCCCTATTTTTGACCTCCTTAAATAATCCGTAATCTGAAAGAATATCATGGCTGAGATTGTACGAATGCCCAAAATGAGTGATACCATGTCGGAGGGCGTAATTGCCAAATGGCATAAAAAGGTGGGCGACACGGTGAAATCGGGTGAACTGATGGCCGAAATTGAGACCGATAAAGCCACCATGGACTATGAATCGTTTAACGAGGGAACCATACTCTATGTAGGGGCAAAAGAAGGTGAGGCCGTAAAAGTGAACGATATACTCGCTATTGTTGGTAAAAAGGGTGAAGACTATAAAGCCCTGCTGGAAAGTGCCGGACAGGCAGCCGACAGCGGTGGAAGCAAAGCAGAAGAACCGAAGGCAGAAGCTTCGGCAAAGTCTGTGGCTATCGATACATCAGGCATAAAAGCAGAGATTGTATTGATGCCCAAGATGAGCGACACTATGACCGAAGGTGTGATTGCTGCCTGGCATAAAAAAATTGGTGATGCAGTGAAATCGGGCGAACTGCTTGCGGAAATTGAGACGGATAAGGCCACCATGGATTTTGAATCCTATAATACCGGTACGCTTCTTTATGTAGGTGCCGAAGCCGGTAAGCCTGTTGCCATTAATGGTGTGCTGGCCATCATCGGGGAGAAGGGAGCGGATTGGCAAACGTTGTTAAAGGCACATGAAGCCAAATCGTCTGGTGAACAGAAAGCACCATCCCCTACGAGTTCGGCATCATCCACCCAACCTGTAAAATCATCAACTCCTGTTTCTGTTCCTCAGCCTGTTCAAACCGGCAATGGTAGAGTTAAGGCCTCCCCGCTGGCCAAGAAACTGGCGAAAGAAAAGGGGCTTGATATACGAAGCATTCCAGGCACTGGTGATCAGGGCAGGATTACCAAGCGTGATGTAGAAAACTTCAAAGGCTCAGGAGCAAAAGGCTCAACATTTGTTTTGCCCACCATTGTGGCTGAAGAAAGCTTTGAGGAGATACCGGTTTCACAAATGCGCAAAACCATTGCACGCAGGCTTGCCGAAAGTAAGTTTACTGCACCACATTTCTACCTTACCATGGAGATTAACATGGATAAGGCTATTGATGTGCGTAAGAGCATCAATGAAATCAGTCCGGTAAAAGTTTCTTTTAATGATATTGTATTGAAGGCTGCTGCCATGGCTATTCGCCTTAACCCGGATGTGAACGTATCGTGGCTTGGGGAAAAAATCCGTAAGAATAAACATGTGCATATTGGTGTAGCGGTAGCGGTTAAGGATGGTTTAGTTGTTCCGGTGGTTCGCTTTGCCGATAACAAAACATTTTCACACATCGCTGCCGAGGTAAAAGAACTTGCCCAAAAAGCACACGACAAAAAACTGCAGCCCAGCGATTGGGAGGGAAGCACGTTTACGATATCCAATCTGGGTATGTTTGGCATCGATCAGTTTACCGCCATTATAAACCCGCCTGATGCGTGTATTCTGGCCGTTGGTGGTATTAAAGAAACTGCAGTAGTAAAAAATGGCCAACTTGTACCTGGTAATGTTATGAAAGTTACCTTGTCGTGCGACCATCGTGCAGTAGATGGTGCTATTGGTGCTGCATTTTTGAAAACCTTAAAAGAGTTGCTGGAAGATCCCATTAAAATAATGGCCCAGCATATATAGTCATTCATTCATATTCAGTCCTCCTACGACTTAAAGTCGTATGAGGACTTTTGTTATTCCCATGAAAATAAAATCAACAACCGTACTGGCAGTAAAGCACAATGGGCAGGTTTCCATTGGTGCCGATGGACAAGCCACCATGAACAATTATGTAGCCAAAGGAAATGTAAAGAAAATCCGAAAACTCCATGATGGCAAAGTGGTTACCGGGTTTGCAGGCTCAACAGCCGATGCCTTTACCTTGCTCGATCGGTTTGAGGAAAAGTTAAATGCCTACGGAGGTAATTTAAAGCGTGCGGCTATAGAATTAGCGAAAGACTGGCGCATGGATCGGTACTTGCGCAGACTTGAGGCGATGATGATAGCTGTAAATAAAGAAGAGGTGTTGATCATTTCAGGCACAGGCGATGTACTAGAGCCAGAAAATGAAGTAGCCGCTATTGGTTCAGGAGCCATGTATGCGCAGGCTGCAGCGCTTGCCTTGAAAAAACATGCGCCACAATTATCCGCAGAAGAAATCGTACGGGAAAGTCTTAACATTGCTGCCGACATCTGCATCTATACCAATCACAACCTGGTAATCGAGAAGCTTTAGATCTATTTTTTTAGTGTGCTTTAGTGCTTTCGTTGAAATAATGTAGACGTTTACAAGGATTTATCAATCGCCCGGACAATTGCCTTACAGGCTTCCCTGACCTGATCTTCTGTAATGGTTAGCGGTGGAGCAATTCTGAAGCTGTTGGGATGCGATAAAAACCAATAGCAGATAATACCTTCTTCTTTGGCGAATTCAACAATCCGATTTACTTGTTCGGCTGTTTCAAAATCAATTGCAAAGAGTAAGCCTTTTCTTCTGATCGCTTTAACGGACGGATGGTGAAGTAACTGCTCCATTAACCTGCCTTTTTTCTCCACAGTAGCCAGGAGTTTTTCTTCTTCTATCACCTCAAGGGTTGCCAGTGCTGAAGCGCAACAAACCGGATTTCCACCAAAGGTAGTAATGTGGCCGAGGGGAGGATCGTGGGTGAGGCATTGCATAATCCTTTTATCAGCAATGAATGTCCCGATGGGTAAACCACCACCAAATGCTTTGGCCAAGGTGAGTATGTCCGGTACAATTCCGAATTGTTCAAAGGCGAAGAGTGTGCCGGTACGCCCCATACCACATTGGATTTCATCCAGAATTAACAAAGCCCCCGTTTCATCGCAGCGTTTACGAACAGCTTGTAAGTAGGAGGTGTCAGGAATACGCACACCGGCATCGCCCTGTATGGTTTCCATAATTACACAAGCCGTGCGTTCCGTAATGTAATGCAAATCGTCAGGGTTATTAAAGTCAATAAAGCGAACATCGGGTAGTAACGGACGAAATGCGGATTTCTTCATCTCGTTTCCGGAAACACTCAACGATCCGTGGGTGCTGCCATGATAGGATTTTTTACAGGAAATAATTTCGGTTCGTCCGGTAAATCGTTTAGCCAGCTTCAGGGCACCTTCATTGGCTTCTGTGCCCGAGTTTACAAAATAACAGCAGTTTAATGATGCAGGTAACAGGCTGGTTAACTTGGCAGCCAACAGGTTAGGTGAAGATTGAATAAACTCACCGTACACCATTACGTGCAGATGTTTGTCTAATTGATTTTTGATGGCTTGTATTACCCGTGGATGCCGGTGCCCAATACTGCTGACCGCAATACCGGATATCATATCCGTGTAACGTTTCCCATCCGGAGCATACAGGTAAATACCTTCAGCCCTTTCAATGGAGATGCCATAAGGTTGCTGCGTAGTCTGCGCCAGATTACTGAGGAAAACCTCATTGCTGAAATTCATGCCCTAAAACTATAAATAGGGCTACCAACAAAAAAGTCCTGATGCATGGCACCAGGACTTTTTGTAACGTGTGGGGTTGATTAATCCGGTTAAGGATTTATAATGAGGGTATAGATTATACTTACGGTAATCGCAACGATCAGGAACATCACTCTTTTCATGCGATGAAGAATCCTGCTTTCTATTCCAATTGTATTTGTTGTTGTCATAACCTTTGGAAGTTTGTTCCATGCTATAAAAATGGCCAAATACCAGGGCGTTCACTTGTCAGGTTATCCTGAAATCATACACGGGTATTCTTGTCTCATCATTTCGACAGTTAACACGTTGGTGCTATTGGATTAAAGTTCAGCTTAAAGTCGAATTTCAGCGGTTGGACGCCTTATTTTGCCGTTCATTTTGATTTCCTGCACGCGCAGCTGCCGGAGCTTCCATCTCGGCCATAGGCTTGTATTTGGTCTTTTTGACTGAAACAAACACTCTTTTTGAGTCTGATTTCGTGCGTTTTTTGTGCAATATGTTACACATAGCCTTAGCCTTATACACCTTATGCTTCGGGGTTTGTGCCTGTAATGAACTGGAAATAAGAATCCCTATCACGATTATCAGGATGAGAATCACTACCTGTTTCAGGCGGGATGCAATCTGACCATTTGCAATTTCCTTAAAGTCTACCTCTTTCATCATGCCCTGTTCAGTTTGTCTTCAAATAACTTATTGGCAAAGTTGCAGGTTTAAACCAGTGGGAACCTGCGAATGAGGAGCAAAATCCTACATTCGTTTTATTACAGAAGGGATTGCCAAATGGATGCCTTAGGCTGGGTTAATTCCGGACAGCGGCAAAAAGCATGGGTTAATGTGACGAAATGGGTTTACACAAGTACAGTGTGTGAACAAAACGAAGGGAAGAATTCCAGCTAATCGACAAAAGGGCAGGCTTACTTACATGATACTATTGATTGGCCTTATAGATCTTCATAAAGTCTTCGATTTCTTTTTGAAGGTTTTCGGGATAATCGTGGTCATACACTTCAGTTGCAATGGATTTAAACAACTCGCCCACCACCTCGGGTGCAAAGCCTAATTTTTCGGCATAGATACTGGCTACTTCCAACTCCACATCTTCTACAATGTTATCCAGGTTTATCAGGTATACCAGGTGATAGAGGGATTCGATTTTTTCGCGAGGCTCATTAAACGAAAGCTGGTTGAGGTCAAGGTTGCTTCGCACAAGATCATCGGTATGAAGGTTGAGTTGTATGCCCCACTTTAACAGGCAGCGCAGAAATCTGCTGTCAATTTTTTCATGTTGCAGGAATAGGCCGAGTATATTGAAATAACTTTTCTTGATAGAAGTTAACTGCTCGGTGGAGAAGTTGCGATGAGAGGAGTTTTCCATAGGCTAGCAAAGGTAGTTATTTCGGACAGTACTTTTGCTTCAGGGCTGCAGTGTCTTCAGCGCCTAGTTTAATGGCCATGGCCAGATCGCTACAAACCCCACGTGTGATGTTCTGATTTACCTTGGCAATAACCCGTAATTTATAGCAGAGGGCATTCTCCGATCGCAGAAAGATAGCCCAGTTACAATCGGTTTCGGCTTCATGAAAGTTTTTCAGATTGATGTTGGCACGGGCACGCCCTTCAAAAATATGGTAATAGATATCAGGAGCATCGCGCGGATTCATAACAATTTCAAAGGCTTTACCATATATACTGGTTTGGTTTTTTTTAAATAACTCCTTGCCCAACGTAAAATAAGTTAGGGCCTCCTCATTGTTTTGAAGGTTAACTAAATTGATCGCACCAATCTGGTAAAGTGCTTCGAGATTCCACGGTTGTTGATTGTAGATGTGCTTGAGGGATTGAACAGCCTGTGCGTAATCACCGGTGTGATATTCACATATAGCAAGCTTCCGCAGGGTTTCCATCCGTACGGGTACTTCCTGCTTTTTAAGAATTTCCAGGAACTGTAACGATTCAGAAAAATGCTCGGCTTTAAATTCGTGCTCAGCTTTACCGCGAACAAAATTGAGTAGACTATCATGCGCTGCATAAAACCTGAACTCTACCGGGTGTTGTTCGCGCAGACTGTTGATCATGGAAAAGGCCTGATCAACCTGTCCGTTTTGAAAGAGCGAAAATACTTCGGTGACGAGCGCTTTGTTCTTCTCGTCTATTTCTGCCTGGTGCTTTTCATGGAAATACGAAATGGTATGGACAAGGCCAAAACAAAATCCGGCTATGATAAGAAATGTAAGAAAGGCAAGCCCCTGAATTCTGAAATACTCCTTGTCAAACTTGTACCGGGTTTCCTGGCTGGCTTTCCAACGTTGGTAGCGTTGACGCTGAACATCGCGCCAATAACTTTCTGTATGGTCGGTGTAGGTTTGATACGCATCAAGGCGGGCGTCATACCGGGATTTCTTCAGCGGATCAGAAAGGGTATGGTAGGCTTCGTTAATGGCCTTAAACATTTCTTCAGCATGGGCATCTCCCGGATGAAGATCGGGATGGTAATCGAAGGCCAGTTTTTTATAGGCAGCCCTGATTTGGGTTGAGTTTGCAGACCGGTCAATGCCAAGCAGGTGATAAAAATCGGCCATAGTATGAAGTTAATACCAATTTCAGGTAAAACGTAAAAGGCCGCTAAATAGTCCCTGAATAGTGAATCACTAAAATTAAAAAGGGCTCCTTTTCGGGAGCCCTTTCCTTATGCATTTCGTTGTGGTTTACTTAAGTTTTGCTACTTCCTGAACCAAATCAATGAGTTTATTGGAATAACCCCACTCGTTATCGTACCAGGCTACTACTTTGGCAAAATGGTCATTCAGAGAAATACCGGCTTTGGCATCAAAAATTGAGGTGCGCGGATCGCCATTAAAATCCTGTGATACCACATCATCTTCTGTATAGCCAAGTATTCCTTTCATTTCACCATTGGCTGCATTTTTCATGGCAGTTTTAATCTGTTCGTATGAAGCTGGCTTCTCTAACCTAACCGTAAAATCAACTACCGATACATTGGCCACCGGTACCCGGAAAGACATACCGGTTAATTTTCCTTTCAGTTGGGGGATAACCAACGCTACGGCTTTAGCGGCACCGGTAGAAGAGGGGATAATGTTCTGGTATGCACCGCGGCCACCTCTCCAGTCTTTAGCCGAAGGACCATCAACGGTTTTTTGTGTAGCGGTTACTGCATGCACCGTTGTCATTAACCCTTCAACAATTCCAAAAGTATCGTTCAACACTTTAGCTACGGGAGCAATACAGTTTGTGGTGCACGAAGCATTTGAAACAATAGTGTGTTCTGCTTTTAAGCTCTTATGATTTACGCCCATTACAAACGTTGGGGTATCGTCTTTTGCCGGAGCGGACATAACTACCTTTTTGGCACCGGCTGCAATATGCTTTTGAGCAGCTTCCTGGGTAAGGAATAAGCCGGTGGATTCAATCACGATTTCAGCACCAACCTCATTCCACTTCAGGTTTGCCGGATCTTTCTCTGCGGTAACACGGATTTTCTTTCCGTTCACGATCAGGTTTCCATCCTGTACTTCAACGGTACCCTCAAAGCGGCCATGAGTTGAATCATACTGAAGCATATAGGCCATATAGGCTGGCTCCAGTAAATCATTAATGCCTACAATTTCAAGTTCGGGGCGGTTAATAGCTGCACGAAGCGCCATACGACCGATACGTCCGAATCCGTTTATTCCAATTTTAGTCATGGTATTGAAAGGTTAAAATATGCGTTTTAGAAGGCGACAAAATTACAGGTTGACGCTTTAAAACCAAGGTTTGAGAAGATAAATTCCCATTGGCCAACTGAACCTATAAATACTATGCTTACCGGGATTATCGGTTATATTTAGCATCATTAACTTTAATTTCAAACGTGTGAATAAGTACCTCACGATCATAAACACCCGTACCGGATTAGCCGTTGGCCTGGCAGCTGCGGTTAGTTATGTTACCCTGGCCTATAACTTTCAATACAATTTTGACCTGGCCATGATCAGCATTGCTATTATTTTTCCGTTGGTGTTCACCATACGTAGTGCTTTCAGAAGGAGGGAAAAAGCGCTCGAGCATCTTTCGCGTTTCAAGGCGGGCCTGATTACCGTGGATGCCTGTTTTCAGGAGAATAGAAAGATTGACCCTGAGAAGAAGGAGGGAATCAGGCTTACAGTTATCAACATAGCAGATTACCTGATCAGCTTTCTTGGTGATAAATGTTCCCGCGAAAAAGTGGAGGAGGAGGCCGCCAGGGTTGCCCAGTTTATTCGTGCGAATACAGATCATATTGGCAACGCAACAGCCTTAAAGATTTACCGCTCCATGAAGGATGTTTACCAAGGTCTTGAGAACGTGGTGGCTATTAAACACCACCGAACCCCCATATCCATACGTGCCTATTGTTTGATTTTCATTTATATCTACCCAGTTATCTATACCCCTGCATTATATAATCGGTTGCATGAAGGCATTTCGAACAATAGCTCCTGGATCCTGTACACGCTGTCTATGTTTTCTACCTTTATTCTGATATCACTTTACAATGTTCAGGAACAACTGGAGAATCCATTCGATCAGCACGGTGTTGATGATATCCGGTTAAATGATTTCAGAATCAGTTGATATAGAATAAGCAAAATGAAAAAGTTTTTAATTGGTTTAGCAGCTTTGGTTATTATCGGTGCAATCCTCTTTTTTGGATTCGTGGCAACGTATTTTGATAAATCCATGAATACGGTGAGTTATTCCACTATAGAGGAAAATTCGCGTTATGATTCTCTTTCCTTTATAGCGGATTTGCATTGCGATATGCTCCTATGGAACCGCAATTTTTTCGGATTGCATAAGTATGGACATGTTGATTTGCCCCGTATGCAAAAAGCAGGTATGGCACTTCAGGTTTTTACTATCGTCAGTAAAGTACCGAAGGGAATAAACATTGAACAGAACGATGATAAAACAGATCAGATTACCCTTCTGAGTTTTGGTCAGCTGCGTCCGCCCAAAACATGGTTTAGTCTGAAGGCGCGTGCCCTGCAGCAATGTGCCCAACTGCACGACTTTGCCACCAGGTCAAATGGAGATTTCCGGGTAATAACAAACAGACGGGAACTTGAGCGGTACGTCCTTGACAAAAAGAACAATAAACAACTTACAGCAGGTATGTTGGGGCTAGAAGGTGCCCATTGCCTGGAAGCTGATGTAAATAATCTCCAGGCTTTTTATGATGCCGGTGTGCGTTATATAGGTATCACGCATTTTTTCGACAACGAATGGGGCGGTTCAGCACACGGTATGAAAAAGGGTGGGTTAACAAAAGATGGGATAAGTCTTACTCGCAAAATGGAAGAGTTGGGGATCATTATTGATCTTGCTCATGCATCAGTTGAAACCATAGATGATGTGCTTCGGGTAACGAGTCGGCCGGTTATTGTTTCACACACGGGTGTTAAGGGTGAGTGCGATAACCAGCGAAATCTATCTGACAAACACCTGCAGGAAATTGGAAAACGAAATGGCCTGGTAGGGATTGGTTTATGGGAAACAGCCGTATGTGGCACCGATGCTGATGCCACAGCCAGGAGTATTCGGTATGTTGCCGATAAAATTGGTGTTGATAAAGTGTGCCTCGGGTCTGATTTTGATGGTGCCATACGCACCCATTTTGATGTGGCGGGATTACCCACTATGGTAACAGCTTTACAAAAACAAGGGTTTTCTTTTCAGGAGATTGACAAGATTATGGGCGGGAACATCCGCGATTTTATGCTGCAGAATTTACCGGTGGAGTAGAAATAGAAAAGCCGCCAGGATGCCAGCGGCTTTTTGTAGTCCGTACGGGAATCGAACCCGTGTTACCAGAATGAAAATCTGGTGTCCTAACCCCTAGACGAACGGACCGTCTTTAAAAAAGTGTCGCAAAGATAGCCCCACAAGCTTTAATTGCAAACCCGGGTTTCAAAAAAATATAATGTATTTGAAAGGCAGCATGAACCCAAAAGTTGTCACCCAATTGACCTTTCCCAAACTTTTTGGGGCGGGTTTTCGTACACCGACAAGGCTTTGCCGTAGTATGAGCAAAGAATGATGTGTGGCCTATGACAGAACAGTTGGAATCAAACGTATTGAATGAGGTTTTTACCAGTATTATTGAAGATGCAGACGCAAATATTCTATTTGTAAACCAGCATTTTGAAGTGATATCCCTCAATCCGGGCTTTTACTGGATTTTTCTTGAGCATTATAGTCTTGATTTAAAACCGGGCACTTCCATAATTAATGCCATGATGGTAGTTAATCCCACGCTTGCCACTGAATGGCGAAAGCGCTGTGAACGCGCTATGAAAGGCAATTCGTTTAAGGTTGAAGATATTTTTGACGTTGACCACCGCAAGCACTACTGGGAAATCTATTTTAAGCCGGTTTTCTACAAAGGACAAATCTTTGTATCAGTCTTTAGTCGCGATATAACCATTCGTAAGGCTTACCAGGAAAGGATTATCCGCAATGAGGCCAACCTCAGGTCGATCATTAATACAGTAGACAGCAGTATCTGGTTAATTAATACCCGTTTCGAATTAATTGATTTTAATAAAGAGTTCTTCAAGCAATACAAAAAAGCTTTTGGTATCCGGCTTGAACGTGGAAAAAATATCCTTGAGTTGCTTCCTGAAGATATGGAGCAATTGAAGCTTGCCTGGAAGGAGCGTTACGAAAGTGGTTTGAAGGGTAGGTTTGGGAAATACATGGATACATATTCAATTGATCAGGAGCCGAGGACCTTTGAAATTAAAACCTATCCTATTGTTGAAGATGGAATCGTGACCGGTTTAACCGTGTATTCACGTGACATTACACAGCAAAAAAAGGCTGAAAATTTGCTGCTTACACAAAATGAGGAACTTTCACGCATCAACAGTGAACTGGATCGGTTCGTATACAGTGCCTCACACGATTTACGCGCCCCATTAATGTCGGTAAATGGCCTCGTTAACATGATTAAGGTAGATAACGATCCGAACAACACAGAAAAGTATCTTAAACTGATTGAGCAAAGTGTTTATAAACTCGACAACTTCATTACCGACATCATACACTATTCACGCAACGCCAGAATGGAGGTTTTGGCTAAGGAAATTGATTTTGACGCTATCCTCCAGGAGTCTATCGATTCTTTGAAATTTATGGAAGGTGCTAATCAGGTAAGGAGCATTCGTGAAATCCGTGCTACTGTACCGTTCTATTCTGATCATAGCCGGCTGATGATCGTTTTCAATAACATCCTTTCCAATGCCGTAAGGTACCGCGATCCGTGGAAAGAGGACTCCTTCATTCATATTCAAATTGAATCCGGTTACACGCAAGCAAAAATCAAGTTTACTGATAACGGCATTGGCATTGGTGAAGAGTATCTGGATAAAGTCTTCAAAATGTTTTTCCGGGCATCAGCCGACAGTAAAGGTTCAGGGTTGGGCTTGTATATTGTAAGGGGGGCTGTTGAAAAACTGGGAGGCACCATTTCGGTAACTTCACAATTGGGCAGCGGCACAACGTTCGAAATTATACTTCCGAACAAATCGGGTAATGCTGCCCTGAACTAAATCTTTCTATCGTATTCCGTACATCTTTAGCACCGGATCATGCAGGGAAGCACCTTTTTCGGTGCACAAATAATGTATGGCGTAGGCGATGTCTTCTGTTGAAACCCAGGTGGAGAAGTTAGCATGAGGCATGGCTTCACGATTGACGGGGGTATCGATAGTGCCCGGTACCACCACCGATGTAACTACACCTTTAGATTGTCCTTCTGCATTTAGTATTTCAGCAAAGCGGAAGAGCAGCGATTTTGACAGCGCATAGGCAACTGAACTTTTTGCTTCGTTGGGATTCAGTGATGGCTTTGATCCAATCAACACAATTCTTCCTCCTGAGTCCTGGTTCAGCATGTGCTGATGTATGTTGCGCGCTATAAAATAAGCGGTTTCAAAATTACGGGAATACATTTTTTTTAAGACCTCATCCGATGTTTCCGAAAGATTACCGGGGGCAAATCCACCGGCCAGAAAAATGGCAATGTCCAGGTTGCCGTGTTTTTCGATGAGTGTATCGGTTAAGGCGTTAACATCCTCTTCACGCGTGAGGTCAACATTATAGCTGTGAAGTTCTCCGGTAATATTATTGCTCAAGGTTTTACCCGGTGAAAGAATGGCAATAACCCGAAAGCCGGATTTTAAAAATTTCTCAACCACCACTTTCCCCAGGTTTCCTCCTGCGCCTGTTATTACAACGTTTTTTAATGCCATTTCAGTTTTTAGGTGGGCTGTGTTTCTTTTTTGATTTTGAATTATGCAGGTGTTGATACTTGGATTGCACCGGAGTTCGTTGTGAGCCCGACCGTTGTTTTGTTTTCGCTTGTCTTTCCTTTTCGTCAATCTCTACAATACGAGAAATGCCAACGGTTAGGTAAGCAAACATATCTCTGCGGTTTCCGGGTAAATCATAAATTGTCTGGTTGCCATCAACCCTTTCAATGTAGCTCTTTTTGCGTGGGTCAAATATGCCGTAGTATCCGCGCAAGTCAAATGAAACACGATAGTTTTCACTCAAATCCCAATCCGACCGGAAGCCAATGGCCCCATATACCTGCAGTTGGTTAAAATCACTTTTATCAAGCAAGGTAAAATCCCGAAGGTTAGGCACCAGTACACCATCGTATTCTACCGTGTAGTCGGGTGGAAGAATAGGGTAGGTAGATTGAGGAAATGCCAATTTACTGTCGAGGTGAGTAATGGTTTCCTTGCCAGCCAGCATGTATGAAATACTTGCCGAGGCTACAAAACTCACTTTGAAAAAAGACATATCAATCATGTGAAGCTTAAAGCCAATGGGAGCATGAATAAAGGTCATGTCAATCTTGCGTTCACCCACATCGCCCCCCGAGGTGTTGATAACGTTGAAGTATTGGCCTGTCCGGAATATACTGGGATCAAATGTTAATCCATAGCCGGGCCTGTCAACCCCGTAATGCACACCTATGGGCGCGAATTTCAGGTTGTATTTAATGCGGTAGCGGGGATCTTTGTAGAAGCCGTCATCCCAGGTATACGGTATGGTAAACCCACTGAATACACCCAATGAGTGAACCTCCTGACCGCTGGCCTGCAAAAAGCTAAGGACTACGGCAAAAATCAGTATGAATGAATTAAACGGAGAGGTAAGGTTCATTCGGTAACGTAATTAACAGGGCAAAATAATAATTAATCTTAATAAGGGGTAATGAATTGCCGCCCGTAGGGTTAATCAAACCGTTGAATATCCTTATTTTTCTCTTAATTCGCAGCCTGATGCGAAACTTGTACGATCGTTTCAAGGGACTTCGGTGGAAGGGCAATATTTATGTGGCATTGCTTCAGCGATTGCTCATTGCTATGTTGCTTTTTAGCCTGTGCAGAATTGCCTTTTACCTTTTTAATGCATCCTATTTCCCGGATGTTACCTGGCGCGGGTTTAGCCGCATACTTATCGGGGGGTTGCGGTTCGATTTTACAGCGGTTCTTTATATCAATGCGCTTACTATTGTGCTGTCAATCATTCCCTTGAACCTTCGTTTTCGAACGGGCTACCAACAAATTTTGAAATTCATTTTTTTCCTGTTCAATGGCGTAGCGTTGGCGATGAATGTATCGGATATGGTGTACTATCCTTTTACCTTGCGCAGAACCACGGCTGATATTTTTCAACAGTTTCAGAATGAAACCAATCTTGGTTCACTCTTCTTCCGGTTTTTAGCAGACTACTGGTATGCCGTGGCTTTTTGGGTAGTGTTATTGGTGCTGATGATCTGGCTTTATAAGCGTACGCGGGTGGAAGGCCCTATGCTTAAAGACCGTTGGTTGTATTACGTCTGTGGATTACTTTCAATGCCCCTGATAATCTATTTATTTATTGGTGGGGCACGCGGTGGCTTTGCCCACAGCACCAGGCCCATTACGTTAAGTAATGCCGGGGAATACGTAAAGCATCCTCAGGAGATCAGCCTTGTTTTAAATACACCTTTTGCTGTTTTCCGGACATTAGGAAAAACCAAAATCAAAAAACTTCAATATTTTGGCGATACAAATGAATTGGAGCGCGTTTATTCTCCGGTTCATCATTCAAATGATACCACCGGTTTCCGTGCCGATAATGTGGTTGTAATTATTTTGGAAAGTTTTTCAAAAGAGTTTATCGGGACCTTTAATCAGGATAAGAAAAACTACTCAGGTTACACGCCTTATCTTGATTCCCTTATCCAGCATAGTTTATCGTTCGACTACTCCCTTGCGAATGGCCGAAAATCAATCGATGGGCTGCCTTCTGTGCTGGCATCCATCCCATCCTTGGGTGTACCCTATGTACTTACACCGTTCGCTGGTAATTCCATCAACAGTTTGGGATCGGCACTAAAAGCCAAAGGATACCATACCTCTTTTTTTCACGGGGCACCCAATGGTTCCATGGGTTTTAAAGCCTTTATGAACCTGGCTGGTTTTGAGCATTATTATGGTATGGATGAGTATGAGCGTGATGTAGAAAATGCCTCCGATGATTTTGATGGCATGTGGGGCGTATGGGATGATAAATTTTTTGATTACTACGTGGATCAATTGAATTCTTTTCCTCAGCCCTTTTTGTCTGCTCTGTTTTCTGTAAGCTCACATCATCCGTTTAAAGTACCTGTTGAATATGAAGATAAATTCAAGGGCGGAGAGCAGCCCATTTTGAAGTGCATTGAGTATACCGATTATGCGTTAAGAAATTTTTTTAAGAAAGCCTCAACGATGCCGTGGTATGAAAATACGCTCTTTGTTATCACAGCCGATCATTGTTCCTCCAATATTGTCTTTGATGAATCACACACCACCTGGGGGTTGTTTTCAGTACCGGTTATCTTTTTCAAGCCCGACAACAGTCTGGCAGGCAGGCGTCCTCACCTCGCACAGCAGATTGATATTATGCCCTCGGTTTTGGGGTATCTTCACTATGATAAATCCTATGTGGGTTTTGGTCGTGACATTTTCCGTGAGGCCACTTCACCGTTTGCTTTTAACTATCGCGATACTTATAATTTATATGTCGATGATTACCTCCTTGTATTTGATGGTAAGGAGGTAGTGAGCCTGTTTAATTTTATGTCAGACAAGATGCTTACGCGGGATATTAAAGCAGAAGAGCCAGAGCGGGTTAAGCGAATGGAAATTCAGATTAAGGCTATTATCCAACAGTACAATAACCGGATGATAGAAAACCGGTTGTTGCCTTGATGGTATACACTCACAACATCACGCACGAAGCTGACCTGGTTAGGCTGCGCACTTGATGTTTTTTAATTTAAAATGATACCCAACTGAATCATAATCATATTGGTTTTGGTGTACCCGGTTTCATAGGAAACGGTACCGTTATTCACGGCTAATGATCCCCGTTTTACGTAACTGGTCTGATCTCCCCAATGGTACATGGCTCTGAGTGTAAACGATACATCGCGGTTTCCATTTTCATTCAATGCCTTGCGGGTATAAAAACCAGCACCCAGAGCGTAGCCTAGCCCTGCATCGTTGGTGGTGTTAATCACCTCGGGTTCATCATCGTTTACGATAATGTTTATAACGTTTTTATCGATTTTAGTCCGCGTGTTGAAAATCTTCACACCCAACAGTCCGTCTACAAAGGGAACGAAACCCACTTGTTTGTTGCTAAGAAAAAAACGTGACTGGCCACTGATGCCATAGTAGTTAAACGATGTTTTATAAGGAGGTGCTGTTGGTGTAGAAGGTTGTTTATCGCGACCGAATGTTACGTATGAAAAATCGGCCCCTATAAATACCGGAGAATACCCTTTTTTGCCTTTTGGGTTAAAGAGTGCGTTAAAACCCAGGCCAACAGCGGTGCCCCCAATAGGATTGTCAACAGCTTCTTTCAGTTCGGCCGAGGGTATGCCGACATTGGCGAGTAATGAAACCTGATATGTTTCGTGATCCTGCGAAAAAACTGTAAGTATGCTTATACTAAACAGGAAGAGGAGGAGTCTTTGAATTTTCATATCAGGCGAGGTTGTGGTATACATTCTGCACATCATCGTCACCTTCCAGGGCCTCCACACATTTCAACACTTCATCCTGTTGTTCTTCCGTCAACTCTTTTGTGGTGGTGGGGATATATTGCAATTCAGAACTTTTTGGCTCCAGTTTCTTTGCTTCGAGAAACTTTTGCATATGACCGAATTCAGTAAACTGCGTGTAGATGATGGTTTCATCTTCGCCACGTTCAATGTCATCCGCTCCGGCATCAATCAGGTCAAGCTCCAGTTCATCGAGGTTTAGTTTATCCGGATCGAACTTGAAAACCCCTTTGCGTTCGAATAAAAAGGCAACCGATCCGGAATTTCCCATGCTTCCGCCATTTTTGGAAAAATGAAGACGTACGTTGGCCACTGTACGGGTAGGATTGTCGGTAGCACATTCTACCATAATGGGTACACCATGCGGGGCATAGCCTTCGTAGGTTATTTCCTGAAAATCTTTTTCTTCTTTGGATGACGCACGCTTGATGGCTGCCTCCACACGATCCTTAGGCATATTCACGCCTTTGGCATTTTGGATGGCCATGCGCAGCCGAGGGTTGTTATCCGGGTTGGGTCCGTTTTGTTTTACGGCAATAGCAATATCTTTTCCGATTCGCGTGAAGGCTTTTGCCATCTTATCGAAGCGGGCAAACATTTTGTGTTTTCGTTTTTCAAATATGCGTCCCATGGTATCCGGTTAATTCAACGTCCAAAAATAAATTGTTGATCACTAATCCTGAAATGAATCATGCTCTTTCTGCTTTTTCCCAAATTACTGTTTGCTTGCCTTTCATAAGGCGGAGTAATCCAGCGAAAACGCTCACGTTCATCATCGTAAAATAGTAGGGGACAAAAAATCCTTTAATGGGAATTTTTTTGTTTCGCAACAAGTACCCTGCAATGGCTAACAGGTAAAATGCGCTTTGAAGCATAAAGGTGATCTGAAAAAAAACACTGCCTCGGACAAGTATAGCGTTTGCAATAAAAACCGTCATCAAAGCGACCGGAGTAAGTGACCACCGCAGCACCCGGTGCGAAACATACTGGAATGTGATGAGACCGAAACGGAATGGATTGAGCAGAGGGGTTAACCGGGAAATGGCTTGTAACCCCCCGGCTGAAATCCTTACTTTCCGTTTCCATTCATCTTCGGTTGTTGCAGATGGTCCTTCCATCGCGTAGGCATCAGGTTCATACACAAACCGGAAACCCTTGGCCACAATTTTCATGGAGAGGTAAAAATCTTCAATGAGGGTATCGGGTGGCGGACTATCATATAATGCCGTACGAATAGAAAATAATTCACCGGCAGCGCCAACAACGGTATATAAATCCGAATCAGCTTGCTTGAGCCTCGATTCATATTTCCAATAGAGCCCTTCACCTGCTCCGGATGCATTATCTACTGTTTTGCTCATCACTCTTTTCTCACCGGCAACACCGCCCACGGTGGCATCTTCATAGTGACGCACAATATTTTTAATGGCCTGGTTATTTAACTCCGTATTGGCATCGGTAAAAATTACAATGGGGGAGTTGATGTGTTTCATGATCCGGTCGACCGCATGAATTTTCCCCCTGCGTTCAGGTTCATGAAATAACAGTACCGTATCAAACTCCTGTACGAGGGTAGGGGTACTGTCCGTGGAGCCATCGGTTACCACCAGTATGGTCAGTTTGTCAACGGGGTAATCGAGCGTGAGGGAGTTTCTCAGCTTTTCGGTAATGAAGCGTTCCTCATTGTAGGCTGCAATAACCAGGGTTACAGCAGGCCAGTCCGTTATTAAATCCGGATTTTTTGGTTTTTTTCGGGTAATCCTTGAGGCTAATACCACCAGGATGAAATAAAAGATATAGGTATACAGGATAAGGGCCAGGCTGATCCAGAATAAAACCGATGCGAAATTGGTCATGGGCTGCGAAAATGGGCTTTAAAATCGTGAAAAAATACATTTTGGGGCGAAAATAGATGGGTTATTTGGCGATATTTGTTACCCTTTTCAAACTGACAATATTCAGGTAATGATGAGAGTTGGCTTAATCTCAATTATCTGTTGTCTTTTCTTTAGCGCTTTCTCCCAGGCACCTGTCATTACCGGACAGACGCCCGATCCGATTGTTATCGCTGAAGACCAGTCAATAGAAATACTTCTCACCCACCTTATAGTGGATGATCCGGATAGTAGTTATCCGGATGATTTTACGTTGACTGTCTTGCCCGGTTCAAACTATGATGTAGTTGGCACGACCATAACTCCCGATTTAGATTTTAATGGACTGTTAACTGTGAGCGTTCGTGTAAACGATGGCACGGATGACAGTAATATTTTTGGCCTGCAGGTTTCGGTCACCCCGGTTAATGATCCACCCGTGATCACCGGTCAGGTAGGCCCGTTATCTACCCCGGAAGACACACCATTTACGGTACTGCTGTCGCACCTGACGGTAACCGATCCGGATAATACTTATCCTACAGGTTTCACGCTTACTGTTTTAGCGGGAACGAACTACACCTTCACCGGCAACACCGTAACGCCAGCAGCCAACTTCAATGGTGTGCTCACGGTGAACGTGCGTGTGAACGATGGTACCGATAACAGCAACACCTTTGGCCTGCAACTCACCGTCACCCCGGTGAATGATCCTCCTGTGATCACCGGTCAGGTAGGCCCGTTATCTACCCCGGAAGACACACCGTTTACGGTACTGCTGTCGCACCTGACGGTAACCGATCCGGATAATACTTATCCTACAGGTTTCACGCTTACTGTTTTAGCGGGAACGAACTACACCTTTTCAGGGAATACAGTTACCCCTGCACCTGGGTTTAATGGGGTGCTTACCGTAAACGTAAAAGTGAATGATGGTACTGATGATAGCAACACGTTTGGATTAACCCTTACGGTCACCCCGGTTAATGACCCACCGGTAATCACCGGACAAAATGGAACCTTTAGTATTGATGAGGAGGAACCCTTTACAGTTTTGTTATCGCATTTAGTGGTTACTGATCCGGATAATATATATCCTGATGATTTTACGCTAACCGTGCTAACGGGCACTAATTACTCGGTTAGCGGAAATACGATTACTCCAAGCCCTGGATTTAATGGTACATTAACTGTCAATGTCCGTGTGAATGATGGAATAGCTAACAGCAATGTTTTTGGTTTTCAGATTACTGTTAACAGCGTCAATACACCACCCGTGATCACCGGTCAGGTTGGCCCGTTATCTACTCCGGAAGACACACCGTTTACTGTACTGCTGTCGCACCTGACGGTAACCGATCCGGACAACACTTATCCTACAGGTTTCACGCTTACTGTTTTAGCGGGAACGAACTACACCTTCACCGGCAACACCGTAACGCCAGCAGCCAACTTCAATGGTGTGCTTACGGTGAACGTGCGTGTGAACGATGGTACCGATAACAGCAATACGTTTGGCCTGCAACTCACCGTCACCCCGGTTAATGATCCTCCTGTGATCACCGGTCAGGTTGGCCCGTTATCTACTCCGGAAGACACACCGTTTACGGTACTGCTGTCGCACCTTACGGTTACCGATCCGGATAATACTTATCCTACAGGTTTCACGCTTACTGTTTTAGCGGGAACAAACTACACCTTCACCGGCAACACTGTAACGCCAGCAGCCAACTTCAATGGTGTGCTCACGGTGAACGTGCGTGTGAACGATGGTACCGATAACAGCAATACGTTTGGCCTGCAACTCACCGTCACCCCGGGGAATGATCCTCCTGTGATCACCGGTCAGGTAGGCCCGTTATCTACCCCGGAAGACACACCGTTTACGGTACTGCTGTCGCACCTGACGGTAACCGATCCGGATAATACTTATCCTACA
>DILT01000013.1:612220-802220 GCA_002425185.1 Flammeovirgaceae bacterium UBA5585 | reverse complement strand
AGCTGAACAAGTAATAGCCACAAATTTATTGTGGTATTGTTGCCAATTATGGGTCTTAACAAAATCACGAAAATCCTTCTCCTTAAGAACTAGTCCCTGGAAGAGCTGATCCTTGATATCGATAAGTATTCGTTCACCGGGTTGATAAAACTCTTCAAGATCAAACGTTACTAAAGCGCTTGAAGCAACCTTGTTCACTATTTCCTTTTCATCACTCATAATCATTGCTAAATCATTTTTGGTGCCTTCACCAGAAACTCCTTTAAATAAACCGGTTCATAATTCACAATATTTTCAAACTCTCCTTTATCGAACCTTTCACTGGCCATTGCACCTAATGCTAAAGCTTGGGGGTAGATATTATCAATAAAAGAAGCGTGTGTATCTGTAATCGTTGACTTGCATTTAGGCGCCCCGTCTCCAAAAAAAGTTATTTTTTTGCTTTGCAACAGATCCTTAAAAGAAAAAGTGTCTATAACCTTAGCCTGAATGGGCTGGATTTCTTTGAGGTTAGCATCAGTAATCAAACAATATACCTCCATTCGTCTGGCGTCAATCATCGGGCAAAGAAAAGTATTCTGATCAACTTTTTGGCGCATCTGAAAAGCCATGAGCTTTAATGTATTAATCGAAATTAATGGGATGTTTAAAGCAAAACATATTCCCTTGGCAGTAGAGGTGCCTATTCTCAGCCCCGTGTAGGAACCTGGCCCCGATGAAACTGCGACTGCATTAAGCTCTTTGATTTCAATTCCTGCAAACCTTGAGATGTCATTAATTAACGAGGCTAACCTGGTAGCATGAGCCTGTTCAACATGAACTTCCGCTGAGGTTATTAATTGCGTGTTGTTATGTAATGCCACAGAACAAATCCGTGTGGATGTTTCCAGGCTTAGAATTAAGGCCATCAGTTTGCCGTAAGAATTTTTCTGTAACCGGAGAGATCATCAAAGGATTTTATGGCTTCTCCTATAGCGGTATCATACGCCAATGAAACAATATATTGACCTTCATTTAGTGCGTAATGAAATGCAATTTGGCGGGACAAAAGCTCGGAAATTTCATCTTTAAACCGATGAAGGTCTTCTGCTTTATTAGACTCAATTTTCGAGGACAGGGACTTTAGCTCACTTTCCAAATCTGAAAAATATCGTTCTCTCCTTGCAGCCTCCACCAACTTCTTTGTTTCATACTCCAATGATGTGGAGTACGTAAACTTCTGATCTCTGGTCCAGGTGATGAATTTCTCAAATTCCTTATCGGAAAGTTTAAATGATTTCAGGTCTGGCTGTATCGGGTTTTCATTACAGAACTTTGTGGCGTATTCGAAGATCAGGCCTGAAGTATAGAGTGTTGACGTAACTTCACCCAGATACCTCTGCTCAAGCAAAATATCC
Organism: Flammeovirgaceae bacterium UBA5585; assembly: GCA_002425185.1. GTDB lineage: Bacteria > Bacteroidota > Bacteroidia > Cytophagales > Cyclobacteriaceae > UBA2336. The sequence continues at coordinate 800,823 of DILT01000013.1, read as the reverse complement.
GGGTCGAGACCTCCTCCATCATACACTGTTCTTCCATTTTTAGTCTGGAATGCAGTCTTAAGTGAATCTGCGAAAGCGTTAACAGAGCCATCCTGTTTTCGGTGTGTGTAGTCTAACTTTTGGATGCATCTGCCGCTTGGTATATAGTATTTTGCCGTAGTTACTTTTAGCTGAGAATTGTAAGACAATTGACGTGTAGTTTGGACCAATCCTTTACCAAACGTACGACCACCAATTAATACAGCCCGATCATAATCCTGCAATGCACCTGCAACAATTTCAGATGCTGAGGCGCTTCCTTCGTTGATCATAACTATTAATGGTATCTCCGTATCAACAGGGTTGTTCAGGGTTGTATAGGTTTTGTTCCACTCCGCAACCTTACCCTTTGTACTAACCACTTCTTTGCCTTTCGGAATAAAGAGATTTACAATATTGATTGCTTCATGCAATAATCCGCCCGGGTTATCACGAAGGTCAAGAATAATTTTTTTTGCCCCCAGTTGTCTCAGTTTTGATACAGCATCCGCTACTTCCTTCGAAGCACCGGGTGTAAAATCATCTAATTTTATATACCCTATATCAGAGCCTATTAATCCTGAATATGCCAGGTTAGTGATAGAAATTTTTTCGCGTTTGATTTTAAAGACCAGGTCGTTCTTTTGTCCGTGCCTTCTTATCTTAACCTCAACTTCAGTTTTTGCCGGGCCCTTTAATAGCGCGCTTGTCTCTGCCGTTGTTTTTCCCTGTACAGAAATTCCGTTTACTGCAATCAGTTCATCGCCAACCTTGATGCCCGATTTATGTGCAGGAAAATTTTTGTACGGATGGGTAACGATTATTTTTTTATTAATTACCCCAATGAGGGCGCCAATGCCCGCATACTGACCTGTAGTGGCAATTCTGAAATTTTCCAATTCATTTTCAGGAATAAAGTCTGTATACGGATCAAGTGACTCCAGCATACTGTCAATACCATGCCGAATTAGTTTTTGCGGATCAACCTCATCAACGTAATAGGTGTTCACTTCCTTAAAAAGTGTGGCGAAAATATCCAGGCTCTTCGCTATTTCGAAATAATTCTCCGCGGGCTTCTTAAAAGCAAGAAAGCAGGCTGATACTACTACTATACCTAAAATCCATTTAGCTTTTTTCTGCATACTGGTGTAAACGCTTGATTGACTCTTTTAATTTCTCCTGAATGGTATGAAAATCCAGAATTTCCTTTGGTGTATAAATATACGCCATTTGCAACTTTGGTGACTCGGGTAATTGAACCTTGTTTAGCCGGTACGCCTCCCTCATCCTTCTCTTAATCAAATTGCGATCAACAGCCTTTTTAAAATTGCGTTTTGACACCGAAAACAACACCTGGTGGCAATTTGCAAATTCATCATTCTTAAGAATTAAGACCTTAAACGGGTATAAATAAAAAGAGGAACCCCTGTTAAAGAGTTCCTGAATGCTATTGCGTTTGGATAATCTTTCGGATTTTGGAAAGCTGAATTCGCCCATGGGATGATGTTAGTCAATCCCTGCCTGACGGCAGGCAGGCCTTCCGGGGAAGCTTCGAAAGGTATTATTTCTTCTTAAAAGTAGTTTCGTCAGAAACCGTTAATTTCTTTCTGCCCTTTTTCCTGCGCGAAGCCAAAACCCTGCGACCGTTGGCAGAGGCCATTCTTTCACGGAAACCGTGCTTGTTCTTGCGCTTTCTTTTAGATGGTTGAAATGTGCGTTTCATGCTGTGTATCGTTTACCCCACCATAAATGAGGGCTGCAAAAATAATGAAGATATACCGATTTACAACTCCTGAATTAAGAAATTAAGGGCGAAATCAGGCAATCAAATCGGTCAAAACCTTTTTAACCTGATCGGGCTGAAGGCGCGGACCAAACTGTGAAACAACGCGAGATGAGGCCAGGGAGGCAATTTTACCAGCTTCGGCATAGCTATGGCCATGTGTAATTCCATACAAAAATGCCCCGGAAAACATATCGCCTGCACCATTGGTGTCTATCGCCCTTACTTTATAGGGCTCAATTTCTATGAAAGTATCGCCATCAAAAATAAGGGCACCATTAGCGCCTAAGGTAATGGCAAATCGTTTGGCTGAAAGTTTAAGCTTTTCACGCGCTTCATCCAAGGTGTTGGTGCCTGTGAAAATCATAGCCTCTTCTTCGTTGCAAAACAACAAATCCACACTGGCGCCCACAATTTCTTCCATTTGATTTGCGAAGTATTTTACCATGCTTGGATCAGAAAACGTAAGTGAAGTGAGTACCCTATTTCGCTCGGCTATCTTCTTTGCTTCTTTCATGGCCTCAAACCCCTTCGGACTGGCCACCAGATAGCCCTCAAGATATACGTAGGTAGAGTTTTTTAATGCTTCTTCATCCAAATGCTCCGGTGCTAAAAATGAGCTTACACCTAAAAAGGTATTCATGGTGCGTTGGGCATCCGGGCTGGTCATTACCAGGCATTTTCCGCTATGTCCTTCCGGACATTTGTCATGTGTTAAGTTTGTGTCAACCCCATTGCGTTTTAAATCCTCCAGAAAAAACTTACCCAATTCATCTTTCGCAACGAGACACGAATAAAATGATCGCCCGCCAAATTGATTAAGCGCAACTACCGTGTTCCCTGCTGAGCCACCACCCGACATGCGACTCCTTTTCATGTCGATAACCTTGAGTAATTCAAGCTGACGTTTTTCATCCACCAAGGTCATCACACCCTTTTCAATATTATTCTTTTCAAAAAAGTCGTGATCAACTTCAGTTACAATATCTACAATGGCATTCCCAATGCCATAAACATCATACTTACTCATAGCTTACTTTATCGTGTTAAAATGAAGGTGCAATGATAAGGCTATTTTTTGTTTGAACCATTTTGAGTGGCTCCATTTCCTGTTAGCCCGAGACCAATTTCAGCCGCACGGTTAGGGTAATCGGTAATTAAACCGTCAACGCCCATGGCCTTTAGTTTTTTCATGTCTTCCACCTCATTTACTGTCCATGGTATTACCCTCAATTTGTTATTGTTTGTTGTAACGGAAGTTGTGGGTGTTGCCTTCGGAACAGTTAGTGTGTGCAAGTAATCAACATGCTCCTTTTTTAATAGCTTAAAATAAGGGCTGTAAACTGATGGAATAAAGCCTAACTCCTCCAGGTTTTTCTCAGGAGACTTGGCGTTCTCCACCAAAAATGCGAGGCGCACATGCGGATAAGTTGTCTTCCAATATTTCAGTACGCGCAAATCAAACGACTGAATAACTACACGCTCCCAGGGTAAATATTGATCAACAAGTTGATAAACCTTGTCGGAGAATTCCTGAGGTGATGGGTGATAAATATTATCGCCATCCTTCCGGCTCTTTATCTCAATATTATAATCAACCTCATACCGCGAATAGTTTTTGATGTAATCCTCAACCGCTATGATAACGTCACTTAACAACGGTTTATATGCCGATAGCTTTTCTTGTTCGGGAAAACGTGTATTTCCCTTTGATCCACAATCGAATTTTTTTACCTCATCATACGTAAGCTGATAAATATTAAAATTCATCTCATCAGCTTTTGTAATTTCACTTCCATCGGGTTGCAAGCAAATTTCGGCCGACATCCAGGGTTCGTGCGAAACAATTACTCGTCCATCTTTTGTAACGGCCAAGTCAAGTTCAATAGTAGTTACGCCATAATCCAGCGCTTTAATAAAGGCTGGTATTGTGTTTTCAGGTAATATACCGCGTGCTCCACGATGCCCTTGTAGATCGAATTTTGGAATGTATTGCGCTGAAACGGAAATGTTCATCATTAGAACAAAAAAAAGAAGGTGCACGAAAAACTTCATGCACCAAAGATAAAATGTTTTACAGCAAGTTGTTAGCGGATAATTTGCATGCGCATGCCTCCGCCACGGGGGCCGGCACCCATTGGGTTCAGGTGCTTATTTAGGGCATAGGTGAAACTTACCATATAATAACGACCTAACGAATTTTGAACCTGGCGCTCGAAATAGTTGCTTGAAGCAGTTTGTGAAATACCCAAATTTTGGTCGAGCAGGTTGTTAACCGAAAGTTTGAGCTCACCCTTTTTATTCTTCAATAAAAACCGCGACACCGACATGTTTAGCAGCGGGATTGTCTCATTGTAGTTTGTTGATTGGCTGGTGTAAACGAGGTAATCAAAAACGGCATTAAATTGGTAGTTTTTCAAGAAGCTAATATTCGATTCGGCCGTATGGGTTTGGTTAAAGAATTCTTGATCGGGTTGATCAAACTCATACGTGGTTTTTTGCCGGCTCAGTTGTGTAGACAGGCTCAAGTCTAAAATTTCCTTATACCTGAAATTGTAACGGACGTTCCCGCCCATTATTAACTGATTAATCTGGTTTTCGATATCATTCAATAAATTAAGGGTACGCATACTACGGATGTTGCTGCCTATATTGAAACGACTCTTCAGCTTAGTAATCGGGAAACTTAAGGTAGCATTGCCCATCATACTCAGGTTGTTATCAACATTAACCGGTGTGGTGGTACGTATACGCTGCTCATCAATATACTGAGCGTTGGTAATGGCGTTGGTGGTGTAATCAACATCGGCAAACATAAAAAAGCTTACAAACGAAACCGGGTTAAATGCGGTAAAGTTGGCGCGCCAACTCTGCTGATAGGAAGGGCGCAGCGATGGATTGCCTACATAAATATTCAACGGATCACTATTATCAATTACCGGCTGCAATTGCTGTATAGAAGGCTCACGTACAGAGGTTTCATAATCAAAACGTAATCTTTTGGTACTGGAGAATTCATAATTAAACCGCGCTACCGGCAATACATTGATAAACGTGCGGTCAATGGTGGCGCCTAACGTTTCCAGGTTACCTTTCAGGTTTGTGTGTTGATAATTGCTGCCAACAGTAATGCTGTATTTCGGTTTATTCATGCGGAAATTCAGTCCAGCCCGCTGATAGAGGTAGTCGCTGGAAAATTTGTTGCTCAGCGCGGTATTAAAAATCAACTCTTCGTTTTCAACATCATATACTTCGCGGTTAACCGCATTACTGTTGATATTGACATTGTAATTTGCTTCTAAATATTTTCGGTTACCCAGCGGCTCAGTATAGGAAACCGTGGCACCATAGCTGGTATTATCCGTAGTTTGTGTATTGCGCTGATCAATGATCTGTTGCTGAAACAGTGGTGTGTAGAAGGTATTAGTAGCATTAAGCGTACCCAAACGATCGGTATTGCTCAGATTCACTGATACGTTAGCGGATATTGTTCTTCCCTTCTTTTTAAAGCGATGCCGGTAGAGAAAATTGGAATTGAAGTTTAGCGTAGTGCCCGAAGCCAGTGACGGATTTTCACTTTCGTTCTGAATTGTACCTTCGGGAGTAAATGTTTCACTTGAGCTTTGCTGACGAGCGTCCGTTTCATTTAGCGTAAATCCATTAGTCCAACGGATGGAGTTGGCCGAATCAATTTTATGATCAATAATAAGATTGGCACGGTGGTTATCGTTTGTGTTGTTCCGAAAGCTGTTTTGTTCAAAATTGAAATTGCCAGACGGTAAAAAGTTCTCACGAAAAGTATTTTGGCTTAAGGTGTGATCCAGGTAATTGTAGAAGTAGTTACCATTTACACTTGATTGCCTTTTCTTACCATAATTTGAGTTAAAGTTAACACCACCAGCATAGTTGGTCATAATGCCATTATTACGGCCTCCACTATTAATGGATGGGCCGCCTTGGTTTGCTCCCCCCTGATTGATTTGTATGCTTACATTTCCACCACCAAACATTTGCTGCGATCCCCCGGTAAAGTTCATATAATCGGAAATGGAAAAACCTTGTTCGTTGGTATTGTTGCCCATAGCCAAAAAGGAGAGTTGATTTCCTTTTGTAAAGCGGTTAATACTTGCACGTCCATTGTAGCGATCATCGGTACCAACACCGGCAGTAATGTTTCCAAAGGCTCCGTTGCGTTTCTCTTCTTTTAATTCCAGGTTAATGGTTTTTTCGCGCTGTCCATCATCAATCCCTGTAAACTGCGCCTGATCAGATTGACGATCAAAGACTTGCACCTTATCAACTGCATCCGCGGGTAGGTTGCGTGTGGCTAATTTCGGATCACGGCCAAAAAATTCTCTTCCGTCAACGGTAACGCGTTGCACCTGTTCACCCTGAGCGCGAATAGTACCATCATTGTCAACTTCAACACTGGGTAGTTGCTTCAGAAGATCTTCTACCATGGCGTTGGGCTTTACGCGGAAAGACGCTGCATTAAACTCGATGGTGTCCCTTTTCACTACCACTGGAGCACGTTCGGCACGAATGGTTACTTCGTCCAGTATTCTTCGCTCGGGTTGCATTTTTAACAAACCCAAATCAACCAGCAACTCATCAGGTTTTGGCGAAACTTTTACCATAAGCGGGGCATATCCAACATAGGTTACTTTAAATAAGTACTCGGCACGATTTACATTCCTGATTTCAAAGAGCCCCTGGTTATTGCTCACACCAAAGTTTACCAACGATGAATCCTTTGGGTTGAGGATAAGCACCGTTGCTGACGGCAGTGCCGTACCGGTTGAATCGGTCAATTGTCCTTTGATGGATATTTTCTGAGCATACACCCCTGCTGCCCAGCCGAAAAAAGCTATTAAAAATAGTATCCGCATGTAGGTGTGTTTTGTGGTTGATGGAGGATCAGTTACGGATAATCACATTGCCACCAGACTGGCGCATTTTTTCCATTTGCTCATTGACAAGCTTACGATACTCTTCCTGCGTAACTTTTGTACCTACCGAGGGCATCTTTAATTCATTCTTCTTTAATGAACGGGGCTCAATTTTCGTTGCCAGTATTACACGTTCACCACCATTGATATCCACCGCTAACACGGTTCCCGGTAAGGTGTTAAATCGTTCGGGACCTAAAAATGGTCTGACCTGATCGGTATACCAGGCTGTTATTTCGGCTGTGCGTGTTTGTGGCTGCATGCCGCCAGGGCCGCCCATCATTACTTGCGTCTCTTCTGTGAAGTAGGCTTGTTTGCACACATACCCCAAAATGGTTTTTGTTTCCGATCCGAACTTCCACGGCAACATTTTCAGCGTGTCTTCAATCAAATATTTCTTGCCCATAAACTCCTGCGCAACAATTCGCAAGTGCGTTTCAGTATTGATATAGGTTTCGCTTTGTGGTGTAGCCATGCGGAAACGCATACCGCCCGTATTGATATCCTCTTCTTCATCTTCAATAACAGGCTTATAGATGGTCTCAGAAGCATTGAAGTACAATTGATTTTTCAGGGTACGGAACTCGGGTATCATATTTTTCATTCCTTCCCGCTCGGGCGGAATGTTGCGGTGCATATTGATTTTGGTTTCATAATGGATAACGCCCTCTGCGGTTTGACCAAAAACAAAATGGGCGGCCGTCAGGGACACCAATACCCCGATAATCAGTATAACTTTTTTCATGGTAGTTGAGCTTTTCATTAAGGGTTTGAAAAATTTCTGATGTAAATGTACGGCTAAGGATGAAGGATACGGGTTAATTGTTCTGTAAGGAATGTTAATTAATGTTAAAACACCATCCTTTGCGCCTATTCCAGCGTTACTTTTGTACCATGCAATCACGCAAGCTTCGTTTAACAGTATTACTGATGACTACCAGCATAATCCTGCTGTTGGTTTTGCAAGTGCTTTGGCTACGAAGTGCCTACAACGAAGCGCTGGAATCGTTCCGTAAAGAAACCAATTCACTATTTCGCTCAACAATTATTGGTTTGCAAGACTCCCTGATCATGAAAGGACTGCAACCTATTGTAACGGGTGATAGTATGGAGTATAAACGATCGGCTGACAAGCCATCACAAGTAATGATCTTGAATACACGGATTAAGCAAGACTCGATGTTATCGAAAATCCCGCCAGAAAAAGTCTCGCGCATAGAAGTGCGTGATTCGGCCGTTCAGATTTTTTTGTCCGTCAATCGAGAAGGCGACAGCATTAAACAAGTATTGCGACCCATCGTTTCTGAATTTCGCAGAAGACGGGAACCCGGCAACTTTATTTTTCGCTTTGGAAATGACTCACTTCGGATTGATGACATTCAACGCAAGTACAGCGATACTCTGAAGGCAACAGGCATTATGCTTTTACCCAAGGTGCGAATGCTGCCGGTAGGTATGGATGAGCCAAAAGCATCAAGCCTGTTTTTGACAGAACCATTCTTTCTGCCACACACACCCGCTTACCTTGCGCAATTTGAAAATGTCAGACCCATGCTGCTGGCCAGGATTAGCCCACAAATTGCATTCTCTTTTATACTAACTGGTTTAATTGTTACAGCTTTTGTTTTGATGTACCGAAGCATACGATCACAACAAAAGCTTATGCAATTAAAAAATGATCTGATCAGCAACATCACACACGAGTTAAAAACACCTGTGGCCACCGTAAGCGTTGCCCTGGAGGCCATGCAGAACTTCAGAGCCCTTGACAATCCTGCGCTTACGGCCGAATACCTGACCATTGCCCAGCAGGAACTCAAACGACTCACTTTAATGACTGATAAAATTTTAAAAACATCTTCTTTCGAAGCAACCGGATTGGAAATCAAAACAGAGGACACAGACATTGAAAACATCATTAGTGAAGTGCTTACTTCCTTAAAACTTGTTTTTGAAAAACATCAGGCACAGGTTTCATTTGAAAAAGAAGGCTATGACTTTACTATCCGGGCTAACAGAGAACACATTACTAATGTAGTATACAACCTTTTGGACAATGCTATAAAATACAGTCAACCGGGTTGCCAGATACACATGAGGCTTGTAAAAAATCAACAGGGCATTCAGTTATCCGTTCAGGATAATGGCATTGGCATTCCGGCTGAACATCAATCGAAAGTGTTTGATAAGTTTTTTAGAGTACCTACCGGTGATGTACACAATGCCAGGGGATATGGTTTAGGCTTAAGCTATGTGGCCAGTGTTGTAAAAAGCCTGAAGGGAACCCTTGAACTAAAAAGCGAAGCAGGTAAAGGAAGTATATTTACCATAACACTACCAGCCTGATGAGTAAAACCAAAATTCTTTACGTTGAAGATGAGCCCTTTCTCGGCCGGATTGTAAAAGAAAGTTTGGAGAGCCGTGATTTTGAAGTGACTATGGCAGCCGATGGTAAACTTGCTGTAAGTTTGTTTAAAGAATCCAATCCGGATATTTGTGTTTTCGACATCATGCTTCCGCAGAAGGACGGTTACACCCTGGCGAAAGAAATCAGAAACATTAATGCACATGTACCCATCATATTTGTAACGGCTAAAACACAAACCGAAGATGTGCTGAAAGGATTTGATGTCGGGGGGAATGATTATTTACGAAAACCCTTTAGCCTGGAGGAGTTGATTGCCCGGGTAAATAACCTGCTGTCCATCGCCCGCTATAAAAATTCGGGATCGAAGGAAGTTATCGAAATCGGTGTGTTCGAATTTTCGGTTTCACGGTATGAGCTCAAATTTAACAACCAGATAAAAAAGCTATCGCATCGCGAAGCCAGCTTACTAAAAATGCTTTACGACAACCGTCATGGTACCATTACCCGAAAAGATATATTAATGAACCTTTGGGGCGATGACTCCTTTTTCAATTCCCGAAACCTGGACGTATACATTACGAAACTTCGTGATTACCTGAAAGATGATCCTGCTGTACAGATCATCACCATAAAAGGCATTGGCTACCATTTTTCGGTAGGATGATCTCCCAAAAGTGTTAGATTTGTTTAGTAAGCCCACTACTCATGTCGCACTGGAAAATCAAACTCTCGCTGTTCCTCAACTATTTTGTTTTTGCCATTCTCCTGAACAGTGTTGGCACAGTAATTCTTCAGGTACAAAGTACGTATGGTGTGTCCGAATCATCGGCCAGTGTACTGGAAGCTTTCAAGGATTTAAGCATCGCTGCTGTTTCGTTTTTAATTGCCTCTTACATTGCGCGCATCGGGTATAGAAATTCTATGCTTATCGGCTTAGGATTGGTTACGCTAGCTTGTCTGCTTATGCCATCACTCGGCAGCTTTACCATGACCAAAGTACTGTTTGCCGCTACCGGAACTTCGTTTGCGCTTATTAAAGTTTCTGTTTACGCTACCATTGGTATTGTTACCACCGATAAAAAAGAACATGCCAGCTTCATGAACTTCATAGAATCATTTTTTATGATTGGCATCCTTACCGGCTATTTTATTTTCAGTGCCTTTGTTGATGACCTTAATCCACAGTCTTCTTCCTGGCTAAAGGTGTATTACCTGCTGGCTGCTATTAATGCAGTTGCCTTTCTTCTGCTGCTATCAACTTCCCTTGATGAATCCGCGGTAAAGCCTGCCGAAGCAAAACCTTTTATGGAAGATTTTATTGACATGGTTAAGCTGGCGATAAAACCCCTGGTGTTGGTTTTTATCCTAAGCGCTTTCACGTACGTACTCATTGAGCAAAGCATTATGAGTTGGCTACCCACGTACAACAGTAAAGTACTCAGCTTGCCTACAACATTAAGCATTCAAATGGCCAGCATACTCGCTGCATCAACCGCTTTAGGCCGGTTTCTGGCGGGCATCGTGTTGCGAAAAATTCATTGGTTCAATGTGTTGGCTTTATGTTTACTGGCAGCATCGGTATTGGTTTTAATTGCTATTCCTCTGGCGAAGCAGGGCACGGGCAATGAAGTCACCGGCTGGAACGATGCACCCCTGGCTGCATTTGTTTTTCCCATCATCGGGCTATTTCTGGCACCAATTTACCCGGCCATTAACTCTGTTATACTTAGCGCACTTCCTCCACGTCAACACGGCCCCATGTCGGGTTTAATTGTGATTTTTTCTGCGCTTGGCGGAACAACAGGATCCATTATTACCGGTCACATATTTGAAGCGTATGACGGCCAGACCGCTTTTTATTTTTCGTTGATCCCGATTACGATTCTGCTCACTGCGCTATTCTTTTTTAACCGGCTGCAGAAGAAACCAGAAACAGCCATTGAATTTACAGCAACCGGAGGACATTGATATGATAACCCAAATCCATGAACTCGGAGAATTATTTGAAGTTGTACAACTTCAGAATATACTGGGCGATGGAAAAACTTTCCCGGATTGTGTGCCTAAACGATCACTGGAAGAAATTAACAATGACTTTAAGCGGAGAAAAAAAGAAGAAGGCTTTGATCTGCGGAAATTTCTCGAACAGAATTTTAAGTTACCTGCTGCGTATTCAGCCGGCTACCAAAGTGATTTAACAAAATCAGCACAACAGCATATCGAAAACCTGTGGGATGTACTCACACGCACGCCTGATGAGACCGGTGGATCACTGATCCCGCTTCCACATCCATACCTTGTGCCGGGTGGTCGCTTTCGCGAGATTTATTATTGGGACAGTTACTTTACCATGTTGGGCCTTCAGGCTTCCGGCAAAATCGAAATGATCCGGAACATGATTGATAATTTTGCTTTTCTTATTGATATGATCGGCTACATCCCCAATGGAAACCGAACGTATTTTATCGGGCGTTCACAGCCCCCTTTCTTTTCGTTAATGGTGAAACTGCTTCACAGCTATGAAGCCGATGCGTTGAGTCGTTACCTACCACAACTTGAAAAGGAGTATGATTTCTGGATGCATGGAGCAAATTCACTTCGTAAAAATCAGTCTGTCAATCGTGTAGTGAAGTTACCAGATGATAGTGTGCTTAACCGTTACTGGGATGAGCACGATACACCACGGCCGGAGTCATACAAAGAAGATGTTGAGTTGGCCCATCAATCAAGCCAAAAGCCCAACGTTCTTTTTCGGCATCTCCGGGCTGCTGCCGAATCGGGTTGGGATTTCAGCAGTCGTTGGTTCAAAGATGTAACCCAATTCAGTTCCATCCACACAACAGAAATAATTCCGGTAGACTTAAATTGCCTGTTGTATCATTTGGAACAAACCTTGTCGGATGCATATCGCGAAACAGATAACAACACCAAGGCTGATGATTATTTTCAACGTGCCCTAATCCGAAAAAATACCATTCAGAAATATTGCTGGAGCTATTCACAAAATTTTTTCTTCGACTTTGATTTTATTGAACTACAGCAAAAAGCAAATTATACGCTAGCGGCAGCGTTCCCGTTATTTTTTGAAGTGGCTACACCCGAACAAGCCCTGGCTGTTGGGCAGGTGCTGGAGGAAAAGTTTTTGAAACATGGTGGACTCACCACCACATTAGAACATAGCGGCCAGCAATGGGATGCGCCAAACGGCTGGGCACCCTTACAATGGATTGCTTATACAGGATTATTGAAATACAGTCTAACCGACCTGGCTTCAAAATTAAAAGCCAACTGGTTGGCCATAAACGATACCGTGTACGCCAATACAGGTAAAATGACTGAGAAATACGATGTGTGGAGCGAAAGAGGTGAAGCCAGTGGTGGAGAATACCCAAACCAGGATGGTTTTGGCTGGACCAACGGGGTTTACCTGGCGATGAAAAACAACTAGAAGCCATCTCAAAAATGTTAGCGTCATTGCGAACGCAGTGAAGCAATCTCGATTTTCAATACTGAACACAGTATTGCTTCCCTGCCGGCAGGCAGGCTCCCCCGCAATAACGTACTCTTTATTTTTGAGATGGCTTCTGATTCTAAGTATTAATCATTGAACAGCACAATGCCGATCTGAAAACTCAGGGCTGAGAAATTTTTTAAATCGAAATACTCGCTCTTGTTGGTTACGAAATCATATCCGATCGCTGCTTTCATGCCAAGTGTTGAATATTTCTGAAAGCGGTATAGGGCGCCAAGTTCAGGGCGAAGGTTAAAGCTGGTTTTCGTATCGGAATCAGAATACGCATTATAAAAGATGGTATATTCAGTGAAGGCAGCACCAGCCGAAAGTGATGCGTAGGGTACAAACAATCCTTCGGTTTTGAAATAATATTGCCCATTGGCCATTAAGGTATAGAAGTACATGTAGTTGAAAATATCCGTAGTGATGGCTCCACCCGGAAACGTATACGTTTGCCGGGGCACATAATCATCCAATACCGTGTACCCACCGGAAAGGCCGGCACCAAAACGTTCATTTATAAACTTTGTAAACCCAACATTAAATCCGCGTGAGCTGGTCTTGCTTACATAGTCAGTATAGGTGGGCTTCATGGTCACCCAGCTTACATGAAAAGCCGACTCGGCAACCTGGGCAATTGCTGCTGGTGTAATTGCGAGCAGGATAATTGCTATTTTAAGCTTCATGGTTAATTCTTTTGGATGTAGGGTGATTGAACAAAGGCCTGATCGATGGCTTCGAGTGTTTTACCGCGCAAATCAAAGGTGTTGTTTAAATCACCGATAAAGGCTTTCCAGATAACCTTGTATTGGTTGCCGGTAGCATTTTTAATGTCCACAATTTCAATAACCAGCGTAGTGTAGTTGGAATAGTATGTGGTTACAATGGGAAAATAGTATCCGTAAAAACCATAGTATCCTCCCGGGTAAAAGCCAGGGTACTGAATGGTTTGAAAGAAACTAAAATTATCCAGAATTACGATGTTCACGGCAAAATCGGGATCACCATCATCCTCAACCCGTTGATAACCACGTGCTGCCAGGTTTGACCCTACCAGGTTAACGACTGGCTTTACATAGCCATTGGCAATGTTCAGATCAGATTCGATTAAATACGTGCGGCTGTTACGGTTGGAAACAAAACCAATGGTATCCTGTCGCAGAACATAGGTTGAGTAATCCGTAAATACATTGGAAATTCCCGATACTGACTGTTGATCATACTGGGTTTGTACCACCATGTCGCGGGCCAATTCGCCCGATTGGGGTTGTAAATCACATCCTGCCAGCACTACAAGCGCAGAAATAATTAATACTTTACTCTTCATATGCGTTTAGTGAACGAAAAATAACAGTTCCATCGTGCATTAGACACATAATAAACACAATTCGTTTAATTCTGGTTTCGATTTATGACTTACGCTAAACAAATTGGATATTCGGTATATAAATCTGGAGGCCAACGTTAACTTTTAACAGCATGATGAACCACTATAATTTATTACGGGCAGGCTTATTGTTGCTTTCATTAATCGTATTTCATTGTAAGCAGAAATCTACCGGTGAAGAGAATCCATCATTTGCTCTCATCCCAACAGAAAAATTCGTTTTCAATTCGTTTGTAGACTGCAACATGGCCGAGGCGTGGGTTGGCGACACGCTGCGCATCTTTCCCGGTAAATATGGTGAAGACCCGGTATGGGGCAATGCCAATGAACTGATGTATGCCGATGGTCTAAATGCCGATGAGGTTTTTCTGACACCCCATGAAAAATTCAAACGCCCGAAAATGCCACCCAACGCGCCAGCGGGAACACCCGGATTGCACGGTGCCGTTTGGTTTGAAACCATGTACCAGGATACAAAAGACGCCACAGGTAAAACATTGTATGGAATTTACCATAACGAAAATTATCCTGAGACTTTGCCTTACGATGAACCTACCGGTTTAGGGTATAAAAATAAAAACTGGCCGCAAGGCCTACGCGGCCCCGAGTCTGCAGCCGCGGTATGCCGTATAGGTGTTATGAAATCTACCGATGGCGGCAAAAGCTGGGACAATCGTGGAATTTTTATTGAAGACCTGCAGCCTCGAATGATTTTAAAACCGCACAACACGTCTAATACGTTTGCCGGTGGTGTGGGCGATCCATCAGCGGTGGCCAGTGGTGAATACTTGTATTTATTCTATGGTGAATATAGTTATCCGGGAGTTTATGATTCTGCAACCTACAATCCCGACACTGAAGCCAGCGGGCAATGCATTAGTGTAGCCCGAATAAAAATAAGTGATCTTGAAAATCCTGAAGGCAAAGCCAAACGCTGGGGCGGAAAAAGTTTTGACGTTCCGCACGATGGCACAGGGGCACCCATTCCCTCGCTTCAAATACCTAAGATTGAAGGAGGCGGACCGGCTGCACAAGCGGGTCAATATCATTGGGGGCCCTCCGTAAGCTGGAATTATTACCTGAACTGTTGGGTGATGATGATGGGAAAAGTGGAAGAAGAATCGTGGCGCGGAAGCAGCATTTATATTTCGTTTAATATGAACGAAAATTTAGGTGAAGGCTCGAACGCTATGGCATGGAGCAAACCACAGGTAGTGTTAACGAAGCCCGGTCGTGTACTTTGGTACCCATCGCTGCAGCCCATGAATACTGAAGAGGATATTACAAACAAAAACACATGCTTGAAATTAGGTAAGCGTGCACGCTTGTTTGTTAAAGACAGCGAAGCCAATGAATACAGTTCGGAATTTATTATTGGGTTTGAACGCTAGTTTACTGGTAGAAGTATTTATCGGTTACTCAACAAACCCATACTTCCGCAAAACAGAAAACACCTTTTCATAGTCGCTGTCGCGATTGTACGGACGGTTTGCCAATACAACATAGAGAACCTCTTTGTCCGGAACGGAAACATAGTGACAGTAAAAACCACCTTGTGTTCCGGTGTGGGCTACAATTTTATTGCCTGCTTTGGTCGCTTCAATGAACCATGATGTTGCCATAAACGGTTCATGATCACCTTTCCAGTTGGGTGGACTGAAAACCTGCCGCGACTCGGTTATGGTTTCAGGCGCAATGAACAAAGCCTTCTTCATCGCCTGTTCAAATAAAATCAATTCATCAACCGAACTCCACACACCACCATTTCCGGATGCGGCAAACGTTGGTTCTTCGCCATAATCCTTCTCCACCCATTTACCCTTTACATTTATGTAGCCATGCGAAACACCCGTTTCCGGATGTGGTCCATCCGTTATCGTGCTTGATACCATTCCCGCTGGTTTATAAATCCTTTCTTCAATAAACTTCTGCCATTTCATTTTACTTACTTGTTCAATGATCAACGCCAGGGCATTAAAGGCTGGATTGGAATATTCGTATTGCTCACCGGGATTGAACAACAGTGAATCGGCTTGCATAATGGGTGCCCAGTTTTCTCCATCTTTTGCCGTAAGGTAAAACACAGAGTCCTCCCTCACTTTTCGGATGTCGGGCAAGCCGGAGGTGTGCGTAAGCAAATGCCGGATCGTTACTGCAGTTGCTATATTTTTATTTTTGAAATCCGGAAAGTGATTTCCAATCGGATCATCCAGCGAAAGCTTACCTTCATCACGTAAGATCAAAATTCCATACGCCACAAAAGGTTTGGAAATGGAGCCAATATTAAAAAGTGTTTTGGAAGAGATTGGCTCATTCGTTACAAGATCAGCAAGACCATACGATTTCAGAAATAATGTTGAATTTCCCTTTAGCACCAACACACATGCCCCAGGTTCACCGGGTTTGAATTCGGATGAAAACATTTTGTCAATTTCTTCAGTAAAATCAGAAGGTTTTTCTTTTATCGCGCATTGCGCAAACAACCACGTAATAAGGATGAGAATTAATTGAAATCTCATAATTCCCTGAAATTAAGAAAGATTCAGGATGCCCTTATCCCTGAAAGTTGATTTTCTTATGGGTGCCATCGCAGTAGGGCTTGTTGGAGGATCCCCCACACCTACAAAAAGCCGTGGCATTATTTTTTCGGGTTAGGGTGCCGTTTGCATCTTTTACCGTAACGTTACCATACACCATCAGCGGGCCGTTGGGTGTTGTTTCTACAATGGTTTCTGCTTCAACCTTTATGGGACCCGCTGCAACTTCCTCGTTCATAAAGTAACTTAAGGCACCGCTGGGGCATTTCTTAACCTGCGCCACGATTTGATCTGTGCTGGCACCTTGAGGATTTACCCATGGGCGCTTTTGCGGATCGAACACTTCACCTAATCCGCGAAAGCAAATAGCAGAATGAATACACATATCCGGCTTCCAGACGATGGTTACTTCGCCATTGGTGTATTTTTTTGTGATGTCTTTCATTTGATAAAAGTTGTTGGTTGATCGTTATTAGTTGTTGGTAAAATCATACTAGAACACATCTCAAAAATACTCACGTCATTGCGATCCGCCATAGGCGGAGAAGCAATCCCGATTTCTTAAGCAAGATAAGGGGATTGCTTCGGTCGTTCCTCCCTCGCAATGACATAAAATATATTTTTGAGATGGCTTCTAATAACTAAGAACTAACAACCGACAACATTGTATCAATTTCAATCGGGTTAGTGAGGGCTTTATGTACGGGACAAAGTCTGGCAATTTGCAACAACCGGTTGCGCTGCTCATCATCCAGGGTTCCTGTAATTTCTACTTCAGTTTTGTAGGAAGTCTTGCCCGCAAAGGGGCCATTGGAAACAGTGACACGGATTTGTTGTACATCCCAGTTTTTGCGGTTGGCATACATGCGAAGCGTAATGGCCGTGCATGATGCCAGGCCCATCCGTATAAAGTCTCCGGGGCGTGGGCCAAGATCGTTACCACCAACATCCAGGGGTTCATCAGCAGTAATGTTATGTGTTCTGGCAACCAGTTCGGTTTTGTAAACATCGTTACCGATGGTTGCTACGGCTGCTTGAATTCCCTCATCGTGCATGTTAAACCCGGATTATACCTTGAAACTTAATACCAACTCAATAAGGCTGACGAATCCATACGCAAGCGTCAGGATTGTCAGGGTTAACCTTGACAATGAAAATCACCAATCAGGTTGATCAAAAATTAGTCTAAGTTGGTGATTTTCATTCGTCAAACTATGCAATAAAAACCTATTGCATAGCTCCGGTTAAAAACTTTTATTCCTTACAAAACTCTCCTGTGTGTAGCGAACCCTTGGTGACGTTTCGCGCTGTTTCAGGTTTTCCGGCAGTTTATCGGCATCACCCGGGTAACCTATTGCCATCACCACAACCGGTTCGTACTCATCCAAAGGTACATTTAAATCCTCAACCAATTTTACCTTATCAAAGCCACCCATTTGGTGAACATTTAAACCAAGTTTCGTTGCCTGCAACGATAAAAATGCATTGGCTCCGCCAAGGTCGTAGCGCGCAGCGTTATTGGGCACACCATTTCGGATGTGTTTGGTGCGAACAAAACTGGCAATCAGCAACGGTGCATCAACTGCCCATATTCTATTTCCTTCCGACAAAGTGTTGAAAATTTTAGCCCATAGTTCGGGTTGCTCTTTGGTAGCATAAATGTACGTCCACGGTTGTTCGTTCATGCTGGAGGGGGCCCAGCGTGCCGCCTCAAATAGCGATTTAATTTTTTCTTCCTCCACCGGCATACCCGAATAGGCCCGTAAACTTCTACGGCTTTCAATAATATCAAGTACCGGAGATTCAATAGTTGAGGTTGTTTCCATTTTTATATGTTGTACTTCCATCGCTAATTTATTTCAATTCCCTTTTATAACATTAAATTCTTACTTTGGTTTAGTTCCATTCATCCGGTTTCAGAGATGCTATTCTTCAATGAGCACCCCCATCTTCCCCAACTGGTAATCACGCATGGCTTCCAATATTTGTGTCTGATTGTTCATAACAAAAGGACCATGAGCTACCACTGGCTCATTCAGCGGCTCACCACTTAATAATAGAACACGCGTATCCGCCAGGGCGGAAAGTGAAATTCCATCACCATCATTGTTAAATTGGATCAGGTGTAATTCTTCCACCATGCCAAACCCGTCAACATTAAGCTTTCCATCGAGCAGGTAGAGTAAAACATTATGATGGCTCGGTAACGGAATAGATATTTTACCTCCCTTTTTTAGCTCTGCTGTAGCGGCATTCACAACCGCTTGCGATGGAACAGGGCCTTTAACACCAAGCAGTTCACCCGCAAAAATCTTTACGGTTATCAAACCATCATCCGATTTAATGGCTGGAACATCTGCCGATGCCAATGGGAAATAAGCCGGCTGGTCCATTTTATTTTTAGCCGGTGTATTTATCCAGAGTTGAATAATTTCCTGTCGACTGCCAATTTCATGAATATCATGCGGAGGGCGTTCGCTGTGAATAATGCCCATTCCGGCATTCATCCACTGTGCCCCGCCAGCATAAATGGTGCTGTCGTTTCCGCGGCTATCACGATGATGAACACCACCCTGAAAAATAAATGTTACCGGTGAAAACCCGCGATGTGGATGGGGGCCAACACCGGCATGGTCGGTTTCAACGTGTTTTGGAACTTTTATGTTGGCATGATGGAGCAACAAAAAAGGATCAATTTGTTGTACCTGTTGTGTAGGCAGAGGTTGCCGAATGGGCAGTCCGCCCATGTCGGCCTGATGTGCGTAGAGTAAACGGGATACTGTCCTGGATTTCATATTCGTCCTTGATTGATAGCGGTTAATTATTCATCTCTTATTAAAAGAGTGAACAGCAACAACGAGCACCCATTAATTCATCGGTACTTCAATCAGTAATACTTCGGCATCCTGACCAGCGCTAATGACGATTTTTTCAACATCCCAGATACCGAATCCATCACGCTTGTTCAATTGCTGATCGTTGATGGTCACATCGCCATCAATAACAAAAGCATAAACTCCATTTCCTTGTTTCTTAATTGAATACTCTGTGCTTTTGCCTTTTTCAAATTTACCAAGCGAAAACCAGGCATCCTGGTTAATCCACAAGGCACCGTTATTCTTTTCAGGAGAAACTACTGTTTGAAATTTGTTTAAGCGATCCGTTGAAGGAAAGAGTTTCTGGTCATAGCGTGGCTGGATGTTGCGCTCTTTAGGAAAAACCCAGATTTGCAGAAAATTTACATCTTCGGTTTTTGAAGCATTCTTCTCGCTATGCGCAATGCCGGAGCCTGCGCTCATAATCTGTACCTCTCCCGATTGGATAATGCCATGCCCACCGGTGTTGTCGCCATGCTCTAAGGCACCGCGAAGGGGAATGGAAATTATCTCCATATTATCGTGCGGGTGCTGGCCAAAACCTGCCCCGCCTTTTACCACATCGTCATTGAGTACACGAAGGGCACCAAAATGCATGCGTGCCGGGTCGTAGTAGCCGGCAAAACTGAACGTATGGTATGAGTCAAGCCAGCCATGGTTGGCATGGCCGCGGGTAGTGGCTTTATGCAGAACGGTTTTCATGTGTTTTTGGATTAAAGGTTAACGAAGTTATATACAATTGTTGTATATACAACAATTACCGTCAAATTGTTCCCGGAGAGAAAAAGTCGGCTTGTACAAGAAATGTGAAGGGTTACCGCTTCAGCAATTTGAAGCCAATATCGCGCCCCTGCCCGCGCATCATGGCCAGGTTAATCCAGAAAAAGGCGAACTGCTCCATTAGTTGAAACTTATCGTTGCCACCTATATCGTAGCATTCGGCAAAGCCGGCATCCAGGGCTAATTGATGGACGATCCGCTTCCCTTTTTCGCTGTCGCCAGCCATAAACATATCAAGGGCCGTGTTACCATAATTTGGGTTCAGCATGTTGTTGAAACCGGTGGTATTGAAACTCTTCACTACATCGCGGGTAAGTGTATTCGCCAAAATAGCATCAGCTGTATTCGTAAAACCAGCGGGCCCGCGGCCCATTACCACATTCATAGCATCAATGATAACTTTGCCAGATGTATCGCCCAAAGATTTAGCCACTTCCCCGGCAGCAGGTGCCGGTGTTGCTATGAGTATAATCTCCGCCTCGCGTACAGCTTCGGGAATGCTATGAACGGAGGTGTTGATGTTATTCAGCAATTCTTTCCCCTTAAAATTTTTAGTATCCTGCACACCCAATAAAATAGTATGCCCTGCTTTTGACCAGGCGGTGGCGAGTGCCCCACCTACGTTTCCGGTTCCAATGATTGCAATTCTCATAATGAATAAATGTTGACGTGCCCCTAATATATAAATCCATTTTCTGGTTTAACGGATGGCGGTAAGTTCTTCTCTCCCAGCATTTCTTTCAAGTCGCGTTCAATGGTAGTACACAGTGCTGTTAAGGGCACATCGGTAATTCGGTTCTCGAATGGATCTTCGTTCACTTCACCTACCTTGGCCAGAATAGCAAACACAAAGGAGACGGTGAGCGATACCGGTATCATCAGGTAATCCGTTCCCATCCGGCTGAAATCACCAACCAAAGAAAAAGGCAGCAGCAACATGAAGGCGTACAAAAATAAACGTGTGAAATAATCGTATTGCCGTAATAAAGGTGTGTTTTTGATGCGCTCACAACCGCCCTGGTAATTGGCCAGCGCCAGCAGTTGCCCTTCCATCTGAAAAGAATCAAATCCGCCCAGTGTACCGTTGGCCATGGCCGCATAGATTTTCTTTCCCATAAGCAAATGCAAAAAGTTGGGTTTATTTTGACTTTCATTTAGCGATTGAAAATCCTCATCACCCATAAATGATTTGAGTGGTCCCCAATCTTCCTGCTTGCGCAGATGCAATCGCAGGGCATGTGCCCACGCTATACAGGCATACACCATTTGTTTTTTAAACGATTCACTTCGCGCGGCATTATAGCTAGGCTGATGGGCATGACTGTCGGTAAAGGTGATGATGAGTCTTGCCAATACACGGCTCGAATTGACAATACCTCCCCACAGCGTACGCGCCTCCCACCAGCGACCATAGGCGCTATTGTTTCGAAAAGCAATGAAGATCGCCAACGCACTGCCCAAGATGGCCGCAATGGAAAAAGGCAATGACACCTGTGTGAAATTGCGGTAGAGTAACCAGACAGTAAGTGCAATGACCAGCGAAAATACTACTTCGTATTTTACATAACTCACTACGCGAATGGGATTGAAATTTCTCTTAATGATCATAGTCTGCTACTTTTTAAACTGATAGCTGATACCAAAAGTGAAAATGCGGTCGTATTGCTTTACGCTTGCTGTTACCACTTGTTCGTATGTGAAATTGTATTGCGCCAGAAAACTTAAACCCTTCCACACCGGAAAATCCAGGCCGACATCAACCTGCGCCCGGCTGTTCGTTACTTCATCCAACCCGGGTTGCCAGTAAGCAGTGTAAAAAAGTTTAAGCCGGTTATCCAACACCCGGTGCCAGCCAGCCAGGTAAGCGGTAGCCCGCCAAAGACTAATGGTATTGTTTCCATTGTAAAAACCTTCGTTGAATTGTATGTCTCCAAAATCGGTTTCTTCATACACCATGCTGGCAGAGATTTTCATATTTGTTTTCGGCTTTTGAACAAACTGAAATGTAGCACCTGCTCCGCCAAACCAGCGGAAGTCAACCTGCCTGCGATAATTAGTTTGTAAATAGATCATCGCAAACGGATACACTCTCCGGAAGGGTTGATGGTAGAAATAATTCCGGCTGTTGATATCGTTGTCGGCTTTATAACCACTAAACGACTGATACAAGCTATTGCTTTGGGATTTAAAGACAATCACTCGATTACTATTTGTTACAAGTTCCAGTCTTCCGCGCAGCACCAGCAAATCAACATTTCCTTTTTGCCATGCACCGGTTGCACCTGCACGCAATTGAAAACTGGCTGTATCGCTCTCATTCAATTGTGCAAAAGCAGGAATGCATCTAAGCACTCCTGCTAGTCCTACGATTAAATAAAAAGCAATCAGCTTCATGTTATTTTCCAAGTAACTCCACCACCATTTCAGCAGCAGCCGCCCCGGAGTTTTGTTGCTGACCAGTTACCAGGTTGCCATCGGTAATCGCATACGATGAGAAGGGAGCAGCCACTTTGAAGTTTGTGCCGGAAATTTTTCTCGCTTCACTTTCGATACGATAAGGTTGAATCTTCATGCCCACAGCCTGATCAGCAAATTCTTCTTCGGCATCAGCAAAGCCTGTCCATGTTTTGCCTTTCACCAGCAGTTCACCGTTTGACTTTTTTGCTTCCAGCAACAGCGTAGTGCTGTGACATACAGCGGCACTGGGTTTACCGGCTTCATAAAATGAAACAAAAAGCTTTTCCAATTCCTTGTTACCGCGGAAGGTGTACATCGGGCCCTGACCGCCCACCAGAAAAATTGCTACATAATCAGCAACATTTACTGCAGTCAGTTTCTTTGTGTTGGTTAGCATAGCTGTAAACTCAGGTTTTTGCAAATAGCCGAGCGATATCACATCGTGTGCGGAATAGCCACTGGAATCCGTTGGATTGGAGTAGCCATCCATTTCCAGTTTACCACCTTCCGTTGACACCAGTTCCACTTCATAACCCGCTTCCTGAAAAACACGCAGCGGGTGCGTTAACTCAGCCGCCCAAAAGCCAATTGGCCAACCGGTTTGTTTTGAAACGGAAGGTGAACTGGCCACCATTAAAATTTTTCCTTTCGTGGGTGCACCGTGAAAATGCACATAGCTTTGTCTTTCTTTTACCTTTTCCATGTTGATTTGATTGTGCGTTATGCACGCAAAGATTGGTGTTGTATAGTGCCTGTATCAACATATTAACTTTTAAGTAGGATACTTCCCTTTAGGAAAGTATTGGTAATTTGACCTTAAAATACCTGAATTTTAAAACATTGAATTACCATGCCCGATTTCATTTACGATAAGAAGGTCTATTACAACCCGGTTGAGTTTGCCATGGATCGCATTGGGGGCACGTGGAAGATGCCCATTTTGTGGCGCCTGCGCGAAAAGACATTGCGCTACAGCGACCTGAAAAAAGAATTGCCACACATCACGCACAAAATGCTTTCGAGTGTTTTGCGTAGTTTGGAAAATGAAGGATTTATTACACGAAAAGTCTACCCGGTAGTTCCTCCAAAAGTGGAATACTCTATTACTGCACGGGGGCTAAAGTCCATCCCCATAATTGAAGTCATCCGAAAATATGGCGTTGATTTAATGAAAGAGTTTGGGGTAAAGGCGAAGGAGACTGAGAAAAGTTAATTATCACATTAACAGGATTACTAAATATGCCAGAATTGTGAAAACCAGCGGTCTGGGTAATAAAAAAAAGCTGCATCAAAATATTATGATGCAGCTTTCTAAAAAGCATTATAAATAAATTTCAAAAGAACTTCTTCAATAAACTCAATACCCGTTGTCCATTTTCTTCTTTTCCAGTAAGAATTTTATCAAAAATAACTTTATCGTCACTGGTAATATCCGTAGTGAAATCTATAGTATCGGTTGTCAATTTTTTAGTGCCCATGTGCCAACTTGGAAAAGCCTTATCTTTTATCGGCCCATAAGAAATCATCATGGTGTTGCTGTGGCGGGAATCTAATTTTATCTTATCATAGAGCTGCATGATAACTTTAGCATCTCCTTCCACTAACTGAATAAATTTGGTATCTGAATAAAGTAATACCCCAGTAATGTTAAGGGCTGGGTTATTTTTCTTACAGGAACTCAGGATTTTATCAATCTCTTCCTGTGTACAAGATGGCTTTCTATTGCTAACGTAGACAAGTTGTGATAACATAGTTCTTTGGTTGTTTAAAGGTTAAAGGAAAAAAACAACCGTCTTGCAGAATTGTTTAGATGTGCTGAATAGGTGGGCAATAAAAATTTAAACTACCTGATCACCACGGAATTACTTTCCGATCTCGAAAAAATTTTCCGGTTTCACTGATTTTCGCAGTGGCTAACCAAACCGCAGTGTCGGCACCTTGCTGAACCGTGCGTGGGGCCGACTTCCCGCCCATATCCGTTCTTACCCAACCGGGGCAATACGCATTTACAGAAATATTCCGTGATGAAAGTTCATACGCTAAGTGTCGTGTAATCGCATTGAGCGATGATTTTGAAATACAATACACGGACGACCATCCGCCCACGGGGTCAGTCATGCTCCCTCCGCCACTGGAGGTGTTGATGATTCTTCCTCCAGAAGGGATTAATGAAAGAAAATGCCGGACCATTTGTACCGGGCCGAATACATTCGTGCGCATAGTCCTGTGAAAAACTTCAGCCGTACCTTCTGATAAGGAATGGTCTTCACGAAGAAGAACAGCCGCATTGTTAATGAGTACATCCACCTTTCCGAATTGATTCTTTACTTGTTGCGCTGCTTGTTTGATGCTTGCTTCATCGCTCACATCCAACAAAAGAAAATGCCCATCAAGCCCTTCTTCTTTTAACCGATCAACCGCTTCTCTGCCTTTTGCGCTATCACGCACACCCAGAACTACGGTGTGTTGCAGCTTAGCCAACTGGTGTGCTACTTCAAAGCCGATGCCTTTGTTGGCACCGGTGATAACAATCGTACGCGCCTCGGTATTCATGCAGGTATACGATTAATTCAGGTGGACCTGTTTGTTATACTTATTTCGGTATTCAACCGGGGTAAGACCCGTTACTTTTTTAAAGGTATTACGAAATGCTTTGGTATCCGTATAGCCCACATCGAACATTACTTCGGTAATATTTTTACGGCTGGATTCAAAGGTGCGTTTGGCAGCTTCTACTTTTATACGTTGAATATATTCCAACACAGAATTATGCGTAGCCTGTTTAAACCTTCGCTCAAACGTTCTTCGTCCCATCCCAAACTTTTCCGCCAATTGTTCAACGGTGGGACGCTCTTCAATATGCTGTTCAATAAATTCCTGAGCTTGCCGGATGACTTCATCGGGATGCGCTTTTTGGCCCTGGAACATCGCAAAAGAAGATTGGCTGTTGCGGTCGATATCAACGGCAAAATATTTTGCTGCGCGTATGGCCGTTTCACGGTCGGTGTACTTTTCTACCAGGTGTAAAAGCAAATTCCAATACGAAATGGCACCACCACTGCTGTAGAGCCGATTCTCTTCTGTAACGATGCGTCCATCTGCCAACTCAACGTCCGGAAACATAGACCGGAACAGATTGGCAAAACCCCAGTGCGTTGAGCATTTCCTTCCGCTCAATAACCCGGTGGAGGCAAAAAGAAAAGCACCCATACAAAGGGAAGCAACCTCAGCCCCTTGTTTGTACCGATCAATAATCCACGGAATCAATTTCTTATTGAGCGAAATTGTATGCTCCATGTCACCAAACAAGGCCGGTATAATAACCAGATCCGTTTGTTTTACATCGTCTAGTAATGCTTCGGTATGAACCGTGTAGCGTCCATCATTTAGTGTTATCGCCTTATTTGCGCCCACCAACTGAACATCGAAGAGCGGCTTTCTGCCGGACTGAATCATGAAATAATTAACAGCCGAAAATAAATACTGCGGATCGGCTATGGACTGCATAACCGATGATTCCGGAACAAGAATGGAGATGTGCTTCATAGGCTAAAATTATAAAATAATCCTGTCGCAAAATGACCCCTAAATGTCGTTTTTACGCATGCTTAAATCTGTACTACACCCGCTACCTTTGGTTTGCTAAATGAGAAATCCAATGGGGACAAATGCTAAAATCACTATTCGCGCCACGGTGAACGCACCGGTTGAAAAAGTATGGAGACTCTGGAGCGGGCCCGAGCACATTATGAAATGGAACCAGGCCTCTGACGATTGGCACACACCCTACGCCATCAACGACCTTCGCACGGGAGGAAAATTCCTGTCGCGGATGGCCGCAAAAGACGGCAGCATGAGTTTCGACTTTGAAGGAATGTATACAAAAGTTGAGGTGTACAAAACCATCGAATACACACTAACGGATGGGCGAAAAGTAAAAACAACATTTTTAACTGAACATAAAGGCACTTCCGTTGAAACTGTTTTTGAAGCCGAGAACACAAATCCGGTTGAAATGCAGCAAGCCGGCTGGCAAGCGATACTGGATAATTTTAAAAAGTATGCTGAGTCAGATAAAGGAATCGAGCGATTGCATTTTGAAATACTGATCGATGCACCGCCCGAAAAAGTTTTCTCCACCATGTTGAATGAACATACATACAAACAATGGACTGCCGCATTCAATCCTACTTCTCACTTCAAAGGTTCCTGGGCTAAAGGCTCCAAAATTCTTTTTATCGGTACCGATGAGAAGGGAAATGAAGGAGGCATGGTTAGCCGCATAAAAGAAAACATCCCCAATCAATTTGTCTCCATTGAGCACGTAGGCATTTTACACGAGGGTAAAGAAGTAACGAGTGGAAAAGATGTTGAAGGATGGGCAGGCGCGCAGGAAAATTATACGTACGTAAACCAAGACGGTAAAACATTGCTTACAATAGATCTGGATTCCAACCCGGAGTTTAAAACATATTTTAGCGAAACCTATCCCAAGGCATTGACTATTCTAAAAAATCTTTGCGAAGAGAACCAAGAACTTTCATCAACAATTTAATCCAGAAACGATGGCACGTGTAAGTACTTACCTCAACTTCCCCGGTCAAACCGAAGCAGCGTTCCGGTTTTACCAATCGATTTTCGGTGGCGAATTTATTGGCGGTATTCAACGGTTTGGAGATATGCCCTCAGCGGAAGGTATGCCTCCGTTACCCGAAAAGGACAAAAATCTTGTTTTACACATGGCACTTCCTATTCTCGGGGGCTATCTGCTGATGGGGTCGGATGCACCGGAATCCATGGGATTTCATGTGAACTTTGGAAACAACATGCACATTAACCTGGAAACCGATACGCGCGAAGAAACCGAACGGCTGTTCCATGCTCTTGCTGAAGGGGGCAACATTACCATGCCCTTGCAGGATATGTTTTGGGGCGACTACTTTGGTAGTTGCACCGATAAATTTGGCGTGCAGTGGATGGTAAACTGTTCATCCAAGTAATACCTATGACAAAATCCATTTACCCCTGCCTTTGGTTCGATGGTCAGGCCGAAGAAGCCGCCAGGTTGTATTGTTCCATCTTCAACCATTCAACCATTACTGAAAAAAATCCAATTGTTGTCAGGTTTGAACTGGATGGCTTTCGGGTGATGGGTTTGAATGGCGGACCTAAATTTAAAATCAACCCATCCATATCACTCTTTGTGTATTGCACTACCGAAGAAGAAACCGCGCGCATATACAACGCCTTGATTAAAGAGGGCACCGCCCTGATGCCACTGGATACGTATCCGTGGAGTAAGAAATATGGATGGCTGCAAGATACGTATGGAATGACCTGGCAGATTTCAGTAGTGGACAAACCGGGCACACCGTTTTCCATTAAGCCGAGTTTTTTATTTACCTCCAAACAATTCGGACGAGCCGAAGAAGCCATCCGTTTCTACAGTTCCATTTTTCCTAAGGCGTCAACCGATTTACTTTTTCATTACGAAGCAAACGATGCCCATGCCGGCAAGGTATTGTATTCCGAATTCAGCCTGAATGACTATCCGCTTATCGCGATGGATGGCCCCGGTGAGCATGGTTACACTTTTAGCGAAGGTGTATCGCTGGTGGTGGAATGTGAAACGCAGGAAGAGATTGATCACTACTGGCTGAAATTAACAGAAGGCGGTCGCGAAGATATGTGTGGCTGGCTGAAAGATAAGTTTGGCGTATCCTGGCAGATCGTTCCCAGCATATTGGGTAAGTTGATGAGTGATCCGGAGAAAGCACCGCAGGTTATGCAGGCTTTTCTGAAGATGAGAAAGTTTGAAATCGAAAAATTATTGCAGGCTTGAAATCCATGATAGAAGTTTTTAAAACCAACATCACACAGGTTGACCAAGCCGAGCGGTTAAAAGCAGAATTAACGTATCGCCTGCCGGTTGCCAGAATCAATTTTGATCTGGACGATTGCGATCACATTCTTCGCGTTGAAGTTGATACACCACAAGCTGTTGCGTTCGTTCAGCATCACATTCAACAGCACGGTTTTATTTGTGAGGCGCTGGAATAATAAACTTTATAACTAACACATATCACGATGAGTCCTCAGGAACAAATCAAAAAGTATATTGAAAATCAACCCGAACCAAAACGCACTGATATTAAATCGTTACACCAGCGCATGGTTAAAATGCTGCCAAAATCAAAACTGTGGTTCTTAGACGGTAAAGACGATAACGGTAAAGTTGTTTCCAATCCTCAGATAGGTTATGGACTTCAAACTTTAAAATATGCTGACTGTAAAACCAAACCGTTTTATCAAATTGGCATCAGCACAAATACAAAGGGGATCTCCGTTTATATTATGGGTATTGATGACAAAACGTATTTACCCAAAACCTATGGGAAGGCTCTAGGCAAGGCAGATGTAACGGGCTATTGCATTAAGTTCAAAACACTGAAAGACATAGACATTGATGTA
Organism: Flammeovirgaceae bacterium UBA5585; assembly: GCA_002425185.1. Taxonomy (GTDB): domain Bacteria; phylum Bacteroidota; class Bacteroidia; order Cytophagales; family Cyclobacteriaceae; genus UBA2336. Next base: position 771,683 of record DILT01000013.1, on the reverse strand, counting down.
CTTGAAACAGCTATACTGGATGGCGTTGAACAAACAAAAGCTTAATGAGTTGATGCCGCAAACAAAAAATCTAACATGAAATCTGGTTTTGAAAACATCGATTCCTACATCCGAACATTTCCAAAAGATGTTCAACTTTTACTACATCAAATGCGCGCGACCATTCGCAGAGTTGCACCCCAAGCCGAAGAAACCATAAGCTACCAGATGCCTACCTTCAAACTGAATGGCAACCTGGTTCATTTTGCAGCCTACAAAAATCATATTGGGTTTTATCCGGCACCTTCCGGATTAAAGGCTTTTGAAAAAGAAATTTCGAAATACAAACATTCAAAAGGCGCAGTTCAGTTTCCACTTGATAAGTCTCTTCCCCTTGCACTTATCTCCAAAATTGTAAAATATAGGGTCAGTAAAAATCTGGAAAAGGTTAAAGTGAAAAAGAAACCTGCAAAGTCAAATGAAGATTTTCTTGCAACGCTATCCGCCCCGGCTAGGCGTGCGCTGGAAAATCAAAAAATCAAAACACTGAAACAATTGTCCTCTTTCAGCGAGGCTGAAATTTTAGCCTTACATGGTTTAGGAAAGAGTTCGTTGCCAAAACTTCGCATGGCTTTACTTTTAAAGGGATTATCGTTCAAAAAAAATAACCACAACAGTCGTGGCAAAGGCAAAAAAAATATCCGGTAAAGAAGAAGTTGATCAGTTCATTGATAAACTCACGCATCCTATGCTTGATGTTATAAAAGAACTACGTGAAACTATCATGGGGTGCCGATACAGATATTGCCGAACACATTAAATGGAATGCTCCGGCTTTTTATTACTCAGGCTCGATGAAGGCTTTTAATCCCAAACAATACAAGCGGGATATTCTGGTAATGAATCTAAATAAGAAAGAATTTATATTACTCATACTACCAACTGGCTCAAGGCTCTCTACGGCCAGTGGATTACAGGAAGAAAATCTTCCAGACGGGCGAAAAATCATAAAAATTCATACACTGCAAGAAACGAATGATGCACAAACTGCATTGCAGTTACTCATCCGGGAATGGATCAGTTTAGTAGAGAAACCGTGAGCCCACGGCTTCCCTAACTATAATCAGCTAACAACTTTAAAATTGAAAGCACCATTTTGAGTGGCACCCCACACCCTAAGCCAGATGGGTAACACCGCTTCCGTACCACGGGCATTGGTGATATCACCCAGATCAAGAATATTTTGTTCCTTCCAGCCAAACTCTTGTAACAATGCCTTCACTTTGGTTTTTGCATCAACATCATTACCGCAGATAAAATTCGTATGATCGCCTCCTCCAATCATGTTGGGGTTTACCATCAACCCACACCACATCGTATTGAGTGTTTTTACAACCTTAGCTTTAGGGAATGTCTTTTGAATTTCCTCGCCTAACGAATTAGTATTCGATAATGTCGGAAGCAGACTGGCCGGCTGACCTTTACTGAAGTCGAGCGGATTGGCAACATCAATTATAATTTTTCCATTAATGCTTTCCCCGGCCAGTTTTATTGCTTCAATGGAAGCCTCACCTTTTGTACAGTTAAAAATGATTTCACCAAATACGCCTGCCTGAGCAAACGTACCGGCACTGGCACCGGCTTTATGCTTCGCTACAAAAGCGGATGCCTTTTCATTGGATTCGCTTCTGGATCCCATCATTACCTGATGACCCAATTCAATTAATCGTGAACCGATGGTGTCGCCCACCATGCCGGTTCCAAGTATTGCTATTTTCATATTGTTTAGTTATTTACTATCAAAAGTATAGCTTTGCATGGTGCCAGACAATAACATGTCGGAATTGAAAGGCACTGTCAACATTGACAGAATTGGCGAATGGAGTTTAGAACCCAGAAAAAAGATTAAAAATTTTTATGAAAATTAATGACGAGCAATACAAGTTTATCATCGATGGTGAAGATTACCATTGTGCATTGGATATTACTTCGGCCTTTATCGGTGGAAAATGGAAGACTGTGGTGCTGTGGTACCTGCGCAATACCAAGCGAAGATTCAGCGAATTGAAAGAGGTTATTCCTGATATAACCGACAAAATGCTCTCACTCCAGCTGCGCGCGTTAGAAGATGATGGCCTTGTGAAGCGCACTGTTTTTCCTGAAGTCCCTCCCCGTGTCGAATACGAACTCACTAAAGAAGGCCAATCGTTGCTACCGGTATTGGAAGCCATGGCCCTGTGGGGACGAACCAAAGCTAAAAAGGATGGGAAGATGGTGAAGGTTACTATCCGCTGAACATGTCTCATTAAACTTATCGTAGTAAAGTTAGTCTAAACGTTTAACCATGCACCCGCTTCGCTTTTTACTTTTTATCACTATTGTAACTGCTTGCAATAGGGATTCTGACCCAACTCCACCCGCTTCACTATTATACTTTCCACCTATCGGTTCCGCTACTTGGGAAACCACCGACCCGGGCGGTCTCGGATGGAACACCGCAAAAATTGCCGAACTCGATGCCTTCATGGTTAGCACGAATACACGAGCGATAATCGTTTTAAAAGATGGAAAAATGGTGATAGAAAAATACCAAGGGAAACAACTTGTCAATACAACCCTGAATTTTAACGCGGGCAGCAATTGGTATTGGGCATCGGCTGGGAAGACTCTTACCGCTGCAGTTGTTGGTATTGCCGAAGCGCAGGGAAAAATCAATCTGCAAACAAAAACTTCCACCTATCTGGGCACCGGGTGGACGAACCTTACCCTCGCTCAGGAAAACAATATTACTGTTCTTCATCAGCTCACCATGACTACAGGTTTGGATGATGGAGTAGCCAACCGCGATTGTACCGATCCATCTTGCCTGGTTTATAAAGCCGATCCCGGCACCCGTTGGGCCTACCATAATGCTCCCTATACCTTGTTGGATGGCGTGATTGCCAATGCCACGGGCAAAACATTGAACAACTATTTAACTGATGAATTGAAATCAAAAACCGGAATGGATGGACAATACGTTCAAACCGGTGAAAACAATGTCTACTACAGTACACCCCGATCCATGGCGCGTTTCGGATTGCTGTTGCTCAATAAAGGCAAGTGGGATCAAACACCGGTTGTTCCGAAATCGTTTGTCAACCTGATGATCACTTCATCACAATCCATGAATCCTTCTTATGGATATCTTACCTGGCTCAATGGTAAATCCTCATACCTGCTTCCTGCGCCCGGCCAAATCAACATTAATACTGCTATTACGCCCAATGCACCAATAGATATGTTTGCCGCCATGGGGAAAAACGGACAACTGATTAATGTAATCCCATCAAAACAATTGGTGGTTATCCGTGTAGGCGATGATCCCGATACAAGCTTGGTTCCCTATACTTTTCAAAATGACCTCTGGGCAAAACTGAATGAAATCATCCCATAGAAATTTTCAGGATCCTGATTCTACTCTGTAATACTCAACACCAACTCCTGCTCAAAATCACGAAACACCTGGCGAAGCCCTGTGTCACCATCGGTGCCATAATTCACAAAGAAAATCATCAGGTTGTTGCCGCTGGTTGGAAATGCAAACAAGTCGGCACTGTACCCCAGGTCGCGCCCGGAATGGCCAACGCCTGTGTTGGTTGTAAAATTTTTGAACTTCCGCATTATACCAACACCCAGATCATTAAACTCATCTTCTACAATGAAGTCCATCATAGAGGCAAGGCTCTCTGCTGAGATTAATGTATTGTTATAGTAAACAGCATCCATAAACTTCTCCAGATCAAGGGTGGTGCTATAGACTCCTCCATAACCATTTCCGCTTCCTGTGATGAGGTTCGATACGTTTACAATAGTATTGTTATTATAAAGATCATAATACCCTTGGGCGGTAGTGTTAGGAAGTTTTTCCTGACCCTGATAATACGTGCTGGTCATACCTAATGGTTGCCAGATCATTTCGCGTAAAGCCTTGCCGTGCGGATAGCCTAAAACTTTATCTAAACACATCCCGACAAAAATGGTATTCGTATTACTGTACTCCACTCCCTGATCAGGAGCAAAGTATGGATCCTTTCCATACACGAATTTCAGCAGCTCTTCGGCATCCCAGTTTTTATTGGGATTATTCAGCACAGCAAGGTAGAATTCTGAGTCAGTAATGAGATCGTAAAAACCGGTAGTATGCTGTAAACAATTTCTTATGGTTACCTGATCGGCATTTTTAACTTTTGAAATAATTTTTGAATCAACATATCTGGAGATGGGGTCATCAATATTCAGTTTGCCTTGTTCCTGCAACATAAAGGTTAACGTACCTACCATAAACTTGGTAATGCTGGCAGCTTTGGAAGGATGGCAAGGCAGAAAGGGAATATTGCGATCGATATCTGCTTTGCCGGCATGCCCTATCCATGTTCCATTGTCATCACGTACCAACGCAGAAATACCGGGCAGTCCTTTCTTTACATATTTATCTAAAATACCTTGATATGTAGTTGCATTCGGGTGCGAAGGGAAGCTGGTAAAATCGCAATCATTCGTTGGGCCAATGTCTGCTTCCTTACAGGATAGAACTAGCACCGTTAGTACTAAAGAAAATTTTACAAGTGCTCTCATCTAGTTTATGGATTTATGAACGCCCAACTGAATAGTATTGTAAGGCAGCAATGGAACATAAGACTTTACAAAAGGACCTTGCATAATCACGCCATAATTCAGCGACAGACTGTAACTGCTGCTCACCCTATACAAACCTGAAAAAGAAATTTTACCCATACCTTGAGCCCGACCCAGGTTTTTAATTTTCTCATACTCGCCATCATCATTAAGTTCAAACCGGTCTGTACCGGGAATGCTGTGCAGATACCCTACTCCCAAATGAGCCCGGAGCGCAAAATTTTTCCCGGTGTTGAGGCGGTAAACCGTTTCTGTAAATAATGGAATACTGTGCTGGACAAACCGGTGATAGATATAACCCAGGTTAAAGGTTTGCTCCCACGCGTGCTTACCCTTTTCGGTCCACACCAACGCTGTGCCCACCGTTATGTACGGATGATAGTTGGAATAGAACAACTGAGGAGCTCCAAGAAAAGGGAGGGCTGTAACGGCATTACCGGCTTCAACGGAAATAGTTGACAATTTTCGTTGAGCCAGGCTATGGTAAGAACCCGAAATCAAGGTGATGAGAAGAATAGTTTTAACCATGTTTGTCATAGGCGATGAATGAAACCAAAAATAGTACCAATCAGGCGTTTATTACAACCCCAACTACCGCAGTTCGGATTTATACAATGACTGTGTTTACAATAAATGATCGCTTATAAAAAGAGAGAGTTAGTCCTGTCTACGTAAAAATCTTTTTCGTACTGTAAAGAACAGGATAAATCCAAGAAGACCCTCTAAAAACGGAATCCCTAATTGCAATGATAAATCAGGGTAATAAATCGCCAGGCCGACAACAGTGGTGAGCATGATGAGTCCGAGCCAAATCCAGTACGAGCTTTCCATTACCTTCAAAGGCACGCGAATAGCCTTCACATCGTCAACAAATAAAAACTGTAACGATCGCAATTCCCAAACCAATAGATAGGTAACTGCCAGCAACATCAATCCCGTAACGATGGGAGTTCCTGTAAACTTATAGGCTACGGTGATTATGAATATATTCAGGATGAGTCCGAAAAAAATCAATGCCCCAAGCCTCGCGAATCGTTGAGTCATTAACAAGGCTCCGGCAACAATCTGCGTCCACCCGATAAACTGCCAATACATCCCCGAATCAATCATCACCCGAAAAAATTGCTGAATGGGTTCTAAATCCTGAATGGGCTTATTAAGAGAACCCATCAGGTTAACTTTGGAGGCCGTTACCTTGCCCATACCGAAAGCTGCAATCACAAATGCCCCGCCAATAAGGTAGCGCAGGTAAATGGTGAAAATCTGTAGAAAGGTTTTTTGCTTCCAGTAATCGATAAAATTCAGCATGGCTTGAAATTGATTTGAGGCGAGACGAACGCCCATTCTACATGTTACAATTATGGAGGTAAAATTTTAAAGCCCTTCATCTTTAACAGATTATTCAACTGCCTGGCAAACTCAACAGGATGCTTACCATCACCATGGATGCAGATGGTATCGGCCTTTATCGGGATAACTCCACCGTTAATGGCTTTTACCGAATTCTCCATGAGCATTTGCAAGATCTGGTTAATAGCATCTTCACTCATTTCAATCAGGGCTTTTGCTTGGCTACGGGGAGTTAATGTTCCGTCTGCCTGATAGGTACGATCGGCAAAAACTTCATGCATGGTTTTCAGCCCAAGCACACGGGCTTCTGAAACCATTACGCTTCCGCTTAAGCCATAGTAAACCAAATCAGGATTAAAGTCTTTTACAGCCTGAGCGATAGTGTTGCTCATCGCCTTATCCCTGGCGGCCATGTTGTATAACGCGCCATGTGGTTTAACGTGATGAAGTTTTACCCTTCTTTCTTTGCAGATTGTTTCCATAATTTCCAACTGCTTCCAAACCAATTGGTACAACTCGTCAGCGGTTAACTGAACAGGCACACGTCCAAAATTTTTCTTATCGTTAAAACCAGGATGGGCGCCAATGGCTACACCATACGTCAAACACAAATCAATTGTAGCGCGTATGGTGGCTTCGTCACCGGCATGATACCCACAAGCAATATTGGCACTGCTGATGTAGGGCATAATGGCCGCATCGTTTGGCATGCCCTCTCCCATATCGCAATTCAGGTCGATAGTCATTAATGATTTGTTTTGCTCCTGGGCCGCATGGCCCCGTATGCTCGGTCACCGCTGAATTCTATCCGCACATATCCCTTCCAGACCAAAGATAGAATCAGGCGTTGCCCAAGCATACTGAAAATATACGCCTATAAAAACACTAAATACTCTTTTAACATCAACTTACAAGCATATTGAAGTCGACTTAAACTCTGCTCCTGTTTCATCAACAAATCCTCAGCTTCCTCTATATCCACAAAGGAAAAAGAAATTTTTTCAGCTGGGCTGCACTGAACCAACCGCGAACGGTCAGCAGCAATTACCTGTGCCACTCTCGGATAGCCTCCTGTGGTTTGATGATCAGCCATTAAGGCTATAAGTTCACCATTGGGTAACAATTGTATCGTGCCGAATGAAACAGCTGTTGAAAGTAATTCCTGTTTTTTGGATTGTTTCAATGCCGTTTCCTCCAACCGATAACCCATCCGGTCGCTTTGTCTGCTGACGATAAAACTTCGCTTTAAAAAATCCTTCTGCGATTTCTTTGTTAACCAATCAAATTCATTTCCTTGAATACACCTGACATTGGTTTGTGAGGACACAAACCCCTCATAAAATTCGGTAACATTCGCTCGCCAGGGTAATACTTTTGATTCGGATTTATTAATCTGCTTTCTGAACGATAGCTTATCTCCATTTTTTAAAAATCTTCCTTCCAATCCACCAGCTTTGGCTTTTGTATTCGTACTGTAACTGCCAAGCCATTCCTCAAGTACAAATCCACCCTGCACGGCAAGGTAACACCATGTGCCCTGAACAATTTTTGAAAACTTCAATTCGCTACCTGCTGCGACAACAACAGGCTGATGCAACGGAATATGCTTACCGTTTAACTTAGGCATAAAGTCGGCACCACTAATGGCAATTAACGCGGGTGAAGTAAAACGAATCGCAGCCACAGGAAAACTCATTTCAACAACTGCTTCAGTCAACGCATTTCCCACTAACGCATTAGCGATTTTCATGGCACATAAATCCATGGCGCCATTTGGATTTATGCCCAGGTGCTGATATCCAAACCGTCCGGCATCCTGAACCGAATCGGCAATACCGCCCTTGATCACCTCAATGCTCATGCTGATAGCGGGTTAAAATTCTCTTGATCGAACGAATGAAATGCTTCTTTGGAAACACAATAGAATTTCACTTCATCACCGGGTTGAAACAATACTGGATTTTCATTATGTGAATCAAATAGTTTTACCGGTGTGCGCCCGATAATATTCCAACCTCCTGGTGAATCAAGCGGGTAGATGCCGGTTTGATGGCCGGCTATACCCACACTACCAGCAATAACATGCTTGCGCGGAGTTGACAATCGTGGCGTTGCGATCTTGTCATCCACGATACCCATGTACGCAAAGCCGGGTATAAACCCAAGCATAAACACACGATACGTTTGCGCGGTATGCAGGTCAATCACCTGATCGATAGAAAGTATTTTTGTTTTGGACATTGTCTTCAAATCCAATCCAAAATCCAGATCGTAACACACGGGTATGGAAAGCTTTCTTCCTGCAGCTACTGCCGTTTCGTTGCACTGATCAATCTCATGCTCCAATTTTTCTTTAACCCATTTAAGTGCCGATTGGCTGTATCTTCGAATTTCACTTACATCATACACTACCGTAAGTGTAGCATATGCCGGAATAAGGTCCCTCCAAAACGTATTGGGTTGTTTATGTAGGTGATTATAAAGTCGGAAGACCTTTTCATTTATTGCCCGATCCAATTCGCTACCGAAACAAACTGTAAGGGCATTTTCGCTAACCGGGTAAATTGAAACAGCCTTCAAAATCTTCAATTTTAAGTCAAAAGATAAGGATTTCTAAAATTCAGATTATTTACTTCTACAAAAATGAAACATATCGATATCTTTCACGTTCGTAGAGCTAATTCATGTCAGGTTGAGCCTGTCGAAACCTGACCAGTCACAAATTCACCCCTCGACAGGCTCGGGGTGATACTATATACTATGAAAGGAACCTACTTGGGAGAACTGGAAGAACTCGTTTTGCTAACCGTTGGCATTTTATATCCGGAAGCTTACGGTGTGGCTGTGATGGATGAAATTGAAAAGCAAGCCGGCAGAAGTTTAAACATCAGCGCTGTTCATTCGGTGCTCACCCGGTTGGAAGAAAAAGGATTATTAAAATCCAAAATGAGCGACCCTACTGAAGAACGGGGTGGCCGCAGAAAGCGAATATTTTTGCTAACAGCCGCAGGCAAACGCGCGCTGGAAGAAGCCAACGAACTCCGCACGCAGCTTTTCAATCAGATACCGAAAATAGCATTACAATTCAGGCTTGCCTGATCGCAATATGAAAATTTCACCTCCTCGCTGGGCCGATCGTTTTCTGGAGTGGTACTGCCATCCGGAACTACTCGAAGAAATTCAGGGTGATGCATACGAACTCTACGATCGTGCAGCTAAGAAAAGCAAACGCAAAGCCGACCTGCTTTTTATCTGGAATGTGGTGCGCTTCTTCCGTCTGCGAAATATTAAAAAATCAACATTATCATTCTCAACCCCAAATCCTGATATGCTTCGAAACTACATCAAAGTTGCTGTACGCAACTTATATCAATACAAGTACTTTTCCCTGCTTAACGTATTCGGGCTGGCCATTGGCATGTCGGTTAGCCTGTTGTTGATCGCCCTGGTCAGTTACGTGAATACCTACGATAACTTTCATGTAAACAAAGACAACATTTACACCATTGTAAGTGAGCGCACCGAAGGTGTGGAACAACTTGACTACGCCACGGCTCCCGTTCTGCTTGCTGAAAAGCTTGCTGAAAATCCAGCTGTCCAGAAAGTGGTTCGAATCCGTGCAGGATTTTCAGAAGAAATCAAACATGCTCAAGGCAATTTACCAATGAGTGGCTATTACGTGGAGCCAAATTTCTTGCATGTGTTTACCTACACCGTAACGCAAGGCAATGCTTCAGCGGCATTGACTAAACCCAACACTATAGTGCTTACCGAATCCGCTGCGATGCGGATTTTTAACTCTACCGATGTTTTGGGAAAAATAGTGGAGCTGGAACAAGGAGGCTTGTTTGAGATTGGTGCGGTAATGAAAGACCATCCCATCAACTCACACTTGAAATTTGAAGCATTGGTTTCCTATGCCACAATACCTGAACCAGCCGAATCAACACACGATCAATGGATGCATTACGACCGCGAATATGTTTACTTCTTGTTGCGGGAAGGCGGTGATATCAAGCGGATTCAAACTGAACTCAACAGAATCGCACAAAACATTTACGTAGACCTGCCCATTAAGGCCACCTTCGAAACACAGCACCTCAGTGACATAACCATGGGCCCCGACTACCGGCAGGCTATTGGCCCCAAGTGGGAAATGTCGGGTATGATTGCATTTGCCGTGATTGCCGTACTTATTCTTTTGCCTGCCTGTTTCAATTACACCAACATTTCAATTGCACGTGCCTTGAAACGGGCAAAAGAAATTGGTTTACGGAAAACTATGGGTGGCTTGCACTACCAGATTTTTTCGCAGTTTATTATTGAAACCGTAGTCATCTCACTTTTCGCGCTTAGTGTAGGTGTACTCATCTTCCTGCTGGCACGTTCAGAGTTTCAATCGATGTTGGTTGCTGCTTCCTCATTGGATCTCAGTCTTACGCCCAAAACATTTCTGTGGTTTGTTCTTTTCGCCATGGGCACCGGGCTTGTGGCCGGCATTTTTCCAGCTCTATATTTTGGCGGACTCAATCCCATTCAGGCATTGAAAAACAAAATTCATGGGCGCTCCTCTGCCATGCGCATTCGTAAAGTGCTTACAGTTTTTCAGTTTGCGTTGTCCTTTGGATTCATCCTTGCGTTGGTGGTGTTCAGTCGGCAATATCATTACTCCATAGGATTTAATTTTGGTTTCAATAAAACCAATGTTATCAACATCCCGCTTCAGGATGCACAACCTGAGCGTGTGCTTGCTGAATTTTCACCACTTGCCGCAGTACAATCCGTAACCTTTGCTTCTGATGTGCTCGGCCTGAATTACACGACAACATGGGTCAAAAACCAATCGAACGATTCACTTGAAGTTTCCCAGGTATTTGTTGATCACAAGTATATTCCTGCATTCGGGCTTACCCTGCTGGCAGGCAATAACTTCCCGGACGAAACCTGGCAACGCGAACGGTTTATTATTGTCAATGAAGAATTTTTAAAAGCGTATCAGATTGCTTACCCGGCCGATGCTGTTGGCAGAACATTTGAAGTAGAGGGTAACCTGTTGGAGGTTATTGGTGTTGTTAAGAATTTTCACTACGCCCCCCTTCGCTTTCCAATCGATAAATTCTTCTTTCGTCAACACCCGAATCGCTATGCCTTTGCTCATTTGAATGTTCAATCCCCAGATCCCCACTTGTTAGTTTCACAGCTTGAAAACAAGTGGAAAGATATTGGCGAGCAAAAATTTGAAGCCCGCTTTTTTGAAGATGACTTGTATGAAAGCTACAGCATGTATCAAACGCTCTTGAAGATTATAGGCTTTCTGGGGCTGCTTGCTATCACTATCTCCATGCTGGGCATGCTGGGCATGGTAATCTTTACATCGGAAACAAGAGCGAAAGAAGTAAGTATTCGCAAAGTAATGGGGGCAACCGTATATGGCCTTACTTTCTTGCTCTCCAAAGACTACCTGAAGCTTATGCTGTTGGCCATACTCATTGGCGCTCCGGTTACAGCCACCGTATTCAGCTTAGTTATCCCACACATTCAATATTACAGCGTAACCATGAGCCTATGGGATGTTTTACTAAGTACCCTGCTGCTGGTAAGCATGGGGCTGGCCACCATTGCCTCACAAACCATTAAAACTGCACTAACCAACCCGGCTGAAACGTTGCGATCGGAGTAGTATAAACCTGGCCGAACGAAAAAATCTTGGCCAGGTAAACTTTATTTATGTTTCTACTTACTCTCCTGTGGCATAAGCTGTGAAGCCATTCTTTTTGCCCATTCGACTGTTGAAGGTTTACTGAACGGCTTATCGAAAAATTCCTTCAGCCAGTACAACATCAGGTTTGGCTTTTCATCAGAAATAAAATGCGTGGTGGCTGGTACGATGCATAAGTTAGAATTCGGAATAGCTTTGAAAATTTTTACAGAATGTTCGAGCAATACGGCATCACGATCAGTAGAAACTATCCCCTTAACTTATCCAGCAAGCGGTTAAGTTCATGAGCTTCAGCCTTGGTCAGGTTTTTCAAGGCTGATTGCCATGCATCCGATGATTTATCGATTTTTGTTAACAGACTCATGCCCTTTTCAGTAATGCTAATGTCGACCTGCCTGCGGTTGTTCTTACATATCTCCCGTTTTACCAAACCCTTTACGCGAAGTTTCTCAACCAAGCGTGTGGCGTTGCTGTTTTTATCAATCATGCGGCAGGTGATGTCGGCCAGCATCATAGGGTTGGGGTGGCTGCCTCTTAAAATCCGGAGAACATTAAACTGTTCGGGTGTTACATCAAATTCCTTCAGGAAGGCGGCATTTATATTATACAACCAACTTCCGGTAAACAAAATGTTTACAGCGGCTTTCTGAAATTCGCTTTGGAATTTTTCTTGATGGATGTCTTGCTCTAATGGCATTGCACAAATGTACTGACAATTGTTGTATATACGAGTATTAGTAACCGATTTGCTCCCACCACCGGCTGGAAGGATAGGATTGCCTTACTACAATAGGCTCGCCTATCTTCGGGGTGGTAACATTTACCTGTTGCTCCAGTGCCGCTATCAGAAATCTTTCAATGGGTTCCTTCCACGGATGCAGGGCCAGGCTGAATCTTCCCCAATGTACCGGTAACACCACTTCGGCCTTTAAATCAAGAGCGGCCTGAACGGCCTCTTCCGGCATCATATGAATGAATGGCCACATGGTATTGTACTGGCCACATTCCAGTATCGCTAAATCGAATGGTCCGTAATTATCCCCGATTTGTTTGAAATGGTTGTCGTAACCGGAGTCGCCACCCAGGTAAAGTTTGTATTCAGGTGTTTGAATGATGAACGATGACCATAACGTAGGGAAGCGCTTAAAACTTCTGCCCGAAAAATGACGGGCCGGGGCAGCAATCAATTCTGTTCTATCAAACATATTCGTTCGCTCCCACCAATCTAACTCCGTTATTCGCTGCGCTTCAATACCCCATCGCTCAAGATGTGCGCCTACACCCAGTGAAGTATAAAAATGATTGACCTTTTCCCGCAACTGCCGTATGGTTTTATAGTCGAGGTGGTCATAATGATCGTGGGTAATCAGCACCGCATCGAGCCGATCAAAATCAGCTGCTGAAAAAAGATTAGTGCCCGGATAACTTTTTCCGAAAAATGATACCGGTGCGGCATACTCACTAAAAACCGGATCGACCAGTATTCGCCTTCCGTTGACCTGAAGATAATAGGAAGAGTGGCCGAACCACACTACTACAGGTGCGTCCGTCTGAGGCACGTTGAATTTGAATTGTGTTAGAAGCGGTTGCCTTGGTTCCTTGTCTCGCGGTGGATGAAATTGCGCTTTCAGTAATTTACGAACTGAAAACTCACGGGTTTGTATTGGCGTAGCGGATAAATTGTGAAAAATTCCGTTTCTGAAATTAGGCGACTTTGAAATCCGTTGTAAGCGACTTCCAGCAGGTGAGCTGCCAACTACACGATGGAACCTGATGAGCAGAAATATTCCACCCAATACAACCACCACACTAAATAATAGTACCATAGTTATTTTATGAAGTCGTAATGGTTAGCATTCTATTGTACTGCAAACATCAATACCGATAAATAGTTCTTAGTATCTTCGATAGATGATAACCTTTACAGCCACCATACAGCGCTTTGACAAGAAAGGAGAAAAAACCGGCTGGAGTTACATTGAAATCAGCGCTGCGCAAGCCAAAAAGCTGAAGCCGGGCACTAAAACCTCATTCCGGGTAAAGGGAAAACTGGATCAGTTCGCCATTAAACAACTTGCATTAATCCCGATGGGTGATGGAAATTTCATCATCCCCTTCAATGCTGCCATGCGCAAAGGCACGGGCAAAAAGCAAGGCGACAAATTAAAAGCGGTGTTGGAGCTGGATGAAAGCAAGTTTTTGATGAATGCGGATTTTATGGCCTGCCTGAACGATGACCCGATGGCTAATTCATTTTTTAAAACACTATCAGCCGGACATCAACGCTACTTCAGTAAATGGATTGACAGCGCCAAAACCACTCCCACTAAAACCAAACGAATTGTTATGGCGGTAAATGCGCTCGCACGAAAAATGGGTTTTCCGGAAATGCTTCGGGAAGAGAAACGCAATAAATTCAATTAATCATAATTAACTGTTGACAATCAGCAAGTAACAATTGCTTCTATTACTGGGATAGTTGATAAAGAAACTCATCAACCTCCCATTTACCATTCTTTTCCCGCTCGAGCAAAGCCCGAAGTTGATTGGCATTCACCCGTTCATAAATCAACCGTGTCTTTTTATCCACAGCTTCAAACACGGCTTTGTTTTGTTCCAGCTTTGCCAAGGGATATTCGTACGGTTTATCCTTTTCTTCCCAGGCAATATTACCACGGCTGAAATGCCGGAGTTTCATCACGGGTACGCCATGTTCAGATTGTTCAATAACAATAAACTCATAAAATATCGTTTTACCATCCTTCACACAACGAAAAGCACACACCATGTTATCGCCTATGGCTTCGCTCCAGTATTCTTCCATATCGCCCCACGCCATGCTGCCTGTCCATTTACCCGACATGAAGTTAAGTTGTGTTAAGTCAGCTTTGGTTTGAGCACTAACAGTCAGTGCTGCTAAAACAAACGGTAAAATCAGGAGTTGAAATTTCATAGCCCATTAGATTTTCATTCAAATACATCCTTCAAAAAAACGGATAATCCAATTCAATTACTTTAGTTAATGGCCCGTAAGCTATCCTGACGAGCCCTTAAAGCTTCTATTCTCAATTTACGATTGTACAGTTGTTCTAAAAACGATTCTTGCGGAATAACAATAGTATCTGCAGCAAGTGAATCGGTTCGCATAACCATTTCTTTAAACCTGACTATAGAATCTCTATGAATAATCATTTGCTTAATATCCAGCACCAGGTCTTCATCAAGCTCGTATAAATCACAGTCCATACGTTTACGTAATTCATCAGGCAACGGGCTAAATTTTGCTCTTGCCAGTGAGTCAAATGCTTTATCCTTATTAACCTGCTGCATGAAATAGGCAACTATGGGTAAGGCTGTATTGGAACCCTGACCTAAAATGGTAGACCTGAAGCGTATGCGTGGATCATCCGCTCCAACCCAGGAGCCCATCACAAATGCCGGAGTAATAGCCATAAACCACCCATCGGCATTGCTTTGCGTGGTGCCGGTTTTACCTCCTATATCATTGTAAACATTGTATTTATAGCGCATACGCGAGGCGGTACCTTCATTCACTACACCTTGCAGCATACTGAGGGTTAACTGAGCAGTAGCTTTCGATAAAACACGCTGACCAGATTCTTTCGGGACAAAATCCTGAATCACTTTTCCATTTAAATCAACCATTGAATTAATAAGATACGGATAGCTGGTTACTCCTTCATTCGCCAAACACGCATAGGCTGTTGTCATCTCTAACAATGAAACCGATGAGACGCCAAGCGAAATAGAAGGAACTTCAGGAATAACACTGGTGATGCCCATCTTTCTTGCAAGGACAATGGTGTTAGTTACACCTGCTTGCTGAATAAGTTTTACCGCAACTGTATTTACGGAATACGCTAAACCACCGGCCATCGAATATGCCACCTGATAATCGTTTTGAGAATTGCGTGGCCTCCATTCTACCGTATCATCAACAATATAGGTTTGCTGAGTAGCTGGAATTAATTGGCAAGGATCTGCACCTTGCTCCAGAGCCTGTGCATATACAATGGGTTTAAATATTGATCCGACCTGGCGTTTAGTGGTCGTGCGTACATGATCGTATTGAAAGAAATCATGAGCAATACCCCCTACCCAGGCTTTCACCTGACCGGTGGAGGGTTCCATGACAACAAAACCGGCATTCAAAAATTGCAGATGGTGTACAATAGAATCCAGTGGACTCATCACAACATCCTGCTCACCATTCCAGGTGAATATTCGCATAGGAATTGATTTATCCATAGCCTGCAAAATCCCTTCTTCATCTAACCCTTCTTGCTTCAATTTTTGATAACGCGATGATCGTTTGATTGCCTCATTTAAAACAAATTCTTTTCCCTGCCAGGGCTTGCTGTTTCCCCAATGATCATTAAACTGCCGCTGAATGATTTTCATCTGAGTTTCAACAGCCTGCTCGGCATACTGCTGAAGTCGTGAATCAATGGTGGTATAAATTTTTAATCCATCGGTATAAAGATTATAAGGTTCGCCATTGGGTTTTTCGTTGGCTTCACACCATTTGAGCAATTCCGATTTCAAATATTCACGAAAATAAGGTGCTAATCCATGGTGGTGAGTGGAGCGATTATATTGCAAAACGAGTTTAAGTTTCTTCAATGAATCCGCCATTTCTGGTGTGATTACCTTGTTCTTCACCATTTGAGCAAACACAACATTGCGTCTTGCCCATGCCCGATCAGGAAAGAGTCTGGGGTTATAACCATGGGTGGCTTTTAACGTTCCGATCAGCGTTGCCGCCTGATCAAGGTTAAGATCTTTTGCGGTTACTGAATAGAAACGGTTGGCAGCTTCCTGAATACCGAAAACATTATCCGGAAAAGGAACTGTATTTAGATATAATGTGAGCAATTCCTTCTTTGAATAGAATCGCTCCAGCCGCCTTGCATTTCGAACCTCGCGAAACTTATTAATGACAATGGAAAAGAACCAGTACTTTTTACGGGGATAAAGATTTTTCGCCAATTGCTGAGTGATGGTACTCCCTCCACCGGATGATTCATCCTGAAAAATAATTGACTTAATCAGCACACGGCCTACACTCGTATAATCAATCCCACTATGTTCGTAAAAGCGAACATCCTCTGTCGCAATCAATGCCTCAATAACAGCAGGTGCTATGTCTTCAAATTTTACTTCCGTTCGATTTTGAATGAAGTATCGTCCCAGCAACACACTATCGGCACTGTACACTTCCGATGCCACCTGATTTTGAATATTGCGAAGTTCAAAATTGGAGGGGGTTTCTATCCAAACAGCAATTAAAATATGGAACAGAATCAGGGGAAATGGAAGAATAATAAAAAAAGCAATCTTCATCCATTTAAACCTACGTGGATTCTCCTTCGCAAAGTCATCAACTGACTTTTCCAATCGTTTGACATAAGGCTCCAGGTATAGGATTAATCGCCTTAATGACATGATTAAACGCCTGATATAAGATTGCATAGAAAGTAAAAGATAGATACCATAAGATTGACGTGCAACCTTACTAAGCTAACCATACACAATTTGTGGGATTTGTCTTGACAATCGGGTTATACACAGATTCCGGAAACCCTATATAAACAAGAAGCCATCTCCTAAAAGATGGCTTTAAAAGTGGGAGCTGAGGGATTCGAACCCCCGACCCTCCCGCCTTTAGGCGGGATGCGCTGAACCAGCTATTAACTGCTCCACCCTTTTCCTGCTCTTCCACAATTTTACTTCCCGCTCCCGCTTGTAAGCCTCCTCTTTTGTAGAAAAAACTTCGGAATACACAACCTTCCAATCCTTAAACTTGCCCGTAAAACCTTTGTGATGGGTGTTGTGCTTGCGCAAACGCTCGCTCAAATCTTCAGTGGTGTGGCCGATATAATACTTATCGGCAATTGAGGAGTAGAGGATGTAAAGGATGGATTGCATAAAAAAGTCTCCCAAGAGCAGGAGACTTGTATACGTGGGAGCTGAGGGATTCGAACCCCCGACCCTCTGCTTGTAAGGCAGATGCTCTGAACCAGCTGAGCTAAGCTCCCTTGTTTTGGGACTGCAAATGTAGCAGAGAAAATTATTTACGCAAAAATCTTTTGTTGGCTATTAAAACTTTGCCTTGACACATAAATCTGCCTAGTCTTTAATAGGAGAATTGTATTGCCTTATGTCAAACGCATCGCGCAAACTCGTGCTCATCAGAATCATGTCATCCAATTTTTTCTTTCTAAAGGTAGGCTCGCCCCGTTTCCAAACCTCATTTTTATAAAATCCTTTACGCGTTGCCTTGCTTTGGTGGCGTGAAACCTGTTGCGGCTCATTTTCAAAATATAGCCCATAGATCGTTACCCGATAGCCCTGTTCAGCCATTTCCACAACAAACTTCCCCTTCCATTCACCGCTCCAGTAAATAAGTGGCGTGTTGTTGTATTTCCGGCCGTATCGCTGACAGTCAACCTGATAATGCCGTATTTCCCCGTTGTAACCCAGTTCGTTTCGCACCACATTCTGGGTAAAGATTTTTGATTTTAGCATCGATACCACTTCGCGCCTCAGGCTGTCCTGCGGGCCATCATATAAATAGGTACAACGCCATACCAACTCATCGTTTTCGATTTCAAACAGATTAAATTTCTGAGCAAGCACATCCGCTGACAGCGTAAGCCACAAAATCCAGAAAAACAGCTTATGGGTCACGCTGCAACAAAACAACTATTTGATGAAAAAACAACTCCACTTTTCACTAAGTGGAACTATAGTTATTTCGAACAACAGGGTAAAATTCGAACCCTATTTTTAAAAATTACATAACTTTTTCAAAACATAGGGTCTTAAAATACCCTATTTAAATCGATTTCGATACTTTTTATTAACAATTTGGTAAAAATTCAAACTAACATTCTGAATTTTAGATAGAAATCGAAATTAAAAACTACCATTCAACCTAAACCCAAAATTTATGAGAAGATCGATTATCTATCTTGCCCTTCTGGTAGGCATAAGTGTGCTGGCTGTTTTTATGCCCGCTGTGCCTGCCACCATTAACACCGAGGGTATTGACTCCGGAGACGTAGCCTGGATGCTGGCAGCCACAGCGCTTGTGTTGTTAATGACTCCGGGGCTTGCCTACTTCTATGGTGGTATGATCAATACCAAAAACATCATCTCCACCATGCTTCAGAGTTTCATCGCCATGGGCGTGATAAGTGTGCTCTGGATTGTTGTAGGCTTCAGCCTGGCATTCGGTGATAGCATTGGCGGTATTATCGGAAACCCTGCCACGTTCTTCATGTTTCAAAACGTGCTGGACGCCCCGGTTTTCGGAACCATACCCTTGGTATTGTTTGCCTTTTTCCAGCTCAAGTTTGCCATCATTACGCCTGCGCTTATTACCGGCACTTTTGCTGAACGCATACGATTCAAATCCTATATCATCTTCCTGGTATTGTTCTCCCTCTTCATCTATGCCCCGCTTGCCCATATGACCTGGCACCCGGAAGGGTTCTTCTTTCAACTCGGTGTTCTGGACTTTGCCGGAGGAACAGTAGTACATATGTCGGCTGGTTTTGCAGCGCTTGTAGCGTCTATGTACCTGAGAAACAGAACTGAGGTAAAAGAAGCAATTAAACCGGCAAACATTCCTTTTGTACTGCTGGGTACAGGCTTGCTCTGGTTTGGTTGGTTTGGCTTCAACGCAGGCAGCGCGCTCAGCGCAGGAACATTGGCCGCTTCAGCTTTTGCCGCAACAAACACTGCCTCTGCTGCTGCCGGATTATGCTGGGTACTTTTTGATTCTGTACGCGGAAAGAAACCTTCTGCCCTCGGCTTCTGCATTGGTGCTGTTGTTGGGCTTGTGGCCATAACACCCGCTGCAGGTTTTGTCACTATTCCTTCCAGTCTGTTTATCGGAACTATGGCCGCATTGATCAGCAATGTGGTGGTTCATTGGAAATCCAAAACAACGCTTGAAGATACCCTGGATGTGTTCCCTTGCCATGGTGTAGGTGGCGCAGTAGGCATGGTAATGACAGGATTGCTCGCGAGCACTGCAGTGAATGGCGGAAACACCACCGGCAACGGACTGTTCTTCGGTGAATACGAATTATTCAAAGTACAAATGATTGCCTTGGGAGTGGCCGTGGCCTTCATCACAGTCGGGTCTTATATCATCCTTAAAATCACTGATCTCATTTCACCAATGACTATAAGCGGTGAAGAAAAACAGGTCGGCTCAGATTACAGTCAGCATGGCGAGAACTTGCCAGCCTTGGAATTGGATAAGGGAATTGCTGCCTGATGCTTCACCAAAGCGTTCCGGAGGGTGTAAGAGACCCTGCCGGAACCACTTTAGCTTATTGTTTAAAAAAACACACTCAAAATTATGAAAAATTCAGCTTTACACTTTTCAAAATATGCCATTATGCTGCTGCTTCTGATAAATGGTTCGCTTTTAAGGGCACAGGAGAATTTAATTGTTGCTTCTGCGGCCAAGCTTCCGTCAAAAGAAGATGCGATAATAACAGCCGGAGACCTGGCTGAACAGTTGTTGAAGAAAGATGAAGGTGAGGAGGATGAAATACCCAAACTGAGCTTTTCAGGTTCGGTTGATACGTACTTTCACAGCTCATTCAAAACGAAAAACGCCTACTACGATGATGCCTTTGCACCTTCCTCATCGTTTGCCGATTTAAAAGGATTTTCCATTGGCATGGTGAACCTCATCGCTTCTTATGCAGGAAGCAAGGCAGGGTTTACAGCCGATTTGGTATTCGGTCCGCGGGGAAAGGCAGCGGTGTTCGGATCGGCATCCGGGCAAGCCATCATTAATCAGGCCTTTGTCTATTATAATTTTTCCGACAAAATAACCTTGAATATTGGGCAGTTCAACACCTTCCTTGGTTACGAGGTTATCTCACCGGCAGTAAACTTTCATTACTCAACTTCATACTTGTTTTCCTATGGGCCCTTT
The DNA here is from genome assembly GCA_002425185.1 of Flammeovirgaceae bacterium UBA5585. Classification (GTDB taxonomy): domain Bacteria; phylum Bacteroidota; class Bacteroidia; order Cytophagales; family Cyclobacteriaceae; genus UBA2336. The sequence continues at coordinate 750,975 of DILT01000013.1, read as the reverse complement.
AACCACACGGGTGCACGGCTCGACTTTGCGTTGGATAAAGGATTTGTTGCCAAACTTGCGGTAATGAACCCAACCGACCTGGTTGAGTTCAATCCGGTAAACACGTATACACTAGGTGCCCAAATTGGAAAAACTTCCGATGCTGGCGGAATCTGGTTGAACTTTCTGTATGGTGACCAGGATGGAACATTGGTAAAAGATGAAGCTTCTATTGGTGAAAGCTCTGCCGGAAAATTATTTCAGGCCGATGTTACGCTGGGCTATGAGTTATCACCGGTATTCTACCTCGGATTCAATGCATCTATGCAAAGCACCACGGCCGGTGAAGAAGTAAATGATAATGGTGATATCGTGAAAACAGCCGGGCCGACTTCTTCCTTCCTTGGCTTCGCAGTGTATCCCAAAATCAGTCTTTCCAAAAGCTTCGATCTCGGATTGCGGGCTGAGTACTTTTCCATTAAGCACAATCATCTTGGCATTATTGGTCTTGGCGAGGATGGTGCCGGAAGCGTAGTTGAATTCACGCTTTCCGGAAATTACAAATTAGGCAACCTGATGTTCATTCCGGAAGTGCGCATTGATAAAACTACAGAAAACTCCTTTTATAAAGGAGCCAGCGCCAAAGACATGATGGCTACCCTTAACATCGCTGCTGTGTATAAATTTTAAAACCACTATAAACTTAAATTTTAAAACTATGTCGAAAGCAAAACTCGAATACATCTGGCTGGATGGATACACGCCCACGCAAAGCTTGCGGAGCAAAACTAAAATCATCAGAAACTTTGATGGCACGTTAGACGGTTGCCCCATGTGGTCGTTTGATGGCAGCTCAACCGAGCAGGCCCCCGGAGGATCGTCTGATTGTCTGTTACTGCCTGTTGCGTTGTTCCCGGATCCCGCGCGAAGAGATGCCTATCTGGTTATGTGCGAAGTATTAAGTCCCGATGGAACACCTCATCCTTCCAATGCCCGCGCAACCATTGAAGATGATGACCGCGACTTCTGGTTCGGATTTGAGCAGGAATATTTTCTTTGGAATCCGGTAACCAACAAGCCTCTTGGATTTCCGGAGAACGGCTATCCATCACCGCAAGGACCCTACTATTGTTCGGTTGGCGCACAAAATGCCTATGGACGGGAGATCATCGAAAAACATCTTGATTATTGTTTAACCGCAGGAATTAACGTTGAAGGCATCAATGCAGAAGTAGCGCCCGGCCAGTGGGAGTTTCAGATTTTTGCTAAAGGGGCTAAAGAAGCAGGCGACCAGGTATGGGTAGCCCGATACCTGCTTGAGCGAACTGCCGAAGAGTTTGGGGTTGCCATAAACTGGCATTGCAAACCGCTTGGCCAAACCGATTGGAATGGCTCAGGCATGCATGCTAACTTCTCCAACTCCCTGCTCAGGGAATGCGGGTCGAGAGAAATCTATGAACAAGTTTGCCAGGGGTTTGCTCCTTTTGTGCAGGAGCACATTGCTGTTTACGGTGCCGACAATCACTTGAGGCTTACCGGCAAACATGAAACCCAATCAATTGATAAATTCTCTTACGGTATTTCTGATCGAGGTGCCTCCATTCGCATCCCTATTGCCACTGTAGAAAACGGATGGAAAGGTTGGTTGGAAGACCGCAGGCCCAACTCATCGGCCGATCCTTACAAGGTTGCAGCAAGAATAATCACTACAGTAAAGCATGCTTCAGCCGATGTTTTTGTGGCCACCAATGGAAATGGCATAGCACATTAAACTGGTTTATAGTTGTAAAGTCGGAGCCGTCTCAACCTTGGGGACGGCTCTTTTTTTCGCTGTCAGTGGTTATGCCTGCAACTCAAAATCTCTTTTCTTACGCTTCCACCGTTTATGTGTCCACAACCAAAAGGGCGGATTGGCTCTAATATCTGCCTCCAGAAACCGTGTATGCATTTCTGTAATTCCTCCTGGAGATATCGCATCGGGCTTTTCACAAACCAACCGGTATTCCGTCTCATAGTATCCGCGTTTTAGGCGATGAATAACACCGTAGATAACCGGAGTATTAAAATCACGCGCAAATTTTTCTGCACCAAACTGCACTCCGGTTTCCTGATTCAAGAACTCCATCCAATAGGGTTGTTGTGATAATTTCGGGCATTGGTCTGATCCAAAAATCACTGCAACCGGAACATGGGTCTCGGTTTTAACAATTTGTTTAACCTGCTCATAATTTCTCATCCACAAACCATATCGCGATCGGCTGGCCAGAATTTTATTATTCATAAATACGCTGGAAAGTGCCGTGTAAAGTGCTACGGGTTGATGCGGGATGCGCATAGCAATCGAAACGGCAAACAATTCCCAGTTTCCATAATGTCCGCCTACCAGCGCAACGTGCTGCCCGCGTTGAATAAACGCATCAAAAATTTCGGGATTACGATGCGTAAAACGCTTTTCAGTCTCTGCACGTGAAATGGTAAACGTCTTAATGGACTCAACTATTAAATCACAGAAATGAACATAAAACGTTCGTTCAATCTGCCGGCATTCCAGTTCAGAAAAACTCGGGAAGGAATTTTTGATGTTGTTGCGAACAACCTTCTTTCGGTAGCCCGCCAACCGGTAAATAACAACATACAGTACATCAGAAATACGATATAAAAACCAGGCGGGCAGACTACTGACCGGTAGTATTATCAGATAAAAGAATATGCGCATAGGTTAAATTCTACGTAAGTATAACGAGATATAGGCAACACTCTACGGTTATTTCATCAACGGTATCGATGCTCTTTTATCAATAAAATTTACTTCTATAAACAATAAAGCCCGTTGCGCTTTGGTTTGAACTTTGTGATGTATTTTTGAAAAACCATTTTTTAAACTTGAAAACCTTACGGAAAGTCCTTTTTTACTCTGTACTCGTTATTCTGGTAGCGGTAATTTCGCTGGCGGTTTCAGCCTTTCTGTTTAAAGATCAGATCATCAAACAATTTATATTAAAAGCAAATGAGCAACTTAGCACACCGGTAAAAATTGGAACAATTGATGTCTCAATTTTCCAAAGCTTTCCCCGAATATCCATCGTTTTCAACGATGTGTACGTAGAAGACAGTCACCCTGGAATTTATCCGCTGCTTACCGCCAGGCAGGTTTCATTTCATCTTAATCCCGTTGATGTTTACCGTGGTCAATATACCATACTTGGGCTTCAGGTTGTGGATAGTGAAACCAACCTGAAGGTTGATGCCCGGGGGGAAAATAATTATACCATCACCAAAGAGTCCACTGGTGCAGGCCCTATTCGTTTTGAACTAAAGAATGTAAACCTAAAAAATACACGTGTTCGTTACAGTGATCTTGAGCGAACAGATGAATACATTTTTACAAGCGAACAACTTTACGCATCCATTAAATCAGCCGATAACCGGTATGCCATTGCAGCGAAAGGTGATGTTGATACCGAAAAACTTAACGTAGGAAAGATTTCCCTGCTGGAAGGAAAATCATTTTTAATCAACACATCGCTTACGTACGATGATGTTCAAAAATCGTTACACATTCAATCGGCCAATCTGCAACTAAGCACTTCGTTATTTGCCGTAAAAGGAAGCTATTCCTGGAAAGAGAAGAACCTTATAAACCTGGTTACTGAAGGCGAGAATACGGACATCCAAACACTGCTTTCCTTGCTGCCCGAAAATACAGCCGGAACATTTAGGCAGTATCAAAGTCGGGGCGACATTTACTTTCGGGCAAGTCTGGAAGGAGAAATCAGTGAAAAGAAAAGCCCTGCTTTTTCGGCCAGTTTTGGTTTTAGCAAGGCTACATTTTTTCATCCGCAGTATAAATCAAAAATTGAAGAGGCGAGCATGGAGGGTTCCTTTGCAACACCTTCTCTTCGCGATGCATCCCTGGCTGTGTTGTCGCTTAAAAACATTATCGGAAAACTCAATGGCAAACCTTTTCAAGCCAATTTGGTTGTTCGCAATTTTATTGACTCCGATGTGATCCTTGATTTCAAGGGTGACATTGATGCGGAAGCCCTTACCAGTTTCTACCCCATGGAAAGTCTGAAACAGGTAACCGGTAATTTATTTACTGATATTGCTTTTGAAGGAAAACTTTCGTGGCTGAAAAGCAGAGCCACCGCCCAACGGGTTTCCACACGTGGGTCGGTAGAAGCCCGTGACATATCCTTGACCTATGGTAAAGAGAATATTCCGTTAAAAAATCTGAACGGTGTCTTCCAGTTTAACAACAACGATTTGGCATTAAGTAATGTAAGCGCTCAGTTGGGTTCCAGTGAAATCCGTTTAAATGGCTTTTTTAAAAATATCATCACGTTTCTTCTTTTTAACGATCAGCCCGTAGGCATTGAAGCCGATTTAAAATCTTCCTTCCTGAATGTGGATGAACTTTTCGCATTTGCCTTTGGTAAAGAGACGAAGGGAGGGCCAGTAGAAGAATATGAATTCCGGATTTCACCGAACATTTATCTTAATTTTAATTGTGACGTGGGTAAACTTCAGTACAAACGATTTGCCGGCCGCTCACTCAAAGGCGATTTGTTGGTAAAAAATCAGGTGGCCGTTTCGCGAAATATTCAGGTAAAAACCATGGGGGGCAATCTTTCCCTTACCGGCATTGTAGTTGCTACTAACCCCAAAGCCATTGATGTGATGAGCACCCTGAAACTAGATGGGCTTTCGGTGGATAGTGTTTTTTATGTGTTTGAAAATTTTCAGCAAACGTTCATTCAGGATAAGCATTTGAGGGGAAAGGCCTTTGCCGATGTAAGCCTTGAATTAACACTGAATCAAAATTTAAAATTATTTCAGGAAACTCTGGTTGCTGATATCAGCGCCAACATAAAAAATGGTGAACTTAATCAATTCGAACCCCTAAAACGCTTGAACAAATACCTTGATGATGAGGGGCTTAATGCCTTGCGGTTTGCCGATTTAAAAAACGAAATTCATATCGAAAATAAAACGGTTTACATTCCCCAGATGGAGGTGCGTAGTAATGTTACCGTACTTCAGATCAGCGGTACGCATACTTTTAATCAACACATTGATTACCGTGTAGTAACCCCCCTCAATAACAAACGAAAAATTGATATTAATGAAGCAGCAGGAGCCATTGAAGAAATGGAAGGGCGCGCCAAGCTATACCTCAAGATAACCGGAACTACCGATGATTATCGCGTTCAATATGATACAGAAGCCGTGAAGAAGAAAATAGTTTCCGACCTGAAAAAAGAAGTTCAGGAACTTAAGGACGTTTTTAAAAACAAGCAGAAGAAAAAAGCAGTAGAACTTTCAAAGGATGAGTTTGATTGGGAGAATTGAGCTATTCGCTAATGGCTTCCTTCAAGAAATCATTCAGTGGTTTAATGGCCTTGCAGGTTTCGGCCAGTTGCTTCACAAATTTTTTGTCTTTCACTTCCTGGTCATTGAAGTAACACGATACTGTGAAGCTTTTATTTTTCAGTAAATCAATGTGGGGGTGATCTTTCGGGTAACCCTTTGGGGCTGTTTTTACCCGATCGTAATCATCAAATCCATTAAAGTATTTTTTGAATTTTCGATCATTCAAAATTTTAAGCAAGCCATCCGGATGGTAATCCACCTCCTGTCGGATTTTCGCCAGGTTGGTAGAGTCAGGCATCCAAAATCCTCCTGCTACAAAACTTTTCCCCGGCTCAAGGTGAACATAATAACCGGGCTCCTGTTCCATTTTGCCGTGGGCTGAAAAACCAGCACCCATGTTAACCTTATACGGTCGCTTGTCTTTGCTAAAGCGTACATCGCGATAAATCCGGAAACCTTGCTTGCGCGGGTTAAGACCCGCCAGGCTTTCATCAAATTTTACTAACTCTTTATGGAAGGCCTCCAGAAAATCTTCAAAGTGTTCTTTTACCTGCAAATAGCGGGATTTGTTTTTTTCAAACCACTCGCGATTGTTATTGCGTGAAAGGTCAATCAGAAATTTGAGAATTAAATCAAGTTGCATAATAACAATGTTATAAATACTCCACTATTGATTCTAATCCAATGCCGCGAGAAGCTTTAACCAGGATTGTAGCATTTTCAATTGGATTTTTTTTCAGGAACTGGGATAAATCCTCTTTATTATAAAAATGTTGGGCTTTAGGAAACGCCTTCAATGCGTGGCTGATTAAAGTGCCGCAAAAGTAAACTTCCGTAAATCCCAATTCTGAAATAAGCTTGCCCAGGTTACTATGTTCCGTTTCGGCCTCTTCTTCCAACTCAAACATGTCGCCCAAGATCAAAACCTTTTTAAGAGCCTTCATACCCGCCAGGTTTTCAATAGCAGCTGCCATGGAACTGGGGTTAGCGTTATAGGCATCCAGCAAAATAGTATTTGTTCCTTTCTTTATAACCTGCGACCGCATATTGGCCGGTACATATTCAGCGATGGCTTTATTTGCCAGTTTTGCATCCACACCAAAGTATTTCCCTATACATAAAGCAACCGCTATATTTTCAAAATTATAATGGCCAATCAATTGTGTTTGAATAGCATCTTCCGATTCGGTTTTTATTTTAATGTATGGATCGGCACCCGCCAGTTCACAATGGTAATAATCACCAACGGCAGGATAAAATAACGGATTCTTAAATCGCTTAGCCATGTTGGCCAAAATATGATTTTGTGAATTAATAAACACAACACCGTTTTGTTGAATCAGATGCTGATACAATTCTGACTTACCACGAATAATATTATCAAACCCACCAAATGTGCCGATGTGTGCTTTACCAATATTAGTAATAAATCCATGTGTTGGATTGGCGATGGAGCACAACTGTGCAATCTCACCCACATGATTCGCTCCCATTTCTATAACGGCCAGTTCAATAGTTGAATCGATAGCAAGAATAGAAAGTGGTACACCAATGTGATTGTTCAGGTTTCCTTTTGTGGCAAAGGTTTTAAACTTTTTAGCCAATACAGCATGGAGTAGCTCTTTCGATGTAGTCTTTCCATTTGACCCGGTTAACCCGATAACCGGTATAGAAAGCTGTTGCCGATGATACCGTGCGAGTTCCTGTAAGGTAGATAATACATCCGTTACCACTATGTAACGGTTATCGGCAGCATACTGGGCTTCATCAATCACCGCATAACTGGCCCCTTTGGCAAGCGCTTCTGCCGCAAAAGCATTAGCATTGAATTTTTCGCCTTTCAGGGCAAAGAATACAGAGCCTGAGGTAATCTGCCGGGTGTCGGTAGAAACTTTACCGCTCTTCCGGTAGTTTTCATATAAATTCTGAATGTCCATGATTATCTTACCCACCAAGATAACAGGCGGACAAACGCCAGCGTTAAATCTCTATAAAAAAGTTTCATGCGCCTTATTCCCATTTTTATTTTGATCGCTCACTTCAGCCTGGCGCAATTTACCTATACATTCCATCAGCAGGTTCCTGTAATTATTGATCAGGATACTTTGCGAATGCCGTGGGCCGGTGGGTTAAATACAGCGCAGTTTAATACGATTGATCTGGATGGAGACGGGAAGGACGACCTGGCCTTGTTCGATCGCATGGCCAACCGCGTTGTAACCTTTCTTAATGTTGATAATCAATGGAAGTACGCACCCGAATATGAAATCTTTTTTCCGGAAGAAGTCTCCGGCTTTATGCTGCTTCGCGACTTCAACTGCGATGGCAGAAAAGATCTGTTCACCAAAGATGTTCAGGGTATCAAGGTATTTAAGAATACCACAACAACCGGCCAGCCACTTTCGTGGGAACAGGTTTTGTTTTTTACCGGATTTCCCGGTGCGAAAAGTCCGGTATTACTCACGAAAGGTTTTTCCGGTAAAATAAATCTTCAGTTACAGGCCGATGATTTGCCAGCCTTGGTGGACATTGATGGCGATGGCGACCTGGATATTTTAAATGTAAAATTTGTAGGCACCAGTACCATTGAGTTCCATAAAAACTTTAGCAAGGAACGTTATGGAACTTGCGACTCGTTAGACTTTGAACGCATAACACAGACCTGGGGCGATGTTGAAGAATGCGACTGCGGAGTTTTTGCCTTTGGCGAATCGTGCAATACCGGTGGCCGCACCAAGCATGCCGGTGGCAAGAGTTTGCTTGCCCTTGACCTGGATAACGATAATGACATGGATATTCTTTTTGCCGAAGCGGAATGCACACGCGTCTATCAACTCACCAACGTAGGCACACCTGAAAATCCATCCATAACGTCAGCTTTAAATTTTCCACCTGACGCACCCATAGCTATTCTTCAATTTCCATCGGTATACTACGAGGATGTAGATTTTGACGGGCGAAAGGACCTTGTTGCTTCACCCAGTATTTTTGCACGGGAGTTTTTGCAAACCGATTTACAACGTTCAACCTGGTTCTATAAAAACGCCGGTACACAACAACTGCCGGTATTCTCCTTTCAGAGAAGAAACTTCCTTCAGTCCGATATGATTGATGTTGGCGATAACGCAGTTCCTGCTTTTTACGATGCCGATGGCGATGGCGACCTGGATATGTTTATCGGAACCTTTGTCAATGGGGTGCGGGGTTCAATTTATTATTTCGAAAACACAGGCACCCGTATAGAACCCACCTACAAACTCATAACCGACAATTTGCTGGGACTTTCATTTTATAACTTCACCAACATCAAACCACAGTTTGCTGATGTAAATGGCGATGCCAAAGTAGATTTGGTTTTTACAGCCTCTAATGCCGCAGGAATAAACACTAATTTGTACTATGTGCTCAACAACGCCAGTGTAGGTTTAAATTTCAATGATCAGCCGGTACAATCTTTAAACTTTCCCATATTCTCTTCTGAAAATATACTGGTAACAAACGTCAACAACGATCTTCAGCCCGACTTACTGGTAGGCAAACGCGATGGCTCACTACAGTACTGGCAAAATACCGGAACATCAACTACACCATCATTCACGCTTACTTCCAATGCTTACCTGGGATTGGGTGCAAGTATTTTAAGACAAAATCTGTCCATGGCTGTTGGCGACCTGAATGCCGATGGCTTGCCGGATTTGATCCTGGGCGACCAGAATGGGGAACTACGAATCGTTAATAATTTCAAAGAAGCTGCAGATGCAAGTGCAGCCAGTGTTAACATCATTTATAACCCGCTTAACCAGGCCTATACAAGCCAGAACCTGGGTGGGCGCATTTGGCCTGCCATCGCCAACCTTTTCAATACTACCAAGCCAGCAATTGTTGTAGGCAATATTCTGGGTGGCCTGCATATTCTCCAACATGATGAAAGTGTACCCTTACCCGAAAACCCGCAAATCAGCATTTATCCCAACCCGATCAGCAAAGAATTCTCGTCCATTGTAAATATCAGCGTAGACAGGCCCGCAATTGCTTATGTGCTCACTGTTACCGGGCAGGAAGTAGGGGTTCCGCTTTTGCTACAAGGTCAACAGCTTTATCAATTCAGGGTTGACTCCCTTGCCCCCGGGATGTACATCATCCGGTTTTTAATCAATGGAAAATCGTACGCACGCAGATTTATCGTCCAATAAACCACTTAGTAGGGCCATTTGAACGATTCCTGACCACTTTTAGGTAATTTCTGCTCAGACTTGGAAAATTGGGGGTGTTTTCCCGATATTTGCAGTCCCTTTTTAAGGGGTAAACAATTATAAGCATGGCGCGAGTTTGTGAAATCACCGGAAAACGGCCTCAGGTTGGAAACAATGTTTCCCACGCGAACAATAAAACCAAGCGCAGGTTCTATCCGAACCTTCAAAAGAAGCGTTTTTTTGTTCCTGAGGAGGGAAAATGGATTACCTTAAAACTATCCACCAAGGCAATTAAAACGATCAATAAGCTGGGTATTTCTGCTGTTTTGAAAGAAGCAAAAGAAAAAGGTCACTTGGCGAAATAAACTATAAGGAATCATGGCAAAGAAAGGCAACAGGGTTCAGGTGATTTTAGAGTGCACAGAGCATAGGGCAACAGGCATGCCCGGCATGAGCCGTTACATCACTACCAAGAATCGCAAAAACACTACCGAACGCCTGGAGTTGAAGAAATACAACCCCGTTCTCAAAAAAGTAACTGTACACAAAGAAATTAAGTAATCATGGCTAAGAAGGTTGTTGCTACACTAAAAAAAACTGACGGAAAAAACTTCGCTAAAGTTATCCGTGCGGTTAAGTCTGAAAAAACAGGCGCTTACACATTCAAAGAAGAAATTGTGCCTGCAGAGTTGGTAAAGGAAGTGCTGGCTAAGAAGTAATTTTAGGCCTACTTAAAAACACAAAGTCCCTTTCGGGACTTTTTTTGTAACTACACTTTCCCGGGCTCACTTGGAGCCGGGGTTTTATTTTTTTAAGTTGTCAGGATATGGCATTTCTAGGCGGATTATTTTCAAAAGAAAAAAAGGAATCACTGAACAAGGGGCTCGAAAAAACCTCGGATAATATTTTCAGCAGATTGGGCAAAGCGTTGGTGGGTAAATCCGCTGTGGATGATGAGGTGCTGGACAACCTGGAAGAAATTCTGGTTTCGTCTGATGTAGGCATCAACACTACGTTGAAAATCATTGAGCGCATTCAACAACGCGTAGCCCGCGATAAATACCTGGGCGCCTCCGAACTAGATCGAATTCTAAAAGAGGAAATTGCCGGGTTGCTTGCTGAAAACCAATCAGAAGATGTACAGGATTTTACTATCCCGGAAGGTAAAAAGCCCTATGTAATTATGGTGGTTGGTGTTAATGGTGTTGGAAAAACGACCACCATCGGAAAATTATCCGCTCAATTTAAAGATCATGGCAAATCCGTTTTGTTGGGCGCTGCGGATACGTTTCGTGCGGCCGCGGTTGACCAGTTAAAATTATGGGGAGAACGTGTCGGAGTTCCGATAATCAGCAAGGGCATGAATACCGACCCATCTGCTGTTGCCTTTGATGCCGTTCAGGAAGGAGTTAATCGCGGTGTTGATGTAATTATTATTGATACTGCTGGCCGGCTACACACCAAGGTGAACCTGATGAACGAACTTTCGAAGATAAAACGTGTAGTTCAAAAAGTAATTCCAGATGCACCGCATGAGGTATTGTTGGTGTTGGATGGCAGCACAGGACAAAATGCCGTGATTCAGGCAAGGGAGTTTACAAAGGCTACGGAAGTAACAGCGCTGGCCATTACCAAACTAGACGGAACTGCCAAGGGTGGCGTGGTCATCGGTATATCTGATGAATTTAAAATACCTGTAAAGTATATTGGTGTAGGTGAGAAAGTTGGCGACTTGCAGGTATTCAACAAAGCCGAGTTTGTTGACTCACTTTTCAGAAGAGGCTAGCAAGCGGATCAGCACAATTACTTCTTTCTTCCTTCAAACGGCACCCGAAACAATACATAATAGGTAAAACCCCACGTGCTTTTTTTGTCTGTTCGTCCGTAACCCGGTACATCATAGGGCACCAAACCGCTGGACTCATTGGTATTTAACCCGAATTTATATCGAATCGTATAGCCCATCCAAAACACACTGAACATGCGCACCCGAAGTCCCGTGGTGAGTTCAGCCCATGAGGCGCGAACATTGTTGTTGGCATATTGTATGGTGCCGTCACCAAAAACAGGATCGCTGACAACCGTAGTGAGTTCTTCCGAAAACGTTCCGCGCGCATAGCGTAGTCCCAGGAAAAAATTATTTCGCTCCGGGTCATTCTTTAAAAAATTTACATCAACACCTGCCCGCCAGAAATTTCCACTACTTGAATACGTGTCATTTTCAGAAGTTAAATCGCGCGCCCAGCGGCCAGCTTCCATAACCAGGTAGTAACTGTCAAAATCTACATCCGCAACACCCTCCCATCCGCTAAATTCAGGCTCAATGGGCGTGCGGATTATGCTGATCATATCCACACCAAATCGAACACCGGTGGGCTTATAACTCTTTTTTACTGTATCGGCTTTTTGGGCCAAGACAGTAAGTGTTACCATTAAAAAAAATATGCTAATTAAATATTTCAATGTTAACGGTCCGGGTTTTGGTGAGTTGACGATTCACAACTCGAACAGAATCGAAAGTTGTATTTAAAATCTGCAAAGAAGAAAGAAAAAGTTCGCTGCCGCACTCATCCGATATAAACCGCATCTCGCGGTTGTAGCCTACCTGTAATTCTTTCACATTTTCATGGAAATAAAATGTAAAAGACGTTTCCGTACTGAACGGATCTACTGCCAACAAAGCATTTACTCCCCTCAGGGTATCGGGTATATTGCCTGGACTATAGAAAATGCTATCGGCACCGAGTGCGATAACCTGATACAGCACCACGGTGTCTCTTGCCCCACCCTCCAACTTACGAAAGGACACAACCAAAGCGGTATCTGCAGTTCGTAAACAATCCGGCTGATCCAGGCAGGAAAACAAGGGCAAAAGCAATAACCATAAGGCTTTTTTCACGGTTGTAAAGATAGTTTTTGACCTTCAAGGCCAAACTTCGGGCCAGCTTATTTTTCGTACTTTTGCAAACTTTATCTGGTAATAGTGAAAACGAAGGGAAATAAAAATACAAAAGTAAACATTGTCACACTGGGGTGTTCCAAAAACCTGGTGGATTCTGAAGTGCTGCTTACGCAATTACGCGGAAACGGAATCAATGCTGTTCATGAATCGAAAGAAGATGATGCCAGCGTGGTGGTCATCAATACCTGCGGCTTCATTGATAATGCCAAACAAGAGTCTATTGACACCATTCTGCGCTATGTTGATGCCAAAGAAGAAGGCATTGTAGACAAGGTTTATGTAACCGGATGCCTTTCGGAACGCTATAAAGATGATCTGGAAAAGGAAATTCCGGATGTAGATGCCTGGTTTGGAACGCGGGATTTGTCGCGCTTACTCAAGCAGTTTAAAGCTGACTACAAGCAGGAACTGGTGGGCGAGCGAATCCTCACGAACCCCAGTCATTATGCCTACATGAAAATTTCAGAAGGCTGCGATCGCCCGTGTTCTTTCTGTGCTATTCCGCTTATGCGTGGCAAGCACATTTCACGGCCTATGGAGGAACTTGTACTGGAAGCTAAAAACCTGGCAAAAGGTGGTACTAAAGAATTACTACTCATCGCGCAGGATTCAACCTATTACGGACTTGACCTTTATAAAAAACGTAACCTGGCTGAATTGCTGCAACGACTTTCTGATGTTGAAGGTATTGACTGGATCAGGTTGCATTATGCTTTTCCGTCAGGCTTTCCATTGGATGTTCTTGATGTAATGGCTGAACGTACCAACATCTGTAACTACCTGGATATTCCTTTACAACATGGATCAAGTCGCATATTACAACTCATGCGCAGAGGCACAACCCGTGAAAAAACGGAAGAACTTTTACAAACCATTCGCGACAAAGTTCCGGGCATAGCCATTCGCACAACACTGATTGCGGGTCATCCCGGAGAAACAGAAGAGGACTTTCAGGAGATGGTTGATTTTGTAGAAAGGTCCAGGTTCGACAGGTTGGGGGTTTTTAGTTACTCACACGAAGAAAATACCCATGCCTATTCCATGAAGGATGATGTGCCGGCTGAAATCAAACAGCAACGCATGGATGAAATCATGGAACTTCAGCAAGGCATTTCGCTGGAACTGAACCAGGAAAAAATTGGTAAAACTTTTAAGGTGCTGATCGATCGTAAAGAAGGTGGTGAGTTTATCGGACGAACGGAGTTTGACTCACCCGAAGTAGACAATGAAGTGATTATTAGTGCGGCACAGGAATACCTCCGGATTGGAGATTTTGTTAACATCAACATTACTTCAGCCACTGAATTCGACCTGTACGGAGAAGTAGCAAGGTAATCTTCGTGTAAATTATGTGGAACTCAAGGACGAAATAAACGTTATTTCGGTATGTTTTTACTCACACCAAGCTGTTGTTAGCCCATGCACCTCCAGAAAATTCCTTTTGAGGCCACCCACTCGTTTACCCCGTTTTTTCTGGATTATATTCACCAAAAGGAATCGCTGAAACCCTTTTATGGTCGCTTTCCTACCATTACAAATTTCAGCGATCAGCTCAAAGAAAAGGCTGCTTCTTTTGCGGTTCAAAACCGGGAAGTATTAGTCGCGGCTTTACAACAGCAATACAAACTTTTTGACATTGCAGAACCGGTTAAAACCAACCTGGAAAAACTAAAACATAAAGCAACGTTTACGGTAACAACCGGTCATCAGTTAAATATTTTTACTGGTCCGCTTTACTTTATTTATAAGATCATTACCGTTATCAACACGTGTAAACGGTTAAAAGAAGCCTATCCTGATCATAATTTTGTTCCGGTTTATTGGATGGCCTCTGAAGATCACGACTATGATGAGATTAAGAGTTTCCGGTTATATGGCAAGAAGTACATGTGGGAAACCAATCAGCAAGGAGCAGTAGGCAGGTTCCACACCAACGATTTTAAAAAACTTCTGGCAGATATTCCGGGAGACATCAATCTGTTTAAAGAAGCTTATACCAAACACAAAAAATTAAGTGATGCCGTCCGCTACTATGTGAACGCATTGTTTGGTATTGAGGGATTGATTGTTGTGGATGGTGATGATCAAGCGTTAAAAAAATTATTCGGTCCGGCTATTGAGCAGGATCTTTTCGAGCAACGCCACAAGCCGGTTGTTGACAAAGCCGATGCCGCATTAGATGCAATCGGATACAAAACTCAAATTCATTGCCGCGAGATAAACCTGTTTTACCTGGAGGATGGGCTAAGAAACCGGATTGAAAAAGTTGGAAGTAAATTCAGCGTAGTTGACAGCGGTCTTTCCTATACAGAATCTGAACTGCGCGAGCAGATAAAGAAATCACCAGAAAAATTCAGTCCTAACGTAGTGTTGCGCCCGCTTTACCAGGAAATGATTTTGCCAAACCTGGCCTATGTTGGTGGGCCTGCAGAAATTGTTTACTGGCTTCAGCTTAAGGGAATCTTTGATCACCATGGTATTCCCTTTCCGGTATTAATGCCCCGCAATTTTGCTTTGGTTATTGATGCGCCAACCGATCGTAAACTTACTAAAACAGGTATTGGAGTTGAGGATTTTTTCTTAGACAAACATCAGCTCTTCAACAAGGTTGCCCTGAAGTTTTCCACCAGCCCGATTATGCTGAACGGTGAAAAAGACTCCATCATTGACCATTTCAAGATTATCCAACAAAATGCAATGGCTATTGACAAAACACTTGGCGGTTTGGTTGATGCCGAAAAACAACGGGTTGTTAATAGCCTGGAGAAAATTGAGAAGAAACTGCTCAAGGCTGAAAAAAGAAAACAATCGGATCGTTTACAGCAGGTTGAAGCTGTGAAAGATAGTTTGTTTCCAAACGGAAGCTTACAGGAACGCACCGATAACTTCCTGAATTTCTATCAGCAAGATCCGCGTTTTATTACCTCACTACTTAAGCATTTCGATCCGTTTGATTTCAATTTCAACGTACTGCGTTATACATGACCAAGCAGGAACTTCGCAAGATCTATCTTGAAAAACGAATGGCGCTGAGCGAAGCTGAGTATCAGCAACTAAACTACAGGCTTTGCGAAAATTTCTTCACCTACATTGACCTATCCTTTATAAACGTCCTTCATACCTTCCTTCCGTTAGTTGAAAAGCGCGAGCCTGATACCTGGCTGATTATTGATCGCATCCGAAGAGAGTTTCCGCATATACGGTTAAGCATTCCAAAAGTAAACCCAGAAACCAACCAGCTTGATAATTATTTTTTTAAAGGCTTACATCAACTCAAGAAAAATAATTGGGGCATCATGGAACCGCAGCAAGGCATACCCACACCCCCCGAAAAGATAGACCTGGTGCTGGTGCCATTATTAGCGTTTGATAAAGCAGGAAATCGTGTAGGATATGGTAAGGGGTACTATGATAAGTTTCTGGCAACCTGCAATCCTTCGTGCACATTTCTTGGAGTCTCCCTGTTTCCACCTGTTGATGGGATAGAAGACATCGATTCGAATGATTTTTCATTATCGTCAACAATCACCCCACACCAGGTTTACTATTTCTAAACCTCCGGCTCCTGCTGGCTCAGGCAGTGGAAAGAACCAAGGCCCCAGATAATATCCGTTGAGTCAAGGCCAATTACTGTTCGATCCTTAAAACATTCCTGAAGAATGGCGCAGGCTTTATCATCGTTTTTATCGCGGAAGGTGGGCACAACAATATACTTGTTGCTGATATAAAAGTTGGCGTAGGAAGTAGGCAGACGCATGCCTTCGTAAATCAACGGAGCAGGCATAGGCAGTTCAACAATATTCATTTGCTTGCCACTTTCCAGCCTTAATGTTTTCAGTAACTTCAGATTTTCCTGAAGCGGTTCATAGTTCGGATCTTTTTTATTCGTCTCAACAACCGTCACTACTGTATCTTCATTTACAAACCGGGTAAGGTCATCAATATGCCCATCGGTGTCATCGCCTTCAATGCCATCGCCCAGCCAGAGTATATGATCAACCCCATAATACTTGTGCAAATACTCTTCAATTTGCTTTTGACTAAGGTGCGGGTTACGATTCGGGTTTAGCAGGCAAGAGGTTGTGGTCAATAAGGTTCCCTTCCCATTAAATTCTACCGAACCACCTTCCATAACAATGCCCGGATGAAATACCGGAATGTTATAGTGCTGAGCAATCAAGGTTGGTATAACATCATCGAGGTCAAATGGAGGATACTTTCCGCCCCACGCATTGTAGCCCCAGTCAACTATTACTTTCTTTTGTTCAGCTTTAGGATTAATAAGAAAAGCAGGGCCATGATCGCGACACCACGCATCATTGGTAGGATGAAAGAAAAAATTAATCTTCGAGAGATCAGCATTTACTTTTTCCAGTTGCTGAACAGCAAACTTCTTCATGCCTTCATCAACAATATTAATGTTAACCAACTCACCTTCTGCCACACGTTTTACAAACTCAGCATAAACCGGAAAAATGGTGTTAATTTTTCCGGGCCATGAAGCTTCCTTATGCGGCCAGCTAAGCCAGGTGGCCGTGTGTTTGGCAAATTCTGCGGGAAAGTAGTAACCGAGTTGTTTTGGGGTCATAAATAGTAAATAGTTGCTGGTTATTGGTTGTTGGTTATTCGTTCTAAGGTAGGTTCACTAACAACGAACAACGATTAACAAACAACCAAGGTCAATCTTCATCAATAAAACGCCTGGTAATGGGTTGATAGGAGTCAATCCTTCTGTCGCGTAGAAACGGCCAATGTGTTCTGTAGCTGTCAGTCTTATTCAGATCAACCTCTAATACGTGTATCTCCTCCTGATCGTGTGAAGCTTTGTATAAAATGCTTCCGAAGGGGTTTGCTATAAACGACCCTCCCCAAAATTTCATCCGCCCTTCTTGTTCAAAACCTACCCGGTTTACACTCACTACATGTATTCCATTTGCCACCGCATGGCTGCGCTGTATGGTTTGCCAGGCATTGTATTGTTCGGTGTTGGTGGCTTCATCTTGCGAAGTTGCCCAGCCAATGGCCGTGGGGTAGAACAATACTTCGGCACCCATAAGTGAAGTAATGCGTGCAGCTTCAGGATACCATTGATCCCAGCAGATAAGCACACCAATGGTGGCAAACTTTGTTTTAAAAACCTTATACCCCAGATCGCCCGGGGTGAAATAGAACTTTTCATAGTACGAAGGGTCATCCGGAATGTGCATCTTTCTGTACTTACCCAGGTACGCACCATCGGCATCAAGCACAGCGGTTGTATTGTGGTAGATGCCTTGCGTGCGCTTCTCAAACAATGAAGCTATGATAACCACACCCAATTCTTTCGCCACCGCAGACAATGCATCGGTGGATGGTCCCGGAATGGCTTCAGCAAGCTTAAAATTTTCATAATCTTCTAAATCGCAGAAATAAAGCGAAGTAAAAAGCTCTTGCAGGCAAACAATTTGTGCGCCCTTCTTGGCAGCCTCACGAATACCCGTAATGGCTTTGTGAAGATTTTCTTCTTTGTTGTTCGTGCACGACATCTGCACGGTGCCGATCTTAACAAGTTTACTGGCCACGCTACTGAAATTTAAGCGGTAAAATTACTCCGATTAATTAAGTCCGGAAAGCGTGCCGTCAGAAAAGTAAAAAGTTGATTTATTGGTCTGTGCACCACAAGCCATAATAGAAAATATGGTTCGTGAGGACACGAACCCTGTATGTATTGGCCTGATTGGTTTCTGCTCAAACCGAAACCTTTACAAACGATTCATCTTTGGATTCAAGCTTGGATTCACCCATCAACCATTTATCTGCTGCGCGTGCAGCTTCCCGGCCTTCGGATATGGCCCATACTACCAGCGATTGCCCCTTGCGGATGTCGCCCGCAGCAAACACTCCTTCCTGATTGGTTTGGTAGTGCCGGGTCTTTATGTTTCCCCGCTCGTCCAGTTCAAGTTCTAATTCCTGCACAAGTCCACCTTTTTCAGCCCCAGTAAAGCCAATGGCCAGCAAGGCCAACTCGCACGGAATAATGCGTTCGGAATCTTTCCGTTCAACAAAACCAGGCTTTCCATTCTTTTCAATTGTCCATTCGATATCCACCACTTTTAAACCGGTAAGCCTGTTGAGGTGATCGCCTATAAATTCTTTTGTCAATATGGCCCATTTACGGTCCACACCTTCTTCGTGCGAAGAAGAAGTGTTCAACACCATAGGCCATAGCGGCCACGGATTGGTTTCTTCGTTGCGTTTAAGCGGAGGTTTGGCCAGCAACTCAATCTGTGTTACCGACCTGGCCCCCTGCCGGTTTGAGGTTCCTACACAATCCGAACCGGTATCGCCACCGCCAATGACCAACACGCGTTTTCCACCGGCCAGAATATCGCCTGAAAAAATTCGGTCACCGGCAACGCGTTTGTTTTGCTGACTGAGAAAATCCATTGCAAAGTGAACACCCTGCAACTGTCTTCCCGGAATGGGCAAATCGCGCGGAGCCGAAGCACCGCCACAAACCAGTACGGCATCAAATTCATCCTGCAAAAACTTCGCACTAACATTTATGCCAACATGGGTATTTGTGCGAAAAATGATTCCCTCCTGTTCAAGCACTTTCAATCTTCGATCCAGTACTTTTTTCTCCAGCTTAAAATCAGGGATACCGTAACGAAGCAATCCGCCAATACGATCGCTGCGTTCAAAAACCGTAACCCAATGCCCGGCCTTATTGAGTTGAGCGGCAGCGGCTAAACCTGCCGGGCCCGATCCTATTACAGCAACCCGTTTGCCTGTTCGTTGCTTTGGTGGTTGTGGTTTTATGTAGCCTCGCTCAAAAGCAGTTTCGGCAATACTTTTCTCAATGTATTCAATGGCCACCGGTTTGTTGTTGATACTCAACACACAGCTGGCTTCACATGGTGCCGGGCAAATTCTTCCGGTAAACTCAGGAAAATTATTCGTGGTACTTAGTATTGTAATTGCTTCTTCCCAGTCGCCACGATAAACGGCTTCATTAAAATCGGGAATGGTGTTGCCCAGCGGGCAACCGTGGTGACAAAACGGAACACCGCAATCCATACAACGGGCCGATTGCGTATGGACATGCTGATGATCCAAAGGCGGATAAATTTCCTTATAATCTTTAATCCGCTCGTGCGGATCGCGAGTCTTGGGCATCTCGCGATTGAATTTTATAAATCCGTCTGGTTGGCCCATATCAATAACTATTCACTGTTTCAATCAAATTCTCTACTTGTGTCAGCCTGAGCGTGTCGAAGGCTCAACGTAACAAATCGTATTACATAAATGATGTCTCTTTCTGCTGACTCACTTTTCTTGACAGAAGCACTTTCTTATAATCGCGCGGCATCACTTTTACAAACATTTCTGTAGCGAGCTCCCAATTCTCCAATATCCAGTCGGCAGGATCGCTTTTGGTGTACTGAAAATGTTTTTCAATCATACCATGCACATGCACCTTATCTTCCTCCTCCATCTTCTCCAGTTCAACCATTTCCGGGTTGTACAATTCCTTCAGGGTTTGTTCCGGATCAAACACGTAAGCAATTCCACCACTCATGCCAGCGGCAAAATTTTTACCGGTCTTCCCTAATACTACCACGCGCCCACCGGTCATGTATTCACATCCATGATCACCCACGCCTTCCACTACGGCATTCACACCTGAATTGCGTACACAAAAGCGTTCACCTGCCTGGCCACGTATGTAAGCCTCACCCGATGTTGCACCATAAAACGCCACGTTGCCGATGATAATATTGTCTTCCGGTTTAAAGCTTGCTTCTTTGTCGGGATGAATGATAAGCTTCCCGCCCGACAATCCTTTTCCGAAATAATCATTGGCTTCGCCTTCCAGTTCAAACGTTACACCTTTGGCAACAAATGCTCCGAAACTTTGCCCGGCTGACCCTTTAAACTTGACACGAATCGTATCTTCAGCCAATCCATCGCCTTTGTAAAGTTTTGATATTTCATTCGACAACAATGCGCCCGTAGATCGATTGGTATTCTCAATGACAACGGAAGTTGTAACTTTTTCAAGATGTTCTAATGCTGGTTGTGCGGCAGCCAGAAGCTTCCAGTCCAATATTTTCTCCAACTCAAAATCCTGCTCAATTTGTTTGTACAGGCCAACGCCTTCTCCGGCCGATTCACGATATAACAAAGGAGACAAATCGAGTTTCTTTACCTTCCAGTGATCCACATCCTGACGAACACGAAGTATATCTGTACGCCCGATCATTTCATTGATGGTTCGAAAACCCAGGGAGGCCATCACTTCACGAAGATCTTCTGCAAGGAAGGTGAAGAAGTTTACCACATGATCAGGATCACCGGTAAATAATTTTCGCAACTCAACATCCTGGGTAGCAATGCCAACCGGGCACGTATTGAGATGGCATTTGCGCATCATAATACAACCCTCCACCACCAATGCAGCAGTAGCAACGCCCCACTCTTCGGCACCCAGCAGTGCAGCCATGGCAATATCACGGCCTGTTCGTATTTGCCCATCGGTTTGAAGCGTTACCCTGCTTCGCAAATTATTTTTTACCAGGGTTTGATGCGCTTCAGCCAACCCAAGTTCCCAGGGCAACCCGGCATGACGAACCGAACTCAACGGAGAGGCTCCGGTGCCGCCATCGGCACCGGAGATTAAAATTGCATCGGCTTTTGCTTTTGCCACACCGGCTGCCACCGTACCCACGCCTGCCTGCGAAACCAGCTTCACATTTATGCGTGCCTGTCGGTTGGCATTCTTCAAGTCAAAGATTAGTTGTGCTAAATCTTCGATGGAATAAATATCGTGATGAGGCGGTGGGGAAATTAACCCGACACCCGGTGTTGAATGCCTTACCCGGCCAATCCATTCGTCAACTTTATCACCCGGCAATTGGCCACCTTCACCAGGTTTAGCGCCTTGCGCCATTTTTATCTGCAACTCATCAGCATTGGTTAAATAATAACTGGTTACACCAAATCGTCCGGAAGCAACCTGTTTGATGGCTGAACGCTCCCAATCGCCATTAGTTTTCCTGGCAAAACGTGCTTCGTCTTCACCACCTTCACCACTGTTACTTTTTCCGCCAATGCGATTCATGGCAATAGCCAGGGTGGTGTGTGCTTCGTGTGAGATAGAACCAAACGACATGGCACCCGTGGCAAAGCGCTTAAAAATTTCTTCTGCGGGTTCAACTTCATCCAACGGCACAGGGTTGCGCTTTTTAAATTCCAGTAATCCGCGAAGGGTTAATTGATTTTTCGATTGATCGTTAATTACCTGTGCATATTTTTTATAGAGATCAAAATTATTGGTGCGGGTGGAATGTTGCAGCCAATGAATTACCTCAGGACTGAACAAATGTTTTTCGCCTTTACGTTTCCACTGATAGATGCCGCCAACGGGAAGATTTGTGTTTGAAGATTGAAATGCATACCGATGACGTACCAGTACTTCTTCGGCAATGTCATCAAACCCCAGCCCCTCTATACGACTGATGGTTCCACGAAAGCTTTTATCAATTACTTCCGTACTTATGCCGATGGCTTCAAATATCTGTGCCGACTGATACGACTGAAGGGTGCTGATACCCATCTTCGACATCACTTTGAGCAACCCATTTCCAATGGCTTTTTGATAATTTGAAAATGCTTCTTTATCGGTTAGCCTTTTATTCAACGCATCCTGTTCATTCAAATGATGCACAACTTCCAGCGCGAGATAAGGATTAATAGCGCTGGCTCCATAACCAATTACCGTGGCAAAGTGGTGTACCTCCCATACATCACCAGCCTCCACCACTAACCCGGCATGTGTACGAAGTTTTTTGTCGATGAGATGATGATGCACCGTACCTGTTGCCAGCAAAGAAGGTATTGGCGCATACCCATCATTAATCTTTTTATCAGAAAGGATGATAATTTTTTTACCGGATTGAACGGCTTGTTCCGCTTCCCGGCAGATAGCCTCCAAACCTTCTTTCAACCTTCCCGCTTTCCCATCGGCTTTAAAAACACAATTGACCACGGCATAATCATAGCCTTGATCATGCATGGCTTTCAGCTTGGCTAAATCGGAATTCAATAATACCGGTTGAGAGATATGGATTTGTTGGGTGTGTTCCGGGCTTTCTTCCAGCACATTTAAGCTCGCCCCAACACGGGTAAACAGTGACATCACCAATCGTTCACGAATGGGATCGATGGGCGGATTGCTGACCTGGGCAAAGTGTTGTTTAAAATAATTTGAAAGATGCCGGCTTTCTTTTGATAAGACGGCCAACGGTGTATCGTCACCCATGGAGCCAATGGCCTCATAGCCTTTTTCGGCCATGGGTGTGATGATCGTTTTTATATCCTCGCTGGTATACCCAAAAGCCTGCTGGCGTTGTGCGAGGGTTTCGATGTTAAAATCTCCTTCAAACGTTAATGGAACAGGTTCCAGCCTAAGCTTAATCCTGTTTTCAATAATCCATTGATAGTACGGCTTACCTTCATAAACCGAGCGCTTCACCCGATCGTCATCAAAAACTTTTCCTTTCTCCAAATCCACCAGCAACATTTTTCCCGGTGTAATTCTTCCCTTCTCCAGTACATCTTTTGGATCAACCGGAAGTGCGCCAACTTCAGAAGCTGCCACCACACGGCCTGACCGTGTTATGCAATACCGCAAGGGGCGCAATCCATTCCGGTCAAGTGTAGCCCCGATACGGCAACCATCGGTGAATACCAATGCAGCGGGACCATCCCAAGGCTCCATCATGGAAGCGTGGTATTTATAAAATGCCTTACGGTGCGGATCCATTAATTTATTATCCTGCCAGGCTTCAGGCACCAGCATCATGAGCACATGCGGCAAAGAGCGACCCGATAGTACCAGCATCTCCACCAGTGCGTCCAGGTTGGCTGAGTCAGAACCTGCCGGATTGGTGATGGGCAGCAGCATTTTCAATTCTTCATCAGTAAAGTTTGAAGATTTAAACAATGCTTCTTTGGATTTCATTTTGTTGACGTTGCCGCGGATAGTGTTGATCTCACCATTGTGGGCGATGTACCGGAAGGGCTGCGCAAGTTTCCAGTTAGGAAAAGTGTTAGTCGAGAAACGCGAATGCACCAGGGCCAGTGCCGTAGTAAGTCGTTCATCTTGCAGATCGTTGTAATAGGCACGCAACTGATCGGTACGCAACTGGCCTTTGTAGATTATGGTTTTGCAGGAAAGGCTGGTGATATAGAATTCCTTCACTGCAGCTTTTAACTGCTTGGCAACTGTATGCGTAACTGCATTGCGAAGAATGAAAAGCTTGCGTTCTAAGCTTTGTCTGTCAAGCTCCTCATCAAGCGGACGTATAAAAATTTGCTCAATAACAGGTTCCACTTCGGAAGCGCCAGGCCCGGGGATACTGTGATCCACCGGCACCGGACGATAACCGATTAAAGCCAACCGAAGTGTTTTGCTTAAGCTTATCAATACATCTTTGCATTGTTGCCTGATTTTTTTGTTTCGCGGAAAGAATATCATCCCTACACCATACTTTCCAGGATCGGGTAGATCAAAACCAACGCGTATTGTTTCAGTCTTGAAAAAATCGTGAGGAATTTGGAGGAGAATACCTGCACCATCTCCGGTTTTTGGACTGCTGCCGCGGCCTCCACGATGCTCCATATTTTCGAGCATCGATAAAGCATCGCGCAGTACCTGGTTGTTTTTTGATCCGTTTATGGTGGCGATAAAACCTATGCCGCAGGCATCGTGTTCAAGGGTTGGGGTGTAAAGCCCATGACTGGCCTTTCTTGTCATCAGTCGTAAAGGGTGGTTGTTCTGACTAAAAAGATTATATCAAAATAATATTTCGAAATAACTTGAAAGTGCGGAATAATAGTAGCTAAAAGTTAAAAAAATTACAACAAACGTTTGCTGCAAACGTGTTCGAAAAAATGCAGCATCACTATTTACTGCTTTATGGCCCGGATCATCTCCCGTTTGCCGGGAGGGCCGGGCAATGTTTCAACCACCAATCCCAGACTTCTCAGGTCACGCTTTACCTGGCCCTTGGCACAATAGGTTACCAATACTGCATCAGGCTTCATGGCCTCAACTACTTTTTCAAGGGATGGAAGCGTCCACATTTCCGGTTGCTTTTCAGGTGCAAACGCATCGAAGTAAATCAAATCAAATTTTGCTGAAGCTAAGATCGCTTGCTGCAGGGTTGACTTGATTTTATGCAAGCTGAAATTCGGGGTAACCAAAACCGGTTCATCCCAGGTTGCGCTATGGACTTTCTCAAAAAGTCTTAACCCTCTCGGATCGCTGGCATAATTAAGCTTGCTCCAGATGGCATGCCCAAGGGGAAATGACTCCAGTGAAATATAGTTCACCAAAACATCCCGGTCCGCAATCTGCTGCGCAGTAAGCCATGCATTTAAACCGGTACCAAAGCCAACCTCAAGCATGAATAACTCTGGCATGCGCTGTTGCAGCTTATGCTCCAAACCCTGTTGGATAAAAACATGAAGCGATTCCTGCAGGGCACCATGAATGGAATGATAGGTTTCATTTAGCTCCGTATTCCGCAGCGTCTGCGATCCGTCTCTTGTTAAGATGATTTCTATCATGGTTACTTTAAAGGCGAATGGTTTACTTTCCGATGTGAAATTACGAGGTCAGGTTAACAACATCTCAACATTAACCATCTTTCAATACATTGTATTTGGTGGCATTATACTTTACGCAGGCAGGCCTTTATTCATCCCATTGTCATTCGCCCTGCTTATCAGTTGTATTCTCTACCCACTATGTATTTGGCTGGAGCAGCATAAGATTAAAAAAATGACCGCAATAATTCTCAGCCTGTCGCTGATTTTTATTTTGATAAGCGCAATACTGTTTTTATTTATTCTTCAACTGCGCAACTTTTCTAACGAATGGTCAGCCTTGCAGTCCAAACTTTCGCAAACCCTGGCAGAAATAAGCGTTTGGGTAACACGTGAATTTAATATCAGTGAAGAACGGCAAAACCAGTGGCTCGAACACCTGTCACGACAGTCAAGCGCTGATGCGATGGGCTTTCTGCGAAAAACAATTTCAGCGGGAAGTGTTTCAGCCGTGCTGTTCATTTTAATACCTGTTTACGTGGTGTTGATTCTCTACCACCGCGACCGGTGGGTAGAAGTATTGTATCGAATATTTCCCTTAGAACGAAAAGAACGCATTCGGGAAATCCTTCACTTGAGCATCGCCTCTTACTACAACTTTATAAAAGGCATGTTGCTGGTGTACCTGATTGTTGGTTTGCTCAACAGCCTGGGATTGTATGCGTTGGGTATTCCGCATCCGGTTTTATTTGGGTTTACCGCCTCTATACTCACCTTCATACCTTATGCAGGAATTCTTATTGCTTCCTTACTGCCCATCACTATTTCATGGGTAACCTATAATTCCATTTGGTATCCCATTGGTGTCATCGCGGTGTTTTCCATTGTGCAATACCTGGAGGCTAATGTTATTTTTCCGTTAGCGGTAAGCAGCCGGCTAAAGCTTAACGCGTTAGTAACCATTGCTGCCATAGTAATGGGTGGTGTGTTGTGGGGCGTTGCGGGGTTAATCCTGTTTATACCCTTTTTAGGTATTTTAAAATTGATAGCCGACAGAACCCCGGCATTAAAAACATGGGCACTGGTGCTGGGTGGAGAAAAGTCTTCCGATTAGGAATTCTTTGTGATCAGCGCTACGGCATACGCATTTACGCCTTCATCACGGCCAACATAGCCTAACTTTTCGTTGGTGGTAGCTTTTATGGATACGTCTTCTTCCTGAATGTTCATAAGAGGCGCTAATGTCTTCTTCATCTCATCAATATGTGGATTGATTTTGGGGTGCTCCAGGCAAATGGTGCAATCCACATTACCAATTTTCCATCCTTTCGCTTCCAGCATACGGGTTACTTCTTTCAGGAAAAATTTACTATCCATTCCACTCCAACGCGCATCGCTGTTTGAAAAATGAAAGCCAATATCGCGCAGGTTCGCTGCGCCCAGCAAAGCATCGCATATGGCATGAATCAAAACATCGGCATCGGAATGACCGGTAGCGCCTTTTGTTGCCGGAAGGTTTATACCACCTAACCAAAAGTCGCGGCCTTCTTCCAGCTGATGCACATCAAAACCTAACCCCACCCGAATTTTCATGATATTAGTTTAGTGTTGCCTTGTAATACATAACGCTTGAATTTTCTTCCTTCAGGATATCTGATGCCAGTCGCTGAACATCCTTCACCGAAATACTGGTCAATCTCTTGCGCTCGGTGTTAACACGATTGGTGTCTCCCGATAACGCTGCAAACGCCAGGTTCATCGCCCGGTTCATTACCTCTACCTCATCAAATTCAAATGTTGTTTCTGCTTGATTCTTTACCTTCTGAAGTTCTTCTTCATCAATACCGCTTTGCACAACGTCATTGATAATCTTATTCACTTCTTCTTCAGCTTTGTTAAAAGAAATACCGTCTTTCAACCGACCATTGATCACCAGCAACCCTGGATCAATTGTACCCATAACAAAAGAAGAAAGTGAAGTAAATATTTCCTGCTCCTTTACCAATTTACTATACAACCGGCTTGATTGCCCCCTGCCCAATACATCACTTAATAAATCAACCGTAAAATAATCATCATGAAACCGGCCGGGCATGTGGTACATTTTGTAAAAAGCATTAGCGGGCACCTTGGCATCAATTTCGAGCAATCGTTTTTTTGATTGTAGCGGTTCTGCTGGTAATTTTCGTTCACGCTTCTTACCGGACGGTATCGGACCAAACCATTTTTCGGCCAGAGCTTTTACCTGGTCAACCTTAACATTACCCGCTACTACCAATATGGCATTGTTGGGAACATAATGGGTGAAGAAAAAATCTTTTACATCATCCATCGTAGCATTTTCAATATGGCTGATTTCCTTTCCGATGGTTGCCCATTTATAGGGATGAACCAGATAGGCTAAGGGCCGAAGTTTCAGCCAAACATCACCATAGGGCTGATTCAAATACCGTTGTTTAAATTCTTCAATTACAACTTTACGTTGCACCTCCAACACATTAGGATCGAATGATAAACTCAACATGCGGTCACTCTCCAGCCAGAAACCGGTTTCCAGGTTGGCCGCGGGTACGGTTAAATAATAATTGGTAATGTCGGTATTGGTAAAGGCATTATTTTCTCCGCCTACCCGCTGTAGCGGCTCATCATAGTTAGGTATGTTTATAGAGCCTCCAAACATTAGATGCTCAAATAAATGAGCAAAGCCGGTCTTGTCTTCGCGTTCATCGCGCGAGCCCACATCGTACAGAATATTCATCACTGCGATTTGCACGGTAGTATCTTCATGCACGATCACGCGCAGTCCATTGTTTAATGTGAATTCGTTAAAAGAAATCATAGACCTCAAAAGTACAGAAAACTAAATTGTTAATCAGGTGTGAGAAATCGCTGAAAAACTCCATTAACTTTACCGAATTTCTTCCTGTTATGAAATTTGATAGGCGCGATTTAACAAGTTCTGAGCTTAAACATCTGTATGAAGCTATTCTTCGTCCACGATTGATCGAAGAAAAAATGCTCATACTTCTCCGGCAGAATAAAATCAGTAAATGGTTTAGTGGCATTGGCCAGGAAGCTATAGCGGTAGGGTTAACCGAAGCGTTGGAAAAAGACGAGTACATCTTACCCATGCACCGCAACCTGGGGGTTTTCACTTCGCGCAACATGCCCTTCGAGCGATTGTTTGCGCAGTGGCAGGGAACCATGATGGGCTACACCAAAGGCCGCGATCGCTCCTTTCACTTCGGCACCAATGAACATCACATCGTGGGCATGATCTCACACCTTGGGCCGCAAAATGGTGTGGCGGATGGCATTGCGTTGGCGACAAAACTGAAAAAAGAAAAGAAAGTAACCGCTGTTTTCAATGGCGATGGCGGAACAAGCGAAGGTGATTTTCATGAAGCGGTTAATGTGGCAGCCGTGTGGGACCTTCCGGTGATTTTTGTAATTGAAAATAATGGATACGGATTGTCCACGCCAAGCAATGAACAATTTCGATGTAAAAGTTTTGTCGATAAAGCTATCGGGTATGGAATAGAAGGCGTTCAGGTTGATGGGAACAACATTCTTGAGGTCTACTCCACCATAAAAAAAATCGCTGAAGATATTCGTAAAAATCCCCGCCCAATTCTGCTTGAGTGTATTACCTTCCGCATGCGTGGTCACGAAGAAGCCTCAGGTACGAAATACGTTCCACAAGAACTGATGGACACCTGGGCGAAAAAAGACCCGGTGGAGAATTATGAAAAGTTTCTGGTGGTCGAAAGCATACTCGATCAAAAGGAAATCGATACCATCCGAAAAAAAATAAAAAAAGAAATTGAAGCCGGGCTGGAAACGGCTTTTGCCGAAACCCATCCGGAAGCCAACACAGAAACTGAGCTAAATGATGTGTATGCTCCGTTTACACCAACAATAACCTCACCCTCAGGCAAGACCTCCGAGAAAAGATTTATTGATGCCATAAGTGATGGGCTTCGCCAAAGCATGGAGCGTCACTCAAACCTCGTGTTGATGGGTCAAGACATTGCCGAC
The DNA here is from genome assembly GCA_002425185.1 of Flammeovirgaceae bacterium UBA5585. GTDB lineage: Bacteria > Bacteroidota > Bacteroidia > Cytophagales > Cyclobacteriaceae > UBA2336. The sequence continues at coordinate 721,836 of DILT01000013.1, read as the reverse complement.
TATGGCGGTGTGTTTAAAATCACCGATGGCTTTGTAAAGCAATTTGGCAAAGCGCGCGTCCGTAATACTCCCATTTGTGAGTCGGCTATCTTGGGTGCGGGACTTGGTCTTTCCATTAAAGGCATGAAGGCTATGGTGGAAATGCAGTTTGCTGATTTTGTGTCGGAAGGCATTACACAAATCGTAAATAACCTGGCCAAGGCGCATTGGCGCTGGGGGCAACATGCTGATGTAGTGGTGCGCATGCCCACCGGTGCAGGCACTGCGGCAGGTCCATTCCATTCGCAAAGCAACGAAGCCTGGTTTTTTCACACCCCGGGGTTAAAGGTGGTATATCCTTCCAACCCCTATGATGCAAAAGGATTGCTCTGTGCTTCGTTCGAAGATCCAAACCCGGTGATGTATTTTGAACACAAGTTGTTGTATCGTTCCATAAAAGAAATGGTGCCTGATGATTATTACACCGTTGAAATTGGAAAGGCAAAATTGGTAAACGAGGGCAATGATGTTTCCATTATCACATATGGGATGGGTGTTCACTGGGCAAAGGAAATATTGGAAAGTATGCCTGACGTTCAGGCAGATGTACTCGACCTGCGTACCTTACTGCCATGGGATAAGGAAGCTGTTCAACAAACCATAAAAAAAACCAATCGTGTACTCATCCTTCATGAAGATACGTTAACTGGTGGTATTGGTGCTGAAATAAGCGCATGGATTAACGAACACTGTTTTCAATACCTGGATGCTCCTGTGATGCGTGTGGCTAGTCTCGACACGGCCATCCCTTTTGCACCAACCCTGGAACAAAATTTTCTGGCTAAAGGCCGTTTAAAAAGCAAGCTTTCAGAATTGCTGGCGTTTTAAAGGGGACTTAGGAAATCTTCAGACTGACCTCTACTGCCTGATTTTTATTATCTTAGCACATTTCAGCGGCATTTTTTGAGCCCTATAAAGCAGCATACCGCCAGCCCATCGCGCAAGCTTACATTCATAAGCCTGGTGGTATTTCTATTTGTATTGAACATCTCATCCTTTTCTCAGAACACAAAAGGTGACCAACCATCAAAACCATCACGCGAAACCCGGTTTAAATCCAAGCCCTCGAAAAGCAAATCGAAGGGCATCGGTAAACGCGTAAGTCCGCAAGGAAAATCCAGAGCCGCCAGTGCAACCAAGCGAGGAGAAAAAGCAGGAAGACCTGTAAATCCAATCTATCGTGCAAAATCACCTCAAGGAAAAGAACGCGCCTGGAAGGGCGACATCACCGGACGAAGAATTCCGGCCACCCGTTCACAATCAAATGAGGCGCGCAATGTTTATCCGCAAAGCGGAAAATACATGGGCCGAAAAGGTCCTTCCGACAAAGATCCTCAATTGAAGTGGCGTGCCGTGGAGCGCCAGCGTGTACAAGTTCGTTCGGCCACCGGAAAAACACGAAACGTTTATCCGCAATTCAACAAGTATGTCAACAATCCTTCGCGCAAACCTCGCCCGATAGAGCGACCAACTTCCAATGCACCCCAATTGGCGAAATTGAAAAAAATGGGGAGCCAGCCACAACCACCGGATCGTAAGCGCGTGGTTCCTGCTACGGCATCAAGACCGTACATATCCCGAAAAAGTATTAACCCATACGCGGGCTTCTGGAACCGCAAGCAAAAAGGCGAGCGCCCCTACACACGCGATATTTCGGGCAGAAGATTGCGAACCATAAATTATCAAACGCCACCACAAAAAGTTCTGCGCCCAACCACTTCACCATACTATGGCAGAAAAGGTGCTGGCGACAGGCCTTACAAAGGTCCGGCAGCAGGAAGTTATCGAACGACTACTTCAGCCTCGAGAGCCTGGAAGGGTGATATTTCCGGAAGAAGAATAAGAGGCCGGAACTTTTCAAGCAAGCCCGGCACCGAAGGGGGTGTTATGCTTTCGCGAAAAAGAAAAGCAGGGTATGGTGACAAACCTTTTAAAGGCATGATGCCGGGTGGTGGTTATCAATCGGCTACGCAGTCTGGAGAAAAAAGAACCGGCAAAGCTCCCCTGCCCGGAAGGGCACCGGGTATTGGCGCCAAGGGAATTGACACGTATCAGGGGAATATTCGCTTTGGAAAATCTTTTGATACACAAGGTGCTGGTTACTCCGGTAATATGAAAGCCCGAAAACCTTTAAAAGGTGGAGGTAGTGTTAGCGGGAAACTCTGGAATAATCAGGGCAGAGCTATTACCGGACGCTATCCGGGCAAAGGTGCCGAGCAGGCCGCAACGTATCAGGGCAATATCAGGTTCAGAAAAGGCTTTGATGATGTGGGTTCCGACTATACCGGAAATATTAAAGCCAGAAAACCAATGAAAGGTGGTGGAAGTGTGAGTGGTAAACTCTGGAACAACAAAGGTCAGCCTGTGCTTGGTCGCGCACCCGGAAGATCAGATGAGCAGATGGCTACCTACCAGGGTAACATCCGGTTCAGAAAAAGCTTTGATGATGTAGGTGCAGATTATACAGGAAATATTAAAGCCCGTAAACCTGTGAAGGGCGGTGGCAGTGTGAGCGGAAAACTGTGGAACAATAAGGAACAACCGATCCAGGGTCGCCCTCCTGGAAAAGAGGATGAACGAATGGCTGCATTTTCCGGAAACCTGAAAGGCAAAGCACCACAAAAAGGTGGTGGAAGTATTAGTGGAAAACTTTGGAACAATAAAGAGCAACCGCTTCCGGGAAGGTATCCACCCGGCAGAAATGATGAACGCATGGCCGCCTTTGGCGGAACCGTTAAGGTGAAGAAGAAAGAACCCGGCAAAGACATTGGCGGATTCCCGGGTAAAATAATGGAGTTCGATCTTCATCCTGACATGCGCGATCAGGGCGAAACGTTTACCGGCTACACCCGGCTATCGCGATTTAAGAAAAACTATGTGCGTAACCCTAATGCCGATGAACTCGCGCTGAAGAAAAAGCGGCCCGGGGAATCCACGTATAAGATCGATGGTCTTCAGGTAAAAGTGAAGGAAAAAGACTACGACAAAAAACCGCATGCAGCAGATGGATCATTGCCGGGAATCAGTCCGTCCAAATCATCCATCAAGGCAAGTGAATATGCCCGCGGCATAAAAATGGATTGGCGTTATGTACGCAACCCCAGCAGCGATGAAGATGCGTTAAAGGTGAGGGAACCTGGAAAGGCTTTTGCCAAAGTCACCGACTACCAGGGAAACATCAAAATGAAGAAGTATGAACTCTTCGCCAGGAAAAAACTACACCCTGACGCACAGTTTGTTAAGACGAATCAGAACAATGTGAAAGAAGAAAAAAACATGCTCACGAACTTTAAGCTGTTCTGGGCACGTTTATTCAAGAAAAGTGATACCCAGCCCGAGCACCTGAAAGAAAAGATTCAGAAGCCACGTTATGACAAACGTGAGCAGGGATTATGGTATGACTAAAATATATTGTATGCACTGGACTAAACTCACCGATCTTCATCAACTTGACGACATCAGTAAAGAATCTGCACAACAAAAAATACTGATTTTTAAACATAGCACACAATGCTCAACCAGTCGTGCCATGTTAGACCGGTTAGAACGGAACTGGAAAGATGAGGAAATGAAAACCGTAAAGCCTTATTTTCTTGACTTATTGAGTTATCGCCAAATCTCCAATACGATTGCTCAAAAATTCAACGTTGAGCACGAATCTCCCCAGGTATTGATTATTCAGCATGATAAACCCATATATCACGCTTCACATATGAGTATAAATTACAACGCCCTCAAGGAGATTTCTAAAACTCAAACTCAATCAACTGATTAACCGACTCGTGAAGGCTCAGCGCAACCGGGCAGTGAAGTGCAATGTCCTTTAGTCTTTCTTTTTGCTCATTTGTTGCCACCAGATTTTTCTGCGACAGTTTCACCTGAATCTCGGCAATCTTCCGCGGATTTGAACCCATCACTTTAATCACTTCAGTTCGCATTCCGGAAATATCCACGCCTTCCCGCGCAGCCCAAATGCCCATGGTGGTGAGCATACAGGTACTCAGGGCTGTACAAACCAAATCTGTAGGGCTAAAAGCCTCTCCCTTTCCGTTGTTATCAACTGGGGCATCAGTAATAAGCACATTTCCCGATCGTGTATGCGTGGATTCTGTACGCAAGCCCCCCTGATATACAGTAGTTAATGTTGTCATGGTTAATAACTTATATTTATATTTTGCGTTACTTTAGAGCCTTAAAGGTATTTCAAAGTTTGGGTAGAATGCGCGGGTTTAAGAAAACAAAAATTACAGCGTTGCTGCTTTTCGTGAGTTGTTTTACCGTTTTCGGTCAAACGCAGGACAGCTATGAATATCAATCTGAATTTACCTGGGGTATTAACAAAAACACATCAGGCGGATTAATTGGTGGATTTACGTTCAAAAAAGCCAGAAAGCTAAATGAGCGTGTGCTGGAAACATTCGGCCTGGAGATTATGAATGTAAAACATCCGCAGGAGGTCAGAAGAAACTCCATTATTACGGGCAATTTTTTCATTTTCGGTAAAAGTAACTACCTCTATGCTTTTCGGCTTCAGTATGGCCGCGATCTTATTCTCTACAAAAAAGCGCCTCATCAAGGAGTAGAAATAAAAGCCGTTTTTGCTGCCGGCCCAAGCCTGGGCTTGGTAGCGCCTTATTTTGTAGAATACTCTCCGGACAGTGGTTTTCTGACCTTCCGAGGTCAGTATAATTTGGGCATTCCCCCAGACCAAATATGGGGAACAGGTCGTCTTTTTGAAGGAATTGGAAATTCCACCATGGTGCTGGGCGGCAATGTGAAAGCTGCCCTGAATTTTGAAACCGGTGCCATAAAAAGTTCTGTTGTAGGTTTTGAGGTTGGCGCTTTGTTGGATGCCTACGCAAAAGAAATTGAACTGATGCCCTCGGCAAAGAAATATGCCGCTTATCCCACGCTTTACATCACATTATTCTACGGAAGCCGCAAATAACATTTTTTTATTTCCGGATTGTGACCTTTTCCTATATTTGGGATTCTATTGCCAAACGTTGAACCTATGGAACCTAAAAAGACAGAAAAAGCAGATTTAACCAACAAATCCTGGTTGTTTTTCAACATCGGATTGGTCATTACGCTGCTTATCGTTGTGATGGCTTTTGAATATGCTTCAGAAGACGATTCTGATGCGAAGAATCTGGCCAAAAATCAAAACATCGTAGAAGAGATACTGGAGGTTCCGCCTACGGAACAACCCCCTCCACCACCGCCAAAAATTCAGCAACCTCAGATTATTGAAGTTCCTGATGAGGAAGAAATCAAAGAAGAAATCAAAGTTGAGTTTGATGTTGAAGTGACTGAGAACACCAAGGTTGAGGAAATTGTAATCGCTCCGGTTGAAGAAAAAGAAGATGTTGATCAAATCTTTTTAGTGGTGGAAGAAACCGCCACGCCCAAAGGTGGAATGGGTGCCTTTTACAAATACGTAGGTGATAAAATGAAGTATCCTGCGCAAGCCCGCAGAATGGGCATAGAAGGAAAAGTTTTCGTGGAGTTTGTTATTAACCGCGATGGTTCTATTACTGATGTAAAGGCAATAAAAGGAATTGGTGCCGGTTGTGATGAAGAGGCTGTACGCGTAGTACAAAGTGCACCTCCGTGGAATCCGGGCAAGCAAAGGGGTAAGCCTGTACGCCAGCGTTATGTTGTGCCTATTACCTTTAAGCTAGGTTAACCGATATTCAGGTTTTTAGTTTGATAAACCCTGCTGGTAATATCAGCAGGGTTTCTTTTTTTTGTGCCCCTCTTCAGAGAATAAACCCCAACAAAAAACCAATAACAATAATAACCGGAGCAGGAATTCGTGTAAACGTAAGAATGCCAAACGTACCAATCGTAAAGGCGAAATTCATAAAGGTATTGTCAAGGGGTTGAAAAAGAATGATGGCTGCAGCAGCAACTAACCCTGCACTTGCAGCTGTTAACCCTTCCAGTGATGCGCGAACAGCCCTGTACTTTTTTAAACTATCCCAAAAGCGAATCACAAAGAAAATCAGAAAAGTGCCCGGCAAAAAAATGCCAGCTGCCGACATAAGCGCACCTAAAAGTTCGCCACCAAAACCATACTCCCGCATGGCAAGTGATCCAATGAATGCGCTGAATGAAAATACAGGTCCGGGCAATGATTGCGCCACTGCATAACCCGACAAAAATTCATCATGATTTAGATATTCCTTCTTCCTGAACTCAACGCGTCTCCTGGGTTCTGCCTCCTTCTTTACAAACTCGGTGTACAGCAGGGGCGTTAAAGCCTGGCCGCCTCCAAAAATCAAGCTTCCATTTCGATAGAAATTTTCAAACAACAAAACCGGACGGGCCTTGGTAATTCCACCCATGACAGCCGCCAGTAAAAGCACACCAATCCAAAGCAGAAAATTAGACCACTGAACTTCAATTTTTTTCTTGATCTCCTTAGGCTGATTTTTAAATTTCAATGCCGTTGAAAGCCCGGCAACTAATAGAATAGCAGGAAAGACAAACGGGGTTTGAATAAAATAGGAAACCAGGGCAGCCGCAACCATAATAATGCCACCGGTTTTTGTGTGAATTGTTTTTAAACTTATGCTATACGCAGCATAGCTCACAAAACCAACAGCAATAGGTTGAATAAACCGCGTGAACTCCAATGAAAAATCTTTCTCCTGAATAGTGGAAAGAAAAATTCCGGCAAATGCCATAAACAATACCGATGGTAAAATCCAAACCAGTAAGGTAAGGTAAGCGAGGTTTGGCCCACCGATTTTAAAACCGATTGCAGTAAGTGTTTGTGTAGAACTTGGGCCGGGTAGAATCTGGCAAAGCGAATTTAGTTCCATCAACTCCGCTGCTGAAAGATAGTTGCGCTTCTTAACCAATACCTTTTGAAAATGGCCAAGATGTGCCTGCGGACCTCCAAACGTTGTGAGGGCGAGCCAGAGCACGTCTTTTAAAAAAATGTAATATCGGACTCGCCTGAACAAGAGCGTTCCTGAAAATTATTTTTTCTTTAAACCAATTTCCGCCAGTCGCTCATCCAGAAATTCTCCTGCGGTAATATCCGGCCAAATCTTCGGATGTTCAGCATCAACGCATTCGGGTAAGGCTGCCAGGCTCATCTCGCTTCGGGGGTGCATAAAGAATGGAATTGAAAACCGCGGGGTGTTCATTCTTTCACGTGGCGGATTTACCACACGGTGTATAGTTGATTTTAACTTCTTGTTGGTGTGACGCTCCAGCATATCGCCAACGTTCACCACCAATTGCTCAGGCAAAGCCGTAATCGGAATCCATTTTCCATCCCTGCGCAACACCTGTAAGCCATCGGCACTGGCACCCATCAATAATGTAATCAGGTTTATATCGCCATGTTCCGCTGCACGCACGGCATCTGCCGGCACAGCATCAGGATTTTCAATGGGGAAATAATGAATAGGGCGCAAAATGCTATTGCCATGGCGCACTTTTGCATCAAAATAATTTTCAGGCAACCCCAGGTACAACGCGATTGCGCGTAACATGTATACACCCGTTTTCTCCAGTCTGCGGTAAACTTCTAATCCGATCTCCTTGAATTCAGAAATTTCATCGGGCCAAACGTTTGCCGGATATTCCTTCTTAATTGGGTCTTCATCTTCTACCTCCTGACCGATGTGATAAAATTCTTTTAAGTCGCCTGTATTACGGCCCTTCGCATGTTCCTTTCCTTTACCGATGTAGCCCCGCTGACCGGCCAAACCCGGAATTTCATATTTCTGCTTCACCTCATCCGGTAAGGCGAAAAATTTCTTGATTACCGTATACAACTTTGCAGACAAGTCATCGGTCAGGTAATGATTCTTTATCGCTACAAAGCCTATGTTATTATAAGCTGCGCCCAGATCGGCCACAAATTTTTTCTTCTTCGCCTCATCTCCACTGGTGAAATCCGCCAGGTCAAGAGAAGGCACTTCATCGTAAAGTATTTCGCTCATACCATTGGTAGTAAGTCCAGGTGCAAGCTAAGTATTTTTAAGTAAATTTACCTTGCTCCTGCATTCCCTACAGGCCTGCCCGTTTTGAACCGAAGTACTTACTTGAACAGATAAAATCATGAAAAAGACCAACCGCAGAGAATTTATACAAACTACCGTAAAGGCTACGGTTATCACAACCATAGGTGTACCTTTTATGGCGTGTGCCTCTAAAGCCGGTAAGGAAACAGATGATCCAGAAAAAAATACACTGCCAGTCCTAACGTTTTCACAAATTAAATTACCCTATGGGTATGATGCGCTGGAGCCCAGTATTGATACCCTGACGATGGACATCCATTACAATAAACACCATGCAGCATATGTAAAGAATGTTAACGAGGCAATTGAAGCCGAGAAAATTACTTTTAATACAGAACTTGAATTCCTTTCCAACACTTCAAAACTCTCAGCCAAAGCGCGCAACAATGGTGGCGGTGTTTGGAATCACAACTTCTTTTGGCAAGTAATGAAGCCCGGTGGCGGTACTCCTTCCGGCAAACTGGCCGATGCCATAAATGGAAGTTTTGAATCCTTTGAAAAATTCAAAGAACAATTTACTACAGCAGCGATGACACGCTTTGGATCAGGCTGGGCCTGGTTAGTGAACGACAACGGAAAACTCAAAATTGGCTCTACACCAAACCAGGATAACCCATTAATGGACATTAGTGATTTTAAAGGCACGCCCTTACTGGCGTTGGATGTTTGGGAACACGCCTACTATTTGAAATACCAGAACAAGCGTAACGAGTATGTTGCCAATTGGTTTAATGTGATTAATTGGGATGAGGTGGCAAGTAGGTTGAAGTAAAATCACATGACTTCTTCAACTTTCCTCCGTGCCGGGTGGCGCAAACTGGCGATGGCTAACTATGTCGTGAATCCGGAGTTGCTCCTGCCGTTCGTGCCCGCCAAAACAGCGCTTGATTTATGGAACAACACCTGTTACGTTAGCCTGGTTGGATTCATGTTTATTAACACCCGTGTGCTGGGCATCAAGGTTCCATTTCATACCCACTTTGAAGAAGTTAACCTGCGCTTTTATGTTCGTTATCATGAACAGGGTGAGTGGAAACGGGGCGTGGTATTTATAAAGGAAATTGTTCCTAAACATGCCTTAACATTTGTGGCCAATACACTATATGGTGAACATTACGAGACTATGCCCATGCAGCACGAGTGGAAAACAAAGGGCGATACGCTTCATGTTGAATACCGTTGGAAAAAATCAACATGGAATACATTTGCTTTACAGGCGAATCCGCAACCAACTTCTTTGGAAACCGGAAGCGAAACAGAATTCATTACCGAGCATTACTGGGGTTACACCCGGATCAACGCAACCAAAACCTCCGAATACCAGGTAGAACATCCTCCATGGGAAATTTATCCCACCACGAACTATAATATTGATGTTGACTTCGGTATTGTGTACGGAAAAGAGTTTGCGTTTCTGTCGAAAGAAAAGCCAGTATCCGTTTTTCTGGCTGAAGGTTCGGAGATACAGGTGAAGGCTGGCAAAAAACATTTAATGTTCCGTGTTTGTATATAAGCACGGAACATTTGCCAGAGCTCTTCTTTAATAGTTTTTATAAAACTCCCGCAACTTCGTAATCAGCTGATCATAAATCGGGCGGGTGAAGGCAATGAACAGTTCTTGCGGTTGGGGCGGTAATTGTTCCTTTTGTTTACTGATCTCTAGCTGACGTGGCGTTAAGGCGCGCTCATCGCCATTAAAGGTTGCCCACTCCGATACCCACACAAATTCACCGGGCATTTTTTCAACGGAGAGAATCCGGTTACCCGGTAACTCAAGAATTTGAAAATTAACTGTTCCTTTTGACGTAGTGGTTTTACGGGAGTAGTAGTAGGTGGCTTTTACTGAACCATAAACTTTAACGGTATCACCTGAAATTGATATTGAGTTATTCAATTTATCAGTCAAAGCATAGAACAGTTTTTCCTGATGCCACGCGTTCACACTTTTAGCCCCACCGTTTCCACTTCCTTTACCTTTGTTGTCATTCTTTTTATCTGCGGGGTTCTTGCCCTTTTGGTCTTCGCAGGTACCCAGCACATCGCCATGCGCCAAATGTGCGTTCAATGCATTTTTTGAAATAGTCAGGGTATGTTTTGCTGCCGGGTTACCGGGCGGAATATGGCAAACCGTTACGCGATCCTTCTCATCAGTTTTTTCCTCAAAGTCATCATCACCCGGAAGGGGATCCGGGTCTTTAGGCTTGTCATCTTTCGGGTCATCTTTTTTATCATCTTTCGGCTGATCTTCCTTAGGCTGATCTTTCGGGTCTTCCTTCTTATCATCTACCGGATCTTTCGGTTTTTCATCCCTGGGTTTTTCTACCGGCTTTTCAGCATCCTTTGGTTTATCTGTTCCATCAACAGGCTTCTCCGCTCCTCCGGGTGATTGAGTTACGTAAGTAGCCAGCACAATGCTGTCTCTTACCAGGGCATATTCCTTTTCGTAAAGAAATACTTCGCCCACAGCAAAATCATCAAAGGCAATTTTCACCACATGATCGGGTGTGAGGTTAATGGTTTGTGCTTCTTTAAGCGTATAGAATTTTACAAATTCATTAATGGGGGTACTGTGCAAAAATTCAGAGACCTTATCATTAAAAAATTCGGCACTCACACTGATGTTGCGGGCCTGAACCGGAATAGGCTCTACCAGCACTTTTACAGTTGCCGCCCACAGTGAAGCTTTCAGCATATCCTGAACATCTTTATACCCAGGCACAAAAACTTCTGCCTGTTGAAAGTGCCGGTAAGCCTCTTTTGCTTTATCGCGATTATTTATTGCCAGTGCCATTACGCCAGCATTGTAGCGCTCAGCAGCTGCCTGTTGTTTGGCCTCAGCAAGCTTATCATAGTAACTAATTGGATTAGGAATAACGCGTAAGGCACCGGGCGAACGCCTGATTTCATCGTACATCACATTTATAGTGGTATAGGCATTTACCACATTCGACCATTTGAACTGGGCATTTGATGCCAACGCAGCTTTTGCCTGGTCATCGTAGTAGGTTACCGCCAGCGGATACGCCTCACGCAGGGTTTCAATTGATTTCTTGTGATCCTGATCTCTTCGTAAACGGTTGGTGGACGTTATTACAGCATTGTAATAATTACCGCGGACAAACGATTTTTTACCCGATGAACATGAGTCAAAAACCATCAACGCAATTAAAAGAAAGCCAGATAGGATAGGTAGAAAGGTTTTCATGGGTGCCAAATTTTATATGAAGGTACACAATTCATCAAAACCCGCACTTGTGTTCTTCGTTGCCGATTAAACCATTTCCAGTTACTACAACCATCTGATAAATATCATAGATAAAAGCACGCTTCCATCATTTTTTTTCAATGGCTCCCAGGATACTTTGGCAACACGCATTCACGCCATTGAAATTACTATGAAATACGTCTTCTTCGCTATTTTGCTCATCCACGGGTTGATTCACCTGATGGGCTTTGCCAAAGCCTTTAAGCTTGCCAATATTGAAAATATTACGTCCTCAATTTCCAAATCAGCCGGGGTAATTTGGTTGGCTGCCACCGTGCTGTTTGTCATTGCAGCTGCCGGATTTTTTATGGACAAATCGTTCTGGCCAGTTGCAGCAAGTATGGCGTCAGTGTTATCTCAACTGATTATACTAATGGTTTGGAAAGATGCCCGGTGGGGAACCCTTGCCAATGTGATTATCCTTATGGTGGCTGTTCCGGCTTACGCAAACTTTCAATTTCAAAAAATGGTAAACAAAGAAATCGATGCGCTGCTAAATGGTGTGGCCAGTCAACCCTCCGTTGAGGCACAACGTCAACCGGAAAACTTACCCGAACCTGTTCAGCAATGGCTTAGAAAATCTGTAGTGACGGATAAAGAACCTGTGCACAGTGCGCGTATCAAACAAACCGGCCGCATGCGCACCGCACCTGATGGCAAGTGGATGAACTTCACAGCAAACCAATATTATGATTTTAATAATCCAGCTTTTGTGTGGACAACACAAGTGGAGATGATACCGCTGATAAACATGGTAGGTCGGGATAAATTTACGAATGGTGAAGGCGAAATGTTGATCAAATTTCTGTCGCTTATTCCTGTGGTGAATGAAGCCAATAATGAGAAAATAAATTCCGGAACCATGTTACGGTATTTGGGTGAATTGATCTGGTTTCCATCTTCCGTGGTAAGCCCCTATATCACATGGGAAGAAATTGATTCACAAACAGCTAAAGCTACCATGCAATACAAAAACACTACCGCTCAGGGAATATTTTTCTTTACAGAGGATGGTGACTTTACAGCATTTGAAGCCCAGCGATATTATGGCGGAGGCGCTGATGCACGGCTCGAAAAATGGCGCGTTGAAGCCACCGACTACAAGCTTTTTGATGGAGTTCGTGTACCCTATAAAAACCGGGTAGTCTGGAAATTGGCGGAAGGAGATTTCATTTGGCTGGAATTGGAAATCATTTCGCTTGAAACGAATAACCAAACCCGATTTTGAGAAATAGAATTCTTCAACTCACGCTGAATTTCTTGCCGCGTTAATGATTCCAAACATGCAACGCAGTATCAGTTTTTGATAGTGCTTCGCATACTTCTTATCCTCACCACTCCTTAACCGTTGTAATGCAAATTGCTGTATTACAATAAGCGGCATCACGATGCGCTCACGCAGTTTTACCGATGCACGGTTAACCGGGTTGTTTTCCATCAATTCATCGAGGTCGGTAACCTGCAGTACTTGCTTTCGGGAGAGCGTATACTCGTCAAACATTTTTTTCCAGAAAGCGCCAAATTCCTCATCGCGGGCCAGGTATTTGGTGGCTGGATAATACGTTTTTGTCAGCGACATCATACTGTTGCCCAGCAGGGTTCGAAAAAACAACGAGCGCTTGTATAAGTTTTTCAGTTGCGTGAAATGCCCTCGCTTTTTCATTTCCTCCAGGGCAGAGCCTACACCATAAAAGCCGGGAATGTTTTGTTTCATCTGCGCCCACGCGCCCACAAAGGGAATCGCACGCAGGTCTTCAAACTTTAATCCATCAGATGCATTTCGTTTTACGGGGCGTGAGCCAATGTTGGTTTCGCCAAAAAAAGCAAGCGGTGTAACTTTTTCAAGATAAGGTACAAACCTCGGATGATGCTTGAGATCGAGATACGCTTTGTAGCCGGCTTCTGCCAGTTCATCCAGCAAAGCTTTGTCCTCCCTGTTTAAATCACTGGCTTCTTCACCAAATACTTCGCGCTCAACACCGGCCGAAAGAAGTTGCTCGAGATTAAACCGGCATGAGTTGATTTTTCCAAAACCCGAGCTTATGGTTTGCCCTTGTACGGTAAGCTGCACTTCATGATCTTCTATTGAACTTCCGAGTGACGCATAAAAATCATGCGTGTTACCTCCACCCCGCGCGGGCGGACCACCACGACCATCAAAAAACACTACGGTAATATCATGCTCACGCGAAATACGGGTAAGGTTTTCCTTCGCCCTGAAAATAGACCAATTCGCCCGTAGGTAACCGCCATCCTTGGTACCATCAGAAAAGCCAAGCATAATGGTTTGCCTGTTTCCGCGTTTTTGAAGATGCTTTTTATATTCCGGAATGTTGTACAGTTTTTTCATCACTTCACCGGCAGCCGCCAGGTCGTCAATGGTTTCAAACAGCGGAACTACATCCAGAGCAAGGCCTTGTTTTTTCCCCGAGGCCAATCGTGCCAATTGAAAAACCTGAATGATGTCGACCACCGAGCCACAATTACTGATAACATACCGATGACATCCGACCTCACCATTTTGTTTTTGAATCTGTTCGATCGTATAGACAGAATCGATCAGCTCACGGACAAAAGCATCTTTAACCTTAATTTTTTTAAGATCAGCAGTGGTCGTAAGTATCGATTTTATTTTTTGACCTTCCGTAAACGAATCAAAGTCTTTAATCTTAAGGTGAGTGCGGATCTCATCCCAGGCTTGCATATGCTTTCGGCTATCCTGACGAATGTCCATGCTGGCAAAGAAAAATCCGAACATGTTTACCTTAATGATAAAGGCATCCAGTTCATTAAGAAATAAACCCTCATGTTCATGCGTTAATAAATCACGAATTTTTTCCAGGGTACTCACCAACTCATCAGCCTGTTTATAACCCTTACCCGGATAATAGATGGCCTCGTAAACATTGCGCTCAGCTTCCATAATCAGAACATCTACTCCGCGAAAGGTTAACCTGCGCCTCAGCGCGCGTAAATCACGATGATAGCATTTCAAAATAGTTTCTTTTAACCGGGCCGCAACCTTCAGGGTAATATCATGCGTAACAAACGGATTGCCATCACGATCACCCCCGGGCCAAAAACCAATGCGGAACAAATTATAGTTTTTCCATTCGTATGGCTTTAACTCTAATCCATTCAGCAACCGGATTATAATTTCAGGTGCAGCGTGATAAAAAACATTTTCAAGGTACCAGCACAGGCTTACGGCTTCTTCGTAAGGCGAGGGCTTTTCACGATTGATAATCGGGGTTTTGCCCAATTGCTGCAACAGCACGTTAATACCTGCCAGATCATCTTTGCGGATAGCCTCTTCCAGATCATTGATAATGGCCAGCACCGTGCCCGGATAGAATTGCGTGGGGTGAGCGGTAAGCACCACGCGCACGCTAAAATCTTCAAGCTTCTTTTTAAGCTTTTCTTTTTTGTCTTCCGATGAGGCGCGCAGCAATAAAGCCGGCACTGTGCCTTTACCCCGAAGATCATTTACTTTATCAAAGGCAGCATCTTCGATGGAATCGAACAACACGATCTGCCGTTCGGCATATTGGATAAAGCTGAAGAGCAGATCAAACTGTTCTTCCCGTGACGCATCAGGCGCAAAATCACTGAAGAACTTTTCGACTATATCCTGCGGATCTTTTCCCAGCTCAAATCCGTCTTCGGCATATTGCTGAACAAACGGCAGCAACGTGCCCGTACGGTAAATGTTGCTGAAGGGAAGGTTTAGAAAAAGGCTATTGTAAATGTGATAGCGGGTGGATACGATTTGATCAAATGCTGAGGCCATGAAACAAATCTAAGTCCGGATTAACAGATTACCCAAAGAATTGACAATCTGTTTTGCTCCAGGGCCGCATGGCCCCGCACATCTGGTCATCGCTGCTTTCTATCCCGCATCCCCTACCAGTCCAAAGATAGAAAGAGGCGCTGCCCAGATGTGCTGAAAATTTCAGGCCACTGATTGAAGGTTTGTTACTCCACCACTTCGCCTTTGATGGTGAGCAACACACTGCCTTCATCGGTATTGGCATCGATTGTAACCGTTTTGGAAAACACTCCTGCTTTGGCAGCATTATAGGTAGCTTTCACAAATCCCTTTACTCCTGACGGAATAGGGTCCTTTGTATACTCCGTTACTGTACAGCCGCACGAAGCTTTCACGGATGATATCACGAGCGCAGCATCGCCAGAATTGGTGAATGTAAATTCATGAGCTACCGGTTCATTCAGTTTGATCGTACCAAAATCATAAACAGTTGTGTCCCAGGTAAAGGCAGCATCTGCAGTGCGAACGATAGGTGATATGTTGCTTGTTACGGCCAGTTGTTGGGCTACGGCTACCACCGCTACTATAGTGGCCAGCGTTAAAATGATGGATTTTTTCATTGGGGTTAATTGATTTAGTTGAAACATTAATTTATTCGATCGATGCTTCAAACCACGGCATTCCCTTCGAAACCCCTTGTTAACAGGTTGCCAATAAATGTTAATGACTTGTTAAACCCTGTTTCCCCGCTGATTTTCCTTGTACTTTTAGGCGGTGAAAAACTCTACTATCCGGTTTATTATTGTGCTTGCCACGATCAGCATTCTCGGTATTTCTATTACTCAGATTTACTGGGTTAAGCGTGCCTTCGGTTTAAAAGAAGCTGAGTTCGACCGGCAAGTGAACACTGCGTTATTCAATGTGGCGGCTCAAATCTTTTCGCTCAATAACACACCATCTCCTGCCAACAATCCCGTGAAGCAAATCTCTACCAATTATTATGTGGTGATGGTGAATGGTGAGATTGATGCAAGCCTGCTGGAGTTTTTGTTGCGGTCAGAATTTGAAAAACGAAACATCCAGGCCAACTTTGAATATGGCATCTACGACTGCACCCACGAAAAGATGGTGTATGGAAACTATGTTAAGCTGAGTGATAAAGTCAGTAAACGTGAACAAAATCCAAACCTGCCCAAGTGGGTGAATGCCGGCTATTATTTTGGTGTGCAGTTTCCTAACCGCGAGGCACAGATTTTAAACCAGATGGGCATCTGGTCATTTTCATCTGCGGTGCTGCTGATTGTGATTATATTTTTTGGATACACGTTATTCGTTATTCTCAAACAGAAACGTCTTTCAGAAATACAGAAAGACTTCATCAATAACATGACCCACGAATTCAAAACACCCATCTCTACCATTGCCGTTTCTACAGAGGTATTGAAAGACAGCAGCATTGTTCAGCACCCGGAACGATTGTTGCAATACGCAACTATAATCGAAAATGAAAACAAAAGGCTGAAGCAGCATGTTGAGCGGGTGTTACAAATGGCCAGTCTGGATAAAGAAGATGTTGGGTTGAAAAAGGAAATCATCAATCTGCATGATGTTATCGAGGACGTGGTGAACAGTATGCTGGTAGCCCTCAACGAAAAGGATGGCGCCATTCACTTACATCTTGACGCGCTATCGCCCGAAATTAAGGCCGATCGTCATCACCTGACAAACGTAATTTTTAACCTGGTAGACAATGCCATTAAATACTGCAGCGGAAAACCAGTGATTACAATTACAACAGCACAACAACCTGGCGGAATCAAGCTCACCATTCAGGATAACGGCATAGGTATCAGTGATGAAAACAAAAAGCGCATCTTCCAAAAATTCTATCGGGTGCCTACCGGAAACATTCACGATGTAAAAGGTTTTGGACTTGGGCTGCATTACGTGAAACAAATTGTGGAAGCTCATCGTGGAAGGATTACGGTTAACAGTCAACCCGGTAATGGCTGCACTTTTACACTTGATTTACCAACCGCATGAATAAACTGTCAATTTTAGTGGTTGAAGATGATCCCAACCTGGGGTTCGTCATTCAGGATAACCTGGGTTTACAGGGTTATGATGTTTCGCTGGGGCGCGATGGCGAAGAGGGATTGAGGCTGTTTCATGAAAAGAAATTTAATCTGTGTATACTGGATGTGATGATGCCTAAAAAGGATGGCTTCAGCGTGGCGCGGGCTATTCGTGAACAAAATCGCGACATCCCGATTTTATTTCTAACCGCCAAGGCCATGACCGAAGACAAACTGGAAGGCTTTCGCACCGGTGCCGATGATTATATTACCAAACCCTTCAGCCTGGAAGAGTTATTCTGCCGCGTTGAGGTTTTTCTAAAGCGTGGACAAGCTGCTTCGGAACCAGAAAAAATTATTATGCTCGGTAGCTTTACTTTTGATTATTCCAATTTCAGGCTAACCACCCGGTTAAGTGAACGAACACTTACTTCGCGCGAAGCGGAAGTATTACGCCTGTTGTTTTTAAACCGTAACCGCGTGTTGAAACGCGAAGAGATACTAAAGGCCGTGTGGGGTGATGATGATTATTTTCTTGGCCGAAGTATGGATGTGTTTATCTCTAAACTGCGCAAATACCTGAAGGATGACCCCACCGTACAGATTGTGAATTATCACGGGGTAGGTTTCAAGCTGGAAATCAATGGATAAAATTGTTGTCTGTTAATTCTTATCTCGAATTTCACGTACAATTTTTATAAGACTATCCACGTGAACGGGCTTCGAAATAAAAGCATGAACACCTGATTTTTTAGCCAGCGCTACAACCTCTTCCTCATTATCAGAAGAAATCATAACAACGGGTGTCTTTTTGCCTTGTTCTCCATGAACAAAGTTCAGCACTGCGTCACCATTCACATAAGGCATGTGTATATCCGTAATGATCAGGTCGTAGTCATTTTCAGCCAATAAATCCAGGGCCTTTTGCCCGTTGTTAACAAAGTGAGCCCCAACCCCTTCGGAAACCAAGGCTACTTCAATGACTTTTAATACAACCTTGTCGTCTTCGCAAACCAGTATTTTCATTATACATCGAACTTATGTGAATCAAATAACCGCGTCTAAGTTACACGAAATTCAGGGTGAGAAGGTATTTGCTAAAAATTAATTCGAGATCAATAAACACACCAGTCAACGCTTCGACTGGTCCTCCACACTTTCGTGAGGTTTGGTGTTTTCGGGTTTTAGTGGCAAAGGTTCAGGCCACAAAAGCAGGGACGGGGTGAGGTTTTTAAAGCTATTAAAAATCAATTAAACATTTCCTTCAGCACGGCTATGGATTTAAACTCGCCAAGCGAATCCATATGTTCTTTATAGAAGCGTACTAACAAATCCAAGAGCTCTCTTCGATGGGCAATAGTGATCGTCAGGTTGGATGAATAATCAGCCAGCATAAGTTTCTGAAGTGTTGACTCAACAGCAACGTCTGCGAGGCGCCCGGAAAGAACCTCCATAGATTCATGAGCCCCAAAACCCAGTAAGCGACTGAGTTTAATCAAAAATATGAGGTGAAAATTTTCATATCCATGTTCGGCATCATCGAGCGCAATCAGCGAAGAGGCGATGAAGGAATAAAGTTCCTGGGCGTGGCTCTCATCTTTTACAGCTTTATTCAACAGCTCGTTAATAAACAGAGCAATGGCCGATTTCTTTACATCGCTATACAGCGAATGATACTGATGCAGACACTTTACTTCCTTTATGCGTTTGACCTGGGCATTTTCTTTATAATACACCACCATATCCAGCAGCGTGAGGGGTTGGTAAAGGGCAATTTTTCCTTTGGCTGATGATGTGCGCACCCCGTTCACAATATAGCTCTGCAAACCAAACAGTTCCGTAAATACATTTACTATGATGGAGGTATCACCAAACCTGGTGAAGCGAAAAACGATGCCCGATGTTTTTTGAAGCATTGTGAATTAATTAATCACAGCGAGCTTGCCCACAATACTATCACTGCCATCCTGCGAAACAGCAATAACCAAATACATGCCAGTAGCCGCACGCTTTCCGGTATAGTCGCGCACATCCCAGGTAGCCGTGCCACCATTGGCATAGGTTTGCCAGATGAGTTTTCCTGAAATGTCGGTAACCTTTACAGTTGCGTCCGTTGACAATCCGGAAATGCTCACCGTTCCAGTAAACTCAGCCGTAACCGGATTCGGAAAGATTTTTACATTATCAAAGACTGGCCGGCTGGTCGTAGCATCGGAACGATACGAAACAATTCCTTTTTCAGTGGCAAAAAATACTTCCCCTGTTACCGGATGAATTTCAATATCTACTATCCGGTCGGACAGCAATGGACTATTTGCCACATTGAAATTATATATCTGCTTTTCGCCAAACGGATCAAACAACCAAAGTCCCCGCTGTGTGCCCATCCATTTACGGTTGCCTCCATCGGCAGCAATGGCAGTTACGGTTTCATCGCGCAATAAAAACCGGCCATTAAAAATTGGCTTCGTAGAATTTATACTTCCGGAAAAAACCTGGGCCGGATTTGGAAAGTAAGCCACACCGGCATTGGTGCCTACCCATACCTGACCTTCCCGATCAGATGTGATAGAAAATACCGAACGACTGGGCAGTGCTCCCGATCCCGCCACTTCATTCAAATAAACATGCTGATTCTTTTCACGGTTGTAAACCAAGATACCCCCACCCTGTGCAGAGTTGAGTACCATCCAAACCTGGCCAATTCTGTCAACCAGAAGCTCTGTTGGAAATTGTGCTGCAGCTATCGGAAATGAAAAAGATTCCCACGTGTTGTCATTTTTTAACAAGTGTAATGATAACGCAGAACCATAATTGATTACCCAAAGGCCATCAGGTGCAGAGGCAATAGCTGTAATTCTGTTGGTTGAAAGCGGGCTGTTTGCGTTCGTATAAAGGGTACTTGAACTATTCTCCATCACCTGAAGACCGCTACCAAAAGACGCAGCAAATGTTTTGGTGGATTTGAAATCAACATCTGTAACATCAAGTGTGAAAAAAGAAGTTTCTGTACTCCACAAGCCCGAAGCGAATACATTTACATTTTCATTTTTGCCAGCCGGTAAAAAAGTTGTGGTATAGCCACCTGATACAGCAAACAGTTGATTAGCGGAGTTCAGATTCAACCGAAAGCCACCGGAAAATGTTGGCCCGTTTGGTAGGTAGGACTGAAAACTTCCAGGCTTATCAGAGATCAAGCCGTTTCGCAAATCCCCAATCCAAAATTTTCCAGCACCATCCTGAACGGCATAAGCAGGGCTTTGAATTTTTTCATTCTGAATTTGTGCCAGGGTTCCGGAAGCATCTAATGTCCAAAGATTATTCCCTTCCGTAATTAGTAAATTGGTGTTGGCCGTTAATGCATTAAAACTTGAACCCGGAAAATAATCGAGCGACCAGATTCCATTTTGCCTTGCATATAAACCGGCACCATCAATGGCAGCGAATACTTTTCCATTAAAGAATGCCACTGATTGAACAACAGCATTAAATGCACCTTGATTAAATCTCTTCCAGTTGGCAAAGTCGAGCAGGTTATCGGTTAACAATCCGGCCAGCACACCATTTTGTGTGGCCAAAAAAATACTGTCACCTAAAACAGTAGATTCTCTGATGGCTAATAACTGCCCCGCAGGGCCAAGGTCGCGCCAGGTTTCCTTTACTTCCAACTGCGCCAGATCAAAAACCACTACCCCATAATCAGCAGATAAATACGCAACCCCACCATGAACACGAACATGGTTTATTTTTTTTGATCCACTAATGGTTAGCGAATTTTTAAGGTTGCCGTAGGAAATGATTTCCGATGGCCGGATAATATCCAACATCCCGTCTGCATAACTGATGAGCAATTGATTCCGGGGTTGATCAAAAGCAATCGAAGTGATATCCGTACCGCTTAAGCCATCAAGCTTGGTGATGGTGGAGAGGCTATTGTCTGTATTAACAACAACTATTCCGTTTGATGAAGCCGCGTAAACCTTCTGTGAACTGATGGCAATAGCGTGAATAGCGTTGTAGGAGTTATGAATTCGCCAGGTACCTAAAGGTATTTCCTGTGCGTAACAATAGTCCATGGTCGATGACCCATGGACTATCATACAAACAACTAATAAGAAGTAGAAGAATTTACTCATCAATCTTATTTCGCCTTTTCATCCCCTCCACAAAACTTCTGCGGCTGCGCGCTTCATACTCTGCCTTCTCGCCCAGCATTACCTGCTCATTGCTCTGGGTTAACCGGTAAGAAAACGAAGCCAGTTCACCGGTTCGTGCACAAATGGCATGGACTTTTGTCACAAATTCTGCTATGGCCAGTAGCTGGGGCATCGGGCCAAAAGGTTTGCCTTCAAAGTCCATGTCCAGGCCGGCCACAATCACACGCTTGCCTCCGTTGGCCAGGGTGTTGCATACATCAACAATAGCATCATCAAAAAACTGCGCTTCGTCAATGCCTACTACATCACAATCACCGGCTAACAGAAGAATATCGCTGGCAAAATTTACGGGTGTTGAACGAATAGCATTCTCATTATGCGACACGATGTTATGTTCGTGATAACGCGTATCTGTAACGGGTTTAAAAATCTCTACTTTCTGTTTGGCGATAAGTGCCCGGTTAAGCCTGCGGATAAGCTCTTCCGTTTTTCCGGAGAACATGCACCCGCAAATTACTTCAATCCAACCGGCCCGACCGGCTGGGTCTTTTCTACCCAAATGAGGCTCAATAAACATGGTTGCAAGTTAACAGTCCAAAACCGATAGTCCATATTTATCCGGCCTGGGGAAGGTAAGTCATATGAGGAAATTTGCCGGTATCGGGTACTTCAACTACAATATCGCCTTTGATTTTTACCTGACAAGCCAACCGTTCGCCTGACCGTAATAAGCCTTGCTTTTGATACCGTACTTCTGCGGTTGTGTATTCTGTTAACATGCTTTCACCTTCAAGAACGATTGCCTTGCACGTAGTGCATCTTCCCTTCCCTCCGCAGGCATGCATCCAGTCGATACCCTGCTCGTGAATAAGCGCAAGCAGGGATTTTGAGAAATCTGATGATTCAAATGATTTTCCCAGATTCCGTATCACAATTCTTGCCATCTTGCGTTTAAGAGATTAGCCGTAAACATTATTTTTACAGCCAACAAGTATACACGATTAATCGATTATCAACCACCATGGACGAAAAGATCAGCCTTGAAGCAATTGCCTTATACAGTGATGCCTACGCGGATAAAATGCTGAAGAAGTTTTTTGCTGACAAAAGCAGAATTACCGGGCAGGAGGTTTTGGTATTTTCTGATATTCAGCAGGTAAACCTGTTCATTATTCGGGAGCTGTTTAAAACCTGGAAGGAAGAGATTAAAAAACTAAAGAGCCCTTTTTTTGATTACGAACATGCTGATGTAAAAGCCGCCCTTGAAACCTTCATGAATGTGCTCTCTAAAAATATTTCGATAGATCAACCTCATTTTGCACCATTGCTTAAAAAATCGGTAAGCCAAACCCTGCTGGTTATTTTTAGTCCTTACGATTATTTCTCCATGATAATCTCAGGCACCAATAATAAGTTGAATGTGGATGTTTTTCGTGAAGAGTTGAAGTACCTGCGCATAAACAAAGCCCCGCTTGAAAAACTGCTTCAACATTTTGACGAAAAACAAATAAAGGAAATTTCGGGCAATGAAGCGTTTGCCATGCTGGATCACATTCTGGAGGAAGTGAATTTTACTCCGGAAGATGTTGACTCCTTCATCACGCGCTTTAGTGGAGTGGAGAAACTGGATCCTGAAAAGTTATACGTGAAAAAACCTGAGCCCGCTCCGGTTGCCAAGGCTGCAACACCTCTCAAGTCAGATAAACCGGAGAAGCCAACCATACATGATTCATTGGCGCAGGAACCAAAACAAACCCTGGCCGATAACTTCAGAAAGATTGACCGGATCAAAGACTGGCTCACCATCAACCAAAAGTTTATGTTTACCAAGGTTCTCTTTCATGGCGATTTTGAACTGTTCAGCAAAGCCATAGATGATCTCGACCGGTTAGCCGATATGCCTGCCGCTTTAAAGTATATGGAAAAGCTGTACGATGAGTGGGATCGTGAGAGCGAAGAGTTTCACGAGTTTATGGAAATGGTGGAGAAGCGATTCAGCTAAGGTAACGGATTACAACCGCTGAAGCATCTGGCTACGGTGCGCATCCAACTTCAGCAGAATAAACAACAAAATGGTAAAGCCCCACAAGGATGAACCTCCATAGCTAAAAAAGGGTAGCGGAATACCTATAACCGGAAATAACCCGATGGTCATGCCGATGTTCACAGCAAAGTGAAAGAAGAAAATACAGGCAACGCTGTATCCAAATACGCGGGCAAACCTGCTCTTCTGTCGTTCGGCAAGGAAAATGATTCGCAGGAGCAAGGCCACAAAAAGAACAATCACCATCAGGCTGCCGATCCAGCCGTGCTCTTCCCCAATGGTGCAAAAAATAAAATCGGTACTTTGTTCGGGCACAAAATCAAACTTGGTTTGTGTACCCTTCAAAAATCCCTTTCCCGAAAACCCGCCACTGCCAATGGCAATTTTTGATTGGGTTACGTTCCATCCAAAGCCAAGCGGATCTGCCTCCGGATTAATCAGTGCTTTAATGCGGTTTTGCTGATGAGGCTTAAGTACATCGGTAACTACGTAATCAACACTTTCAATTACCCCTGCAATTAATAATGCGCCAATCGTGAGCAGTGCAATTCGTTTAAAGGTTTTTCTTCCCATCACAATGGCAATTACCAGCATAATTAAAATGCCTCCATAGAGGTAAAGTTGATTTTCGACCAAGAGGGTAAGAATAAAAATTATTGCTGCGGCAAGTCCTACCAGAATTAAAAAAGGCGACATGCCTTCCCTGAAAAATACAATTACAAATACCGTAAACACCAACGCTGTTCCGGTGTCTTTCTGCAACAAGATCAGCACCATAGGCACGCCAATCATCATAAACAAAATAGCCTGGTTCCGTAGCCTGTCCATTCTAAAGCCCACGGTACCAATAAACTTGGCCACCGCCAAGGCCGTAGCAAACTTTGCAAATTCAGAAGGTTGAACACCGAATGATCCAATACCCAACCAGGCCTTGTTGCCCCCTACTTCTTTACCGATTACCGGAACAAGTATTAATAGAAAAATAATGGCGCCAAAAATCAGGTACGCAGCCGCCTCATAAAAGCGCATGTCAACAATCAGAATCGCCAGGATGATGATCGCAGAAGCTGCAATAAAAATCAGTTGCCTGCCAGAGTTAAGCGAGAGATCAAAAATGTTTTGGTGGGCTGTTTCGTCATATACCGCAGCAAAAATATTGAACCAGCCAAGCAGCACCATGACCACGTAAATCATCACGGTAACCCAATCCATTTTATTTGATATCGCTTCGTCCCTTCTCATTCCATATCCATGTTAACAGGTACCGATTGCGCTGCAGGTGTTGCACGTACTACGGGATCAAGAAAATCTCCTTTCAGCACATACGCCTCCAGGGGTTTTCTTTTTACTTCTCCGGTTAAATATCTCTCAATCATTAAACTGGCAATAGAAGCGGCCGACCTTCCTCCCCATCCTGCATTTTCAACGTACACTGCTATAGCGATTTTAGGATTTTCTTTTGGCGCAAAAGCCATAAACACCGAGTGATCGTAACCATGAGGGTTTTGGGCTGTTCCGGTTTTTCCGCACAGGGTAATACCTGGAATAATGGCGCGCTGAGCCGTACCATAAATGGCGTCACTCATGGCATCCTGAACAAATGAAAAATAAGCAGAATCAATTCCGGTTTCATGGCGCACTTTATACCGCGCATCAATATCCCCTCCTTCAACACGCTTTACTAAATGTGGCGTATAGTAATAGCCCTTGTTCGCCATAATAGCGGCTATATTGGCCATTTGCAGCGGAGTGACCAGCATTTCGCCCTGCCCGATGGCGAGTGAATAAATGGTGGAAAATTTCCAGCGCCCCTCTCCGTAAATGCGGTTGTACAAATTGCTGGTAGGCATTTGTCCGCCTTTTTCACTGGGTAAATCAACCCCCAGCGGCTCGCCCAACCCAAAACGCTTTACATAAGCGCGCCAATTATCTAAACCAATACGTGAATCCGTAAACGTGTTGGGCGATTTATTCTGATTGATAATTCTCCGAAACGACTGATGAAAATACGGGTTACACGAATACTGAATAGCCCCATGCAGGTTTGTTGGATTTGGATGATTGTGGCAATTTACGAGGGAACGGTCGCATGGAAAACGTGTATCATAGGTGAGTACACCTTCCTGCAAGCCGATAAGTGATTGAACGATTTTAAAAATTGATCCGGGCGGATACATCGCCATCAGCGGACGATTAAACAACGGTTTGGTGGTATCGCTGTTGACCAACATAAAGTTTGAGCTGAACTTCCTGCCGGTTAACATGGACGGATCATACGATGGCCCCGAAACCATGGCCAGGACTTCACCGGAAGCAGGCTCAATGGCCACAATACTGCCCACCTTTCCGTGCAATAAATACTCACCATATTCCTGCAACGGCAGATCAATAGAGGCAATAAGATTATGACCGGGAATAGAAAGTGTATCGAAAGCACCATCTTTAAAGGAACCCTTCTCAATGCCCTTTACATTCCGAAGTTTATACTGTACTCCACGCTGACCACGCAGCACAGTTTCATAGTAAGCTTCAATTCCGCTTTGTCCTATGTAATCACCCTGCCGGTATAACTTTGATGAATCACGATCGAGTTGAGGTTTACTTATTTCACTCACATACCCAACAGCATTTGCCAGCGTGTTGGTGGCATAGGCACGCGAAGTACGCGGTTGAATATAAAACCCTTTAAACTCATCGAGGCGTTCCTGAATTTTTGCAAAATCGTAATTGGATAATTGCTTGATAAAAACAGTTGGCTTATAGGGTGAATATTCCTTGCGTGCTCGCAGCTCTTTAAACTTCACGTTCAATTCATCTTGTGTCATGTCAAACACATCGCAGAAATTTGCAGAGTCAAGACTTGTTACTTCTCGTTTGACAATGAGGAGATCATACTCCGGTGAATTATATACCAACAGATTACCAGTCCGGTCATAAATCAAACCCCGAAACGGATACTCAATATTTTTCATGATTGAATTACTATCCGCCAACTGCGCATAGCGATCATCCAGCAACTGAATAAAGAAGAGTTTGACCAGAAAGACAATTCCGGTTACTACGATAACAATTTGTAATATTTCTTTCCTTCCTTCATTCATGATCTTCTTCCCGGAAAGACGTACTCAACAATGAGCATCACCAATAAGGTATAGCCCGTGCTGGCCAATACTTTTATAAGGGTGTGCCAAAAATAATCAAACCCACCTGCTTCTGTATAAAATAATACCGTATGGTGAAGAAAAATTAAAGGAAGGGTATACGTGCTGAACCATTGCACCCCGTTATTTGCCACGCTTGGCAATGCATTGGCATCATAGCCACCTTGCGGGGTTAACCCGGCAAGCCAATAATTGCGCACATACATAATAAAAACACTGGATAGTGCATGTAAACCCAGGCTGTCATAAAAAACATCAACTGCAAAGCCCATAACAAAACCCAATGCCATCAGGATAAGGGGATTTGTTTCCACCGGCATGAGTAACAAATAGCCAACATATAGAAAGCAAAAGGCTACATGAAACATCACCGCATTCTTGAGAATGAGCACCTGAAAAAAAAGGTACACGAAAAATACCAGCACTTGTATAACCACCGATCTGTTCATCGTTTCATGTCGGGTATTTGTAATTCCAGGGAATCAAGTTCATGAAGCAGATTGCTCTTCACTACCGATACGAACGAAAGTTTCCGAAAATCCTGGGCAACTCTAATACGTAACTCATAAAAAGGAGCCTCTTCACGCAGCTCAATCTTCTCGATTGTACCAATTAATATTCCCTCCGGAAATACACCGCTATAACCAGAGGTTATAATTGTATCGCCCTCGGCCACCTTAACATGACGGGGAATAAATTCAAATTCTACCACCTGCGGATCGCGCCCGTCCCATTGAACCGTGCCAAAATGCCCGGTTCGCTTAATCAGGCCTGAAATGCGAAGGTCGATATTTAACAGTGAGGTCACCACACTGAAATGACTGGATGTCATTTTTACTTTACCTACCACGCCATACGAACTAATTACCGCCATGCCGGCTGCAACTCCGTCCTTACTACCCTTGTTAATGGTGATAAAATTGGTGTAGCGGTCGGTTGAGTTATTCACCACCTTGGCACTTACAAAATCAAACCGGTTGGTGATCTCCTCATCAGCCATTTTTCCCGACCAGATTTGCTGATTTCGTTGCTCCAGGCTTTTTCTTAGCCGTGCATTTTCTTCCGCCAGCATCATGTTTACTTCCCGCAGGGAGAAATAGTCGCGCATATTTTGTGAAAAGTTGTTTACCCCACCCACAAACGTGTTGGATGAATTAAAAAACTGAGCACCATGATACTGATTGTTTTGAATAATCAGCCAGGCGCAGAACAATTCCAAAGCAAGGAAAGTAAAGAAGGCGCGGTATTGATAAAGAAATAAAAATATCCGCTCCATGGAATCACGTCATCAATACAGCACGGAATTGATGTAGATTTTTTAGGGCTGCGCCTGTACCGCGAACAACAGCACGAAGCGGATCTTCCGCAACGTGAATGGGCAGTTTGGTCTTCAGGGCCAGTCGCTTATCCAGACCTCGTAACAACGCTCCGCCACCCGTCAGGTAAATGCCGCGTTCATAAATATCGGCCGAAAGTTCCGGAGGGGAAGTTTCCAGTGCTTTTAAAACAGCTTCTTCAAGTTTTGAAACAGACTTATCCAGTGCAAAAGCAACTTCGGAATATGAAATCTTTATGGTTTTAGGAATACCGGTCATTAAATCGCGACCGCGTACTTCATAGTCATCGGGCCCATCATCAAGTTCCGTTAGTGCAGAACCTACTTCAATTTTTATACGTTCGGCTGAACGCTCACCAATCAGCAAATTGTGCTGACGCCTCATGTAATCGAGAATATCTCTGTTGAAGGTATCGCCAGCCACGCGAATCGACTGATCGCAAACTATACCGGACAATGCAATCACGGCAATATCGGTTGTGCCTCCACCAATATCAACAATCATGTTTCCAATAGGCTGCTCAATATCGATGCCCGTACCGATAGCTGCCGAGATGGGTTCATAAATCATATACACTTCCTTTGCTCCCGCATGTTCGGCACTATCACGAACGGCACGCTTTTCAACTTCTGTAATCCCGGAAGGAATACAAATTACCATTCGATAGGAAGGTGGAAACAGACGCTTGCCCGTATCAATCATCTTGATTAACCCACGAATCATCAACTCAGCCGCCTGAAAGTCGGCAATCACGCCTTCCTTAAGGGGACGTATGGTTTTGATGTGATCGTGTGTCTTCTCGTGCATTTGCATGGCCTCACGACCAATGGCCAATACTTTGTTAGCGGCTTTGTCTAACGCAATAATGGATGGTTCATCGACAACAATCTTGTCTTTGTAAATAATGAGGGTGTTTGCCGTGCCAAGGTCTATAGCAATGTCGCTGGTGAAAAAGTCAAAAAAGCCCATGTATTGGTTTAAAAAATTGGTTTATGGATTAAGGTTTGAATTTACCAAAATATTCATTGGGTGCCCCCTTGCCGTAATATTTTAACTGCTTTTTCGTGATTTTACCGATCAATGTTTGAAATGACGGATGCCGGTGAACACCATAGCCATGCCGTGGGCATTACAGTAGTCAATGGAGTCCTGATCACGAACTGAACCGCCCGGTTGGATCACCGCGTTGATGCCCTGCGTATGTGCAATTTCTACACAATCTGGAAATGGAAAGAACGCATCGGATGCCATGACCGCTCCGCTCAGGTTAAATCCAAAAACCCTGGCCTTTTCAATAGCTTGTTTAAGGGCATCTACACGTGAAGTTTGCCCAACACCGCTTGCCAACAACTGACCATTCACGGCCAGTACAATCGTGTTCGACTTGGTATGCTTGGCAATTTTACTGGCAAACAACAAGGCCTTCACTTGATCAGCCGATGGAGCAACGGTGGTTACTACCTGCAAGTCTGTCTCCGAATCCGTCTTGCGATCGGCATCCTGTTCAATCACCCCGTTCAGTAGGCTTTTAAACTGCACTTTTTCATGAAGCGGTTGCTTCTGCAACAAAAGCATTCTGTTCTTCTTTGACCGGAGCAACGCAAGCGCATCATCATGGTATGCCGGAGCAATCAGGATTTCAAAAAACAGTTTATTCAATTCTTCAGCAGCTTCAACATCAACCGGCTTGTTGGTTGCCAGCACTCCACCGAAAGCAGAAACGGTATCGGCCTGAAAAGCTTTCAGGTAAGCCCCCTTCACAGAAGTGTCGGTTGCCACGCCACAGGCATTAGTATGTTTAATGATTACAAAAGCAGTGTCCTTTTCAAATTCCTGTAGCAAGTTCACGGCAGCATCCACATCCACCAGGTTGTTGTAGGATAATTCTTTGCCATGAAGCTGTTCGAATAATTCCTCCAGGTTGCCGAAAAACTTTCCCTGTTGATGAGGATTTTCGCCATACCGGAGCGTTCTTCCTTGCTGAACACTTTTCTTAAAAGAAGAAACAGATTGATCCTGATTGAAATAATTAAAAATTGCTGAGTCGTAATGCGAGGTAACATCAAAAGCCATGGCGGCAAATGCCTTGCGATCTGCCAGGTCGGATGAGCAGTTTTTTGATTCGAGTAGCTGCAGGGTCTGTGTATATTGCTTTCGTGAGGAAACAATAAGTACATCACTGAAATTTTTTGCAGCACCGCGAATCAGTGAAATACCACCTATATCAATCTTCTCAATAATTTCTTCTTCCGATCCTCCCGCTGCAACAGTTTCTTCAAAGGGATATAAATCAACAATCACCAGATCGATGGCTTCAATGGAATGCGTCTTGGCTTCATTACGATCACTCATTTCGTTACGCCTGAACAAAATGCCACCAAATATTGCCGGATGAAGTGTTTTCACACGGCCGCCAAAAATAGAGGGATAGCCTGTAAGTGTTTCCACTGGTATTACCGGGTAGCCCAGCTTTTCAATGTATTGTTGGGTGCCCCCGGTAGAGACAAATTCTACACCGGATTTCCCCAACAGGTGTACAATTGGGTCGAGGTTTTCTTTGTTATAAACGGAAATAAGCGCGCGGGCAATCTTACGATTGGACATGGTGTGGTTAAGGATGGTTAGCGAAACCGCAAAAGTAGAAGTAATGGCTTAAGGTTCAAGGCGAACCGAAAAATTTTAGGACTTCTTGCGGTTGGCGAGGTAAACGCCCCCAATAATCGCGGCCATACCAATATAATGTCCTGCATACAGGCGCTCTCCATCCAATACGCCCCACATCACCGCTACAATGGGCATGACATACGTTACCGAGCTTGCAAAAAGTGGCGTGCTTATTTTCACCAATCGGTTAAATAAAAATGTGGCAATAGCTGTACTCATCATGCCCAGCAAAACAATGTAACCAAAGGCTGGCCAGGCACCTTCATGGGTCGCAAATTTTTCTGTGAAATCCGTGAAGACAAAAAGGTAAGTGAGGGCCAAAGGGCTAATCATTAGTAATGAACCACTGGTAATGGCCAGTGAGCCAATGTCGGCTATTTTAAATTTGATGAAGTTCAGGTTTGAGCCATACAACACACATGCTATTACAATCAGCAACGCATAGAGATTAATGCCTTCTACTCTACCTTCCGATCGTGAAAGCATAAGCATAAATGTTCCGGCAAAACCCAGCACAATACCCACCACGGCAATGGCCCGAAAGCGCTGCTTAAATAATACCGCACCGATCAGCATGGTAAAGATGGGTGTTAAGGTGTTTAATATTCCGGCAATGGAGCTGTCCATGCGGGTTTGTGCTACTGAAAAAAGAAAGGCGGGAATGAAAATACCCATGAGTCCCGAAAGCAATAGTCTGGGAAAGTGTTTTGATCTTAACTCCCGGAATTTCAATAGCGCAGCCGGCAACATAAACAGTGCCGCAGCAGAAACACGAAGCGCACCTACCTCATCAGGATCAAAAACCTTTAATCCTTGCTTGATAAGAATGAAGGATGTACCCCAGATAAGGGAACATACAATCAACAAAAATAAAGCAGTGCCTTTTGTAGACTCGGACATAACGTAAACCGGGTGCAAAGATTGATAATCAGTCCACCATTTCAAATCCGTTTTCTTGCGATTCTTAAGTGAGGGCTGTTACGCCTGCGTAGGCTTCGCTTACTTCATCAAGGATGGAATAAAGTTCCTGTACATCAAGGGTCTCCACCAGGCGCATGCGATAGGGTTTGAAATCCGGCACACCTTTAAAGTAATTAGCATAATGCCTGCGCATCTCCAATACGCCAGTCTTGTCACCTTTCCACTGGGTGGAAAACTCCAGGTGCTTTTTCGTTATACGTATACGTTCTGGGATACCCGGTGGCAAAGGCCGTTCACCGTGCTGAATATAGTGTTTGATCTCGTTAAAAATCCATGGATAGCCAATAGCCGCACGCCCGATCATAACACCATCCACTCCGTAGCGATTTTTATACTCCATAGCTTTTTGAGGTGAGTCGATGTCGCCATTACCAAAAATTGGAATGTGCAGTCGCGGATTTTCCTTTAATCGGCCAATCAATGTCCAGTCGGCTGAGCCTTTATACATCTGTACGCGTGTTCTTCCGTGAACCGTGAGGGCTTGTATTCCGATGTCCTGAAGTCGCTCGGCCACTTCAAGAATATTTTTTGTACTGTCATCCCACCCCAAACGAGTTTTTACCGTAACCGGAAGGTGGGTGGCTTTTACAACCGCTTCCGTCATTTTTACCATCTTCGGAATATCCTGTAACAAAGCTGCACCGGCTCCGCGGCAGGCAACATTCTTCACCGGACAACCATAGTTAATGTCGATTAAATCCGGCTGAACGGCTGTGGCAATTTCAGTGGATTGAATCATGTGTTCAATATCGCTACCAAAAAGTTGTATGCCGATGGGCCGCTCGTATTCAAAAATGTCGAGCTTTTGTTTGCTCTTGGCGGCATCGCGTATCAATCCTTCAGAAGAAATAAATTCCGTATACATCAAATCGGCCCCATTCTCCTTGCATACGGCACGAAAAGGCGGATCGCTCACATCCTCCATCGGTGCCAGCAGCAATGGAAACTCCCCTAATTCTATTTTGCCGATTTTGACCATAATCAACTTAAATCCCTAAAACGCTATCTATAAAACCTCCAAAGTCTTTAAGACCTTGGGGGTGTACAAGACTAAATAAACCGCAAAGATAATATGTATTTGGAAGGATTTACTGATTTTTGGGCTCCTTCAAAAGAGGTAAAAATTCTATGCAAAACGCCAGCGTTTCCGACAGGCATCCGTTAGTATCACTTTTGTTCATCATCATTATGGTGGGCACTGGTTTTTTGCTGATTGGCCAGGCTATTGGTTTGGCTGTGGCTTCTTTATTTTATGAAGGTGACTTAGTTAGTGCCCTGCTCTCTAACCCAGATTATTCCATTTACATCCCACTCATGGTCACTCAGGGCATCGCCAGCTTTGTTGGATTGATTTTGTTTCCATTGTTGCACATTCGCTTTCTTGAACAAAAACCGCTGAAACCATTTTTTACTTTACAGGAACCCTGGTTTGCGCTATTACCTTTAATCATCATCATTGGCATTGGCTTTCAGGTTGCGCTTACACCGGTTATTGAGTGGAACATGAATTTTCAGTTTCCGGAATTCATGAAAAGTTTTGGTGCGTGGGCACGCGAACGCGAAGATGCTTTGATGGAACTCACCAAAGTGCTAACCAATTTTCAATCGCAACGTGATTTAATCATTGGCTTCGTTGTGATTGCCGTCATTCCTGGCATTGGTGAAGAACTTGTCTTCCGAGGTTTAATTCAAAATGAACTTAAGCGAAGTACAGGCAATGCACACGTTGCCATTTGGGTGGCAGCCTTTTTGTTCAGCGCTATTCACACGCAATTTTTTGGTTTTCTCCCACGTGTATTGTTGGGAGCGTTGTTTGGCTATTTGTACCATTGGTCGGGAAATCTGCTTATACCCATGTTTGCACACTTTTTTCATAATGGTTTCACCTTAATCATGCTTTATCTATACCAGCAAGGCATTACGGAGTTGGATATGGATAGTGAAGAAGCTGCACCGTGGCCCTGGGTAATTACTGGCCTTATCACAACATTTGTACTTTTGCTTTATTTCAGAAAGCTTTACGCCACCAAACAATCAACCTTTACTCCGTGACGAAAATTTTATCCGGCTATAGCAACCTTACCCAACGATTAGTTACAGCCCTTTTAGGAGCAGCGGCTATTATTGCCGGGGTAGCCTACGGTGAGTGGACCTACTTTGCCGTATTTTTCTTCATCTGTTTTTTTTCACTGCTTGAGTTTTACAAACTGGCAGGGCTTGATGGATTGATTCCACTAAAAACACTGGGCACCTTTAGCGGTATTACCCTGTTTGTGCTATCCTTCTTTATTGAACGCAATAATATCTCACCGCGGTACTACCTGCTATTCTTTCCGCTGGCATCGTTGGTTTACCTGGTTAAGCTCTACAAAAAAACGGAGCGAAAACCCTTCACAAATATTGCCTACACATTTTTAGGCATCTTCTATATTGCTGTTCCTTTTGCCCTACTCAATCATGCCGCTTTCGAAAATGGCTATTACAATTTTGAAATTATCCTGGGCGCATTGCTGATACTTTGGGCCAGCGACACAGGTGCATACTTTGCCGGAACCCTGTTTGGCAAAACAAAACTCTTTGAACGTATTTCACCTAAAAAATCGTGGGAAGGATTTTGGGGTGGTGCCGCATTAGCCATTGCCATGACCTATGGTATAAGCTTGTATTTCGAGAGCCTTACCGTAATGAATTGGTTGATTATTGCCTTACTGATTATTATCGGTGGAACCTTTGGCGACCTGGTGGAATCACTGTTGAAAAGAAGTATTGAAATAAAGGATTCAGGGAATAGTTTACCCGGGCACGGTGGTTTTTTAGACCGGTTTGACGGGCTGTTTATTTCTTCACCATTTATTGCTGCTTACCTGGAAATCTTTTAAAGTAAGCTTATCAGGTGCACTTCCTTTTTCTTCAATTCCATCCGGTTAGATTGGAATTTACGCTATCTTTGCAACCGATTTAGCCGTCCGTTTTAAGTGATTTAAATCAGATTACATTCACTCAAAAAACCCTACTTTTACCGCTACTTTTAACACTTATGGCATACATAGAACCTGCTCCTTTAAAAGATAAGGAAAATCCATTTGAAGCAATGATGTCTCGCTTTCATGAAGCGTCACAATTACTAGGTCTTGAAGAAGAAGTTTACAATGTTTTAAAATCACCTGCCCGGCAGGTTATTGTTTCCCTGCCGGTAACCATGGATGACGGAAGTATCCGTGTATTTGAAGGGTACCGCGTAGTTCATTCGAATATTCTGGGGCCTTCAAAGGGCGGTATCCGGTATGATCCACACGTAAACCTGGATGAGGTAAAAGCACTCGCAGCCTGGATGACCTGGAAGTGTGCCGTTGTTGATATCCCTTATGGCGGTGCCAAAGGAGGCATCACGTGCAACCCACGCCAAATGAGTGCCGGTGAAATTGAACGCCTTACCCGCGCTTACACGAGTGCCATGATCGACATTTTTGGGCCAGACCGCGATATTCCGGCACCCGATATGGGAACAGGCCCACGCGAGATGGCGTGGTTAATGGATGAATACTCCAAAACACAGGGCATGACCGTAAACGCGGTTGTTACCGGTAAGCCGTTAGTATTGGGTGGATCACTCGGTAGAACAGAAGCAACCGGCCGCGGTGTAATGGTTTCTACCCTGTCGGCTATGGAAAAAATGAAAATCAATCCCTATAAAGCTACCTGTGCTGTACAGGGGTTTGGTAACGTAGGTTCATGGGCTGCACGCTTGTTGGCCGAACGTGGACTTATCGTGCAGGCTGTAAGCGATATTGGAGGAGCCTACTACAATGAAAAAGGAATTGATATTGAGGCAGCTGTGACTTATAGTGGAAAAAACAAAGGTTCACTGGAAGGATTTGATGGTGCCGAAAAAATAAATGGTGATGATATTCTTACCCTGCCGGTAGATGTGTTGGTTCCTGCTGCCACGGAAGACGTAATCAAAGCTTCCAACGCTCCGAACATTAAAGCAAAGCTGATTGTAGAAGGAGCCAACGGCCCCACCTCATCAAAAGCCGATAGCATTATCAATGAAAAGGGAATTATTGTAGTGCCCGATATTCTGGCTAACGCGGGTGGCGTTACGGTATCGTATTTTGAGTGGGTTCAAAACCGCTTAGGATACAAGTGGGAAGCTGAGCGGGTTAACCGCAGGTCGGACCGGATTATGAAAGATGCATTCAATAATGTTTATAAAATTGCCAACGAATACAAAGTATCCATGCGTATTGCTGCATACATGGTGGCGATAGATAAAGTAGCCAAGACATATAAGTTCCGCGGAGGATATTGATTTTATAATACCTATTGATAAAGCAAGCAGCGAGGTCACGCTCGCTGCTTTTGTTTTCAATAAAACTAAATGACTTACCTTTGTGTCACCATAAGAAATTTTAAATTCCTGTAAATACATGACCATTCATAAGGAAGGACGCACACTGTTATTTGTATTGTTGGTAATATTCGTGGCCATTATCTGGGCCTTTGATTATTTTTTGCCGGATGCAACCCTTGCCCGCAATATCGTTATCGGTGTGTGTGTTGTTTTCTACCTGATTGTTCTTCAGTTTTTCAGAAGCCCGATTTTTACGGTAGAGAAAAATCCCAGGTATGTTATTGCTCCTGCTGATGGCAAAGTAGTGGTTATTGAAGAGGCCGAGGAAACTGAATACCTGAAGAGCAAGCGTAAGCAAATCTCCATTTTCATGTCGCCCGTTAACGTGCATGTT
Organism: Flammeovirgaceae bacterium UBA5585; assembly: GCA_002425185.1. Classification (GTDB taxonomy): domain Bacteria; phylum Bacteroidota; class Bacteroidia; order Cytophagales; family Cyclobacteriaceae; genus UBA2336. The sequence goes on along the minus strand of DILT01000013.1, from coordinate 685,551 downwards.
AACCGCATGCCGGTTAGCGGAAGCATCAGTTACTATCGCTATCATCCAGGAAAATATTTGGTGGCCTGGCATCCAAAATCCAGCACAGAAAATGAACGCACCACGGTGGTGGCTAAAATGGACAACGGTGTTGAGGTGCTGTTTCGCCAAATTGCCGGTGCACTGGCACGGAGAATTAAATGCTACGTACAGGAGGGTCAGAAACTGGAGCAAGGCCAGGAATTTGGCTTTATAAAGTTTGGTTCACGGGTTGATATTTTCCTGCCGCTCAACGCAAAAGTAAACGTGAGCCTGGGTGAAAAAACAACAGGCGGCAAGACGGTAATAGCGGAATTTTGATTTTTAAAGACTTCATTTAAACCCTCCATTAGCCTTTTATAAATATAAGGCAGACTAACAAGCGTTTATCATGGCTTTGATGCTTATCTTTGAAGATTAAGTCAAGTACATTTTTTACCTGAATCATGAGCAGAGCTTCATCCATAAAATTTCCACACGCACGGCAAGATTTCTTTATTACGCTAAACCAACGCGTAAATGATTACTTCAAAAGTGAAGGCATAACTAAACACGCCAACGCTGAAATGATTGTTAAAACCTGCGTGATGTTCGCCTTGTACTTTGTTCCCTATGCCCTGATAATTACAAGTACAGTAACCGCAGGCTGGGGTGTACTTGCTCTTGTAATTGTGATGGGTTTCGGTGTGGCTGGTATCGGCTTGTCCATCATGCATGATGCCAACCATGGTGCCTACTCAAACAAAGCCTGGGTTAATAATTTAATCGGTTACTCCTTAAACCTGGTTGGTGCCAACGCCTTTAACTGGAAAGTTCAACACAATGTGTTACACCATACTTATACCAACGTGCACGATGCCGATGAAGACATCAGTCCACGTGGGGTACTACGCATGCACCCTAACTCCAACTGGAAACCTATGCACCAGTTTCAACATCTATATGCCTGGTTCCTGTACGGATTAATGACAATCGTTTGGGTGCTGGTGAAAGATTTTGTTCGACTGGTGCGTTACCAGAAAGATGGTTTGGTGAAAAAACAAAAGGCCAACATTGTTACCGAATGGTTAATCTTACTAGGTACCAAAGCGCTATACGTGTCCTATATATTCGTTATCCCTGTTTTGCTGTTACCCTTTGCCTGGTGGCAGATTTTGTTGGGTGTATTGTTAATGCACTACATCGCTGGATTTATCCTGGCCATTATATTTCAACCCGCTCACGTTATTGATGGCACCGAATATCCGGAGCCTGATCAGGCCGGTATGTTGGAGAACACCTGGGCCATTCATCAACTGCACACCACCACCAACTTTGCCAACCGGAATAAAATACTTTCATGGTATGTGGGCGGATTAAATTACCAGGTAGAGCACCATCTTTTTCCAAATGTTTGTCATGTTCACTACCGGAAAATTTCAGGCATTGTACAAGAAACCGCTAAAGAATTTGGACTTCCTTATAAGAGTGAGCCAACATTTATAGGCGCCCTCGCAGGACACACACGCTTGTTGAAAGAGTTAGGGAAGCGGCCAACAGTTATGACTGTCGCGTAAAGTCGATAGCCTGTAAATATTATCCTATAATCTGATCAAACGCTTTTGTAAATCCTTTCATCTCTTCCAGTGTGCCAATACTAACGCGGCACCATTCTTTATCCTGGTAATCCCACACCCGAATCTGATATCCCTTCTTTTCGGTTTCTTCTAAAATCGTTTTTCCATCTATAGGTGCCGGAAAGAAAACTACGTTAGCCATTGATTTTCCGTACGACCACTTTTTACTGTCGAGATAATTGAACAGGTGCTGACGTGCCTCCGCGTTTTTCTTGCGTGTCATCGCCACAAAATCCTTGTCATCAAGGCTGGCTTTTGCTGCCGCCAACCCAGCCTGGTTATTATTTCCCCAGATTTGTTTCTCGGCCATTTTTTTCAACGTGTCCGGTTGCCCGATCAAATAGCCCACACGCAAACCGGCCAGTCCGTAAACTTTCGAAAACGTGCGCGATACAATTACATTATGTCCATGCTTCACCAGGTCAACCATTGATTTCTTTTCATGCTGATCAAGGAATTCAATGTAGGCTTCATCGGCAAAAACCGTTGCCTTCTTTGCCATCTCCATGCAGAACGACCTTAATTTTTCATTATCCACAATGGTTCCTGTTGGATTATTCGGGTTCACCACAAAAATTATTTTTGTATCAGGCTTAACAGCCGATGCCATTGCTTCCAGGTTATGTACCATGTTGGCATCCAAATCTACCCGATCCCAACGCGCATTGAATTTTGTAGCATAGTCCATGAGCAAACGGAATGTTGGAAATGCCGATAGCACCGCACCACCCTCCAGTCCGGCTGTCATGCCCGTGAGGCACAACAATTCAGACGAACCACAGCCCATCAGCACAAATTCGGGTGCAACGCCTTCACGCTGGGCAATAACTTTTTTTAGTTCCTGCGCTACGCCATGTGCGTAACGATTACCTTCCTTCATGCTCTCAACAATAGCTTTACGTGCCTTATCGGATGGCCCGTATGGATTTTCATTGGAGCCCAACAGAACAAGTTTGCCGTTTCTAAAAGGTTCAATGCCATGCAGTCGCTCTGCCCGACTAACCGGGGCGGCCATCAACTGGTCTGCTATGGTTAAACTTAGCGGTAATCCCGCACCGGCTGCCAAGGCAGACTTAAGCCATTGTCTTCGTGTTGTCATAATTTTATTTGGTTTACCACCGTGGTTTTTGATAATACGTTACATAGGTCTCACCATCCAATACAATCATCGGGTCATTATTCTTTGGATGATTTCGTTTTTCCAGAAGATAAGAACCGGAGCCCTGACCTGCCTGAGAGTTGTAATATATGCGAACGCCATCATATGACCACGTACCGCGATCGCTGCTTTGGGAGTTTGTACCACCATAGTAGGCATTGCTGTTTACACTCATTGAACTTTCGGCTTCATATTGATAGGTGCCATCACCGTTCAAGGTAATACAACGTTCTGAGGTTCTACCACCCGAATTGGTGGAAGTTACGTTGGTCCAGCACCATTTACCCACCAGTTCCTGAGCAACACGTTTATTGCCGGCTGCAGGTTGAGCCTGACCTGTTCCGGTTGTACCCGCTCCACCACGCGAATAGGTAAAGCTTTGGCCGTTAACTGTTAAGGTGAGTTGATTTCCGCTTAACGAATAACCCATTGCTGCACTACCCTGAGCCGCCTGAAGTATAATGCTGTTGCCAGAAAGTTGATAGCCGAAGGTTTGGCCTGCATAGATACACTGACCATTCTTATTGAATTCAATGGTTTCACCATTTCCCGACCAAACTCCAACAATGTCGGCCGAGCCGCCTGTTGCTGAAGCAACTGAATTTTTTTGTTGGGTGGATGGGCGATTTGAAGAAGGTGCAGTATTCACTGCACCGGCTCTAGAAAAAACTATGCTACCATCAATATCACCACCTGAAAGCGTAAGGGAGTTTCCTTGCTGGGTGAAATTGTATTGAGTTGAAACACCGGAAAGATTCAACGTGAGTTTGGTACCTGCAACGGTATATTTCATGGGCTCACCGTCAAACTCACCGGAACCATCGGCATTTAACATCAACGTCATCTGATAGCCGAACTGGGTGTTGGTCCAGATGCCCTGAATACCGGAACCCTGCTGCGCCTTTGCCCCGATTTGTGCACGAATGATAATTGGATGCAGCAGGAGAAAAAGAAAAACGACTGTGATGTATCTTTTCATAGCCATACCGATTATGGATTTCACTAATGTAGCAAAACGGATTTCCGAAGGAAAGCTATTTCTTGACAGTCGGGCTAAAACCCCATTAAGATGTAGGGATTTGAAACAGAAATCAGGTTAACCGTTCAATAATTTGCATGACCTGACTTAGGTGCCGTTCATCAGTTTCGTCAAAATCATTCAGTTTATCACTATCAACATCCAGCACCAGAAAGACCTCCTCATTCTTAAAAGCTGGTAATACAATTTCAGATTTAGAGGCTGAACTACAGGCAATGTGACCGGGAAATGCATCTACATCCTGAACAATAATGGTTTTCTTTTCCTTCCACGAAGTTCCGCAAACACCCTTTCCGAAATTAATACGGGTGCAGGCAATGGGGCCCTGGAATGGTCCAAGCACCAGTTGGTTGTCTTTCACAAGGTAAAACCCAACCCAAAAGAAATTCATCGTTTGTTTGAGCGCAGCCACTATGTTAGAAAGATTGGCAATGAGATCTGGCTCTCCTGAAACGAGGGCTTCGATTTGAGGTATTAACGTTTCGTAACGCTGCTGCTTATCGGTTGAGTTGGAGATGATGAGTTCTTCGGCCATTATTTTGAAAATGGAATTTCTAGTTGCTTACAAATCTTTCTGCAAAGTAAATCGGATAATTCGGGATGACGCCCCACAGCAGTTTGCTTTTTATTTATTGGTTTTGATAAATGGAATGGTTACCTCCTTCTCGCAACAAGACACAATTCACGATTCGCATCAAAAATTTCCAGTAAAGCATCTAAAACATTGGCCTTACATTCCTCTATCGTTTTCCCTTGCGAAATGGCTGATGGCACTTCCTCTAATTGACCCACATACCAACCATCTTCTGACCTTTCTATTACTATGCTAAATTTCATGATTAATACTTTGGTCTTACTAAATTAAAACAACCAAATCCTTGCTCCCTACACTGGGTACTTCACACAGCTAAAGATATTAAATCTTATCCAAAACCTTTTTTGTTCTTTCATTAATAATATTACCCGTATTTAAGGTAGAGGCCGGTTCAAACAACAAAACCTCTACTTCTTCTTCGGCTATTGGCTTATGCTCTACACCACGGGGCACAATTATAAATTCACCTTCATTAATTTCTACGGTCTTATCACGAAAGGCCATTTTGAGCTTTCCCTTAATTATCAAAAACAGTTCGTCTTCATGCTCGTGGTGATGCCAGAAAAATTCACCTTTCAATTTAGTGACTTTTACTTGCTGTCCGTTGAGTTCTCCTACAATGCGTGGATTCCAATGATCGGAAAACCGGGCAAATTTTTCTTCGAGGTTAATCTTTTCCATAAACAGGATGATAGGTAAACAAGGTATCGTTCATTACGGTTTCCGTGTGAGAAAGTTTTCCGTTCAGCCGTGGCGCGGGAATTCCCTTCCCAAATGCTCTTGGGGAACTGAAAATACGGGCTTCATCCCATGAACCTGCATCCATAAAAAATTGAAGCGTTTGGGCTCCGCCCTCCACCATTACTGAGTGAATGCCACGCTTGAGTAAATCCTGCAAAAGCTGGTGCAGAAAATCCGTTTCATCAATTCTGACCCGTACCAGGTTTTTATGCTCTTCGTGCTTTAATACATTATAAATAATGGTTGGCTGACTTTGATCGAACACGTTCAACTTCTCGCTTAACTTTAAAAACCGATCGACCACAATACGAACCGGGTTTCGTCCGGTCCACTCCCGCACATTCAGTTGTGGGTTATCATGACTTGCCGTTTTTGCACCTACCAAAATCCCATCTTCTTCGCTTCGCCATTTGTGCACCAACTGACGGGAATATTCGTTACTGATCCATTTCGAATCATAGTTCTCATGAGCTATGAACCCATCGGCTGTTTGCGCCCACTTTAATAAAATAAATGGGCGGCTTTTCTCAATGGCTGTAAAGAAGCGTTTGTTCAACTCGCGGCCTTGTTTATCAAGTACACCAGTAATTACTTCTATACCCGTTTGCCGCAATTTTTTTATTCCCTCTCCGGATACTTTGGGATGGGTGTCCAGGTTGGCAATTACTACCTTTCTTACCTGGTGTTGAATCAGCAGATCAACACAGGGTGGTGTCTTTCCGAAATGTGAGCAAGGCTCAAGGTTTACATACACCGTGCTTTCTTGCAGCAATTCTTTATTGCCTACCGAGGCCATGGCATTTACTTCCGCATGGGCTTCACCAAATTTTTTATGCCATCCTTCACCAATGATTTTTCCGTCATGAACAACAACACACCCCACCAGCGGATTCGGGCTAACTGCTCCCCGACCTAATGCTGCCAGTTCAAGGCAGCGCTGCATAAAAAGTTCGTTCAGGTGGTGATCGTGCTTCTTCATCATTACTTTTACAAGTAGGTATAAACTTACAACAGTTTTCGCGAAGAAAGATTTCAACAAAGCCTATGAACGTAAAAAAACTTTTTTCCAATTTCATACATCAGATTACGTTGGAGGAATCGGCTGAAGAAATTCAACACCTTGCCTTCAGGGTATTGGAACATGAGTTGGGTTTATCCACTACGGAAATCCTGATGGAGAAAGATGTTGATGTTTCGGATGACATGCTAACGAAGCTAAACAGTATTGCCTCACGCCTGAACAACCATGAACCATTGCAATACATATTAGGCGATGAAGAATTTATGGGCAGACGATTTCTGGTTAGCCCGGCTGTATTGATACCCCGCCCCGAAACGGAAGAACTGGTAAGACTGGTTCCCTTTCCACCACCGGTTTTAACTGACGAGCCTCCTATAAAAATACTTGATATTGGAACAGGCAGTGGTTGCATTGCTATTTCGCTAAAGTCGCTGATGCCGCAAGCAGAGGTTTATGCATCTGACATAAGTGATGACGCCTTAGCCATTGCCAAAAGAAATGTTGAGCGACTGGAGCCAGAGGTAACTTTGCTGAAGCATGACATTCTTAAGGATGACATTCCTGTATCAGAACTTGACATCATCGTCAGCAATCCACCTTATGTTGCACAACATGAAAAGAAATCCATGCAACAACATGTACTGGATCATGAACCACATCTCGCCTTATTCGTTCCGGACAATGATCCGTTGATCTTCTATAAAGCCATTGCAACACGCGGCAAACGTGTTTTGAAGCCTGGCGGAAAGGTGATGGTTGAAATCCATGCCCAATTAGGAGAGGGCACCGCTGCAGTTTTTGAAACTGAAGGATATTCAGATATTTCGCTCATAAGCGACATTAACGGCAAAGACCGATTTATTACCGCAACCTGGAAACCCGCATGAATCCTGTACTCCTGCTTCATGGCGCACTGGGCGCCAGCACACAACTCGAACCACTTAAACACAAACTGGAAAGATCCGGAAGAACAGTATATGTTATGAATTTTTCAGGACATGCCGGTGAACCCTTTCGTGAATCGTTTGGCATTGAAATCTTCGCAGATGATATTTTGAGTTTTGTGATCAAACACAACCTCAAGCAGGCCGATGTGTTTGGCTGCAGCATGGGTGGCTATGTAGCTTTGTGGTTTGCACTAAATCACCCGCAACGAATCGGAAAAATTGTAACACTCGGCACCAAATTCGATTGGTCAGTTGAGTCGGCTGAAAAAGAAGTTCGAAAACTAAATGCAGACAAAATCCTGGAGAAAGTTCCGGCCTTTGCACGCATACTGGAGCATCGCCACGCACCCAATGATTGGAAAGAATTATTAAAAAAGACAGGCATAATGATGATAGGCTTGGGGAACAAGCCATTGCTAACCCAAGAGAACTTAAAAACATTACAAAATCATATTGTTGTTTGCCTTGGCGATCAGGATGATATGGCCGACCGATCCTTTTCTGAACAGGTTGCCAATTGGCTACCGAATGGAGTATTTCGATTGTTGGAGAACACCCCGCATCCTATTGAAAAAGTTGATTTACATACAGTGGTCCAGTTGATCGGTTAACGAATTAAAAAAATCAAATTTCCTCCCCAATCCAAAACGGAACATCCGATATAACCTTTACTGTTCCGTCATGAACCGCAACACCATGTTCATCTAAACCTTCCTTTGACTTTATCTTTTCAGGAAGTGAAATCTGCTTTCCCTTGATTAGCCATTTTTCAAACTTGCCATGACGCGCATACAACCAGCGCTTGTTCTCATAAAAGGTTACCACATCGAGTTTCGGTGTGAATGGAGCTATTGTTTCATGGCCTACCCCAAGCACATTAACCGCCCTGTATTTTCCGGCTATCAAAAAGTAAAGTGCTGTCAGCAAAGGGTTTTCTTCTTCGCTATGCGATAAAATTTTAACCGGAGCCTGATCGTTAAGCAGCTGGATATGCTGATCAATATTTTTCTGCTGACAAATCACCACGTCCATTTTTATTCCCCAAAGTAAGACAGCAGGCAAGGCGTGCTCCAGCACAATAACGGTCGGGCTCCACTCCAGCAACTCCTGCACCACAGCGAACGGTATGGCTTCCGCCTGGGCAATCACTAAAGCCGGTTCCTGATCCTCTTTTACAAAATGATGCGATGACATACTAATCGTTGGGGTGAGGTGTAAATTAACTAAATTTGCAACACGTAAATAAACGCTATGCTCAACGCCTCTGCATGTTATACCGTCTTTCAGCAAAGTATTGATGATTACCACCTTCACGATCACGTAGACACGCCCATAAAAAATCCCTTTCCGGAAAGCAGTTTCGAATACCTGCTGTATGTAAAGAACTGGATTGACACGGTGCAATGGCACCTGGAAGATATCATCCGGTTGCCCGATATTAATCCGGCTGAGGCGATTCAAATAAAAAGGCGTATTGATAAGTCTAATCAGGATCGCACAGACACGGTAGAAAAAATGGACGATTATTTTATGGAGAAATTCAAAAATGTCGTAGCCAAACCTACTGCAAAAATAAATTCAGAAACGCCCGCCTGGCTGCTGGACCGTATGAGTATCCTCATGCTGAAGATCTATCACATGAAGGAACAAACTGAACGCACCGATGCTTCACAGGAGCACATCGCCAAATGCGAAGCCAAGCTAAATGTTTTGCTTGAGCAAAAAACGGACATGCACATGGCATTCGATCAACTGATGGAAGACATTAAAAATGGCGACCGGAAAATGAAAATCTACCGCCAGATGAAAATGTACAACGATGCTTCGCTTAACCCGATGTTGTACCAAAAGAAATGACCCTTCGGCATGGTCAGGTGGTAAACAGTTTTTTATCATGCTGAGCCTGTGGAAGCGTGACTTAGGAATATGAGAAAAATCCTGATCCTGCGTTTTTCTGCTATGGGCGATGTGCTGCTGCTGGTGCCCGTTATCCGCTCATTGGTTGCGGCTTATCCCGATGTTGAAGTAAAAGTGGTTACCCGGCCGAAGTTTGCAGCTTTTTTTGAAGGTATTGACCGGGTATTGGTTTACGAAGCCGATGTCGACAAGAAATATGCGGGCTTCTTTGGTATACGCAAGTTGTTCATGACGCTTTTGGCGCGAGCTAATTATTCGGTGGTGATTGATATGCACGATCATGTGCGCACCATGGTATTGCGAAGCTTGTTCAAACTGGCCGGACAAAAAGTGCTGGTTTTCAAAAAAGGCCGTTCAGAAAAAAAAGCCTTTGTTAGAAAAGAGAGAAAAATTGTTAATCCCCTGCCCCACACGGTTGAGCGCTACCACGAAGTTTTGCAGCGGGCCGGTTTTGATTTTCCTATTGTTCCCGGACCCTATTTAATTCCCTCGGTAGAATCAAAAACAATACTATCCGATTGGCTCAATAAAAATAAGCTCGATAAAAATGATCGTTGGATTGGAGTTGCACCCTTTGCCCTGCATCCATCTAAAATCTGGCCGATTTCCAACTACCCGGCTTTAATCGATTCATTAATCAAAAAATATGCGGCCAAAATTTTTCTTTTTGGCGGAGGGGAAACAGAAATTGATTATTTCAACGACCTTCACGAACTCTTTCCGGAGCATTGCATTGTGGTTGCCGGTCAATTAAAGCTGCAACAGGAAATTGCCCTCATGCAACAATTGGATTTGATGATCTGCACCGACTCGTCCAACATGCATCTGGCAGCACTTTCCGGTACACCCCTTTTGTCTATCTGGGGAGGAACCCATCCTGATGTAGGCTTTGCTCCTTATGGAAAAGGTAAAGAAAGCATCCTTCAAATCAGCCGCAATGAGTTACCCTGCAGGCCATGCTCAGTTTTTGGCACAAAAACATGCCATCGGGGTGATTTTGCATGCCTTACCAACATTTCTACAACATCGGTGCTCACACACATCGATCAGTTTTTAACAAAAACTGAAGGCCTTACTCGTTAAGAACTGCGTTAAAATGCTGACCAAAATCATAACGTGCCACGCATATCGTCATGGCGCGCAATTAGTTCAACCATTAGCTTTCCCATTCAATTCAAGGATTGAAGTATGTGGGTTGTACTAATGATTGTTGGAATCCTGTTTCTGCTGCTGCTTGGGTTCCTTATTACTCCAATTGTACTCTACATCGACACTGACGAACAGCGTTATGAAGTACGGCAATTTCCGACATTCCAATTTTTTGTTGACCCCTCAACCCTGAAACCCCAGTTGAAACTTCTCGGCTTTCTGGTTCCCCTCACCGGCCGGAAGAAAGAAAAGAATGAGAAACCGGAAACGAAAAAACTTGTCAATAAAAAAAGGAAAAATCATGGATTCAGGAAGCCCATTTCCGCATGGGGTTTTCTGGTGAAAAGAATTATTCGAAGTTTCACCATCAAGCGCTGCACGCTGCTGATGGATACGGATGATGTTACCTTGAATGCAAAGCTTACTCCGGTTTGTTTGATGGTGAGCCAGGGTCCATTTCTTGTACAAACAAATTTTGAAGGTCGGGTGTACTTTCATCTGGAAGTCCTTAACCGACCTCTTTCAATACTATGGATTTTTCTTCAGTTTCTAACTAAAAAATAAAACTATGGAAATGAATTTTGAAAAACTTCTCCAGCAGTTGACTGAGTTCATTCAGCGGGAGGCAAAAACTGAAACGGTTGTGGGTGATTCTTTTCAGTTAGGTGAATTTACCTGTGTGCCGGTTATCCGGGTAGGGCTTGGCTTTGGCAGTGGTGGTGGTGGCGGAAACTCTCCAAAAGAAGGACAAGGCGAAGGGGGTGGAGCCGGTGCCGGGCTGGGTATCGATCCTATTGGTTTTCTGGTAACCCGTGGCGATCAAATTACCTTTATCAATGCCCACCAAAACAAAGGGCTATCAGCTGTATTTGAAAAAGTGCCTGACTTGCTTGAAAAGTTTATGGCGAGCAAAAATTAAAAGCACTTTAAAATTGTTCCTAAAGGCCTGCTGCAGCGGGCCTTTTTTATATAGCCTCAATCACCATACCGGTACCAAATCCTTCAACACTTTTCACATACCCCTGAACTACTTTCCACATGGGCACAGGAATATGGCCGGGAAAATACGAACTCAATTGTGCAGCGGAATCCTCCACCAGTCCCGGACTGACAGCATTGATGCGCACATTTTTCCTCAATTCAATTGCCGAACCCAATACAAACCCATGAACAGCATTGTTTACCATGCTCAGTGCTGCACCCTCGCGAATGGGATCCCGATACAAAATGCCGGTAGTGAGTGTGAATGACCCGCCTTCGTTGATTTTGTTTTTCCCCAACATCACCAGGTTTACCTGCCCCATCAATTTACTTTTAATACCCAGGTAAAAATCTTTTTCCTTCATGGCATGAAACGGGCCCAGGTAGGCTGTGCCTGCGGTGCACACTACCGCATCAAACTTTCCCACAAACTTGTACATACTTCGGATTGAAGAGGCAGAAGTGATATTGACTTTTAGCGGACCCTTGTTGGCGCTGGCGCGAATAACGTCATGCCGCTTTTCAAGTTCGGATGCCACATGGCTGCCAATGGTTCCATTAGAGCCGATAAGAATGATGCGCATAGATACAATGGTTAAGAAGCGCCATCAAATTAACAATTTCAATAACCCTTAGCTATAGTTCAGCAAGCAATTCTTGCAAGGTCTGAACCCAAGGGTTAAAGCCTCCTCCTCGCTTTCAAAAAACACCCGGTTTGTCCGCTTCATTCGCTTTCCTGAAAAACATTTTAATGTGCCATAAATTTTTAAACGAAGATTGCCGGCAAATCTAGCTCTTGATTCACGCATCAGTGCCCTCAGTTCAGTTGAGGTCAAATCGCTATGGTACCACATCAGGTTGTATCAACAAAGACATAGCCTTTGTAACTTAACAATTCATATACCTTATCCCAATTCATGGTGTCAACTGGTTTCATGGTTATAATTTCAACACAAAATTGTAATACGCCTTACCACGGTTCAACCTGAAACTTGCTGATAAGTAGTCATACCTTGCTTTCCAGGATTCTTTAAACTTACTTTCATGCATGATGCTTACGCTCACCCCTCCAAAAGAGTTTGATTACAGCTTATGCTTTCAATTTTTAAAACGGTCGCCCAAAGAATTACTGCATACACTACATGACAAGGCCGTCTGTAAAGCCATTCGAATTGATACCGAAGTAATCCTGTTTCGTGTAGAAGAGAAAAATGGGTTGTTGATTATAGATTTCCTAAACGGCAAGGCAACCTTGTCTCAACAAGAAAGAGTAAAGCAATTTGTAACCGAGTGGTTTGATCTGGATACTGACCTGAAGCCATTTTACCGGATGGCACAAAAAGATGAAATTCTGGGGCCGTTGATTAAAAAGTACTTTGGTTATCGTATTGTGGGTCAGCCCGATCTGTTTGAATCGCTGGTGTGGGCTGTGCTTGGTCAACAGATTAATCTTGACTTTGCTTATACGCTGAAGCAACGGTTTGTTGAAAAGTTTGGTGATGCCATTCAATGGAACGGAAACACCTACTATCTTTTCCCGTCAGCCGAAACGGTTGCCAAGTTAACCGATGCGGACTTGCTTCCGCTGCAATTCTCTCGGCAAAAGAGCAATTATAGTACAGGCATTTCAAAAGCCTTTGCTGAAGGAATTATCTCAAAAAATCAACTCACTGGGTTACCCTTTGAAGAGGCTAAAGAAAAATTAATTACCATAAAAGGTATTGGCAACTGGACGGCCAATTATGCCTTGATGAAAACCTTCCGTTATCCAAACGCCTTTCCGCTTGAAGATGCCGGCTTGCACAACGCCTTAAAGAACCAACTCGGGCTTGCTAAAAAGCCAGGCCTTGATCGCGTTAAAACAATATTTAAAAAATATTCCGGTTGGGAAGCGTACGCTACATTATACTTATGGAAAAGTCTTGAGTCTACTTCTTGAAATTCAAGATTACCTTCTCGATAATATCACAGCACTCGTGAAGCTGCTCTTCCGTAATCACCAAAGGAGGGGCGAGGCGAATAATATTGCCGTGCGTAGGCTTGGCCAGCAAACCATTCTTTGCAAACTCCACGCAAATATTCCAGGCAGTTTCGCTTTGTGGTGTATCGTTAATTACAATAGCATTGAGTAAACCTTTTCCCCGTACCAGACTAACCTTATCGGTTTTTGTCATTAATGCCTTCATTCGGTCGCGAAAAACGATTCCCAATCGTTCAGCATTCTCAGCCAGTTTTTCATCTTTAATCACTTGCAAAGCCTCCATGCACACTACAGCCGCCAACGGATTTCCACCAAATGTTGAACCGTGCTCGCCTGGGTTGATTACCAGCATAACCTCATCATCGGCAAGCACTACCGATACCGGTAGCACGCCTCCGCTTAACGCCTTTCCCAGAATCAATAAATCTGCGCGAACATTTTCATGATCGCTGGCCAGCAGCTTTCCTGTGCGCGCAATTCCGGTTTGAATTTCATCCATCATCAGCAACACATTGTGCTTTCGGCATAAATTTTCTGCTGCCTTCAGGTAACCATCAGCCGGCACATACACCCCAGCTTCGCCTTGAATCGGTTCAATCCATAAGCCACACACATGTGGATTGGCTAACGCTTTCTCCAGCGCAGGGATATTATCATAATCAACAATTTCAAAACCTGGCATGAAGGGCCCAAAGCCTTTTCGAGCCGCAGGATCAGTGGATGCAGAAATAATGGTGGTCGTGCGTCCGTGAAAATTTTTCTTCACCGCAACAATTACCGCCTCATTATCAGGAATGCCTTTTTTGGTGTACCCCCATTTGCGGGCGAGCTTAATTGCAGTTTCATTAGCCTCGGCACCGCTATTCATAAACAAGGCTTTTTGGTAGCCAAAGGTCTCACAAACATATTTTTCAGCTATACCCAGTTTATCGTTATAAAACGCCCGAGAAGTTAACGTGAGTTCTTTAGCCTGCGCAATTAATGCATGGATAATACGCGGGTGGCAATGCCCCTGGTTAACGGCACTGTAAGCAGACAAAAAATCATAGTAGCGTTTACCTTCTATATCCCACAAAAACACGCCTTCGCCTTTGCTCAATACCACCGGCAACGGATGATAGTTGTGCGCTCCATATTTGTCTTCTAATAAAATAGCTTCCCGGCTGTTTGTAATCGCTTCTACCATAAAACAAGTTGTGTATTTACCAATAAAATTTACGGCAAGTTATCAAATAAGGGCCTGAAAGCCAATGCGTTCATCAAGATCTGAAATACATGACACACTTTGTCAGTTGTCCCCATGGATATTGCCGTGCATCAGCATAATTGATTTACCTTTACAGCTATGGATAGTGGAATCGATAACATTAAGAAACTCTTTAACGACCTTAAAACCTTCACGCTGTGGGACAGGCTGTTTCATTGGGGCAGAATTCGCGCCCTGTTAATTGAAACCAGTGCCGAGCTGCAACGATTAGTTTCATCCGTAAGTTCTTTACAGACTGATAACCAAAAGCTTCAGAGCTCAATTGAACGGCTGTCCGATGATAAAATTACATTTCAAAAAGAGAACAGCGTACTAAAAGAAAAAAACGACAACTACCTGAAGCGGGGAACTGAACTGGCAAATGAAAAGGAGTCGTTTAAAAATAAGGCTGAGTTCTTGGACAGGGAATCGACCAGATTACGGGAAGAAATTCTTCAACTGAAAGCGAAGGATGAGCAGCGTAGAACGGAACATGAAAAGGCTATCAACCAACTTGTAAAATTACGTGAGGATATTCTGAAAGAACGAAGCGATAAAGAAGAGAAAGAAAAGCAAGTCGCGTATGAGCGGCTCCGAAAACTAAAAGAGACCTGGTCGAAACACGAAACAGATGTAAAGAATCGTATAAAAATTATTTGCAATAAGCACGGTGTAGAGTATTTGGAGTCGGTGCCGTTTAAAGGCAAACCCGACAATACTCTAAAGATTAATGACGAATTTATTGTATTCGATGCCAAAAGTCCGGGTAGCGATGACCTTTCAAATTTCCCGCTTTACCTGCGCAACCAGGCCGAAAGTGTAAGCAAGTATGTGAAGGAAGAAAATGTACGCAGGGAAGTATTCCTGGTGGTTCCAACTAACACACTAGAGGTAGTAGCACAATTTGAATACAAGCTGAGCGACTATACAGTTTATGTGATTTCCATTGATGCACTGGAGCCCATCATTCTGGCACTGCGCAAAATTGAAGAGTATGAATTTGCCGAACAATTAAGCCCTGAGGAGCGCGAAAATATTTGCCGGGTAATCGGCAAGTTTGTACACCTGTCGAAAAGAAGAATTCAGATTGACGGCTTTTTTGCCAAACAATTTTTTGAATTGGTGTACCGCAGCGAGGCCGATCTTCCTAAAGAGTTTCTCGATAAAGTGATTGAATTTGAAAAGGCCGAGAAACTGAATCCGCCCATTGAGCGAAGGGCCAGGCAGATCAGCAATAAGGAACTCGAGATTGAAATACGCGAACGCAAAACCGATGCCGAGCAAAAAGGCATTGAAATGGATGAGTCGCTGCTCACCAAAAGCCTGAATAAACTTCCGCTCTACACAGACAAAACCAAAGAAGAAACCCAAAAGGATTTGTTTGAGTAATAAAGTGACCTTGTGTAAAAATATACCTTCATTGCGAGCCTGCCTGCGGTAGGCAGGCGGAAGCCAGGCAATAAGTGCTGGAGCCAAGCAATCCCACACTTTATAGTGAGAACTAAACTTGAAGATGGGGATTGCTTCACCCCAATACGCACCCCAACTCTTCTGTTCGCAATGACGCGCTGATCATTGTTAAACGTTAATAATTTGATTTTGTCATTTCTCAGCCTAATCGTTTATCTTAGGGAAACACAAATCTGCAATTACTATGAGAAAAAATTTTCTGTTTGTGCTAACGATTGTCCTGTTAGCTGCCTGTTCCTCCACTCAAAAAACAACCTCCGCTAAAAAAGCACCCACACCCGAAGGCCAATGGGAATACTCCATTACGGATACACCCGAAGGAAATTTCTCCGGCATCATGACGGTCTCAAAAAACGGTAATGGTTATGCTGCGTCCTTAAACGCTAACGGTAACGATTTGCCGTTTGAATCTTTCAACTGGAACGAAAGTGAAAAGAAAGCCACCGGTGAACTTTATTATTCAGGCACATCCGTACAATTTCAGGCATCCATGAATGATGACCAAATGGAGGGCGGCCTTGCCGCAATGGGCAT
This sequence comes from Flammeovirgaceae bacterium UBA5585, assembly GCA_002425185.1. GTDB lineage: Bacteria > Bacteroidota > Bacteroidia > Cytophagales > Cyclobacteriaceae > UBA2336. Next base: position 669,137 of record DILT01000013.1, on the reverse strand, counting down.
GGTGTTTCCGTTTAAGGCTGCAAGGAAGAAATAAAATTTGCGAGCCTCATTATCGGGCCTATTCTCGACTTTGCCATCAACCTAAGGTATGGGTACCATGAACAGCAGTAACCTCATCGCTGCGTTGGTTGACTCATTTGTATCCGGAATTATGCTGGCGATTACCGGTAGGGTGACTGAATGTGTACTGGGAAGAAAATAATTTAGCTGATAATTTATTGTCGATAGCTGATTACTGTTGGCTATCGACTATTGACTAACTCCATCCTACACTTTGAAGCCCACTGAAACGACAAGCGATCGGCCGTCAGACGGCCAGATGCCTGGGCCAGGATAAAACGTTGGGCGTTTGGTAAAGTATTGTTTGTTGGTAATGTTGTTCACATTTATTCGCACCGTAAAACTGTGAAAGACAAACGTTGAGTTAAGATCAAACAACCCGTAGCCAGGCACCAAACCCACTGCACCTGTAGCCGAAGGCAATACCGTGTTCATTGCATCCGCAAATGTTTCCCCCACATAGCTGCAAAGCAACGATACGCTTCCCAAAGCCGAACGAAGGGTTACACCATTGCGTGTGATAACCTCCGGAACACTTTCCAATTTATTGCCGGAAATGTCCATGTTGGTTTCACCTGAGCGTATTTGCGCGTGGGTATACCGGCCATTAAATAAGGCCGTAGAAGTAAAAGCCGATAGGGCTACACGTTTGTATAGCGGAGCAACATACTCCAGGTATATTTCGGCACCGGTTGTTGCTGAATTACCAATGTTCGTGCGGTAAATGTAGAATTCATCTAGCTCATCGTACATGGCTTGCGCACCCAACCGGTTGTTGTACTGTAAATGAAATACCCCAACATCCCAGCGCAGGTGTTTTGTGTTTCCGCGAAAGCCTGCTTCGAGGTTGTATCCGTAAGCATCCATCAGGTTTTTATCCACGCGTTCATAAACCGATGCCGGTATGATGTCCTTAAAAATCACCGGCCGATAGGCCTGTGCCCAACCCGCATAAAGCGATCCTTGCTTTAACGAATACTGCGCACTAATTCCCAACAAAGGGAATTTATGTTCGATTGTATTTGGCACATCATCCGCATCGTAATAGGAAATAGTACCTGTTAAATCGGATTGGCCTGATTCATAACGGATACCCGGAGTAATGGATAATACTTCTGTAACTTGAAATTTGTTTTCTACAAACAACGCAACATTGGTCGACTTCAGGTGCATGTCGCGACCAAATACGGGATCGGTAACGGTGAGATCAAAATCGGTTCCGGTGGTTCCTTTTCCTTGTTGCCTGCGATGCAAATCGTTATTGAAATATTGGATACCGGCTACCAGTTTGCTTTGCCGGCCGTTTAGTGGGTATGTGTGCAACAGTCGTAATTCTGAAGTATAGCTATTGAAATTATCAATATCCACCTGGCGAGGTGCATACGCATTGGTTATTGGATCAATCACATCCGGAACATTGGCCGGCTTGTCAAACATAACACTATTGCGGTCACCCAACACTGCTGAAGTAAGCCATGATACTTTTGTGTTGTCGCTCAATTGCCAATCAACCTGAAATGACGGCACATAAATTTCAGGATTAAAATAATTGCGCGACCGGGTTGCTTGTCTTGAATCTTGCGCAAACATTTCATCTGTAAGCGGACCTGGAATTTGATACAAGTAATTCGACCGGCTTAATTCAGCCGTAAGCTTTAAAGCTTTAACAGGGGAAAAAATCAATTGCAACGATTGCGCATCATAATCAGTTTCGCTGTTTTTACGATACCCATCCGATACCCGCTTCGTGTAATAGGTGGCGTATTGAAATTTCCCAACCGTTCCACTTGCCGAAATGTAGGTGCTTAACAACCCGTATGATCCTGCCGTTGAGATATTTTCCAGGCTAAAAACCTTTGTGCTGTCAGGCACTTTTGTTACGTAGTTAAGCATACCTCCGAACTGTGCGCCATACTGAAGTGAACCCGTTCCTCTTACCAATTCAATACGGTCAACTGCTTCCATCGGTATACTGTAATGACTGGCCGGATAGCCGTACATATCCGAATTGGTAATGGAACCATTTCTGCGAATGTTAAACTCCCACCCACGGTGCGGGTCAAGCCCACGGGTAGAGATGTTCATTTGGTTGCCGCTGCCATCCATATCATATACAAATACGCCAGGCACTTTGGCGAAAATCTGGCGGCCTGTTTTCTCGGCTATGTTGGCATTGGTGCCCCCCAAACTAATAACTTCATTCTTTCTGCCCGACCATAAATAGGTGCCGGACGACTCGGGCAAGCGGCTCATGTCCAAAAGTCTTTGACCTTTTACTTCTACTTCATTCAGGTGACGCGTGCGCAAAGAATCCTCCTGTGCCATCGCTGCCAATGTCAACAGGAGGATAAAAAACGAACAACTCAAAAGTGATCTCAAAAAAATGCTAGTTATCCGCACCATCTTGCTGTGCCCTTGAAATGGTGTAAGCCGCTACCGCTCTTCCTTGCGCTAAGCCAACTTCTGCATCAAACCGGTAATGAATGCCTCCGTAAATTCTTGATTCACCGGCTTCCTCAGCCCATGCCCGAACAGCATTTGTTTCAGGAGGAAAAATGTACGCCAAGACATCGGCAGCTGCACCCGAGAAGGTACTGTGCCCGGAGGTATACGCTGGAAAATTAGGTGTACCCAAAATAGTTTTAAAGCCCGGTATGGTTTGGATGGGGCGCGGATAGTGATAGTAATACTTGGCATCCCAACAGGCAATGCCGGCATCCATTACCGCCATGTTCAAATACGCAAACGTGCGTGCCGTGCGAAGCGGATTCAACCCATATTTGATGATGTACTCTTTGGCACGCCTGTTCCAATGCCCGGGTGGTGTATAGGTCCCTAATCCATCCGACCACCAGTTGGCAATTTTGCGTTGCTTTTCGGTAAGATTTTTTGCAATGCTCTTCAGTTCATTTGCAGCAACCTGAAACTCGGCTGAACCCGGTGCTGGTGGCGGGCCAGGACGAACATCTTCTACATCGGGAACACTCCACATCGTTACCTGGCCAAACAAAGGCGTGAGGCCCACTGGTCGTTGCGGAGATTCCTGGTTATCCCATGACCAACCGAAGCGATCAATAGCGGCTTGCTTGATGGCATCCGATACCGGGCGTGGCGTTTGCGCTGCGCTCATTTTATCGGTTGATGCGCGTGCCAAGGCAGCGGTCTTAACTATTGTTCCGATTGTTTTTCCAGCCTCAATATCACTTGTCGTATTTGAACCCGACCATTGCAAACTGTTCAAATGCTCTTCGGCTTTCGCATTCAGATAATCATGTTCCAAAGGAAACATCGCTTTAAGTATATCGCGTGATACGGTGGCGATTACTGCACCATCGCTGGGATAAGAAGGAAGTGAATTCTTTTTGTAGGCATAGGGTATGCTGGTATCGGTTACGTAAGGAGCCGGTCTGTTGTGTTCATACTTGTAATACCATGCAGCAATTAAACCATCAAATTGAGCTACACTTAAATACGCAAGCATGCGACTGGTATAGGGTGGATGGGCAAACGGAAACGGTGGTGGACCTTGAGGATTAGCCGGTGATGGTAGTGTATACGAGCCATCAGGATTAGGGGGTGGAATGAGGTTATACTTGGCGGCAAGTTCAAGCGCTATTTCATTCCAGCGAATAGCCGGGTTATTGGTCCAGTATTCTACCGCTTCGCGCTGGCTACCACTGAGGTTTTGTGTAGCCGACTTTAAGGCAGCCAACTCGGCCTGGTATTCGGCACTGTTAACCGCCACGGGGTCATCAATTACAATATCATCGGCACTTGAAAATAAAATGGGCTGCCAACTGCCGCCATCAACATCTAACCCTGAAAATTCGTAAGCTGAGAACTTGAAGAACATGGGTAAATCGTTTTCACAACTTGTAACAGCTGCAATAACCAACACAACACTTAAACTTATAGCAAATATCTTTTTCATAGCTGTAGAAATTAAAATGTAAACTGATACGTAACGCCACCAATAATATTGGCAGACTTGCCCATGTTACGGCCTTCCAATACCTGGCTATAGGCCGCCATTACGCTAAAACCCTTAAGTGGTTCAAAAGCTTTGAGGTAGTACTGTGCGAAAAATCCTGCGTTTGTTACCTCCATTTTATTGGTGGGTTGCGGCATGTTCCACCTGCGAATGTCGTCCCCGCTTACGCAATTCAATGAAGCATAGCTGGCTTCAAGGCGAAGATTATGATTTAATAACCAGCCTCCCAAAATAGCCTGGTAGTTTACTGCACTGGGCACATCCATGTAGGTTGTATAATAACTTCCGTTGGCATAGTAATAGGGTCGTTCCACTTCGGTTTGTCCGCGCCATAGGTAAGCAACCGAACCCCGCAGGTAAACCATTTTGTTAAACTCATACTGCCCGATAATGCGCCCGGTAAGTTCTTGTGTTCCTAAGCCCAGGCTATAGGGCATATAATCCGACAAGTAATTGGTCATAGGTGTGCCAAACTGCGCAACAGCCAGGGCTGAAACACGATGTTTTCCAAAGTCCTTTTTAAAGGCCTCGTACTTTACACCAATATTCACATCTTGAAATCCCTTTACGCCCGCCAGCTGACCACCCGTTGATTCAGTATTTACATAGGGTATTACCAATAGAATATTCAGTTTATCCGTGATGCCGTAGGCAATCATAGGCATATACGTATTGCGGGTAAAGGTTCCAATGTTCATATTTTTTATCAGTGTGTTACCTTCCCAGTATTGATCCCATTTGCCTTGATCGAACATAAAAGCAAAACAGATCTCCTTTTTCTTCATCATAATGGCATCAGAGAATGTCTGGCCATACAATAAGCCGGCACAACAAAAGAATGCGCCAACCAGTAAAGTCTTCTTCATGGGGTACTCAAATTTTGTTAGGTTAAATTAATTGAACGTTGCAAACCTTTGTTTGGAATACATTCCAGACAAAGGGAGCATACAGGTTCAAAGCAAATCCTGGCAATCAGGATGCCTCAAACCCAAAATGAATTAGTTTGAAAATCAGGCCTTAGGAGGAGGACCGGATAACGGAATGCAAAGGGATTGGAACACACTCGGAACGCTGCCCTGGAGCAACACATAGTTCCAACCCAGGTTGGTTGCCTGCAACGAGGTGGAGGCGGCCATGAAATCCTTAATCAAATTTTGCAAAACTTTGGCTTGACTTTTTTCATTGGATGGCTTGTCGGTAAAGGATTTTACATAATCAGCCAATGACTGTTTCAGGGCCTTTGAGGTAAAATCCTTAACGCATACAATATATAATGTATCGCTTTGCAATTTTTGTTTTACCATCCGGTAAACTTCCCCCTGGTATTCAAACTCTCCATCAATACGGGAATATTCCTTCGAATCAGTAGCGTAGGGTATGGTTAATGGCACTTTTATGATTCGTTCGTGATCACGCGCATAATCATCTTCATCAAATTTAGCCAACAACGCCTTCGTATGTTTTAACTTTAAACCCATCAAAATGCCGTAGTAGCCCAGTGCATTGAGCAGGAAAACAAGCAACATAAGTATGGCAAATAGTCTTCTCACAATCTGAAATTTATGAAATACTTTGGTTTTCACAAACTCCTGTAAAATTAGGAATCAGAATACAGGCTAAATTTTAGTGCGGATGCTACTTTTGTACCATGAAACTCACAGCCGACAATAAACTGAAAAAGCTCATCGTAGTGGGCGATCGTGTATTGATCAAACCTGCCAAACAAAATGATAAAACCGATAGCGGCCTTTATCTGCCACCCGGTGTGCAGGAAAAGGAAAAAATACAAAGTGGCTACATAACCAAAGTGGGTCCCGGCTATCCGTTGCCTCTTCCGGCCGATGAAGATGATATGTGGAAAGGGAAGGAGGAGCAGGTGAAGTACTTACCCTTGCAAGCGCAGGAGGGCGACATGGCCATCTTTCTGCAAAAAGGTGCCATTGAGGTAATCTACGAAAACGAGAAATACTACATCGTTCCACAATCTTCCATTTTAATGTTGGAACGGGAGGAGGAATTATAATGAAGGGTTTATCCTTTGATGTGTTGCGGGTAGGGAAAAAATATAAGCTCATCAACTTTGGTGAAGTAAATGAGTTCGTAGTGGAATATATACTTGCCAATGGCGATTTCAACGTGAAGAATATTCATACCCTGGAGCGGTATCTGCTAAAGGATTTAATCAAATATGGGAAGGGCAATGATTTTGAGATAAGAGAGTTGGAATAAGATGATGCGAGCTCTTCGTATAATCTGAATTGATCGTTGCGTAATATTTTTTCAAATTTCATTTCATCTCCCTGATCCACTCCTCAATCAATTTCACTCCCTCTTCATGCACTAACTTCTTGCCCAGCTCCGGCATCATCACACCAGGGTCATCGGATTTGATGCGATAATATAATATGGATTTTTCAGGTTTACCCGGCACAATGTCGTAGCTCAAACCACCCGAACCACGACCGGCAGCCACGGGAGCCTTTCCGATTCCCAACTCAAATGGATTTTTTATGTCGGCCAGCAAATGCAGGCCACTGGTTTTTGCCGGACCATCCGGACGATGACAATGTGCGCAGTTTACTTCCAGCCAGGCACGGGCGCGTGAATCTAGTGCTTCTTCTTTATTGTCATAAGATGCTAACCGTACAACGCTCTCAATGGGAGGAAGGCCGGCCAACCAGCCTGTTGCCGCCAATTGAACAAGTTGGTTATGATTATGCCCCTTTATAGAACCGTTAAGCTGTCTGGCTGTTGGGCCAATGGGCATTATTTTATCGTCACGCAGGTGACACCCCTTGCACTGATTCATGTTGGGCACGGAATAGTTTACGGTTCGCACGCTACCATCATCATGCATCCACTTCACGTCAATATTTTTCCCGCCTATTTCCAGATATGCATCAGTCTGTTCGTCATTCCAGATGTATGGCAAGGCTTTCCAGATACCATCTTCCAAAATCAGCAATCGCGTTTCCAGGATGCGTAGATCTGCTTCGGGTTTTCTGAAATCAGCAGGGTAATAGAAATTTTTAATCAGCACTGTGCCTTCTGGAAAATCAAGTACATCATCAGCACTGAAGTTTGCGGCTGTATTCTCCGGAAATTTTATGAAGCGTTTTTTATAGGCGTAATCGGTGAACAGGGGTGAATTCAATTCGTAGTGAACCACACCCGGCATGGGCTCCAGGTTTTTCAGCTCTCCCTTAAAAAAATTATAACTCGAAAGGGTATTGTTTCCAAGCGATGAGTTTTCCATGCCTAGGGAAACTTCCTCCACGACAACAATCCCCTGCTTCTTCGGCTGACAGCCCAGCGTAAGAATAAGCAGGCAAAAAACACTAAAACGTATCATAGCAACGTACACTATTTACAGCTGAATGCTGTAGCATCTTTCGACAAATTCTTAAACTCATTTCCTGCATCAAGGTTGATGAAGGTAATTTTTCCATTATCGCCAATGCAAATATTACGCTCGGAACGGTCTGGATCAGCAATGCCATCGTAAATAATATCCGGTGGATTAAAAAAAGATTTCATCAACAGCAACTTACCAATGTCGCTCTCCAGTGTTGGAAACCAATGTTTATTTGAAAAGCGATTATTGCGAATTTTAACATTGTAAGGATAGGGATTGTAAAGCGAATCTTCACGAAAGCGATTATCTACTGATTGAACACCGCCTATTGCATTTTCCTGCTCCTGCTCCCCTTCATTCAATGCAGCCACTAATTCATAGCTTACTACCGCAATACCAACCGACCTGTTGTTGACAAAATCGTTATCGTAAATATCAATAGTATTCGTGGCGAGTATCATCATGCCCGAACCCGGAGGAATGCTGGCCACTACATTTCCCTTTTGCGCAAAATTTTTGTAGTTGTTGCTGCGCACCGTGTTGTTATACACTTTGGTGGAATGGCCATAGGTGGTGAGGCCGGGCAAATCAAAAACCAAAATACCTCCCGTATTATCATAGGCTTCGTTGCCGTAAATCTCTACCCATTTCGAGTTTTCGCTTTCAATGCCGGCCACGTTCCAATAGGCTTTGTTGTTGCGGATAATTACTGAGTCAGACTGCCCCACATAAATGCCGGCATCCGATGAGCCCATAGCAATGCATTCCTCCATCAGCACATTTTTACAAAGCACCGGGTAAAGGGCATACGCTCCGTTTTCTGTTTTGGGGCCTTCAGCCCATACCGACCGGATTCTGCGCAAGGTAATTCCATTTGTGTCGTTCACTTTCAGGTTATCACCTTTGGCATCTTCTACCGAAAAATCTTCCAACACAATATTTTTTCCATTGCTGACCTGCAACCCTTGCGCACCTTCGGTTTGCTTTTTCCATGAAAGAATGGTTTTGTCCATGCCTTTTCCGCGAATGGTGATGTTCGATTTTCCATCCATACTCAAGGTACGGGTAAACATAAAGTTGCCTTCGGGCAATTCAATTACATCGCCATCTTGCGCCAGAATAAATTGTGATTGTAAATCCTTTTCGATGGATTTCCATACGATGGGTTCTTTCGGTGATTCGCTGCATGCCGTGCATATCATCAAGGCAAGCACACCTAATTGCAATTTTTTCATAACGCCTTTAAGTTAGATAAAATCTGCCGACCAAAGAACCCTTGTAGCCGATTCACATTGAGATTTTTGGCTTCATCCCAAACAAAAAGCGCATCGCATTAAACGGACGAATCAAAACCAAATAAAATCCAACACAACTGATCAGCGTAAGCAAAGCAATCGACCAATACTTAGCAGCAATGCTCCAATCCAACTGACAGATATAATACCCGATGGCAATAATTACTGTTTGATGCAGAATGTAAAACGGGTAAAGGCCTTCGTTGAGTTTGCTGATCCACGGATGCGGTTTATTCAAATAATGTTGTCCGTAGGCGATTACGGTAAGCACCGTAAACCAGCTCGTGAACATGCCGGTAATATCAAACAACGTTTCGATGGTATCCTCCGGCCAGGGAAACGTAACAATTCCACGAAAGTGAAAGTATAGCAGATAAAAAGGGATCAATACAAACAAGGCTGCCACAAGCAAATGTTTTCTGTTTTGTCCGATGGCCAGCCAAAGATTTTTATTGGAATAAAATAACACACCGAAAAAGAAGAAGCACATGTAGAAAACAAAAAACGCCAGGTCGGTAAGGTCGTGCGTTTCGTCAGGAAAATAGGGACGCAAAACAGCCTGCGTGAAAATAATGAACAGGGAAGGTATCAATAACATGCCTGCCGGGCTTGATAACCAACGACCAATCGTTGCCCTTAATTTTTCAGAACGTTCGGAACGGATGTACCTGAAAAACGGAATGAGCAACAATGAATACAACAACAAGTACAAAATGAACCAAAGGTGGTGCCAGCTGAAGCTTCCTTCCGGATAGGGAACAAAATTGAAAACCGTTTTATAGAAATCCCAATAGCCATTGTATTTCAGAATATGCTCATAATAAATCTGTGGCGGTACCACTACAAATATGCCGAACACCAGCGGAATGAATAGTCTGCGAAAACGTTCACCGGCATATTGTTTAATGGTACGTTTGCCTAGCGCCATGTATGTGCCCGCACCTGAGATAAACAGCAGCAGCGGCATGCGCCAGAAGTGCAGCCAGATCATCCAGTAGCGAAAGCTGCCGCTGAGTTCATTGTTCTTTACGTGCCAGTCCCACGGGCTGAACCACATACCGGTATGGAAGAAAAGCAATATTAAAATGGCGATAATCCGAAGCCAGTCGAGGTCGTGCCTGCGTGCCGAAGCGTCAGCGAAGGAATGCCTGCGGGTTGATGGGGTGAGTGTCGTTTCCATAGTTTTTATTTTTTGTCCAAAGAAAACGGCATAAGCCCCGAAACTATGACTGAATTTATAAGCTGGAAGGACGATTTTATAAAGTCGTACGTACAAATGACTATTTTTCGAGCGCACCTGAAAATGAATGGACATGATCGAACTGCTTAGTGAGTCTCCCCTGCTTCTCCTGTTTGTTGTATTGGCTATCGGTGCCCCGCTGGGCAAAATCCGCATTGCAGGTGTGAGCCTCGGCATAGCCGCCATTCTGTTTACAGGGCTTGGTTTTGGTGCCCTTTCACCCAACATAAAATTGCCGACCATACTATACGAAATTGGCCTTGTACTTTTCATTTATTGCATTGGCATATCAAGTGGAGAGCAGTTCTTTGGTAATCTTCGGAAAAAAGGATGGCAGGAGAATATTCTTGTATCAGGCTTTGTTGCGCTTGCGTTTTTGCTTACGCTGAGCATCGGCAGCATAACAAGTTTGCGTCCGTCTTTTCTCGCTGGGCTTTTTGCCGGCAGCCTGACGAACACCCCTGCGCTGGCCACCGCGGTAGAAGTACTGAAAACGACCTTACCGGCATCGGTGTCCGAGCTGGTACTGGCCGAACCCGTAGTGGCCTACTCCGTAACCTATCCCATGGGTGTAATCGGCATGATCATCGCTATTGTCATGTTTCAGAAAATCTTCAAGAAATCTCTTCATCAACAACCCGCTGCTGAAGCCGCTGATCAGATTACCAATGCTACCGTAAGAATTAAAAAGGCTAATGTGGTTGGTAAAACGATCGGACAGCTCAAGAGTGATCACCCGATGAAAGTTATATTCGGCCGGATTCAGTCAGATGAAAACACACGGCTGGCCCGCGATACGGAAGTACTTCAAAAAGACAGCCTGATTACTGTGGTGGGCAAACCTGAAGAAGTTGAACGTGTGATTGCTTTGCTGGGTGAACGGAGCGACTTGCAGATTGACATGGACCACCGGCAATTAGAAATGCGGAGAGTGTTCGTTTCCAATCCGGAATTGATTGGTCAGCGGCTGAAAGATCTAAACCTTACGCACACCATGGGCGTACTGATTACCAGATTACGAAGAGGTGATCATGATATGCTGCCAAATGCCAATACCACATTGCACTTTGGTGACCGGGTGCGCATTCTAGCTGACCGGGAGCACCTGGCTGAGGCGAGTAAATTATTTGGCGACAGCTACTCCGCACAAAGTGAAATTGACATTCTTACGCTTGGGCTCGGAATTGCCATGGGCTTTTTCCTGGGCATGATTCCAATCCCCCTGCCGGGTGGCCTCACCCTGAAACTAGGAATTGCCGGAGGACCGCTTATTGTGGCGTTGATCCTGGGTGCAGTGAACCGGGTTGGAAAGCTCGTTTTTATTATGCCGTTCAGTGCAAACAGCACCATACGGCAACTCGGTCTTGTGTTGTTTCTTGCCGGCATCGGAACCCGGTCTGGCTATGCGTTCAGGGAAGTGCTGACCAATAGCCCTGACGGTCTCACACTTTTTCTATTTGGTGGTTTGCTTACACTGGTAGTTGGTTTTGTGTTCTTGTTTATCGGGAACCTATACCGCGTACCTTTTGCACGATTGGCAGGCATGCTGGCCGGGTTGCAAACACAACCGGCCGTGCTGGCATTTGTGAGCGAACAGACACGTAGCGACCAGCCGAACATCGGCTACGCATCGGTATTTCCGGTGGCTATGCTTTCAAAAATAATTTTTATTCAACTGCTGCTTACATTGCTAAGCTGAGGCCATGCTGCTTAACTTACCAAAATATTCAAGCATATGGTGATTGAAAAAGCCAATCCATCCGATGCACAGGCGCTTGCAAATCTTGTGAACTCCGCCTACCGGGGCGATAGCGGCCGACAAGGCTGGACAACCGAAGCTGATCTAATTGACGGCTCCCGAACCGATGCCGAGTTATTGAAAGCGGTAATTGAAACACCCGGAAGCGTAATTCTGAAATATGTTGATGAAGGAAAAATTATTGGGTGTGTAGAGCTACGGAAAGAAGAAGATAAGCTATACCTGGGTATGCTCACCGTTAACCCATCTATTCAAGGTAAAGGCATCGGCAAAGCATTGCTGAAAGCATCAGAAGAGGAAGCCAGAAAGCAAAAATGCAGCGCTATCTTTATGAACGTACTAACTGTCCGGTCAGAATTAATTGATTGGTATTTCCGCCACGGCTATCACGACACCGGCAAACGCAAACCGTTCTCCTTCACCGATCCGCGGTTTGGCTTTCCAAAGCAACCGCTGGAGTTCATGATTTTGGAAAAGATTATTTCATAACCAACACCTGATCTATTTTCGCTTCGCCACAAATGTTCCGTTGGGCTGGATAAACGTTGCCTCGGTTATTTTTCCGTTGGCTTCCGTAAATCGTATTTTAAAACCATCCAGGTTTTTAATTACAAAAGCATGCTTATCGGTAGCCAGCAACTCATACTCGGGCTGGCCGGGAACAAACAGGTAAAGTGTTTGGCCATCCTCTTTCAAATAAAACCTGGCAGCCATGCCTGTAAGGTCGTATTCACCAGCATAGGTTTGCAGGGTTTGCCGGTCAACCGCCACAGCCCTTGGTGTACGTTTAAACTCAATCGGGTCGGTGGCAGGCTCGAGCTTGGCGACCAGCGAAGAGATATCCCCCGCCTCATTTGTGCGAAAGTTGAAATGCAGATTAGCACGATTGGTTGTATCTATCTTTCCATTTTCTACTTCGTAAGGCAGAAAAATATTGTAGTGGTAGTGTTTTAACCACAGTGATTGCAAGGGTGTTTTGGCAAATAACGAATCGCGTTCTACCGTTACTTCAAATTTGCCGTAACCCGGATGGTGATAACTGCCAGTATACTCATAAAGTACGTGCGAGGGTTTCGTGTTTTTCTTTTGCGATGACTGCATGGTGGCTTTTGCGGCAGCCTGCTGTTTTTCGGCATCGTCAAAGCGCTTGGTGTAAACCTTGTTCCAGTCGGTAGGCTTAACATTAAGCAGTTTATCGCTGATGGTATTGCGGATAAGCGAAGGAAGAACTGAGCCATTTTGATTAACCAGCACTACAATGCCGATGCTGTCGGTTGGGAAGAACGACACATTAGCTGAAAAGCCGTCAATATTGCCGCCATGTTCTACGCGGTAATGTCCTTTGTAGGAAGAAAGGAACCAGCCGTAGCCATAATTGCCCATGTTGATGTCGGGGAATTCCGGATCAGGCGGATCGCTGTTGATGACCATCTGCGAACCCATCGCTTCTTTAACATAAGCCTCCGGTAAAATTTGTTTGCCTTGAAACTTGCCTCCGTTAATCCAGGTAATAACCCAGTTGGCCATTTCGTTTACCGAACTGTTAATGCTGCCGGCCGGGCCCATCGCGGCAATGTCGTAATAATCCATTTTAGTTATCTGGGTTTTGTTTTTTACCTGATATCCAATGGCCGCCTCAGTTCCCTTGCGAAGACCGTCAATAACAGTGGTTGAGTTTTTCATCTGCAGTGGTTCGAAAAAATGCTCGCGGATATTTTCTTCCCAGCTTTTGCCGGTAATCTTTTCGGCAATTACGCCTTGTGTTAAAAACATAAAGTTGTTGTAGTACCATTTTTCACGCACGGCAGCAAAGGGCGGCTGATGTTCAATGCGCATCATCAGGCTGTCGCGCGAATGGGTGGGAAAAAGATACCAGCTGAAATCATGGCGCGGCAGGCCGGTGCGGTGCGTCATGATATCCTTAATGGTGATGAGGCTGTTCATCTCCGGTTTATTGAATCGAAGTTCCGGTACGTATTTAATCGGACTGTCGTCAAATGAAAGCTTCTTCGCTTCCCGTAAAATGCCCAGCAGGCCGCAGGTAAATGCTTTACTGCTGGAGCCGATGGCAAACTGGGTATTGGGGGTTACCGGAAGTTTTTTCTCGTAATCGCGGTAGCCAAAGCCTTTCGCATAAATGATTTTGTTTTTTTCTACAATAGCAACAGCAAAACCCGCTGCATGCCACTTGGCGGGTAGTTGTTGTAACTCGGCATCCAGGCCAGCCAGCCGTTTATCTATGGGGGTTGGTTTCTTTTGTGCTCTGGCAAGGAGCGAGCACAACAGAAGGACAACTAAAAGTAAGCGTTTCATAATTGAAGGGGTTAGCTCTGTAATGTAGCAAATCCGCATGGATTAATTCGCCTGGGCTTTTTAAAACATGCGTTATAAATTGCGCTAAAATCATACTATTTAAATCCATTTTACTGGTACGATAATTTATCGTTTATTTATCAAAATACTATTTATGAAACGATGCCTCATACTTCTTCTGCTTTTCGTCAGCTTTTCATTGCTCGCCCAAAACCCCAACATGCCAACCGATTTCCTGAGCAAGGAGTGGCACAAGGAACGCAGGCAAAAACTTCGTGAAAAATTACCGGCCAATTCGGTTGCTGTATTTTTTGGAAATGCCGTGCGCAACCGCAGTAACGATGTGGACTATGTGTACCATCAGGATCCGGATTTCTTTTACCTCACCGGCTACCGTGAACCCAATACCGTGTTACTGATTTTTAAAGACAAACAGAAAGGCGCAGGCGGAGCGTTGTATGACGAGATTGTTTTTGTACAACCCAAAAACGCCATGATGGAAATGTGGACCGGGCGCAGGCTCGGAAATCTGGGCACGAAAGAACAACTTGGCTTTGAACAGGCCTTTAACAATACTGATTTTAAAGATTACAACATCGACTTCTCATCCTTTGATCAAATTCTGTTTCTTGATTTTCATAACGATGTTCGGGATGATGCCCGCGATAAAGGCGACCTGTATGACTTGATCGAACAGTTTAAAGTGAAAGTAAATTACCCGCGCAAGGATGCGCTCAGCGTGCAACGCGAACAGCCACAAAACAACCTGAACACACGCGCACTCATCGGCATCATGAATGATTTACGCGGTATTAAAACAAAAGAAGAAATTGAATTGCTACGCAAAGCCGTAATGATTTCCTGCATCGGGCAAGTGGAAGTAATGAAGGCCATGAAGCCCGGTATGAGCGAACGCGAAGTACAAGGCATACATGAATATGTGTTTAAAAAATATCAGGCCGAAGACCTCGGCTATCCTTCTATTGTGGGCGGAGGACATAACGGTTGTATACTCCATTACATTGACAACTATAAACCTGCACTCTCCAGCAAAGAATTAATTCTGATGGATCTTGGTGCCGAGTACCATGGGTACACAGCCGACATTACCCGTACCATACCGGTTAGCGGAAAATTTTCACCGGAGCAAAAACAGATTTATGACCTGGTGCTGGCCGCGCAGGAAGAAGCCATGAAGATTTGCAAACCAGGAACTTCTTTCAGCGATTTATATGCTGCTACGGCTAAAGTGATCAACAAAGGGTTGAAAGAACTAAACATTATTGAAAACGAAACTGACCGGCATTTATACTACCCGCACGGCTGTTGCCACCACATTGGGTTGGATGTACACGACCGCGGCAATTACGATGTGCTTCAGGAAAATATGGCCATCACCATTGAACCGGGTATTTACATTCAGGAAAACACCACCAAAGACCCGAAGTGGTGGGGTATTGCCGTGCGCATTGAAGATGATTACTTGATTACGAAAAACGGCTGCGAACATTTGTCATCGTATGCACCGCGCACCACCGAAGCCATTGAAGCGATGATGAAGCAACCTAGTCCGCTTGATAAATTTGTGTTGCCCGACCTGGAAAAAACGCTGCCCAAAAACTAGTCTTGTTTCGAGAGAAGCTTTCTCAAATAAATCGGTGTCATGGCAGTAGCCCTAGTTACTGCCTTTTACGCAGGAAAGAAAGAAGTAGTTATTTGCTCAGGCAATATTTAGCACCTTGGCAACCTGCTTCTCATTTACATGTTGCGGAGTAAGTTTAACCAGAAAGTTACGAATACCAGCCAGTATTTTATTTTCTACCTGGGCGATTTTACCTAAACGGTAACTGGTGTTGACAATGAAGTGGGCGCGATCAAGACGTTTTAATTCAAACGATTTGAACGCAACAACCGGATCATTTTGTTGGCTTAACTCTTCAGCAACAAGGAGAGCATCTTCAATTCCAAGGCAGGCACCTTGACCAAGATTAGGTGTTGTTGCATGGGCAGCATCACCTATCAATAAAACACGATTGAATGCAAATCTGGAAATGGGCTTAAGATCAGAGATATCACTCCAAATGAGATTTTCAGGTGGCGTACTGGAAATAATTTCGGGAATGGGATGTGCATACCCATTAAAGTTCTTTACCAAATCTGAAATCGTGAAATTCTTCATGCGTTCGTCCAGTTGTGGAGCATTCTTGCAGGCAAACCAATACACGTTGTTGTTGCCTATGGGCACATAACCAAGTCTGCCGGCAGGGCCCCAGGTTTCAATAGCCTGTTGAGTGATGCCCCATTGGTTTTCTGTAACGCCACGCCAACAGGTATAACCAGAATAACGAGGTTGTGAATCGGGAAGTAATTGCTTACGAATAGCAGAATGAATACCCTCGGCAACAATCACGGCAGCACCTTGTTGTTCCGATCCATCGGCAAACATTACCACAACACCATCTGCCTTTTCCTGAATCCTGACAGCTTTCTTTCCTGTAAGTATTTTTTCAGTTGGAATATTCTTCAGCAGCACCTTATGTAAATCGCCACGATGGATTGCGACATTATACATGCCGTGCTCTTCAATAAACTTTCGGGTATCAAGTGCTGACAGGTAGTTCCCTTTTTCATCCTGAATGATCATGGAGGTAATCAAATGCCCATGAGCCTTCACATCATCAGCCACACTTAGTTTCTCCAAAGCCTGCATGGCATTTCCGGCCAGGCTTATACCCGACCCGACAGCCGTAATTTCAGGAACGGCTTCAAAAACCATAAAATCAATGTGCTTGCGCTGAAGTGCAATAGCGGTGGTAAGCCCGGCTATACCACCACCCAGTATCAGAATAGTATTGTTCATTACCACCCTATACGGATTAGGCATGACCGTGGGCTTTACATATGTTAAAAAGATTATTGTTTACCGGCCCTGATACGGCTGATGCTTACCTGAGTAATTCCAAGGTAGGAAGCAATGTGTTTCAGAGGCGCACGATTGGTAATTCCGGGATAGAGCTTTTCCAATTCTTCATAGCGTTCTTTGGCTGAAAGAAACCGGATACTTTCGATTCGATGTTGACCTTCTAACATTCCGATGATGGCCATTTTTCGTGCTGCACGCTCCAGGTCATAATGCTGCTCGCAGAGTTTATCAAAAGCACTATACGAAAAATAGATGACGTCAGAGTCCTCCAGCACTTCAATTGCCTTATGCGATGGCTGTTGTGTAAACAAAGCAGGCAATGCCCCGATAAACTGATTATCAATTGCAAAATAATCGGTAATGTCTTTGCCTTTCCGATTGTAATAAACGCGGGCCAGGCCCTTTACAACAAAATAAAAATGCTGAGGCACCTGCCCAACACGCACCAACATATCGCCTTTCCTGAAAAATTTCCTTTTTTGAATTAAATCCAAACCTTCCGCGGTTTCTGCCGTAAGTGGATGAAGTTGATTTAGTATACTGCTAATCGGATTCATTACTCCTTTCGAAGTAGAAATAATTGTATAGACTGAGCAAAAAAGCCATAGAAATGCAGAAATAGAACAACCAAAGTTGCCCTGATGAAAACACCCCACAGACAAAACCTCATCACGTATTGCGCCCTGCTGATTATTAGTGTTAGTGGTATTTTTTATGGACGGGCCATCATACATGATTATTCATTTCTTAGAGTCTGGGAATTTTCAAACGTTTTGATTGTTGCCATTGGCATCCCTTTCCTGTTCTTTCAATCCAAAGCGGGCATACCTGAATTCTGGAGTGAAGAAATCACAACCAAAACGCGGTTTCTTATTCCTGCCGCCATCGGTATTGGGTTTGGCTTATTGGATGTTCTTGTCATCAAGGTGATTATGCATCCTGAACCGTATCAGGTATTGCCACCCTTTCTCCAGCCTTTCCCGTACTCAATCTTCCTGTTTTTGTCGGGGGCATTTGAAGTCGAGGTTTTCTACCGGCTTATCCCCATGACCATTTTTCTTCTGATCGGTAATCACTTTAAGGAGGGAAAATACTATCAGACCATCTTCTGGGTAGGGGCTATTCTAACAGCTTTACGTGAACCCCTTGAGCAATTACCCGATGGAAACATCTGGTTTATTGTCTACTCACTGCTCACTGGTTTCTTAATGAATTTCCTGCAGGCCGTTTACTTTAAGCACGCTGGGTTTCTATCCTCTTTAAGCGTGAGGCTGGGGCATTACCTTATCTGGCACATTCTGCTTGGGGTGTATGTAGAGTGGTTTGAGTTATAGGTTACCTGATTTCACATCTTCATAATCACGTTGATGCAACTTATAAAATCTTGAGTGAGGCCATATCAATTACAAACCGGTAGCGCACATCACTTTTTACCATCCGATCAAATGCTTCATTGATCTGTTGAATTGGAATCACTTCCACATCGGCTACAATATTTTTTTCAGCGCAAAAGTCGAGCATCTCCTGGGTCTCATTTGTTCCGCCAATCATGGATCCCGTGATGCTTCTTCTGTTTTTCAACAAGTCAAACGGATCAACACGCGGTTCTTCAGCCGGAAGACCCACCACCATCATACGACCATTCATACCCAGCAACTTCAGGTAAGGAGCATAGTCGTGGTTGGCCGATACGGTATTCAACACTACATCGAAGTAACCACTAAATTTTTTCATCTGATCCTTGTTGGTTGACAGGAGAAAGCTGTGTGCGCCTAATCGCCTGGCATCAGCTTCTTTTCCGGGTGAAGAACTTACCAAGGTCACTTCCGCGCCAAAAGCATGTGCAAACTTCAGCCCCATGTGCCCAAGTCCGCCCAGGCCAACCACCGCCACACGCATACCGCTGGTGACACCGGCAAACCGTAACGGTGAGTACGTTGTAATACCCGCGCACAACAAGGGTGCGGCACCGGCCAAGTTAAGTTTATCCGAAATCCGGTAAACAAAACGCTCATCGGTTACAATGTGCGTGGAGTATCCTCCCTGGGCCAGCGTTTTACCATCACGTTCATAGGCATTGTAGGTTCCGGTTGGGCCTTCATCGCAGTATTGCTCAAGGTGGTTTTTGCAATTTGAACAAGTTCGGCATGAATCGACAATTACCCCTACCGCTGCCAGATCGCCTGCCTTGAAACGCGTAACCGCTGAACCAACGTTCACCACGCGACCAACAATTTCATGGCCGGGCACCATGGGATACATCGAACCTCCCCACTCATCGCGCACCTGGTGTAAGTCACTGTGGCAAACACCACAGAAGAGAATTTCTACATGTACATCGTTGGGCCGGGGTTCCCTTCGTTCGAAAGAATAAGGGGCAAGTGGGCTCTTTGAACTGAAGGCTGCATAAGCATTTGTCGTTATCATAGTATTTCAAAAATCATGTTTAAAAATTCATTTTGTGTTCATGGTTCGGTATTCCGATGGTGTATTACCCGTAATCTTCTTAAACACTGTATTAAAGGAAGATTTTGAATTATAGCCAACCTGTTCAGCAATTTCTTCTACTTTAATGTTGGGTCTATCGATTAACAATTTTTTGGCTTCTTCTACCCTGTAACCAGCCACCCATTCGAAAAAATTTTTGCCCAATCCATCATTAATAACCTGCGAAACCTGGTGCACCGAAATTCCACAGGCTTTGGCCAGGTCAGGTTGGGAAAAATCCGATCGCAAATAGGGTTTTTCATCTACCATGATTTTCTTAAGCTTTGTCAACAACACTTCCTGCTGGTTTGCCGTAAGTGAGGAGTTTTTATACTTCAATTGTTCGTTCAGTGAGGTTTGCTTAAAGAAACCAGATCCTTTCATTACCGAAAAACTGGTGGAATAGATAATGAGCGAGCCAAAGGCAGCAAATAAGTGATCGCCAGTATCATCTACGTTGAACAACTTCACAATCACGATAAGTATGGCAAAGGCCGTCATTTGCAGCACACCACTCCTGAGCGTTTTCAAAGTAGCCGATTCCGACCTGAAGAAAGATTCCTTTTTCTCTCTGAATGATCTCGAAATTATACCACCGCATAATGCCAGGTAAAAAAACAAACTAATCAATACCAGCTCAGTATGCCATTCGGTTAGGATGAACATCCAGGGATCAAACTGCTGGGTGACTTCACGAAAAGGTAAGCCGGGATGGTAGGCAGCCACCCAGGCATTATACTTTACGTCAACCGATGAAAGGAGAAACGGTATCATGAACAGGGCATAGACAACCGGAAAAATGAGATGCAGTGCCATGGATTGCTTGCTTACCTGCCCTTTTGCCATGGCAACCACAAACAAATAAAGAAGTGGTCCGATTGCCAGTGCAAAAGGTTCCGAGAAATCTACCAAGTGTAATATATGAATGATGTACCCGGTGTACATCAAAAAAATCTCCAATAAACAAGCCACAATGGCGATTAACAGCAAACCATACATGACATTGAACTGCCGGATTCTGTTCTCCTTTGAGAAAAAAAATAAGGTAAGAAAAACCGCTTGTACCAAGCCCAGAAAAATAAACACGGCAAATAAATCAACCCGGTAAGCCATGCCCGAATTTATCACTTTTTAAACCTGTACGTGTATAAATTTAGGATTCGGCTGCTGTATCTTGCGGCATATTCTTATCCATCATGAAAAATATTTCAACACTATTTGCGCTGTACCTGCTGGCCTTTACGCTTCAGGCACAACAGTTTAATGAGGCAACTATTCGTAAGCATATAAAGATACTCGCCAGCGATTCGCTACAAGGCCGGGGAACGGGTACCGAAGGTGAGCGCATGGCCGCAACATACATTGAAAATGAATTCAAAAAATTGAAACTAAAGTCCACAGGCAAGTCCAAAAACTATTTGCAGACTTTTGAATTTAAAAGCGGAGCACACGGTGAAGGTGCACCAGGAACCGCGCACAACATTGTAGCCTATCTCAATAACAAAGCTGCCAATACTATTATTATTGGTGCCCATTACGACCATTTAGGCATTGGCGAATTCGGAAATTCTTTGGATGCCAATCCGGCTGGGAAAATTCACAATGGTGCAGATGACAATGCTTCGGGAGTTGCTGGCGTTTTGGAGCTGGCGCGGTACTTCAGCAGCAATAAGGTTAAGGAGAAAAATAATTTCCTGTTTCTGTGTTTTTCGGGTGAAGAGCTTGGACTTTACGGATCAAAGTATTTTACAGAGAACCCTACCATCAACCTGGAGCAAGTCAATTACATGATTAACATGGATATGATTGGCCGATTGGATCCGCAAACCAATACAGTGGTTGTAAACGGTACGGGAACCAGTCCGGTGTGGGAACCTTTGCTAAAGAAACTTGAAACAGAAACACTGAAAATAAAAACTGACTCATCGGGTATTGGTCCCTCCGATCACACTTCATTTTATTTAAAAAATATACCCGTGCTCCATTTTTTTACAGGTGCTCATGGCGATTATCACAAGCCTACGGACGACTGGGATAAAATAAACTATGCCGGTCAGGTAAATGTGCTGAACCTTATAGCTGAAGTGATAAATAGTTTGGACAAGGAACCTAAACTTACCTTTCTCACCACCAAGGCCAAGCCCATGGCGAGTCGTTCGGCATTTAAAGTAACGCTTGGTGTAATGCCCAGTTATACGAGTGAGGGGGATGGTGTAAAAGTTGATGGTGTTACCGAAGGGCGACCCGGGCAAAAAGCCGGCATACAAACCGGGGATATTATTATTCAGATGGGTGATTTAACCATTAAAGACATTCAGGATTACATGGGTGCGTTGGGTAAGTTTGATAAAGGGCAAACCATTCCGGTGAAGCTTAAGCGTGGAACTGAGGTGATAACACTCTCCGTTACGTTCTAAAAAGAAAGGGTCTGAAAAATTCAGACCCTTTCTTTTACCTTAGAAGCTCCCTTGATATTACCAGCTTCTGAATTTCTGTTGTGCCCTCGTATATCTGTGTGATTTTTGCATCGCGCATCAGGCGCTCAACATGAAATTCTTTTACGTATCCATAGCCACCATGAATCTGAACTGCTTCGGTGGTTACCTCTTGTGCAATTTGTGAGGCGAAGAGTTTTGCCTGTGCTGCAGCTTTTACAAAATCCTTTCCCTGATCTTTCAGGTATGCTGCCTGCCATACCAGTAACCGGGCTGCATCAATTTTGGTGGCCATTTCAGCCAACTTAAATTGTATAGCCTGGTGCTCCGACAAATGTTTTCCGAAAGCTTTACGCTCCTTGGAATATTTTAGTGCAAACTCATAGGCACCGGATGCAATACCGAGTGCTTGTGCAGCAATACCAATCCTGCCGCCATTAAGGGTTGTCATTGCAAACGTGAAACCAAAACCATCTTCACCAATACGATTGGCTTTTGGCACCTTCACATCGGTGAACATAAGTGAATGTGTATCCGATCCGCGAATACCCATCTTATCTTCCTTTTTACCAACTACAAAACCGGACATTCCCTTTTCAACAATCAATGCATTAATTCCCTTGTGGCGTTTAGCCGCATCGGTTTGTGCAATTACGATATACACACTGGCGCTATTACCGTTGGTTATCCAGTTTTTAGTTCCGTTGAGTAAATAGTGATCCCCTTTATCTTCTGCAGTTGTACGCTGACTGGTGGCATCCGATCCGGCTTCCGGTTCAGAAAGACAAAATGCACCAATGATCTGGCCTGAAGCCAATGGTTTAAGATATTTTTCCTTCTGTTCTTCAGTTCCGAATTTCTCCAATCCCCAGCACACCAATGAATTATTAACCGACATACACACCGAAGCCGATGCATCAATCTTTGAGATTTCTTCCATCGCTAATACGTACGAGATCGTATCCATGCCTCCACCGTTGTACTTCGGATCGACCATCATGCCCATGAAGCCGAGCTCACCCATTTTCTTAACTTGTTCCGAAGGAAATTTTTGTTCCGTATCGCGTTCGATTACACCGGGTAATAATTCATTTTGAGCAAAATCGTGTGCAGCTTGCTGAACACTCAGGTGTTCTTCGGTGAGTTGAAAATTCATAGACAGTTTTTCAGATTAACAAAAACAACGGCCTGAGGTTACCCTCAGGCCGCAAAAATACTTCTTATCAAGAATTTCCTAAATAATGATCGGCTTAATTAATCGCGTCTTCCCAAAAAGATCATAACCCAGTACATAAGTGATGCAAGCGCTGCAATTGCTGCAACTACGTAGGTCATGGCAGCCCATTTCAAGGCATCCTTTGCCATATCATGTTCCTGCCGGTTAACGATTCCGCGGTTTTCAATCCAAGCCAGGGCCCTGCGGCTGGCATCAAATTCTACCGGAAGGGTTATGAGGGCGAAGAGGGCGAAAATCGAATAGCATCCGATGATTACCAGTATGGCAACATCAAATGAGAACAATCCCTTAACTGCAAAAGCACCGAACATCATGGCAAAGAAAATGATGTTCATCACTTTTGACGTTACATTTTGAATAGGCACCATAGCCGAACGAAGTTCAAGCATAGAGTACGCAGTAGCATGTTGTACCGCGTGACCACATTCATGTGAAGCCACTGCTGCTGCTGCTGCGTTGCGGCCATTGTAAACTTCCTCACTTAAATTCACCGTTTTATTGGTGGGGTTATAGTGATCAGTCAACTGACCCTCAACACTAATTACTTTAACATCGTGAATACCATTATCAGCCAGCATTAATCTGGCAATTTCAGCTCCGGTCAAGTTCTGAGCAAGACGGGTTTGCGAATATTCCCGGAATTTGCTCTTCAAGCGTCCGCTTACCAGCGAACCAATCAACATGAAAACAACACCAATTATTATTAATCCCATAGTATCCGATTTTTAATTTCCGTTAAATAACAACTTCCAAGCCATTTTGATTCTCTGACAATTAGTCATATGGTAACAGATTACATTTACCTAAATCAAAGTCTGATCTTCAGAAACGGTCACTTTTTTAGGACGTAGACGAAAAGAGGTTAAAATTAGTGAGATAACCCCAAATACAATTAAAATAAGTGTTTGCCATCCATGAAAAACAAAGGTGAAGGCCACTGCATTTGCCTCCGGAACCTGGTAAAGCAGCACCAATCCGGCCGGTATCAAAACATGATAAGATCCTGCCCCTCCGGGAAGCGGTGCTGCCATGGCAATTGTGCCGATAGCAAACAGCGATAAAACGGCACTAAAACCCAGATGTGCAGTTTCATCAAATGCTTTGATAACGGCATAGCTCATGGCAAAGTAAAGCAGCCATATTATAATTGAATACCCGATGAATAACGTTTTATTTTCCAGCGTAGCAACAGAAGTCAAGCCTGTTTTAAAACCTTTCCAAACTTTTTGCAGTCGATCTTTTATTTTTTGATTTCGCTTGATCAGCCAGTATCCTACACCGGTAATAATCAGCAGAACCAACATCACCATAAGGATTAGACTTAACTTACCCTTACCCATCACGGGCTGCAACGGAAGGGTTTCTATAAAGCCGAGAAGCTTATCATATTCAGCAACGAATGCAAACACCAGTACGACAACCAATAAAATCAAGTCAACAATACGTTCCAATACTACAGTCCCAAATGAAACTTCAACCGGAATTTTATTCAAGCGATAAAGATTATAACAGCGCGAAACTTCACCCCCACGCGGGATAACCAGGTTTACCAGGTAGCCAACCATTAACGATAAAAAACCATTATAGAAGGAAACCGTGTGACCTGTTGAGTACAATAGCATACGCCATCGTTCGGCCCGAAGTGCATGACTGATCATTACAAAAACGAGCATCAACAAGAGCCATAGTTTATTAGCAGAATAAAGGGTTTTTAAAATGTAATCTCCTTTGTTTTCACCTTCCTCCACCTGTATAGCCCGCAATGAAAACCAAACCAGAAAAGCGGTGATGGCCAGAATGAAAACATATTGAACAAAAACCCGAATACGTGATGCCACCTGTGGAAATTAAAGCGTTAAGTTAAGCGGTTATCGGGTGAGGGGAAAACAATTGTTGGTTTAAAGTTTTTGGCCTCTTCGAACTCCATAGACGCATACGAGAAGATGATCACCACATCGCCTACTTGTACTTTGCGTGCAGCAGGTCCGTTCAGGCAAATCATTCCTGAATCACGCTCACCTTTAATTACATACGTTTCCAGGCGCTCACCATTGTTAACATTAACCACAGTCACCTTTTCGCCCTCAATAAAATTGGCAGCGTTCATAAGGGTTTCATCAATGGTAATGCTGCCAACATAATGTAACTCAGCTTGTGTTATTTTTGCCCGATGTATTTTTGATTTTAAAACTTCAATGTTCATAGTCAATCACAATTCACAAATCCTTTTAGAGAAACATATTATCGATCAATCTCACTTCGCCTACAAAGGCGGCCATGCATAGTATGGGCCGATCAGCCTCCTCAACGCTATACAGAGGCAATAGGTTCTTGCTGTTAACAACCTCAATATATTCTAACGTTATGCCTGGGTTCGACTCAAAAGTATCTTCAACAAATTTTTTGACAGAGAGAATAGAATCACCGCCTTTTAATTTGGCTTTTGCCTCTGCTAACGTGGCAGGTATTAGTATAGCCTGTCTTCGTTGCTTTTCCGATAACCGTAAATTTCGGGACGACATCGCAAGGCCATCATTCTCCCGAACGGTTTCAACCGAATGCAACGTGACGTTAAATTTCAATTCATCAACCAGCGTACTGATGATTACAAACTGTTGCCAATCCTTCTGTCCGAAGTAGGCGTGATCAGGATTAACTATATGAAAGAGTTTCGACACAACTTGCGCTACACCATTAAAATGACCCGGCCTGAATTTCCCTTCCATAACAGTCTCCAGGTGACCAAAATTGAAGTTTAGATAGCTTGATCGGGTGTGCATCTCCGGTTCATCCGGACAGAATAAAACATCGCAACCAGCCTTTTCAAGCATATCTACGTCCTTTTCTAATGTTCTGGGGTACTTTTCAAAATCCGACACATTGTTGAATTGGGTAGGATTAACAAAAATTGAACAAACCGTTAACGGATTTTGGCTTCGTGAGACGGCTATGAGCGCAAGATGACCGGGATGAAGAGCCCCCATAGTGGGTACAAATCCTATAGATTGACCCGCCCCCTTTTTTTCAATCAAAAATGCCCTTAACGGCCCAATTTCCCTGAAAATCTGCATGTTAGTTACGCGGCAAAAGGGGCCAAATATAGGAGTAAATCAGAGATAGAGTTGAATAAGGGGGGCAATTTTCGTACTTTTGTCCCTCATTTTGCGTTCAGACAACTAATCATCAATATCATGTCAAAACTCCGTATTCTTTATGTAGCCAGCGAAATCAACCCTTTCTTACAGACTTCAGAAGTTGCCGACTTTGTGCGCAAACTTCCGCAGGCGATGCAGGAAAGGGGAATGGAAATTCGCATTCTGGTGCCGCGCTTTGGAATTATTAATGAGAGAAAGAACCGGTTGCATGAAGTCGTTAGATTATCAGGGATTAACATCGCAGTGGGCGATGAGGAAAAACCACTTACCATTAAAGTAGCCTCAATTCCCAACGCCAAACTTCAGGTTTATTTTATCGATAATGAAGATTACTTCCATCGTAAATCCGTTTTCCACGACAAGGAAAACCGTTTCTATGCTGACAATGATGAGCGGGCTATCTTCTTTTGTAAAGGTGCTATTGAAACCGTTCGAAAATTAGGATGGGCTCCTGATGTTGTTCACTGCAACGACTGGATTACCAGTTTCATTCCATTGTATTTGAAAACTACATACAAGAACGATCCATTGTTCAAGAGTGCTAAAACTGTTTTCACCATCTATAACAACAGCTTTACTCATAAATTTAAAGCTGACATTATGGACAAAGTGAAAATGATGGACATTGAAGACAAGATGCTGGGCAACTTAAAAACAGCTGACTACGAAGGATTTATCCGTATGGGCGTTGAGTTTTCTGATGCAGTAATTGTGGCTGGCGAAAACAAAAAGCTTGAAGATCTCTTCAAAAAAATAAAAGAAAAGAAAGTCGAAACGATCGACAAAGACGAAAACTACACCGAATCTTATTTCAATCTCTATAATGAACTTGTGGGTTAAACGAACCGGGCAGCTTCTATTAGCTGCCTTGTTTTTGATGGCATGTGAAGATGAAAGCAGCCTGTTAGGATTTAAAAATCCAATTGGAAAGTTTGATGTTAAATATATTGAGATACCTGTTGCAAGCAGTGTATTTTTTATTGATTCAATCAGAACTTCTAATCTGGCCGGAGAAACTAATCGATTGTTGATCGGGGAGCATCACGATCAAAACTTTGGTACTATAAAAACGACAGGATACTCCCACCTTTTACCAAGCTCATTCACGACAGTCGATGCCTCTGCACAAGTAGACTCAGTTGTTCTTCATCTCCGATTTGATTTCTACCAGTATGGGTTAGCCGATGTGTCAAATCAGTCTTTCTCAATTCATGAATTAACGGCAAGAATGTACAACGATTCGATATTTAATTACTTTAGTAAATCTACTGTCTCCTATGATCCAAGCCCGATAGGCAGTTCCTCCTATTTGGTAAATCCTGAGTACTTCAAAAGTCAATTTCAAAAAGCCAACAATGCAAAGGACACCGTTATTTTTAAAATAACCCTTAATAATTCGTTTGGTTTAAAACTCATGGAACGCGCAAAGGCAGGGGACACAACGTATACGAGATTTTCAGAATTCACCAAGTATATTAAAGGTCTTGCCATCGTTCCTACAGCTAACACAAAAGTGATTGGGTTTGATCTCAACAACACGATTACTGCCGGAAGTCGCTTTTCAAAAGTTGTTGTCCACTATCATACGGCCACCGAAGATTCGTTAGCCTTGGATTTTGCCTTTGGAGGTGTTCAATTTACCCGCATTGAGACCGATCGATCAGGTTCTGAATTGAATCAGGTTAATAATTTTTATGAGGAATTCAGTCCATCCAATAATTTAAGGTATGCTCAAGCTGGAACCGGAGTGGTAACCAAGCTTGATTTTTCAAATTACATCTCATTCTATGAGAATAATCCTTTTATGATAGTAAACTCAGCTGAGTTGGTGATAAGAGGTCTACAAAGCGTTGATTCCTATGACCCCGTGAATAGCTTTACACTACAGGTTCTTAATCAGAACAACCGATTCAAAAAGGTGAGATTCAAACGTGAAATTGACAGGGTTATCAATAACGATACCATCTGGAAAACTGTAATCGATCCCATTGACGCCAATGTACTTGCCCTCTACAGAGGAACTGTTACAAATGCTTCGGATGGGTTTCTAACGGCAATCAATGACGTTAACACAGTTTTTACACTATCAAAATCAACAACTGCTAATAATTTTAGTGGACACATGACATTGCTTAGTCAGAAACTCTACGATTTAGATAGGATCAACAAAGATCCTTTTCGCTACTTCGCTCTTTTTCCGAATAACCCACAAAATGGCAAGAGTCTAAATCGAATAATATTCCATAAGGATGATATTGTTTTGCGGGTGTACTATACCTTGCCAACTGTTAATGAATAACCTATGTGTGGAATTGTTGCTTACGTTGGCCACCGCGATGCCCAGGAAGTTATTATAAAAGGTCTTAAGCGCCTGGAGTACCGCGGGTACGACAGCGCAGGTATTGCGCTGTTAAACAATGGGCTGAATGTTTATAAAAAGAAAGGGAAGGTTTCCGATCTCGAAGATCACTTAACTGACGAGGCCCTGAAAAGCACCATTGGTATTGGCCACACCCGCTGGGCCACCCATGGAGAGCCTAATGATGTAAATGCGCATCCTCACTATTCGTATAGCCGAAAGTTGGCCATTATCCACAACGGAATAATTGAGAACTACAGTTCGATTAAACAGGAGCTTCTCAAAAAAGGCCATGTCTTTCTTAGCGAAACAGACACGGAAGTTCTCATCCATTTCATAGAAGACATTTGGGAGAATAACAACTGCACCCTGGAAGAAGCGGTACGGTTAGCACTAAATAAAGTAGTTGGCGCTTATGCTATCGTTATCATGTCAAACGATAACCCAGATCAACTCATTGCTGCCCGAAAGGGAAGCCCGCTGGTGATTGGAATTGGTAAAGACGAGTTCTTTATGGCCTCTGATGCCACCCCCATCATTGAATATACCAAAGACGTTGTTTACCTGAACGACCAGGAGATAGCCGTTATTGATAATGGTCAACTGCGCATCAAAACCATAGAGGATGCGCCCATGACCCCTTACATTCAAAAGCTTGAAATGGAGCTTGAGGCTATTGAAAAAGGCGGGTTTGATCATTTCATGCTGAAAGAAATCTTTGAACAGCCTAAATCAATCAAAGACTGCTTGCGCGGACGGTTAGATTCACAAGCTAACCGGTTAGTATTGGGTGGAATTCGTGAGTATGTTAATAAAATGATGAATGCCGAACGCATTATTATTGTTGCGTGCGGAACATCATGGCATGCCGGCTTGGTGGCCGAGTACATGATTGAAGAATTGTGCAGAATTCCCGTTGAGGTTGAATATGCTTCCGAGTTTCGTTACCGCAACCCCATCGTACGCGAAGGCGATGTGGTTATTGCAATCTCTCAATCAGGCGAAACTGCCGACACGCTTGCGGCAATTGAATTGGCCAAATCAAAAGGAGCGGTCATTATTGGTGTTTGTAACGTGGTGGGTTCCTCCATTGCAAGAGCCTCGCATGCCGGATCATACACACACGCAGGGCCTGAGATTGGTGTAGCCAGCACAAAAGCTTTTACTGCACAACTTACCGTGTTGAGCATGATTTGTTTAATCATTGCACAAAAAAGAGGCACCATTACCGACCAGGCCTTTCATCACATGCTGGTAGAGTTGGAAAACCTGCCCGGCAAGGTTGAACAAGTGTTGAAACTTAACGATAAGATCAGGGAGATAGCGTACACTTTTAAAGATGTTGCTCATTTTCTTTACCTGGGAAGAGGTTATAATTTTCCGGTTGCCCTGGAGGGTGCCCTTAAACTGAAAGAGATTTCCTACATCCACGCTGAAGGATACCCGGCAGCAGAAATGAAGCACGGCCCAATTGCCCTTATCGATGAAGAGATGCCCGTGGTATTCATTGCCACACACGACAGTTCGTACGAAAAAATTGTTTCGAACATACAGGAGGTGAAAGCCCGAAAAGGGCGTGTAATTGCTGTTGTTACAGAAGGCGACAAGCTGATACCGCAAATGGCGGAGTTTACGATTGAGGTTCCTGCCGTTCAAGAGTCCCTCATGCCTATCGTTTCCGTTATACCATTACAACTGCTATCCTACCACATTGCTGTTATGCGCGGTTGCAATGTTGATCAGCCCAGGAACTTAGCCAAGTCGGTTACGGTAGAATAATAGGTTCTTAAGATTAAGGTTGCCTACTATTTTTAAGGCAACTACTAGTCGATCTCCTGGTGGTTCCTCACTGTGAGTACATGATAAATATCATTGCCCAATTACTGTTGCGGGAAGTATATTATGGATCATAATATTCAAGACCATGAAAACACTATTTTTTCTCGGTACTGTTCTTTTAGCAGCCATGACGTTGCTGATGAGCCTTTCTGTAATTGAGCCCCAAGGCAAAGCACGTATTCTTATCGTGTCACAACGCACGGAATTCCAGGATGAAGTTTCCAGGCTTGTTACAGAGCATTACAAAACAAAGTCGATAGGAACACAGGTTATAAGTTTCAATACCATGAAAAATGTGAAGGAAGAAGAGTGGGGCGCTATTGTTGTGTTGCAAGCCTGGGAGGGAGCCACCGCATCTTCAGCACTTACCACCCTGATCAAGACCGCCAAACCACCAGCAAAAGTTATTGTAGTTGTAGCATCGGAAACCGGCTCGGAAAAACTAACCGGGGTTGATGGGATTACGGCTGCCTCGCTGAAATCAGAAGCACCTGATGTGACCAGGAAGATTATTAGCCGCATTGATAAAGTACTGAAGTAGGCCAGCGTAGATCTTTTTGAGAACCTAATGATTTATGATTTTGAGATACGATAGATTTACTTAAAGTTTTAGGTACTCTTTCTTCAACAACGGACAAATTTTATAGCGCTCATCGTGTGTGTCTTCATATACCGCTTCCAATAATTCATAAACATGCTTTACGCCTATACGATTACACCACTCGAACGGACCGTAGGGATAGTTCGTGCCTAGTTTCATTGCCTGATCGATGTCTTCACGTGTTGCTGTTCCTTCCTGTACGGTGTAATAAGCTTCATTAATAATCATACTAACAATGCGCGGGGTTACCAGGCCAACACGATCATCCACCACCAGGTAATTTGTAGTTAAGGCACTGCAAATAGTTGCCAGTTCCTCCTTATCTGATTCCTTCAAAAGACTTATTTCAAGTGTATCCCGTAATAAAAACGTGGGTAAACCATTAAATCCAAATACGTGTGCTTTAAGGTTATGGCCAGCCAGGTTTGATAATTCCGCAAGAGAAATTTTAGCTGTATTCAAAAAAACTTTTGCGCCTTCTTTTTCGGCATAAATTTCAACCTGAAAGGGCTCTTCATCCACAATAAAATCAAATACCAGATCGCTGCCGGCCACAAACCGTTCAGCTTCGCGGTGATCCTGCTCAAAGGTATAGGCGTGCTGATCGCCAAATTTCAGCTTGCATTCCTCCAAATTTACCGGGTCACCGATCACCAAAATATTCATGCTTCTTATACTTTTGAGTCGTTGCTAAATTAAGCTTAAAACACATCGGTATGTCAAAAACAGTTATTTATTCAGCCCAGGCACCTGAGCCCATCGGGCCATACAGTCAGGCTATACAGGCCGGAAACATGCTTTTCGTAAGCGGCCAAATCGCCATAGACAAAGCCTCCGGCAACCTGATCACCGGCAACATCCCTGATGAAGCAACGCAGGTGATGAAAAATCTTGAATTCGTATTACACGAAGCAGGAATGAATTTTTCAAATGTGGTAAAGTGTTCCATCTTTTTAAAAGACATGAATAACTTTCCGGTGGTGAATGAAATCTACGGTAAGTACTTTTCAGTTAATCCTCCCGCGCGTGAAACTGTAGAGGTTAGCCGGCTGCCTAAAGATGTTAATGTAGAGATTTCGTGTATCGCGGTGAAATAGTTGTTCGCTGATCGCTATTCGTTGTTCGCTCGTCACGGTAAACGAATAAGAACAACCAATAACGATAAACGAATTACTGATTAGTCTTTGCCCACATATCTCTAAGCGTAACCGTCCTGTTAAACACAAGCTTATCAGTTGTGGCATCAGGATCAAGAACAAAGTAACCTTTACGCATAAACTGATAACGCGTATCTGCTTTTGCTTTTAACAAATCAGGTTCAGCAAACACAGTTTGAACTTTTAATGAATCAGGATTGAGGTGATCTTTAAAATCGCCTTCGGCATCGGCAACATCTTCTACTTTAAACAAGCGATCGTACAACCGAACTTCTGCTTTCGCAGCATGCGGAACACTCACCCAGTGCAACGTGCCCTTCACGTTAATACCGGAGGTATCCGAACCGCTACGGCTTTCAGGAATGTAGGTGCAATGTAACTCCGTTACTTTTCCATTTGCATCCTTTACCACCGACTCACACTTAATAATATAGGCACTTTTCAACCGAACCATTTGCCCCGGTGCCAAACGGAAATATTTTTTCGGAGGATTCTCCATGAAATCTTCCTGTTCAATGTACACTTCACGACTAAATGGAATTTCACGCACACCGGCTGATTCGTCTTCCGGATTATTCTCGCTTGAAACCATTTCGGTTTTTCCTTCCGGATAGTTGGTAATTACTACCTTAACCGGGTCAAACACCACCATTCTGCGCAGCGCCACTTTGTTCAGATGCTCGCGTACGCAGAATTCCAGTAAGCCCACATCAATCAGGTTGTCGCGTTTGGCTACACCAATGCGGTCACAAAAATCGCGAAGGCTTTCCGGTGTATAGCCTCTTCTGCGCACACCACTCAACGTGGGCATGCGCGGGTCATCCCACCCGCTAACATGATTTTCATTTACCAGTTGCAGCAGCTTGCGCTTACTCATTACCGTGTAGGTGAGGTTTAATCGCGCAAACTCATACTGACGCGATGGATAGATCTCCAGGTTTTCAATGAACCAGTCGTACAGCGCACGGTGCGGCACAAACTCCAGCGTACAAATGCTGTGCGTTATTTTCTCTATCGAGTCGCTTTGGCCGTGTGCAAAATCATACATCGGGTAAATACACCAGGTATCGCCTGTGCGGTGATGGTGTGCATGCTTAATACGATAGATAATCGGGTCGCGCATGTGCATGTTCGGGTGCGCCATGTCTACCTTGGCGCGCAACACCTTTGTTCCGTCTTTAAACTTACCGGCCCGCATATCGGCAAACAACTGTAGGTTTTCCTCAACACTCCGGTTGCGATACGGACTGTTTGTACCCGGCTGCGTAGGCGTTCCTTTTTGCTGTGCAATTTCTTCGCTGGTGCTGTCGTCAACATATGCTAAACCCTTCGTAATCAGCTTCACAGCAAATTCGTATAACTGCTCAAAATAATCGGATGCATAAAATTCATTCGCCCACTGAAAACCCAGCCACTGAATATCATTTTTAATGCTTTCTACATACTCGGTTTCTTCAGTTACCGGGTTGGTGTCATCAAACCGCAGGTTAGTTTTGCCGCCATACTTCAGGGCCAGACCAAAATTGAGGCAAATGCTTTTGGCATGGCCGATGTGCAAATAACCGTTTGGTTCGGGCGGAAAGCGCGTAAGTATGGTTTGGTGTTTGCCTTCGTTTAAATCGTTTTCGACAATCTCCTCCAGAAAGTTCAAGCTCTTTTCTTCGGCCATAGCTGTTGCTTATAAAAGGTGCAAAGGTAAAACCCTTTTACAGAAGAATTCTAATGGATCGATTAACTTTGCTCCATGAAAGATGTTCGTGTGCGGTTTGCCCCGAGTCCTACCGGGGCGTTACATATAGGCGGAGTTCGTACGGCCTTGTACAATTTTTTACTGGCCCGTCAGCAGGGCGGAACCATGATTCTCCGTATTGAAGATACAGATCAGAACCGGTATGTACCCGGAGCCGAGGCGTACATCATGGATTCGCTGGCATGGGCCGGCATACAGATCGATGAAGGTGTTCGCGAAGGTGGGCCCTTCGGGCCATACCGCCAGTCGGAACGGAAAGAAATCTACAGCCAATATGCGCAGCAACTGTTGCAAAGCGGGCATGCCTACTATGCGTTTGATACCGAAGCAGACCTCGAAGCCCTGCGTGAACGACAAAAGGCCGCTGGCTCCGATCAGCAACAGTACAGCAGTGCCACCCGCATGACCATGCGCAATTCGCTCACGCTTTCGGCTGAAGAGACCAAAAAACGTATTGACACTGGCCATCCGTATGTTATCCGGTTTAAAATTCCGGAAAACGAAACGGTAGCATTGCACGATTTGATTCGTGGTGAGGTTTCAGTACAAACCGCCCAACTCGATGACAAAGTGTTGATGAAATCGGACGGAATGCCCACCTACCACCTGGCCAATGTGGTTGACGATTACCTGATGAAGATTTCGCATGTAATCCGTGGTGAAGAGTGGCTGCCTTCAGCACCGCTTCATGTTTTGTTGTACAAAGCGTTTGGGTGGGAAAAGGGTATGCCGCAGTTTGCTCACCTGCCCTTGTTGCTCAAGCCCGATGGCAACGGCAAACTCAGCAAGCGCGATGCCGATCGCATGGGTTTTCCTATTTTTCCGCTAAACTGGACCGACCCTAACACGGGTGAAAAATCAACCGGATATAAAGAGTCAGGTTACTTGCCCGAAGCCTTGATCAACTTCCTTGCTTTTTTAGGATGGAACCCCGGAACCGAGCAAGAGATTTTTTCGATGGATGAATTGATCCGGGCTTTTAGTATCGAGCGAATTGGAAAAGCCGGTGCAAAATTCGACATCCAGAAAGCTCAATGGTACAATCAGCAATACCTGCGTACAAAGTCAAACGCTGAACTAGCCTCACATTTGCTGAGTCAGCTGAAGAAGGAGAATATTTACTGCTCACAGGATAAGGCAGAAAAAATCTGTGCCGTAATGAAGGAGCGCATCACGTTCCCGCAAGATCTTTGGGAACAGGGTAAATTCTTTTTCATTGCTCCGGAATCATTTGATGAAGGCGTAGTGTCAAAAAAATGGAACGATGATGCCGTGAAGGTGATATCGGCTTATCGCGATGCTGTAGAAAATTTAAGTACATTCGATGCAACAATAGCCAAGGAAACGTTGGAAAACGTTACGGCCTCGCTCCAGATTGGCACCGGCAAAATTCTTCAGTCACTGCGTGTTGCGTTGAGTGGATTAGGTGGGGGACCTGACCTGATGATGATCATGGAGATCATCGGCAAGGAAGAAGTGGTGAGCCGATTGACGTTTGCGTTGAGTAATCTTAAAATCAAAGTCGGTTAGCATGACAAAGAAATCAAAACCTGAAAAAAAGCCGGCTGCTAAAAAGCCGCGTGTGCACAAAGACCTGGATGGTTTTGAAGTGTCTATCAATCAATTTGGCGAATTGAAATCCAATATGGACATAGAAAAGATCAATGCCTTTCTGGACAAGAATGTTGATGATAAAAAGCTGGCCGAGCGGGATGATTATGAGGAGTTGAAAAAGGGGAAAGCAAAAAAGAAAACGAAAAAATAAAAAGCCACAAAACCTCCAAGGTCTTTAAGACCTTGGAGGTTTTTATATTTTTAGCTTAGGGATAATCGAAGGAACCCTATTTCTATAATCGCGATAGGCCTCACCATATTTCTTAATCAACTTCCGCTCTTCCAACGGAATGCCAATGGCCAGGTAAATAAAAATACAACAAGCTGAAATCAGGGTAGTTACATTTGGAATAAATAACCAAAACGCCATCACCATTAATATAGTAGCCGAATAAATCGGATGACGTACACGTTTCAGTATTCCGTCAGCCTTAAATTGCTCCTGTTCATCCGATTCAAAGCCTGCAAAGCCTCGCAGACTATATTGCTTAAAAGCCGCTTTAAAAATAAAAATGGCAAAGGTGGCCAACATCATGCTGAAATACCGGTTCCAACCACCTGATTCAATAAGATAAACTGAAGCGATAGAAGCATTCAGCAACAACATGGCAAATAGCCCTATGGTTGAAAGGCCTACATACAACAGCCGGTAATATCGATAACCACTTTGAAAATGTTTCCGGAAATACTGCTTTACACCATCAGCAGCAAAAACACTGTGAAGCATGAAGTACACAACCCAACCCAAAACCAACAAACTGTATTTTTCCACAACTCCAATTTACATCAAAAAGCTCATTACCTTTGAACAAGGTCTATATTTATGAAATCCATAAAACTCGGCATCATCCGCGAAGGCAAAGTTCCACCCGATAAACGCGTTCCGTTCACCCCCGTACAAACGGAAGAAATCGAGCAACGGTTTCCGCATGTTAAGGTGATTTGTCAATCGAGTGAGGTGCGTGCATTCAAAGATGATGAGTACCGTGCGTTAGGCATTGAGGTTAAGCCTGATATAACCGACTGCGATATTCTGATGGGCATTAAAGAAGTGCCTGTAGCTGATCTTATTCCGAATAAAACCTACCTCTTTTTTTCGCATACTATCAAAAAGCAACCGTATAATAAAAAACTGCTACAGGAAATTCTTAAAAGAAAAATCAGGCTAATCGATTACGAAACTTTAAAAGACAGATTGGGAAACAGGCTTGTGGCCTTTGGCCGCTATGCGGGAATTGTAGGCGCCTACATTGGCCTATGGACATACGGAAAACGCTATGGAGATTATTCTTTACGCAGGGCATTTGAATGCTTTGATGTAAACGATTTGAAGCTTGAACTGCGCAAGGTAAAATTACCACCCGTGAAAATTATTCTTACGGGTGCCGGGCGTGTGGGAAAAGGAGCCATGGAAACATTGGATACAGCCGGTATACGTAAGGTTGGCGTGTATGATTTCCTGACCAAAACATTTGACGAGCCCGTTTACGTACAGTTGGGCAGTGCCGATTACCACATCAGGCGTGAAGGCGGGCATTTCAATCGCGATGAATTTCATCAGCATCCGGAACGCTATGATTCCACGTTTTTGTCATTCACCAAAGCTGCCGATATATTGATGGCCGGTGCATTCTGGAACCCTAAAGCACCTGTACTTTTTACACGTGAGGAAATGTGTTCAGCCGAATTCAAAATCAAAATCATTGCCGATATCACGTGCGATGTAGGTGGCTCCATACCCAGCACGGTTCGTGCGAGCACAATTCCGGATCCGTTATACGACTACGACCCACAAACAGGAATGGATAAACCTTCGCTAAGCGATGAAAGTCATGTAACGGTAATGGCGGTAGACAACCTGCCTTGCGAACTTCCGCGCAGCGCTTCGGAAGAGTTCGGCAGGGATTTAATTGATAAAATACTTCCCTTATTATTCGAAAGTGATCGGGAAGGAGTAATTAAACGAGCAACAATCGCCAAAGGCGGCCACCTGACGGAAAATTACGAATACCTATCCGACTACGCGGCCGAATGATTTATTTTTTCAGGTCGAGGTAATCGCGCATCCTCCCTTCGGTATCGTACATCTTCAGGTTGAGTGTACCTTCATGAACGGTTACCATAAAGTAATGATGGCCCCGGTAGGTCTTGGCACTGAACCACGCACGCGAGGGGGCAAAATCTTCCAGGTTACCTCCGCCACCGCCACCTTGTACATAGATGACACCATTTTGCTGATCGACCAGGTTATCACGAACAGGCAGTGTGTGTTGATACGTATGCAGGTGACCGAAGAACACCATGTCTACCTTGTACTTTTCATATAACGGAACAATCTGCCGAATGGCTTTATCACCCAGGTCGGATTTCCCTTTCCATGAATCACCGTAATCATCATCATCAGCCGAGTATGGTGCATGGTGATGGGCAACAAATTTCCACTTGGCAGTTGAAGCCCTGAGTTTATTTTCTAACCATTGATATTGCAACCCACCCGGTGCAAATTCTTTAGGCTTATTGCTGTCCAGCATAAAAAACTCTGCGTTGCCATAGGTAAATGAATAGTAACCTTCAGGTTGTGGCAACGCATGATAGCGATTGTACCAAAACAAATCATCTTCACCATTACCCGCTACCGGGTATACCGGAATGCGCGATGCCAGTTGGATTACCCCCTGAAAATATTCATAGTTCCACTCGAATTTATGTTCGGCTTTTCCACCATCGGTAAGGTCGCCCACAATCATTAAAAAATTAGGCCGTTCATCCCATACCTGCTTGCACACCCTATCATTGATATGTGGCCTGGCTTCTGTATCACCAATTACCCCGAAAGAATAGGAATTGGTTTCTTTTACAGCTGTTGAAAAGGTAAGTAACCCTGACTCCATCACTGCACCATCATGGCTTTTGGCTTTGATGTTGTAGAAGTAAGGTGTTTCCGGCTCCAGGTCTTTCAAGGTAATTTCATAGATGTTGCTGCTAACGGAAGGAGTCTCCTTCTTGATTTTTTGTGTATTCAATTCTACTCTTTTATCCAACGGAAGTTGTCTGCCGTATTCAATCACAAAATCAGCGGGCCGGTCGGTTTCCCAAACCATATTGATTGCGGTGGTAGTTGCATAATTCAAATACGGGCCGGCATTGAAGTGAAACAGATCGCGATAGAGTTTCCCTTCGGTTACCATGTTTTGCAATTCAGCATAGCGCTTTTTTATTTCTGCCTGTTCCAATGTTTTTGGATGGATGGCAAACATTTTCACCAGGTTGCCAAGCTTCATGTAAGGCTCTTTCTTCATGTACGCTGCCGCTTCAAGTTGGTGGTCATCAGCGGCCTGCAAGCGCTTGCCAACCGCCATCTCACTCACCTTTTCGCCATTAACGTAAAGCGTTACCATTCGATCAGAACAGGTTGCCACAACATGATACCAGTATTGCTTCCAACCACGGGTTTTCATTTCATACCTGATCAAATTTGCAAAAGGGCTATCCTCCGTTTTTAAACTGAAAATGATGTTACGACCATGCATGCCCAGTAACCAGTTCGGCTCCACGGCTTTACTTTTACTACGCAGTGTTGCCAAGGCGCCAACCGGTTGATTCACATGATTCAACAACCAGAATTCAACAGAAAAAGCTTCTGTCGGTAATTGATCTGTGGCTGAAAAATCCACTATACGCTCAGTAGGGTCCTCACCCATAAACAGCAAGGGGGTTGTTTCCAGGCTTACAACATCCATGCGTGATGCCGGATAATTTATACGATTACCAGGATAATTTTTTGCCTTTTGTTCCAACGAATACTCCGGCCAGAACCACCATTCCTGCGCTGTTGCTGAGAATGAAATCACAAGAAAAAGCTGGAACATAATCCTGTACATTCGATTACTTTATTTGTTCAAAAAAATCCAACAATTCATTTTCAAGTCCCCTTACTTCAAATCGAAGCTTGGTCCCATTAATGAAAAATCTGCCCATGTGATGTTGTTTGATAACTGTATCCATTTTGGGTAACCTGGATGATTCCTCAGGTTCCAGTGAACCTCCGGCACCACCCACAATCAAAAAAGTAGTTCTTTGATTTCCATAATCTTTCGTCAATCGTTCATAATCGTGCGTATGGCCGGAAACAACAAAGTCGATTTTTGCTGACGCTATAACCGGCTCCAGTAATTCCCGTATATTTTTTTCTCCCTCATAACCAGACCAACCCTGGGAATATGGTGGCTGGTGAATTAACACAAATCGCCACGTTGCGGATTTCCATTGGTCGGATTGCAGTTGATTACGAAACCAACGCTCCTGCTCAGAGCCCTCCGGAATTCCAATTGGAAAACGCTCATTTGGATCGAGGGCTATAAAAGCACAATTACCCCATGTCCAACATTGATATGTTGGCCTATCTTTAATAAGCTGTTTGTAATGGGCGGGGTTCAGATCATCATAGTACCCGTCATAATCATGGTTGCCGGCTATCAGGTAGTAAGGTTTATTGGCTGCAGATGGGCTCAGCAGGTTGAAGAACATTCTCCACTCTTGTTCATTCGATCCGTTACCCACCAAATCACCAATGCCAATACCACAGGCATCGGAATATGTTAAGGTGTTTGACATATTCCTGGCAAAATTATCCCACCCCGACTGGCTGTCGGCCCAGATGTTAAAGGAGAAAGGCTTTGACGCATCGGTTGAAAAACTATATTGCGGTGAAACGGTTTTGCCAACATGAAGTTCGTAAAATACTGTTGAGTTGGCAGGAAGATTCTTCAGGGTGAATGTGCAGCGGCTGCAGGTTTTAACAAGGTACTTCTCCAAGCGTTCAGGTGAAAACCCATAATGCAATTGAACGGATGTATCTTTCTCTATCCACGCTGTAATGCGAAAGTCGTCTCTGCTTTCACGTTGCAGCCATGGCCCTGTTATATAAGGATAATCAGCAACCGCAATAGTAAGTTTGGTAAGGCTTTCAACAACCGGGTTGGCGAGTGTCTGAACGGCCAAATCATTTACATCTGGTTTCGGATTACGAAGCAATAAAATCTTTTCAACTGCCTGCTTCAATTGAAAAAACTCACCGAGCTTTTGGCTGTACGTTGAAAATGATTCGGCTGAAATAAAGGAGACATCCCGCAAGCCTCCACTCATGGCGTTGTTCAACACGCGCACAATCACTTCAGTATTTCCGCGTATAACCGGAAAATAGTTTTCCGTAAAGCGGTTAACCCGGTTTCCGTTCAGGAAAAGTTGTGCGCCATCATCTGCCCGTATTAAAAGATATCCATCAGACGGAATCGTTATCTCCTTCTTGTACCACAAAGCACAGTCGGGTTTGTTGACGCGGTGCGGCAGGTTCACCCCTTCACCCGATACAGGTTTTGCTTCTGCTTGCAGTGTTTCCTCCGGGCTACCGGTCATAAACGTCCAGCCTTCCTTCCATTTTTCTGTACTTGAAATTTCAGGAAGCTTCAACGACTTATACTTTTCATACACTGGATTAAGTAATGGGGACGTTGCCGCTGAATCAATTTCATTAAATGCCCGAAAGGTTGATGCGGTACGCTGGGTCTCATTTTTGCAACCCGCCAGGAAAAACAACATCAGGCCAAAGACCAAATACTTCATTTCGTCCTGATCATGGATTTTACAACTTCGCCTACAGGTTTTTCGTTGGTGTATGCAATGCCTAAAAAAGCGGCTGCTGTTTTCGCCACCTGGTTCTGGTAATATTGATTGTCTTCTTTCACTTCCCCTAGGGCTGGTGTGTCGGGGCCGATAACAGCAAACCAGATTTGTCCTGCGCCATCAACTTTGGTGCCGTGGCTTCGCCAGGTATCCAGTGGCTCTGTTCCCCTTCCGTGATCGGTGGTGATGATAAGCGTTGTTTTGTCTTTGTATTGGGGTGTTGCCTGCACATACGTCCACAAGTTTTCTATAAACTTATCGGTTTGATGTGCTGATTTTAAATACGCATCATACTTTCCATCGTGCGCAAAATCATCAGTTTCACCATAGGAGATATAAAGCACCTTAGGCTTATTCTTTTTAATGTACTCCATGGCATAATGGTGGGTAAAGCCATCCAGTCGCACCCCTCCCCATGGACTCGGTATTTGGGGCTGAAGTTCATTCAAAAATTTCTCACGATCGGTTAATGATGTGCCTGGGGCAATTTCGAAACCAGCATTTACCGGAATACCACTACGCTGGCGGTTAATGATGTATGGGAAAACATCCCAGGAACAGAATGCAGCCACTTTGCCTTTATACGCAGGCATACGGTTAAGGTATTCCAGCAGGGTTACATTGGGATTGTCGAACTTATTGTTACTGTTAATCCGATCATCATCGGCAAAGCCGCACAGTATTTCACTGTAACCCGGGTACGAAAACCACATGTAGTTGGAGCAGTCTACTTTATTGTTCCGGTAGCGATTGCCATAAAGCTGCCCGCTGCCGGCAATTTCGCGCCAGAAAAATGGCATTAATGTTTTTCTTCGTGCTTCGGCTGTTTCTTCCCAAAACCTTCGTTTTAAATCAAGCGGATCGCTTACGTATTGCTTGTTCGTGATCAGCAGGGAATCTGCTCCGGTAAATAGTTCCTGCCAACGAAAACCATCCAGCGTGATGATAAAAATGTTTTCAGTTTTTAATTCTTGTGCAGCCACAAGCTGCGCAACTATCAATAAAAGAATAAGCGTATAGATTTTTTTCATAGTTCATTAGATGAATAAATACAAAGGGCGCAGTTGCGCCCTTTGTAAAGTTAGCTACGGCAAATTAATTAACATCCCACCAAACACGGGTATTCAGGTCATCAGCGCCCTGGCGACCAACAGCCTCGTTTCTATTGGTTCCATTTAACGATTGCTCAATCGTGGGATAGATATAGCGCACCGGAATTTTATCGTCATTTAAATTATCCTGTCCGGGCACAAGGGCTGGAATGTTTGTACGCCTCCAATCAAACCAGGCTTCAAGCCCATTGAAGAATAACGCAATCCATTTTTGTGTGCCGATTTTTCTGAGCTTATCCGCAGAAGCACCCGTGTACGCCACTTCAGGCTGTGTAAAATAATTTGCCGGTAAGTTTAAGTCGATATTGTAAGATACCGGTACAATACTCTCATAGAAATCGAAGTTGGCATTGATACCATTCAGATAATAGGTTTCAGCATTTCCGGTTGTAATCAGATTTTTTTCGCGTGCTTCTGCCAGAATAAACTGAAGTTCAGCATAACTCATAATGGTGCTGCGTGCTGCATCGGGGGCAGGTGCCGGGCCGTTGTCGTTACACACCAAACACGCAAAAGTTAAACCCACACGCGATACGTTTTGCGGGCCTCCGTTGTAGCTCAGGGCTTCAGTATCTTCCAATCCATTGGGGATGCCCGCTATTATCGGAGTCCCATCCGCAACCGATTTTTCGGTTGGCCTGGCAAATACTTTCAGACGAGGATCCTGGATGGAGGTTAAATAATCACCAAGTGTTTTGCTCAGGCGGAATTCATCAAACGAACCAACACGCGTAGTGTACAGCGGCCATTGATTGGGAGCAGAAGCCAGGTATTTAAGTGAAGCATTATCTGCATTGTTTTCAAAAATCGGGTTGCCTGCAGGATCACTGA
Source organism: Flammeovirgaceae bacterium UBA5585 (assembly GCA_002425185.1). Classification (GTDB taxonomy): domain Bacteria; phylum Bacteroidota; class Bacteroidia; order Cytophagales; family Cyclobacteriaceae; genus UBA2336. Next base: position 625,942 of record DILT01000013.1, on the reverse strand, counting down.
TAATTGCCTGCATCTCAGCATTCACATTTTTACGGTCTGAGATGCGCATGAGGTAACGCAAGCGTAACGAGTTAGCCAGCTTACGCCACTTCATTACAGAAGCAGCACCGCCACCGTACAACAGATCGCCTGCTAAGGCTTCAGGACTTGTGCCTAAAATTTCGTTGGCGCGCTTCAGGTCAGCGAGTATGCCATCATATATGAACTCTTGCGTGTCGTATTTAGGCTGGTAAATTCCTTGTTTAGCCTTGGTGGCTTCGGAATAAGGCACATCGCCATACGCATCGGTGGCGAGTGAAAACATCCACGACTTCAAAATCAGGGCCACACCCAGGTAATTATTTTGAACTGGTTCAGCGCGCTCCGCGAAATCAATCACAGCCTGAAGATTACGCATGTTGCCATACACCGTATTCCATAAACCATTTTGTTCATTCCATAAATACCGGTCTTCATTCACAAATTGAATTTTGGCGGTGTGTTGTACAACTATATTTCCAATACCCCATGCTTCGCCCACCTGGTTATTCAGAACGTTACGAATAACTCCCGATAGTAAAAGATCAGGAGTAACGGAAGTGGGAACGTTAGGGTTCGTGTTGATGTCCTCAAAATCCTTATCGCAGCTTGTTGCTACAAACAAGAAGGCGAAGATCAAGGTGAAATTTCTAAGTGTTTTCATAGTGTTGATCGAATATGTATTGAGGATTAGAATTTTAAACCAAGGTTAAATCCATAGCTGCGTGAAGACGGAATGGACATGTATTCGATACCCGGTAAGGCAGTGCCACCGGTGTACGACATCACTTCAGGATCAATGTGTGGTACTTTTGTCCACAGGGCAAGGTTTCTTCCCACCAAAGCAATGGATACACTTCTGAAAGGAAGTTTTCCAAACACTTTATCCGGTATGGTGTACCCGATTTGTACTTCACGCAGTTTCACGAAAGAAGCATCATACACCACGCCTTCAGCAATTCTGCGACCTTGGGTCCAGGCTGTATGCCACTGACGGGGTAACACCCGAATATCATTAACACGGAACGTACCGTCAGCATTTTGAATTACACCTTCACCAATAACATACGTGCCTACCGGAGCATTTAACAATTGTGGATCAGCCTGAACAGAAGCCTGAGGGTAATAGCCATTCTCCCTTCCCTGCAGTGTCTCTATAATAATACCTCCTTCACGGCCAACCGTTTGTGTTTCGGAGTACACGGTTCCACCCTGACGAACATCAAACAAGAAACTTAAACGGACGTTCTTGTATGTGAAGGTATTGCTTATACCTGCCAACCAATCGGGGTTGTAGTTGCCGAGTTTTATCCGATCGGTTGTTGCGATGGGCCTGCCTTGGCTATTGAACACCATTTGACCGGTAAACTGTCCGGTAGCATCGTAGTATGGTTTGGTGGGGTCAGAACTTTGCACGCGTGCAAAGCCAATACCATACATATCGCCCATGCGTTCTCCAACACGAGCTTCTATCGTTACCCTACGATTAGCCATAACAAAGTTGTCGAGCCCATCAGAGAGTGAAACAACTTTGCTCCGGTTGGCTGACCAGTTTATATCAAGGTTCCACTGTAACCCATTATTCAGTTTTACCGGAACTGTATTCAGCATCACTTCAACACCGTAGTTTTTAATTTCACCGGCATTGATGGAGCGGCTGTTGTAACCCGAGGTAACGGATAATGGAATATTCAATATCTGGTTACGGGTAAGCGATTGATAATAGGTTAAATCCAAACCTATGCGCCTGTTAAAAAACATCAGGTCGATACCGGCTTCGTAAGCTGTGCTGATTTCGGGCTTTAGGCTGAAGTTGGCCAGGCGGTCGGTTTCGCCATACACCTGACTGTTACCAAAAGGATCGCTGGGATTAAATGATTGAGTAAATGTAAAGGCATCCGTATCATTACCTACTTGTGCAACACTGGTGCGAAGCTTGGCAAAAGAAATTACCTGCGGAAGTTCAATCATATCCGAAAGCACCGCACTTAAAGCAGCTGATGAATAAAAGTAAGCGTTATCTTCTGTGCCTATACCGGCATCCTTAATGGCCTGGGGCAACGTAAGCGCGCTCGACCAGTCATTACGGGCAGTTAAATCAAGGAACAAAATATTCTTATATCCTAATTGAGCCGTTGCATACAAGCTGTTTATGCGTTTGGTTACATCCGTTTGTGCAGTTTGCAAAGGGGCGCGGAAGTTTGTGAGGTTGTAAATGCCGGGAAGATTTAGTTGCGGAGCATTAACTTCCAGGAACTCGGATTTTTGACGTAACTGGTTTCCGCCAACGGATGCCGTTAGTGTGAATAACGATTGAACAATTTCCTTATTGAAGGTTAACAGAAAATCAGAATTGCGTTCTTCTGTAACAATCTTCGCCTCACGGTACTGTCCAAACGGAAAACGCTGTGTGCTGAATGCTCTTCTGTATTGCCTGCGCTCGCTGGAGTAATCGGTAGCCGAACGTAATTGCAGGCTTAGCCATGACGTGAAGTCATACTTGAGCGATACATTACCTACAATGCGATCGTAATACTGACCGTTGGTATTTTCATAAACCGTAAAGAACGGGTTGTCGTGGTAATTGTAATTCCATCCAAACTGTCTGCGACCTTCCAGGCCGGGCATCCAATAGTTCTTTAAGTCTTCCATGCTTACCGAACGTGGCAACCAGCAGTTAAACAAATACATGATATTTTCTGTACCGTAACTAATGGAAGGACGGTTATCGCTTTCACTCTTGATATAACTTACAAAAGCACGGGCTGAAAACTTATCGGTTAAGTTATATCCTCCACCAAAGGAAACAGTGTTTCTGCGCAAATCCGTGTTTGGCACAGTTCCGGTTTGATCCAGCCCTGTATATGACAAGCGGAAATCTCCGTTCTTGTTGCTCCCTACCAGGGCTACATTGTTGGTTATGGTGCGGCCGGTTTGAAAGAAATTCTTTACTCCATCCTTATCGTTCAACCAGGGTGTTGGTGTAATCACACTTCCGGCAGGAGCATTTAAGTCACCACCGCGGAAAGGAATCGGTTGACCACTCAACGTACGCGGAGAGTTGAACTGCGGATACAGTTGACCGGTAAAGGCTGGACCCCAACTTTCATCGGTACCATCGGTCAATCCCCCACCAGCTCCGTTAACAAACGCAAAATCTCCTCCATTACCATTTCCCTGTCCGTATACATTTTGATATTCGGGTAAGCGCAATACACTTTCAAAGGTCGTATTGGAGTTAATCTCCACACCAATTCCCTTGCTTCCTTTACCGGATTTTGTCGTGATCACAATCACACCGTTAGCTGCACGCGATCCATACAGGGCAGTAGCAGCACCACCCTTTAACACGGTGAGGGTCTCCACATCATCAGGGTTGATGAAACTGGCTCCATTACCAAAATCAACTTCCAGGTTGTTTCTTCCGGAAGCCCCGGTAATACTGTTGCTAATGGGAACGCCATCAATCACATATAAAGGTTGATTCTTATTTAGATCAACCGAGCGCTCACCGCGAATGGTTACACGCGCTGAACCGCCAACCCCGGAAGCGCTACCTACAACCGTAACACCGGCAATTTTTCCAGCCAACTGATTTACCAGGTTGGTTTCACGCGCGGTGGTAAGGCTTTCGCCCGAAACAGATTGCAAGGCATAGCCGATAGCCTTTTTGTCTTTTTCTACACCGAGGGCCGTAATTACAACTTCGGAAAGCTGGCGTGCATCGGTAGCTAACACAACGTTAATATTGGCTCTTCCGTCAACATTTACTTCCTGGGATATAAATCCAACAAATGAAAATACCAGGGTTGATGAAGGCGATGGAATGGTTAATGCAAATTCTCCATTAACATCGGTAATGGTTCCTTGCGAACTACCTTTCACCAAAATGTTAACCCCGGGCATGCCTGATCCATCTTCACTGGAGGTAACCCGACCGGAAACAACGTTCTGCGCCATAGCCGAAGCAGCAAGTAGCAGTAATACGGGTACCAGCAGTAATTTCTGTAGTACGTGATTAGCTAAAGAATTCCTGTTCCTTAGTAAATTTTTTTTCATAATGTTTTTTGGGTTTAGTGTGATTGCGGATTGGATAAAAGCATAAGTCCTTCATATAATCCATGCTTCAAAGGTTGGCAAAGGACTTGACGTGGAGTTTAGTGCGCAGTTACCACTGCATTAATCTTTGTGGCACAAAATGAAAAATCAGTTAATGAATTATGTTTACTTCCAGGAAACCCTGCTGATTGTCAAGCACCAAGAATGAAATGGGCTTAACCTTGTTTTAACACAGAACATCCACATTTTTGATAGTCTGTGTATGCATGCATGGTTTTACTATGTTTACAAGGAGTAAACGATTTCTTTCATGATCGACAATGAAGTGGTATCGCGCATTGCACAGAAAATACGGGCAACGCGACTTGAAAAAAACCTGACCATTCAGCAACTGGCCAACCGGACTAAAGTTAGTAAGGGGTTGCTCTCCAAAATTGAAAACTCCCGAACGCTCCCCTCGCTACCCGTATTCATTACCTTAATCCAATCGCTGGATATTTCACTGAAAGAATTTTTCAGCGAAATGGTACTGCTCAATGGCAAAGATTTCCTGCTTGTTAAAAAAGATCAATACAAGCCGGTTAAGCGAGAGGGGCGCGATGGCTTTGACTATCAACATATACTTTCCCAGAACATTTCTACCTGTACCATGGAGGCAGTGCTGCTTACCGTAAAACCAGGGGCAAAAGGCAGACCTACCACCTCCGATGGCTACGAGTTTAAATACCTTGTTTCGGGAACTTGTGAATACCAGATCAACGATGAACGGGTAATTATGGAAGAAGGTGACTCCCTGTATTTTGATGCCTCTGTTCCCCACCTGCCGGTAAACAACTCAAAACAGGTAGCCGTTATGCTTGTGGTGTATTTTCTTGTGCCCAAATAAATTTTAAAGCGAACTAATTACCCGTTCGGCCAAACCAAAACTTAAGGTCATGCCGGCACCGCCAAGTCCATTAATAATGGTTACGCCAGGCTCAGGCTCAAGCACCAAACTAATATTGCCCTGCAATTTCGGATAAACTCCGTGCCAACGCTCGGTTATGGTAAGGTTACCGAGATTCGCAAACGAGTTTAAGTAGTCCAGTATAATTTCATTTACATCTTCGCGGTCGAAAGGTTCAACCGTTCGGCTGTAGTGATGTGAGTCGCCAATAATCAATTCGCCTGCATGATTTTGTGCCAATAGCACATGTATGCCGTGCTGCTTGTAGGCCATGCTTTCCGTATCATAGCGAAGGTCAACCTGTTTCAATGATTTACATTTTGCAAACGCACTGTAGTGCCGTAACGTAAGGCCGGCACATAAACTGGGCCCGATTTGCACTGGTCGGTCCGGCACTGCCTTCATCATTTGAAGCTTGCACTTGGAAATGGGCTGCTGATCATAAACTTCCGGATACAAGGTTTCGAAATCGGCACCGCTGCAAATAAATACCTTATCAACCTGCCAGGTTTCGCGTGCTGTTAGTATATGTGGTAGCGACACTTCAACAACGGCATGCCCATACTTAACAATAAGTCCATATTTTTCAACCAACCACTCAGGAATCCTTCGGATAGCTTCACGGGAATAAACCGTGCCTTCGGTTGCACTCCAAAGTCCGGCCTTTAAATTTTCGGTCTTAACTACAGGTGATTTCTCCACCACCTGTTTCGGATTAAGCAGTGTGCATTGAAATGCTGCGTCTTTATAGAGTTCCATAAACTCTTGCAGCACAGCAACTTCATCATCATTATAGACAACATGCATCGATCCGTTAGCCTTCAACCAAAAACCGGCCTCCTTTGAAACTTCCAGCCAATGTTCGCGCGAGCGAAGCGCCAGTTCCAGGCCTACGCCCGGCTCCTGGCCGATTGGCCACACCAAACCAAAGTTGCGCACCGAAGCGCCAACAGCAAACTGCTCGCGTTCAAACAACACCACACGATAACCTTTTTTCAGCGCCATATAGGCATGTGCAAGGCCTGCTATACCGGCACCAACAACAGCGATATCCGCAACACGATCAGCATTCATAAATGAAAAAAATTTTAGTAAAGGTTATAAAATGAACCGACTGTTTCGGATCGGCTTATTACGTTTTTGTTAAGGATGCATGAACGGCTTTACCGTTGAAATTTAATGACGAAACTTGAGATCATTACGTATGCTCTCAAATTTTCACACACACACAAATTATTGCGATGGTAAAGGCGATGCACAAACTTATGCAGTGCGGGCCGAAACGCTGGGACTCACAAGCCTTGGGTTTTCTTCACATGCTCCATTGCCGTTTGATTGCGCCTGGTGTATGCAGGAATCACAATTACCGGAGTATTTGCGAGCGCTTAAAACGATCAGAAGTCAACTCAAAAATGTTGAGTTGTACATCGGGCTGGAAGTAGATTACATACCCAACGTTACCGGTCCGGGTAAGTTTCGTGCTGAACTGGATTACACCATCGGTTCCATTCACTTTGCAGATCAATTACCCAATACTAAACACTGGGAGATAGACGGAAGCTTTGAGGTGTTTAAGGAAGGGCTTGCGTTACTCTTTACTAACAACATTAAAGATGCCGTAGCCCGGTACTTCGAACTTACGCGTGAAATGATACGAACGGATTGCCCTACGATTGTCGGTCATCTGGATAAAATAAAAATCCACAACAAACACCAATCTCTTTTTAGTGAATCGGATGATTGGTACCAACAACAGGTAACGCAAACCCTGGATGAGCTTGCCCGGCAAGGTGCTTTTCTTGAAGTGAATACACGCGGCATTTACCAGGGAAAAACTATTGAGCCCTATCCGGGATGGCGAGCATTGCTCTATGCTTACCAAAAGAAAATTCCCATTGTACTAAATTCCGATGCGCACCATCCCGACCAGTTGATACAGGAGTTTTTATCGGTCATGCAGTCGCTGGCAAAAATCGGGTACCGCGAAAGCATGGTGTTGCGTCAGGGTAGCTGGCAAGCCGTTCCCCTTACCCCTAAAGCAAACTAATGCACGAACATGTAATTACCCGCTGGTTACGTACCGTGCATCCTTTCTGGTTCACGCTTTATGCTTCCCTCACTGCGTTTTTGTTATATACGTGTGTCTACATTTTTAGAAAAACATTTTCGGTAGCCACATTTGAGGGGGTGGAGTACTGGGGAATAAGCTATAAAGTGTGGCTGGTTACCTTCCAGGTTGTGGGTTATTCGCTTTCAAAATTCATAGGCATCAGGGTAGTTTCAGAGCTAAAGGCAAATGCACGAACCAAAGGAATACTTGGTATGGTGCTCATTGCAGGAGCATCATGGTTGTTATTCGCTCTTACGCCCGCGCCCTACAACCTGATCTTTCTTTTTACCAACGGATTACCGCTGGGCATGGTGTGGGGCATGATTTTCAGTTTCCTGGAGGGAAGGCGCATGACCGAAGTATTGGGTGCAGCGCTTTCGGTGAGTTTTATTTTTTCTTCAGGCTTCTGCCGGTCAACCGGTGCATACCTGATGCAAGGATGGAGCATCTCCGAACAATGGATGCCCTTCGTTGCCAGTCTTTTATTTACCCTTCCATTGTTGTTGTTTTTATTCCTGCTCGATAAAATTCCGCCACCGTCTTTACTGGATGAGTCGTTACGCGCCAGGCGTGAGCCAATGGATAAGCATGAGCGAAAAAAATTTACGCTTATGTTTTTACCCGGCATTTTATTTTTCGTTCTCAGCTACATGCTCTTAACCGCATTGCGCGATTTCCGCGATAACTTCTCGGCCGAACTGTGGGGAGCATTGGGATACACTGGTAATCCAGCCATCTATACACAAACAGAAATTCCAATTTCACTGGCTGTTCTTTTCATTATGGGTAGCATCATGCTCATACGCAATAATGCCTTGGCGCTCATGGTAAATCATTTTATCATACTTGCCGGCATGGCCTTGATTGGCTTCAGCACATATTTGTTTGAACGTTCGGTAATTGACCCCTTTACCTGGATGGTTTTAATCGGTCTTGGTCTTTACCTGGGTTATGTACCCTTTAACAGCATTTTCTTCGACAGGCTGTTGGCCACCTTTAAGTACACCGGCACGGTTGGATTTATTATGTACGTGTCCGACTCCTTCGGATACCTGGCCAGTGTTGGAATACTTTTTTTCAAGGAATTTGGTTATGCTAAATTAAGCTGGCTCAGCTTTTTTATTTCGGGTGGCTATTTTATTTCTATTGCCGGTATGTTACTGATTGGCGGATCGCTTTTGTACTTTCATTTCAAGTACAAACGGAGTGAGTCTGCAGCTACTTTCGCGAAAGCACGGCTTCAGGAATTTCAAGCGAGTTAAAATACTGAATGATCTGAATAGCATCGGCCGGTAAATATGGATCGAATCGTCTGGACCGGACATAAACAGAAAGCTGACGCGCGGATAAATTATCCAATTGTGTATACACCGCTGCGCCAAACTTTTTCAGTTCAACCAGTTCATCTTTCGTCTTTGAATAGTAGGTGTACTCGTCATCATGGGGTGGGGTTGAATGGTACGTATTAAGTCTGCGTAATACCCACACCTTTCCGGTTACGACAACCTCGTAAAGCTGGGGAGCCTTTACTGTATTTTGCTGCTGCCTCGAAATAAAACGCCTGTTTATATTATTCGCGGCATCAAAATAGTTAACAGCGTTGATCCTGAACGCAGGAAGTACTGTTACCTGCAACGAATCGGGGTGGTGAAACAAAACTACATCACACAACTGCTCAACACGAAGTTTACCCACCAACACCTGGTGATTCTGTAAAACAATAACACCATCATACCACTGCAACGATGTTGACCACAGTAGTGTGGTGTTGAATAGCAGTAAACAAAAAAGAAATTGCTTCACTTCATGTTAACACTGGTTAACATGAAGATAACATTATGGTAACACTAATACAAGCTACTCCAACACAATTGCCGGCAGCGCTGAAATACGATCAATAAGGTGAGTAGGGTTTTCTTGCTCGAGTTGTTCATGTGTAAATGCACCCGAGGTAATTCCGATCACATATTTGCAGCCGGCAGAAAGGCCCTCCTGAATATCCGAAGCCGTATCGCCAACTTTGGCCACCCGTTGAACATCGGTTACACCACATAGTTCCATGGCACGAAAAATCATATCAGGATATGGGCGGCCACGTTCCACTTCATCGCTGGTGACACTGCCATCAATCAAATTATTTTTTAACCAGCCTAATCGATCAAGCAACGGATCCGTGATTTGCCGATCAAAACCTGTGTCTACAACAATTTTTAGTTTACTATCCTTCAACTTTTTAAATGCATCACTTACACCCTCCTTCTCACCAACCGAAGCATCGTGTTTATAAAAAGCAATCATACGCTCCACAAACGCTGTATGGATTTCTTCGATCCATTCTTCCGTAATGGCCTTGTTGCCCGTATACCGGTGTTCCAACAACTGCCTGATGGCAACAGGTTTAGGAATGCCCATCACTGCATTGGCATCTTCAAGGGTTATTGTAACCTGATGCTCAGCCAACGTTTGCTGAAGGACTTTGTGAATATCCTTATCATCTTTCACGGTTGTTCCGGCCAAATCGAAAACTACTAAAGCAATGCTCATCGTTCATTTTTTTGTTAAAAGTAAAGTGCGCTCATACAAAATCACCATGCGCTATGTAAAATAACTTTCATCTTTATACGATACAGAGTTAACTGAAACATAATACAAAGCCGTTACCTTGCACATAAACGAAGCTGATCCTTATGAAAACTATTAAAGAAAGAATAGAAGATGTTTTTTCATTATATGAAAGGTTTGGGGCTGCCGATTATATTGGTGAACCGGTTTCGCAACTTGAGCACATGTCGCAAACTGCCCAGTTGGCTATTGATGAAGGATTTGATGACGAGGTTGTGTTAGCCGCCTTCTTTCATGACATCGGACACCTGTGCGTTGAGGTGACATCAGAAAATAATATGAATGGTTACGGCATAAAATCGCACGAGAAGATCGGGGCCGACTTTTTGCGCGATCTTGGTTTTCCTGAACGTGTGGCACGGTTAGTTGAAAATCATGTACAAGCCAAGCGCTATCTCACACATAAGTATCCCTCATACTATGATGCCCTAAGCGAAGCATCCAAACAAACCCTGGCGCTTCAGGGGGGTGTTATGACTGCCGAAGAAGCCGAACATTTTCAACATGACCCGCTTTTTGATTTGAGTTTACTCTTGCGCAAATGGGATGAACTGGCCAAAGAAACCAATCATCCCGTTATCAATTTGAGTGAGATGCGCAGAAAAGCAGAGAACGTACTTGCCGGAATAAAAATCAACACATTTTAAGTCTTGCTGTTGCTGCCTATCTTTGGGCATGTACCTGTATAACGTAACCATAGGCATCGACAAAGAGGTGGAACTCGAATGGCTGGCCTGGATGAAAAACGAACACATTCCGGATGTGCTGGCCACCAATATGTTTATTACCCATAAAGTTTACAAAGTGTTGCACGATAACGAAGATGGCACCGCTTCTTACAGCATTCAATATTTTGCTGATTCGCTCGATAAGGTAGTGCACTACCTGGAGCACCTGGCACCTGCACTGATTGAAAAGCACAAACAAAAATACGGCAACAGGCATGTTGCCTTTAGAACTTTGCTGGAAGAGGTGTAAACTATTTTGCCAAAAGTAGTTCTTCAATCTGGTAACGCTCCAAACTGCAGTTGATCCACTCCCCGTCCAATTTTGCCCTGTAATATTTGGTATAGAAATTTATAGCAGGTTCGTTCCACTCCAGCACTTGCCACATCATACCGCTGCAGTTTTCATCCAAGGCATGCTGCATAGTTCGGTCAAATAACAGCTTACCATACCCCTTACCGCGCTCACTTTCGGTAACAATAATGTCTTCCAGGTAAAGTCGTTTGCCCTTCCACGTGGAGTAGCGCCAGTAATAAATTGATATTCCTACAATGCCCTTATCCGTCTCCGCTACAAACAACCCATAGATGGGATTGGCGCCAAAACCATCTTTCTCCATCAAGGCTACTGTGTTGGTGACTTCATGCGCAGCACGCTCATACTCTGCCAACTCTTTGATTAACTCCAGTACTTGAGGTAAATCCTTTTTTATTCCTGTACGGATGGTGATTGAACTGCTCATAGCGGGATTCTTAAATGAAGGGATGAAAATAGGAAAATTTCTATCCTTTATTTTCTGGATTAGTTATAGAAGATTACCCATTCACCTAACGTATTGCTTTTCGAAAAATAATCTTCCAGCCATTCAGCAGAAGGGTTGATCTTTCCTTTCACAATCAGAACGGCAGGTTTTTGTAACAAAGCCAGGAGCCTGGCTTTGTCAGGCTCACTACTTAATTGAAACAAACCGCTTCTCAAGGTGCTATCGCGTTCAAACTGAACTTCCCGGTTAAGGTTGCGATTTCCATCCTGAAGTGAAATAATTTGTTTTTGAAGATGAAAACTCAGGGAGGGTAATAATCGATTATACACCAAAATGTGTCGCTCCTTCATTCCGTTCATGTCAATCCACTCAGCAACAGGTCGGGTGCTGTTTACCATTAATTCATTGTACCTAAAAAGAGCGGAAGAAATAAGCAACAAGAATCCGGTGAAAAGCAAACTGTAAAGCAGTAGCCTTGTGTATGCTGAAATTCGGATGCGTTGTCGCACCAGGATCAGCAATGCCAGAAAAAGCACCGGTATAATACTTCCCCATAACGGTAGCGATACTCCTTTATATACATTAAAAAACACCACTAACCCCACGGCTATTAAACCGGCATAGGTAAGCCATAGTTTTTCAAAAATTTGTGCCTGCTCTTCAGCAAGTGCCTTGAACCAATACGTACACACGATAGCAATACCCGGGTATAATGGCAGCACATACAACACCAATTTGGAACTTGAAATACTAAAAAATACCAAAGGAATACCCACCCAGAATATCAGTATCTGTTTTATCGTTTTTCTTAATGCCGACTCATTGGCTTTTCGGATTCTGAAAAGCAGTATAAAAATCCATGGAAGAGCCAGCAAAGGAGCAAACGCCAGGTAATACCACCAGGGCTCAACACGCTGGAACACTCCTGCAGAAGCATACCGCTCAAGCGTATGCCTAAAAAGAAAATAGTCAATGTATTGCTTGTCTTCCACTACAAGAGCAAAAAACCAACTCAACCCAATAGCCAGAAATATGAGAACCGACAGAATGTAATGCGGTGTAAACGATATTCGATTCCCAGAAGGAAAGGGTTTTACACCCAGCATCACCAGTACAGGTACAATGAGTACTACCGGGCCTTTGGTGAGGAAACCGAGGCCAAGACAACCGGCAATAAGATACAACCAAAAAATCCGGCCGGAAGATTTCCACTGCACCCAGGAAGCAATGGATGCCAGAATAAATGTATTCAGGTAATTGTCAGTTGTGAGCCCTCTTGCAGAGGCAAGCACAATCGGCAGGCTACTGTAAATAACAGCAGCCACCAGTCCATCGGTATTGTTGGCCAGTATTTTTCGCGCAATAACAAACACCAATACAACCTGGAGCAGGTAACTCACCATCAAAAAGAATCGGGCACCAAAAGCATTAACACCAAAAATTTTATACCCCACTGCCGTAATCCAGTACGTAACGGGAGGTTTATGATAATGCCCGATGCCCAATAATGAAGGATGCAACCAGTCACCCGACTCTTCCATCTCCCGGGAAATTTCAGCATAGCGAGCTTCACTGGTTTCAATAACACCCCAACTGCCCAGATTGACAAGCGAAATGGTGAATAAAAAAAGTAAAATCAGAATCAGCGCATAGCGAGGTTTGGATAAAAGCCGATCCATAGTTGTTCAATCAGATTTTTTTAAACCGAGAAAAATATTTCGGACGTAAACAATCAGTCCAAGTGATTGCGCTAATAACAAAACCGGATCCTGACGATAGACTGCATACCCAATTACAAGAACAGATCCTAGCAAGCTCAATATCCAGAAGCCACCTGGTAAAACGGAAATATGGCGCTTCTCAGAATAATACCACTGATAAATGAACCGCAAGTTAAGAATCAATTGACCTGCGGCACCCACCAGCATAAATGGTTGTGTGAAATCATTTTGCAATTCAAGCTGGGTAAGCATACTATGATTGAAGAACCCAATCCAAACTACGGTAACCACCGGACTGAGCAGGAAGATTAAACGCAAAGAAACCGGAATAGTCAACCAGGACTCTTTCAGTTGAAGATTGCGTATATAGATATAGTAAGACAACAGCTGGCCTGCTACAATTACCACATCATAACGTAGCAACCCGTAAATCATAAAGAGAAACGAGGCCAACAAACTGGTTTGCCAAAAGATTGTTGGCGACATTACTTTTCCTGCCCTTTCTGAGCTGATCCACTGAACAATCATGCGTGAGCCAAAAAGGGCTTGTGCAAAAAAGCCCAATCCATAAATAAGGTACTGGTTCAGGCTCACGCTTCTTTATCAATTTGATAATGAATATATCTCCTTTTCATCCAGCGAAAGGCAAGCGTATCAAAAAGAGGTTTGATTAATCGGTTTCGAAGGTTATACTTTGCTTCGCCTGCATAACGGGGAAAGTGCTGTACAGGAATCTGCTTTACACGGCCACCATGCA
>DILT01000013.1:0-611977 GCA_002425185.1 Flammeovirgaceae bacterium UBA5585 | reverse complement strand
TATAGCCTGGGCATATTCTGCTTTCAAAATCTTCAGCGGACATCCGGTATCAACAATTCCATCATTGATCAGGAACCGTCTTACCGAATTAGCAATCACTGAAGACAGGCGTTTAACTATCCTGTCGTTACGCTTTGTTCGGATGCCAGTTACCAGATCATATTCCGGAAGAAACGGAAGCAGTTTCAAAAAGTCCATGGGGGATGTCTGCAAATCCGCATCAATGTACGCGACTAATGATGTCTTGCAGTGATCGAATCCGGCCTTCAATGCTGCACTCAAGCCCCGGTTAGCTTTAAACTTGATGTAGTGATAGTGAGGATCAAGCAAACTAATGGGTTCAATAATTGATTGTGAGTCATCGGTAGAACCATCATTTATAAAATAAACAAATGTTTCTATTGGTGAAGCATCAATGAAGTTATTTAACTCTTCAATAAGTTTCGGCAGGCACGCTGCTTCATTATAAAGAGGAACCAATATGGTTAAAGAGAGTTTCTCGGGCGATCCGTTCTTCGCAGCTGAATAATCCCAGGTGGGTACAAGGAGGGCATTTTCATGTACCTGCTTTTCGAGATCCATAGCATCCTTATCTGATTATAACTTTCCTGCCAATGTACAGAGCAATTCTGTATTCTTTCTGAATTCCGAGAAGCACTTTGCTTTGGCCTTTAAGCACTAATAAAGCCACTATCCTTTAACCTTTGGGCTTCAAAAACTGGAGCTTTTACATACCTGCTTTGGCTAAAGGAGGAATAACGCCCATGTTGTACCACGCAAATGCATACTGATCGGCTGTGGCATCCAAAGCCTTTGAAAGATTGGAAGCACCATGACCGGATTTTACATCTACCCGAATGAGCACCGGATTATTTCCGGTATGGCACTCCTGTAACGTTGCTGCAAACTTAAACGAATGTGCAGGCACAACCCGATCATCATGATCGGCCGTAGTGACCATCGTAGCCGGATAGGAAGTGCCGGGTTTCAGCGCATGCACCGGAGAATATGCTTTCAGGTACTCAAACATTTCTTTTGAATCATCGGCCGTTCCGTAATCATATGCCCATGCTGCGCCAACCGTAAACTTATGGTACCGCAACATATCCATAACCCCAACAGCCGGGAAGGCAACCTTAGCCAGATCAGGTCGCTGTGTCATCGTTGCTCCTACCAGCAAACCACCATTTGAGCCACCGGCAATGGCAAGCTTTTCACTTGCTGTATACTTTTCAGCAATCAGATATTCACCGGCTGCAATGAAATCATCAAACACATTCTGCTTGTTCATTTTTGTTCCGGCTACATGCCACATCTCACCATATTCACCTCCACCGCGAAGGTTTGGTTGTGCAAAAATACCACCGTTCTCCAGCCACACCATTCGCGATGCGCTGAAAGATGGTGTTAAACTAATATTGAAGCCACCATAGGCATACAACCAGGTTGGATTTTTACCATTCTGTTCCAGCCCTTTTTTATGAACTATAAACATGGGCACGCGGGTACCATCTTTGCTCGTGTAAAAAATCTGCTTCGTTTCATAATCGTCAGGATTAAAGGCAACCTGAGGACGTGCATATTCCGTTGATTTGCCTGATGCTATGTTATACTTGAAAATTGTTGGCGGATACGTGAACGAGGTGAAGGTGTAATATACATCTGTGTCTTCCCATCTTCCGCCAAAACCGCCTGCCGAACCAATACCCGGCAATTCGATTTCACGCTCCAACTTTCCTTTGTTATTGAATTGTTTGATCTGCGATTTGGCATCCTTGAGGTAACTCACAAAAATTTTACGGCCAGCGGTGCTAACGCTTTGCATGGCTTCTTCCACTTCAGAAATAATATCCTTCCAGTTTTCAGGTGAGGGATTTTTTGCATCCACTTCAACAATTCTGCCATTAGGCGCATTCAGATTTGTCCGGATAATCAATCGGGAGCCCTCATTATCAAGTACACTGTGATTGCTTTCGAAATTGGTTACGGCCGGCACAAAAGCACCTTTTGAATCCAGCAGATCGCGAACATAAAGTTCATTACCGGTTGTACTGATGGAAGTAGTGAGCACCAGAAAACGTTCATCCTCTGTCAGGTAAGCACCTGCTCTGCGCTGAGGTGCTTGTTTTCCACCATCATAAATCACCTGATCCGCAGATTGCGGTGTATTCAGTTTATGAAAACAAACTTTGTTGAAATTAACTTTTGAGAACAATTGGTTTCCTTTCAGATTATCATAACGGGAATAATAAAATCCTTCATTCCCTTTCCAGGAAATGCCTGTGAATTTTAAATCGTAAAGCGTATCGCCAACAATTGTTTTATCAACAGCATTCATGGTAACCGCCTTTCGCCAATCTGAACCACCCTCCTGAATCAAAATGGTGAGCAATGAACCATCTTTACTGAAAAACATTCCGGCCAGACTAGTTGTGCCGTCTTTAGAAAATGTGTTCGGGTCAAGAAATAATTCTTCCGCACCATCTTCACCCTTCTTGCGGTATTGAACGTTGTGGTTTTGTAGACCACTGTTTTTGGAATAGTAGTAATAGTCTCCATTTTTAACAGGGGCACTTATGCGTTCATAATTCTGCAATTCATCTAACCGCTTGCGTACCGCATCGCGGAAGGAAATATTCTTCAGGTAACCAAACGTTACATCATTCTGTGCGGTAACCCAATCTGCGGTAGCTTTAGCAGTGTCGTTTTCGAGCCATCGATAAGGATCAGGCACTTCCGTTCCAAAATAAACATCAACCGTATCTACTTTTTTTGTTTCTGGGTAAAGTAAGGCCGTCTCTTTTTTCTCTTGTGTGGAGCACGCGAGGGTAAGTACTACCAGGCCTATTAATGAATATGATAATGCTTTCATACATGATGGGATTATTCTGAAATGTACTACGTTGATTGCGAATATTCTATATAGATTTGACTAATGGTTTGTTTGTTAGTTTACCCGCAAAAATCCTGATGAAAAAATCGATCGTATTGGCCTTAGGAAACTCCGTAGCCCTGGCGGGTGTCTTGACGGTAAATGCGTTAGCCAACATCCTTCCGATTAATGGCATGAATACCGGGCAGGTTTCAGCACTATATCCCAGTCTGTTCACTCCGGCTGGAATCACATTTTCAATCTGGAGTGTGATTTATGGTTTATTGATTGGTTTTGTAATCTTTCAGTGGATTAAGCGTAGCGATATGGTGAACAGTGCAATCATCCATCAAATAACACCCTTCTTTTTGCTTTCATGTATATTCAACATGGCGTGGATTATTGCCTGGCATTACTTATGGGTTTGGGCATCAGTTCTTATTATGCTTGGTTTGCTGATAACCTTAATCATTATTTTTTTACACGTAAAATCAGCATCATTGATGTTGGCAGCACAACAATGGTTTATTGATTTACCCTTCACCGTTTACCTGGCTTGGATTTGCGTAGCTACGATTGCTAACATTGCCACAGCCCTGGTGGCTTCATCGTGGGGCGGATTTGGAGTTTCGCCTGAGTATTGGACAGTTATCATGATGACAATTGCCGCTGCTCTGGCTAGCTTTATTACTATTAGGTATACAGCAGCAGTAGCTTTTGCTGCAGTAATTCACTGGGCACTGGTGGGCATTACGCTTCGTACGGAAGGCTCATCTGATTCTCTAATTGAGGGTAGCGCCTTGGTACTAATAATGTTGCTATCCGGTGTTATTCTTTTTGTTGTTCTAAAAAGACTTCGTCTTAGTTGATCCTATCAAACCCGGTGTAAGGAACCAAGACTTTTGGAATGCGAATTCCGTCCGGAGTTTGATTGTTCTCCAATATACCGGCAACAATGCGCGGCAACGCCAGGGCACTTCCATTTAGGGTATGCAACAACTGCATCTTGCCTTCTTTATTCTTATAGCGCAACTTTAACCGGTTGGCCTGAAAGGCTTCGAAGTTACTAACCGAACTTACTTCCAGCCAACGTTGCTGAGCGGCTGAGTACACTTCCATGTCGTAGGTGAGGGCTGAGTTGAACCCCATATCACCACCGCAAAGCAAAAGTTTACGATACGGCAGTTCAAGTTTTTCCAATAAGCCTTGCACGTAACTACACATCTCGTCCAGTGCTGCGTACGATTCCTCAGGTTCACGCACCTGAACAATTTCAACTTTATCAAACTGGTGTAACCGGTTTAGCCCACGTACGTGTGCACCCCAGCTTCCGGCTTCTCGTCTGAAGCAAGGTGTGTACCCAACATTCTTAACAGGAAGTTGATCATCCGTTAAAATCACATCCCGATAAAGATTAGTGATGGGCACTTCTGCCGTGGGTATTAAATACAAACCATCTTCCTGCACAAAATACATCTGGCCCTCTTTATCGGGGAGCTGACCTGTTCCATATCCGGAAGCTTCATTGACTACAATGGGTGGAAGCATTTCGCGGTAGCCCATCTTCTCGGCTTCATCTAAAAAGAAATTGATCAACGCCCGTTGAAGCTTGGCACCCTTTCCTTTATACACCGGAAAACCGGCTCCTGAAATTTTAATACCCAAATCAAAGTCGATGATGTCGTACTTTCTAATCAGCTCCCAATGGGGTAAGGCATCAGCACCCAATTGAGGAATAACCCCATGTTCATGAACTATTTTGTTATCATCTGCACCTGCCCCGGCCGGCACTATTTCTGCCGGCACATTGGGGATTTTATACAAGTGAATTTTTAATTCTTCTTCAAAGCGGCTAAGGTCTGCCTCCAACGCTTTAAGTTGTTCCTTTTCACTGGCTACCTCTGCCCGCAGCGCGGCTGCTTCATCGGCCTTTCCTGCCTTCATCAATTCGCCTATTCGTTTGGCTTCAGCATTCGAACGGGCTTTCAAATCATCGGCCTGCCGTTGGGTATCCCTGCGCGCCTGGTCAAGTGTAATAGCCTTATCAATAAGCTCCCCGGCCTCTTTCAATCCCCTTTTGCCTAACCCCTTAATGATGTGTTCCCGCTGTTCGCGGATGACAGAAACCTGAAGCATACCAGTATGTTTTACAATGTGTCCGCAAAATTAGGTTTTTGATCGTACCAATGGGGTTTAAGGGCCAACAAATTCTTCAGGTACTTTTGTTTGTAATCAATTTTGGCCTATACTTGCACTGTCATCGGGCACATTCTAAAGCCCTTTATCTATACAACACTTGCCTTACTGAACTTTAAAACGACCCTGTGTTTTTATTGATTTCATTTCAGCTACTTCCTGATTAAGACCCGACACACTACTTACAACTAACAAAACAACACATCACTTTTTAACATGTACACTATTGACGATCTGAATGTCAGACTTCTTTCCGAGTTGAAAGAAATTGCAGAACAAATGGGCGTAAAAAACGCCAAAAAACTTTCCAAACAGGACCTGGTTTATAAAATTCTCGACCAGCAGGCCATTACGGGTGAAGCCCCCGGCAGTAAAAAAGCAGCGCCACCAGCAGAAGCACGCAACATCAGGCCACGCAGACGCGAAAATGTTACCCCTGCTCCAAAAGCCGAGACCGAACTTTCAACCGATGACCTGCTGAGTTCCATCAATATTGATCTTGACGCACCCGTTCCGAGCTTTGAAGAACCCCAGGAACAAAAACCTGTTGTTGTTGAAAAACAACACCATACTCCTCGCCCCGAAAGAAGGGACGATGACCGCAATCAGCCGAACCGGCCAAACATCCGCGACTTTGATGGCGTAATTGCCAACGAAGGAGTGCTTGAAATTATGCAGGATGGCTACGGCTTCCTGCGCTCATCCGATTACAACTACCTGGCCAGCCCGGATGATATTTATGTGTCACCCTCACAAATAAAATTATTTGGTCTTAGAACAGGCGATACTGTAAAAGGAACCATTCGCCCGCCCAAAGAGGGAGAAAAATATTTTGCCTTATTGAAGGTTGAATCGGTTAACGGAAAAACTACCGAAGAAATCCGCGATCGGGTTGCCTTTGAATACCTCACGCCACTTTTCCCCGAGGAAAAATTAAGGCTCAGCACGTCACCCGATAACATGTCAACCCGAATACTCGACTTGTTTGCACCCATTGGTAAAGGACAACGCGGTATGATTGTGGCCCAACCCAAAACCGGTAAAACCGTGTTGTTGCAAAACATTGCCAATGCCATTGCCGAAAATCATCCGGAAGTTTACCTGATTGTATTGCTGATTGATGAACGTCCGGAAGAAGTAACCGACATGGCCCGCAACGTAAAGGCTGAGGTAATTGCCTCTACTTTCGATGAGCAGGCCGACCGCCATGTAAAGGTTGCCTCCATTGTTTTGGAAAAAGCAAAGCGTATGGTAGAGTGCGGCCACGATGTGGTTATTCTATTGGATTCAATTACACGTTTAGCACGTGCCTACAATACCGTGGTGCCTTCTTCCGGAAAAATACTTTCCGGTGGTGTGGATGCCAACGCCCTGCATAAACCCAAACGTTTCTTTGGCGCTGCCCGTAACATAGAAAATGGTGGCTCGCTGACCATTATCGCTACCGCCCTTATCGATACGGGTTCAAAAATGGACGAAGTTATTTTTGAAGAATTTAAAGGAACCGGTAACATGGAACTCCAGTTAGATCGTAAACTATCCAACAAGCGTGTTTACCCGGCCATTGATGTGCCAGCCTCTGGTACAAGGCGCGAAGATTTACTACTCAAAGAAGAAGAGCTATCACGCGTGTGGATACTCCGCAAGTTTATGAGCGATATGAACAGTAATGAAGCAATGGAGTTCCTCCTGCAAAAAATGAAAGGAACTCGCAACAACCAGGAGTTTTTGTTGTCGATGAACGGATAAGTTTGTCAGCCTAAGCCTGTCGGTTTCGGCATAAGCCTGTCGAAGTCAGCCTTAGCCTGTCGATGTCAGCCTGAGCCTGTCGAAGGCTCAATCAGCCAATAGAGCAATCTGTTGGCTGTTTTTTTGTACGTCCTTAATTACTTAAGCTAGGCAACACATTGCCATAAATAACCTTCATAGCCTTTGAGGATTCCTTAAAATGAACAGTGCAGATTTAAAATATAATATTAAATCTGCACTGTTATGTTTACCAGAAATATAGAAGAAAGCATACGCAAACTGATTGCTGCATTTCCGTCTATTGCGTTGCTTGGCCCCAGGCAAGTGGGTAAAACCACCCTTGCCAAAACCATTATGGGCAAAACAAAAAATACGGTGAAGCTACCGTGGTTATAAACAAAAAAATAAATGAGTTTAAAGTAAATCTGCTTATAATGCGAGGGTCGCAGGATGCATATTAGGTCAACCAATAAGGCTCCCTAACACCTAACAACCATGTCCAAACGCACGCCCCATTCCTATTTCATTATCCAGACAGAATTTTCAAACTGTTGATTTGTCCTTATAAAACATGACCAATAAATCGGCACAGTGAAAATATGAAAAAATAAAATAAAAAAAATCCACAGGAACTTTCCGCTTCCTTTTAAGTTTCTATTAGTAAAAATCAAAACTGAATATATACTTAATATAGCAATAGCGTTAATAAGTGGAATAAAATATAGCTCTCTTCTGCCTGTAATAGAAATAAAAATCAAGACCGTAATTTGAAAAAAAACAACAGCAAAAGACACTATTGTAAGTGATGCTTTGTTAATGCGAACTTTCATTTTCCTTCAAAGCCTATCATACAAATTAAATAGTTATTTAGCACCGCAAACCTGAGTACCTAAATATAGTCCCACAGCTCCCCAAGCTAAAGCACCTGCCCATCCCACTGGACCCATAAAAACTGCTGCTACACCAATAGAAGAACTCAAAACAGCGGCCATTTGTACAAAGCCATCATCACAATTAACGCCACCTTCAACTTTTTCCATTTTCTCTAAACTTAATGTTTTCATAATTTTTATGGTTTTAAGTTAAACATAGGCACAACATAATTCAATATCAGATATAAAATCAACCCCACCCCCATAAATGGGGGTTGCTTTTCCCCCCATTTGTGGGGTAAATCAAGAAAGAATTTTGATTTTGCTTATTAGCAGCATTGCCGTTTAAACAAAAAACTCATTAACAGACTCACTGTAAAAATTTACAGATTCCATCAGTGTTTCTGGCGTTCCACTGGCAACAATTTCCCCTGCATCAAGAATGTAAATTCTATCAGCCTTTCGTGCCGTTTGGATGCGATGGGTCACTAAGATCACAGCTGTATTTTGCTTAAGATTCATTAACAGTTGCAACACAAAAGCCTCTGTGTTTTTGTCCATGGCGGCTGTAGCCTCATCCAGCAACAAAAGTTTCGGCTGTCTGAATAATGCCCTGGCTAAGGCCACTACCTGCTTCTGGCCTCCTGAAATATTAATACCTTCCTCGCCCAAGATGGTCAGGTAGCTCTGCGGAAACGATTCAAAGTACTTGTCAAATCCGGCTTGTTTACAAAACACGATGGCTGACTGATATTCATTAGGGTTATCACTCAGGGTTAAGTTGTACAACAGATTGCCGTTGAAAATCTTTACCTCCTGCGGCACCACGCCTATCAGGTCTCGCCATGTTAATGTTGAAATCCTGTCAAGATCAATCCCATTTACCTCAATGGTTCCACTTTCTGGTTTGTAAAATTTCTGAATAATCTGAAGAAAAGAGCTTTTGCCTCCTCCGCTTTCGCCAAGCATGGCTATAACTTCCCCCTTCTTTACGCTTAGGGAAATATCTTTCAACAGCCTAGCCCTGCCGGGAAAGCGAAACGTAAGCTTATTAACGTTCAATTGCTCAATATCAACAATATTTGCTGGCGTTTCATTCACTTGTGATTCCGGCTTTATCGAAGCAAACTCAAACAATCTGTCAAAAGCAACGCGCGCTTCCTAGAACTGAATGTTCGCGATGGCCAATCGGTTTAAGGAAGGAATGATGCTTCCTGCCATGGAAAGCAGGGCTACCATTTCTCCCAACTGCAAGGTTTCTTGTAACACCATCCATGACGACAACCCAAATACAACCAGCATAAATACTACACCCGTAATTTCATTCAATAACCCAAAACGCAGGTTCAGTTTGCCTAAATCAAAAATCTTGCTCTGGAAAAAGCCATAGACGTGTTTGTTCACCTTCTCAAAGAAAGACTCACGATTAGCGGCCTTCACCGAAGCTATGCCCTGTATCGTATCTACATAGTGTCCTTCTGTTAGTGCGTAGCTGCTCATCACCTCCTTCTGCGAGGCAATGATTTTATCATTAAATAACCAAACCAACAGCGCGTATATAGGCAAAAAGGCCAGCATAACAACACCAAGCCAGGATGAGTATGCGAATACAAATACAATCGCTACAATAATCAACAAAAGATCAATCAGCACATTGCCGGTTATCAGGCTGATGGTGGCCTGAATTCTGCGTGTATCGTTCATGCGGGCTATCAGCTCGCCTGTCTTACGTGAATCAAAAAATGATTTCGGAAGATATAGCAGGCTTCCATAAAATTTTTGGATGATCCGGTTGTTGAAATCCGTTCCTTGCTTTACCAGGAAAAATCCGCGCAGGTAACCCAGGCCACTTCTGGCCAGCAATAGTATGCCTACCAGCACAAGGCTAAGCACAAGCTTCTTGGTATCACCTGATGGCAGGATGTTATCAATAAGCTTTTGAGAAAAAATAGCGGTTGTTAAGCCTAGTGCTGAAATAATAAGTCCAAGAAACAGGGCGGCCAGCAACACATTTACATCGACTCTCACCAAATCAATAATCCACTGCTTGCGTTGATTATTCTGTGTTTCAGCTTTGACAAAGTTTTGATTGGGGGTGAGCTTTAGTAAAGCCTTACTTTGCCATAACGCATCTAATTCATTTGGCTTGTAGGTTATAATGCCTTTCGCAGGGTCACCGACCACGATTTGCCCGTGCTTATCAAAACCATAGTAAACGAAGTAATGCTGTAACCGGTTATCCATAATCACATGAAGTATGGCTGTCTCCTGTAATTCTTTCAGGTTCTCAACGCTTTTTGCCTCTAGCCCCTCCGCGTCAAAGCCCAATTGCCGGGCTGCCTGGTACAAGCCTAGTAATGTTGTACCCTGCTGGGTAGTACCGCTTAATTCTCGCAGCTTTTCTAATATGATTTCACCACCGTGGTAATTGACAATGGATGCGAGGCAAGCCACTCCGCAATCCGACTGGCCCTGCTGGAGCACAAAAGTCTGTTGTAATAAACGTTGCTGCATACTACTGCAGGTACTTTAAAATAGCTTCAGGTTTTGTCTCTCCCCTGAACTCTTTTAAAAGTTTTCGATCAGCCCCATAAATAAAAAGATGAGGTACAGCAAGAGTGCCCAAAGTAGCAGTAACATCGGCAGCATTGATTTTAGTTAAATGAATGTTAACATATTCGCTCAGACCATGTTGTTCGGAAAATTGCCGTATAACCGTAATTGGTTCGGTTGAAAAGAAAACGAGTTGAGCGCCTTTGAATTTATTAATGGAAGCCTTGATGGCGGCTGCTTCATACTGGCAATGATCACAACCTGAATTAAAATGGATTAGTACAACAGGCTCCAGCGGTAAAGATTCCAAACGAAACCCCAGGCTATCCAGTGATAATAAGTTTAGTTTGGGGAAAGTACTTAATGAAATAGCTCTTTCCTTTTTCTGTTGCAGCCTGGCAAATGATGCATTGGCCATCCAGCCAATAGCAAATACAATTAGAATAACCAGGAGCCATGATACAACAACGCGCATGCTATGCAGTAAGGTTAATGGTTAGAAAGACAATGAAAACAACCCAAAGCAACAGGCCCGTTCCGTACGATGCGGCAACAAGGCCAAGCATTTTGGAATAACGCTCACCGGTTAGCTCGTAAAGGCCATAGGCCAGCACCAGCCAATATGCAAATTCAAACACATTTAACAGTTGCAACGGATACAGTAACCAAGGTTCTATAGTTTTCCGATCAAAAAGGCTAAGAACAGAAAGGGGTGAGAAGAATTGTAAATCCTGTAAGGTGTAATCAACATGAAAAATACCAAACCAAAATAGTTTAATAATGGGAGGAATAAAAAACACAAACTCGGCAATTATTATCACTCTAAATAAGTACGCGAAGGAGATAGTGATACCAAATAGTAATGTTCCTATTGAAAGACAAGATGCTATCAAAAAAAATTTCAAGAGATAAATCAATGGTAAAATAACATAATTAATCCATTGCCATTTACTACTTGTTTCTATGATATTAAGTATACGTTCATATGATAAGTTGTCAGCAAAAAAATCAAAGAAAAGATCATTGGTTACAAGTGTATAGTCTCCAATCAAACTCAAAGCAGTAGAAACAATGACCAGCAAAACAAACAGAAGCTTCGCATTTATACTATTTACTTCAAGCATAATGTTTCTATAAACATTAGATTTATTCTGCTCCCCTTCTAGACTTTCGAGTTCTATTCTGAAGTTTAAATAGAAAGTATACCACTCCAACTGCGTTTATTGACAATGATAGCCCTTTAGAAATATTTGTTAGTGTATAAAAAGATACTAAATCCAAAATAAGTAAAATAGTGCTAATTAAGATTATGAATAGCACAGAGTAGTCAATTAGCTTTACCATGAAAAGTTTACTTTAGGCTAGCCCTCCATTATTAAGTGTCATGAATAAAATGTAAACGGGGTCACAAGTGCCTAGGAATTTCATACTCACAGTATATTGGCAATAAATGACACCCGTTAAAATTTGAAAAATTATGCGCTTGACTCTAATAGAAAGCATATATAGCACAACCAACAGAAGCAACCCCTAAACCGATTGCAACAGCTGGAGCTGCAGGACCTGAAGCAAGTGTTATAACCCCGCGCGCTGCTAAACCGGCTACTACTGATCCTACTCCGTCAGCAATACCGATCCCAGCACAAAATCCTGACCAAAAGCCACCACCCTGAATTTGGTGTAAATCTTCCATCCTTAGTGTTTTCATTTTTTACAATTTTAAAGTTGAGTTAATTAATGATCTATTTAAAAGCACCTAAGCCACAAGCGAGCAACGCTGTTGTACCAAAATAGCCTGATAATCCTGCCGCAACAGCAAAGCCTATCCCTCCAGTTGCTACTCCCAAGGCTGCAAAACCAACCAACAAACCTACTGTTGCTCCTCCAATTGTAGAGCATTCGACTCCTCCCTCAACATTTTCCATTTTCTCTAAACTTAATGTTTTCATAATATTTATGGATTTAAGTTAAACATACCGCCAACATAATGCAGCATACACTATTAAATCAATACACCCCACCATAAATGGGGGTACATTTTACCCCTAATTTTGGGGGATTGTATATAAAGTATTTTTTGTTTTGCAGCAGCAAAATCAAGCCTTACTGTAAATAGTCGCGATCAATTTTACGGGTAACTGCCGGGACAGCACTTTAAAAAACTTCTGGTAAATTATAAGTTCCAGAATTCACGCTTACACTTAAAAAACGTTCGTGTGAGTTCTTTGATAGTACTCATGCGTTTGTTAGACCAGTATGGTTAATCAGCATTGAGACTTTTGCCAAAGATTTCAAACAATGGGTAACCTCATCACCCATTTCTAAGGTATTATTGATAAAATTTTGTAATGGATACCCTTGGCAGCAGAGTCACCTGTAGAAGACGATGATGATGAGGTGCTATGGTTTTTTACACATCAATAAAACATCATTAGTCCTTTAACTGGTGACGCTGAGCTGGTAGAAATCAAAATTAATGGCTTACTAATGATCACTACTAAATTCAACATCATCAAATTCAATTGTCGCAGTACTAAACTGATTATTAAAGCTAATTTTCTTTCGAATAAGAATACCACAGACTATTTGGTAGCTCTCATAGTTTGTGAAACTAACATAACCAGTGTCTCTACTAACTGTCGATCTTTGCAAAAGATTCATTGTTTTGTTATCGAATGTAAACACATGTGTTTCACTTTTCCCCACTACCTTTTCAATTACAGTAATTGAATCTGTGATTAGTAGAAAAGAAAAAAGGTCAGGCTCATCAATCGGTATAAATTCCAACTGGTACTTTATTGCATTTCCATCATATTCCAGCGGAATTGGATATTTTTCAAGATGGTCAGTAGAGCCATCAGTATTAAAACAATTTCTATCTCCGTTTGCATAGTATTTACAAACCCTAGTTCTGTTAATTTCGTTGATTGTTGCACTTGCAGAGTACCTAATTTTTGTTACCATTTTGAGTGTGAGTACTTGCGTAGTGTCCAATCTTTCAAACGGGTCAATATGTTTATTATAACTATTTAGAAAATCAACCACACTCTGAGCGCTTATTGAACTAATTTTCAAATAAAAAATTACTGCTAAAAATATATAACCCCTCATATAATCAAAATTTAGATCATTAGGTTATCTAGTTCCAAGCTTGGAACTAGATAACCTCAGATTTAACCAAATAAGCAAGAATGATAGGCAATTTGATAAATAATAACAGCCTCATCAGTTCCAAGAGGTATACCGTTCATGATTACAATAGCAGCGGCATAAGCTTGGCAGCCAATGTCAAGGCTCGGATAAATGTATCCTCCTTCCATTTTTAACATTTTCTCCAAATTGATTGGTCTCATAATTTTAAAATATTTAAGTTAAACATATCGTGAATATCATGTATCATCATGTATAAAATCACCCCACCCCCATAAACAGGGGTTGTCTTTTCCCCCATTTATGGGGTAATATTGTATAGTATTTTTGTCCCCCGGTAATGAATAATAAAAGCCTCCTCGTTTTAGTGGTTGATGACCACCGTATGGTATGCGAAGCGCTGGTGGCCTTGGTAGAAAAAACCGGCTTGTGCAAAAAAGCCCTGCCGGCCTACCGTGGCGAAGAAGCGCTCAGCATCCTACAACAGGAACGTATCGCCATTGCGCTGGTGGATATCCGCATGCCGGGCCTTAGCGGTAGTAACCTGGTAAAGCGCATTGAACGCGAGCACCCAACGGTAAAAATTGTGGGTATGACCAGCTTTGATGATGAGGATACGATACAGGAAATGCTGCAGCTTAACCTTGCGGGCATATTGCTTAAACGCAGCACCACGCGTAGTGAAATCAACACCTGCCTGGAAAAGGTAAGCGAGGGCAAAACATATGTTACCGATGAGTTAAAAAAACATGTTCAGGTAAAGCAACTACACCCCGCACGTGCGCCCCGCACAAATTTTACCGGTCGTGAAATGCAGGTGCTCACACTACTCAGTGAAGGGCACTCCAGTAAACTCATTGCTGAACACCTTAACCTGAAGGCGTCCACCATTGAAGATTATCGCAAAGGGATGCTAAAAAAAACCAAAACCAAAAGTACGGCCGGGTTGGTGGCCTTTGCCATGCGCAATGGCTTACTGTGAGCCATTGTACTCCAATACAATCATCAACCCGCGCGAGGCACTCCCTATTTCCAGGTTGGCTCCAATGCCCTCAGCCCTTTTTTGGATGGAGGCCATGCCATAGCCTTCACCGCGTCCTCTTTTCAATAAACCTTGTCCGTCATCTTCAATAATTACCAGCAAGCCATTTTGCCACGACAATGTAATCTGAAGAATAAAAGCCACGGAGTGATTGAGTGAATTTTGAGCCGCTTCCTGAACGATGTAGTAGAGTTCACGCTTAATTGAAGGCGCAATATAAAACTCCTGCGCTTCATGCTGTAGTTCAAACGTAACCTTTCTATGCAGTACCCGACCCAATCTTTCGGCCATGCCCTTTACCAATTCGGTAAACGTTTGGGATTCGAATTTTGGATGAACCAAATCATCGATCAGGTATCGAATATCACCCATAATTTTTTCTAACTCCCGGTGCAACAGCTTAATCTCTGCTTCTGCGCGATCGGGTATGGGGTAGTATAATAGTTGTTCCAACTGTATACGCAACACAACCATACGTTGAATGACGTCATCGTGCAAGTCCGCTGCAATCCGCTTCCGTTCAGCTTTCAACGATTCTTCCCTTGATTTCAGTTGCTTTCGAAGTAATTCCAGCTGGCTTTTGTTTCCTTTCTGCTCACGGGCAAATGAATCTCTAAATTCCGAAATAAGCTTTTCACTATGGGTTATTTTTTTTTGTAGTTCCCTATGTCGAAAAATTAAGGAGCCAATCAGGAATATTGCTATTGAAATTCCGGCAAGAAGAAAATATAACATAAATCAATATCTTACTAAATCAGTGCTACCTCTTCCTTCTCTTCCCTTTTTCATGAAATGCCCCTTTGAACTCAGGGTTTTCCCTGCGTTTCTGCCTATCAATTTCTTTAGCCGTAGCTTGCGCTTCTTCAAACGGAGTTTCTGCAATTTCTACCGCTTGGGGTATACGCTTTACCGGAATCTGTTCGCGGATTAACCGCTCAATTTTTTTGATGTGATAAAGTTCGGCATTGGTTACAAACGTAATGGCGGTTCCCTCATGAAATGCGCGGCCTGTGCGACCAATGCGGTGTACATAATCATCATACACCACCGGCACATCAAAATTAATGACATGCGTTACACCGGTTACATCAATCCCTCGCGCGGTCACATCCGTTGAAACCAAAATCCGCAGATTGCCTTCTTTAAATTCGTTCACCGCATTAATGCGGCTGTTCTGACCTTTGTTGGAGTGAATCACCCGCACCGGGCCGAGATCTTTCCTGTCGAGGTAATGAAACACATTGTCGGCTGTACCCTTATTGCGCGTGAAGATCATCACCCGGGTAAACGTTTTCCGGTCGGAGAGCAGGTACTCCAGAAAATTAATTTTCGTTTTCAGGTTGGGCACATAATACACCTCCTGATGCACCTGGCTGGCAGCTGTGGCCGGTGGCGTTACTTCAATTCGTATCGGAAACTCCAAAAATTCAGCCGACAATTTTTCAACCCGTTGATTAAACGTGGCCGAGAACAACATATTCTGCCGCTTATTCGGGATCACCTCAAATATTTTCCGAAGCTGGGGCATAAAGCCCATGTCCATCATGCGGTCGGCTTCGTCAAGCACCAGCGTTTTGATTTGCTTGGTTGGCAATTCGCCTTTCAAATACAGTTCCATAAACCGGCCGGGGGTACCCACCAGGATATCCACTCCTTGTTTTATCGTTTCAATCTGCACTTTGGGGCCAACACCACCGTAGATGGGAAGAATACGCAGATCAGTATATTTTGCCAGTTGTTTGGTGTGCTCGGCAATCTGAATGGTGAGTTCCTTGGTGGGCGCAAGAATAATGGCTCTTGGTTCGGTACCCTGTGCGTAGCGCACTTTCATAAGCACGGGAATAACATATGCTGCCGTTTTACCCGTACCGGTTTGGGCAATGCCAATCACTTCCTGCCCGCCCATGAGTATGGGTATGCACTTTTGCTGAATTTCCGTGGGGCGTTCAAAACCGGCATCGGCTATTGCACTCAGCAACTGCTTGTTTAATTTAAAATCCTCAAAAGATAGAAGTGCTGCCATGCGGGCTTATTTTTACGGAATGAAATCAACGCGAATTGTAAACGTAAATATAGTCAATGAAGGCAAGGTCTTTCAGGGTGAAGTGCTTATC
Organism: Flammeovirgaceae bacterium UBA5585; assembly: GCA_002425185.1. Lineage (GTDB taxonomy): Bacteria > Bacteroidota > Bacteroidia > Cytophagales > Cyclobacteriaceae > UBA2336. The sequence goes on along the minus strand of DILT01000013.1, from coordinate 595,429 downwards.
AAAGGCGAATACATTGAAGCCATTGGTGCTGATTTGTCAGCACATCAGGCCGATGTGGTGCTTGATGCAAACGGCAAACACCTGTTTCCGGGACTCATAGACGACCAGGTGCATTTTCGTGAGCCCGGCCTCACCCATAAAGCTACCATCTTCACGGAATCACGCGCGGCAGTTGCCGGTGGTGTTACCAGTTATATGGAAATGCCCAACACCGTGCCGCCTGTGTTTACACAACAATTACTGGAGGATAAATACACCATCGCTTCACGCGATTCACTGGCCAACTACTCGTTCTTCATGGGCACCTCAAACGATAATTTGGATGAGGTACTGCGTACGGATGCCCGAAAAGTTTGTGGGCTAAAAATTTTTATGGGATCCTCCACCGGAAATTTATTGGTCGACAATCCCAAAACGTTGGAGAATTTGTTTGCAAAGGTTCCGTTTCTCATCGCTACGCATTGCGAAGATGAAGCCACCATACTGAAGAATATGGCGGACTTCCGTGAAAAATACGGTGAAGATATGCCGGTGAACTATCATCCGTTTATTCGTAGTGAAGAAGCGTGTTACAAATCCTCTTCCTTTGCTGTTGAATTAGCCAAAAAGTTTGGCACACGATTACATATCCTGCACATTTCCACAGCCAAAGAAGTTTCTCTTTTCGATAATTCGGTTCCGCTGAACAAAAAGAAAATCACCGCAGAGGCATGCACTCATCACTTGTGGTTTAATGATGCAGATTATGATCACCTGGGTACACGTATAAAATGGAATCCGGCCATAAAAACAAAAGCCGACCAGCAAGCCATTCTTCAGGGGCTTCTTGATGACCGCATTGATGTGATTGCCACCGACCACGCACCGCACACATGGGAAGAAAAACAACAATCCTATTTCAAAGCACCTTCTGGCGGGCCGTTGGTGCAGCATAGTCTAAACGCGTTATTGGAGTTCCATCATCGCGGACAAATTTCACTGGAGTGGATCGCCAAAAAAACGGCCCACAACCCGGCCATTCTTTTTCAGGTTGAAAAGCGCGGGTTTATCCGCGAAGGCTACTTTGCCGACCTGGTGCTGGTTGACCTGAACAACCCTTGGACGGTTAACCGCGAGAACATTCTGGCCAAATGCAAGTGGTCTCCATTTGAAGGGGTGAATTTCAAATCGCGCATTTCCCATACCTTTGTTTCCGGACATTTGGCGTATGAAAATGGTCAATTTAATGAAAGCCGGATGGGCAAAAGACTCGCGTTCGAACGGGATTAAGTCTGGTTTTGTTATTGTTTGGCAGTTGCTAAATTTGCAGTCCTTTCCCGAAAACCAAACGGCTTTTCGGGCAAAAACAAACGGTGAATGTAGCTCAGTTGGTTAGAGCACCAGATTGTGGTTCTGGGGGTCGCGGGTTCGAGTCCCGTCTTTCACCCAACGCTAAGCCCCAAAAGGGGCTTTTTGATTTTATGAAGATGTACGCTGTGAGGAGTTTTACGATTTTTCTTATCTGTATTGTTCACGCTGGACTTGCTCAGTTCTCCTTTAATCCATCAAGGCTTTCCAATGATTTAAAAATACTTTCTTCCGATAGCCTGGAAGGGCGAAGGGTCGGATCAACCGGTAACGCCAAAGCCCGGCAGTTTATCACCGAACGATTAAAACAATTGAACATTCGTCCGCTGTTCGCTAAGGAATATGTTCAGTCTTTTTCAATCACACAATCCTTTGGTCAGGCACAATCCGGAAACGGCAACAATGTGCTTGCTGTTATTGAGGGAACGAAAAAAGAAACCATAGTTGTAAGCGCACACCACGATCATCTGGGCGTGCTCGGAAACGCCCTCTATAACGGTGCTGATGATAATGCCTCCGGTACAGCTGCACTCCTGGCGATAGCAGAATATTTCCAAAAAAATAAACCCGAACACCGTATCATCCTCGCCTTTTTTGATGCAGAAGAAATGGGCCTTCGCGGTTCGGCACACTTTGTAAACAACATTGATTTGCAAAAAGAAAAGATCGTGCTCAATGTAAACCTGGATATGGTAAGCCGAAGTGTTAAAAATGAACTCTATGCCTGCGGCACCGCGCATTATCCTCAACTTAAAAAACCACTGGAAAGTTTTAAGCTTCCTGACAACATCGCATTACGGCTTGGTCATGACCAACCAGGCTCCGGCAGAGATGACTGGACCAGTCAGTCGGATCACATGAATTTTCACAAGAAGGGTGTTCCATTCATTTACTTTGGCGTTGAAGATCATGAAGATTACCACCGGCCCACGGATGATTTTGAAAAAGTAAATCAGGATTTTTATCACCGCAGTGTTGAAGTAATTGTCCGGGCAATAAAAGCCTTAGACAAGGCAACCAGTATTACTCCAAACAGATCCTAACCATAAATTCTTCATTTCATTTTTGAAGGGGGGATTATTTTCCATAAGTTTAATTCATGATCACGTGGTCTGAATTTAAAACATACACCCTCGATCAAAAAGTTACTACTCTCTATGAGCGTGGTACGTTCATCATGGCGATTCGCTACTACAACTACAAAATCAATTTGTATTTATTGGGGAAGGAGTACGTAGAGGTGTTTGTCAATCACAAACATGCCAGCATTGAAAAAATTTTACTGCTTGACTCTACGCATTCGCGGATGAAATTCTATTACGATCAAATCCGTCTTCCGGTAGCTATTATTCAGGAAAGACAATAAAAAAAGCCCTCCGTAATTCGGAAGGCTTAATTTTTTCGCTAATGTTTGTATCAAGCAGTAGCTGCTGTTTCTTCAAATTTAGTTGATGCTTTAAGTGTAACTGTTTTCTTGGCTTTATAGCCACAGTAACCGCACGTGTAGTGCTTCAAAAGTTCTCCTTCCTCGGCAGGAGTAGGTGTTTTCAAAATCTCTTCCTTCACTACTTTAAAGGTTTGATAGTTACACTCTGGGCACTCCAACGCATGCAGGTGACCTGAATATTTTTCAATCTTTATGTAGCCACTCTCCTCATCTTTCCACACATCGTAGTCGGTTGAAAATATATTTTCTTCCGCCTGCATACCTTCATCCAGGTAAGTATCTTCTTCTTCTTCGCTCAATAACTTCATGGCGCGACCGGTTTTGGGAGAAATCCGGGGCTTATAGCGGAGAACCTTCAGGCGCTTTTCAATATAGAACGGATAGTAAAATTTGAGCAGATTTTGAACAATTAAAGCTGCGATAAGCCCCATGGAAACCGTGGTGAATACCCTTACAAAAATGAGAATTGCGTTTAACTCCTCAATATTGGCATTGGCATAAAAGCAGCATCCGACAATCAAAATGACGGAGGCAATCCATAAAAGCTTGATTTCGTTGCGACTTATGTAATCGTACTTTTCCTTTGGATCGCTGGTTGTCGCTAGCTTTACCAGAAGCCACAAAACAACCAAGATAGCCAATGCCCAGCAGCCGTAGGCAATGTATTCGGCCATCCTGTTCCAAGGTTCGTATTGCGCAATTATGGGTTCCATACTATTGGTTTGGTTTTAAGGGTTACAAAGCAAATATAAAATCCTGAATTCTTTTAACCTAACATACGTAAACGCTATTTAGAAATAGGATGCTCAATTTAGTATACTTTTCGCTAAAAAATCAAAAAAACATATCAATTAGTCCCTCTCCGGCCTAATTCCAGGTCCCTTGGTGAGTCGAACGAACGATAGGATAGCTTCGGAGGTTTCATTGACTTGCTCTAACATGCCCATATGTGCCGACTTCTCCAGTACCAGAACATGGGGGCGTAAAGATTGTATTTGAACTGTTTCCAGCGGTATAATGGTGTCGTGTTTTCCGGCCAGAAAAAGAACGGGTCTGGTAAACCTCTTAAGTACATGGTTTCGATCGGGCCTGTCGCGCATGGCCTCGGTATAGGATAGTAACGTAGCCCGTGGTGTACTGGCTGCACGTTCAACTGTGCGGTCGACCGTTGGGCTGGTCTGGTTAAAGAAAAGAGGAGGGATAAATGACTGGACAAAGGGGATTACACCATGGGTAGAAACAAACTCGATTACCTTATTGCGGGCAACTTTGCGTTCGGGCAAATCGGCATTGGCTGTTGAGTGAATTAAACCTATGCCTGCAAATAAATTTTCCTGTAAATCAGCCATGGCCAACACAACATATCCGCCCAGGCTATGCCCTAAAACTATACATGAATCCAATTTCAAGTCATTCGAAATAAAGTCAAGTATAGCATGCGCCACATCGTCAATGCTGTGTGGTGCTTTAATCGGTTTGCTTTTACCAAAACCTGGTAAGTCAATAGCGATAACCCGAAACTCACGTGAGAGATGGGGAGTAACCTCTTCCCAGATGAAATGATTCTCACAAAAGCCATGGATTAAAATGATGGGGAAGCCCTGGCCTTTTTCCGCGTAATGAATAGCCGCCACGGCCCGCTTTATTTACTAACCGGTTCTAACAGGCTAAGTACGGTTTTTTCGATATGCCCGGCATCAAAGCCGCAATCGCGTTGCAGTTCCAACTGCTCACCGTGTTCAATCACATCATCCGGAATGCCCAGCCGTCTTACCTCAGCCTGGTAATTATTATCGGCCATGAACTCAAGTACGGCACTTCCAAAGCCTCCTTGTACACAGCCATCCTCCACCGTTATTACTTTACGATAGGAAGAAAATATTTCGTGCAGAAGTTGCGCATCCAGTGGCTTTACAAATCGCATATCAAAATGACCTACCCTGATACCTTGCTTTTCCAGCCGATCACAAACCTCAACAGCATAGTTTCCGATATGGCCTATCGTCAGTATAGCAACATCATCCCCATCACGAAGCTTTCTGCCCTTTCCTATTTCAATTTCTTCCAGTGGAGTTCTCCACTCAGGCATAACACCCTGCCCTCGTGGATAACGGATGGAAAATGCTTTTTCGGTGCGTGGTAAAGAGGCGGTATACATCAGGTTGCGAAGTTCCTGCTCATTCATTGGCGCAGAGACTATCATGTTGGGTAAGCACCGGAAGTAAGCAATATCATAAGCCCCATGGTGGGTGGGGCCATCAGCTCCGGCAAAACCTGCCCTGTCCAAACAGAAATTGACCGGAAGGTTTTGGATACAAACATCATGCACTACCTGATCGTAGGCGCGTTGCATGAACGAACTGTAAATATTGCAGAAAGGAATTATTCCCTGCGTTGCCAAGCCTGCGGAAAATGTTACCGCATGCTGCTCAGCAATACCCACATCAAAGGCGCGCTCAGGCATTTCCTTCATCATGATATTCATGGATGACCCGGAGGGCATGGCCGGAGTAATACCAACAATTTTATCGTTTTGCCTGGCTAACTCCACCAGTGTATGTCCAAACACATCCTGATACTTAGGCGGCTGGGGCTTTTCATGAACTTTTTTGTGAATTTCCCCGGTGATTTTATCAAAAGTTCCCGGAGCGTGCCAGGTGGTTGCATTTCCTTTTTCCGCAGGACCATACCCCTTTCCTTTTACAGTAACACAATGCAAAATCTTCGGGCCTTTAATGTCCCTTAAATCATTGAGTATATGTACCAGGTGATTGACATCGTGTCCATCTACCGGACCAAAATACCGAAGATTGAGAGACTCAAACAGATTACTTTGACTGAGCAGAGTTGACTTGATGCCATTCTCAACCTTAGACACAATTTCCTGCGCACTCTTTCCAAAGGTGGATAGCTTGCCTAGTAAATTCCACACTTCGTCTTTTAGTTTGTTATAGGTATGCGAGGTGGTAATATCCGTAAGATAATCCTTCAGTGCGCCCACATTGGGGTCGATAGACATGCAGTTATCGTTGAGGATAATCAAGAGATTGGTGTCTGAAACACCCGCATGATTTAGGCCTTCAAAAGCCATGCCGCCTGTCATGGCGCCATCACCAATAACAGCAATGTGCTGTTTGCTATCCAGCTTCAGATATTTAGATGCAACGGCCATTCCTAAAGCAGCCGAAACAGATGTAGAGGAATGCCCAACGCCAAATGTATCAAAAATGCTTTCACTGCGCTTGGGGAACCCGGAAATGCCCCCGTAGAGGCGGTTGGTGTGAAATTTTTCCTTTCTACCTGTTAAGATTTTATGTCCGTAAGCCTGATGGCCCACATCCCATACCAACTGGTCGGTAGGGGTATTGAAAACGTAATGAAGCGCTACGGTTAATTCTACCACTCCCAGACTTGCCCCAAAATGCCCTCCATAAACCGATACATTATCGACTATGAAATGCCTCAACTCATCACAAAGTTGAACCAATTGCGCCTGATCAAGCTTCTTTACATCATCAGGGCTGTTAATTTTTGCCAACAAAGGGCCGGGGGTAATTAGCATGGAGGTACCGGGTATTGCCTTATAACAAGGTGGTTAACGTTATGTTTAACGGGGTCGCTGTTAACCCTTTATCCCATAAAAGTACATATTTCCAACATTCGATTGTGAAATAATTGCCGGGTATTCAATGGTGGGCCAAAACGTATGAATTTTTAGGATAAATTTGCCACTTCTATGGACATAGCAACACACGAAAATTTTGAGGTTCGCCTACCCTTGTTTGAAGGTCCTTTCGACCTCCTTTTGTTCTTTATTGAACGGGATGAACTTGATATATACGACATTCCCATTGCTAAAATCACCAACGATTTTCTGGACTACCTCCATCATTTAGACACCCTCAATGTAGATGTGGCCAGCGAATTTATACTGGTGGCAGCCACCCTCATGCGGATAAAATCCAAAATGCTGTTGCCGAGGCCACAGATTGATGAACAGGGCAATGAAATTGACCCGCGTGAAGAACTGGTAAAACATTTACTGGAGTACAAAAAGTACAAATCGGTTATTGACAGTTTCCATAAAATGGAAGAGACCGAGCTGATGAAAGAAAAGCGCGGTAACCTGATGAAGGAGTTAAAAGCACTTGCTGAAAGCAGTAATGTGGAGGCCGAACTTCAGGATGTTGACCTGTTTAAGCTGATGACTGTTTTTGAGAAGGTATTAAAACGGTTTGAAGCCGAAAAGAATAAGCCCGTTCATCAGGTTATTCAATATCCGTACACCATTGAAGAACAAAAGAATTACTTGCTGAATGAAGTGGCTACAAAAGAGCGGGTATCCTTTACCGATATCGTGTTGCGTTATCAAACACGCATTGCACTGATCTTTAATTTCCTTTCTATTCTTGAATTGCTGGCTACCGGACAACTGGGCATTCAGGTGGGCGAGGGTTATAATAATTTTTGGATTACAAAAGTTGAGCACGTCTCGGCTGAAAATCAGTGACGCGTTTTCAATGCTTGGTCAACTAGGGCCGTGCATCAAACTCATCCACTAAACCACCGGTGATCCGCACAAGCTCTGTTTTGCTGAACAGTACGTTATAAATAGCCAACAAGTTTTCTAGCGCAGCATTTTGGTAAGCTTCCTGCACAATGCGCAGATCAATTGCGCTCAGCGCACCATTCTTGTAACGCTCATTGGCCAACTCCAGGTTTAGTTCCGTGGCTTTGAACTTTACGTTGGCAATTTCAACCAGCTGTCTCCGTAAATTGTATTCATCAAAGGTTACCTGAAGGCCATTCTCCAGTGAGAGTTTCAGTTGATCAACATTCATTTGCACTATCTGTTCACGCACTTTTGCATTCTCGATGTTGCGGTTAATCTGTCCGCCATTAAAAAGTGTATACCGTAAGGTAAAGTTGCCATAAGCACCGTAAGAATAACCATCATTGGTCTGGCGAACCTGAACAACACCGGGCTGGTTGCTGATAACGGGTGTATTCTCATCGCCATTTACATAGCCAATGGTTTGGGGCGGACCAATCCTTGAACCAAAATTTGCATTTAACCTGTCTAGCGAACCATTTAGACCTGTATTGAAGGTGACTGTTGGATATCGGTCGGCCATGGCAGCCTTTGTGGCCAGGCGCATCAACTCCTGGTTCATGTATTGGTTTCGCAAATTCGTATTGGTAGAGGTCATTTTTCTGCGCAAATCGTCAAGGGAGTATACTTCATTTACAAATGTAAGCGAGTCAGTTAGTGTGTACGTTTTGCTTAGTTCTTCATTCAGCAGCACATTAAGACTACGGATAGTATTCTTGTATGTTAGTGCTTGCAGCAGATAATTGGTAGAATCCGTCAGGTAATCATTTTGTGCCTGTAACACATCAAACGTAATGGCACCACCCAATTCTTTACGCAGTTTAACATAGTCGTATCGCTCACGGGAGAAATCCATTACTTTTTTGCGCAAGTCGGTGCGCTCACGTTCCATTAATGCCAGGTAATAGTTGAGAATAATTGCCTGAATGGTGTTCTCGATAACAAGCGTAGCGTTACCATAGCTTACTTTTTCCAATTGTTCCAACTGGCGTTTTGAAATGCGCACAAAGAACCCATCGAAAAGAATAAACTGCACATCCAATTGTCCGACAAGGTTATCGGAAATGTTTTGCCCGGGTACAGCAAAAGGGTTAGCCGGCTGCCGGTAGGTGATGTTATTATTTTGATTGCCGTTTAGATTAATCAATGGCAACATGCCTGCCTGACCAATTGTGTTGTTTCTGGTGGCAATGTCTATTTCAAGTTTTTGAATTTGTACATCAAAATTATTTTGAAGGCCACGTTCAATGGCGCGGGCAAGACTTAATGACTCCTGAGCAAATGCCCCATATGCACTAGCCAGTAAAAAAAGAACCGGTACGAATTTCTTCATGATAACTTAACTGGTAGTTCCCGCTTGTTTGCTGCTAAAATACGAGTAGATAGCCGGGATAACATAAAGTGTAAGCACGGTTGCAAACAATAAACCACCTATTACTGCTATACCCATCGATACCCTGCTTTCAGAGCCAGCACCCAGGGCCAAGGCTATGGGCAGTATACCCAGAATAGTTGACATGCTGGTCATAATAATCGGACGGAACCGCGATTCTGCTGCATCTATAACGGCTTGCAACTTCTGCATGCCCTGCTCCTTCCGCTGGTTGGCAAATTCCACAATCAAAATTCCATTTTTTGTTACCAAACCAATCAGCATGATAATTCCAATTTGACTGAATACATTCAGCGTCTGATCGAAATACCAAAGCGAAAGGAGTGCACCGGCCAACGCCAGCGGCACCGTAAACATGATGATAAACGGATCGCGGAAGCTTTCAAACTGACCCGCCAGCACCAGGTAAATAATGGCCAATGCTATTAAAAAAGCCTGGTAGATTGTAGATGAACTTTCTGCAAATTCGCGCGAGGTGCCATCCAGGCTGGTACTGTATGTCTCGTCCAATACCTCTTTAGCAATTCGTCTCATTTCTTCTATACCTTCACCAAGTGATACGCCTGTAGCCAACTGCGCACTTACCTTTGCTGAGGAGTAGCGGTTGAACCGATAGAGTTGCGGAGGGCTGCTCTGCTCACTCATGGTAACCAGGTTATCTAATTGAATAAGCTCTCCCCGTCTGTTCTTGACGTAAAGTGTTTTTAAATCCAGTGGTTCGTTACGATTTTGCCTTTCTACCTGGCCGATGATCTGGTATTGTTTTCCATCCATAATGAAATTTCCAAAACGTGACCCACTCAAACCGAGTTGTAGTGTTTGTGCAATATCAAATACATTCACGCCCAGGCTGCGGGCTTTATCGCGATTGATGGATACGTTGATTTCGGGCTTATTGAATTTCAGGTCAAGATCTACAAAGGTAAATTTCGGACTCGCTGTTGCTTGAGATACAAATTCAGGGAGCACCTCCTTTAGATTTTCAAGTTCAGGCGCCTGAATAACAAACTGTACCGGTAGGCCTCCTCGTCTGTCGCCAATGGTTTGCGCCTGCGTTACGAATGTGCGAACACCGGTAATGTTGCGCATCTTTCTGGTAACGTCATCAACAACCTGTTGTTGCGACCGGCTGCGTTGTTGTGCATCGGTTAACATAACCCGAACGAACCCTGAATTAACACCGCCTCCTGCAAAGCCCGGGGCGGTTACACTAATGGTGCCTTGTCGTTCTGGAATCCAGCCACCATTCACCGAATCTGTAATGGCATACACATAGCGATCCATGTATTCATAGGTTGCACCCTCCGGTGCCTGCATCTGCATTCTGAATTCGCCACGGTCTTCCATGGGCGCCAGTTCTGTTGGAATGAGTGATCCCAATAAATAAATTAAACCCGCTGCGATAAAAACCACTACAAATCCCATCCAACGTAACTTCATAAACTGCTGGAGCGAAGATGCGTAGACCTGCGTAAGCCAATTAAAGAATGGCTCAGTCTTCCGGTACAACCAAGGCTGTTGTTGCCTCCGTTTAAGGATTTTTGAACACATCATGGGTGTAAGTGACAGGGAAACAAAAGATGATATTACTACGGCACCTGCTACTACAAGCCCAAATTCGCGGAAAAGTTTTCCGGTAAGACCTTGCAAAAATATAACGGGCAGAAAAACTGCCACCACGGCTACGGTTGTTGAAATTACTGCAAAGTATATTTCTGTTGAACCCTTTTTAGCGGCTTCGCTTGGCTCTTCTCCGTCTTCAATTTTTGTATAGATGTTTTCCAGTACCACAATGGCATCATCTACCACCAAGCCAATGGCCAACACTATACCCAATAAGGTTAATACGTTAATGGTAAATCCCAGCAGATACATCAGGAAGAATGTACCAATGAGTGAAATAGGAATAGTTACAACCGGTATAAGGGTTGTGCGCCAATCGCGGAGAAAAATAAAAATAATGGAGAGTACCAGCACAAAAGCTATGATAATGGTCTCCTGTACTTCGCGGATGGAGGCCCGGATGTATTGAGTGGAGTCATAACTCAGTAATACCTCAACATCGGGCGGAAGGTCGCGCTTAATCTGCTCCAGTCTTTTATACAGGCGGTCAGCAATATCGATGTTATTGGCCCCCGGTTGAGCCACAATGGCAAGGGCTACACTTGGAATACCATCTCTGCGCAAAATAGTGCGGTCATTTTCAGCACCAAGCTTGGCATAGCCAACATCATTGAACCGAACAACATTATCACCATCTTCCTTAATGATCAGATTGTTAAAATCATCTTCTGTAATCAGGCGGCCTACCGTGCGAACCGTGAGTTCGGTAGACTCACCCTCCACCCGGCCTGAAGGTAACTCTACATTTTCTCTGTTCAGGGCCTGTAAAATATCCGAGGGTGCAAGTTGAAGCGAGGCCAGCTTTATGGGATCCATCCACAAACGCATAGAGTACCTGCGCTGTCCCCAGATGTTCACCACACTAACACCGGGTATAGTCTGCAGCCGTTCTTTAAAATAGATTTCGGCAATGCGGGAAAGTTCAAGCAAGTCGCGTTTATCGCTGACTACAGAAAAGAAAATAATTGGGCTGGAGTCTGCATCCGCTTTTGATACCACCGGAGGATCAACATCGGGCGGGAGGTTTCGTATGGCTCCGGAAACTTTATCACGAACGTCATTCGCTGCTGCTTCAAGATCAACACCCAATTCAAACTCAACGGTTATGTTACTGCGCCCTTCCCGACTGGAGGAGGTAATGGTTCGGATACCTGAAATACCGTTTATAGCATCTTCTAATGGCTCGGTAATCTGCGACTCCATCACATCGGCATTTGCGCCTACATAATTTGTGGATACTGAAATTACCGGAGGATCAACGCTCGGAAATTCACGCACGCCCAGGTAGGTAAATCCGATTACACCAAACAACACAATAACCAGTGACATAACAATTGCCAGCACCGGTCGCTTAATACTAATGTTTGATAACCCTGCCATTGACTTTTATTAATTAATCCACCCTACTTAACCTTTGTTACGGCTACACCCAACCCATTGCGCATCTGCAGAATACCGGTAGTTATAACTGTGTCACCTTTAGCCAATCCTGATATAACCTCTACATTTCTGTCGGTACGTAATCCAATTTCAACTTTTGCTTCTGTAGCCACCCCTGATTTCGCCAAAAACACTTTGTGTCCGTTCAATTCAGGTACTATTGCTTCTGACGGAACAAGCAGTGCATTGTCAACCGTTTGAAGAACCAATTCAACGCGTACAAATTGGCCGGGCAATAAAATGTTTCCCGTATTATCAGCAAGTGCTCTGACCTTTAACGTTCGGGTATTGGCATCAATTTGTGGTTCAATGGCGTATACTTCGCCTTCCAATACGCGCGAATCATTTTCAATGGTGAAGAAAATCTTTTTGCCGGCTTTAACCTGCGTGCTGTAGCGGCCCGGAACAGCAAATTCAATTTTTGCCGGACTAAGGTTGTAGAGCGTAGCAATTATGGTGTTGGAATTTATGTACGCACCTTCACTGACAAACCGAAGTCCAATAGTGCCACTAAATGGTGCCCTGATTTTTGTCTTTGCCAGTTGCGCCTCCAGCAGTTTTATATCTGCACTGGTAGTGTTTAAGCGGTTTAAAGCGTTGTCATATTCTTCCTGACTGATGGCGTCCTTCTCGAGGAGTTTGCGCTGTCTGAATTCGTTATCCTCGTTGAGCTTAAGATTATACTTTTGTTTAACGAGCTGAGCATCCAGTTCATCATCATTAATTTCAATCAGCAAGTCTCCCCTGTTCACTTGTTTACCTTCCCGGAAAAGAATACTGGAGATTTTTCCGGCCACTTCGCTTCTGATTTCCAATGATTCGTTGGGTAGCACAGAACCTGTAATAATTAATTTATTATCCAGTCGCTCAGGCGTCATAATCATAGCCTCAACAGGTAATTTGGCCTGGGAGGCGGCAACACCCGCAGTACTGGCAACGTTCTTTTCTGAACTGAACAGGTTTAGCTTAGGCAATGCCAGCAGGAAGAGGATCACTACTATAACTACTCCGGTAAATATCTTTTTTTTCATAACCTGCGAACTGTGTCGCCTTTAAATATTTAATCCACCCGAAAATATGCGATGTAGCTCAAGTACCTGAGGAATAACCAAACGGGTATCATCGTTCACTACTCTATAATCTGCACGTTTCAGTTTTAGTTCTTCATTCATCTGATTGTTGATTATTCCTTTAATATCCTGTTCGCTTCGATGAGGATCGCGTTGCTTCACCCGTGCCACCCGTATGGCTTCAGGTGCATGAACAACGATAACCTTGTCAAGCATCCGGAAGGAACCCGACTCATACAACAGGGCTGCTTCTTTTAGAATATAGTTCTCTGTTTTATGCTTCTCCAACCACTTCAGATAGTCTTCTCCAACACGCGGATGTACCAACTTGTTTAATGCTTCCAATCGGTCGGGATTACTAAAAACCGTTTCCGCCAGGTAGTTTCTATTCAAGCTTCCATCTGCATGGTAAGACAAACCTCCGAATTCTTTTTTGATCTGCATGACCAATATTCCATCGGTGGTCATTACTGATTTCGCTCGGCTGTCTGCATCGTAAACCGATACACCCAGGCAACTGAATATGCGGCATACCAGGCTTTTGCCTGAGCCGATGCCTCCCGTGATGCCTATTTGTAAGGGGCGTTTCATCGGTATCAGAAACTAACGTGAAGCGTGTCTACACTAACTACATGGGCAAACTCATTTAACCCCACAAGCCGCGGAACAAGCTTATGGTGCCCCTTGCCCAGATCAGCCAGATCAATACTGGCGGTAACGGTAGGTTGGTTTTCGGCCCGTGCCAGGCTGGCCGGTATAAGAAAGGTGTATTGTATTTGCTTCACCTGAATGGCCGGCCGGAGGTCTTTTGGAATATTTAGAACCTGCAACGCAACGGTATCGGTGCGCTGAGTTAACCGATCGGCATCAAAACTTACCATGACTACAGGCGGGTTGGCCGTAATAAGATCAGTGGTAAGCTCAACCTCTATACGATCGTTAAAGGCTTTGTCGATGTTGCGGGGCAATGGAAGTGTTAGTTGATCGGGCAGGGCTAACAGCAAGCTTTGTGGCCCTTCCAGCCAAACCGAATCGGGTTGAATACGTATTGGGCTCGCTAACCCAAAATCCTTTTTTAGAAATTGCTTGGCTGGATCAACCGTGAGGGAAATCTTTTTCTTTGTTTTTGGATCGATACTCAGGTGAAGGGTATCGGTTAACACAAAGTTAATTTGAATGCCCTCGAGTTGGGTAGATAGCAGCGGTGGTAATGTTGCTCCCACTATCTTTTTTACCTCCGCAGGATTCTCGAGTGGTATGCGTAAGGGAGTAACTTTAAGTCCGGAACTTTTGCGGAAAAGGTCCCACCCTAAGCCACTCACATTCAGTTTTACATATTCGGGCAGCGCCTTTACGGGAATATAGGCTTCCTCATCGTACTCAAAAGCCAGTGGAAAATTTATGTTGGTGGAGTAGTTCTTATTGAGTGCATTAAATATCCAGAAAACAGCCGCTGCAAAAATGCACAGCAGTACGGCCTTCCAGTTTCGATTATTGAAGCGGAGAAAATTAAATATTGAGTTAATAAAACTCATGGTACAAGGGAGATGTTTTGTTCATGCTCATGAACCTTTGTTAGCCGCTCTGGTTGCCTCCATGGAAATGGCAGATTTATTAAAGCGGATTCTTCCTCCCTTTTCAACTTCCAGAATAAAGGTGTCATTGTCAAGTTCGGCTATGCGGCCATGAGCACCACCAATGGTTACTACGTAATCGCCTTTTTGAATTTCTTCTGTGAATTTCTTCTGGTCTTTTGCTTTCTTCTGTTGGGGGCGAATCATAAAAAAATAAAAGATAACAATCATGAGCCCCATCATGATGTAAAAACTGTAATTGCTGCCCTGGGCCTGTGCTTGTAATAAAATTGTGTTGATCATAGCGATAGATAATTGAACGTCAAAGTTAGGTTTAAAAACAAGCATCCCAAACCTGTACAGGTTTGGGATGCCGTATAGTTTATAGCAATATTATTTTGCCGGACCTTGTGCGTCAGTCTTCGGGGTAACCATTGCTTTAAAGCTAAGTACAGTTGCTTTGGGCCAGGTGTTGGCTGTAACCGTAACGGTTTTGTGCTGCATGTTGGGCTTTCCATTACTGTCAAACTCAGCCTTCACAAAGCCTTCGCCACCAACGGGTATCGGTTCTTTCGACCAGTCCGGTACAGTACACCCGCATGTTGGTTGTGCATTTTGAATGATCAGCGGAGCCTCGCCAACGTTTTTGAATTTGTATGTATAGGTAACTTTTTGTCCTTCCTGAATTGTTCCGAAATCGTGATCAACTTTTTCAAATTGAATAACGGGTAGCGGACCTTCCGGTTTTGTTTCAGGTTCTGCCTGAACAGGATTATCGGTAGGGGTAACCGAAACAGGAGGAGTCCGTTTGCTGCCCTCCAGTTCAGAAAGCCTGGCTTCCAATGCGGCAATCTTCTTTTCTGCGTCTTTGTCTTTGCATGCTGTAAACAACACTGCAATCAATCCCAATATCCAAATACTTCTTCTCATCACCATAGTCGTTTATGTTTTCTGTTATTTATTCTTACCCTTTATTTGATCTAAAAGTTCATCTACATCCTCTAAAAGTTTTTCTGCTTTTGATTTCGTCTCATCTACCACCTTCTGCCCCATGGATTTGGCTTCAGAGGTGAGTGGCGTTTCCTTTCCGTCCACAAAATCATTGACCAGCCGTTGAAGCATATCTTTATACTTCTCTAATTGAAAGGACAACTTTTGACGGGTGTGCTCACCCTTATCCGGGGCATATAAAATGCCCAAAATAGCCCCGGCAGCAGCGCCAGCCAGGAAAGCTATCAATGTATTTCCACTTTTTTTACCCATAGAACCTCAAATTTGACCAGTATTTCTCGGATTTCCTCGTTAAACAGGCCGAATGGTCTTAAAACCTTCCAAAAATACAATTCACTTAGATTTTGTAACAGATGGCGGACCCAAAAAATGCAGTTTTAACGGGATTTTAACAATTACTTGTTATCCATCAGTCCGCGCCCGCTTTTCTTAATACCACCCTGGGTTTTTAACTCCCTGGAAATAACATCCAGTATACCATTAATAAACTGGCGGCTTTTTGGCGTGCTGTAGTTTTTGGCCAGTTCAATGTATTCGTTGATGGTGACTTTTACCGGTATGCTGGGAAAGCTGATGAGTTCCGTAATAGCCATTTCCAGAATTACCCTGTCGGTGAGGGGTAGCCGGTCTACTTCCCAGTTTCGTGTATTGTCGGCTATCAATTTGTGGTGCTCAGGCGCAAGCCCGATGGAACCTGTGAACAGTTGCTCAATAAAATGAAGATCATCCTCCCAGTTTAATGAAAGTTGATGCAGTTGCAGTGGTTCGGATGATGCGGGATCAAAGGACTTCACCGTTTTCTCCACCATGCCTTTTACAATGTCCCTGTCTTCTGCCCAGTGCAAAATCTCTTCTTCAAAATAGTCGTTAATGCTGGTCTTGCCTAAAAGAATTCTCCTGAAAAAATGATTGATCAGCTTTTTTTGCTCATCGGACGAAGGGGATTTTTTATCCAGGTAAGCCATATACTCCTGATCCTGCTTCACCACATCGCGGAACCATAACCGCACGCGTTCAAAATTTTTTTCCCATGAAACATTTAACCGAAGAGATTCCTTTTTGAGTTCATTGCTTTTCTGAAGTGCTTCAATCCAGGAGTTTTTAAGAAAGTTGGTGTGATTAATTTTTTTGTCGGCCTTCGCGGCATCGGCCATGGAAATAGCCAACGTAAGCACGGTGATGTATTGTTTGTAAATCTTCTCCACATCCTGCGACAGGCTCTTTTTGAATGAACTGGCGTCTTTCCACACAGCCTTTTCATATTGACTTAGCCCGGCTTTAACCACCCCCACAATCTTTTCATCTTCATGAACAACCGGTACATCCTTTTCAAATACCTTTTCCAGCAGTTTAATGGCCTCTTTACGTTGGCGCGTTAATTCCTTTTTATCCTGCACTTCCATAGAATTCAGGTCGGGTGCGAACGTATTTTCAATATGATCCCGGCACAGGAGATAATTGGCTTCCCTGCTTTGGTGGAAAGCAAAGAGGCTTTGCATGACTTTTATGCGGAGGCTTCTGCGATTGAGCATGTTTCAAAGAACGGGTAAAAATAGAATAAAAAAGTCGTCTGCTAACTGAATAGCAGACGACTTTACAAAATAACTTATGATTAACGAGGTATTCTCACCCGCCCAACTTCTTCAATCCGCTTTTCAGCAAGTTTAATAGCTGCTTCCTGCGTATTGATTTTCTCTTTTTCTGCGTAGTTGATAATATTCAAGCAGGTTGTGTAAATACCTTCTGCCTGCTCAAACACTCTGGCGCGGTTATAGTTACCCAGGTATTCGTTGTAAACATTAATTAGTCCGCCTGCATTAATTAAGAAATCCGGTGCATAGGTAATGCCGCGGTCAATCAGCATGTAGCCATGCTTTACTTCATCCTTCAACTGATTGTTGGCTGCACCTGCTACAATACTGCATTTTAAGCGAGGGATTGTGTTATCATTCAACGTGGCGCCCAATGCACATGGAGCATAGATGTCCACATCCAAATCGTACACGGCATCCATAGCCACGGCTTTCACACCAAACTTTTGCGCTAATGCTTTTACTTTTTCATCGGAAATATCCGTTATATAGACCTGTGCGTTTTCTTTCACCAAATGTTCAACGAGGTTCATACCCACCTGGCCCACACCCTGCACCACAACTTTCTTATTAGCAAGGCTGTCATTTCCGTAAACTTTCTTAGCCGCGGCCTTCATACCTACAAATGTTCCGTATGCTGTAACGGGTGAAGGATCTCCGCCACCGCCCATAGATTCAGGCAAGCCGGTAACATGCTTTGTTTCCATGCTGATGAATTCCATATCAGCTGTTTTCATGTTTACATCCTCGGCTGTGATGTACTTACCACTCAGGCTGTTCACAAATTTTCCAAAGCGCCTCATGAAGGCTTCAGTCTTCATGGTTTTTGCATCGCCAATAATAACTGCCTTTCCACCACCCAGGTTCAACCCGCTGATGGATGCTTTAAACGTCATACCGCGTGACAAGCGTAACACATCAGTTAATGCTTCCTGTTCACTGGTGTAATTCCACATGCGTGTGCCGCCCAATGCAGGACCTAATGTTGTGTTGTGAATGGCAATGATCGACTTAAGCCCGGTGGCTTCGTCATAGCAAAATACAACCTGCTCATGCCCCATTTGAGCTACCGTACCAAACAGTCCGGCATACTCTACTTTCTCAAGTTCTTTAATCTCCATCAGATTTGTTTTAGTGATGATTGTGCTACTTTTACGAGCCGCATTTTGCGGCATAAATACCTCTTGAAAACGACACAAAGTTACCGGATTTTACCTTCATTTCAACGAACTCAAACGTTTGCATGAACTTAAAAAGCTTTATTTCGTTTTAAGGAGAGTTCGCCAAATTTTATAGCATGAAGGAGCTTAAATACCTCAATAAATACTTACTTAAATACAAGCGCCTCATCCTGCTGGGGACACTTTTTGTTATTATTTCTAACGCCTTCCAGATTATACCCGCACAACTGGTGCGGCATTCCATAAACCTGGTAACAGACAACATTAGTATTTACCGAGCCCTTGAAGGGCTCTCTTTACAGCGCGACTTTTTCAAAGTTTTTGCTTTTGGCATTTTACTTTATGCCGGACTTATTTTACTGATGGCGCTCTTGCGTGGATTTTTTCTTTACCTCGTACGTCAAACACTTATTGTGATGTCGCGTCATGTTGAGTTTGATTTGAAAAATGAAATCTTTCAGCACTACCAGGCTTTACCATTAAGCTTTTACAGAAGAAATAATACGGGCGATTTAATGAATCGCATTTCAGAAGATGTAAGCCGTGTGCGCATGTACCTTGGTCCGGCCATCATGTACGGGTTGCAATTGATCACCTTGTTTATGATGCTTATACCGGTCATGTTCAGCATCAGCACTACACTTACCCTGTATGCGCTTATTCCATTGCCTTTGCTTTCCATTAGCATTTATTTTGTAAACAACATCATTGAAAGACGCTCCGAACAGATTCAAAAAAGTCAATCACGGCTTTCCACGTTTGTGCAGGAGGCCTTCAGTGGTATTCGTGTATTAAAATCTTTTAACCGCGAGAACGAATCACTTCGGAAATTCGAGCTGGAAAGCGATGAGTATAAAAGGCAATCGTTAAAGCTGACGAAAGTTCAGGCCCTGTTTTTTCCGATTATTATGGGGCTCATTGGGTTAAGCACAATACTTACGATTTATGCGGGAAGTATTGAAGTGATTAGCGGTAACCTGACGCTGGGGAACATAGCTGAATTCATCATTTATGTGAACTTATTAACCTGGCCGGTAACCTCATTGGGGTATACCAGCAGCCTGGTACACCGTGCTGAGGCTTCGCAAAAAAGGATTAATGAATTTCTAAAAACACAACCCACTATTGTTTCTGAGAAGAATCTTGAAAAAGAGATACAGGGTAAAATTGAATTCAGAAATGTTACCTTCATCTATCCGGACACCGGCATAACCGCGTTAAAAAATATTTCATTTACCGTAAATCCCGGAGAGTCGCTGGCGATTATAGGAACAACAGGATCTGGAAAAAGTACGGTATCCGCGCTGGCTGCGCGGCTATACGATGTACGGGAAGGCGAAATATTAATTGACGATATTCCTATTTCACATTACAGTTTGCATGGCTTGCGTAAACAGATTGGCTATGTACCGCAAGATGTATTTTTATTCAGCGATACGATCGCGAACAATATTTCATTCGGACTGGAGGAGGCTGACGAGCCAAAAATAATTCAGGCTGCACGTGATGCCGATGTGTACACCAACATTATGGCTTTCCCGCAAGGTTTTAATACACGCGTGGGCGAGCGGGGCATCACGCTTTCGGGTGGACAGAAGCAACGGGTTTCTATAGCCCGGGCCATTGTTCATAATCCGAAAATTTTAATGCTGGATGACGCCCTCTCTGCAGTTGACACCAAAACAGAAAACAATATTCTGAATAGCCTGAAACGGATTATGCTGGGGCGCACTACGATAATCGTTTCACATCGCGTTTCATCTGCTAAAATGGTAAACAAGATTATTGTATTGGTGGATGGCAATATTGTTGAGGAAGGCACGCACGAATCGTTGTTGGCGGCAAAAGGGTTTTACAAAGAATTGTATGATAAACAAACCGCCACCGATGAACTTCAGGTAGCGGAAGAGTAATCAGAAAATATAGCGCAACCCAACGCCACCCTGAATTTTGTAAAAACCGGGGTCGCGCAGCAAGTCAACAAAAACTTCCAGTTCCATAAAAGCAGATATGGGCATTTTAAAATAGGAGTACTCAATACCCACGGTACCCTGCGCACCATACGTAAACCGATTGCGTGTAATAAATTCAATCTTGTTATCGAATATACCATCGTTCAACAGGTAGTCGTATTGAATGTTCAAACTTCGCCACTCCCAACCCAATCCGGCATAAGCCTGTAAACCCTGGCTGATCTTATCCGCCTTGATGTGATAGAGTACCTTAATTTCACCTACAAAATCGGTTTTAGCGCGATGTGCCAGGTATACAGCACTCTGATTTTCCTGCAGGGTATCCGGTCTTGTAAACTCATTAAAAACCTCCCGATAATAACTGCTGTATAACCCGCTGGCTGACCTGCCAAAATCCACCCCAAAGGAAAAATGTTTATTGGCGTAATACTTATACGTTACCGCGAAAGGATCACCAACTTTTATGCCCAGGCCATGGTACGGATATCCCGTGTCTTCAAATATAGGGCAAATGGTTTTGGCCTTGGCACGCGATACCTTAATTACATTGTAATTGTGCTGCGTACGGGTGTGCATCAGCTTACCCCCATGATGTGCCTTGGGTCTCTGTGCCCATACGGTTGTGGCTGCAAAGAGGCTTAGGATTATGGCAATCAGGGGTTTTGAAAGGCGCATTAAGAGCAAATATAACCGATTTGGCTTTATTTGCTGATTGCCAGGCCACTTTGATTAAAGACTAACCTGGGTTTAATCTGCCGAAAGTCAAACAAACTCTTTGTACTGCATTTTATAGAGTTGAGCGTAGGCCCCATCCTTTGCCAACAGATCATCGTGACGGCCCGTTTCCCGAATCTCACCCAAATCCATCACCAGTATTTTATCGGCCTTTTGTATGGTGGACAAACGATGGGCAATAACAATGGATGTTCTTCCCTTCATCATCTTATCAATGGCTTGCTGAATCATTTGCTCCGTCTCACTATCAACCGATGAGGTGGCCTCGTCCAGCACGAGAATTTTCGGATCATACACCATGGCGCGAATGAAGGAAATCAATTGACGCTGACCTACCGAAAGTGTTGCGCCACGTTCCATTACGTTATACGAAAGCCGACCCGGCAGCCGTTCAATAAATTTTCGTGCCCCCACCAGATCGGCAGCATGCCACACCATTTCTTCCGTTACTTCGGTATTGCCAAGCGTAATGTTATTCATGATGGTGTCCGAGAACAGGAAAACATCCTGAAGCACCACACCGATGTTTCTTCTCAGGTGACCAAGATCATATTGCCGAATGTCTACACCATCAACTGTAATCGTGCCCTTGTTGATTTCGTAGAATCTGTTGAGCAGATTGATGATGGATGATTTACCTGCTCCGGTTGCTCCAACCAGTGCTATCATTTCACCTTCCCTCACCTGAAAGTTTACATCTTTCAACACATATTCTTCGCCATCATAAGCAAACCAAACGTTATCAAACTTTACCTCACCCTTCAAATGATCAGGTGCGTGTGTTCCGTTTGCCTGAACGTGCTCATCGTTATCAATCAGGTTGATGATGCGTGATGAACTTACAATACCCATCTGCAAAGTGTTATACCGGTCTGCTATCATGCGAATAGGGCGGAAGAACATCTGAATGTACATGATGAAGGCGATTAACTTTCCGATGGTAATGCCTGTTTCTTCAAAATTGATGGCACCCTTTGCCCCGTACCACACCAACAGGCCTATGCCTGCTGCCGCAATGATTTCTGCCACCGGAAAATAAATAGAGTAGTACAGTACCGACCGTAAGTTGGCCTGCTTATGTTCTTCATTAATAGCCTTGAATTTTTCATACTCACGTTTTTCGCTGGCAAAAATCTGAACCACATTCATGCCGGTGATATGCTCCTGCACAAACGTGTTCAGGTTAGCTACCGCATTGCGCACATCGTTAAAGGCTACTTTAATTTTTTCCTTAAAGATGTATGTGGAGATCAGTAGCAAGGGTAGTGTCGCCAGGCTAAGCAAAGCCAAGCGCCAATCCTGGTAAAACATGAAACTTAAAATAAATATCAGCTGCAACAGATCGCTTACCATAGCAGCCAGGCCTTCGCTAAAAACATCCGCCAGGGTTTCTACATCAGAAATAGTGCGGGTAACTAACCGTCCAATAGGTGTTTTATCGAAGAAGCGCAAACGAAGACTCACCAGGTGCTTAAACAGGGCAGTGCGTATATCGCGAATAACTTGCTGCCCCATCCATCCGGACATGTAGGTGTGCACATATTGGGCAACAGACTGCACCAACAACAGGCCCACCAGCGCCAGCATCATAATGGCCATGCCATTATAATCACCGGCTGCTACCTGGTTATCAAGTGTCCATTGAATAAGCAGCGGACGAATGGGGGTAAGTATACCAATAGCCAGTGTTAAGAAAATCAAAAAATAGAACCGGCCTTTATAGGGCTTCACAAACTTCATGATACGCCTCAGCACCTTGAAGTCGATAATATTTCCGCTGCTAACCTGTTCCTTATCCATTTGAAGTCTCCATGGAGAGATGACGCTAGTCTATAAAAATTGATTTAGGATAGTTAACCCGCACCAGATACAATCCGTGCGGATCAACATTGGCACCTGCCTTCTTCCTGTCTTTACTGTTGATGATACTTTTAAATTCGTTCATTGAGATTTTTCCTGTGCCCACATCCAGTAAGGTGCCTACAATAGCCCTTACCATGCCCCGAAGAAACCGATTGGCCGAAATGGTAAAAACCAACGTGTTGCCTGCCTGTTTCCAAGACGCCCGCTTAATGGTGCAAAGAAAGTGATTTACATCGGTCTTTACTTTGCTGAAGCACTCAAAATCATGTTCACCGCATAATAACGCTGCCGCCTTGTTCATGGTTTGGATGTTAACCGGTTTAAAGTAATGAAGTGCCAAACCGATGACCATAGGATCTTTTAACAGGGTAATGTGGTATTCATACGTGCGCTCCCTGGCTGAATACCGGGCGCTGGCATCGGGTGCTACCGTATGAATTGAACGAATAGCAATGTCGCGGGGAAGAAAAGAATTTAGCCGATGCAGTAAGTCTTGTTTTTTAAAGGGCTTCTCAATATCCGCGTGAAAAAACTGCTGCGTACAATGAACGCCCGTGTCCGTTCTACCACTACCCACAATTTTGATTTCCGAGCGTAACAACTTAGTTAAGGCATGCTCCACCACTGTTTGCACCCCGGTAGCATTGGCCTGGCTTTGCCAACCGGCATAGTTGGTTCCGTTGTATGCGATTTCAAAAAAATACCGGGGCATAGTAACGTTATCTGGTGCGGTTTTTAGGTTAAATTCACAACACGTTGTTCAGAATTAGGATAGCATTTTATTGCTGAAGCGGTTGCGCTTTGAATCTTGAACGGTGAAGTGGTAATTTGCCGGCCAAGTTAAATGAACACATCTATGTGGCAAAGAATTCAAACCGTATTTCTGATTATAACCATTGCTTCACTTTTAATAGCCTTAGTACAACCCATCTGGCAAGTGCAGTCGGGTGATGCAACCTTAACGTTAACACCTTTTTATTTACTACAGGCTAATGCCTATACCTACATGCCGTATTCCCTTACCGCCATACTTGCTGTGGCCGGCATCACCCTGGCCATCATTACCATCAGGCGTTATGACAACCGGCTGCTGCAAATCAAGCTTGGCGCCTTAAACTCACTCGTGCTGGCCGGTTTTATGTTTAGCGCAGTCATCTTCACCTCTAAACTTTCCGAACAATATCAGGGTAGTGTAGGCATGGTTTGGCTCATATTGGCCGGGGTTGCGGTAATTTCAAATTGGCTGGCCATCAGGTTTATCAGGAGGGATGAGCGGATGGTGAGGGATTCGGACCGTATACGCTAAACCGCTATTACCTGTGCGGGTAACGCTGGTTATTTTTTTGGTTCTGCTCGGTTGGCGGGTGTCTTCGCAATCTGTTCCGTGTTGTACAGAAGCTGTAGAACTTATTGCACTAATTCATGCAAATCATATTCAACCTGTTCCGCAGGACAGCCTTTTCGAAAAACAGCTTTTTGAAGAAATCTTTCAAACCTTAGATCCTCAACGCAAGTTATTTTCCCGAGATGACCTCAATAAACTGATTGACATCCGCAAATCATTATTAAACAGATTAAAAAACAACGATTCGCAAGTACTTACCGATATCGGGCTTCTGTATAAAAACAAAATTATCGAATACGAAAACTGGGTAACTCGTTACATGGGCAAACCCCTCGATTTCTCCACTTCCGAATTTTTTTATGTATTCCACGAGCTGAAGGAACGGCCGGCCAATTCAAACCAGTTGTTACAGCATCGTCAGCGGTTGATCAAGTTCGAGGTACTTGAAAAAATGAACAGGCTCAAACAGGTTGATACCTTGAACAGAAATTTTGTTTCGTTTGAAAGAGATGCCCGCGAAGCCTGGTTGCAAGTTGAAAAAAAATGGTTGGAGAAAGTGCGGCAGCCTCCACAAGGGCTTAACGCTTACGTCATGCATGCTATCCTGAAATCCATCGCTAAAATTTATGATCCGCACACCGATTATTTTTCTTCGCGTGATGCACAGGATTTCAAAGCTTCCTTGTCAGATCGCATGTTGGATTTTGGCTTTGCGATTTCAGAAAACGATAAAGGTGAAATCATTATCGACATGCTAACCCCGGGAGGGCCTGCATGGAATTCGAACGAAATCAATCCAGGAGATTTGCTCACCGCACTTATCAATGCTAAAAAGCAAACAATCGATTTCTCCGGCTTGACCATAGAAGAAGCTTATGACATCCTGGAGGGAACCGACATAACTGAAGCGGAAATTATCATTCAAAAACCCGATGGGCAAACCAGGAATGTATTTCTTACAAAAGAAGAAATTGAGAACTCGGAAAATGTAGTAAAAGGGTTTATTCTGAACGGAAAAAATAAAATAGGTTACATTAACCTTCCGGCCTTTTACACCCAATGGGAGAATGAAAAAGCACAGGGTTGTGCAGCGGATGTTGCCAGCGAAATATTAAAACTAAAGAAAGAAAAAATTGAAGGGCTTATACTTGATTTACGGTATAATGGCGGGGGCGCCCTGCATGAAGCCTTGGAGCTGACTGGAATATTTATTGACTCCGGCCCGCTTATCCTTTACCAAAACAGGCAAGAGCCCGTAATTACAATTAAAGACCCGAACAAAGGAACAATTTATGACGGGCCTCTTATTGTATTGGTGAATGGCTTCAGCGCTTCAGCTTCGGAGCTTCTGGCTGCAACGCTTCAAGATTACAACCGGGCACTTATTGTTGGTTCGCCTACTTTTGGCAAGGCTACCGGCCAGGAAATTTTACCCTTCCCGGCAAAACTCCCTTCTTCCAAAAGCAATACAACAGAATCATCGGCAGTGAAAATTACTACCGACAAACTTTACCGCATAACCGGTAAATCTTATCAGCACCGGGGCGTAAAGCCCGATATTTCAATGCCTGACATTACCATTTCCGTTCCGTACCGCGAAAGCTATTACCGAAACAGCATAAAAGTCGATTCAATAACCAAGAAAACCTATTACACACCCGCACCACCATTGCCTGTTCATAAACTAAAAACCGTTAGTGAGGCACGACAGCAAAATGCCCAAAACCATAAGCTCATTAACAACCTGGCACAGCATGTTGTAAAACCTGTTCCGTTAACATTTGCTGATTACATTGCCCAAAAGCAAACATTGAATGACTATTATGCCGCATACGATGCACTGAAAACAGCGAGCACAATGTTCAAAGCCCAGGCCACAGCATTCGACAAGTCACTGTTAACGATGGATACCCACCGCAACGAGCAACAAAAACAGTTTGCCAGCCAACTGGAAGAAAGTGTTTATATTAATGAGACTTTTCTGATCATGTGCGATTTCATAAGTTTAAAGAAGCAATAGTCCCATGCGCAACTTTACTTTAAGAAACTTCCTTTTCGGATTTTTCATTATCCCCGTTAGTTTATTTGGTCAACAAAAAGCAGAATCAGTTTTGTATATGGAGGCTATCGGCAACGAGTTTGAAGCCGTGTCAAAAAACATGATGAGCTACACCAGTGCAGCAGCCCATGGAAAAGGTGCCCGCAAGGTTGAAAAGAAGCGTCAGGAATTGTTGGCGCAAATAAAAGAAGCAGAACGTAATGTACGGAAAATGAAACCCTTTCAGGGCGATGCTACCTATCGCGATACGGTAGTAGCCTATTTTAACATGTCGCACACGGTGTTAAGCGAAGACTTTGGAAAGATCATTGACCTGGAAGACGTTGCCGAACAATCGTACGATGGTATGGAAGCCTACCTATTGGCCAAAGAACTGGCCAACGAAAAGCTGGATAATGCCTACGAAAAAGTTTCGCGGCAGCAAAAAGCTTTTGCCACTACACATAATATCCGCCTGTTGGAGAACACTTCAAAACTCAACCAAAAGTTGGCCACCTCCAGCAAGGTGATTAAGTATTACAACGAAGTTTACCTTATTTTCTTTAAAAGTTTTAAAGATGAAATTTACCTGATGGAGGCCCTGGAAAAGGGCGACATCAATGCCAAGGAGCAAACGAAAAACGCACTGGCCAATAGTGCAACAGCAGGCCTTCAAAAGCTTGGTCCAACGCCTCCCTTTCAGGGCGATGCCTCACTTAAAGTTGCCTGCCAGCAAATGCTGAATTTTTATAAACAAGAAGCAACCGTATCGGCACCCTTGCTAATCGACTTTGATTTGAAAAAAGAAAACTTTGAAAAGATCAAGAAAGCGTTCGATGCAAAGCGTAGCAACGAGCGCACCAAGGCTGACATTGATTTGTACAACAATGCTGCTAAGGAATACAATGATGCCGTGAACAAGGTAAATGCTGTGAGCACTGAATTAAACAAAAAACGCAGCCTTGCGCTTGACAACTGGAACAAAACAGTCGATCAGTTTTTGCACCGGCACATACCTAAATATTAATACTGCCAACCTGTCACCAAAACATCTTTGGAACAACATTTGAAACCCCTGCCGCGCGCAGGGTTTTTCATTTTGTAGCCTGTGGCACCGAATTTTAAACTCAAAAAAACAACACTATGGCAGCCGTACAGGAAAAAGGTACCATTTCCATCCATACCGAAAACATCTTCCCCATCATCAAAAAATTCCTTTACTCCGACCACGAGATTTTTTTGCGTGAGTTGGTGAGTAATGCAGTAGATGCCACGCAGAAATTAAAAAAGCTTACCTCTTTGGGGGAGTTTAATGGCGAACTGGGTGATTTAAAAATTGACGTAAGCTTCGACAAAAAGAAAAAGACCATCACCGTAAGCGACAAAGGCATTGGCATGACTGCCGATGAGGTGAAGAAATATATCAACCAGATTGCATTTTCCGGAGCAGCGGAATTCGTAGAGAAATTTAAAGACAAAGCAGACGCTAAAGATATCATCGGCAAATTTGGTTTGGGCTTTTACTCGGCTTTCATGGTAGCCGATAAAGTTGAAGTTATTTCAAAATCGTATCAGGAAGGAACCGAGGCCGCCAAGTGGACATGCGATGGCTCTACCGAATTCGAATTATCGAAAGCGAAAAAAGAAACCCGTGGTACGGATGTAATTCTTCACATCAATGCTGATTCGGAAGAGTTTCTGGATGAATGGCGTTTAAAAGGAATCCTGGAAAAGTACTGTAAGTTTCTGCCGGTTGAAATCAAATTCGGAACAAAAGAGGAAAGTGTACCCGCCCGAACGCCTGAAGACGGTCAGGCGGGCGGGGAAGATGGCGAAGACAAGGATGGCAAGAAAAAATACAAAACCGTAACCGTTGATCGCATCATCAACAACACCCAGCCTATCTGGACCAAATCGCCAAACGATTTAAAAGATGAGGACTACCTGAAATTTTATAAGGAACTCTACCCGTTCAGCGAAGATCCCTTATTCTGGATTCATTTGAATGTGGATTATCCCTTCAACCTCACCGGGGTGTTGTACTTCCCCAAGGTGAAAAACGACTTCGAAATCCAAAAAAACAAAATCCAACTGTACTCACGTCAGGTGTTTATTACCGATGAGGTGAAGGATGTTGTGCCTGATTTCTTAATGTTATTACATGGCGTGCTTGATTCGCCAGACATTCCGTTGAACGTATCGCGCAGTTATTTACAAAGCGATGCCAACGTAAAAAAAATTAGTCAGCATATAACTAAAAAAGTTGCCGATAAGCTTCAGGATCTTTTCAAGAAAGACCGGAAAGACTTTGAAAAGAAATGGGATGACATTAACATCTTTGTAAAGTACGGCATCATCAGCGATGAAAAGTTTTACGATCGCGCCAAAGACTTTACCTTATTCAAAAATGTAGATGCGCAGTACTTTACTTTCGATGAATACAAGGAAAAGGTAAAAGCCATTCAAACCGATAAAGACAAACAACTGGTATACCTGTACACTACTGATCCCGGAAAACAAGATAGCTTTATACAGGCCGCCAAAAACAAGGCTTACGATGTGTTGCTACTGAATGGCATTCTCGACAATCACTTCATCAATACACTGGAACAAAAACTGGAGAAAACCCAGATCAAACGCGTAGACAGCGACACAGCTGACAAACTGATTGACAAAGACGAAAAAAATGAAAGCGTTCTGTCAAAAGAAGAAGAGGAGCAACTAAAAGGCATCTTTGAAAAAGCTATTAACAATAGCAACATGACGGTAGCGGTAAATGCCATGGCTACGGATGAACTGCCAGTAGTGATTACCATGAGCGAATTTATGCGCAGAATGAAAGATATGGCCAAGATGGGTGGTGGCGGTTATGCCTTTATGGGCAGCATGCCCGATAGTTATAATGTGGCCATTAATGGCAACCATAGCATTGCTCAAAAAATACTGAAGGCCGAAACAGAAGAGCAAAAAACCAGACTGGCTAAACAGGCTTTTGACCTGGCCCTGCTTTCGCAGAACATGCTTACCGGAGCTGACCTGACTAATTTCATTAAGCGAAGTGTGGAATTTGTAGCCTAACGCTTACACACGATTCCTCCCCCTGTCAGGGGGAGGTGTCCGCAGGACGGAGGGGGTAATTGCGATTTTGCCTATACTTTTTCAACTTTAACATCGTTTTTTAATCCGTATGCTTATTCGCTTTTTCCTTTTAACTGGAATGATCGCCCTCATGGGCAGTTCCCTGCTGGCACAGGAGGAAACGCCCGATCGCATGTTTACTATTGACACCCCGGTAAACCTGGATTTTACCAAAGAGGAGGAGCCGATGAACTCCCCCAAAAAGAAAAAGCCCAAGAAAAAAGTTTTCTACGGTATCAAAACAAAAAAAGGGTTTTCACGAAAAGGTGTTGGTGAGCGCACGGTTTATGAAACATTTTTTTACCTGAAAAAACCCGAGGTGCCCGAAACACTCGTGCGGGATATTTACTATTACGATTTTGCCCGAAGGGAAATTATCCGCACAAGCCGGTTCGATCCAAAAAAGGGGGTGCTGGTACACGGCCCTTATAAAAAAATTCAAAACAATGTGGTGCTTGAATCGGGCATTTTTTACAAAGGCACCAAACACGGGCGCTGGATGAAATATGCACGCGATAGCGTGTTGCAAGACAAGGAAAAATATTTTCGCGGGTGGCCGAAGGAATCACTGGTGAGCTACTACGATCCGGTGGAGCGTAAAAAACCAAAAGAGATTATTCCCATTGAATTTGGTGAGAAGGAGGGGAACTACTATATGTTTTTTGAAAACGGACAAGTAGCCGTTACCGGAGAGTATAAGTGGGATCAGAAAATTGGCGATTGGTACGAATACTACCCTAGCGGTCGAAGAAAAAAGTTAGTAGCCTATCCTAAAGAGGCCTTTGATAAAAATGTAACCCCCTACATTAAGGTTGAATGGAATGATAAGGGACGGGAGATATACAGAAACAATAAAGGAAGTTAAGTTCCTAACCTGATAACTAAATTACATTAGCATCATCAACGAATTAACGAATCAATTTATCGCATCTTCAAAATGCCTGATCTCCGGAGCGCTGCCTAACTTCACAGAAATTATATCAAACCTAATATGCCCATGCCAGTCGGTTGCATGAATGTATTCTTCAGCTGCTTCCATAATCTTCCGGCCTTTCTTATAGTCCACAAATGTTTCGGGCTCACCAAAAGCATCTGAGCTTCGGGTTTTAACCTCCACAAAAATCAGCCAGTTATCTTGCTGAACAATAAGGTCAATCTCCGCATGCTTGTACCGGTAATTGCGGGCCATAATTTTAAATCCTTTCTTTTCCAGAAATGAAGCGGCCTGATCTTCGCCTTGTTTTCCAATTTTATTTTTATCGGCCATGGGTACCACAATATCATCTTTCGGCACGCTAAAATTCGCACATTAGTAATACCTTTGAAAGGAATTTACCAACATGTCAACAACAAAGAAATACATTGAAAGCTTCACACGCCAACTGGCGGAAGCACTACGCATAAGTGAATCCATCGATTTAGTAAGGCCTGGCAGTGACATTCGTAATGTGGTTATTGCCGGCATGGGTGGTTCAGGCATTGGCGCCAACCTGATTGAGTCCCTCACGTTTGGAAGGATTCCCATCCCCATCACTGTTTGCAAGAGCTATAACATCCCCCAGTTTGTGAGTCCGCATACCTTGTTTATCGCGTGCTCCTACAGCGGCAACACCGAAGAAACCATTGCAGCCCTTAATAAAGCTTTACTGAAACGCGCGCATGTCATTGCCATTGCCTCCGGAGGGAAATTGCTGGACATCGCACGGGAGTACAACCTGTTTTACATTCAGCTGCCGGCCGGCTCGGACAGCCCGCGGGCCATGCTGGCGTATAATATGATTGCCCTGTTGTCGGTCTTCTATCACACCAACCTGATTGGCTCAACCTTTATAAAAGAAACAGAAAATGCTATTCAGTTCTTAGATCGAGGGGAGAAAGGCATTCAAAATGAAGCTGAATTGATTGCCCGAAAACTAAAGGGTAAGCTTCCGGTAATTTATTGCGACAACCGGTTGTATGCTATGGCCCTTCGTTTTCAGCAACAGTTAAATGAAAACGCCAAACAACTGGCGCACATCAACACCTTCCCGGAAATGAACCACAATGAATTGGTGGGCTGGCAATTCCCGGAAAATCTGATGCCCATGCTCCAGGTAATTTACATGTACTCCGATCATGATCATGAACGCGTGGAAAAACGCATGGAGATTTGTCGCCCTATCTTCGAGAAGAAATCGAACCCGATTATTGATATGGTGGGTGAGGGTGCCTCGTTGCTGGAGCAATACTATTACCTCATTCACCTCACCGATTGGGTATCCTTTTACCTGGCTAAAGAAAATGGTGTAGAACCCGACCCGATTGAATCGATAAACTACCTGAAAGGAGAATTGGACAAAATAAAATAAACTTTGAGAACCAATTCTATGTTCATAACTTGAATTATGGAATGGCGCGAACACATTACATCAAATAGGGAAATTCTAGGAGGAAAACCTATTATCAAAGGCACCCGACTATCGGTTGAGTTTTTGCTCGGGTTATTCGCCAATGGATGGTCGGAGGAAAAAGTTCTTAAGAATTACCCAACCTTGAAAAAAGACGATATTCTTGCCCTGTTTGCGTATGCCCAGAATAGTGTTAAGGATGACTTACTGATTAGCCTCAAATCATAAGTTTTGATGAAGCTCTTGGCGGATGAAAATATCCCTCTCGAAACTGTTGAGCTACTTGAGGAATCCGGACATGACGTATTGTCTATTCTAAGAAAATATTCAGGAATTTCAGACCATGAAATTATCGACCTTTCAAATAAAGAAGGGAGGTTAATGATTACATTCGATAAAGATTTTGGATTCTTAATATTCGCCAAAGGAATTCATCCTACTCAGGGAATTATTTATCTAAGGGACGCTGAGCTCACTCCTGAGAAAACTGCTCAAGTATTGATCAAACTGCTTGAATCAGGCAACTCATTTGATGGAAATATGAATGTTGTAACAGAACATTTTATCCGGCAGCGAAAATTCTAAGCATGAATTCACTCGTAAACCGCAAAACACAATTCATTCACCTCGGTCTTATCGATTACCAACAAGCCTGGGATTACCAGGCTTCGCTTTTTGCAAAAATCCTCGAGGTAAAAAAAGAAAACCGCGACTTACCCGTTGGTCAACAAAAGCAAACGGATAATTTTTTGATTTTCTGTGAACATCCTCATGTGTTCACCCTCGGAAAAAGTGGTGACGAGGCTAATCTGAAAATAAAAAAAGAAAATCTACACACCATAAACGCATCCTACATCCAATCCAACCGTGGGGGCGACATCACCTACCATGGCCCGGGACAGATTGTTGCATATCCTGTTATTGATCTGGAGAATTTCTTTACCGATATTCATAGCTATATGCGTCTTCTTGAGGAGGCTGTCATTCAAACCTTGCATCTATTTGGAATTTCAGGGGGGCGCATTCCCGGCCTTACCGGTGTATGGCTGGATGTTGATGAAGAAAAACGGTCGAGAAAGATTTGCGCGTTGGGTGTAAAAACCAGTCGCTGGGTAACCATGCACGGTTTGGCCTTTAATGTTAATGCCGACCTGAACTACTTTAACTACATCATTCCTTGTGGTATAGCCGACAAAGCGGTAACGTCAATGGAAAAAGAGTTAGGACAAAAACAAGACATGAAGGCTGTAGAAGAAATCCTCAAAACCAGGATTGCAGAACTTTTTGAAATGGAGTTGATATGATTCGCGATATTGAAATTCCCGAAGTAAAAAATGTTACGGTGGTTATTGCCCGCAAGCAACAACCCGGTGAAACAGTCGAATGGAAAGTTTACCTGATCAATAAAAATCCTTTCCCGATAGAAAACGCATTAATCGCCAGTAAAGGATATGGCGAAAAAAACGGGGAAGAGCAGCAAACTTCCGTACTGCGGCATTTTATTGAAACGGTTCCAGCCGAAAGTGCAGCGCTGGTTGAACCCATTGACCCGGCAGTATTTCACTTGAACAATGAATACTGGGTAAGCTACTACATTGGAACCACTATCTTTGACAAGCGATTTGTTTTTGTACCCGATTCCATTCGGGAGGATAATTTGATTTTTATAAAGGAGTTAAATACAGAAGGAATATTACACTCTTGATAAGTGAATGCAAAGAGGAATCTCAAAAGAATGCATCTGCGAATACTTTACCGATGCTTTGCCATATCCCGGTATTGCGAATCTCCCAAATCAGTGATTGGACTACTAACAAGATTACAACGATAAGATTTGGTTTGTAGTCGATCTTTCTCAGCAAATCAACTATCAAGGATAAAATTCCAATCAAGGCGATAGCAACAAGCGTAACCGAAACAGCAACAGGAAAAGGAGTTCCGAAATAGATAATTAATCCACGTCCCAGTCCCGGGCCAATCATTAATAGTGCTGTGCCGATCATGTAACGCATGTGATAAGAAGTTCTTCTTGTGTTGATTACAGCCAGGCTGTAGAGGATGCCAAAAATGATAAGGGTGGGGATGCTTAAGGCAACTACCGCAACCGCTTCATGTATAGAAGGAAGTACTTCCAGGTTCTTGTGAAAAGTCATTCTGGCAACAAGAAAAATGGAAACCATAAGGAGAGGGCAAGGGCATAGGAAAACCTTCCTATGGCTTTGTGAAAGTTGTTTTTCTTGCGAGCGATCAGCAATGGCTGAACAATAAGCATGAACATCCATAAAAGCATAATCACTGCATGAAAGTGTTGAACAAATTGAAAGCCTTCAAAGGAGGGAAAGAAAATGATGTATGTGCGATAGAAGCCCCATACTAAAATAATCAGAATGACGAGCGATATCAGGCTGATGCGATTATAGCGGATTGATTGTGCTTGATGCATGGTGTGTTAGGGTTGGTTAGTGTTTTCAAATTGACTTCAGATCAAGGCTTAAAGGACTATTCAATCGCTGCGTACTCCTTATGTCCTTTGGTTTGCTACTCATACTTCAGCGCCTCCACCGGGTTACTCTTGGCTGCTTTCAATACTACGGTGGCCACCGTGCTTAGCATGATCACAATCAATATCACCACAGGCAAAGCAAAGTGCCACCAGTGTAATTCAATATGTTCAGTGAATTTTTCAAGATATTGCTGTGTGAGGTAATAGGCTATAGGAATACCAACAATTGCTGCTACCATGATCTGTCTTATGGTTGTATTCAACAGTACCTGAGCAAGTTGGGGCAGCTCTGCCCCTAATACCTTTCGTATTCCTATTTCTTTTATCTTTTCAGTAGCCTTATTGGAGATCATTCCCAACATTCCCAAGCTCGCTATACCAATGGCGAGGCACGTGAAAAACAAAATTTGATTGCGCCATATTTTCTCGCTCCGGTAATGACGGTTTACGTGGTCATCCAGAAAATACCAGTTGAAAACATTACCCGGAAAAATTTCTGCATAGGCCTGTTCTGCATCCCGAAGTATGGCATCTATTCTTGTTGCCTCCAGGTTCAGTGTAAAGCGCTCAGGTTGCAGGTTTGCATTCAAATAATGCTTGTACGCCAGTGCTATGCCGGCATCGGCCTTGGAATCGTGGTCTCCAGAAAATTTTAACATTGGGCGCAAGCGATAGCCCTTTATCACACCAATAATGGTAATAGGCCTCCACGTGATGGTATCCATAACAGAAGGTCTTCCTTCAATTTGAATGACCGAACCCACCGCCTCCCCGGCTGATGTAAAACCAAGGCGTAGAAGTGCACCTTCGCTGATGATGATACTGTTGTCTCGGTCTGACTCAGTGAAATTTCTTCCGGCTAAAAGATTGATGTTGTAAAACGGAATAAAGTCCTCATCAACGCCACCATTGGTATCCAGCGCTATGTATGGGGAGTTTAAACTTCGTTTAGCTCCAATAGTTTTTGCACCATCACCCATTACTGAACTACTGATGGTCATATTCAGAATTCCGGATAAGGCCAGCAACTTGTTTTTGAAGACCTCTACATCTGACGCATAGTGGGCCGTTTTGAATACAGGTGCATTTATGGTGATCAGATTTTCTTTACTAAACCCCAGGTCTTTTGTGAGCACAAAGGTCACCTGCTGGTAAATCATAAATCCCCAAATGATAAGCACAACGGCTATGGATAATTGCAGGGATGTTAATGACCACTGAACACCCGATTTTCCGGTGAGCTGATTTTTCCGGGTGAAGAGATCCCTTATTTTCGGAACCATCGACAAATATGTGGGATACGTTGCCGAGAGCAGAATCATCAGCGCAACAACCATAAACATGAGCAAAATGGATTCCTGATCAATTTCGAAAACGGGAATCTGCAGCGCCACATTCAATGGATATTTCAACAATTGAATCAAGGTAAAAGCAAGTGCTAATGTGATAATGAAAACAAGCGCTGATTCTATAGTAAATTGTTTGATGAAATCAACTGAGGCGGCACCCGATACTTTTCGGGTAGCCACCTCTTTCTGGCGCAGCCTGATGCGGGAGTTGGTCAGACTGATATAGTTTACAAAAGCCAGCATCAAAACCAACAACCCTACCGATTGAAAAATATGAAGTAAGGTTTTTGACTTTGGATGGAACTGATCACCTCTCCATTTTTGGCTGAAGGCCACTTCACTTAACGGCTGAACTATATTAGTTGCTTTCGATTTAAACAGTCTCAGTGCAGGTCCATAATAGGCTTCAATTATTTCTGGTTGATTGAATTTGCGTTCCAATTCTTTCCAATCAGGCGATAGACCGCATTTTATATACGATGTTGCAACAGGTGGCCCAAATGCGGTAGCCCAATAATTTACCCTGCCTTGATTAGACAATACAATCTGAAAATCCAGATGAGTGTTAGGTGGCAAATCTGCAAACACCCCTGTAACGATATACGGTTGTTTATTGATAGCAATATTTTTTCCTAACGGTTCATCATTGCCAAAATACTTTTGTGCAATGGAGTGACTGATCACGGCTGCGTTAGCTTCTTTTAAAACACGGCTAGCATCACCCTGTAGCAAGGGTATGGAAAAGAACTCGAACAGGTTGGCATCGGTCATCACTACTTTTTCTTCCAAAATTTTTACTTCTGAATACCCGGGTTTTTCGTAGGACACCACAATGTCCTTATCAAAACCAGTAAGTTCATTGGTGAAGTAGCTTCGTTCGAGTATGCGCGTATAACTTTCTACTGCAGGAAAATCAGCGGCCACCTGAACTACAAAGGGGGTACCAGCAACACCATATACCTCACTATCCCAACTTTTGCCGTCATCCGACCATTCCCATAAAAGGCCAAGCCTGGCTATTCGTTCCCAATCTTTCCATTGCCTATCACTTTTTAGTTCATGCCGGGCATATTGCCAGAGAATAAGAAACACAGCAAAGCCAACGCTAAGCCCTGCCACATTAATAAATGTGAAGAACGGATTTCTCGCCATCAGGCGTAGGGAGAGTTTGAGGTAGTTGAGGAGCATAGTTGTTCGTTGTTCGTTGTTGGTGGGCGTGCTGTCAACTAAAATCTACCAACCAAAAACTTATAATTAAATCATTCATATTTCAGTGCTTCCACCGGATTGCTCCTGGCGGCTTTCCAAACTACAGAAGAAATGGTGAGCAACATGATCACGACTAAAATCAGAACAGGTAAAGTAAAGTACCACCACTGCAGTTCTGTTCGCTCGGAGAATTTTTCAAGGTAGCTCACTGACAAGCGCCAGGCTACAGGAACTCCTACCAACGCAGCAATAACCATTTGCTTAACGGTGGGGTTTAACAGCACCTGTGTAATTTGATGCAACTCCGCCCCCAGTACCTTGCGGATTCCGATTTCTTTGGTTTTCTCAATGGCTTTACTGTTGATCAACCCCAGCAACCCCAGGCAGGCAATACCAATGGCCAGTATGGTAAAAAAAGCTATTTGATTCTTGGCCACTTTCTCATTGTTATATTGGCGGCCTACTTTTTCATCTAACCAATACCATTTAAATGTTTCTTGCGGGAATAGCGATTGGTACAAGGCTTCTACGCGGTCGAGTATTTCTTGAGATTGGTTTACATCAAGACTAAAAGACAACTTAAGTGGTTTGTAAAAGGGCACAAGAAAGTCTTTATAAAACAAAGCAACTCCCCGTCCATGTTCGGTGGCATCATTGTAGAAGGGTCTGAATTCATAATCAGAAATGATCCCGATAATTTCAGCACTTTCCGTTGTTCCCTGCGGCACAAGTACCCGCTGCCCTATGGCTTCTTCTGGGGATTGGAAGGCAAGTCTTTTCATTAGTGCCCGACTAATCAACAGGCTGTTTCTATCGGCCGGGTTATCGGCAAGAAAGTTTCTTCCGGCCACCAGTTCGATTTCAAAAGTTTTCAGAAAATTTTCATCCACTCCACCATTTGAATCTACCCCGACAAAATTACTGCTCTTGTTGCGTTGCAGGGTAATGCCTTTTGCATCTGGATCTCCGGCCAGGGAATAACTTACTGTCGATTCCCGTATTCCTTCAATACGTTTTATCTCCTGAAGAAAAGAAGATATCCGGGAATCGGAGAAGGTTGCACTGGCGGGCCCTTCAATCACTACTACACCTTCCTTTTTTATTCCGATATCTTTTTCCAATACATAGTTTAATTGCGCGCTTATGATAAATACCCAAATCAGAAGCATAACGGCAGCACCGTATTGAACAGTAACCAATCCGGAATTGAGGATTGATGGTTTAAGCCTGGTATTGGATTTTTTAAATAACTCATGTATACCTTTCTTTTGAATGATCCATAAAGGGTATGCTGCTGTTAGCACAACGCCAGCAACAAACATCGATACTATTACCATGAGCACGTGGTTGGAATGATCTGACCAGGCCGGAGTATAAAGGTTTAACCATTGTTCGGCCGGGTTCTTTAAAAGTTGAAAGAGTGTAAGTGCGGCCAAACCGGCAATGAAGTTGATCACAACGGACTCAACAAAAAACTGCTGGCTAAACTCCTTTTTGGCAGCTCCAACAACTTTTCGGGTTGCTAATTCTTTTAACCGTTTGTTTAAGGAGTGAATGGACAGCGTGATGTAATTGATCCAACCCAACAACAACACAATGAAAGAAACAACATACAATCCTTCCAACAGATATTTTGATTTTGTTTTAAAAATATTTCCACGATAGTCGGTAAATACAACTTCAGTTAATGGTTGAACCAGGGGGCTCCAATCACAATGGGCACATCCGTATTTCACAAAGGCGTATAGTTCTGATTTGCGTTTATCCAGGTCTTGTTGAAAGACTGAAAAGTCATAACCCTTTTCCAGTCTGAAATAACAATAGCCTGTCCAGCCACCCCAGGTGGATATATCAATTCCCTGTTTACCAACCACCGAGAACGCGAGGTCAAATTGAAATTGGGTATTTGAGGGTAGGTTTTCATAAACACCCGTGACCATTACCGGTATGCTATCATTCAGGTAAACTATTTTGCCTATTGCCCGATCTCCCCCAAAGTACTTTTTTGCAGTAGCTTCCGACAGTACCACTGTATTGGGGGCGTCCAGCACATGCTGCTTGTCACCGGAAATAAGAGGAATTGTAAAGAATTGGAAGAAATTAGGATCGGCAAAAATAGATTGCGGTTCACGGTAATGAATTTTTTCATCAGTGTTTTTTATGATGGTTATAAATAGGTCTTTGTCGATACCCTGAAGCTTTTTATCAAAGCTATTTGGTATTGAAATTCGGGTTACTTCTTCCACCCGCGGGAATGTCTTGCTAATTTCATGGGCGACTCCCCAACTATTGAATGCACCCAGGAAGCCGTCCCAGTTATTATCATTATCGGTCCATTTAAAGTCAATAGCCAGGCGTGCTATCCGATCAGCATGCTGATGGTATTGATCTGATTTGAGTTCATGCTCTGCATAAGGCCACAGGAGCAAAAATGTAGCAAAGCCAACGCTAAGCCCTGCCACATTAATAAATGTGAAGAACGGATTTCTCGCCATCAGGCGGAAGGAGAGTTTTATGTAGTTGAGGATCATAGTTGTTCGTTATTGGTTGTTGGTTGTTCGAAATCTTGAGCAACGAGTAGCGAACAACCAGCAACAGGTTTTATTCATACTTCAGTGCCTCCACCGGGTTACTCTTCACGGCTTTCCAGATTACGGTTGCCACGGTGCTTAGCATGATCACAACCAGTATCATCACGGGCAAAGCAAAGTGCCACCATTGAAGTTCAATGCGTTCGGAGAATTTTTGTAGGTATGAGTCACCCAGGTACCATGCCGTTGGCATGCCCACCAGAATCGCAATACCCAATTGAATGAAAGAGGGTTGAAGAATCAGCCTGGTGATGTGCCCGCTGTGCGCTCCCAGAATTTTGCGAATGCCCACTTCCTTCGTCTTGGAAATAACTTTGTCGGCAATCATGCCCTGGAAACCCAAACAGGCGATCACTATGGCAAGTACCACGAAAAGCATTATCCGATTGCGGGTAATCTTTTCATTTGCGTACAGATTATTCATGTTTTCTTCGAGAAAGGACCAGGTAAAAGCCGTTCCGGGATACATCACCTTGTAATCAGCTTCTACTACAGCTATCGTATGCTGAATATTGACGGGATTCATCTTGACGAAAAGTTTCTCCAGCGGAAAAAATTCAACATTCCTGTTCTTATAGGTGAACATTTTTCCTTTAGATTGAAAATCATTTTTTAAATCAGTAGCAGCCAATGAGCTTTCAAAAAACGGGAAGGTTCGATATTCCTTAACCACACCTATTATTTCAACGGTAAGCCACACCCCACGCTCTTCACTGATAAGAACCTCCAATCGTGTGCCTACCGCATCCGCAGGGTTTTCAAAACCCAGCCGCTGAACTGCTACCTCACTAAGAATAGCGACATCACTTCGGTCATCCTGTATAAAATTTCGTCCTGCCACAAGCTTCAAATCAAAGAGCGGGATATACGTTTCATTTATTCCATTCCATTCAAAGCCGATTTGCATCAACCTGCCGGATCTTCGTGTATTCAACTGAAGATAATCTACACCAGGGGCACCGAGGCTGTAGGCTGTTTTATCGATCGAGGGATTAACCGAGAGTCTGCTCATTAAGCCTTCGAGATGATTTTCATGATTTCTTACTGCAGGAATGTCTACTACCAGCACATGATCACGATCAAAACCGACTTCTTTATTAAAGATATGGTTCAACTCGAAGTACACCAATGTTGACCAAAGTATTAAAGTAATAGCAGAAGCATATTGAACAACGACCAGGCTTGATGAAAATATTCCTCCGGATTCCCCGGTTGACCTTTTGAAAAGAGAAAGAGAGTGCTTATTCGTGGCTTTGAATGCCGGATACAAGCCTGTTATGATGATGCTAAGTACAAACGTCAGAATAAAAACCATTACCGACCCGGTTTCTATTTGCCCCAGTTCATTAATTTGAATATTAAATAAGTGATGGAAAGGAATCCGGGCAAACTGCAGAAGTGTTATGGCTAAAAGCAGCGCAAATAGGTTGATGAGCGCTGACTCCGTGAGAAATTGAAAAGCGAAATCCGTACCGCGCGCCCCATTGACTTTTCGGGTGGCCAACTCCTTTTCCCGCTTCTTGTTCCTGGCTATCCATAAATTGATGTAATTGATCCATGCCATTGCCAGTAGCACAACCGCCACAATGGCAAAGGTTATTAGCAATGACTTTGACCGGTAAGCAAATTCATCGCCCGGAAGATTCGCGCTGAATATTATTTCCTTTAGTGGCTGAACAAAAACCTCGATGTCTGTATTATGCAGTACCTGCAGGATGGCCGCAAAGTAATCTCCCTTTCTTCCATTTAGCTTTGCCTCAAAATCTTCAAATGAATTTCCTGCCTTCAGTTTTACATAGTTAATGGTCGGGCTATTGAGCGCTTTTGCCCATACGTCAAGGTATGGCTCGTTTGATATGACCGTATTAAAAGTCAGGTGCGTGTTGTGTGGCAGATCTTTAAAAACACCAGTCACGTTAAGGGTGATCGAATCGTTAAGTTTCAACAATTCTCCAACAGGGTCTGCCTGATGAAAGTACTTGACTGCCTGACTTTCAGAAAGCACAACCGAACCGGCTTGAGCTAAAACGTTATCCGGATTGCCGCGTACCAAGGGAATGGAAAAGAAGTTGAAAAGATTTTGATCTGCATAGATCACATGTTCTTCCCTGAAAATCCTGTCTTCCTGTAATCGTCCAGCTCTTGACATCGTGATTTTTCTTCCGTGGGGAACGAGGTCTGCCGGAATTCCAAAGAAAAGTTGTGTATGAATGCGCACATAATCCTCCACCTCGGGAAAATCTTCTTTTGCACGCAGCGGAATATCCGACTTGGAAAAACTAACCCTGGAGTGGTCCCACTTTTTGCCATCATCGGCCCATCGCCAATGATACCCGATTCTGGCAATGCGCTCATAGTCCTTATGATATTGATCAGCTTGTAACTCCTTTATAGAAAAATCCCACAGCGAAATAAAAGACGCAAAACCAATACCCAACCCAAGAATATTAATGAAGGTGAAGAACGGGTTCCTTACCATCAGGCGTAGGGAGAGTTTGAGGTAGTTCAGTAACATCCTTGTTCGTTTTTTGGTTGGTAGTTGTTCGTGTTAGTCTATCAACTATGAACTAACCGCTATCAACGATTTTCCTGCCAAAGGAGATTTCATTTATAAACCGCCCAAAATCAAAGCCTCTGAGAAGTTAAGTGTGCCGAAACAGAACATTGGAATGTTTCAGTTCGAAACAAACCAGATCTGTTATGATGTAAAACTAAGCGTGAACACACTCCCCCTGCCCGGCACGGATTGCACACTGATGTCCCCATTTTGCTTTTGCATAATTTGCTTGGAGATGCTCAGCCCGATACCAGAACCTCCCTTTTTGGTAGAGAAGAACGGAATGAAAATCTGGTCGAGGTCCTCCTGTGATATTCCCTGCCCGGTATCGCGCACGTGAAGTTGCAGGTAACGGGTACCCATGGGTGAAGTGGCCAGCTCAATGTGCTTTCCATTTTTCATGTTGCGCATGGCCTCCACGGCATTCTTGATCAGGTTGATCAGCACCTGCTGCGTAAGATTCCTGTCGGCATAAACAAACTGCTGCCCCGGAACTTTGACATCCAGTGTTATACATTCTTTCTGCAATTCCCTTGCATACAGTGAGAGGGACTCATTCACCAGGGCAAGCATTTCCACTTTTTCAAGATTCGGCTCGGGCACCTGGTTGATGTTGCGGAAATTGTGAACAAATTCTTTCAGTGATTTGCTCCGCTGGTCAATCGTACGCAGACTTTCCATCATATCACTTCGCTCTTCCTCGGTCAGGCGTCTTTCGCTGGCATGCGCCTCTGTCACCATTTCATAGATATAGGATGAGAGTGTTGAGAGCGGGATGGCGGAATTGGAGATTTCATGCGTAAGCACGCGCAGCAGTTTCTGCCAGGTTTCCGCTTCACGCGCAGCCATTTCGCTGCTTACATCATGTATAGAAATTAACTTGAGATTCTTGTTCTCGAAGATCAGGTGCTGTGCATGGATAGAAAGAATGGATGTCTTTCCGGCCACCACTAGTTTCTCCGTAATCCTTCCTCCGTCCGGCATGTCAATCAGCGTTCGTGTAAGTCCGGCATCCACACGTCCAAGCGATTCAATCTTTTGCAGAAAAGGCATCTGGAACAGATTCTTTGCCGCATGGTTAATGAGGAAGATTTCTCCGGTAGTTTCTTCAAAACAAATCAGCGGTGCACTGGAGTTTTCCACAATGGCCAACAGCAACTGGTGCTGTGATTCCCGCTCTGACCTCAGCTTCTTGAAAATGTCGTTTAATTGATTGAATGCGCGGTGAAGATCATAATTATCAGCCTTTTTACTTTCTGAAAAGGTGATGGCAAAATCATTTTGACGCAGGGCCTGCAGAAAAGCTGTGAGCTTAAGTTCGGATTGAGTGACAAATCTTATCGTTTCAATGAACAGGCCAAAAGTGATGAGGCTCGTCCAGATGCCGGCCATCCAGTAGGGCGAATTAAACACCAGGAAACCCGTAAGGCATCCGAAAAAGCATATACCCAAAAGTCGTAAGGCCACCCGGAGCCGGAGTCGTTTACGAATATGAGATTCATTTTCCATGTTCACTCAGGCCGTATTCCTCGATCTTCCGGTAAAGCGTAGTGCGGCCGATGCCCAGTTCCTCGGCAGCGCGCGTCAGGTTATTTCCACACTTCATTAACGCCTTGCGGATAACCTCACGTTCCATTTCTGAAATGTTCAGGGTTTCTGTTAGTAGTAAGGGTGTTTCAATGACATCCAGCAGTTGAAAATCCGATACCTGCAGCACCGGCTCACGACAGAGAATTACCGCACGCTCAATGGCATGCTGAAGTTCACGAATGTTCCCGGGCCATTTGTACTTGCGCAGATCTGCAAGGAGGTTCGCTTCTGCTTCAAGCGACTTGCCGTACCGTTTTGTATAGTATTCAAAATAGTACTGGAAAAGGGCCGGTAAATCTTCCATACGGTCACGAAGCGGAGGCAAATTAATTTCGATAGTCTTGATCCTGTAAAAAAGGTCTTGCCGGAAAATGCCCTTCTTTACATACTCATAAACAGGCGCATTGGTAGCACAAATAATGCGGACGTCAATCGCAACAGGCGTATTGGAACCCACCTTACAGACAGATTTTGTTTGGATGGCCGAAAGCAATTTGATCTGCAGTTCTGGCGGGATATTTCCGATTTCATCCAGGAACAGAGTGCCTTTGTGAGCGAGCTCAAATTTCCCGATGCGCGATTCTTTGGCATCGGTGAAGGCGCCTCTTTCATGGCCGAACATCTCCGATTCAAACAATGCCGGAGGCAGTGCGCCTACATCAACCACGATGAATGGTTCATGCGCCCGGTTTGAACGCTGATGAATAGCTCTCGCAACAAGTTCTTTTCCCGTGCCATGTTCCCCCAGAATCAGCACCGAGGCATCGGTAACAGCCACACTATCGATGGCGGAAAGCACAGGCTGCATGGAAGAAGCCGAGGCAATAAAGGGGCTCTCATTTTTATTAAGATGATCCTGAAGTGCCTGCTGCTTTGACTTGAGATTCCGGTTCTCTTTCCGGGCCTGCGCCTGGTGATAGGCGTTAACCATGGTAGTTACCAGCTTTTCCTTGTCC
The DNA here is from genome assembly GCA_002425185.1 of Flammeovirgaceae bacterium UBA5585. Lineage (GTDB taxonomy): Bacteria > Bacteroidota > Bacteroidia > Cytophagales > Cyclobacteriaceae > UBA2336. Next base: position 550,905 of record DILT01000013.1, on the reverse strand, counting down.
CATGGCTTGGGCAGGAAATCAACAGCCCCTTCTTTAATTGATTTGACCGCGAGCTCAATATCACCATAGGCCGTTTGCAACACCACCTGCGTGAGGGGCGACAGTACCCGGATGCGGTTCATCCAAAAGATACCCTCATTGCCCGAAGTGACCCCCGCACTGAAATTCATATCCAACAAGATGACATCAATTTCACGACCCTTCAGAAACGACTCCAGTGTTTTGGGCGAACTGAGCGTTTCGATAGTCTCAAAATACTGTTTCAGGATCATGCGGGAGGTAAGCACCACATGGTCGTCATCGTCAATAATCAGGACCGTACCCTGATATTTATTCATGATTGGGGGATAGAGAAGTTATCTAAATTAGCCTAATTAAAACCTGAAACAAAAGCAATTCCAAACTAAGTATTCTGTAATTCAGGACACCTGGCGAATTCTGTTTACAAAGCCATTGTTTAATTTTGAAACAGTTGTTTCAAAAAAGAGCATGATCAACTCAGATATCTGAATAAAAAATCCATTCTATGATTATTAGACGAATTCTCCTTCATATTCTTCTTGTTATACTAATATCTTCCTGCAAGAAGAAGGAACCAGTACTGGTTACTGTAACCGGTAAAATCCCCGCATCAACAGCCGGCATTACCCTTGCACACGAACACATTCTTGTAGACTTTATCGGGGCGGACAGCATCTGGCCCGGCCGCTATAACGCGGATACTGTTTTTCATCATGTGCTGCCCTATCTGCTGGAACTCAAACCCCTGGGCGTTCAAACGTTTATTGAATTTACACCCAACTACCTTGGCCGTGATGTAATGTTGCTGAAACGTTTGGCCGAAGCCAGCGGTCTTAACATTATAACCAATACAGGTTACTATGGTGCTGTTGACGAAAAATATTTACCATCGCATGCGCACACCGAAACCGCAGAGCAATTAGCACAGCGCTGGGTTGAGGAATTCAACAACGGTATTGACGACACCGGCATCCGTCCGGGATTTATTAAACTCAGCGCTGACCAGGCCCCGCTTACAGAGGCGCAGAAAAAAATCATGAAAGCCGGGGCGATCACTCATCTTAACACCGGGTTAACCATAGCCGTTCATTCAGGTGATGGAAATGCGGCAAAAGAAGAGCTGGCAATCTTCATGGCCAACGGTGTAGCACCCGATGCCTTCATCTGGGTGCATGCACAAAACGAGAAAAACTTCGAAGTCTTTAAAGAAATGGCTTCACAAGGTGTGTGGGTAGAATTTGATTACGTACATCCGGAAACTATTGAGCAATACGTGAGCTTCTTAAAATTTATGAAAGCAAACAACCTGCTGCACCGCACCTTGCTTTCGCACGATGCCGGTTGGTATGATGTAGTGGATCCGCAAAGTATAACGTTTCGGGGTTACACGGCCATCTCCACGCTCCTTATACCCCGATTGAAAGAAGAAGGTTTTACAGAAAATGAAATCGATCTTCTTATTCGTAAGAATCCGGCTAAAGCCTTTAGTGTGCAGGTCAAGAAAAAGTAAACGGTTATGAAAAGCATTCGCTACACCACTGCTGCATTAGTATGCGTTGCTAAAGATTGTTAACTTGACCACATGAATGCTGACCTGAAAGACATTCTTTTTCTCGACATTGAAACCGTTGCCAGCACCGATAATTATGTCACCCTGGACGAACGCCTGAAAACACAGTGGTCGCGTAAAGCTTCCTTTCTGAAACGCGAAGAAGGTGTTACCGATGAACAACTATTCCATCAACGCGCAGGCATTTATGCCGAGTTTGGAAAAATTGTATGCATTGCTGTGGGAAAATTATTTGACACCGAATCGGGTGAGTTAGGACTTAAGACAAAAGCCTACTACGGACACGATGAAAAAGCGCTACTACAAGATTTCAAAGCCATGCTTGAAAAGCTCGATAACGGAGTGCGGTTTTGTGCCCACAATGGAAAGGAATTTGATTATCCGTACATGAGCAGGCGCATGCTGGTAAACTCCATTCCGTTGCCTCAACCCCTGAACCTTGCCGGACGAAAATCATGGGAAGTCAACCACCTGGATACCATGGAACTCTGGAAGTTTGGCGATTACAAGCACTATACTTCCCTCGATTTGCTGGCCGCTATTTTTCATATACCCACCAGTAAAAATGGTATTGACGGAAGCCAGGTAAACTCCGTTTACTATAAAGAAAAAGACCTGGAACGAATTAAGGACTACTGTGTAAGTGATGTTGTCGTACTCACACAACTGTATTTAAGGATGAAAGGCATTCCACTTGTTCAGGACAAGAACATCATAACTTCATGAGCAAAAGAAAAAAACAAAAAGGATCCGAACCCTCTGCCAAACAACAATTTGAATCCGGAATCCTGTCCGTGCTAAACCAAGCCCCCGGCCGTGCCTACAGCATAAAACAAATCGCCAAAAAGCTGGGGTTGAAAAAGCGTGATGATATCAAGGCCATGACTTTTTCGGTTTATGAACTCGAGGAGGCCGGAAAAATCAAAGAACTCAGCAACGGCACCTATGCCAGTGCACAAAAGGAAAAAACACTAACCGGTATTGTTGATCATGTGAGCTCACGCTTTGCGTATGTCAAGATTGGTGAAGACCGGCCCGATGTGTATATCAAAGCCCGCGACCTCGGCTCTGCGGTTGATGGTGATACCGTGAAAATAGCGATACTGCCTTCACGACACGGTGAACATCCGGAAGGAAAAGTGGTTGAAATTATCCGCAGGAACAGAAACCAGTTTGTTGGCAAACTCGAACTCTCCAAAAACTTTGCTTTTGTGGTAGCCGACTACCGCAAAATCCATAAAGATTTTTTCATCGCACAGCATAACATCAACGATGCGAAAACAGATGACAAGGTAATTGTTGAAATACTGAATTGGGGTGATGGTGAAGAGAACCCCGAAGCCAAGGTTATAAACATTTTGGGCAAGGCCGGTGAAAACGAAGCCGAGATCCATTCCATTATGGCCGAGTTTGGGTTGCCGTTTAAGTTTCCGCCAAACGTGGAAAAAGAAGCCAATAAAATTGAGGAGGGTATAACGGCAGCAGAAATAAAAAAGCGCAGGGACTTCCGCTCAATAACCACGTTTACGATCGATCCGGAAGATGCCAAAGATTTTGATGATGCGCTTTCACTGCAAGTGTTGCCTAATGGAAATTACGAGGTAGGTGTACACATTGCGGATGTAACCCACTACATACAACCCAACTCAAACCTGGAGCGTGAAGCGTTCGATCGGGCCACATCGGTTTACCTGGTAGACCGAACCATCCCTATGCTGCCGGAAAAACTTTCCAATGAATTGTGTTCGCTGCGCCCGAAAGAAGATAAGTTAACCTTTGCTGCTGTTTTTGAACTGGATAAAAATGCCCAAATCGTTACCGAGTGGTTTGGCCGTACCATTATTCATTCCGATCACCGGTTCACATACGAAGGCGCACAGGAAGTGATTGAAACCGGGAAAGGATTATTTTCCGAGGAATTAAAAATACTGAACGAACTAGCGTTAAAACTAAAGAAAGAGCGGTTTGCGAAAGGGGCCGTGAATTTTGAAACCACCGAAGTGAAGTTCAAGCTGGACGAAAAAGGGCGACCGCTGGCCGTTATTCCAAAAGTGCGGAAAGACGCCCATAAACTTATTGAAGAGTTTATGCTATTGGCCAACAAACAGGTGGCTACCCATGTGTATAAGCAGAAAAAGGGTGCCGAAAAAAATACATTCGTATACCGGATACATGATTACCCCGACCCCGATCGGGTAAAAGACTTTGCCAACTTTGCCAAGCAATTCGGCCACCGCTTAAATGTGGATGAGCAAACCATCTCCCGTTCATTGAATAAACTGATGAACGAAATTGAAGGCAAGCCCGAACAAAATGTATTGCAGCAACTGGCCGTACGCTCCATGGCAAAAGCCAAATACTCTACCGAAGCAAAAGGACATTTCGGTTTAGCCTTCGACCACTATTCCCACTTCACCTCCCCCATCCGAAGGTATCCGGATATGATGGTGCACCGGCTGCTCCAACATTACCTGGATGGTGGAAATTCGGTGAGTAAAACCGAATATGAACCCAAATGCGTTCATTCATCCGAACGCGAAAAGCGTGCAGCCGATGCCGAGCGGGCCTCCATCAAATACAAACAGGTTGAATTCATGTCATTAATGGCAGGAGATAAAGCCTATGACGGATTAATTTCTGGTGTTACCGAATGGGGTATCTATGTGGAGATTATTGAAACCAAGTGCGAAGGCATGATACGCATGGCCGATATGGATGACGACTACTACGAATTCGATGAAAAGAATTACTGCATTGTCGGCAGACGAAACAAAAAAATTTACACCCTGGGCGACCAGGTTCGTGTACGGGTTAAAAAAACTGATGTCGACAAAAGACTTATTGATCTTGTGTTCGCAAAACAATAATCTTGCGTTTTCATTTACTACTCCATGCAGACTGTTTCAGCCTATAAGCGCCTGATCGATCAGGAAATCAACAAGCATAAATTTGGTAAGGCACCAGATTCGCTTTACGAACCCATTCGCTACCTGATGGGCATCGGGGGTAAACGCATGCGTCCGCTGTTGGTGTTGATGGCCTATGCGCTATTCAAAAAGAACGTAAAGACTGTTGTAAAGTATGCCGTAGCGGTTGAAGCCTTTCACAACTTCACGCTCATGCACGATGACATCATGGACAATGCCCCGCTGCGCAGGGGAAATATTACCGTGCATGAAAAATGGAACGTAAACACCGCTATCCTTTCCGGAGATGTGATGCTGGTGCGCGTGTACGACATGTTCCTTTCGTTGAAGCCAGAGGTACTGAAACCGGTACTGAAGGCCTTTAACACCTGTGCAGCAGAAGTGTGCGAAGGACAGCAATGGGATATGGAGTTTGAGTCGATGAACAAAGTATCGGTTGATGACTATCTTCACATGATCAAATTAAAGACGGCTGTACTGCTGGGCTATAGTTTGGAGTTGGGCGGCATGTTGGCAGGCGCCTCCAAAACCGATTGTAAGGCGTTGCGTGAATTTGGAATCAACATCGGCATTGGCTTTCAGTTGATGGACGATTTGCTCGATGCCTATGCCGATCCGAAAAAATTCGGCAAACAAGTGGGTGGCGATATCATCGCGAATAAAAAAACCTTTTTACTGATTACTGCGCTTGAACGTGCCAGCAAGCAGCAACAAGCGGAACTTCAGTATTGGTTGCAGGCCAGGAAATTCAACAAGCAAACAAAGGTTAAAGCAGTTAAGCAAATTTTCAATGCGCTTCAGATTGCTGAATTAACCGAAACCAAAATCAAGCATTACTTCTACAAAGGTTTTAAGCAGCTGGAAAAAGTTGGTGGAAATAAAGCTGCAAAGAAAGTGCTGAAAAGTTTTACGGAAGAACTGATTGCCCGGCAATCGTAATTTATTCCTCCTCCTCGCAGTCATCCCAGCACTCGCTGCAAGGCTGCTGAACAACGGTGTATTTATATAAAATAGATTCGTGTGCCATGCGCACAGGCCACTCGTCAAGGCCATACAAAAACCAACTGGTTACCGGTTCGTTGTCGTCTTCCCATTGCATGTAGTAGGTTTTAGCTACGTTCTCATCCTGATCATGAACAGTAAGAACTAAACGTCCGGCTTCATCTGTATGAAACGATTTGATCAGGGCAAAGGAGGCATCCTGACCCCAGCCGATCACTAATGTATCGCTGTTGACCTGGATCATCATGTTATCGGCATCGCATGGGCGGAAGATGATGTAGGTGCCGTCATCCTGTTCGGTAAGTTGCTGCCATTCGCCTTGTAAATCATTCAACCCAATCGAACCGGTTTTTTGCTGATCGGAGGATTGCCCCTGATCCTTACCGGACGGAGAACAGGCTGCAACCAGCAGGAAGAAGATTGTATGAAACTTTTGCATCGTTAAAGCTACCGGTTCGTAAATATTTCTGCGAATCTGTCTCCCAATTTTTTTCGGGAATAGTGTATTTCGGCCAGGTTGCGGGCGTTTTGTTGATAGGTTTCAAGGCATTCCGGGTCAGCCATAAAAGGTTTGAGCTGACGAACAAAATCATCCGGTGCTGCAGGGCTAACGGCAATGCCACAGGCATGCTGTGTAAGTTCGGCCCTCATCCATCCGCCAACATTAACCACAATAAGTTTGCCGGCTGCCAGGCCATCAAAATACTTATTGGGTGAGCCGGTTTCCAACACGGGTAAATTTTTATAACTCACCATTACGGCATCCGTAACATTCAATACTTCGCGCACTTCATCACGATTTAAAAATCCGGTTAACGAAATGTTGTTTAGCTTTTTCTGATCAATCATTCGTTGCAGGTCGTCATGCATTTTCCCATCTCCGCAAATCAAAAAATACATGTTCAGCTTTTCAACCTGGGCACGCTCAGCGCAGTGCACCATATACTCCAGTCCGTTGGCCAGGCCGAGCGTACCGATATATGAAACAACAAATTTTCCTTTCACACCAAAACGCTGTTCAACTTCGGGGCGTTTGGATTCGGGCCGATAAAAATCAGTATCCGCCATGTTGGATATCTGATACACTTTTTTCCTTGGTGAAGTCTTCTCAATCGCTTCCTGAATGGACTGCGACAACGCCACAACGGCTACAGCACTTTCATAAATCAGTTTCTCCAATTTGTAGAGTACGAATTTCAGAAACGGATTTTTAATAAACCCCATCTGCACGGGGGCTTCCGGCCATAAATCGCCTACTTCAAAATAATATGGAATTTTATACCGGAGCTTAATCCACATAGCAGCGAGGCCTGTGGTAAGTGGCGTTGAAATGGCGTACACCACATCCGCATCGCGAAAGTTGCCGGCATACTTGACGGTATTCCACACAAACAATAAAAATGAATGGACACGCTTAAAAAATCCGTATCGGTTATTATACGTTACCGGCAGGTAGTGTATTTCAATTCCTTCGAAATCAATTTTTTTAAGATTAGCCTCGTTGTGTGTAGTGATCACGACAACCTCAGTACCTTTTTCAACCAGCGCGTTGGCCAGGTAATACGAACGTAGTGCGCCCCCTACAGAAGGTGTGTTAAAGAATTGATGAAGGATCAGGACTTTCACAGAATAGCTACACAAAGTATAAAGGTTATAGAGGCTGTGAAAACTTTTGCTCAATTTTTATTAGCTTTAAAGTAAACAAACCCCCAAAGCATATGAAAAAATTACGTTTCATTACGTTTCATTACGTTTCATTACTAGTAGCCATGGTATTTTATTTTTCCAAATCTCCATCGGCTTTTTCGCAAAATTTGAACTGGGTAAAGCAGGTCTCAGGTTCAGGAAGCGATTATTTCAAAAGTATGGTAAAGGATGCCAATGGGAATCTCTACGTCTGTGGGTCATTTTCTGGTACTATTGATTTTGGAAATGGTGTTAGTGTTGGTCCTGCAATAGGTACTGATATTTGGTTTGGGAAATACACAACTACAGGTAATTTGATTTGGGCCCATGCCTTAATAGGTGGTGACGATGACGCAGCATTAGATATAGCCATCGATAATTCAAATGATATTTACATTACAGGATACTATGGAACTCAGGTGTCTTTGGATTTTGATCCGGGCCCCGGTAATGCTACTTTAACACAAAACGGTGCCTTTACTGCAAAATATAATAGTAATGGTATATTCCAATGGGTGAGACCAATTACTGGTGCTGGCAAATCGGTAAATTATGCAATTGCCTCAGATGGTTCCGGTAACATCTTTATTGCCGGTAGATTTGCTCTTTTTCCCGGAGGCACTTATGATTTTGATGCAGGACCAGGCACCTATAACCTAAATTCTTCAGATGGAAGAATGTATATAGCTCGCTATAATAGCAGTGGTACAGTAACTTGGGCGAAAAATTTTGGCGGAGGATCTGTCGATCGTTACGATTTAGCACTGGATGCCTCAAACAACCTGCTTATTACGGGTTGGTTTGACGGTGCAAACGTTGATTTCAATGCTGGCTCTGGTCAAAATAATCTCACCAGTTCAAACGGAAGCGCTTTCATTGTTAAATACAATTCATCTGGAAATTTTAGTTGGGTAAGGCAGATCAATGGCCAGGCTGGCGATGAGGGAAAATCAATAGGCGTAGACGCTTCTAATAATGTTTATGTAACCGGTAAAGTGAATACCAATGGCGGTAACATTTTCTTAGCTAAGTATAACTCTTCCGGAACACAGCAGGTCATTAAATCTATTGGGGGCTCATTCACCGATATTGGACAGACTCTACTTGTTGATGGCGGAAACTTGTATTTGATGGGATATTTTAACGGAACAAATGTTGATTTTAATCCCCCAGCTAATAACCGTTTACTAACTTCCAGCGGAAGCTTTTATAATTTCTTCTATGGCAAATATGCTCTTTCAAACCTGGATTGCCAGTGGGTACGCGCAGTTGATTTTAATATTGCCGGTGACTACCAAATTAATGGTGCGCGTATTGTAAATAATACCCTTGTACTGGCCGGTAATACGGTGGGATCGGGCGACTTTAATTCCTGCGGAACGTCTTCAACCTTTTCGGCTACTACATTAGATGGATTTTTTGTCGGGTACAATGCCTCAAACAGTCCATTGCAGATAACCGGACCTTCCGTGGTATGCAAACCTAGTGATGGCACGACCACTTATACAATCGTAAATGCTCCTCAGGGAACTTCAGTGTCTTGGAGCACAAGCCCTGGAAATGTACTTTCTCCATCAACGGGAACTGGAAATTCATTTGTCACTACACCAGTTAATCCATCGGTCAGCGGGTTTGTTACCATTACAGCAACTGTTGCCGGAGTTTGTGGCAGCAGCGTTACACGTACTGTGTGGGTCGGTAACCCGCAGATCACCTATCAACCACCCGGGCAAAATCCATGCTCCTCAAACCCGTACTATTACACAAGTTCGATTGAAGGTGCTTTTTACGAATGGACTGTGGACAATCCAAACGTGTGGATAGTTTCTCCCAATGGATATTTTTCTTGTGCTGTTATCTCCATTGATCCCGAGTACTTTACTATTTCAGTAACTGTCTCTTCCGGTAATTGCAGCTATACGGTAAGCTTACCGGGTCAACTTAGCCCGGGGTTGTATTGTCAATGCTTCTACGATCCCTTTCAATGCCCGGGACAGGGTGGTGGAATGGGTTTCTCCGTTTATCCTAATCCAACATCCAAGGAATTAACCCTCAGCCTTGATGATCAAAGCCAGGTTGCAGAATATGAGTTTGAAATTTACGACCAGTATGGGTATCTGGTAAAAAAGGTAAAGGGGTTCCGAAAAATCGCTTTCAATAGATGTGAGCGGCTTTAAAAAAGGCAATTACATCTTGCATTTTATTACGAAAGACATGCGTGAAATTGGTAGGTTTCTGATTGAGTGATGATATAAATAATTAAGGCCGATTCTGAAAAATCGGCCTTAATTATTAGCCAGAAGTGATGCGAGCAGTACTTTTATTTTTATTTCAGTTTTTTATGATTTTTTCTTTTGCCCAAAGGCAAGCTGCCGTTTGGTATTTCGGTGAAAATGCAGGGCTCGATTTTAGCCAAGAACTTCCTCAACCCCTTCTTAATGGAAGACTTAACTCAGTTGCGGGAGAGGGTAGTGCCGTTATTTCAGATGACAACGGTAATTTACTCTTCTATTCTGATGGAGTAATGGTCTATAATCAATTTCACAACATTATGTCGAATGGCTCTAATCTCTGGGGCCATTACTCCACAACACAAACCCTTATCGTACCTCAACCTTGCAACGATTCAATATTTTTTGTTTTTACAATTTCTCCTCAGTACGATGCGGTTTTTGCAGATGATTCCGTTGGATGTCATTATTCTATTGTAGACGTCAACGGAGATAACGGGGAAGGAACTATTTTTTCAAAGAATGTCACTTTGTTCAAAAAAGCAACTGAAAAAGTTACAGGTGTGCGCCACGCAAATGGCACTGATGTTTGGGTTGTTTTTCATGAGTGGGAAACCAATTGTTTTAGATCATACCTCATTACCACCGATGGCATTAACTTACAACCCGTGCTGAGTTGTGTTGGCTCTGTGCATGTAGGTGGAGGGCCCTCCAGCAACAGTAATGCAGCTGGTCAAATGAAAATCTCTCCTAATGGGGAATTTTTGGCTTTAGCCTTGACTGCCGCCCGAAGCGTTGAGGTATTTTCATTCGATAGCAATACCGGTAGAGTAACAAATTTGATTGAATCAATTTCGATTCACAACAATAATCGTATCGGTGTTTATTACGGAATAGAGTTCTCTCCAAGCAGTAAACAACTTTACTTCACTTATGGCTATTGGAGTACTGGTTGTGGTGTCAACATCGCAGAAGACCCAAGTGAGGTGTGGCAGTACGGTGTAGAGAATCAAAAGCTAACTAAAGTCGGGTCTTTTGTTGGCACGCTCAACGCCATGCAGCTTGCCCTTGATGGCAAAATTTACATATCTGTTTGCAATGATATAACCGGTGAGTCGGACTACATGGCCGTTATAAACAATCCCGGTAGGGAAGGAAAAGCCTGCAACTTTCAAACCCGTGCCGTTTCATTACAGGGCAGAAAGAACAAACTTGGATTACCCAACTTCATCCAATCCTACTTTCGTTTTGAAGACCCGGTTATTGATATGCCCAATGTGTTTACACCCAATGGAGATGAATACAATCCCATCTTTAAACCCATCCGTTTTGAAAACATGCTGGAGGCCGATCTGCAAATCATTAACCGGTGGGGGCAGCAAGTGTTCTATACCAATGATGTGAACAGCGGTTGGAGCGGTGGCAATGCACCCGCTGGTGTATACTATTGGCTACTACGTTTCGAAGGTAAAAACGGAAAGATAGGAACAGCCAAAGGCTGGGTTCACTTGTTCCGTTAATAACTAATGCTTCACCGGTGCAGTACTTTGTGAATAACTCAGGATATTCAGAACGGTTTGGGATGAAGGCTCCAGTTTCGCTGCGTCCATTTTGCTTTTAAGGGCGCTCATGCTGGTATACATCGCCTGAAGTTCCGAATCGGTAAGCAGGGCGTTGTTAATTTCCTGCGTCTCCTTCTCCGTAGTCTCGTGGTATAGATACCTGATCAGGTCGTCTTGGGTAAAAGTCTTTATCATAGGCAAGCTGGTTATTGTTCATCTTCTTTCTAAGATTAATGAGTGCATAACGCATTCTGCCCAAGGCCGTGTTAATGCTTACCCCGGTGCGATCGGCAATTTCCTGAAAACTCATCTTCAGGTAATGCCGCATAATAAGCACCTGCTTTTGCTCGGTTGGCAACTCTTTGATGAACCCCCGGAGCCTGGATTTGGTGTCGTGCATAATCTGCTTCGACTCCATCGACTCTTCGGCAAAATCCATCGAGTTGAACAACCGGCTTCCATCTTCCAACACAATTTCCGGATAGCGTTTTTTTCTCCGGAAATAATCTATGGCCAGGTTGTGCGCAATGCGACTGATCCACGGTAAGAATTTGCCCTCTTCATTATACCGCCCCCCGCGTATGGTGTTTACCGCTTTAATGAACGTCTCCTGCAACAAGTCTTCGGCCACATAACGGTCACGGACGATCAGGTAGATGGCGGTATACAACCTCGATTTATGGCGGTGCAGAAGCGTTTCAAAAGCTCCTTCGTTACCATTTTGATAGCGCAACACTAATTCGCTATCACTACTTCTGTTCTCAATCATCTATCTCACATTTAGGTAACGTAGAAGTCTATCTCGATATTGTAAGGGGGTTTGGTGGAACAATAAGGATGAAAAGATATTAATATTCCGAAACAGCACAAATAATTTCCTCAAAATTCTTGTCTGTAACTAAAATTCTTTAGGTATTTGCTTTCGATTTTTTGAGCCTAAAACCCTATGTCCGTTAACAAAAAGCGAATTATTAAAAGTCTGGAGAACCTGAGCGAGGACCTGCACGAACTTTTAAAGCGACAGTACCCAAATGGGTATGAAAGCAGCATTACCCGCATCATGAATGCCAAAAAAGAGCCCATTTTCGTGTTTCCGCTGGAAACCGATGACGCTATATACCTGGTAAAGGTGCCGGCCACCAAAAACAGCGATGGCGGCTACGATGTGGAATCGGGTGCCCCGCAGGAATTTGACAGCGATGGAGGCGGAGATGACGACTATGGCTCGAATGACGACTTCGAATCGGGTGGGGACGATGATGGCTTTGGCGATGATGATGAGGGGGGCGCCAAGCGAAGCCGGGAAGCAAGCTACGACCCCGACTTTGATAATTAACCATTAATAAACCCAAGTAAACGGAACACCATCCTCACCGATGGTGTTTTTTATTCCATTACAGCACAGCTATAATTACTAATTTACCCCGGTGAACCCGGATACCCTCGTGACTGACACTCAACTCGACAACCTCGATCCCAAAGAATACATCATCATAAAACGGGCCCGGGTAAACAACCTGAAAAACCTGAGTGTCGCTATTCCCAGAAATAAACTGGTGGTGGTTACCGGGCTTTCCGGGTCAGGCAAATCGTCATTGGCATTCGATACCTTGTTTGCCGAGGGGCAGCGCATGTATGTTGAAAGCTTAAGCGCCTATGCCCGTCAGTTCCTGGGCCGCATGGAAAAACCCGAAGTGGATTACATCCGCGGTGTATCGCCCGCTATTGCCATTGAACAAAAGGTTAGCACACGCAACCCACGGTCAACCGTGGGCACAACCACAGAAGTTTATGATTACCTGAAACTCCTGTTCGCCCGTATCGGTAAAACCTATTCCCCCATCAGCGGTAAAGAGGTAAAGCGCGATACGGTTACCGATGTGGTAAACGAAATCAACAAACTTGCTGAAGGCACCCGCATTATGGTAGCCAGCCCGCTTACGTTGAAGAAGGGACGGAAAATCCAGGAAGAATTAAATCTGCTGTTGAGCAAAGGCTTTGCACGTGTGCTGGTGGACGGTGAGCCAAAATTTATAGAAGAGCTTTTAGCGGAAAAGAAAAAAGCAGCAGTAAAGGATGTGCGGCTCGAAATACTTATTGATCGTGCTGCCGTAAATGCCAGCGATGAGGATGCCACCTTCAGGCTTTCCGATTCGGTACAAACTGCTTTCTATGAGGGAAATGATGAGTGTATTATTTATGCCGAGGGGCATAAGTCCATGCACTTCTCCGACCGGTTTGAGCTGGACGGCATGAGATTCACCGAGCCATCCGTAAATTTTTTCAGCTTCAACAATCCTTATGGCGCCTGCCGCACCTGCGAAGGATTTGGAAAAGTTTTGGGTATTGATGAAGACCTGGTAATACCCGATAAATCACTTTCGGTTTATGAAGGAGCCATTGCCCCCTGGCGAAGCGAAGTAATGGGCGAATGGTTAAAACCGTTGTTGAAAAACGGCATCAAGTTCGATTTCCCGATTCACCGGCCCTACCATGAATTATCAGAAAAGGAAAAAGAAGTGTTGTGGAATGGTAACCCTTACTTCGATGGCATTCATGCTTTCTTTAAGCATCTCGAATCCAAAACACACAAAATACAATACCGGGTTTTGTTATCGCGCTACCGCGGAAGAACCAACTGCCCCGATTGTAAAGGAACACGCTTACGCAAGGATGCACACTATGTAAAGATTGCCAATACCTCTATCATTGACCTGGCGCTATTACCTATGGAAGATGCGCTGGATTTCTTTACCAAACTCAAATTACCTGAATACGACAAAAAAGTATCGAATAGAATTTTAACTGAAATTACTACACGACTGGAATACCTGGTGAAAGTAGGGTTGGGTTATTTAACCTTAAACCGGCTTACCTCCACACTTTCGGGTGGCGAGTACCAGCGCATAAAACTGGCCACATCATTAGGCAGTGCGTTGGTGGGGTCGATGTATATTATGGATGAACCAAGTATCGGCCTGCACCCGAAAGACACGGCCCGGATGATTGAGGTGCTCAAATCGTTACGAGATTTGGGCAACACCGTTATTGTGGTAGAACACGAAGAAGAAATCATGCGTGCTGCCGATCAACTTATTGACATCGGCCCGGAGGCCGGTGCTCATGGTGGGCAACTTGTGTTTCAGGGCACGTTAAAGGACCTGAATGCCCGCCTGACCAATGGACAGGGAAAATTCGTTTCGCACACCACCAACTATTTAACCGGAAAAGATAAAATTGATATTCCGGCCAAACGCAGAAAATGGAAAGACTCCATCACCGTTGCCGGTGCACGGGAGAACAACCTGAAAAATCTTACCGTTCAATTTCCATTAGGTGTGTTAACAGTGGTTACCGGTGTAAGCGGTTCAGGGAAATCAACCCTTATCAAAAAAATTCTTTATCCAGCAGTTGGCCGCCTAAGCGGATCGGTTGCAGAGTCGCCCGGTAAATACGATAAACTGGAGGGCGATTTGTCCCGCATCACCCAGGTTGAGTTTGTGGATCAAAATCCCATTGGAAAATCATCCCGCTCCAACCCCATTTCATACGTAAAAGCATACGATGCCATCCGGCAACTTTATGCCGATCAGCCATTGGCCAAACAACGCGGCTACAAGCCTTCACATTTTTCATTTAACGTAGAAGGTGGCCGCTGCGAAACCTGTGAAGGCGAAGGTGAAATAAAAGTAGAGATGCAGTTCATGGCCGATATCTTTTTGAAATGCGAAAGTTGCCATGGCAAACGCTTTAAGCAAGAGGTGTTGGAGGTTGAGTACAACGGTGCTTCTATTGCCGATGTGCTGAACATGACGGTGGAAGAGGGGCTTGAATTTTTTAAGGACAAAAAATCCATTCACGAAAAAATCCAACCGTTGTTTGATGTGGGCATGGGGTATGTAAAGCTCGGGCAATCCTCGAATACCTTAAGCGGGGGCGAGGCACAACGCGTTAAACTCGCTTCTTTCCTTGGAAAAAATTCTCCTGATGGCCGGATTCTTTTCATTTTCGATGAACCCACCACCGGACTGCACTTTCATGATATTTCTAAATTACTGAGAGCCATGAATGCACTGGTTGACCAGGGGCATACGGTAATTGTAATTGAACACAACCTGGAGGTAATAAAATGTGCTGACTGGATTATTGATCTGGGCCCTGAAGGCGGTGAAAAAAAGGGAGGTAAACTATTATTTTCCGGAACGCCCGAGGATATGGTGAAGAAGGCAAAGGGCAGTTACACGGCTGAGTTTTTGAAAGAAAAGCTGCTCCCTTAAAAAATCCTTCTGAACCTGCTCTCTACTAAATCTCTGTATTTTCCCTTCATGGTTTCGGAGAGAAAACTTTTGTCAATCAGCGTGTACCAATTAAGTTTTGCGCTCAGGAAAACGTGTACTGTTTCATCTAAAATCCTGTCATTGATTCCAAGATAATTTTTACCGAAAGAATCAATAATATCATGTCGTGTTAGCTTATTCTTTCGTCCCATTAATGGAAGCGCAAACTCTTCAATCGGATTTGGCAGTGCAATGGTTGAATTTACCAGGTCATAGGCGGGCGAAAGTTCAATCTTTCCTTCCCTTCTTATCAACGAGAAGTTCTTCAGGTGCATATCTTCGTTACCGCACAAGAAGCTGAACAAGGTTAGCCTGAAAAGCTTTATTCTTTCGATGATTGGAAACGTGCAAAATTGATCAATGACTTGCGCCACTCGCTCCATGGAGGATTTATATTTAGTTTCTCTGGTATTGCCGGTTAGTTGGGCAAAATCCTCCAATGCAATCTTTTTTCCGCGTGGCAGTCTATCGAAGCGTTTAATAAAATACGACAGACTACCATCTTTTGAATAAATCATTCCATGCAACGGAACCTCTATGCCTACAACAGTTGCCAAACGCATAGTCAAATCTTCATTTTCGGGCAGTTCCGGGTAATAATCATTTTGTGGTTTTAAGATGTACGTTCCATTACTATCAACTACTTCAAAAATCATTTTGGCAGGATTTAACCGAACGCTTAGCTTAGGCTGAACCCCTTGGATCGACAATTTTGCAGCCCTCGCCATCGCCTCACGAACTTGTTCGTCCTTTGTATAGGGGAAGTCATTCAACTGTTGTAAGCGTGGTGACAAAAGTCGAAGCCCTGCGTCTGAATATTTTTGGTCACCGCACAATTCATATGTAATTGGGCAGCTATTCATTCCTGAGCCTCCTTAATTGTCAAATGGCCAACAACATCCTGACCGACAGCAAGCAATTGCCCCATAAAATCGTTCCGGTCAATTTTTCGCTGGCGTAACAATCCTTCCAACTGGGGGCCTTCCGGGAGTAATCCATCAAAGAATGGCGGAAAAATATCAAAGTGATAAATCTGTTGGGTAACCGGCATAGTTAGTGAAACCGGATAACCTTTGTATCCCTGTTCATATTCAAATCGATACTTGCCATTGCTTTCTTCGATAAGTGTGCCGATCCGTAATTTATCAATATAGATTTCAGCTTTGCGCATGATTAAATTCATCCATTAATTGACTACGTAACTCTACCGAAATATTAAGGCCCTCCAGAATTTTAGAAAGTGTGTTGAGTTGTATGGTCTCTTTACCCTTTTCCAAATCATATATAACCGTCTTGCCAACACCGATCAGTTTAGCCAATTCAACTTGTGTAAGGCCAGCTCTTTTCCTATGATACCTTACAATTTCCCCTAACTTGGGCTGTTTAATCACCATTTTTACTGTTATAAAGGTAAAATATGGTCAAAAATATCAATATTTTATCATTTGTGATGATAATTACTGCTATAGCAGTTAAAAATAATTAATAATTGGATATACGAGTCAAGAAAGACAATTATCGATCTTATAGCAGTAAAAATACTAAAGTTCATTAATCAACTCCACATAAAGCTCAGTGAGCTTTGGCTCGGCTTTTCCGGCCACCTTTACAATCTCCGTAAGGTTAACGGGTTTCAGATCATCCGGCTCGCAATCATCGGTTAGCACTGAAATGGCACAGCAAGGCAGGCCCATATGGTTGGCTACAATAACTTCTGGTGCCGTACTCATGCCCACTGCATCCCCCCCGATTTTTCTTAGAAATCTATATTCAGCCCGGGTCTCCAGGTTAGGACCCATAACCGGAATATAAACACCTTCATTTAGCCTGATTTTTTTTGCCTTCGCGATTTGCTTGAGTTTTTTATTAAGCGCCTTGGAATATGGTTCACTCATATCCGGAAAGCGCGGACCAAACAACTCGTAGTTCTCACCGCGAAGTGGGTTGTCCGGAATAAGATTGATGTGATCGTCTATCAGCATGAGCTGACCCTTTTTCCATTTTGGATTCAGGTTGCCGGCAGCATTAGAGATCAACAGATTTTTTATACCCAGTAATTTCATTACACGTACCGGCAAGGTTATTTGCTGCAGGCTGTAGCCCTCGTAATAGTGAAAGCGGCCCTGCATGGCCAGCACTTTTTTTCCTTTTACTTCACCATAAATCAACTGGCCCTTATGATACTCCACAGTAGAAATCGGAAAAAAAGGAATAGAATTATAATTAATAACCAGCGGTGATTTAATTTCCTTTACGAACAGGTTTCCTAACCCGGTGCCAAGAATTACGCCAACTTCGGGGCTTACAACACCACGTTTCAAAAGAAAATCAGTAGCTTCTTTTATTTCATGCATCATAACTGCCGATCTCTTTATATAATTATAATTGCCCGATTAATCCGGTAAACAGCGTTACCAGTTTTTTCTCAGAAGCTGAAGCGGTATCAACAATGGTTTGAAGCTCAACCCGATTTAAATGATCGGGATCGCAATCGTTGGTCAGCACCGATACCGCACAACACGCGATGCCCATGTGGTTAGCCACCAGCACTTCAGGCACGGTACTCATGCCCACCGCATCGGCACCAAGCATCCGTAGGTACCGGTATTCAGCCCGTGTTTCCATACTTGGCCCCTGAACAGCCGCATACACGCCCTTGTGAAGGTTGATTTTATTTTCCCTGGCAATTTTCTGAAGCTTCTTGTTTAATTTTTGTGCGTACGGCTCACTCATGTCCGGAAACCGTGGTCCGAAAAGTTCAGAGTTTTCACCCCGTAATGGATTATCCGGTTGCAGGTTAATATGATCATCCAGCATCATCAGCTCGCCCTTATGCCAACTCAAATTCAAATTACCGGCTGCATTGGAAATCAGCAGGTTTTTAACTCCTAACAGCTTCATTACCCGAATGGGTAAAGCAATTTGCTGCATGCTGTAGCCTTCGTAATAATGAAAGCGGCCACGCATCACCATTACTTGCTTTTTCTTTACCTCACCAAAAATTAACTGACCCTTATGCGAGGTTACGGTGGTAACCGGAAAATGAGGAATAACATTGTAGGTAATCGTAATCGGATTTTTTATCTCCTCGACAAATAAATTACCAAGGCCCGTACCTAAAATCACACCCACTTCGGGCTTGTGCTTAATTTTCTTTTGAAGGAATTCGGTGGCTTCTTTTACCGGGTGTAACATAGCTGTATAGATCTCCTCAAATGTAATAATTCATACACAACTGTTTCCGCATATCATGCTAAATGCAGCAATTGTAAAAGCGTGTACCTGTTATCATCAAATTGAAGTATCTTTAAAATTACGCTGCGAACAAAAGCCAAGTCTATGAAAGAGTCATTCGTACTATTTACAATTCTCTTGATCGCCCAGGTGGCCACAAGTCAATCCTTCAATACGTTTCCGGTAACCACCCAAAAACCTCCGCTACACGGAAGGCACTGGATGGCTGTAACCGGCAAGCCCCTGGCCGCAACTGCCGGAGCTATGATTTTTAGCAAAGGCGGTAATGCCGTTGATGCTTCCTGCGCCATGCTGGCGGCAACCTGCACCATGTGGGATGTGCTGAGCTGGGGAGGTGAAACCCAGGCACTTATTTACAATCCGAAAACCAAAAAAGTTATTGCTATTAATGCCTTGGGCGTAGCGCCCACCGGAGCCACTGCGCAATTTTTTAAAGACAAGGGGATGAAGTATCCCCCGCAATACGGACCCCTGGCAGCGGTAACGCCCGGCACACCAGGGGGACTCATGACTATGTTGGCCGAGTATGGAACGATGAGTTTGAAAGATGTGCTTACGCCCGCCATGCAAATGGCTGAAGGTTATCCGATAGAAGCGCAAACCGCCAATTCCATAGAACGTGAAAAAGCGCGCATTAAAGAATGGCCGTATTCAAAAAAAGTTTTTCTAACACACCCGGGTGAGCAACGCGAAGCACCGTATGCCGGTGAAATTTTTGTACAGAAAGATTTATTGGAAACACTGAAAAAATTAGTGGACACTGAACAGCAGGCATTGAAGAAGGGTAAGTCGCGGAAGGAAGCGATCTATGCAGCCTACGACCGGTTTTACAAAGGTGATATCGCGAAAGAGTTTGCACGCGGTTGCCAGGAGCAGGGCGGTTTGATTACCGAACAAGACCTGGCCAACTGGAAAGTAAAAATTGAAGAACCGCTAATGACTACCTACAAAGGTATAGAGGTGTACAAGCTTCAGCAATGGACACAAGGACCGGTGATGCTGCAAACGCTGAACATCCTGGAAAACTTTGATCTGAAGTCGATGGGATACAATACATCGCGGTACATACACACTTTATATCAATCCATGAACCTGGCTTTTGCCGATCGTGATTTCTACTACGGTGATCCTGCCTTTGCACCTGAAGAACCCATGAAAGGTTTGCTCTCAAAAGAATATGCCAAAGAACGCGCGAAGCTCATCAACCCAAATCGCAACGATCCGAAAATTGGGCCGGGCGATCCTTATCCATACGAAGGAAAAGTAAACCCGTACACCGATCTGCTAAAAGTGTGGGGCAACCCGCAAAGCAATTTGTACAACCCCCTAAATGAAAAATACTTTGAAGACTTTGCTGCCGGAACAACATCTGTAGAAGCTGCCGACAAAGAAGGTTGGGTAGTGTCCATTACTCCCAGTGGCGGTTGGGTGCCTGCCTGCATTGCCGGTAACACCGGTATCGGTATGAGTCAGCGCATGCAAAGCTTTGTGTTGGATGAAAAAGAAAATCCTTTCAATGTTGTAGAGCCCGGCAAACGCCCGCGGGTAACGCTTACACCCAGCATGGCACTAAAAGACGGTAAGCCTTTTATTTCTTTTGCCAAGCAAGCCGGTGATGAACAGGATCAGTTGCTCATTCAATTCTTTTTAAACATGGTAGAATTTGGTATGACGGTGCAAGAAGCCTGCGAAGCGCCCAGCTTTATCACCAACCAGATGTTTTCCAGTTTTGGCGATCATGAAAAACAACCGGGCTCATTGATACTCAACAATCAAATGCCCCCCTGGTCGCGAAAAGAACTTGGACAAATGGGATACCGGACTTCATACCGCGAACGAACCAGCGGACCCATCAATGCCATTTACTTCGACTGGAAGAATGGAAGTTTTTGGGGAGGATCGAGTAATCATGGGGAAGATTACGGATTGGGGTGGTAATGAATAAAATAAAATTTATCAATATTTAGAAGTAGTAATAAGGCTTTATGGAAGTGATTGAAACAAGAAGATATTTGATTTTAAAATTCATCGTAATTGGAGTTTTGATGTTGATTGATCTGATCGTTTTCTTTCTATTGATTGCTGCCATCTTACACTCTAAAGTCAATTCTAATTTCCCTGAGTTGGGATTTATTATTTATGTGTTTTTGACGATTCCCCTCTTCATTGCCGTGACTTTCCCAAAAGTTAAATTTAGGAACAGCCTAATGACTCTCAACTATATTGGAATTATAAGAATTCATAGACCGATTCAGAATTTACGGTTTAGTCTCACCTCTGGAGCTGATGGAATAAACATTACCAATATTGACGGACAAAGATTCGTTACAATCTACCAAAATAATACTGCCAACTACAATGACATTAGAGTGTTCTTAGGAAGTAGAGTTATGGGTAGCAATAATTTATCAATAAGAAACAGAAAGATTTACGTTATGTGGCTAGGTGTAGGGTTGTTGCTTTGGCTTATTAACTTATTGATATGATTCTGCAAAATATTTCGGAGCCAACTTTCTTACTCGATAAGCAAAAATGCTTGTCGAACATTTCCATGATGGCCGAGAAAGCGCGAAAGAATAATGTGGGTTTCCGGCCACACTTTAAAACCCATCAGTCGCATGAAGTGGGGCGCTGGTTTCGGAGCTTTGGTGTTGATAAAATTACGGTGTCTTCCGTGAAAATGGCCGAATACTTTGCCAACGATGGCTGGAAAGATATTACGGTGGCCTTCCCGGTAAACATTCATGAAAAAGTTCGCATTAACCGATTGGCTGAAAAGCTCATACTGAACTTGTTGGTCGTTTCATCGGAAGCGGTTGATCAGCTTGGAAAAGAAATTCAATATCCGGTCAATTTGTTTATTGAAATAGATACCGGGTATCATCGTACAGGCATTGTACCCGAAGACTTTCCTTTACTTGATGCCATTCTGAATCGGATAAACGCTTACCCACACCTATCATTCAGTGGATTTTTGACCCACGATGGCCACAGCTATAAAATCCGTAATGATAAAAATGCGATTCACAACATTTGTCAACATACGTTGACTATTTCGAAAACACTCAAACAAAAATATTCAACAGAATATCCAGATTTAATTTTTTCGCTTGGCGATACACCAACTTGCAGTGTGGCTGAAACATTTAACGGGGTTGATGAGATTAGGCCGGGAAATTTTGTTTTTTACGATTTCACGCAGGTTGCCATTGGCTCATGCACACTGGAACAACTTGCCGTAGCCTTGGCCTGCCCGGTAGTGGCTACGTATCCTGAACGAAATGAAATCGTTGTTCATGGAGGGGCGGTTCATTTTTCAAAAGATAATCTTGTTCTGCCAGGTGGCGCTACGTCCTTTGGAAAAGTGGTGCGATTAACGAACGGTGGTTGGAGCACCGAAGATACAGGCATGTATATCAAATCGCTTTCACAGGAACATGGAATCATCCAAGCAGATAAGAATCAAGTCAAAAACATTAAGGTTGGCGATTGGTTGGGTGTGTTGCCTGTACACTCGTGCCTGACGGCTGATGTGATGAAGGGCTACAGACTATTGAATGGAGAAGCAATTTCCATGATGCGGTAAAGATTAGACATAAAAATCTCCTGGCTTTGTTTCCTCTACTTCAGTAATAAACTGTGAAACTTTTTCTGTTACAGCTTTAAAGAAACGTTCACCCTTTTCCCTTGATGCTTTGCGCGGATCACCCACCCCGGTTGATGCAGTAACCTGCGTCCACTTGCGTTCGGCCCATGCCCAGCCCTCACGCATAGCCGTAAACCTGAACTTCTTCGCTGCACCGTCAGCGGCTTCAACAAGGGGTAATACCAAATCAGGGCGCAAATACAGCATCAGGCTGGTTTCCATTTCACCGGCATGATCATCTCTATTCTCAAAAAATTGAGTTTGATCAAGCGCCTGAAACCAGTTGCACATTGTCAAAAACATGTTCGGAAACGCCAGCCCGAGTTCTCGAATCATCGGCTTGAAATCATTTCCGCCATGGCTGTTCAGGATAATGAGTTTATGAATGCCTTGCCGGTTAAGCACATCTATTACATCACGCAATACAACAAGCTGTGTTGACGGATTCATATTGATATCCAGCTTCACATCAAACTGACCGGTATTTACGCCAAACGCAATTGCCGGTAACACAATCACTTTTGCACCTTGTTCCCAAGCCAATCGTGCAGCCTCTGCCGCTATGTGTTCGGATTCAATGATGTCGGTTGCATAAGGCAAATGATAGTTGTGTGCTTCACAGGCTCCCCACGGCAGCACCGCTACTTCAAAAGAAGCATCCTTAATGTATTTCCAGTTCGATTCGGCCAGGATGTACGGACGCATAGAAATTTCATTTATTATCCGGAAGCGCAATCTGGTAAACCTTACCACGCTTTACTGTTAGCCGGTCATCGCGCAACCATGGGTTGTGACGTTTCAATAATTTGTAATTCACGCCTTGTTGTTTGGAGAATTTAATCAGATCAGGAATAGTCTCTGTTATTTCAACATAACGGAGTTGTTCCTGTTGATACAAATGTTTCGGGTTCACATTAAACCCATACCTGGTGGGGTTTTCAATAATTTCCTTAATGGCGATAATGCGAAACACATAGCGCGAAGTTTCATCCACCAGGTGCAGGTCGTAAAAATTATCTACCTGCTGGTTCTCCAATGCACGACCAACACCGGCAATACCACGGTTGTAGGATGCGGCCACCAGTGTCCAGTTGCCAAATTTTTTATACGCGTTATTTAAATACTTACAGGCGGCTTCTGTTGCCTTAAGCGGATCATACCGTTCATCAACTTCCTTTTCAATTTCAAGGCCCAGTTCACGGCCTGAGGTTTTTAAAATCTGCCAGTACCCCACGGCATCTTTAGGTGAAATGTCATTTAACAATCCCGATTCAATCAGGGGTAAATATTTAAAATCATCCGGGATGTTGTGCTTGCGCAAGATTGCCTGCATTTGGGGTAGCCAACGGTTGGCACGCTTAATCAGAAAGATGGTGCTGCTGTGCAAATAAATATTAATCTGTAACTCACGATCCAATCGCTCCAGCACATCCGGTATGTCAATGGGCACCGGCTCTCCGGCAAAATTCAGGTTCTTCGGCAGATCGTAGGAAATAGCGGGGAATGGTGGTGCTGCGCCATCCCAGTCGGCAGGAGCCAGCGTGCCATCCTGCATTTTCTGTGCTTGCTCATTTTCAGCTATTAATTTTTTTACGCGCTCGTTTGAAAACCGTACATACCCAATCGCTATCGCGAGCGCAAGCAGGGAAATAATTAAAGGAAAGTTTTTTTCCAACATATTTTTAACCACAGAGGGCACCGAATGATAAAAGATTAAAAATTCGGGGACAATAAATACTTGGAATAGAAATCATCAATCGCCTTAACAGCATCTTCCGGAGTATCTACCAGGCTGAATAAATCCAGATCTTCTGGACTGATCATGCCCTCTGCAATCAATACATCTTTCACCCACTTCAGCCAACCCTGCCAGAATTTTTTACCTACCATCACAATCGGAAATCGGCCGATTTTTTTTGTTTGAATGAGCGTTAACGCTTCCGTTAATTCATCCAACGTTCCGAAACCACCCGGCATTACAATAAAGCCTTGCGAATATTTTACAAACATCACCTTGCGTACAAAGAAGTAATCGAATGTGATGAGTTTATCCGGATCGATGTAAACATTTCCCTTCTGCTCAAACGGCAAAAAAATGTTCAACCCTACCGACTTACCGCCTGCCCGGTGTGCACCCTTATTACCGGCCTCCATAATACCCGGCCCGCCACCGGTAATTACCCCATAGCCATGTTGTACCAGTTTATACGCAATTTCCTCTGCCATTTTGTAGTAATTGTTGGCAGGCTTGGTACGAGCCGATCCAAAAATGGTCACACACGGTCCGATCTTGGCCAGTTTCTCCATGCCCTCCACAAACTCACTCATCACCTTAAAGATCATCCAACTGTTGGCGCCCTTTATCTCTGCCCAGTCTTTATCTTTAAAGGCTTTGCGAATGCGGTGTTCCTCTTCAATAGCCTGTTGAATCAACTCCGGATCGGCTTTGGCTTTTGTTTTTCGTTTTGAATTCATCTAAAACAATTCTGTTTTATCCGAAATATACGAGTATCTGCTTAAAATGATGGTTTTACAAATCCTATTCACTTTGCATACGTATATCCGTTTTTTAAACCATGACATAAATCATATATCCTTTCTGAGAAAATTCTGTGCCTAATACAGTATTTTAATCGTAATATTACGATTGATAGATTCGCTTACTTGCAATCAACTATTCATTATGGCTTTAAAGAAACCCATTAGCTTATTTGACCGGTATCTTTCTGTTTGGGTAGCTATATGTATTGCTGCTGGCATAGTCATCGGCCACTTTGCCGGAGGGTCGATTGAAGTAATAAACAGTCTGGAGATTGCCAACGTAAACATTCCCGTTGCTGTACTCATCTGGCTTATGATTTACCCGATGATGCTCCAGATTGATTTTACCAGTATCAAAAAGGTTAGTGAAAAGCCCCGTGGTATAGTTTGGACAGTCGTGATCAACTGGCTGATCAAACCGTTTACGATGGCGTTCTTTGCCTGGATATTCTTTACCAAGCTCTATTCGGCATGGATTGATCCTTCATTAGCAGGCGAATACATTGCTGGGGCTATACTATTGGGCGCAGCACCTTGCACGGCTATGGTGTTTGTGTGGTCATACTTATCGGACGGTGATCCGAATTACACGCTCGTACAGGTTTCGGTGAATGACCTGATTATTCTTGTAGCTTTTGTACCAATTGTCGGGTTGTTGCTGGGGATTACCGATGTGGTAATCCCTTACGAGACTTTAGTTGCAAGTGTGGTGATCTTTGTGGTGATTCCTCTTGTGGCCGGAGTGATCACACAACGAATTTTAGTGAATTCAAAAGGAGAGGAGTGGTTTAAAAAGGAATTCCTTCCCAAACTCAAACCGATAAGTATTATTGCCTTACTTGTTACACTGATTTTTCTGTTCGCTTTTCAGGGGCAAAACATTCTCAACAATCCACTGATTATCTTATTGGCTGCAATACCTTTAGTTATCCAAACCTACTTTATTTTCTTTATCGCCTGGTATGGTGGAAAGAAGTTAAATCTGAATTATGCCGTGTGCGCACCTGCAGCCATGATTGGCGCCAGCAACTTCTTTGAACTGTCTGTAGCGGTTGCCATTTCATTGTTTGGTTTACAATCACCGGCTGCCCTGGTAACGGTGGTTGGTGTTTTGGTAGAAGTGCCCGTTATGCTTTCGCTGGTGGCGTTTGCCAATAGAAAGAAATACTAGAAAGCATCTCAAAAATACTTTTGATGTCAGGCTGAGCCCTGCCTACCGGTTAGGCAGGCTGTCGAAACCGGCTTTTAAGCCTGGAATTAGCCTTCGACAAGCTCAGGCTGACAAGAGGAAATGATTTTTGCGATTGATTTCTAGTAGTCACTTCCTAACTATTTCCTGTAAAACGATTCAATGGCAGTTGTTAAATCTTCAAATTGAAATTTGAATCCAGTCTGTTGAATTTTTTCTGATGACACCTTACTCCCCAACAGAACTAAATTTGCCATTTCACCCAACATTAGTTTCATAACAAAAGAAGGAACTGGAGGAAGGAGCAGGGGACGATGCAATGCTTTGGCGATGGCTTTTGTTACTTCGCGATTTGATGACCATTGCGGGGCAACACCGTTGTATGCACCGATCAGGTTTTCATTCTCAACGGCATACCGAAACATCATACACAAATCATCTATGTGAATCCAGCTCATCGGCTGCTTGCCGTTACCCAGTGGTGCGCCAACACCCCAACCAACAGGCTTTGCTATTTCTTTTAAGGCACCTCCTTTATCGCTCAGTACAATTCCAATTCTGATTTTTACTGTACGAATGTTGAGTTCCTGAATTTTATCCACTTCATGTTCCCAGGCTTTAACTACTTCAGCTAAAAAATCTGATCCTGGCTTACTCTCTTCGGTAAACACCTCATCGCTTCCGCCAAAGCCATAGTACCCGATGGCACTGGCCGATATAAATGACTTTACCTGGTGTGCGTTGTTCTTCAGGTATTGATAAAGCAACGCGGTTGATTTGGTGCGGCTATCCACTATCTCCTGCTTTCGCCTGACCGTCCACGGTTTATCAGCAATACCCGCACCAGCCAAATGGATAATAGTATCTATTGCTTGAAGTGCCCCCTCCTCAATATATCCTTTATCTACATCCCAGGTAAAGGAAGGCACCTTGCCCATGCGTTTCGTTCGCCCCAAATGAACAACCTGGTAACCTACTGTAATCAGGTTGGCTGTAAGTTCTGCACCGACTAGTCCGGAGGCTCCGGTTATGAGTATTCTTTTTGGAATCAATTTTGTAGCATTAGTTTTGTTGATGATCCGCAAACATACCTAAATGTCATGCCGGCCTGCGAGCCGGCATCTCATTGATGGTTTGGGATCGCGGGTCAAATGCCTGCCTTTGCCGAAGCGGCTACGTGCAGGCAGGCCCGCGATGACTATAAATCAAGTTATTGGTATGTTTATCATTGTTTTAGTTTTACATCACTAACCATAACAACATGGAAGCCCGTAAAAAGTTTGCCCTTATTTTTTTCATAGGCCTTAGCGCGACTGCAACGGCCCAATCGGTAAAAGTAGAGAAAGAATCGCACCGCGTAAAAGGCGAAAATGTTGATGGCTACAGTGTTGAGCTGGAAGGTAAGCTGGATGACGTTGCCACTTCGTTTAACAAGTATTTAAAATCGTTTGCTAAACTGAAGCTTGGCGCTAACCCCATAACCTTAACCGAAACGGTTATTGGCGGAACCTCTTACAAGAACCCCATTTATGCTACCACCAAAGAGCGTACTACTACCGCTGTAGCGTGGATTGGTTTAAAGCCGGCCGAATGGTCAACTACCGATGAGGCAGAAAAAGTGAACAAAGAGCTCGAACGGATCATCTATGATTTTGGTATAAAATATTACCGCGATAAAATTCAGGTACAAGTTGATGAATCAACCAAGGCGCTTCAGGCCGTAGAGCGTCAGCAACAACGCTTGCTCAATGAAAATAAAAATTTAACGCTTAGGTTGGAGAACAATGAAAAGGAAAGAATCCAACTGGAGAAGTCGGTAGAAGCAAACAAGCTTGAAAATTTAAGTCTGCTTACGCTAATTGAAAAGAACAAAAAGAGTCAGGACTCTGTAGCTATTGCCACCGAACAAATCAAGCGCGTGGTGGAGATGCATAAAGAGAAACAAAAGAAAGTGAATTGATTTAACTAGTTGATGGAATCAAGTCTGCCCGGGCCCGCTAACTCGCGTGCCTCCTCTAAAAATCGCCACTTGGAATTTTCAGTGTAGTCCCACCGATTTCGCTGCGTATCATAATAAATATCTTCGTTGGGAACGTACACAAGATCTTTGTTGCCGAAATACTTATCTACATTTCCTGATGTTATCATCTCTTTAAACAATACTTGTCCCTTTGCCTCCAACTCATCGCGCACACAACGAGGCGTTTGATACAGCAGGTTTAGAAATTCTATTTTGCCCGTATCCGGATTTCGCTTCACATACCCTCCGAACGTGCGGTAATGTTCATATAAACTGGCTTTATCCTGATACTCGTAAGTAAAAAACTCAACCGAATCAGTTTTAAAGTAATACCGGATTTTTCCGTTGGTAAGATCAATGTAGTTTTTGTAGAATGACCTGCTTGAACGATCGAACCGCTCAGCGTAGGTCATCGCATCAGGTTTCTTAACTACATAAGGGGCCAATTGAATTAAAAGTGAATCATAATCCTTTTGTGAAAGAATTTTCCCTGCTTCAGTTGTTTTACTTTTTGAACAACTGACCAAAAGTGCAGAGATGCCAACCAGAAGAATAATTGTATGCTTCATAAAATATTACTTAGTGAACAAACCCTTAGTCAAAAGTAGAAAAGCCCGGACAAAATCCGGGCTTCTCTTGAATCAAACCAATGCTATGGATTAATAATCTTCGTTGTTCGGGTTGAGGTTAATCCAACCTGCGTTGAAATTCCAACCAGCACCCGGAGTAGTACCCCAAGCACCGTAGAAAGCTTCAGCGGTGAAGAAATTACCCACGTTGCTGGCAGCAGGAATTGCGGGGGCACCAGTAAGACCTGGACTACCTGCTACCTGATTAATCGGTAAGTTGGCGAAGCTATAAACATTTCCTGAAGGGAATGGACCGAAAATGTCGGTAATAGGTGCACCAAAATTGTTATCTGATGCAAAATTTGCCGGAACGTTAGCACCAGTTGCCGTTTGACCGCCACCATTAGCAGAAAAAATATTGTTGATTACGGTAGAACCAGTCGTTGCAAAGTTTGCTGATGTGGGGAAACCTGTGATAATAGAATTGTAAAGTTCAAATTGGTTGAAGGAGTTTACTTCAACCGCTGCGCGATAGAAACCATCAATCTGAGCAGCAGCTCTGAACAGAAGCGGCCCCCATACTGTAATGTTTGCAAAAATTGGTTTAGAGTGTCTGGATACACCCCCTACTGTAGGCGCAGGGTTGGTAGAGTTACTCGATGACTCAAAAGCTCTTGAGCCTGAAATATCCGCAATGGATGCTTCACGAATAATAGCACCATACTGTACACGGCCGATATAACCACGATCCGAATCAAAATCATCATCTAAGGTAGAATAGGCAATCAGGTATTTGTGATCATTTGATCCGCCAAACCACTCATAAGCATCATCGTTGGCAAAACTTACAACGATATGATCAATTTCTGTGGCTGAGCCAACGGATCCCATCGTTAAGCTGTTAAGCTCATTATCCTGCGATAAGTCAATACCAGCAAATTCAATGCGGGCATACTTTAATTTTCCTGAGTCGTCATTTCCAATGGCAGCTCCATCACCAGGGCCATAAAGACCATCTTGTGAACCTGCACCACCCGCTAAACCCTCAATAAGTGCATTGGCACCGTTACTGTTATAGTCTCTTCCTAAAATTACAACACCACCCCAATCGCCACGGTTACGGAAACCTTTCGGAGCATTTGAAGTAAATACAATCGGATTAACAGCAGTACCCACGGCATTAAGTTTACCACCTCTGTTAACGATTAATGTTCCTTCTGTTTCCTTTTCACCAAAAATGATTGTACCTGGTGCAATGGTAAGGGTAACACCATTGGGAACAACAACTTTACCTTTTAATAAGTAGCGATTAGTAGCAACCCAATTGTTGTTGGCTGTCGAAATATTTCCCTGAACCACAACCACCGGCTTAGGATCACCAACAGTAATAGTAACTGTAGCAGGGAGTGAATTTAAGCTTTCATTATCAACTGCTGTTACAACAATAAGAATAGTTGAACCAATAACTGCATTTGCAGGGATTGTGTAGTTTACAGTAACGGTTTGAGTACTTTGACCATTAAGTGTTACACTCGGAATTGTGGGGCCGGAAAACACCAGCAATTGCCCGCCATTCGGAGCGGTTACTGCAGCCTCGAAAGACACAGAAGCGCCAGGGATATCTTGAAGAGTTGATGGGGTTACACTCACTGTTGGTGCGGCACCTAATTCATCATCACTACAGGAGGTTGTAGCAAAACTCAGGGCAGCAAGCACAAACACACTAGCCAAAATGGATAGGATTGAATTTCTTTTCATGATTTTTAAGTTAAGTTGAAATCGGCTGCAAAGTAGGCCTTAGGGGTAAAGCAGGGGTTAACCGATTGTTAGGTTATTGTTACGAAAACCTTAGTGTGGATAAAATAAACCATAGGGATCGCCAGACACCACTTGAATGTCTTCTGCATACTAAAAGGCGATCGGATCGCGATGTTAAATCTTAAAACTTAAAGCCAAGTCCAACGGTGAAAAGTTGTCCGTTGCGTGTTCCGCGAACTACCTTATTAGTGCTAACATCCGACACATCATTATTTAGATCCGGATCTTCACGCAACTCCCATTTAGCATTAAGTAAATCGCTGATACCGAAGCGTATTTCAAGATTTTTTCCAATAGTCTTGGCAACATTCAAGTCAACCAAATGGCGGGGCACTTCCCACCAGGTAGGAAATTGTGTATTCCCCACAAAAGTGATTCGCTTACCAAACACATTATATTGAAGATTGGCCTGCAGTCCACGCTTGGTGTCTTCAAAATAATATCCAAGGTTAACAATGTATGGTGACTGTCCCTGCATGGGCCTTTTTGACAACTCGAGGTCATCAGCCAGGTCACTAACCTGAATACGGTTATAAATTAATGAAGCATTAAAAACAATAAAGGAGTTATTCAAAAAGCTGCTGGCTGATGAATAGGCCAACGCCTTTCTTACTTCAACTTCAGCACCAGCCGTGTAAGCCTCCTTGGCGTTGGTGTACAACAGTGCGGGGTTATCCGTTCCTGTTCTAATTACTGTTTCTATAGGGTTTTTAAAATACTTGCCAAATCCTCCAATGGCGATAAACTCATTTGGTGTAGGATAGTACTCCCAGCGCAAATCAACGTTATGAATGTCGGACACTTTCAGATTTTGATTTCCTACAATATCAATAGCGTATTGGAAATCGTAGTAGCTGAACTCCGCTAGTTCCCTGAATTCAGGACGATTCAATGTTTTACTGTAGGCTAAGCGAACAAGCGATGAGGACGTGAGATTGTAACTGGCATTAAGAAAGGGCAGTAAACTGGTTATGGGATTATCCACTGAGGTAGCCCCAACACCAGGTGCAGATTTCAACTGCTGACGGTTGTACTCAACGCGCAAACCCGCCACCACGCGTATTTTCTCTGAAAGCGGCATGTCGGCACTGAAGTACCCTGCGGCTAACAAGTTTTCAGCTGTATAGGAGTCCTGCGGGCGTTGGCGCTCGTCAATAAAATGTCCTCCGTTATAAGCTACGTTGGCGCGATCAAAAATTCTGTCAAAAGGTTGCGAGGCAATGTCAGGATTGAATCCATCGCGAGCCACATGCGCAATGGTACGGGTCTGAAAACTTCTATCCTTAAGTTCAACCCAATATCCCATCTTTAATTGAAAAGGGTCACGTCCGGCAGGGGCATTGAAAGAATAATCCAGATCAACGCGATTGGTTAAACTTGTTTCATTTAAATCCTGGTAAAATCGGGCTGAGTTTACTGCGCTTACGCTTGAGTTAACGTTAACAACATAGGGAACATCTTCTGCTGAGCCTTGCAATCTTCCGGTAACTAAACGCCTCCAGTCGGGTTCATTCCGGTTAATGGTAGTGTATCCTCCCAGCCATGTAATACTTAATTTGCTTGGAATCAATTCATGCTTACCTTCCAACTGCCCCATGTATGATGATCTGCCAATGTAACGGTATGAATAATTTCTGAAATTTTGCTGACGAAAGAAATTATCGCCACTGCGAATAATCGTTTCGTTTGTGCCAATGTTGTTGAACAGGTTTCGGAACTCAATTTTATTCCGACTGTTAATGTTTAAAGTCCAATTGCTAAGCATCCCTAACCGAACATTGTTTGCCAGTTGGTTGTCTATGTAGTTGAAGAAATTTTCACTGGAAAAATCTTCCTCGTAATTAAAATAACGGTTAAAGGAAGCATCATTATATTGATTGGTGTTGCTGTACGTTAAGCCATTAATGGTACTTAACTTCATGCCTCCAAGCTTGAATCCTTTACCGAAATTCAAATTGAATCGAATGTCGGGTAATACGTTTACATCCTGCAATCCCCAGGTGTTCTCCCACTTCCTGCTTTCAATTTCAATCAGGTTCGGGTTAAATCCTAAAGCCCCGTAATTGGCTGGTGCATTATCTGGCAAACTCCTCGATCCTCCATCAAATCCTAACCATTCGGTTGATGAGCGCTCCTGACTTTGACGGGTAGTACCTGTAGTGCCTCTTCTGTACCCGATGGAAAGTGCGCCATTTATAAACGGATCATTAACAACATTTTTAGTGGTAATCTGAACTACCGCACCGGCATAGTCACCGGGCAACCACGCTCCACCAGTTTTGTAAACTAAAATCTGATCAATTAATCCACTGGGTAAAATGTCGAATGAAAATGCGCGGCTGTCGGTTTCAGAGCTGGGTGCAAAAACACCATTCAAAACAACGCTGCTGTAGCGTGAGCTTAACCCGCGAACAACGATAAAACGATTTTCCTGAATGGTAATACCCGGCACTCTGCGCATAACCTGGGCAGCATCACGATCCTGAGATTTAGAAATCTGCTCAGCTGAAATTCCGGATACAACAAGTTTGCTTTCCTTGATTGCCTTAAGAAGTGCGAAGTCGCTGTTAATTTCACGCGTTCCGGTTACAATAACTTCCTCCAATTCCTGCGACTCTTCCTGCATGGCAACAGTAATGGATGATATCTTATTGGCCTCCACTACCACATCAGGAATGACATGTGTTTTATACGTGATGAATGAAACCACCAGGTTGTAAGTTCCGGGCTTAACATTACCTATGGAAAATTTTCCATCAATGTCGGTTGGTGCCCCTACCTGCGTTCCCTGTATAGAAACGTTGGCCCCAATTATTTCTTCTCCTGTTTTGGCGTCAGTAATTTTTCCGCTTATTGTTCCCGTTTGAGCAAACGTGAAGGAAGAAAGCAGGGTGAAAAAAGCCAGATACAGATTACGCATACCTTAAATTTTACGCAAAGGTGGCTACGCACTATTACCCCATCGGCAAGGCATTGTTACGAAATTGTTAAGCGCTTATACTGTGCTTAAATAGTTGATTTTCAGTGTAATCGTAATATTGCGATTAAAAGACAGGCTAACACCTGTTAATACACTATTATGCAGTTTAAAAAATCCTTATCGTAATGTTAAGCAGCAGATTATTTGCTGATGGGCACCTTGTTCAAAATAGCCTTGATGATATCGCTGGTTTTTACGTTATCGGCTTCGGCCTCGTAATTCAAAATAATGCGGTGATTCATCACGTCTAATGCCACTTCTTTGATATCTTCCGGAAGCACATAATCACGCCCCTCTATATACGCTGTGGCTTTAGCTGCCAGGTTTAGATTAATGCTGGCACGCGGTGAAGCACCAAACTGAATATAAGGTGCCTGCTCGTTAAGTCTATAGTCGAGCGGTTTACGGGTGGCGAATACCAGTTCAATGATGTAGCGCTCCAACGATTCGGAAATTTTTACTTTGTTGATCTGGTCGCGGATGTCATAGATGTCTTCCTTCGTAAGCAACGCGTTTACTGTAAAGTCAAACCGCATGTTGGAAATCCTGCGCATCACCTCAAGCTCCTGATCTTTGCTCGGGTAATCCACAAAAACTTTCATCATAAAGCGATCCACCTGGGCCTCCGGTAATGGGTAGGTTCCTTCCTGGTCAACCGGGTTTTGTGTAGCCAATACCAAAAAAGGTTTGTCGAGTGTAAAGGTTGTCTCACCAATAGTTACCTGCTTTTCCTGCATGGCCTCCAGTAAGGCCGATTGCACTTTGGCAGGCGAGCGGTTAATCTCATCGGCCAGAATAAGGTTGGCGAAAATAGGGCCTTTCTTTACTTCAAACTTTCCTTCCTTTTGGTTGTAGATCATAGTTCCCACCAAATCGGCAGGGAGCAAATCGGGGGTAAATTGAATGCGTTGAAAATCCAGGTGAAGAACTTTAGCAAGGGTACTAACGGTTAACGTTTTGGCTAAGCCCGGCACGCCTTCCAACAAAATATGACCATTGGTGAATAACCCGATAAGCAGGCGGTTTACCATATACTGTTGCCCCACTACCACCTTACCCACCTCAGCCATTACCTGGCTGATTTTTGCCTTGTGCAGATCTTGTTTTTCAGCAATCACAGCTTCCATCACAACTCGATTTGATTAAAATTAAAGCGCTAAAGTAGCGCAATTCTAATGATTTAGGCTAAAAAAGTGATAACCGCGCATTTGCTTCGGCCAACGGAAAACGCTATTTCTTAAATGTCAGCTTAAAATAAATAAGCATAAGGCTAAGCACACAGATAATGCCATTACAAATAATAACCGGCCACAGGGTGAGGCCAAAACCATAAATCAGCCACACAATGGTACTGGTGAACACAATCAGCATCATGGCCAGGCTCAGATCGCCTACACTTTTGGATTGCCACGCTTTGTAAACCTGGGGCATAAAGGTGATACTGCTTAAAAAGGCACCGGTGTGCCCAACGATTTCGATGGTTGTCATGTTATCTTGGTTCGATCGGACACGAAAGTAAATATAATGTCAAGGACTTTTGTAATCGGAGATATCCACGGTGCGCATCGGGCGCTTGTTCAATGCCTGCAACGAGCTGGTTTTGATTATGAAAAAGATCACCTGATTTCATTGGGCGATGTGTGCGATGGCTGGCCCGAAACAAAACAGGCCATTGATGAATTAATGCGCATAAAAAACCTCACGTACATTTTTGGCAACCACGACTTCTGGACGCTGGAGTGGATGCGTTATGGAATAATCGATGAGGTGTGGTGGAAACAAGGTGGCGAAGCCACAGTGAATTCCTTTGGCGAAAACAATTTTGAAAAGCACCAGTTGTTTCTTGAACGCGCCCTCCCTTTTTACATTCAGCACAATAAACTGTTTGTACATGCAGGCATTAATCCGATACAACCCATTGAACAGCAAACGCTTCAGGTTTTTTTGTGGGACAGAAACCTTTCACGCATAGCGTTAGAATTTTATCATAAAGGCATTTATGCTAAGCACACGGAATACGATGAGGTGTACCTTGGGCATACACCGGTGCCGTTTCAAAAACCTATTCAATCGGGTGAAGTATGGTTGATGGACACCGGGGCGGGTTGGTCGGGAGTACTTTCTATGATGGACATACATACCAAAGAAATATTCACCAGCGATCCGGTGCCTTCTCTTTACCCAGGGGTTGAGGGGCGTAAAAGAAAATAGACTTTAATACACAAGAATTTCACAATCACGCGGATTCAATAAATAGGAGTTAATCAGGTTTTGAACGGTGGATGTTTCCACGCCACTACGCACATAACTTCGTGCTTCATCGAAATGCTCAAGCGAAACATCTTTATCCACAAAACCATAGCCTAAAAAGTTTCCATTCTCTACAAGCACCAATGAGCTTTCCCGGACATTTCGACCCTTTCCGATAATCGCCACCGATTCGCCCGGCTCGCGAAAAGATTGAATAGCTTTTACCGCACGCTTGTTATATTTCTTTACTGATTCAACCCCCATGCACGCTCCCTTGCAATCACCAATCTGGTATTGAAAACACAACCCTTTTGACAATTGAAGTCCGCTGAGTTTTGGGCACAAATCATACTCCCTAACTTTCTCCCATAAAAAATTCCATGCGTCACCCTTGGCGTTAAAACGAATCAGTGGATGTGATCCGCGCTTAACCTGATTGACTGAAAAGCGTACATACCCTGTGCGATCTTCATAGCTGTAAATCCCCCATTCCTCCACACGAAATTTTTGGGCCATGTTATACTTGGGCCAAAGTCTGCGAATCTCCTGCGATTCCATAATCAGTGCAATGAGCTCGTTGCCGGTTAGCTCATACGTGATGTGATGAATTTCATTTCTGATTTTCGAGCGGTTCCATTCGCGGGCATCACCGGTAAAGTGCCCGGCTATTCGTTTCTTAATATTATTTGCTTTGCCTACATAAATCACGTGGCTGCGTTCATTCAAAAAATAATACACACCCGGTTTTGCCGGGAGCCGGTCAAACTCTTCTTTGGGTAAATTAGGAGGCAAGATGGTTTCACCAGAATTTCGTTTAAGCGACCTGCTGATGTAACCGTCTTTATCGCGGTTTAGCAGCTTTGAAAAAATTATTGCCGTGGCTTCTGCATCACCGCCTGCACGATGCCGGTTCTTGATCTGAACCCCTAAACTTTGCGCCAGGCTCCCCAAACTGTACGAGCGCAAACCAGGAATTATTTTTCGGCTTAGCCGCACCGTGCATAGTTTTTTTGCTTGCCAGCTCAAACCAGCCATCTCAAACTCCTTCTTCAAAAAAGAATAATCGAAGTGCGCATTGTGGGCTACAAAAATTCTATTCTCCAGTAAACGCAATATGGATTCAGCAACCTCTTCAAACGGTGGGGCTTCGGCCACCATTTCGGTAGTAATGCCTGTGAGCCCGGTAATGTATTGCGGAATTCTTCTTCCCGGATTTACTAGTGTGTAAAAGTGATCGGTTACCTCAATACCATTATGGTGGTAAATGGCAATTTCTGTAATGCGATGGTTATCCGCGTAGCCCCCGGTCGTCTCGATATCAACAATGGCGTACATAGTCAGCAAGTTAGTATTTGAGATTCCGATTGAAAAACAGATATTGAAAGATTAATAAAAAAGCTATGAATGGTGTTATTCGTTTTTTACTAAGCGGCCTGGCTGTATTGCTCACGGCTTATCTCCTGCCGGGTGTTCATGTTGAGCATTATGGCTATGCTTTATTGGTGGCGCTGGTACTCTCTGTTGTTAATGCGCTGATTAAGCCTGTGCTGGTTGTACTCACCATTCCCATCACATTTGTAACGTTTGGTTTATTTCTGTTGGTCATCAATGCGCTGATGATTTTACTGGTGGATTGGCTGATTGATAACTTTTCGGTGGATGGATTCTGGTGGGCGCTGGCCTTCAGTTTAATCTTGTCGCTTTTCAATAGTTTGTTCAATGATCTTCTTAAAGATCGCGCGCGATAAAATGTATTGAGCTTTAATTGGTCTTTTTCCCGACAGCTAATTTTCCACCCAGGTAGCCCATCGGAAAATAGGCACCGCCCAAATCCAATAGGGTAAACCAAAAGGGCGAAGGAAGCATAATCACATTGGTAATGCCGCCTATTAAAAACACACAGCCTATTATTATCGCAAAGGTTATCCGATACGTGGCCGCAATTTTGGCAGCAACAAATGCCCCCACCAATGTGCCGAGAGCATGGGCCAGAAAGGGAAATATAAAATGCCTTGGCTCGAACAGATGGAGTGATTCTTTCAACCCCTCCATGGTGGTAACATCTGCTCCGGCAGGTGGTGGGATGATGGATCCGCTGATCATGATGATTCCCATGTTGACGAAGCTGCCGACAACAATTCCGGCAACAACAGCAATTGTGTTTTTAAGGATTGGATTCATACTCACTTTTGTTTTGTCTTTTGGGAATTTACTTCGCTGGAAAATGAACTTCCGTGATTAACTCATTGTCGGGAACCTCACCCGGTAAATTCACATAGGTTTCGAACGGATCAGTTCCCTTCCTGTATGTATACTCTTTTGCGCGCTGCATAGAATAGTGTGTGCTATATGCATTTCCCAAAAATTTATATGGGCCAGTATGCACGATGGTGTTCACTTTAGATGCTGGAATTTTACCCGTAATAAAACCTGCAGGCAGCTCAACTGGTATTTCTTTCACCGGAAGTGCTGCAGTATACATAACATGATCATTTACAACATCCCATTTGTGGTAAATAGAGAAAGCTTTTCCAGTCATTAAACCTGAATGATGCTCAATCCATGAAAAAAGCCGGGTGAAATCTTGTTCCATTTTTGTGTTCATGCTTTCCATGCTACACGATGTCTTTATACCAACATAGTTACACCCTTCGTATTGACTCATGCCCTTAAAGTGAAGTAACGAAGGAACTTTTCCTGCTTCAACGTATTCTTTAAGCATCATTAACCCTCGCGTGTAATCCATACCAATATAAGCCGTCATCATCTTTTTCATCCAGAACATGAAGAAGGGAAGCTTACTATCCATGTGCCAGGTTACTTCCGTAGCATCTCCTTTGGTATTCAATTCAAACCAAACAGGCGAACTGGACTTCCATGGCTTTAAAAAAGTAACAAGAAGATCCAATCGTTTAGGTGACGTTTCAGAAACCACTTTCATCTCCCCACTTCCGGTGCGGTTGCCTTCCCAACTATAAAATTTTCCATCAGGTTGAATGCTCACGGTGGCATTGGGCTCCATCACCAGCCAGGGCGACCAGGCAGGCCAATGGTGAAAATCGTTAAGAATCTTAAAAATCTTTTCGGCTGACGCCTGAATGGTAATGGATTTAGAGACGTGTATGGCGGGCATTGTGGTGGAATTAAGGGAACCGAAGGTACGAAATGTTTACTTCGATGTAATCAGGAATTATCCCTCAAAAAACCAACTTTGAACAGTACCCGGGGCGGGAATACACGGTCTTGCAAATTTATTTCACACCCCGCCAATTCCTGCAAATTTTATTATATAGCGGTCTGGTTATGGATGAAAACTGGTGATAATTGGTAATCATCAATCTTTCTGCCATCTTTTTTGCCACCCGAAATTATGCAGCTTAAGTTTTATCTCAACACTCAAAAGAAAACAAGATACGGAGATCATCCTGTTTACATGTATATCACCTTTAACAGCGATCGAATTAGGAAGCCAGTTAAGGGTGTTCACGCAAAGCTCAAGTCCTGGGATGAATCAAAGGAACGTATACGAAAAGCGCCCCGTGCTAACCCATTTGACGAAGTTGATTCATTTAATAATCGTCTGGATTTTATAGAAACACAAGTAAAGCTAATTAAACAGCAGGCATTCGACCGCAGGATCAAAATAACAAAAAAGTATATCCTGGAGCGTCTGGAAGACGAGTCGCTAACTACTACAGGTAATTATGATTTCTTTAAAATAGCAGACCAGTATTTGGAGTCAATACGGCCTATTAAAGCTCCACGTACACTAAGGGGTAAACAAACTGTATTCAACTTCTTGAAATCGTTTCAAGAAGATAAAAAATACCCCATTTCATTCACCAGGATTGATTTGGATTTCTTTGAAGCACTGAGAAAATATGCCTTTGAAGAGCGTTTGATTTTTGACAGCCTCGGTAAATCGGTAGATGGAACAATAGAAGATAATTACTTTGCCAAGATCATTACGGTCCTTAAAACATTTCTAAACTGGGCCTTTGAGCGGGATTACATCAAAGATCAGACTTATAAAAAGTTCAAAGCACGCGAACGTGAAACGGAAGTGATATGTCTGACTATGGATGAATTTATCCGGTTATCTGAATTTAAATTTAAATCAAAGCGATTAGACCACGTCAGGGATTTCTTCATATTTGGTTGCAGCACGGGGCTAAGATTTTCTGACTTAACAACCCTTCAGTCGAGCCATATTCAAGGTGATTTTGTTGTAAAGACCATTCAAAAAACCCAAGATAATACTACAATTCCTTTAAACAGGTTTGCGAAGCAAATCCTTAAAAAGTATGAAGATACCGTGCATGAAGTATTGCCAAAGGTCTCACATCAAAAGTTTAACAAATACCTTAAAGAATGCTGCAGAGAAGCAGGAATCGATACCCCCATTAGTATAACCCGATTTGCTGGTGGAAAACGGAGAGAAACCACTCTCCCCAAATACGAACTGATATCAAGTCATGCTGCCAGAAAAACCTTTACAACCCTGAGCCTGCTCATGGGGGTGCCTGAGCGTGTAGTTAGGAACATCACAGGCCATAAAAAAGAAGAAAACTTTAAACGCTATGTCAACTTTTCCAAAGAATATGAAAAGCAGCAAGTAAACAATGCTTGGGATAAAATTATTAGCGAATGATTTACTCTAATAAATCTAAACTTGACCTACTAGTTAAATCGACATTCCGATTCATCTCATCCAATTTCAGCTCTGATGCGCTTGAACCAGGGTATTCGTCACTACTTTGGGGCGGAAAGTATTTAACGCATAATTTCTTAGTAAGATTTAATAGAGATAGCAATAAAACGTTAGTTGTTGAAGTAGAAGAAATTTCATTGGATAAAGATTTAGAAGTTTTAGTCTACGACCTTCATCGTTGTATTCAGGCGCATATCAAAAGCTACTTAGCTAACAAATATGATGGTTCTGAAACAAAGAAAATTTTAAACGAATACTTCGATACAATAAATACCCTCTATAATAAGATTCATTGTTGGGAAACTTTAGCGGAATTATTTGAATTTTTGTCGGGATCCATCTCCCCAAAAGTTTTAAATGATAAGGAATATCTTTGGGCTAGTGCTGCTGAAAGAATTCAGATAACTATTCTTCATGATGCATCAGAGATTCTGCAGCGCCATCTAAATGAAAAAAGAGATAAAATTAAGGATTCATTTTCATCTGAAGACTTGGTGTTTAAACTAGTCTTATTTTCATCGCATGAGATAATAGACCAAATAAAGACATACTTAACACGGGGTAATTTTAGAGATAGTCATATCAAATTTCTTGAAACCATTACCAAAACTCTAACTGACAACATCTTTGATTACTCCTACGGTCTTGAAGTTGCAATAGAAAATTGTAGTAAAATATATGCGCATCAATCGAATAAAGCAAAAAGATATTGGCTAAAGGTATCTGGTAATAACAAGTATTTCAAGGTTGAAAGAGAACTTACTATTAACAACGAAATACTAAACTGGATTGACAACTATATTCTTACAACTAGCCCTACCTTGGTTTTACAAAAAGAGCACCAAAGAAAATATATCGAAGAAATAGTAAGAGAGTCTCAAGGACTAGCTGAGCTATCACCTGAAAGAATAAATTATATGATCAACGTTAAATGTATATCCTTAGGCGTTGGTGATTCTGATAATCGGTTCCACCCATCAAAAAGAAATTCAAGAGCTATTATAAAAAGTCTTAAATCCGCTTTTAAGGAGCTTGGTACAGTTGCTATTAGTTTTGATAAATCCACTGTTGATACTAGTAATAAAACAGTTTGCTTGAATTATGATGTAAACATATATAAATGGATTCATGCTCTCTTTTGGATGAATGATCGGTTTAAGTTTGAAACAATTCGGAGAGTTCACTCCCGAAAGACCTAGCTCAAAACGTACCCATCCTTTTGTTAAAAGCTTAATTAATCACTTGCCTTTTAAGGCTTTACAAAAATTTTGTACCCAAATTTTTGTTAGTTTCAATCAAACTGAATCTTCATGCCATAATGTTCAAAACTGATAAGAAGATGACAGAATTGGTAATAACATCGAGAGAAGACTTGGAAAAAATTCTTCGAAATTTTGTTGATGAGTTTTTTAACTCAAGAACTGTACATGGAAATGTTGATTCAGAAGAACGACTCAATCAAAAGGAAGCAGCAGAATATCTTGGTATTACTCAGGGTACTTTAATCAGATGGAAATACAAAGGTCTTGTTCCCGTTGAGCAACTCCCTGGATCGAATAAGGTCACCTACTACAAATCCCAGTTAAAGGCTGTTATTCAAAGAAATCCTAAACTTTTACAACCGACACGAAAATAAAAAACCACGTCTCGCAAACGTGGTTCTTATAAATTGTTTTTGACTACTTGACTTTGACCCTCAAGTAGTTCAAAGATAAGAAATGTTGAACCTTAAAAACAATTCTTGACTATGAACTTTCAGAAAAGTAATCACTCGCAGGTCTTCTATGGCCCCCAAACAATCATTGTTGATTCAACTTAATAATCAAATCCCATAGCAATGGCTTAAACGTAGAACGCGTCTGCAAATAAGTCAAAATTCAAGCTGCTCAAATTGAGTGGCCTGGGATAGTATTGCCTTTATAGAAATTTTTTTTGGACCTCATTAGCGGTTCTCCGGTTTGGAGAACATCTTTTTCAAAGACGTTTTCAAGCGTTCTCTGTAGTAGGGTTACTTATTACGAACGATTGTAAACGTTTACAGTAAACGGTTTCAAGTAAACGTTAGGATTAATTATGAAAACAAAACATACAACACAAAACGAACCCGTGTGGGACAAACATAACAGCACATTTGTACGCACCATATTTTTAAAGAATGGCTATACACTTACCGGTTATTCCAAGAAGGTAGGCCGAAGTGAACGAAGGGATAAAACTGATCTGCTAACGAACTGGATTCTGCGTGACTTCAGCAATGGTTATCTCGATAAAAATACCCAAAACACAAAAATAACTCCCCTAGACCGAATTGAATATTATGTTCAGTCCAATAGCGAGCCGATAATTCATCTCTACTATCACTATCCAGATTGGGTTGGGCCAACATGGATGAACAATAAGAAGTTCTATTCTTTCATCTCAAGATTTTATGATATGATCGAGAGAAACCAACAAGCTTCAGCCATTATCAATGCGCTTGAAATCAGAACCAGAGCATCAAAGTTTGATCCACTTGATACTTCCAGGCCACGATTTACAAAGATGCGCGATTTGAATGCCTGTGTTTACAGACTTAAGCAGGAAGGTCAATTCACTGAAGAAGCGATTGATGCATTTTATCGGAAATATAAAGAGCTATATCAAATTCAATAATTATGACACAAATTATTTCAATTCTAAACCATAAGGGTGGAACAGCTAAGACAACTACTACTCTTAACCTGGGCAAAGCATTGAGTATGTTAAATACCAGGGTGCTACTCATTGACCTTGATGCGCAAGCCAATTTATCACAGTCACTTGGCATTGATGATGAGCCGGAAACAATTGCTGAGTCGTTCTCTCAAAAGAGAAAAACCTTGCCAATAAAACAGATAAGTGAAACATTCCATTTGGTTCCTGCATCACTTGATCTCTCCGCCATTGAGCCAGGGTTATACGCCAACATTAACAGCTACTTTCTACTGAAATCACTCCTTGACCAGATTAAGGAACAGTATGAGTTTATTTTGATCGACTGTCCGCCATCCCTTGGAATTTTTACACAGAATGCACTCATCGCGTCTGATAGTGTCTTGATTACTGTACAAGCTCAGTTCCTTTCGCTTAGGGGATTAGACACCGTTTATAACCTAATCACCAGTGTGCGCGAAAAGCTTAATGACCGGATCGGTATTATCGGGTTGTTGTTAACCCAAACAAATAATACACGCATCAGTAAGGGTATAGTTGAATCGTTGCGGAATAGCTTCAATGAAAAGGTATTCAACACTACTATTCGTCAAAATGTGGCCATAGCAGAAGCCAGTGCACACAGGAAGGATATATTCTCCTACAACCCTGAAAGCTATGGCGCCATTGATTACATGAACTTAGCTAAAGAGATATTACTATGAATAAAGATTTTTCAAATCTACTCGGTGGGGCTATTTCAAAGCTCCAGAC
The DNA here is from genome assembly GCA_002425185.1 of Flammeovirgaceae bacterium UBA5585. Classification (GTDB taxonomy): domain Bacteria; phylum Bacteroidota; class Bacteroidia; order Cytophagales; family Cyclobacteriaceae; genus UBA2336. The sequence goes on along the minus strand of DILT01000013.1, from coordinate 507,146 downwards.
CGATGAAACCAACATTAGGCAGAATATCACTATAAGGGAAGATTTTAAATCTCTTATACCACCACTATCTGCTGAAGAGTTCCAACAACTGGAAGAGAATATTTTGAAGGAAGGAGTAAGGGACCCGCTTATCATCTGGGCTATTGAAAATCAATTCATACTCATTGATGGGCACAACCGCTACTCCATTTGTCAAAGACATGGCTTAAGTTTTCCATTCAAACAGATGTCATTTAAAAGTGATGACGAAGCCTACGAATGGATGGTAAAGAATCAGTTAGGTAGAAGAAATCTTTCACCGGAACAGCAAAGTTATTTGCGTGGCTTGCGTTACAATCGAGAAAAGACTCAAGGAAAAAGATCAGATCTAACTTTAGATCAAAATGATCTAAAGTTAGAATCAACCAACACTGCACTGGCTCTAGCAAAAGAATATAATGTAAGCGAAGCTACAATTAAACGGGATGGAGATTTCGCCAGGGGAATTGATCTAATTGGTGACAAGAACCCAAACCTGAAAGAAAAAATTTTGAAAGGGGAGTCTCCAATAAGTAAAACGAGCATACAGGAGGTTGCTAAAAAGCCGCAATTAGCTGATACGTTTTTGGGCGATACCAAATCAAGTACTAAGACAAATAGTAAACCAAAGGCGAGTAAGAAGATCAGTAATGAAGAGATTGCCAAAATAGCCTTTGAATACATCGAGAAGGAAATCATGGTTCCAAAAGCATTTTACCTGAGCATAAAAAAAGACATCACATCAATTGATCCGGTTGAATTTTTTATTACCTGGAAAGAGCACCAATCAAGTAAAAGTAATTCAAAATAATGCTTCTGATATAGATATAGCCAGACGTGTTTTGAGCCGACAAAAACTTCGCTTCGCTCGTAATTGTGCTCAAAACACAGTCTGGGTTTTTGCTATACGCTTCGCTACAAAAACAAATGCCAAGACCTAAACTGGAAAATAAGAAAGGTTGCAAAATGACGGTCAGGTTCACCAATCATGACAGGGCTATCATTAAGCAAAGGGCTATGCAATGTGGGCTTAGCGAAGCAGAGTACATAAGACGGGTCAGTACCAATAAAGTAGTTAAACCTAGATTAACCGAATCTGAAACTAAAATCTATCGGCACCTGATTGGGATATCAAACAATCTAAATCAAGTAGTACGTTACTTCAATCAGGGCGAAAGTACTTTTGCAGAGCTGTTGGAACTTATTGAATCGATTAGCAGAGAACTAAAGAAGCTATCATGATTATAAAATCAATTATAGGCAGGGGCTTTAAAGGCTGTGTAGAGTATGTGCTAACTAAGCAAGGTGCCAAACTTCTGGGTGTTTATGGGGTGCGAACTGATCGGGAGAACATGATTAATGACTTTAAAGCCATCAGTAAGCTAAGGCCTACACTTGGAAAGCCTGTTTGGCATGCACCTATTTCTTTTGCATATGCCGACAACATTGATGATCAGATGATGCTGAAAATAGCTGAAGAGTATCTTGAAAACATTGGGCTTAAGTCCAATCAATACATGATTGTCAGGCATAGCGACACTGACCATCAGCATTTGCACATAGTTGCTAACCGTGTTGGTTTTGATGGGAGTGTTGTCAGTGACAAATTCTGTAGAAATAGGAGTGCCAGGATAAGCGATATTCTAGAAAATAAGTACGGACTAACTATTGCACGTGAAGCCCGAAAGGGTAAGAGGGACCTAAGGGTTACTCCATTGAAGAAAGTCAAGGGCAAGGCTATGATAAAACGTGAAGTCAAGGAGTTTATCCGTAATGAAATTTTCCATTGTCTCAACGTGGGCACCAAGAGTCTTGAAAGCCTTAAATTGAAACTTAGCTTTAAACAAATTGAGATGCGAGTTCAGTTCAATACCAGCAAGGAAGTAACTGGGATCTCTTTTCGAGCTAAAGGATTAGCGTTGAAAGGCAGCCAAATCCATAGTGATTTACGCGCTAAAAAGTTATTAGAGCGTTTGGTAATGAACACAAGCAAGAAATCGCTAAAACAGGGATTAGGAATCTAATCTAGATAAAAAATTGACTTATAAATACTTATGTCACTTGCTTCTCGATTGGAAAACTTCAGAAATAATTCTAATGCTCACTGAAATTGCCATTACTGTATCTGGATATGCTTCACGTAGTTTCAGCATAAATTCTATGATTGGAACCGAATACTGATATTCATAGACAAAGCCAAACTCACTCTCTGGGCTGGGTATTTTCTCCAAGTGCGATAGCATGGTGAATCCTTCTGGGTACTTAGATGAGATTTCTGAAAAGATTTTCCAACCTAATTCCAGCTCATCTTCTGTAAGAGATTCAGCTAGCCTTTTTGTTTTGTGAAAGTCGGATTCCATTGGCACCGAAAAGTACACTTAAGGTTTTATTCAATTCAACGCATTTATGCTGTTGATCGGATCTAGTCTTTTAGACCATTTTTCAATTATGATTAATATTAGAAATGCGAGGCTTTTACTAAGCTTTGGTGAACGCCTGCGGAACTTACGTGAGCAACAACATCTTTCACAAGAAGCTTTAGCCAATGAAGCTGAAATTCCAATTAGTCAGGTTGGTCGAATTGAACGAGGTGAAGTTAACCCCACACTTAGTACACTAAATAGTATTGCTAGTGGGTTAAAAATAACGTTACAAGAGCTTTTAGATTTTTAATTCAAGTTGCTTATTATTGAAAGTAATATGTTGATTTAATGAGAATACAATATTGTTCTGATCTTCATCTGGAATTTTGGGGAAACAAAAAATATCTTGAAGCCGATCCTATTCAACCGGTTGGAGATATTTTAATATTAGCAGGCGACATAGTTCCATTTTCAATGATGAGACAATTCGACTATTTTTTCGAGCCCTGATTCCCTTATTGAATTCCTTATCATATTCTCAGCATCAAAATGCATTATGGATTGGTGAATCCTAAAGTCAGGATCTTCATTCACCGTTGACTTGAAACTATTTATTTTTTCGGATTCGGTGATGCTTAAGTCATTTGATAAAGTAATTTTGTTCGTTCCCAATGAAAGGTCTATTGTATTATTTTGAAATGTAAGCATGTCAACTGGATAGCTAAATAGGTAAGGCATTTTGGGAGTAGTACTTTTAACATCAAATGTTGGAAGGAGACTGAAATAACATAAAGCAGGCTCTTGTCTGTTATCTACAATCACTTGTCCGCAGCCGTAGATTAAAATTGTGTCGTCCATTAATTTCAGTTTTGCCCCATCTTTAAGAAATGTTTCAAACTTGTCTTTGTACTGCTTTGTGGATTCCCAGCGCTTGACCCGAAGTTCAATATTTTCGTAAAGTCCATTGATTAAGTCCATTACTGTCGTTATCCACGGCAATCCTACCGTTCCTGCAAGGTTATTGCGGTTTGGATGGGATAAGTGATTTCGTATTTCTCGAACGTGATTTAAAAAATCCGGATTATTACTTTCAAAATAATGGCGGTCGCGAAACCAATTAAGAAGTGCCTTTAATGGTTTCTTTTCATCCCATTCATTTCCATTGTTTAGTTCACGGTATCTGATTTTGAGCCCCATCTCCAGAATGTGCAATGCTTTGGTGACGGCCACATCTAAAAATGCATATTCAAAGTACGCGTGTGTTAGAATTTTATAGACAATTTCAAACGAGTCTTTAATTTCTTGATTTACCCCATCCTTAAAATAAAAGCGAGGGAGCTTCTTTTCAACGAAGTCTTCAATGGAAATATCTCCATAAAATATTTCCCATCTTTTATCTCGCTTTAGGTTCTCAAACTTCATTTGTGATAGCAGGCTGTCTGTGAATGGCTAAATGGATTTCGCTGCCATCTTTTTTAGGCGTTCCTCCAACTTCTCGTAGTCACCCAGATAGGCCATCATTAAGCTTTTCCAAAGCTTGCCATGATTAGGAACATTGAAATGTAATAGCTCATGGACGATAACATACTTGCCAAGGCTTTTGTCTATCGAAAGAAGGTCTTTGCTAAAATTCAGGTTGCCATCTGTTGAACAAGATGCCCACTTGTTGGTCATGGGGCGAATGGCAAGCGTCTTGACCTTTATATCCATTTCACCCGCATACTTATGCACTGCGGCCTTAAATTCTGATTTATCTTTCCACTTAGCCATGACTACAATTTGAACGCGATAAACAAATGATTGAACAATTCATCAATCAGTGCAGCGGCTTTTTCAATGTCATCTTCCTCGGATAATAACGCGAAGTAAATAGCCTGCCTGAGTTCCCTCAATTCCTTTTCACTTGTTTTCCAGTTTGGATGATTTACAAACTCGCCTTTTATCAGTTTTGTTACTTCTTCTGAATTCTTAATTTCTTTTTCAAGCAGGGTTTTGTAGATAAAGAACGTCAGGTCGTCAAATCCTTTTTCTGCCTGCTCTTTTCTCCGTTGCACATCAGCTTCATAGAGCTTACGAATTTCTTCCAAGGCTTCCTGTGTGCTTAACTGTCTGCTCTCGTAATTTCCTTCAACGGCTTCTGCTCGTTCCCTTATTCCAATCAGGAACGGGTCGTCTGAATTTTCATCAGCAATTCGCTCAATGCTGCGAATTAAGTTGATAACTCTTGTATTGTCATTGTCTTGCGTGTCCTTAATCTTCTGAATGGTTTGCTCGTTGATTTCAAAAAACTCGTTGTTAAAGTTAGGGGCTGTGCCAGCGATTTTACTTTGTACTAATTCATTGGTCTTTCGCTGAAATTCCCTGTCCACCTGAACACGCTTTGAATAAGCATTGCGTACCACTTGATAAATCGCGGAAAGCGTTGCATAGGTTTCTATGTAAGGCCGTAAGAACTTATCCGGTGAAATGATTTCGTATAGCATCTCTATTTCCTTGAAGAGTTTGAAGAACTCTTTACGTTTTGATTTGTCGCGGAAGTAGGAAATTAAATTATCGGTGTCTTTGTCGTTGAAATTGTGCTTGATAAGCTCCAAATAAGGCGGAACGTCCTTCTTTATCTTCGACTCGAAAAGATATTTCAGCAATTGAATATCTTTCACAATGGCATTGATTTCATCGCTATCGAATGCCAAGGCTTTCTCCAGATTTTCAAAAATGCCAACAAAGTCAAGTACAAAACCATGTGGCTTTACCATTTCCAACTCTTCGTTCTCATAGGGCCTGTTCACTCTGGCAATTGCTTGCAATAGGGTGTGGTCACGCATGGGTTTGTCCAAATACATGGCATACAGAATGGGCGCGTCAAAGCCCGTGAGAAGTTTTTCGGTTACGATTAATATTTTGGGCTGCTCGTTCAGCTTGGTAAACTTCTTCCGGATTTCTTTTTCACGCTTAGCGTCATTATGAAATGCTTTTAAATCTTCTGTATCGTTGTTGTTTCCGGTATAGACAACTTCTGAATACTCTTTTGGCAGAAACTTGTCCAATGCTTTTTTATACATAGCACAGGCCGGACGGTCAACTCCAACCAAAAATGCCTTGTAACCTAATGGTTCAACATTTTCCTTGTAGTGTCTGGCAACATACTCAGCCACTTTTTCAACCCGTTCCTTTCCTTTGAGAAAGTTTTTTGTATTGACTGCCCGCTCTAATATTTTGTTGAGTTCTTCAATGTCGTTTACTCCGTAAGCCTCGGCCAAATTCAAAAATTCTTTTTCTAATATTTCTTTAGGCACCAGCAATTCATTGGGAGCCATGCCATAGAACAAGGGCAGCGTGGTTCCATCTTCAATACTGTCTGAAATAGAGTATTTGTGCAAGTAGCCCTGGTCATCTTCAATGCCGAATGTTTTAAATGTTCCGCGACCGTAAACGGTTTTATCTACAGGAGTGCCCGTGAACCCGATAAATGTGGCATTGGGTATGGCAGCCATTAAAAAGTTTCCGAGGTCTCCGCCTGTGGTACGGTGCGCTTCATCAATCAATACATAAATATTTTTGCGCAAGCTTACATTGGCCGGCATGTCTCTGAATTTGTGAACCATGCTTACGATGATGCCTCGGTAATCTTTCTTTAATAACTTTTGTAAGTCCTGAATGCTCTCGGCTTGCTCTACATTGTTAACACCAATCGAGCCAAGGTTTTTAAGCATCTGGTCTTCCAGCTCGTTGCGGTCAATCATTAACAAAATGGTTGGCTTCTCTGCCTGTGGTGCTTTAAACAACAACTCGGCAGTTTTAATCATAGTGTAAGTCTTGCCGCTGCCCTGTGTATGCCAAACCAATCCTCTTGTTTTGGTTGGGTCAAGAGCACGTGCCACCACTTTATCAACGGCTGTCTTTTGATGTTGGCGTAAAATGAATTTGTTGAGTTCTTCATTCTGTTCAGCAAAGAGAATGAACTTCTTAAGCAAATCAAGAACGTGCTGTATTTCGCAAAACGATTTTACTTTGACTTCAAGGTTTCCTATCTCTTCACATTTCCAGTTGAAAATGTTTCTGCGAATGGTGTTCCAGGTTACGCCATAGGAAAAGCCGATGCTCTCCGTGGCGGTGAATAATTGTTGGGGAACCATGATTTCAGGTGTCTCGCGGTGGTATCTCCGCAGTTGGTCAACACCAATGGCAATGGCTTCGTCTTTGGTGGCATTCTTGCATTCAATCACTAAAACAGGAATACCGTTGATGAGAAAAACAACGTCCTCCCGATTGGCATACTGCCCGTTGAACAAATAATATTCTCCTGTTACTTCAAAAGTATTGTTGACCGGATTTTCAAAGTCAATGAGGTTTAAATTAAACTCTCTGCTTTCTGCTTTGCTGAAAAATGTCTTTTCACCCTGTAGGTAGTTTAGAAAATCACGATTGCCATGGATGGTAGGCAGAGGCAAATCCAATGCACGCAGCAAGTCTTCTTTGCTGTCTTTAAACTTAGGATTGAATCGCTTTACCTTTTCAAAAAGAACATCTGTAAAAAAGCGACTCGCATTCCGGGCTTTCTCACGGGGTGAAGCTGCCGAATTATCAAAACCCCTGCGGGTCTCCGCTTCGCTTTTGGTAACAAAACTCCAACCGATTTCATTCGCATATTTTAATATGCGGGCCTGAACGCTTTTATGTTCGGTGGGTTTAGCCATTGCTAATGAGATTTACAATAAGTTGTATCATCAGCTCCTTTTCTTCCGGTTTGCTTTGGGCCACTAATAAGGCGATGGCGGTAAGGCCATTGTCATTTATTTTCAATTCACCGGTGGGTTTAAAGCGGTGTTTGTTCTTCTCCAGAAACCATACAAACAGAAAAGCACCTATGCGTTTGTTGCCATCGTTGAACGAATGATTCTTAATCACAAAATAAAGCAAGTGAGCTGCCTGTTCTTCAATACTGGGGTAGAGATAACTGCCGCCAAATGTCTGCACGATGCTTTGCAGGGAACTTTTGAAGCCCTCGTCTTTTTCTTTTCCAAATAATTCTGAGGCTTCTTTTTTTGCTAACAGTTCATTTTTCAGTTCCGATATAGCCGCTTTGGCTTCGTCATATTGTATTTCATACGTTATATGTTCACTGAGCTTGCCCGGTTTTAGACTGTGGCTATCATACTGATTGAGTAAGACAAAGCTTTTGGTGTAACTACCAAGTATTGCAAGTAAACCCTTTGCCTCTGCTAAGTGAAGTGTTTCAGCTTTGCCGCCCTGTGCAATAAGTTGAATGGTTTGCTGCAGCTGGTCCAGCCGTTTTTGATTGACCGCATAACCCTGCACCAGGTAATCTTTTAGCCGTTGTGTGGCCCATTGCCTGAATTGGGTACCCCGTATGGATTTTACCCGGTAACCTACGGATATAATAACATCCAGATTATAGTGCTCAATTTTCCGGGTAACGGTTCTTTTACCCTCTTTTTGAACTGTCAAGGATTCCTTGACAGTTGACTTTTTGCTTAATTCCTTTTCCTTAAAGCAATTCGTAATGTGAAGACTAATGTTTTGCTTGGTTTGATTAAATAACTGAGCCATCTGCATTTGACTAAGCCAAACCGTGTTGCCGTCAAACTGAACCTCCACTTCAGTTTTTTTATCGGGTGTTTTGTAAATTAATATTTCCTTCATGGCCATTACTTTTCTGCCGCCATGCTCAACGGCTGTTCTTTAATTTTATATTCCTTACTCATTGTCTGAACCGCTGATTTTTTTGATTGACTGATTTCGTTGATTCTTTAGTTTGTGTTCCATGGTCAGGCGTTTGAATTGTAAACTTTTTGAGCCGAAGTTGATAAGTAAACCCGTTTCCAGGCGATAGGCTTCTAAATAATTTAATGCCTGTGCTAAATGCACATCTTCCAAATTGACCAATGCCTTTAATTCTATCATCACGCCATCTTCCACTAAAAAATCTACCCAGCGAGTTCCTATTTGCTGCTCCTTATACATAACCGGCATTTCGAGTTCACGCTGAAAACCGATGCCTGCCTCCTGTAGTTCTATGGCCAATGCCCGCTGATAAATCACCTCCTGAAAGCCATTTCCTAAAGTAGCATGTACTTTCATAGCACAGCCTATGATTTTGCCTGTAAGTTCTGAATGTTTATAATTTTCGTTTACCAATTCTTTCATCAGCGTTATCATTTAATCATTCATCATCAGCGGTTCAGACACTTTTTCAAATTCTATTTCATGCACTCTTCTTTCGCCAGTCATTAATTCATGCAGCATTGTTTTGAAAAGGTCGGAAAGGGTTTGTTTTTTTGAATTTGCTAGATTTTTCTTTAGGTCTAATGTTTTGAGATAGTTCCCAATTAAAACTTGCTCATTATATTTTGGTATTGGAATTTTCATTCCTTTCACATCGGAATCTCTGACTGCTGGATAACTTGCACCTCTTTGTAATTTTTCAATTCTTGCAATGAAATCATCCATTTGAAGATATTGGTAAAGAAATTCTGTGTTGAGTTTTGATTTAATTGGTTTCAAAACACAAAACCCCGTGCTGCAAACTTGATTATTTAAATCTTCTGTGATTTTAGCAATACGTTTCAATGTTGGTCTAACCGTTGCAAAAATTACATCATCAGTCTGAATTAACTTTCTTGCTCTACTTGGAGCATCTTTACCTAATAATTTAGTTGCCTCTGTTACCTTGAATAACTCATTGTTGACGCTTGAAACATCAACATAAATAAATTCCTCATTCGGATGTTTTGTTGGGTCTTTTAATTTTGTTTTTTCAAGACAATCGCCAATGCTTTTTACCTCCCAACTCTCCGGCACTTGTCCAATTTCGGTTTGTTTTTGTCTGGTTTCGGCTCCGCTCAACCAGCCAATGCCTTCGGTAAAGAGTTTTTGCATGAGGGCTTTTTTGAGTTCGGTGGTGTGGCGTATGAGTTTGTCCTGCTGCTCTATGGCTTTTTGCACCGTACTTAATACATAAGCGATTTTGCGTTGCTCGGGGGTTGGGGGAACTATTATCTTTAAATCACTAAGAATTGAGCCATTTACTCCACCCTTCAAATTATTTCCCTTTTGAGAATTTATTTGCTCCCAATAATATTCGGAGTTGAAAAAATAAATCAGATAATCAGAAAGCAATTTGGATCTGGTTCTAACTCTAATCAAATAAGAAGCAAATACTGCTTTGGGTGGATTTTTAATTATGTAACTCTTTCCAGTGGTTGCTCCAATTCGGGCAAAAACTATATCACCATCTACTAACTTATACTTATCAACATCGGGGCAATTGCAATATGGAACATCATTCCAGTTAACACCTGTATCTGTTATATCTGTTATTCTTAAAAATTTTGCATTACCTGAATTTGAAGAACTATCTGTAAAACCATATTGTGGCTTCTCAGCATACTCAGAAAGTATACTTTGTTCCCAATCAACAGGAATTAAACCCAATTCAGTGTCTTTCCAACCTTCCCTCATATCCCCAGTTTTTCAAAAATAGCTTTCAATTCTGTATCAATGCCAATGGCTTCTTCTTCCAGAGTTTTCAGTTCTTCCACCAGTTCGCCTATGGGACGGTAGGTTTCGGCATCGGTTATTTGAATGTAACGACTGGGTGAAATATTGTAATCGTTCTTTATTATTTCATCCTTACCAACCAAACGAGAAAATTTGTCTTTCTCTTTAAATGCTTTATAGTAGTCAGCAATTTTATCAATGCCCGCAGTAGGGATAAAATTTTTCGGGTCGCCTTTCTCAAACTCTTTGCCTGCGTGCAACAAATAGACTTTGCCCTTGTGCTTCTTGGCTTTGTTAATGAAAATAACAATACCCGGAGCAGACGTATTGTAAAACAGGTTTTCGGGCAGATAGATAACGCCTTCAATTAAATCGTTATCAACAAACCACTTGCGGCAATCTTTTTCTTTGTTGTTTCCCTGATTGCCACTGCCACGACTTGCGGCTCCGGTATCGAGAATTACGGCAGCTTGTCCCGTATCATTCAGGCTACTCAAGATATGTTGCATCCACCCCCAATCAATTTTGCCACCACAACTCCCCGCAGGAAAGCGCTCCATTTCATCATTAATAAAAAAGTCATCGCTGATGTAAGAAAGACTGTCACGGCCCTGGTTCCACATGGGATTGGCCACAATGCGGTCGAAGGTTTTTAGTTTGTTTCTGTTCTTGAACTTTGGCGTTTTGAGTGTATCACCAATTTCAATCTCGCCTTCCATGTCGTGGATAACCATGTTCATTTTGCTCATGGCCCATGTAGCGGGTGTAAATTCCTGTCCGTAAAGTTTTAGCGGTGCGTACTTGGTTTTGGATTTCAGTTTCATCTTTTCTTCCATCACCAACTCGCACTTAATCAGCAAACCACCACTGCCACAGGTAGGGTCGTACACCTCCATGCCTGGCTCGGCATCCATAATCTTTGCCATAATGAAACCCACTTCGGCAGGTGTGTAAAACTCTCCGGCACTTTGGCCGCTGCCCTCGGCAAACTTTCTAATCAGGTATTCATAACTTCTGCCAATGATGTCGGGCTCAACGTCTTTCAGTCCTAACCGCTTCTCGGCAATTTTTTCAATGAGCTTGCTCAGTCGGTCATCATCAATGTCGCGCTGGCCGTGGGTGGTGGCATTAAAGTCAATGCGGTCAATAATTCCTTGCAGGCTTGCGTTTTCTTTCGCCACAGAGCGCAGGATGTCAGTGAGTTGCTGCCCGATTTTGTCACTCAAAGTTCTGATAACGTCCCACGTTGTTTCCTTTTCAGGGTCTTTGGGAACGATTGGCATGTAAAACCGAACTAAAGATTTGTCGCGCTTTACCATGGTGAGCGCGAAGCTTCTTGTCTTCTTGGTTTTCTCTGCAATACGGTCTATTTCATCATCAAAAACATCGCATAAACGCTTTACGAATATGAGGGGTAAAATATAGTCTTTGTATTTCGCTGCATCAGCAGCCCCACGAATGCTACAAGCTGCATCCCAAATCCATGCTTCCATGGATTTTACTCCTGCCTTGCCGGCAGGCAGGTTCTCTCCGTTCCCGTTAGTCTTTTTAGTCTTTGCCATTACTTTGTTTCCTCTATTCCCTTTTTTATTTCTATCAAAATATCCGTAGCATACTCAACATCCAGGTCAAACTTACTTGCCCAATGTTTTGCAATTGCTGATTTTACCGGGTCACTGGTGTTTTCTTTTAACACCTTTAGAATTCTGTCTTTTAATTTATCTGATTTTGTGAGAACAATGGCAATCTTTCTTCCCATTATTCTGGCTGCCACCATTTTCTCGTCAATTGGACTTGCATCTAATAAATCATAATGCTCTTCAAAAACTTCATCAATTTCGGCATCATAATAATGCTTCACTATTCTGTATATATCCTCCAAGTCAGTAGCACGATGTTCCGGCCGGTCTGACCACGCAATGAGCTTTAGGATAATCATTCCATGAAGAGGCGGAACCTGTACTGAAAAATTATCATCGATTGAAATTCTTTTCGCCTCTTCTAATGTTTCTTTAAATCCGAGTACAACAAGGTCTACTGACCTTTCAGTAAAATTGATTGTATCATTCTCTTCAATTTCACCAAATGGGAGTAAGTCAATGGCTACATTAAATTTTTGGTGATAGAGGGTATAAATATCTTTAGTTGGGTTAAAGCCATGTGTTGTGAGGTCTTCTTTTATTTTATTGTAAATAGAAAAAGACGGAACCATTACCGCGAAGTCAATATCCTTGGTGCCGCGAGATGGTTTTATCTTTTCCTTTAATAGTTGGATATCCGTTGCATTTACACCTATCAAATAAAATGGCGCCTTGTTATCCTTCATAACCTGGTCAACAAGTTTGAAGACTTCAAGAAAATACTCAATGGCGAGATCTCTATACGTTAGGTTCGATGTATCGCTCATAGACTTTTTGTGCTGTTTCAATGCAACGCTTATTATTTGTATTCATCAGGTCAGCATATACTAAAATAGGAGGAGCGGCCTTTCCCACATTGAAAATGGGAAGCTTTGTTTGGATTGCTTTATTATTGATGCCCTTCCAAAATTTCCTATACACTTTCACATTTCCTAAATTATCAGGCACCAGTTTGTAGTGCTTCATGAAATCCCGCTGATTTTCGTTGGTGTAAAGTGTAAGAACTTCAGGACGTAAATAATTAGTAAGAATATCTCCACCTGGTTCAGCCCCCCAAACTGTTTTATCAGGATTTATATCCATATCCTTCCAGTTTCTATCAGCATTCATTGCAATGAAACGAAAATTACCAACATGTAAAGTTGGCTTCAGTTTCTCTTCATAGGCCACAACCCACTTATCCAGTAGCGCTTTAGGATTATTTAGCAGAAGCTCACCCTTATTCTTTTTAATAAGGAACCCCATTTCCTGGAGGCCGTTGATAACATTGTTAACATTCCCCAAAGCTGTACGGGCAGCATCTGCAATGGTGCGATATGGTCTGTTGATATAGGTAGGATCAACAAGAAAAAGAAAGACAACCTGGAGTCCTGTTTTTGTAAAGGCGCGATTTGGTTTTTCGCGGGCTAATTCTAAAGGTTTATTATTATCCAACCATACTAACACAGGCTTCTTGTCAATAAACAAGTTGCCATTTGCTTCCAAATAAGCAATACGCTTCTTGCGAAGCTCTTCCTTTATACCCGGTAAGATACGGTTGGCCACAACTATAAAATCTTTCCATTTTGCAGCTTGATCTAATACCTTTTGAAGGTTATGATTTCGGAGCTCTTGCTTTATCTCGAGTTGAAACCGCATAGGTTTTTCACCGATCTGGATATCCAGTTCGCCATCCAGTTCCTTGACTTTTCCTTGTCTCCAAACAGCCTTAAAGGCTGTTGTTTTTTCAAGATTTTCTATCGCAGTTTGGACAGTCTCGCGCTCTATTTGTTCATACATTGCTTTTGTTCATAAAACGTGAACAAACAAATATAGTGAACAAAATCTTAAGGTGGATAGCACAAGAGCTAATTACTGCCAAGATTCTATCTTTTTATAAAAATAAAATCGCCACCATCAGCTTAACCGAGCATAAGCAAAACTCAAATATCTTTTGCTTGCAAACAAGCAACACCACGCATTCAGGTCAAAAGAATTTTGGAAATTTTTGACATCTTTTTTGCCACCCACAAAATAAAAAAGCGCTGAAATTCAGCGCTTTAGTTTTGATAAGAGTACCCGGGGCGGGAGTTGAACCCGCACAGCTATTACTAGCCACAGGATTTTAAGTCCTGCGTGTCTACCAATTCCACCACCCGGGCAGACATTAATTATGCGCTAATGGCTATTCGTTGTTCGGCTCTTAACTAAAAAAGTGTGGGATCCGCCACACTTTTTAGATTCCGTACAACCCATTAACCCGTAACGATTAACGATTTTGAGCGGGAAACGAGACTCGAACTCGCGACCCCGACCTTGGCAAGGTCGTGCTCTACCAACTGAGCTACTCCCGCTTATTTTCTCTACTTCTTAGAGAGTTTTAGTATCAAAAAGGAGCCCATTTATCTGAGCTATGCATACGAAAGCTCCGCTTTGTCTGCATCCAGACTTGCTTTTCAACGTCTGGGCTCCCGCTTGTTCCCAAAAGGGACTGCAAATTTAATAGGTGAATCTAAAATTCCAACATCCTGATTTTTTCAGGCTGTTTTTCTTAGATCTGCCTCCATCTCCACCTTTAGCTGACGGGCATGTTCTTTGTCTTTAGATAGTTTGATGTGTTTCGGCACGCCTTTCAAATCCCAGATTAAGCCCACCCAGGAAAGTGCTTTTAATGCATACCAGGTAATATCAATTTCCCACCAGAAAAACCCTTGCCTTGAAGCCGTTTCATAATAGTGATGATTGTTGTGCCAGCCTTCGCCCAACGTTAACAAAGCCAGCCACAAGCTGTTGCGCGACTCATCATTTGTCTTGTACCGTTGGTTGCCAAACTTGTGCATGATAGAGTTGATGGAAAAGGTGCCGTGATACAAAATCACCGTACTCAAAAAGAAGCCAATCAACAACGTTGAAAATCCGGCTGAAGTAAACATGGCCGTAATACTTCCGCCATTTACAATGCCGCCAAGTGCCGTGACTAAAACAGCCAGCGTAACCGGTGGCACCAGGTAATTTTTGTTTAACCAAACCAGTTCCGGATACTTGGCATAGTCGCCAATCACCTTGTAATCTGTTTCTTTAAAATCCGGACCAACAATCCAACCGATGTGTGAATACCAGAATCCATAAATTTTCATGGAGTGTGGATCTGCAGGGGTATCGCTATGACGGTGGTGATGACGATGATGCGCAGCCCACCACAAAGCACCCTTTTGTGCAGATGTTTGTGCCATGAACGCAATCACAAATTGAAACCATCGTGATGTTTTGTACGACTTATGTGCAAAATACCGATGATACCCGCCCGTGATCCAGAACATGCGGAACACGTAAAGAAAAAAGCACACCATCCAATCGAACAAGGTAGCACCTGTCCATATTGCCGCGATGGGTATTAGGTGAACAATGGCAAAGGCAATCTCCTGCTTTACTATGGGTTTTCTCCGAACTTCGGGTGTCATTGTTGCTTCAGCCATCTTTTAAAAAAATTGAACAACGATTAAATGATTATGGTTTAATCACGTCTGGTTTGTATTCGTATGCAAAAGTAATGCTTTCCGCTGACTATGAACAGTTTATAAGTCTGTTCGGCTAACATCCGTAAGGCAACCATTCATCAAACACCATTAAGATTACGCTTACAATTACACTATCTTTGCTCCCATTATGAATCAGGCTCAAACCATCGCGCTGTACCAACCTATGCTTTACACCATTGCGTATAACCTGGTGCGTTGTAAGCAAGATGCAGAAGATATTGTGCAGGAAACTTTTTTGCGTTGGTTAAATGCCGAGCAGGAGAAAATTCAGAACATCAAAGCCTACCTGATTAAGGCCGTAACAAACAACTGCCTGAACCATCTGAATGCATTAAAGCGAAAGCAAGTAGAATATCTGGACTCCATCCACCTACCCGAGTTCATAACGCGAATAAAGGAGTCCAACTTTGCCCATATCGACCTGGATGTATACCTGGCTGAGGCCATGAAAGTGCTGCATACCAAGCTTGAGCCCCTTGAACGTGCCGTATATCTGTTAAAAGAGGTGTTTGATATCGATTACGACACCCTTCACAAAACCCTCGACAAAAAGAAAGACCATTGCCGGCAATTGCTTAGCCGCGCCAAAAAGAAATTGAATGAAGAGAAATCTAAAATTCATTTTGATCTTCCAACACCCTCATCGCTGCTTGACAGCTTCAAGAAAGCCTGTCAGGGAGACTCCGAGGAATTGATCAACTCCCTCAAAAGAGACATCTGGTTCCAGCCCGAAAAATAATCTTAAAATATTTCTACAAAACTGTCACACACGGTAAACGGATTTGTCTTACAGTAAATCATGCCGTAAAAAGCCTGATAAACATGTTTTACTTATAACCTTTACCGTTAATGATCATTTTAGCATTTTTTGTAGCGCACTGGTATTTATCGCTATTCTTTCAAACCTTCTTTTTACACCGGTATGCCTCACACAAGGCATTTACCATGAGTCCGTTTACCGAAAAAGTATTCTACGTTTTAACGTGGATCTTTCAGGGATCGAATTATTTAAGCCCCTTTGGCTATGGCGTAATGCACCGTATGCACCACGCTTTCGCAGATACGGAAGATGATCCGCACTCACCCAAGTACGATGAAACCATCTGGAACATGATGTGGAAAACTAAAACCATCTATTCAGCGATTGCCAACAGAACCATGGTGGTTGATAAGCGCTTTACGGAAGGCGTGCCCCAGTGGGAAGCCTTCGATAAGTTTGCACGCTCCTGGCCATCACGGATTTTTTGGGGAGCCGTATATGTGGCTGTTTACTGGCAATTTGCTACTGTTTGGTGGTTATGGTTATTGTTACCGCTACAGTTCTTAATGAGCCCCATTCATGGTGCTATCATTAACTGGTTTGCACACAAGTACGGCTACCGCAATTTTGAAGTGGGCGATACTTCCAAAAACTTTTTACCGGTCGACTTTTTAATGATGGGAGAAAGCTACCATAACAATCACCACAAAAATGGCTCACGGGCCAATTTCGGAGGTATTCGCTGGCATGAAATTGATCCTACCTACCAGGTGATCAAACTTCTTGACAAAATGAGGATAATCCGAATAAACAAAACACGTGAAATAAGCCTGGAGAGTATAAAAAAAGCTGCCTAAGCGCTGCAAACCAATAAAATATGCAGGTTGCTCTTACACTTCACAACAGGTGTAGGACGCCTGCGTTATTCTCCTTACCTTTACGCCCTAATAAATTTTTAACACCGGTTAACGGGCTCAAACCCGGAGGCCAAAAACAATTAACAAACACAATGAAAGAAGGAACAGTAAAGTTCTTTAACGAAACCAAAGGATTCGGATTCGTAAAGGAAACAGCAACCAATCAGGAGTATTTTGTACACGTATCCGGTCTGGTAGACCAGATTCGTGAGAATGACGAAATCACCTTTGAGGTTCAGCAAGGAAAAAAAGGATTGAATGCCGTTAACGTACGGTTGGTAAATAATTAATTTTCCACACGCTCTAGTACAAAGCCAGACCCCTAAAGTCTGGCTTTAGTTTTTTAGCTAAGCACAACTTCACACATGACTTTTAACGACTTTAATTTCGATTCCAAACTGGCAGAAGGATTGGATTCTATGGGGTATACCAAACCCACCCCAATCCAAGAGATGGCCATTCCGGTAATTCTCCAGAACAAAGATGTAATTGCGTGCGCACAAACAGGCACCGGAAAAACCGCTGCCTATATTTTACCGGTGATGCACAAATTAATACAAACAGATCACCGTCATTTGAACACATTGGTGATTGCCCCTACCCGAGAACTGGCCCAACAAATTGATCAACAGATTGAGGGTTTCGCCTATTTTGCAGGCATTAGTTCCATTCCCATTTATGGCGGTGGAGATGGTGCCACCTGGGATATTCAAAAAAAAGCACTCGAACAAGGTGCCGATATTATTGTTGCCACTCCAGGCCGATTGATTGCGCTACTGGCTGCGGGCACTACCGTGTTTGATCATTTAAAGCATTTGATACTGGATGAAGCCGACCGCATGCTGGACATGGGCTTTTACGAAGACATCATTAAGATTGTAAGTTACCTGCCAAAAGAAAGGCAGACCTTACTTTTCTCCGCTACCATGCCACCTAAAATACGGGCGCTGGCCGGTAAAATTTTGCGCGATCCGCAGGAAATCAACATTGCCATTGCCAAACCTGCAGCCGGTATTGATCAACAGGCCTATGTGGTTTATGACACACAAAAAGAAAAACTACTGGAGCATATTCTTAAAACGTATACCTGGAACAGCATAATACTTTTTGCTTCGCGGAAAGAAACCGTCAAGAAATTGGATTCAGCTTTTCGAAAATCCGGTATTGCAGCGAAAGCTTTTCACTCTGATTTAGAACAGTCTGAGCGTGAAGAAATTCTACGAGCATTTAAGAACAAACAGGTAAACTTTCTGATTGGTACCGATGTATTATCACGCGGCATTGATGTAGAAGGCATAAGCATGGTGATCAACTGGGATGTACCGCCCGACCCGGAAGATTATGTACACCGCATTGGCCGCACGGCCCGCGCTGAAACAACCGGAACAGCCATAACTTTTGTGAATGAATTGGATCAGAAGCGGTTTTCCGGCATCGAACGTTTAATCGAAACCACTATTCCTAAACTACCACTTCCAGATTTTCTGGGAGAAGGTCCAGCCTACAATCCACAGACTAAACACAAAAGTAACTTTGGTAAATCACGTAGTAAATTTAACAGAAACAGGAAACCAAGAAGAGCCAATTAAATCACCTCCCCGCGGATATAGAATTAATAATTCGGAATATTCAATCCGAGAATAATATCACGTTTCCCAATCCAGGCTTTCTTTTCGTTCTTCTTTAGTTTGATAACTCCTGATCCTCCTCTCTCATCGAATTTTTTCTTTAGTTGATCCGTTAGCAGCGGATCATCTTCAAAAACAAAATCATCGATCCAGTAATATGAAAGACCGGGTTCCTTGATGATGGGGTGAATGTGCTGCGGATCATTTCTGTTTGGGTAAGCTGCTGGTCGGATTGTCCTGAATTCATACTTCCCTTGTTCATCGGTTTTTATCCAGCCCCGTAAATGACCGTGTCGTTTAGCATGAACCTGGTTGGGTGCCGGGGTATACCGGCCGGTATTGTCAGTTTGATACACATACAAAATAACATCAGAAGCCGGAGTTTTACCGTCATTTTTGAAAATCGTTCCACTGATAATCAGCGGTTCACCAGGTTCATTATCCGCGGCAAGTTTTGTTTTCCATGAAATAATAGTTGAGGGTATGCCCGCAAACATCAATTCACAATCCTCACAACCATCACCTACTTGTCTGTCGTTAAATACCTTTGGTTGAGAACATGCACTCAACACTACACAGGTGAGGAGAACATTTAATACAGTAGATTTCATAACAGAAAGGGATTGGTTATGGAGAAATAACGTGTTTTATCCTGTGTAGCTCACTCATACCTGACGATCCGCAGGTTATTCTTGACGAAATGTTGTTCGGCCTTGTTCAGCGCTCCGTTTAAAGAATTAATTTTCAGTAATGGAGAAGCTCTTTACATACAAGATCGATCATTTTCTTTTCTGGCTACTGACCGTAGGGTTTCATGCCTATACGCATTCCGGATTAATCACTCAGGCAGGTTTCGGTCAATTTGCGCTTGAACTTGTTGTTCGTAATGGTTTGCTGGCTGTTGTGATATATTCCAATCTTCTTATTGCCATTCCAATCCTAAATTCACAGAAAAGAATTTGGAAGGCTCTGGCGATCATTCTTGTCGCTGTGCTACTTTACATAATGCTTAAAAACCTTCATGATGTGTACCTGTATGGTTATATTATGAACAACCCTGCCCGTCAGGGATTTTTTCACAATACGTTTTACAATTTTTCAATTGTTTTGTTTTACCTCGCTTTTGCTTCCACGCTTTACCTAAGCAAGCAATGGTATATCCAAAAAGAGCTAATCAGAAAAATTGAACTTGAAAAATTAAATGCTGAACTGGAGTACCTGAAAGCGCAGATCAATCCGCATTTTCTGTTCAACTCGTTAAATACGGTTTTCTTTCAAATTGATAAGCAAAACACTGCCGCGCGCGAAACGCTTTCGAAGTTTTCGGACATGCTGCGTTACCAGTTGTATGAGTGTAACGGAAAGGAAATTGATATAGGAAAGGAAATCCACTACATAAAAAATTATGTTGAGCTTCAACGCCTGCGCAAAGATGAGCACTACGATATCCGGTTTTCGTGTGCTGACGAGTTGAAAAACTTTACACTGCCTCCACTGCTTTTACTGCCGTTTATTGAAAATGCCTTTAAGCACGTGTCACACTTTAGCGATAAGAAGAATATCATTGACATCGATATTAGGAAGACAGGCGATACGTTCCAACTAAAAGTATCCAACACAAAAGACCCGAAAACAGTACTTACCAGTGGTGGCATTGGCTTAAAAAATGTTCAACGCAGGCTGGAACTATTGTATAATTATCGGTACACGCTAACTATTACTGACCAGCCTGAAAATTTCAACGTACTGCTGAATCTTAAAGTGACGTAGGGACTCAAAGAACTAAAAATGAAACTTAACTGCCTTATTATCGATGATGAGCCCGTAGCCCGAAAAGGGCTTGAGGAATATGTAAGCGAAGTTGATTTTCTCAATCTGGCAGGAAAATGTGAGAATGCCATGAAAGCATCCGCGTTATTAAACGATGGAAATGTTGATTTGCTCTTCCTTGATATTCACATGCCTAAACTTTCGGGAATTGAATTTTTAAAAACGCTGAAGAATCCACCCCTGGTTATCTTTACCACGGCCTATTCTGAATATGCATTGGAGGGATATTCACTCGATATCATCGACTACCTGGTTAAACCTATTCCGTTTGATCGCTTTTTAAAAGCTGTACAAAAGGCACATGATTTCTATGTGCTAAAGCAAAAAGCTGAAGCAAGCCCTTCTCCTTCTCAAGATTATTTCTTTATTAAATGCGATCACAAATTTGAGAAAGTAAAGTACGGTGATGTACTGTACATTGAGGCTATGCAGAATTATTGCATCATCCACACAGCCGAACGAAAGATGATTACTTACATTACCTTCAGCGGACTGGAAAGTCAGCTCCCGACTGACCGTTTTTTGAAAGTACACAAGTCGTTTATGGTTGCTCTCGATAAAATCACAGCGGTTGACAGCCACGATATCGTGATTGGAAACTCCCGTATTCCTGTCAGTCGCAACCTAAAGGACGATGTGATGCAAAAAATTATGGGCAATAACCTGTTTAAGCGCAGCTGATTTCCTACTGCTAAAAATCTTTAGCACGTTTTATTGATCCAGATCAATCCGATTTCTGCTTTTTCTTGATTTCCATCAAGCAAGGCACACCGTAAAGCCATTCACCTTTGCTTCATCAAACAAAACCAAACCCGATCATGAAAACCGATGAAGCAAAAGCATTCAAACTTTTAATGGGAATTGTTATAGCTGTTTTGCTGACAATTTCTGCATTCAGTCAATCTACACAAACCATTCGTGGCAAAGTGGTAGATGAAACCACCAAAACACCCTTAATAGGTGTAAACGTTACTGTGTTGGCCACTAACGAAACGGTATTAGGCAGCGCTACGGATGTAGATGGTAACTACCGTATCGAAAATGTGCCGGTAGGCCGACAAACCTTGAAAATCACCTACATCGGGTATGAGGAACAAATGATTCCGAATGTATTGGTAACAGCCGGCAAGGAGGTTATCCTCAACCTTAGCCTTACAGAAAGCATCCGTCAGCTTAGCGAGGTTGTGGTAGTGGCCAATTCAAAAGACGACAAAACGGCTACCAACAATGATTTGGCTCTTGTTAGTGCACGCTCCTTTAATGTAGATGATACCAAACGTTACGCTGGTGCATTGGGTGACCCTTCGCGCATGGCCGCAAATTTTGCCGGTGTGATCGGTGGTGATGATTCCCGAAACGACATTGTTGTGCGCGGGAACTCACCCACCGGCATGCTGTGGCAACTGGAAGGGTTAAACATTCCCAACCCCAATCACTTCGGATCGCTCAACAGCACAGGCGGGCCTGTGAGTATGCTCAACAACAACAACCTGGATAAATCCGATTTTATGACCAGCGCCTTTCCGGCACAGTATGGAAATGCTGTTGCAGGTGTTTTTGATATTCGTTTGCGCGAGGGCAACAACCAGAAACATGAGTTTGTAACCCAGGTTGGCTTTAATGGCTTTGAAGTTGGCGCTGAAGGGCCATTGTCAAAAAATAATAAAGGCTCCTACATCGTTAACTACCGTTATTCCACACTTGGTGTATTCAATGCGCTGGGTATTGAATTCGGAACAGGATCAAACATTCCATTATACCAGGACTTGAATTTCAAACTCACCTTGCCTGCCAAAAATGGAGGGCATTGGTCCGTCTTTGGTCTTGCTGGTAAAAGCGCAATCGACCTGCTCGGCAGTGAAGCCGACCTTGAAGGTGAATCCGGGGACCTTTATGGAAATGAGAATGAGGATTTATTTCCCCGGTATAAAACCGGCATTGCCGGTATCAGCTACGAAAAAAGTATTTCATCAAAAACACATTTGAAAGTTACCATGGGCATTAGTTCAGCGGAAGAAAGTTTCCGCGGTGACTCGCTGGTTCGCGATGTTAACAATGAAGTAACCGCCCGGTTTGCCCGTGGCGAAGCTGAGTTTACAACAACCAAATACTCAGCCTTGGCAGTGTTCCGCACAAAGTTTAACGCCAAAAACACCCTAACCTATGGCGGGTATGTTGATGTACTGAAATTTGATCTTTATAACCGCGATATTTTTGCAAACCTGGGAAGTGATTCTGTGCGGATAAATGTGCAGGACCAGACTATTTTGTACCAGGGTTTTGCTACGTGGCGCCATCGTTTTAACCCAAAATTTTCTTTCAATGCAGGGGTGCATACTCAGTATTATGCACTCAATGAACAGGCCGTTGCAGAACCGCGTCTGGGTATCCAATATCTTATCAATGGAAAACAATCCATTAGCCTTGGCTATGGTATCCACAACCAGATTCAAAGCCCGTACACTTCGTATGTGCAAACCAAAATTTCCGACAATAACTACATCCTTACCAATACGGATCTCAAATTCACCACCAGTCAACATACAGTACTTACATACGATTGGAATATTACCGAAAACCTTCGTTTAAAAGCCGAAGGATACTATCAATCATTGAGCAACGTACCAGTTGAACAACGCCCTACATCCTTCTCGGCCATCAACACCGGGTCAAGCTTTATCCCGGTTGACCAGGACAGTCTGGTGAATAAGGGCTCAGGTACAAATTACGGTATAGAATTAACAGTAGAGCGATTCTTCAATCAAGGGTATTACTTCCTGGTTACTTCTTCCATTTTCAATTCGAAATACGAAGGCAGTGATGGCGTAGAACGCAACACGGCATACAATACTCAGTATGTGGTGAATGGTCTGTTTGGTAAGGAGTTTAAACTGGGCAGTAAACAAAAATACCTGTCGCTGAACCTTAAAGTAACCACCATTGGTGGAAAGTTTCTTACTCCAATTGATGTTGTTGCTTCACAAAAATTCGGGCGCACTATTTTCCAGGACAACCAGGCTTTCAGCGAAAAGCAGGATGCCTACTTCAGAACCGATTTCCGCATAGCTTATCGTAAAGAATATAAAAAGAGCACGCTTGAATTTGCCCTCGATCTTCAAAACGTAACCAACAACCAAAACATTTTTGCCCAAAGCTATAACCCCCGCACCAATACCATTGTAACCCAGTATCAACAGGGATTTTTCCCCGTACCCTTCGTGCGCTTTACGTTCTGATAACATTTCCTTAGTATCTTTCCGGATGGACGAATTCGCTTCCATCCGGAAATTTGTTTCTCAGTTTGTCACCTTTACAGAAGAAGAGTGGCGGGCGCATCAATCAGCACTAACCCGAAAATGGTTTAAAAAAGGTGAGTTCCTCCTCACGGAGGGGCAGGTATGCAATCATGTTTCCTTTGTTAACCGGGGATGCTTCAGAAATTACAATATGGTTCGCGATGAAGAGCGCACCCAGTTTTTTGTTTTTGAAAACGAATACGCTACCGACTATTGCAGCTTTGTTACCCGGCTGCCTTCGCGCGATTTTATTGTTGCGCTGGAAGATGCCGAGGTGTTGCAGTTAGAGTATACCGCTATGCATTTTCTGTACGAGAAGTATGGGATTTGGCAAAAGTACGGGCGATTGATAGCGGAATATGTATTTGTATTTACAGCTTTTCGCAGCCAAAACCTGCTCCTGAAAACGCCCGAGGAGCTGTACCTGCAACTGATGCAAGAGAAACCATTGGTTTTGGAGCGCGTGCCCTTAAAATACATTGCTTCCTTTCTTGGTGTAACACCCGAGGCCCTGAGCCGGATCCGTAAACGGGTAGCCCAAAGCGGGGCTAACTAAGCACCGTCAAACATTTATAAACCTGGCCGGTTTAGTTACTGCATGCGTTATTATCTTTCA
This sequence comes from Flammeovirgaceae bacterium UBA5585, assembly GCA_002425185.1. Taxonomy (GTDB): domain Bacteria; phylum Bacteroidota; class Bacteroidia; order Cytophagales; family Cyclobacteriaceae; genus UBA2336. Next base: position 483,039 of record DILT01000013.1, on the reverse strand, counting down.
TTATGAATGAATTCTCATCCATCCGGAATTTCGTATCGCGCTTCCTGAATTTTACAGAAGAAGAATGGATGATGATGCAGAATGTACTCACCAGGCGATTTATCAAAAAAGGTGAATACTTGCTGCGCGAGGGAGAAATCTGCAACCACGTAACCTTTATCAACAAAGGATTTGTGCGCATCTATAACATCATTCAGGATGAAGACCTGACCATAAACTTTGCGTTTGAAGGTAACTTCACCACCGATTTTGCCAGCCTGATACCCCGCAAACCCAGCACCGATTACATAGTAGCCATGGAGGATCTTGAAATTCTTCAGCTCGAGTATACCGACATGCAGGCACTTTATGAAAGCGCTATGGTGTGGCAAAAGTTTGGTCGGCTCATCACCGAATATGTGTTGCTTTTTGTTGTGGAGCGAAACAAAGCTCTGTTGTTTAAGAGCCCGGAAGAACGTTACCTTAAATTGATGAAGGAGCGTCCTAAAGTGATGGCCAATGTGCCGTTAAAATACATCGCCTCCTACCTGGGCATAACCCCAGAAGCTTTAAGTCGTATACGGAAGAGATTATCCATACCAGATTAACGTAAATCAATGCTTACCCGCTACCTCCTTGTTGTTTCAACCTTATTCTCAGGTGTAATCTGGTCGCAAGACTCGCGGCACTCTGCTCATAAACTGATCATCAGTACTTATCAGTATGCCGACAATCCCCGAATTAAAAACATTGAACCCTTTGCCCGTCATTTTGGCGAGGCCAATAACCTGACTGTTGAGGTAAAGAGTTATCCCAAAGTGCAGGAATTAGTAAAGGCATTGGAGAATGAAGAAGTGGATGTAGCCTTCATGAATACGCTCGGTTATTTGATGCTGAAAGAAAAGTCGCAGGCCTATGAAACCGGTGTTGTCCTGAACATCCCGAAAGAAAAAGAAAATGCTTACAAAAGTGTGCTGGCAACCGGGGCAAACATTGCGGAAAACACACTCGAAGAAGTTGTTGCTCATGCGTCCGATTTTGTTTTGGTGCTGGTAAGTCCGGGGTCTACCTCCGGAAATCTTGTACCACGACTGAAACTCGCCTCTCTCCAACCAGGTTATCCTGAACGTTTTTTTCTGGAAATTCAGTACACAAATAATCACGCACTTGCTGCCCAGCGTGCTCTTAAAGGAGAGGTTGCTTTATGCGCATTTGGTAGTAATGAATACTACAAACTAGGAGCTGACACCGTTAGAATGAAAAAGTTGTGGGAATCACCGGCCATCCCATTGGGGCCTGTTGTGTACAGAAAAAAGCTGCCGGAGAGTTTACGCGATGAACTTCAGAAGTCTTTGCTCAGTCTGCATATTCAAAACCCGGAAGCACTTGAAGCAATCAAATCCGGCTGGACGGAAGCTCTTCCGGCTGACCGCTATATTTCCGTAGCCGAAGACTATTATGAAAGCCTTTTGAGACTTAGCAATAACCCTGCTGTATCCATGTCGATTATTCGGAATTTTGCAAAAGATTAACTGTCCCGATGCTGAAAACACTTACCACTTGCGTCTGTAGTTGTGCGCGAGCACCGTTTACCTTCAGCCGTTTTGCCTGAACAACGAACCTGCCTCTCACCGCTTTTTGAATTCGGCTTGCACACACTACAGGCTGTTTTGCCACCGGCTTTTGCCTGATTAAGCCTTACCGGATGTGCCGTTTTTGAAAAGCGGCAATCGGCCGTGTGGTATTTATCCCCATCGTGTGTAACGTATACAACAGGCCCATCTTTTTGGGCTTCTGCATCAGATTCATCAATTTCATTTGGTGAGGCATACCCCTCTTCAACTTCTGTTTCTGAATTGCTATCCGATGAGGCGGGTTGGCCGCAGGCAAAACATAAGAGAAGGATAGATGTAAGAAAACTAATTTTCATAAATATTTTAGTTAATCCCGGCTTTGTATTCATATACAAGAATGAAGTGATTATTTTTTCAACACCGATAATATCTCATTCAACTTCAACAATGCCTCCACCGGGCTAATGGTGTTGATGTCAATGGTTTCCAGCATCTCCTGCACCCGTTTGTATTTTGGATCCATCTCAAACAAACTCATTTGGTGAGTAGCCTGCGGCAAATCTTCCAATTTTTTCTTTGGCTCATTTTTATGCTTCTCCTTTTCCAGAAAATGCAATACTTCATTGGCACGCAATACAACCTTGTTGGGAATGCCCGCCAGTTGCGCCACATGAATTCCAAAACTATGTTCACTGCCACCGGCTTTCAGTTTGCGCATGAAAATGATTTTATCGCCAACTTCCTTTACACTCACATTGAAATTTTTTACCCGCACAAAATCTTCAGCCAGTTGATTCAATTCATGATAGTGCGTAGCAAATAATGTTTTAGGTTTGAATTCCTTATGCTGATGCAAGTACTCAACAATGGCCCAGGCAATGGAAACGCCATCGTAGGTAGAGGTGCCCCTTCCAATCTCATCCATCAAAATCAAACTGCGGTTGCTCAGGTTGTTGAGAATGCTGGCCGTTTCAATCATCTCAACCATAAAGGTAGATTCGCCTTTTGATAAATTATCCGAAGCACCAACACGGGTAAAGACTTTATCTACTATGCCAATGTGTGCACGATCGGCTGGAACAAAACTGCCTAGTTGTGCCATCAAAACAATTAATGCGGTTTGTCTCAACAAGGCCGACTTACCCGCCATATTCGGACCGGTGATGATGAGAATTTGCTGGGTCTCGTTATCGAGGTACACATCGTTGGGCACATAACTTTCACCCATTGGCAACTGTCTTTCAATTACCGGATGGCGACCCGCTTTTATATCAAGGGTTGTGGATTCATTGATTTCCGGACGTGAATAGTTGTTCAGTCGTGCTACATGGGCAAATGAAAGCAGACAATCCACTACGGCCAGTGTTCGCGCATTTTGCTGGATTTGCGCTACGAAATCTCCGGCCTGCTGTACCAGTTCCTGAAACAGCTTTTGCTCAATGGCAACAAGCTTGTCTTCGGCATGCAAAATCTTCTCCTCGTAAACTTTCAGTTCTTCCGTAATGTAGCGTTCGGCATTAACCAGGGTTTGCTTTCGTATCCAATCGGCAGGAACTTTATCTTTGTTTGCATTGCTTACCTCAAGATAATATCCGAAAACTTTGTTGTAGGAAATCTTCAGGGAGTTGATTCGGGTGCGCTCAATCTCGCGTTTTTGAATTTGTAATAAATAATCCTTGCCGGAAAAAGCAATACTACGCAACTCATCCAGTTCAGCATCAATACCATCTTTAATAATATTCCCCTGGTGGGTAAGCAGGGGTGCATCTTCACGCAATTCCCGTTCAATCTTCTCCACTAAAAACTCACACAGGTTCAACTGATCACTCAGCTTTTTTAATTCGGGGGAGGCTTGTTGAACCAACAAATTTTTAATGGGACTTATGCGTTGCAGCGATTTTTTTAAGTGTAACAATTCCCGTGGATTAATCCGACCTACTGCAACTTTTGAAATTAATCGTTCCAGATCAGCAATATGCCGAAGCTCCTCATTGATTTTTTCAGCTACCTGTTGTTGCTGGAAGAAAAGGTCAACTACCTTCAAGCGTTCTTCAATCAACGCCTTATCCTTAAGCGGAAGCACCATCCATTTTCGTAGCTGGCGTGAGCCCATGGGGGTAACCGTCTGATCAAGAACCTGAATCAGCGGAACACCACCCTCGAAAGGCGATGAGATTAGCTCCAGGTTTCGAATCGTAAATTTATCGAGCCACACGTACTTGTCTTCATCAATGCGCGAAACGGAGGCAATGTGGTGTGTGTCTTTATGTTCAGTAGCTTCAAGATAATAGAGGATGGCACCGGCTGCGATGATGGCTTCAGTCAAGCCATCAATACCAAAGCCTTTAAGCGTAGCGGTTTTAAACTGGTTCAGTAATTTTTCCTGGGCAAAATCAAATGCGTAAACCCAGTCATCAAGTGCAAAGGTGGCATGATCATCTGCGAATTGTTTTTCAAATACTTCACGCTGGCCCTTGGAAAAAATGATTTCGGCTGGTGCAAAACTTTGAATCAGCTTATTGATGTACGTTTCATTTCCATTGGCCACATAAAACTCACCGGTACTGATATCCAGAAAGGAAACACCAAACGCTTGCTTTCCTGCATATAAAGAGGCCAGAAAATTATTCTGCTTTTTTTCCAGCACCGTATCGTTAAACGAAACCCCCGGAGTAACCAATTCCGTAACCCCTCGTTTCACAATACCCTTTACAAAGCGAGGATCTTCCAGTTGGTCGCAAATGGCCACGCGATTTCCGGCCCGAACCAACTTAGGTAAGTAAGTATCAAGGGCATGGTGAGGAAACCCGGCCAGCTCAATTTCAGAGGCAGAGCCATTTCCTCTTTTTGTAAGTGTAATGTCCAGGACACTGGCCGCCCGGATGGCATCTTCACCAAACGTTTCATAAAAATCGCCCACCCTGAAAAGCAATAGCGCACCCGGATATTTCGCCTTTATAGCGTTGTATTGCTTCATCAGCGGGGTCTCTGCGGTTTGCTTACTTGCCATGTGGGCAAATATAAGAATAGCTTTGGCGGGGGTTAAAACTTGCCTGTAATAGTTACGGGTATTGTGTTACTCATTGAAAAAAGAATGGACATGAGGGGCGCTTCACTCCAAAAAGTTACCAGAATACTGGCCAACATATGCTATTATTTATTTTGGTTTGGATTAGGCATTTTGCTTTCCCGGTTGTTGTAGTACAAACTGTTGGGAATGACCGTTACCGAAAAGGAGTTTACCGCACTGATGCGCGAAAACCGGGGGATCATCTTCAAGGTAATTCGCCTGTACGTTAACCATCCGGAAGATGAACAGGATTTGTTCCAGGAGATACACCTGCAGGCCTGGCGATCGTACACCCGGTTTAATGGATTATCAAAATTCTCCACCTGGTTGTACCGTGTTAGCCTGAATACCGTGCTCACGTTTAAGCGCAGGCCGGTTTTGGTAAAGCCTGATGAAAACCTGGAGCACTATGGCGGAACGCACGATCCGCATGGCCGAACAGAAGAGAGCGAAGCCCTGTACCTGGCCATTCGCGAACTTTCTGAAATTGACCGGATGATTATAACCCTGCACCTGGATGGCTATGATAATGAAGAGATTGCCGACATTTCCGGGTTGACAAAAAATAATGTGGCCGTAAAGCTGCACCGCATAAAAGAAGCGCTTACAAAAAAATTAAAGGTGAACTAATCATGGACTTGAACGAGGCGTGGAAAAAACTGGAGGCAGAACGTTTGGAGAAACCAGCCGCTTGGAAGGCTGTCGATCATCCGGAAAAATGCCGCTCCCGACACCCCGTAATCCGATTGAAAAAAAGCCAGGAGACAACCTTGGTCTTTTCGGTGATTTTCCTGCTCGTGTTTGTGGTTTTGTTTTTCCTGTTTGATCCGTGGCTTGTAAAACTGTTCATTGGTATAATTATAGGTGCTTACGTATTTTTTACATGGTACAATTATATCACCTACCGTAACCTGAAACGCCAATGGCAAAAAGCATTTGAAGGTTCGTTGAAAACTGCCCTGCAAAACATCCATTCCATTGTTTATAAATCAATTCGCTTTCAGGAAAAGGCCGCGCTGTTCATTTATCCTTTCAGTGTTGCAGCCGGCTACATGATGGGCCTGGCCCAACACGACAATTTTGAGTCCGATATCCGCGACTCTCGGATCCTGTTAGTGTTGCTCATTGCTGCCGTAACGATGACCCCAGTATGTTATTACCTGGCCAAATGGATGTACAAGATTTCATACGATAAATACCTGAAGCAGCTTCAATCCTTAATTGATGAAATTGATAAGCCAGAATAACCCCAATTGCATACTTTTGGGAAATGAAGAAATTGAAGCTTGACGAACTTGGTCGCCTTTCGGTAGATCAGTTTAAAGAAGCAGAAAAGATTCCGGTTTGCATCGTGTTGGATAATGTGCGCAGCCTGCATAATGTAGGTTCTGCCTTCCGCACAGCCGATGCCTTTTGTATAGAAAAAATTTACCTCACCGGAATTACCGGAACACCCCCTAACCGAGAGATCCATAAAACCGCTTTGGGCGCTACAGAATCAGTCGACTGGGAGTACGCAGAAAAACCCGAAGTTGCCGTGCAGCAGCTGAAAGAGAAAGGCTATTCTATTATTGTCATTGAGCAAACCACTGCCAGCATTCCGCTTCAAAAATTTACCCCCGCTAAAAACGAAAAACTTTGTTTGGTTTTTGGAAACGAAATAAACGGGGTGAGCGATGCCGTTATTGAATTGGCTGATCATGCCTTAGAGATACCCCAATCGGGCACCAAGCATTCACTGAACATTTCAGTTTGCCTGGGTATTGTTATTTGGGATGTTTACCAAAAGCTGAGGTTAGTATGAGCAAACCCTCTTTAAGCGAAATTAAAAAAGAGTTGCAAACACTGGATGAAGCTACCTTACAAACGCTTTGTCTGCGTTTAGCCAAGTACAAAAAAGAAAATAAGGAATTAGTAGGTTATCTTTTATTTGATGCCAGCGATGAGCCCGGGTACATCCGGAGTATAAAAGCCGAAATAGACTCCCTGTTCGATGAGCTGGCTGACCGGAACCTGTACATTGTTAAAAAGATGGTTCGGAAAATTCTGCGTGTTACCAATAAATACATCCGGTATTCAGGCTTATCACAAACCGAACTGGAACTTCGCATTTATTTTTGTGAGAAAATCAGGGCAGAAAATATTCCCCTCACCCCGGGAACTGTATTGTTTAATCTGTATCATCAGCAACTCAAAAAAATCAACAGTGTACTTGATAAACTGCCAGAGGATTTCCGTGCCGACTATTCCGTTTCTCTTAATGCGATCCGATTGTAGACTATAATGAAAGAAGAACAGCCCAACAATCCGCTGCACGGCAAAACACTTGAGTTTATCCTTACTTTTTTAGTAAACCGGTATGGATGGGATGAATTAGGAGCCCGAATTCCTGTAAATTGCTTTCTGAACAACCCCAGCATCAAGTCCAGCCTCTCCTTTTTTAGAAAAACGCCCTGGGCAAGAAAAAAAGTTGAGGATCTTTACCTCGATACCTTATGGGCTGACCGATCGGGCCTTTAAGCAATAATTTCGGGCGTCTACCTGAGTTCCTTTGGCAAAGTTTTGGTAATCTGCAGAAGCTTTAGGATACAGCATGCTTTAATCACATGGCGCTTACGGCAATACGGCAACGGATTCAGAATCTTACTTTTGAATCACAGATCATTTTACTGATTTGTGGATTGGGCTCATTTCGGGTGAGCGTGGCTGTTAGTATTGATCTACTTGAAGGCAAAAGGCCTGCAGAATTACTGGTCGATGCTGGTGTTCTGTTTATTCTTTTGGTCGTGCTGTACATCACCTGGCGAAAGCCACCTGAAAAAATTCACATCGCTATTGGTTTTATTTTAACCCTGCTGCTGGCACTCAATTTCATTCAATTTGGGGGAGTGGATGGCTATAGCAAGTTTAATTACTATGCGGGTTTATTTATTCTCATCATGACTTACAATCAACGCGCCAGGATTATCACAGTGTCCTTCCATTTGCTTGTTTTGCTCATCATCCTTGTCTTGGAATACACGGATCATCCGATGTTTGATCCACTTTTTATTCAGCAACATCCGCAATCATCTGACTTCTGGTTTACCTTACTCACCCTTTCATTTTTCACTTTTTACCTGAAAGAAGTAACGGTGCAGAAAGGGGAAAGCCTCACCAAGTTGAATGACCTGTTGGGTGAGCGGGTGCGGGAATCACGAAAATTAAACCGCATGCTGGCTGAGAAAAATGAAGCCTTAAAGAAAGCGCAAGTCAATCTTGAAAATGAAGTAAGCCGAAGGTCAAGAACACTTCAGGTTAAAAATCAAGCAATCGAAAATTTTATTCAAACCAATCAACAAGAGTTAATTTACCCTGTTCAGGAACTGGTAGCGACTATCCACACCCTGGATGAACGCTTACCTTATGCCAAGTATTTAAAAAGCACAGGAATGGAGTTAAGGGCGATTGCCGAATCGATTAATACCAAACTGGATAATAATATTCCGCTAGACCGTAAAAATACAAGGTACCATGAGAGTGCAACTTGAGCGGAGTATTCTTCAGTTTGGTCTTATGCTGGGCTGTCTATATCAACTCTATCAGTTGACGAACAGCTTTGTGTCACAATCAAACAGCCTAAAGTTAAACCTCGGCCTCACTGCATTCTTTCTCATTCTTCTTTTCGTGAATCGGAAATATCCTGAAAGCAATAAATGGATTTCGCTCTTACTTCACATTATCATTCTTCCGGCCCTCGTTTACTTTTGGCGCGACTTTGGCGGGCTTGCGGGCACGGTGCCCATTATACTTTTTGTGTATATAAGCTGGATAATTCTTACCCTTTCCGGGTTAGTCAAAACTTTTGTGTTAATACTTTATGGATGTACTTTTTTATTGCTCACCCTGTTTCCTAACGTTACCGGAATTGATGTATACAATCACACTGTTGTAAACACCCAGCAACTTCCGGTTGATTTTTTTGTTGAGGCGTTGATTATAATAGCCTTTCTCACCTACCTCAAAAATAAATATACCGGTTACCGGAAACGTATAGAACATAGAAATGTGCAGTTGAAATCCATCAACAATACCCTGATGCAACAAAATGACAACCTGCTCTACCGCCAGGAAGAAATCAAATCCATCAATGAAAACCTGGAACAACTCATTGACAGGCGTATTCAGAAGATTGAAGAAAAAAATTACCAGCTTGAAGAGTATGCCTTTATAAATGCGCACATTTTAAGAGGTCCCGTTTGCCGGATATTCGGACTGTTGAACCTGATGCCGAATGAACAAGCACCGCTAGAACAGGTAAAAGAAAAAGCCCACGAAGTAGACAAACTGATAAGAAAGATTAACTCCATTACGAGTTAAAATTCACACAAACCTCATTTTTTCAAAAGAAGCCATACCTTTGGGTGTTCAATTATTTCCATGTCCGATCGATACAATCAACGCGGGGTATCCGCCAGCAAAGAAGATGTTCACCAGGCCATTAGCAACCTTAGCAAGGGCCTGTTCCCAAAGGCATTTTGTAAGATTGTTGAAGACCACCTGGGGGGCGACCCTGAGTATTGCACCGTGATGCATGCCGATGGAGCCGGCACGAAATCATCCCTCGCGTATATTTATTGGAAAGAAACCGGTGATCTGTCTGTGTGGAAGGGCATCGCACAGGATGCCATCATCATGAATGTAGACGACCTGCTGTGCGTGGGTGCCACCGATAACATTCTGCTCTCCTCCACCATTGGCCGCAATAAAAACCTGATTCCCGGTGAAGTGATCTCAACCATCATCAATGGCACCGAAGAAGTGTTGGAGATGCTGAGAAAGTACGGACTTAACATTCGCAGCACCGGAGGTGAAACTGCCGATGTGGGTGATCTTGTACGAACAATCATTGTCGACAGTACAGTAACTGCGCGAATGAAACGCAGCGATGTGATTGACAACAGCCGCATTCAGGCAGGCGATGTAATTGTTGGATTAGCTTCATACGGACAAGCCTCGTATGAAAACGAATACAACAGCGGCATGGGCAGCAATGGGTTAACCTCCGCACGCCATGATGTATTTGCGAAAGAATATGCCACAAAATATCCTGAATCGTATGACAAGGATGTTCCGGTTGATCTGGTGTATAGCGGAAAATATAAAGTGATTGATGAACTTCCCGCTACGCCATTAAATGTCGGCAAACTGGTGTTATCACCAACGCGTACGTATGCACCCATAATGATTGAAGTATTTAAAGAACTTCGTCAACATATAAATGGACTTGTGCATTGCAGTGGAGGCGCGCAAACAAAGGTGCTGCATTTCATTGACGATTTGCATGTTATAAAAGACAATCTTTTTGATATTCCCCCATTATTTAAACTCATTCACGAAGTCAGCGGTACTGAACTGAAAGAAATGTACAAGGTGTTTAACATGGGCCACCGCATGGAAGTGTACATCGATGAAAAGTATTCTCAAACCGTGATTGATATCTCAAAAAAGTTTGGCGTTGAGGCGAAGGTGATTGGCCGGGTTGAAGTTGCCGGCAAAAAACAGGTTACCATCAAAACGCCTTCCGGTACTTTTATGTACTGATGATGACACAACATGCCTAAGAGGCAACAATCCTATATCCGAACACTCCGCTTCGACAACGGACAGTACGATCAGGCGAATACGTGGATATAGACCAAGAAAACCTGTTGGTACGGCTTTGGCAACAGTCAGTTTGCTTCAACCGGCCGGGTGTAGCGTATGAGGATGTAGTTTTGAAGCATAGGTAATAAAATTATAGGTCATTCATTTCGCAAAGAGTCCACCCCTACAAGTCGGGATTTCGTCACTCATTTCTGAGTGACTCAACAGGGTTGGCCACCGCAGCTTTTATCGACCGGAAGCTTATGGTTGCGAATGCAATGATTAACGCAATCATACCAGCCAATACAAAAACGTCAGCCCCCATCCCAACATGGTATGCAAAATCCTGTAGCCAGTTTTTCATCATAAAATATGAAACTGGTATGGCCACTACTCCGGCCATCAACACAAGCAGAAGAAATTCTTTGGAAACCAGCCCGACAATGTTTCGTACAGAAGCACCTAATACTTTGCGGATACCAATTTCCTTCGTGCGGCTTTCAATTGTATAGGAGACTACTGCAAACAGCCCAAGACAGGCAATCAGTACAATAACGGAGGAGAACACCAGAAATATTTGTCCGCGTTTTTCATCGGCTTTGTAGAATTCTTCAAAGCGACTGTCAAGAAATGTGTACTCCAATGGGTTATCAGGGTCGATTTTAGTGTTGGCCGCTTTTAATTTCTCAAGTGTTTCACTCCAGTTGCTGGTTTGAATGCTCACCGTATAGTAATCAATGCGCTGAATGCTCGTGTTTGGGGCGGCAAAAATTACAGGCTTCATTTGCTGGCGGAAAGACTCAAAATGAAAATCATCGGCTATGCCAATTACTTCTACTTTAAGAGATTTCTCGAGGGGTTCAATACTGGCCCCCCAGCGCACGGAAGGTATTTCAATGACTTGCCCCACTGGATTCGTAAGCCCCAATTGCTCAACAGCAAGCTTCGTTAATATCACCTTTGTTGAATCGGCTGGCCCGGCAACAAAATTTCTGCCTTCGAGTAATTGAATATTGTACGTACTCAAAAAGTCCTGATCAATACCCACATAAATCATCTCCGAACCGCGTGGTTCACCTTCTGCTTTTACAGTTGTTATCGGAAAACTTTTCCACTCACCCGGCACACGCGTTGAGGTAGTAATGCTCTGCACTTCGGGTACGCTGGCAAATTCCGCTTTCACACTTTCAAAATTCTGCCTGAGTCGCCCGCTGTTGATGTCAATGACCAATAGATTTTGCAGGTTAAACCCAAGTTCCTTGCTCCGCATAAAATTGAGTTGCCGGTAAATGACCAGCGTGGAAGCAATCATAATAATAGAGATAGCAAACTGGCCGGCCACCAATACCTTTCGCACAGGTAAACTACGGTTGCCAAGCTTCACATCTTTCTTTAACGCTTCTGCAGGTTTTACGCGGGCAATAATAAAGGCCGGATAAAGGGATGATAACAATCCGGAAGCAATCATCACCAAAATCAAAACCGCTGCCCAACTCACGGGCAACGCCTGAAGCGATAATTCCTTTTCGGTAAATGAATTCACAAAAGGAAGCAAAATCTGCAATAGTGCCCCAGCCAAAAACAAAGAGGCTGCAGACAACAAAATGGCTTCTCCTGAAAACTGAGCAACAAGTTGGGCACGCAATGCGCCCAGTGTTTTTCGCGTGCCGATTTCACGTGTTCGTTTAATGGCAGCCGCGGTGGAGAGGTTCATGTAGTTCAGGCTTGCAATCAAGAGTATGAGAAATGCCACGGCCGCAAACAGATAAAGATAAAATGGCTTGATGCTATTCGCGTTGACTTCGTTGGTAGCTCCTTGTATGCTGTCGGAATACAGGTGGATGTCCTTCATTGGCTGCAACGTGAAGGTGCTTTTAAAGTCCTTGTCAGCAGGATAATTGGCTTTCACCAGTTCGGTTAGTTTCTGTTCAAAAGCCTGTTGATCAGCGCCTGGTTTTAGCTTTACATAAGTGATAAAGTTGTTGGACGACCAATCGGATGACATGAAATTAGTATACCATTGAAATACGGTAGGCCAGGTTGATTCGGCATAAATAATGTCAATTTGTAAGTGAGAATTTTTAGGGAAGTCTTTCATGATTCCCGTTACGGTGAGATGAACATTTTGCTCATTACGCCTGAGCGCGGACCATAGTGATTTCCCCATCGCTGGCTCATTGCCAAAATATTTCTTCGCCAGTTTTTCCGACAGGACAATACCATCCGGTTGTTTAAGGGCGGTGGCCGGATCGCCTTCCAGCAATTGAAAATCAAAAAACGTGAAGAAGTTCTCATCAATGGTCAGTACACGTTCGTAATCGCGCGTAACAGGATCGTTGCCGAGTGTTATTCTCCCGATGCCCGATACCCGTAAAACGTCTTCCACTTCGGGCAACTGGCTCAACGCTGCCGGGGCAATGCGTGCGGCAACGGGGGCTACGGTCCGAAGGGTACCATCGTCCTGTTGAATATGCTGGATAACCCGGTATGTCCGACCGGCATCCTTATGCAACATGTCGAAGCTTAACTCATCAAATAAGTACAGTGCAATGAGCGTGAAGCATAAAAATCCAAACGTCAATCCGAAGATGTTGATGAAGGAGAAAGTACGGTTCTTGAGTAGGTATCGGAGGGTGATTTTGAAGTAATTGAACAGCATAAAACATTCAGGTTTATGGAATGCTGTGGCGTAATGCCAATTATTATGCCACCTGCCAATATGGGTTTTCTCACGGATTTTGCACATTTAAAAAGGGCAACCTGTTCTTCACCGCACGTTAATGTTCGATTCCGGGATTTTTTATTACGTTCCGGATCAGGATGATGTTGATAAAAAATCAGGATGATTATCTTTACCTCTGTGCAACACTTCAAACATAAATTCCCTATCCAACTTCGGTTTAAAGACATCGACAAGATGGGCCACGTGAACAATGCCAATTACCTCACCTACATTGAAATTGCCCGTGTAAAATATTTCGAAGATGTAGTGGGCACCGATAAAAAATGGAGCCAGCAGGTGGGCATCATTCTCGCCCGGATAGAAATTGATTATAAAGCTCCTGTGTTTTTACACGATACCATTTTTGTTTATACCCGATGTTCCCGCATCGGCAATAAAAGTCTGACGCTCGAGTGGGCTATTGTTCGTGAGAAATCGGGACAGGAGGAACCCGTTGCACAAGGCAATGCTGTGCTCGTGTATTACGATTACACGCACGAAAAAACGATTGCCATTCCTGACGAACAGCGAAGGGCAATCGAACAATTTGAAAACTCCTGAATTACTGTATGCGCTGAATGAGCAACGTAGCCCGGGTGTTGGCCCAATAAAAATGCATATTCACCAGGCTGTCTGCGGGGGTCAGTGAAATCGTGAACTGCTCAATTTCAGGTAAGTCATTTCGCACAGTGGCGGGCACACGCATTACATCCAGGCTTTCTTCAAACGGATCTCCGCCAAGTTTTGCACCCCAATATCCAAGCTTGCTGTTAAACACAACCGTCCAGGTTGAGTCGTTCGGAATGGTGTAGAGCGAATAACGTCCGGCTTTTAGTAAGCGGCCATCCATCATCACATCGTTGCTAAAACTGATTTCTGTAGCGTCATTGGCCCCGGTGCGCCATTTCTTTCCAAACGGAACAAGTGCGCTTTCAGCTTCAGTGCCAAAAATGAGGCGGCCTTTCTTAAAGGGTTGGCAATAATTTACCTGGATAAGAAAATCACCGTCTTTATATTCGGCTACCGCAGCCGGGCTGTGACTTCGAGTGGTCAGCATCATATAGCCAACATAACCGGCCACAATAAGAATAAGTACACCAATACCGAGAAGAATCTTTTTTAACATAGGATTTAGTTTTTTTGTAAAAGTACAAGGTTTCAGGCTGGAAAGTTCAATTCAAACCACTTCTGTTGTGAAGTTGCTTTCTGTTCGGAAATAACGCGTTGCTCCAGCTTCTGCTGGGCCCTTTTAATGGCTGATGTGATCATGTTGTGTCCTACAAGTTCATGCTCGTCCATCCCCATACGTCTCATCATTTCCTGTATTCGCTCCCCACCAAAAAAGCTGAATAGCGGCTCATCAAGGGCAGAAAGTACATTCACTTCATTAAGGTTAAGTCTTTTGTAAAGTTCATCTTCCGTTTTTCTAAGGGGATAATGCTCAGCAAACACCAGCATTCGGTTTTGTGTTTGTTGAAGCTCAACATCACGAGTCAGAATAACCGCATCTTCCGGAACAACCTGCTTCAGTGCAATGGCACTTTCTTCAAACCACACCAAAAAAAGACACTGCGAATTGGCTCCATGCAGGGCGCGGCATGCCTGTAACCTGGCTGCACTGGTCATCCACACCTTGTCAACCACCTTTATGTTACTGCCCGATGATTTAAAGAAGCTGAACATATCTGCCAAGGTATAAAAAAACCGTTATGCCCGCTCCTGTAACAATGGTTTTGGGGTGCCTGTAATTCTTAGTAGTTTTCTAAGGTCTTAAAACTCCATCATGAAAAAATTACTTATTCTCCCACTGGTTTTTGTTTTCTGTATAGCCTTCGCCCAGAAAAAGAAAACCGAAACACAACCTGAACCCACACCACAAGCCACCGGCATTGCCGCCAAGGTGTCGGGCATGAAACACTTTCCCGGCTATTTCGATTTTTACTATGATGAAAAACAAGACAAGATTTTTCTTGTCATCGATAAGTTCAATACCGAATTTCTGTATGTCAATTCTTTGCCGGCAGGTATTGGTTCAAATGATATCGGGCTTGACCGTGGCCAACTGGGTGATGATCGCATCGTAAAGTTTGAGCGGAGGGGACCAAAAATTCTAATGATCCAACCTAACTATCGCTTCCGCGCGATTACCCGTAATGCAGATGAACGCAATGCAGTAGAACAAGCCTTTGCACAATCGGTATTGTGGGGCTTTACGGTTACCGCGGAGGAGAAAGACAAGGTTTTAGTTGACGCCACCGATTTTTATTTTCAGGATGCGCACGATGTAATCGGAAGACTACGCGGACAGCAACAAGGAAATTATTCGCTGGATAAATCACGCTCAGCGTTTTATTTGCCCCGCACAAAAAACTTTCCGCTAAACACCGAAGTGGAAGTAACGCTCACCTTCACTGGCCAGGCAACCGGTGGTTACATCCGAAGCGTAACGCCAACACCTAATGTGGTTACCGTTCGCCAGCACCATTCGTTTGTTCAGCTTCCGGATGACCAGTATAAGCCGCGGAAATTTGATCCGCGCGCGGGTTACTTCGGCACTTCCTTTTATGACTATGCCACACCCATTCATGAGCCTATTGAAAAGCGTTTCATCAATCGGCATCGTCTGGAGAAGAAAAACCCAAACGCTGCCATGAGCGAACCGGTTGAGCCGATCATCTACTACTTAGATCGCGGCACACCGGAACCCATCCGCTCTGCTTTATTGGATGGCGCCCGTTGGTGGAATCAGGCGTTTGAAGCGGCCGGTTTTATCAACGCCTTCCGTGTTGACATGATGCCCGAAGATGCCGACCCGATGGATGTGCGTTACAATGTCATTCAATGGGTACATCGTTCAACCCGTGGTTGGTCGTATGGAGCATCCGTGAGTGATCCGCGCACCGGTGAAATCATCAAAGGTCATGTGTCGCTGGGTTCACTTCGTGTCCGTCAGGATTTTTTGATTGCCGAAGGATTGCTTGCTCCGTATGAAGATGGAAAAACCGTGCCGCCTCATATGCAGGAAATGGCACTCGCCCGCTTGCGTCAACTTTCTGCGCATGAAGTGGGGCACACCATTGGCATCGCCCACAGTTATGCTTCCAGCACGGAAAACCTGGCTTCGGTAATGGACTATCCGCATCCTATCGCCACCATAAAAGATGGAAAAATTGATTTAAGCCAATCGTACGATGATAAAATCGGGGCATGGGATAAAGTAGCCGTGATGTATGGTTATTCGCATTTTCCGGAAGGAACCAACGAAGACGCTGCATTGGAAAAAATTCTGCAAGACGGATTAAAACAAGGCCTGACTTTTCTTTCCGATCAGGACGCACGCCCAACCGGAGGTGCACATCCGTTTGCGCATTTGTGGGATAACGGCAAAGACGCAACCGATGAATTAAACCGCGTGATGCAAGTGCGGGCGCTGGCCCTCAAAAATTTTGGCGAAAAAAATATCCGTGAAGGCATGCCGATGGCCTTACTGGAAGAGGTTCTCGTTCCGATTTACTTTTTCCATCGCTATCAGGCAGAAGCCACTTCTAAAATTATTGGTGGATTGAATTACCGCTATGCCTTACGTGGCGATGGACAGCCGGTAACCGAAATGGTTTCTCCAGCTCAGCAACAAAAAGCATTGGACGCGCTACTGAGTACCATTTCAACACAGGCTCTTTCATTACCAGCAGATCTGATTAAAAATATTCCTCCGCATCCCATCGGGTATCAGCGCACCCGCGAAGTGATGCGCACGCGCACTGATCTTACATTCGATCCGCTGGCCTATGCCGAAAGTGCTTCCGACATGGTGTTTGGATTGATCTTTCATCCGGCACGGGCCACCCGTTTGGTGCAACATAACGCCCTCAACAATCAGCAACCTTCGCTGGAGAGTGTTA
Organism: Flammeovirgaceae bacterium UBA5585; assembly: GCA_002425185.1. Taxonomy (GTDB): domain Bacteria; phylum Bacteroidota; class Bacteroidia; order Cytophagales; family Cyclobacteriaceae; genus UBA2336. The sequence goes on along the minus strand of DILT01000013.1, from coordinate 466,167 downwards.
TGGATAAAATCATCAACACCACATTTAAGAGCGCGAACAAATCCGGTTACGAAGGGTTGTTGCAAATGACGGTTAATCACAGTGTGTTAAACAACCTCATCAAATTAAATCGTAATCAAAACGCTTCAGCACAAGCACGGGCCATTGCTTCATTAAAAATTGATCAACTTAAAACATGGCTAACGGAAAAAGCAAAAGCCACATCCAACGAAAGTTGGAAAGCCCATTATGCCTATGCGTTGAGTTTAATTCAGGCCTTCCGCGACAATCCGGAGAAGTACGAAGCCGAAAACCTGCTGACACCACCACCGGGACAGCCCATTGGCATGACATTGGAATTTTGTGATTGGAGTAAAAATTGACTGCAAGAAAAATCAACTTTTACCTGAAAAATGCTCCGCGGAGGAGCATTTTTTATTTGGTGGTGCTCATCCTATCATGACAAATGTCATTGTTTTTGTGTGATTCTTGTTACTGAGTTTTTACCAAATGAGTTTCAACTTCACGGTGTAATTAAAGAACAAACAAAAAACTCACTATTCTGCCATCCGTCACCCTGAACCTGGGCAGCCAGAAATACTATGATCAATACTATCAGTATCGCAGTCCGCAATCAGGGTTTGGAAAAGGCTCGGACAAAGGAAAAAATGGACAACAACCTCCGCAACCTGCCTATGACGTATACCTTACCGAGTCAGATAAATTCCAGATACTTGACTACGAAGCCGGCCTGCAGGTAACATACCGGCTTCACAACGTGCGTTTTTTCACATCAGGCACGTGGATGTTTCCCGTCAACCCAGCCACTATTATCGTCAATGACATTCCTCAACCCGAAACACTGCAAAATGGATTTTACTGGTCGACTGGCGTACGGGTAAGCCTAAAAGGAAAGTAGCTTCTATCCCTTATAAATAAGTTCAAAAATTCTACGCTTAGTTCTTTGCTTCCGGTCATAAAAAATGAATTGAGTTGGTCATTCCAATTATTTATGTTTATGGAATAACCTAAGTCCTATGAAGCAAATACTGCTGAGCGTCCTACTAAGTGTAACACTATTTTCTGCGTGGAGCCAGAAATCAAAGTCAAATGTTCTGGTCCAGAAACAATCACTGACGCACGATGTTTACGATCGCTGGAAAGAAATAACCTTCCGCGCGCTGACCAACGATGGAGCTTTTGCTGCATACACCATCAATCCGCAGGATGGTGATGGAAAAATTGTGTTTCACAATCTAAAAACACTCACACAGGATTCGATACACCGGGCAGCGAATATTTCACTTACGTGGGATAGTAAATATGCTGTATTCAAAATCACACCCCAGAAAGAATTGGTGAAAGCGTTACGCAGACAGAAAAAGAAGAAGGAAGAGTTGCCTAACGATTCACTTGGCATTTATTCCTTTGCCAACCGAAAGACTGAAAAGATTCCAGCGGTTAAATCGTATAAACTTCCGGAGAAAGCAGGCGGCTGGCTAGCCTATCAACTGGAAGCTCCAAAACCCGATACAGCAAAGAAAGCAGCCAAATCAAAAAAGGTTAAAAAGAATACAGACGACAATGGCTATACGCTTGTGCTCCGCAACCTGAATAATAATCAGGAAACCCAATTCGGTTATGTCAAAGATTATACCTTCGCTAAATTCGGTCAGGGACTTCTCTTTCACTCAACCGGCAATGATTCAACATTTAAAGCCGGGGTGTATTGGTACGATCTTCAAGCAAACCAACTCACAACGCTGTTTGAAGCAAAAAGCAAATACAAAGTAAAAGGACTTTCCATCAGCGAAGATGGAACCCAAACCGCTTTTCTGGTTGATACTGATACCACTAAAACTCTAATCCGTTACTACAAATTGTACCACTGGAAAAAAGGAAACGCTTCAGCAAATTTACTCGCAGATGAAAGTAGCTCGGGCATTCCAACTGGCTGGCTTGTTAATGAAAACTATACTCCGCTTTTTTCTAAAGATGGATCAACGTTGTTTTTCGGATCATCCCCTAAACCTGTTGTGCAAGACACCACATTGCTTACTGAAGAAATTGTAAACGTTGAAGTGTGGACCTGGAAAGATGATTACATCTATCCGCAACAAAACAGAAGACTGGAGGCTGACAAGAAGCGTTCATACATCGCAGCCATTCACCTCAACAACAACAACATTGTTCAGCTGGCACAACCCTCACTGCCTTCACTTGAGTTGGGAGATGAGGGTAATGCTGGTTTTGCACTATCTGAAAACGAAACACCTTACCTGGTTATGCGTACCTGGGATACCGATGTGTATAAAGATTTAACCCTCGTTAATCTTCAGGACGGATCAACACACATTATAAAGAAAAAAGTAAAGGGCAATGCGCGCCTTTCACCGAAAGCCAACTATGTAATCTGGTTTAGCAATCCGGATACTTCATATTTCAGTTACTCGATCAACACGAAAAAGACTGTCAGGCTGAATGATGGATTAAACGTAAAATTTGCTGATGAAGAGGATGATCATCCCTACTATCCATCGGCCTACGGAATTGCCGGCTTCACCGCCAATGATGCCCAGCTTCTTGCCTATGACCGCTACGACATCTGGGCGTTTGACCCGGAAAATAAAAAGCCGCCTGTTAACCTGACCAAAATCGGAAGACAGGAGAAAACACAATTCCGTTACGTTCGTCTAGATCCGGAAGAGCGATTTATTGATCCTGAAAGAGAACTATTCCTTACAGCGTTCAATGAAGTCACCAAACAATCTGGCTTTTATAAGCTTTCGCTGAAAGACGGCAAGTTAACCAAATTAACGCTAGGCGATTACCGCTATGCCAATGCAGTAAAGGCGCGTAATACCAATACCCTGTTGTTCACCCGTGAAAATTTTCGCGAGTTCCCCGATGTGTGGGTGACGGATTTCAGTTTTACAACTCCGAAAAAACTTTCCAATGCCAACCCGCAAATGCAACGATTCTTCTGGGGAACAGTGGAGCGGGTTCAGTGGACATCAGCGGACAATATTCCACTAGCGGGATTACTTTACAAACCTGAGGGCTTCGATCCGAAAAAGAAATACCCCCTGATGGTTTATTTCTATGAAAAGAATTCAGACAACCAACATCAGCATATCGCACCGGCACCAATTCGTTCTTCCATCAACTATTCAGTTTATACCAGTAACGGGTATGTTGTTTTCGTTCCCGATGTTATTTACAAAATTGGTTACCCAGGCGAAAGCGCCATGAACTGCATCATGCCCGGTGTTACTTCACTGATCTCAAAAGGCTTTGTTGACGAAAAGCGAATCGGCATACAAGGGCACAGTTGGGGTGGCTATCAGATTGCCTACATGATTACGCGCACGAATTTGTTCCGCGCAGCCGAAGCCGGAGCGCCCGTTGTAAATATGATCAGCGCTTACGGTGGCATTCGGTGGGAGAGCGGCCTGAGCCGGATGTTCCAGTATGAAAGAACCCAAACCCGATTGGGCGGAACCCTTTGGGAAAAACCCATGCTCTATATTGAAAACTCGCCCATCTTTTTTGCCGATAAAGTGCAAACCCCTGTGTTAATGATGCACAACGATGCCGATGGTGCAGTACCGTGGTACCAGGGCATTGAATTTTACATGGCCTTACGCAGACTTAACAAGCCGGTGTGGATGTTGAATTATAACGGACAAGGCCATGGGTTAACCCAGCGTGAACATCGTACTGATTTTGCCAAACGCATGATGCAATATTTCGATCACTACCTGAAAGATGCCCCCATGCCCGATTGGATGAAGAAAGGAGTGCCCGCGATTGAAAAGGGAATTAACCAGGGGATTAAATAAACCAAACGAAGACGTTATTGTTTGTTGTACCGGAGTTGTTGATTGATGAATATCAATTCCCGAATATTGACTGTTGAATTATTAAACCTTTTATTATGGCACAAACCAAACTTGGCGAACACACTGTAAACACAGCAGGCAACCTTCCAACCGTAGGCGCTGCGGCTCCTGATTTTGTATTAACCGGATCAGATATGAAGGATGTAACCCTCCGTCAGTTTTCCGGAAAAAATCTTATCCTCAACATTTTCCCATCCATTGACACAGGTGTATGCGCGGCCTCCGTTCGCGAGTTCAACAAGCGCGCAGCTTCACTTAATAATACTACTGTACTGTGTGTTTCAAAAGATTTACCTTTTGCCATGAAGCGCTTTTGTGGTGCCGAAGGAATTAATAATGTTATGACCGCAACAGATTTTCGAAACCGGGGATTTTCAACAAACTATGGCGTAGAGCTTGTTGATGGAGGCTTTGCCGGGCTCCATGCCCGCGCGGTAGTGGTTATTGACAGCTCCGGAAAAATAAAATATACCGAACTGGTTCCGGCCATAGGCCAGGAACCCAAGTATGATGCTGCGTTGGCAGCCTTATAAACCTCACCCCCTTGCCCCTCTCCTGCAGGAGAGGGGAGGTCGAGTGAAGTGAGACGGGGTGAGGTTTATTGCCCCACCATAAACACCGCATTCGCGAACAACATTTTTCCATTCTCCCAGAAATTCCGGAACAACGGATCATCAACAAAGTATACGATCTGTCCGCGGCCTTTGTCTTCCACACCAAACACAAAACTGTTGTCCATCTTCTTGTTGATTTTATAGCCGGCAAATCCCTGCACCGGTTTTGCTTTGCCCTTAATCACCCCCACATTCCATCCGCCTTGCAAATAATCAAAGAACAACTCATTTGTTTTAAGCGTGTAATAGGTGTCGCCCAATCCGAAAGCAAGGGGATGAGTTTTATCTAACGTGATTTTGTAAATGGCTCCTGAAATCGACTGGGATATAGCGTTGCGTTCTGCCGCATCGTATGGCATCAATACCTCTTTGGCTTGTTCTTCCTTGTCCTTTTTCTCCGCTTCTTTTTTGGCCTCTTCGGTAGCATACTTTTTCAAAGCAAAACCATTTTTATCGGCAAAAGCATTTAACGCACCCGAAACCAGAATCAATCTTCCGCCATTGGAAACCCACTCCTGCACCAACTTTAGCGTTTCTTCATTAAACATCCGGTAACGGCCCTCCGGCACCAGCAACACATCATAATTTCTAAGTTCTATTGAATTGAAATAATCGGTACCGATTTGCGTGATAGGATACTTTAGCTCCTGCTCAAAGAAATGCCACGTAGCACCAGCCGAAAGCGATGAGGTTTGGTCGCCCACCAGTGCAGCGATGCGCGGGGCTTTCAGATAATTTACATAGCCCGATCCAAAATCCTTTCCGCTATCGACAAATCCAGTACTTGCAGCAAACCACTTTCTGCTCTTTTCTCTTGCCAGTGATTGTACACGCTGATCAAAATTTTCAATGCCTTCATTATTTCGCTGCGTTACAATCAATGAGCCGGCATCAAAACTTTCACCGTTTACTTTAAATGGTTTTAACGATGAACGCACCTTGATTCCGTTATTCATAAGCGTGCACAAAAATTCAACATCAGCCAGGCTTTGGTAGCGGAAGATATAGGCATAGGGTTTTTGATTGACCGGTGTATTGACCACTTCTTTTGCCTGATAATTTTTTCCGGGATTAATGCGCTCATTCAATGCATATCCCTTTAGTCCGTAAGCATACATTAAATTCCATGCCGTAATATCATACGTTACCGAATCGGGTAGCTTGGATTGGGGTTCAAACAACGTGGTGATAAATCGTGACTTGGGTTGAAAGATATTGATCACAATATCGTCCGTGCTCACGTTGAAACTTTGGGAGGTCTGCGAAGTGTAATCAAAGCCTCGTGTTGCCTTTCCGGCAGATGGATGACCATACTTAATGCTATGCGCATCCATCCATGAAGTAAGGCGCTGAATTTTATCCGGATTATTATCGCCTTTGATCACATAGGTTTTATAGGGCGATGGTGGATTGGAATTGTTCTCCCTGAAATATTTTTCAAACTCATCCACCACGCGGGTAGCATTAACAGACGTTACTTCAACGGTGGAGATTCCGGTAGTGTGATGATGCGTGAGCCTGTCCTTTAACGTTAACGGATCACCCTCACGGGTGGTAACGGATAATCCTCCAAAACCACCGCCCGCTTGTTCATACGTCATCCCGATGGCGCCATTAAAGGTAGGGTACGAATCGCCATAGCTGGGGTAATACAAGTCGAAAACCTCTTTGGTAAAGTACAACCAACCCTGCTGATCGAAATACTTTGCATGGTTTTTACCGATGGTGACCTGGAACTCGCGTTGCCATGGCGTAATCACTTCATGATAGGGCTCTGCGGCAGGCGCGAAGTAATAGGGATTATTATACCCCTGCTCGTGAAAATCCACGTGCACGTGGGGCATCCATTGATTATAGATTTTTACCCGCTGCTGCGATTCAATTTGCGTAAGCCATGCCCAATCGCGGTTTAAATCGAACCAATAGTGATTGCTTCGTCCACCGGGCCAGGGCTCGCGGTGCTCACGTGCATCGCCACTGGAATTGGCCGGGCGGTTGCCGTATTGGTTATAAAAGTTTGCGTAACGGTCGCGGCCATCCGGGTTGATGCACGGGTCGATGATCACGATTGTATTTTTTAACCACTCTCTTGATTTTGCATTATTCGGATCGGCCAACGCATACAACGTTTGCATACAAGCCTCTAACGAACTGGCTTCATTACCATGAACATTATAGCTCAGCCACACAATCGCTACTTTAGTACTAGGTGTGCCTTCGGCTAATCCGGTTCGCCTTAAGTTATCCAGCCGGATTTGCTCCAGCCGGGCATAGTTTTCGGGTGAAGCGATAACTGCATAAACCAAAGGACGGAATTCGTACGTTTCGCCATACTTAAATAAATCAACAGTGGTAACAGCGCTGGCCACGTGCTGAAAATATTCCACCACACGATGATGCCGCGTAAAGCGCTCGCCAAGCTCATACCCTAAAAACTGATTGGGCGACAAGAGTTGTTGCTGGGCAGCACAGGTAAAGCCTGAAATAAGAACTAAGGCTAAAACAAAATTATTTTTCATAAAACAAGAATGGTTAACGCGAAAAGATAGAAAAGTATATCAACATAACACGCAGGAATTATACCAACGCAACGTGGCAACGTGTTAGAGCTGACGTTTAATCTGGGGTGTATGATGAATAATATGCTCGCGAAAGAAGATCATGGTTTGCCGTACATCCAGGCGACCCGCTACCGGATGCTTGTAAATCACCTTGCGAATATGCCTGTCCTCCATGTTCTCCAGAAACTGCTTAAGTTCACTACGGACAATCGACCATTCTTCAACAAGCTTGGGTAAAGGCATGGCCGGGGGTGTATTTTCCACCATTACTTTTGGTGCTTTGTACTTTAGCGGAATGCGTTGCGAGATGATCAACAACCACAGTCGCAAAGTTTCAACAAGGCCGGAGTTTTTCACCTTATCAATCCCCTGCGCTTTCTTTTTAATATACCCCAACGAAAGTTTTTCAGAAGTGAGTACGTGTGTTAATATCTGGCTGATGGACCATTTGCCTGGAAAGGCTGATGTAGTATACTTTTCCTCCGGAAGGTTTTTTACCAAAGAAAGAAGTGCTTCACGTTGTTGCTCCAACTCCTGAAATACTGACTCGACCGATGTGTTCATCTGTTTAAATTTTACTCAAGGTAGGGGTTGATAACGAGGAAGAAAAAGTTTCCGGACGGTGGTGCATTTTGGTTTTTTATTATCTTTAACACACAAACCAAACCCTATCAATTATGGACGCTTATGACAACGGTGCCTCCTCCGGAATATTCGGAGTAATCGGTATTATTTACATTGCCGTATTTATTTTCTTCATGGTATGCTACTGGAAGATTTTTGAAAAAGCTGGTAAGCCTGGCTGGGCCGCCATTATTCCGATCTACAATTTTATTGTCTTTCTTGAAATAGTAGGAAAGCCAGTCTGGTGGATCATTTTAATCTTCATACCCATTGTTAACTTTTTTGTTTTGATCTACCTGGTGCACCTGTTTGCTAAATCATTCGGTAAGGACATCGGCTGGACAATTTTCCTTCTTCTTTTAGGATTTATTGCATTACCCATACTTGCTTTTGGAGATGCCAAGTATGTTGGTCCGCCTAAAGGTTAAAACAAAAACTTACCATAGGCTTCTCAAAAATCATTTTCTCTTGTCAGCCTAAGTATGTCGAAGGCTAGTTATAATCTGAAAACCGGCTTCGACAAGCTCAACCTGACATTAAGAGTAATTTTTAAGATGCCTTAAGATAGATAAGCCTCCGCCAAAACCGGGGGCTTTTCTTTTTTAACATAAAAACTTAAGTCGCCTGGGCAGTATCGTAACGTGAACGGGCAAATTCCCAACCAACTCTCCATCTGCCTCAATAGGCAGTGCCTTTGAAGCGCTAATCGTTACTTCATCAGCTTCGCGGTATTCAATAGCATCATGAATGGCCCGTTTTCCGTTGCGCAACCTTCCGTTTTGAATAATAAAATCCAGCACCGATACATTGCCGGCAATGAAGCATGAAAATTTCCCGTCATCCTCCACGGCATCGGGGGCAATGCCAATACCGTTGCCGAAAAATTTACCGTTGGCCACGGCTACAGAACGTATAACACCACTCCATTTCCATAATGGGGTTTGCAGCATAATTTCTTCGGGCCTGTAGGTGAAAAAGGTTTTAATAATGGCGGCATAATAGGCTACCAACGAACCGAAAGCCCGGCCGCTGTTGAGTAATCGCTCCACCACAATGGGGCCCATGCCCACATCGGCTATGTTGATAAAGTAGCGAGGAGGAAGTTCCGGTTTATTCGAAAAAATAATTTTACCAATGTCAATCGGCTTACCAGAAAATCGTTTTAGTAGTTCTTCCAGGGCTTCAGGTTTGTTGGAAACATTTATGGTTCGCGCAAAATCATTACCTGAACCCAGCGGAATCAAACCCAGTAAAGGAAGATTTTTTGCGGTTTCATGATGAAGCAGCATACCGTTCAGCACCTGGTGCAAGGTGCCATCGCCACCGGCCGCAAGGATGGCATCGTAGTGTTGATGCACCGCCTTGCCGGCCAACTGCACAGCATCATTCTTAGAACGCGTTTCGTGTACCTCTACATTCGCTACCTTTTTTAAGGCAGGGAGCACCTTCGAATAAAAATATTTCTTCTTCAGGGAGATACCGTTGAGAATGATGCATACGGATTTTACACCCTCCTTATTCTCTCTGTTAAGAGAACCAGAAGAGGTGCCTGCAACTTCAACAGTCATTATTTACAATTCTTCTTTATTGCAGCACGTGCATCAGGTGAACCTAAATCTTCGGCCGTTTTAAAATCCAGGCAAGCATCATATTTATTGCCCATTTGCAATTTGACCAAACCCCGCTGGTAAAACGTTTCCGGATCGGTGGGATACAATTCGATAGAGGAAGTATAATCTTCTATGGCTCCTGTATAATCTGCTTTTTCGGTACGGCTTAACGCCCGGTTATCATAGTAAACAGGATTGGTTGGATCCAGGGCAATAGCTTTGGTGTAATCTTCTATAGCCCCGTCATTGTCATCCATACTGAATTTTACAACACCGCGCAGGTTATAGGTTTCAGGGTCATCGGGGTTAAGTTCAATGGCTTTGTTATAATCTTCCAGAGCTCCTTTAAAATCTTCCTTGGCACTTTTTGCCAATGCACGGTTTTCATATTTCAGTGGATCTTTCGCATCTAGTTTTATGGCCATGTCGTAATCGGCAATGGCTTTGTTAAAATCGGTAATGTTGTAATAGGCAACGCCCCGGTAATTGTAGAGGGCGGCATCATTCTTATCCAGTTCAATAGCCTTGGTATAGTCATCAATGGCACTGATGAATTCACCCAATTCAGCCTTTACAACACCGCGGTTAAAAAACTTATCGGCATCGGGCGGGCCCAGTTCAAGCGCTTTTGAAAAATCAAAATAGGCACCGGTTAAATCCTCCAGGTTGTACTTGGCAAAACCTCGGTTGGTAAAGGCATTGGTATATTTTGAATTGAACTTTATGGCCTTATCAAAATCGCGGATGGCACTTTCATCATCGCCCAGTGCCACTTTAGCTTCACCCCTGTAGTTGTAAGCCTCCGCATAGGTTGAATCAATTTCCAACGCAAAGGTGAGATCGGCAATGGCTCCATAAAAATCTTCAAGGCCCATGCGGGCTTCTCCGCGTAGCCGGAATGCTATTTTGTTTTTGGGTTGGGCATCCAGCAGTTTGGAGAGGTCAGCCTTGGCACCGGTGTAATCTTTAGCGGATAGTTTTTTACGGGCACCCTCCAGTTGGGCATCCTGCGCTGATACCGAAAAGGAAATCAAAAAGGTAAAGAGGATACTGTATACAGAAAATTTCATATTCATGAATTAAGATTTAGGCTTACGCATCAAAAAGCTTTAGTTGAAACCATTTTGTGAATGTTTAGTGCTTTCGTGCTTTTGTGGCCTGCATTGCTGCCACAAAAATCCGAAGACACAAAACCTCACGAAAGTGCGTAAGTCCGGTTAAGATCACAAGTTAGGAAAATTTGATTTCACCGCTGAACCCTCCGCTCCATAGTTTGAATCTATCCGTTCATATACCCATCCATCCGCAAAGGATAATTTTTGAAAACGATGTATTAAATAGTGCTTACTTTGATGCAAACATTCCCCTTATGATCAAACATTGGTTATTGCCTTTTGGATTGTCCCTGATCTTTAATCCGCTTTGGGCACAGGAAAAACCAGCCGTATTAAAAATGGATTTTGAGGCATATGATCCGCCTTCAACATTGGTGGTTCCCGAGCACCCAGTGACGCGAGCTAAATTTCCATTTATTGATATTCACAATCACCAACCCTACATGACCTCGCCCGGTACGCTTAAAAAACTGGTGGCCGAAATGGACAAGCTGAATATGGGGGTGATGATTAACCTGAGCGGACGAGGTTTCCGCAGCAGTGCGGATCACCTGCAGCGCTCTATGGACACCATCAATGCATTTTATCCCAAGCGTTTTATCCTGTTCACCAATGTTGATTTCTCCAACATCGATAATCCCGAATGGCAGGCGCGTGCCGTGAAGCAACTTGAGGAAGATGTTAAGCGTGGAGCCATGGGGTTGAAAATTTACAAGAGCCTGGGCATGAGTACCCGCGACAGTAAGGGCAACCGAATTGCGGTAGATGATCCGCGCATTGATCCGATCTGGGCGAAGTGTGGTGAATTAGGGATACCGGTGCTGATCCACACAGCTGATCCAAAATCATTCTGGGATCCGATGGATGAAACCAACGAACGCTGGCTGGAACTAAAAACCCATGCCGGCCGTAAGCGCAGCGATACCGACCCTGCTCCCTGGGAACAGTTGATTCAGGAACAGCACAACATTTTTAAAAAACATCCCAAAACAAAATTTATTAACGCGCACATGGGTTGGTACCCAAACGATTTAAAAAAACTTGGCGGATTGCTGGATGCCATGCCCAACATGTACGTAGAAATCGGGGCCGTAATTGCTGAACTGGGCCGGCAGCCCCGTACTGCACGCGAATTCATGATCAAATATCAGGATCGCGTGTTGTTTGGTAAAGACTCGTGGGTGCCTGAGGAATATGCCACGTACTTCCGGGTGTTGGAAACAGCCGATGAATATTTTCCATACCACAAACGCTACCATGCCTTTTGGCGGATGTACGGGCTCGAACTTCCGGATGAGGTATTAAAGAAGGTGTATTATAAAAACGCCTTGAAATTGCTACCTAAGGTTGACTCAAGTCAATTTCCGAAATAGTTAATAAACCTGAATATTTTCGAAAATCAGAAGTTACTTCAAGGTATTCAGATAGGATATAGGCCAGCCCCGCAAAACCGTTGGTTAATACCTTTTCTATGAAATATTCGCTAACTTTGATTAGCCTAGTACCAACCATGAAAAAACTCATTTGGATATTTTTAGCAGGCTTCATTTTTTCCTGCCAGGTCCAGGAAAGCGAGTTGCCCCTTAATTATAACGAGGACGAATCCTTTGTTTTCGAATTTGAAGATGATGACTATGACGATTCTGCCCGAAAAAAAACTGCTGGGGATTTAGGCCCAACAGTCATTCCATCAGGTGTTAAGCCATGTGCCGTCACCACCTATGATCTGTTTGCCGGAAAGAAAAACGATGTGGGTAGCATAACTATCGCCAATGACAATGACTATTTATACGTTACCTATTTTACCACCAAGAGCTTCAATAAACTTCATTTGTGGTTTGGCCATAGCTTAAGCGACTTACCAAGAAACCCTGCCGGAATTCCCATCATCGGTCATTTCTTTTTAAAGGCCGATGCCAAGGGAAAAAATCAGTACACGTTTAAAGTTTCCTTTGCTGATCTGGAGAAAAGAAAAATCAAATGCGGCAACAAACTGATTTTCGTTGCCCATGCCGAAGTGGGCCGCGAGTCAGCCTTTGGTGGCCCTACTCAAATACCGGGTACTAACCGATGGGCCTATTACATGACTCATACCTTAAGTTGTTGTGATGATGGTGGTGGGGATGATAATCATCCTGATCCGGGACCCGGCCTGCAAGTAGCGTATGCAAAGGGTGGTTGGGTATTTGTTGCCGATGGCTGCAGTACCGTTAACCCGGAATGTTTACCCGGACTTGGTATTGCCAACACACGATGGGGCTGGGCCATAAACGTAACCGGAACAATAGGTGCCTTCTATGATATCTGGGCTTCGGCTGATGGAAATAATACAGCTAACGGCACCAAGATCGGTAGGCTAACGATTGAATACACCACCTGGCCAATCAACGGGATACCAACGGCCATAGGCTCCATCACCTATCAATTAAACGATGGCTGGGTGATGCAATCTTTAAACCTTTACACAGACGACTTGCGGCCTGCGTCATCAAACCCGGAAGATTACGGCAAGACTGTTTCTTTCCCAAGCGGATCGTTCACGTATTCACACAACATCAATTTTGTTAACTACGATGAAGCCAACGATGGCGTTTGGTTTATAGCCCATGCTATTGTGCGGCAAGTAACCCCATAATTAGAAAATATCCATAAACCGAAGCCGCCTTAACAAGCGGCTTTTTGCTTTTCATCCAATGCTGTACTTTCACTGAACCATACGCATAACCATGAAAGCAGAAGATGTAAACACCTTTATCCGTACCAGGCGATCTGTTTTTCCGAAAGACTATACTGGGGACCCAGTTAGCGATTCGGTTATAAGCACTATGCTGGAAAATGCCAACTGGGCACCTACACACAAACTCACTGAGCCATGGCGATTTATTGTGTACACGGGTGATGGCCGTAAAAAACTGGCCCAGCTTCAATCAGAAATTTATAAACAGGTAACACAAACTGATGGAACCTTTCGCGAAGAACGTTATGAGAACCTGAAAAAGAAACCGCTGGAATCTTCGCACATCATACTGGTGTACATGAAGCGAGATGAAAAAAAATCCGTTCCTGAAATTGAAGAAGCAGGAGCCGTGTTCTGTGCGATTCAAAATATGTATTTAACGGCCGCAGCAAATGGTGCCGGGTGTTACCTCAGTACCGGAGGTGTTACCTACTTTACGCAAGCGAAAGCTGCATTCGGTTTATCGGAGGAAGATAAAATCATCGGGTTTTTACATGTTGGCATACCTAAACACAACAATCAAACCAGTAAGCGGATACCGGTTGATGCAAAGGTTGTATGGGTTAGGGGGTAGTGTGAAGTCAAACCACCCCCGACCCCTCCTTGTCAGGAGGGGAGTTTACGGACTACCCCCGGCCCCTCCTTATTAGGAGGGGAGGGTTAGCGTAGTAGTATGGAAGTCGAACCGGCCCTCTTTATCAGAAGGGGAATTTATGAACTGCTATTCATCGAAAAACAAACGGAACCTCCTTATCGAATTTGTATCTTGGTGTATGCTTCGATACACTCTTATTAGTTTGGCGCTGATTTCATTAAGCTATTCGTCTTTTGCACAGCCTGCGTATGCAGAAGCGTTTCCCGGCATTACCTTCACCGCACCTATTGAATTGTTATCGCCACCCGATCAGTCCAAACGTCTTTTCCTGGTTCAGCAAAATGGCATCATCAAAGTATTTCCGAATAAGAAGAACCTAACACCTGTCGAGGTTAAAGATTTCCTGAATATATCCGGCCTGATCATTGGTGGTGGTGAGCGCGGGCTACTGGGCATGGCCTTTCATCCAGACTTTGATAACAACGGTTATTTCTATGTGAACTATACACGGTCAGGGCCATTGACTTCAGTAATCTCCCGATTTTCTGTGAAGACTGATAACCCCAACGAAGCCGATCCTTCCAGTGAATTGATCTTACTTACTCAAAGTCAACCCTTCGATAATCACAATGGCGGTAAACTGGCTTTTGGTAATGATGGCTACCTGTATATTTCAATAGGCGATGGTGGCAGCGGTGGCGATCCGCAGAACAACGCACAAAACCTGACCAACCTGTTGGGAAAAATTCTGCGCATTGATGTCAACGCTTCTGAAAACGGCTTACCGTATGCAATACCCTCCACCAATCCGTTCAAAGGAAATACGAATGGCTATCGCGAAGAAATTTTTGCCTATGGCTTGCGTAACGTTTGGAAATTTTCAGTGGATAAACAGAGCGGACACATTTGGGCAGCTGATGTTGGGCAAGGCGCCCGTGAGGAAATTAATTTAATAACAAACGGAAAAAATTATGGCTGGCGCTTAATGGAAGGAACGCTATGCTATAATCCTGCCACGAACTGTAATCCGGGCGATCTGGTGCTGCCCATATTTGAGTACCCTCACCAAAACAATAACCGATCCATCACCGGTGGCTTTGTTTACCGCGGGTTGCAACTTCCGGAATGGAACGGCCAATACCTGTATGGTGATTACATTAGTGGGCGAATCTGGAAACTAAACTACGTGAACAACCTAGCCACCAATGAATTTTTACTTACATCAGGAGGTTTGATTTCTGCTTTTGGCGAGGATCATAACGGAGAGCCCTATGTATTACAGTATAGCTCCGGCAACACCGGAAGAATTTACAGATTTTTTCCCTCTGCCCCGCAAGCCCCATCGGCACTCACGCTTCAACACAACACTACATCAAACCAGCTTACCTGGAGTGATGAATCAAATAATGAGTTAGGATTTGTCATTGAACGCAGCCTGGCAACCGAAACTGCTTTCGAAACCATTGATACGGTAGCGTATAATACAACTGAATATACTGATGTGGTGAATAATGTTGAGGATTACACCTATCGGATAAAGGCATTCAACGATGGAGGTGAGTCGGATTATGCCTATGCCGAAAATGTAGTGGTTAGCTTGAAAGAATTATTTGATACCGAAGTTGTTATCTATCCAAATCCCACAACAAATGAAGTTCACATTTCATTTCCTACACTTTACTTCCAAACCACGAGCATCAGTATTATAAACGCTATGACGCAAAAAATTGAATCCGTTACAACTACGGATACACAAGTCACCCTCAATCTGGAAAACCTGTCTTCTGGTTTTTACCTGGTTGAAATTAAAAATCGTGTTGGAAAAACTATTCGGAAATTGATTATTAAATAACACCTCTCCTGAGGTTCTGAAAAATAAAAGAGACTGCATACTACATACAGTCTCCTTACATTAAGCGCTTGATAAGATCTACTGCGCCAGCTTAATGATCTTCTCCAGGGGTAACATGTTTGCCAGTTTTAATACTTCTGCTTCAGAAATATTGCCGTTGTAATCCAACGTAAGCATGGAATTGCCAAACGGTGTTTGCACCTGGTAGCCCGTGGTTTGATTGTTCTCATTGGCTTCGCGGGTAAGCAGTGATTTGTAGCCCTGCACCTTCACCACCTTTTGATTGCTGTCGCCTGAGTTCATTATCATAGGCATCGCTAATATGGCATTGATGCCGGCCATTAACGGTGAATCGCTGATGATGTCAATCGTAGCGCTTTTCGTTTCTGTGTTACCGTAAACGCGGTGCACATATAAGCCGCCCACCAGGCCGCCCGACATGCCGGTAACCTGATCATTTTTGGCATCACTGTTCATTCCGCCTAATGTAGGGGGCAGTACTTTCAATATTTCACGGCCAATAGCTGCATCAATTTCACGCAAGGCGTTTTCCAGATTGAATCGCGCGTCTTCAAGGTTACCTGAATTATACGATGCTTTGGCGCTGGCCAGGCTCTTGTCAAACTCCTGAGCTTCGGCCATCATGGTGATGCACAAGCCTATGGTTACAAGGGATAAGAATATATTTTTCATAGTTGTTCGCTTTTAAAATTATTTCTCGCCCAGTTTATTTTTAATACCATCCAGGTCAAACACGTTGGCGGCATTCATCATGTCTTGTTCGCTGGCAAAGTTGATGCCTTCCCAAACAATAATAGATGACTGCCCTATCGGCACACTTAACTTATACCCTGAACTTTGACTATACTCAATAATGCCGCGATAACCTTTCACTTTCGTTTGCTTCCAGTTTTGTTCGCCACCTGTAGTGGCATAATTGGTATTGCTCAAATACATATTAGCCGCTGAAATCCAGGCTGAATTATTGGCAATGGTAACATTTAACTGCTTGTTACCCGATGCGTACGCACGATGAATGGTGAGTCCTACCCAGCCATAACCCATACTGGTGACCTGGTCGGCATCGGCTTTTTTA
Organism: Flammeovirgaceae bacterium UBA5585; assembly: GCA_002425185.1. GTDB lineage: Bacteria > Bacteroidota > Bacteroidia > Cytophagales > Cyclobacteriaceae > UBA2336. The sequence continues at coordinate 449,482 of DILT01000013.1, read as the reverse complement.
CTCAACCCTACCACGCTTTCCGGCAACGACTTTAAAACTTTGTTACCGATTTCCATTTCCACACCCAGCATGGCTTGCTTTAAGGAATAGCGAGCCTCGGAATAACGGCCGGCCTTAAAAGAACTTTCCGCTTCGGCCATATTCTCTTTTACGTCAGGCGGGGTAACTACAAGGCCGCCTCCACTGGTATTGGACGGATTTCCACTGCCACCCGGGCCACTTCCCGGTAGTGTTCCCCCAGGTTGATTGGTTCCCGAAGGATTTCCGCCAACTTTTTCGTTAATCTTTCTTTCAATAGCACGATCGGCAGCCTGATCAGCCTTTTGCTTGAGCTTGCCTACCACGCCTTGTGCATACCCGGTGGATAAAACACACACCAGAATTAATGCTGTTGTTAAAATTTTGCTTTTCATCAGCTTATGGTTTGTCTATACTTTAAAGAGCGTGAACCCGTTCAAAGATACAATAAAATAGAATGAGCAATTATTCGGTTTATGCAGCAACTTTGTAAACATGAAAAAGTCAATAGCCTTTTCTTTTGTATTGGATGAGCTTTTCTCCATTCATCCAACGGTTAAACCCATGTTTGGTTGTCACGCTATCTATCAACGTGAAAAAATTGTGTTGATTACGCGAAATAAAGAAGAGCATAAGCACGACAATGGAGTATGGCTGGCAACAACACATGAACACCACGCCAGCTTAAAGCGCGATTTTCCCAGCATGCGATCCATTCAACTATTTGGGACTGCAGAAACCGCTTGGCAAAACATTCCTGCAGATGCTGATGACTTTGAAGAGCATGTTTTAAAAGCATGTGCGCTCATCCTCAAAGGCGATAAGCGAATCGGTAAAATACCGAAAGCAAAAAAGCGAAAGGGTAAGTAAACTAAAGAACCTTGAACAGGCTAAGGCTGACAAGTGAAGCTGATTGTTTCAACACTAGTCGGCCTGGTTAAAGAGGATATCAATACTGGTGTAGTACAACGTTGTGGTTCCTTCAAATCCGGAATCAGTTCCAATGAGTATCCACACCTCTCCCTGGCTATCCGTGGTAACACGAAATGGATTTGCTGAATTGTTATTCCGGTAAACTTCTGTGAACTGTGTGGTGGTGGGCGCCACACCAATATTTCCAATCACCAACACATCAGCCCCGGCTTGCGATTGACTGCCAATGTCTGCATTCATACTATAAAAACCATCAACCAAAACTTTTTCAGGTTTCGCAATTACTGCTCCGGCTTTTACAAAAACACTTTCGCCCGGTGCGCCTCCTACACCAACATTACCGGTTGGTACATTGGAAGAAATCCTCACATTAAACAGCACCCGGTATTCGGTATTCGGTTTCAATCCGGATAGCTTTTTACGGATGAACATAAATAAATCATCGCTATGATTTTTTCCTGACATCAACAATGCCTTGCGGTTTCCGTTGGTACGCGGCAAGGTGTCATACTTAAACTTTAACTCATAGAAAATCGAGTCGCCTTCGGGATAATCAGCAAAATCGCCATCCCAGCCGTGGGACGCTGTTGTAAAATCAAACGAATAAGCAAATACGCGGATGTTATCACTATTCAATTCACATCCTGTCATCCATACGATTAGCCCCGCAAACAACCAAATTAATCCCTTCATTGTACAAAAATACTCTTCTGGTTGGTATAGACACAGCCCTTTGCAAAAGGGTTGTATTACGTGCAGTATTGTTAACGTGTTTGTTTCGAAATGCATGCATAATACCTATCTTCATAATATGAAATACATCTTCACAGGTCTCAGCCTGCTCAGCATCCTGTACCTGGCCTCCTGCGCTGAAATCTCATACAAGGAGCCCCAGCCGAAAGGTGTTAAAGGTCTTTCGCAGGTGCCTGCTAAACTGCAAGGGCGCTACCTGATTATGGAAGATGGTGAATTGACGGATACATTGGTGATTATGCCAACCGGGTACAGGCTTGGCAAAGATGAGCTAGCCATACTTAGCGATAGTTTGGTGATGAAGTATTATAAAGGCTATTACTTCATTAACATGCGCAATGATTTTTCGTGGTACCTGCGTGTAGTGAAACCACAAAAAAATGGAGACCTGCTCTACATGGCCATGCCGGAAGTCTCGGATGAACAGGAGGGAAAAAAATTCAGGGATCAGCTTTCGCAAGACATCACAATTGTAGAAACAGAGGTTGATGGAAAAACTTTTTACCTGATTGATCCGTCCCCGAAAAAGCTCATTCAACTCATTCATAAAGGGCACTTTAAGGAGCAGGTGTTCAAAAAAATCAAGTGAGGCTACTTCTTCCCAATCCCTAACACGATTTGCTTTTTTGACAGGCGGATATTCCAGGTGCCCTTCACTTCAACGGCCCCCTCGGGCAAATTAACGACCACGGGTTTGGTATATAGTAATGAATCGGTACCCAAGCGCTGAACATTATCGGCCAACTCCGTGCCCATCATCATACTTGTTAAATAGGCATCAATAACCTGTCGTTCAATTTCGGTTCCTTCGGTTGAACCAGCCTCCAGCCACCGGATGTCAACCTTACGGCTTATTTCAATCGAATCCTTATCAAGTCCTGATTCTACTAAGCCCAGAATTTCTCTGCCCAGCACAAAGGCTGCTTCTGTAATTTCAACTTCGCTTACTTTTTTAATACTGTTTAGCTCACGGGCTTCACGCATTTGTTTGCGTTGTTCGTCATTGAGTGAACCGCCACAGCCAGTAATAACCAGCAGCGTAACCGGGTACAGGTAAATCAATCGCATGGCCCAAAGGTAATGTTCAACTTCAAATCTTGCGAATGCAGCGTTTTACTAACTTTACGGCCGTTTTGTAAGGTATGATTGAGAAATTAGAAGAAATAAAGCACCGTTTTGAGGAAATCGGCCAGTTGCTGATACAACCTGACACCGTGAGTAACCCCAAAAAATACTCACAACTCAGCAAGGAGTATGGCGACCTGGAAAAAATTGTATCCAGGTATAACAGCTTTTTGCTGGCGCAAAGCCAGCATAAGCACGCCAAGGAAATGCTGCAAAAGGAAAAAGATCCTGAAATGCGGGAAATGGCCAAGCTGGAAATTGATGAACTTGAACCCAAAGTTGAGGCCCTGGAAAATGAGTTGAAAGAGTTACTGATACCTAAGGATCCGAATGATGATAAAAGTTGCATTCTGGAAATACGCGCAGGCACCGGTGGTGACGAAGCCTCGATTTTTGCCGGTGATTTGTGGCGCATGTACCAGCGCTATTGCGACCGGGTAGGACTTAAAATGAGTACTGTAGATTTTACGGAAGGCACTGCCGGTGGCTATAAAGAAATTGTATGCAGTGTTAGCGGAGATAATGCATACGGTAAATTAAAATTTGAATCGGGCGTACACCGTGTGCAGCGTGTGCCGGCCACCGAGCAACAGGGGCGCGTACATACCTCAGCCGCTTCGGTGGTTGTGCTTCCGGAAGTTGAGGATGTGAGCATAGAAATTAACCCGGCTGATATTGAAGTACAGACCGCACGGTCGAGTGGCGCTGGCGGGCAAAACGTAAACAAGGTAGAAACCAAGGTACAGATGACCCACAAGCCCACCGGCATTGTTATAACCTGCCAGGTAGAACGTTCACAGCACGGCAACCGCGAACGTGCGCTGCAAATGTTAAAAGCCAAGTTGTACGAAATGGAAGTAACCAAACAGCAAAATGAAATCGGGGCTGCCCGAAAATCATTGGTGCGTAGTGGTGACCGCTCAGAAAAGATCAGAACGTATAACTACCCGCAAAGCCGTGTTACCGACCACCGCATCGGCTACACACAGCATAATCTTCCGGCTGTGATGAATGGCGACATCGATAATTTTATTGAACAGCTTCGCATTGCCGATAGCGCAGAAAAAATGGCGGAAGGGGCAACACAATAACAGGTAACAACTTTCAATTAGCAGCTAATGCCCTGTAAAATTATCGGATGATGCGGGTAAGCCGGTAGTAATCGGCCATTACTATTCTGAAATTTTCACGATCACTATCTTCCTGAAAGAAGGGAATCAAATCACCTTTGATTAAAATGGCAAATTCATTCTCAGCCATAATACCTTCATAAATTTTGGTGGCAAACTCCAGCATATTTTCTTTTCCACGTTCAGTTAATTGGTAAGAATATGTGATACCGGTTACCGGATTTTTTTCCTGTATTACTAACTCCGGTAATTCGTCCAAAAACGAATTACCTTCTACCAATAGGTAGGCTTCATCCTTCCGCCAATCAATTACAATGGTTGTGTTTATAACCGGGTAATTATTACTCTGGTACCGGTTACTTAACCGGTAGGCATGCCAACCGGCTTCCTGTAAATCGGTAAAATCATAATACACCTGCCTTACATTTTTGAAAAAAAGATGTGAATCTGCTGTGATTTTAAAGGAAAACCGGCTTCTGTCGATGGTTTTCTCCCGATCGATTTTACAACTTATAAGGAGTGCCAGTAAAACCCCGGCATAACGCAACGTCATTGTCATACTGGATAAACTCACATAAAAAGATAAAGTTTTCATAGTCCGCTCCAGGACTTTTATCCACAGAAAAATTCCTAACTTGAATTTTATTAATTCACAATACTATGAATAAGATTTTAATCGGTGTTTTGGTTGTTCTCGGGTTACTCATCGTTTTAGTTGGTGGTTTTGTAATGTGGGGTGCCGGGGTTTACGATAATGCCGTTAAACTGCAGGAAGATGTTAATGCGGAATGGGCAAACGTGCAATCCACCTATCAAAGACGAATGGACCTGATACCCAACCTGGTGGAAACCGTAAAAGGGTACGCTAATTTTGAGCAGGAAACCCTTACTGGTGTAATTGAAGCCCGATCTAAAGCCACTGCGGTTACCATCGATCCGTCTAAAGTTACCCCCCAGCAATTTGCCCAGTTTCAGCAGGCGCAGGATGGACTAAGCTCTGCCTTGTCGCGGTTGATGGTTGTGGTGGAGCGTTATCCTGACCTGAAAGCCAACCAGAATTTTCTGGATCTGCAGGCACAATTGGAAGGCACTGAAAACCGGATTAATGTAGCCCGGCAACGTTATAACGAAAGCATACGTGCGTACAACACCTATGTGCGGGGTTTCTTCAAACGCTTTGCACTGGGCATATTTGGTGGTGGTGAGGACTTTAGTGTACGGAAAGGATTCGAAGCATCGGAAGGTGCCGATAAAGCACCTCAGGTAAAATTTTAATTCGTCATAACTATGAAAAAGAAAATTATCCTCCCGGCTTTATTATCGGTTTTACTAATTTCTTCAGCCACTGCACAAGACAGTTACACTGCGCTTGTCAAAAAATACTTTGAGGCAAGCGGATCAGCCGAGGCTTTTAAAGGCGCTATTACCTCCATGATGACCAATTTCAAAACCATGAACAATCAGGTACCTGATGAGTTTTGGAAAGAAATGGAGAAGGAAATGTTGAGCACTTCTATTGATGATCTGGTGAAGATGATGGTGCCCGTATACAAGGCACATCTTACAGAGGCCGACTTGAAAGACATTGTAAAGTTCTACGAAACTCCCTCAGGTAAAAAGCTGGCACAAAAAACACCTGTAATTACACAGGAATCAATGCAAGCGGGCCAGGTTTGGGGCCAGGCTGTTGCGGCCAAAGTGATGAAAAAAATGCAGGAGAAGGGATATTAAATTTTGATGATGAAAAAAATTTTGGTTCTTATACTTGCCTTAATCGTATTCCTTGGCCACGCCCAGTCAGACGTGGAGGCGATTAAAAAAGTTGTTACTGCCGCTTATATTGAAGGCACTCAAAACACAGGAAGTATTGACGATATCCGAAAAGGTTTTCACCCCAGTTTTACCATGCTGCGGCTATTGGAAAATGATGTAAAGCCACTATCATTGGAAGACTGGATTAAAGCGATTGAAACCCGGAGAAAAGAAAATGCCGGTAATCTTGTTCGTACAGAAGGAAAAATTTTAGCGGTAGACGTTGTGGGCAGTGCCGCTACGGTTAAGCTGGAACTACACAAAGAAGGCAAACTGATTTTCACCGATTACCTGGCCTTATATAAATTCTCAGAAGGCTGGCGAATTGTGAGCAAGACGTTTTACCGGCATCCATAAGAAAAGGGTTCTGCATCTTAAAGGTGTTGAACCTCACCATGTACATTCATAAAAAAGCCCCAGTCTAAACCGGGGCTTTCTTTTATCTTCTCACTTTAACAGACTAGCTCAACGTCCGCTTTACTTCGCGCATTTCGTAGCTTTCAATCACATCACCAACCTGGATGTCATTAAAGCTTTCAATGCCCATACCGCAGTCGTAGCCTGACTTCACTTCGCCCACATCGTCCTTAAAGCGTTTGAGTGAGTTAAGCTTACCGGCATACACCACAATACCATCGCGGATAAGGCGTATCGGGTTGTTGCGTTTAATGTACCCATCGGTAACCATACAGCCGGCCACGGTGCCCACTTTGGTAATCTTAAACACATCGCGTACTTCTGCATTACCCACAATCACTTCTTCCTGCTCAGGTGCCAGCATACCTTCCATGGCAGCCTTCACATCGTTAATGGCATCGTAAATAATCGAATACAGTCGGATTTCAATTTCTTCATTCTCTGCCAACCTGCGCGCGGCCGATGAAGGGCGCACCTGGAAACCAACGATAACTGCATCGGAAGCCGAAGCCAACAACACATCCGATTCAGATATCTGTCCAACACCGCGATGGATAATGGATACCTGGATTTCCTTCGTAGAAAGTTTCAATAGCGAATCGGAAAGTGCTTCAACAGAACCGTCCACATCACCTTTAACAATCACGTTCAGTTCTTTGAAGTTACCAATGGCTAATCGTCTTCCGATTTCATCCAGTGTAATGTGCTTTTTGGTACGAATACTTTGCTCGCGCAAAATCTGTCCGCGTTTGGCAGCCAGTTCGCGTGCCTCCCGATCAGACTCCATCACCAGGAATTTTTCACCGGCTTGCGGTGCGCCATCCAATCCTAAGATTTGTACCGGTGTAGACGGACCAGCCTCTTTAATCCTTCCACCTGTTGCATTAAACATAGCCTTAACCCGTCCGTAGTGAGCACCGGCTAACACCACATCACCAATTTTCAGGTTACCGGTTTGCACCATAATGGTGGCCACGTAACCGCGGCCTTTATCCAATGATGCTTCAATGATTGAGCCGAGTGCGGGTCTGTCCGGATTGGCCCGTAAGTTTAACAGTTCGGCTTCCAGCAATACTTTTTCAAGGAGTTCATCAATGCCTTGCCCTGTTTTGGCTGAAATTGCCTGACACTGATACTTTCCTCCCCAATCCTCAACCAGAATATTAATCTTCGCCAGTGATTCCTTAACCTTCTCCGGATTAGCCGCTGGTTTATCAATCTTGTTAATGGCAATGATTATCGGTACTCCTGCCACCTGGGCGTGGTTAATGGCCTCCTTGGTTTGAGGCATCACATCATCATCAGCAGCCACTACTATAATGGCAATGTCGGTAAGTTTCGCACCACGTGCACGCATAGCGGTAAACGCTTCGTGACCGGGTGTGTCGAGGAAAGCAATTTTGTTTCCGGTATTGGTGGTTACATCGTACGCACCAATGTGCTGTGTAATTCCACCGGCTTCTGACGCTGTAACTTTTGTTTTACGGATGTAATCAAGCAAGGAAGTTTTACCATGGTCAACGTGACCCATGATGGTTACAATAGGGGCACGCGGTTTCAGATCCTCTTCTCTTTCCTGCACTTCTTCCGCTGCTGTTTCTTCATCGGTGGTGGTGAACTGCACTTCGTAACCAAATTCATCCGCAATTACGGTTATGGCTTCAGCATCCAAACGCTGATTGATGGAAACGAACATACCTAAACTCAAACAAGTAGAGATAACATCGTTCACCGATACGTTCATCAGGGAAGCAAGATCGCTGGCTGAGATAAACTCGGTAACACGCAATATTTTAGATGCCTCCTGATCTTGAAGTATCTGTTGCTCTTGCGCATCGGACACCGCTTGTCTTTTTTCACGTCTGTACTTTGAGCCTGAACTTTTCTTTCCGCCACCACTTAACTTGGCAAGCGTTGCTTTGATCTGATCCTGAATTTCTTTTTCGGTAGGTTCTGCTTTTTGCGGGCGTTGCGGTACCGGCCGGCCACCACGTTGGGGTTGTCCTTTATTATCTCCCGGGGTGATAATCCGCTTGCGCGGACGCTTTCCTTTTTTGGCATCATCGGCCGGATTGGAGGAGGCTACCGGCTGTTCCTTTTTCTTTTCCCGTTCGGCCGGAAGTTCAATCCTGTCAACAACTTTCAAGCCCTGCAATTTATCAGCCCTTGCCTTGATAACTTCTTGTTCAGGTTTTTCTATAACGTCAGGCTTCTTCGCAACAACTTCTTCCGGTTTAACCGGTTCAACTTCTTCTACCTCCTCAACTTTTGCAGGTTTTGGTTTTTTCTCAAGCTCAATCTTACCAACAACTTTAATGCCTTCCAGTTTTGCCTTTTCCGGCACAACTTTCTCGGGCTTGGCTTCCTCCTTTTTAATTTCAGCTGCCCCAAGGTTTTTGATCATGATGCTCTCTTCCTCGTCTACCCGTTTCTTGGTGGCAATTTCCTTTTCACTTTCGATGGTCAGGTTGTCTGTGTGTTTAGCCCCAATGGTTAACCCACTGGCTTCCATTTTTTCGGTTGCCGATGCAGCAAACTCTTTTGACAAGATGGCGAACTGATCGGGCGTAAGTTTAGCGTTAGGGTTGTTCTCTACCACGTGCCCCTTCTTTGCCAGGTAATCCAATATGGTATGATGCCCCACATTGAGTTTCCTCGCAGCCTGACTCAACCTGATCAATTTTTCTTCTGCCATATTCAAATATTATTCTTTTTTAAAGACTTAAAAAGTTACTCCCGTTAATCGCGTGTTAATTCACCATTATTCAAATTCCTTTCGCAGAACAGCGTGCACGTTTTCAATGGTTTCTTCTTCTAAATCGGTTCTTCTAACTAACTCTTCTTTCGACAGTGTTAACACGCTTTTAGCGGTATCCAAACCAATGCGCTTCAACTCATCAATAACCCAGCTCTCAATTTCATCGGAGAATTCATCCAGGTCAACATCTTCTTCGGTCTGGCCATCCAGTTCGCGGAACACATCAATTTCATAACCGCACAGGCGGCTGGCCAGCTTAATGTTTAGTCCGCCCTTGCCAATGGCTAATGAAACCTGGTCGGGCTTCAGGTAAACTGAAATGCGGCCGCTGTCCTTGTCGATCTTAATGCTGGAGATCTTCGCAGGGCTTAGTGCCCGTTGTACATACAACTCCAGGTTCTCTGTGTAGTTGATAACGTCAATGTTCTCGTTTTGTAATTCACGAACGATAGCGTGTATGCGCGATCCTTTCATCCCCACACAGGCCCCTACCGGATCGATGCGATCATCGTACGATTCAACCGCTACCTTGGCACGCTCACCGGGCTCACGAACGACTTTCTTAATGGTAATTAATCCATCGTAAACTTCGGGTACTTCCTGTTCGAACAGGCGCTCTAAAAATACAGGTGATGTACGCGATAAAATGATTTTCGGATTTCCGTTTACCATTTCAACTTTATGTACGATGGCCCGAACGTTCTCGCCCTTGCGGTACCTGTCCTTTTGAATTTGCTCACTGCGCGGAATAGAAATTTCATTTCCCTCAGCATCAATTAATAATACTTCTTTACCGAGAATCTGGTAAACCTCACCGGTAATAATTTCGCCTACCAAATCTTTATACTTCTGGAATAAAATATCCTTTTCCAGATCCTTTACCTTTTGAATAAGGGTTTGGCGTGCAGTAGTTACTGCCCTGCGACCGAAGTCTTCAAGGTAAATTTGCTCAGCCACTTCTTCGCCCACTTCAAAATCGGGTTCAATTTTAATGGCCTCAGAGTAGCTTATTTTGTCATGATCCCAGATGTCTTCTGACTCATCATCTACAATCTCACGAAAGCGCCAGATTTCCAGGTCGCCTTTGTCGGCATTGATAATGATGTCAAAGTTGTCGTCCGTTTCATACTTCTTGCGGATCATGTTCCGGAATACATCTTCCAGAATACGAATCATGGTGGGACGATCGATGTTTTTCTGTTTCGCAAACTCTGCAAACGATTCTATGAGGCCTGCGGCTGTGTCGTTCGTTGTCATAACTTATTTAAATGAAACCATTACAAACGTTTTTTCTATATCAGAAAAAGGAATGCTTACTTCCTTCACTTCTTTCTTTTTTCCAGTACCGGTTGTTACCTCAAGCATGATCGTTTGAGGCGTTACCTCCAGCAATTTCCCCTGGAGCACTTCATTTGAAGTTTTCACCTTCACGGTACGCCCTTTATTCTTAACATATTGACGGGTAAGCTTTAGCGGATGATCCAGCCCGGGGGTAGATACCTCCAGCATGTAGGGATCCGTTAACAATTTGTCTTCGTCCAACGCTGCCGAAAGGGCCCGGCTTAGCTCAGCGCAATCGTCAATGGTTATGCCCTTATCCCCGTCAATAATTACGATCAACTTATTAGGCTTTTTACGAATGGAAGCAATCACCTCAACGATAAACTGGGATTCATCCTTCAGATGCCTTTCCGCCAGTTTTTGAATGCGTTCCGTTAATTCCATAAAACCGATAAAACAAAGAGGGGACTTTTGTGTCCCCTCGTCTAGTTGATCATATTTCGATGCAAATGTATAGGATTTATAATTGATCGCCAAATAATGCTGTAAAAGCCGATAGGATGGAATTCTATCCGTTGATTTTTGTTTTACTTTGAACGCTTATGAGAACCGCTTTCTATTTCATCTTTCCTGTCCTTATAATACTGTATTCCTGCTCCGGTGATAAGGAGAAGCACGTTACGCAGGGGCCAGAATTGCCGGCCAAAACAATCGTTGTTCCGGTTTTTAATCCCGATTCAGCCTATCATTTTGTTAAGAAACAGGTGGATTTTGGCCCGCGTATTCCCAATACTTCTGCCCACAAAAAAGCCGGTGATTATTTCATTGAACAATTCAAATCCTTTGGTGCCCATGTTACTGTTCAGGATTTTGAAGCCACCACCTATGACAATCAAAAACTTTTCCTGCGAAACATTATCGTCTCCTTTAATCCGGATAAAACCAAACGAATATTACTCGCTGCCCATTGGGATACACGGCCCTTTGCCGATAAAGATCCTCAAAATCCAAAAGCCTATTTTGATGGCGCTAATGATGGCGCCAGTGGCGTTGGCGTATTACTTGAAATTGCCCGGGTGTTTTATGAAAATGGATTGCCCGAGGTGGGTGTAGATATAATTTTATTTGACGGTGAAGATTGGGGATTTGATACCTCAACGGCTGAAAGACTTTATGGCACTAATACCGACTATAAACTTCCAAAAAATCTGGACTCATGGTGGTGCCTGGGTTCGCAATACTGGTCGAAGAATAAGCACAAGCCCAATTACTCAGCTTACTATGGCATTCTGCTTGACATGGTGGGTGGCAAACATGCACAATTTGTTCGTGAGGGTGCATCGGTGGAGTATGCTCCCGGAATAGTTGACAAGGTTTGGAAAGCCGCCAACCGGTTAGGCTACGGCCATATCTTTCTGAATAAAAAAGAAGGAGCCATAACTGATGATCACATCTTTGTTAATGAGTACGCTAAAATTCCTACGATCAACATTGTGCATTATGATGCCGCAGAAGGATTCTTTGGTGACTTTCACCACAGCCGAAAAGACAACATGGATAATATTAGCAGCGAAACGCTTGAGGCTGTAGGAAGAACGTTATTACAAGTTATTTACAACGAATAGAATCAAACCAGTTTTTTCAGGTATTCACCGTAGCCACTTTTCTCCAGGGGTTTTGCCAGTGCTAAAAGTTGCTCGCGAGTAATGAACTTCATGCGGTAAGCAATCTCCTCAATGCAGCCTACCTTTAATCCCTGGCGTTGCTCAATCACCTGAACAAAAGTTGACGCCTGCATCAGCGAATCAAAGGTACCGGTGTCAAGCCATGCGGTGCCGCGATTCATTACCGCCACTTTAAGTTTACCTCGTTTAAGATAAGTATTGTTTACATCGGTAATCTCCAATTCACCCCGCGGACTCGGCTTGATATTTTTAGCAATGGTCACCACCTCATTGTCATAAAAATATAAACCCGGTACGGCATAGTTTGATTTTGGATGACTTGGTTTCTCTTCGATAGAGATGGCATTCATCTGATCATCAAATTCAACAACACCATAACGCTCCGGATCATTCACATGGTAGGCAAACACAATGCCTCCTGCAGGATCAACACACGACTGTACTAGTTTGGCAAAACCACTTCCGTAAAAAATGTTATCACCCAAAATCAAGGCCACACTATCAGTTCCAATAAACTCTTCACCAATGATAAAGGCTTGTGCTAGTCCTTCTGGTCGGGGCTGTTCGGCATACGAAAATGAACATCCTAATTGCTTTCCATCGCCCAACAGTTTTTTAAACATGGGCAAGTCATGAGGTGTGGAGATAATAAGAATTTCCCGAATGCCTGCCATCATTAAAACAGATAGCGGATAATATATCATGGGCTTATCATACAGCGGCATTAACTGCTTGCTTACCGCTAAGGTGAGGGGGTGCAACCGTGTGCCCGATCCGCCTGCCAATATGATGCCTTTCATGTTATATGAATTTGATTATCAGCGATTTACATACATTTTATCGTAATACTTCAGGTACTCGCCTGAGGTTACATGGTTTAGCCATTCTTGGTTACTCAGGTACCAGCTCACCGTTTTTTCCAGCCCTTGCGTAAAGTCGGTTTCGGGGCGCCAGCCTGTTTCACTAATAACTTTTGATGCGTCAATGGCATACCGCAAATCATGACCAGGACGGTCGGTTACATAAGTAATAAGTTTCATTGCAGTACCCTCTTCGCGTCCGAGTTGTCGATCCACAATACCGCAAAGCAATTTTACCAGGTCGATATTTTTCCATTCGTTATTACCACCGATATTATAAACTTCACCGGTTTTTCCTTTATGAAAAATAGCATCAATGGCGCTGGCATGATCTTCCACAAAAAGCCAATCGCGGATGTTCTCTCCCTTTCCATACACCGGCAGTGGCTTGCCTTGCACCATGTTGTTAATCATGAGCGGAATTAACTTTTCCGGAAACTGATACGGGCCATAATTATTAGAACAACGACTAATAAGGGTTGGTAACCCATAGCTGTTGCCAAATGCTTGTACAAAATGATCGCTGCTTGCTTTTGATGCCGAATAAGGAGAGCGCGGATCAATGGGAGTTTCTTCTGTGAAGTACCCATCATTAATAGATCCATATACTTCATCCGTAGAAATATGGTAGAACATTTTTCCATTCATCTTTCCATGCCATGCCGAGTGGGCAGCTTTCAACAACCGAATAGTTCCGATAATATTGGTCATGGCAAACTCATCCGGATTATGAATGGAACGATCGACATGCGATTCGGCCGCCAGGTGAATTACACCCTGAACAGGGTATTCTGAAAAAATTGCGTTCAGTAATTCAAGATCAAGAATATTGCCCTTAATGAATTTGTAGTTCGGCTCATGCTCCACATCACGCAAGTTCTCCAGATTTCCGGCATACGTCAGGCTATCCAGATTAAGCACACGGTACTGGGGGTATTTTTTGACAAAAAGCCTCACCACATGCGATCCGATAAAGCCCGCTCCACCGGTGATCAGAATATTTTTCTTGTCTGCCAAAGTATTAGTTTTTTACGATTTCACGTCCGATACTGTAATAATTGAACCCAAGTTCACGAATAGTTGAGAGGTCGTAAATGTTTCTGCCATCGAAAATGGCTTTCGTCTTCATAAGCCTGGCCATTTTTTCATAGTCAGGGGTGCGGTATTCCGGCCACTCGGTTGCAATCAATAACGCATCGGCATCCTTAAGGGCCTCGTACGAATTTGTGTGGTATGTTATTTTATCGCCCAACTGCTTGCGAACATTTTCTATCGCTTCCGGATCATGTACATGAACGGATGCGCCAAGGGCCAGCAACTCCTGAATGTTTAATAACGATGGCGCCTCACGAATGTCATCTGTTTGAGGCTTGAAAGCTAATCCCCATACGGCAATTTTTTTCCCCTTCAACCCTTCTTTGAAATGCTCTTTCATCCGCTCGATCATCTTTGTTTTTTGATGCTCGTTTACGTTCATCACCGCATCCAGAATTTTAAAGTCGTACTTCACCTGCTGTGCCGATTGAGAAAGTGCCTGAACATCCTTTGGAAAGCAACTGCCCCCATAACCAATACCCGCAAATAAAAATCGCTTGCCGATTCGGCTATCGGTGCCCATCCCTTTACGCACCAAATCCACATCGGCACCCAGCAATTCGCACATGTTTGCAATCTCGTTCATGAAGGTAATCTTGGTGGCCAGAAAAGCATTAGCCGCATACTTGGTTAACTCAGCGGAAGGTTCATCCATAACAATCACCGGGTTACCCTGCATAACAAATGGTGCATAGAGCGTCTCCATTATTTTTTGAGCGCGAGGCGACCGTGTTCCGATAACGACACGCTCGGGTTTCATAAAATCTTCAACCGCTAAACCTTCACGTAAAAATTCAGGATTAGAGACTACATCAAACTCAACTTTTGCTCCCTCAGAAACCTTTGCGTGTACTTTGTGGGCCGTCCCTACCGGTACTGTACTCTTATTTACAATCACCGTATATTTTTCAAGCATAGGACCGAGTTGTTCGGCCACCCGAAGCACATATTGTAAATCTGCTGCACCATCTGCCCCCGGGGGGGTAGGTAACGCAAGCATAATTACCTGGGCATCCCGAATTCCTTCACGCAAATCAGTTGTAAAAAACAGTCGGCCTTCCTTGACATTCCGTTCAAAAATCAATTCAAGCCCCGGCTCAAAAATGGTCAGTTTGCCTCCTCTAAGCTTATTAACTTTCTCAGCATCAATATCTACACAGGTTACGGTGTTGCCTGTTTCAGCAAAGCAAGTACCGCTTACCAAACCAACATAACCAGTACCAACTACAGTAATTTTCATATAAGGTCCTTTAAAAAAGACCCCAAAAATAATCGTTTTACCATCTAAAACAGGTGATAACGCAGATTTAACCTTAACAAACTAACATTCGTTTGGGTATTGCGTTAAATGACCTACCTTCGTAACCCCAAATACTAAAAAGAACTATGAATGTATTAGCCGATAATGCCACCGATATCACATTTGAGGAAAGTGAAAACCAACGAATGATAGCACAAATGGTGCGCGATTTTGGTGCCCGTGAAATTAAACCCTTTATGATGGATTGGGATGAATCACAAGAGTTTCCGATCCAGATGTTTAAAAAAATGGGCAAGCTTGGCTTAATGGGTGTACTCGTGCCTGAACAGTATGGTGGTGCAGGGTTTGGATACCTGGAATACGTTACCGCCATAGCCGAACTGGCTAAAATTGATGGATCAATTGGACTGTCCATGGCCGCGCACAATTCATTGTGCACCAATCATATCCTCCAGTTTGGCAATGAAGAACAGAAACAAAAATACCTTCCCCGGTTAGCCACGGCCGAATGGATTGGTGCGTGGGGCCTTACCGAACCGAACACAGGTTCCGATGCAGGAAATATGCGCACTGTTGCCATTGAAGACGGTGATCACTATGTGATTAACGGGGCAAAAAATTTCATAACCCACGGCAAATCAGGAGACATTTCAGTGGTTATTGTGCGTACCGGTGACGTGGGTGATTCGCATGGTATGACTGCTTTTGTTATCGAAAAGGGAACACCGGGGTTTACCTCCGGCAAAAAAGAAAACAAATTAGGCATGCGGGCTTCAGAAACTGCTGAGCTCATTTTTTCCGATTGCCGAATTCACAAATCCCAAATGCTGGGGAAAATTGGTGAGGGTTTTATCCAGGCCATGAAGGTACTGGATGGTGGAAGAATCTCGATTGCCGCACTAAGCCTGGGAATCGCACAAGGTGCTTTTGAAGCTGCCCTGCAGTACTCCAAAGAAAGACATCAATTCAATAAGCCGATATCAACATTTCAGGGTATTGCCTTTAAATTGGCCGATATGGCCACCAAAATAGAGGCAGCCAAATTGTTGACATATCGCGCGGCAGATCTTAAAAACAAAGGCATAAACGTAAACAAGGAATCAGCCATGGCAAAGCTATATGCTTCTGAAATAGCTGTGGAAATAGCGAATGAGGGCGTACAGATTTTTGGAGGATATGGCTACACAAAAGACTTTCCCGCAGAAAAGTACTATAGAGACGCCAAGTTATGCACCATTGGAGAAGGAACCTCCGAAATCCAAAAACTGGTTATTTCCAGGGCCGTTTTAAAGTGAATTTTGCAAAAATGACTTCCCTTTCGTTATATTTGCAGCGCAAATTGGAAACAAATGATTGTAATCAACATTAAGGAAAACGAATCCATTGACAAGGCGCTGAAGCGTTTTAAGAAGAAGTTTGAAAAAACAGGTGTTTTGAGGGAATTACGCGCGCGCACTTCCTTTGAAAAACCATCTGTTAGACGCAGAAGCGAAATCATTCGTGCCGCCTACAGAGAGCGCATGAAAGGTTTAGAAAACGCTTAGCATCCGATCGTTTCCACGATCTTACCTATACATAACAGATATTTTTAATCCCCAGGGGTCTTTATCCTTGGGGATTATTTTTTTACATTGGTACAACCGGTGGGAATGGTGAGCATAGCATGGTAGAATCCTTTCTGAAATATCTTAAATACGAAAAACGCGTAAGCAAGCATACACTTACCGCTTACCAAAACGACCTGGATCAATTTCTCAGCTTTCTAAAAGAAGTCTTTCCCGATCATTTGCCTGAAACATCGGATTACGGAATAATTCGCTCATGGATTATTCAGCTGGTGGATTCAGGGATCAAACCTACTTCGGTTAACCGTAAGATTGCCAGCCTGAAAACCTTTTATAAGTTTTTAATGCGGCAGGAGGTCATTAAAAAAAATCCAATGACCAAAATCCGTGTATTAAAAACACAAAAGCGATTACCATCCTTTGTTAAAGAAGCTGACATGGTAAACCTGCTTGATCATGTAGTATTTGACGATACGCTTGAGGGATGGCGTGACAAACTTATCCTGGAGTTGTTCTATGCCACAGGTATACGCCTTTCTGAACTGATTAAGTTAAAAGAATCTCAGCTTGACATACGATCGCACACCATTAAGGTGTTGGGAAAAAGAAATAAAGAAAGGGTAATCCCATTTCACAAAAGTATCGTTCCTATACTGAAGGAATATCAGCAAATCAGAAACAAGGAAGTTAACATGAAGAAGCACGGGTTTGTTTTTGTTACCGATAATGGCGATCCATGTTACCCCATGATGGTTTACAGAATTGTAAAGAAATACCTCAACGACAATACCACCAGCGAAAAAAGGAGCCCGCACGTTCTCCGCCACACCTATGCAACACATCTGTTGAACAAAGGTGCTGAGATTAATGCTGTAAAAGATTTGTTGGGACACAGCAGCTTAGCCGCCACACAGGTGTACACCCACAATTCCATGGAAAAAATTAAAAAGGCTTACGATCAGGCCCATCCTAAAGCTTAATACAACGCCTATGAAAATATGATTACTTGTTGCTGGTTCGCCAGATTGGTTTTTATGTTAAACGTTAAATTTTGTAGCTATGAAACTGAAAGTTCAATCCATTCACTTTGATGCCGACAGAAAGCTTGTTGACTTTATTCAAAAGAAAGTTGACAAACTAGAGACTTATTTTGACCGTATGGTGGATGGTGAAGTTTTCCTCCGGTTAAACAATGAGGGTGTAGAAAATAAAACGGTTGAGATTAAACTTAACCTTCCAGGAAACCAGCTTTTTGCAATGGAAAAAGCCCGCTCATTTGAAGCAGCAGCCGACCAGGCAACAGAAGCCCTGAAAAATCAGTTGAAAAAATTTAAAACGAAAATCAATGATGGGCGGGCATGAAATGCTCACCAAAAATAAGGGGCCTTTCGGCCCCTTATTTTTTTATTTCAACTTAAAAGCTTTCTGCACCTGCTCAACGTAATCCAGTTTTTCCCAGGGGAATAATTCAACTTTCACACGCTTCTCACTTTTCTTTCCTTTATTGAAAACCTTTTCAACAACTTTTGTTTCACGACCCATGTGGCCATAGGCTGCTGTTTCTGAATAGATGGGTGAACGCAGTTTAAAGCGTTGCTCAATAAAATACGGGCGCATATCAAAAATCTTTTCTACGCGCCTGGCAATTTCCCCATCACTCATATTCACCTTGCTGGTACCGTATGTATTTACATACAAACCAACCGGTTTTGCCACACCGATGGCGTATGCAACCTGAACCAAAACCTCATCACACACACCGGCTGCTACCAGATTTTTTGCAATATGACGGGTTGCGTAAGCTGCTGAACGATCTACTTTAGAAGGATCTTTTCCTGAAAATGCACCACCACCGTGCGCACCTTTTCCCCCATAAGTATCCACAATAATCTTTCTCCCGGTAAGGCCGGTATCACCGTGGGGACCCCCGATAACAAATTTGCCGGTAGGGTTAATAAAATACTTGATGTCGCTGTTAAATAATTTATGCGTACGCTTCGGTAATTTTTTCATTACGCGCGGCACCAGAATATTAATCACATCATCCTTGATCTTTTTCAACATGGGTGCATCCTTATCGAAGTCATCGTGTTGTGTGGAAACAACAATAGCATCAATGCGTATCGGTTGATTGTTGTCATCGTATTCAATCGTTACCTGCGACTTTGAATCAGGACGCAAATAGGTCATTTGTTTGCCTTCCCTGCGAATAGCGGCAAGCTCACGCAACAGCAAGTGTGCAATCTCTAACGGAAGAGGCATGTAGTTGTCTGTCTCATTAGTAGCATAGCCAAACATCATGCCCTGATCACCCGCGCCTTGTTCTTCCTTTTTCTTTCGCTCTACACCCTGATTGATATCGGGTGATTGCTCATGGATCGCAGAAAGAATACCGCATGAGTTAGCTTCAAACATATACTCACTCTTGGTATAACCGATTTTACGTATCACCTCGCGGGCGATGTCCTGAACGTCCAAATAAGCTTCTGATTTCACCTCACCTGCCAGCACAACCTGACCTGTAGTTACCAGCGTTTCGCAGGCAACCTTTGAATTGGGATCATAGGCTAAAAAATAATCAATCAGGGCATCTGAAATCTGATCAGATACTTTATCCGGATGACCTTCAGATACAGACTCAGAGGTGAACAAATAGGGCATAGTAGTTACGAATTAAGGATTAGTTCTTTGTTAAGTCGGCAAATTTAGAGGAATGCAGGTAAAACAAAAACAGATATTTAGTGCGCCAAAAAAAGAAAAACAACAGGAAGCCTGGGCCATTCAATTGATAATCTTCTCCAGTCTGAAACTGGTTTGGTTTGAATGCGTTCATTGGTGCCGGTAATATCTACTGCAACACACAGCCGGGTACTTAAATCCAGTGTTTTTATTAGGTTAGAAAACAATTGGTTGTTTCTATAGGGTGTCTCAATAAAAATCTGTGTTTGATTTTTTGTCTTCGATTCGCGCTCAAAAGTCTTTATGGCTTTGCTTAATTCATGACCATCAACCGGCAAATATCCATGGAAAGCAAAATGCTGACCGTTCAACCCGGAAGCCATAAGCGCCAGCAAAATTGAAGACGGGCCAACCAAGGGTATAACGCGAATATCCGAGTCATGGGCATAGGCCACAGCCATCGCACCAGGATCAGCGACACCCGGGCAGCCTGACTCGGAAATAATACCCATGTTGCTGCCTGAAGATAGTGGCTTCATCAACTGATCAAGTTCACTTACAGGGGTATCCTTGTTCAACACCGAGAAATTCAACGACTCAATAGAAGTATAAATTTTAAGACTGCTTAAAAATCTCCGTGCTGTACGAATATCTTCTGCCAAAAAATGCTGAATCGTTTTTAGTTGTTCCTTAACAAAGGGATGAATGACCCGATCGGCTGTATGCTCAGCGATAACATTGGGAATGAGGTACAGGTTGCCTTTATTGCCCATTCAAAAAATTTAAAACAACTTGTACAAATTCAGCAGGCTTTTCAGCCTGTACCCAATGGCCCGTATCCAGGCTTACCAATGTTGAGTTTGGAAAAATGTTCTTGATAACCTCCTGATCGCTATCCAGAATATAATCCGATTTTATTCCTCGAATAAAAAGGGTTCGCTTTTTAAAACTCCCATCAACAATCAATTTACCGCCAATCACTTCAATGTTCTTATCAATCACCGGCAGGTTAATGCGCCAACCAAAACCACCTTCAGGTTTGCGCATCAGGTTCTTTAAAAGAAACTGGCGAACCGCCTCATTTGATAAATGCTTGGCAAGTTCTTCATCGGCTTGCTGGCGTGTTTGAATAGTGTCAATAGGCACAGCCTTCAATCCCTCCACAATATAATCGTGACGGACTTCGTATGTCTTGGGCGCAATGTCAACCACGATTAATCTGTCCAGCATATCAGGGTGGGCCAGTGCAAAATTCATCGCGGCCTTACCACCCATGGAATGACCCAGAATTATTGGATTTTCAAGTTGATGTTCCTGAATAAATTCCAGAATATCCTTACTTAACACGGTATAATCAAACACCTCACTGTGTGGCGACTGGCCGTGATTGCGTTGGTCTACAACCCAAACATGGTAATGCTCAGCAAGCAGTTTAGCCTGCGGTAGCCAATTGTCTGATGAGCCCATTAAGCCGTGCAGGATTATCAGCGGCTGACCGCCTCCGTACTCGCGATAGAATAATTTCATGTTCCAAAAATAAGCAATCAAACCCCACGATCCGGATTACAGAAGTATATTTGAGTTCTAAACAGGCACTTAATGGAATTGAGAGACGGAGCATATCATATACAAAACCTCAAAGCAACAGCGCTGGTAGAAAAGTTTGGCACACCGCTATATGTATATGATGCCGGAAAAATTGTACATCAGCTAAAAACATTAAAGACAGCTTTCGCAGATGCTGATGTTAAAATCAAGTATGCGGTTAAAGCTCTATCCAACCTGTCCATTCTCAGGCTTTTGAAAAAAAATGGGGCCGGGGCCGATGTCGTGTCTATCCAGGAGGCACACCTGGCTTTAAAGGCCGGTTTTGAACCTTCAGAAATAATGTTCTCACCAAACTGTGCCGACTTTGCTGAAATTGAGGAGGCCGTAAAGCTCGGGCTGGTGGTTAACATTGACAACCTACCCTTTCTGAAAAAATTCGGGATGCAGTACAGAAGTTCCTACCCCTGTTCTATCCGGCTAAATCCGCATATTATGGCGGGTGGTAACATTAAAATCTCTACCGGACACAGCGATTCAAAGTTTGGTATTTCTGTCTACCAGCTTCCGCAGATCATGGAAACGGTTAAGCAATACAACATTCAGATTCAGGGTCTTCACATACACACCGGATCAGACATAACCGAAACCGATGTGTTTCTGAAAATGGCGGATATCTTTTTCAGTGTTGCGCAGGATTTTCCTGACCTGAAGTTTATTGATTTCGGCAGTGGTTTTAAAGTTTCGTATAAAGAAGGCGACAGAGTTACCAATGTGTTTGACCTGGGACTAAAACTCACCGAATCATTCCGGTTGTTTTGTGGGCAGTATGGCAGAAAGCTTGAGCTTTGGTTTGAGCCCGGCAAATTTATTGTGAGTGAAGCGGGACAGCTGTTGGCGAAGACAACCTTAGTAAAATCAACTCCTTCAACCACCTTTGTAGGCGTAAATACCGGGCTTAATCATTTAATAAGACCCATGATGTATGATGCCTATCATCACATTCTCAACATTTCCAATCCAACCGGAGAACAAAAAGTTTATACCGTAGTGGGATACATATGCGAGACCGACACCCTTGGTGCTGAAAGAAAACTGAACGAAGTGCGTGAGGGCGATGTTCTGGCGATTAAAAATGCAGGCGCTTATGGCTTTTCGATGGCCTCCAACTACAACTCGCGCCTGCGACCGGCTGAGGTTTTAGTGATCAACAATGAGGCAAAACTCATTCGTGAGCGCGAAGTGTTTGATGATTTATTATGGGGACAGGTTGAAATTGAGTTGTAATCAAAACAAACTAAGGGTTCCGCCTCGCCTGAATTTTGAAAGATCGTAGGCGGGCATGTGTCTCCCGGCCAGGTATTTCTTTTTGGATGCACGAAACAACTGGTGAATTGCTTCGGCAAAGTTTCCTTCACCTGTCATTCTTCTGCCGAATTGTGAATCATTAACCTGACCGCCATGCATAGCGGAAATTTGATTCCACACTTTGTCAAAACGATCCGGAAAATTTTTTCGCAGCCAGTCTTCAAAAAGTTGCCCGATAGCTCCGTTAAGCCGAACGATTGTCATTCCCGCAGCCATCGCACCATGATCGGCAGCGGCTTTAATCAACACGGGAATCTCATGATGATTCAAGCCCGGAATAATCGGAGCCGTCATTACCCCAACGGGTACACCTGCGTGTGCCAACGCTTCTATTGTTTTGAGTCGCCTGACTGAGCTGGCCGTACGCGGTTCCATTGTTCTCCTCAGTTTCTCATCCAATGTTGTGAGCGAGATGTACACATGTACCAGGTTATCGTTCGCCAGATCAGTCAGTAAATCAAGGTCGCGTAAAATCAAACTGTTTTTGGTAATCATGCCTAACGGATGGCGATACTGCGCGAACACCTTGAGGAGGTCGCGAGTAATTTCAAGTTTACGCTCCTGGGGTTGGTAGCAGTCTGTATTTCCCGAAACGCTGATGGGAACGGGTTGCCAATCCGGATGAAGGATAAATTTCTCCAGCAACTGTGGAGCGTTCCTCTTCACCATGATTTTGCTTTCAAAATCCAAACCGGCACTGAACCCATAATACTCATGCGTGTTACGCGCGTAACAATAAATGCAGCCATGTTCACAACCCTGATAGGGATTAAGCGAATACACCATGCCCAAATCCGGACTAGTTACTTTGTTTACTATTTTTTTTGCCTGTTCGTAAAAAACCTGAGTAGCAGGAGCAGACAATAAAGCTTCATCAAGTCCTTCAATATGCTCCGTTACATAACTGGCTTTTAAAAACCGGTTTTGTGTTTTTACCTGTGAACCGCGGCCTTTTATATACTCATCCATAGCAACAAGCTCTCAAATTACCTTTTGCCCCAATGCTTTGAAAACATTTTTAACTTGCATGACAGAAGGTGTCAGGAAAAACCTCACCCTTAACCCCCAAAAGAGAACGCAAGGCATAATATTCGAAGCATTGTTAGAATACAAACAAACCCCCATTCAGGAAATTCATGATCCGCTATTTGACATGGCCGGTGTGCGGATGTTGGTGAAACGTGAGGATTTAAATCATCCGAACGTTTCCGGAAACAAATGGTGGAAGCTGAAGTACAATCTTGAAGAAGCGAAAAAGCTTGGCCATAAAACATTGCTCACGTTTGGTGGTGCCTACTCCAACCACATTTTTTCCACTGCAGCCGCAGCACATGAATTGGGTTTTGAAAGTATTGGCATTATTCGCGGTGAAGAAATCCTTCCACTCAACCCAACCTTAACTTTCGCGAAAAGGCATGGAATGGAGTTGAAGTACATAACACGAGAAGCATATCGGCAAAAAACAAATCCGGATTTTATTGAAAGCCTTCATATGGAGTTTGGCGACTTCTATTTACTACCGGAAGGCGGCACTAATGCGTTAGCCGTAAAGGGCACTGAGGAATTCGCGCAAACACTGGGTGATGGGTTTGATTATCTGTGCTGTGCGGTAGGAACAGGAGGAACACTGGCCGGGTTAATAAATGGTCTTGATGCTTCGGTAGAGATTCTGGGATTCCCGGTTCTGAAAGGAGGAAGTTTTCTGCAAGAAGAAGCTGAGAAACTGATTAGGATAGAAGCAAAAAACTGGAAGCTGATGACCGATTATCACTTTGGTGGATATGGAAAAACAACATCGGCTTTACTTGAATTCATAAAAGATCGTCTGACAAAAAATAATTTGCCCTTAGAAAGCGTTTATACAGGAAAGCTTGTTGCCGGAGTTTATGATTTGATTGAGAAGGGCTATTTTAGAAGGGAGGCAACAATTTTAGTGGTGCATTCAGGAGGCCTTCAAAATAAGTAAACCATGAAAAAGATCATTGTTCTCATTTTTGTAACTGCTTTACCACTACTGGCATGTGCTACGCATATGCGTTGTGGATACATTTCTGTAAAACGGCTGAGCGGTTCAAATCTCACGTGCAGAATTACTATAACTGTCTATACAAATACAGGATCTCCTGTGCTCTTTGGTGGTGAGAGTGATCTTCTCTTCTTTGGCGATGGAACCCCGCCTATTAATGTCCCGGAGACCCCTGGTATACCACTTGGACTTGGAATTGCGAAGGCGACCTACACCATAGATCACACTTACCCGGGACCTGGACAGTATGCCATTGCTTATTCAGAACCCAATAGAAATGGTGGAATTTTGAATTTTGATAATTCTATTTCAACACTATTCTACATTGAAACAACCATAAACCTAGATCCTTTTCTCGGCTCTTTTGATACACCAGATTTTTTATTTGATCCGTTCTTTTCAGCCAAAGTAGGAGAACCTCTTTCCCTCTCAATAGGTGCATTTAGTGCGGAAGATCATATAATCTCTTACGAATTAAGCACTCCGAAAAGAGATAGAAACCAGCCTGTACAAAACTACAGGTTCCCCGAAAACATTCACATTAACCCTTACACGGGTTTGCTTACCTGGGACACCAAATTCCAAGGACAATTTAGAGCCGGAGAATTTTTGTTCGCTGTAAAAATTCATTTATCAAAAGTCATTAACGGAAACTTATATCGTCTTTGTACTGTAGAAAGGGACATTCAGATAATTTTAACAGATCATGATTCAGGGAGCAGAATTTCACTAAAAAATCCGCTGGACGAAAATAACCGAGTGTATATTCCAACAAATGAAAGCCGAACCATTAAAATAATTTACGAATCTAATGATCAAAATGAATCTACGTTGAGTGCCTACTCAACCTTAACCGAGGATGAACTCCAGTTTAGTACCTACGATTCATCCTCTGCCAATATTAAAGTTGGATTACTTACACTTACCTCCTCTGCCGCTATAGATCGTGACAATCCTTATGTTATTACTATCCGAGGTCGTCAGCCTTTGCCGTTAGAGCACCCCGGCTTTGCAAGTGATCTTTGCTTACTTTTTTACACCCGAAATCTTTACCCGGAGATTATTACCCGAACAGAAGATACGTTAGCCGGTATTACTGTATCACCCAATCCTGCAACGGACTACTTAAAAATACAGTTGCCTTATCAACAACCTGTACAACTTACTCTGCTTGATTTGTCGGGAAAAGTTGTACTGAAAAAATTCATCACCGAAACCTGTTTGGTAGATGTGCGTGATTTATCCGGAGGAATTTACATTGTTAACTTACAAACAGGCAATGGTCGAATAATACTAAAGATTATTAAAAATTAATCCCTTCGTCCGCCTTTCAACCAACCGGCAATGCTCCAACGGGTGCTCTCCTGTACAACGGCTCCGCTTTCTGAAGCACGGTTTACTTTTTCTACCGTGTAAAAAGCCGTAGGGAGTATATCTTTCATTTTCGAGAGTAATTCTTCCAGGTTTTCGCGCGGCAAAACGGTAAACACCAGGCTCTCGGGCCCGTCAAGTCCTTCTGAATTTACGCGGGTGTAACGGAAATTATTTTGGGTGAGAAACGCAATGAGCTCGTCCACATCCTTTCGGGTAATAATCCGCACGATAACCTTTCCATAAGCAATTCGTTCTTCGATCATCATTCCCACTAAAATGCCCATGGCAAAACCACCGGGGTACGCCACATAACATACCCAGTTATCCAGGTGCTCGAAAATCTGCCGTATGGCCATGAGCCAGATAAACGATTCAAAAAAGCCAAGCGTTGTTGCCGTTAACCTTCGTCCTCCCAAAACATAAATAATGCGGATGGTATTGATGGAAACATCCATGATGCGCGCCAAAAAAATAAGCAGCGGCAAAATGAAATAGCTGAAAAGATTTTCAGGCAAGCCAACCGTTTCTGTAAAAAATGTTTCCATAAAGTACGTGTGTGCAAAGATTACACGATGGCCACGATCAGCCAAATAAATCCTGAAATACTTCGGTTAACTTTCCGAACGATTTTACTGTGATCTTTACCTTTCGGGTATCCAGTGCTTTCTGGCTGAATTTTGAAACATAGATTTCCGTAAAGCCGAGTTTTTCTGCTTCGGATATGCGCTGCTCAATGCGGTTTACGGCCCGTAGTTCACCGCCTAACCCCACTTCGGCTGCAAAACAAATTTTTTCTGAAACAGACAATTCTTCTAATGAAGAAATAACCGAAACACACACGGCCAGGTCAATGGCCGGGTCTTCCACCCGTATGCCGCCCGCCATGTTCACAAACACATCGTGCTGACCCATACGGAAGCCGCAACGTTTTTCCAGCACAGCCAGCAACATGTTTAATCGCTTTTGATCAAAACCGGTAGGCGTACGCTGGGGTGTACCATACGATGCCGGGCTCACAAGCGACTGGATTTCAATCAGCAGTGGCCTGTTCCCTTCCATGGTAGCACCAATGGTGGCTCCACTCAATGGCCCGTCCTTTTGTGAGATCAAAATTTCGGATGGATTGGAGACTTCGCGCAAACCATCACCAAGCATTTCATAAATACCAATTTCTGATGTAGAGCCAAAACGGTTTTTGGTAGTGCGTAATATGCGGTAAGCCAGATGACGATCGCCTTCAAACTGCAAAACGGTGTCAACCATATGCTCCAACACCTTTGGTCCTGCGAGCATACCATCCTTCGTGATGTGACCAACCAGAAAAACCGGAGTATTTGCTTCTTTCGCAAACTTCATCAGTTCGCCCGCACATTGCCGCACCTGGCCAATGCTGCCGGCCGTTGAATCAAGCAACTCCGAATGCAGCGTTTGGATAGAATCGATAATGACCAAATCGGGCTTTAACTCACGAATGCCCAGAAAAATATTTTGGGTATTGGTTTCGGTAAAAATATAACATGACTCACTTTGCGATTGGGTGAGTCGTTCCGCACGCATTTTTATTTGTTGCTCACTTTCTTCACCCGAAACATAAAGCACTTTACTGTTTTTAAGTGACAGCGCCAACTGTAACATTAGGGTGGATTTTCCAATGCCGGGTTCACCTCCGATCAGTATTAATGATCCGGGTACAATACCTCCGCCCAGCACCCGGTTTAATTCCTGATCAGGCGTTGCCACGCGCACTTCGCGGCCCGATTCAATTTCGTGTAACACGTGCGGTGCATTTCTTTGCCTGGGGCTGCTCTCGCTTCGCCAATCGTTTTTGACGGGGCCCTCTTTTCGTATTACTTCTTCGGCAAATGTGTTCCACTGGTTGCACGATGGGCACTTGCCCATCCACTTAGGCGATTCGTGGCCGCAGTTTTGACAGAAGAAAAGAGTTTTTGTTTTGGCCATTACCTGGTCGGAACAGTCACTTCCTTAGCCATGTATTTAAACACAACCTCATCTGCCAACCACGGCCACCACTTGTTAAGGAACACGGCCATTTTTCCCTCGAATGTGAGAATGAGTATATGTTTACGCTTGACGGTTGCACGATAAATATACCGTGCACACTGCTGAGGTGACATCTCCTTATCTTCTTCGCGGGGAGATTCCTTTTGCTCCCGACCATCGGCCAGTAAAGCACGCATGCGAATGTTGGTTGAGGTAAACCCCGGGCATGCTGTTAACACATGTACTCCTTTATGAAGGTACTCCGTACGTAACACTTCTAAAAAACCATTTAATGCAAATTTAGAAGCTGAGTATCCGGCTCTTCCCGGCAATCCCCTATATCCTGCAATAGAGGATATTCCAATAATTGATCCCTTGTTCTTTACAATTTCCGGCAAGCAGTAACGCGTGGCATAAACGGCACCGTAAAAATTGATGTCCATTACTTTCTTGATTACGTCAAGCTGCACCTCTTCAAAAGAAGCCCGCATGGAGATACCCGCATTGTTAATCAGTACATCAATCCGTCCGTATGCACGGATGGCCTCCTCCGCCATTCGCTTATTATCATCTTCAATACTTACATCAGCATGGCATCCAATTGCCGTGATCCCTGCCCGCTTCAATTCATCCAAAGCCTCTTCCAGATCGTGCTGGTTACGACCGGTAATTACTATTTTGGAACCGTGCCGTCCAAACTCGTGCGCCAGGGCTTTACCGATTCCGGATGATCCGCCCGTAATAACAACTACCTTATCTCTCATATGAAAAACAGAAAGGCGAAACCTGCACTCTCTAAATTGCACCAAAAATAGCAATACTTACTTAACTTGTTGCCCGGAAAGACATGAACATGATTTTACTCCGTTTCCTCTCCCGGTTACCCTTCTCTATACTTTATTTTATTGCCGACTTCATGTTTTTATTGAGCTATTATGTGATCGGCTATCGTAAAAAGCTGGTAAGACGAAACCTCAAAAATTCCTTTCCCGAAAAGTCATTACCCGAAGTAAAGCAAATCGAAAAAGAGTTCTATCGCAACCTGTGCGACTATGCAGTAGAAACTCTAAAACTAATAACAATTAAACCCGAAGAACTGCAAAAAAGAATGCAGTATACTAACCCTGAAATGGCTTTTAACTATCGCGACCAAAATCAATCTGTTATACTGCTTTCATCGCATCAATTTAACTGGGAGTGGCTTCTGGCATCAGGCACATTATGTCTGAATATGCCCATTGATTTTGTATATCAACCCATAAACAATACGTTGTTCAATAATTTTATGCAAACGTGCCGTACCCGGTTCGGAGGCTATGCGATAAAGCGAAATGAAGTAGCCCGCGAGTTGATTAAGCGCAGGAGTATACAGCGTGGAATTGCCATTGTGGCAGATCAATATCCCGGGCATGGCAATGATAAAAAGTATCCAACAACTTTTTTAAACCAGGAAACGATGTTTTTTTATGGCAGCCAGCAAATGGCGTTACTCACACAGTTTCCGGCACTTTATGGTAAGGTGAAAAAAATAAAACGTGGCTATTATACCTGCACGCTAATAAAAATTGCCGAGCCCCCCTATGAAAAAAATTCAGAGACGGTTGTTGAGAATTACGCAAAAGTCGTTGAAAAAGTAATTCGCGAGTACCCTGGTGGCTGGCTATGGTCACACAACCGGTGGAAAAAAAGACACCTGAAAGAGAACCAAACGTTGCAATAAATTACTGCGCACCATACAAACTAAGCCAGCATTTGTTCTATGTCTGCGCGTGTCAACTGCTTCATAATCGTTTCTTCGGTAGTAATAAGTTCTTGCGTAAGCCTCAATTTTTTTTGTTGAAGGGTCAGTATTTTTTCTTCAACCGTGTTGCGTGTAATGAACTTGTACGTAAACACCTTTTTCTTTTGACCAATACGATGTGCGCGATCAACCGCCTGGGCCTCTACAGCCGGGTTCCACCATGGATCAAGAATGAACACATAATCAGCTTCGGTAAGGTTAAGCCCTAACCCCCCAGCTTTTATGGAAATAAGAAATGCTTTTACTTTTGGATCCTTATTAAAACGATCTACTTGTTCTTTTCGATCAATACTGGCGCCATCCAGGTAAGCAAAATCAATTTTATTTGACTTCAGGTATTGACGTACCAGGGTTAAGTGTTTTACAAACTGGCTAAACACTAACACCTTATGCCCTTCGGCCATAGCATTTTCCAACATGTGTGTAATGTCTTCCAACTTACCTGAATCACCAGTATAAGAAGGTTCAATCATTTTAGGATGATTGGCCAGCTGTCGAAGTTTGGTCAGACCCTCCAAAATCATGAACCGGCTATTACCCATTCCTTCTTTATCAATCAAATCCAATATACGGCCGCGATAGTATGCTTTTGTTTCTTCGTATCGCTTTTCCTGCTCCGCAGTCATTACGGAATACTGAATGTTCTCAACTTTTTCCGGCAATTCGGTAGCCACCTGCGATTTATGCCTACGCAACACAAACGGTTTGATAATCGAATTAAGTTTCTTGGATTTAGCCTCATCGCCCTTCTTCTCAATAGGCACCTGGTATTCCAGCCGAAAGTACGTTTGCGAACCTAGCATACCCGGGTTGATAAAACTCACCTGCGACCACAAATCCATTGTCGTGTTTTCGAGTGGTGTTCCGGTTAACACCAGCCTGTAACGTGATTTAAGTTCGCGAACAGCCTTTGCAATGTTGGAGGATGGGTTTTTGATTACCTGCGACTCATCCAGTATGATGTAGTTGAAATAAAAGTTTTTTAACAGCTCAATGTCTAACCGGGTAATACCGTACGATGTAAGCACGATGTCATACTTTTCAAATCGCTTAACGTCTTTGTTGCGAAGTGTACCCGTATAGTTCAGTACTTTTAATTGCGGAGCAAACTTTGACGCTTCCATTTCCCAATTGTACACCAGCGAGGTGGGCATGATGAGTAAGGTGGTGCCATGACCGGCTTCTTTTTCTGCCTGCAGCATGGCCAGGGTTTGAACGGTTTTACCCAAGCCCATATCGTCTGCCAAACAACCGCCTAACTTAAATTCATTTAAAAAACGGAGCCAGTTGTATCCGGCTTTCTGATAAGGCCTAAGTTCACCAACAAATCCATCCGGAAGAGAATAATTTTTAATACCGCTAAACGACCCCAGCGACCTTAGCTTTTCACTAATATGAACTTTGGCCAGGTTACCATCCTCTAATTCCTTAACCAGGTTAAGGTGGTGCTTGCGTAAAACCGGCTTTTCCTTATCGCCTTCTGTTTCACTTAAGGCAAACAAATCGGCATAGCGGGTTAACCATGCTTCAGGAATAATGGCAATTTCACCATTCGGTAGCTTAAACTCTACCTTCTTTTTCAGAATGAGTTTGCGCAGTTCCTTAAACGGAATCTCAAATTCACCGAACTTAATTCGTGCATGAATATCAAACCAGTCAATATTCTCTTTTACTTCAACTTCAATTACCGCCTTACCGACAAAATATTTCTTATCGTTACTCTGCGGCTGGCTCACTTCAAACCCCAGGTTAAGCAGGTTTACACGGTTTTCATTAAGCCATGAAAAAGCCTCTGACTTTGAGATGGCTACATTAAAGTCCTTCATTTGAAGGCCAAGCTTTTGAAGCGTTTGAAGAAAGTTTTTTTCGGTATCCACTTTGCGTTGTACACGGTGAAAAACATAGTCGTTATCATGTTTTTCAACCGTAACACTTACCGGCACACGGTTTCTACCCTGAAATTTATGTTTGCCGTATTTAAATGAAAGATCAAAAACAATCTTTCCGGATTCATCACTTTTATCTTCTGTTTCCTTCTTCTCAAACAGTGAAGGTGTTGCTGCGCTTTGTGCAGAGGGTAACTCCGAAATGGTAAGTATAGGCTTGGGATCGTATTCATTTTTATTAATCTCAAATCCCTTTGCCTCAATATCATCGAACGAAGCGATAAGCGGGGCGATAAACCTGTTATAGTAAGTTTCTTCCAGGTTTTTGGGAATCACTACAAACTTCTTGCTGAGAAAGGGAAGAAGTTTTTTTCCGTCAACGTATTTTTCAAAACCATAGAGCTTTCCATTCATAACCACCCAGGCCGGGTGCTTGCAAATCAGAAACGCTGTCGGGTTGGGTAACTCCAGTTTTTTTCCATCGTAAAAAATAGTTGGGTAGTAGTTGGTGCTATCGTCACCACGCATAAAATGAAACTGAATGGAGGCCCTTTTTTCCATTACTTCAATTTTACGATGCGTAGGCTCACCATCGTTGCCCGTTTCAAACAATAGTTTCCCCTTAAGTATCTCCAGTACCTCTGCACGCTTCGTTTCCATATGAATCTCAATCAACTCCTGAAGCGCTTCATTTCCCTTTTTCTTATCAAATACTTTGGGGAAAAATTCTTCGGGCTTTACCGGTTTACCGGCAAATTTTTTAGCAACAGCGTCCTGCTGCATGGTGTCAATAAGTTTAATGAGTTCGAAATCCCGGTCGTCAAGTCCCTTGGAAAATTCGCGTGCATTTTTAGCCGAGATATTTTGATGCTGGTAGGTGAGCTTTCCCTTCTCGTCTACGTGCACGATATACGACTCAAAAAGGAATCCCAGGTACTCGTGTTCAAACAACGAGTATATGATTTGAAATGGCTGGGAAGCAGAAACCTTCATGATTTAGAGGTTTTTAGCACTTTTTCTAAAAACGGAACCTCTAAACTAAGGATTTTGAATTTCTGAAATCGTTGAATTTCAGCCTATTTCATACATGAACCTTACAGGTTCCTGACGGAAACTGACCGCGAAGCCAGGATAGCAGGTCGCCACGAGATTAAAAATGTGAGAACAGAAACCACCGCAAGTGTGCTTACAAAGTCAATGACCTTAACTTTGATCGGGTACCCTTCTGTAACGGAAGTCTCCATACCCATACTAATAATTCCGTAATTCAATTGCAGCCAGCAGAAAATTCCTCCTAATAGCAATCCAAGCAACGCCCCGCCAAACGCGATCAATCCACCTTCCACTACAAAAATTTTCCGGATCAGATTTTCATTGGCCCCCATGGCCGCCAAAATGGAAATGTCCTTTTTCTTATCTAAAGCCAGCATCATCAAACTAAAAAAAATATTAATCGAGCTGATTCCCAATAGCAGGGAAAGCGCCAAAAAGGTAAATAGTTTTTCCATCTTCAGTAACCGGTAAAGATCTTTATGTTGTTCCTCGTGATTAAGTACTAGGTACGACTCTCCTAAAGCAGTCTTTATACGATCCTGAACGTTAAAAATATCTGTCCCGGGTTTTGTCTTAATCTCCAGTGAGGTGCGCCTGTTATCATAGCGAAGTAATTCCTGAGCAAAGGACAGCGGAACCAGCACATAATTCTCATCAAAATTCTGAACGATGGAAAATGCTGCTCCCACTAAAATATTTTTTCGTGAATACAACCGTGACGGATCAAGCGTGCCCGACTTAACATTATTAATATAGTATACCTGAAGCGGAAACATATCATCACCCACAGCAATAGACAGGGTATACTGTACACCCCGGCCAATGATGGCATACTGAACATCGCCTTTGTTCAACCTTAATTCACCGGCTACAATTTTATCATCAATGCGGTGCTGATCAATAAAATTATCACTTACTCCCTTTAACGTAATTACCTGGTTGGCATCGCGGTATCGTACATAGGCATAATCTTCGATAACTTCAGTTACTAAGGCAACACCCTCAACCGCTTCAATTTTTTTCAATAAGGAATCGCTTACCGGAAAGGACTTGCCGCGCGCAGCCTCGATTTTAATTTCAGGATCGAAGGAATTATTAAGTGAGCGAAGTAAATCACCCAGGCCGTTAAATACGGATAACACAATTATTATTGCAGCCGCACTAAAGGCAACCCCAACCAGGGAAAGAATGGAAATAATATTAATGAAGTTCTTTTTTCGCCTGGACAGCAGATACCTTCGCGCTATAAAAAATTCGAGTTTCAAGCTTCAGCCGGTGGT
Organism: Flammeovirgaceae bacterium UBA5585; assembly: GCA_002425185.1. Classification (GTDB taxonomy): domain Bacteria; phylum Bacteroidota; class Bacteroidia; order Cytophagales; family Cyclobacteriaceae; genus UBA2336. The sequence continues at coordinate 415,776 of DILT01000013.1, read as the reverse complement.
ATGTTCAGGTTTTTGATAATCTCATCGAGGCGTTGAGCTTTCTCCTCGACTTCGTCTACATAAAAAACCAACTCCGGAATTATCCGTGCCTGGTTGCGAATACGGTCGCCCAGTGCTTTACGGATCTCACGCTTTCTTGATGTAATTTTCTCCAGCAAAGCGGGTTTGTCTTTAGCCAGCATCATGCTCAGGTAGATTTTGGCGACTCCTAAATCCGGGCTTACCCGTACATCGGCTACCGTAACAAAAGAGTTTTCCAGTATTCCACGCTTATCGCGCTGAAGAATATCACTGATTTCCTTGTGTATAAGGCGAGCAAATTTCTGCTGTCGTGTTGTTCCTGCCATGAGGCAAATATCCAGTGTCTTGCCTCTAAAACCAAAGAAGTAGGCGCTATTCATTTCAAACCTTAAAATTCCTGTCTATTTTTCCGCAAAACCAATACAGCCTTGCTTCGCTACTTCCGCATAAATGATCCTTACCGACTGCTTGGGTTGTTTGCCCTTATGGTTTTGTTGTGCTTGCCGCTTTTCATAGATACACTGGGCACAACATTTTCTGAACTCAAAGGCTTTTTGGTTGGCGAGAAGGTTGCAGAAGGTTTTGGTTTGTATTATGAGGTAATTGACAGCACGCCACCTTTCGCCTCGTGGTTTTACGGAAGTTGTGATTTCCTTTTTGGCCGAAGTCTTACCGGAAGACATATTGCGGCCTTTCTGTTGCTATTTGCGCAAAGTATTTTTATTGGCGTTGTTTTTATCGATAAAAAAGTCTTTCCCGAAAACACCTACATCCCCACGCTATTATTTTCATTGCTTACCCTTCTGTCGTTTGATGTGCTTTCCCTGACGGCTGACCTGGCAGCCTTTGGTTTTTTGCTGGTAGCCCTGAATAATCTGTTAACCGAGATTGAATTTCGGGGGCAGCGTGACGAAACGATTTTTAACCTTGGCCTTTTCATAAGTTTTGCCTCGTTATTCAACTTCTCCTATATCATTTATTTGCCTGGCGTTTTTCTGATTCTGATCATCTTTACGCGTAATACCCTGCGGAAGCATGTATTGCTGCTTATAGGATTTTTGTTGCCCCATCTTATCCTATCCTCCATCTACTATATCAATGGGCATTTGGCCGATCTATGGAACAGATTTTACCTTTCAGCTATTTCCTTCCCCACCGAATCACTGATCTCCTTGAAGGAGCTGTTACTACTGTCCAGTGTGCCTATTGCCTACTTGTTTGTTTCCTTCGTCATGCTAAGCCGAAATGCACGGTTAACCAAGTATCAATCCCAACTTCTTCAAACCATGTTCTTGTGGTTTTTGGTGGGGTTGGTTCAAATCTACTTTACAACAGATTTACGACCACAAAGCTTATTGCCTCTTGCCCCGGCTGTTTGTTTTTTCTTTACTCATTTTTTGTTGTTGATCCGCAGAAAAAAGTTTGCTGAAATCAATACATGGTTGATTCTGATTGGTCTTGTCTCCACGCTGTATTTGACACGCTACGGCAAGCTAACATCCATCAAGTACGACCGTTTGATTGTTCCTGCGTCTTCATTATCCATAACCGACAAGCGGGTACTGGTACTTGATGATCGGCCTGCGATTTTTATGCACAACACCTTATCACCACCCTTCATTAACTGGTCTCTGTCTAAGGAAATTTTTGACACTCCACAGTTCTATGAAAATGTGCTGCTGGTAAATCGGCTTTTTGAAAAAGATACTCCTCACGTTATCATTGATCCAGGAAACAAGATGGAGCAATTCTTTAGTCGATTACCAAAACTCAAAAATCAGTACAAAAAATCTCCGGAAGGGTATTGGCTACAGGTGGAGAAAAATACTAGCAACTGATTTTATCTACTCTTCGCGCATGACGCCCGCCTTCAAAGAGTGTATTCAAAAATACAGTTACGATTTTTTCGGCCAACGCTTCGCTTACAAAACGGGCAGGTATACAGATTATATTGGCGTTGTTATGTTGGCGGACTACCGCGGCAACTTCTTCTGTCCAGCAGATGGCTGCGCGAATACCTTGATGCTTATTGGCCGCCATGGCTACTCCATTGGCACTGCCGCAAAGCAGCAAACCAAACTCGGCCTCATGCTTCTCAACAGCAAGGGCTACGGGGTGCGCAAAATCAGGATAGTCTACGGAATCGGTAGTGTGCGTACCGAAATCTTTAACTGTAAATCCATTTTTTTGCAGCCACACCTTTAGTTTCTCTTTATAAGCAAACCCTGCGTGGTCACTTCCAATCGCTATAGTACTCATGATGTTTTATAAGATTGCTCGTCTTCTTTTTCACGCTTAGCCTCACGCCTGATAACCATGGCCGAAATTAATATACTGAACTCATAAAGCATGTACAAGGGTATGCCAATCAGTGTTTGGCTGAAAGGGTCAGGGGGGGTAATGATGGCAGCAATAATCAAAATAATAACGATAGCATGCCTGCGGTACTTGCGCATGAAGGCAGGTGTAACCATGCCAATCTTGGTTAAAAAATATACCACTACCGGTAACTGAAACAGTAATCCACTTCCAAACACCAATGTAATAATGGTAGAAACATAAGATGTAATATCAAACTCATTGGCAATCATATCGCTTAGCTTGTAGTTTGATAGAAAGTATACGGCCAGCGGGCTCATGATGAAATAGCCAAATGAAACACCTGTGAAAAATAAAAACGATATGGATAAAACAGCACCACGGGAAAACTTCCGCTCTTTTGTTACCAGGCCTGGCTTAATGAAGCGCCAAAGTTCCCAAACTATGTAAGGAAAAGAAGCGATTACACCAATGAATAAGGAAGAAGAAATATGCATTGTAAATTGCCCGGTCATCTGCCGGCTCTGAATTTTAAAGGGAATTTCTTGCACACAAAGTGTTTCCTCATAACCCACTAATTTTCCAAGCGAGCACATCCAATCAAAGAAAATGAAATCAGGTTTTGCCACCGCAAAGACTATGTTCTCAAAAATCCATGGCCCGTAAATAAAGGCAACAATAGTGAATATCACTACGGCAAAAAGTGAACGTATTATGTGCCAACGCAACTCCTCGAGGTGATCGAGGAAGGTCATTTCTTTTTCTTCAGCCATACATCAAGATTAATCAGCGCCACAGGTGATTTCCCATGAAAATCAAAATCATTCGTAAAAAAGAAGTCAGCTCTATACTCAGAAGCTGTTGCCAGATGCAACGCATCAGGAGTTTTCAGACGATGGGTAACCCTGTATTCAGCTGCTGTTCTTGCTTCACTAAAACCAACGGGTAGTACAGCCAAGGTTTTTGAGTTGTGAAAAACCTGATCGTACATCTTAACCAGATTCCTATCGCGAAAGGTATTCGGAAATGACAACACTTCTGTAATGGTAATGGCCGATGTTACGAAAAGAAAATCACCACGATCGTTAGCCTCAAATATACTTTTTAAGAATTCGAAATATTTGAAATTGCCTTCAATGAAATAAATCAATGGAGCGGTGTCAAGATAGACTACCTTGCCAGAAAACTTCTCAATCAATCCCATTCCGATCGCAGCTTCTTTAAGTACTCGTCAACTTCACAATCCTTCCAAAGCTTGGCGCCCTTTCCGGCTAGTTGTGTTAAAGACACTGATGAAGTTTTACCCGAGCTTTTTTTTCTCAACATCAACAGCTCCCTTAACACCCGGCTACGCTGCCTGGTGTTTAGTTTCTTAATTCCATTGATGATTTCGTCTGCGCTCATTCGGTAAAATTAACTCGTTTTTGCAACAAATAAGTTTGTCAGTACAAAGGAAACTTCTTCATAAAATTATTCACCTTCTTCTTCACCGCTTTTAAGTTATCGACATTAGCGGGGGCGCTCAATGCTTCATCGATGAAGTCGACAACTTTCAAAACATCCTTCTCTTTCAAGCCACGTGTCGTAATAGCCGGTGTGCCAATGCGCATACCGGATGTAACCATGGGTGATTGTGTATCAAACGGTACCATGTTTTTGTTGATGGTGATATCCGCTTTGATTAAAGTTTCTTCCGCAATTTTGCCGGTGAGATTTTTCGAGCGCAGATCAATCAACATTAAGTGATTGTCTGTTCCGCCCGAAATAATACTATAACCTTTCGCTATAAATGCGGTAGCCATTGCTTTGGCATTTTTCACTACCTGTATTACATATTTCAGGTAATCATCCGACAACGCTTCTTCAAAGGCAATAGCTTTTGCGGCAATCACGTGCTCCAGCGGTCCGCCTTGCGTACCGGGGAAAACCCCAGAATCTAAAATGGAAGCAATTTTTCTGATCTCACCTTTTGGCGTTTTTAATCCCCAGGGGTTATCAAAATTTTTGCCCACCATAATTAATCCACCGCGCGGGCCGCGTAGGGTTTTATGTGTTGTGGTGGTAACAATATGGCAATACTCCATCGGGTCGTTTAACAAACCGCGTGCAATCAAGCCTGCGGGGTGAGCAATGTCTGCTAACAACAAAGCCCCAACAACATCAGCTGCTTCACGAAGTTTCTTATAATCCCAATCACGACTGTAGGCTGAAGCACCACAGATAATCATCTTTGGTTTCTCGCGCTTAGCTATTTCAATTACTTTGTCGAAATCGATTTTTCCTGTGGCTTCTTCAACACCATAAAAAGATGGCTGATACAACTTCCCTGAAAAATTCACGGGCGACCCATGCGTGAGATGGCCTCCATGCGCCAGGTCAAACCCCAGTATTTTGTCGCCAGGTTTTAGACACGCCAACATAACAGCGGCATTTGCCTGTGCACCTGAATGCGGTTGTACATTGGCCCAATCGGCATTGAAAAGTTGACGCGCACGATCAATGGCAAGCTGCTCGATTTCATCCACCACTTCGCAGCCTCCGTAATAGCGCTTGCCGGGTAAGCCTTCAGCATACTTGTTGGTAAGCACAGTACCCATGGCCTTCATTACCTGGGCAGATGCAAAATTTTCAGAGGCTATTAACTCAATACCATGCTGCTGACGTTTCTTTTCTTTTTCAATCAAATCGAAAATGACTTTATCTCTTTTCATTCAGGGAAGGTTGTTAAAATAAGAAAGGCCAAAAATAAGGCAATTCGATATTCAAGAATCAAAATCTGGAATTAATTAAATAAACGAGAACGATGCCCATTACTAAACGATTGAAGGATCATACTCCCGAGTATTGCTGAACAACAACTACCAACTCCCACTGCTACCGCCTCCACCAAAGCTACCTCCTCCACCCGAAAACCCTCCACCTCCGGAAGACCAGCCTCCCCCGCCTGAAGACCAACCGCCACCGGATGACCAGCCGCCCCCTGAGCCTCCACCGGAACTTTCCAGCTTACTCCACCCCATTTTATTGAATATCACCTTCAGGATGGGGAACCCAAACAAATGACCTAAAAGAATTAGTTTTCCGGTCTCCCAGCCATATAATGCAAATGGAAAAGCTGCGTAGAACGGAATGAGGAAAACATATAAAAACCATCCGGCTCCTCCTTTTATTGAAAGTCCCAGAAATGAGAAAATTCCAAGAATGCCAAACACAAAAAGACCAACAAACCAGGGGATGTCTTCAACTGATTCGTCTTCAAAACCCTCAGCCGAATATTCGCCACCAATGGCGCCAATAATTGCAGAAATGCCGGCCACTACGCCACCATCAAAATCGCCACGCCTGAATGCCGGGGCAATCTGATTTCGGATGATTTGATTACACGTAATATCCGGTAACGAACCCTCCAGTCCGTAACCAACTTCAATGCGCATCTTCCGGTCGTTCACCGCAATCAACAACAACACACCATTGTCTCTGCTCTTCTTTCCCAACTGCCATTTCTCCACCACCTTTAACGAATACTGTTCAAGCACCTCACCATCCAACGAGGGAATAATGAGTATGGCTATTTGATTGGTGGTGGAATCTTCAAATTGTTTAAGGCGAGTTTCCAGTTGTTGAATGGTACCTGTCGATAAAATTTTTGCATCATCGTGCACCCGCATGCCCCACAATTCAGGTACCGGTCGTTGTGCGGTGGCTGTAAACGAGAATAGCAGTAGAAAAAATAACAGAAGTCGGGAGCTCATACCTGATTCAAAGCGTGTTAATCCAGTCTAACATCGTCACGGAGTTCGTTCACATCATCCGCAGTTTTCTTAAAGCCCTTCTCCAATAAAATTTCTCCACACCGCTTAATGGTTGTTTCAAGGCCTTCCACCGTTTTTCCTTTACGTATTTGAGCGGTTAAATCCTGCACCAGTCTGTCCCAAACTTTTTGTTCCACCACTTTACTAATACCCTGATCGCCCATGATAATTACCTCATGCTCAAAGAAGGAAATAAAAATCATGATGCCTGTGCGATGACGGGTATTAAAAACCTCCTGTTCTAAAAATGCATTCTCTGCGCGTTGACGAGTAGCATGATCCATATGGCGTTGCGTTACCAGCATTCTGCGTAAGTCATCGGAGAAGTTAGGCGCGACACCGCCAACAACACCGGCCAGCAATACCAATAAAAAGATAAGCAAGGGATCATAAACGGCTAGTGAAGGAATAAAGCGATCACAAACCACGATAAATGCAAACACCATAAATCCCACCCATAAACTTCCTTTGTAATTGGCAATGGTGTAATACCCGCTTTTGGATACCATAACCGGTACAATTTCCCCGGATATTGTTGCTTCGGCTTGACGTACTGCGGCCTTAATCCGCTCCAGTTCCGCATCCGTAAATGTTTTCCGAAGACTCATGCTTTGTAAATTGTAATTAAAGATAAGGAATAAGCAATCAATCTCTCAACTGCCTCAGGTATAGCTGAATGGTGTTTTCCAACCCGAAATAAAGTGCATCACATACAAGCGCGTGCCCAATGGAAACTTCATCCAGGTATGGAATGGACTCTTTGAGAAAGCGAAGGTTATGCAAATCAAGATCGTGCCCTGCGTTTATGCCCAGTCCCGCACGTGTTGCAACCTGTGCACATTCTACATATGGCTTAATAGCCTTATAGCGATTGGTGTGGTAGTCACGGGCATAGGGTTCTGTATACAGTTCAATCCGGTCAGCCCCAATGGCTGCGGCACCCTCAATCATTTCAGCTTCAGGATTCACAAAAATTGAGACACGCGGTGTGTACCGTTTTAATTCCTTTACAACCTCTTTTAAAAAAGCATCATGCTTAATTGTATTCCATCCTGCATTGGAGGTTACGGCATCAGGTGCATCCGGAACGAGTGTGGCCTGGGCTGGTTTTACTTCCCGGATAATTTGCAAATACCGCTCGTCCGGATAGCCTTCAATGTTAAACTCTGTTTTTACAACAGCCGCCAATTGAATAACATCGGTATAACGGATATGTCGCTCGTCAGGGCGTGGGTGTACGGTTATGCCTTGTGCACCAAAGCGTTCGCAATCCACTGCGGTTTTGATCACATCCGGGTTATTGCCTCCACGTGCGTTCCGCAGGGTAGCAATCTTGTTAATGTTTACGCTAAGTCGCGTCATACGTTGTAAAGGCCCAAATTACAAAGACCAAAGATGAATTGCACACTGTAAATTTGAACGGCCGGAATTGGTGTTCCTACTGGCTTACTGCTACTTTTGTGAAAAAAGTAATATGAGCCTGAAGACACAGATAGATGGTGACATAAAGAAAGCCATGTTGGCCAAGAATAAAGAAGAACTGGAGGCACTTCGCAGCATCAAGTCGCTTATACTATTGGCCGAAACTGAAAAAGGAGGAAGTGGCGATGTTTCATCAGATGCTGAAAACAAGTTGCTGATGAAGGCTGCCAAGCAGCGTAAAGAATCAGCCGATATTTTCAGTCAGCAGGGACGCAATGACTTAGCCGAACGAGAGTTATTCCAACTGGAGGTGATCAGCCGCTATCTTCCCAAACAACTTTCAGAAAGTGAAGTGGCCGATGCGCTGAAAAAAATTATTGCTGAAGTTGGTGCTGCAGGGCCCCAGGATATGGGCAAAGTTATGGGCACGGCCACAAAGATACTTGCCGGCCAGGCCGATGGAAAACTGATTGCTGAACTCGTAAAAAAAATACTTGCCCCTTGAGCGTACTTGATCTTATTCTGGCATTCCTGTTTATCATGGGCATGGTCTCCGGGTACAAGAAGGGTTTTTTAGTAAGTCTGTTCTCCTTACTAGCCATTTTCTTTGGCATTGTGCTTGGCTTTAAGCTGATGGGGGCCGCTATGCTCACGCTGGATGAACATTACAACATTAATGAAAAGATATTGCCCTATGCAGCCTTTGGGTTAGTCTTTGTCATTGTTCTTATTGTTGTCAATCTGTTAGGAAAACTTTTAAAATCATCGCTGGATAAAACGTTGTTGGGCAGTGCCGATCAATGGGCTGGAAGCGTAATGGGTTTATTCAGAACCATTTTTATGGTTAGTGTTGGCTTGTGGATTTTTGATGCACTCTCTTTACAATTGCCTGAACGCTGGACAGAAAACTCCTGGCTCTTTCCGTTTACCTCCAGATTTGCTCCCGAAGTAACGCATTGGATCGGGGAATTCTTCCCTTCTTTTAAAGACATCTTTCAGGAAAACGCCACGTGAAGATTTTTCAACACGTTCCGCTATTACAAGTTGAATTTTTTTTCTTTACATTTTGGTTATTAATCAAGCAACTATGGCACTAACCGTTAAAGAAGATAAGGGCTTTAAGTATGTTGATGAGGGTAATGGGCCTGTACTGATGTTGTTGCATGGGCTTTTTGGGGCGCTCAGCAATTGGCAAGGTGTTGTAAACCGTTTTGCTGCCAACTTCAGGGTTGTCATTCCCATGCTTCCCATATACGAAATGCCTGTACGCGAAGCCGGACTGGAAGGATTACGGAAATTTGTGGAGGAGTTTGTTGCACTTAAAAAACTTGATGATATGATCATCATGGGGAACAGCTTAGGAGGTCACGTTGCATTGGTATACACCCTCAAAAATCCTGATAAGGTTAAAAAACTTATCCTTACCGGAAGTTCCGGATTGTTTGAAGACTCCATGGGTGGCTCCTATCCAAAAAGAGGTAATTATGAATACATCCGCGAACGGGTGTCGTATACATTTTTTGACCCCAAAGTAGCCACTAAGGAATTGGTGGACGAGGTGTTCGAAACCACCAACAGTATTCCGAAATGCATGCGTATTGTGGCTATTGCAAAGTCGGCACAACGAAATAATATGGCTGACGAAATCCCTAACATTAAGGTACCCACCTTGTTAGTGTGGGGGCTTAACGATACCATAACACCGCCCATGGTAGCACATGAATTTAACCGGCTGATTCCAAACTCATCCTTAAAATTCATTGATAATTGCTGTCATGCGCCCATGATGGAGCACCCTGAAAAATTTAATGAGCTTATGGAAGACTTTTTGCTCAATTGAGGTATATATGTGTGAAATTCTTTACCCGTGATAGCCGAAGATCTCATTAACCACATGATTCCGCCCCTGAAGGCTACCGATGATGCGCACAAAGCCATCGTGTGGATGGAAGAGTTTCGGTGTAATCATATGCCCGTGGTGGATAATGGCAAACTTCTTGGCTTTATCTCCGAAGAAATAATTCTTGAAACCAACAACATTGAGAAAAATGTTGGTGAGTTTAAGCTTACAGGTGAAAAATGTTATGTTTCAACAACCAGCCATTTCTACGACATTCTGAAAATTGCTGCCGATAACAAACTGCAAATGGTAGCGGTGCTGGATGATCTTGGTCAGTATTACGGTGTCATTACCGTTCAGGACACGATCACCTCATTTGCGCAAACAGCAGCCGTACAAATGCCCGGGGGGATTTTGGTTTTGTCGATGAACCATAATGATTATTCTCTGGCAGAAATCAGTCGACTAATTGAAGAGAACAATACAAAAATCTTAAGCAGCATTGTTAAAGATGACCCCTTGGATGTGGGGAAAATCAGGCTCACCCTTAAGCTGAATCAGGTTGATTTGTCACGAATAGTGGCTACCCTGGAGCGCTTCAATTACCGGGTTATCGGGCGGTACCAGGAGTCAAGCCCGATAGGAACAGAAAAGGAACGTTTGGATATGCTCCTTCGCTACCTCGACATTTAACTCTTTCCCTGCAGCTTTTCCCTTCCGTAATTCGGTTGTACCTTTAAGGTTCGCGGCATTCCGGAACCGGCACTGCCGGATAAATTTTGTTTTGATATGAAGATAGGCATTCATGGAAAGGAGTTTAACCGGCAGTCGGCAGACTTCATTAAGCTTATTTTTCAAATCCTTACTCAGCATAAAGCAGAGTTATTTGTATCCACAAAATATGAGAAGCTGCTCAAAGGTTCAGCGTTCAAAAACTTCAGCTGGAAAATCTATGAGCCTGGCGATTCATTAAAAAAACTAAATGCATTTCTCAGCATTGGCGGAGATGGTACATTACTAGAATCAATTACCCACATCGGGCCTGCCGAAACACCTATTCTGGGTATTAATACAGGGCGACTAGGATTTTTAGCCACCATCAGTGGTCTTGAAACAGAACGAGCATTGCAAAAGCTCTTTACTGGAATGTATTCGATAGACAAGCGTGCCATGCTCAGGTTGGAGTCAAACAAAAAACTGTTTGGCAAACTCAACTTCGCGTTGAATGATTTTACCGTTGTAAAAAAAGATTCTTCATCCATGATTACCGTGCATACGTATATCAACGGTGAGTTTCTTAATTCGTACTGGGCTGATGGAATTATTGTGGCCACACCAACTGGCTCAACGGGCTACTCATTAAGTTGCGGAGGCCCCTTGGTGTTTCCGCGTTCCGGAAACTTCATTATTACTCCGGTGAGTCCACACAATTTAACGGTGCGTCCTATTGTGGTTCCCGATCAATCCGAAATTACCTTTGAAGTGGAGGGAAGGAGTAAAAAATTCCTTATCTCACTCGACTCCAGAACGGCCATTGTTGACAATACCGTTAAATTAAAGGTGAAAAAAGAAGCCTTTAAAGCCAATCTTATTCAACTTGAGGATCAGACTTATTTTAAAACCCTGAGGCAGAAGCTTAATTGGGGATTAGATATTAGAAATTGAATTTTTATTTACCTTTGTAGCTTACTGATTTTTAAACACTTATCCGTAATAATGAGAAAGTTGGCTTACCTGATTTTGGCGTGCTTATTATTGACCTTTTCCGCTGAAGAGGCCTACAGCCAGATGAACAGGCGAAACATCAAGAAGAACAATAAGCGTATTGCCAGTTATCGAGGGAAAAAATCCGGATTTGGTAAGGATAAGATTTATAATTCCCTGGGTGTTTCTCTGAATGCATTCAACTACTTCGGAGATTTGTCCCCTTCGCCAAAACGAATCAGTACGGACATTGGCTTTACACGCCCGGCCGTTGGGATTTCGTTCACACACCGTTTTGGACCACGCTATCAATTAACCGGAAGCTTTATGTACGGGGGTATACGCGGATCGGATAGCGACTCGGCAGACCCTAACGATGTCGATAACGGTGTCTTCCGTTATGTACGAAATTTATCGTTCAGAAATCGTATCAAGGAATTATCGGCTATTGCGCAAGTTGATCTTTTTGAAAATCAGGCAACCTATATTAGTCGTGTTCCGTGGACTCCTTATCTATTTGCCGGGGTTGCCGTATTCCATCATAATCCACAGGCACAAGTGCCACAAACTGATTTGTTAGGTAACGCGTTTAGCGATGCGGGGCAATGGGTTGACTTGAAGCCCTTGACTACCGAAGGAAAATCATACAGTTTAGTTCAGTTTGCTATACCATTTGGTATTGGCGCTCGTTTTAGAATAAACGAGGTTATGGATATATCGGGAGAATTTGGATTTCGCTACACCTTCACCGACTACCTGGATGATGTAAGCGGTAACTACGTTGATTTGACTACATTATCAAGTGAAAAAGCCAGGGCAATGGCCTATCGCTCTAATGAGGTTCAACCTGTAAATGCACGCGTTCAAGAAATCCTTGCTAATCGTTACACTGGTTATGGCAGTTTTGAAACCGTTTCAGGTTATGGACATATTAATTCGGACGGCACCATGAACATGCGTGGCCGGGCGGGCGATAGGGATATTTACATGGTAACCACGGTAAGACTTACTTACATTCTTGGAAAAACCTTTCACCGGGCTAAGTTCAGATGACGGTTAACCGGTCATTATTTTTTATCACTTTTCTGTTAGGCAGTCTTTCTGCTTTTTCACAACGGTCTGAAATTGGGTTTGGGCTTGGTACGTTTAATTACACTGGCGATTTGGTGCGAACCTACAACATCCGCAACTCCAAATTGGCCGGAACGGTTTACTACCGATCCAACATCAGCAAGGTTGTAAGTTTCAGAGCTACCATTACAGCCGGACAAGTTGGTGCAAAAGAGGTTCCTGTTGATGCCTTTGCTTCTGCGCGCAATGCATCGTTCAATACATTTTTGTTTGAAACAAGCATTGGTTTTGAATATCACTTTCTGAACTGGCGTGATATAAAAACACCCATGCGTTACACGCCTTACCTTTTTGCTGGCTTCGGGTTGTTTGGTATTTCCGGTTATGATGTTAAACCCGAAGAGTATAGTAATGTGCAAGGCACCTTACCTTTTGGAGGTGGTTTTAAATACATTGTTAATCCAAAGTTTTATGTGGCCTTAGAGGTGGGTATCCGTAAAACCTTTTTCGATTACCTGGATAACCTCTCGGATGGTGATCCCGTGCAGAAAAATTACCAGTACGGCAATCCTAACGATTTTGATAATTACTTTTTTGTGGGCATAACGCTAACCCGAACTTTTTACGATATCCCCTGCCCTAAAAATCCCTACAAGTAGGCCTGTTAAAACCGCCTGGTATATTTTGATAAAAGTTGTTTAAAATACTCTAATTTTGGCCCCCTGTGGCTTCTTTTAAAGAACATATTGACCCTACTAAGCTTCCTCGACATATAGCCGTAATAATGGACGGAAATGGCCGTTGGGCTAAGAAAAAGGGCGCCCTGCGTATTTTCGGACATCGCAATGCAGTCAAGGCGGTTCGTGATGTAACCGAGGGATGTGGAGAATTGGGAGTAGCGTATCTTACCCTTTATGCATTTTCAACCGAAAATTGGGCAAGGCCAAAAGAAGAGGTGGATGGGTTAATGGAACTGCTGGTAAATACACTTAAAGAAGAAATAAACACTTTGATGGAGAACCGGGTAAAACTAATTACCATTGGTCAAACATCCCACCTTCCGGAGGCATGCCAGAAAAACCTAGCCTGGGCCGTAGATATGACCAAAAACAACACCGGACTTACCGTGGTGCTTGCGCTGAGCTATAGTGGCCGATGGGAAATAACTCAGGCTGTGAAAGCGCTGGCGGAAGATGTACAAAACGGAATACTACCTGCCGCCTCTATTACAGAGAATCATATTGAAAAATATCTTCAAACCTCGGGCATACCCGATCCGGAATTATTAATCCGCACCAGCGGTGAAATGCGCGTGAGCAACTTTTTGCTGTGGCAAATTGCTTATACGGAGTTGTATATTACCCCAACCCTTTGGCCAGATTTCCGCAAGGAAAATTTATATGAAGCCATCTGGTCGTACCAACAACGCGAACGCAGGTTTGGTAAAACAAGTGAACAATTGAATCCGGTTAGCTGAATGAGAACGAGTGTACTGATTATCTTCTTACTTATTGTGGGTTTTGAAAGCGTAGCGCAGTTTCGCAGAGGGCGCACTGAACGGACCGCAACCGATAATTTGAATTATGCTAATCCGGCTGAGTATTTTATTGCGGGCATCGAAGTAACCGGATTAAATATTCTGGATAAAAATGCCATGGTATCGCTTACCGGGTTACGGGTGGGTGATAAAATTAAAATTCCTGGTGATGCAATTTCAGGGGCCATACGCAAACTTTGGAAGCACGGATTGATCGGTGACGTCACCATAGGAGTTCAGAAAATAGAAGGCGAAAATGTTTGGCTGGAAATTAAAATGGCGGAGCGTCCCCGGTTAACCAATTTCTATTTCAGCGGCATTAACAAATCGCAGGAATCATCACTGAAAGAAGAACTTACACTCATCCGGGGTAAAATTGTAAACGATGCCATGCTGCGGAATACCGAATTGGCTGTGAAGAAATTTTTTGTGAAAAAGGGATTTTTGAATACCGAAGTTAAAATCCTGCAGGAGCGTGACACCATTGCTACAGATGGTATCCGCCTGAAAATTGCTGTTAACACAAATTCAAAAGTAAAGATTAACAAAATTTCCATTCAGGGTAACGAAAACATATCGGATGGAAAACTAAAAGCAAAGATGAAGAAAACCGCAGAACATCCGCGCTTCTCGCTTCACCGCACCCTTATCAGCAAGGTGCTTGCTTTTAAACCCCGCGATGTAAAAACATACTTCACCTCCTCGTATGATGTAAGCTGGCAGGAAGTTAAAGAGTTCATGAGTGATAACGTGCGCCTTAATGTTTTTAAAGGATCAAAGTTTATTCAGGCCGAATATGATGAAGACAAAAAGAAGCTCATTGAATTTTATAATTCAAAAGGATACCGCGATGCCGAAATAACATTCGATACACTTTACAAATTCAATAAAAAAACCATCAACCTCGATCTGGTGATTGACGAAGGCCCTAAGTATTACTTCAGAAACATTATCTGGACAGGCAATTATATTCATACAGAAAAAACGCTTAATGCAATTTTGGGTATCAAAAAGGGTGATGTCTATAACCGTGAATTGATTGAGAAAAAGCTAACCTTTAATCCGAAAGGGCCGGACATCAGCGGCCTGTATATGGATGATGGGTATCTGTTCTTTAGAATAAACCCGGTAGAGGTTGCTGTTGTAGGTGACTCCATTGATGTTGAGATGCGCATTACTGAAGGGGAGCAGGCTACGATTAGTGAGGTTACAATTTCGGGTAATGATCGTACCAGCGACCACGTTATCCGAAGAGAACTTTCAACGGTGCCCGGGCAAAAATTCAGGCGCTCGGATATTATCCGTACACAACAGAAGCTTGGTCAATTGGGTTATTTCAATCCACAAACCATCGGGCAGAATTTGCAACCCAATCCAGCCAATGCCACAGTAGACATTGAGTGGAAGGTTGAAGAGCAATCAAACGATCAGATTGAACTCTCCGGTGGATGGGGTGGTGCCTTTGGGTTTGTGGGCACCTTAGGATTAACGTTCAATAACTTTTCATTAAGAAATATACCTCATCCTAAAAAATGGAGACCACTTCCGGTTGGTGATGGACAACGGCTGTCCCTTCGTGTTCAGGCCAATGGTAGAAATTTTCAGAACTACAGTATTTCTTTTTCAGAGCCTTGGTTAGGCGGGCGCAAGCCACAGTCACTTTCGGTAAGTGCCAACAAATCCATTTCACGGTTTGCCGGGCAGGGTGCGGCCAATTTCTTTGATCTGAACTCTACCCTTAAAGTTGATAACATAACCGTAGGTATCGGTAAAGTGCTGGAATGGCCTGACAACTACTTTACCTTAACGAACTCTGTTTCCTATTCAGTATATACATTAAAAAACGCGCCAAGCTACATACCCGGTTGCCCTGATTGTGTTGCCAATAGCATAACCTTTAACACAACGATGGCCAGAAGAAGTGTAGATAACCCCATGTATCCTTCTCAGGGTTCAGAAATTTCTCTAAGTGCAACGTTTACACCACCCTATTCGCAATGGAGTAACATCAATTACGAAACGGCAACGCCACAGGAAATAAACAAATGGGTTGAATACCACAAATGGATGTTTGATGCCAAATATTATATAGCATTAGATCGTAAAAATAAACTGGTACTGGAAGCCAAAGCACATTTTGGGTTCATTGGCCGTTACAGCTCCAAAGTAAACTATACACCCTTTGAGCGATTCTACCTGGGAGGCGCAGGACTTGCCGGAGGTTTTGGCGCCTTTGTGCTTGGACAGGATATCATAGCCTTACGTGGTTATGAAGACAATCAAATTACGCCACCATACCCGAACCAGGCCGGTACAACAGCTGTCCGTGGTGGAATTGTATACGATAAGTTTGGGCTTGAGCTTCGCTACCCTATTACCACGGGCAATGCTGCCACTATTTATGGCTTTACTTTTGTAGAAGCCGGTAATAACTGGAATAATTATGAGGACTTTAATCCGTTTATCATGTATAAAACAGCGGGTTTTGGCGCCCGCATATTTATGCCTGCTTTTGGATTGATTGGGTTGAACTGGGGGTATGGATTTGATCCATTCCCGATAGGAAGCGCAAATCAACGAAGCGGAGCGAAGTTCCAGTTCACCATAGGTCAACAAATCCGTTAAAAAATGCGGTTTTATCTAATTACAATATTTTTTCTCATTTTCGGCCTGAATTTTGTCAACGCTCAGAGGTTCGGATACATTGATACCGATTTTATCCTGAACAAAATGCCCGAGTATAAAAAGGCACAGGACGAGATAAACCAGTTATCTGAATTGTGGACCAAGGAAATTCAAGGCATGGCCAAAAACGTTGAGGCTATGTACAGCACCCTTCAGGCAGAACAAGTATTGCTGACGGAAGAGATGCGAAAGGAACGGACGGAATTGATAAAGAAAAAGGAAATTGAACTTAAGGAATATCAAAATAAAGTTTTTGGATTTGGCGGGTTGTTCTTCCTTAAAAAGCAGGAATTAGTTAAACCGGTGCAGGATAAAGTTTGGGATGCCGTGGATAAAGTTGCTAAGCAAAACAACCTTGCCATTGTGTTTGATAAGTCGGGGGAGTTGGTGATGATTTATACCGATCCACGGTTTGATTATACCGACTTTGTTTTGGATGAGTTGGGGTTGGGAGATCCTAACGATAAGATTAAAAATTAATTAAACTGAATAAATTAACTGTGATGAAAAAAATCGTTTTTCTGTTAGCCTTTGGATTAGCAACCCTGTTTACGCAGGCTCAAAACCCCGCCAAAATCGGCTTTGCTGATGTGGAATATATTTTCAGCCAAATGCCAGAGGCCAAAACTATTGAGGCCGAACTTCAAACCCTTCAGGCCCAACTGAAGAAACAATATGATGGCAAAGTTGCCGAGTTTCAAAAGAAACTGCAGGAGTATCAACAGTTTGGTACTACTGTGCCTGATGCCGTTCGGCAAAACACCGAACGCGAGTTGCAGCAACTGCAGCAGAATATCCAAAAGCTGGAGCAAGACTCACAGGAAAATCTTCAGCGCAAGCAAGTACAATTAATGGAACCCGTTTACACGAAAGTAGGCAAGGCCATTGAAGAGGTTGCCAAAGCAAACGCCTTTACCATGGTACTCACCAATCAAATAAGCGGTTTAGATGTAGTGCTTTATGCAGACGACCAATCGGATATTTCCGATCTGGTGTTAAAAAAGATGGGCATTACTCCACAAGCCGCAACAACCACACCTCCTAAGAAATAAAATAATTAAGTACATACGTGTTTTGAAAACCCTGGCAATGGCTGGGGTTTTTTATTGATTAAAAAGAACCGTTTTACATTAACGATTCGTTTTCATAGCCAATCTGTACTCCTTATAAATACGCCTTCCTTCCCGAAAAGAAGTTACCGGAATACCTCGCTTTCGGTTTTGTTGACTAATCTGATAAAGATTGTTCCAGTGTGTAAACAAAACCTTGTAAGCCTTCCACAAGGAAAAGCCTGGTTGATAAATGTGGGCAGGCTCAGCACCACAACCATTTACTTCCAATATTTTTACATTGCCCTTACATAAATCTTCCAACGAAGCACATCGCAAATCAAACCTGCCAAAGTAAAACTCTCCCATTTGTTTACTAATCCTGTCAAACGATTCGGACATCGTTGCTGAAATGAGATGGTTACCATTCAAAAATTTAGTGCCAAGGCAATGGTTTCCGATAGAATTCAGTTCAACTGATTCACCTGTTTTTATTATTTCTTCAAGTCTATTCTGGTGAGCCTCCTTCAACAGAACCCACTGCAATTTGGCTCGGTCCCTGGCCAGAATGAGTTCCTGTAGTGTAGCGGTTCCATTACCAACAACGGCAAGCATTTCTTTGAGCACTACTGAAGTTACTCTACCCTTACCCTCATTTGGAAGGCGGGTAAAAAATACACCACACTCAACCGGAAGATCAATCAATTCCTGAATAAGGAAACTGCTTTTGATTTTTGCCAGATACCGGGTAACATCATTGTTCGAGAGTATCCGCTTCACCATGAACCCGCGTTCGCCATAGTCGGGTTTAAAAATTAACGGAAAATCTAAACCAGCAAGTCTGATCTTTTCCATCACATCATCAGCGGTTACCGGTAAGGGTACCAAAATTGTTTTGGGTCGTAAGTATTCTGGTAATTGCATCAGCACTTCGTATTTGGATTCACCGAACATTCCTCCCAACGTGATTCGCGGATTGGATGCCGAGAAAAACAGAAGTGATTTTGCGCGCAAGGAGAGCCAAAGCCAGTATATAAAAAGAGGCAACTGAACAACTGCAAAGGGCCAGTATTCCCAACTCCGTAACCGGATAAAAAAATTGGTATTAAAGATTCCCTGAGACTGACGCAAAATTATTCTTGAAGCGAAATTTTCTGATTTCTTTCCTGGTACCGCAGGGTAGATGATGCCACGCCAAAAGTAACGGGAAGATCGATGTGCTGAATCGTTTGACGAACACCAATTTTTATGATAGCCATATGGTGCACCGCGTGTTCAATGTTATAAATCAATTCACGGAGGTAATTTGTTTCAACCGAAACATAACTTTCCTGATCAAGGTCATAGCTAACCTCAAGGCGCAGTACTTTGTCCTGAGCATTGCTTGCTATAAAGTCGCTGATTCTATTCAGGGTGGAGAGGGCCAGAAATTTATCCGTCTCAATTAGCTTATCATGCAGTCGGTTGTCATAGTTTAAAATACCTGTTTTAAAACCTTGCTCCAGGCAAATAAAAAATTCAAGTGTATGCCGAACATGCTGGCCAATAGATGAATGACTTAAGGCTTCAATTGGTTTGGTGTATTCGGATTCGGATAACTGATTAACCAGGTAGGTGAGCTGCGATAAGATGTCACAGCAGGCATTTTTGATACTCATAGAGGTTGGCGAATTCTACAAATATAAGCTAAAGATTTCCGGATATTTGGCATGGAAGGAATTAGTCGGCAAAGGTGGTTTACAGGCGGTTACTGAAGTATTTTAGCCCAGTTCTTATCCCCGGCACGCTGCAACTGCTCTTCATTCTTGTTCCACTCCTGAAGAGTATTGTTACCCCAAAAATTGTAGAAGAGATAGAGTTTTCCTGAAGTGATTTTATAGGTTAGCGGGTCAATTTTCACTTTTTCGCCATAATCGCCCATGGCAAAAGCACACCAGCCTCCATAAGCAGGTTCAAACTTATCAGGACTGGATCTAAATCGGGCCAGATTTGCTGCACTTGCAAACTGATAAACTACCCCGTTAAATTCCCATTGAAATTCAGATTTTCCCATCACGGGTTTCCCATCAAAATAGCTTACCGGGTCGTAACCGTTTATAGCTATACCCTTGCTAATGTTGAAATTGGCTTTTCGAACTTCATTTGTTTGAGCCACACCTTGGTGGATCAAAAAAATGAGTATAACGCTTAAACAATGTTTCATACGCACCTTAACGCTTAAGCTTCAAAAATGGCCAAACGTATGAGGGTGGTTTGTCGTAATGTTGACAATTATGCGTTATCCGGGAAGAGTCTTTTTAGCTCACTCCAAACCAGTTCTGGTTCATATCCCTTTTGGATGGCGTACCTGGCTAGTTTATCGCGTTTAACAAATAGACTATCAGGCATGGTTTGTTCACTCTTTTTTTGAAGGAGCCTGGTAAGCGTTAAGCGATAGTCCTCTTCATCAATTTCCTTCAACCCAAGTTTAATACAGTTTCGGGTAAGGCCCTTTGCTTCTAACTCCCTAATAATTTTTAATCGGCCCCAGCTTTTCATCCGGAATTTGCCACCGGCAAACGTCCTGGCAAAACGCTCTTCATTTAAAAACCCTTCCGTAATCAGAAAGGAAATAATTTCATTTACATCACTTGAAAAAAGTCCGAGTGAATAAAGCTTGTTCTTTACCTCCTGATGTGATCGTTCCTGATACGCACAGTACCGTAAAATCTTTTGCTTTGCCTCCTCCGGTGTAATCACTTTTTTCATACACGATGTTAGGCTCCGGCACCTTCAACTATTATTTGATGAAGCCCTTTGTTCGTAAAATGCTGGTTAAGAATTTCCGCTCGTTTTCGGTATTGAAAATTTTAAAAGGCAGGTAAATCATTTGTGCTTTATTGACGAACAATACGAAATAGTCTTTGCCAATGGCCGCTTTTTTTATCTGATCCCACTTCATGGGCATGCCTTCGCGTGGATTTATTTTCATCAGTATCTGCTGACTGCTGATTTCGTAGGAGAACTTTTCAAACAACATTTTTCCCTGCTCCAGTTGTGTAACACCAAAAAACTGAATCCACCAAAATAGCAGGTAAAGACCAAGTCCCAGAAATGCTCCTATAAACCACCAAATACTGGGAATCCAGAGGTAACACAAACAAATAGCCAGTGCTGCTAACACGGCTATCCAGCCTTGCTGTTTTAATATATTTCTTAACGCCAACCGGATGTAGGTCTTTTTTTCAAGTTTGTAATTCTTTGTTTTAACAATCATAATCTTCTCAACTAAACAGTCATCAATTTGTAAATTCTCAATATACTTTTAAACTCAGGTCAAGACTTTTTACTGAATGGGTAAGCGCACCAACTGAAATAAAATCTACTCCGCACTCTGCTACACGTCTAATCGTGTCCTCAGTAATTCCACCACTGGCTTCTGTCTTGCATCTCCCATCAATCAACTTCACTGCCTCCTGCATATCCTGTACAGACATATTGTCCAACATTATCACATCCACCCCACCAATTTGAATCACCTCTCTTACCTCTTTAAGTGTGCGGGCTTCCACCTCAATTTTGAGGTCTTTATTTATGGCGCGAAGATACTCTTTTGTTCGAATGATTGCCTGCTCCATACCTCCGGCCATATCAATATGGTTATCCTTTAGCATAATCATATCGTATAACCCGATGCGATGGTTTTGACCGCCACCAATCAGTACAGCCCACTTTTCCAACAGACGAAAGTTGGGTGTGGTTTTACGGGTATCCAAAAGCCTTGCCCCTGTACCCTCCACCAGTTTTACCAAACGATTGGTGTGTGTGGCGATTCCGCTCATGCGCTGCATGCAATTGAGAACTAAACGCTCAGTAGTAAGTATAGAGCGAATACTGCCATGCACTGTAAATGCAATACTACCCTGAAAAACCGCAGCACCATCCGTCAGGTTTGTCTTTACCTCAAGCCGGTTATCAAATTGCCTGAAAATTTCAGTCGCCAGTTCTAAGCCGGCAAGTATGCCATTATCCTTTACAAGCAGTTGGGCTTTCCCCTGTTTGTCTGCCGGTATTGCGGCCAGGGTTGAATGATCCCCTTCACCAACATCTTCAAGAAGTGCAGCTTGAATGAAGCTGAGCAAAAATTCAGTTGTTATATAGTACGGTTTCACACCGCAAAAATAGAGTTGGGCTACAAACCCGTGCGATTAATAGAAAGTATTTTAACTAAAATGAGAATTATTCCTTGACAAAGGAGATCTCCTGAACAAGGGATTGATTGCCGGCCACTTTAATTTTCATCCAAACCCTGAATGTGCTGGAACCACTTTTGTACTGCCCAATGGCAAACGGCTGACCGCCTTTAGACTGCCCCTGATGAATGATATTGAATTCGGATGGCGGGTTAGCTTTAAAAAAATCGCGCAATACAAACTCGGCCTGCGCCTTGCTATAGGTTTCGGGCTTGCCATCTATGGTAACATCAACTGAAGCATTAAGGTATTTGGCCAATTCCTTCGCGCTACCTGCCTTTATCGACTCCTTTACCTGCTCAACTACACCGGTTCCCTGAGCAAAAACCTGCATAAAGGATATTAGCCAAACCACCAGCCCTGCCATCAAAATCTTCTTCATAGGAGTAAATCTAACCCAAAATTATGCCATAATGTCTATTCTCAAACGAATTCAAAGGCGTTTTCATCTATGCCGCCTAAGGCGTTAAGTAACCCTCAAAAATGCTTGTTTACAATGGTATATTTGCACTCAAATTTTTAACACTATGAGCCGAAAAGTGCTGTTGATGATCCTGGATGGATGGGGTATTGCAACCAATAAAAATGTTTCTGCTATCGATAAAGCCAACACACCCTTTGTCGATTCGCTCTATTCAAAATATCCTAACAGTCGTTTACAAGCCTCAGGCCTTTCGGTTGGTTTGCCGGAAGGGCAAATGGGAAACTCCGAAGTGGGTCATATGAACATTGGTGCAGGGCGTGTCGTGTATCAGGATTTAGTTCGCATCAATAAAGCTATTGCTGAACATGAGTTGGATACCCATCCGGCTTTGCTTGAGGTTTTCGATTACGCCAGGAAAAACAATAGACCACTTCACTTAATCGGATTGTTATCGGATGGTGGCGTTCATTCTCATATTGATCATCTAAAAGGCATTTGCACCATTGCTGCCAACCAAAATGTAAAGAATGTTTTTATTCACGCCTTTATGGATGGTCGTGACACCGACCCAAAAGGTGGTTATGGCTATTTAAATGATCTTCAGCGGCACACCCGCAATACTGTTGGAAAGATTGCCAGCATAATAGGCCGATATTATGCCATGGATCGTGACAAGCGTTGGGAGCGGGTAAAATTAGCCTACGATTTAATGGTGCATGGAACTGGATTGAAGACGGATAATGTATTAGATGCCGTTCAACAATCGTATAAGGAAGGCGTAACCGATGAGTTTATTAAACCGATCGTTGCTACCGAAAATGGTAATCCCGTTGCCACCATTAAAGACGGTGACGCGGTTTTGTGTTTTAATTTTCGTACAGATAGAGGAAGGGAGATTACACAGGTTTTGACACAGCAGGATTTTCCCGAGCAAAACATGAAGAAACTCAAACTTCATTATACCACCCTAACAAACTACGATGACACATTTACGGATGTGCGGGTAATCTTTGATAAAGATAACCTTGAAAACACATTGGGAGAAGTGCTGGCCAATACGGGCAAAAAGCAAATACGCATTGCTGAAACTGAAAAATATCCTCACGTTACCTTTTTCTTTTCCGGAGGAAGAGAAAAGGTATTTGAAGGAGAGAGCAGAATTTTATGCCCCTCACCAAAGGTTGCAACATATGATCTTCAACCCGAAATGAGTGCCAACGATATTAAAGACAAAATTATTCCGGAGCTGGAGAAACAAGAGGCGGATTTTATTTGCCTGAATTTTGCCAATCCGGATATGGTTGGACACACGGGTGTGTTTGAGGCTGCGGTAAAGGCTTGTG
Organism: Flammeovirgaceae bacterium UBA5585; assembly: GCA_002425185.1. Lineage (GTDB taxonomy): Bacteria > Bacteroidota > Bacteroidia > Cytophagales > Cyclobacteriaceae > UBA2336. Next base: position 392,317 of record DILT01000013.1, on the reverse strand, counting down.
AAACTGTTGATGCTTGTGCACAAAAGGTAACAGAGGCCGCATTGAAAAATGGATATGCCACCATTATTATTGCCGATCATGGCAATGCCGATTGTATGATCAATGAAGACGGAACTCCCAACACCGCACATACTACTAACCTGGTGCCGTGTATTCTGGTGTCAGATTTTTATAAAGGAAAAATAAAGGACGGCAAACTGGGCGATCTGGCACCCACTATTCTTACCCTCATGGGTTTGTCCATTCCTCCGCAGATGACTGGTGATGTGCTCATTGAAAAATAATGCCATGAGGTTAACGAAAATTTTATCGCTGCTAACCGCCTTGTGGATGCTGAGCTCATGCAATCAAAAGAAACAAGAAAAGGCTTATTATTTTAACATCGACAGTCTCATTCAACATCAGATTGAATTCCTGGTTAAAGAACAAGCATCCGTCTCGAAAATGGCCGTTATGAATGGTATAAAGCAAGACAGTGTTTTTGTTCCGAAGGACAGCGCAGCCTGGGCGCGCGAGCTTGACCTCTTTAAGGAAATCGGATCAATCAACAAACCCATTAACCGGGGCAACTATGAAGTAACCGATGGCTTGCCTGACAATACGAGCAACCTTACAGTACGCCAGCTAACCACAACCAGCGAATTGCCCATTGTTTATGTAAAAACGTTCTACCAGGATGTGCCCGCTAAGCTTAGAAAAATAGAAGCACTCTATTATCAGGAAAATTCATTGTTAAAGAGCAAACGAAAATTAACGATGGAGTTTACCGATCTGTACAATAAAAACATCCTCACATCCTACTCTGTTGAAGGAGGTCAAAAGATGTTTGTGGGCGACTCTGTCCACTTTACCATTAAAGGCTCCATTCAGGTAAATTAACTATGGCCAAAAGAACATTAGGCGAACCGCTTCGGGAAGAAGACAAACGAAAAATCAATAAAGCATCACTTAAAAGGCTAATCGGAGTTTTCCGGTTTATGTTGCCCCACAAATGGCTCTTTATTGCAGGGTTAGTATGCCTGGCATTATCAAGCGGCACTGTACTTTCTTTCCCTTATCTGGCCGGACAGTTACTGGATTTAGCATCGGGCAAACCTGTGCCATACTTTACCACCATTAATCAGGTAGCTGTAGCGCTGATGGTAATCTTACTCGTTCAGAGCTTTTTTTCCTTCATGCGCGTGTATACGTTTTCCGTAACCAGCGAACGAACCCTTGCGGATTTACGACACGGTGTCTTTCAAAAAATAATTTGGCTTCCGTTATCGTTTTTTGACAACCGGAGAATCGGTGAATTGATGAGTCGCATAACCTCCGATGTGGGCACGTTACAAGATACATTTACCGTAACACTTGCTGAGCTCTTGCGTCAAAGTCTTACGCTGATTATTGGTGTAGGCATAATCTTCTTTCTGGCTCCGCAGCTTACAGTTTTTATGCTGCTCACTTTTCCGGTACTGGTCGTTCTTGCGCTTGTGTTTGGAAAATACATTCGTAAACTTTCAAAGAAAACTCAGGATAAGTTAGCCGAGGCAAATGTAGTGGTGGAGGAATCGCTGCAATCTATTCATGTTGTAAAAGCTTTCACCAATGAACTCTTTGAGTTAGTGCGTTTTAAAAAATCAATAGGTGAGGTAGTTAAAATTGCTATTCAGGCTGCGCGCTACCGCGGGCTTTTTGTATCCTTTGTAATATTTGCCTTGTTTGGAGGCATTGTGGCTGTTGGCTGGTACGGTGCCCTACTGGTTCAGAATAACCAACTTTCCGTTGGCGAATTATTCTCCTTTATCATCTACACTTCTTTTATTGGCGGATCGATAGCCGGCCTTGGTGACATCTATACACAGTTACAACGTTCTATAGGTGCTTCTGAACGATTACTTGAAATTCTGGATCAAAAGGATGAAGCTGAACTCCCGTCAGCTACATCAGTGAAAATCAAAGGTGATATAGATTTTCAACATGTAAACTTTGCTTACCCAAGTCGACCGGATTTCGAAGTGTTAAAAGACCTGAACTTCAGCATTAAAGCCGGTGAAAAAATTGCGCTGGTAGGGCAAAGCGGATCCGGAAAATCGACCATCATCAATTTATTGCTCCGTTTCTATCCGGTAAGCGATGGGTCAATTACAGCCGATGGATTTAACATTCAAACATTCAGCCTTACCGACTACCGGAAGAACATTGGCATTGTACCCCAGGAAGTTATTCTGTTTGGGGGCACTATTCGTGAGAATATTGCGTACGGAAATCCCACAGCAACCGAGCAAGAGATAGTTGAAGCTGCCCGTAAGGCCAATGCTCTTGAATTTATAGAAAGTTTCCCTGAAAAGTTTGATACGGTAGTAGGCGAACGAGGCGTAAAACTTTCAGGTGGCCAGCGTCAACGCATTGCTATTGCCCGTGCTATTTTAAAAGATCCGGCCATACTGATTTTAGATGAGGCCACCAGCTCGCTTGACTCCCATTCTGAATACCAGGTTCAGCAAGCCCTGGAGAAGCTTATGGAGGGGCGAACATCAATAATTATTGCCCACCGGCTGAGCACCATAAAAAAGGTAGACCGGATTTTTGTAATTAACCAAGGCCAACTTGCAGAAATGGGCTCTCATGCTGAACTTACACAAGTAAACAATGGGTTATACAGTAACCTGTTGAAAATGCAGCTTCACGAACAATGAACGGTTCGCCACACCTTCTTAAAGAATTCAAGTTGCGCTCAACTCCCAGTCGCAAGGCCATTTTAAATTTCTTCCTGAAAAAGAATTATGCATTGGCACATGCCGATATTGAAAAGGGCATTCCAGCACACTTCGACCGGGTAACCGTGTACCGCACCTTAAAAACCTTTCTTGACAAGGGCCTTATTCATAAAGTACTCGATGATGAGGGCAGCTTAAAGTATGCCCTTTGTTCAGAAGCATGTACCCTAACCGGCCACCACCACGATCATGTTCATTTTAAATGCAGCCGGTGCGGACAAACCAATTGCCTGAATATTGATGTGCCGCCTGTAAAACTCCCTAAAGGTTACCGGGCAACGGAGTTGAACCTGCTTATTCAGGGGGTGTGTGTAAATTGTGGTTGAATAATTCTGCCATTCCTGGTTTCACTTTCCGTTTACCCCGTATAAATCCTTATTGGTAGTTTTTGAGTTTGAAAAATAGTTGTACTTTTGAAAGCTTTGATAGACTCTTTTCTCTTGATTATGAGGTGATTAGGTCTCTCAATGAGTTAGAAAACGGAACCCCTTGCGCAGCCCTCTTACATTACTTTTGATAGACCTTTTTGATGGCAACGATAATGAGCTATTGCTTTTTGGCTTGTTCGGAGTTGTTATCATTATTTTCCTAATACTTGATTTGGGCATTTTTAACAAGCAAGCCCATAAAATCACCACCAAATCAGCACTCTGGCAGTCCGTTTTTTGGGTGGCCGTGTCAACAGCCTTTGGTCTTCTCATCTACTTCATGGGGCCTTATGTGGCCATTGAAAAAGGGGTTGAAACGATTTTAAGTGGAACGGATGCCGGGTTGCTTTATTTCTCAGCATACCTAACCGAAAAAGCGCTGTCCATCGATAATATTTTTGTCATCCTGCTCATTCTGAAATACTTTAAGGTTGATGAAACCTATTACCATAAAATTCTATTCTGGGGCATACTGGGCGCCATTGTCTTTCGTGCGGTTTTCATTTTTGTAGGTGCTTACCTTATCCACAAGTTCCATTGGATTCTTTACATCTTTGGTGTGTTCCTGATCTATTCGGGTATCCGAATCTATTTCGAAGATGGCGATGAGAAAATTGAACCTGAAAAGAATCCAATTTTAAAATTCTGTAAACGATACTTGCCCTTATCAATTGATGACAAAGGTGGACAGTTTGCCTTTTTTGAGAAGGGAAAACTTTATTTCACTCCGCTCTTTCTGGTAATCATTCTTATTGAAACTACTGACCTGATTTTTGCCGTGGATTCTATTCCTGCGGCATTTGCCATTACCACCAATGAATTCCTTATTTATACTTCCAATATTTTTGCTGTGTTGGGGCTGCGGGCTATGTTCTTCTTGCTGGCCGGTATCATAGACCGATTCTATCTGTTGCAGAAGGGGCTTTCCATCATTCTGTTTTTCATTGGCGCAAAAATGCTTTTGGAAATTGTTGACGTAAAGGTCAATGTTTATCTCTCCTTTACCGTCATCATCGCCACGCTTATTCTTTCCATTATATTCTCCATAGTCATACCGCGAAAGGCTTCGAATGTTGAAGAGGATTGAGGCTAATTCTCTGTAAACAAATCGCGGGGAAGAATTTTCATAAGCATAGGCAGTGTTAAGAAACGCTGCGGAAGCGATATAATCACAAATGTAGGTATGGTTTTAAGCACCATCATAAGTTCTTTCCTCACCTGGTCGGCTTCGCTTGCGGTTAATTCTTGTGAGCGGGCCTTGCTTAAAAGCTGCATCACCGTTTTGTGATCCTGTATCTCCTTTAAAATTCTTCCTTTATTTCGTTCGGCAACTTTTGACACGCGTTTAATGAAATGTTCGCTTACCTGCTGGTAATCTTGTTTATCTTGAAGATACTCCAACTGCTGCCAGTGCTCCAGCACAAACCCTTCAATAGCGATCATACTATTTTCAAGATCCTCCTCTGAAAAGCCGAGGTAATCACAGAAAAGTTTTAAAAAATCCTGTTCCGCTTGTTCCACTTTGCGGTCGGCCCAAGTAGTGAGAATGGCTATCTCAAGAAAGAATTTTTTTAAGATCCATGAGTTTTCCGATGGAAGATTGATGTCATCAATACTAATTCCCTTATCAAAAATAATTAACGCTTCCTTTCGCTTTTCAGGTGATAGGTCGGTGCCCTGAATGAAGTATTCCAATAATTTTGCCTCTTCAAAATTAATTACCTGATCGGAGTGTGCGGCTGCGGCAATTACTTTTACCACGGAGAAACGTAACTCCTCACGTTCATACCGAAAAAAATCAGCAACAATGCGATCGGCATTCGTATGAATCCATTGACCGAAAATAAAAACATCCAGAAACAATAAGCTATTGTGAAAGAAGCTTGTCCAGAAGTTACCCGTATAGGATGTGGCCCTGTCAATTCGCTTTTCCAAAATCCGCTCAGCCAGTTCAAGGGCGGATCGCTTTTTACCAAACAATGTTTTGGTAGGGGTGGCCAGCTCTGGAAAAATATTGTTATAAAAGTTGCCGATGCTCTCCAGCGACTTAATAAACACCTCCGAAACTTCCTCGGGTGTATTAACCGGCTTGTTATGAAATAGCAATGAGCTGCTGATCAGGCTTTCGGCCAACAGAATTTTCATTTTGTCCCGTTCATTCCACGCCTCAGCCATCGGATGATTGATATGGCCTACCGTCTGCCCATACATCAGTCCGGTGGGCTGCATAATACGATAAAGCGATTGTTCAGGATGGGAGGTTTTCTTTTCCTGGGTTAAGTCCTGAAAGAGATTTTTTCTGAACTCAAGATATTCTTTTAACCAGCCCTTTTCCTGAGGCTTCATGTCAATCAGATTATAGATTGAAGTTAAGTATTTCCTTCCTTTTGAACAGCATTAATTCACTGAACCCCTCCAACCCTTCTTTTCAAGGGTTCTGGCGGTGGATTCTACCTTCACCTGCAGTGATTTCTTAAACTTATCGAGTCTACCGGCTAATGCTTTATCGGTTGAACCTATGATTTGAGCGGCCAGTATACCTGCGTTTCGTGCACCGTTTAATGCCACTGTAGCCACGGGCACTCCAGATGGCATTTGCAAAATCGAGAGAACGGAGTCCCAGCCATCAATTGAATTTGATGATTTAACCGGAACGCCAATGACAGGCAAAGAGGTTACGGATGCTATCATTCCGGGTAAATGTGCTGCACCTCCTGCCCCGGCAATAATTGCTTTGAGCCCTTTCTTCCTTGCCTCGGTGGCATACTTAATCATACGCAAAGGCGTGCGGTGTGCAGAAACAACCGTAAGCTCATAAGCAACACCAAGTTCTTCCAAAACCTCAGCAGCTTCTTTCATGATTTTCAAATCGGATTGGCTGCCCATAATAATTCCTACTGATGCTTTTGTCATGCAATTACCTTGAGTGTTCTTTTTACAAATTCTGCCTTTTCTTTTAAGGCGTTTATATCGTGATCTACAATTGTTACATGCCCCATCTTTCGAAAAGGTTTAGTATTCCGTTTGCCATATAAATGTACATGAACACCGGAAACTTTCACTACTTCTTCAAACCCCTGATACCGGGCCGGGCCGGTAAATCCGGGTTCGCCTAGCAGGTTAACCATGGCGCTGGGCATTACAATTTCCGTTTCACCAAGCGGAAGCCCCAATATCGATCTCAGGTGTTGTTCATATTGCGAAGTAACATTAGCTTCAATGGTTTGATGGCCGCTGTTATGCGGTCGGGGCGCTATTTCATTTACCAACACCTTACCTTCGCGCGTGAGGAACATCTCTACCGCGAGTATGCCCACAATTTTTAGCTCATCGGCAATCTTACAAGCAATAGAATCAGCTTCTGCACGAATTGAATTGTTGATTTGTGCGGGCGAAAAGAGATACTCCACCAGGTTATGTGCCGGGTGAAATACCATTTCAACAGGGGGGTAAGTTTTGACTTCACCCGATTCATTTCGTGCAACAATAACAGAAATTTCCTTTTCGAAATCTATCATTCGTTCCAAAACACCGGGTGCATCAAATGCTTTGTCGAGATCAGACGCTGTCCTGATACGTTGCACCCCACGGCCATCATAACCTTCTTTACCCAGCTTATGTACAGCGGGCAAAAATTGATGATGTTGTTGTACATCCGCTTTGGTATCGGTTAACACAAATTCGGCTGTTGGAATACCTGATTCGTGATAAAAGGTTTTTTGCTTTCGCTTATCCTGAATTAACTCAATTACATTGGGTTGAGGGTAAACCCGCTTTCCTCCTGTTGCAAGATCACGCAGGGCTTGTGTGTTTACATTCTCAATCTCAATGGTTACAATGTCGCAGGCTAATCCAAACTTCATAACGGTTTCATACTCTGTAAGCTTGCCAACATGAAAGTCTGAAAGATTTTTACAAGGAGCATCAGGGTCTGGATCAAGAACAGAAAATATGAGGTTATAATCGATGCCCGATTGGATGAGCATGCGTCCGAGTTGGCCGCCACCTAAAATGCCTATGGTAAAATTCTGATTGAATGGTTTCTTCACAGGTAGAATTTTCGGCAAGTTAACCTAATCGAAACATTAGGGCAATGCCGTGCGATCAGACTATTTATGTATTAAATCTACAGAGACTATTTCATCACCAACCGCTATACGATGAACCACATCCATCCCTGAAATCACTTCAGCGAAAATAGTGTAGCGGCCGTCAAGGTGAGGCGTGGGAGAGTGAGTAATAAACCATTGTGTGCCCTCCGTGTCCTTTCCGGCAGAGGCCATTCCAACGGAACCTTCCTTATACCTGCGTGCTGAAAATTCTGAGCGAATGGAATAGTCTTCACTGCCCCAACCATCGCCCCGGTTGCAACCACCCTGTATAACAAAATTGGGCACTACACGATGAAAGTTTTTACCATTAAAATATCCACTTGAAGAAAGTTGAATAAAATTGGCTACTGATCCTGGCGCCTCATCAACCAACAATTGGATAACAATATCACCTATCGATGTTGTGATTTTAACCTGCTGATCGCTCGGAATAGTCTTCACCAATTCCCAATCTATGGGGTGATTAAATTGATTCTTAACCGCGACATGTTTTTCTCGTCCCTCAAAATACGCGATAGCCTGTTCCAGCGGCTGAAGCGCCTCATTGTCCTTCGGCAGACTTAGCTTTTGTTTCGCATCATATAAAAATTGATAATCCGTGATGATACCTTTGTAGCCCAGTGAAGGATCCAGTAGCGCTGAAGCAATAGTTCCGATAACGGCTGGGTCCTGACCCTGCAAAGCTTTTTGATAGAGTGCCAGAAACCTGTCTTGCATGGATTTTTCAAAAAGCTTGTGCTTGTTCATCCCGACAAGTGCGCTGGCAGCGGACGAACGGATTACCGGAACAGGCGAAGTAAGAAGCTGTTCACCCACAAACGTATAGGCCATAGGTGCATTTCGCAATGCTGAAATCAAAGCAGCCTTTTCATATGGATTCTCCGCATCATTACAAACATGAACAATTTCTTCGGTCAATTCTTTATGGCTGGTGGCGGCCAGTGCTGCTTCGTATAAATTTGCCTTTACCCGCCAATGTTTAGTTCCTCTGGCGTGCTGAACTAACGCTGAATACTGCTCAGTTGTGGTCACCTGAATGGCCACCTCTGATGCTGCAATCGCCACATTGTTATTATCGTCATTAAGTGCCTTAAAAATTATTTCAATTGTTTCGTTCAGCGGAAAGGCCTGCAATGCCCGCACTGCATTAACGCGTACCCGGTAGTCGGGGTCAAGCTTTACTAACTCATTTAATGCCAGCTGAACCGTCTTTGATTTTATTTTTCGCAACGCTTGCGCTGAGGCCATCCGAACAAAAACGGAAGGATCAGAAGTGGCCGATTTGACTAACGCCTCTTCGGCTGCATCGATGTTTGTCGGACCGCGATTAAAAAAATGAGCAGCACCCAGGCGAGAATCTGTGTTATTTGCTGGCTGCAAAAATCGTATTGCATTTGTAACATGAACCGAGTCTGCCAGTCCGCGAAGGGCCAAACGATAAAGCGCCCATGAATTCTCAGTTAAGGAAATTGCCTGATCCTTTGAGGCGGTTTTGCCTAATGCCTCATAGTACTCAGCATTACTAAAATTTGCTTGTATCAGAAGCTGAAAGGCTTTGGTACCCCCTGTTTGTCCAAGGGCAACTATGGCTGCCTTCTGAACTGTAGTGTCTGAGTCATGCAAAAGCCTGCCCAGTGCATCAATGGCTGAAGTATCCTGAATGGAACCAAAGGCCAAAGCTGCGGCTCTTCGGTAGGCCGCAACCTCATGATTAAAAAATAGAATCAGGCTATCCGAAAGTCTGCGGTCCTGAAAATCCGCAATGTGAACAAATACTTCATCGGAAAACGTATTGATTGATGATATCCGCTTCTCACACGAAAAAAGCGATAAAATTACAGCGGCTACAAAAACATGGCGCAGCATGTGAGCAGCAGTAGAATGGAGGGCAATGTTGATGCTTTTGCTATTACATGTTCAAACTCAATGCCGGTTAATTTAATAGAGTATAAAAGCAGCCGAACTTCTTTAGCATGAACACGGCCATCGACTTCGGACATTTTGTAAAGCAAGGCAAGGGCTTTGAGCTTCTCTTCGTCTGTACAGGCATTCAAACTGTCAATTCCTTCCTTATAAATATCGCGCTCTTTTTTTGTTGTTATATCGTGTTCAAATTTTTCGAAGATTGCATTATCAATATTCTCGCGTTCCCTGATTTTTTTCAATGCGGTTCTTTCGTTTTCGTCAACAACACCATCAGCGCTTATCAGTAAATGAACCAGGTGAAGTAACCCGAGTTGATAGTTTGTAGTCATAGGCCGTTTTCTTTCTCCGCTAAAGATAAAATAAATTTTACGGTAATAAAGATCAGGAAAAAGATTGAAATACGATAAAGGCAGAGACGTAGGCCAGTACGGTCATATAGATAAGCTGAATCATGGGCCACTTCCATCCTTTGGTTTCACGATAAACAACTGCAATTGTACTCATGCATTGCATGGCGAAGGTGTAGAACACCAACAATGAAAATCCTACCGCTGGTGTATACCGGGGACCACCGGTATCCGGATTTATCTCTGCCCGCATTCTGCTTTTAATGGTGGTTTGGTCCTCTTCGCTGCCTATACTGTAGATAGTGGCCATGGTCCCAACAAATACTTCCCGAGCCGCAAAAGATGTTACCAGCGCAATACCAATTTTCCAATCATACCCTAACGGGCGAATTACGGGTTCAATGGACTTCCCCAACATTCCGGCATAGGAATGCTCCAGTTTATAAGCCGCCACACGATCTTCAAGTCCTTGTTCAGTCAAGCGCAGATTTTCTGATTTCTGTAAAACATACTCTTCAGCCCGCTCCATGTGATCACCCGGACCGTAGCTGGCTAAAACCCAAAGGACTATGGCGATCGCTAAAATTATTTTACCCGCCTCGAACACAAATGCTTTTGTCTTATCCACAATCGTATACCCGACATTCGACCATTTTGGCCAACGGTACGTAGGCAACTCCATTATCAGGTAGCTTCTTTCATTTACGCGTATCAGAAATTTAATAATGATGGCTGAGATAAGTGCTGCCGCAAAGCCCAATAAGTACAATCCCATGAGCGCCAACCCCTGAAGGTTGAAGAAATGCCATACCATTTTATCGGGAACAATCAACGCAATAAGAATGGTGAATACCGGAAGTCTTGCAGAGCAACTCATTAACGGTGTAACCAGTATGGTAATGGTTCTTTCCTTCCAGTTATCAATGGTGCGGGTAGCCATGATAGCCGGAATGGCACAGGCAACGCCCGATATTAAAGGGACTACGCTTTTTCCGTTCAAGCCAAACTTGCGCATGATCTTGTCCATAAGAAACACCACACGCGCCATATAGCCTGACTCTTCCAATATAGAAATGAAAGCAAACAGTATTGCGATTTGAGGAATAAAGATGGCGATTCCACCCAACCCCGGAACCACGCCCTGCGCCAACATGCTGGTTAGCGGACCTTCCGGCAAAACATCATTCAGGTAATTACTAAGTGATGCAAACAGTCCGTCAATAAAATCCATTGGCACTGTTGCCCACGCGAATATGGATTGAAAAATTAAGAAGAGTACACCAAAAAATATGGCATACCCCCAAATGCGATGTGTAAGTATTTTATCAAACCGGGTTGACTGGCTGGTTCGGTTTTCGTTTGCTGGTTCAAGGGTAACTTCATCCAGCAGGTTTTGAATAAAGCCATAGCGTTGAACGGTTTCTGCTCCATGAAATTTACCGGGAAAGAACTTGTGCTTTTCTTTAACCTGATCAATAAACGTCAGCTCTTGTGCTTTCAAAAAACTCAATGAAGTGGGTTGTTGCAGAAACTGATAAGCCTCATAGTCATTGTCAATTTCAAGCGCATGGCGCAATTCCTCAACGCCTCGCTTTGCTTCATCAAAAACATGAAAAATTTCCTTTTTAGATGGCGACACTTCCTGACTCAAGACCTTTTTTAGCTGGTCAACCCCCATTCCGGTTCGTGCATTTATCGGCACAACCGGAATGCCCAGTTTTTCCGACAAGGCAATTAAATTAAAACTGATCCCTGCCTTTGCAACCAGGTCCATCATATTCATAGCAAGCACTGTAGGCAGGCCTAAGTCAATAATTTGTGTGACCAAAAGTAAGCTTCGCTTCAGGTTAGTAGCATCCACAATTACTACCACCACATCAGGGCAATCGGGTGATTTGTGATGCAGCAATATCTCCGATACAATCTGTTCATCAAGGCTGCGTGGGTACAGACTGTAAATGCCCGGCAGGTCAATGAATTGCGCGGTTGTTTGATCAGGCATTTTCGAAAAGCCGGTTCGCTTCTCAACGGTTACGCCTGGAAAATTTCCTGTTTTCTGATTGAGCCCGGTAAGAATGTTAAAAAGCGATGATTTGCCCGAATTGGGATTCCCCACCAATGCGATTTTCAAGTGCTTCTCCTGCATCAGTTAAGGATTGATATGGTCGAAGCTTCTTCAAGGCGAAGGGATAATTCATAGCCTGAAACACTAATGCAAACCGGGTCGCCTAGGGGGGCGCTGAAATTAAACCGTATGGTAGCGCCCGGAAGACAGCCCATCTCCATAAGCTTCACAGAAAGAATATCATCCTCCAGTTCTGATATGATAGCAACCTCCCCCGGTTTCATTTGAGCCACACTACGCCTGCCGTTCGCCATCTACCTTATTTAGATTAATTTTAAACAAAGATATGCGCAAAAACAGGCTGTTGCAATGATTCTTGTCAGGTTGTTTAGTTTTGCTTATGGGCAACTCAAAATCAAAAAAATCAAGGAAAAAACAGAAGCCTGGTTTAAAGGAAAAAATGCCGGCAAACCAAACTAATGAAAAACAAAACCAGTTTGATTTTGGAGGTTTGCCCCAACGTGATTTAAAGAAAAATTTAGGGTGTGGTTAGTTATTGCTGTAGGGATTTAAAAAGCTGCATCAGTTTCTCATTCTTTTCCTCCCTGATCTCACGTTGCTTAGCTTTACTATCCGTAGAGTGAAATAGAGGGCGCGAAAGTTTATCACCAAAAGATCGCGAAATTCTTCCGCCAACCGGACCTCCAACAATATCTTCAAGTGCCAGGTTTAGCAGGCGTTCATTCACATCACCCAAAGGCAGCAACACAAGATCATTGTCTTTATCTGCGATGTCGGGTATAAACCCATTGGAATAATCAGACTGATCAAGACTGTTGTACGACTTGACAACGATGGGTTGCATGCCCCATTTGTTTTTTCTGTTAGTATCATCGGTTATGGTTATCGATCCCATGTTTTTTCCCACCGTGGTATCGCCAACAATTTTTACCTCCATAAAGGGTTTCAACCCATTAATCAACAACTCACTTGCCGAGGCCGTACGCGATCCTGTAATAACATATACGTTGGATAACGATGCCCCGACATTTTGTGTTTTCGTAATAAATTTTGAAACCAGGAACCCCGGGCCAAGTGTTGGCTCTTTTATAATTGCATCTTCCACCTGATCGTTATACTCACGTTTAGCGAAAATGGAATTGTTATTGATACCCTTACCAATTAAGCTCGCAAGGTTTATCGTTGCAGATTCTGAGCCTCCGCTGTTAAACCGCAAATCAAGAATTAAATCCGTTATACCGGCCGACTGAAATTCAGTGAAAATCTGATCCATCTGATTGTTGAAAGTCTGGCTGGTGCCGGATGGTCCGTTGGCAAAAAAGTTATAGATGTAATACCCGATTTTCTTCCCACCAAGAGTGATTACGGTATGGTAAAAATTGGGGTTCTCAGAAAACTCAACGGTTGTCAGTGCTGCATCAGCTTTATCCTGAAACGAAGAACCGTTGTACCGTTTGTATGAAATGGTATGGTTCTCACTTATCAACTCAATCACCGACCGGTAATTATCCAGGGTCATCTGTATACCATTTACTTTCTCAATAATATCTCCACGAAGCAGATCAACGGTTGAAGCTGGTGAACCGGGTTTAACATACATTACCTGCATAAACACATTATTGGTCCCCTGCTTCCGGTAAAGCTTATATTCATAGCCGGCTTCTTTGGTGATGCCCTGCAGGGATTTAATCAGTTCTTCATAATCATCCTGAATCCATGAAAAGCGATCCTCTGAGGAAAGAAGGGAAGCAAAAAAATCTGGAGGTTCAAGACTTCTATTCGGGCTGGATGGAATCTGCGTATTCCAGTAATACCAAAACTCCATGTTATCGTAAATCCACCGGTTTACATATGACTTATCTGCTTCAACAGAGTCCTTGTCTTTACAGGCCTGTAAAACAATCAGCGAAAATAAAATTAAACCAGAAAAAAAATAGTTACGCGCTCTCATCAAATTCTTCATACTTCTCTAAAACGTTTTTCTTCAATTAAATTATACGGTGCTCCTATAAAATGTAACCTACATGCTCTCAGCTACAAAAACCCGCTTTACCCGCTCGCTGGTATTGGTTAATATTTCATAGGGAATGGTCTTAATGCTCTTGGCCAACTCCTCCACGGGTAACTGATCTCCGAAAACAATTACTTCATCGCCCTCTTCAGCATCTATACCGGTAATATCAATCATGGTCATGTCCATACAAACATTGCCGACTACCGGAGCGCGCTTGCCATGTACCAACACTTTACCAACCCCGCCACTAAAGGCTCGGTTAAAACCATCGGCATAGCCAATGGCAATTGTCCCGATTTTCATGTTCTTATCCGCTACGCCCCTTCTTCCATAGCCTACACTTTCACCTTTTGGAATACGCTTAATCTGTGAGATTATCGTTTTCAAGGTAAGCACTGGTTTTAATTTCCGCTCATCAGTGGTTGGATCTACACCATATAATCCTATTCCCAGTCTTACCATATCCAGTTGCCAGTCTGAAAACCGAAGTATGCCCGGTGTATTCAGAATATGTAACACGGGAGAATCGAAGAGGTTATTAGAAATTTTTTCTGCCATAGTCCTAAACCGGGCGTACTGTTGCCGCGAAAAAAGATCGTGATCGGCTTCATCAGAACCTGCCAGGTGACTAAAGATAGAGCGTACTTTTAGAGCCGGGTTAATCCTTAAGGTTTGAATAAGCTCATCTATATCTTGTTCATCAAAACCAAGCCTATGCATACCGGTGTCCAGTTTTACATGAATTCCGATCGATCTTCCCTTCAAGAAATCAATTAGTTCATGAAGAATTTTGAGGCTATAAATTTCCGGTTCCAGGTTATACTGAAGCATGGATGAAAATCCGGATGAGCTTGGATTCATAACCATGATTGGCACGGTTATATTGTTTTGTCGAAGTTCAACACCTTCATCAGCATATGCTACACCGAGATAATCTACTTTATGATACTGTAAAACATTTGCAACCTCTACACTGCCGCTGCCATAAGCAAAGGCTTTGACCATTACCATAAGCTTTGTTTTCGGCTTTAATTTCGAGCGGAAGAAATTAAGGTTATTAACCAGCGCCCCGAGATTTACCTCCATTACTGTTCCGTGTACCTTCTTTTGCAGTTGCTTTACAACCTGTTCGAATTGAAAAACCCGTGCACCCTTCACTAATAGTATCTGCTGATGAAACGCTTGCGTGTTGATGTGCTCCAGAAGTTCATTTGTAGAGGTGTAGAAAGCAGACGGAACATTAAAGAGTTGCTGATGTTTCACCAAGGCTGGGCCTACGCCAATAAAACTTACAACGCGGCTTGCATTGATTAAGTCAGCTATACGCCTTACTAAAGTTTCGTCAGACAAGCCAGATTGAAGAATGTCAGATAGTATAACCACTCTTCCATTTCGTTGATTCTGATTTTTCAAAAAATCCAGGCTCATTTGAAGTCCCGCCAAATCATTGTTGTATGTATCATCAATTACCTGGCATTGATTAATCCCTTCTTTTAATTCAAGTCGCATGGGAACAGACCGGAGCATTTGAATACGGTGTTGAATAGTCCGGCTATCGTAGTTAAGGGCCAGCATTACAACAACACAATGCGAAGCATTCTCAACAGATGCTGCATCGGTAAACGGAAATTGAATGTCAACCTGATTATTCTTGTACTTAAAGTGGTAATGATTGTTTTCTTTTTCTACGATAACATCGGCAGAAGGGGTAAAGCCCCATGATAACGCAGTAATGTTACTGGCTTTTATTGCAGCATTAATTTCTGTATGATCGGCACAGTAGATGAGTTGATTTACACGTTTAAATAATTTGAGCTTTTCAGAAATTTTATTTTTTAAGCCAGGAAAATTCTCATCATGTGCGGAGCCGATATTCGTGAACACACCCAGGGTTGGATTAATTATGTGTTCAAGATTCTCCATCTCATCGGGCTTTGATATGCCGGCTTCGAAAATGCCGAGTTGATGATGATCCTGCATTTGCCAAACTGAAAGTGGCACACCAAGCTGGGAGTTATAACTTCCTGGGTTTTTAATGATGTTGTATTCTAGCGCCAACAACTGGAAAAGCCATTCTTTAACAATGGTTTTTCCGTTGCTTCCTGTAATTCCGATAACGGGTATCGAAAACTGGTTGCGATGATACGCAGCCATTAGCTGTAAGGCTCTCAGGGATGAGGTTACCTGAAGTACATTGGCCTGAGAAAAATTCTTCCGCTCATAATTCCGCTCCACGATAAATTGCCGTATGCCCTGTTCGTATAGTGTCCGGATGTAGTCATGCCCATCGTGCCGTTCGCCTGCCATGGCAATAAATAGGGCGCCCTCATGAAGCACCGGTTTTCGGCTGTCCGTAATTAAATATACAACTGGTCTGTCACCTTCGAGGTGTATCACCTGCCCACCCGTAATAGCTGATAATTCGGAGAAATTCATATTCAGAAAAGACGTACTCCGTTGGGTACCTTTTTTTCAGGAGTGCTTAAAACTACACGGCCAGCTTCATCGGGGAAGCCTGTCACCAGTACTTCGGATAGAAAATTGCCGATTTGTTTGGGCGGAAAATTCACCACGCAAATTACCTGTTTCCCCACCAGCTCAGCGGGTGAATAAAGGTCTTTAATTTGGGCACTCGATTTTTTTATTCCCAGATGCCCTAAGTCTACCCACAGCTTTAGCGCTGGTTTTCGGGCTTCCGGGAATTCCTCGGCCTTCACAATCGTACCCGCCCGTAAATCAACCTTTTCGAAGTCTTGCCAGTTAATTGCCATATACCGCTAAAAATAGGAGCAAATGAGGCTTTTTATCTATTAAAACCCAAGATTTGTCTAATTATCCCACCGTATGCCAAACGAAATATCTACCTTTCTCGAAACAAGAAATGAAAGTTTTGCGTTTGTACAACATTACCGGTATGATGATCCATAAGAACCTGACCGCAACATTACTAACCGTGAGCATGCTATGTTCCGGTATTGCCTTTGCTCAGGATGATCGAATCCCTGATTTAGACTCCGGAAATGGATTAAGGGAGACTCGGTTCGACCCCTCAACGGATGTTTTGCCTGAATCCGATGTAAAGTCAATAAAGCCCGCTGTAATACCCCGTGACACCATCTCATCAAAACCAGCTGTAAAAAAGCCAGACCCTAAGGCCAAACCAGAAGAAAACTCATCGGTTCTTTCCTTCAACTTCCTGTATTATCTCATCGAGCGCTTCAAGCTCTCCGATATTGTCGATTAATCCATTCTAAACATTCCCATTCCAACCTCTGCTGATTTCTTATTAAAATTCTATATTTGCAACTTTGTTGCATATAGTGTTCGGGCGTATTATCACCATATATCTTCTGTTGCTCCGTGTTCTGGTAATCGGGCAGGATACCTGTTCGCTAACACTTGCGGGGTCAGTAGTTGATTCGGAGGGAAAAGCCTTGCCCGGTGCTACTGTTTTATTGGGAAAAGCAGGTGTGATAAGCAATGAACGTGGCGTGTTTAACATCACAACTATCTGTCCCGGAATTCACAGGCTACAGGTAAAATTTGTTGGGTTTGAGGATCATGTAGAAGAAATTAATCTCACCGAAAACCAAAAGGTAGTAGTAATCATGACGCCCTCGCGGATTGAACTTCAGACGGTTGATGTTTATGGAGAATCCTTATCAACAGGCATGACAAACGCTTCGCTTATGCTCTCTGAAACAGAGCTCGATCAATTGAAGGGAAAGTCGTTGGGCGAAAGTCTCAATGCACTTCCCGGTGTAACCGTATTACAATCAGGGCCGGCTGTATTCAAACCTGTTATTCATGGATTACACAGTCAACGTATATTAATTCTGAACAACGGAATCCGGCAAGAAGGACAGCAGTGGGGTATTGAGCATGCTCCGGAAATTGATCCGTTTATTGCTTCCGAGCTCACGGTTGTTAAAGGTGCAGAGGCTGTTCGCTATGGTGCTGATGCCATGGGCGGAGTGATAATTGTTAATCCGCCTAAGCTTCATCAAACGCAAAGATTTGGTGGTGAAGTAAATACTGGCTACCTGTCGAACAACCGTATGGGAATTTTATCAAGTGCATTCGAGGGAGGATTCAAAAATGCAGAAGATTGGAATTGGCGATTGCAAGGAACAGTAAAAAAGGGTGGTGACTTTTCCTCACCAGATTATGTGCTCTCCAATACCGGTTTGGAAGAGTTGAATTTTTCAGGCGCACTCGGGTTTCAACAGCACGATAGAGGTTTGGAGGTTTATGCCAGCAGCTTCAATACTGAAATTGGAATTTTAAGAGCGGCCCATACGGGCAACCTTACCGACCTGGAGAATTCCATTAAAAGCAATGAGCCCTGGTTTATAGCGCCTTTCACCTATGAGATCAAAAACCCCAAACAAACAATTAATCATCAGCTACTAAAAATCAGGGCTTATCAAAATCTTGCTGGCATTGGAAGGTTAAACATATTGTATGGCGGTCAGTTCAATCAACGAAAAGAATTTGATGTGCGCAGAGGAGGAAGAAATGATCGGCCGGCTTTATTCATGAAATTGTTTTCCAACGTGCTGGATGTTTCGCTTGATCATGAGCACACACACCATTCCGGAAGCCTGGGACTAAACGCTAATTACAAATACAACATCAACGAAACAGGCGAAACGGGTATTCGTCCCTTAATTCCGGATTACACGCAGTTTGTTACCGGAATATTTGTCATTGAAAAAATGCGCAAGGCAAATTGGCTACTGGAAGCTGGGGCGCGATACGATTACCAGTATTTACAGGTTCGAACCTTTACGTTTACCAACACCCTGGTTAAGCCAACATTTAACTTCCACTATTTTTCAGGTTCACTTGGAGCAACGTATTACTTCAATTCCACTATCCGGCTGAATAATCATTTGGGTATATCCATGCGGCCTCCTCATATAAGTGAATTGTATAGCGAGGGGCTTCACCATGGCACCGCGGCTATTGAAGAAGGCCTGATGCGTCCCGGTGGAGAAGTGCTCACCGACCAGGAACTAATCAAAAATGAAATTTCAGGAAAATGGATCAGTACCCTTCAGGTAGGAAGTAAAAAATTCTCAGCGGATTTTTCGTTTTATGCCAACGTAATTGACAACTATGTATTCCTAAGCCCTACCGGCACCCGCCTCACTATACGTGGATATTTTCCGGTATGGCAATACCAGCAAACAAATGCTCTGTTGACAGGGTCAGATGCACTTTTTCAATGGTCGGTTAGTCAAAAAATACAATACACCGGAAAGTTGTCATACCTCTATGCTAAAGACCTTCAGCGAAATGATGTTCTTATTTTTATCCCTCCAATAAACATGGAGAATAGCATTACCTATTGCACAGATATAGGTAAGGTGGAGGACTGCTTTGTGAAGCTCGCTGTACCAACTTACTTTGAACAGCATCGCGCACCGATTACTGTCTATCCATCTGACATTCCTGACTATACCGGTGATAAGATATACGACATTGCTCCTGCTCCTCCTGGATACACGCTGGTAAACATGGAGGTTGGCTTTAAAGTGCCTTTGAAAGATCATCATCTATCCATTAGCGTGGCGGGTGAAAATCTCACGAATAAGGCTTATCGGAATTACATGAACCGGCTGCGCTATTTTGCTGATGATGTTGGCAGAAATTTTATTGTTCGGCTCAGGTATAATTTTCATTCACACAACTAATTCAACTCATCCATGAACATGATAAACAAGTTAATGATCCATTGGCTATCTCGGTTTTTTGCTGGCTCAACTATACTTGCAGCAGTATTGCTTGTTAGCTGTGGTGATGATCCGCAACCTGCAAACGAAGAAGAGTTGATTACTACACTAACTGTTACACTAACATCTTCCGGTGGAGCGCCCATTACAATGACCTTTAAGGATTTGGATGGTAGTGGACCAGGAACTCCAACTTATACTTATTCGTCTGGAGGAAATGAGGCTATTTTATTAACCTCAACTACCTACGCAGCTTCCTTAACCCTTTTGAATGAATCGGTCACTCCATCAGAAAACATTACTACAGAAATTGAAGAAGAGGCTGACGAACACCTGTTCTGTTTTCAAAAAACAGGGTTGAGCGGGCTTAGCATCAACTATGCAGATACTGAGGCAGACTATATTGGTTCAGGCGTGCTGCCTGTTGGATTAACCACAACATGGACAGCCACAAGTGAATCCAGTGGGACTGTAAAAATTACGTTGCGTCATCAACCGGGAACAAAAAACGGAGATTGCCCCGGCAGTGGCGATACCGATATTGAGGTTACCTTTAACATAGTCATCCAGTAAAATAAAAAAGCCCCGGACACGCGGGGCTTTTTTTATGATTCTTTTTTTACAAAGAATTGCTCAATATCCTTCAACTTAAGGATGCCTTCATAATAGGCTTTGCCAAAAATTACAGCAAATATGCCCATGTCATTGAGGCGCTTAATGTCATCCACTCCGCGAATACCCCCACTCGCCAACACGGATAGCTCCGGGAATCTATCGCGGATGGCCTGATAAAATTCAAAGTTTGGTCCTTCCAGCACACCATCACGTGACACATCGGTTGATTTCACGTATTTTAATCCGCGGGAATGGAAAAACTCCAGGTGTTCGTACAATGTGAGATCAGATTTGCGTTGCCACCCGCGAAAGAGCAGGTTCATACTCTTTACATCGGTAACGTCTGCACCCAGGGTCATTTTTTCGCGCCCGAAAGAAATAATCCAGGAGGCAAACAACTCAGGATCGGTTACGGCAATACTCGATGCCGTTATATAGTCTGCCCCTGCCTCATATGCTTTGCTGATGTCGCCATCCGTAGAAATGCCTCCGGTAAAATCAATTTTTAAATCGGTATATCCCGCTATCTGTTCAATGATGTGGTAATTAACCGGAGAGCCTCTTTCGGCACCATCCAAATCAACCAAATGAATTACTTCAATGCCGTGATCTTCAAATCGCTTCGATAAATCGAGCGGGTTTTCATCATACGCTTTCTCACTGGTAGGATCGCCCTTGCGCATTCTCACTACACGTCCCTTGCGTATGGCTATGGATGGAATAACCTGAATCATGGCTTTGGTAAAACTGAATGGCTAAATTATCACATCGCCTTTAAAAAACCATCACTTTAAAACAATTAAGCCATCAATTCTGGCAATGGTTTTGTCTCATAAGTTCTAACTTTAAGGTATGAAAAGGTATTCTGCACCCATTCTGGCAATAATTGGTTGTTTTAGTTCTGTTTGCTACGGACAGGCACCTATCCGAAAACTACCACAAAATATCAACCGGCCCACCATTAACGTATCAGCTCCTTTTATAAGTTTAGATGGAAGTACCTTGTTGTTCACTTCTGACTATGCTGAAGACAACGTACCCACGGTTTACTATGCCTCCAAAGTAGGGCCCGACTGGCAAGATCCGGTAGCCCTTCCCAAGCATATTAACACACGGCTTAATTTTATGAAAGGCTACACCCTGAGTGCCGATGGTAAAACCATCTACATCACCTCCATTAAGTCGGGGGGTGTTGGCGGGTTCGATATCTGGGCAGGAAATTTAAAAGGAAACTCCTGGGGCGACCTCCAAAACATGTATGCGCCCATCAACTCCCGGCTTCATGAAGGTTCTCCCACCTTTACACCCGATGGCGCAACGATGTATTTTATGCGGTGCGAAAAAATGGATGCTCAAAAAGCTGAGCGTTGCAAAATTATGGTTACAAAAAAAGCTGCCAACGGAAGATGGGAGGAGCCTGCCGAACTTCCTGCACACATTAACACAGGCAACTCGCAAACGCCCCGCATTTCCGCTGACGGAAGTGTATTGATTTTTTCTTCCAATGCCATGAAGGCTGGTAAAGGGGGCATGGATTTATACGTGAGTCGATTGGTGAATGGTGCATGGTCAAATCCCGAAGCCATGGATTTTGTGAACACCGAAAAAGACGATCAGTTTGTAAGTTTCATTTCGAACGGACGATACCTTTTAAAAGATGCTCCCGGAAAATTCAAAAGCGAAATTATTGAATACCTGGTTCCCGAGCCCTGGCGGCCACGAGCTGTTATGAAGGTTGAGGGACAAATTCTTGGACAAGATGGATTGCCCATACCTGCCTACATTTCAGCTACCGATTTAACCACACATAAGCGATTCTTCAGCGGGCGCCCCGACAAGGATGGAAATTATTTTCTGTACCTCACACAGGGAACTAAATATGAACTGTCTATTGATCCCGAAGAAAGTCACCTTACGTTTTATTCAAAGCTGTTTGATATGACCGTTGAGGAAAGTCCCTTAGTACAAAAGGTAAGTACGGTACTAAAACCTGTGGCTGCGGGTGATGTATTGGAGTTAGATGGGATTCAATTTAAACCTTATACAGCAGAACCGGATGATGTTGGTTTTGAAATACAGCGACTGTCACGGTTGATCAAAAGCTCACCGCAATTAAACTTTGAGTTGCAGGTTTCACTTATCGGCTATCAGGAAGACTCCTTCCGTTCCCATCCTGACCTTACTGAAATTTCAATTGATAGTGTAATCATCCAGTTGGATGATATCGACACCCTGGGCCAACTTTACTCGCGTGACAGCCTGGTAGTAAAAACTACGTACCACAATAATCGAACGGAAAAACAAGCACTTGCTTTACTTGAACAACTCACCGCTTCCGGAGTTGATCGGTCATCGTTAGGGTACAGTGTGCACCTTAAATCAGAAGCTATACCTGAAAACAGAAAAACGCTTATCAGGCTTTTGGCAAAAAGAAAAGATTAAGGGAGTTGATAAGAGAAAGGAATTGCCACCACCGTTTTGTCCCACAACAAAACCATTTCAGCATCTTCGCCCATTTTTTCAAACTGAATAGTGAATTGCTCAAATTCGTTTTCCTGAGTAATGGCTTGTGCACTGATCGTTAGAACATCCAGTGCAGGATCACGATTAGCTTCCCCTTTGCTGTTTACTCCCCATTGGCCATGCTGTGCATTAAAAATAATTTGCCAGGAGGTGGAGTCGGGAACGGTCCAAAAACTATACTTACCGGGTACCAATTTCTTTCCTTCAATTGTTACTGTCTTATTACTCTCAAATACTGTTGCCTCATTCGCGCCTGTTCGCCAAACTTTACCATACGGAACCAGTCCTCCGAAAATCTCTCTTCCTTTTTTGTAAGGCCGGTTATAAAAAACCTTTATCTTAAGATCACCATCGGCAAACGTTACCACTTCTTCGGGGCTGAATGATTTCGTTTGCTTAAGGCGTATGGTGCTGACAACCGTCCAAAGGATTATTATGAGAACAATGGCAACTGCGAAAAAGATTAAGAGTTTCTTCATTTCTGATTTATTGAGCGCGCTTAATTAGGGTGCAAAACAATCATTAAATCTGGTAAACAAATTTCATTTCTTTGTGCAAAAATTACACGAATAGGCTTTATTTTTACACTCCCTTAAAAATACACTTATGGACGCATCCTGGACTCCCTTCTACGTTGTAATTGCGCTTTTTGTTTTAGCCATCGTTTCTCCATGGATTTTCCCCAATAAGATGGTAAGCGACAACAAGCACGATAACAAGTTCTAATTCCCCCTACCTGATATGAATATCTGTGTTTTCTGCGGCTCAGGCGTAGGAAACAACACCATCTATGCAGATGCAGCCCGCGAATTAGGTGAATTATTGGCCTTTGAAGGCCATACCTTGGTTTACGGTGGGGGTAATATTGGCCTTATGGGTATTGTTGCTGATGCCGTGCTCGAAAAAAAAGGCCATGTGATTGGCATTATTCCTGACTTTCTGATGAAAAAAGAGGTTGGTCACACCGGCCTTACACAACTGGAAATTGTATCCAGCATGCATGAACGAAAGCGAAGAATGGCCGATCTGGCCGATGCATTTCTGGTGCTTCCCGGAGGTTGGGGAACATTGGATGAAACTGCCGAAATCCTAACCTGGAAACAACTTGGTCTTATTCAAAAACCCATTGCTTTCCTCAATGTTGATGGCTTTTATGACTCCCTGCTGATCCAGATGAACAGCATGGTTCGGACTGGATTCTTAAAAGATACCAATATGGAGTTTGTGCGGGTAGCCGAAACTCCGGAACAAGTTCTCTCCCTGCTTAGACCGTAAACTGAGTTGGTTTTCTGAAGGTAAAAATTACCTAACTTTCGTTTGAAGAGAGGTTGCTATGATACGTGTTTTCGGTTTAATTATTTTTTTGATACCTGGCGTTCTTTGGGCACAAAATCAAAATCTGGGATTTCACATTGCCGATGGAAAAAAGAGGGTTCAGATTCCTATTGAAATTCACAATAACCTTATTGTGGTTCGGGTAATCCTGAATGATGTTATACCACTGAAATTTATTGTTGACACCGGTGTTCGCACGGCCATCCTAACACAAAAAGCATTTGCCGACATTTTACAGCTTCAGTACAGCCGGAAGTATACGCTCACTGCACCGGGTGGCGAAAAGCTAATTGATGCCTATGTTGCCAATAATGTTTCGCTGACGCTTCCGGGTGTTGTGGGAAAGGGACATGCCCTGCTGGTATTGGATGATGACTACCTCGAATTACGTAATCACCTGGGAACAGATGTGCATGGGGTATTGGGGTATGAACTGTTTAGCCGGTTTATTATTAAGGTAGACTATCAACGAAAAATTATGACGTTGATGTGGCCCGAAAAATTCAAGCAGGCAAAACGCTATGAAATGATACCCATCCGCATCCAGGATACCAAACCCTATCTGCTAGCTCCGGTAAGCATAAATTCCGAACACTCGCTTAATGCCAAATTACTGGTTGATACAGGTGCCAGTCATGGATTGTTACTTGAACCGGAAACAGATCCCCGCATACATTTGCCTGAGCGGACGCTCAACAATATTCTGGGAAGGGGGCTGGGAGGGGAAATTACCGGAAAGACCGGGCGCATTGAATCCTTAGAGTTGGGGAATTATGTGATCCATAAAGTGCTCGCAAATTTTCCTGATTCAAACAGCTATTTCTCCGATACGCTAAAATACAATCGGGTAGATCGAAACGGAACACTGGGTGGTGAAGTTCTAAGCCGGTTTACGGTGATCTTCAACTTCCCACATGAAAAAATTTACCTGAAAAAAAACAGTGAGTTCAAAAAACAGTTTTACTTCAATCTCAGCGGGTTGAATGTAAAGGCTAAAGGTTCATCGTTAAACGTTTTTGAAATAACTGATGTGCGCGCAAACTCCACAGCCGACAAAGCGGGTGTTTTGCGGGGAGATCTTATCGCCAGTGTGAACGGGGTGTTGGTGAAGGAACTTCACCTGAACCAAATCAACGGATTGCTGAATTCCAAGCCCGGCAAAAAAATCAGGCTTGAGGTAAGAAGGGGGGGTGAATTAAGAACTCTTGAATTTAAGCTGGAGGATCAGATCTAGCGAACCAACTTCAATAGTTCACGTTTTCGCTTGGTGTAAGCTTTTACTAAAAACTGGCGGGTCCGTTTAAATTTTAACGAGTTCTTCAACGCAATAAAAAGTGATTCGGAAGTTAGGTTTTGCTTGAGTAAATAATCGGCAATATCATTGGTAAAAGCCGACTCACTATAGTTAGAATTCTTTAATACTGTTATCGGTATATCGCGGGTTTTAGGATTCGAAGAAAGCACACCTACCGCCTGGGTAAGTTCATTAAACCCGATATTATCATCGATCAAAATATAATTCGGTTTAAATTTAATAAGACGCTGCCATATACTGGCCAGATCAAAAGCTGTCTCGGTAGTGATTAGCCGATTGGGAAGCCCCTTAACAGTATTGAGTAAAGCGCTCAACTCGATAGGATTGTTACCCACCAGAAGAATATTCACCTTCTCGTGAAGGGTTTCTGATTTTGATTTTTCTATTACCATAGCCAACTGTTAAGATTAAACATAAAATCAGTCTTAAAGGTTACCTGTTCATAAAATGTTTCTGGTAACTTTCTTTCTTTGACTGGGTTGTATTATGCGTGTTTAATCATAAGCAAATTTTATTTTGTCATTTAAAAACGTAATTGTTGTCGGGGGAGGATTAGCAGGGCTTATCGCTTCTATCCGGTTGGTCCGTTCTGGCATCGCTTGCACCCTTATCGAGAAAAAAAATTACCCCTTTCATAGGGTGTGTGGTGAATACATCTCTAATGAAACGCTTCCCTTTTTGAAACGAGAATCCCTTTTTTCTGAAACACTTTCTCCGCCTGCAATAAATCAGTTTCAACTGAGTTCGGTAAACGGAAAATCCACAAAACTTTCGCTGGATTCGGGTGGATTTGGCATCAGCCGGTTTACCCTGGATAATTTTCTCTACCAAAAAGCCTTACACGAGGGTGTAAACGTTATAGTTGAACAAGAGGTTGAGTCTGTTTTCTTTTTAGATGATGAGGATATGTTTACTGTAAAAACTCCCCGTCAGGAATTTTCTGCATCGCTGGTTATCGGGGCTTTCGGAAAGCGATCCCGAATGGACAACACATTAAAGCGTGGGTTTATTCAAAAACGTTCGCCTTATGTTGGTGTTAAATACCATATCCGCACGAACCATCCTGATAATCTCATTGGGCTCCACAACTTCAACGGTGGATACTGCGGCATCAGCAACATTGAAGATGGAAAAACCAATCTCTGCTACCTTGTTCAGCGCAAACAGGTAAAGCGCTTTAAAGGAATTCGTGACATGGAAGAAACTGTGCTCTTTCAAAATCCATTTCTGAAATCCATTTTTCACTCCGCTGATTTTCTTTTTGATAACCCTGAAACTATTAATGAAATCTCGTTTGAAACCAAAGAACCGGTTTTGAATCATATACTTATGGCCGGAGATGCGGCTGGCATGATTGCACCATTGTGTGGCAACGGTATGGCCATGGCCATTCACACAGGGAAAATAGTAAGCGACCTTATTGTTCAGGCAGTAGCGGAAAGCCGTTCGCGGGCATGGCTTGAAGCCGCTTACGCTGATCGTTGGACATCAACTTTTGCGGGACGATTGCGTACCGGCAGACTTATTCAAAATTATCTTTTTGGCAGTGCGTGGTCTTCGCGTGTGGCCGTTAACCTGGCCGTACATTCAAGCTGGCTGGCAAAGCAGATCATTAAGAAAACCCATGGGCTTCCCTTTTGAAAGCAACCCATGTGGAGGCTCAAAAATTTCTTCAGTATCAGGTACTACCTGAATGCATCCAGCACATGACTGCTGTCGAGAAAAAACCAAATGAAGAAAATGTTGAGGCAGGTGGCGGAGATAAAGTTCAGCCACATGGTATGTGAATAATCAGCCCTGGTTTCATCCTTCATCACCTTTAAAAACCAGTACAAGAAAAACAACAATACTGGTGTGAGGGCCAAAAGAAATTGCCATCCGTACTTTGGTTGATAATAGTGCATAAAAAAATAGAGGAACCCGGCAACGGCAAGCGTAAACAATAAGGCTGTGAAATAAAACGTTCCGCGGATACCGAGTTTTAAACTTAGGGTAATATCACCACGCTTTTTATCCTCCTCGTGCTGGTAAACCTGCGTCATCGGATAATTTCCCAGCAACATGATTGACGTTAACAAAGCCGGGGTTACCACGTGGGGTTTAAAAACTGTGTCCAGCGAAAAATCATTGATGCCCACATAGCACATCAAAAACGTAAAAAAGCCCTGAAATACTCCCGTAGTAATCCATCCGCCAATTGGGTATTTCTTTAGCCTAACCACCGGATGGCTGTAGGCTTTCGAAATTAGGCCATAAATGAAAATCATTGTGGCAAACAACAAGCTGATCTTGACATAGGCCAGCACAATGGCGGCCAGGTCGAACGATAAGGACAAATAATAGAGTCCCTTTGTTACGGGCGGGGGGTTTTTAAGACCTCCGATGCTTTTTTCGTCCTTATCAAAATAGCTGTTGAACCCATTGCTGGCCGGGTAAAGAAAAAGATGAACGATAAGAAAAACCCATAACAAACGATCGCCATTCGGGTTAGGAGAAATACCAACACTGAACAAATAAACAGGAAGAAGGAAATACGAGAAAGGTATGCGAAGGTGCAACCAGGAGGATAATGAAAACATAGTAGTTGGTTGAAAGGGATTATGTTCCGTCAGATTAAACTAAAATTAGTCCTTTTTGCTTTATTATTGATACCATGAGTTTTATTACGTCCATTGGCACTGCGGTACCGCCTAATCGGTTTAATCAGGCTAGCATTGCTGCTTTCATGGAAAAAACCATGCGGTTAAACTATGCCGATGGGAGAAAGCTAAAAACAATTTTCAAATACAGTGGCATCCAAACCCGGCACTCCGTTCTTGAGGATTACGGTAAACAAGACGGGTTTAGTTTTTATCCAAACACAAAAGATTTTGAACCCTTTCCGTCCACAGAAAAACGTTTGCTGGAATATCGAAAACATGCGCTTCCCCTTAGCGTAGAGGCTATACAGGATTGTATGCTTAAGTCAACCTCAACAATGCAAGATGTTACGCATCTGCTTGTGGTGAGTTGCACAGGCATGTATGCTCCGGGGCTTGATATTGATTTGGTTAAAAACCTTGGTTTGCGAAACGATGTGCAACGCACCTGCATAAATTTTATGGGATGCTATGCGGCCTTTAATGCGTTAAAGGTTGCTAATGCTATTTGCCTGGGTGAGTCTAAATCCACTGTTCTCATTGTTTGTGTTGAGTTATGTACACTTCATTTTCAAAAAGAGGCTACCGAAGATAATATGCTGGCCAATGCTTTGTTTGCTGATGGCGCTGCGGCCATGTTGGTAAAGTCAACGGCTGACAAGGGTTGGAATTTTTCATTGGATGTTTTTCACAATGCCCTTGCCTTCAACGGAAAAGAACACATGGCCTGGAGTGTGGGTAACCTGGGATTTGAAATGAAACTGTCTACCTACGTACCGGATGTTATCCGAACCGGAATCAAAAAGCTTACAAACTCCTTACTCGAAAAGGTAGACAAGAATATCAATCAGATCTCATTTTTTGCCATTCACCCGGGGGGCAAAAAAATTCTTGAGGTACTTGAACAAGAGTTGGGCATTACCCGAGAGCAAAACGGGTATGCCTATGCTGTTTTGAATACACATGGCAACATGTCTTCAGCAACCGTAGTTTTTGTGCTCAGGCAAATTCTGGATCAACTGAAACAAAGTGATGAAAACAAGTCTGTGCTAAGTTTTGCTTTCGGGCCAGGTCTTACATTGGAAAGTATGTTGTTAAGAATTCACTATGAGTAAATTCCTCAAGCGATCAACTAACAGTGAGATCATGGATGACCTCCAATGCTCGGGGAAAGTTGTTCACCAAACTCTGCGAGAATTGGATTTTATCAATCAGTGGCTTGGAGGAAATACTATTACACTAAGCGGGCTAAAAAAATTAATGAGCAACAAAAGTGTAAAAGCGATTTCAATAGCAGACATCGGTTGTGGAAGTGGTGATATGCTAAGGCTAGTGAATAGTCAATTTGGTAAAGATGTTAAATTAGATTTAACAGGTATTGACGCAAATCCAAACATAATCGCTTTTGCACAGCAGCAGCAGACGATACCCATTATCTTCATAACTGAAAATGTCCTTGATGCATCGTTTCAGAATAAAAAATTCGATGTGGTATTGGCTACTTTGTTCCTGCATCACTTTTCAAATGCCGAGCTGGTGAGCATACTAAAATCACTGGTTCGTCAGGTCCGCATGGGTATTGTTATAAACGATTTGCATCGCCACCCATTGGCATATTATTCCATTAAATGGCTAACCTATTTTTTTTCAAAATCAGCGATGGTGAAGTTTGATGCCCCGCTTTCTGTTCTCAGGGGCTTTAGCCGAAAGGAGTGGGAGACAATATTAAAAGAAGCCGGAATAACCAACTATACGCTCCAATGGAAGTGGGCCTTCCGGTGGCAATTAATTATTCCGGCCTCATAAAATTTTATCTGCCAAAGTAAATTGAAATGCCAAGGTTCAATCCAAACAAAGCGCCTTCTGCATCTCCGCCAAACTTCGAGTAAAATAATGATGGCTCAAGCGCAACGATGTCGGCCAAGAAGATTGCGTAGCCTAATTCAATAGGAATCTCTGAATAGGAATAATCATCTCCACTATAGCTGGTAAATCCTGCTCCAAGGAAAAACTTGCCGCCAAAATAATAGCGGGCAAAAGGGCCGATGCCAAAGGTCTTACCGTTTGTGCCGAATGGCTTATTAAGTGATAGGTTTAAGCCTAAAGCGAGGTTATCCATCAGGAAATACCCACCTTTAGTTGAAAAATTAAATTGTACATCATCTCCGGCATCCTCATCCTGCTGAATGCCACTGAGATTAGATGAGCCTGCCAGCAGAATGGTACCTTTGTTAATTTGCGCTGTTGCCGATGCAACAGCAAAAATGAGGAGGGGTAAGAAAATTCGGTTCATAGTGTTCTTCAGTTTATTGGTTATTAATCTTGTCTGGTATATATAGAAATGTGTTCGTTAACACCTTCATTGGTTTTAAACCAAATCTGTGTAAAGTCTTGCTTGATGTAGATTTTATTATTTACATCGACCCAGATAACCGTGAAATCATATAACACAGTGCCGTTCAAAGTAATTATGGGGGCATTAATTTTACTTTGAGGAATGATTATTTCATAGTTAGCTGTTGCTGTTTTACCAGCACACACATTAGCTCCTTCACTATAAAACAGGTTACCATCTTTTTTTAAGCGTAAAAAGTTATCCTTACTGCAGTCTGCAACGCTCTCAAAAATACTGACATTGTTTACCCGTAAATCGGTAAGCAGAAAAGATTTGCTGGCTGCATTCATAAAATCGTTCATGAATGTATTGTAAAGAGTGGCGCTACCTGCTTTATAGTCGGGCATACCAGGGTCATGCTCCTCCAATGGCTGTGATAAAAATACTGGCCAGTTGTTGGCTGCCTCCAGTTCAGCATAAACCACTGCGCCATTCGGAAATTTATCGCTAGCTTCACTCTGTCGAAAAACTTCACCCTGGCTATTGGCTGTATACGTTTTCAGCGGTGCTTCGCCATCTAACCAGGCTTGCGCAGAAGCATAGACTTTCACTGTTGCATTTGGCGCCCGCTGCATCTGGTTGTTAATGGGAGGCGCTTCACCCTGAAACACGATGTAGTCAAAAAAACCGGGGCTGCCCTCTCCATCATCGCCACACGCTGCTGTCAGTAGCAGAAGTGTCAAAAGTAAATAGGTTGATTTTCTCAGCATAGTTTAATCATTTGTCAGAGGCTCAATTTGCAACCATGCAGGCATAAAGATGCCGGCACTTTTATTAAACCATATGATTACTTTACGAGAAGGGCGTTTTCTTTTACTAAAAAATGAACAAGGTGCTAAATACAGTGAATGCGACTCAGGAAATTGCTCTTGTAACTTTCCCCGATCGGGATGCGCTCTTTTCCGATCCACACATTGGCTTCATCAAAAGAATCAACCCGTTTAATGTTAACCAGGTAGGATCGATGGATTCGAATCAAATTCAGGAGCGGGGTTTTATGTGTAAACTGACTTAGGTTTTGCGAAATGGTGAACTGCTCGGTATCAGTTTTTAAAACAGTATAACTTCCGCTGGCTTCTGCATACAAAATACTTTCAGGAGCAATTTTTTTGTGTTTACCATTAACCCGTATAAAGAGGTTTTGATTAATAACTGTCTGAAAATCATTTTCAACGTCTTTGTTAAACGATTTGATTTGGGCAGGAGATTCATCGCGTGAAAAATTGTACAAGGCTAAATCAATCGATGCCAACAAATTAGCAGGTGTAAAGGGCTTAATTAAAAAAGCATTGGGTTTTGTGCTTCGGGCTCTGTTGTATGTATCAGGATCAGAGTTTGCCGTAATATAAATAACCGGCAGGGCTATCTGCTCGCTCACCTTTGATACCAAATAAATACCATTAAGGGCACCCGCCAGATTAATATCCACCAATATTAAATCAGGGGGCTGATGAAGAATCTTAGACAGGGCCATCTCTGCAGATGAATAAATTCCGCTAACAGAATAGCCGCTGCTTTGCAACAATGCCGAAATATCCTCCGCAATAACAAACTCATCCTCAACAATAGCTATCTTAATGTTCTCCATACACCATGCTTTTCACCGGCTTTAATTTCATTTTGATAGAAAGACCTCTTTTATAGTAAACTTCCAGGGTTCCATTGAGCTTATCCTTCACCACTTGTTCGACAAATCGTAAGCCAAAAGAGAAATTAATATCCTTACCCGACTTTGCCAGTGACAATCCATTGTCGGAAACTTCAAAAATAAGAATTCCGGCCTGTTGGTAAAGTCTAACCCATAGCCTTCGATCGGACTGATCAGGGGTAAAAGCATATTTCATTACGTTGGTTAGTAATTCATTGTTGATGAGTCCAATATTCATGGCCGTTTCTACATCCACCCAAACCGGTTCAACGTCAATTTCCGCCTTTACCTCACTGGCATGATTGCTTAGGGTTGTAAACAGAAGTGAAAACTGTTCATTCAGATAATCATTCAAATTAACATTACGCAGGTCCTCAGATTTGTATAGCCGCTCATAAATCAATCCCAATGCATAAATCCGGTTAACTACATCATCTAAAACACCTTTGCTGGCCAGGTCAATCGTGCGAGCCTTAATATTGATAAGACTGGACATGATTTGAAGATTGTTTTTGACCCTGTGATGAATTTCGGCCAACAAAACCTCCTTCTCTTGATTTTGCTTTTGTAAAGATTGGTTTTGTTCTTCAATCAATTGATTTTTTTGCTCAAGCAGTTCAGATAATTTTCTCTTTTGGCGAAACTTCAGAAAGTTAAAACCAGCAGCTGAACCAACCAGAACAACCAATGAAACGGCCAATCCAATTTGCAGATTGCGCGCCTTCAATCGTGCATCCTGAATTTCACTTTGTTGCCTCAAGTACTCTACTTCCCGCTCTTTAGTTGATGTCTTGAACTCTACCTGAAGCCGTGCAAGATTTATTGCTGTTTCGGTCCGGTGAATGCTGTCAGCCAAAGCCGCATAACGACTTTGAAGGTAATAGGCTTGTTCATAATCGCCCATCTTTTCATACATAACCCTTCCGGCATTGTACAAATTGCGGGCATGAATCAACGAAATTTCATTAGCCAGTTTAAGTCCTTCATTCAAATGATACTTAGCCTTTTGAAATTCTCCCAACTGCGTATAGGCTCTGACATAGTTACGGTGTTGTCCAGCTATCGAAAGCCTGTTATTCAACTCAACATTACTACTCATAGCAATGTCGTAGTAGTGTATGGCTGAATCGGGTCTGCTAAAGTTCAAATGAGCATCGCCCATGAGTTCAACAATCCAATCATTATACAGTCGGGTAGCCGTGTTACGTTCCTTCAAAGATTTCCGGTAGTAATAAAAAGTGGAGTCTTCAATGCCTGCACTTTGGTACTCCATACCAACGTATTGCCAATCGGGTGTGTTTCCTACACGAATCATGGCTTCGCACATTTTAATATAAAAACGAGCTGCCAGTAGTGGATTTTTTAGCTGGCTGTGGGCTTTTCCCAAATTAAAATAAGTCTTGTATAGATTAACGGAGTCCTTATTAGCCAGGTGTCTTCTCAGATCAACAAGAGCCTCACTAATTTTTTCAAGGTAGTACAAAGAATCATTCAATAAACTGCCCATTGCACCATACGACTCTATCTCCGCTAACAACTCAGGATGCTGAGCCTCCAATTGTTCCTTCTTAAAAATATATTCAATAGTCTTCTTAAAATCACCTTTACGATGAAACATTAAGGAAATGTCATGCAGGGTTCTGATCTGGCCAGTGTAATCATTGGATGCTTCAAATGCATGAAGCGAAACGTCAAAATAGTACAATGCTGAATCATAGTAGGCCTGATAGTAGAATGTGTTACCAATAATATTAGCACAATCAGCTATGGTTCTATAATCTTTTATAAGTTGTGCCTGCTGCAAGGCCGGAAATAAAAAATTAAGGCCATCGCGATATAATCCATCAGCCCAGAGATACCGGCCATACATATAGCCGGCCCGAGCCCTGCACGCTGCATACGGTGATCGCTGAGCTTGTTCATATAATCTTTTCGCCTCCGGCAACTCATCTCTATACCTTTTGGGCATTCTGTCCTCCTGTCTGAATATTGCATTTAGCAGCTCTTCATCAGGTGTCTGGGCCGCGCCAACAATTACGGCTATAAAAACCAACAGGAGTACCAACAAAACGATTGGGTCAAATTTCTTCACGTGGCTAAATTGTACTTTAATATAAAGCCATACCTAAGAATTCAATTAACTCTGGCATAATTTTTCGTACATTCGATCCAGAACAATTAAATTGATTATGAAACTCACGCTTAAATTTATCCTGCTCACATTGTTGGTGATCCTTGGCGCCTGCTCATCAGGTGTTTTGGGCAAAAAAGTAAAAGAACCTTTCTCCGGAAATGCCTATAACTCAAATAACCGTTTCTGGCGCGGAACCGGTAAAGGCACCAGTTCACAGGATAACATTGCCCGAAGCAAAGCCGATCTGGATGCCAAAGCACAACTGGCCGGGCAAGTAAATACCACCATGAAGCAGGTTGCTGATCAATATCTTGGCCAGACCGAAAATGAACGCGCAGCTGATGTAGCCGATAAATTTCAAAGTTTGGTGCGCCAGGTGATGAACACCAACATCTCAGATTTGCGCAAAATTGGCGAGCAGAAATACTACAATGAAAAGACAAAGGAATATACCGTGTTTATGGCCTATGAAATAAAGAAAAATGCCATGCTCCGGTTTATGAAACGTCAGGCTAAAGTAGATGAAACAATTAACGAACGTCAGCGTGATCTGATTGAGAAGATTATTGATGAGGAGCTGAAAAAGTTGGACGCAGAAGATAAAGATTAGTAAAATTCTGTTGCGATAAAACGAAGAGGCCTGACAAAACAGGCCTTTTTCATTTCTGGCTCCGAACCAGTAACTTTCATTTCGCTAAATTCAATTCATGAAAAAAATTATTCTCTCATCCCTTGGCGTTATTCTCATTCAGGCATTGGTATTTGCCCAACAACCTCCCGGCACGGATATCTACCTGTTTGATCTTGCCTTCAAAAAAGGGAAATTTGTACTAACGAATGCTGTTAACATTTCGGATCGAAAAGGATACGATAACCAACCTTTTTTCCATCCTGATAAACCCCTCATTTACTATACTTCCGCTGATGAAGAAGGAAGAACGGATATTCTTGTATATAACTACGCAAGCAATGAAACACAAAAGTTGACCAATACCCCTGAGCGCGAGTACTCTCCTACGGTTACGCCCGATAAAAAATTTATCTCGTGTATTATCCAGCGCGACAATGGTGCCCAGGATTTAGGAAAGTACCCGATTGACGGAGGTAATGCCGAAATTATTATTGATAACCTTACTGTGGGGTACCATGTGTGGCGCGATGACAACACGCTCTTTCTGTTTGTGCTCGGTCAGCCAAACACATTGCACGAATATTCTGTTGCGGATAAAACCGATAAGATAATTTCACAAAACATCGGTCGTTCACTGCATCGCGTGCCGGGAACAACCAACATAAGTTTTGTTGACAAAGGTTCAGCTGAGTGGAATATTAAAAAAATCAAAAGAAAAGACGGAACAATAGAAACCGTTGGCAAAACCCTGCCTGGCCGGGAAGATTTAACCTGGACACCCGGTGGTAAAATTATAATGAGTGATGGGGTGAAGCTTTTTTATTGGATGCCGGGAAAAAGTAAAGATTGGACCCCTATCTACTTCCCCGATGGCTTATCCCTAAGTGGAATAACACGACTGACTGTTAATGCAAAAGGAAACAAAATCGCGGTTGTAGCTAATGAATAATTATTCAATTTATAATCGGCTAATCAACACATTGGCAAATTGAGCATTAGCTTATATTTGCACCCCGCATGAAAACGCTTAAGCACATCGCCATCTCCGGAAACATCGGTTCAGGTAAAACCACCCTGGCTGAAAAGCTGGCAAAACACTATGGTTGGACTCCCCTGTATGAATCCGTAGATACCAACCCATATCTGAAAGATTTTTATCAGGATATGACCCGGTGGGCCTTTCACCTGCAGATCTATTTTCTCAACAGCCGCTTCCGCCAGGTTAACGAAATCAGGACCAACGAAAAAACAACCATACAAGATCGGACCATTTACGAAGACGCCTATATTTTTGCATCGAACCTTCACAAAAGCGGACACATCAGCGACCGCGACTACCAAAGCTACCTGGACATTTTCAACTCGATGATCAACTTTGTGCAAGCACCCGACTTGCTGATTTACCTGCGTTCCGACATCCCGAAACTGGTTCGGCAAATTCAAAAACGGGGTCGTGAATATGAATACGCGATGCGGCTCGACTACCTCAAAAACCTGAACGAGCATTACGAAAACTGGATCAGCAACTACCGGCACGGCAAGCTGCTGATTGTAAATGTAAACGACCTTGATTTTGTAGAGCGTGTTGAGGACTTTTCCTTCATCGTGAACCGCATCGACCTGGAGATCAATAATTTGTTCTCTTAAGTACAATTACACCCTCCTGTGTAATTCCAAAACATTGAATACCTTTTTCCGTATTCTTTGTAATAACTAACCTACATTTTATGAAATCATTTTACATGACATTATTCATGCTGTCCGCCTTGCTCGTTAGCGGACAGGATGATAAAAAAGAAGTCAAACCCGACAGCACAAAAAAAGAAACTAAAAAGAAGAAAGATCTGCCGCTTGAATCCGACCGTACCGTTCACATAAAATCTACGGAAGGAACATGGATGTCGGTGGATGTTAGTCCGGATGGCAAAACCCTTGCCTTCGACTTTTTAGGTGATATTTATTTGCTTCCCTTTGGTGGTGGTAAAGCTGAACGGTTTACCAGCGGGTTGGCGTTCGACTCGCACCCTAAATTCAGCCCGGACGGGAAACACCTGCTTTTCATTTCCGACAGAAGCGGTGGAGAAAATGTTTGGCGCTTCGCGCTGGATAAAAAAGACTCGTTGCAGATCACAAAAGGCAATACAGATAATTATCAATCAGCCGAGTGGACATCCGATGGCAATTACATCGTTGTTTCCAAGGGAAGAAGAAATTTAAAAATGTTTCTCTACCACAAAGATGGTGGAGGAGGAGCACAGCTCATCAGCAAGCCGGATAACCTGAAAGTAGTTGAACCGGCTGTTGGTCCCGATAGCCGCTACATCTGGTTTGCACAACGCACGGGTGCCTGGAACTACAATGCACAATTACCCCAATATCAACTTGGCACATACGATCGCGAAACCGGAGAAACAGAAACACAGACCAATCGCTATGGGTCTGCATTCACTCCTACACTTTCGCCCGATGGAAAGTGGCTTGCATACGGAACGCGTCACAACGAGCATACCGGTTTAATGCTTCGCGATCTAAAGTCGGGTGAAGAGCGTTGGCTCGCTTATCCCGTACAACGCGATGAGCAAGAATCTATCGCGCCCATGGGTGTTCTTCCAGCCATGTCATTCACGCCCGACAGCAAAGAAGTAGTTGCTTCTTATGGTGGCAAAATCTGGCGCATTCCGGTTGCCGGAGGAAACGCGGTTCAAATTCCGTTTGAGGTTGATGTGCAGTTGGAACTCGGGCCAAAACTTGATTTCAAATACCCGATCAGTGATGAGAAGGAAATGATTGTAACGCAAATCCGTGATGGCAAAGTATCGCCTGATGGCAAGCAACTTGCCTTCACCGCATTGAACAGACTTTATATTATGGATTTGCCAAATGGTACTCCGAAGCGTGTGACCAATTTTAACTTCACAGAAGCTATGCCTGCGTGGAGCCCGGATGGTAGCCAGCTGGCGTGGGTAAGCTGGGAAGAAAATGTTGGCGGCAGTTTGTATAAAATAAATTTCAAGGCCAAAGGAGCCAGGCCCGTTAAGCTAACCTCATCTGCCGGTGTGTATTCCGATCCGGCCTGGTCGTACAAAAGTAATCGTATTGCGTTTTTACAAGGCCCTACACAGTTCTTCAAAGAAGCAGATGGGCCGTTTGCCTTTAAATCGAAAGAGAGTTTAGCCTGGATTTCAGGTGATGGTGGTGCTGTAACTATAATTGACAAATCGAAAGGGCGGGGCAATCCGCACTTTGTAAAAAATGATGATCGCATATACCTGTATCATGGGCAGAAAGGTTTGCTCTCCATTCGCTGGGATGGAACCGATGAGAAAGAACATGTAAAAGTTACCGGCATTACCGTGTATGGAACAACACACGATCACGATCATGACAATGTAAACTACTGCATGCTGGCCGAAACCGAACGTGAACCGCAGCAGCAACCATCAAACGCAAGTTTGATTATGATGGCTCCTGAAGGTGATCAGGCGATGGCTCAGATCAACAATGAAATTTATGTGGTGACTATACCAAAAATCGGTGGCGAAACTCCTAAGATTTCGGTTTCTGATCCGGATAAATCGCAATTTCCATCACGCAAGCTCACCACCATTGGAGGCCAGTTTGCCAGTTGGAACAATACCGGAAAGAAAGTGTATTGGTCAATTGGCAATGCATTTTTCACGTACGACCTGGATGAAGCCAAAGCAAGCGAAGAAGCGTTGAAGAAAAAGAAAGCCGAAGAAGCAAAAGCCAAGGAAGAAGGAAAGACAGAAGAGAAAAAAAATGGTGAAGACAAGAAAGACGAAGGCTACAAGCCTGCCGAACTTCGCATAAAGGTTTCTGTGCCACGCGATATTCCTACCGGAAAAGTTCTACTCACCAACGCCCGCATCATTACCATGAAAGGGGATGAAATCATTGAGCGAGGCGATATACTCATTGAAAACAATCGCATTAAACAAGTGGGTGCCTCCGGCAGCGTCACCGTTGATGGCTCCGTACAAAAAATGGACATGACAGGAAAAACCATTGTACCCGGTTTTGTAGATACGCATGCACACATGTGGCCGCAGTGGGGCTTACATAAAAATGAAGTATGGATGTACGCGGCCAACCTGGCTTATGGTGTAACCACCACTCGCGATCCGCAAACCGCTACAACCGATGTGCTCACCTATGCCGATTTGGTGGATGCCGGACAAATTCCGGGGCCGCGAATTTACTCAACAGGACCCGGTGTAGGTTTTTGGATGTACAACATTAAAGACCTGGATCATGCGCGAAATGTGTTGAAGCAATACTCAGAATACTACAACACCAAAACCATCAAAATGTATCTGACGGGTAATCGTCAGCATCGGCAGTGGATTATCATGGCTGCGAAAGAGCAACAGCTGATGCCGACTACAGAAGGTGGATTGGATTTCAAACTCAACCTTACCCAAATTCAGGATGGCTATCCCGGTCATGAACACTCCTTCCCGATTTATCCGTTGTATAACGACTTCAACACATTCCTCGCAAAATCGGGAACAACCTATACGCCAACCCTATTGGTTTCGTATGGTGGACCGTGGGCGGAGAATTTTTACTATGCCACAGAAAATGTAAATGGTGATCCGAAGTTGAATTACTTTACACCGAAGTCAGAGCTGGATGCGAAATCGCGCAGAAGACCAGGATGGTTCATGTTTGAAGAGCACGTGTTCCCCGATCATGCTGCGTTCCTGAAAAACTATGTAGCAGCCGGTGGCAATGCCGGTGTGGGTTCGCACGGACAACTACAAGGTCTTGGCTATCACTGGGAATTATGGTCGATGCAATCAGGCGGATTATCGGAGCACAATGCTTTGAAAGTAGCTACCATTCACGGAGCCAAAGCGCTTGGCCTGGATGGTGATTTAGGTTCCATTGAGGCCGGCAAACTGGCCGATCTGATTATTCTTGACAAGAATCCATTAGAAAATATCCGTAACACCAACACCGTAAACAAAGTCGTGAAAAACGGCAGGATGTACGAAGGCAATACACTTGATGAAGTCTATCCTACCGCACGCAAAGCCAACTTCAACTGGCAGCAGAGTAAACCAACCACAGCGCTCCCCGGAATTCGATAATCTACAAGTTGTCCTACATCTTTAAGATGTAGGACAACTTCAATTGCTATCCATCTTTCATTGGCCCAGCCTTGCTATTAAAGCTAACGCATTTTGATTATCTTCAACGTCAAAGAGATCATGACATGCTCCGAAGCTTTTTTCTTGTTTTATTCTTTCTTCTAAGCCTCTCCCATGCGAGCGCTCAGGAGCGTAAAATGTGGGTGTTGATTGTCGGCATTTCTGATTATAAGCATTTCAACAACCTTCAATTTGCTGATGATGACGCGATGGCCTATCATCAAATACTAAAGAAAGTACTTGGTAAATACTACTCGGAAGAACAAACGCGCGTGTTGCTCAATGAAGATGCCACCGCTGCCTCCATCGAGTTTGCAATGCGATGGTTGCTTAAAAACACCTTGGAAAATGACAGGGTTTTCATTTATTTCTCCGGGCATGGTGGATATGAAGATTTAACTGACTTTAAGTTAGGCTATCTTCATGCACATGATGCGTTTAATGAGACCTACAGTAGTGGTGGTAATATCTCCATGGAATTTCTTCAGGCCTTTCTTCAGTCACTTTCCAGGCGCAACGTGCAAACCATCTTCGTAGCCGATGCCTGCCACTCTGGAAAATCGGATGGGAAAGAAGGTTTTTTGTTTCTCAACAATCTCTTGGCAGCAGAGGCAAAAAATATTTATAAGATTTTATCAGCCCAAGACAATGAGAAATCCTATGAGCACCCGATGTGGGGCGGTGGACATGGTGTGTTTACTTACTACCTGATAAAAGGTTTGCTGGGATTTGCTGACACTGCACCAAAGGATGGTTTGGTTAGTTTAATGGAACTTGAACGTTATCTGTACGAAAATGTGCCCGCACAAACTCAATACCTGCAGAATCCAAAAGTTGTCGGAAGTCCAAAATC
Organism: Flammeovirgaceae bacterium UBA5585; assembly: GCA_002425185.1. Lineage (GTDB taxonomy): Bacteria > Bacteroidota > Bacteroidia > Cytophagales > Cyclobacteriaceae > UBA2336. The sequence goes on along the minus strand of DILT01000013.1, from coordinate 351,642 downwards.
AATTTACCTGGCGCAGGTTGACGAGGAGCAGTTTGAACGATACAAAGAGCTTTACGCTGACGATACAAAAGTAAACCTACTTGATGCGCTTTCCCGAACAGATGAACTAACTTATGTTCAGCAACTCAGCGACACCGCCAAGGTGGTTTACGAGCTGTTCAAAACAGCAATCAAAAACTATCGTTTGGCGGACCACCCGGGAAACGATGCGTTCAGCTATTATGAATTTATAAAAACTGTTACCCCTGAGCATCCCATAATATCCTTAATGGAGGAGCGGCTCTATATCGCAACCATGAACCTCAGCCAGGAATATATCAATCAAGTACTTCAGTTAACTGAAGAGAAACCCTTAATGGAAACAGCGGATGGAAAAAATTCAGATGTTTACACCTTCCAGCTTACTGAAGAGTATAATAGCAATAAAAACTATACTATAAGGCGGAACTTAACGGCTGCTCTTTCCAAACTTGTTGAAATCATTCCTCCACAAGATCCGCTGCATAATCGAGTGTTTGTTAGGTATAACTATATGAAAGCCGAGTCTTGGCAGCCGTCAATGTTCATCAGAATACAAGATGTTAAAAGTATAACAAAAGAAATTGCCATTGAGAGCATACGCAAGGCTATTGCCTTAGATACAACCAGCTCCTATTTGTACTATACCTACGCCCGCATCAATTACTTCCTGAAGAAGTATGATGATGCACTTATAAGTTCAGAGAGGGCTGTGCGTCTTGCTCCAGCATGGACAAGGCCCTATGCACTGTTGGGCAATATCCATTACCGAAAGAAAAATGACAGCCTGTCGACTTACTATTTTCGTGAAGCGGTTAAGCGTAAGCCAACAGTATACGACTATGTGAACCTGGCTGGACAGTATTTTGTCTATTTGTGGAAAAACATAGGGTATCCTTACATTGGTTCAAAGCTTGATAGCGCAGCTTTGCTTTATGAAAAAGCAGCAGACTTGTCCAATAATCTTAATGAAAAAATTGACTATTCGGATTTTGCATTCCGGTCACTTGTTCAGAAGTACTATTTGGCAGGCAAAAACCAAGAAGACCTCTACCGTGGTTTTGCTTTAATAAACCGCTTTGATAGTATTCCTAAAACAAGTCTCCCCATCCTTTATGAAGCGGCCAAGTCACAAGTAAAACTAATGCCTGAAGAGCCACGGGGTTATGTTAACTATTCACGCTATTATGCTGCAAAGAATAAGTTTACCAAATCAAGCAAAATGTTAAGTAAAGCCAAAAGTAAAGGTTATTCCAATTGGCCGGAGTATGAGCGTTTTGGGGAGGTTGGAGAATTTACGCAATCAAAATCCTACAAGAAGTTAAAATCAAGTTAACTCCGATCCCTTGAACTGTACTAGCCCACTGTACAAAGGCATTACCGCTTCTGTAATTCAGCATAACGAGCCATACTTTTCGCTACCTTCGCTTTGTGAGGCACTTCATCTCCATTCTGCTGCTTACCCTTTTGCTGGCCAACTTTGCCGGCTCGTATATTTACTTTACTTTTCGGGCTATGCAAATCAAAAGGGAGATGAGAGCTCTTTTGGCAACCTTACCCGATGAAGACCTTGAACTTATTATTCTTACCCCTGAAGAATTCAAACGGGCTCGTGTGGAGGAACACGAAATAAAAGTTGATGGCAATATGTTTGACATTGCGCGAATAGTTGAAAAGGATTTAAAACTTTATGTCTACGGTGTATACGATGAAGATGAAGACAACCTGCTTTCTGTTCTTGATGCAGTACTCAATAATCTTCAAAACGATTCAGCACAAACACCACCTTCATTTTCGCTGTTCAGCGTGTTACACTTTCTGCCGGTACAATTTGAGTATAGCCTAACTAGCTTACCTGAAAGATCTTTATCCCACACTTATTACACTACGTCATTTTTTAATTTCTTTGCTATCATCGACTCACCTCCGCCCAGGTCGATTTAAGTCAGTTCAATCGGATTTCAATCCGGCATAAATTCTTTGACTTAAACTTTTTCATTTACATGAGACTAGCACTTATGGTGTGTTTGCTTATGCTGCGCGTCTATACGCATGCACAACAATCCGATACGACCAAACTTCTGAAAGAGGTGGTTATTTCGGTTAACCGGTGGGAAGAAAATATTCGTGAAGTTCCCAACCGGGTTACGAAAATCGATGCCTCACTTATTCAATTTCAAAATCCGCAAACCGCTGCCGATTTGCTAAGCCTATCCAACCAGGTATTTGTTCAGAAGAGTCAACTGGGTGGGGGCAGCCCGATGATCCGCGGGTTTGCCACCAACCGTGTACTGCTGGTTGTGGATGGTGTGCGCTTTAACAATGCCATCTTCCGCAGTGGCAATGTGCAAAATGTGATTTCGCTTGATCCGAACATCATCGAAACATCCGAGGTAATATTCGGCCCAGGTTCGGTTGTGTATGGCAGTGATGCCATTGGTGGCGTGATGGACTTTCATACTCGTCCAGCCTTGCTTTCATCTGATGAAAAGCTTCATTTCGCAGCCAATGCCCTGATGCGTTACTCATCGGCCAACAAAGAAAACACCGGCCATTTGGATGTTAATTTTGGCTTGAAAAAATGGGCCTTTCTCACCAGCGTTACCTATTCAACATTCGATGACCTGAAGCAAGGTTCGAAGGGGCCGAATGAATATCTGCGCCCGGACTATATGGTGCGCGAAAACGATGCTGATGTTGTAAGAATCAATTCCGATCCCCGCATTCAAGTACCAACCGGTTACAATCAACTCAACCTGATGCAGAAAGTTCGCTTTAAACCGAACGCCAACTGGGATTTAAACTACAGCTATCATCAATCCAAAACCTCACGGTATGATCGTTACGACCGGCTTATTCTGAAAAATAATCAGGATAACTTTGTAAGTGCTGAATGGTATTACGGGCCACAGGAATGGTTGATGCATTCCTTTCAGGCAAATTATATTTCACCCACTGTTCTGTTTGATGCAGCACGGCTAACCATAGCGTATCAGGACTATTCTGAAAGTCGTCACAACCGCAACCGGAACAATGTTAACCGGAACAACCGGTTTGAAAATGTAAAAGCATGGTCGGCCAACATGGATATGGATAAAAAGGTGAATGAGCACGTGCAGTTTTTTTATGGGGCCGAGTTTGTAACCAACAAGGTTTATTCAACAGCTTACCGGTTCAACATCAACACAGAAACGGAGGCCCCGCTTTCAACACGGTACCCTGATGACTCCGACTGGCGCTCAGCGGCTGCTTACCTGAGCATGAAAGTAAACCTCAATGAAGCCTGGTTACTCACCGTCAGCAATCGCTTCAATTATGTGTACACCTACGCGAAATACGATAACACATTTTTTGATTTTCAGTTTACTGAAGCTGAGTTAAAAAATAAGCAGGTCACGAATAGTCTTGGATTGATTTACAGCCCTACAGAAAAATCAAAACTGTTCGCCAATTTTTCTACCGGATTTCGTGCACCGAATGTAGATGACATCGGTAAAGTATTTGATTCCCAACCGGGCACGGTAGTAGTTCCAAATCGAAATCTTAAACCTGAGACCGCCTTTAACTATGAGATTGGCGCAATGGTAAGCGTTTCAAAAAAGTTCTCTTTTGATGCCGGTGTGTACTATACTGCTATGGATAACGCTATTGCCCGCGCGCCTTCTACTTTTAACGGACAAGACAGCATCGATTTTGATGAAACATTGAGCAGGGTAGTGTCATTGCAAAACATAAATGATCTTTATGTATATGGTATACAGGCAGGCATTGACTGGAAAGTCCTGGATTATCTTCGCCTGACCTCATCCTTCAATTATCAAAAAGGAAAAGAGCGCGATTTTGCAAGTGGATTAAACAGTCCGCCAACACACGTTGCTCCTTCTTTTGGCTCCACTCAGGTTATTTTTAATCGAAAAGGATTGATGGCCAATCTGTATGCCAACTACAATGGTGAAATCGCCAACAGTGACCTGGCATTCAGTGAGCAGGCTGATGCGCATTTGTATGCGAAAGATGAAAATGGAAATCCATATTCGCCCGCGTGGTGGACATTAAATTTCAAGGCATCGTATCCGGTTATTAAATATATGATTATCGATGTGGGGGTTGAGAACATTTTAGATAAGCGCTACAGACCGTATTCATCAGGAATATCCGCACCTGGAAGAAATTTTATTATTTCTTTGCGCGGCCGGATATAGAACTTTCTGTTGTGAGGTTGCTGCCTGTAGCCTGACCGTATTTTACACTTTATGATTATGAAAGACACCAAAGAAATTGCCAAATCAACCCGAAGTCACCGAAAACTGCATCGCATTTTTGGTTCGGCACTGGTTGCTTTCTTCTTCATTATCGCCATAACCGGGTTGCTGCTGGGCTGGAAGAAACATTCTGGTGGATTGATTTTACCAAAAACAGAAAAGGGAACTTCAACAGATTTAAAAATATGGCTTAGCTATGACTCGCTGAACACGCTGGCAATACAGGCTTTACAGCACTCCTTTCCTGAAAATCGCTCCGCCAGAATTGATCGTATTGACGCAAGGCCAGATAAGGGAATCGTAAAATTTGTCTTTAAGGACCACTTCACCGAAATACAGCTTGATGGTTCAACCGGAAAAGTGCTGGCCGTAAATCAACGCACCTCCGATATCATTGAGCAAATCCACGATGGCTCTATCCTGGATTTTCTTTTTGATACTTCCGATGGACAGATCAAGCTAATCTATACAACCCTGCTGGGCGGTGGGTTGCTGCTTCTCTCATTTACAGGCTTTTGGTTATGGTATAACCCGAAGAGGATACGGAAACAAAAAGAAGGAGTTTCTTCGGTGTCGTAATTCTATTAAAGGCTACTGCCAGATCGATTGTCGCAGGATTTCATCCAGCGAGTGGGCATAGGCAAAGTATATTACCCGAATAAAGTGGTACGTGCCTAAAGCTATTGCCAAGGTGTAAGCAACACGCTTGCTAAATAAAAAAGACTGAAAAAATTCACGGCCGGTAACAAGTTCGATAGGCAATATAATTAACGCACCCACACACGCTAAAAACGCAAAGGGCCCAAACAAATGAAATGAAAAACTTTTAAACAGGTCGCCTGAGTATAAAAAGACAAATGATTTGGTAATGCCGCATCCCGGGCACGGAAAACCGGTTGCCATTTTGAACGGACAAAATGATTGGGCTGCTTCAATTGATTCGTGGCTGTGAAGCATAATGAAATACGGAATAGCCAGTGTTGCAAGTGCACCGGCCATTCCATAAAGCTTGCGCCTTGTGCGCGAATTATTTGTAAAGCTTATTGATATCACCTTGTACAATCATTGCGGCCACCATGGGCACAAAAAATCCAAGCACCAATAATAAGGTTGATTGGTCTTTGTTTGCTTCACCGGTTTTTTCATAAACCTTAGGAAGTCCTTCCTTTCCTGCCAGGTAATAGAAATACAAGTTTACGGGCAAGCAGCAACCGGCAAAGATGGCGATCGGCTGGGAGATGACTTCTTTGTCGGCTACTGCATTTAAAACTTGTGCGGCTTTAATGTTCCAGTAAATCAGGTAAAGGCCGCAAGTAATAAAGCCCAGCAACAGAACGATGATGGGATCATTTTTAAAATTAGGTATGGGTTGTGCCATGAGTATGAGGTTTGGGTTTGGTTTAAAGAGGTAAATTACGCGAAGCCCCAGAATTTACAAACCCGTGGAATGACTTTCTCACGGTTCGGGTATAATGTCAAGCATTCATCATTCTTAAAATGTCCTCCACGTACTCGCGCGAGTTGGACAATCGTGGCACTTTATTTTGTCCGCCCAGCTTGCCCCTGCTTTTCATCCAATTATAAAATGTTCCGGGCTGCACGCTATGAATTTTGGGTGCAACCAGCGCCAGGTCGTGTGCGCGTTTGGCATCGTAGTCACTGTTTACCTGGCGCAGGGTGGAATCCAGAATGTGTGTAAACTCAGCCAGATCCGCTGGCATCACTCTGAACTCAATGATCCACTCGTGCCCGCCCTTTTTATTGGCTTCCAGAAAAACCGGTGCCGCTGTAAAGTTATCGATAATAGCCCCGGTAGCTTCGCAGGCCTTGGTTATCGCTGTCTCTGCATTTTCAACAATAACCTCTTCGCCAAATGCATTTATAAAGTGCTTTGTTCGCCCGGAAATTTTTATTCGATAGGGCGACAGGGATGTAAACTTTATTGTATCACCAATATTGTATCGCCACAACCCTGCATTGGTGGTGATAACCATAGCATAATTTTTTCCAGTCTCCACCTCGCTTAACCGCAGGGCTTTCGGGTGGCTACTTTCTAACTCGTCCGATGGGATGAATTCATAAAAAATACCATAGTCAAGCATGAGCAGCAACTCTTCTGAATCCTTCTGATCCTGAATACCGAAGAAACCTTCACTTGCATTGAAGATTTCCCAGTACACCATTTGTTCTTTTGGTATAAGTTCCTTGAAGAGTTTCCGATAGGGTTTAAACGATACGGCTCCGTGAAAAAATACTTCCAGGTTGGGCCATACCTCTAAAATGTTTTTCTTTTTCTCCAGGGCAACTACCTGTTGAATCAACAGGATCGTCCAGGTAGGCACGCCAGCGATATTGGTAACATTCTCCTGAGAAGTTTCACGTGCCAGCTTGTCAATTTTCTCTTCCCAATTGCTCATCAGGGCTGTTTCCAATTTAGGTGTACGAATAAACTCAGCCCAGATGGGCAGGTTTTGCATAATTACAGCCGAAACATCTCCATAGTAAGATGTTGCCGTTGGATCGTGTTCGTTTACCTGGTGGCTGCCACCAACACCTAATCCTTTGCCGTCAAAAATTTTTGTGTCGGGATAATTGTTCACATAAATCGAAAGCAAATCCTTTCCGCCTTTAAAGTGGCAGTCTTCCAAAGCCTCTTGTGAAACAGGAATAAATTTGCTTCGGGCGTTCGTTGTTCCGGATGACTTGGAAAACCACTTTACTTCCGATGGCCACAAAATGTTTTGCTCGCCACGCATCAGGCGTTCGATGTAGGGGAAAATCTGCTCGTACGAATGAACCGGAACCCGATCGCGAAACTGATTGTAGGAGGTGATGGAACCAAAATCATACTTCGTTCCAAATTCCGTGTAGCGGGCGGTCTGTATTAGTTTTCTGAAAATTTCGTCCTGCACTTCATGCGGGTACTTCATGAAAAGCTCAATCTGATGAATGCGCTTTTTCATCACCCAGGTTAAAATAGAATTCAGCAGGCCCATTGGTATCAGGTAAACTCAAAAATAGACAGAATATGATGAATAAAAAGTGGCCGTTAGCAACTCCGGAAAGGCTCTTTTAAGAATTATATGCTTTACTTATTATAAGGCCTCATCTGTCCAGGTGTCTGAGTTTTGGGTTACTACTTTAGCCCTGCGTAACTCAAAATTCTGGCCGAGGTAAACTTTGCGCACCTGCGGATCGCTTGCCAGGTCTTCGGCTGTTCCGGATTTAAACAGCTTGCCATCCACCATTAAATAGGCGCGATCGGTAATGGAAAGTGTCTCATCCACGTTGTGGTCGGTAATGAGAATGCCGATGTTTTTCCGTTTTAATTTTGCTACAATGGATTGTATTTCTTCTACCGCAATCGGGTCTACTCCGGCAAAGGGTTCATCGAGCAATACAAAGTTTGGATCAACGGCAAGGGCGCGGGCAATTTCGGTTCTTCTGCGCTCACCCCCCGATAAGGACATGCCCAGGTTTTTTCTAACCTTATGCAGACTGAATTCATTGATAAGTTCGTCAACCTTCTCCATTCGCTGTTGTTTGGTAGACGGTCTCATCTCCAACACCGACATAATGTTTTCTTCAACGGTTAACTTCCGAAACACAGAAGCTTCCTGCGCCAGGTAGCCAATCCCTTTGCGCGCCCGTTGGTACATGGGCAATGCGGTAATGTCTTCCTGATCTAAAAATATTTTCCCTTCGTTGGGTTTGATCAGCCCCACAATCATGTAGAAGGAAGTTGTTTTACCAGCACCATTGGGTCCAAGCAACCCTACAATTTCACCTTGCGCAACCTGCACAGATACGTGATCTACCACCGTGCGGCTTTTATATTTTTTTACCAGGTTTTCAGCCCGAAGTATCCGTTGCTTAGTCATCAAACTTTATGTCTTTAATCCGAAGTTGTGTACTGGTGTTTCCATTAAACACATTTTCCTCTATGGTAAATACTATACTGCAGGTTCCGCCATCCGCCAGGCGCTCATAATATTCCGCCAGGTCAAACCCAACGGCCTGAAAAACATTTTCATTACCCTCCTGCCCGGCAAGAAAGCGAATATGCTTTTCCTTAAAGCTGCTGAGTGAGCTTACTACGTATACGCGACTTGCTTCAAAAACAGGTTTATGATTTTCCGGTCCGAAAGGAGCCATCTGCTTTAAAACACTTAAAAATTTGGGGGTTATTTTATCAAATAAAATGGGTACATCAATTTCAATAACCGGTGTAAGCATGTCTGCCGTTATGGATTTCGATACCACTTCTTCAAACCGCTCCTGAAAAGCCTGCAGGTTGGCCGCATCCATGGTTAAGCCGGCTGCATATTTATGGCCACCGAATTTCTCCAGCAGATCGCTGCAGCTTTCCATGGCTTCGTAAAGGTTAAAGCCATGTACACTACGGGCCGAGCCGGTTATTTTATTGTTAGATTCTGTTAAGATCACCGTGGGGCGATAATATTTCTCGATACAACGAGCAGCAACTATGCCAATTACACCTTTATGCCAGGTGTTTTTAAAAAGAACTGTTGACTTTGCCCTTTGAAGCGTCTCGTCACGGTCTATCATCGCAAAGGCCTCCTCGGTAATGCTTACATCAAACTCCCTGCGCAGATCATTGTTTACATTTACAGCCTTTGCGCGGGTCATGGCCTCCTCTTCCGAATCAGCCGTAAGTAAATCCACAGCAGCGCTTCCGTGCGCTACACGGCCTGCAGCATTGATGCGGGGGCCAAGGGTAAACACTATTCCCGAAACATCAAGCTCTCCGCGTAATTGAGAAATTTCTTTCAATGCCTTTAAACCGGGTATAGGATTTTCATTTAACTTCTTTAGTCCGAAATAGGTGAGTATGCGATTCTCGCCCGTAATGGGAACAATGTCGGAAGCAATGCTGACAGCTACCAGATCCAAAAACTCAAAAACCTCATTCTCATCTCTATGCTTGCGTGCAAAAGCCTGAATTAATTTAAATCCTAATCCACAACCACTAAGTTCTTTATAGGGATATGTACAGTCGCTTCGTTTAGGGTCCAGTACGGCAACAGCGTTTGGAATTTTTTCGTCAGGCAAGTGATGATCACAAATAATAAAATCAATGCCTTTGTGATTGGCCAGCAACACCATGTCGGATGCTTTGATGCCACAGTCGAGGGCTATGATTAATGTATAATTATTCTCTTCTGCCCACTCTACTCCTGCTTGTGAAATTCCGTACCCTTCTTTGTTTCGATCAGGAATGTAAATATCACATGCGCTATGAAATTTATGCAGGTAGTTGTACACCAAGGAAACCGCTGTAGTACCGTCTACATCGTAATCACCATAAATCAAAATTTTCTCCTTCTGCTGAAGCGCCTGGTGCAATCGCTCTACGGCACGCTCCATGTCCATCATTAAAAAAGGATCATGAAGCTGATCGAGTGAAGGACGAAAATATGCTTTGGCACTCTGCAGATCGGCAATGCCACGTTGCAGCAAAATAGAAGTGAGGTAGGGATTTAGATTTAGCGCTCTGCCAAAATTTTCAATCTGCTCTTTTGAAGGAAGAGGTTTATATATCCACTTCTTCTCCATCCGGTTATTGATTCATTTCAAAGGTGAGTGTTCCTTCCTTACCTCGCGTACCATTGGTTCCGTACGATCCGGGCAAACCATCTTTACCATTTCTTCGTGAGGGGCCCAGCCCTGCGGAGCCGGCATAACCCCCGCGTCCGCCCTGGCCGGCTTTGCCACTATAATTTTTGTAAATAATTTTTGTGCCAATCCAATTTCTGATCACATCGGCATTCACACTGCCAATCACCAGGTTTCCGGCATTACCTCCTTCGCCACCGCGGCCGCCATCGCCACCATTGGCGCCATCACCGCCATTGCAATGAACCGTACCAGGACTTCCGTCACCGCCCTTCCCACCGGGGCCGCCATCACCGCCATTGCCGCCTGAAAGATCGATGATTAGCCTTCCGCTAATTTTTAGTTCATCTACATAAAAAAATAAGTTTGATCCGGGTCCGCCTGATAGCCCCGCAGTTCCGTTTGTTCCGTCAGCTCCATCACGGCAAGGGCCGACTGATGAATTGCCGGGGCGGCCGCTACGCCCGGGTTGGCCATGAAGCCCAACACCAACAATCAAACAGTCCTTGCCAATAATGGCAACTTTTGCGCGAATGAAATTTTCCCGTTTTAATTCGTTAAGAATAATCCTGGAAGAATCCATCATGATTAATGTATCGGCCACGATAATGTCCGACTGATGATCCAGCTCAAAATGCTCACCAGGTTTGAGCACAAGCTTTTCAACACGCACCTGTGCCCACGAAAAAAAACCAACACACAAAAACCCAATTAATATTCCCGGCCGTTTCATCGCACAAACCTCAGTAAAGTTGACCACATAAAAAACAAAAAGCAGCATCGGTTAAGATGCTGCTTTTCAAAGATAGGGTATTTCTAAAACTATTCTGTCTTTGGTTTTTCTGCCGTTACGCCCTCTAAAACATCTTTAATTTCGGTGCGCTGTCCATCGCGGTAAGGAACAATCCAGGCATCTTTTACGCCCATTTCGCGCATATACTTCTTAAACTGATCAGCTTCCCAATAATCGCGGAAAATACCGATGGTTACGCGCTGGGGTTCGTTTTCCTTTACTTCACCACCAAAATTGGGGTTGTTATCGAAGTACTTGGAAAGATCTTTATTCTTGAATGCGCCAACCTGTACTTTAAATACAACACCTCTTGAAAAATCCATCGGGTTGATTTTCGGGTTTTCCTTGAGTTGTGCAAGCTCAGCGCGTGCAGATGACAACTGGCCTCGCATTTGTGAAAGTTGATCTTCCAACTCAGCAATGCGTGCATCTTTGTCGCTCATGCTTTTCTGCAGATCAGTCACTCTTTTATTAAGCGTGGAAACCTGGTTGTCTGCACTTTGCTTGTCCTCCGTGAACTGCTTGAGGTTAGCGGGGCTTTTGGCGTATTCTTTGGCTTTTTTCTTCCACTCCTTTTTTTCCTGCTTGGAAAGCTGGGCAAAAGTTTGAGTGCCCGCAAAAAGTAAAGCCATACAGAAGAGTAGTGTAATCTTTTTCATGGGTATAGTTTAAAAAGTTTAATAAAGGTATGAAATATTTTGAAAATCCTAATTTTCAGAGCGTTCCAACCATTTTCTCAGGCCTAACCCACGCATCAAACTGCTCGGAAGTAAGCAAACCCAATTCAATAGCAGCCTCACGCAATGTCTTGTTTTCCTGGTGCGCTTTCTTGGCAATTTTAGCTGAATTCTCATAACCGATATGGGTATTCAATGCCGTAACCAGCATGAGCGAATTCTCCAAATGTTGTTTGATCAGATCGTGGTTAGGTTCTATTCCAACAGCACATTTGTCGTTGAATGATACACAGGCATCACCTAACAGCCTTGCCGATTGCAATACATTGGATGCTATAACCGGTTTGAAAACATTCAATTCGAAATGCCCGGTGGCACCGCCTATAGAAACCGCCACATCGTTACCAATTACTTGTGCACACACCATGGTTAAAGCCTCGGGCTGTGTAGGGTTTACCTTACCCGGCATAATGGATGAGCCCGGTTCATTATCGGGAATAATAATTTCACCAATGCCGCAACGCGGCCCGGAGCTTAACATGCGAATGTCGTTTGCGATTTTCATCAATGCTACCGATGCGCGCTTTAGTGCGCCTGATAATTCGACCATGGCATCGTGGGCTGCCAATGCTTCAAACTTGTTTGGTGCCGTAACAAACGGATAACCGGTTAACTCGGCAATTTTTTTTGCCACCAATACGTCATACCCTTTGGGTGCATTTAATCCTGTTCCTACTGCGGTTCCGCCAAGCGCCAACTCACGAATCATCTCCAATGCATTGTTGATAGCCCGTATGCTGTTATCGATCTGCTGAACATACCCGGAAAACTCCTGGCCAAGGGTAAGTGGCGTAGCGTCCATAAAATGCGTGCGACCCGTTTTTACAATCGCATTAAACGTTGTTGCCTTTTTTGCGAGTGTATCGCGGAGTTTTTTCATCCCCGGCAAGGTGATCTCCACCACTTGTTTGTAAGCCGCAATGTGCATGGCGGTGGGGAAGGTGTCGTTGGAGGATTGTGATTTGTTTACATCATCATTAGGGTGTAAAACCTTTTTCTCATCTGTCAGTTTTCCACCACTCAGCACGTGTGCGCGATACGCGATCACTTCATTCACATTCATATTGCTTTGTGTACCCGAGCCGGTTTGCCAGATCACCAACGGAAACTCACCATCAAGTTTACCGGCCAGAATTTCATCACAGGCTTTGCCAATTAAATCCTTTTTGTCGGCCGGCAAAACACCCAACTCATGATTGGCTATGGCCGCTGCTTTTTTTAAATATGCAAACGCATAAATAATTTCTTTGGGCATGCTGGCCTCGGGGCCGATTTTAAAATTGTTGCGTGAGCGTTCGGTTTGCGCGCCCCAGTATTTATCAGCGGGCACCTGTACTTCGCCCATGGTGTCTTTCTCAATACGGTAGGTCATAAAAGGAATGGTTTTATTAAACGACTTCCAAATGTAGAAAAGTTAACATAAAAAATGCCGGTCAAGTTTAAACCGGCATTACATGCAATTCTATTAGATGATATTAATTCCCTTTCTTCAATTCCCCACCCTTTCTAAAATACTTGTCCTCGTCAAACTCGTCATCACTAAGGGGTTTAGGAATCACGCCCACTTCCAGAATTTTAAATTCGGTTCTCCGGTTTCGGGCGCGGCCTTCCGGGTTGTCCGTTCCATCGCGATTGGTGTTGCGCGCAATCGGCACTTCTTCACCATAGCCCCTTGCCACCAGGCGGTCGGGGGCAATGCCTTTGGAAATTAGATACTTCACGGTAGATTCTGCGCGGTTTTTGGATAGCTCGTAGTTATAAACCAACGTGCCCACACTGTCCGTGTGTGATCCCATTTCAATTTTTATTTCCGGATTGTCGATCAAAAGCTGAACGAGTTTGTCGAGTTCCTTGGCTGCATCGGTTCGGATATCATATTTATCAAAATCAAAATAAATATTTTCCAGTCTGAAAATCTTGTTGATCTCAATTTTATCGAGAATCATAATAGTGTCCAATGTAATGTTGGTTACCAAATCTTTTAAGGTGGCCGGATCAACTGATTTCCCTTTTGTGGTATAAGGCTGGCGTTTTACAAGGTAGCCGTCCGTTTCACCAATCAGGTTGTAGTCTTCATTCTCATACACGCGGAACAAAAACTTACCATCATTACCGGTTACAAAATCCTGCATCGCATCACCTTGCGTATCGAGCAGCGATACGCGAACATTTGGCAGAATCTGGAGCGTGCTGTCGTTTACGGGTGTGTAGGTTATACCCGCCAGAAAATAGTTCACCACCTTCAGGTTCGGATCTTCATTTACAAAGGTGTAGATGTCATCATCACCTTTACCGCCTTCGCGGTTAGAGGTGAAGAACCCACGATCGGGACGGAATAAAAATATTCCAAAATCATCGGCTGGTGAGTTCATGGGCTCACCCAGATTTTCAATGGTTGTTTTACCACTGGCGCGCTTTACCACAAACAAATCTATTCCGCCAAAACCGGGATGTCCATCGGAAGCAAAGTATAGCTTACCATCTTCCGAAACATAGGGAAACAGTTCATTGCCGGCCGTATTGATTTCAGGACCAAGATTTCGTACGCGGGAAAACCTTCCGCGCGAATCCATTTGTGCTGAGTAAATATCGGTGCCGCCATAACCACCCGGACGGTTCGATGCAAAATACAGTGTGCGGCCATCGGGCGCAAAAGCGGGTGAAGAATCCCAGCTGTTGTTTCTGGCTACCGCATCATACTCATCTTTAAATTGGGTATTTATATTGAGGCGTTGTGGTTCGCTCCACTCACCGTTTCGAAAACGTGAAAGGTATAAATCAACATCCGCTCCGCCCTTTTTCTTACGGGTGTTACCCATGGCGAAGACCATGGTGCGGCCATCGGGTGTAAACGTTGGGCAGCCTACATTGCGTAGGTCATCATTAATACCTGCCGGTAACGCCTGAATGGTGGTAACGTCAACATTGGCGCCTCTGGTAGCGGCTTTAAAAATCGATGTAAAGGGTTTGCCCTCCGCTTCATAAATTTTTCCATTGCCACGCGATGAGGTGAAGTACAATTCATTGTTCAGGTAAACCGGTGCATATTCACTCGCTGGTGTATTGAGTAGTTCAAGGTTCTTAACTTTGTAATAACTTCCTTTTTCACGCAACTTCTCCAGTGATGCAAGGCCGTTGTATTCAACTTGTGCGCGGTCTTTAAGTTTTTCATTTGTTGTGCGCCTGATCAGTTCTTCTAACTGCTTGCGCGACTCATTGTACTTTGAGTTGGCTTTAAGTGCCTGAGCATAGTAAAATTGAATGGAGTCCTTATCAACACCAGCTCCACCTGCTTTGGCATAATAGGCTTCAGCTTCTTTAATACGATTTGAAAGACGATATGATTCGCCAACAAAATAATTGGCTTTGGCGGGCTCTTTTGGTTTGCTCTTATTAAAAAGATTGATGGCGTTTTGATACTCCCCCCGCATAAATGCTTTGGTGGCCTTTTTCTCCACACTGCAGCCCGCAAACAGAAGAGCCACCGCAAAAAATACTACAAACCTCATATCTCTAACCGACTAAGCTTTAAAGCTACAAAAAAAAGTATAACCCCTGGACTAAACCGCAGCCTTGCTGAGATATCGTTTCAACCAGGTTTCACCTGCCGGGGATTTCCATCGTTTGTCAAAATCGCCTTTGGTCAGCACCGTATTATCAAATACCGTTGTGCGGCTATTCCAAACTCCGTTTTCGTGCGCCTGCTTCAGCTCCGGCAGCTTTATTAAATGAACCTTTTCATCCAGCAACAAGGGCACGTTGGTGCGTTCAAAAAAGTCAATGCCGGTTTGCAAGCCCAACTGCCTGATGACGTGCACCGATGAATCAATTGAACAGCCACTGGCCTCATGGTGCGCTTCATCTACCGCCAATACAATAAAATAATTGTGTAATACCTGAAACGAGGCTTTGAGCGGCTGGTTGTGCGCAGCCCAGCTATTGGTAAACGCATGAAGTGCCATTGAAATTGCATTTACCTCCTCCGGCTTAAAAGCCCGGTTGGATTGATAAATCCAAACGCGTGCTGAATCGGGTAGTGTTTTAAAGGGTACAAACATCTTGCAAATCTTAGTTTTATAAACCGTTAGCCTCTGCGATAAGTTCGGCCAGGTCTTTTACGTTAACATCGGTTTCACGCTCCTTGGTCTTCACCCCATCGGTAATCATGGTCATGCAAAACGGACACGCTACAGCAATTGTGGTAGCGCCTGTAGCCAGCGCTTCTTCCGTGCGATCGGTGTTGATTTCCTTTTTTCCTTTCTCGGCATCCTTAAACATTTGCGCTCCTCCCGCGCCACAACACAAACCGGTAGTGCGGCAACGTTTCATTTCCACGAGGTCAACATCTAATGCTTCCAACACTTCGCGTGGGGCTTCATAAATATTATTTGCACGGCCCAGGTAGCAGGAATCGTGAAAGGTGATCTTCTTTCCTTTAAAGGCGTGGCCGTCTTTCAGTTTAATTTTTCCTTCATTGATTAATTGCTGAAGAAAGGTAGCGTGGTGAATCACCTCGTAGTTACCACCCAGCTCAGGATATTCATTTTTAAGTGTGTTAAAACAATGCGGACAAGCCGTAACAATTCTCTTCACACCATATCCATTCAAAACCTGAATGTTACTCATGGCCTGCATCTGAAACAGAAACTCATTACCCGCCCTGCGGGCCGGATCGCCTGTGCAAGACTCTTCCGTGCCCAATACACCAAACTTAATCTCCAGTGCATTTAAAATTTTTACGAATGCTTTCGTTACGCGCTTGTAGCGATCATCAAATGATCCGGCACAACCCACCCAAAATAAAATTTCAGGTGATTCGCCTTTTGCGCTAAGTTCAGCCAATGTGGGTACGTTCATGTCGTCAAGATTTTTTAAACTCCAAATTGCTGCAGGTGATGATCGAGGTGTTTGTACTGCCCGCGTGCCCATTCTTCGGGTGTTAATTTTCCAAAAAAAGGATTCGGGTGTTTCGTACACGCTTCAGGGCCACCAGCTGCAAACGCTTTTATATGATTGATCAGTTTTTCTTTTTCTTCTTCAAACTTTTTTGAATCGGCCACAATCAAATTTCTCCCTGTCGGGCTGTTCTTCGGATGCGGCTTTGCGCCAAAAAATTTATCCTTAACCGCCCAGCCTAACAAAATACCCAACACACTGCGTTTAGGTTTATCCAGGCCGCGTGCGATACGCAATAGAATAGAACAATGCGCCAACATTTGCGCAACATCCATCTTTCCCCAAAGGCGTTGGGTTTCTGGAGTTAATTTTTCAATCCTGTTAAGGATTTCTTGTGAATCGTTCTGATCAAAAAGATTTTTCATGACTAATCTTTAGCCCAGTTAAACCTGTCGCTGGGTGAAAATTTCCAAGGTGCAAAATTGGTTTCAATGTTTTGAAACATCGAATTCCACGATGCGGGCGATCCGGATTCTTCCATCGCTACATATCGCCTTAACTCCAGAATTATATCCAACGGATTAATCATAACCGGGCACGCTTCCACGCAGGCATTGCAACTGGTGCACGCGTTAATTTCTTCTTTGGTAATGTAATCGCCCAGTAAGGATTTTCCATCATCCAGTTTGCCGTCATTTTTCATCACTTCCTCCACGCGGTCGCGTGTGTCCATCATGATCTTGCGTGGCGAAAGTTTCTTGCCGGTAAGATTAGCCGGGCACTCCGAAGTGCACCGCCCGCATTCCGTACAGGCAAAAGCAGCTATTAAGTTTATGCGCGCTAAATCGTTAACATCTTTTGCTCCGAAGCGGCCGGGCTCTGTTGGTGTTGAAGCTTCCGCCAAACCCAACATCGATTTAACTTCCTGTGTTACCACAGGCATGTTGTGAATCTGACCTTTTGGTTCCAGGCGTGCATAATATGTATTGGGAAACGCCATGAAAATATGCAGGTGCTTGGAGTAGGTTACATACAGTGCAAAACCGAGTATGCCTACAATGTGAAACCACCAGGCAAAGCGCTCGATTACTATCAATGAACCTGTTTCCAGATTTTCAAAAACCGGCATCAGAAAACTGCTAAAGAAAAGCGAACCCGTTGCCGTGTAGTGCGCATCGCGGGATTGCAGCAGTTGATCCGTTGCGTTCATGGTTAGGATGGCCAGCATGAGCACAATCTCTACCACAAGAATGGTGTTGGCATCCAATCGTGGCCAGCTTGTCATCTCAGCCGACCAGAACCGTGGAATTTTTAACACATTTCTTCGGATGAGGAAGAATACGCACGACAACAAAACGGCCACCGCCAGAAATTCAAACACATTCATTAACACCGGGTAGATTGAACCTAAAAAAGGTGCAAAAAAGCGGTGCGTTCCGGCCAGTCCGTCAATTATAAACTCCAACACCTCCAGGTTGATGATGAGAAAACCGGCATAAATGAAAAAATGCAGCACAGCCGGCACCAGTCGTTTAAACATTTTCTTCTGCCCAAAGGCGATAAGCAATACGTTTTTCCAGCGCGCTGAAGAGTCGCCTGTTAGCGGGGTTTGTTTGCCCAGTTGAATGCCCTTACTAATCGGGCCAATCCGCCTCGCAATAAAGTAGGAGAAGCCCAGCAGAACGATTGCAAATACTACCTGTTGAATCATGCGTGATAGTTAATTCCCAAAATCCTTAAATCCAAAAATACGGCCCGGTTTTGCACCGAGTCTAAAAATACATACTTTTGTGCCCCCTGAATAACACTCAGGAGCAGATTTATCCCGGTGACGTAGCTCAGTTGGTAGAGCAAAGGACTGAAAATCCTTGTGTCGGGGGTTCAATTCCCTCCGTCACCACAAACCTCAGTAACTTACTGGGGTTTTTTTATGCCCTATTTTGTATACATCCTGAAAAGCCAACTTAACCAATCCTTTTACAAAGGACATACTGATGATCTTGTGCGGAGGATAGCGGAGCACAACTCCGGAAAGGTTACTTATTCGAAAAAATTCAGACCCTGGAATCTGGTTTGGCTTACAACAAAACCTAACAAAAAAGAGGCTTATGGGCTCGAACTAAAACTTAAAAACACGGAGCATCAGCCTACGGTTGGCAGCGTTTGTTTGCAGAAATCCCTTTATTTCTGCCATACTCTTCATTTACTAATATTTGTGGGTAATTTTCATCTCTGAATTTGCCGAATGTTTGAAGGATTGTCGAATGAAATAATCGCGCGCACGGCCGCCACTTACCTGGCTGAGTCGATCATTGGTCTTGTGATCGCCATTGCTTTTGTGTACTTCAGCAAGGTTTACTACCGGCCGTTCATGAAAACCTGGGCGTGGAGCTTTGGCTTTTTCGCCCTGGCTGCTTTTTCATTGGCTTTCACCACGCTTTATGGATACAACAAGAATGACGGAGTAAGGCTGGTTGCCTCTTTTGTTTCACAGTGTGGGATTTTCCTTCACGCTTTCTTTTTGCTTGTTGGATTAACTGAAATCATTCGGAAAAAGTCATTCAAAAGATCTTTTATCCTTGGGGTTTCTGCCCTCATTGCAGGCGTTTGCTTTCTTACCATCTGGGCATATTATGACACTCCGGGAACAGAGGGTTCTTTAAACCGCTATATGCTACGGGTAGGCCTTCGGTATTTTGTTATCACCGCAAGTTTTTTAGCTGCAGGCGTAATGGCTTTGCGAAGCGATGTTTTTACCAAGGGTATTGGTCAGCGAATTCTGGTATTCGCCTTTTTTCTATACGGTTTTACTTATGGTTACTATTTTACAGTAGCCGTCTTCAATTTCATGGGAAGAGAGTTCCGGTTTCCATTCTTCTTCGGCATGATAGAATTAGTGCTGATTACGTTGGCCGGATTGGGCATGGTGGTGTGGCTGCTGGAAGATGAGCGTGAACGACTCAATAAGATAAACAAAGAGCTGGACAGTTTTATGTACAGCACGTCACACGATCTGCGTTCGCCCATCGCCTCCATCCTTGGCATAACCAACGTTGCGCGCCTTGAACTTACAGACGAAACTTCCCTTCGTTACATGGGCATGATTGAAGATCGCATTAAACGATTGGACTCCGTTATCAGTGATATCTTAAAACTTTCGCGAAGCAAAAAACTTGATCTTAAAATTGAACCGATCAATTTTAATGAGCTGTTAAAAGATACCATTGCTGATGTTAAGTTCAACCAAAACGCACCCTCCATTGATCTTGATTATGTTGAAGATGAGGGCAATGTTTTTCGGTCGGACTACGCGCAGATGAAAATTATTCTGGGGAACCTGATCTCGAATGCAGTTAAGTATCACAACATCCATCAGCCAAAACCAATTATTCGTGTTGTCTTTAAACGCACCGGGCGAAGCGTGGAAATACTTGTTGAGGATAATGGCCGTGGAATTCAAAAGGAGGCCCTGCCAAAAATCTTTGAAATGTTCTACCGGGCAGAAACAAAAGTTGAAGGCACAGGACTCGGCCTGTACATTGTAAAAGAAGCTTTGTCTAAAATTAACGGAAGTATTGTGGTCAGATCTGAATACGGTCAAGGTACGGCCTTCACCATAACATTGGCTAATGCCTGATTATTTAAAGTGCTTTAAGCGGATAATTTCTTCCTGTGTTAAAAATCGCCAATGACCGCGTGGTAAATCTTTTTTGTCAAGCCCTGCGTACACCGAACGATCAAGTTTAATAACACTGTATTCCAGTCTTTCAAAAATTCTGCGCACTACTCTGTTCCAGCCGATGTGTAACTCAATACCAACGGTTTTACCATCATCTGAAACAATCGCCAGGTCATCAACCACGGCACGGCCTTCTTCCAATTGAACGCCTTCCAGAATTTTCTGAAAATCATTTTTCGCCAGCGGCCGGTCAAGCTCGACCTTGTAAATCTTCTTTACATTATAGGAGGGGTGCGAAAGTTTATCGGCCAAATCACCATCGTTAGTAAACAACAATAGCCCTGTTGTATTTCTATCCAAACGGCCAACCGGATAAACGCGCTCTTTCACGGCATTGCCGATAATATGCATAACGGTATTGCGCTCCTGCGGATCTTTTGTGGTGGTGAGGTAGCCTTTCGGCTTATTCATTAAAATATATACGGGTTTTTCTGCGCGCAACACGCGACCTTCATAG
The DNA here is from genome assembly GCA_002425185.1 of Flammeovirgaceae bacterium UBA5585. Taxonomy (GTDB): domain Bacteria; phylum Bacteroidota; class Bacteroidia; order Cytophagales; family Cyclobacteriaceae; genus UBA2336. The sequence goes on along the minus strand of DILT01000013.1, from coordinate 331,103 downwards.
CGCACCTCATCACGCGCACCAACCTGAAAACCCATCTCGGTAATCACTTTTCCATTTACCGAAACCAAACCCATCTTGATCAGTTCATCCGCTTCGCGCCTGGAGCAAACTCCACTGTTGGCGATGTACCGGTTCAGTCGGTACTTACCGGTCTGACTGTTTATTGTTGGTGTTTCTTCTTTCTTTGCCGAATATTTTCTTGGTCTTACCCGTCCGGATGATTGCTTGTTAAAAAAGCCGCGCGGTTTTGATTCACCCTCCTCGCCTGTCTTTCCGGGCTTTGCAGAAAAACCTTCTCCTCCTGATTTTGTAAATTTTTTCTTGCGGTCTCCACGATCCTCAGGTTTATCAAAGGCACGGGAGGTTCTTCTGCCCGATTCTTCGCCAGCGGATGAGCGCTTATCAAATTTTTTGTATGGTGGCTTCGAATGATCTTTACTGAATTTGCTTCCCTTGTCAAAAGAGTCTGCTCCGGTACGCCTGGCAGGAGAGTCTTTATCAAATTTTCGAAAAGAGGATTTTGGGCCGTCCTTGTCAAATCGCTTCTTTCCCTCAAACGAACCTTCGTCAGATTTTCTGAACGAAGATTGTTTACCGAATTTTGGTTTGCCCTCAAATGGCCTCTCGTTTGATCGCCCTGGTGATGAGCCCTTATCAAATTTTTTGAAAGGAGGTTTGCTGTCCTTATCAAATTTTCGCTTGCTCCCGGAAGGTCCTTCATCTGATCTGCGTGAAGACGATGATCTTGGCTTACCCGAAGGTGCTGGCCTGCCAGATGAGCGCTCCTGACGTGAGGCTCCTCGCTTGCCCCGTGAGGGACCGGAAGAATCACGCTTGCGCATCGGAATCTTTTAGATCGGTGCTTTCACCGATGATATTAATCTCTGTTGTAAAATCTTTGGGTACCGGCAGATCAGCCAATTCATTGATGCCAAAGTATTCCATGAACTTCGCTGAAGTGCCATAGAGCATGGGGCGCCCTATGGTTTCGCCCTTGCCTTTGATTTCCACCAAGCCTTTATCCAGTAATTTCTGAACGGCATAGTCGCAGTTCACACCGCGAATGTTTTCAACCTCTGTCTTCGATATGGGTTGCTTATAGGCAATGATGGCCAGCGTTTCCATAGCCGAAGTTGAAAGGCGCTTCTTCGATTGCTGCTTTAACAAAATACCAATGCTGGCCTGGTAAGCCGGCTTGGTTAAAAACTGGTAGCCACCATTCGCTTTGTTTAACTGAAACGCAAATTCATCGGATGCAAACTTTTCCTCCAGTCGGGTGATGGCATTGCTGATGTCTTCTTCCGGTACGTCTGCATTGAACATCTCCGAAAGACAGGCCTTAATGTCAGCCAGCTTTACCGGGGTTGGCGAACAAAAGATAAGTGCCTCAATATGGTTTTGAAGAAAGTCCATCTTAGTCTTTCTTCATCATTTTAGCTTCAATAGATTGCGTGGTGTGGGGCACGGCAATTAATCGCTCCTTCGGAATTAATTTTCCGGTTACGGAACATATACCGTAGGTGCCATTCTTAATTCGCACCAGCGCATTCTCGAGGTTGGTAATATATTTTTGTTGGCGCGCTGCCAGCTGACTTAAATTTTCCTTCTCAGCAGTTTCGGCACCGTCTTCCAGCACTTTGGTATTTCCACCTGATGTTGCATCGGTACCTTCATCGTTATTACGATTCAATGTTTCTTTCAGAATTTTGTATTCGCCACGGGCCTTCTCAAGCTTTTCATGGATTAGGGCTTCAAATTCTTTTAGCTCTTCATCCGAATACCGTGTCTTGTCTTCCGAAACAGTAATTTTCTTTGAGGGCTTGTGTGCAATGGGGCGCTGGGTAAGCGGTGGGAAAAATGTTGGATTTAGTAATGCAGGTCTGTCTGCAGGTTTTGCGGCAGGCTTTGGTGCAACCGGTTTCTTTTCAACAGGTTTTGCTACAGCTTTTTTGGCTGCTTTAACAGGCTTTTTGGCTGCGGGTTTGGCTGCCTTTTTGGGCGCAGGTTTTTTAGCTGCCTTTTTTGCTTTTGGCGGTGTTGCCTTTTTTGCCTTAGGCTTTGCCTTAACAGTTGATTTCTTTGCTGCCTTGGCTGTTTTCTTTGCTTTTGCCATAATTTTTTACCTGTTTAAAAAGTTGCATCCGCCCGGATGGGGCTCCGTTTCGGACGGGCAAAAATACAGGGTGGGGGGTAAAACAAAAAATAAAGGGGGGTTTATTCCCATCCGCGCCTTCGGGTACTTTCTTTAGTAACGGCCGGCTATAACTACACGCTTCCTGTATGTTTCTACAAGTCCTGTGTGATCGAATAACTCAAACCACACCATGTAATATCCTGGTCGGGCCTTTGTGCCATCATCGCGATCACCATCCCAACGAAAGAAACCGCTTGTTGCCAGCGTTTGATTGTTTGCGAGTTGCCTGATTTCCCGGCCTTGTTGATCAATTATTTTTATGTTGGCCACACGTCCACCCTGATCGAAGTTGTAGTGTATTTCCGTGAAGTCAGGCTGACCATACAAGGGAATAAAAATTTCAGGTTTAATTTTTACTTCTCCTGCAACCGCCTGTGCGTTGCCCGCATTAGAGTTGGTATAGCCCGGTGTGGCAAACCCCTCGGTTGAAGCCGCTGACCTCCAATTATTACGATCCATGCTGTCGCCCCCAGGATAAATGCGTTCCAGTGAAACACCTTCTTTATCGCGCAGAAAAACAGAATGATAATTTTGCTCATAGCGCAGGTTGTCGATAGGGGTGCCGGATGGATTTACCAGGCTGGCTGAACCTTCGCGATCAGGAAAAGAAGGCAGCGAAGAAACACGAACCATATTGCCTTGCGAAGATTTTGGATAGTGCGCACGAATAGTGGCCGGATCTGTAGTAAACGCTACAATACCCGAAGGCGGCAACAAAAGATCATCGTTAGAAATTACCTTTAGGTTGGCTGGTAGCTGATTTTCAAAATTTCCAATCTGCCAGCTCTTCAGGTTAATAAACTTGTTTGATCGATTCAGGATTTCAATAAAATCTACACCAAATGGTCTCGGATTAAAAAGCAGTTCATTAATTACAATATCGCCCGGTTGTGCCTCTTCAGGAAAACCAAAACTCACCGTGCGAAAATCCTGTTGAACAAGGTTACCGCTGCAATCGCGAATGTTGTTTACTGTAACGGAATACGTTTGTTGTGCTGCAACGGGGGCATCCAGTTCCAGCAGCAGTTCTCGTAAATAAATAGACGCAAACGAAACGGATGTTACGGCAATGGATGGTGAAATCGTAAAGCTTGCAGGTGCCAGAAGATCCGGTTCCAGTTTTTCATCAAAACCTATTTTAAGTTGAGTTGATGATACCGGAATAGCAAATAAAAGTCTTGGCCCCGTAAGATCCGGCTTTGAGGCTTTCACAGAATTTTCTCTTCCGGGCGTTCCGCCTGTGGGGTGTTCCGAAGCAACCCAATTCTCTTCTTCCGCACACGTATTTTCAAGATCAATTAACTCCAACGTCCATCCACCTTGCCGCTTGTCATCGTCTTTATACCAGGCATCTGAGTAATCAACATAATCCGTCACTGCATTACCGGCATCGCGCAGTAACAGATTATCCCCGCTATTATTCAGTGTGGGAAAATTGGAAACACCGATAACCGATCCAAAAGCAGAAAACAAAGAAGCCGATGAATTTGATGTAACGATCACGTAAGCGCCCGGCTGCAAAATGAAATTTGGAAGTGTAGCCGTTGTCGATGGATCAGAAAACTTCCAGCCCGCCAGGTTAACCGGGTTGTTGCTTCGGTTATATAGTTCAACAAATTCCGCTTCGGGCAAACCGATAACGGGATTTGGATCTGGAAAGAGTTCGGTAAAAATTACATCCTTGTACTGCACCGGCAATGATTGAAAAAAGAAAAAATCAGCAATTGCAGATGTAATGGCGTTGCCCGAAACATCCTGCACATTGGCAACTGTTAACTGGCAGGTAATACCGTTGGGAAAGGGATTGGAAAAGGTTAACCGAACGGTTCGTTCATCGGGTTGCAAAAGAGCGGTTTGAGGCTGACCCACATTATTATTAACGGAGTAGTTGGTTGGCGTTTGTGCACTAAAAGGATCAATCCTTTCATTAAAAAATACATCAAGTGCGTTGACGGTTAATGTATTTACCGAAAGAATTAAGGGGGGTTCGGTATCCTGCACAATATCGCCAACATAAAAGTCGTCAAAGAAATGCCGGTTGAAAAACGATGAGGTTGACTGGGTGATGCGTATGCCAAAATAATTGCCTGTAGTAATGGTGTTGTCTGTAGCCGAAGTTTCTTCAAAATAATTATTACCCGTTCCGGTGTTATCGTACGAAAGCGTCCATACATGGGCTGCATCGCGCACAACTTTAATGCGCAGCACATTGTTTGAAAAATTGGTTACGCCATCCGTCCCGTTAATAAGAATGGAGGTCGTACCTCCAGCTATTTTATACAGACTGACTTCATCGGGCGTTCCGCCAATACGCACAAAGTACCCGTTGTTGCCCGGGGCGCTCAGGTTTTGGTTTGCCGAAACCAGGTAAACATCAACATAATTGGCGCTTGAGGTGTTAAACTGAAGGTTGATAAAAAACTCCCATTGGGCTTCGGTTACTTTGGCGGATGGTGTTGATATCCAAAACGAGGAACTTGCCACAGAGGAGTTTGAACGAAGCCGACCGTTGTCAACCAACCAGTTGTTAGGGTCATCCGGAGTCCACACGGGGTTTTGGGTGTAGTCGCCATCAGAAAAGTTATCGGAAAATTGGGCAAAACATACCTGGCCGGTCGCGATAAAAAGAAAAACCACCAGGTATTTATACGGCAGCAATCGTGTGCAATGTGGCAAAGGAATTTTATTCGTTACATCCATTGTTATGCCTGTAACCAAAAATACTATTTTTGCGCGTCCGTTCCGGAAACGAAACGAAGCTTGGTTTTAAACAATTATATAAAATAATGAAGTTAGCCGTTGTGGGGGCCACCGGACTGGTTGGCCAGGAAATCCTGAAAGTTATTGAAGAAAGAAACTTTCCATTTGACGAATTGTACTTAGTGGCCTCCGCCAAGTCGGTTGGCCAAACCATGACCTTTAAAGGCAAGGAGTACACCATCAAAAGCATTGAAGAGGTCTGTAAGTTGGCTCCGGATATGGCCATTTTTTCGGCTGGTGGCAACACCTCGTTGGAATGGGCTCCCCGGTTTGCTGAAATGGGCAGCATCGTTATCGATAATTCATCGGCCTGGCGGATGGACCCGACCAAAAAATTAATCGTACCGGAAATTAACGGTCAGGAATTAACATCTGACGATCACATCATCGCCAACCCTAACTGTTCCACCATTCAAATGGTAATGGCACTGGCTCCGCTTCACGCCAAATACAAACTGAAGCGCATCGTTGTTTCTACTTATCAATCCGTAACCGGAACCGGCAAAGATGCCGTACAGCAATTGCAGGATGAACGGGCAGGTGTTGAGGGCCATAAAGTGTATCCGCACACTATTGATATGAATGCCTTACCGCACATCGATACGTTTTTGGATAACGGGTATACCAAAGAAGAAATGAAAATGGTAAATGAAACCCGTAAAATTCTGGGTGATCAAACTATTGGCATTACTTCAACTACTGTGCGTGTACCTACCATTGGTGGCCATGCCGAAGCTGTTAACGCAGAGTTTTATCATGATTTCACCTGCAGTGAAGCGCGATCGATTTTGGCCAATACTCCCGGAGTAATTGTGCAGGATGATCCGAAGAATAATGTTTACCCGATGCCCGTGAATGCGCAGGGTCGTGATGAGGTTTTTGTTGGAAGGATTCGCAGGGATGAATCACAGCCGAATACACTTAATCTTTGGATTGTTGCCGATAACCTGCGGAAGGGTGCGGCTACCAATGCCGTGCAGATTGCCGAGTTTATGTTGGAAAAGAGTTTGGTTTACTAAGAACTAAACTACACGAATATTCAAAGCCGGGATGAACTTCCGGCTTTTGTTTTTTGCGCTATGTGTTGTGCGGCAACCCATGCTGTAGTCCATGCCGATTGAAAATTAAAGCCTCCTGTTTCGCCATCAATGTTCAGCACCTCTCCTGCAAAATAGAGACCTGGGACAAGCTTGCTTTCCATCGTTTCCAGGTTAATCGCATTCAGGTCAACCCCACCGCAGGTAACAAACTCTTCTTTAAATGTGGTTTTACCTTTCATGTTAAGCGGGCACCTGATCAGCTGTTCAATTAGTTTATTGAGATTGCGATTGCTCAGTTCTCCCCAGATTTTCTTCTCTTCAATTTCGGCTTCTTCACAAAGCTTAGTCCATAGTCGCTGCGGTAATTGAAATAATGGATTCCCTGATACACTAAGTTTCGGTCTCGTTTTCTTTAGGGAGGCTAATTCATTACGAAGCTCTTCTTCTTTACGATTGCCAATCCAACTAATCAAAACTGTGAATTCATAGCTTACCTGATGAAGCCATTCTGCGGCCCAGGCAGAAAGTTTAATTACCGCAGGACCACTCAGCCCCCAATGGGTAATGAGCACGGGGCCTTGCTGCAGAAATTTTGTTCCTGCTATCCTTACCAAACCGCTCTCAACGGCAACTCCCATTAATGAAATAAATCGTTTTGATGGATCATTGAACGTAAATAATGAAGGAACAAGCGGGGTTATGGTGTGCCCTGTCTTTTCAATCCATTCATAACTGTTGCGCTGCGGATGGCCGCCAATGGCTACCAAAACATTTTTTGCTTTTAAGATTTTACCTGTGGTTGTGCTGACGCGTAAAATACCCTGTTGACGTTCGATGGCTGTTACCGCTTCATTAAGGTTGATTTCTATATTTCCCCTTTTAGCTTCACTCAAAAAACAATCGATAATGGTTTGAGAAGTATTGGTTATAGGAAACATCCGGCCATCAGGCTCTATTTTAAGCGTAACACCTTTTTGTTCAAACCAGGCCACAACATCTTTCGCCTGAAATTTTTGGAAAAGCGTTCGCAATGCTTTTTCCCCGCGCGGATAGTGATGCGCCAGCGCCTTTACATTAAACTCATGATGCGTAACATTACATCTGCCTCCACCCGAAACTTTAACTTTCGATAATAGCTTTCCTGATTTTTCAAGGATAACAATCTTTAGCTGGGAATTCAGCTCTGAGGCCTGAATGGCCCCAAAAAATCCGGCCGCACCGCCACCAATTACTAGAAGATCGTACATGGATGGCAAATTACAAATTGACCATCAGTTGATGGAAAATTTCGGTTACTTTGATTCTGTTTATGTCCGAATCCCGTTCTGCCTCACTATTACATTTACTGGCTGCGCCTGACGTGCAGCATTATTTACAAGAGCACGAGCATGACGATGAACAGAAACTCATTTTAAAGCACAAATCGCTATTTGGTATTCCGACAGCCGCTTTAGTGGAGCAATTACGGGGAAGAAGAAAAGCAAAAGATAAACTCTCTACGTACTACAACACGGCAGGCGTAATTTATCCGCCTTCAGTTAATCTTGAGCAAAGTTCATCCGAGGCATCTGCACATTTCAAAGTAGAGGTGATCCAATCCTTTTTGCCGAAGTATGGAAGCTGTGCCGACCTTACTGGCGGCTTTGGTGTAGACAGTTATTTTCTAAGTAAGGTGTTTGACCGTGTCGATTACGTGGAGCCGAATCAAACGCTGCTTGAGATAACCCAGCATAATCACGAAAAACTAAAGGCTAAAAATATTTCCTATCAGGCAATTACAGCCGAAGGATTTCTTCAGCAAACGAACAAACGGTTTGATCTCCTTTACCTTGATCCATCGCGAAGGGATAAAGCAAACAAAAAAGTATTCAGGTTTTCTTCCTGCGAACCAGACGTAACCGCATTAACTTCTGTCTTATTCGCTAAGGCTGATTTTATTTTAATTAAGGCCTCCCCGCTTATTGATCTCCAGCAGGGATTACAGGAGCTTCAGAACGTTCGGGCCATTTTTATTTTGTCAGTAAAAAATGAATGTAAGGAGGTTCTTTTTTTATGCCATTCCTCCTGGTTGGGTGAGCCCACAATTCATGCGGTCAATTTACAGGATAACGATAAAGAAGAATTCTCCTTTACACGAACTGAAGAAAAGAATGCAGTTGCTGAATTCGCTGAACCCTTAACCTATTTATACGAACCCAATGCTTCTGTTCTTAAAGCGGGGGCTTTTAAACTAATCGGCACAAAATTCGGATTAAAAAAGTTGCATGTAAACACACATCTCTACACGAGCACTGAGTTGGTGAAAGCTTTTCCTGGACGGATATACAAAATCATCACTATCGTAAAACCTGAGTATTCTGCCATCAAAGGAATCATTAAAGACAACAAAGCGAATGTTGTTACCCGAAACTATCCGTTAACGGCTGAAGAATTAAAGAAAAAGATGAAGCTAAACGATGGGGGTGATCAATACCTGATTGGGTTCACAGCGTTGGAAAAGAAATATACCGTGCTGGCCGACCGCCTGAAATAGATTATTCGACAAAACGAAGCGCGAAATATACCAGGTAACTTAGAAGCGCTATACTTCCATACAGTTTTATCACTTTTCTTCTATTCTGTACGTCTTCCCACCACAGCAGTAGCCAGGGCTTAAACAAACCGGCCACCATAAATAACAGGGCGGCTAAACTCAGCAGCATAAAAAAGAGACGAACATTGTCCATTTACTAAAAGTAATAAATTTAACATCGCTTTTTTGAAGGAGAGGGTTAGCCACAGTACATTTGCGCCTCGCTTTAAGCAGCACGATTTGAGGGCGAATGAATTTTTGGACTTGTACCGTGCGGATGGTTTAATGAAGACCGTAGCCGCAGGTATAGCTGCGCCCGATCACCAACATATTCGAATTAAAGGTTTATCCGGTAGCCTGGATGCCGTGTTGGTAGCCTCCGCTTTTACCCTGCATCCTCAGGATTACCTGATTGTTTTACAGGACAAAGAAGAAGCTGCTTACTTTCAAAATGATCTTCAGAATTTATTAGGCCGGGAAATACTTCTTTTTCCCATGTCGTACAAACGGCCTTACGAGTTTGACGAGACGGAGAATGCAAACATTCTCATGCGCACCGAAGTGCTGAATGCACTGGCGGCAAAAACTTCTCCTCAAATTATAGTTACTTATCCGGAAGCCTTGTCGGAAAAAGTAATCAGCAGGCGATCGCTTTCCTCCAATACATTCGCAGTAAAAGTGGGTGAACAGCTGAACGTTTCCTTTCTGGAGGAATTCATGCACAGTTACGATTTCGAAAAAACAGATTTCGTTTATGAGGCCGGACAGTTTGCGGTGCGCGGGGGAATCATTGATGTTTTTTCGTTTGCACACGAATTGCCTTACCGGATTGAGTTGTTTGGTGATGAGGTGGAGAGTATTCGCTCATTCGATCCCGGATCGCAGCTTTCGGTTGATAGCGTGCAGGCCATTAACATCATTCCAGATGTACAAACCCGGTTGATGCAGGAAGAAAGGCAATCGTTTTTTGAGTTTATTCCGCGTGAAACCAAGCTGTGGTTTAAGGATTTTCAGCTCACAACCGATGTTATTCGAAAATCTTTCGACAAGGTGAATGAATCATTTCATCAACTGGTCGCGGCCAGCAACACCCAGGTAGTGCTAAGCCCTGACAAGCTCTTTGATGATCCGGTAGCCTTTCAGGGTTTTGTTAATCCTTTCGCGAAAATAGAATTTGGCCATCGGTACGTGCTGGAAAATGTTGTGACTTTTGATTGGCCCTCATCCGCACAGCCTTCGTTCAATAAAAATTTCGAGTTGCTTGCCAACAACCTGATTGAACATCAAAATAAGGGCTTCGTAAACTTTATTGCTGCCGATGTGCCCAAGCAACTCGATCGCCTGCGCGGAATTTTTGAAGAGGTTCATCCGGAATTGCATTTTACCGGATTGGCGTTTTCGCTTCGCCAGGGATTTGTCGATGCCACCTTAAAGATTCTTTGTTATACCGATCACCAGATTTTTGAACGCTTCCATCGTTATCGTGCACGCGAAAAATTTTCGCGGTCAAAAGCCCTTACCCTGCGTGAATTACAAACGTTGCAGCCAGGCGATTTTGTTACCCACATCGATTACGGTATAGGAAAGTTTGCCGGTCTGGAGAAGAAAGAAGTGAACGGGCACGAGCAAGAGGCTATACGTCTTGTATACCGAGATGATGATATCTTGTATGTGAGCATTCATGCGCTGCACAAGATATCGAAGTACTCCGGTAAAGAGGGTGCCCCTCCGCTAATCAGTAAACTTGGGTCGCAGGAGTGGGAAACAAAAAAAACGAAAGCTAAAAAGCGTGTAAAAGATATTGCCAAAGAACTTATTGAGTTATACGCCAAACGCAAAGGTGCTCCGGGTTATGCTTTCGCGCCCGATGGTTATTTACAGGCCGAGTTGGAGTCTTCATTTTTATATGACGATACCCCCGACCAGGCCAAGGCTACCGAAGACGTAAAGTATGATATGCAGCAACCGCACCCAATGGATCGGTTGGTGTGTGGAGATGTTGGTTTTGGTAAAACGGAGGTAGCCATTCGTGCTGCTTTTAAATCGGCCACAGAAGGAAAACAAGTGGCCGTGCTGGTGCCCACTACCATTTTAGCGATGCAACATTTTCGCACCTTTAAAGAAAGGCTTTCTAATTTTCCGGTAACCATCGAATACATTTCCCGGTTCCGGTCAGACAAGGAGATAAAAAAAATTATACAGCAGGTAGGTGAGGGGAAAGTTGATATTCTTATTGGCACCCACCGCATCGTCAGCAAAGATGTTGTGTTTAAAGATCTTGGTTTGCTGGTTGTAGATGAAGAACAAAAGTTTGGTGTTAAAGTGAAAGACCGGTTGAAAGAGTTGAAGCACAATGTTGATGTGCTTACACTCACCGCTACACCAATTCCCCGAACGCTTCACTTCTCCCTTATGGGTGCGCGCGATTTGAGCATCATCGCAACACCACCACCCAACCGGCAACCGGTAACAACAGAATTACATACGTTTAATGAAACCATTATTCGCGATGCCGTAAGCTTTGAGCTGCGCAGAGGAGGGCAGGTTTTCTTTGTGCACAACCGGGTTAATGATATTGAGGAGGTGGCCAACATTATTCACAAGCTGGTGCCCGATGCCCGGTTGGGAATTGCGCATGGGCAAATGGATGGTGACAAGCTGGAAAAGGCCATGGTGAAGTTTATCGATGGTGAATATGATGTGCTGGTGTCAACCAATATTATTGAATCCGGTCTGGATATTCCGAATGCCAACACCATCATCATCAACCAGGCACACATGTTTGGTCTTTCCGATCTGCACCAAATGCGCGGCCGGGTTGGGCGTTCAAATAAAAAAGCCTTTTGTTTCTTACTTACACCACCGGCTTCGTTGCTTACCTCCGATTCGCGGAAACGTTTGGCTTCACTCGAGGAATTTTCAGATCTGGGCGATGGCTTTAAGGTGGCCATGCGCGATTTGGATATTCGTGGTGCTGGAAACTTGTTAGGTGCGGAACAAAGCGGCTTTATTAATGACCTGGGGTTCGAAACCTATCACAAAATATTGGACGATGCCATTCAGGAATTAAAAGAAACATACTTCAAAGACTTGTTTGCTAATGAACTGGCTGAAAAGGCAAAGCTTATTGTTCAGGATTGTGTCATTGAAACCGACCTTGAAATACTTATTCCTGAAACATATGTCAACAACACCAGTGAGCGACTGCAGTTGTACGCCCGATTAGATAATATCAAGAATGAAGATCAGTTGGAGAAATTTAGTGCAGAACTTCGTGATCGCTTTGGGGAGATTCCTGAATCCGTGCATGAATTAATAAACTCTGTTCGGTTGCGCTGGTTGGGCGAAAAGGTTGGCTTTGAAAAATTAGCGCTTAAAGGCGGCAAGCTTCGGGGCTATTTTGTTTCTAACAAAGAAGAGTATTTTAATTCCCCTATGTTCAGTCAGGTATTAAAATTCGTTCAGGCAAATCCCCGTAGTTGTAAGTTGCGTGAGCAAACGGGCAAACCTCTCCTGGTTATTGACCCGGTGGAGCAGGTGGAAAAAGCTATTGAATTACTTCATCATATAATCGGCCTTGAATACAAATCGGCCAACGAAATTTTATCGAGGTAAGGCTCAAGGCCTCGTGTGCTTTCAAACGCGTTTATCATAAGCACTTTTTGGTATTTGGTAGTGTAGTATACTTCCACAAAAAAATCGCCCGTGTTATATAAAAAAACCTTACAGTCGCCTAACTGGCGAAACATCAAATACTGCCCCTCGTACGTAACGATATCACATTTTTTTTCAAAGGGCATAAATCTAAACTCGTGAATCGATAACATGGTCTGGTCTTTTGAGACCATCTATTACAAATTCATGCCATCCAATAAACCACCCGTTTTTACAATTTAACCCGGCTTTTTACCCGTTAAACGGAGTTTGATCATCCTGTTTTGGGATAGGCCGCTCTCAAAACAATACCCTTGGCAACAACGCGTTTTTTAACACCACTGGTAATTGGATTAATGATTTATGAATAAAATGGCTTCTGCTTGGAAAACATGCGTTTATGTCCATATATTAGCAGTTGCTTTAAAATCAACGTTACAATGAACAACTATCTTAAGGCTCTTCTATTTTTAGCCATCAGTTCAGTCGTACTTTCTGCCTGCTCCCTGTTTGGAAGGGGCGGAGGAAAGCCCACCGCGCAAAACCCCGGGCAAGTAAGTACCGCTACCGGTCTTCGCTTTAATAACGAAGATGAGGGCGGTTTCATGGTAAATGCCTATAAGGGCCAACCTGACGCCCCTAATATGGTTTTTATTGAAGGCGGCCGAACTGTAATGGGTTCGTTTGAAGAGGATGTTATGTCTTTCCGCGACAACATTGAAAGAACCGTTTCTGTTGCTTCCTTTTATATGGATGAAACTGAAATTGCCAATATTCATTGGCTGGAATACCTCCACTACCTGGCCCGCGATTCTTCTCAGGAAGTACATCAAGCCGCACTACCCGATACTACTGTATGGGTAGGAAAACTTGCTTTTAACGATCCCTATGTAGATCATTACCTGCGTTATCCTGGTTTCCGTTATTTCCCGGTTGTCGGTATTAGCTGGACACAGGCAACTAATTACTCTGTTTGGAGAACGCGTGCAGTAAATATTCAGTTGGCACAAAAAGCTGGAACTGAATATGCTGAAACCGATGGACGTATTCCTTTAGAGTCTGGTATTGTAATTCCGGCTTACCGCCTCCCAACCGAGGCTGAGTGGGAATATGCTGCCCAGGCTATGATTGGTACGCAGTGGCTGGAGGAAATGCAAACCCACCAGCGCGTTTACCCTTGGGACGGTCATGCCGTTCGTAATCCTTATGGAAAACAAATGGGCTTTATGCTTGCCAACTTTAAGCGTGGTCGTGGAGATTATGCCGGTATTGCCGGTCGCTTAAATGACGGTGCGCTAATTACGTCTTATATCTATGAATTCCCCCCTAATGATTTTGGTTTGTACAATATGGCGGGTAACGTTAGTGAGTGGGTTCAGGATGTTTACCGTCCCCTTTCTTTTCAGGATGTTGATGACCTTAACCCGATGAGACGGGATGGATTCCTGGATGATGCCGGAGGGTATAACAACAGAATTACTAAAGATCCTGCAACAGGCGAGTGGACAGAGCGAAATCCTGAAAGCTTTACATCACTGATTACTGATAAAGCCCGTGTTTATAAGGGTGGAAGCTGGAAAGATGTTGCATACTGGATGTCACCCGGTACGCGCAGGTATCTTGATCAGGACAGTGCTACGGCAACTATCGGTTTCCGTTGTGCAATGATCAGAGCCGGATCAAACTACTAGAGCTAAGAAACAAAGCTTATATAAGAAGCCTTCCTGAAATCAGGAGGGCTTTTTTATTCTGCGGCATAGGCCATGCTGCAAACGCTGAGTTGCCCGCAGCCTGAATTAATCAACGCAAGAGCACAAGCCTCAATTGTCGCACCTGTAGTAATCACATCATCAACCAACAAAATTCTTCTGCCCTGAATTTCTTCTGGATTTTGCACAGCAAAAACCTGCTTCACATTCTCCCAGCGTTTAAGTTTTGTTTTCTTTGTCTGGGTGTCGGTCTTCACCAATCGTTGCAATATTTCGGCTTTGCAAGGTGCACTTAACTTCTCTTCTAAACCTTTTGCAAACTTTTCACTTTGGTTATACCCCCTGCGCCTGTGCTTTTCAGGGTGAAGCGGAACAGGCAAAATCATATCAAATTGATCAGAAAAGCCACTTTTGGTGAGTTCTTCCCCATAAACCCGGCCAATGACATATCCGATTTCGCGATGGTTATTATACTTAAACTCATGCATAAGCTTTTGTACGCTGCCACCCTTGTTGAACATCAAAAAGGCGAAGGCAGAATGAAGCGGAATGCGTCCAAATAACCTTTTATAGAGTGGGTTTTCTCTTTCCAAATGATAACCCGTTCGCGGTAAATCATGGATGCATTTTGTGCAAATAATGTCTTCGCCCTTAACCAATCCATCTGCACAGGCGAAACAATACCGCGGATAGACAAGGCTAACGAAGTCTAAAAATATTTCTGATACAGCCGATGGCACGGAGCATTATATTTACGGTAATACTTAAAACCCCGCAAGGGTTTTGCGCTTTTCAAAATAGTAAAAGTAAAACTGTAACCATGGGCTTAGTTCAGGATTTTAACAGCTACCGGAGCAAGATGAATGAAAAAATAATGGCCTCCGATAGCCTCATCATAAAACGTATTTTCAATTTAGACACAAACGCCTACGCTGAAGGACACTTAGACGTTAGAAGCAAGGAGTTGATTGGGCTTACCTGCTCATTGGTATTGCGTTGCGATGATTGCGTAAAATACCATCTTGGCAAATGCAAAGAGGTGGGCTTAAACACGGATGAAGTTCATGAGGCCATGGGTGTGGCTACCCTGGTAGGCGGAACGATTGTAATTCCTCATTTAAGAAGGGCTTTCGAATATTGGGAAGAACTGAACCATGTTTAAGCGCGATCTTGAACTTGAAAGAAGCTGGCATGTTTTGCTCCGGCACATTGAGGAGTCTTTAGGGAAAAAGCCTAAAGACCTGAATGGGGTCCTGTTCTTAATTGGCGTTCAGGAGCTCGGGCAGGGTTACCGATTATTTTCAAAGGAAGAAAAACAGGACCTGCTTCACATCGCCATTTGTAAAGTTTTAAGCCTGGCCGGTTATTATGAGCTGGAGGGACTTGATCAGGAGGGCTGGCCCCATTGGAAAGTCATTAAAAAATTGCCCCACTTTGACTTACTGGAGCAGGAAAAACTTTTGAAAATGCATGTGCTCGAATATTTCGAAATCGAGCACCAATGGAATTTGTCACCAGAGTCCACGTAGTGTCATTCGTATAAATCAGCGTTGCTTGCATCGCGTTAAGCCACTATCTTTAGTGATCTGCAAACTTTACGTTAGCAGACTCGTTTTCAGTTGTATAAACTTGTGGGTAATGGGCAGCGGATTTGATAAAGTAAAAGCAAACATTAATTCCTTCAGGCGCAGGTATTATACCAACCTGCTTGTAAGAGGCGCCTTACTAACCATTACGATCTTAGTTTTTTATTTTCTTGTTGCGGCCTTACTTGAATATGCGCTGTGGCTGGCACCCTGGGGCAGGCTACTGATTGTGCTCTCATTTATTTTTACTGCAGCATATTGTGTCTACCGCTTTTTAAAAGAGCCCATTCAGTTTTGGATTACAAAAAAAGGAATGGGTGAGGAAGACAGTGCACGGCTCATTGGTAACTATTTTCCGCAAATTCAGGATCGGCTTGTTAACCTGATTCAGCTTATTAATTTAAAGCAAAGCTCATCGCTGGCCGTTGCCAGTGTTCAGCAAAAATCCAGTGTTTTTGAACCTATTCGTTTTGATTCAGCCATAGATATTGGCCAAAACAAAAAGTACATAAAGTTTCTGGCCTTACCTCTGAGCATCATTCTTTTGCTGGCCCTTTTCAATAAGAATATACTTACGCAGAGCACACATCGGATTGTAAATTTCAATCAGCAGTTCACTCCGCAGGCCCCCTTTAATTTTGTAGTTCAAAACCAACAGCTCACCGGATTCTTCAATGAAGATTTTACACTTTCACTTACGCTGGAGGGTAATGCAATTCCTGAAGCTTGCTACATAATCGTAAAATCACAACGATTAAAAATGGAACCGCTAGGTGCTGGCAATTTTCAATATACCTTTGAAAAACTTCAGGAGGGCAAAAGAATTCAGTTTGAGGCTGCGGGCTTCTACTCATCCCCGGTTGAAATTGCATTGGCGAATCGTCCCGAACTTACACAGCTTAAACTTCGGTTGGAATATCCCCGTTACCTGCAACGTAAAAGCGAACAACTTGTCAATGCGGGCAATCTTGAAGTTCCTGAAGGGGCCGTGGCAACCTGGGAAATTCAAACCACCAACGCTTTAAAAGCTTCTATTCTTTTCGCTTCCGCAGGATTGCCAGATGGGTTACAAACATCTGACAATCAGGTTTTTAACTTCAAAAAGGGGCTTCATGACCCAGATCAGTATGAGATTGTTCTGGAGAATGAACACAGCCGGAATAAAGAGAAAATAAGTTACCGGATTGATGTTATTAAAGATCAGTATCCTCAGCTTCAGGTCAACAATTTCAGAGACTCTATACTTTACCAGCGAATTGTTTTAGGCGGTATTGTATCGGATGATTACGGACTAAGTAAACTGATGCTTCAGTTTCACGTGAAAAATGCGCAGCAGCAAAAAGTAGTTCAGCGTTCGGTTAACATTCCCATCGGGGTTAATCAAAGTCAGCAAAGTTTCTTTTACAATTGGACTCTCGATTCGCTCAAGTTGAAACCCGGAGAGTCTCTGGAATATTTTTTACAAGTATGGGATAACGATGGTGTAAATGGGCATAAATCAACACGCTCCTCAGTGTATACATTTTTTGTGCCCGACAAGGATCAACTTGTTACGGAGATTTCTAATGCTCAGTCTAAGACAGAACAAAAAATTGAGCAGAGCTATTCAAAAGCGCAAGAACTTCAAAAACAAATTGACGATGCTCAGCAAAAACTGAAGGGCAAGCAGTCGCTCGATTGGCAGGATAAGAAAAAGCTGGAGGACATTCTTGAGCAAAAGAAAAATCTTGAAAAGATGCTCAACGAATTAAAAGATCAGAATAAGTTACTGGAACAAAAGAAAGAAGCCTTTACCGAACAGGATGAGCGGATACGAGAAAAAGCAGAGCAAATACAAAAGTTGATGGACGAATTACTGGATGAAGAAACACGAAAACTTCTCCAGGAATTAGAAAAGCTTCTGAAAGAGAATACGGATGTAAATCAGCTTCAGCGCATAATGGATAAGCTGAATAAAAATTCTAAAAATCTGGAAAAGGAATTAGAGCGAACCCTTGAGCTGTTCAAGCAAATGCAGTTTGAATATAAAATGGACCAGGCCATTAAAGAATTGGGCAAGAACAAAGAAGATCAACAGGCCCTATTAGAAAAGACTGAGGCCCTGGAAAAGGAACAGGAAAAAGCAACAAAGGGCAAGAACCAGGATAAAGCTCCAGAAAATCAAAATGCCGAAAAGTCCAAAGAACTGGCTGACGAGCAGGAAAAACTAAAGGAGGATTTTAAAAAAACAGAAGAAAAGCTTCAGGAACTCCGTGAGCTTGGAGAAGAGCTGAAAAGCAACGATGAAATACCCGATGAGGATCAGAGTAAGGAAGTAGAGGATTCGCAACAAAACAGCCAGGAGAACCTCGAAAAGGGAAAACCATCTCAATCGAAAGGGGAGCAACAAAAGGCGATAAAGAAGATGGAACAGATGCAGCAGCAGATGGAAAGCCTGCAAAGCTCCATGAGCATGGAGATGGACATGCAAAACCTGGAAACACTTCGGCAAATTATCCATGGACTCATTAAGCTTTCACATGACCAAGAGGGACTTATGAGGCAATTCAGCGAATTACAACAAAATGATCCCCGGTTTAACCTATTGGCCCAGCAGCAATTAAAGCTAAAAGATGATGTTAAGGTGTTGGAGGACAGCTTGTTAGCGCTTGGTAAACGCGACCCCATGATGGGCTCATTTATAACACGCGAGGTAACTGAGCTGAACGACCGGCTAGACAAAACCATTGAGGCTTACCGGGAAAGAAGGAGGCCGCAGATTTCAACTGAGATGCAATTCAGCATGACATCCATAAATAATCTTGCCTTAATGCTCGACAGTCATTTTGATATGATGATGAACATGATGGCTAACGCGAAGGCCTCAGGAAAAAAGGGTAAGCAGAAGGGTAGCCAGCCTAACTTAAGCCAAATGCAACAACAGCTTAACAATAAGATTGAGCAACTGAAAAATAGCGGAAAAGGGGGTAGGGAGCTTTCGGAAGAGCTTGCAGAAATGGCCGCAGAGCAAGAACGCATAAGAAGGGCTCTGCAAGAGATGCAAAAGAAAATGCAAGAAAAGGGAATGGGCCCGCCTGGCGGAGATTTAACGGAGCGAATGGAAGAAACAGAGGTAGACCTGGTGAACAAGAAACTAACCGATCAGCTCATTCAGCGACAACGCGATATACTTACAAGGCTTTTAGAGACGGAGAAATCCCTGCGTGAACAGGATATGGATGAAGAGCGAAAAGGCGAGGCCGCCAAGGATTACGACAAAGAGATGCCTAAAGCGATTGAGCAATATTTACGATTAAAGGAAAAAGAAGTAGAATTGTTGAAAACTGTTCCTCCAAAACTTTACCCATTTTATAGAAAAGAAGTTAACGAATATTTTAAGCGACTTCGCGAAAACTAACCTGCAGCGTATACGATGAACACCATCAGCATTCAGATTCCCTCCATAATTGATAATATCCGGATGATCGAAAGCTTCATTGATAATGCCAAGGAGCGTTTCCACCTCGATGAGGATATTTATGGAAATATTATGATTGCTGTTACCGAGGCCGTGAACAATGCAATCAAGCATGGAAATGCCGGTAACTCACTAAAAAACGTGTATTTAAGTCTTATGCTTAATGAAAACCTCCTTAAGTTCATTGTTAAAGACGAGGGAGAAGGTTTTAACTACCACAACCTGCCTGATCCAACAGTTCCGGAAAATATTGAAAAACCAGGTGGTAGGGGTATTTTTCTAATGAAGCACCTTTCGGATGAGGTTGAATTTAAGGATGGGGGAAAGGTAGTTGAACTAAGCTTCTATATGAATGCATAAATGAGCGCAATCCGTTTCTTTTCAGAAAAGGTAAGGTTTGAGCTTCCTCATCCAAGAAAAACATCAAACTGGTTAAAGAAAACAATCCAAAAAGAGGGCTTTAGACTAAAATCCTTAAATATCATTTTTTGCTCCGATGCTTACCTGGGCAAAATGAATCAACGCTATTTAAATCACAAAACCCTTACAGATATCATTACCTTCGATAACTCAGATGATCAGGCTCTCATCGAAGGTGATATCTTCATTAGCATTCCACGGATACGAGAAAATGCCAAGAAATTCAAGGTGTCTTCAGAGTCTGAGCTCCACAGGGTAATGGTGCATGGAGTTCTTCACCTTATGGGCTACAGCGATAAGAGTGCTCGTCAAAAATCCATAATGCGCAAAAAAGAGGATGCTTACCTATCTTTGCGTTAATTAAGGTTCCACGTGAAACCAATATTTGCCACTCAACCCCATTGTGGATAATATTTGTGGAAATGTGGATTACCCAAACGATCTGATTTTATTGATTTTAATTGTTTCACGTGGAACGCGAATATGTTTCAGCAGTATGATGTAATTGTGGTTGGAGCCGGTCATGCCGGATGCGAAGCGGCAGCCGCTGCGGCCAATATGGGCTCGCGCGTGCTGCTTGTGACCATGAATATGGCCACCATTGCTCAGATGTCTTGCAATCCCGCTATGGGTGGCGTGGCTAAGGGGCAAATTGTGCGCGAAATAGATGCGCTTGGCGGCCTTTCCGGAATTGTGTCTGACAAATCCATGATCCAGTTTAGAATGCTGAACCTGTCGAAAGGACCAGCTATGTGGAGCCCAAGGACGCAGAACGACAGGGCCCGATTTGCTGAAGAATGGAGGCTTGCGCTTGAGAAGATTCCCAATGTTGATTTCTGGCAGGAGATGGCGAGCGAGGTTCTTATAAAGGACGGAAAAGCAATAGGCATTAAAACCTCCCTAGGTATTGAGATTCATAGCAAAGCGGTAATTCTAACAAATGGAACATTCCTTAACGGAAAAATCCATATAGGTGAAAAACAGTTTGGGGGAGGACGAACTGGAGAAAAAGCCGCAACAGGACTTACAGAGCAACTTGTCACATTAGGATTTGAATCGGGGAGAATGAAAACTGGCACCCCTCCAAGGGTTGATGGCCGTTCGCTTGACTATTCTAAAATGGAGGAACAAAGGGGTGATGACAACCCGGGCAAGTTTTCCTATACAGAAACACAGCCCTTAACGAAGCAAGTAAGTTGTTGGATCACCTATACAAACGAACAGGTTCATGATACACTAAAGCTTGGTTTTGAGCGCTCACCCATGTTTAGTGGCCGAATTCAGGGACTTGGGCCTCGGTACTGCCCGTCAATTGAGGATAAGATTAACCGCTTTTCGGAGCGGGAAAGGCACCAGATTTTTGTCGAGCCAGAAGGATGGGAAACTGTTGAAATATATGTTAACGGGTTTTCTACTTCTTTACCAGAAGACATTCAATATCAGGCTCTTATTAAAATACCCGGCTTTGAAAGGGCAAAAATGTTCCGGCCCGGTTATGCCATAGAATATGATTTCTTCCCACCCACTCAGCTAAAACTCACGTTAGAAACACAACTCATTGACAATCTGTACTTTGCAGGGCAAATCAATGGCACAACGGGGTATGAGGAGGCTGCCTGTCAGGGCTTAATGGCCGGAATTAATGCCCACAACAAAATCAATGAAAAAGATCCGTTCATTCTAAAACGCTCAGAGGCATACATTGGGGTATTGATTGATGACCTGGTAAACAAAGGCACCCAAGAGCCTTACAGAATGTTTACCTCACGCGCAGAATATCGGGTGTTGTTGCGTCAAGACAATGCTGATATTCGCCTGACCGAATTGGGCCACAAAATTGGTCTGTCCAATGACAGACGACTGGATAATGTGCTCGACAAAAGGAACGGTATTGCAGAACTAACCCAACTGCTTAAAAAAGTTAAAGTTGATCCAGACCAAGTCAATGAAGGGCTTGAATCCATAAATACCGCTACTATTCGTGAAAAGGTTATCGTCTCAAATCTGCTTAAACGACCAGAGGTAAGTATACAGGATGTTCAAAATCTGAACGCTGATCTGAAGAATGCTATCAACAGGTTTAGTAAAGAAATTCAGGAGCAGGCAGAAATTGAAATCAAGTACGAAACTTATATCGAGCGCGAGCAAAAGCTGGCAGAGAAAATCGGTAGTCTTGAAAATTACAAGATACTTACTGACTTTGATTATGATCGGGTAAAGGCGCTGTCATCTGAGGCTCGGGAAAAACTTAAAAAAATAAAACCCGAAACGATTGGACAGGCTTCCAGAATAAGTGGTGTTTCGCCTGCCGACATATCAGTGCTTACTGTTTATATGGGCAAATAATGATAACAGTTGAGCTATGTCCGGTTTGTAAGCAAACTGATTTCGAAGAACATCTATCCTGCAAGGACTGCACGGTTTCACATGAAACGTTTCTGATTAAAATCTGTAAGGTTTGCGGTCTTGGAATAACATCACCACGACCAGGCAATGAAGATCTTTCCGGCTACTATCAATCTGATGATTATATATCGCATTCCGGAAATTCTTCAGGAATTATTGGCAGCCTGTATTTGATAGCGCGAAAATTTACGCTTCGCTGGAAAAAAAGTCTAATTGAGAACTATTATCAAACAGGAAACCTACTCGATTACGGTTGTGGAACGGGAGAGTTTCTGGAGGGCATGCAGCGCGCGGGTTGGGATGTTAGTGGTGTAGAGCCCTCCCAAATTGCCCGGACAAAATCCATTGCACTGCTGGGAAAACCTGTAGAGAATTCCTTGGAAAATCTCAGATCTATAAATTTTAACATCATTACCTTGTGGCACGTTCTTGAGCACGTTTCTGATTTGCAGATGCTTCTTCAAAAACTACACGCTTTACTTCACAAGGATGGCATCATTTTTATTGCTGTGCCCAATTATGAATCAGCAGACGCGGTACACTATAAACAACATTGGGCGGGTTACGATGTGCCGCGGCATTTATGGCACTTTTCAAAAAAGAGTATGACCACATTACTTGAGCAAAACGGATTCAGATTAAGTTCGATCAGGCCAATGAAACTTGATGCATTTTACATCAGTTTGTTAAGCGAAAAAAACAAAGGCAAGAGAGGTCTCTCCGGAATAATTAGCGGGTTCCTTCAGGGGTCGCTTTCTAATTTTAGAGGAAGGAAAACGATGAATCATTCGAGTTTAATCTACATAGCACAACCAAAATGAAGTGGTTTTACTTCTATAGCATACCCCTGATTTTTCTAATCACGCAATGTGCAAAGCAAACACAGCCTACCGGAGGCATCAAAGATGAAATACCTCCTAAACTGGTTCGTTCTAACCCAGCAGACAGGCAAACTAATTTCAATAAAAACGAAATTGAGTTAGTATTTGATGAAATGGTACAGGTTAATTCTGTGCGCGAACAACTTATTATTACTCCCGCTATTGGTAAAAAATTCGAGGCTGAATCACGAAAGAATAAAGTAGTTCTCAAGCTAAACGCTGATCTTAAAGAAAATACTACCTACACCCTATCCTTTCGTGAAGCAATTCAGGATATAACAGAACGAAATCCTGTTATTAATTTAAAACTCGCCTTTAGTACAGGCGATGTCATTGACTCGCTATCCATTCAAGGAATTGTATACAATCTTTTAGAGCGAAAACCGCTTAAGAATTATACAGTCGCTGCAATTTTACATCACGATACGATAAACATTTTCAAGCACGAAGCTCAATGGATAACGCTTACCAACGAAAAAGGAGAATACAGCCTGGACAATCTAAAAGCAGGCGCATACATAGTATATGCATTTGAAGATAAAAACAAGAACCTGATTGTTGATAGCAAATCAGAATCGTATGGTTTTATCGGAGATAGTGTTGTTCTTACAACTGAAAATCTTAAAAAGAACTTACCTGTTGTTCGTCTCGATGCACGCGATTTCAAATTAATCTCTGCGAGGCCGATTGCTACATACTTTAACATTCGCACGACCAAAGGCATACGGGAGTTCACACTAAAGGATGCCAAAAACGAAACTTCTATCCATGCTGACCTGGAAGATGCTTCGACAATACGGGTATTCAATACCCTAACAAACATCGACAGTATAGCCGTGCGGTTACATGCCCTAGATAGTATAGACAACAAGATTGACACTACACTGTATGTAAAATTCGATAAGCGCTCTGCAAGTAGGGAAAAGTTTTCCGCCAAACTTGAAGCCTTAGAATTTCTCAAAAATAAATCAACATTAAGGGGAGAAATAATATTCAGCAAGCCTGTTGCACATGTTCAAATTGACAGTTTTTACATCCGGCTAGATTCTGTCAACAACCTCACCTTTACAAAAGAAGACTATAAATTAACCAAGAGAAATACGGTACTACTACTGGAAAAACTTCTGCCTAAAGACATAGACTTTACTCAGCCACAGGCACCCCGAAGCCGTACCACGCGCGAAAGATCAACTACGAAAGAAGAAGAAAAGCCAGAGCCGAAAACCATTCCTTACAACAACTTGATTATACCGAAAGGGGCAATTTTATCGATAGAAACTGATAGTGCAGCATCAATTCAGTCACCCATCAAAATTATTACACCCGAAAATTCAGCTACATTGATTGTTGAAGTGGACACAAAACAAAGTGTTATTATCCAGCTTCTAAATAAATCGTACAAAGTAATTGCGTCAATAGCATCAACAAAAACACGCTTTGAAAACGTGCCCCCAGGTGATTATTTCCTGCGTGTAATCCTTGATAAAAATAGTAACCGAGTGTGGGACAACGGTAACTTTTACAAACGTGAAGAACCAGAGCCTATAACCTTCTATAAAACCGAAAAAGGGATTCAGACTATCAATTTAAAAGCAAATTGGGAGGTCGGACCCTTGTTGATAACGGAGCAAAACTTTGTGGATAATCCGTAGAAAGACAAGAAAAACAGTCAGCACAAGACGTATTTTGAAAAACCCTGTATCAATTGTGCACAACTGCGAAATCAACCTAAACAATCAACAATACGTTTAATTAACATTGGATTTGTCATCCCCGTTGGACATTGTTAACAAGTAGCCTAAATACCTGATAACAAAGTCAGTACAATCCATATTATATTAACGTAATTTTCACAGGCAAAAAAATTGAAGATTATCCACATATCAACATGGTTAATAACAGTAATAAAATATATAAATATTTAATTATAATAAGCTTACTAAACTTGTTTGTGCATAACCCTTTAACGTTACAGGCACAGAATCAGGCAGACATACAATTAGCCAATGAATATTTATTAAAAGGCGATAAGCAAAAAGCAATTGAGTTATACCGCGATCTGGCAAAAAATGACTCTAACCTTCCATTTATACACAATAACTACTTAAACACACTTCTAGATTTAGGCGATGGGGATGAGGCACACGCTTATATGAAGCGTGTTTTGCGAAAGGATCCTGAAAATGTTCAGTTTAAGGCCGATGTTGGAATTATTTACGTACGCACAGGTGATTTGACGCGGGCTGAAAAATATTTTAAGGATCTTATTAATAATTATAAGGGTAATGTGTCGCGCACTAAAATGTTGGCGGATTACCTGTCAGGAAAATCGCTTTCAGAATATTCCATTATGGCGTTAACGGAATGCCGGCAGGCCGTGGGTAATCCGTATTTGTTTTGCCTGGAGTTGGCCATGTTATACCGAGTAAAAGGCGAAAAGGATAAAATGGTTCAGGAATACCTGAATTACGTAACACAAAATTCGGCCAACATACAATATGTAAAAAATGTGATGCAGGCTTTGCTTACAAAACCTGATGAACTGGAGAGCCTTGAGAGGATTTTGTATGATCGCGTTCAGCGTTACCCCGATCTGGACGTTTACTCCGATTTATTGATCTGGGTTACCATGCAGCAGAAAAATTTTTATGCATCCTTTATTCAGGCCAGGGCGTATGATAAACGATACAAGAAATTAGGTGAGCGATGCATGGAGGTTGCACGTGTTGCCCTTGATAATGAGGATTACGACAATGCGTTCAGAAGCTATAATTATGTAGCAAAGGAATATCCAACCGGACCATACTTTTTACAGGCGCGTCTTGGTTTAGTAAAAACACGCGAAGCCCGGGTGCGCAATACATTTCCGGTTCAGACTGATTCAGTAAGACGGTTGATTGCGGACTACAGCAGATTTATTGAAGAATACAGAGATAACCCAAATGCACATGAAGCACAGCGGAGTGAAGCTCTTCTGTATGCAAACTATCTGGATGAAAAAAACAAAGCCATTGAACTGCTCAATAGCCTCATTGAAAACCCGCGTGCCTCATTACAGATAAAATCGAAATCAAAATTGGATTTGGGTGATATATATTTATTGAAAGGCGAAACCTGGGAATCATCATTGCTGTATTCACAAGTAGAGAAAGCGCTAAAAGAAAGCCCATTGGGATATGAAGCAAAACTCAAAAACGCGAAATTGTTTTATTACAAGGGAAATTTCAGGTTAGCGCAAGAACATTTGGATATTTTAAAAGAAGCGACAACACGCGAGATAGCCAATGATGCCATGGAGCTGAGCATGCGCATTAAAGAAAACATTGCTTTTGATTCCGTTGGCGATGCGCTTCAGGCATATGCTTCTGTTGAGTTATTGCTGTATCAAAATAAATCTGAAGAGGCGTTGCAAGCTCTTACTAATTTACGAGAAGGCTTTGTTATCATTCCGATATATGATTCTAAAATTTTGATTAAGTATGAATGGGAGGCCGCGCTGTTTAAAGCAAAACTAGGTGATACTATTGAAGTTGCCGGCCGGGCAATCAAAAAACCCATTACTAATTACACCATTCTTGATGATGTATATTGGCTGGAAGCCAACCTGCGCATGCAGCGCGGTGAATTTGAAAAATCGCTGGGCCTGTTACAAAAAATACTGGACGAATACCCCGATGATATTTTGGCAGATGATGCGTTCTTTTTGCAAGGCGAGATCTATGAGCGCCAACTGAGCAATAAAGACAAAGCCATGGAAGTCTATCGGGAGTTTCTCAATAAATATCCTGGAAGTGTTTTTGCCGCTGAGGCAAGAAAACGCTTTCGCACGCTGCGAGGCGATTTCGTAAATCAGGAATTGCCCCAATTATAGAAAAGGTCTGTTGAACATTCTTGTTGAATACCTGAACACCTGGTTAGCGTTGACAGACCTTATATTTTCATTCGTCCCTAAGAAATAACAACTCACACCACGCATATTCCGGTTCGCTCCTAACCGCACAATCCTAGTTCCTAAAAATGGGTTTTCTAGTTGTTCAATTTTTAACAAAAACTATAAACATACCCATTATGAAAGCAAATCAAAGTATTTTAAAAGACTGGCTAAGCAAAGCCAAGGTCACGGTGCTGGTAATAGCGATTGCATCGTTAACCATCTCCAGCTGCAATGATGACGACAACACCGTAAGGCCAACCCAAAGCATTGTTGCGTTGGCTCAGGGCAACAGCAACCTGTCAACATTAGTAGCTGCGCTGACCAAATTCCCGGATCTGGTGTCAACACTTAGTGGTTCCGGAAATTTCACTGTTTTTGCTCCCACAAATGAAGCTTTTGCAGGATTATTAACAGCCATTGGCCAATCCAGTCTGGATGATATTCCTGAAGATGTTTTGCGCGAAGTGCTCCAATACCATGTTGTTGCCAGCGCAGCCGTGAGGTCTACACAGCTCACTGCCGGCCCAGTTGCAACTGTTGGCGGGGAAAACATTACCGTAACCACCGCTGGCGGAATCCGCCTGAACGGGACGGTAAGTGTTGTGACAGCAGATGTAGAGGCAACAAATGGAATTGTACATGTTATTGATGCCGTGTTGGTACCCCCTTCTATTGTACCCATTGTTGGAACCATTGTAGCGCCAGCGTATTTCAATAAAAACTTTACCACACTAATCGCTGCGGTAAAGGCTGCTTCGCCAACGGTTTTACAAACGTTGCTTAATGCCGACAAGAAAACATTATTTGCACCAACAAATGCTGCCTTTACTGCAGCGGGTATTACATCCTTGCCTAATGAAGCAACACTGAATGCAGTTCTTACCTACCACGTAATTGAAGGTGAAGTTTTTGCCGCAAACATTGTAAACGGAAGTTCTTCTGCAGCAACATTAAATGGTAACATTTACCTGAGCAAAGGAACAGCCGGGGTTTTTATTAACGGAACAACACAGGTTACAGCAACCGATATTACCGGCTCAAACGGAGTAGTACATGTTATTAACAGAACGTTACTACCTCCCACACAAACAATTGCTCAGATTGCTGTAGCCGCGTCAACAGCTTCTTCACCTCAGTTCACCCAATTGGTAGCCGCTCTTTCTAAAGTTCCTGCTTTGCTGGATGCTGCCGGTGCCGCTGGTAATCTTACCGTATTCGCTCCGACAGATGCTGCTTTCCAGGCGCTTTATACAGCAGCTGGGGTTGCTGATCTTAATGCGCTGGAAGCCGCTATTGGCAACCAAAAATTAGCTGAAGTATTGCAGCATCACATTGTTGGTGCGCGCGTATTCTCCACAGACTTGTCAAGCGGTTCAGTAACTACACTTAACCAGAATGTAATTGTGAATGTGAGCAACCTGACCATTACCGATGGCAGTGGCAGCACACCGGCTGCAGGTCTTGTTGGGGCATCACTTAACATTCATGCAACAAACGGTGTTATACACGCTATTGATAAAGTTCTTATTCCGACAGGTATTTTGTAGGTAGAGGGGTAGGTTTAGGAGTGAAGAGTCCCGTGCAATGTGCGGGACTTCTTCTGTTTAAATGATTTCTTTAGTATCGTCTTAAATTGCCGCACCGTGTTTAAAGTTCGTTACAGGTATTTGTTCATTCTTGCGCTGGCAATTTATTCCTACCTGAACATTCGGTATACGGTAGGAGACAAACTTTTTGATTTCTCTATTTCTACTACCCTGCTTTTTACAACACTGGCACTGGTGGTTTTTGGTGTTTGGGAACTCAATCGCCTTATTGAAGCCCGGTTAGACGGCTTGTTTCTGTTTTTCAAAAGAAAACTGCATCCCCTTTTAATTCTGTTTGTATTGAGCCTGGTTAATGTTGCGGTGGTTTGTTTCGTTGCCATGGAGGCTCTCTACGCCCTGGCCGATTTACCGGTACAGATAAATAAAGCACACCTAACCTTGCTAATGGCTTTCGGTTTTCGGGTTAACCTTTTTTTGAATTGTGTAAATGCCATCGTGTTTTATATGGACAAACTGAAAAAAACACAAGTGGAAGCGGAGCAGTTCAAAAAGAAGTCCATTGAAGCACAGTTTGAGGCATTGCAAAATCAAATTAATCCGCATTTTCTTTTTAACTGTTTCAACGCGCTGTCAACCCTGGTGTACAAAGACGCTGAAACATCGGCTCGATTTATTGATCAGCTTGCCAATGTATATCGCTACCTCCTGTATAATCGGGAAAAGAAAATAGTATCCCTAAAAGAAGAATTGGCCTTTATTGAATCCTATCTCTATTTAGTACAAATCCGGTTTGGAGAGAACATTGTTATTACAAACGAAATTAACCGCGATCTGGACAAGTATTATGTTGCTCCGGCAGTACTCCAAATGCTTATTGAAAATGCCATAAAGCACAATGTTGTTTCCAAAAAGAATCCGCTGCAAATAACGCTCCGCTCAGAAAATGGATCTATTTCTGTAAGTAATACACTGCAACGAAAAGAGGTCAAAGAAGAATCAACCCAAATTGGCCTTAAAAACATTCAGAGCCGATATGAGTTTTTAAGTAACCGGAAAGTAGCGATCGAAAAGACAGAAAGCCGGTTTACAGTTAAAATTCCACTTTTGGAGCTTGAAGAATGAAAGTTTTGCTTGCCGAAGATGAACCTCTAGCCGCGGAGCGCCTGATTGGCCTTTTGAAGGAATGCGACCCCGCCATTGAAGTGACAGAGCAGGTGGATAGTGTGGAGGAATTGGTTCGTTTTTTTAAAGCACAAAATTCAATTGATTTACTATTACTCGATATTCAACTAGCCGATGGCAAAAGTTTTGAAGTATTTGATAAGGTACAAATTGATAAACCCATCATATTCACCACGGCTTATGATCATTACGCTATTCAGGCATTTAAGCACTATAGCGTTGACTATTTACTCAAACCCGTCAAAAAAAATGAACTTCAGTTTGCACTTGAGAAGTTCAAAAAGCTGACACCCAAATTCATTCAATCCGAAGAGCTGGCTTTATTAAGAGAAGTTTTGAAGAAGAGCTCCGGCACGTTTAAGGAGCGCTTTCTTTTGAAATCAGGAAACAAACTTCAATTCAAACAAGCATCTGAAGTAGCGTATTTTTATGCCGATGGCAAAGCCGCCTTTTTGATAACCAAAAGTGAAAACCGAAAATACTTAATTGACCACACCCTTGAAGAACTTGAGTCGTTACTCGATCCGGTAAGGTTTTTTCGTATCAGCCGTAAATTTATTGTGTGTATTGATGCCATTAATGAAGTTAAAGGATTAATCAGCTCACGGTTGGAAATCAAGATCAATCAACCCTGCGAACACGAATTATTCGTGAGTCGTGAGCGCACGGCTTCATTTAAAACTTGGCTCGATCGCTGATCCGGTTTATTTTAGCGCAGTTACCTAAAGGAATACTATGCGGATTGTAATTGTTTTATGTGCCCTCCTCTTCCCTAAATTTTTACTTGCCCAGGAATCTCCTGCTTATGATTCGCTTAAGCGAGAGATATTGCAGCTTCGGACAGATGTTGATCAGATCAATTTAAACCTGGCCACTTCGCAGAAAAAATTTAAAACCGGCATTGTTGTCGCAACCATAGGTTATTCGGTTACGATTGCCGGTGGATTAATGCTGGGCAGAAAATACGATGATCTTGGAAAGGTGCTTCTTGTTTCGGGAGGAGCCACCGGCATTACGGGCACCTTTTTAATGACGGATGCATTTAAATATCTGAACCGGAAGAATCCACGATCATCAAAATGAAGCGTTAGAAATAAAAGCCAACAGCTATTTATTCCTGGCTTCACTGATCATTAGAAACTCAGCAACATTTTCGGTATCAATCATACCCACCAGTTGACCTGCTGAAAAAACGGGCGCTGCTGTTTTGCGCGTTGTTTGCATGGTGGCCCATGCTTCTTCCAGCGATGAATTTACTTGTAGCGAAATAAAATCACGGTTCATGGCATCCGAAACAGGGTTTGTAAACTTTCCTTCCCTAAGCGCCTTAATAATTTCGTCCCGACTCAACGTTCCAACTACACCACGTTCATCAGCAATAATAAAATTTTTGTTTTGCGATGCCAGCAACCGATCGGAACAATATTCAATGGTATCGGTAGGTTTTAGCAGGGGCACATCGCGCATAAAGGCATCGGAAACCGTATAGCCTTTCAACAGCGACCTGGCTTCGGCAAATTGCGCTTCAGCCTGAGCGCCAAGAAAAATGAAAATACCGATGAAAACCAAAAAGGGGTTGTAGAAAAACCCAATGAATACAAAGCCAACAGCCAGCAGCTGACCCACTGAAGCCGCAATGCGTGTAGCCACATTGCGCTCAAACTTGAATGATAATAATGCGCGGAATACGCGGCCACCGTCCATGGGAAAAGCTGGTATCATGTTGAATACAGCAAGCCAGATATTCACGACCATTAATGAAAACAAAAAGTTGTGGTGACTAAGCCGTCTTAAATCCATTTCTTCAATAACGTTTGGGCTAAGCTTGATGAACGGAAACAGAATACCCGCTATAATAATGTTAACCATCGGGCCTGCCAGTGCCACAACAAGTTCTTCTTTTGGTTTTTCTGGTATGGATTCCAGCTGGGCTAATCCGCCAATCGGCAGTAAGGTGATGTTTCGGGTTTTAATGTTATAGCGTTTTGCGGCCAGGGCATGCCCAAGTTCATGGGCGGTAACGCAGGCAAATAGTGTAAGAATGAAAAGCACACTCCAGATAATGTCAACCGTGCTCAGGCCTTGCTTCAGGTTGCTGTATACAATCCATCCAATGAGAATAAGAAATGTCCAGTGAACAAAAATCTGTATTCCGGCTACGCGACCAAGAGACAATGAATATTTCATTTTCATAGAAACGGTAAGTTTAGTGACTTACTGAAGAATTATGACCAGTTTGCAGATGACTCAAAAACTTTTCAAGAATGGCATTTACGAACTTAGGCTGTTCAATTGTTGAACTATGACCGGCACCAGGAATAATCTCCAACACCGACCCGTTTATTTGCTTGTGAATGCGTTGTGCTTTTTCAGTTGTTGTGGCCACATCTTCATCACCCACCATAACCAGGGTTGGCTTTTGAATGGATTTTATTTCCTCAAACACACCACTTCGGTTAATCACTCCGCTTACTGCGCGCGTGACTGTTTTTGGCAACAATATCATTTTATTTTCCCAGTATGATCGCTCATCGATTCTATCGATATCGTTCATAAATGTTTTTCCGAATAGAATATTCATGATTTTTTTAGCGATCGGTTTACTGCCGGCTACTTTAAAAATCAGATTCAATGCCTGGTATTTCAGTTTATTCACTTCATCATCGGCAGAGGTTTCCATAAGTGTAAGGCTCTTTATCAATTGTGGTTTACGGGCCGCCAACCGCATGCCCACAAAACCACCCATGCTTAAACCCACAAAATGGACAGGCCCCAGTTGCAGGTTTTGGATCAGTGCTGCAGCATCCAGGAATAAACTGTCCATATCATATCCGGAGTCAGTCACCTCGCTTTGCCCTTGTCCGCGATGATCGTAGGCAATACACCGGTAACGGGTTTGAAAATAATCGATCTGGGCACGGAACATTTCATGAGAAAACAAAAGACCGTGTGAAAAAACGATTGTTTCTTCTCCGGCACCTTCATCAAGGTAGTATAAACTGGCATTGTTGCAGTTAATGTGCGGCATGGGCGAAGGGTTTGGTTAAATGTATTACACAAACAGAAGTATATCAAGGACATTTGTCAGTTGCCACTTATCAAACCAAGTTTTATTTGATGGTAGTTAGTTGTACTTTTCTTGGAGAATAACCTGAACCATGAACTACCGGATTTTTATATTAGCGCTTCTGCTTCCTGTGGTTGCAGTTGCCCAATCATCTGTGAAGGCTCTTGTTGGCGGAACACTCATTGACGGCTATGGTGGCAAGCCATTGCAAAATTCAGTCGTCATCATTGAGGGTGAACGCATAAAGGCTGTAGGACAAATTGGTGCTATTGATATTCCAAAAAATGCTGAAGTCATTTCAACCGAAGGGATGAGCATATTGCCCGGCCTTTGGGATATGCATGTGCACCTGATGATTAACGGGCACAGTGATTACACCTATTGGGACAAAAGCTATTTGAAAGTTGCGAAGGATGTAATCATGCCTTCATCAGCACACCAGCTTTTGCTGGCCGGTGTTACCAGCGCACGCGATCTGGGCGCACCGCTTGATGCGAGCATTACTGTTCGAGACAGAATTAACAAAGGAGAAATACCGGGCCCCACCATGTACATGAGCGGACCATTCATTCAGCACGAGCCATACCCAGGCACGGCTGAATTCAGGTGGGGAGTTAAAGGCGAAGCGGATGCACGGGCAAAAGTACAGCGCCTGGCCAAAGCGGGAGTGAATTGCATCAAGCTGATTGATCAGGATGAAATGACAGACGCAGAATATTTGGCCGTGGTAGATGAAGCACACAAAAATAAATTGAAAGTAGTGGCGCACGCACACCGCCCCGATGAAATACGAAGAGGTCTGAAAGCAGGCGTTGATTGCTTTGAACATACAGGGCTGGCCGCAGCGCCCGAATATCCGGCTGATATTATCGCCATGATTAAAGAGCGCACCGCGAAAATGAGTTTAGGTCCACTATTCTGGACACCCACGGTAGAAGGACTATACAACTATGAATACGTGCGCGACAATCCCGAACACCTCGACAACTCATCGTGGCATTTGGGTTTACCCGATTCCATCATTGCAGACATTAAGCAATCCATTAAACATCCGGGCAGGCTTTCCTATTTCGGGTTGAACCCGTTGCGAAAACCAACACTGGAAACAAAAATAAATCAACTCAAAAACGCAGGTGTGGTGTTGCTGATTGGTACCGATAGCGGCATACCGATGAAGTTCCACAGCCAAAGCACCTGGAACGAACTGGATGTATGGGTAAATAAATTTGGCTTCGACCCGATGTACACCATACGCGCAGCAACGTACTGGCCGGCCGTGGCCATGGGTGTTGAAAAGGATTTTGGTACCATTAGCGAAGGGAAATATGCCGACATTATTGCCGTGAAGGGAGATGTGTTACGGCATATTGCCTTGCTGCAACGTGTGGATATGGTGATAAAGAAGGGGAAACAATATAAGTAACAACATCATGGACCGTGTCGACACAGACCAAGAGAATAGAGTTTGAATAAAGTGATTGTATTATGATTAAAAAGTTTTTTCTTTTTCTGTTGATTGTGATGCTGTTATTGGTGGGCGTTGTACTTTTCAACACATTTACCTTTAAGTCGAATCAGCAACCGCTGTCAGCTCTACCAGCTCCGGAGCTATCAGAAACAACGCTCAAAAACTTTCAACAAGCACTATCGTACAAAACCATATCCTACGGTGATCCGTCATTGTTTGACTCATCACAGTTTATTGGCTTTCAAGAATTTTTGAAAACAACGTATCCAAAAACGCATGAAACGCTTTTGCGAGAAATAGTAGAAGGATACAGTTTGCTTTATAAGTGGGAAGGAAAAAATCCTGATCTGAAACCCGTTGTCCTCATGGCCCATCAGGATGTTGTGCCTATTGAAGAGGCCACTAAATCCATGTGGACCGTGGATCCGTTTGGCGGAGTAATCAAAGACAATTTCATCTGGGGTCGCGGCACTACCGATGACAAGATCAACGTAATCGCCATTATGGAAACGGTGGAGAAACTGGTAAGCGAAAATTTTCAACCCGACCGAACGGTATACCTGGCTTTCGGCCACGATGAGGAAATTGGCGGTAAGGGCGCTGTGGCCATTGCAAAACTTTTAAAGGAGCGAAACATTGCCGCGGAATTTGTGCTGGATGAAGGCGGCATTATGACCAGGGAGAAAGTACCCGGCTTAACCAAACCGGTCGCCCTGCTCGGTACGGCCGAAAAAGGATACCTGTCGTTAAAGCTAACCGTTACCGCACAGGGGGGCCATTCATCCATGCCCGAAAAAGAAACTGCCATTGATGTTTTGGCAAAAGCACTAAACACGCTTCGCAGTAAGCCCTTTGAACCTGAGTTTTCCGAACCGATGCACGGTCTGATGGAAAGCCTGGGCCCTGAAATGCCCTTTGTGCAGCGCATGGCATTTGCCAATCCATGGCTGTTCAAGAAAATGATTTTAGGCACATACTCCCAAAGCAACACGGGTGATGCCATGATCCGTACCACGATAGTGCCCACCATTATTGAAGCCGGCATAAAAGATAACGTGGTGCCCACCGTGGCAACAGCCGTTGTCAATTTCCGGTTGTTGCCGGGCCACTTATCAGGTCAGGTAATCGAAGATGTGAAAATAAAAATTGACGATAAACGCGTAAACGTTGCCCCCCTCAACAACAATGTATCAGAGCCGTCAGCGGTAACACCTGTGAAGAGTTTTGGCTACCAGAAGATAGCGGCAACCATACAAAAAAGTTATCCGCAGGTAATC
The DNA here is from genome assembly GCA_002425185.1 of Flammeovirgaceae bacterium UBA5585. Taxonomy (GTDB): domain Bacteria; phylum Bacteroidota; class Bacteroidia; order Cytophagales; family Cyclobacteriaceae; genus UBA2336. The sequence continues at coordinate 295,949 of DILT01000013.1, read as the reverse complement.
ACTTCGCCTTTCCTGGTTATAGGCGCAACGGATTCCAGGCATTTTGCGGAAGTATCATCCAACATTATCAAGTTCAGTCCCATGATTGACCCGATTGGCTTTCATGGCATTGATGAACGCGTGAGTTTGGAAAGCTATAAAACAGCCTTGTGGTTTTATGAGCAGTTGTTGAGAGATTTGAATTAATTGTCACGCTGAGCTTGTCGAAGCAAGCTACTTCGTACCTGTAATTGCAAACACCATGAAAAAATTATTTCCCATAATCTCCCTGCTGATCACCTTCTCATCAGCTTTCGCCCAGGTCACTATCGATAACCTCCTCAATGTGCCGTTTCCAACAAACCTCACGGTCAGTGCCGATGGCAAACGAATTGCCTGGGTGTTTAATGATCAGGGTGCGCGTAATATTTATGTTGCCGATGCACCTGATTTTGCCCTAAAAAAATTTACCAACTACAACCAGGATGACGGTCAGGAAATTTCAGGCGTAGAATTTACGCGCGACAATGCTAAAATCATCTTCATTCGCGGAGGCGCACCCAACAGCGCAAGCGAATTACCCAATCCCATTGCGATCCAACCCGGTGTTGAGCGTGCCATCTGGATGATGAATAGTGATGGAAGCAATTTGAAGAAACTTGCCACTGGTTTTTATCCCAAACTATCGCCCGATGGAAAATCAATAGCGTATTTAAACAGCGGCCAGGTGTGGTTGGTTAATCTCGATTCAGCAGGCAAGGGTAAAAAGCTTTTTCATTCGCGCGGTTCGCAAAGCAACATGCGCTGGTCGCCCGATGGCAGCAAACTGGCTTTTGTGAGTACGCGCACCGACCATTCGTTTATTGGTGTTTATGATTTTTCAACCAACACCATTCAGTTTTTAGATCCGAGTGTTGATCGGGACGGTAATCCGGCTTGGTCGCCCGATGGAAAGCAAATCGCTTTTATACGTACACCCAATGTGCGCAACAGGCTTCCATTTGTTCCGGCACGTGAAGGCCATCCGTGGTCTATACGTGTTGCTGATGTAAGTACCGGAAAAGCAAAGGAAGTTTGGGCAGCTAAACCGGGCAAAGGCAGTGTGCTTCACACCGGTATTCCGGTAGTGGATAATATGCTTTGGTGGATGGGCGACCGCCTTGTATTTCCGTGGGAGCGTGACGGCTGGCAACACCTGTATTCGGTTTCCATAAACGGAGGAGAAGCCTTACTGCTTACACCGGGTGACGGTGAGGTAGAATCAGTTGAAGTGGCACGCGATGGAAAAAATCTGATCTACGTAACCAACATTGGAGATATTGACCGCAGACACATTTATAAAGTAGGCGTAACGGGAGGAAAGCCACAACAACTTTCAACAGGCGATGGCATCGAGTACTCTCCTGTTGAAACAACAGCCGGTATAGTTTGCCTGCGTACTGATGCGACCACCGCTGCATGGCCTTATGTTATTGGTGCCAACGGTCAATCAAAAATGATTGCCGCAGATCTATTTCCTAAAACTTTTCCGAAAAAGGATTTGGTAACACCTCAGGCAGTGATGATCACAGCAACCGATGGCATGAAAATTCCCGCACAACTTTTTCTTCCCAAAAGCGCAAAACCAGGCGACAAACGACCGGCAGTAATTTTCTTTCATGGCGGCTCGCGCAGGCAAATGGTGCTCGGGTTTCACTACAGCGCATACTATCATAATGCATATGCACTCAATCAATATTTTGCAAGTCTGGGTTATGTAGTGTTATCGGTTAATTACCGGAGTGGCATTGGTTACGGATTGGATTTTCGTGAAGCGATTGATTATGGTGCAGCCGGTGCCAGCGAATACCGCGATGTGGAGGGAGCAGGATTGTATTTAGCGCAACGCCCCGATGTGGATGCAAAAAAAATCGGGTTGTGGGGCGGAAGTTATGGTGGTTATTTAACCGCAATGGGATTGGCTAAAGCATCGGATTTGTTTTCATGCGGGGTAGATATCCACGGTGTGCACGACTGGAATGTGGTGATACGAAACTTTGTGCCATCGTATCAGGCCGAAAAGCAACAAGCTTTTTCGCGCAAAGCATTTGAATCCTCACCCATGCATTTCATTAAGGATTGGCGTTCGCCTGTACTGCTCATTCACGGTGATGATGACCGGAACGTTCCGTTCAGCGAGACCGTAAGCCTGGCAGAAAACCTTCGGGAACAGGGTGTGTACTTTGAGCAACTGGTTTTTCCGGATGAAGTGCACGGATTTTTGCTACACAAAAACTGGGTGAATGCGTACAAAGCCTCAGCCGATTTCTTCAAGCGAATGTTTGAGCGGAAGTGAAAACGGTAGGCAGACAAATACTCAGTTATGTTTCAGGAACTATCGTTGAAAAGCGACCAAGCGCTGTAAGTGGTGAGTTGGAAGTATGGTATCAAAACGGGAGATATGTTCTCCATTCCCCTGATGCCAATTATTCTTTTGACACCCTTCACAGAGTATTTCAAAAAGCATTTAAAAAACTTGACGTAAAAAAGCGAAACCCCAAAACTGTATTGATACTTGGTTTCGGTGCCGGAAGTGGTGCTACCATTTTATGTGATGAACTAAAACTTACGCCAGACATTACAGGCATAGAACTTGACCCCGAAGTAATTTTACTGGCCAGAAAATATTTTGATCTGGATCGTTTTAAAAAACTGAACCTGCAAATAGCTGATGCCGCTGAGTTTGTGGCATCCTGTAGAACAAAATTTGATTTGGTTATTAGCGATGTTTTTGTGGACAAACACGTTCCGGATAAAATGCTTACCACGATGTACACCAATCACCTGTGTCGGTTAACGGCAAAAGGAGGTTTGGGTATGATGAACATCATTACCGAAACAAAAGAGCAACACCATCAACTTCACTTAATTCTTCAGACCCTAAAGGACTCTGGCTTTAGCCACACAAGTTTTCGGAGTTCGTCTATTAATTCCATTATTTCCTGGTCCATCTAAGCCCCCTGATAAATGTCATGGCTTCGCTTGATCCGTATCATTCAAAATCGCTACAGACAGTAATATCTTGTTTTCGGGCAAACGGCCTGCAAATTCACCCCGAAAACTTCTTCCAGGTTATTGCCATTTGCAGCCGATAAAATTTTTAATGATGAAAAAGATATTAATCCCTACAGATTTTTCAACCTGCGCAGAAAATGCATTTGGCGTAGCGCTGGAAATCGCGCACAAGGCAAAAGCTGAACTTGTTGTACAACACCTCTACGATGACAAATCAGGGAGCATGCATGTGCTGCCGACCAAACCACTGGAAACGGACCCCACTTTAGGTCATGCCAAAGCAAAACTGCACGAGTTGGTTACACGCGCTGAACGGGCCGGGGTGCGCTCAACCCCTTTGTTGATAATGAATAAGGGCACTGATAAAATTGAAAACTATATTGAACCCCTTGGAATTAATCTTGTAGTAATGGGTTCGCACGGAGCAACAGGTATTCGTGAGTTGGTTATCGGATCGCAAACGCAACGTGTGGTGCGTCATGCCACCGCACCGGTATTGGTAATTAAAAACAGGCCCGACAACGTTAATTTTGAAAAAATTCTGTTTGCCTCCACGTTCCATGAAGATCCAGGGAAAGCACTGGGGCACGTATTTAAGTTGACGGCTTTATGGAACAGTACAATACACGTGCTCTACATCGGGTTGGAACATGACAAGCAAACCAAGGCAGAAATAGACGAGAAAATGAATGTCCTTCAGGCACAGTTTCCAGCGGCAACCCTCACCCGTAATTTCATTACCACCAATGATCCGGAATGGGGCATTAAGCATGCTGCAAAAGATATTGTCCCGGATATGATTGCCATTACAACCCAATTGAAAACAGGAGCGTTTATTTTTTCGCATAGCCTGGCCGAAAGCCTGGTAAATCACGAACAGCTGCCTGTGCTTGTGATTAATGCGAAAGACTGATCCACGGAATTTGGTAAAGTTGACCTAATTTTAGGGGATCCCTAAAAAGAGCCCCTTGTCCAGCATTGAACAACCGCCAGTAAAAGCAAAACCATTTGTAGATACGGATGTACTTTTTTCCATCCGCCCGGAATTACTCAACGATTCATACATCTACATCCATGGTTATGTGCAGCCACAGACGCACGAAATGCTTATCCGTATCTGGCCATCAACCTTTTTAGTGGGCCGGAAAGCGGGCGAACGGGCACAACTCATTCATGCTGAAAACATAACCTTTGCCCCGGTCTGGACGCTTGTGGAGCAAAAGCAACGGTATAATTTTTTGCTGATCTTCTCTGCCTTACCTAAGGCCTGTCGGGTGTTTGACCTGGTCGAGGAGATACCACAACCCGGAGGATTTCTTATTCCAAACATTTCGCGTAATGATACCGATGTGTATCATGTTAATTTTAATGCGTAGGACGAACTAGAAAGCATGGTGATTATGGTTTGATTTAATAATCACTTAAATTGAAGTATCTCCACCGAATCAAAAAATGAAATTAGCCGGCTATATACTTTTATGTTTCATAGTTTTATTTCCGTGCTGCAAAGAAGAAGCAACAGAGTATGCTACATGGGAATTCGCAGGGGGCAGTAAACACAATATCCGGTATAGTACACTCCGGCAGATCCATACTGAAAATGTAAATAAATTACAGGTTGCCTGGATTTACCACACAGAAGATGCAGATACCATAAATAACTCACAGATCCAATGTAACCCCATTATTGTTGATGGTATTCTGTATGGCACTTCTCCACAACTCAAACTGTTTGCACTTCATGCAGCAAATGGAGAACAACGCTGGGTCTTCGATCCGGTTGACCAAATGCTGAAAGACCATCCACGAGCACGTTTTGTGCTTAATAACAATCGTGGCGTTACATACTGGGAAGAAGGAGAGGATAAAAGAATTTTATATGTGGCGGGTAATCTTTTGTACGCCATTAACGCAACAAATGGAACCTTGATTTCTTCGTTCGGTGACCAGGGAAAAATAGATTTAAAGAAAGGCCTGGATAAGAACACAGACGATTTGTATGTGGTGGCAACATCACCTGGCATTATCTATAAAAACTTATACATCATTGGTTCTCGTGTTTCCGAGAACAGTGATGCGGCACCGGGCCATATACGCGCTTTTGATGTAAAAACAGGAGCACGCGTCTGGATTTTTCATACCATTCCGCAACCCGGACAGTATGGTTACGATACCTGGGAAGATCCTGAAGCCTACAAGCATATTGGCGGGGCCAACACATGGTCGGGTTTTAGTATGGACGAAAAACGCGGACTAGTCTTTGCGGGAACCGGCTCAGCGTCATTCGATTATTATGGAGGAAAACGCAAAGGGGCAAACCTTTTTGCTAATTCCATTCTCGCACTCAACGCTGAAACCGGTCAACGCATTTGGCATTATCAAACGGTGCACCACGACACGTGGGATTATGATTTACCCACAGCCCCGGCACTGGTAACAATACGAAAAAACGTGAAGCGAATAGATGCAGTAGCCCAACCCACCAAAACCGGTTATGTTTTTTTACTTGAGCGCGAAACGGGTCAGCCGATTTTTCCGATAGAAGAAACGGCAGTATCTACAGAAACGCAATTGAAAGGAGAAAAACTATGGCCCACACAGCCTAAACCTACTTTGCCCAAGCCTTTTATGCGACAGAAATTTATGGAGGAGGATTTAAATGATCTGGTTGATAAAGAATCATATGAAGAATTAAAATTGCGATATAAAAGTCACCATGCCGGAGGCATGTTTATTCCTCAATCATTGCAAGGCACGATTCACTTTCCTGGTTTAGATGGAGGAGCTGAATGGGGCGGACCAGCCTATGATCCGGAAACCAATCTATTGTATGTCAATGCCAATGAGGTGCCCTGGCTTATCCAGATGAAGGAGGTTGACCTGAGTATTGCACGAGAGGAAACGTATGAACTGGCAGGTAAGCGATTGTATCAGCAACATTGTATGATTTGTCATGGGCCGGATTTAAGAGGTTCAGGCAACAATCCATCCATCGCGAATGTCTCAGCGCGTTACAATGAAAAAAGCCTTGAAGAAATGGTTCGTGCCGGCAGACGCATGATGCCTGCTTTCCCACACCTGGAGAAAGAAGAAATAATAGCACTAAATACGTATGTGTTAAACCTGGAAGGAAGAAAAAGGGAAACCTTTCCAATCAAGGCAGTAGCGATTGACTCCTTTCGACATCTGCCCTATGCCATTACGGGATTTTACAAGTTTCAAACCCGCGAAGGATACCCTGGCATTAAACCTCCATGGGGAAGTTTGAATGCAATTGACTTAGGCACGGGAGAAATTGCATGGCGGGTTACATTGGGTGAGTATGCCGAGTTCAAAGACAGGGGAATAGTTACAGGCACAGAAAACTATGGTGGACCAGCCGTAACATCAGGCGGCTTGATTTTTATTGCAGCAACCCGAGATAACAAGTTTCGCGCATTTGATAAACGTAACGGACAATTGCTATGGGAAACAACATTACCGGCATCGGGCTTTGCAACACCAGCCGTATATCAGGTTAATGGTAAGCAATTTGTAGTAATTGCTTGTGGAGGCGGCAAGCTAGGAACGAAATCAGGTGATGCTTATGTAGCCTTTGCGCTGCCGGATTAATGAGACAAATTTGCAGGATGAATAAAAAAATTTCTACAACAGACTTTTTAGAATAAATGTATGACAGAAAGGGAACTAATCAAGCTCGAAGCCACCATCCGAAATAAGATGGAGGAAATCAAAAAGCAACGCGTAAGCCTGAGAGATTCCGGTATTGGCGGGCTTATGAATACGCTGAAAAAAGTAGATGAGGCGCTGTATGAAAAAATCCTGCCGGAGTATAAAAATATGGTGACCAATTATAACATCTTCAAATAGTTTTAGCTCAAGCACAACAGGCTCCTTTGCAATTGTTTTTGATGTTGCATACTCACCAGAATGGTATACTTTTGTTAAGACCTAACTGAGCGAAACATGGCACTTTTTAATCCTCTACAAGTAAAAGAAATCAACGAGATTATTGCATCCGTCACGAAAGCCATTAAACCTAAATGTGAAATTGGCGCGAATGATAAAACGCTGCTGAACGCCCTGCTCAAAACGCATGATCCAAAAAAGAAGGCCACATATTTCAAATGCAAACGCGAGTACTCAGAAACCATCGTTTCACATTTTGTGAAGGATAAGGGTGTTACTAAAAGCCGGTTCCACAAAAACAGCCAGGCCTATATTTTTATTGTAACGTAGTAGCACGCTCATCTTGGCCTTCGTACATGAAGCAAGCGCATAAAGGCCTGTAAAAGGAAAGAACCAAAAAACATCTGTAACTTCATGGCACCTAACTGCATCATCATGAAATACGCTGTTTTTCTAATGTTACTTTACACGCAAACACTCTTTGCGCAAAACCGACCTGACGGCTGGCAAAAACTCTTTAACGGTAAAGACCTCACCGGCTGGAAGGTTCTGAACGGCAAAGCAAAATTTGAAGTCAAGGACGGGATGATCGTAGGTACCACGGTAGCTAACGAACCAAACTCCTTTCTGGCAACGGAAGAACTGTTTGGTGATTTTATTCTGGAACTGGAGTTTAAGGTTGCTGATGGAACAAACTCGGGCGTACAGTTTCGCAGCGAAAGCAAGCCCGATTACCAAAATGGTCGCGTGCATGGCTATCAGTATGAAATCGATCCATCATCACGTTCCTGGACGGGCGGGATTTACGATGAAGCCCGTAGAGAATGGCTTTACACATTGGAGTATAACAGCAAAGCCAAACAAGGCTTTAAGCCCAACGACTGGAATGTAGCCCGCATTGAATGTATCGGTAGCACGTTACGCACCTTTATTAATGGCGTTCCGGCTGCACATGTGGTAGATGACATGACTCCACGCGGCTTCATTGCACTCCAGGTGCATTCGGTGGGAGACCTTTCTGAAGCAGGTCGCCATGTGTATTGGCGCAACATCAACATTCAAACAAAAAACCTGAAGCCGGCACCGTGGGACGATGTGTTTGTGGCAAACCTTATTCCGAATACACTCTCAAAGCAAGAAGAGATAAACGGTATGCGTTTGCTGTGGGATGGAAGCACCACCAAAGGTTGGCGCGGAGCATACAAAACCAATTTTCCTGAAAAAGGCTGGTCAATAAACAACGGTGTTCTCAGTGTGCAGAAGTCAGGAGGAGGTGAATCAACACATGGTGGCGACATTGTTACGACAGAAGAGTATGCTGCTTTTGATTTACAGTTTGAATTCAAACTAACAGAAGGCGCCAACAGCGGGGTGAAATATTTTGTGACCGAGAGCGAAGGAAACAAGGGATCGGCCATCGGTTTGGAGTATCAAATACTTGATGATGCCCGCCACCTGGATGCGAAAGAAGGCGTTGTGGGAAACCGAACATTGGCATCGTTGTATGACCTTATTCCTTCTTTGAAAATTTCTCGCGGTCAGCGAAAAATTGGTGAATGGAACCAGGGAAGAATTGTGGTTTACCCCGACAACCGCATTGAACACTGGCTTAACGGGTACAAGGTTGTGGAGTATCAGCGCGGCACACCCATTTACAATGCGCTGGTGGCGCGCAGCAAATATGCGGTGTGGGAGAATTTTGGAATGGCCGAACGCGGACGGATTTTATTGCAGGATCATGGCGATGAGGTTTCGTTCAGAAGTATAAAAATCAAGACGCTGAAATAAGTGCAAAGGCTTATGAAAAACTCCAGACGAACATTTATTAAGAAATCAATTGTTGTTGCTGCCGGAGCACTTGCGTTCAGTGCAAAAAGCTATGCCCGCATTATTGGCGCAAATGATCGTGTGCGCGTAGGTGTAATCGGCTTTTCCGACCGGCTTAAATATTCGCTGCTTCCTTCCTTCATGAATCACAGCAAGGAACTGAACTTTGAGATCAGCGGAGTATCCGACATCTGGAAAGTGAGAAGGGAAGAGGGCGCACAATTTCTGAAAGAAAAACTGGGCTATGCCGTTAAGTCGTTTGTGAACAACGAAGCGTTGTATTCAGCAAAAGAATCCGATGCGGTGATCATCAGCACATCCGATTTTCAACATGCGCTTCACACCATTGAAGCGGTAGAGGCCGGATGCGATGCGTATGTGGAAAAACCCTTTGCTGAAACGATGGAGGACAACCGCGCAGCCCTGAAGGCAGTAAAGAAAAGCGGAAAGATTATACAAATCGGCTCGCAACGGAGAAGTGGTGCAAACTATCATGCCGCTGCTGATTTTATACAAAGCGGTAAGTTTGGTGCCATCACCATGGTTGAGCTTACATGGAATGTGAATCAACCCGGCCGATGGAGACGCCCGCAACTTGTGGCACAAATGAAAGAAGCGGATACGGACTGGAAACGTTTTTTGATGAACCGGCCATTCGAACCCTTTGATGCGCGCAAGCATTTGGAGTATCGTTTGTTCTGGCCATACTCCTCGGGCATCCCCGGTCAGTGGATGAGCCACCAGATTGACACCATTCATTGGTTCTCCGGGTTGGAGCATCCGCGAAGCGTAGTAGCCAATGGAGGGATTTATATGTGGAAGGATGGAAGAAAGAACTGGGACACCATGACTGCTGTGTTTGATTACGGACCAAAAAGCGATCTGACATCGGGCTTTCAGGTAGTATTCAGTTCACGCATGCACAATGGCGAAGAGCGCCCAACCGAAATTTATTATTCTAATGGAGGTGAGTTAAACCTCATCACCAATAAAGTAACACCTGGCGGTGGGCTTACAGAACCCCATGCCAAGGCAATGAACATGCAACCTAATTTGCTGCCGGAGGTTGCGCTTGAAGATTCATCCGTACAAACGGTGTCCAGCGCCAACACAGGTGGCGACATCACCACTTCCAATCACATGCGTAACTGGATGGAATGCATACGTTCGCGCAAACAACCGAATGCACTCGTTGAGGCCGGGTATCAACATTCCATTGCCTGCATTATGACAACGGCTGCTGCACGCACCGGGGAGAAGGCAACGTTTGATGAAACCAAGCAGGAAGTGATGGCTGGAGGAAAAGTTTTTAAGTATTAATACTTAATTGAGCCGTGTGCCTGATGATGGCGTTATCTTCGGAAACGTTTTGGATGCAAAGACAAGTGCCTGCAGCACAATCAAAATAACAATGGTAATGCCAAACGCGAATTGCGATGCCACCTTACCGGATATATATAGATCCTCAACCTGTTTCATAATCAATTTTGATTCCTCCAGCTGAATAGAAGATAATTTACTCAAGAGCACAAGCGCCTGATTTGCCAGGTCCAGTTTATCCTCATCGCTTTGTGAAGAAGAGGTGTCAAATTTTTTCAGGGTACTGAGTAGTTCAGCAAATGTTACATCTTCGTCTTGGGTAAATTTTGTTTTCAGATAGGCTTCGCTTAATCCATCGATGTGAGAGAGCAACGCGTTAACCTGGCCGGCAGAAGGCTCACCGCCCTGTCCCGCAACATGCAGGGCCTGCTTGATTTCATAGATATCAATGGTCATTTTTAAAATATAATCCTCAACAATCAACCGGTCTTCATACAAGGTGCTGATGGAGTTTTTAACATTGTTGGTATGATCGCGGTCAACATAATTGCTGAACAACACCAAAATGCAAAGCGTGAGGAGCACACCGGAGGCAGTCATTTTGTTTTGTATGCTGTAGGGCCATTTCATAAGCTGAGATTAATTTTCCTTGACGGATGAAGATACGGATTATCTAAGTAAGAGAGCAGTCAAGGCTATTTCCAATAGTACAATGACACTGTAATTAAAACAATGAAAGCTGAACCTCCTGCACAACAGGCTGCTCATGGATCTGAAAAACTTTTGTTTCTCTATACCGGGAAGCAATAACAATTTGGGTATCTCCCGCCATTGATTTAAACAAATGCTCAACAAGAGCGGCCGAGTTGTTCTCTTTTGAAAGGTGTGATAAAAATAAGTGACTCATGAACGAAGGCCGATGCTCGTTGAAAAGCTCCAACGCCTGGTTATTTGATAAATGACCTCTGTCACTCCTGATCCTGTTTTTCAAATGAAGGGGGTAAGGCCCGGTCTCGAGCATGTGTTCATCGTAATTGGCTTCCAGGAAAGCCGCATGACATTGCTTAAAGTGATGTACAACGTTATCGCATGCAACCCCTAAATCAGTGAACACACCTACCTTCACCGTTTCGTTGGCAATAATAAAACTGTGCGGATCGGTAGCGTCATGGAATTTCGGAAAGCCCGTAATGTTGAGCTTTCCAATGCTAACCGGCTCATGCGCTTTGAACGGAAAAATTAAATGCTCTTTAACCCGAAGGCCTCGATGGTGTAGCGTACCAGGCGTAACGTAAACGGGCAATTTGTATTTTTTCGAAATGCCGGCAACGCCTTTAATGTGATCGGTGTGCTCGTGTGAAACAAAAATGGCCTTCACTTTTTTCATGGAGAGGTTGAGCCGATTCATACGAAGTTCTGTTTCGCGGCAGGAGATGCCCGCATCAATTAAAACAGCCTCATGGTGGTTACCAACGTAGTAGCAGTTGCCGTTGCTTCCTGAATTCAATGAGGCTACAAATAATGACATGCACGAAAGTAGGAAAAATAGCCCGACCACTTGTGACACATAAGCAGCAAACCTTTCTTTTTAATAATCCGCTGAGACCGGTTCAAAAATTCTTCTGCGGTGTTCAGTGCCCCATTCATACAAGGCCTGGATTACCGGGCACAGGGAGTGCCCGTAGTCGGTAACGGAATACTCAACCGTAATCGGGGCGGTGTCGTATACTTGCCGATTCACCATCTGGTTCATTTCCAACTCTTTCAACTCCTTTGAAAGCATGCGTGCTGTAATGCCATCCAGGGCACGCTGCAATTCTTTAAAGCGCATCGGCCCTCCGTGAAAGACGAGCACATGTAAAATCGGTAATTTCCATTTTCCTCCTACCATATCGAGCGCATCGCGGATGGCCAGGCCTTTATTGGTATTGGTACATGTTAATGTTTGCATAGCTTAAAAGTAAGTTGCGTAAGGCTGGTATACCAATGCATACCGGTATACATCAGTATACTGTTGCGATTGGTATGAGCCAATGCCTGAATTTTGTTCAATATTTTATTCAAACACAAACAAAATTCTACATATGAAAATTTCAACGATTATTGCCCGGCTGGTTCTTGGCCTGATTTATACAGCGTTTTCGCTGGCTTTCTTTTTTAACCTGTTACCTCAGCAAGAGCCTCAGGGTGATGCGGGTCAATTTTTAATGGGCCTGGTCGTAGCAGGTTACATTATGCCCGTTGTGAAAGCCCTGGAGTTGTTAACAGGACTTGCATTTTTAAGCGGGCGTTTTGTGCCCATGGCAGCGGTGGTCATCTTTCCGATCACACTGAATATTTTTCTTTTTCACGTGGTTTTGGCGCCAGATAACCTGATCATTCCAGGGTTGATGCTTGCAGCCAACCTGTTCTTGTTTTATGCGCATCGCGAGCGTTATAACGGATTGCTGGCTTTAAAAAATTAATACGGCTTACAATAAACGTTCACTTTCTACGACTTTTCCATCAACGAACTATCTTTAATCTATGGAAAAGATCAGGGCAATTGTTACCGGTGCCACAGGCATGGTCGGTGAAGGCGTTCTTCATGAATGCCTTCACCATCCTGATGTGGAGGCCGTATTGGTGATCAACAGAAAACCGTGCGGAGTCACCCATCCAAAACTTAAGGAAATCATTCATGCAAACTTTCATGATCTTTCGGCCACAGAAGATCAACTGCAGCCGTACAATGCATGCTTCTTTTGTCTGGGTGTTTCATCGGTAGGCATGAACGAAGAAACGTATCACGATCTGACGTATAATCTCACACTGCACGTTGCGAATGTTTTACTACGTCAAAATCCCCAGATGGTATTTTGTTATGTTTCCGGCTCTGGAACAGACAGTACCGAAAAAGGCAAAAGCATGTGGGCGCGTGTGAAGGGGAAAACTGAAAACGCTTTGCTTCAACTTGGTTTTAAAAAAGCATACATGTTTCGACCGGGCTATATGCAACCTACAAGGGGGCTAAAAAATACCTTGCGTTGGTACGGGGCATTTTCCTGGATGTATCCCGTGTTGCGATTATTGTTTCCGGGATATGTATCAACACTGAAGCAAGTGGGAGTTGCCATGATTCATGTTGTTACCAAAGGATATGAAAAATCCGTGCTGGAAGTTCGGGATATTGTTAAGCTCGCGAGCATAATTTGATAGCTTTACATATCAATACGATTCACTATGGCCACAACCAAAATCACAGTAAACAGTAATGGATCACTTAAAGTAGAAGGCGACTTTGAAATAGTGGACATGCAGGGAAACGCCTACGGCTTGCAAGGCCGAACATTGGTATCACTTTGCCGCTGCGGTCTTTCTAAAAACAAGCCCTTTTGTGACGGATCGCATAAAGGCCACCTGGAGCATGAAGCCAAGGCTTTTGACCTGCCGCCACGCAAAGCATAAATCTCCGTTTCCGGCTAATTAATAAACTACACCCTTTCTTTGGTTATGCGAAGCTAATTTGTTTAACTTCGATTAGCCATTATTACCAAATCGGCCCCAAGCCCTCAACAGAACCCGGCTATTGGTTTCTGCCAAACTGATCGATTCGTGTCGTTTCGGTAATTGCAGGTTAAAATTCAATTCCATTCACTATGCTTAAAAAAGTTCTGCTTGGCATCGTGCTGGTGATAGTTGCGGCCGTTGCCATTTTGGTTATCACTGTAAACCTTCGTTACAACCGAACCTTTGACGCACCATATCCTGACATCCAGGCCAGTACGGATTCTGCTATGATCGCAAGAGGAAAGTATCTCGCATACGGTCCGGCACATTGTTCTTTTTGCCATGCACCTATGACCGAGTTCCAACGTGTGGATCGTGGAGAAGAAGCACCGCTTAAAGGTGGATTTGATTTCAAGATGCCCTTTGGAAATATGTTTGCTCCTAACATTACACCTGACGAAGAGACGGGAATCGGAAAACTTAGTGATGGCGAAATAGCCCGTGCGTTACGCTATGGAGTTGCGCATGATGGACGGGCCATTATAGACATAATGCCTTTTTATGATATGAGTGATGACGATCTAAAGGCCATAATCTCTTTTCTTCGTTCGCAGGAACCTATTCATAATCCCAGGCCAAAGCATGAACTGAATTTTTTAGGCAAAGTTGTTTTTTCCTTTCTTATTAAACCTATGGGCGATGGTGATGTGCCTCCAGCACCTTCACCTGATTCAACGGCTGTTTATGGTGCATATATCGCTAACAGTATTACCAACTGCGGAGGCTGCCACACCCCGCGCGATATGATGACCGGAGCGTACACCGGCCCCGAGTTTTCAGGCGGAAACAAATTTGAAATCATCGATGAAAACGGAAACATTGTGAAGGGCAAACATGTAATGACACCCAACATTACTCCCGACAAGGAAACCGGGCGCATGGCCGACTGGACACAACAAGATTTTATTAAGCGCTTCCGCGATGGCCGGGCTATTCCGGGCACACCCATGCCCTGGGGACCTTTCAGCCGGATGAGCGATATGGAGCTTATTGCACTTTATAAATATCTGCAGACTGTAACCCCAACAAGAAGTGAGTACACGCTCGGTATTCAGGATGGTGATCCATATTAATCCTTAGGCAAAAGAAACTACAGGGAGGTTACCTATTTAATAAAGGGTGACAACTCTGCTTTTAACTTTTCAAACTCTCCCGGGGTAATCAGGCCCAGGTCCAGTTTGTCTTTGGCTCGTTTAAGTTCGGCAAGCGCATCATCGCTGCTCATCACCGAGGATTTTATTTCCCCTGTAGCCAAGGCATTTTCAATGGGGATTATAAATGTAGAAGGCCCCCATACCCCCTTAGTATAAAAATTTACAGCGTAGCCGATTCGTTTATTACCAACTACACGTATTCGCTTTAGTTCTGTTTCAAATCCGCTATACCCTGCAGGCAGGTTGGCCGATCCGGTAAGCGCATCTTGTTCAATAATGTAAACAAAGGTTTGGTTTACAGAAGAAGGTCTTCCAATTTTAAGTCGATCACCAACTTTATAGATAACGCCCTCACGGCTCACATAAGCGGTGTATTGTTTCTCGAATTTTGTGGTTGCCTTCAGGTCTGTGAACCTAATCTCCTGTGCATTGGAAGTTGGGGTACCTAAAATAATTAGCACCACCGTGTATAGTAGCGATTTCATGTTTTTATGCTGATGCTTATTTTGTTTTTACAAACAGGTGCGGAGCCGGGACTGTCTTGTAGTAGATCACACTTAAAAAGCCCCTGTCGGACGCACGTTTGATTTCCATTTTTATGGCATCGCCTTTTTTGAGCCCACCTAACTCTACGGGCTTTTGAGCCACTAAGGTTGCCGTACAACCATTCCAGGTAAGCTTGTAGTCTTCGGTCAGCTTTCCATCTTTATACTCACTGTATCGGTTGGCGGTTATAACAGCCTTAACATCTCCTAGTATAGTTTCGGTTACGTATTCGCCCACTACCAACTTGTTACACCCACTGGTTACGGCCGGATAAACCTTAAGTGCGGTAAAGGTCTCATCATTTTCCAATGCAGCACAATTGTCCATGAGCGTCATTCCAAGATCTAACCCTAATATGGTCATGGCTTTGAACATATTGTCGATGTCTTTGTAATGTGCGGTAAGCCGTTCTTCCAATGATTCTTCATTGGCATTAAATACGCGCTCCATGCATTCGTCCCAATTCTTCTCCTTGGTAATTTCAACACAACGACAAATCGCATCACCAAAACCCTTTATTAAATCTGAGTTTTCATCAATTGCAAGCAATTTAGGATCAACCTCTACTTTTTCTTTTTTCTTATTAAGTCGGTCAAATTCATCCGGGCAGTTTTTATAGGCTTCATTCCGAACAGCCGTCACAGCTTCGAAGGGCTCATCTTTATAGGTGCCCTGTTTACGCAACTCAGCCTTAACCTCATCAGAATATGTTGACAGGCAGCCCAGTATTTTGAAGGGAAGTTGTTTTTCTGTAAAGTCATCCGCGTTTATACTTTTTAAACATTCACAGCCTTCAGCTGCTGCTTTGGTAATGATATCTTGTGCAGGCAGGGACGCAAAGCCCATCACAACTAAGGTAAGTAGTAGAAAAGACCGGTTCATTTCTTTTTGGATTTAATGATTATTTTAAAGGTATGAACCGTGCACGGATAAATAATGGAGACACCACCTACATAAGCATGTAGGTAAGGAAGTATGTTGATTGGATTAACTTACCTCAACAGGACGAAGACAAAGCTCCAGTATTCCTCTTTTCAATTCCGGTAATACAACCAGCACTTCAGGAGAGAGATCAATGGAAAGTGGCTGAATAGTTTTTACAGAGACGACAAACAAATACACATCCGGTAGCCGATCGAGCAGTGTAAGCGATTCAACCAGGTCTTTTAATCCGATTTCGTGCGTGCTCATGGCTTTCGGAAAATCGGACGCAAACTTAGGTCGAATTAATTGAATCGTACCCGCGGGCCTGCCGTCTAGCGTAGCATCAATAAGAATAACGCGCGGATACGATTCAATATACTCCATCAATTGAAACCCGGCCGTTCCGCCATCCAGAACATCGGCAAATCCGGCAGGAATTTCTTTTTTTAATTGCTGAGCGAGATGAACGCCCAGGCCTTCATCACCCATCAGGCAATTGCCAACGCCAAGAATTAAGGTGTCCGATGAACGCTCCATTTTTTATTCACTTAAAACTTTACCTTACAAGCAGGTAAGGCATTACTTCTTCTTTTCTTCGGCTTTCTTATTCGCCTCAAAAATTTCCTCTTCAATAAATTTCCATCCACCACCCATTGATGAAATTTCCCCGCGGCCCTCTACATAGTCGTGATAGAATACCAGGTACACGTGCACTACGGTAAACAGAATAAAAAACCACATCGTCCAGTGATGAATTTGTCGCAGCATGAAATCACCACCCACTACTGCAGGAACCCAGGCAAATAAATTGGGGAACCACCAATCGCTGGTAGCCGAGTACAATCCGAAACCGGTGAGGCATTGAATACCAAAGGCTATAAAGGTTAAGAAATAGATGAAGCCTGCCACACGGTTATGACCGATGGTGTGCAACTCACTTCCCTTCGTCATGAAGATGTCAGTCTTAATTACCGCCCACATGTCTTTAAAAAATTGCTTGTTGGTAGGGATAAAATTTTTCCAGCCGGCATACTTATTTCCAACAAAGCCCCAGTAAATTCTGAAAGCAAAGTTGAAGAAGAAAATATAAGCTGCTACAAAATGAATGAACCGAACGGTGCCCATGATATAAAGATCGGATGCTTCTTTACCCGACAGTATGGCTAACGGATTACCAATAAAAAAGCCGGTGGCAATGAGCACCAGAATACTTAATGCATTCAGCCAGTGGTATACCCGCACAGGCAATTGCCAAACAAACACGCGTCTGAGTTTGTGCGGTTTTGATAGTACAGTTGTGTTCATAACGCTAACCTTATAAAACCTTCAGTTTATTAATATGCTTTCCGTTTTCATCGTAGAGATGCACGGCACAGGCCAGGCAAGGATCGAACGAGTGAATGGTACGCAGAATTTCTAGTGGCTGATTCACATCGTGCACGGGTGTGTCTTTCAGTGCGGCTTCGTAAGCCGATGACTTACCTTCTTTGTCGCGGGGTGATGCATTCCAGGTAGAGGGAACAACCAACTGATAATTGGCAATCTTTTGATCTTCAATTACAATCCAGTGTGCAAGTGCTCCGCGAGGCGCTTCGGTATGCCCTACGCCCATGGCTTTTTTCGGCCAGGTTTCGGGTTTGAATTTTTCTGTGTTGGCCATCCGGGTATCACCATTTTTGATGTTGTTGATCAGTTGGTCGTAGAATTCCAGTCCCCAACCGGCCACCAATTTGGCTTCAAGTCCGCGGGCGGCTGTTCTGCCCAATGTGGAGAACAAGGCAGTGGCCGGAACGTTTAACGCGGATAACGCATAATCAACCACTTCTTTGAATTCGGGCCTTCCACTGGCATAGCCCACCAGCATCCGCGCCAGCGGACCAACCTCCATGGCGTGTCCTTTCCAGCGTGGAGTTTTCAGGTAACTGTATTTGTCTTCGGTGTTAAGAAAATCAAACGGAGGTTTTGGTCCGGTATACTTCAATTTGGTTTCACCCTTCCACGGGTGCAAGCCTACGCCATCGCCACCGGCATATTCGTACCAGCTGTTGGTAATGTATTCTTCAACTTCGGAATCGTTGCGCAGATCAACTTCGTGAATCTTGCTTAGGTCTTTGTTAAGAATTACGCCAGGAGGGAATTTGTAGTTGCCCACATCGCGATAGCCTGAGGTGGATAAATCTCCGTAGGCCATAAAGTTTCCAAGTCCGCCACCGATAGCACCCCAATCCAGGTAGTACGGAGCAATGGCCAGAAGATCGGGAATGTAAACCTGTTCAACGAATTGTTGTGCATCCTTTAAGAGTTTGCCTACATAAGCAAGACGTTCAGCATTAATCCCGCTGGCATCATCTAAACTTATTGAGCAGGCCATACCGCCCACCAGGAAATTCGGGTGTGGATTTTTACCACCGAAAATGGTGTGCACTTTGGCAATTTCCTTTTGCCACTCAAGCGCTTCCAGATAGTGAGCAACACCGATCAGATTTATTTCAGCAGGGAGTTTGTAAGCCGGATGGCCCCAGTAGCCATTGGCAAAAATTCCAAGCTGGCCACTCTCCACAAATTTGGTTAAGCGTTTCTGTAAATCAGAAAAATATCCGGGCGAACTCTTAGGCCAGTTGGAAATGCTCTGTGCAATCTCCGATGTCTTTTTAGGATCAGCCTTTAAGGCACTTACCACATCAACCCAATCCAATGCGTGAAGATGGTAGAAATGAATAACGTGGTCTTGAACGTTTTGTGCACAGAACATCAGGTTGCGTACCAGTTCGGCATTGGGTGGAATAGTAATATCCAGTGCATCTTCAACAGCTCGAATAGAGGCCAGGGAATGCACCGTAGTACAAACGCCACACACGCGGCCAACAAAGGCCCACGCATCGCGCGGATCGCGGCCACGAAGAATTTCTTCAATAAGCCGTACCATCGTGCCTGAACTGAACGCATCGGTGATTTTTCCGTTGTTAATTTCAGCTTCAATCCGTAAGTGTCCTTCAATACGGGTGATCGGATCAACTACTATGCGTGTCATGATTATTCGGCTTTAAGTTCTTGTTCAGATTCCTTTCCTTCAGAGATCAGGTTGTCAATCATTTTCTTCTTACGAAGATTGGTTGCTACCGCGTGAGCAGCGATACCCGCTGCGGTAACACCCAAAGCAACTTTACCAACCGTATCTGCTGTGGCTTCAATGCCAAATCCGGCAATATTCGGGAGGCGTTGATAGAGCGGCCCGTTATCCCAGAAACTTTCCTCACTGCAGCCGAAGCAACCGTGACCGGATTGAATCGGGAAGCTTACACCATTATTCCACCGCATTACCCCACAGGCATTGTATGTGCTGGGGCCTTTGCATCCAACCTTGTACAGGCAGTATCCGCGTTTGGCGTTTTCATCATCGAACGATTCCACATAAAGTCCGGCATCATAATACGGCCTGCGGTAACAACTGTCGTGTACGCGTTTTGAGTAAAAAGCTTTTGGTCTTCCAATGCCATCAAGTGCCGGTAGCGTTCCAAAGGTGAGAATGTGTACGATCGTACCGGCCATTACTTCTCCGATAGGCGGGCAGCCCGGCACTTTGATAATGGGTTTGTTCTTTATGATTTTGTGAATAGGTGTTGCTGTTGTTGGGTTTGGTTTGGCGGCCTGAACACAGCCGTTGCTGGCGCAGCTGCCCCAACAAATAATGGCTTTAGCTCCTTCAGCTACTTCGTGTAAGATGTCCAGCGATGATTTTCCACCAATCATGCAATACACACCATCGGCACCTAATGGCACAGAGCCTTCAACACACAGAACATACTCACCGTAATGTTCTTTCATGGTTTTATGCATAGCTTCTTCTGCCTGATGGCCGGCAGCAGCCATCAGTGTTTCGGTATAGTCCAGTGAAAGCTTGTCGAGAATGATATCTGCTACAATGGGATGTGATGAGCGAATAAAGGATTCGCTACAGCAGGTGCACTCCTGGAAATGCATCCAGATAACCGGAAGGCGCGGCTTTGTTTTTAGTGCTTCCGTCACTTGTGCAACACCCGATGATTGCAAGCCCATATAGGCGGCAATCATGGTGCAAAACTTCATGAAATCTCTGCGCGAGTATCCTTTCTCGGTAAGTTCTTCATAATAGGTTTTGCGTTTAGTAGAGGTCTCGATGATCATATGAGTTGTTTTATGTGGAACAAGTCTAAATAAGTCCTCAGGATGCATTGAGGGTCTAATGCATCTTGAAAAGTATGTTTGTGAATCAATTTATCACCTGATGATTCTCAGCAGAGACCAATGATTTTGCTCATGAGGATTTTTTATAAAAATGAGGTGATTTGATTTCATCAAAATTCAAATGCTATGAAATCCATTCGCTCAATTCTGCTGGCAGTAGCTGCGGCATTGCCATTTGTGTCACTGGCACATGAAGGCCACGGTCATGAACATCCCTGGAGCCCTGGGCATTTTCTGGCTAATCCTGAACACTCAATTCCACTCGTGCTTGCTGTAGCCTTGGTTACCGCATTTGTAGTGAAGCGATATGTTGTTGCGAAACGAGCACGTAAAGAGTGAGAGCCGTAATTGAAGTATACGTTGTCTATTCAACCTTGTTAATGAGAAAAAATGCATGAACTATCTATTGTTATGAGCATTGTGGAGGCCGCTGAAGAGCAAGCCATGAAGCACCAGGCAAGAGCTGTTGAATGTATTGACCTGGAAATCGGAAATCTTTCTGGAATAGATGAACATGCGCTTGAGTTTGCCTGGGAAGTGGGCGTGAAGAATACCTTACTTGAAAAAGCGCATTATAACATCAACAAAGTAAAAGGCTGGGCACGTTGTTCGAACTGCGATTGTGAATTTGAGATAAAAGAATTGTTCGATCCTTGTCCGTTGTGTGGTGAATACCTCATTAATATTTTACGTGGCAAGGAAATGAAAATTCAGTCAATAACCCTATTAAATTAAAAGACAATGTGCGCTACCTGCGGATGTGACCAACCCGGAATGATAAAAATAACAAACATGCGTGATGCATTATTTCCACAAGTGCATCATAATCATGGTGCACATCACCAGATCAACATAGCAACAAATGACAACGCTATAAAGAGAACCCACATAGACCTTGAACAGGACATCCTTCATAAAAATAATTTACTGGCCGCGCACAACCGCGGTTATTTTGAAGCTAAAGAAATAACAGCGTTTAATCTGGTGAGCTCGCCCGGCTCAGGTAAAACTGCATTGCTGGAATGTACACTGCGTGATTTGGGGAAGGAGCTTGACTTTTATGTAATCGAAGGCGATCAGCAAACCACCAACGATGCGGATAGAATAGCGAAGTTCAACATTCCGGTTATTCAAATTAATACAGGAAAAGGCTGCCACCTGGATGCTACCATGGTGAAGGATGCATTGGCAGAACTAAAACCAAAAGATCATTCGGTTGTCTTTATTGAAAATATCGGCAACCTGGTTTGTCCATCCATGTTTGATCTGGGTGAACAAAAAAGAATCGTCATCATTAGCGTTACAGAAGGAGAAGACAAACCACTGAAATACCCCGACATGTTTGCGGGTAGTCAGCTGTGCATTATCAATAAAATTGATTTACTCCCTTACCTGAAGTTTGATTTGCAAAAGCTGATTGAATATGCCAGACGAATTAATCCCAAACTGGAATTTATTGAGTTGTCGTGCAGCAGCGGTGCAGGATTAGATCAATGGTATGCCTGGCTCAAGCGACAATTTGCCTTTTCGGAAGCAATACCATGAAAAGCACACACATTCATATTGAAGGTCAGGTGCAGGGTGTTGGGTTTCGCCCTTTCGTTTATAGGTTGGCAACAGCGCATGGCCTGAGGGGAAGGGTTTGTAATGGGGTTGATGGTGTTCACATTGAGGCGGAGGGGGAGAGCAACCAACTTCAAAGTTTTATAAACCAACTTCAGCGAAATCACCCCCCCATTGCAAGGATTACGCATTTCAGCGTTGAGGAGCATTCGCCATACTATTTTACTGATTTTAAAATTGTTGATAGCGAAACTTCAGGAAAGCACAACCTGCTCATTACTCCCGACATCGGTTTATGCACGGATTGCAGAAGCGAACTCCACAACAAAGAGAATCACCGGTATCACTATCCGTTTACAACCTGCACGCAATGTGGTCCCCGCTATTCCATCATGCGGTCGCTTCCTTATGACCGGCCAACCACAGCCATGGATGAATTTGTAATGTGCCCGACTTGTAAGCAGGAGTACAATAATCCAATGGATAGGAGATACTATTCGCAAACCAACTCATGCCCGGCATGTGCCATAGAGGTTAAGTTCCTTTCATCCAGCGGGGAAATGCTCGCTTCCGATTGGGTAAATGCACTTCCGATGCTGATTCAAAAGCTAAACGAAGGGAATATCATCGCCATGAAAGGTATTGGTGGTTATTTGTTATTGTGCGATGCTACCAACCCGCAGGCAATTAAAGCCCTGCGCGAACGAAAGCACCGGCCCACTAAGCCCTTTGCGTTGATGTATTCAAATCTTGAATCATTAAAACAGGATGCTTATGTAAGCGATGACGAAGCTAAAGAATTTCGAAGTATTCAAAGTCCGATCGTTCTGGTGGTAGCAAAAGAGCATCCGGCATCTGGTGTTTGTACAGAGCTTATCGCACCCGGGCTTACCCGAATAGGCGCGATGCAACCCTACACAGCCATGTTCGAGTTGATGATGGCTGAGCTTCAAAAACCAATACTTGCCACCAGCGCCAATGTTAGCGGCTCACCCATTATTTATAGGGATGACGAAGCGTTGCTGTTGTTAAACAATATTGCCGATTATTTTATAGTGCATAACCGTGAAATAGAAATTGCACAAGATGACAGCGTTGTTCAATTTTCATCGGTTCACAATCAACGGGTCGTATTGCGCAGATCGCGTGGTTTTGCTCCCACGGTTTTTAAAAATGCTTTTTCGAATGAAACTATTTTGGCTATGGGTGCCGACATGAAGAGCTCCTTTGCCCTGCAAGCCAATGGAAGAATTTATACCAGCCAGTACCTGGGTGATCTTGAATCATATGAAAGCCAGGAGAGCTACCGCAATGCCCTATTTCATCTATTGAAACTGCTTCAGCTAAAACCCGATCGGATTGTGATTGATGCCCACCCCAATTACTATTCATCGCAATGGGGAAAAACGCTGGCCGAAAGTTGGAGCATTCCAATACAACAGGTGCAACATCACAAAGCACATGCCTATGCGGTAATGGCCGAAAACAATTTGCTAAAGGCCAATGAACCAGTGTTGCATGTAATTTGGGATGGTACCGGCTACGGAGATGATGGAAACAGTTGGGGTGGAGAGTTTTTCGAGTACAATGAAGGGTCGCTGAAGCGGATGGGGCAGTTGAAGTATGCCCCCGTATGGCAAGGCGATAAAATGGCACGTGATGGAAGATTGGCCGCTTTGTTTATTGGAAATGAATCGGATACTGTAAAACGATTTTTGAAAAACAAATTTCCTGATGCGGTATGGCAGTACTATTCAAAATTGATAGCAACACCACCGCAACGTTATACGTCCAGTGTCGGGCGTTTATTTGATGCCGTGGCATGTTTAACAGGCATCAATACCATCAATTCATTTGAAGGCGAATCGGCCATGCGATTGGAAACCGCAGCGATGACGGGGGTTACCCCAATCCGCTACAGGGTAAAGTGGAAGGATACTTTACTGGAGACAGAAGATCTTCTTAATCAGATTGTGCTGGATATGGAAGAAGGAATACACCCAGAAAAAATAGCGTATAAGTTTCATAATTACCTGGCCGATGTAGTTCAATCGGTAGCAGAGGCAAAGCAGTACGCTTCAATCGCCTTCAGCGGAGGGGTATTTCAAAATGCATTGCTTATGGATTTGATCCGTGATCGCCTGAACGGAAAGCAACTCTTTGTTCATCGCGAATTATCTCCCAACGATGAAAATATTGCTTTTGGGCAACTGGCTTCCGTAACGCATGAAGCAAACGTGTCAGCGAAGTCAGTGAAATCAAAATTTCAACTAAACCCTATTTGATATGTGCCTGGCAATCCCCGGACGATTAGAGCAGATCACAAACCAACTTGACGAAACGTTCCGGTTTGGAAAGGTGTCGTTTGGAGGCATTATGAAAGAGGTGAATCTTTCGATGGTGCCGGAGGCCAACGTGGGTGATTATGTGTTGGTTCATGTGGGTGTTGCTATCGGCACGGTGGATGAAGAAGAGGCAAAGAAAACATTTGAATACATTAGGCAGCTTGGAGAACTAAGTGAGCTAAACGAAACTTCTGCGCCATGAAGTATTTATCCGAATATCGTGACGCAGCCTTAGCGCAGGAACTACTGAAGGAAATCAAAGCCATCGTTACCAAGCCGTGGACATTAATGGAAGTATGCGGAGGGCAAACACACAGCCTGGTAAAGAATGGTATTTTAAAAATGTTGCCGGAACAGATTACCATGGTGCACGGACCAGGCTGCCCCGTGTGTGTAACACCCATTCATATTATTGACGAAGCCATTGAACTTTCGCAGAAGCCACATATGATTATGTGCTCCTTTGGCGATATGCTTCGGGTGCCCGGCACAAAAATCAGTTTACTCGAAGCAAAAGCCAATGGTGCCGATGTGCGCATAGTTTATTCTCCGCTGGAGGCGGTGAAGATTGCGCAGGAAAATCCCGATCGGGAAGTGGTGTTTTTTGCCGTAGGCTTTGAAACCACAGCACCCGCCAACGCGCTTTCTGTAGTGCAGGCAGCGAAACAAAATGTAAAAAACTACAGCATACTTGCGTCTCATGTTCTGGTTCCGCCAGCCATGGAGGCCATTCTTTCTGACCCTGAAACAACCGTGAACGCCTTTTTGGCAGCCGGTCATGTCTGCACCATCATGGGCTACAACGAATATGATCCGATTGCTGAAAAGTATAAGGTGCCTATTGTAGTAACAGGATTTGAACCCATCGATTTATTGCAAGGTATTTACATGGCCGTAAAGCAATTGGAAAACGGTGAAGCTAAAGTTGAAAATCAGTATATTCGGTACGTGCAACGCGAAGGGAATATCCGTGCGCAGCAAACTATTGATGAAGTTTTTGCTGTTTCTGATCGGGAATGGCGCGGCATAGGAACTATTCCGAAGAGTGGTTGGGAAGTAAATGAGGCCTACAGAAAGTTTGATGCACGAAGAAAGTTTAATTTGGTTGAAGAAATTTCAGAAGATAACACTACGTGTATTGCCGGTGAAATTATGAAAGGAAAAAAGAAACCATTCGATTGCCCGCATTTTGGAAAAGACTGCACGCCCGAAAGACCGCTGGGCTCTCCGATGGTTTCGTCTGAAGGCGCGTGTGCTGCCTACTATCATTTTTCACAAGCGGAAGCATTACCATCGTGAGTCAGCAAAAACTTTCCATCCGGTTAAATTGTCCACTCCCCAAACTTGATTTTGATGTGATCACACTGGGCCATGGAAGTGGTGGTGTGTTAACGCACCGCCTTCTTGATACCGGGGTTTTCAATGTTTTGAAAAATGATTTACTCAACGAGCAGCACGATGGTGCTGTTTTGAATTTCAATGGGCCCGTTGCTTTTACTACCGATAGTTATGTTATAACACCAATATTTTTTCCCGGGGGAAATATCGGTGAGCTTGCCGTTAACGGATCGGTTAATGATTTAGCGATGTGCGGAGCTATACCGCAATATCTTTCCTTAAGCTTTATTCTGGAGGAAGGCTTGCGCATGGACGAATTCTGGGAAGTATTGCTCGGCATAAAAAAGGCAAGCGAAGAAGCTGGTGTTCCTATTGTTACAGGCGATACGAAAGTAGTAGATAAAGGCAAAGGCGATAAAGTGTTTATCAACACCACCGGGCTGGGCCGCCTTCATCCTAAGGCAAACATTCATGCCAATCGTGTAAAACCTGGTGATAAAATTTTAGTGAGCGGACCGGTAGCACAACATGGTGTAGCCATATTATCAGTACGCCAAGGCTTAGAATTTGAAACCACCATCACCAGCGATACGAAGCCGCTTCATCAACCTGTGTTGAAATTGCTGGATGCACTTGGAGAAGACGTTAAGTTTCTACGCGATCCTACGCGTGGTGGGGTTGCAACAGTGTTAAATGAGCTGGCCACCCAATCGGGACACGGAGTAGAAATTATTCAAAAGGAAATCCCAATAAGCGAACAAGTAGAGGGCGCCTGCGAAATGCTGGGCCTTGATCCATTGTATGTAGCCAATGAGGGGATTTTTCTGGCCATCGTTTCAGAAAGTAAAGCAGCACCGGCACTTCATATTCTTAGAAACTTTGATCCTTTGGCATCAATTATAGGAGAGGTTACACATGATCATCCCCGACAGGTTCTTCAGCACAGCCGCATTGGTGGCAGGCGTATTGTAAGTATGTTGCCGGGGGAACAGTTGCCCAGAATTTGCTGAATCGCCCTATTGTAGCCCAATATTATTTCACCAAAAAGCCATTTTTCAGCATTATTTTGGCGTTAATGCGCTGCATGCATAATATTTTTTGCTGTTTAGTATGCACGCATAACAATCTTTTTTATATTCGTATCCCCTTTCGGGTTGGTA
This sequence comes from Flammeovirgaceae bacterium UBA5585, assembly GCA_002425185.1. GTDB lineage: Bacteria > Bacteroidota > Bacteroidia > Cytophagales > Cyclobacteriaceae > UBA2336. Next base: position 269,057 of record DILT01000013.1, on the reverse strand, counting down.
TGACTAAAGAAGAAACAGTAGACTATCACATTCGCTCAGCCTGGCTGGCCATTGCCCGCATGTACAATCAGCAGGCAGTTAAGCATAATGCTACCATGGCGGAAGGTTTTGTACTGTTAAACATTGATGAGGCGGGAACGCCAGCAACTAAAATTGCACCACTGATGGGGCTGGAGCCGAGAAGTTTAACCCGTTTGCTAAAGTCGATGGAAGAGCGCGGAGCGATTTACCGCAAAGTGGATGACAGCGATAAACGGTCAGTGCGCATCTTCTTAACGGAAGAGGGAAAGAAAGCACGCTCACGTTCACGCGATACCGTGCTTCGCTTTAATGAAGTGGTGCGTGAAGAAATACCGCAAGAAAGACTTAACGTTTTTTTCGAGGTGATTCAAAACATTAATAAGATCATTGAACGAAATAATATTTACGAACAAACATATGGTTAATCGTTGTTGGTTGTTCGTTAATCGTAATACTAAAGCGAACAACCAAGAACGAACAACGAACAACTAATAATAAAATATGAAACGATCTATCCGCAAAGTTGCCGTTCTTGGTTCAGGTGTTATGGGCTCTTCCATCGCCTGTCACTTCGCTAACATTGGCTGCGAAGTATTGCTGCTCGATATCGCACCGAAAGAACTTACTGAAGAAGAAAAAGCAAAAGGACTTTCACTTGATAGCAAAGTGGTGAAGAACAGAATAGTTCAGTCTTCATTTGATAAGTGTATCAAGTCTTCACCCGGCCCGATCTATAGCAAGAAATTTATTTCACGCGTTTCGTTGGGCAACTTTGATGATGATCTGGCGAAGATTAAAAATTACGACTGGACGATTGAAGTCGTAGTTGAAAATCTCGACATCAAGAAAAAAGTATACGAACAGGTAGAGAAATTCAGAACCCCCGGAACACTCATTACATCGAACACATCGGGTATACCCATCCACCTGATGGCCGAGGGCAGAAGTGACGATTTTAAGAAACATTTTGCAGGTACGCACTTCTTCAATCCGCCCCGTTACCTGAAATTGTTTGAAGTAATACCCACTCCGCACACCGATCAGGAGGTAACGGATTTCCTGCTCCATTATGGGGATCTGTACTTGGGTAAAACTTCTGTACTGTGTAAAGACACCCCTGCTTTCATCGGAAACCGTGTGGGCGTATGGGGTCTTTTGAAGGTCATAGACTCCATGCAGAAATACGACCTGAATGTGGACGAAATAGACAAGCTGACAGGTCCGGTAATCGGCCGCCCGAAGTCGGCAACGTTCAGAACTTCTGACGTTGTTGGACTCGATACACTGGTGAAAGTGGCGAACAATTTATATGCAGGTTTACCCAACGATGAAGGCCGCGAAATTTTTAAGTTGCCTGATGTCGTAAACAAACTTGATCAGAATAAATGGCTGGGTGATAAAACCGGTCAGGGTTTTTACAAGAAAGCAAAAGACGCAAAAGGCAAGACTGAAATTCTTACACTCGATTTAAAAACACTCGAGTACAAGCCGAAAGCAAAAGCAAAATTTGCAACACTTGAAACCACCAAGACGATTGACAACTTGCGCGATCGTTTCAAAGTGTTGTTGGCAGGCAAAGACAAAGCCGGAGAATTTTACCGCGATTGTTTTTACGGATTGTTTCAATATGCATCAAACAGAATTCCTGAAATCAGTGATGAACTTTTCAGAATTGATGATGCAGTATGTGCGGGCTTCGGTTGGGAACTTGGCCCGTTCGATACATGGGATGCACTCGGTGTAGAAAAAACTGTACAGGCCATGGAAGGCATGAGCTACAAACCCGCACAATGGGTGTACGACATGCTGGCAAGCGGCAACAAATCATTTTATAAAGTAGAAGGTGGTCAGCGTAAGTACTATGACATTCCTTCAAAGTCATACAAAGTAATTCCAGGCAGAGAAGCCTTTATCATTCTTGAAAATCTGAGTGACAAAGTCGTTTGGAAAAATGCCGAAAGCAAAGTCACGGATTTAGGCGATGGTGTAATCAACTTCTCCTGGAGCAGTAAGAGTTACACCCTGGGCAGTGCTGTAATTGAAGGCATGAATAAGGCCATCGATCTGGCTGAAAAGAACTACCGGGGCCTTGTGGTGGGCCATCAAGGGCCGGATTTCTCGCTTGGGGCCAACTTGGGGCTGGTGTTTATGTACGCCATTGAGCAGGATTATGACGAAATCGACTTTATGGTGCGGGCATTCCAGAATTCGGTGATGCGCCTGCGCTATTCTTCCGTGCCGGTGGTGGTTGCCCCGCAGGGCCGAACCCTGGGCGGAGGCTGCGAAATGACCATGCATGCCGACATCGCGGTGGCTGCAGCGGAAACGTACATTGGGTTGGTGGAAGTAGGGGTTGGGCTGATCCCTGGTGGAGGCGGAACGAAAGAGTTCACCAAACGCGTGAGCGACCGTTTCCTGGAAGGCGATGCCGAAATGAATGCGTTACAAGCTGCATTTATGAATATCGCAACGGCAAAAGTGGCTTTATCGGCTGAGGAAGCGCGTGAGATGGGTGTTTTACGAACACAAGACCGAATTACCGTTAATAAAGACAGGCAAATACTGGATGCAAAATCAGCAGTGCTTGAGTTAGCAGAAGCCGGTTACACCATGCCGGTGCAGGCACGCAATATTAAAGTGTTGGGAAGGGCAGGGATGGCGCTGTTCGCTGCCGGTGTTAACGGCATGAAAATGGGCGGTTACATCTCCGATCACGATATGAAAATCGCGATGAAGATTGCGAACATTATGTGCGGTGGTGATTTAACTTCTGCACAGGAAGTCAGCGAGCAATATTTATTGGATCTCGAGCGCGAAGCGTTTGTTTCACTTTGCGGAGAGCGGAAGACGCTGGAGAGAATACAGTCGATTTTAACGGGCGGTAAGCCACTTAGAAATTAATAATCGTTGTTCGTTGTTGGTTAATCGTTATTCGGCCTAACCAACAAACGAACAACCAATAACGAACAACTAACAACGAACATATGGACGCATACATTGTAGCAGGTTTCAGAACCGGAGTAGGTAAAGCAAAAAAAGGCGGCTTTCGTTTTGTTAGGCCCGATGATTTGGCGGCAGATGTAATCAAACATCTTGTTAAATCCGTACCCGGCCTGGAAAACAACATGATCGATGATCTGATTGTGGGCAACGCTGTGCCCGAAGCCGAACAAGGCATGCAGATGGGAAGAATGATTTCCCTTCTTGCCCTGGGTATTGATACACCCGGTATGATTGTGAACCGCTATTGCGGAAGTGGTGTTGAAACCATCGCCATTGCAAGTCAGCGTATTCAAGCCAACATGGCCGATATCATTATTGCCGGAGGGACAGAGTCCATGTCGTTGGTTCCTACAATGGGCATCAAGACAGCGCTCAATTATAAAATTGCAACGGAAAACCCCGCTTACTACACCAGCATGGGTTTAACAGCCGAGGAGGTTTCAAAGCAATTCAAAATTTCGCGTGAGGAGCAGGATCAGTTTTCATATGAATCACACATGAAAGCTGCAGCCGCATGGAAGGAAGGAAAGTTTAAAGATGAAGTGGTGCCCATCACCGTGAAAGAAGTGTATGTGGATGAGAACATGAAAAAGAAAACCCGCGAGTTTGTAGTGGCTACTGATGAAGGTATTCGTGCCGATACAACCGTAGAAGGATTATCAAAATTGAAACCGGTGTTCGCTATGGGCGGAACGGTAACAGCCGGTAATTCATCACAGACTTCCGATGGCGCGGCATTTGTTTTGGTAATGAGTGAGCGCATGGTAAAACAATTTAACCTAAAACCGATTGCGCGCATGGTGAGTTATGCTGCAGCCGGAGTTGATCCGCGCATTATGGGCATTGGGCCGGTGGCGGCTATACCCAAAGCGTTGAAACTTGCCGGTATGAAACTGGATGATATTGATCTGATTGAACTCAACGAAGCCTTTGCGGCACAGGCGTTAGCGGTAGCGAAGGAACTGAACATTGATCGTAAAAAACTAAATGTTAACGGTGGCGCCATTGCAGTCGGACATCCACTAGGTTCATCTGGCGCACGCTTATCCGTGCAGTTATTTAATGAACTCCGCAGACAGAACAAGAAGTACGGTATGGTGACAGCCTGTGTGGGTGGAGGACAAGGTGTGGCAGGGATTTATGAACTGTTGAATTAGTTGTTCGTTGTTGGTTATTCGTTGATCGAATGGGAGAAATTATTTCATATAAGGATTTAGATGTATGGCAACAAACGCGACTCTTGGTTAAGTCGGTTTATGAGCTTACCAGAAAATTTCCAAAGGACGAGCAATTCGGTCTGACGACACAATCAAGAAGGGCAGCAGTTTCAGTTCCATCCAATATTGCAGAAGGATGTGGCCGTAATCATTTTCGTGACTCTACGCAATTTTTCTTTATAGCAAGAGCGTCACTGTATGAGCTTGAAACACAATTAATCGTAGCGGGTGACTTAGGATACATTACAGAGCAAGAAGTCATGGATGTTTCCGCTCGAATTACCAGATGCAAAAAATTACTGAATGGATTTATCAATTATTTTCAAAGACAATCAAATAACGAACAACCAACAACGATCAACGAAATACTAGAAGAATATGGAAGCAGCAGTCAAGACTAAAAACGCAATCAAAGGAGGCGAATTCCTGATTCGCGAAACGCAGGCAAGTGAAATCTTCATTCCGGAAGAATTCAATGAAGAGCAACTGATGATCAAGCAGCAATGCGAAGATTTTTTAAAGAAGGAAATTCATCCACGACTGGACGAAATTGATTCCATGAAGCATCCAGAACTGATGCCTTCGCTACTGGATAAGGCCGGTGAACTGGGCTTGTTGGGAACATCGGTGCCGCAGGAATACGGTGGCTTCGGTATGGATTTCAACACAGCTATGCTGGTGGCAGAAGTTCTTGGCGCTGGCCATTCGTTTGCAGTAGGCATTTCGGCACATACCGGTATCGGCACCTTACCGATTTTATATTATGGAAATGAGGAGCAGAAGAAGAAATATATTCCCAAACTAGCAACGGGCGAGTGGAAAGCGGCCTACTGCCTGACAGAACCTGATTCTGGTTCTGACGCTAACAGCGGAAAGACAAAAGCCGTACTTAGTGCAGATGGAAAGCACTATGTTATCAACGGTCAAAAGATGTGGATCACCAACGGTGGTTTTGCTGATGTGTTTGTGGTGTTCGCCAAAATTGACAACGATAAAAACCTGAGTGCCTTTATCGTAGAGAAAACTTTTGGGGGCATTACCATGAATGAAGAAGAAAAGAAGATGGGTATAAAGGGTTCGTCCACCCGCCAGATTTTCTTTAACGACTGTAAAGTGCCGGTAGAGAATTTGTTGAGCGAACGCGAGAACGGATTTAAGATAGCCGTTAATATTTTGAATATCGGAAGGATTAAGCTGGGCGTGGCAGCCGTTGGTGGAAGTAAAATGTGTGTATCTACCGCTGTAAATTATGCCAAAGAGCGTAAACAGTTTGGAACATCGATTGCCAATTTCGGAGCAATTAAGTATAAAATAGCCGAAGCATGCACCAGGATTTTTGCGTCCGAATCGGCACATTACCGGGCTTCGCAAAATATTGATGATGCCTACAATGCATTTGTAGCAGGAGGAATGGATGCCGGAAAAGCACGACTAAAAGCATTGGAAGAGTTTGCGATTGAATGTGCTATCCTTAAAGTGCATGGCTCCGAAGTGCTCGACTACACCGTTGATGAAGGGGTTCAGATTTATGGGGGCATGGGCTTTTCGGCCGAAGGCCCTATGGATCGTGCGTACCGCGATGCACGTATCAACCGGATATTTGAAGGCACCAATGAAATCAACCGGCTGCTTACAGTAGATATGATTTTGAAGCGCGCCATGAAGGGAACCTTAGATCTCATGAATCCGGCAATGGCCGTTCAAAAGGAATTAATGTCAATTCCTGATTTTGGAGCAAGTGATGAAGAAGGTGTGTTTGTGAAGGAAAAAAAGGCACTTGCCAATTTGAAAAAAGCCGGCTTGATGGTAGCCGGTGCTGCCGTGCAGAAATTCATGATGAAGTTATCGGACGAGCAGGAGATCTTGATGAACCTGGCGGATATGATGATTGAAGGCTATGTGGCGGAATCAACTTTACTGCGAGTTGAAAAACTGATTGGAATTCGTGGGGAGAAAGCCTGTGAACTGCAGAAGGAAATGGCCATGATCTACTTACATCATGCGGTGAACAAAGCAGCCGCTGCCGGCCGTGAGGCCATAACTTCGTTTGCCGATGGCGATGAGCAGCGTTTAATGTTGATGGGATTAAAACGCTTTACCAAGATTGATCCCTATAACCTGAAAGAAGCCAGACGGAAAGTGGCCAATTATGTGATTGAAAAAGGGGCGTATCCGTTTTAAATCGTTGTTAGTTGTTCGTTATCCGTTAATCGAAGACAGATTTTGATCGATCAACGAATAACCAACAACGATCAACGAAAAACCCGGGAGTAATTCCGGGTTTTATTTTTTATGCACAGGATAAAACTATTGTTCGATCAAGGCCCTGATTTCGTTCTCTAAAAGGAAATTGCCTGGACGAAGGTTTTCTGTACTATGAATGTCTCCATTCTTTGTGAGCAATATAAAAGCAGGAGTTTCTTTGATTTTATAAAGCCGTTTTAGTTCAGTGGTTGAACCAATCCGGTAGTTTATAGTTCCATCTGAAAATAAATTATACCTGGTAAGGAGTTGCTTCCAGCGGACTTCGTCATTTTCCAACGAGAGCATCACAACATAGAGATCTTTTCTGAATTGCCTTTGCAAACGCTTGGCGTGTTCCAGCTCTACAATACAAGGGAGATCACATTGGCTATCCCAAAAAACAAGAAATAACATTCGATTACCTTTGTTGTGTTCTTTGAACCAAGCAAACTTATCTTCTCCATTTTGGCCCCCATCAGCTGTACTCCATTCGTATTGCTGGTATCGAACAAATTGCTGACTCAACGACTCCCCACCACCTAAATCACGAATGATTTTGTCTTCCAGGGGTGTTGTTTTCAGGATGGTGTTGGTCTTCCAATACGATGAGTCATAGGGAATTTTCAGCAACTCCTCTTTTCCCGGCTCACGTCCAATAAATTTTGCTTCAATACCATACTTGATTTCTGTTGACATCAGTTCAATATGATACTGATGAACACTTTTGTCTGAAGCGTGATTTTCACCCTCACGAATAAAGTGGTACGGATAGTATTTATCACCTGTTTTTCGGTAATAGGCCGAGGTACGGATTACGTTTGGCCCCTCTGATTTTATTTCTTCTGTTTTTACAATGGCATAGCGATCGGTAGTGATGTATAATGTTCCTGATATTACCGGCAAGTCAATGTAACCGGATGTGGTAAGTATAGAGTCTTTTCTACTGGTATACGCAATGAGAAATACTTCCTGGCCATCATAAACGGTTGTAGCGTCATAGGAAAAACTATACCGGTCAAAATCTGCCCGCAGATTACTCACCGTGTTGTAAAACGATAGTTGTTTGCCTTTTTCCTGTAGTTGATACCCTACAACATCAGCCTGCAAAATGTTGCTGATGGCGATAGGCTCATGACCTTGTGCCGCGATAGTATTATCCAGGCTTCTCCGGAGTTGTGTTACCCGAATCTCCTCCTTTTCACCCGCCATGCGTTGAGTGGATTTATAACCACGGTGTTTCCAGACATCAACAGAAGCCTCAATTAATCTTCCATATTCAGAATCATCCTTGCAATAGTGCCGGTAAAAAAAATTTTGCAGAAAGGGTTGAGTGTTGTAGTTGTTTGTTACGTTGGCAAAGGCTCTTCGTACGATGCGTGCCGGATCAATCAGTTTCCGATAGACAATAATCTCATTAAGTTCGATGGAGGCAGGGTTCAGTTGAATCAAATTAAGATCTTCAAGCGAAGTAATGACCCGGGATTCATACCCTACACAGCTTATTTTTATTGAAAAAGGCTCTTCAACCAGTAATGAAAATTGCCCGTTAAGATTTGAGCTTGTACCTTTTGAAGTACCCACAATGCCAATGGAGGCGAAGGGCACAGGACTGCCGGTTTCTTTATCAACAACCTTTCCCTCAACAACCTTCTGGCAGAATGCAGTTGAACTAACCAAAACAAGAGGGATCAGCCACCGATACATATTTTTAATAACATGAGCCTTGCTCAGCAAGTTTAACCCGAAGCATGAGCGCGTTGAAATTTACTGAATAGTAAGGTTTTGATCTGCAATTTCGTACACTTTAGCTGTACAATATTGAACAGATTTGAATGATCTTTCTCATGCACCACTCATTTTCAGGCTAAAAACATAGGTTTTAAAGACTGGTTAGGTTTTTGAAAATGAATTTAAAAGCTTGAGCCATGTCTAAATCTACTTCAAATGCACTCATAATATTTTTACTCCTGCTAACATTTCCTATATGGATAGGAATTGCCGGTGGCCTTTTCGGATTAGCCATAGGTTTATTCGGAGCGATTATTGGAATTGTGGCAGGCTTTTTTGGAATACTGGGAGGTGTGCTTGGAGCAATCTTTGGAGCAATTGCTGAGGTATTCAGCTGGATTTTTGGTGGAATTTTCGGCTGGGACGTGGATTATTTTCCACATTTTCATTTCCTTAGACCCTTAGCTTTTCTGCTGATTGTTTTCGCTATTGTATTACTATCTCGCTCGCGAAAAAAGGAAGTTAAGAAGTAGGGTGCCTGTTATACAATGCGGGGTTTAAAAAGAAATGGCTGTATACAGGATAAGTTCGTATGGCCTTAAGTTTAGGTCGCTGCCCTTCAGCAAATTCAATTTTATAGTAATACTCAAATCCCTTTTCGATTCGTACCGCCTGGCGCACCATGTACCATTCTTTATCGTAGGGGTTTAATACTTTTACTTCAATCTTATACGAGCCGGCATTGCTTTTAACCCGTACAAAATTTTCAGGCTGTTTATTGAAAAGTTTGCCATTAATGTATACCTGCATGAACGATTGCCTGGAGGTTTGAATGGCAATACTGGAAGAATAAGCAAAAACAGAACCAAGGCTGAGCGTTAGCAAACTGATTAAAACCAACTTCTTCTCCATAATCTTCTTCTTTAAAACAGTGGCTGCAAGCATCATGCCAGCACCACACCTACTCTATTCAACGCAAGGGCAAAAAAAGGGTTCCTTTTGTTTTGGTCAATTATGCAGGTAATTAACATTAATTTATCCTTAACTCCCGCTTAAAGCCCATTATAAAATTTTTCAAGGCTTGTTGCCAGGTAACGTCAGCGTCCCACCGGGTTCCCAAAAAGACATTGTTGAATTGAATTTGTCGTGCATAGAATTTATAAACAGGCGTGCTTGCCGGAATGGTCTTCAATTGTTCCTGACCATTGCGATAGGTAACGGAGACCAGTGCTGTTTCTGCTTCGCCCACCTCAAAACCGAGCAATTGCTTGGCCACAGGCCCCCGGGAATGAATCATGCATAGGATGTAGAACATGCCTTGCTTTCGCAATTCAGTTTCAGGAATAGTATTTTCTACAAGTGTATACTTAAAGGGATAGTCCTTCATAATTTCCTCCAACTCACGATCCAGTTTTTCGTCTCCGAATTTTTGTACTGCCAGCCGGTCAACTTTTAAGTCGGTTGCAAATGCTTCCGTTCTTCTTCCGGTAATCACATTTATACTTAACCGGGTTTCAGCAACATCACCAATCAGTAGGTTTTGCTTTCGATAAGCATTTATGGCGGTGCTGTAAAGCACACGAAGTGTTTCTTTTAGATAAGCATCTTCCACCACCCAGGCGCTTTGATCGTGCTCAATCAAATCTTCATGGCCATTAAAAGCTGTCACAGCCACCTTGTAGGTTGCGTCTGATTTTTCAACAATAACAAAGTTGCTGATTTCGCGCCCGGTGAAATACTCGCTAAAGGCTAACGTAACATCACGCCCCGCAAAAACCCTGTCGATTTCAAAATAGGCAACCGCATCAACTCCCGTTCGCGACAGACTTGCGTGAATTTCATCAATTTCTTTTTTTGTTAAGTTGGGGCTGTAGAATACGGCACTTCTTGTGTTAAGAATTTTTTCGGGCAGCGCACCTGCAGACTTCAGTCGACTTACTACAGCCTGATCATTTACCTGGGCAATCAGGAAACCGGGAACCAGAAGAAAAAAAATGTGAACGATTTTCATTTCAACTATAACGCAAACCTTACGATAGTATTTTCAACGGTCAAAAGATACCAATAAAAAAACCATCTTCATTTATTTTAACCGGATAGGAAATCAAGTCAGCAGATCGTGACGAAGACTCACGGCCCGTTTGAAGTGAGAACCTGTAATTGTGCCAGGGGCAGATAACTTCACCGAGATAATTAATATGTCCTTTGCTCAACGAATCTCCATTGTGCGTACAGCGATCCTGAACTGCAAAAAACTGATTATTATGAACAACCAGGCATATTCGCTTTTCTCCGATGACCACTAATTGTGGCTTATCGTTTTGAATGCGCGTACGGGCAACAGCCTCATCCGGAAATATTTTTATCCATTGCATACCTCAGCTTTGGCGAAGATCACCTTTTTTCTACCTTGATTCAAATTAAAATCAGTTCGAATGAAAAACATCATCGGTGGAATTTTACTTGTTGTGTTCTTGCCTTCTTTCGCGCAAATAAATCCCAAACTCCAGACTAAAGTTGAGCAGTTGGCCACAGCTATTGAGCCGCGAATGATTGAATGGAGAAGGGATATTCATCAACATCCTGAGCTGGGCAATCGTGAATTTAAAACGGCAGCGAAAATTGCGGAACACTTAAAGTCACTGGGTATTGAAGTTCAAACGGGTGTTGCCCATACAGGTGTAGTCGGAATTTTGAGAGGAGGAAAGCCTGGGCCTGTTATTGCACTGCGTGCAGATATTGATGCCTTGCCGGTAACAGAGCGCAACAGTTTATCCTTTGCATCAAAGGAAAAAACTGTTTTTAACGGACAGGAAACTGGCGTGATGCATGCTTGTGGTCATGATACACACGTGGCTGTATTGATGGCCACTGCAGAAGTGCTTGCAAAAAGCAAAAGTGAGTTAAAGGGTACCATCAAATTTATCTTCCAACCCTCGGAAGAGGGGCCACCGGCCGGTGAAGAAGGCGGAGCAGACTTAATGGTAAGGCAAGGGGTTTTGGAAAACCCAAAAGTGGATGTGATTTTTGGGTTGCACATCAGTTCAATTACTCCGCTGGGTAGAATTACGTATCGGCCTGCAGGTACCATGGCGGCATCTGATTGGTTTTCGATAACAGTAAAGGGCCGACAGTCGCACGGAGCCTATCCATGGATGTCGGTAGATCCAATTGTAGTGAGTGCGCAAATCATAACCGGGCTTCAAACCATTGTGAGCCGGCAAACCGAGCTCACGAAAGAAGCGGCCGTAATAACCATTGGAAGATTTCAGGCCGGTATTCGTGAAAACATTATTCCAGAAGAAGCTTTTATGGCAGGAACCATTCGCACGCTGGATGAAGGCATGCAGGAAAAAATTCATGAAAAGATAAGGTTAACCGCGACTAAAATTGCTGAGAGTGCCGGTGCAACAGCTGAGGTAGTGATTGATAAAAAAACTCCTGTTACGTACAACGATCCGGTACTTACTGAAAAAATGGTAGCGAGCTTACAAAAAGCGGCCGGTGAAAAAAATGTTGTTCGCATAAATGCGGTAACAGGCGCTGAAGATTTTGCCTTTTACCAAAAGAAAGTTCCTGGTTTTTTCTTTTTTATCGGAGCCATGCCACCCAACCAGGATCCCACCAAGGTACCGGCCCACCATACGCCCGATTTTATGATTGATGAGCGCGGGTTGCTGATAGGATTACGAGCAATGCTGAATGTGACGTTAGACTACATGTTTATGAAATAAGCCTAATTTGTTGGCATGGGGAATGGTCCCTCTTTCAGGCATGTAATTTTTACGGGTTTACCGGCCATGCACACTGTGGCAAAATCCTTTCGCTCAACGTATTCAAGGAGTACAGCTCTTCCTTCCCAAAATTCAAAATTATAAAGAGGATCTTCCGTTGCCCCTTTCGGTAGAGGAGGCGTTCCGCACCAACCCCATTCCCAAACAGGAATAAGCCTTGTTCCATCATTTAATTCGAATACAAAACCACAGCCATCCAGGCCGGTAAGATCACGAACAATGGCCGGAACAGAGCAGCTGGTTGGTATGGGATCAGTACCACACTGAAAAGCTGTACTTAAAAAGATGTTGGCTACTAAAAGGCCGTACACTAGTTTCTTTTTCATCAGTCAGAGTTTTCTTTTAGACACCTTTTACAGGCAATCCGTTGTAAATAAGGACTAAATTCTAAACAACATAGAGCACCAACCCTTTAAGGTATTCTCCTTCGGGATGGTTCATAGAAACCGGATGATCGGACGGTTGGGAAAGAAGGTGAAGTACTTTTACTTCCCGCTCAGCCTGAATAGCAGCAGAGGTGACTGTATCATAGAACAATTGCTTATCCACCACTTGCGAGCAGGAGAATGTAAAAATGATTCCACCTGGGCGAATAACTTTCATAGCCTCTGCATTCAAGCGCTGATAACCTTTTACCGCCTGGTGCCGCGCATCACGATGTTTGGCAAATGCGGGAGGATCAAGCACGATAAGATCATAAACGCCTTGTTTGTTTTTTAAAAACTCAAAGGTGTCAATAGCCGTGCATTCGTGTTGTTGCGGATCGTAACCATTGAGTTCGATATTTTTTCGGGTGATATCAATTGCTTTTTCGGAAGCATCAACCGAGTGAACAAGTGAAGCGTCAGCTTTTAGTGCATAAACAGAAAATCCACCGGTATAACAAAAAGTGTTTAACACATTTTTTCCTTTTGAAAAATCTCCGAGCAGTTTTCGGTTTTCCCGCTGGTCAAGAAAGAAGCCCGTCTTTTGTCCGCTTTCCCAGTCTACCAGAAATTTGTTTCCATGCTCATGAATTACATGAGGCACTACACCCATCCCCAACAGGTAGCCATCAGGCTGATCTTCTTTGATTTTTCCCGGTAAGGTTGCGCGACTTTTATAATAGATGGCAGAAAGTTGCTCACCCATGGCTACTTTTAATGCCTGCGCAATTTGTTCACGGTCGTTATGCATGCCCGCTGAATGCGCTTGAATCACAGCAACGCCTGCATAGAAATCGATAATCAATCCAGGCAGACCGTCACCTTCACCATGAATCAAACGAAACGCATTTGTTTTTTCAGAAGGGAGCCCAACAGCATGACGTAGCGTCAGAGCCCGGTTGATTTTATCCTTCCAGAAAGTATCGGCTGGTTGCTCTTCTCCAAAGGATAGCATCCGAACGGCAATGCTTCCGTTTTGATAATGACCAAACCCGAGTGTAAGCCCCTTACTGTCACAAACCTTTACCCAGTTACCATCCTGCCCGCTGCTGGTAAGTTGCTGAAGAGCGCCCGAAAAAACCCACGGATGTTTTCGAAGTACAGATTGCTCGCGCCCTTTCTTTAATAAAATATTGCCTGAAACGTTCATGGTGCCTGAGATCAGTTAGTTTGAAAGATGCAAGTAATGACTTTATATTGACACCAGTTAAGTAAAGGAAAACAAACCAAAATCCGAATATTTTCGTATTTAGTGTACTAATAGATCAGGAGGCGTTGAGTATCCGGGTAGCACATTTTGACAATCAGCAACTGACAAAATTTCCCCTGAAGGGCCAAAAAGGCGCTTTATTCCTCAATTTGCCGGATTTTTGCTTAAAGGAGATTAACAATTTAAGTTGACAGTCATGAAAAAATTCACATCACTTTTTGCGGCAGCTATTTTGGGCAGTGTTTTAACCCTTGGCTGCTATGAATATTTAAAGAAAGATGAACCGGTAACCATTCAATATGTTACCGAGCCGCCCATATCGAAAGTAACCTACCTGGATAAGGCAAACAGTACGACCACTGTACCCACTGATTTTACGGCCATTGCCGAAAAGGTTACACCTGCAGTGGTGCACATTCGTTCTACACAAGCGAGAACTACACGTGAGCAAAATCAATCATTTGATCCTTTCCGTGACTTTTTTGGAACACCCCGTAATTACGGACCAAGTCAAAGCTCAGGTTCGGGCGTTATTATTAATGCGGGTGGCTACATTGTTACCAACAATCACGTAGTTCAGGGAGCCGATGTTGTTGATGTTACCTTAAATGACAATCGTTCCTTTAAAGCAGAAGTAATCGGTACTGATCCGGACACGGATCTGGCGCTGATAAAAATTAATCAAACAAATCTGCCCTTTATTCCTTTTGTGAATTCAGATAATGCCCGTGTAGGCGAGTGGGTGTTGGCGGTAGGCAATCCGTTTAATCTCAATTCAACCGTAACGGCTGGGATCATCAGCGCAAAAGGAAGAAACATAAATATTCTTGATCGCAACACACAGGAAGGAAACACGGCCATAGAATCATTTATTCAAACCGATGCTGCTATTAATCCCGGAAACAGCGGGGGCGCCCTCGTGGATATGAATGCCGGCCTGGTAGGCATAAACACCGCCATTGCCAGTCCTACAGGAGCCTACTCGGGTTATGGATTTGCCGTGCCCTCAAACATCGTAAGCAAAATTGTTGAAGACCTGATGAAGTTTGGCGTAGTGCAACGCGGTTGGTTGGGGATTCAGGTAGGAAGTGTAAACAGTGAACTGGTTAAGCAATACGACTTGGAGGTAAATGAAGGTGCTTTCGTTTCCGGATTTGCTGAAGGAAATAAAAGCGCGGCAAAAGAAGCTGGCATTAAGGAACATGATGTAGTGGTTAAAATTAATGAAACGCCAATCCGCTCAAGTTCGGCCTTGATTGAAACCATTGGTCGTCACAGACCGGGCGACAAAGTAATGATTACCGTGAATCGAAAAGGAAAGGAAATCACTTATCCTGTTGTATTGAAAAACCGTGATGGCAATGTTGGTGTTATTAAGCCCGAAGAACGTACAGGCTTTGTAGCGTTGGGCATTGATGTAGAAGATGTAGATGCAAAAACACTGAAGCGCCTCGAACTTACCAATGGGGTACGCATAAAAACGCTGGGTAATGGTAAATTGGCAAAGAGTACTGATATTCGCGATGGCTTCATCATTACCAAAGTAAATGATGTACCAGTGAAATCAACAAAAGAGTTTAATGAAGAGATGAAGAAAAAGAAAGCTGGAGAATTGGTTATACTTACGGGAACATACGAGGATTTTCCGCGTGAGTTCAACTACGCCTTCAGAATGTAGAACTAATCGTTTACGAAATGAGAAAACTGTTTAGAAAAGGAGAACGAGTAAGAAGTAAAAGTGATGGTAAAGTGATGGAGGTGTTGCGCTACCTGAAAAACAATTTAGTAGAAGTAATGACCTTCGACCTTGAATCAAGGGAGGTAAGAAAAAAGCAAGTTAAGGAAGATAAGCTTTCCAGAGCCGCCTAGGCAATAAGGATTTTCCAAATACCAGAAAGCTGTTTGATGATGCTGCACTACGTCATCAAACAGCTTTGTTATAAACAATTACGTTACCTTTGCGGTTAGTTAAAAAATTCAACCGCCATCAAAAAGTTTGATATCCCCGCCTATTATCGCTCGGCCATAACCGGAAGAGTAAAGGAGTCACGAAGACTAAAAGATCTGCGTAAGCAGGATTTTTCTCCGGCTTTTTTGGATTTCGGTCCTGTTGGTTTTTATATCGCTCGTCATTTTGGGTTTTGCTATGGCGTAGAAAATGCCATTGAAATCAGCTACAAAGCGCTGGAAGAAAACCCCGACAAGAAAGTTTACCTGCTGAGTCAGATGATCCATAATCAGGAGGTAAACAACGATCTGGAAAGTCGCGGTATTCAATTCATCATGGACACTGATGGAAGGCAGTTCATTCCCTGGGATGCTATTTCCAAGGACGATGTGTTGATTATTCCTGCTTTTGGTACCACACTGGAGATTGAGCATTTACTGCTTGATCGGGGCATAGAAGTTCAAAAGTACAATACAACATGCCCGTTTGTAGAAAAGGTGTGGAACCGGGCTGAGAAGCTTGGTAAGGACGACTACACTATTATTATTCATGGGAAGCCGAAGCATGAAGAAACACGGGCTACATTTTCACACAGTGCGCATAGTGGTTCCTCCATCGTTGTCCGTGACATGAATGAGGCCATTAGTCTGGGCGAGTATATCAAAGGAAATAAACCGGGTAGCATGTTCTTTGAAGAATTTGCCTGGCGATTTTCTGAAGGGTTTGATCCGAATCGTGACCTGCAACGGGTAGGTGTGGTGAATCAAACAACCATGCTGGCCTCGGAAACACAAGCCATTGCCGAATATTTCCGAAACCTGATGATGGAGAAATATGGCGAAGAAAATATAAAAAAGCATTTTGCCGATACACGCGACACGCTTTGTTACGCCACCAACGACAATCAGAATGCTACAGTTGAGCTGTTGGAAACAGATGCCGACCTGGCTATAGTGGTGGGCGGGTATAACAGTTCAAACACTTCGCACATCGTTGAGCTTTGCGAACGAAAATTCCCTACGTTTTTTATTAACTCAGAGAACGAAATAAAATCGTCAACAGAAATCCATCACTTCGATTATCCGAATAAGGTAAAGTGTATTTCCACAAACTTCCTGCCCCAAAAGGAAAAAGTTAAAATTGTACTTACCAGCGGAGCCTCCTGCCCGGATACATTGGTTGACCGGGTGTTGCAAAAAGTGGTTTCTTATTTTCCCGGAAGCCGTTCGATGGAGGAAGTGATGGAGGAGTTTCTGTAAGGTCATTATTCAAGTATCAAGCCTGTGGACTTTGATCCTTTTTAGTAAGCCTGTAAATTATGGATTAAAAGCCTTTTATGACATCAAAAGTCCTGTACGCTACACTGGCAGTGTTGATTACATTTTCCTGTTCTCAAGAAGAGAAAACTGAAAGTACGACAATTACCAAAGCTTGGTGGAAGGAAGAAATTGTTTACCAGATTTACCCAAGAAGTTTTAAAGACACCAATGGTGATGGAATTGGCGACCTGAAAGGTATTATAGAAGAGCTTAATTACATCCAGTCACTTGGCGTTACAGCGGTGTGGCTTAATCCCATCTACAGTTCGCCCAATGCCGACAACGGATATGATGTAAGCGACTACCGCGGCATCATGAACGAATTTGGTACGATGGAGGATTTTGATTTGATGTTAGCGGGAATACACAAACGTGGCATTAAACTCATCATGGATGTTGTGGTAAACCACAGTAGCGATGAACATCCATGGTTTCAACAGTCGCGCAGTTCGCGCGATAATCCTTACCGCGATTACTACCATTGGTGGCCGGCAGAAAAAGGCAAGCCCAACTATAGGTACAGTCTGTTTGATGAGCAGGGCGATGCTTGGCAATATGATTCGCTTACCAATTCTTATTACCTGCACTACTTTGCCGCGAAGCAACCGGATTTAAAGTGGGAGAATCCGAAAGTGCGCCAGGAGGTTTATGACATCATGCGCTTCTGGGCTGACAAAGGAGTGGATGGTTTCCGCCTGGATGCATTTCAGTTTGTTGCAAAGGACACCACCTACCCCAAATTTCCAGATGGTTTTGAGAAAGATTTTATTCAGTACTACGCCATGCAACCCGGTATTCATGATTACCTAAGAGAGATGAATACTGAAGTGTTTAGCAAGTATAAGGTGATGAGTGTAGCTGAAGGTGCGGGGCGAAATTTTGAAGATGCCCATGATCTGGTGGATGAAGTCCGAAAGGAGTTGAACATGGCTTATGCGTTTGAAGGAGTAGACATCGCTAAGCCTGAAGGGTATGATCTGGTACACTTTAAAAAAGTGTTCACCAAATGGGATAGTGCTTTTGCACATGACGGCTGGTTATCCATCTTTTTGGCTAATCATGACCAGGCCCGGTTGGTTAGCCGTTTTGGAAATGACAGTCCTGAGTTTCGGGATCACTCGGCAAAAATGCTGAACACGTTTATCCTGAGTATGCGCGGTACACCCTATTGTTACTATGGTGATGAACTAGGCATGACCAACATAGGTTTTGAGCGGATTGAGCAATATCAGGACATTGCGGCCATTAACGGGTATAAAAAAATGTTGAATGAAGGAGGTGATGTTGAAAAGTATACACGAGATCTTAAATTCAGTTCGCGCGATAATGGCCGAACGCCCATGCAATGGGACGAGACCCTAAATGCGGGCTTCACCTCTGCAACACCATGGCTACCGGCTAACCCAAATCACGTTACACTTAATGTGAAACAACAACAGGAAGACCCAAACTCCGTATTGAATCATTTCCGTAAGCTCACAGCTTTACGAAAAGCTGAACCGGTATTGGTATATGGTGCTTATGATATTGTTCAGCGTGAGCATCCAACTGTATACGCATACACCCGCACCTTAGAGGACAGGAAAGTGTTGGTGTTGCTAAACTTCTCGGTAAGTGAATCGAAGATTGATCTTCCGCAAATTACTATAGGTAAGTTTTGGATTAACAATTACGATGACCTGAGACGAGAAGGTGACACGATACTATTGCAGCCCTACCAGGCTGTGATCGTTGAAGTAGATTAGTCTGTAAACAAACAGGTTACTATTTATTTTGATTTTTATAAACAGGTTGCAGCACGCTCAACTCCCCATCCGTTTTCGGAGGAGTTAATCCCAACAGAAAAGCTATAAACGGATATACATGAACATTTTCAAAAGCCGGCACGGTTGTGCCTCCTCTTATGTTCGGGCCATTGGCATAAAAAATTCCCTGCATCTCCCTCACTTCTTGGGGGTCGTAGCCGTGCACGCCAAACACCGGTGATTGAAGTCTGCTGAAGTTGCGGCTGTTCACCTGTATATAAAAACCTGGGTTGGCAACAATCATGATGTCGCCCACGCGATCATTTTTATAATTCCAATGATTGGGAAAATCTTCTCTTTTGAAGGCCTCAAAATTTTTTTCAACAGCTTTCAATGCAGTGTAAAGTGAGTCAACGTTGTTTGTGTACAAATGCGCCTGTGTTCCGCCATTAATAACACGAACGGTGGTATCGGCCAGGTTAATGAACTTGCTTAGCGTGATGTAGGTTTCTTCTTTCTGCTCGAGTTCATACATACCGTGATCGGAAACCAGGATAACATTTACAGGAAGTTTGGTCTTCTTTATTCCTTGCATCAGGTAACCCAGTAAACTGTCAGCCTGTATTACTGTCTTTTTAAGCGCTTCAGAATTTGGCCCGGTGTTATGTCCTTCTGTATCCACCAATGAAAAATACAACGAGATAAACTGCGGCCGTTCTTTCTTTGGAAGTTTCAACCAGTCCATCACCTGGTCAATACGTTTTACGTTGGGCATTTCTTGCTCATACCTGTAGTAGTATGTAGGCAATTCACCGAGTACAGGAGCCTCCGATCCTACCCAAAAACAGGAAGCGGATTTCAAGCCTTGCTGTTGAGCCAGTTGCCACAGTGGAGTGCCTCCATAAAAAACAGGATTTTCCACCATGTCACGATTGCGCATGGTGTAGTTGAGGTTGAGCCTTTTGTCGTAGAAATAATTGTCAACCAAACCGTGATTTCCGGGATAAAGTCCGGTAACCAAAGTATAGTGATTCGGAAATGTTTTGCTTGGGAAGGACGGAATCAGTCCATCAGCGGCCACACCTTTTTGAATGAACGCGTTAAAGTTTGGCAGGTCATATTTCGAGACATAGTCGTGCCGGAAGCCATCAAAGGAAACAAGAACAACGTAAGGCTTTTCTTTTTTCTGTGCGGCTACACTATACGATGCAAAAAGAATAAATAGAATGACGTATCTCACCGGTAAATCTTTCGGCTGAAAATAGAAAAGATATAGAAGGAAGGGTAAGAAAAAAGGGGCAACTGCCCCTTATTTTACTTTAGCGGAACTCTTTTTCTTTGACTCTTCCACCCGCTTGCCGCTGCGGTGTTCGCCAAGAATGGTAACGTCTTTTGTGATTTCGTACATGCGGGCTGCCTGCATCATGGCCTCGCGGGTGTCACGAATGATGATAGTTCCTGAAGATTTTGATCCTTTGTTGCGGATTTCGATATAAAAACCGTCTTTTTTCTTCTTTGGTAATACTGGAGGTCTTCCCATGATTTGTTGTTAATTATGAATGAATAATGGCTTTTTCAGAAGCATTTTTATAACCGAGCCTTAGCCGAATTAGTTCGACAACCTGCAAGATGGCTATTTTTTTCGGATTTTTAGTGTAAAACCTTGCCTATTTCACTGTATTACAGGTTATTGGGCTTGTTCCCCGATTCAACGAACATCATTTGGGAACAGCCAATCACCGCCAAAAAAAATGCTTCGCTTTTTAGTTTTTTTCCTGTGTGTTTTCACCCTCTTCAGGGCTTCATCGCAAGAGCTGCCTGTTGTGCGTGATACCATTCGTGAATTGGATGAGGTGATTATAAAGGCCTACGCTTACAACCGACAGCTTAAAGAAATTCCTGCTTCAGTGGCCACCGTTGGACAGCAGGATTTTCAACGGTTTAATATTTCTACGCTTGTTCCGGCCATGAACACCGTACCTGGAGTTCGACTTGAAGAACGATCGCCCGGAAGTTATCGCGTATCCATTCGTGGCAGTACGCTTCGTTCACCGTTTGGTGTTCGTAATGTAAAAGTTTATTGGAATAACATTCCGCTTACTGATCCCGGTGGGAACACATACCTGAACCAGCTTGATCCGGCCATGCTTGGATCGCTTGAAGTTTTAAAAGGACCCGGATCGAGTTTGTATGGAGCAGGAACGGGCGGAGTTTTGTTGCTGAATAGCCCTTATCCTGAAAGGGGGCATGCTTTAAAGGCAGGATTACAAGTCGGCTCTTTTGGGAGTGAACAATTTTCTGTTTCGTATGAAGAAGGTAAGGAACGCTCGGGTCATCAGGTTCAGGTTATGCATCAGCAAGCTGATGGCTACCGTAAGCAAACAAGATTTTCGCGTGATGTGATAAACAGTGTTTTTCGTTTTGAAACAAACGACAATCAGGTTTTGGAAACGTTTATTTTTTACAGCGATTTGTTCTATGAAACACCGGGTGGCCTTACGCTAAATGAATTTACTACCAATCCAAAACAAGCCCGCCCGGCTACAGCAACATTGCCAGGGGCGGAAGAACAGAATGCTCACGTTTCGCTTCGATCGTTTTATGTTGGTGTTTCACATGAATATGCTTTTAACAAAAGGCTCCACAACCAGACCAACGTTTATGGCAACCTGGTTAATTTTAAAAATCCTTCTATCCGGAATTATGATCATCGGAACGAACAAAGCCTGGGTGCCCGTTCGGTAACATCGTTTACACAAAATGCAGGCAACGTTGGTATTACGTTAGTAGGTGGTGGAGAATTTCAATACGGATTTTTACCAGTGAAGTCGTATGAAAATTTACAAGGTAAAGAAGGGGCTTTGCTGTTGGATGATGAAACCGATGTTTTGCAGTACAGCATCTTCGGTCAGGCAGAGTTGCGCTGGAAGAAAATCAGTGCAACCGCAGGATTAAGTATGAACGGTTTGCGATACAATTTTCACCGACTTTCAGATGCAGGATCAGCACCTGAACAAATCACTTATGATCCGGAGTTTATGCCACGCCTTGCTTTTATAACGACACCCGGTAAAAACGTTTCGATTTACGGAAGTTTAAGCCGTGGTTTTTCACCACCTACACTGGCCGAGATTAATGCTTCAAATGGCGTTTTCAACCGTGATCTTCAGCCCGAAACCGGGACTAATTATGAATTGGGTGCACGTTCGGAATTTTTCAGAATCCTGAAAAAGGATATCACGTTCTATTATTTCGGGTTAAACGAGACCATCGTTATCAGGCGAGAAGAAGATGGTGCAGAGTATTTTGTAAATGCGGGAAAGACAAAACAAAAAGGGATTGAGTTTTCTGTTAACTACAATCCTGTATTAGCAAAGGGCAGACTGGTGAACAAAATCGTGGTGTGGTCAAGCTATGCGTATAATCATTATCGCTTTGGCGATTATGTTAAAGGGCAGGATGATTTTTCAGGGAACCAACTAACCGGTACACCACAGCATGTCTGGAGCGGTGGTGTTGATGTTGCCTCGCGGATAGGGCTTTATGTTCGGGCAACTGTTCTGTATACCAGTAAGCTTCCACTGACTGATGCCAATACGGTATATGCTGAATCGTATACCTTACCAGGATTTAGACTGGGCTATGACCACAAGCGTTTCGAAGTTTATGTTGGTGGCGATAATCTGCTTGATAAAAGTTATAGTTTAGGCCACGACCTGAATGCAGCAGGAGGCAGATACTACAACGCAGCGCCTGCGCGTAATTTTTATGGCGGAATAAAAGTTAATCTCGCTTTTTGATTTTGAAAGCCACTTGCCATGCATCAATTTCCCATTTCACTTAAGGCACGTGTTGAGAATCAACTTCATTGTAAGGTCACAGGTTTCTATACGGTTTCAGGCGGTTGTATTAATCATGGAGGAGAACTCGTTACCGACAGAGGCAATTATTTTTTAAAATGGAATCATGCCCATCGTTATCCGGGCATGTTCAGCGCAGAAGCAAAAGGATTGACATTACTCTGTTCAACAAAGGGCATTCACATTCCAAAAGTTGTGTTGGTTGATGAAGTAGAGGACAAGCAGTTTATTGTTATGGAATTTGTACGCGCGGCACAGCCAAAGAAAAACTATCGGGCTTTGCTTGGTGAGCGGTTGGCGCAGCTTCATCGAAATACAACTACACAGTTCGGGCTTGATCATGACAACTATATAGGCTCCTTGCATCAGTCCAATTCCTTCAGCAAAGATTGGATTCGGTTTTTTATTGAACAACGTCTCGACAAGCAGGTTTCGTTGGCAGAAAGTAATTGCAGAATGGAAAAAGGACAGCGTTCGCGGTTTGACACTATTTACAAAAAACTTCCGGAACTTCTTCCGGTAGAAATTCCTGCGCTTCTCCATGGAGATTTGTGGACCGGCAACGTTATGATAAATGAAAAGGGCGAGCCTTGTCTGATTGACCCAGCGGCTTATTACGGGCACCGGGAAATAGAGTTGGCCTTTACCAGATTATTTGGAGGATTTGGAAGTGAATTTTATGAAGCTTATGACGCCTCATTTCCACTTCTCCCCGGATTTACTGAACGTGTTGATATTTATAACCTGTATCCACTTATGGTTCATGTTAATCTTTTTGGCGGAGGTTATTTACAACAAGCTGAGCGGATTTTAAAGCGATATACATAACCTTGCTTTATTTCTATCAGCTACTTTCACTAAATTCAAAACATGGTTGTACGGCTGGCCGGTTCTGTTTTCTTATTGATGGCAATTCTTGCTAATGGTCAGCAATTTTCTACCCGATTCAGAAAAATTGACCAGGTATCACGCGCGCATCAAAATAACCTCTTTACCATATTAAAAGATAGTGAGGGGTACATCTGGTTCAGTGTTGATAACGGATTGGCACGGTACGATGCCTCAACGATCATACGCTATACCGGCAAATCGCTGTTAGATGAAAATAATGAAAGACCTGTTGCCCGAATAGTATTTGAAGACTCCACTAAAAATCTTTTCACAGTTACGTCAAGAGGAAAACTACTTCAATACAACAGGTTAACAGACAGGTTTACACAGGTTAACGACAGCACAACATTGCTGGGTAAAACAGTAAAGGATTTTATTCCAGAAGATAAAATTTATTGGGTTGCTCATTTAGGGGAGGGGCTTGCACGTGTTGATTTAAACAGCAAATCAATCAAATGGTATAAAAATGATCCGGCTAATCCCAGAAGCCTGAGAAATAATTTTGTAACAGCGTTAGCCCGTGATAAGCGCGGAACGCTGTGGGTAGCAACAACTGCAGGGCTTCTTCGCTTCAATCAACAATCGGATGACTTTGATTTTGTTGAACTCACCAACAAGAATGCAGACGACACTTATCGATACAGGGTAATTCGCTCACTGGCATACGACAGCGTATCGGATCGATTATTTATTGGCACTTACGGAGGTTTTCATATTGTTAGCCTGCCAGAGGGCAAACAAGAACACCACCTTCATAATCCAAAGAATCCAAACTCCCTTTCCAATAACTCGATCTTTAAAGTATTGTATGATTACCGGAATAATGGACTCTGGATTTGTACCTATGGTGGAGGCTTGAACTATTATAATCTCGCCACCCGAATCTTTCAACGATGGTACCATGATCCGGCAGATTATCAGTCATTAGGATCAGATAATGTGCCCGGTATTTATCTTGATCCGGAAGGGTTATTATGGGTTACAACTGCTGAAGCCGGACTTTATGTACTGAATACAAAACCGGAAAAGTTTAACCGCATTGTGCATCAGGCAAAGAACCCAAATTCAATTTCAAACGGATTGCCACGTGCAGTATATGCCGAGAATGATTCGATAATCTGGATAGGCTTTAATGGTACAGGGTTAAACCGGATGAATTTAAAAACCGGATATACTACCCGCTATGTGCACGACCCTTCTCAATCCGGAAGCCTGGCTCACAACGCTGTGATTGCCATTGATGAGGACCGCTATGGACGTATTTGGGTAGGACTGGAAGGGGGCGGTGTAGCTATTTTTGACTCGAAGAAAGAATCATTCCACCACTTGCGATACCAGGCAGGCAAAAATGGAATTTTAAATGATGCTACTTCCGGACTTTTAGTGGATGATGATTGGGTGTGGATCACGGCTTTCAATTCACCGCTTACAGCTTACAATATGGAAACCGGAGTCTATAAGCATTTCAATGCTGACTCACTTTGGAAACTCGGTATAAGTTTTTATTCTGTTAGGCGAATACGAAAATCTGACAACAACATTTGGTTTGAAACCAATCACGGAACCGTTGTTTTTGACAAGCAATCCCAAACTTTTCAAAAACTTTTAAATAGAGATGAGCAAGTCTATACGGTATTTGTTAATGATGGCTCAGAAGCTTTTAACGATGTGCCCCAGGAAGTACAGTTGCTCTTAACCGGCAACCAGGTACATGTAGCCGAGTATCGGCCGGGCGATTCGTTGCGAACCCGATTGATTTATGATGGGGGCCACCATCCCTATCGTTTTACGGATTTGGTAATGGACCGAAACAAGGTGCTTTGGATAGCAACGGAGGGAAATATTGTCAGCTATAATACCCACACGCAACAGGAGCGTATTTTCGATGCAACACATGGATTAGAAGTTAACGATCTCTATATAGGATTTGATACAGATAAGCGGGGTAGGATTTATACGAAGTCAAACAAAGGATTGGTTTGGTTTGAACCGTTGGCGTTAGATCAGGGAACCGAAGATCGCTTTGATGTGAAGTTCACAACGCTGAAAATCTTTAATCAGGAGATAACCGTTGATACCGATTTGTTAAAAAGAAAAAACCGGTTTAATAAGCATATCTCCTATACAAACGAGATCACACTTAAACCATCAGAGAATTTTTTTAGTCTGTCGTTCACGGCATTTCATTTTCAAAACCCATCGCAAGTAAGTTATCGGTACAGGCTTTTGGGCTTTAGTAATGAGTGGGTAGATAATGGATCAACAAACTTTGCAAGCTTTACGAATTTGAGCCCCGGTCGCTATACCCTGGAGGTAATGGCAACAACCAATCCACAGGTGTGGGGAAGTAATCTGGCCGCCATCACTATTGATGTTTTACCACCCTTCTGGCGTACCTGGTGGTTCACAGCAGGCGTGTTGGGGTTAGTAGGCGTTTTGCTTTACGGAGCACACCAATACCGGGTTAATCAAAAGCTAGAGGTTGAGCGGTTGCGCACAAAAATAGCCAGCGACCTTCATGATGAAGTAGGATCAAGCCTTACCCGGATTTCCATTTATTCTGATTTGCTTGACAATGGAGTTGGTGAACGTGAAAAGAAAAATTACCTCACGAATATAAAAGAAACAAGCCGCGAAGTAGTTAGCACCATGAGTGACATCGTCTGGTCAGTTGATAACCGAAGCGACAAGTTGGGTGATCTTCTGTTGCGCATGAAGGATTTCGCAGCGCAGTTACTATCTCCAAAAAATATTGAGTTTGAATTTACAGTAAACACAAGCGATGACAAAATCCTGCTATCTCCGCAGGTAAAGCAAAACCTGTATCTTATTTATAAGGAGGCACTGCACAACATTGTTAAACATGCGCGGGCCAAACATGTACATATTCGGGTTGAACAATCTGTACGGAATATTGTCATGCAAATAGCCGATGATGGCGTGGGCTTTTTAGATGCTGAACGTAAAAAGGGTAATGGCCTGCAGAGCATGAGAAAGCGTGCAGACGACATTCATGCCAAACTTGAGCTGAAAATGGAGGGAGGCACATCCATTCGCCTTGACTACAGCTTAAATGCCTAACCCCCCCCGTTTATGGGGTTGAAGTGCCAATGCAATAGCTGGATTTTTAAATAAAAAAACAGCTATGAAAAAACTAATCTATCTTTTGGTGTTGAGTGTTTGCATCGGTACCGGGGCAAGCGCTCAGGTTAAAATCAGTATTTTAGGCGGCCCCAGTTTTACTACGTTTGGTGGTAAAGATGCCAAGATGTGGGGCAGTGTGGATAAAAAACCTAAGATGGCCATTCGGCTTCATGGTGGATTACTGGTTCAGTATCCATTCAACGAAAAACTGAGTGCAGTTTCAGGATTGCAATATTCCGTGAAAGGTGCTGTTTACGAAGGTTCCGCATTTGGCCAACAAGGTGAGTTCACAGCCCAGTATAAAAAGGTTTTAAGTTATATCGACATTCCCTTGATAATACAGTACTCGATTACCGATAAACTTGGGATTCAGGCAGGCCCGCAGGTGAGCATGCTGGTGAGTGCAAAAGTAAAAAACAGTAAAGAAGTTCAGGATAATTTCGGGCTACCGGAAAGTGAAGATGTCAAGGATGACTATAAAGGGATTGACATGTGTTTGGCTGTAGGCCCCGTTTATAACCTAACGGATAAGATTGTGCTGCAACTTCTCTACCAGCATGGTTTAATGAAAATCGGGCAGTATAAGGAATTTGGAGCCGATGTAACTTATGATATCCGCAATCAAGGCTTTAAAGTATCTTTGATCTACGTTGTAAAAAATTGATATGATTTTGGTCGGTATTGTTGAGGATGATAACCAGATACGCACCTTGCTGCAGCAGTATCTCGACCGGCAACCAGGCTTTTCGTGTACGCTTGTACATGGTTCAGTAGAAAGTTTTCGCAGGGCCCTCTCACCCGCGAATCAGCCCGATGTCCTGCTTATGGATATCGGGCTGCCGGGCATGTCGGGTATTGATGGCATGAAACTGATCAAACGCGATTATCCGGATATCGACATCATCATGCTCACGGTGTACAATGATCCTGATAAAATTTTTCAATCCCTTTGTGCAGGTGCTACCGGATACCTGCTTAAAAACACACCGTTAGAAGAAATTAAAGAAGGCATTGAATTGCTCACCCGTGGTGGCTCGCCCATGTCGCCACAAATTGCGCGTAAAGTGATCGATTTCTTCAACACCGAAAAAAAAACAGTTTCTTCCCCACTATCGGAAAAGGAAAAGGAAATAGTTATTGGGTTAGTTGATGGCTTGAGCTATAAACTTATTGCCGACCGGATGAATATTTCCCTGGAAACAGTACGGTTTCACATCAAAAACATTTACAGAAAATTACACGTCCACAGTAAAGCTGAAGTCATCAGCAAATCGCTGAAGGGTGAAATCTGACATTTTTTAACGAAATATTACACCGCAGTAAAAATTTAGTTGAAGTTGGGTAAGTTGGTTCACCTAAACCCTCCCGATGATCAGCAATTTTTTCAGGATTGCCATTCGTAATCTTCAGCGAAAAAAATTTTATTTCTTTCTGAACCTCCTTGGCCTTTCCATCGGGTTTGCTGCATTTGGAGCTTTGTTCCTGTTCACGGCCTATGAAGCATCGTACGATAACTTC
The DNA here is from genome assembly GCA_002425185.1 of Flammeovirgaceae bacterium UBA5585. Lineage (GTDB taxonomy): Bacteria > Bacteroidota > Bacteroidia > Cytophagales > Cyclobacteriaceae > UBA2336. Next base: position 240,990 of record DILT01000013.1, on the reverse strand, counting down.
CCGGGAGCCCACCGTGTCTTCCGCATAAAGGGTATCCGTGTTAACCAGGATGGGTCATCGCGCGAATCGGTTTATGCTCCTTTTGCTGCGGGGCCGGATTTAAAAGCTTCATTCACCGAAGTGCAGCACGAAACAAGAATCATAAAAACCGTAGGCATGTTTCGGTATGCCGATCGGTGGACCAAGTCGGAAGAGGTGGCCTATGTGAATGAAGATTTCTTTCCCGTGTTCGCGATTTCGTTCCTAAAAGGAAAGGCTGATGAAGCGCTTTCACAAATCAATACAATGGTTTTGTCGGAATCTTTTGCAAAAAAAATTTTTGGTGATGAGGATCCGACAGGCAAGCAGGTAAACTACAAAGGCCGGTTGTATTACGCAGTGGTTGGTGTCTTCCCTGATTTCCCCAAAAATAGTCACGTCAAGTTTGATGCGCTGCTTTCATTTAAAAATTATGAAGCCATAATGCGTAAGGATATTGCACGTGAACCCTGGCGATGGGATATACCAGTCACGTACCTGCGACTAAGTGATGATGCGGATGTACCAGCACTGCAGGATAAAATTCCACGGTTGATTGACGAGAAGACTGGTGAGTACTTACGGCAAGTAAGTCAGCAGTTTCGAATTGAGTTGCAGCCGGTAACCGCTATTCATCTGAACTCCAACCTTGAAGGCGAACTGGGAAAAAACGGAGACGGAAAATTGGTAATGTATTTAAAGAACATTGCACTGATCATCTTGTTGTTGGCCCTGATTAATTACATAAGCCTTTCCACTGCAAAAGCAATTGAACGCTCGCGCGAAGTTGGCGTACGTAAAGTGTTGGGCAGTGCACGCGCACAATTGATTATTCAGTTTTTGGGCGAATCGTTCATACTGCATGGTGTAGCTGTGATTTTTGCGATCATTTTAGTGATTATTGGCCGGTCATATTGGCCGGAGTTTATTCTGCCCGTTGAAGAACTTGTGCAGATACCTGCTGTATACTGGGTACTTCTGATAACTATCTTATCCACGGGTATTGTATTTACCGGACTTTACCCTGCCTGGATGATATCGGGCTACGACCCGGTAAGTGCCTTGAAAGGAAAAGCATCTGGCATTGGCCGCGGTGTAACTGTTCGAAAAGCACTGGTGATCATACAATTTGTTACTTCGCTGGTGCTGATTATCTGGATTTTTGCAGTGGTGGAGCAATTGCAGTTTATGCGTAACACGCCCCTTGGGTTCGAAAGCAACCGGTTAATAATCCGTGATTCTGAAGTATACGATTCTTTGTTCGATAGAAATTCAGCACAGTACAAGAAAGAGTTAGCCAGGCTTTCGGGCGTACAACTGGTTTCATACGTGGGCATGATACCGGGCGATCATAACCTGTCCTATTCAAGTAATGTAAGAACGCCATCTGCTCCGGCCGAATCAGCCATCACGCTTGAGTTTATCATGGTGGATGAAAATTTTGATTCAACCTATGGGTTGAAAAGCCTGGCGGGTGCCGGATTTAAAGAAGGGAGTACCCCCTGGAAGGAAATTATTCTGAACAGGAGTGCGATGCGAGCCGTTGGCTTCACCGACCCCGAAGAGGCTATTGGCGAGCGAATTTTGTTCTATAACGACACAGCAAAAATTGTTCGTGTTGTTGAAGATTTTCACTTTCATTCACCCCGCGAGCCCATCAAGCCCATGGCCTTTTTATTTGTTCCTCATCTGGGATATTACTTCACCCTCGATACAGAGCCCGCGGCCACACCTTCCGTAATTCAGGAAGCTGAGAAATTATTTTCTACTATTTATCCGGGCCAGCCTTTTGTTTATAAAATGCTGGATGATCATTTTGCTACACAGTACACCTCTGAACTTTTACTTGAACGCCTGCTTTATTTCTTTTCAGGTCTTTCGATCTGGATAACCTGCCTTGGCCTTATCGGTATGGCAGCGCATGCTGCACAATCCCGCAAAAAGGAAATAGGCATTCGAAAAACATTGGGCGCCACTTCAGCAGAAGTATTGATGCTGTTATGGAAGGATCATTTTAGTGTGGTTTTGATTTCAGCTCTTATTGCCATACCAATAGCCTGGTATATTACACAACAATGGCTAATGGATTTCGCCATCCGCATTGAGCTTTCGGTGCTGCTTTTTCTTATTCCGGTGATTGTACTGTTGCTGATTACGTTGCTGGCCGTTTCTTTTCAAACCATAAAAGCAGCAGTATCCAATCCGGTGGACAGCATTCGCTACGAGTAATTTTTTTCTTGTAGTTTTACCCGCTTTTAAATGGATTGATATGAAAAATGCTTTTCTACTTGCCCTTTTTCTTCTTCCCTCACTGCTTGTTGCGCAGCGGGAAATTACCATCGATGATTTTACAACCCGAAATACCTTTGCACAACGTTCGGTATACGGAATAAACTGGATGAACGATGGGAAGTTCTATTCTTCGCAAGACGGGAACAAAGTTGTGAAGTTCAGCATTACAACCGGCCAGGCAGTTGAGATTTTGGTTGATGGAGACGCATTGAATACCAAACTTAGTATCCAAAGCTATGAGTTCAGCAGCGATGAAAAGAAGTTGTTACTACTCACGGAGCGGGAAGGAATTTACAGGAGATCGTATAAGGCCGAGTATTATATCTATGATCTGACCAGTAAATCCGTTCAAAAACTTTCGAAGGGGGGCAAGCAATCTTATGCAACCTTTTCACCCGATGCCACCAAGGTAGCCTTTGTGCGCAACAACAATTTGTTTTATGTAGACCTGGCTACGATGAGCGAAATTCAGGTTACCAACGATGGCAAGTTTAACCACATCATCAACGGCAGCACGGATTGGGTGTACGAGGAGGAATTCAGTTTTGCCCAGGCTTTTTATTGGTCGCCCGATGGCAAGCGGTTGGCGTATCATCGTTTTGACGAATCAAATGTGAAGGAATACAATTTGCAGAAGTGGAACAAAGGTGCGCTTTACCCGGAAGATTACCGGTTTAAATACCCCAAGGCCGGTGAAGATAATTCAGTTGTTGAAATCTGGATTTACAATTTATCGGATGGCAATAAAGTGAATGCGGACATTGGTACAGAGAAAGATATATACATCCCCCGTGTAAAGTGGACAAACAATCCATCTGTACTTTCAATACGAAGGATGAACCGCCTGCAAAATGTTTTGGAAATTCTTCATGTCGATGCAACGTCCGGTCGTTCAACTGTGGTATTAACAGAGAAAAACGACAAGTACGTTGATATTGATTATTGTGATGACCTCACCTACCTGAAAGATGGAAAGCATTTTATTTATTCCAGTGAACAAAGTGGGTATAAGCATTTATACCTGTACACCATCGATGGCAAATTGGTGAACCAGATTACCAAGGGTAATTGGGAAGTAACTTCTGTTGTAGAGGTTGATGAAAAGTCAAAGCTCGTTTACTACATTTCTACTGAGGGTGATTATTTAAACCGTCAACTTTATTCCGTGTCACTTGACGGTAAACGAAAAACTGTACTTACGTCAACCCCTGGTGTGCACACTATTAATATGAGCAATGATGCACAATACTACCTTGATTACTTTAGCAACGCATCACAACCTTTGTCCGTGCAGTTGTTTCAGACAAAAGGCAACAAACAATTAAAAGTGCTCGAAGACAATGAGGCGCTCCGCAGCCGCATAACTGAGTATGGTTTAGCAACAAAAGAGTTTTACAAATACCCTTCAGCTGATGGTGTAACTCAATTGGATGCCACCATGATGAAACCACGTGATTTTGATCCGGGCAAGAAATACCCGGTAATGGTTTTTCAGTATAGCGGGCCGCGGGCATCACAGGTTCGTAATGCTTTTAATGCTGATGGGTGGGGTCAGCTACTTGTTCAGAAGGGATACATTGTGGTTACCATGGATACTCGTGGTACAGGTTTCCGTGGTGAGCAGTTCACCAAGCAAACGTATAAGGAAATGGGTAAACTGGAACTGGAGGATTTATTGGCCGGAGGAAAGTATTTGGCTTCTTTGCCCTATGTGGATGGCAACCGGCTTGGTATTTATGGCTGGAGTTATGGTGGTTTTATGGCCTCATTGGTCATGACAAAAGGTGCGGGTGTATATAAACTAGGTATTGCCGGGGCGCCTGTAACAAACTGGCGGTATTACGATAATGTTTACACCGAGCGTTTCATGCAACTGCCAAAGGACAATGCTTCCGGATATGATGATAACTCGCCTATCAACTATGCCGATAAGCTGCAAGGGCATTTTTTACTTATACATGGCACCGGTGACGATAATGTACACTTTCAAAATTCAGTAGCCTTGCAGGATGCATTGATCATGGCCGGTAAACAGTTTCAATCTTTTTATTATCCGGATGATCCACACGGGGTGCGCGGGGCAAAAAGACGCCATCATTTACACACCATGATGAGGGATTTCATTTTGAAAAATCTTTAATTATTTTCTGGAAATTATTTCTTTTTTGAATTGAATCTGATGTCAGCCTGAGCTTGTCGAAGGCTTATTTTTCAAGTTTCTTCAGCCCTGTATCAATCTCTTTTTTCGAGAGCCATTTACCATTCAACACAACACCTTCAATAGATTGTGTGTGCTTTATATCGGTAAGCGGATTGTTGGACAGTAGGATAAGATCAGCAACACCACCCATACGGATTACCCCGCTATCCGGTAGCTTCAGGTACGTGGCCACATTCACCGTTCCGGTTTTAATCGCCTGATAAGGTGTTAGTCCACAATCCACCAAATAGGCAAGTTCGTGGTGGGTTGAAAAACCCGGAACATTAAAAACCTGCGGGGCATCGCATCCTAAAAGTAATCCAACATCGTTTTTCTGACATTCGAGAATAAGTTGTCTGCGAAGCTTGATAAAGCTCTCTATAGTATTCGCATTGTAGTTTGGATTAGCCTGTAGTGTCTTTTTGCTCTGAATCCACTGATCAACAACCTTGGGGTTCATGTATTTGCTGTGCGGATCGTTACGAAATCCTTCAGCATCATAAGCGGGTGAGAACCAACGTTCGGCAAGTGATTGTGTGGGTACAACCCAAATATTTTTTTCTTGCAGCGCTTTCATAAGTTTTGGAATACCGGATTCATCGGCACGGTGGCCAACAAACATTCCAAACAGGCCGGCTTGTTGTTCAGTGAGCGTGTCAATGCCCGGTACCAACGCCTCTACAAATCCGTCCAGGTGATCGATGGAAGAATAACCGGCATCAATGGCGCGCCAAACACCAACTGCGAAGGACACATGCCCTGCAAACGGAATTCCCACATCGTTGGCAGTTGAAGCGATGGCCGGAAACGTCTCAAGGTTAAGCCCCGGATGTAATTTCAGAAAATCATAACCTGCTTCTTTTTGCTTGCGCACCATTTCAGCACCTGCTTCGGCAGTTTTTACACTAACACCATTAAACGATGGGCCGGTAGTATAGAATCTTGGCCCGTTTATTTCCCCGCGTTGAATCATGCCGCGAAGTTCAAGGTGACGTGTGTGCCCCAACATGCCGCGTATGGTAGTAATACCATTGGCCGCGAAAAGAAAAAGCACTTCCTTCATGGGCTCCAGGTCATCAACGGGAGGCACGTGCGCATGCATCTCGGCCAACCCGGGCATGAGGAATTTACCTTTACCGTCAATGACCACCGCATTCTTTCCAGGCTTTACTTTGCTGCCCATGGCAGCAATTTTTCCATCTTTAATGAGAACGGTTTGATTGGCGATCACACGCTCTTCATCCATAGGGATAACATTCACCGATTTGATTACAATTTCCTGTTGGCGTGAATCAACCCATTGCTGAGCGCCTACATGTGACGCAATGAACAAAAGGATTAGGGAAGAGGTTAGTCGGATCATAACGTTATGGCAAAAGCCCTTTTTGATTTGAAGGATAAGTTATCAAACTTTAAGTGTACATACTCAGTATTTCACAAATCTTACAATGCCGGAAAAGAAAGAAGATAGAAGGAAATCATATTTTATTGCGATCGTGCCCCCATCTCCTTTTTTTGAAGCGGCCCTGAATGTAAAGCATTATTTCAGTGAACAGTATTCGAGTGAAGCTGCGTTGAAATCGCCCCCGCATATAACGTTACACATGCCTTTCGAATGGAAGGAAGACAAAGAGGAGATGCTGATCAGTAAGTTGGAAAACTTTCTGCAGTCGCAGAATACGTGCTCTATCCGGTTTCAAAATTTTGGTTGTTTTCCCCCACGGGTAATTTTTGTTGACATTGAAAAGACGGAGGCATTGCTAGAGTTGCAACGGAATCTTCAACGCTTTTGTAAACAGGAATTAAAGTTGTTCAATGCAAACGACAAGGAATTGCCTTTCAACCCGCACCTTACCGTTGCCTTTCGCGACTTAAAGAAACCCGCCTTTAAAATGGCATGGGAAGAATTCAGTAAAAAGAAATTTGAGGGAGAGTTTAGTGCAGAGGCTGTTGCGCTATTAAAACATACAGGCAAGCAATGGGAAGTTTTCAGAACATTTCACCTTAAGGGATAAATATTTCGAGTTTATTGTTCACAGAAGGCCCCTTTCGCAACCCATAACTTCTTTACTTCAAACAAAAGTGTACCGCTTTTTACGGCAGGATCATTTTCAAATACTTCGGCTTGTATATCGCCTTTCATAATCAGAATACCTCCTTCCTGATCGTCAAAAATTCCTTCAGTGATTACGTTTCCATTTTTTGCCACTTGCTTAAGGTATTCATCATGCTTTTTCAGAAGGACAGGATAATCACCCACGGTTTCTTTATGAATATTCGAGCGAAAGCGAATGAAAGTATACGTCACCATTTCGTAAGGTTCTTTTGCCACACATACTCCACCCATTCGTGGTTGATATTGGAGCACATCAAGCTTCCACCGGTTAGCCTGTATGCCTGGATCGGTGCTAAGCCATGCGTTGGCTTCATCGTTGGATGTTGTGTTCAGGATAAAAATTCCACCACCCCCATCAAAAGGCCCGGCCACAATAAGTTTCCCCTCTTCAGCCAACCGTGTGATGTTGGCCAGGTGCCCTTGCATAAGTTTGTCTGTTTCTTCTTTAGGTAATTCCGTTTTGTCTGTTCGGGTGTTCAGAAAAACAAATGTGTACTGCTTATTTTGAGCAACGCCATACAAGCAGAACAATAGAAAAATGGTTATGAGGATTTGGCGCATGGGTTATTTTGTTTAGACCATAAGTCAGTCAATTTTATTTCTGCCACTAAAACGCAAAGACACAATATACACTATGAAAATAGTGTATGCATTCTATCTAGTTAAGGCTTTCAACAATTTTTGAAAATCTTTCTCTGTGTTATACACATTAGGCGCAACCCGAATGGCATTTCCCCGAAAGGAAACGTATACTTTATTCCTGATCAATGACTGTTTGATTTTTTCCAGATCAAGGTTGGCGGGTAGCCGTATACCAAACAAATGGGCTCCCCGCCAGTTTTCCTGTTCAATCAAAAATCCTTTCCCGGTAAGCTTTTCAATGGTGCTTTTGCCGATTTCCCGGCAATATTCCTGTATCCGTTCAGGCCCCCAGTTGTTCAATTGCTGAATGGCGTTGAGCAGCATGGGCACTAATATAAAATTGCTGCGCTCGCCAACTTCATAGCGTAGGGCACCTTCATGATAGGCTTGCTGGTAATTGACCAGCCCGGCAAAATCTTCACTGTGCAAACGGGTAATCCAGTTTTCTTCAACAGGCTTTCCGTTGTTAAAATATTCACCATAGTAGGCAAGTCCGATGGAATAAGGACCCAGTAGCCACTTGTACCCTGCACACACCAAGGCATCAGGTTTAATTTTTTGCACATCAAAAGGCATGGCACCAACCGATTGTGTTCCATCTATAATAAGCAAGGCGCCTACATCCTGTGTACGTTTTCGAATGGCTTCCAGATCGAAGCGCGTTCCATCGGCCCAATGCACATGACCAATGGCTACGGCTTTTGTGTTAGCATTGATGGCCTCAAGAATTTTTTCGTTCCACCGTTTTCCCCGTTCGGTAAATCCATCAGGAGGAGAAATGCTTTTTACTTCGGCACCACTTTCATCACACAGGCTTTTCCAGGGATAGTAGTTGCTGGGGAACTGTTCTGCGGCCACAAGGATATGTTGCCCTTTTTTAATATCCAGGTTACGCACCACATTGGCCATACCGTACGATACCGAGGGAATGATAACGATGCGGTTCGGATTTTCTGCATGGATCAGGCGCGCATATTCTTTACGAAGCAATTCTGTGTCGGAGAAAAAATCTTGCTGCGTAATGGAAACCGGATTTCTTTTTTTCCGAAGCGCCTTTACACCAACTTTTTCCACACTTTTTAAAAGTGGCGACATGTAGGCACAATTCAGGTAATTAACATTTGGGGGCAAACTGAATTTGGCGCGCTTTGATGTTAACATGTTATTATTTTTTTACCCAATTAAACGAGTTTACCAGGTGCATGATGTCCTTCTTCATGTACTCAATGGCCGGTTTAAGCGAGTCGTTGTGCACCTTGGTATTAAAGTATAGTGCTCCGCGCAAAAAGTTTTTAGTTGAATCGGTAATGGTAAACTGCATTTGGCTGGGTACTTCACCCTGCAATTCGGCAACGATGGCTGTTCGGCCGAAGGCATTTTGGGTAATGACTTCATCTATGGCTGATGCTTTGATCTGATGTTTGGCTACGAGTGTATAAGCATCATTCATGAACTCTTTTAGTAACTGTTCGTTGCTGTTAATTTCCTTGTAGGTGATATGAATATTCGATTTTAATGCCGGATAATAGAGCTCAATCCAATAGCGCTCATGAAAACCGGCCGTGTCGGGCAGCAAGCGAGCATGTTTGGAAAATTCGAAGGTGTATGGAAAAGAGTCGGGCAATACCTGGTACGAGGGTTCAGGTAAAATTAACCGGTTATAGCCCAACGGCTTGGGCAGGTAATCCCGCTGGCATGAAGACAAAATGTAAAGGACAACCACACATAAGAAAACGCAGAACAACCTGCTGCGTGTAACCCACGCCCCATAACCCTTAAAGACTTTTTTGTTCATGAACATGCACCTTCACCCGTTTTATACGCTTCTTATCCACCGCCTCAATGGTAAAGGTAAATTGATTATAGTGAATCTGATCACCTGCTTTTGGAAAACCTTTATTTATTTCCAGAATAATTCCACCCAATGATTCACTTTCCCCCTTTACATCATCAAACGTGTTAGGCTCAACATCGAGCGCTTTGCAAAAATCATGAAGCGAGGTTTTTCCTTCAAACGCAAACGTATAGTCATCAATTTTTTGATAAGCCAGTCCGGCTTCATCAAATTCGTCATTGATTTCTCCGATAATTTCTTCAATCACATCCTCCAGCGTTATTAGGCCAGCCGTGCCGCCATATTCATCCACCACCAGCGCCATGTGAATTCGCTTTTCCTGAAAATCTTTTAGCAGGGAATCTACCTTTTTGGTTTCCGGTACGAAAAACGGAGTGCGCAACAATTTTTGCCAGGCAAACGAGGCATCCTGATCCAGGTAGGGAAGTAAGTCTTTAATGTAAAGCAACCCTTCTATCTTATCCAGCGATTCGCGATATACAGGCAAGCGTGAGAAACCAGATTTGTTAATGAACTCCATGAGTTCAAAAAAATTCAGCTCCACATCAACCGCAGAAATATCTACGCGGGAGCGCATGACCTGGCGCACACTGAGCGTACCAAAGTTTACGATGCCGCGAAGAATTTCTTTTTCTTCAGCGCTGGTTTCATCCGTACTGGTGGCCAGTTCAAGGGCTTGATTTAACTCCTCAACCGTGGTTTGATAGCCTTTTTTCTCCACCCGCCTTTCTACAAAATTACTCATGGTCATTAGCGGTGCTGAAATTGGTTTGCAGACCACGATGAGCACACGCCACCCGGCAGCCATGAAGCGGGCAAACGAAAGATTGTTTTTAGTGGCGTATACCTTGGGAACAATTTCTCCGAAAAACGTAAGCACGAAAGTTATAACGAAAGTGACAACACCTACTATGATTTCTTCGGGTCTTCGTGTTCCTGATAATTCCCACATGAGAAATGTGGCCAGGGTTACGATGCCCACATTCACCGTGTTGTTCATGATAAGAATGGTAGCCAACAGTTGTCTGGGCTTACCCAGTAACTCTAGAATTGTCTTGTCGCTGCGTTCATCGCTTTCACGACAACGGTCCAGATCTTCAGGCTTAAGGGAAAAGAACGCAACTTCCGATCCGGAGACTAATCCGGATACGATCAAAAGCATAGCAATAACAGCAAAGCTGATCAGGTGCATCAGGCTAAGGCCCGACAAAAGTTGAAGTAGCGTATAACTGGGAGGCTCGTCCAATCGATTTTACATTTGGTGAAACAAATCAGAAGGGAAGATCATCCGACCCGCCTGTTTCGGCAGGCATGCTCATCCCTACTGAAGAAGATGGTTTGGGCGAAGAGGCATAATTAGATTCTCCGCCAGCCGCACCACTGCTTTTCGTGGAAAGCATAGTCATGTTATCGGCAACCACCTCGGTGGTGTAACGGGTAACACCTTCTTTCTCCCATGAGCGGGTGCGTAGTTTTCCCTCAATGTACACCATGTCGCCTTTGTGTAAATACTTTTGTGCAATCTCGGCCAGGCCTCGCCACAATACAATGTTGTGCCACTCGGTTACTTCCTTCTTTTCATTGGTAGTTTTGTCACGATAGGTTTCGGAGGTAGCCATAGTAAAGTTGGCCACAGCAACACCGTTATCCAGGTTTCTTACTTCTGGATCTTTGCCGAGTCGTCCTACGAGTATTACTTTATTTACACCTGACATGTTCGTATAATTTTTAATGACTTGCTGTAACGAAAGAAGTCATCGCAATAGCAGTGTTTCGATGCCGTTGCAATGACCACTAAATCTTCACAAAAGTACCAATCTTAAGGCAACTATAAAAGGCGGAAATCGCTCAGAAAACGGCTAATAAGCACCGGCTTAGGAAGTTCACCTACTTTTTTTAGTGAATAAAACTTCAGGTTGGCAGGGGTAGCAACTGGGTTTTTTGCAAGCTCCAGCGTTATGAATTTTGCCTGAATGTTTTGATGACTGAGTAAATGTTTGTACAAGCCTGATGTCGAAACATTGCTTAGTACAGGTTTTAGTTTTTTTAAGAACAGATCATTGTCCAGCAGGTCTTCGGTTTTTACCAGGCGGGATTTTTCTATCAAGTAAAAATCATACAGACCTTTCCAGATATCATTATCCTTACGCAAATTCATTAGAAAAGAATTTCCTTTTCGGATGACGATATAATAAAAGTAACGCCTCTTACTTTTCTTAGAAGCAAGCTTGTGTGGTAATACAGCCTGAAGATTGTTTTTGAAAGCTATACATGCAGCATTAAAGCTACACGTTGAGCATTGCGGATTTTTAGGTGTGCAATGCAGTGCCCCAAACTCCATAACCGCCTGATTAAAAGTTGCCGGTTGCTTCTTGTCCAGCAATTGGTTAGCCAGTGATGAAAAGTGTTTTTTCCCTTCCGGTGAATTGATCGGTTTAGCAATACCGAACACGCGTGCTAATACCCGAAAAACGTTGCCATCAACAACAGCTACTGCTTCTCCAAACGATATAGATGCGATAGCGGCAGCTGTATACTCGCCAATGCCCGGTAATTTTTTCAACTCCTCGAAAGAAGATGGGAAAACGCCCTTGTGTTTTGTGGAAACCTCTTTGGCTGTTTGGTGCAGATTGCGTGCCCGCGTGTAGTAGCCGAGTCCCTGCCATAGCCGCAGAACTTTTTGCTCCGAGGCGGACGCCAGCGTGTGTACATTAGGAAATTCCCGCACAAAATTTTGGTAATACGGAAGCCCCTGACTAACCCTTGTTTGTTGCAGGATTATTTCAGACAACCAAATCTTATAGGGGTCTTTAGTGTTGCGCCAGGGCAGGCTTCGCTTGTTTTGCTGATACCATTCAACGACTTTTTTAGAGAAATACCGAGCCTCCATCCCCCTGATTATCAATTTTTTCAATATTAATTTTTAATTCTGAGGCCACAAATTAACTTTGGCCTCCCATTTAGATTTTAAACATTTAAGAACGTGACCAAAGCAGACATAATAAACGAAATCGCTGAGAAAACCGGAGTTGACAAAGCCGATGTAACGGCATCGGTAGAAGCTTTTTTCAGTGTTGTGAAAAACAATATGTCTAACGGCCATAATATCTACATTCGTGGGTTTGGCAGTTTCATAAACAAGAAAAGAAAGAAAAAAATAGCGCGAAACATCTCCCGCAACACCGCCCTGGTAATTGACGAACATTATGTTCCCAGCTTTAAGCCAGCCAAGATTTTTGTAAACAAAATCAAGGGTAGCGAAAAGGTAAAACTGCACGCTGAAAAAGCTTAATCGCACTATTGTTTAAGCGCCCGGCCGGGCGTATTCCTATGCTTAGAAACCGGATTATTTTAGTAGTTGTCAGTATTGCGCTGATCGTTCTTCTGTTCATGCTGCCTAAGGTTGTGGTGAAGAATGATGACCAATCCGTAGCAACGGAAACTGGCGAAAATGTGGCGCCCGATCCGCATGGAGCTGCACCGGTAACCCTGCAACAGGCTATTACCCGTTTACGTGCCGGGCATGCCACTTCAGGCTCTGCTGAAAAAAGTGCTATCTTTGCCGACTCTTTAGCAGACCTGTATTGGGAGACTGGCAAGTTTGATAGTGCTGCCTGGTATGCTGATAGAGCTGCAACGTTCTTTAACACCATGGAAAGTTGGATCAAAGCCGGGGATAGCTATTACCAGGCGTATACCTTTGCATTGGATCAACTTAAGCAGGATGAACTGGCGGAGAAAGCCCGCCAATATTTTGCGCAGGTATTGAAAAAGAATCCGGGCAACCTGGAGGTAAAAACCAAAATGGCGATGACCTATTTGTCATCCGGAAACCCCATGCAAGGCATTACCATGTTGCGTGAAGTGCTGAATGAGGATCCTAAAAATGAATCAGCGCTGTTCAATTTGGGCATGCTTTCGATCCAATCCGGTCAGTACGACCGTGCCATTGAGCGGTTAAAGGAACTAACGGCTATTAACCCTGACCATATTCAGGCGCAGCTATTATTAGGTGTCGCCTACGTTAACAAGGGTGAGAAAAAGCTCGCACGCGAGCAGTTTGAAAAAGTAAAACAACTGGATACCGATCCGGCTGTTCAGGCAACAGCAGATTCGTATCTAAAGGACTTAAAATAATTGTTAAACCGTCTCTCTCCGTAAGGGAAGGGACAAAAACCAAAATCATTTTATGCCAAGCGGAAAGAAAAGAAAGAAGCACAAAATGGCAACCCACAAGCGTAAAAAGCGCTTGAGGAAGAACAGACATAAGAAGAAGTAATCTCTCTCCAAGAGGGAGGTTGCTTTCTGTTCGGGAGCCGTACACATCCGATTTTTTTAACCTTAAATCATTATCGTTTTGAGTAACGAACTAATTATCAGTAACACTCAAGACGGATGTCGTATAGCCCTGCTGAGAGATAAAGCTCTTGTCGAATTTCATGATGAACAGGAGGGAAGCAAATTCACCGTAGGTGATATTTATCTGGGAACTGTAAAAAAAGTAGTACAGGGCCTGAACGCAGCATTTATAGATGTTGGCTATGATAAAGATGCTTTCCTTCATTATCTTGATTTAGGGCCTCAATTCAGCTCGTTACAAAAGTTTACGAAGCTGGTGCGGGCCAAAAAGATCTTCGGCAAGCTGGAAAAATTTACCCTTGAACCGGACATTGATAAGCATGGCAAAATAGGCCAGCAAGTGGCAAAAGGCCAGCTTATTCCGGTCCAGATTGTAAAGGAACCCATCTCTACTAAAGGGCCTCGATTATCCTGCGAGTTATCATTAGCCGGGCGGTACCTGGTGTTGGTGCCTTTTTCGAAAACCGTAAACGTTTCGAAGAAGATTACCAGCAGCGAAGAACGCAAACGCCTGTTGCGATTAATCCAATCCATTAAACCCGAGAACTTTGGCGTTATTGTTCGCACCGTAGCCGAAGGGGCCGATGTTGCCGAACTCGATAAAGACCTGCGAACCCTGGTGAAAAACTGGGAGGATGGCATTGCCCATTTGCCGGATGTTCAGCCCAATGAAAAAATTATTGGCGAACTCAACAAAACATCATCGTTGCTTCGCGATTTGTTAAATGAATCATTTGACAATATTCACGTTGATGACAAGAAGATTTATGAGGAAGCCAGGGCATATATCCGATCCATTTCTCCTGAACAGGAGAAGATTGTAAAGCTCTACACCGGACGGACAAAAATTTTTGAACACTACGGTGTTGAAAAGCAAATTAAATCAGCCTTTGGCCAAACGGTAAGCCTCAAGGCAGGTGGTTACCTGATTATTGAGCACACCGAAGCACTCCATGTTATTGATGTAAACAGCGGCAATAAATCAAACCGGGAAGAGAACCAGGAGACAACAGCATTATCAGTAAATATTGAAGCGGCCAAAGAAATTGCCCGTCAGCTTCGCCTACGCGATATGGGTGGAATTATTGTGGTGGACTTCATCGATATGAAGAACCCCGACAACCGCAAGCTGATATACAAAACCATGCGCGATGAAATGGCGTCCGATAAAGCCAAATCAACGGTGTTACCGCTTTCTAAGTTTGGGTTGATGCAGATTACACGTGAGCGTGTAAGGCCGCAGGTAAATATCGCCACACTGGAAGCCTGTCCGAGCTGTAACGGAACCGGAAAAATCACAGCATCAATTTTGGTTTCTGATCTGATTGAGAAAAACCTGGATCATTTGCTGGTGAAGCAAAATGAATCTAACCTGGTGCTGGCGGTTCATCCTTACCTGTATGCTTATTTCACAAAGGGAATTTTCTCTCAGCGCGTGAAGTGGTTTTTTAAGTATAAGCGTTGGGTACACCTTGAAACAGATACCTCCATGGGGGTAACGGAATATAAATTCCTCAACAGAGAAGGAGAAGAAATTCTGGTGAAAGAGTAATCAACACCTTTAGTTAAGCATAGGCACTAAGCTCCTTGTTCTTCAAGGAGCTTTTTTCTTTGTCGCGCAACCCTATTGCCATGTATAAACATAACCGGCATGTATAGAAAATAGACAAAGCCTGAAAGATTATTACCCAACCGTGATTCGCCAAAAGAAAGAGCCAGCACTACCGATAGCGCTGGGATACTTGCCATAAGCAGATTGGTTTGGATACTCATTCGCGTATCAAATTTTTCGAGCTCGTTGAGCTCAAGTTCAGGCGCTTTTTTAAGGGCATAGCGATACATGAGCATAAGCACCAGAAAGATGGACATTGCACCGGTGCCATAAATAGCCATGAGTTCTGAAACCGTACCATCCTCCATCATGAAAAAGAACGGCTGCCAAATCTCATTACTGTTTCCATGTTGCACAATGTGAATAAAATTCGTGAACAGCAGTACTAAAAGCCGAGCCAGAAATTTTAAGGGATAAACGTAAAACAATACGATGAAGAGGAGGAGTGTGTTCAGGAATACGATGTAGGCGTTGCGAAAGCCATAGCGGATAAAGAAGACAAAATGCTCATACCATATAATTGAAATTAGGGCAATACATAAAGCGAAGGGAATGATGTCTTTGGTAAATTGCTGAAGTTGATAATACGTTACAGGTGGTGTTGTTGAGATCAATAACAAACCAATGGCAATTGCAAAAACAGCATCACTGAGCGTTTCTATCCGGGTGGTTTCTTCACCCCGGTAGCGAAACTCTTTGTTCATGCCAATGTAATGACCCTTAAAACTACTACGCATAAAAATCGGGATAGTGCTGATAAACCTACTTAATTAAGGTTTATTATCAAAAGCATTGACTTCTATACTGGGTTATCGGATGAAGGCGGGTTGTTAATAAATGGCGATGACTGTTGGTGTAACCGGATGGCCTTGCGAGAAAGAATTACGGCAACCACAAGTGAAGCAAAGGCACCTAGCCAAATACCGGGAATAAAGGAAATGAATAAAAAGTAATCGTACATACCGTGAAAAAGTGTAGCCACGCCTAACGCTAAAACGCTATACCAGAATTCTTTCTGATGGGTGAACTTTGCCTTTCCTAAAAAATAACCCATTAAAATCGCGAAGGTGGCATGGGCCGGTACGGCAGTGAACATACGTACAATGCCTGTAGCAACACCGTATTGAAAAACATAAAGAATGTTTTCTAATGTAGCGAAGCCCATTCCCACCATAATAGCATAGACAATTCCATCAAAGGGCTCATTAAAATTTTTATTATTGTATAGAATGAAACGGATAAAAATGAATTTGCTGAACTCTTCTACAAGGGCAACTTTAAAAAAAGCATTGGCAAACTGATGGGCAACATCGGTTTCCGAAAACGTAACAATAAAATCCAGGGGCCAGCTAATGGAAAGGGTTACAAGGGTGCTCGCACAGCCATAGATAAAACTTGTCAGCAATAACCCTAACGGTTCGGGTTCATGTTTATCCTTCAGGTAGATATACACCCCGATGGCAATACCGGGAGCAAGTGCGAGCGCGAGAAGTATAAAGAAATTCATATTTATTCCAACACTTCTTCTACTTCATCCATTTTGACTTTGCTGTATTTGCCACTGGTTGCGTAAACAATTTTTCCGTTTTTATCGAGCACAAAAAAGTAAGGCACATCTTTTTTCTCAAAGTCGAGGGCATCTTTATAGGTTTTCAGCTCGCCCTTATAAAATAAGATGTAGGGCAACAACTGGGGATCTACATTTTTTATGGCTTTACGTTTTGCTGTACCGGTTGCAGCTGCGTTAACGCCTGTAAACATGGGTATAAAATACACGTTCACGTCATGCCCGAAGCTTTCGAAAAGACCTTTGTTCTTTTGGATGAATTTTTCGAACACCGGCTGGAACCAACTGTTCAATTCATCCTCCGATTTCTTTGAGTAGGCTAAGCCGAGAAGTGTAAACTTACCCCGGACTGCTTCGGGCAGTTTTACAACCTGATCTTCAACGGTTTCAGCCTCCATGTAAGGAAAACTTTTTCCAATAACCTGTGCAAGGCTATGCGTGGTGCCAACCAATAAGACAATAAGAAACAGACAAGATGATTTCATTATCCTAAAGTTAGTTAAACAAAATGAATATTGGTTTATGGATGTGGTTAGGACTCATCTCAAGAGTATTACCGTCATGGCGAACGAAGTGAAGCAATCTCGATTTTTGATACGGTGCACCGGATTGCTTCGGTCGTCCCCTGCCTGACCGGCAGGCTCCCCAGCAATGACATATTTTCAATTTTTGAGATGGTCTCTGGTGTGGTTTCGTGATCATTTGTGATTTAGTGCTTTAGTGGCTTGTGCATAGATATACTCCTCTGCCACCAAAACACCAAATCACAAGAATAGTATTCTATTTCAGTGTAAAACTACCCTGATCTACGTGAAGTTCTTTTTTACGTGTTTCGCGCGGATCAATCGTGCGCAGCGTTTCAACATAGTACCATTGGGCTTTTGCCTTTGCAGGATACAAGGTCAGGATCATATAGCCATGATCAATTCCATTCACATATTTTAAATGTGGATTGAATTTTTGATAAAGTTGTTCACCCAGCTTGGCGGTATCCAACGGATAAAACTCATCCCAGTTGGAAGAAGAGATGCTGGGCGTGCCAAATTCAACGGCCAGCGCACCTGATGATGTTTTAGGCGTGTATTTTTTTACATCACTCACCACCTCAAAAGCCCACGAGGCATGCGTATCGCCTGTAAGGAATATTATATCCTGTATTTTATTTTCAACGATATAATCTGAAATTTTCCGCTGCTCTACCGGATAACCATTCCAATTGTCGGTACTCTTGGCGTTGGGCCTGAAGGATTCATCAAGTGCTGAGAAGATCACCTGGTTGCCGACAACCTTCCAGGTGGCAGTTGAATTTTTTAACTTACTTAAAAACCAATCGCGCTGTTCGGTACCCAACATGGTCCGGTCCATGCTCCACAATTCCGGATCATCTTTTCCCTGCGCCTGTTTGGTTCGGCCTTCCAACCGTTCATCGAGCATTATAATGTCAGCAAGTTTTCCATACGAAAATGTACGGTAATGTTTTTCGCCTTCGCGGATAGGAATCCATTCATAATAAGCTTGTTTGGCTGCTTCCTTTCGTGCATTAAAATCACCTTCTTCCGGTTGATGATTTTGTGCGCCCTCGGCATAGGTGTCATTGGCCACTTCGTGATCATCCCAGATAGCAATAAAGGGGTGGCGTAAGCTTATCTGCCGCAAGCCCTCATCCAGCCTGTATTGTGAATGCCGTGTGCGGTAATCTTGTAAGGTGATTATTTCATGAAGCGGCATATTAATCCGGCCAATGGTGGTGTCACCATATTTTCCGGTGCCGTATTCATAAATGTAATCGCCCAGATGAAGTACAGCGTCCAATTCTTTTTCGGCAATACGTGCATAGGCGTTAAAATATCCGAACTCCCAGTTGCTGCAGCTCACTACAGCAAATTTTAAACTATCCCTCATCTCAACCGGTGTTGTTTTCGTGCGACCCGTAAGTGAAGTTGCCCCAAGTGCTTTAAAACGATAGTAGTAAGGTTGATCGGGTGACAAACCGGTAACATCAACCTTTACCGTATAATCGCGCGCAGCGTTTGTGGTAAAAACCCCTTTTGCCGCTGGAGAGGAAAAGCGTTCATCAACAGCTACCTCCCACTCAACATCAATGGAGGGGAGTGAGTCTTCAGGCGTTACCCGCGTCCAGATAATAACCCGGTCGTGCAGGGGATCGCCTGAGGCAACACCATGATAAAAGGGTTTTAGTGCGCTATCAAAAAGGACGGCCACCGGCTCAACAAGCGGTTGGTATTTCTTTGCTTCTTTGGTTGAGCACGAAACAATAAGAAAGAGAAGACTGGTGTATACAAAAAGTTTCATAACCTGAATTTTTTTTAAAGCTAATAGACAGGCATTAAAACTCCATTATGCAGAAATCAACAAGTGATTAAGAATCAGTTTTACTTGTTTTTTAGCAGTAAATGTCCGTTGTAAGGTTGAAGAAAGTAACTATTGGTTTCACGTTTTGAGGTTTTCAATGAACATCCCCTCCGCATCCACATTAAAGCAAAAAAGGCCACTTCATAAGAAGTGGCCTTTTTTCAACTATTAATTACTTCAATTAAGCATTCTTCCACTTAATCGTACAACCCACCGCCTTTGTTTTGGTGGCCGGAACTTCTTTTGAAGTCATTAACGATTCGATTGCCTCTTCAACATATTTTTTTGTTACGGCCGAAGCATCGCGTGAATTATCATCAATTGCTCCGATATAGGCTACAGTGAATTTTCCGCCATCGTTCTTTAACAGGAACACGTGTGGGGTGTTGGTAGCACCAAAAGCTTTAGCCACATTCTGGGTTTCATCAAACAAATAAGGGAAGTCGTACTTCTTCTTCTCGGCAAGTTTCACCATTTCCTCAAATGAATCACCGGGTGAAATGGAAGGATCGTTGGGTTGAATAGCTACTACCGGAAACCCTTGAGAAGCATACTTTTTATTAAGGGCAATAATTCTGTCGTTGTAAGCTTTGGAATAAGGACACGTGTTGCAATCGAAAATAACAATTACACCTTTTGATGAAGCATAATCGGTTAGCGAAACCATTTTACCGGTTACGTTTTTCAGTTTGAAGTCGGCAACCGTATCGCCAACATCGTAACCTCCTTTAAGCGGACTTGCGGCCACAAACAACACACAAGCCACGGCAGCAATAATTGATCGTATCATAGTATTCTTTTTTTGGTTAGTGATTATAAAATTTCAGCAATAAGTTTTTCAAGGTCGCCTTCGTGAAGCTCTTT
The DNA here is from genome assembly GCA_002425185.1 of Flammeovirgaceae bacterium UBA5585. Lineage (GTDB taxonomy): Bacteria > Bacteroidota > Bacteroidia > Cytophagales > Cyclobacteriaceae > UBA2336. Next base: position 221,092 of record DILT01000013.1, on the reverse strand, counting down.
TTCAACAAATTTTCTTTGACCGGTTTTTCCATTAATAATGATGGTGGCCGGAATGGCCCCCGACCAGTTTTTTTCGATTTGGTTGATCCAGGAATTGGGGTCCTTTTCATCCAGAATAAGGACTTTTGATTTTAGCTTTTTCCGCTCAACAAACCGATGCACAACCTCAGGTTTTGGGTTCAGGTCCAGGTCGAGGCTTACCAGGGTAACTTCAACATCCTTTCTTTCTGCCCCAAGCTTTTCAAACAGGGGCATTTCTTTTACACAAGGACCACACCAGGTCGCCCAGAAGTTGATGACTTTAATATTGGAAGTCTCCCGGTTGATATGATCCTGAAGTTGCTTGAGTTTTACGACTTCTGCAGCCGACTGGCTATAAACAGCCCCAGGCAGAAGAACGATTAATAAAAAGAAGGCTTTTTTCATGCAGTAAATTAACCCCATAGATACAAAAGTTGTTCCGGCTTTTTGTTCAACGGTGTATGACGTAAGGTCTTGATTTAAACGTGCGCAAAATAGCTAAAATTCAGGCACTTAGAAGTTAGCAAATACGAAGCCGAAAAGAATTCCACAAAATCAAGCAGTTATCCACATTACCGCAATGTTTTCATTTAAATGCCTATAAATCAAATTTTTACATCAACTAGAATCAATCAATTCTTTGTGGACAACTTTTCGGGCGACCGAAACCGCATTAAAATCTGAACATCTTCTAATTCACAGATATTCAGAATCGTAGCGTAGCATTTGGGGGGTTTTAGTTATTTTTTGGGCCATGAAAAATTCAACAAACCGGGTTATCCAATTATTCAACATCCAACATCCGATAGTACAGGCCGGCATGGTGTGGTGCAGCGGCTGGCGCCTGGCCTCGGCCGTGAGTAATGCCGGGGGACTTGGTCTTATCGGCTCTGGTTCCATGCATCCCGAGACGCTGGAGCAGCATATCCGAAAGTGTAAGGCAGCCACGACAAAACCTTTTGGCGTAAATGTGCCGCTGCTCTACCCCGAGATAGACAAGCTCATGAATATTATCGTGAGGGAAAATGTAAAAATCGTGTTTACCTCAGCCGGAAATCCTTCCACCTGGACGGGCCATCTGAAGGATAACGGAATAACTGTTGTGCATGTGGTTTCCAGTGTGAAGTTTGCGCGTAAGGCAGAGCAGGCCGGAGTTGATGCTGTTGTGGCCGAAGGCTTTGAAGCCGGAGGACACAATGGACGGGAGGAAACGACAACATTTGTTTTGATTCCCCTGGTTCGGGAAGCTGTTTCAATACCCCTTATTGCCGCAGGCGGTATTGCCACCGGCCGGGGCATGCTGGCCGCAGAAGTTTTAGGCGCGGATGGTGTACAGGTGGGTAGCCGGTTTGCTGCCAGCGCAGAGTCATCGGCACATGAAAAATTTAAGGAAGTAATAGTGAAAGCAGGCGAAGGGGATACGCTGCTTACGATGAAGCAACTTACTCCTGTTCGACTCGTGCGTAATAAATTCTTCCATCAGGTTATTGAAGCTGAACAACGTGGAGCCGGGTTGGATGAAATGAAACAGTTGCTGGGCAGAGGTCGTGCAAAGAAAGGAATGTTTGAAGGCGATCTGGATGAAGGAGAGTTAGAAATCGGCCAGGTTGCGGCAGCCATTCGTGATGTGAAACCCGCTGCAGAAATTTTACTTGAAATCTGTAATGAGTATAACGCACTGAAGCAGCAACTTTGCAAGTCTTAGCCGATGAAGTTTATTAAAATAAAAGAGACGTGTATTTACGTCCATGATCTGGAGCAAGCCAAAAAATTTTATGGTGAAATTCTGGAGCTCCCACTTATAAGCTATGTAATGGGCAAGCATCTTTTCTTTCAGGCCGGCTCATCCGTGCTGCTGATCTTTAATCCGGAAGATTCAAAAACCAAAACCACTCCACCGGCACACTATGGTGGGGGTAAACAGCATTTTGCTTTTGAAGTAGCAAGCGATGGTTATGAAGAGGCCAAAGCATGGGCACTGGCAAAGGGAATTAAAATCATAGATGAAGTAACATGGGAAACGGGTTGTAAATCGTTTTATTTTGAAGATCCGGAGGGGAACGTACTAGAGATAGTTCCGGCCAAGGGAATTTGGCCCCAATAGGTCAGGCTTTTGCCAGTGTGTGCGTGGCTGATGGTATTTTCGCGTGTGAAACATTAAGGCGGTCAGGCGCTACAGAAGTCTTAAAAACTTTTACAAACCATTCTGTATAGGCGGCATACTGAATGCAGTTGCGGGTAATCTTGCCATCCATTAGAATGTTGATGCGTTCAGGATAAGGAAAAGAAGCTTGCAGTAATAATTGCTGGTCAGCAGGCAGGTCATCCACACATACAAATTCAATTCCCCGGTAAAATCTCGACTTCACTTTCATCTCGCATAAATATCAGGCTCGTAAAAATAGTAACCTTTGTGCACTTAGATTGATTAAACAGATTAAGGTTTAATGCATGGTAAGATTAACTTCATGTTAATTTTTGATTTTTTTGTATTTATTCACACATGCCTGGATTTTTTGAAACATCTATTGAATTCCTGAAAGGCGTTGGTCCACAGCGTGCCGCGTTGCTCAACAAGCAACTAAACATTTTCACTTTCGGAGATTTAATCCAGCATTACCCCTTTCGATATGAGGATCGCACCCGGTTTTATGCCATCAATGAATTGAACGAAGAAATGCCCTTTGTGCAGGTAAAAGGCAGAATAGGCAAGAAGGAAATGGTTGGCACAGGCTTTAAAAAAAGACTGGTTGCTTACCTGGAAGACGAAACAGGTGAAATGGAGCTGGTGTGGTTTCAAGGCATAAAATGGGTGCTTGAAAAAGTGAAGCCGGGCATTGACTATGTGGTTTTTGGTAAGCCTGTTAAATACGGTAAGCGATTTAGCATTGCACATCCGGAGTTGGAGGCGCTTACCGCTAAAAATGAAAAAGGAGGATACTTGCAGCCTGTTTATTCCATTACCGAAATACTTCGCAAGCGTCATCTCGACAGTAAGGCCATCAGCAAACTACAACAGGAATTACTGGTACAGGCAAAGGATAAATTTCACGAAACCCTTCCACAGACTATACTTAGTCGGTTCAACTTTATGAACAAGCAAGGTGCAATGATCAACATTCACTTTCCTGAAAATCAAGAACAGCTCATCGCAGCGCAGCAGCGACTTAAGTTTGAAGAATTATTCTATATCCAGTTAAGGCTCATTAAACTTAAACTTGTTCGCAAAGAAAAGTATAAAGGTCAGCCGTTTAATGATGCCACACTGTTAACGAAATTCTACAACGAATTCCTTCCCTTTCAGCTTACCGCTGCGCAAAAAAGGGTGATCAAAGAAATTTATGCCGATATGAGATCGGGGAAGCAAATGAACCGGTTGCTGCAAGGCGATGTGGGCAGCGGAAAAACAATTGTGTCGTTTGTGTGTATGCTTATCGCCCTGGGTGGAAACGCCCAATGTACGTTAATGGCGCCCACAGAAATTCTGGCGCAACAACATTTTAAAACATTAAGTAACTATGCTGATCAAATGCAGATCACTATTGCATTACTTACGGGCTCAACAAAAAAAGCTCAACGAAAGGAAATTCATAAAGGCTTGCAGGAAGGCTCATTAAAAATTTTAATCGGTACGCATGCTTTGATAGAAGAAGAAGTACAATTTCAAAATCTGGGCTTGGCCATAGTTGATGAGCAGCATAGGTTTGGTGTAGCACAACGCTCGAAACTGTGGAGTAAAAACAAAACAATTTATCCGCATGTGTTGGTAATGACGGCAACACCTATTCCACGAACACTGGCCATGACTTTATATGGCGACCTTGATGTTTCGGTGATTGATGAGTTACCGGCTGGCCGTAAGCCCATTAAAACAATTCACAAGTATGATTCGCACCGGCTGGAAGTAAATGGATTTTTACAGCAACAGATTACATCAGGCAGACAGGTTTACATGGTGTATCCGTTAATTGAAGAATCTGAGAAACTTGATTTAAAACATTTAATGGATGGTTACGAAAGCATTTGCCGCGCTTTTCCGGATGAGGCCATCAGCATTGTGCATGGCAAAATGAAACCCGATGCGAAGGAGTATGAAATGGCACGCTTTGTTAAGGGTGAGACCAGTATAATGGTAGCCACTACAGTAATTGAGGTGGGCGTAGATGTACCCAATGCCTCGGTAATGGTTATTGAAAATGCTGAGCGCTTCGGACTTTCACAATTGCACCAACTGCGCGGACGGGTAGGAAGAGGCGCGGAACAATCGTATTGTATATTATTGACAAACTACAAATTGTCAGCCGATTCAAAGAAGCGGATTGAAACGATGGTGCGAACAAACAATGGCTTTGAAATTGCCGAAACGGATCTTCAGCTTAGAGGACCTGGCGATTTGATGGGAACGCAGCAAAGTGGTGTACTTGATTTGCTTATTGCCGATTTAGGAAAAGACGCAACGCTTTTAAATACTGCGCGTGAAACAGCCCTTGAAATACTTGAAAATGACCCTGATTTGAAGAATTCTGAAAACAGACTGATTCGTGAACAAGTAGAGCGGATGCGTAAATCGGTGGTTAATTGGAGCCGGATAAGTTAGACCAAAGAATTCGTTAAATTTGGTATTCGCCAAACCTGATGCACGTAAAAATTCTTGCCTGTTGCCTTCTTATTACCATCGCTGCAAAGGCCCAGCAGGGTAATTACTTTCTCACTCACTTCACGCCTGATAACGATAATTTTAGCAATGCGTGCTTCGATCTGGCACAAGACCAGCGTGGAATTTTTTATTTCGCTACACAAGGCGGAGTGCTTCAGTTTGACGGACGTAACTGGGATGTTATACAAACCCCGGGGGCTGTTTATGCTATCGAAGTGGTGGGGGGAAAGTTATTCGTAGCGGGCTCGAAAGGGTTTGGAAAAATCGATACCAACCTAATGGGCCTTCCGGAATATCAACCTATCTATGAGGTTGAAGACACCAGAAATATTTTTCAAATGCGCTCAGTAAATGACAAGGTTTATTTTTTGAACGATCGAAACCTTTTTATTTATTCACCGGTAACCAACGAAGTGAAACTGGAGGTTTCATCGAAAGAGGAAGATTGGATTGGGCTGCATGAGATTTTCGGAAATGCCTTTGTGAGTTCGGAGGATCGCGGAATTTTTACGTTAGGCAATAATTCGCTTATACCAGCCAGGTTGTTTCAGGATCTAACCTCATTGGTGTTTGCCGAACGCCAACAGAATGAATACTTGTTGGGCACTTCCGACAGCAGGCTTTTTTTGCTTCGGGAGGATATGCGCCTTAAAGAAGTTAAGGCGGTTGACTCAACCTATCTTTCCACCAGTGTAATGATTAACGCGGCATGGGTAAATAAGGACCTTGTTGCCTTGGGTACGCTGCGCGGAGGAATAGTTTTTATCAATCCAAACACGGGTGAAACGGAAGAAATTATTAACTATAACACCGGCCTTCCGGATAATGAGGTTTACACCTTAATAAAAGATCGTAATCAAAATATCTGGGCATCCCACACGTATGGGTTCACGCGCATTGCGCCCTACATGCCTTTTCGTTCGTTTCGTTACTATGCCGGGCTTCAGGGAAATTTATTGTGCGCCAGTCAACACAACAATGGTGTGTATGTGGGAACCTCGCTGGGCCTTTACAAATTGGTTAAGGAAGAATTCTATGATGAAATAACCTACTTTGTTGATGTTCCGGTAAAGACAACAAAAAAGACCACTCAGGTTGTTGATCAGCAGCAGCAATCCGTTCCGGTGGAGCCAAAGCCTGAATCACAAAAGGGAGGATTATTTGGTTTTCTGAAAAAGAAAAAGAGGGAAGTGGCTGAAACAGAAGCACCCCAAAGACCCTTAACCGAAACAAAGGAGGTTACAACAACCGTTACGACCTATAAGCAGGAAAAGCGAACTAAAAAAATCTTACGTTCATCGCATTTTGCCTATAAGCGAGTTGAGGGTATTGATGCCAAAGTTACTCAGCTTGTGCAGTGGAAGGGCAAGTTACTGGCGGCAGGGTTGAGTGGCGTTAATGAAATTACCCCAGGGGGTATTGTGCCGGTAATGGAATACCCAACACGGTTTCTCTTCGCCTCAGAATCAACGGGCAAACTTTTGATATCAACCTATGATGACAAGCTGCATGAAATGGTGTTTGATAAAACCGGTTGGAAAGAAGAACGATTGATATCGAATGTAGATGACCCCATTACGTTTATTTTCGAAGAACCAGGTAAAGCATTTTGGTTAAGTGGTTTAGACAAAGTATTTCGGGTTAATCATGATGCGACAAAGCCGGTAATGAGTTTAACAGTTACAAATTCAAGATTTGAAAGGCTGATCGGCACAAACTATAATAACCATGTTATTTTCTCCAGCTCTTCCGGATTTTTTGCATACGACTTTCAAGATCAATCGCTTAAACCAGTTGATTCATTGCCGCGGCCAAAGGTAGCTTTTGCCGAGGGCGAGCGACTGTGGTTCAGGGATGACCACGGATGGTTTGCATTAAATAACAAGGGGAGTAATGATAATATTGAGCTATTCAACCTCTTCTCAGAGATCCGCTTTATTACAGCGGATGAGCAAACCGGATACCTCTGGATAATTACGGGTAACAATGAATTATTCCGGTTTAATCCTCAAAAATTATTGCCAACAGAATTTTCCTATCCGCTATTCTTACGGAGTATCGAACAAGAGAACACATTAGTTCCCCTAGGAAAATTAAAAATGGATCAGGAAAACAGCTCGCTTCGAATAGAGGTGGTAAAGCCTGATTACATCGGTGCGCGATCGGTGGAATACCGATACTACCTGGAAGGATTACACACTCAATGGTCGGAATGGGCGATTAATAACAATATTATTGATATTCCTTATCTACCCAATGGAAAGTACATGTTGTTGGTTCAGGCCAGGGATATTTTCGGTCGTGTTACCACCATGGAGCCACTTAGTATGGATGTATTGCCACCGTACTGGCAGCGATCGTGGTTTTATGCACTTGAGTTTTTAGTATTTGCTTCATTGGTTGTTTTATCGTTTCGCTTAAGCAACCGCTTCAGGTTTGTAAGCCGTGTACTTTCGTTGCTTTCCATTATTATCCTAATTGAGTTTATTCAAACGGCAGCGGGCTCAACCTTTGAAACTGGCAGTAGTCCTGTAATAGAATTTTTGGTTCAGGTGGGCATTGCGTTTTTAATTCTTCCGGTGGAGAGCTTTTTAAGACGATTTATGCTGCGCTCCATTGATAAAAACAGTCAGTACACTGTAAAAGAGCCGGTACAAGACCAGGCAATTAATACCTTAGAAAAATGAAAACAGCACCCGATTTTAATTCACTACCCCCGTTTTACCGGAATTATGTGGCCAATGTTGAAACCCTGGATATGCTGGAAGCACTGGCCCATTCGGGCGAGGTGATGCAAACATTGCTGGCAAGCACCCCGGAGAATAAAGGAGTCTTTCGCTATGCTGCTGAAAAGTGGAGTGTAAAGGAATTGCTTTGTCATATGATGGATGCCGAACGGATATTCGCTTATCGCGCCCTGCGTTTTGCCCGAAACGACAGCACGCCTCTGGCTGGTTTTGAAGAGAATGACTACGCTCCGCAAGCGAACGCACACGCCAGAAGTATTCAACAGCTGGCTGAAGAAATGAAACGATTGCGCGCTTCAACCATCGATTTGTTCACAAGTTTTACAACGGAAATGCTTAGTCGAAAAGGCACGGCAAACAACAACGAGGTTTCTGTAGTGAACCTGGGCTATATCATTGCGGGACATGAAACCCATCACCGAAATGTATTGATTGAACGTTACCTCAACTAAAATGAAAATCAGGTTCATCATCTTTGTTGTGCTGGCAGCTTTGATGGGGTGTTCACCCCTATCCAAATCAAAACTCAACAAGAGCTTCACCGAAACAGAGCGAAAATTTCAGGACCACATCGGATTTGTTTTGTACGATCCGGAAAAGAAAGAAACCGTGTACACCTACAACGGAGAAAAGTATTTCACCCCGGCCTCGAACACTAAGATCTTTACACTCTTTTCATCGCTAGCCTTGCTGGGCGATTCCCTGCCCGCACTAAACTATATGATCAAAGGCGACTCGCTGATTTTTTCAGGAACCGGTGATCCTTCCTTTTTATACGATCAGGTATACAACAACAAGCGAACGATTGATTTTTTAAAAACCACCGCCAAGGAATTGTATTACGCAGGCGATAACTTCTTTACATCATCGCTTGGCCCGGGTTGGGCATGGAGTGATTATAACTATGCCTATTCAGCTGAGCGCTCTCCCTTCCCGATTTACGGAAACACGTACAAAGTAACGCAACCTACAGCAGCAGGCATTCGGGTTACCCCTACCTATTTCAAAAAATATTTTTGGTTGGCCGACAGTCTTTCCCAGGCTTCATCTTTTGTGCGTGAAGTCGGCTCAAACCGAACCGATTATTTTCCCGGTAAACTTATCGGCAATGGTCGGGAGTGGTATATTCCATTTAAGTCAAACGCATTGCTGGTTACGGATTTGTTAGCGGATACGCTTAAGCGTCCGGTTTATTTATTGAATCGACCTGTTGAATGGAAGGAGAAGAAAACATTATACAGCGTACCAGCCGATAGTGTGTATAAAGTAATGATGCAGGAAAGTGATAATTTTTTGGCAGAACAATTATTACTGGTTTGCTCCGGAGTTATCAGCGACACGTTGCAACAGGAAATCGCAATTAAGCACATAATTAAAATACATCTGTTCGATTTACCCGATAGCCCGGTTTGGGTAGATGGCTCTGGTTTATCGCGGTATAATCTGTTTACTCCACGAAGTATTGTTGCGTTGTGGGATAAACTTTATACCAGTTTTGATCGCGATCGACTTTTTTCGCTGCTGGCAGTAGGGGGTAAATCAGGAACATTAAGAAATAACTATAAGCACGAACCGCCTTATGTTTACGGTAAAACCGGAACCTTGCGCAACAATCATTCGCTTAGTGGATATTTAATAACAAAAAAAGGCCGCACACTTATTTTCAGTTACATGAACAACAACTACACCGTGCCCGTGGCTGACGTGCGAAGTGAAATGGAACGGTTGTTGAAACAGATTTACGAAAAATACTAAGCATGAAGAAACGACTGGCGTTAGCTATGATCATACTGGCAATTGTCAATTGTCAATTGTCAATTGCCCAGGATAGTCTTGATATAAAAATCGGACAAATGATTTTGATAGGCTTTCCAAAAGCTGAAGTTGATAAAACCGTGTTGGAAGAAATCCGACAAGGTAAAGTAGGCTCCGTTATTTTGTTTGAGAAAAATATTCCTCCGAAAAATTCATTTCACGCACTGAAAAAAATTACCTGGACTTATCAGCAAGCAGCACCCATTCCACTTTTAATAGCTATTGATCAGGAGGGAGGGCGCGTAAACCGATTAAAAGAAAAGTACGGATTTCCACGATCGGTAACGGCTGCGCAGCTGGGTAAAATGCCGCTGGACTCTGTTCGGTTTTATAGTGAATCCACAGCCGCAACACTGGCAGGCCTGGGTATTAATGTAAACTTTGCCCCGGTAGTTGATCTTGCCTCAAACCCCAACAATCCCATCATTGCCAAAGTAGAACGCGCATATTCCGCCAACCCCGATTCAGTTGCCTTGTATGCGAAGGAGGTGATTAAAGCCCACCGCAAAATTGGTGTAATCACCACACTCAAACATTTTCCCGGGCACGGCAGTTCAAAAGACGACACTCACCTGGGTATTGCCGATGTTAGCAATACCTGGAACGAAGCAGAATTAATTCCGTATCGTACCCTTATACAGCAAGGCTATGTGGATGCCATCATGACGGCACATATTGTTAACAGGAAACTGGACGAGTCCGGAAATCCGGGTACGTTATCCGGAAAAATGATTAATGATTTGCTGCGTAAAAAAATGAATTACAACGGTGTTGTATTTTCTGATGATATGCAGATGCATGCGATCGCGAAACATTACGGTTTAGAGGAGGCCATCAAACTTTCCATTCTGGCCGGGGTGGATATTCTTACATTTTCAAACAACATTTCCGGAAGCCAGGAACGCACAGTAGATGTAGTGCATCGGATCATTCGTAAATTCGTACAGGATGGAACCATTCCGCAAGAGCGGATTAACCAATCGTATAACCGTATACTTGCGTTGAAGAGAAAGTTAAGTCAAACCTCGGCCGAGTATTATCGGGAGCAATTGGTCGAGACCAAAAAAGAGGTTTTGAAAGCTGAAGAAATTTCGCAGGAGAATTTACGCATGGCCAGGGAGAACGAAAAGAGTGCCCAGGAAGCATATGAGAAACTGAAGGACCAGCAGCCCAAGTCGAAAAAGAAGAAAAAGAATTAATGGATTAACGCTACTACCATGATTGCTCCGAAAGACCAACCACAGCCTGATAAAAATGCCTTAGTCCGTGCCCGGATTACAGCGTTGGCTTTAGGTTTACTCACAATTATTTCGCTTTTACTTCTTGTTTATGCATATATTCAGAAAGCAGAAGCAGAGAAAAATATGCGGGAAGCACTGGCACAAAAACAATTGTACGAACAGTGTCAACTGGAAAATGAAAAGGCAATGCAGGCAGTTCAGGAGAGTTTGAGAATGGCGGACATGGAACGCGCACGGGCTGAAGAGAACTACTTACATTCATTACAAGAAATAGAGAAAACAAAAGCGAACCGAAAATAAAATACTATGAACTCAAAACTCACCACCTATATTCTGCTAGCCATTATTGTTGTGCTGGCAGGCTTTGCCTATTACACCAGCAGTCAGGTGAACGAATTGAAAAAGGAAGCCACCGTATGGAAAGCTAAGTACGAAGAAGCGTTGGAAGACATGGAAGATGCTTTCAAGCGTTTGGAGGAGAAAGACGTTCAGTTAAAGACTGCTCTGGAAGAAGCCCAGATGGAAAAGCTCAGAGCGGAAGAGGCGCTGCGGTCAGTACAAAAATCATCGCGCAAGTAAACATGAAACCTTTTCAGGTTATTGAGCCTGCCCAGGCACGTGTACCGGTTTTGCTCAGCGTTCCGCATTGCGGCACGGCATTTCCGGATGAGTTGAAATCAGATTACAAGCAAGATCTTATTCAGGCCCCTGACGATACCGATTGGTTTGTTCACTGGCTCTATGATTTTGCGCCAGCTATGGGCATAACCATCATCCATGCGGTGTACAGCCGCTGGGTGATTGATTTGAATCGCGATCCGCAAAGCAAACCGCTGTATTCTGATGGACGAATCATCACAGGCCTTTGTCCCACCACAACATTTTTCGGAGAACCGATTTATAACGATGAGCGAACAGAAGTCTCTGCAGAAGATATTAAGTACAGAGTAGAAAAATATTACAATCCATACCATGAAAAACTTAACGGGTTGCTTCAATCGCTCAAGCAAGAGTTTGGTGTGGTGCTGTTGTGGGATTGTCATTCTATTCGTCAGCAGGTGCCCACCATTCACAAAGAAAAATTTCCGGATTTGATTTTAGGCGATGCCGATGGAACTTCGGCTTCACCGGGATTGATTGAAACAGCCATTAAAAAACTTGAATCGGGTGGATATTCATTTCAGCATAATTATCCATTCAAGGGTGGTTACATCACGCGGCATTACGGACGGCCATCCGAGAATCAACACGCGTTGCAGTTGGAGATGAGCAAGGTGAATTATATGGATGATGGGGAGATGGTGTATGATGAAGCCAGGGCCGAAAAAATGAGGCACGTATTGCAACATACAATAGGGGCGTTGATTGATAGGTTGTTTGAATTCTCTGATCAGTAAATGAAATACTTCCAATTTAAATACCTGTTACAACAAGAAGGCTGGTTGCAAAATGCCTACGTTAAAACCGATCCGCACGGTATAGTCCAGTCGCTTTCCACCAAACCCCCTCTGGAGGCTGCGGCCATTGAATACGTTAATGGTTTTGCCTTGCCGGGTTTTCAAAACGCGCATTCTCATGCGTTTCAATTTGCTATGGCCGGAATGGCAGAGAAACACAAGCCAGGAACAAAAGATGATTTCTGGAGTTGGCGCGAGGCCATGTACGAATGTGCCCTGCGCATGAACCCGGATGAAATGGAACAAGTGGCTACAGCTTGTTATAAAGAAATGCTTCGTTGTGGATATACGCATGTGGCCGAGTTTCATTATCTCCATCACGATCAAAATGGAAAACCATACGCCAACCCTGCAGAGATGGGTGAGCGTTTATTAGCCGCTGCAAAAACAGCCGGTATAAAAATTACACTCGTTCCGGTTTTTTACCAACAAGGTGGATTTGGTATGGAACCTCAACCCCGTCAACGAAGATTTATTTCTAAAACCATTGATGATTATTTTCATTTACTGGATGACACTGCACATGCCGTAACAAAATTTGATCATGCAAGACTTGGCTTTGGGGTCCACTCGCTGCGTGCTGTTAAATCGCAAGATATTATCCGCACGGTTGAACAAGGTCCGAAAGACATTCCCTTCCACCTTCATGCCGCTGAACAACTAAAAGAAGTTGAAGACAGCGTAGCTTTTTTAAAAAAAAGACCCATTGAATGGCTTCTTGAAAATGTACCGATGAACGATCGTTTTCATCTTGTGCATTGTACGCACATGAATGATAGCGAAGTGGCGGAACTGGCAAAAAGCAAAGCCCATGCGGTACTGTGCCCGGGCACAGAAGGCAACCTGGGCGATGGTATTTTCAGGCTTACGGATTTTTACCACCATGGCGGCCGGTGGTCGATCGGCACCGACAGCCATATTAGCCTGAACCCACTGGAGGATTTACGCTGGCTTGATTATGCCCAGCGGTTTACTACCCACAAGCGTAATACCTTTGATGACGGGGCCACGGTTTTGGTGAATAATACCCTGCTGGCCGGAAGGCGCGCCATGGGAAACTCATCACAAGCCTATTTCGAGGTCGGTCAACCATTGGATGCTGTTGTTTATGATGCCAAAGCACCTTTACTGGAAAATGCAGGCAGTAATCATGCCTTGCCGGTAATTTTATACACCGCTGATAGTTCCAAAATTCTGGGTACAATGATCAACGGCCGTTGGGCTCTGCAGGGGAGAGCTTATATTTAGTCTGTTTTTTACGGTTTTACTGAACAATTGCGGCTTTTTAGACTTAAGAATTGATGTTGATTTTTTCGGTTGAATCGGATTTTCTTACATAGTTTTGAAAAAGCCGGATTTCAGCTAACTGCCTTAAAATGGCATTTTAACTTTGAGCCTGTAATTGTTATGCGCTACGCCCTCTCCATATTCGCATTGTTTGTTTGCTTTGGCGGTATTGTTGCCATTTTCTGGTACCAGGAGTTACAATATAGTTTGCCCACACCTGTTCCGGCCAACTACAAAGCGATACCGGTTGGCCATATTGTTCAGGAGGCGAAGGTTTTATCCGCGCTTCCAAATGGTCCGTTGTTTTTGCATTTTTATAACCCCGATTGTCCTTGCTCAAGGTTTAACGCCAATCATTTGAAGTCACTGATCAGAATGTACCAGGACAGTGTCCAACTGTTTATTGTGGTTCCTTCAGCGGAGGCAAAGAAAAAGGCTATCAGCGAGTTTGGTAAAGGCCTGGAATATATTGTGGATGAACAGCAAAAAATTGCCTCAGCTTATGGGGTTTATGCTACGCCACAGGCGGTGTTGGTTGATCGCGAAGGAAAATTATTTTACAGGGGTAATTATAACAAATCGCGCTATTGTACAGCTAAAGCATCCAACTATGCTGAGCTGGCGTTGGTAGCCCTGTTAAACAATCAACGTCCACCGGTTTTTGATTTCTATGCCACACAAGCCTATGGTTGTGAACTGCCGGAGCAAAATGAACTAGCTAAATTGAATTTCTTTTAAAACGAGTGATGGAAACAAAAAAATTAACGGTAGCCGACAAGACGAAGATCTTCGAATCGATTAAGAAAAAGTCAGACGGCAACATGACAATTGCGTTAATAGCGTATTTTGTATTCGGTATTTTTCTTTCTTTTTTTTATGACACTTACCTGGTAGCCTTTGGTGTGGGGGGCCTGAGTTTAGCGGCTTACTTTATTACCAAAGCAGTATTACCAAACAGTAGTTTATATCAGTATGTGCTCGGAGCCGTGTTGGCGGTGTTTGCTGCCCAGTTCATTTACCAGATGCACGGTTTGTTTGAAATGCACTTTTTTGTTTTTGTCGGATCAACCCTGCTGATTACTTACCAGAACTGGCGATTGCAGTTGCCGCTGATTATTCTGGTTGTAGTACATCACGCCACGTTTGCTTATTTGCAATACCTGGGCAATAAAGAAATTTATTTCACCCAGCTGGAGTACATGGATTTACAAACCTTCTTATTCCATGGAGGGTTGGCCGCGGTAATTGTAGCTATATGTGGTTATTGGGCGTACGACCTGGAGAAAAAAACCATTTCAGAGTATTCAAATAAATCTGCACTGGAAGGTCAGTTAAAGAATGTTACCAACAACATTGGGTTCGCAGAACAAATCAGCTCGGGAAACTTAAGCGTAGAATACACCCTTACCGATACGAATGATGAACTGGGTAAGGCCTTGTTGAAAATGCGTGAAAACCTGCTGGCGGCAAGTGTTAAAGAACAACAAGAGAAATTTATTACTGTTGGTATTACCCAGGTGGGCGATGTTATCCGCAATAACGCAGATTCATTGCAGAACCTGGCAGACGATTTTATTCGTACGGTGGTGAAGTACATGGGCATGAACCAGGGAGGGTTGTTCCTGCTGGAGTCGGAGGGTACTCAGGAATACCTGAACCTTACGGCCTGTTATGCCTACGAGCGTAAGAAATATTTAAGCAGACGTGTTGAAATTGGACAGGGGTTAGTGGGCCAGTGTTTTCTGGAGAAGGATATCATTTATATGACCAAGGTTCCTCAAAATTATGTTCAGATAACCTCAGGATTGGGAGAAGCAACACCAGGCTGTATTGTTATTGTTCCGGTTATGACCACCGATGAAATTGTTGGTGTTATGGAGTTGGCATCGTTCAAGCCGTTGGAAAAGTATCAGCTTGATTTTCTGAAGAAGGTTGCCGAGAACATTGCTTCATCCATTGTTTCATCACGTGTTACCGAGCGGGTTAAAAAACTGCTGGCAGAATCACAACAGCAAACCGAAGAAATGCGCGCACAGGAAGAAGAGATGCGCCAAAACATGGAAGAACTGCAAGCCACCCAGGAAGAAATGCGAAGAAAGGAAGTGCATGCCCGTGAGGTATTAGAAGAGGCCCAAATGAAAGCCGAGCGCACAGCAGAAATCCGGGCAACCATGAAAATGCTGGTGAAGGATGAAGACATAAAAGCAGGAAACTGGGAAATGTCAGTCGAGAAAATTCTTAAAACCTCAGCCTCCTTCCTCAAGGTATCGCGTATTGGTATCTGGCTATACGATGCAAGTACACAAACACTGGAATGTGAAATGATGTGCAATCAGAATGGGATGCGGGTTACGAACCGAATGAAAATCAGCGAAACAGATTATCCGCGTTTTTTCAAAGCCTTTTATGCAGAAGAGGATTTAAGCATTGAGAATGCGCCTGAACATGCGGTAACGAATGAATTAAACATGGCTTACCTTCAGCCTAACCGCATTGAATCGTTTTATGGTGTACATTTATTTAATGACGCATCACTTATAGGCATGATCATTTGCGAGCACCAGGATCACCGAAAATGGACTGACGAAGACGGATCCTTTCTGCGCAGGTGTGCCGATTTGATTTCCTCTGCCTATAAATCCAAAATAATAAGAGGACTGTCAGAAAGTATTTCATTGAATTAAAGCTCCTCTATTAAAACGTAAATTCATATTGCAGGCTGTTGGGTAATGGTTAACTTACCTGACCTAAACAGCTTTACTATGATCAGAAAATTTAGTGTTGCCATACTTGTTGCACTTTCCGTTGCTACGCTCCAGGCACAAAAATCAAAACCAGTGGTTGCATCTTCAGCATTGGCATTTAATGCGGAGGAATACAAAGGATTAAAATGGCGCAACATCGGCCCGTTTCGCGGTGGCCGCTCCAACGCGGTTTCAGGGGTTATCAACAACAATCAGATCTACTACACCGGCTATACCGGGGGTGGTGTATGGAAAACTGAAAATGCCGGTCTGTCGTGGTTCAATATTTCTGATGGATTTTTTAAAACCGGGTCGGTTGGTGATATCGCGGTGAGTGAGTCTGACCCGAATGTAATTTATGTGGGTATGGGCGAACATGCCATTCGTGGGGTGATGACCAGCTATGGCGATGGTGTTTACAAATCAACGGATGGCGGAAAAACATGGAAGAATATTGGACTGGAAAAAACACGCCACATTTCCGATGTGGTTATTCACCCTGCCAATCCGGATGTAGTGTGGGTAGCTGCTCAGGGTGCTGCACATGGCGCAAGTGCTGATAGAGGAATCTATAAAAGCAGCGATGGAGGTCAAACCTGGAAAAAAGTTTTGTATGTAGATGAAAATACCGGGGCATCATCGCTAAGCATTGATGCCAACAATCCGAGGATTTTATATGCCGCTACCTGGCAGCACCGCAGGTTGCCCTGGCAAGTACAAAGTGGTGGAGCCGGTTGCAACGTGTGGAAGTCGGTTGATGGCGGAGAGACCTGGAATAAAATCAATGAAGGCTTGCCGGCACAAATGGGTAAGGTTGGCGTAAGTGTTTCCCGTGCCAATCCTAATCGCGTATATGCAATCGTTGAGGCGGAGAAATCAAAAGCAGGTGTTTACCGTTCCGATGATGGCGGTAAAAAGTGGAATCATATGACCAGCGATCAGAACCTGACGTCACGTTCGTGGTACTACATGGAAATCTTTGCGGATCCCACTCAGGCCGATGTTGTTTATGTACTTAATGCACCCATGATGAAATCCATCGATGGCGGCAAAACATTTCAGTTTGTAGCCGTTGGCCATGGCGATTGCCATGATTTATGGATCAATCCAAACAACGGACAGAACATGATCCTGGGTGATGATGGAGGAGGTGAAATAACGTTCAACGGATGCAAGAGCTGGTCGAGTATTGACAATCAGCCCACCGCACAGTTTTACAGGGTAATTACTGACGAAGTATTTCCGTACAAAGTTTATGGTGGACAGCAGGATAACACCTCTGTAGTGATTGCCAGCAGAAACAATTATATCGGCATTACCGATAAAGATTGGTTTATCGGGCCAGGTTGTGAGTGTGCATTTATCGCCTTTGACCCAAAGAATCCGGTTCTATTATATGGCGGTTGTTACCAGGGAAGCATTGATGTTCTCGACATGCTGAACAATCACGCAAAAGATATCCGGCAGTATCCTGCCAATGTACTGGCATACGATGCCAAGGACATGAAATATCGTTTCAACTGGAACGCACCCATCATCGCTTCCCCGCATGATTACAAAACCATTTATCATGGTGGAAATGTGTTGTTCAAAACTACCGATGGAGGACTTTCATGGGAAGTTATTAGCCCTGACCTGACGCGCAATGAAAAAAACAAGCAAGGTCCGGGTGGTGCACCCATTACCAACGAAGGTGCCGGTGGTGAGAATTACAATACACTGAGCTATGTGATCGAATCCGTTCATGAAAAAGGTGTGATTTATACCGGCAGTGATTGCGGCTATGTTCAGCTTACGCGCGATGGCGGAAAAAGCTGGCAGAATGTTACTCCGGCCGGATTACCCGAAAGCCTGATTCATTCTATTGAAGTTTCCCCGCATGAAAAAGCAACGGCTTACATTTCTGCTACCCGTTATAAATTCAATGACTATTCATCCATGAGTTACAAAACAACTGACTATGGAAAAACGTGGACGAAGATCAACAGCGGTGTGGATACTGATGATTTTATAAAGGTGATTCGTGAAGACAAGAAGGTTAAGGACCTGCTGTATGCAGGATCGGAGAGAGGGTTTTATGTTTCCTTTAACGGAGGTGCAAACTGGAATAAGCTGCAATTAAATCTGCCGGTAGTGCCCATTACCGATATGACCTTTGCTGATAACGACCTGGTCGTATCTACAGCCGGAAGATCATTCTGGATTTTGGATGACCTGAGTGCAATTCAGCAATCCAAAGGAAATTTTACCGGCACAAAATTGTATCAACCAAAACCTACTTACAAGTATGAAAGCTTCACCCCATCGTGGATGGATGTTCCGCCTAATGTTGGCTCCAACCCGATAAACGGAGTGATACTGGATTACTACCTCAAAGAAAAAGCAGATACCAATGCGGTGGCCACGTTGGAGATTTTGGATTTGAACAATACGGTTATCCGTAAATATTCCAGCAAGAAGGATGAGCGTTTCAAACCTTATCCGGGCGGACCAGCACCTTCACCGGTGCTGCCGGCCAGTGCCGGCCTGAACAGATTTGCCTGGGATTTTCGTGGAGAAACATTACTGGATATTCCCAATGCGTTTGTGTATGGCGATTACAGCGGGCATCGTGTAGCTCCGGGTAAGTACAAAGCCAGGCTTTCCTTTAAAGGTGAAGTTTCAGAGGTATCATTTGATGTGGTTCAGGATCCGAACCTGAAGCAGGTCGCCCCTGAACATTGGAAGGCACAACAACAGTTTATGGATCAGGTGGGCAAGTCCATTAAGGATATCCATCAGGCTGTGATTGACATGCGAAATGTTAAAAAGCAGATAGAGCATCACAACGCCTTGCTGAAAGATAAGGCGGATGCCAAAGCTGTTTATGAAGCCGGTGTAGCTTTGATAAAGAAGATTGATGAGTGGGAAGCCAACCTGGTGGAAACCCGGCAGAAAAATTTTCAGGATGTTATAAATTTCCCAAGCAAGTTAAACGCGCAATATTTCGATCTTCGCGCTGCTGCTGATAATCACGATCCCCGACTGACAGTCGGTGTGAAGGAACGCTATGCCGATCTGGAAAAACAATGGAATGTTTATAAAGAGCAGAAAAATACTTTGATCAACACAGATATTGCGAATTATAATAAGCAATATAAAGATTTGAACATTCCTGCCGTGATTACCAAATAGAGCTCTTTGCGTTCATTGCGCCTTTGTGTTAAAAAAGAATACACAAAGGCGCAATGAATCAAAGTGTGTCCTTATCTCAGGTTCTCTTCAAACAACTTCAATATTCGTTTATACTCATCTGTCCAGCTGCTCGGCTCCACAAAGCCGTGATCTTCTAATGGATAAACCGCGAGTTCCCAATTGTCTTTACCAAGCTCAATCAGGCGTTGTGATAAGCGCACCACATCCTGAAAATGAACGTTTACATCAATCATTCCATGGCACATAAGTAGTGCGCCCTTTAATCCTTCAGCATGGTAGATAGGCGAGCTTTTGGCGTACGCAAGGCTATCCATGTACGGAACATTTAAAATATTTGACGTGTACCCATGATTGTAGTGTGCCCAATCCGTAACCGGGCGAAGTGCAGCACCGGCAGCAAACACATCGGGGGTAGTGAACATGCCCATGAGTGTAATGAAGCCACCGTATGATCCGCCATAAATGCCAATGCGCCTGGCATCAATACCATGCTCTTTCACCAACCACTCCGCACCATCAACATGATCGGTTAAATCCTTACCACCCATAAATTGGTAGATACCGGTGCGCCAATCACGACCGTAGCCGGCACTGGCGCGGTAGTCCATATCAATTACCGTGTAGCCTCTGTCGGCCAGCAGGTTGTGAAACATGTATTCGCGGAAGTAACTGCTCCACCACTTGTGAGCATTTTGTAAATAGCCGGCACCGTGTACAAAAATTACAGCTGCGCCATTGGGCTTTTCAGGTTTATAAAGACGTGTGTAAACATCCGCTCCATCACGGGCCTTGAAAGTGGTGAGCACAGGATCACGCCAGGCGTACGATTTGAATTCAGCAGTTAATGAGTTGGTGATTTGTTGTGCTTTGGCTCCGGCTTTACCTGCCTGTCCGGCAGGCAGGTTCTCCATAATGAATAACTCCCACGGCTTGTTGCTGTACGAATACCGGCAGGCAATCATTTTTTCGTCCGGTGACAATTCAACTTCATGCGCACCTGTCTGGGTGGTGAGCCGCTCAGTTTTACCACCGTGTACCGGCAAACGGTATAATTGTTTTTCTCCCGGATGCACTTCGTTGGTGATCATGTAAAAGTTTTTCTTGTCGCGCGAAAGAGTAACCTGCTGCACCTCATACTTGCCTGATGTGAGTGCTCGTTTGGTTTGAGTAACCATATTGTAAGCGTACACATGTGCATAGCCGGTTTCTTCTGATACAAACCAGAGCTCAGTGTTGCTGATCCAACCTAGACTGAAACTTCCGGGGCCGCCAACCCACGCATCGTCATGTTGGCGATCAATCACTGAAAGTTTTTGGGTGGCCAAATCCAGTTTCATAATCCACCGATCTTTGTTGTCGCCAGCGCGAACCTGCACTACAGCATATTTTCCATCAGGCGACCACGTTGGGCCGAAAAAAGAAACAGCACGTGGTTGAGGCTTCTTCTCTTTGCCCTCCTCTTTGCCAGCCAGGTAGGCAGGTTTGTCCATAATGCCCGGGATATCATCCGTCTTTACAAGGAGCACAGAGTCGCGCTTAATGTCGTACACAAAAAACTCTTGAGCGTTTTGCGGAGCACCTACTTTGGTACGGGTATTCAGGTCTTCAGTAAAACCACTTTCCGTAACATAATTCGGAACGATAGTAGCTTTTGCGTTGGCGTTTTTGGTGAGGGAAAAGGTTACGAAGTTCCCGTCCGGACTAAGTCTTGCCTGGCTCAGCATTTTATCATCGAGGTAAATTTCTTTGGGGCGTTTGGGTTGTTCTGTTTTTTGATGGTTGCGCGTAGCTTCACGATTATCTTTTCTTTCTTTCAAGATCTGGATGTAAGCGAGCTGATCCTGTTTGAGCCACTTTTGTTGTTCGGTTTCTGCCGGTGATGATGGTTTTTTTCCTCGTTTAAAGTCGGTAAGTTGAGTGAAGTTTCCGGTTCCGATTTCCCATGAATACAGGTTTTGATCGTACGTGTAGACTATCTTTTTCTCATCCCCCGAAAAATAGGGGTTACTTTCGCGGCCAACCGTGTTGGTGATGGTGATTGATTTTCCGGAAGCCACATCCAGTAAAAAAATATCACCATTTTTTTCGTACACCATTTTTGTATAGGCATTGTTATAGGTGCCGTTACCGGGCAGGTTCATGCGTTCGGCTTTTGATACTTTCTGAGGTGTTCGGTTTTGCAGCGTGATTTTATAAAGCGAATCACCCGCAGCATTTTCAGGGTTCCAGTTAAAGTAAACTGTTTTACTGTCGTGCGACCAGCGTATGTTGGAAGGTGAGGTGCCGATCCATTTTGGGTCGCGCATAATTTTTTCTACCGTCAGCTCGGTGAGCTGGGCAGTTGCCGAGATTGAGAATAACAAAAAAAGAAAACCGGTAAGCGTACGCATAGGGATTATATTTTTTGACGACAAGATAGAATATATTGCACCTGAAGTTTATCACTTTTACACGAATGACAATCCGCAAAATTCGTCCGGAAGACAATGTACAGGTAGCCAACATTATCCGAACCGTTATGCCCGAATTTGGTGCCAGCGGCCAGGGGTTTGCTATACACGATAAGGAAGTGGATGATATGTACGCTACCTATACCCAATCCCGGTATGCGTACTTTGTATGTGAAGAGCATGGAAGATTGGTTGGGGGTGGCGGTGTAGCACCCCTGGAAGGAGGCGATGCCGATACCTGCGAGTTGAAGAAGATGTATTTTCTGCCGGAAGGCAGGGGTAAGGGTTGGGGGCAGTACGTGCTGGAGGCGTGTTTGAAAGCGGCCACTGAAATTGGTTTTACATATTGCTACCTGGAAACGTTTAATACGATGAAAGGCGCTATGAAACTGTATGAAAAAAATGGTTTTGAAAAAATACCGAAGGCATGCGGCAACACCGGTCACTTTGCCTGCGATACATTTTATAAAAAGAAATTAAATTAGGTATGACCACCGAACTTCTGCTTCGTTATGTTCATTTCATCAGCATTTTTACCATTGCCGCCACATTAGTAGCGGAGCATCTGCTCTTAAAAAAGGAACTAAGCCGAAATGAAATCAGCAGGCTGGCGCGCATTGATGGTGTGTATGGCATTGCCGCATTGGTATTGCTTGGTGCAGGATTAACCTTATGGCTGGGTGGTTTTGGTAAACCCGCGGAGTTCTATAGCAAAAACTGGATTTTCCATCTCAAGCTTTCGCTATTTGTATGCATTGGATTGCTTTCCATTTACCCTACCATTTTCTTTTTGAAAAATCGTAAGGGCAACCCGGAGGAAGTGGTTACCATTCCCGGTAAAATTTTCTGGATGCTGCGGCTTGAACTACTACTGTTGTTCACTATTCCATTATTGGCTGGGTTGATGGCGAAAAGTGTAGGGTATTTTGGAGAGTAGTACAAAAAATCTGCAAACGGTTATTGTTGTCGGGTAGGTTTTAGTACTTTCCCTAGTTGTAACCCTCCACCGCCCTGGCCACTTTTGAATCAAGTCGATCGCTTTACTTAGCCGTTGGTGCCTTTATCGGTCTGCTGTTGGGCTTTGGCCTGGGGTTATGGGTTTATACAAATCAATCACAGTCAGTTCTTGAGTCTATCCCCTATGCTTCATTGCTCGGTAAACTCTGGTTATCGGCATTAATCACGCTGGCTATTCCATTGGTTGCCTCCTACCTGTATGGCATTATCTCGTCTATGTCGGATGGAAAGTTTGCCGGAAAAATCGGAGGACATGCCTTAGCTTTTCACATGCTCATCATGGTGGTGGGTGTGGCCTTTACCATGCTGGCCAGTTATTTATTCAATGATCTCATTACCGGTGGAGTAATGCTTACGGCAAGTGATTTATTGCCGGAGCACATTTCCAAATCGGATAAAACATTTACCTGGCTTGTGTATTCAGATGCTTACCAGACCTTCGCAGCAAAATTGATTTTACCCTCCTTACTTGTTGTGGCCATTCTGGCTGTAATACTCTCCCGTTTTTTTACTAGGCAACATGCATGGATGCTAAACCAGGCAACTAAAGTTTCTTCAAGCGCTATGGATGTGATGAACTATGTGTTGCTGCTTTTGCCGGTAGCCGCGTTTGCACTAACCTTTGCCATGGCAGCCGAGTCGGGCTTTGCGCTGGCCGGATTGATGGGACGCTACGTGCTGGCCCTGGTTATTATGCTGATTGTGCTCACGTTGTTTCTTTACGGTATAGTGGCAGCATTTGGACAATGCCCTGTCAGAAAATTCATACGCGCGTTGTTTCCGGCACAGGTTGTTGCCGCCAGCACACGGTCGTCATTGGCTACCATGCCTGTATTGTTACAGCGTGCAGAACAGGAAGCAGAACTGCCACCATCCGTTACGGGTTTGGTGATTCCATTGTCCGTTTCTGTATTCCGGTTAAACCGATCGGTTAGCTCTGTCTTTTCTTATGTTTTCCTCACAACCATTTACAATATCCCAACCGATGTTTCTTCCACTGTATTGTTTTTGCTATTGATTATGGTGTTGAGTTTTGGCAGTCCGGGTGTGCCCAGTGGAGGTAAACTCGCCACGATGCCTGTCTTTCTGGCGCTTGGTGTTCCCCTGGAAATGATTGTGCTCACCAAAGCCATTGATGCCATACCCGATGTGTTTAAAACGGTACTCAATGTTACTGAGACGATGACCCTTGCTTCGCTGGTTACACGATCTGCTTCAGCTTCGGTAAATCCTATAGCCCATGAGTGAAAAAATCCTTTCACGATACCTTTCCTTCGGATCGGCCATGGGCATGGTGGTGGGTATTGCGTTGGGAGTATTGCCATCCGCATGGCGGGTAGAATGGTTGTTACCCTACGCTGAAGGATTTGCTAAACTATGGATTATTGTTTTGCTTTTACTGGCTATTCCGTTAGTGAGTACATACCTGTTGGTGAGTTTACTCCACTTGCTGCAATCGAAGGCGGCCGGAAAGCTGGCTTTGTGCGGAATCAGTATTCATGTGGTGATGCTTGTGCTGGGTGCCGGTGTATCCATTCTGTTTGGCGTATTGTTACTGCGGGTAACGCCACCCATTGTTTCAGGCTGGACGGTAACAACCGTAGCACCGGAAACAACCTTTACCATCACCCAACAACTCTCACTCCTTCAGACGTGGATAGCCAGGCTGATCATTCCTTTTATCATCGCAACACTACTGTTTGCTGTTATCATAAATTTCTTCTCATCCCTGAAACAAAACATAGTTGAGCACACGACACGAATCAGCAAAAAACTTTTTACAGGGTTGCGTTACGTGTTTTTGGCACTGCCCTTTTCAGTGGCCAGCCTGGCCCTGATAATTACGATGCGCAATGGCGCACTGCTACCCGGTATTGCTGGAGTTTACATTGCAGGCGTTTGCCTGGTACTGATCCTGTTTACGTTGGTTCAATATGCTGCTGTGTTTTTCTTTGGTCATATCTCGGTTAAACAATTCTTTCGGGACTTGCTGCCGTCACAATGGGTTGCGGCCAGCACCTGTTCGTCATTGGCTACCTTGCCGGCCCTGTTGGTGAGTATGAAACGCATGGGTGTTGCGGATGAAGTGGCCGGTTCAGCTGTGCCGGTTTTTGTTTCCTTCTTTCGGGTAAACCTGCTGGTGGCCAATCCTTTTTCGTTTTTACTGTTATCACACCTGTACAACTTACCTATTGAGTTACCCAATGTGTTACTTTTTCTTGGCTTGATGATGCTTACCAGTTTTGGTAGCCCGGGCTTACCTCAAACCGGTAACGTGTATAGCTTGCCCGTGTTTCTTGCGGCCGGTATTCCCCTGGAAGGTGTTGTATTATTAAAAGCCCTGGATGCCATACCCGATGTGTTTAAGACCATATTGAATGTTACCGAAACAGCTGCCGTAACATCCTTAACGGTTCGTTGGGCTTCGCGGGGTGAAACAGTTGTACCGAAACTTGATCCACAACTACCGGTATGATTTACTTTCTGGTTACCCGAAGAAACCGTCACCCGATCCAGAATTTTTTGCGATCACGCGGAACGCACTTTGCCGATCGCTTCACCATTATTCATTACGAGAACCTTGAACGTTTGCGATCCCTAAAGGCCGGCTCATTTATTTTTTCTGATTTCGATTTACTCAATCCACGACAACGTGAGGTGATCACACGGATTTTTGCGCAGCTGAAAAGCCAGTATCCAAACCTGAAACTGTTTAACGATCCGGGTAAGGTGTTGCTGCGCTACGATTTACTCAAGCGCATGTATGCACTTGGCGTGAATAAATTTGATGTGGTGCACGCCACCGAATCTTTCGATCACCTGAAATTTCCGTTGTTTATTCGGGAGGCCGACCGGCACACGGGTGCACTTACTCCCTTATTGTATGAAGCAAAGGAAGTGAAGTACCATCTTCGTTTATTGCGGGCGCTAGGGTATGTGCCATACGACTTGCTGATCGTAGAATTCGTGGATGCTTCAGCTGGCGATGGGGTATTTATTAAGATGTCGGGCTTTGTGCTGGGTGAAAAAATCATGCCCCGTTACCTCAACTACAGTCCGGGCTGGATGGTGAAATCAACCGTACGCCCGGAGGATGCATTGATGCAACAACGCCAGGCGGATGTGGAAGAGTATATGCGCACCAATCCACATAAGGAGTGGTTGCAGAAAGTGTTTAATGAAGCGAATATCACCTATGGCCGGTCTGATTACGCATTGGTTAACGGTGAGTTACAACTTTGGGAAATCAACCTGAACCCTTCTTTTGTGCGTCCTCCGCGAAATCGAAAGAATGACCCCTCACCACAACGGCTGATGCGTGATGAGTTTTATAAGCAGTTTTTTGTAGCGCTGGAAGAAACAGATTATTCAGGTGACGAACACCTTGAACTTACCATTACCGCGGCTGACCTGGCAGCGATGCGTACTTCATTGTGGTACCGCATCAGCATGGGGTTTCGCACCCGACTGGTTAAGAAAAAACCGCACTATATTTTAATGCGTAAGATCAGTTATGCTGTTGCCAGCATGTGGATAAGGATTTTCAAAGGATGAATTCTTCCTGTTCTTTTCCTATTTCGTAACTTGTCGTTCCGCTACTAACACTAATCAACATGACTTTCCGATCAAACCTTATCCTTGCGCTTACTTTTTTTTGGGTTAGCGCAACAGCACAGGTAACACAAGTTGAAACTGTTATTCAAAAAGGTCATGATCAATCCGTGCTGTGTCTGGCGCTGCATCCCGATAGCACCTTGCTGGCTACGGGCAGCCGTGATAAATCCATTAAGCTCTGGAACCTGAACAACACCCGCGAAATCAGAAACCTGCTGGGGCACACGGCCTCCGTGCGCAGCATTGCCTTCAGCCCGGATGGCAAAACGCTGGCCAGTTGTGCTAACGATGAAACCTTTCGGCTGTGGAATATTCAAACCGGAGAAACGCTCTACCGCTCTGAACCGATGGGTGATCTGCTTACGTCAGTCGCCTTTCTGGCCGATGGTAAACATTTGCTTATCGGAGGTTATCCGTGGGAAGCGTTTGTGTTCAATATTCAAGAAAAGAAAATCATCAGGAAAATTAAAGTTAGTCCGAATAAAGGAACAGGCTCAGGCGTGCAGGTTGCCGTTAGTGGTAATGGTGAGTGGTTTTCCATTGCCGAGGATAACCACACCGCACAGGTTTTTGATGCTAAGAGCTTTGAATTAAAATACACGCTTAAACGCGAAGATGGTTACTGTGGCGGCTGTCCTTCGTATACTGTTTTTAGTCCCGACAGTAAATTTTTGTACCTCGCTTCACACAGCGGGGCACTCAAGAAATACGACCTTGCAACAGGTCATTTGTACAAATCACTGGTTCCGGAATTGCGCGACATTCAGGGCATGGCCATAAGCCCTGACGGATCAACACTGCTGTTGATTCATGAACGGGAGGCTTCATTATACGATGCTGAGCGGGGATCGCTGCTCAAAACATTCGCCACAGAAGAGAAGGCCAAATTCAATCGTGGATTATTCAGCTTTCAAAACGACCGCGTGATTTTTGTGAAGGAGAATAACCTGGCCGAAGCACGAACATTGAACGACACACCGCACAGTGTTTTTACCGGCATACTTAACGAACGCGACAAAGGTGGCGTAACGTACGATCCGAACTTTTACTGGGAGTCGCACATTGCACGGTACATCCGCATAAAAAATGAATTGAAGATTGCCCCCGATGGCAAGTCGCTCATTCGCGGAAAGTTTGGCACTAAATTAAAGCAGTGGGATATGGCCAGCGGCCAACAGGTACATGAATTCATTGGCCATGATAAAGCGCCTTATTGTTTTGATTTTAGCAATGACGGAAAATTAATGGTGAGCAGCGGTGCCGATGGCAAAGTTGTACTGTGGGATTTAGTCAGTGGCGATTCTCTGAGAAGCTGGAAGGCCCATCGCGAACCGGTATTTGATATCCGCTTTAGTCCGGATGGAAAAAAAATCCTGACCTCCAGTTGGGATGCGACCATAAAAATTTTTGATGCCAATACGGGTAAGCAGTTGCAATACATTGATCTGCAAAACAACTCAGGCTTTGTGGCTGCCTGGCACCAAAACAACCTCTACTTTTTTGTGGCACGCCTCAACAAAACATTGGAAATGTGGGAGCCCGATACAAAATCGGTGGTGCGCTCATTTGTTGGTCATACCGATGGAGTTTCATCCATACAACAAAGCAAAGATGGGCAGCGGTTGCTCAGCGCCAGTTGGGATGGCACCGTGCGCCTGTGGAACATTGCTACCGGACTGAGCATCATGAAACTTTCCAGTCATGAAGGCAATGTGCACACCGCCATATTCAGCAATAATGAGCAATTTATTTTTAGTGCCGGGGCGGATCGAACAATCAATGTGTGGAATGCTGCGAACGGCAATTTGCTCTACCAGCTCACCGGACACCAGGCCGATGTTACCAGCCTCGCCATTAGCAAAGACGACAAAACACTGATCAGCCACAGCCTGGATGGTATTACCAAATTCTGGGACCTGGAAAACAAAAAAGAATTTTATGAGCACATTCACCTGGCTGAACGCGACTGGATGGTGAAAACCCGTGACGGTTATTTTTCCATCACGGCCAACGCGCGCGATAAAATTCATTTTGTAAGCGGCCTCACCACCTTTGATGTGGAACAATTTTTTGAGACCTTCTTCCGCCCCGACCTGCTGCCGAGTTTATATAAAAATAGGGGAGCAGGTACTCCGCAGAAAACCTTGCAAGGGAAACTGCAAAGCTCTCCACCACCGGATGTGCGTGTAGCGGTTTTGCCTGCGGCAGACGGAAAGCGTGCCGAAGTATTTGTGCGCATTACCGAAAGAGGCGGAGGAATTGATGAAGTAAAACTTCTGCATAATGGCAAGAGTATCGCGTTAAGCAAACCACCGGAACGAAAAAAGTATAAGAAGGATGAACAGGTTATTGTGAAGGAAGAAATTGCTCTCGTGGGTGGTGAAAACACCTTCAGTGCTTCGGCTTTTAATCTTGATCGGGTGGAGTCGGCAACGCACAGCATGTCGGTGGTAGCCGAGGTGCCCATGAAGCCCGGCACGTGCCACCTGTTTGTGGTGGGCATCAATAAATACAAAAACAGTAAGCTTGAGTTGAACTATGCACGGCCCGATGCCGAATCGTTTAAGAAAGTGTTGATGGAAAACACAAAGGGCATTTTCAAATCATTGGAAGTGCATGCGCTGTACGATGAAGATGCCAGCAAGGCCAATATTCTACAAACGCTTGATAAACTTGCTGCTCAGGTAAAACCTGAAGATGTATTTATCTTTTATTATGCCGGGCACGGCAGCATGGCCGATAACCGATTCTTTTTTATTCCATCCGAGAGCATTCGACTCTACGATATAAAATCATTGGAGAAGGAAGCTATTCCGGCCTCGATGTTGCAGGAAAAATTCCGGAACATTGCTGCGCTTAAGCAGATGATTATTATGGACGCATGTCAGTCGGGCGGGTCGGTGGAGTTGCTGGCCACGCGCGGAGCTGCCGAAGAAAAGGCGATTGCACAATTATCGCGCAGTGCGGGCATTCATGTACTGGCATCAGCCGGCAGCGAACAGTTTGCTACGGAGTTTGCTGAATTAGGACACGGACTGTTTACCTACGTGTTGATCAAAGCCTTGCATGGCGCGGCCGATGGCGCCCCGCTGGATGGCAAGGTTACCATCTACGAATTGAAATCCTACCTCGATGACCAGGTGCCGGAAATGACACGCCAACTCAAAGGCAAACCACAGTATCCGTTTACGTTTTCACGCGGGCAGGATTTTCCGGTGATTTTGAAGGAAGAGTAGAATTTGCAGTGTGACTGTGCTTTACGATGCTCAATACTTTTGGACAGCGGATCACGTGTATGGATCCCCCTACCCACCTGCGATTATGGGGATAGGTGAACTTTCCGGGGTAAGAAGTGCTGTTACCTTTTCACGAAGTACTATTCTCACACCACGGTCGATCATGTTTGGAATTTCGGCCAATGCTTGTTGAGCCAGTGTTTTGGTTTTTTCTGTATTATGATGAAGATGGGCTATTGCTGCTTCCGTGGCCAGTACCGTGGCTTTCGGAACAAGGGCAGACGGTTTGTAACGCTGGTAGTAAGTTGTTGCGCGCGCTTCATCACGCTTCACGAAGGCATAAAAAAATGCGGCATCAATCCATACGCTTCCGCGAATACCTTCGGGCACGGCTTCGATTTGTTCGATGTACTTGTTGAGGTGTTGTTCGGCCAGGTCAACATCATTGTTATCAAGCGCACGGTAGTAAAAGTAGTACTGAAGATAAATCCTCATCGGAGCATCAATTCTCTCGGCCAGCGCCTGGGCCTCCTGTAGTTCTTCAAGGTTATAGTGTAAAGGTCGTGTGCCGGCCATGCTGGTGCTAATGATTTTGAGCAGCATGATTTCAAAACGGGCAGTATCGCCACCGCGCCACAGGCGTAACATGCGCGCACCATCGGAAGAAAAACCTCCGCTGTGAACAGGAATCATCGTAATGATGAAGATGATGGCAGAGATGACGGAAATAATATAGAGCACGTTACTAACCACTATGGTGCCCGCTCCCGACAAGGCAAAGCCAGCCAGTATGTGATACGCAATGTACGCCACAACAGCCAGCAGGAAACTCGCCACAGGACCTCCGGCCGCATAGACAGAAAAGCGCTTGTTCAGATCATCGGATGGAGGAGGAATGCAGATGACCATACCTCCAAACGTGTTTACGTTTTTATTCCATTTAAATTTCCAGCCGGTGGTTTCCTTGTCCCATAGCAAGGGCCCTACAACATACATGCGGAAATCGAAGTTCATGGCTACCCCCGCCAGTGCATGTCCGGCCTCATGCACACCGATAACCAGCAGGCACACCGGTATAAACAACAGGGCAATGACTGCCACCACTTCGCCCGGCAATTCAGCAGCAGCTTTTATGCCGGTTGTTGCCCCCCAAAAGCCTGCGGCACCGCCCATGATCATGAGAAGTACAACACCCGCAACGCGCGCAAATTTGCTTTTTTGTTTTGTATTCATCAGCCAATGAATAGCATGAGCGTGCTTAAAATTACATTGAAGAAAAAAGTAACGAACGAAACTGCAATCAAGGCTGAAGTAGATTTCTTTATCCCCGGCTTAACCACCTTCGCTCAAGTTGAACACAGGCTAACACCAACAGGCCCAACAGTGCAGCCAGAGCAAGGTCGGGGGCTTGAAGTGGCGCAAGCGAAAAGAATACCCCGAAAAAGGGAACATAGATTACCACCAATTGAAGGATCAGCGTCAATACAATTACTATGGTAAACACAATGTTTGACGTTAACGAGAATACGGAATGACCAGTCGCGCGTAAACCCAGTGCGTGCCCGATTTGCGTGAAGCCTAATGTAGCAAACACCATCGTTTGCCAGTAGGGATCATCGGCATGAGCCGCATCAAAATAAAAGAAGCCCACGGCCAATGAAATGGCTCCGATCAAAAAGCCTGTCCACGTAACGTGTATAACAGCCGGTTTATTAAGCACCGGAGCTTTAACCGACCGTGGCGGCCGTTGCATGTTGTTCTTTTCCGAAGGTTCCATACCCAGGCCCAGCCCCATTAAACCATCGGTTAACAAGTTCAGGTAAAGTAACTGTAACGGACTCAACGCGATCGTAATTCCGATAAACGGAGCGAACAACATCACCAGAACTTTTCCAAGATTACCACCCAGTGAAAACTTTATAAACCGAACGAGGTTATCGAAAATGGCCCGCCCTTCTTCTACGGCCGTAACAATGGTGGCGAAATTATCATCCAGCAGCACCATGTCAGAGGCTTCTTTTGACACATCCGTACCCGTAATGCCCATGGCCACACCGATGTCCGCTTTTTTCAACGCGGGCGAATCGTTTACACCATCACCGGTCATCGCTACTACTTCGCCTAAATTTTGAAGTGCGGTTACGATCTTCAATTTATCCTGTGGAGACACCCGGGCAAACACACTCACTTGTTTCACCTTTTCTTCCAGCTCCTTGTCGGACATCGTACTGAGGTGTTCGCTGGTGAGGTATCCGGCTTCCGTAGGCAAGCCAAGTTCGCGGGCTATCGCCATGGCAGTAAGGGGGTAGTCCCCCGTAATCATCACGGGCCGGATACCCGCCTGTATACATTTTTTAACATCTGCTTTCACAGAACCTCTGGGTGGATCCATCAGCCCCACCATTCCTGAGAAGACCGCCTCGGCTTCAATGGTAACCGAGTCGTTTACCTGATACGTACCCTTTAACTCCCGATACGCCAGACCCAGTATTCGTATTCCGTGAGCGGCAAGTTCGTCATGTGTATTTTTTATGCGACTGATCCATTGCTCATTCAAAGGCTCAATTCCATTTTTTGTTTTTACGTAGTTGGATATTTTCAACAGGCTGTCAACCGCGCCTTTCATGAAAGCAACATGTTCCGCCTGGCCAAGGTCACTCAGTTGAGGAATGGTGGCACCAACACCGGAGAATTTATGAACGGTAGTCATGCGCATGCGGTCCGAGTCGAACGGAACTTCGCCCACCCGTGGCAGTTTCGTTTCAAACTCTTGTTTGATCAGCCCCACTTTTAGTGCGGCATCAACCAACGCAGCTTCCGTAGGTTCGCCAATAACAGTTTTCGAATTTCCGGTGAGGCGGATGTCCGCATCATTACAGAGTAACCCGATAATTAAATTGAGTTGTATGTTGGGGAATTCAATACCTTCGGAAGGAAAGGCGCGGAGTGACACTTCGGTGGCTTCGAGGGTAGTCACCGTCATTTTATTTTCGGTTAGCGTGCCCGTTTTGTCGGAACAGATTACCGTAACCGATCCTAAGGTTTCAACAGCAGGAAGTTTTCGTATTAACGCATTTCGTTTAAGCATTTTTTGTGCCCCCAACGCCAGGGTAATGGTTACCACGGCTGGTAACCCTTCAGGAATTACGGCCACGGCCACGCTTATACCTACCAGAAACATATCCGAAAGAGCCTCACCTTGTAGCAGCCCCACAAATAGAATAACTACTGCGGCTACACCCCCCGCCAATGCCAGCCACTTGCCCAACTGATCGAGTTTGTTTTGAAGTGGTGTTTTTCCTTTTTCAACATCCTGAATCAAATTGGCAATCTTTCCGATTTCCGTATTCATGCCGGTTCGCACCACTACCGCTTTGCCACGCCCCATCGTTATAATGGTGCCCATGTACGCCATGTTAAACCGGTCGCCCAGGGCGGTGTCGGCTTTGCCGAGCGCTTGCGATCGCTTATCTACCGGATCTGACTCACCGGTTAATGCCGCCTCCTGAATTTTCAGGCTTACAGTTTCGATGAAGCGAACATCGGCCGGTACTATGTTTCCGGTTTCCAGCACAATAATATCTCCGGGTACCAGAAGCCGGGCTGAGATTTCGCTCGTTACGCCATCGCGGATAACCTTCACAAAGGGAACCGTGAGTTGCTTGAGTGCTGCCATAGCTTTTTCGGCCCGGTACTCCTGCACAAAACCTAAAATGGCGAACAGCACGACAATGGCGGCAATGGCAATGGTTTCAATTTCCTTTCCCAGAAAGCCGGAAATGATGGCGGCAATAATCAGGATCACCACCATGGTTTCCATAAACTGGCCGAGCAGCATTTTCCAGGCGGGTTTCTTTACCCGTTCTTCCAGCTCGTTGGGTCCGTATTCCTGTAGCCTCGTTGTGGCCTCATCGGATGGCAAACCGGTTTTTACTGATGTTTTCAGTTTTTGAATAACATCTTCGGTGCTTTCAATATGGATGTCTTCGTAGAGGCGCATGTTCGGGCGTAGGGAATTTGGCTAACAAGATCATGATTTAGTTTCGTATTGCACAATTCAAAAGTTAACGATACTGCAAAAATACAGGCACGGGGGGTTGGGTATGTGATTGAGCGAAGAATCTCAACCTTCGCGTTTAGCTTCGGCTACTTAGTGTGAGATTACCGAAGCAATCCCAAGCTTAACGTTTATAGCCGTCATTGCGAGGAAGGCACGACCGAAGCAATCTCAATCTTCACGTTTGGTTCCCGCTATGTGGTGTGGGATTGCTTCGTCACGGAACAATTGTGGGAATTGATTAAGTTTCCCCAATGTTCCTCGCAATGACGACTTAATTTTTTTAAGCTCCGTCATTGCGAGCGGAAGGGTTAGTTGTGTGCTGGAGCGAAGCAATCCCAATCTCCCACGTTTAGTTCTCACTATATGGTGAGGGATTGCTTCGTCACGGAATGATTTGAGAAAATGATAAGGCTTAGTCAAAGTTCCTCGCAATGACGTTACAGATCCACTGGGAGTCCTTTGGATTTTCGGGGCAATGATGGTCCCTTTTTCTTGTACGTGCAAATACCTTTTGGTAATAGCTATGAATTACAACTGAAAGCTATATTTAAGAGTGCAAAGAGGAGGCTGTGTTTATATCATGACCAACATTGGTAACACGGTGCTGTATACCGGAGTAACTTCTGATTTACTCAGCAGGGTGTTGGAGCATAAATCCGGAAAATATGCAAATAGTTTTACGGCACGATACAACGTGAAAAAGCTGGTGTACTATGAAGTCTTCCCATCTATTGAGGAGGCGATTGATCGGGAGAAGCAGATTAAGGGAGGATCGCGAAAGAAGAAGGAGGAGTTGATTAACGCCACCAATCCGGAGTGGAAAGATTTGTTTGAGAATATTAAGAACTGGTAGACGATGTGATGTAAAATTTCCACGTCATTGCGAGCGGAAGGGGAGGCTGTGTGCTGGTGTGAAGCAATCTCAATCTTCACGTTTAGTTCTCACTATGTGGTGAGGGATTGCTTCATCACAAAACTATTTGTGTAATTGATTAGGCTCATTTACGTTCCTTGCAATGACGACTTGATTTTTTAGGCTCCGTCATTGCGAGCCTGCCTGCGGTAGGCAGGCGGAGGCGTTAGGATGTGAGCTGGTGCGAAGCAATCCCAAGCTTTGCGTTTAGTTCTCATTATGTGGTGAGGGATTGCTTCATCACAAAACTATTTGTGTAATTGATTAGGCTCATTTATGTTCCTCGCAATGACGACTTGATTTTTTAGGCTCCGTCATTGCGAGCCTGCATGCGGTAGGCAGGCGGAAGTGGAGGCTGTGTGCTGGTGCGAAGCAATCTCAATCTTCACGTCTAGTCCTCACTATGTGGTGAGGGATTGCTTCCTGCCCGTCCGGTCAGTATGGGCAAAATTTCAGATTAACTAACCATTATTTGGGTAGTATTAAAAGCAAACGGAAGAGTAAAATTTCAGATTAAAATAAAATTTTAGGCCAACATGCGGGAAATTTTCCGATTAAGTCAATCAATAGTTGAGTCAACTACGCTATTCATTTTTTCTTTGATGATCACCATTCTCTCATCGGCAGTCTCATAGTATAAGTGGCCTCTAATAGCAGACAGAATCCTCTCATCGGTCAATATCTTTTCAGTGGCTTGTTGTAAATATGCGAACACCTCAGGCTCTGCTGCCCTGATTTGTTTAACCAACGTTGTTGAATAGTTGAAAAGATACACGATGTCTTCCAGATCGGCACTGGCATAAACATCATGCAGACCCCTGTCAAAAAAGGCATCTATTTTTGAAGCAAGAAAATAGGGTAAGGGCATAATGTTTATGTTCACATCATCAAGCTCAACAGCTATGGCTTGTTCAAAGCCAGGCTTAAACCAACGGTTACTGGGTGCCCAGCCTACTGACTGAGTAGACATCACATCAACGAGCAAATCATCAAAACGAAACCTGCAAATAACATCGTCTTCATGTGTTTGCCTGAATCCCTTTAAGATAAGTTCTTCACGAAGTTGTTCCAGTTTCCCGGCTGATGTAATCTGAAAGGTAAGATCAATATCTTTTGTGGGGCGAACATCTTCTGCAGCCGGATCATCAGCATACATACTCACCATAGCTCCACCCACAAACACCACACAGGAGTTCAGCTCACCGAGTGCCCGGGCAATTTTTAGTGTTGCTTGCCGGTTAATGAAATTATTCTTCAACATATCCGCTTGCGGAGCATATCCAGCGCCAGATTTTTTTCACGCACTTTTCCTACACGCACGGCATCAACAAGTGCAAGCAGTTCATAGAGTTGGGCATCCAGTTCAACAGCCTGCATTACTGTGTTGAACAAGGGCTGAATACCATGCCCGCGCACAGTGCCTTTTGCATATGGCCATACATAGTGTTCGGTGCTTTCAATCAATTTTTTTAGTGGTGCAGCACTGTGTGCAGTTGGTACACCCCGTACCATATTGCCGGGTTGTTGCGGAAACACAAAGGGCACACCGTATTGCAGCAAATCCATGAATGACTGGCGTACAACCTTTCGCCCGTTGTCATGCAGCAGGCGGGCATAGTGCGAGCGCGACAGGGAAGCGCTGATTTCAGACTGGCTCATAAATAAGGCACGTGCCAGCGAAAGCTGCGTCCATGATTTGCCCTCCTCCAACAGTATTTTCAGCAACACCACGATGTCCTGAGGGCGCATGGCAGGTAAGGTTTGTTTCATAAATATTGCATATTACGATATGCAATATTGTAACTAAATTAATTAATTATCAACACTTTATAGTAAAATATCGCATATCGCGATATGCGATAATGGGTCATTTGATAAAAAAAGCCAGCCTAAACCACCGCTTCAATGTCACCTGGGGTGAGGGACAGCGGTGTGCCGAAGCCAACCACCAGGCGGCCTTTCACCACTAAGGGGCTGTAGCCGAAGCGCTCCTGCAACACTTCGTACTGAGCCATGCAGTGCAACTCCTGCCTGTGCACGCCCACCATGCCCAGTTTTTGAGGTTAAAATTTTCCCGTTTACTATCCTTAGAAACAAAGTGATAGCTATATTTTATCTTTAAATGCCCCGTGCCTGCCATAGGCCTTAACAAGATTTCAGTAATAGATAATGTGTAAGATCATCAATACTATTGGTTCACTTACAACAATAAAGAAACGCCTGAGCCAAAATAATATTGATGGGTTTCATTCCATAAATGACCTGCTGGCATTCCGGGATAACTACAGTGTCTCACGGCAACAAACTATTTTTCAACACGAAACCTTAATAACTGAAGAGAAAAACAGACTGAATTCAGAAGTCTTACTGCTGCAGAACGAAATCTCAAAGGAAAAATCAGAAACTCGACAGAGGTTGAAATCTGAGATTGATCGCTGTCAACAACAATTCGATGAAATACCAGAAATCGAAAAAAGTGTAATCGGAGAGTTCACATATAGTTTCAAAGCGCTCTTTTTATTAATCTATATCTATTACAAAAAGTTATTTTTCAATTTGATTGTCTATTTCTCTGTGTGGACAAAAGTCAAAGCACTCAAAAAGAAGAATATTCGCCTGGATTATCTTAATAAAAATTTTGAGGAAGAAGTTAAAATATCCAGTAGGCAAGCACTATATGAACTTGACCGAAAGAAAGTCGTTATTGATGAAATGAATAGTTTCATTTATGGTGCTATTGGCGAACAGAAAGTAGTAAAAGAACTGGAACAATTATCGGATGAATACATTTTAATTAATGATTTCACCTTCTCTTTCAATAAACCCATTTATAGTCGTACGGACAAACAATCAATAAAATCAATTCAGATTGATCATCTATTAATATCACCTTCTGGAATATTTCTGATCGAGACAAAAAACTGGAGTAAAAATTCTATGGAAAGTTTGAGTTTGCGATCCCCTGTGGCTCAGATAAAGAGAACAAGCTATGCTTTGTACAAGATTTTATCAGACTATACGAAATCAAACCTCGACAAACATCATTGGGGAGAAAGAAAGATTTCCATTAGAAATCTGATCGTAATTATTAATCGCAAGCCAAAAGAAGAATTTGAATATGTCAAGATTTTGACGCTAAATGAGCTACTTGGCTATATTGATTTTTTTAAGCCTAGTTTATCTAATACTGAGATGCAAAATTTAGCCGACTATTTAATTAGTATTAATACTCAGAATTGAAATCCTTTTTTCTGAATGGGACATTCTCAAGCTTGACGAGCTGAGGAGCGAATTAAAATCGGCTTTAGAAGTAGCGAGGAACTTTGCTTATGAACCCTAGAAATTCGGTAATGGACTTTTCTTGTGTTGGAGGTGCTGTGGTATACTCAACATTTTCATATTCGTTCCATGTATGATCAAGATCAGGAACCCAATCATCAAATTTTAAGCGAGGTAGTTTCCAATCCTTAGGATCGAAAAATTCAGAGTCGATTAAGGAAGCTCTTAATCTATTCTCAATAAACTCAAGTGAGTATTCATCGGGGTTTGTAAAAACCACGTGACCAAACACTTTATAGTTACCTGCATCGCGATATTTGTAATTGAACTGAATATTATTTTTTGAAGCGCTCATGATTATGATATTTCAAAAATTCGGGATCAGGCATAAACTTTTTTGGCAGAAAAATCTGCTTATTATGAAACTGTATAAAGTTTTGTTTGATGCTTTTGGTTGATTCTTTCTTCAACAAAATTGATGACACTTTTATTTTATATTCTTCAGTTATGGTAATAAATCCCTTGTCAAAAGCTTTGTCATGAAGTGCATTTAACAATAATCCATTTTTAGGATTTAACCTATTTGTGGTATCCTGACTCCAAGGCTTAATGTGACTTGCAATCAGTAGCTCAGGCTGATTGATGCCCGTGATGCAGCAGCTAAAATCATAATTGGCTATCACCAATGTTCGAAACACAACTTGATTCGTTCTTACTTTAACCATTCTCTCTTTTTCTTCACCATTTTTCGGCAAATCAGTTAAGTCAATTTCATACAATCGGTCGACAGTAATTTTTTTCTTCTTTGCATATAGATTCTCACTTTCAATAAATAGGTTGTCCCAATTATTGAAAAACTCACTCCAAATTTCTTTATCTAAATTACTTACATTCGAAGCGCCCTTAATACCCCTGGCTTTAAGTTGTGGATCAAGACTTGCAAAGTTTACCAGCTTAAAAGCAACAGAACCGGGTGTTCGATTAATTAACTTAGCCAGTTCAATCACATCAGGGTTTCGGCTGTGGAGTTTTCCAAATGGTAACTTGCAGTACAGATTAATTGTGAGAATTAACTCTTCCCGTGTCCAGAGTTTTTGGCCTTCTTTCATGCTTCTTCTGTTACAAAAGTAAAGTTACAGTTATCGCCTAAACAATCATGTATTTGTGTTTGATTCTTCGTGTTGGATAAATCAAGAATTATATCAGTCCTTGAGCCGCACTTTGGACAAGTTTGGGGTTGGTCACTAGTGATGAAAATATTGCTGAAATCTATCATGAGTTTTTAGGTTAGAGTTTGCCCACATCCACACATCAAACTTAGCGAGTAAATGTTAAAGTGTGTTGTGTACTGCGTGAGGGATAGCAGTCCCGCTAATGCGGGATAAACTCCAGCCCGAAGTGCGTAAGCATGTGGCGTTGGCCGACTTGAAGCGAACCTGCCTACCGCAGGCAGGTAGCCCGACCCCTGACGCGCGAGTCGGTCAGGACAGGCCTCAATAAAAAAAGCAGCCCGTGTGTGACTGCCTTTATTAAGTTAAGTAACTAACCCCCTCCGGCCTGCGGCCACCTCCCCCTATTCAGGGGGAGGAATTCTAGGGTTTTAATTTTTAGATGGTCGCTTGTATTTCACAGGTGGTGCCGGCTCGGGTTTGATTTCAAGTGCCTGTGTTTTCAACAAGTTAAGTGCCTCCTGCACGGCACGCTCTAATTGCGGGTCGCGGCCGGCAATCACATCGGCAGGTGTTTGCTCTACGTGTATGTCGGGTGGTATGCCCACGCCTTCCACGGCCCACTCGCCATTCACATCATAAAAGCCACCGCGTGGCGCCACCATGCGGCCACCGTCAACAAAGGGTGGGGTGTCCCACGTGCCTACCAGGCCGCCCCAGGTTTTGGTGCCCACCAGCGGCCCGATTTTCATTTTGTTAAACAGGTATGGCAGCAAGTCGCCACCGGAGCCTGCGCGTTCGTTAATGAGCATCACCTTCGGCCCGAAGATGCCGGCATTGGGGGTGAGGAAGGGGCGGTGGTCGCTGGCGCGGCTGTTGAAGTAGCCGTGCAGTTCGCGCGCCATAATGTCAACCATGTAGTCGGCTGCGGAGCCGCCACCGTTGTTGCGCTCGTCAATGATGGCGCCCTTCTTGTGTTGCTGTGCAAAGTAGTAGCGGTTAAAATACGTGTAGCCGCCCTGCCCGGTGTTGGGCACATATACATAAGCGAGTTGCCCGTTGGAGAGCTCGTCTACTTTTTTGCGGTTGCTTTCTACCCAATGCATCATGCGCAACTGGTTTTCGTTTTCCACAGGCACCACCGTAACCACACGCGCGCCATCGAATGAAGGTTTGTTGTTCACACGTATTTTGATCTGCCGGTTGGCGGTGCCTTCAAAAAGTTTGAACAGGTTTTGTGAGGTGGTTAATGGTTGACCATTTACTTCCAGTAAATAATCGCCCACATTAATGTTGAGGCCGGGTTCGCGCAGTGGTGCGTTGAGGCCGGGGTTCCAGTCTTCACCCAGGTAGATTTTTTTGAATCGGTAGTAATTACCCGCTGCTTCATAGTCGGCACCCAGCAAGCCGATGGGCACATTTTTTACTTCCGGGAAATCGCCCCCGCGTGTGTACGAGTGGCCCACGGCTACTTCACCACCTACAATGTCAACAATGTAGTTCAGGTCTTCGCGGTGGCGCACGTGATCAACCCAGGGTGCATACCACTTGTATACATCGTTCCAGGGTGCTCCATGCACATTATCCACATAAAGAAAATCGCGCTGGTAGCGCCAGCCTTCACGGAAGATTTGTTTCCACTCGGCCATGGGCTCGATTTTGATTTTCAGCGAGGCAAGCGCATCGAGTTTTCCATCGCCAATCTTTTTGTTGTTGTCGGTGGTGCCGAGTATGCCCCACGTGTTGTTGCTTCGGTAGAGCAATGATTTGCGGTCGTTGGAGATGCTGACATCATTTACCGGGGTGAGGTAGGTTTCGGTTTTCAGATCTTTAAAGTTGTAGCGATGCACCGTAACGCCTTGTTGATTCGGAACAGCTTCGGCATAAAACACATACCCTTCCGGACCGGGATAGAGCGCGGTGTAGTTGCGTTGCGGAACATCTACCGCGAGGATGCGCTGCGCGAGGTTGTCCATATCAATTTTTACAGCAGTTGATTTTGCCGGAGCGGGCGATGGTGTTTTTGCACCGACTTTCGTAGTAGCTGCAGGTGTTGCAGGTTCTTCTTTTGGTTTTTCTTTTTCGTCATCGCTGCGGGGTGCGAGCGGTGAGGTGTCGGTTTTGTTGAGCACAATCAAATACAGTGCGCGTGTAATGGGACGATCGTACGAACTCATGTCCAGCCAGCCGGTGT
This sequence comes from Flammeovirgaceae bacterium UBA5585, assembly GCA_002425185.1. Taxonomy (GTDB): domain Bacteria; phylum Bacteroidota; class Bacteroidia; order Cytophagales; family Cyclobacteriaceae; genus UBA2336. Next base: position 179,995 of record DILT01000013.1, on the reverse strand, counting down.
TGAGGCCGTAGTTCGTACTGGCGAGGAAGTACAGATATTTTCCGGTGGCATCCCACACGGGTGAGATGGCATCGGCCATGCCATCAGTGAGTTGAAGCGTTTGATTAGTTTCAACGTTGTGCACTTTAATCACTTTGTAGTTGCTTTCAATCAATCGGGCATAGGCAATCCACTTGCTGTCGGGCGACCAGACAGGGTTCATCGATCGGTTGGGGTGTGCATAGCGTTCGGTGTCGGCTTTTTTGGTAATACCCGAGTTTACATCGGTGTAGAGCAAGTTATAATCGGTATCGGTGTACGCAATATACTTTCCATCAGGCGACCATTCAGGGCGAAAGAAGAATGTGGGGTTTGGTATGGAAATGATTTTCGGTTTTTCCAGCCCTTCCTGATCGGTGATGTAGAGTTGATATTCACCGCTGGCATCGCTGAAGTATGCAATGCGCTTGCCATCAGGCGACCAGACCGGAAAGCGATCGGCAGCGCCTGAAGAGTTGGTAATGTTGCGCCAGTTACCTTTTTCTTTCGGCACGGTAAAAATTTCTCCTCGGTGTTCAAACAACGCACGCTGCCCTGTTGGGGAGAGCGATGCATTTTGCAATGCAGTAGCGCGAACATCCGTCCAGCGTTCACGTGCCCAGTGAAAATCACCGCGCACATTGATGGTTAATTTTTTTGTTGTTCCGTTTGCCGGATTGAGTATGTGGAGATAACCGCCTTGTTCATATACAATAACGCCTCCACCGGCATCGAGGCTCTTTACATCGAAATCGGCATGGAAGGTTTGTTGTTTCAGTTCGTTTGTCGATGGGTTAAACGACCACACGTTGTTGGCGTAGTCGCGTTCTGATAAAAAGTAAACGATATTGTTCAACCATGTGGGATCGGTGTGGCGTTCGTTATCGGTTTGCGGTGTCATCTTCAACGCAAAGGTCTTTAAATCCACGATCCAGATGGGTTTGGCCTGGCCACCGCGGTAGTTTCGCCACTCCGGATCCCAGAAACCAATTTGCTGGTAGGCGATGTATTTACCGTCTTCCGAAATTTCTCCGGCCACGGCACGTGGGATGGGTAATGCTTCGGGCATGCCGCCCTTCTTACTGATTTTGAAAATTTTTGATTCTTTGGTGGGCAATGAACCTTCACGAGCAGATGAAAATAAAATGAATTTGCCATCGGGAGTCCAGCCGGTAACCTGATCGGCACCGGGGTGCCAGGTAAGGCGTTCGGGTTGACCGCCTTCAGCGGGAATTAAATACACATCGGTGTTGCCATCGTACTGGCCGGTAAAGGCGATGTGTTTGCCATCGGGTGAGAAGTGCGGATCGGCTTCCATGCCTTCGTTGGAGGTGAGCCTGCGCGCATCGCCACCGTCTTTACCTACAATCCATAAATCGTTGGCATACACAAAGGCGATGTGTTCGTTGCTGATGGTAGGCTGGCGCAGCAGCATGGTGCCCTGCGCGAAAGTGTGAAGGGATGTTGTTAAGAAGAGTAGCGGGAGTAAGTAAGTTTTCATAATCGTGACGGTTAAATCACGATGAAGGTAGGGGATTTGGTCGAGAGCATGGGTGCCGGTGGTGGAAAAGCAATGCCTGATTTAGGCAGGTAAATTTTTTTACGTTTGGATACAACTTTATGGACTCTGGGGTAGTCTATTGAGCATTAATACCCATGAAAACCCTCAGTTTACGCAAAGTTCTGTTTTTGGCCATCGGTATAATGGTAGCCGTAATGATTCTTATTACCACCAGTGTGTTTGGGGTGACTCTTTAGTAAGTATTGTGTTTAAGGGCTTTAGTGTTTATGTGTTTTTGTTGATTGCGCCATAAACACCTGAATACATAAAAGCATTATTTCCCTTTGTATTTATCAAACCATCCTAGAATATAACCAGCCTTGTTGATCTGATTACTTGGGCGGTCGGCAATGCCGTGGCTGGCTTCCTGTATGCGCACCAAAGCCGTTTCAACTTTGTTCAATTTCAATGCAGTGTAGTATTGTTCTGATTCGGCCATGGGGGTACGATAATCCACTTCACCGGTAAGCAACATGGTTGGCGTTTTTACATTTTTAGCGTACGTGAGTGGCGAGCGTTTCATGTAGTGATCGACATGATCCCACGGAAAGCCCGGGAACCAGTATTTGTAAAAGAACCCCGTACTGTCGGCATACAATACAAAGCTGTACCAGTTGATTACCGGCTTGGCCACTACGGCTGCCTTGAAACGATTGGTGTGTCCTACAATCCATGCGGTTAGTACACCACCACCACTGCCACCGGTAACAAACAGGTTTTTGTCATCGATAAATCCTTTAGCGATCACCGCATCTACTCCGGAGATAAGGTCATCATAATCTTCGCCCGGATAATTATGATGGATGAGGTTGCCAAACTCTGCACCGTAACTGGTTGAACCGCGCGGGTTCGTGTATAACACCACGTACCCTTTGCTGGCAAAGAGTTGAAGTTCAAAGGCAAAGCGCGAGCCGTAGTTGGCAAATGGCCCGCCATGAATTTCAAGAATGAGCGGATACTTCTTTTTCGAATCAAAATCGGGTGGGTAAATAATCCAGCCCTGTACATCGCGTTTATCGTGTGATGATTTATACCAGATCTCTTCCACATTACCAGGCTTTTTTTGCGTGAAGAGATCATCGTTTACACGTGTGATGCGCTTGGCTTCACCGCCCCCGCGCACACCAGCGGCTAAATCAGCCGGATGATCGGGTGTAGAGTGCGTGAAAGCATAGCGTCCATTTGAGGCTACGGTAAATGTTCCTCCACCATAGGGCCGGTCAATGGTAAGTCCGCCAACGTTGTTGGTGAGGTTGGTAACTTTTCCGGTTAAGTCTGAGTAAGCGATGAGGGTGTTGCCCTTATCGTCATATTGAAAGAATAATCCTTTGTTATCGCTGTTCCATTGAATGTTTTCAATGTCGCGATCAAGTGAAGAGATGATTTTACGAGGAGAGGACCCATCGCGGTTCATGATATAGAGATCAGTAACCTGATAGCCCTGGTATGCATTGTCAAAGCCAACGTAAGCAATGAGTTTTCCATCGGGTGAAACTTTAGGATTTCCATCGGGTCCCTGCCGTTTGGTGAGTGTCTTTAAGGAACGATCACTTAAGGTTATTTCATGGATCTCGCTGTTGGCCGGATCAAATTCATGATCGGCATGACGGTTGGCCGAAAAAATAATACTCTTGCTGTCGGGAGCCCAGCAGTAGTCGCCACCATGGTTGAAGTTACCGGAAGTAAGCTGGCGTGGTGTTCCGCCATCGACTGATAATACAAACAAATGGCTGTAACCATCTTTCAAATATCCGGCACCATCAAAACGGTAAGTCATGTTCTCGATGTATTTAGGAGAAGCTGCCCACTTGGCACCGGCAGGTGCATTGGGTAATGCTACCAGTGAAGCGGGTTTATCTTCCACGAAGCTGTTGAAGGCAATATGCTTTCCATCAGGTGACCATTGAATGTTACCGATGGATTGTTTCAGGTTGGTGATTTTGGCCTCGGCACCATTGTCGAGCCAGCGTAGGTAAAGTTGCACCGATCCATCCTTGCCGGATTTATACAAAACACGTTTGCCATCGGGTGACCAACGTGGCGAAAAATCATTTTGATTACCGGTGGTGAGCGGCCGGTTATCCGAACCATCGAAGTTCACGACCCACAAATTCGAAAAACTTTTATCGGCCATCACATCGTTGTAATTGCGCACATAAATGATTTTCTGTCCATCTGGTGAAATCTGCGGATCAGAAATCCACTCGAGTTGGAATACATCCATGTAATCGAGTTTGTTCTGCGCATTTATTTCATAGAAGAACAGGAAGGGGAGGAGGAATAGAATTTTTCTCATGTTTTTTAGTTTGTGTTCGGTGTTCAAGGGCTCAGGTGATCAGCGGTGTATGTGTCCGTACAGTGCGGACATAAACACATAAACACCTGAGCACCTAAACACCTATTAGTATTTCCAACTTTTCAAGTCAGCACCCTTTGGTGCATTTTTTTCGATCCGTTTTAGAATTTTGGGCAGGTACATGGTGTTATACCGCAATCGCGAAATGTAATTTGGGTTTTCATGGTCGCCATTCCAGCAATGCTCGGCACGATCGCCATAGTCTACTTCGCCACCGTAAAACGGGTTTTTGGTTTTCTTCAAAAACTCCTCCATCAAGTACACGGCATTGTTCAAGTAATAATTATCCATGTCGCCACAGTAAATGTGAATTTTTCCTTCGAGCTTGGGTCCGAGGGTGGCCCAGTCGCGTTCAAGAATGTAACGCAAATCGTAATTTTCTTTCCAGTATTCGGCAACGCTGTGATCAATCTCTCCGGTTACTTTATCCCACAAACGCTTGGGGTAACCGTCTTCACCTTGCGGTGAATACACGGCCTCCCAGATATCCCACTGCTGGCCTGAGCGACCTTTGGTACCGAGCGCCAGTTCGCGGTAGTTCATTTCGCGTAGTGTTGCCGTGATTTGTCCTAAATAATTGCGGTAGCTCGGGCGTTCGGTTTTCTTGAAATCACTTTCGTACCAGTAGGCGTTTTTGTCTTTGTATATATCGACTAAGCAATACGCGCGAAAATCAATCGGATCGGGACAAGCCGCAAAGCATCCGTTGAATGCATCCGGATAAAACATTTGCACTGCAAGCGCCTCCCAGCCACCGGTTGAACCGCCATAGGTAAAGCGTGCCCAACCTTGCCCGATGCCACGAAATTGTTTTTCGATTTCTGGCAGCAGCTCATACATGATGGCATCCCCGTAAGGACCTTGTGAAGCAGAGTTCACGGCATAGGAGTCATCGTAATACGGAGTGGGGTGTTGAATTTCAACCACGAGAAAGCGCGGAAAGTTTTTGCTCGTCCATTGTTTGTAAAAGTTATATGCTTCCTGTGCCTGGATTTTATTGTAGCCATAAATATTAAACCGTCCGATATAGTCGGTCGTATCCATATTTGGATCGGGCGGTGTTTCGCTAAAGCCACCGAAGTCGCTTGGAAAATGCCCGTGATAAATCATCAGCGGATATCGCGCTTCCGGATGATCATCAAAACCTTCAGGCACCAACACATGGGCGCCTAAATACATCGGTCTGCCCCAAAACTCCGTGAGTTTTTTGCTTTGAATTTTTATGTGGCGGATATACTTGGTGTCTTTCGGTTCGGTTACCGGAGGAATTTTCATATCCATCACTACGTTAATGGTTTCTGCTTTTGATGGATCAACCGAAATCTTCACGGGAGTATTGTAAAAGTTACCGGGTTTGCTGTTCCATTGTTGGCCTTCACCCTGATCGGGCGGAAGCTTTACCGTATGCCCCGTTTTCAGATTAAAGGTTTCGTAGCGGTTGAGCAATGCCTGAACATAATACTCGCCTGCCGGAACATCACTCAACGATTGTAGAGGATAACCAAATGCAGTCGCGTCCACTATAATTTTATCACCGGGCTTCATGTTCTCCACATCAACACCAAATACCAATTGTGTTGAAGGTCCATCTACAATCTGGTTACGCGGTTCGGCTTTTGTATTGTTAGAAAGCATGAGCAAGAGCCTGCCATCCTGTGCCTGGTCACTGAGTTCGTGCGTAAATGAAATGGCAAATTTTACAGATTGTTTTTGAGAAGAATCCTGCGTGGTGCACTGGGTTAAGGCCAGCAGCACAATGAGCACCAGAAGAGATTGAATTTTCATAATGTTTAGGATTGGTTATCAATATAGAATACCCACAGAACATAGCCAAGCAATATTATTTTGAAGCTTTTTAACCCAATTTTAAGACTCACCCCACTGCCCCAAATGATTTCTTTATTATATATTGCATGCTATAACTTACCGTCAGACCTATGACCATTCACCTCATCGAAGATGATGATATTTATGCTGAGTTTATTAAACGGTCGTTAAGTCAGGATGCGGCCTATACGGTAACCACTTTCCATTCTGCCGAAGATTGTCTTGCGGCCCTGAAGGGTGGACCGATGCCGGATGCGTTTATTGTGGATTATAAATTGCCCGGAAAAACCGGTATTGATTTTTATGACGACATTAAGGATAAGATGAGTGACGAGCAACGCCTGATTATGATGAGTGCCATTGATGATGGCAACATGGTACTGAGTTTTATTAAGAAGGGTGTACGCGATTATGTAATAAAGGATGACACGGTAATTGAATCGTTGAAAGCCATACTGGATGGTAAAGAGGACGACTACTATCTGTTCAATTAACCCGGCATACTTACCGGAACAACAAGTCTGAATGTACTTCCAACACCTTCCTGATTAAGGCAGGTAATTTTTCCACCCAATTTTTCGATCATCGATTTGGCAATAAACAAGCCCAGGCCCGTTGAACTTTCACCACCGGTTGGCCGGGATGTAAATTTTTTAAATTTTTGAAATAGGTCGGGCAGTTCATTCTGTTTAAAACCCAAAGCTTCATCTTCAATTTCAATCAGGGCAGTTTCATCTCGGTGTTTATGCGCACGTACCCAAACTTTTTTACCAGAATAGGAAAATTTTATGGCGTTGGATAGCAGTGTGTCAACCGCACGCTGCAGGCAGTGCTTGTCGGTATGAAGTAAAATGTTTTCACTCTCCACCATAAGCTTAATACCTTTCTTGGAAGCTACGTTAAGAAAACCGGTTACCGTAGATTGAATGAAACTTTGCAGCTGAACAGCTTCCGGAAAGAGTGCAATGGAATTATTCTCAATGCTGCGGTAGTCTACCAGGTTGCGTATCATGTCCAGTCCGTCAGCCACCACAATGTGCATTTTTTCCAAAAAATTCTTTTGCTCTTCAGTAAGGTTGCCCGGCTCCATCTGCAAAAGCTGAATAAGTGCATACATTCTGTTTAAGGGCGATTTAACATCATGCGAAACGATGCTGATAAGTTTTCGTTTTTCTTCCTGAAGCGCCTCAATTTGCCGGAGCAATTCAACAGGATCCAGCAAGGTATGGTTTTCGGATTCAGCCATTGGGATGAAAGTTAAAACTTCCAGAGGATTCTATCAGAGACGAATGCGGATTTCTTCTTTGTGGTTAACCGGAACAGAAAAGGGCACACCTTTGTATTGCAGGCGTATGGTTCCTTTGTAGTGAATCTGAAATTTTTTACCCCCAATTACGGCAAAAACAGCATCCAGCAACCCGATTTCTTTCATGTTCAGTTTTACTTCCAGCGGAACGGTAAACTCAGCCTGGGCCGGAACTTTAAGCTTCATTTGCTGATCAATTACTGCTGCCTTTTTTCCATCCACAAAAACCTCCATGTCAATCTTCTTTACCATCATGCGGATGTTGTTGGGATTATAGAGAATGGCGTTGGCTTTCAGTAAGGGTTCGGAGGTGGCATCAACAATAACATCTTTAATCTGTCTTAGCTGAACATCTTCTTTGGGTTTACACCCTGGAATTACCAAAAGAAGTATAAAGACGCTAAGCGCAAGTGACCAGCGCATATGAGTAATGAATAACCAACAACGCGTAACCATATTTGTGTTTACAATCATAGCGGTAAGTATAAATAATCTCTTTCTAACTTTGTGAAATGAATGCTGATTTTGAAGTCATTGCTGATGGCCTTGCCGAGCAAGGATATGCCGTTGTTGATCAATTTTTGAGCCAACATGAAGTAGAGGCTATTTTACAGGTAAAGGAATTTAACGATAACCGTTTGTTTAAGAAAGCCGGCATTGGCAATAGTCAATCGGTGCAGATACAGGAGGGTATTCGCGGGGATTATATTCAGTGGCTTGATAAGAGCACGGCAAAAACACCCATTAAGGTTTACCTGGATAAATTGGATGCGCTGACCCGCTTTTTAAATCAGGCCTTGTTTTTAAGCCTTAAAGATTTTGAAGTACACATAGCCCGGTATCCGGTGGGTACTTTTTATAAGCGCCATCTCGATCAGTTTAAGCAGGATGATCACCGCAAGCTTTCCGTCATTTGTTATCTGAATACCAACTGGAAGGAAGAGCATGGTGGACAGTTGCGCATGTACTTACCGGAAGGCCCGAAAGATATTTATCCGCTGGCCGGCCGATTGGTTTGCTTTCGTTCCGATCAGCTGGAACATGAAGTACTGCCAGCAATCCGCGAGCGGGTGAGCATTACCGGTTGGATGCTGGATAAAATTGGTGAGCTTAAGCATCTGTAATACGCCTTAAATTAAAGTTTTGAGTCAGGTTTCGACAAGCTCAACCTGACAGGGTTCAGGTATTTTTGAATTAATGACGCTTGCTGATTTTGTTTGCGGAAATGGAACGCTGGCGGGAACACTTAAAACGATTTACTTCATCCAATCGTTTTGCACGATGCTTCGTGATTCTTCCCTGCACACGGGCACGCCATAATTTCCAACTGGAGGCTTTCAGGTGATGGCGCATGAGTTCAATGACTTCCTTTTCACATAACCCGAATTGGAATTCAATGGCATCGAATGGGGTGCGGTCTTCCCACGCCATTTCAATGATGCGATTGATGTCTTCTTCCGAGCGCATGATGTATTAACACCTGCACTTACTAAAAGTTATACGTGCTTATGACTGTTGTACTTTTCGAGAACCCATTGAGAAACGGCTTCTATATATTCAGGAGAAAGATCGTCCTTATACATCTGGCGGATGAACGCTACACGGATTTCGCCTTCTGAAAAATCCGGATGCTGTGCTCGGATGCGGTCTTCAATCTGTGTATTTACCTCTTGAATTAATTCAAGACCGAGACGCACACGTTCTTCCTGCGGTTTGGAAAACCATATTTCCCGTTGTTTTTTTCTGATATGATCTGGCGTATCGTTCACAGCAGTCCAAAGGTAATAAGATTGAGCTCCCGAACCCATTTGCTCAGGTATGCTCTATCAACATTGTTTTCCAATAAACTTCTGATGTCATCTTTTTGTCGATCGCTTTGAATTTCCTGAATCCAGATTAGCTTGGAGAGAATAAGATCTTCAACTGAAACCAGCCACGCTTCATGACCAAAAAGCTTTTGCCTTGAACGCCTTTCAAATTCTGTTTTCCGAAAAGGAGAATTTTTTCTAACGACAAAATCTATTTTTAGTCCAGAGCGATTATCAATGGCATTAAACATTCCTTTTCGATGAAGCTCCTCCTCCACGGCTGGCTTGTGTAGATAGAACTGATCTTTGAATATTTCATAGAATGAGCTAAGTGATTCTTCTGAAAGTTCAATAACAATATCAATGTCCCGAGTAGTTCTTGCCACGGTATAAGCAAGCATAGCCATACTTCCGGAAACCATATACGGAATGTTTCTGGCATCAAGTGCGGCTGTAATTTCTTTAAAAAGTTCGCTTACTGACATCACCTAAAACTCAAGTTAACGAAATGCATCATTCATTTTTTAGGTTGAAAAAATGGAGGTTGTTTATCCTCCCATTCCGTTGCCTCCTGGAAAGCGCGAGCCACTAAAAGAGGTGCAGCCTCACCGTACAGCTTTCCTAAAAACGAAATACTGGTAGGCGAACCGGTGTTGTTAAACCCATTGGGCACCACCACACACGGGTGCCCGGTTAAATTAGTCGTGAGCAATTGCGTGCCACCAAAACTCGGGCTGATAATCACATCAAAATCTTTGGTGACTTTATGATACTCTTCAATGAGTTGCTGGCGAAGACGAGAGGCGTTGATGTATTCCACGGCAGGAATAAAGCGGGCCGTGCGAAACGTGTTTGGCCAGGCCCACCGCAGTTGGTTTGAAAGCAAACTGTCTTTGTTGGAACGGGTAAGTTCGTCAAATGCGGCAGCCGCTTCGGCTGTTAACATTAAACGTATGGCCGCTACCGGAATGGAGGCCGGGAGTTCCAGTTCAACCAACTCAATGCCAAGCGATTTAATTACCTCCAGTGCCTTTTGATCGTTTTCCTTGCCGGGATAACTGGCTTCGAAGAGCGATTTTAAATACCCGACTTTCAATTTTTTAATATCTGTTTTAGCGGAATAATTGAATGCTGAAGTGGTGGCACTTTTATCCAGCGCATCTTCACCATGAATAACCTTGTAGACTAACGCTGCATCAAAGGCCGAACGACAAATAGGCCCGATTTTATCCATGCTCCAGCTAAGTGCCATCGCACCGTGTCGACTCACAGTGCCGTACGTTGGTCTTAACCCACTGGCACCGCAACGCGTAGAGGGCGATACGATAGAGCCAAGGGTTTCTGTGCCGATTGAAAAGGCAACTAAACCAGCCACGGTTGCTGAAGCTGAACCGGCTGAAGAACCGCTTGATCCCTGTTTCAGGTTCCAGGGATTTTTAGTTACGCCACCAAACCAGATATCGCCCAAGGCTAATGCGCCCATGGAAAGTTTGACGATTAAAATGGCCCCTGCTTCATCAAGTTTTTTAACCACAGTGGCAGTTGTATTTAGTTGCTGATCAGCGTAGGGCTCGGCACCCCAGGTTGTGCTTGTTCCTTCAACAGCCAACAAATCTTTTATCCCGTAAGGAATACCATGCAACGGTCCGCGGTATTTTCCTTTGGCAATTTCTTCATCGGCTTTGCGCGCCTGCGCCAATGCACGTTCTTCAAGAATGGAAACAACGCATTGCAGCGTGTCGCCATATTTTTTTATCCGGTTAAGGTAAAGTTGTGTTAATTCAACCGAGGATATTTTTTTTGATTTTATCAATACAGCCAGTTTATATACCGGGTAGAAAGCTAGCTCCTCTTTATTAGCCGGAAGTGCTACGTTTTTTGGCAATCCCCAGTCAATCGGTTTCTGCAGCGTTTCTTTTTTAAATCCAGCGGGCACCGGATCGAACCACAGCGACATGGGAATATGGTTTTGCAGCGGGTATTGATGGAGGGCTTGAATGGAGCGTTGATAGTCGCGAAGCCCTTGCAGCAAAGAATCGCGCTCGGCTTGTGTAAAGGCTAAATCATAATATGGCTCAATTTCAAGGGTAGGATGAGGCGATTGCGCTACCGCACACAGGATAAAAAAAGAAAATGCAATTGAAAGGAAAAGCTGGTAAATTGAACGCCTGTTCATACAATTTTTATTTTTTTCGAAGATATGAAGGAATATTTCCTGAAACTCTACCAATATAATGCGTGGGCAAATTCAAGGGTATTGGGTGCATTGGAGCAACAGAAGGTAACGGATGAAAAAATACTGACCCTGATGAGCCATGTGATGGCGGCACAATTGCTTTGGTTACACCGGATTTTAGGATTGCCGGCACCCGATGTTGAACTTTGGAAACTATACTCTATCGGGCGGTTAAAAGAATTTAGTGAAGAAGGCTCAAAGCGCTGGGTGCAGTTCATTGAGGAACACGATGATTTCAACCGGCAGCTTCGCTATCATAATTATGTTGGTCATTCCTTTGAAAATAATATAGAACACATCATGATCCATACGGTAAACCACGCCACGTATCACCGCGGCCAGGTGGCGTTGCTGATGCGCGAGCGCGGATATGAACCCATCAATACAGATTTTATTACCTATGACAGAGTAATTACGGGTCAACTGAAGGCGTGAACAATATTTTCGATAACGGGTTTAATGAGAACTAAACAATCAAACTATGAAAAAAATCAATTTACTTTTCATGCTATGTTTAATAGCCATGATAACCAGGGCACAGGATGGCATTACTATTTGCCACACACCGTCAACCGAAAAATTTGCGCTCTTCGCTTCCAATAAAGATTTTAATATGGCACATGCTGATCCGCTTCCGTATACACACCAGAGTTCTGTTGGAAAGATGATTACCTTTAAAACACCTGATGGAAAGGATGTCAACGGATATTTACTCACCGCCAAAAACAAAACCAACAACTGGATTTTTGTTTTCCAGGAGTGGTGGGGGTTAAACGATCACATCAAGCGTGAAGCCGAACAATTATTTAATGACCTGGGCAATGTAAATGTGTTGGCCGTTGATATGTACGATGGTAAAGTAACGGATAAACGCGAGGAGGCCGGTCAATTGATGGGCGCATTTAAACAAGAGCGTGGCAACGCCATTGTTCAGGGTGCCGTGAATTATGCCGGTAAAAATGCAAAAATAGGAACGGTGGGTTGGTGCTTTGGTGGCGGCCAATCCCTGCAGGCAGCATTAACAGCCGGTAAGCAGGCCGTTGCCGCAGTGATGTACTATGGCATGCCGGAAGAAAATGTTGATCGGTTGAAAACTTTAAATTGCGATGTGCTGAATATTTGGCCTACGCAGGATCAATGGATCAACAAGGCGGTGATGGATAAGTTTGAAGCCAACATGAAAGCAGCGGGAAAAAACCTTACCATCAAAGCATACGATGCCGATCATGCTTTTGCCAACCCGAGCAACCCTAAACATAACAAGGAATTTACGGCCGATGCGCATAAAAATACACTCGAATTTTTTAAGGCACGGTTGAAATAGAGGGTCAGTTGACAATTGGCAATCGATCAATAGCATAATTGCTAATTGCAGATTATTAATTGTCAACTTATTTAATACTGCTCCAGCATATACTTGATAACATCCGTAGTAGTAACAATACCCACTAATTTACTTTCATCATTATCCGCTACTACAGGCAACGCGTGAAATTCTTCCTTCGAAAGAATTTCAGCTACTTCTTTTATGGTATCCGATTCTTTTACTGCACGTGGTTTGTGTGACATCACCTGGCCAATGTTCAACATATCGAACACGGCTTCATCTACATCACCCTCACCTGCAAAAAGCCCGCTGAAGGTTAAACGGTTAATATCCGTTTTACTGAGCATGCCCACCAGTTGTGTGCCATGTACCACCGGCAGGTGGCGGATATGATGTTTGAGGATGAGCTTGTTGGCATTGAGGAGGGTGTCATCCAACTGTACAGCCACAACATTTTTCGTCATGATGGTACTCACAGGTTCGCGCTTTTTCATGGCTCTTTGATTTTGTATCTCAAAGTACCATGGCAATTTTTTAAAGCGCCTGATGAAGATCAGTTATGCTGTATGACATTGATCACTCCCAAACTACTTTTCCATCGGTATTATACCACTTCGGATAATGCGGCAGATGAATTTTTTCTACTTCGTTTCGCTTTACTTTTAAGGTGGGCGTCAGCAAATTATTCTCCACCGACCAATCATCCTTCATAATAACAGCCTTCTCCACCTGCTCGTGCGACTCAAGCTCAGGATTTATTTCATCGAGCGTTTTACGGATGCTGTTGATCAGGTGCTCTTTCGTTTTGGTTTTTCCACTGGCGGATAAGACAGTAAGCGCTATGGGCTGCGGCACACCCATACCCACCACACATACTTGCTCAATATCCGGATTGCTGAGCAGTTTCATTTCGATGGGGGCCGGTGCAATATATTTTCCCTTATCGGTTTTAAATAAATCTTTCACCCGCCCCGTAATTGTCAAAAATCCATCCTTTGAAATTTCTCCCTGGTCACCGGTTTTTAAGTAACCTTCTTCATCGAAAAGTTCTTTAGTAAGCTCCGGTTCCTTGTAATACCCCAACGTAAGGCCAGGACATTTAACCCGTATCTCACCGTTATCGGCAAGTTTTACCGACAAGCCTTTTAACGGTAATCCAACCGTGCCGTGGCGGTTATTATCATTACGATTGAAGTGCGCATACACACAATCTTCCGTCATGCCATAGGCTTGTAAAATCTGTACACCAATCGATTCAAACCATTTCAGTAAATCAACCGATATGGGTGCGGCTCCACTAAAAATTTGCTTTGCGCGTGAAAGGCCTAATCCTTTTTTGATTTTATTTTTAATAAGTGTACTTACCAGTGGAATAGCCAATAGGGTGCTGAGCTTTTTTTGCGGCAGTTTTTCCAGAATCTTTTCATTGAATTTTGCCCAAATGCGAGGCACGGCAAAGAAGTGTGTGGGTTGTGTGTCGGCCAGATTTTTGGGAAACGACTCCAGGGTTTCCGGAAAGGAAAAATTTCCACCCTGATAAATACCCATCATTTCAATACCCATTCGTTCGGCAATGTGGCTCATGGGTAAGTATGAAAATAAGGTGGGGTGTTTTTGAATGCTCAATTCACCGATGGCTTGTGTAAGGGTTGCATCAAAATTGCCAACACTGTGCATAACACCCTTTGGTTTTCCGGTAGTGCCCGAAGTGTACATGATCGTAAGTAAATCTTCACCTTTCCACGGATGGACTTCCTGCAGGGGTTCAAATTGCATTACCCATTGTTCCCAGCTGTGGTCTTCATCAATTCCATACGCGCCAATACCCAGCTTGACTACTGTACCGGGAATCCCTTGCCGTTGGGGACTATAGTCATCCAGCTTACCAACAATAATCAGTTTGGCTTCGCTGTGTTCCACTATCTGATGAATGGATGATGCGGTGATGGTCGCGTAAAGCGGCACGGAAACATAACCTGCCATCATAATGGCCAGATCGGCCATTACCCAATGCGCACAGTTTTTAGAGAGCAGCGCCACCTTACTTTCCTTAGGAAAGCCCAGCGACCGAAGGCCGTTGGCTACACGTCTTATTTCATCTCCGGCTTGCTGATACGTCCACGTTTTCCATTGACCGTTAAAGGGTTGGCGAAGAAAAAGTTGTTGCGGAATTTCTTTCTCCCATTTCAGAAACTGTGCTAGCGGGCTTGAGCTCATAGTTGGATGGTTTTAAGGTTTGTCTATTTACTCAGAAAAGTGTAAAAATAAAAGCCCTTCTTTTTTACCTTCGCCACCATGAGTGAGCCTGCGAAAAAACTTTTTTTACTGGATGCCTATGCGCTAATCTACCGCGCGCATTTTGCGTTTACCAAAACACCACGGATTAATTCAAAAGGTCATAATACCTCTGTGCCTTTTGGCTTTACCAACACACTACTGGAGGTTTTGCAAAAGCAAAAGCCTACGCACATTGGTGTAGCCTTCGATACGTCCGCACCAACTTTTCGCGATGAGATTTTTGAAGCATACAAAGCCAACCGGCAGGAAACCCCGGAAGATATTCGCTATGGTGTGCCTAAGGTGAAGGAAATACTAAGAGCATTTAACATTCCTATTCTTGAAAAAGATGGTTACGAGGCAGATGATATTATCGGAACACTGGCGCATCAGGCGGAAGCCGCAGGCTTTGATGTCTATATGATGACACCCGATAAAGACTTCGGACAATTGGTGACTGATAAAGTGAAGCTGTATAAACCAGCTTACATGGGGAATGCAGTAGATGTGATGGGGCCGGAAGAAGTTTGTGCACGATGGGACATTGAAAACGTGAATCAGGTTGTTGAAATGTTGGGCCTGCAGGGCGATAGCTCGGATAACATTCCCGGCATTCCTGGTTTTGGTCCGAAAACAGCAGCCACATTATTAAAGAAATACAAAACTATTGAAGGAATAATTGAACACGTTTCAGAATTAAAAGGCAAACAGAAAGAACTGGTACAACAGTATGGCGAACAAGCACTGCTCTCACGAAAGCTGGCAACCATAATTCTGGATGTGCCGGTGGCGTTTAAGGAAGATGATCTGAAGTATAACGGCCCAAATGAAGCGTTGCTGAAACCGATTTTTCAGGAGCTGGAATTTAAAACGATGATGAACCGGTTGTTCAGTGATGCCTCAACACCGGTTGCCGCACCCAAAGCTTCACAACTTTCCATGTTTGGCCAGTCGTCATCGGAAGAAACAGAGGAAGAGAAGACTGAGCCGGTGGCAGGTGAACATAAAAGCTTTTTGAAGGAAGGGGTCTCTTATCAAACAATAAACGATAAAGAAAGTACTAAGGCCTTGTTGCTGAAACTTAAGGACAGTAAAGAATTTTCAGTTGAGGTTGCCGTATCCGATGATCATACCATCTCGGCTATTGCTTTTTCGTGTAAGCCCGGGGAGGCATTTGCAGTTACCGTAGAAAACGAACAAACCCTGAATGATTTTACATCGCTGTTAGCCGATGAAACTAAATTTAAAATCGGGCATAATATCAAAGCCACCATACTTGCATTAAAAGATTATGGTGTGGTAGTGAGTAGTCCACTGTTTGATACGATGATTGCTCATTACCTGGTGGAGCCTGAATCTGCACACGACCTGCAAACCCTTTCAGAGTTGTATTTTAATTACCGAACCATGGGCGACAAGGATGGAGAGGTTTATGATCGCTTGTGTGAGCATGCCGACCTCGCGCTCCAGTTGAAGGGTAAACTTCAGCCCGAGCTCGAAAAACGTGGACACTCTAGTCTGATGCGCGATGTGGAAATGCCGCTGGTACAGGTATTGGCCAGCATGGAGTTTGAAGGTGTTACTATCGATGAAGATGTGCTTTACAAAATGTCGGATGATCTGAAAGCAGAAAGTGAACGCGTGCAAAAAGAAATATTCAAGCTGGCTGGCCAGGAGTTTAACATAAGCTCACCAAAACAACTTGGCGAAATACTGTTTGAAAAAATGAAACTGGGCGATAAGCCCAAGAAAACAAAAACCGGTCAGTATGCTACAGGTGAAGATGTGCTTAACAAACTTGCCGGTGAAAGTGAGATTGTTAAAAAAATTCTGGATTACCGTGAATACGAAAAACTGCGTTCCACGTATGTAGATGCTTTGCCAAAACTCATTGACAAGCGCGATGGAAGAATCCACACCGACTATCGTCAGGCTGTGGCAGCCACCGGCCGGCTAAGCTCCAACAATCCCAACCTGCAAAACATACCCATCCGTACGGAAAAGGGAAGACAAATCCGAAAAGCATTCATCCCCCGGGATAAGAATTTCGTATTTATGTCGGCCGATTACTCGCAAATTGAATTACGCATTGCCGCATCGTTTGCAAAGGATGAGATTATGATTGAAGCCTTTAAAAACAAACGCGACATCCACACCACCACTGCAGCAAAAGTATTTAAGGTGCCGATTGAACAAGTAACTCCCGATATGAGGCGAAAGGCCAAGGAAGTAAACTTTGGAATTCTGTATGGAAGTACAGCCTTTGGGTTGTCGCAAAACCTGAACATTTCACGTTCGGAAGCAGCCGAGATAATCAGTGCTTATTTTGAAGAGTTTCCGGCCATTAAGCGGTATATGGATAACGCTATTCTGGAAGCGCGTGAGAAGGAGTACGTAGAAACAATTTTGGGCAGGAGGCGATACCTTCGTGATATTAATTCCCGCAACATCACCACCCGCGGGTTTGCTGAGCGCAATGCCATCAATGCACCCATACAAGGCAGTGCGGCAGACATTATAAAAATTGCCATGGTGAATATTCACCGATGGATGGTAAAAGAAAAAGTAAAATCACGCATGATTATGCAGGTACACGATGAACTGGTTTTTGATGTGCACAAAGATGAGGTAGAGTTGATTAAAGAAAATGTAAGCAAACTGATGAAGAGTGCGGTGCATTTGGAAGTGCCGATGGAGGTGGAGGTGGGTACTGGAAAAAACTGGCTGGAAGCGCATTAAACTTACAAAGACGTAACTTACAAACATGTAACCTGGTAGCTCCGAGTTTATGATAACAAAAGAAACAATTCTGCAGGCACACGAACGCATAAAGCCTTATATCCATCGTACCCCGGTAATCAGTTCGAATAGCATTAATGAACTGGCCGGCTGTAAAATTTTTTTTAAGTGTGAGAACTTTCAGAAAATCGGAGCTTTTAAAGCACGCGGTGCCATGAATGCTGCACTTTCTTTAAGCAAAGAAGCTCTTGAAAAGGGATTGGCTACACATTCTTCCGGCAACCATGCACAGGCACTGGCGCGTGCCGCAAAATTATTGGGTGTGCCCGCATATATTGTTATGCCCTCAACGGCTCCGGAAGTGAAAAAGCGTGGCGTAAAAGGATTTGAAGGGCAAATTTTTGAATGTGAGCCCACGCTTGAAGCACGCGAATCAACACTGGCTGAGGTGATAAAAAAAACCAACGCTACCGAAATTCACCCATTTAATAATTACGATGTGATTGCCGGACAGGCAACGGCTGCAAAGGAATTAATTGAAGACACCGAAAAACTTGATGTCATCCTGGCGCCTGTTGGAGGAGGTGGTTTACTAAGCGGAACATTGCTCGCAGCAAAATACTTTTCATCAGGTACCCAGGTTATAGCCGGGGAGCCTGCCAGTGCCGATGATGCTTACCGGTCGTTACGGAGTGGAAAAATTGAACCCTCCCAGGCCAAAGGCGTTGCGGATGGATTGCTTACTTCATTAGGCGACAAAACCTTTCCCATTATACGCGATCTTGTAAAAGAGATCATTACCGTAACGGATGCTGAAATCATTTCTGCTATGCGGTTGATTTGGGAGCGGATGAAAATCATTGTTGAACCTTCTTGTTCCGTACCGTTAGCAGTTGTGTTGAAAGAGAAGAAAAAATTTGCGGGGAAAAGGGTGGGGATTATTCTATCCGGTGGGAATGTTGATGTAGAGCGTGCGTGTAATTTGTTTGCAGAGTATAAATAAAAAGACCTCCAAGATCTTTAAGACATTGGAGGTCTGAATATCCAGAACCCATCTCAAAAATATCAAACAGAATGTCGTCATACCGGCCTTGAGCCTGCCTACCGGCAGGCCGGCAGGTGTCTCACATTTCTTCTATTCAATTAATTGGATCGCGGATCATTGTTCGCGATTACAACCATTTTTGAGATGGGTTATAAATAATTAATTCGTTCCTTTCTTAAACTGATCAAATTTTGATTCCGTTGCCCGCTTGGGAAATACGTTATCAGCGCTATTGATGTCGGTAGTTTCTTTGAAAGGGTCAAGTACAATATTCACCACTTCTTTCTCCTTTACAAAAACTTTTGTTACCGTGTTTTCATTCGTTCGCCAGATTTCAGCGGGAATACGATCCACTTCTTTGGAACCATCTTTAAAGGTCCATTCAATAATTACCGGCATCACCAAACCACCCTTGTTGGAAAGCTTCAATTCGTACATATTTTTATTCTGAAGTTTGCTAAGAACAGCTTTATCATCTATGCGATTTTGAAACTCAGTGTAGAACCGTTGATCAGTGGGTAATATGCTGATGGGCTCCGGTCCAGCCGAGAAATCGTTGTACTCTTTTTTGCCCGAGCCTGCTCCAACCTCCGACTTTTTAGCCGTTACCTGTTTTTCCATTTTGGTCTGTTCGGTGCGCAGCGTATACCACTTCACCTGGTCAATGGATTGATCCACATTATCGGTGGTGTAAAACCAACCTCTCCAGAACCAATCCAGGTCAACAGCCGAAGCATCTTCCATGGTACGGAAGAAGTCGGCTGGTTGTGGGTGTTTAAACGCCCAGCGTTCTGAATATTCCTTAAAAGCTTTATCAAAAAGATCTTTACCCATAACGGTTTCGCGCAGAATGTACATGGCGGTGGCAGCTTTTTGGTATTGCTCTGCACCGAACTGAATAACCTGTTCCGAGTTGGTCATGAGCGGGCGCTGCAAAGATTTATCGCCTTTCATGTAGCCCACCAATCCCTCGGGTAAACCGCGGCTCCAGTTGTCTTTTGGATAGCGCTCTAATTCGGTGACCAATTGAACAAAACTGTTGATGCCCTCGTCCATCCATGTCCACTGGCGCTCATCGTTGTTGATGATCATGGGGAAGAAGTTGTGTCCTACCTCATGTACAATTACACCAATCATGCGTGTCCTGTCGGAAGCGGTATAACTTCCATCTTTCTTTGGTCGACCAAAGTTGAAGCAGATCATCGGGTATTCCATACCAATAGAGGCAGCGTGTACGGAGATTGCTACCGGGTAAGGATAGTCGATTGTCATGCGGGAATAAACCTCAAGGGTGTTTTTTACCGCCAGTGTAGATTCTTTTTCCCACAACGGGTTTCCTTCTTTCGGATAGAACGACATCGCCAACGGGGTTTTATCGTTGATTTTCACGGCCTGCGCATCCCAAATAAATTTACGGGATGAAGCGAAAGCAAAATCGCGCACGTTATCGGCATGGAACTCCCAGGTTTTTTTGGCTTTCGATTTTGTTTTCTCTTTTTGAGTTGCCTCGGCCTGCGTTACAATAATTACGGGTTTATCGAAAGATGTTTTGGCTTTTTCAAAACGCTCGAGTTCAGTTTTGGTAAGTACCTCGTTGGAATTTTTTAATGTGCCTGTTGCCGCCACAACATGATCGGCCGGAACGGTGATCTTCACTTTATAATCACCAAAAGGCAACGCAAACTCACCCTGACCAAGAAACTGCTTGTTTTGCCAGCCGTTTACGTCATCAAACACACACATGCGAGGAAAAAACTGAGCAATGGTGTAAACATAATTTCCATCTTCCGGAAAGAATTCCAATCCACTGCGCTCACCGTCTTTCATCCGGTCGCCAATGTTGTACGACCACGCTACCTGAAAAGAATATCTCTGCCCGGCCGCAAGCGCTTGTGGTAGATCTACCCGCATCATGGTTTGATTAATGGTAAAGGGCAATGCTTTGCCTGAAGCATCGGTAACGGATTTGATTTTATAACCACCATCAAAGTCGTATAAACCAAGCGATCCGGCTACAAATTTTGCAGGAATAGAATCGCGCAGACTGGATGGACGCGTCTGACTTTTTAAACTGTTTTGGGCAATCACGTTCTGATCTAACTGCAACCATAAGTACGTTAAATTCTCAGGAGAATTATTGTGGTAAGTGATAGTTTCTGTTCCGGTAATAGATTGGTTGTCGTCATTAAGTTCAACGTTAATTACGTAATCCGCTTTTTGCTGCCAGTATTTTGGGCCGGGGGCGCCTGAACCGGTTCGGTATTCATTCGGTGTTGGTAACGTTGTGCCGAGTTGTTCAAACTTGCCCTGCCATTTGGCGGGTTCCTGCGCCCACAGTGCAAAGGCCTGAAAGGCAAAAAGTAATACAAGTAGATTTTTCATGTGTGTGTATTGATCTGAATAGTTAAATGATTTACCAGGGATATGTATTTTTCATAAGCACCAGTGCAATGCCTGCAATGGCAGAGGAGATTACAAGTTTCCAGTCTCTCCGGTTCAGGGTAAAAAGGTCGACCAATATAAAGCTGATGACCATAAAGATGGAAACGATTATTATCTGACCTACTTCAAGGCCTACATTAAAGGCAAAAAGCGGTGATACAATACTTTTGTTTTTACCCAATATGGCCTGCAGATAGTTTGAAAACCCCATACCATGTATTAGGCCGAAGAAAAGGGCATAGCCATAGTTAGTATAAGTGGTGCGGTCGGTCACCTCTGTTCTTCGGAAAATGTTGGAGAACGCTGTAATGAAAATGGTTAGTGGAATCAGAAATTCAATAAGGTCACTGTTTACTACAATAATCTTTAAGGTAGCCAGCGCCAGCGTGATGGAATGCCCGATGGTAAAAGCCGTGACCAGGATCAAAAGTTTCTTCCAGTCGCGCATCAGGTATATGGCACACAAGGCCACTACAAACAAGATGTGGTCGTACCCGTTAGCATAATCAAGAATGTGATCCTTCCCTAAGGTAAAGTACAGTTGAAACTCACTCATGGGTTTTATAAAAAACCTGCAAGTATAATGCTATTTGAGAAAGTTTCATTCAGTATAATGATGGGAGGTTATCCTTCAGCTTCACGGTTTTAGTTATTTTTGCATTCTTCTGACTATGGTTATTCTTTTTGCTTTCCTGCTCAGTCTTTGGGCACCCGCTCATCCTATTCATATTTCGGTTACCGAAATTGAGTTTGATGAAAAGGAAAAGGAACTGGAAATTGTGATGCGGATTTTTGCCGATGATCTGGAGACATCCATCAGGAAAGCACGGAACGAGCCGGAACTAGACCTGCTTCATCCGCCAACAAATACAACAACAGATGAACTTGCTAAAGAATATATTCTGAAGCGGTTTCAGGTTACGCTGGGGGACAAGGTGCAGCGATTGAACTACCTGGGTTCTGAGTTCGATGGTGAGGCATTAGTTTTTTACATTCAGGTTTCGCAGGTAAAAAACTTTAAGGCAGTTACCATAATGAATAGTGTTATCCTGGAAACCTATGACGATCAGTCGAACATCGTGCATGTTACCGTAAGCGGAAAAACCAAAAGCCTTCGGCTGATGCGAAACAATCCATCCGGAACGCTAACATTTGATAAATAATTTTCTATGCAAAACCCTGTAAAATTAATTTTGTTAATGGCCACATTGATTACCCTTTTGGTGCGCTGTGGCCGGGATAAGGAAGAAACGTGTGCCTTTGTACCTCCCGTAAAGGATAGGGTTTCGCTGGAATTTATTTCACTTTCCGATTCCGTGGTGAACATCGGCACCAAAGCTGAGTTGGTTTCTTTTTTAAGCCGGCACCCGGTCATCCGCGATTATTTTTTACGCAGGTCCATGTACCCCAACGATTCGGTTTTTTTGGATGAGCTATACAAACGTTTTACCAACAACTACCTGGATACGTTACGCGCGGATGTAAAGCGTGTGTTTGGGGATGAACGTGAATTGAAAAATCAATTTGAAGAAGCCTTTAGCAACATGCGCTACTATTACCCCGAGGCGAAACTGCCACGCATTCAAACCCTGGTTACCGGTCTCGACAACGATATGCTGGTGAGTGATTCCCTGATTATCGTAAGCCTTGATTATTTTCTGGGACCTGGCGCCAAGTACCGCCCCAATATGTACGAGTACCTGCTGCGGCAATATGTAAAGCAAAATATTGTGCCCTCAACCATGCTGCTATATGGCATGAACCGCTTTGGTTATAACGATCTGGCCGATGAGCGTGCCATAGCCGATATGATGGCTTTTGGCAAGTCGTATTATTTTGCCAAGCACATGTTACCCTGCGTACCCGATAGTGTTTTTATTTGGTATACCGGTGATGAAATTAAGGGCGCTAAAGAAAATCAGGATATGATCTGGTACCGGCTCATTGAAGACCAGGTGTTATATTCCACCAACCATATGGTGAAGCAACGTTTTTTAGGTGAGCGGCCTTTTACCATTGAAGTGGGAGAGAAATGCCCCGGCAGGATTGCGCAGTGGGTAGGTTGGGAGATTGTGAAAAGTTATATGAAAGCGCATCCGGAAACATCGTTGCCACAACTGATGGAAATGAGTGATGCTGACAAATTATTTAAGGAATCGAGGTATAAGCCAGTGAAGAAATAAATTTTTAGCAGGTTTTAAACAGAGAGTCTTCGCTCATTATTTCTCACCAATAGAAAAAGATGCTTCCTGAAAAAAAGTAGAAGTATAATCAATACCATTGCTGTGTGCAGGGTAATAAATAGTGGAGTTCCCATAATCCACACTTCAGCAAGAAATCCACGTTCCAACAAGCCATTCAGAAAAACAAATCCGTAAGTGCCAAAAACCAGCAGGGGTAAAATCATAAAACCAATGTTGTAGAGCCAACCCCTTTTGTTCTTTACTGCCCGGAAGGAAGCGATAATTGGGGGAAGCGCCATAATTAAAACAACTGTGCATGCCACCCAGTGGAAATAAGGTTCAGCCTCGGTTCCAAGCGTAAGGTTGCGCAGCACCAATCGCTCATCTCCGCCATTCATAAATACCGTAATAATACGTGCTTGCGGTACATTGGCCCAGATTAATGCAAAGCCAAAGGATTGCATCTTTGAATCATCATTACGGAGCAAAAGCATTCCGATCCATGCCAGTGTCATGGAAAATATAGGCCCAGCGGCAGTTGGCCAGTACCAATGCACATTGCTTTCCTTGCACGACTGACAAATTCTCCAGGCGTTGAAGTCGCGATATTCGGGCCAACATCCACAAATAATCTTACCCACAATAAAATGTGCTATTTCATGGGCTTCACCCATCAGCATGGCAAAGAGAAAGAAGGCAAAAAGATTTTTAGCGTTGAGATGAAGGTTCACAAACGATTGTTTCCACTAAGACTACAAGCGCTAGGTTGAGGTTGCACCTTTGTACTATCTTTGTTTTTAAAACTGTTTCATATGCGATCAAAAATTGTTGCCGGTAACTGGAAAATGAATAAAACCCTGGATGAGGCTAAAGCCCTTACGTCAGAAATTATGGGCATGGTTGCCGATGAAGTGAAGGGTGATGTAAAGGTTGTACTGTGTACACCTTTTCCATATTTGATTCCGGTAAAAAACATCTTAGGTACTAGTAGCCGTATTGCCGTTGGGGCACAGAATGCCAGCGAACATGAAGCAGGTGCCTATACTGGTGAAGTTTCATCTGTTATGTTAAAGAGTATGGATGTTCCATATGTAATATTGGGGCATAGCGAACGAAGACAATATTTTGGTGAAGACGGAAAACTGCTGGCGAAGAAGGTTGATGTTGCTTTAAAACATGGATTGATTCCAATTTTCTGTTGTGGCGAGCCTTTGGAAGTACGTGAGCGCAATGAACATGAAGCGCTGGTTTGCAGACAAATTGAAGAAGCGCTGTTTCATTTGAATGAAGAATCGCTTAAGAAGATTGTAATTGCGTATGAACCGGTGTGGGCCATTGGTACTGGTAAAACGGCCTCTTCGCAGCAAGCGCAGGATATGCATGCTGTAATCCGCAAACATTTAGCCGGCAAGTATGGTCAGGCTGTGGCTGATTCTATTTCTATTTTATATGGCGGAAGCGTGAATGCTGCCAACGCTAAAGAGTTATTCGCGTGTGCTGATGTTGATGGCGGACTGGTAGGCGGTGCCTCCTTAAAGTCGCGTGAGTTTGTGGAGATTATTAAATCAATTTAAAAATTGATTTGAAAATGTGACGATTTGAAAATTTGAAGATGGAGTTAATTGGCATGGCTCACAAAACGTTTCAATTTTACAAAACCCTCATACACAACAATCAACTAATCAACTCATCTTCAAATCTTCAAATTACCTTATGTACTACTCCCGCCTCCAGGTAATCTGTACCCCCGACTTTTCAGAAATCCTCATGGCTGAAATAGCCGAAACAGGATTTGACACATTCATGGAAACCGAAAATGGGTTTGAAGCCTTTGCTGAACAAAATCAATACGACAAGCAGAAGCTTCAGGAAATAAAGGAAAAATACACCCCGGTAACCGCAGTTGTTTTTTATATCGACAGGGTTGAAAAGAAAAACTGGAATGAAGAATGGGAAAAAAGTTATGAGCCCATTATTGTTGATGATACCATAATCATTCGCGCCCACTTTCATAAACCTGAAAGAAAATATCCTTACGAAATCATCATCACGCCAAAAATGTCTTTTGGCACAGGGCATCATCAAACCACACACCTGATGCTGAAAGCCCAACTCAATATCGATCACAAGAATAAACTGGTGATGGATGCCGGTACCGGAACGGCCGTACTGGCCATTATGGCATCAAAACTTGGTGCCAGAAAAGTAGAAGCTTTTGACATTGATAGTTGGAGTGTAGAAAACGGCAATGAGAATGCTGAGGTAAATCAATGTGCAAACATCAACATCCGGCAAGGCAAAATCAGTGAGTTTACTTTTTCTGAAAGCTTTGACATCATGCTGGCCAACATCAATAAAAATATTCTGCTGGAAGAAATGCACGAATATGCAGCTTGTCTTAAGCCGGGCGGAAAGTTGCTACTGAGTGGCTTCTATGAAAAAGACATACCCGAGTTGCTGCACGAAGCCCAGCGGTATGATCTTCGCAAGGAGGGATTTGATACCCGTGATGAATGGGCCTGTCTGCTACTGGAAAAGATAATCCATTAGCTTGTACGGAACCGCCTTTCCGGCCGTTAAACCCTCATGCGGTAAAGCTTTTTAGCTTATTTGGGCATTATTTGCGAATTTCGAAGGTTTAAGTTCAGGTGAATCCAACACTCAAATATCTTTTTTACAGTTGTTTCTTCTCGGCTTCAATTGCCTTTGGGCAGAGCGGAAAGAAAACAACGATTGTCCTGAACTTTCCGGACAGTGTGGGCTATGCTTTAGAGAGTACACGCAGCACAGAGGGGATAGTGATTGGTAAGGCTTTCCCGCTCGCCTGGAACACCTTGGGGCTTGATCAGCAGCAACACATTCAAAAGCAATTTTACCGGATGAAGCGCAAGGGCTATAAACTTCGCCCCAACTTCGTTCAATACTTCGGTGCCCTGGTGAATGCGGTGAATGTAGAAGGAGCTGACCCTCAAAAACTCAATGCCTTCCTTACCGTGGTGGATAAGGTTGTTGACAATTATAAGCCTGACAAAGCACAAAAATTTCTGATCGCTTCCAATACCTTTTTTAAACATCACGCTTTGCATTTCGATAAAACCTATCGTTTGTATGCGCGCGATGATGACTATACGTTTGAGTTTCTGGAATACATTCCTCCTCCAATTGATACCACCGCTCAGGCTCAGGATAATTATGATAACTGGAACGATTGGCCTGAAGAGGAGGAAACTTTACCCATAGATACTACCCCTTATTGGATGACCCAACCACCACCTCCCTTGGTTGAAGGTGCTGTTATACGTTTTAACCGGGTAACGCTGAATTTTGTAACCGCCTATGATTCGGTTTCCTTTCGCAATACCAAAGGAGTTTTTTCACTTACCGATAATTTGTTTGTAGGTGAAGAAGGAAGATTTGATTGGTCGCCAGCCGGGCTTAATCCCGATGAGGTGTACGCCAATTTTAAGGAATACAATTTTAATGTTCGCAAACCTGAACTGAAATCGGATTTGGTAATGCTGAACTACGCTGGCAAAACACCGGGACCTATAGCCGGTAAGTTTGAATTCCGGTCGCAGGCGCGTAAGGATTCTGTTGCTTCATCGTATCCACGGTTTACTTCGTATGAATCAAACCTGGAGATTAAGGGCGTGGGGACGGAACGCATGAAATACACCGGTGGATTTTCACTGCATGGCCCATTGGTAAAAAGCAACAATGTAAACGGTGACCTGGCAACGCTGTTGGTTCTCGATAGCATTGGTAATAAAAAGTTTAAGGCTCGTTCAAAAGAATTTTTCTTTAAAGATTCAACAGTTGCTGCCGATCGTTCAGTGTTTACCATCTTTCAGGAGAATGATTCGATTAACCACCATGCTGTTCGCCTGCGCTATGATTACAGTAAGGAGAAAATAATCGTGCAGGGAGAAAAGGGTAGCATGCGCAACACTCCGTTTACGGCAACTTTTTTCAACATGGATTTTTCGGCCAACATGATTCGCTGGGATCTGAAAACTGACAGCCTTGATATTTATGCCCAAATGGGCAGTGGTATGGCACCTATGGTTATTGAATCCGCAGATTATTACGATCCATTAGATTATGCTGCGCTGAAAGGTGTGGGATTCAATTTTCATCCACTCGGTATTATCGCCCGTTACTGTATCGAGAATAATACCCGCGAACTCCATACGGGCGACATTGCCCAGCGCTATGGAATTGATATTCTGGCTACACAAAAGGCCATCGAGTTTCTGGCACAAAAGGGTTTGGTGGAGTACTGGCCGCAAGGTGATTTGGTAATCGTTAAAGAGAAAGCCATAATCCAATACCTGGCCTCGAAAGGTGAATCGGATTATGATAACCTGAAGATACATTCTGTAGCGGGCACTTACGCCACACTGGATTTACTTTCACCGAACAAGCCCAACGCAACAATAAATTTCACCGACCGCAACATGGTCGTTCGTGGGGTGGAAGAGTTTAGTGTGAGTGACTCACTGAACGTGGTGATTAAACCCGACAGTGCTGTTATTACCATACTGCAAAACCGCGATATCAAATTTAACGGTACCATCACGGCCGGAAATTTTGAGATCACTGGTAAAAGCTTTACGCTCAAGTACGATAGCTTCTTTATTAACCTTACCCACATCGACTCCATTAACTTTTTTGCGATGGAGCGAAACGCACAAGGTCAAATGATTCGCAAGAAAATCAACAACTCCATGGTGGGTGCCGATTCGCTTGCCGCTGCCGAAGGCGGGTTGGGAGATTTATCAAAATCATCGGGCACGTTGTTTATTAGTCGGCCAAACAATAAATCCGGAAGGATGCGCATTCCAAACTACCCAAGGCTGGATGCTACAACAGGCGGTGTGATCTACTTTAACCGCCCGGAAGTATTGAATGGGGTTTATGATCAATCGGTATTTTTTGCGATACCGCCCTTTAAGTTGGACAGTTTGAACGATGCGGATCCTACGGCTATTAACTTCAAGGGTACTTTTGTTTCCAGCGGCATGTTTCCAAGTTTCAAAGAGAAACTTCACACCATGCCCGATAAATCACTTGGCTTTGAACACGTAGTTCCTTCGGGCGGCTATCAGTTGTATAAGGGTGATGGTAAACTTAACGGTGTTATCCGCCTGGATAACCGCGGCATACGATCATCCGGTGTCGTTAACTACTATGCTGCTACGGTCAGGTCTAATGACTTTGTGTTTTATCCCGATTCTGTTGTAGCTAAAGGCGATCGTGCCATCATACAGGAAAGGCAAATTGGCTCCGTTACTTTTCCACAGGCCTCTTTTTCAGATTACCAAATGAAATGGTTGCCTAAGCAAGACCAGATGCGGCTGCGCAATACACGTTCGCCTTTTAATTTTTACGATTCCACGGCTCAATTAACCGGTCAGGTAATTGTTTCTAAAAATGGCGTTTCAGGCTCGGGTCGGTTGGATACACGCGGAACGGAAATACGCTCGCGCGAGATGACTTTTTCCGGGAAAGATTTTGGCGCACGTCATTCACGTTTCCGTGCCAAATCAGCGGATCCAAATAAACCCCTTATTGACGGAACTGATGTACGGGTGCGGTTTAACCTGGCGCAGAACTATGCGGATATAAGTCCGGAGATTGCCGGTGAAGCCGCTATTGAGTTTCCGTATGCACAGTTCAAAACTTCCATTCCCAATGCGCGGTGGGATTTGAATACTCAGAAAATTACCATGACAAAAGGAGCCAATGAGCCCATCGAAAATTCATATTTCTACACCACCCGAAAAGATCTTGACTCCTTAAGCTTTTATGCAGAGAAGGCTGAGTACGATTTGAAAACTCAAGAGTTAAAAGTAAGCGGCATACCCTACATTATTGTAGCCGATGCGAAAATCACTCCTGAAAACGGTCAGGTGCTTATTCTGGAAAATGCAAAAATCGGCACACTTAAAAACACAACCATCGTAATTGACACATTGAATGGTTATCACCGGTTAACCGATGGGGTGGTAGATGTTATATCGCGAAAAGAATTTTCCGGATATGCCACCTATCAGTATGTGAACTTTTTGAACGACACGTTTGCCATAAAGATGACCGATTTTCACCTGGAACCGGTAACCGAAACGCAAACCACAAAGCGCATAGGCCTTGGCCGCAAGCAATCTAACGCCTCGTTACAAACCGTAGCGACCGGTGCGGTTGCCGAACGCGACCACCTGGTGTTGGGAGCGGGTATGTTTTACAAAGGCGACATGATCATGTACGCCACCAAACCTGCGCTTACATTAAGCGGAAGCATCAAGCTTGACATTAAGAAAATCAAGAACTACAACGCATGGATCCGGTACGAGCAAACCGGAGACGAAACTGAAGTGCTGATCAATTTTGATAATGCCCTTACCGAAGAAGGCCGCAAGGTTGGCGCGGGACTTCACTTCTCCGCTGCAGATAATAACCTGTATATCTCATTCTTAAACGAGAAGCTGGATGAAGACGATGACTTCTTTCTGCCCAGCGGCACCTTGCACTATGATGTTGAAAGTAAAGAATACCGTATTGAAGACCGGGAAAAGGCAGCGGGAAATAAATTATCGGGGAAGGTATTTGCATACAATGATGAAACTGCAGCCGTTCGCTTTGAAGGCCCGATAAAGTTTTTCAAGGGCACAAAGGATTTTGATCTCACGGCCACCGCCATCGGCCAGGGCAATATGGAGAATAATGAGATACGCATGAACAGTCTCGTTATGGTAAGTACCACAGCAGTGTCCACAGCTTTTGATATCATGGCACGCGATCTGCAAAACGTAATCAAAAATGAAGGAGCTGAAGAAGGCCTGGGCGATCCTACCGAGTTGTTGTATAAGATTGCGGATATTGTAGGGGAGCGCACAGCCAAGGATTATGAAACGCGAACGGCACAAGGTTATGTATCGCTGGGTGCTATTGCACAAACCGCCAAGCCGCTAACCTTTGCCAACGTAAACTTTAAGTGGTCGCCTAAACATAAAGCCTTTTACAGTGAAGGAAGTTTAGGACTTTCCAACATTGACCGGCAGGATATTAACGGAGCGTTTGAAGGCTTCATGGAAATCAAAAAAGATGAAGACGGATTGCCTGTATTCAATGTGTTCTTTAAAGCCTCGCCCGATTCGTGGTATTTCTTAGGTTTTGAAGACAACCGGTTGCTGATGTACTCCTCAAACCAGGAGTTTAACACCACAGTTGCCAAACGAACCAACTCCGGCAAGGCAAAAATCGGGGAGATGATTTTTGTACCGGCTACTGAAGATGAAACCCTGGAATTTGTAAACCGCTTTCGTAACCAGTACTATGGCATTCAGGTCCCTTATAATCTGAGTGGAGGATCTGCAACAAAGAAGAAACAGGAGAAGAAAGAAGATGACGATGGTTTTTAACCCGGGCACAGTAGGAAATCCTGAAGCGAATTTATATCCACCATGTATATCATCATCTGGGAATATGAAATCCACACCGCACACAAATCTCAGTTTTTGGAATACTATAAGCCCGATGGTATGTGGGCGAAGTTCTTTCGACAGGCTGAGAATTATATTTCTACTGATCTTCTTATGTCGGAAGCTAAAGCGCGTACTTTCATAACGATTGATAAATGGGTATCTAAGGAATCCTATGAAGCCTTCTTAAAGACACACGAAGCTAAGTACCTTGAATTGGATTCGGTTTGCGAGCGATTAACCTCCAGTGAGAAACAAATCGGAAAGTATTTAGCATTCGTAGAATAAAAACTAATTTCACATATCTAACTAATAGTCATGATTAAGCAATACATTGAATCCAATCAACAACGTTTTCTGGACGAACTTTTTGAACTGCTGCGCATTCCATCGGTAAGTGCTGATAGCCGCCTGAAAGGTGATGTGCGCAAGGCCGCTGAATTTTTAGTGAATAAATTTAAAGAGGCCGGAGTAGATACGGTTGAACTATGCGAGACAAAAGGACACCCAATTGTTTTTGCTGAAAAGATTGTAAATCCATCGTTACCTACCGTATTGGTTTACGGCCATTACGATGTGCAACCACCCGATCCACTCGATTTATGGCATTCGCCTCCGTTTGAGCCGGTCATTAAAGATGGGAAAATTTATGCCCGTGGTTCTTGTGATGATAAGGGACAAGTGTATATGCACGTGAAGGCATTTGAAGCCATGATGAAATTGAAAACGCTCCCCTGCAACGTGAAGTTTATGGTGGAAGGCGAAGAAGAAGTAGGCTCTGATAACCTGGGAACATTTGTTCGGGAAAATAAGGCCAGGCTGAAAGCTGATATCATACTTGTATCAGATACCGCGATTATTTCGCTGGACCACCCGTCCATAACCGCAGGCTTACGCGGATTGAGTTATATGGAAGTGGAGGTTACCGGGCCAAACCGCGATTTGCACTCGGGTGTTTATGGCGGGGCAGTGGCCAATCCGGTAAATGTATTAAGCAAAATGATTGCCTCCCTGCACGATGAAAACGGGCGTGTTACCATTCCGGGTTTTTATGATAAAGTAGTTGAGTTAAGTGCTGCGGATCGCGAAGCGATTAATAAGGCACCATTTAGTTTAGATAACTACAAGAAGGAATTAGGCATTGATGATATACAGGGAGAAAAAGGTTATACGACATTAGAGCGCACCGGCATCCGCCCAACGCTGGATGTTAATGGAATTTGGGGAGGCTATACCGGTGAAGGTGCAAAAACCGTGTTGCCATCAAAAGCGTTTGCAAAAATTTCAATGCGACTGGTGCCCAACCAAAGTAATGAAGAGATAACAGAATTATTTACGAAGCATTTCAATGCCATAGCACCAAAGTCGGTAAAAGTAAAAGTAACAGCCCTGCATGGCGGCCAGCCTGCCGTTACACCAACTGACTCAGCAGCGTTCAAAGCAGCCAGTGCCGCCTTCCAGGAAGTGTGGGGCAAGAAACCCATACCAACACGCGATGGTGGAAGCATTCCTATTGTTGCATTGTTTAAAGATGAACTGGGTTTAGATACCGTGCTGATGGGATTTGGTTTGGATTCAGACGCTATACATTCTCCCAACGAACATTATGGAGTAAAGAATTTCTTGCTGGGCATCGAAACCATTGTTGCTTTCTATAATCACTATTCGAAGAGCAATTGATGATGTCGTGATTGCAACTAAAATGAAAAGGCATCTGACTACTTTTTTTATCTGTCTCTTAACAGGCATAATTCCCGTTAGCTGCGATTTATTTTGTTTGAATGATTGCGGTTGCGGAAGTACGGTAAGAGATATCAGTATTACTGATCTTGATCTGAAAACCATTGGCTCAGCGGGCACTAACCTGGATACTTCTGCAACATATTCATACGATCAGATTTTTAAGTTAATCTACATTGCGAATTGGCAAGTTGTTAAAACAGACACACCTCCTCCGGCCTTACATGTTATTAGTACGGCATATGCCTGCAGCCCTCGCGATCCGAAGGCTATTCAAAAGATACAATCCCTTAAAATAAAGGCACGGAACGCTTTTGCACTAAACACAGCCAATGATGAGATAAAAGCCGGAGATGATATTACAAATCGTTTTGGTATGTCATATTACACCTCAAGTACTTTTATTGATATTAATTTCTTTATTCAAGACATGAGGGATATTTATGCCTATGATATGTATTCTCTCCGGCTCAAGGAAAGGCCGTTTCAGCAAGTTTCAATGAAACTGGAATTTATCATAGAGATGACGGATGGTATGATCTATACTTTCGATGAGGAAATAATGAAAGCTCAGTAAAGCGATGAATTTTATTACGTAGCGTGTTCCAAGGCTCGAAAATGTAATATCCCTGTCATAATTCCTTGCTTTTTCGTCCCGGCACAACAATCAAACAACTATTTTGCAGCCCACTGTGTTATGCTACCATTCCTAAAGGAAATTGCTATGTTTAAATACCTGCTTCCTGTTCTCCTGCTGTTTTCAACAGGGCTGTTATCAGCCCAGATTCTGACACCCGCTCGTTGGACATGGGAACCCGCTCAACCATCGGTGAAAACCGGTGACCAGCTTGATCTGATTTTTAGGGTAACTACCGATAAGGACTGGTACGTTTACGCCAATGATTTTGATCCCGACTGCGGTCCCTTGCTCACTATGGTTACGCTCACCCCACATGCCAGCTTTGAACTTGTAGGAAAACTAAAGGCCATTAACCCGATTGATAAGCACGATGAAATTTTTGATTGTGACGTAAAAATATTCAAGGGCAAAGGTGAGTTCAGGCAAACCATTCGCGTGTTAAGTAAAGACCTGAAGTTGTCCGGAGTGTATGAAGGACAAACATGCACCGAGGTTGATGGTAAATGTATTCCGTTTGACGGAGAGTTTTCATTCGCAGGCATTACGGTTTCAGGTGAGCCGGTTAAATCAAAAAAGGCAAACGAGCCGAAGCAAGAGGAAATTCAACAGGCAGAAGTCATCGAGTCTCCAAAAGCGGAAATTACATTACCCCCTGTTCAATACGGTGCAGTTAAAGGCCCCATGCTGGACAAATCAATTCTTGAAGGTGAGTCAAGTTATGGCAACGAATCGTTTTGGGCGCTCCTGGTCTTTGCTTTTCTGGCTGGCCTTGCCGCGTTGATCACCCCTTGCGTTTTCCCAATGGTTCCGATGACAGTTACGTTCTTTCTGAAAGACACACAGACAAAACGCGAAGGAGTAAAGAAGGCGTTGATTTTTGGAATTTCCATTATCGTATTGTACTCATCAGCCGGAACCTTGTTTGCCATACTGCTCGGTCCTGAAGGATTAAATGCCATGGCCACCAACTGGGCACTTAATCTTTTTATCTTTTTTGTATTTATAATTTTTGCGCTGTCTTTCTTCGGCCTCTTTGAAATTAATGCACCCTACAAACTGGTAAACAAGGTTGATCAACAGGCTGAAAAGGGCGGATTGATCGGTGTGTTTTTTATGGCGTTTACACTGGTACTGATATCGTTCAGTTGCACGGTTCCGATTGTTGGCAGTGTGCTGGCGTTGTCGGCAGGCGGGGAGGTGCTGAAGCCCATCTTAATGATGCTTTCATATTCCATCGCATTTGCATTACCCTTTACCTTCTTTGCGTTTTTTCCGGAGATGGTAAAGAGTTTACCAAAATCGGGCGGCTGGCTTAACTCGGTTAAAGTCACACTTGGTTTTTTGGAGTTGGCGCTTGCACTTAAATTTTTCAGCATTGCCGATCAGGCTTACCACTGGCGTTTGCTCGATCGCGATACCAACATTGCATTATGGATTGTGATCTTTTCACTATTGGGTTTTTACCTGTTGGGTAAAATTCGTATGCCTCATGATAGTCCGGTAGAAAAAATTTCAGTACCGCGATTGTTGCTGGCCACCGTAGTTTTTTCTTTTGTGATTTACCTGGTGCCGGGTTTATGGGGCGCACCCTTAAAGGCGTTGGCCGGCTATCTTCCCCCGCAACACACGCACGATTTTGATTTGGTAGCAATGACACGCAGCGTGCGTAGTAATGAGATTTGTGACTTGCCGAAGTACACTGATTTTCTGCATCTGCCGCACGGGCTCAATGGTTATTTTGACTATGAGCAAGCTTTGGCCTGTGCACGCCAACAGAATAAGCCATTGTTCATTGACTTTACCGGGCATGGTTGCACCAACTGCCGCGAAATGGAGGCCGTAGTGTGGAGTGATCCGGCTGTGCTGGAGCGACTGAAAAATGATTTCGTTATTGTGGCCCTGTATGTTGACGATAAAACTATGCTGCCGGAAACAGAGTGGTTTACCTCAAGCTATGATGGCAAAGTGAAGAAAACTATCGGCAAGAAAAATGCAGATTTGCAAATCGCCAATCTTGACAATAATGCTCAACCGTTTTATGTGTTGGTAGGTACAGATGAGCGCGTATTGGCCTGGCCGTATGGCTACGACAAAAGCGTAGAAAACTTTGTGCTTTTCTTAGAAAGCGGTAAGAAAAAATTTGCAGAGCTTTATAATTAATCATACGGAAAACCCGGACTCAATCACAACTATTTTCCGGGCTTGAAGATTTCAAAGGTTGCAGCAAGTGTGTAAGCCCATTGAGTTTAATTTCATGAATAGTAGCCAGCAGTTTACCCAATTTACCTTTCGGAAAGCCCTTGCGATTAAACCACTCCAGGTAAAAGTCGGGTAAGTCGCAAAGTACCGTGCCTTTGTATTTACCAAAGGGCATTTTTATGGTTACCAATTCGGTTAGTACATACTTATCCATAGTTGATTAATGATGCTAAAGTTGATCAAATTCGCAAATTCTGCTACATTTACCTGAGTAAGCACAGGTTATAAACCTGAATTTTTTAATCTTTAGGCCAATTTTTTTAACCGTATAACCGAACAATGGTCAACCGAGGGTTCATTAGTTTTTGCCTTGCCTTGATTCTGGGGATTTTCATGCATAGTGATTATGCGCCTTATCGGGAATCAGCAGTTGAGCCCGGAGATCCACTGATGATTACATTTGACTGGAAAACCCCTACAGTTTTGTTTGGAATGATCGTGGATGACCTCCATGTAATTGAGGATAAAGTAAGGCGCAATCAATTTCTGTCGGACATAATGCGGGAATATAATGTTCCTGTAAAGCTGATCAATCAGGTAGCGGGTTTACCACGAAATGTTTTTGATGTGCGGAAGATTGCACCCGATAAGAAGTTTACCTTCATCTGCAGTCCCGACTCCCTTCGTGTACCAAAAGTATTTGTGTACGAGCCCAATGCTATCGACTATGTTGTGTTTCGCCTCGAGGATTCCCTGCGTGTTGATGTGTGTCAGCGCGAAGTAACGGTAGTTGAAAGGACAATTTCCGGAATTATCAATTCATCATTATCTCATACCATTTATGAGATGGGAATATCGCATGAGCTCACCAATAAGTTTGTTGACATTTTTGCCTGGCAGGTTGACTTTCAACGCCTTCAGCGGGGCGATCAGTTTAAACTAATCTATGAAGAGCAACAGGTTGACGGAAGACCAATTGGAATAAAGAAGATCAATGGTATTTACTTCAATCATTTTGGCAGTGGTTATTATGCGGTTCCTTTTGATCAGGGAAATGGGTTGGATTATTTTGACGAAGATGGCAAGAGCTTGCGTAAGGCCTTGTTAAAATACCCTATTGAATTTACGCGCATCAGCTCCCGCTATTCAGGCAATCGGTTTCATCCTGTTCAAAAAGTTTGGAAACCGCATTTGGGAACAGACTTTGCCGCTCCGGAGGGAACGCCTATCCGCTCGGTTGGTGATGGCACCGTGGAGGAGGCACAGTATAAATCAAACAATGGAAATTACGTTAAGATCCGGCACAACGGTACCTACACTACACAGTACCTTCATATGTCGAAAATTGCACCGGGTATTAAACCGGGCACACGGGTTCGTCAGGGCCAATGGATCGGTAACGTGGGCAGCACCGGTTTAGCCACCGGACCCCATGTTTGTTACCGGTTCTGGAAAAATGGCGTACAGGTAGATGCGCTTCGGGTTGAACTTCCACCCTCGGAACCAATTTTGCCGGAATATCAATCGAAATTTGAAACAACAAAGGCTGATGTTATCCGGCAACTCAATGCTATACCGGGTCCATTACCGAATACGTTTGCTGCAGCATTTTAGCAGGTATTTTTTACAAGAGTCCTCTTCCCGAAAGAAATAAGGTTAACTTTCTTCCAACTTTGTTGGACTATTTTCGTCTAACCAATCGTTATCCAAAAGATGCGAAGTGTTGCCCTCATATTTTTTTTACTGAGCTCACCCATTCTGTTTGCACAAAAGGTTGCTTTGGTGTTAAGTGGTGGTGGCGCAAAGGGTATTGCTCATGTAGGGGTGCTCAAAGCACTGGAGGAGAATGAGATTCCTATCGACTTCGTAGTGGGTACATCCATGGGGGGTATAGTTGGCGCGGCTTATGCAGCTGGCTTCTCGCCACAGCAAATTGAGGCCATGGTGCTTTCAGAAGAATTTTTGCGCTGGGTAACCGGGCAACCTGAAAAGGGCTACAACTTTCATTATTACAGCCACGAGCCCAGTCCGGATTTTTTACGCCTTAACCTCTCGCTGGATTCGGCCGGTGTATTTCAGTTCAACCCCAGTATTGCCAATGATGCTTCCTTGAATTATGCCCTGACTGAAATTTTTGGCAGGGTATCGTCTGTTTCTAAAAATAACTTTGACAGTTTGTTTGTGCCCCTTCGGGTGGTAGCGGCAGATGTATTTTCGCAAAATCAGGTAATCCTTTCCAGCGGAACACTAAGCGAAGCCTTGCGCGCTACGCAAACCGTGCCATTTTTTTATACCCCCATTCGGGTTGATGGAAAATATTTATTTGACGGAGGCGTGTATAATAATTTTCCGGTTGATGTTGCGCAACGGGAATTTGAACCCGATGTAATTATTGGGTCCAATGTTTCTTCAAAAGTATACAGCGAGTATCCGTACAATGAAGATGAAAAGCTGATTAGCCGATCGCTGCTGTACATGTTGCTCGATAAGTCTGACCCATCATCCATACCCGAGAGCGGAGTATACATTCAGTCAAACCTTGAACCCTATACTTCCTTTGACTTTGCATATGCCAAAGCGATGATTGACAGTGGGTATGTTCAAACATTGAGGCAGATCAATGAGATTAATCAAAAAATTGAGAAGCGTCAGCCAGAAGAGCAAGTTCAAAAACTACGAAAGACTTTTCACGCCCGGTCTGTTCCTGTTCAGGCAGCGTCTATTACCTTTAAAAACTTCAATGCTCAACAACGAAAATATATCCGGAGGATTTTCAATCTGCACGGAGATCAGGCCCGCCCGTTGGGAATGCCTGAATTGAAAGAGGGTTATTTCAAATTGATAGCTGAGCCTTATTTCAGTAACGTATTTCCAACCATCCAATTTAATCCTGAGCAGAACGATTATACATTACTGCTAACCAGACGCCCTCAAAAAAATTTCCAGGTTGATTTTGGTGGCGTAATGGCATCGCGAAATATCAGCAACATGTACCTGGGACTGAATTACTATTATTTTAAAAGTACCCTCACCCATGTTTATCTTGGTTTTCAAACAGGTAGTTTTTACAAATCGCTGGTAGCCAATACGCGCATTGATTTACCTTACCTGGGAAGATTTTATTTGCAACCGGAAGCCGTATTTAATGAATGGGATTATGTTGAGGGCACCGACCTGTTGCAAAAGACTACACCAACGGTGGCCAGGCGGTTCGATCGCAGACTGATGATGCAAGCCGGTTGGCCGTTGGGCAAGAGCATAAAAGCTACCGTTGTATTTGGCGGGTTTACCAATAAGGATCAATACTCCAACACAAAATTATTCAATAGCCTGGATACCCTGGACGTACTTAACCTGAGTGGATATAAAACAGGATTCAAATTAACGGTTAATGACCTCAACAGAAAGCAATATGCATCGTTGGGCAAGGCTTATACATTAAGCGCATACTATTTCCATGTTCATGAAAAGTATACACCCGGCACAACATCGCTAAACCAGTTGGCCTCAAGCAAAGACCATCAGTGGTTTCGTGTTCGGGCAACAGCAGAACATTATTTTAGCAGGGGCTCCTTCAGGCCGGGATATTATGCCGATGTAGTATTCTCAAACCAGCCATTCTTTCAAAACTATTTTGGGACTATAATGAACACACCTGCTTTTTTCCCTATACAAGACAGCCGAACATTGATTTTGGAAAACTTCAGGTCTACAAATTACCTGGCCCTGGGTGCGCGCAATATAATTGTGATACACCCCCGTACGCTTGATATTCGGGTGGAAGGTTATTTGTTTAAGCCACTGGAATATATCCTTCAGGGGCAAAATCAGGAGGCTTACACCAATACCACGCTTACAACACTTTTTTTCGCAGGCTCAGCGGGGGTTGTTTATCATTCGCCTATCGGGCCAATTAGCTTGAGTGCAAACTATTATGATGATGCCGAAACCCGATTTGGCGTTCTTTTCCATGTAGGTTTTTTGCTGTTTAATAGACATACCCTGGAGGATTGACCCGAATCATTTTCGCCTTGCGTTTCGTTTCGGGGGTTTAGTACAAGCGGGTACCATGTATTATTTTCGGTCGATTTTGATTTTTTCGCTAAGTTTAGCCTTTCATTTTAAACCTATAGTGGCTTCATGAGAAGATGTATACAATTCCTGCTCCTGTTAACAATTGTTGTTTTTAGCGGGCAGGCCCAAACCGTGCAATGGGCTTCCAAAGTGCTCGAATTTTCCTCTGAACTCACGCCTATACAATATTCCGCCAACCAGGTTTTGGGTAAGCCCAATGTACTTCCGGCCGGTGGGCAAAACCCCAATGCCTGGGCGCCTGACAAACCCAACCGCAAAGAGTTTATAAAATTAGGCTTTGATACCCCCATAAACATTCAACAAGTAGCAGTAGCAGAATCCCATAATCCCAGTGCCATTAACCGGGTATTGGTTTATGATGAAGCCGGTAAAGAGTATGAGGTGATGACCTTAAATCCTGGGGCTATACCCATTAAAGCAATGATGCGTAACATCTTCTTTGAGAAAACGCCTTATAAAGTTAAAGCCGTAAAACTGGAGTTTGATGGTGCAGCTGTTCCCGATTATTTTGGTATTGATGCCGTAGCCATATCGGATTCCAACTACCCCATTGTTGCCTTTATTCCGAAGCCAGCGTTACTGGCCTCAGGCATTGTTATTGAACAGCTTGACGAGAATGTAAACAGTGAGTTCAGCGAGCTTAATCCTATCCTGTCACCGGATGGTAAAACCCTATACTTCAGCCGAAGAAACCATCCCGGAAATATGGGGGGTGTAAACGATAAAGAAGATATCTGGTATTCTGAATTGGGCGAAGATGGCAAATGGCAACTGGCAAAAAACATGGGGCCGCAGTTCAATAATGCCTACCCCAACTTTGTTAATTCCATTAACTCCATGACCCCTGACGGTCGCACGGCCTTGATGTTACTGGGTAATAAATATTTGGATAATGGTAAGATGCAAGCTGGGGTTTCGGTGAGCACAAATGTTGGTGGAACATGGACAAAGCCCGCTGCGCTGAACATCACTAACGATTATAACTTTAATGAAAAGGCAAACTACTTCTTAGCCAACAATCGTCAAACCATGATCCTCTCCGTTGAGCGGGAGGATTCCAATGGCGATCGGGATTTGTACGTTTCTTTTATGAAGGCCGATAGCGTATGGACAGAACCTATGAATCTTGGAAGTATCGTCAATACAGCCGGTGAAGAGTCAGCACCATTTTTGGCTGCTGATGATGTAACCTTATACTTTTCTTCCAATGGCTTTAGCGGCTATGGCGGTACCGATGTTTATGTATCCAAACGATTGGATGATACCTGGACAAATTGGTCAGACCCCGAGAACCTTGGTCCGGAGATTAACTCACCGCTCGAGGATTTATTTTTTAACATTCCAAACAACAGCGATTATGCCTATTACTCACGTGGCGTAACAGAAACAAACATGGACATTTTCAGGGTAAAGCTTCCGATACTGCGTAGCCCTGAACCTTGGGTAACCGTAAGGGGCAAGCTTGTTGATGCTGAAACAGGCAAACCCATTGGTGCTAAAATAATTTACGAACGTTTGCCAGATGGTACCGATGTAGGCATTGCACAATCAAAT
Source organism: Flammeovirgaceae bacterium UBA5585 (assembly GCA_002425185.1). Taxonomy (GTDB): domain Bacteria; phylum Bacteroidota; class Bacteroidia; order Cytophagales; family Cyclobacteriaceae; genus UBA2336. The sequence continues at coordinate 139,161 of DILT01000013.1, read as the reverse complement.
CCTGAGACAGGCGAGTATGAGATCAAACTTCCGGCAGGTCATTTATATGGTGTGCGTGCAGAAGCAAAAGATCATATCTCGGAAAGCCAAAACCTTGATTTAAGAAATATTACAAGTGATGTGATTATCGCCAATAAAGACTTCACTCTGCAGCCCATACAAGTGGCACGAATTGACGAGAACGCCTTGATTACACTCAACAACATCTTCTTTGATTTTGATAAAGCTGTGCTTAAACCTGAATCATTCTCCGAATTAAACCGGATAGTTACCCTGATGAAGGAAAGAGCAGGTATGAATGTTATGATTACAGGCCACACCTGCGATATTGGTGAAGAAACCTACAACCTCAGCTTGTCAGAGCGCAGGGCTAAAGCAGTTCAAAAATACCTGGTTGATAAGGGCATCGAACAAGGAAGGATTGACGTTAAATTCTTTGGTGAAAGTCAGCCAACTGTTTCTAACACCAGTATGGAAAACAGAAGAAAGAACAGAAGGGTAGAGTTTAAAATTGTGAAACTTTAAAGAAGTCGAAGCATGAGAGCTTTATTCATTTGTGTTTTCAGTAGTTTATCAGTGGCAGCATTTTCGCAAGCCGATAGCTTAGTGATAGCCCAGGGCAGAATTATTAACGCGGATACCAAAGAGCCAATCGTGGCCCGCATTACTTATCAAAATCTTCCATACGGGAGCCGGCTCGGGGTTATTAATAACAGTTCATTCTCCTTCCCGCTATTTGATGGTGAACGCTACGCTATTACGGTTGACGCGGTGGGTTATGCCTCGGTTAAGTATATGCTTGATCCGGTTGAGGCCAATGCAGAAAAGAAAATAATAAAGGACATTGAATTGCATCATACCACCGGTAATCCAACCAAGAAGCATGCGGTGGGTCATGTCATGCGTTTGGATAACCTGATTTTTGAAGTGGCGAAATCTAAAATTGATCCGGATTCTTATGCAGAATTGGATTTATTGGTGAGTATGATGAATGAACATAAAACGATGATCATTCAGCTTGAAGGCCATACCGATTATTTGGGAGATGCTTCCAAGAACTTGAAACTTTCTCAACAACGTGTAGAATCCGTACGGGATTATCTGGTATCGAAAGGAATAAACAAAAATCGAATTAAGCTTAAGGCTTTTGGTGGAACAATGCCACTTTCACGCGACAGCACACCTGAGGGCCATCGATTGAACAGAAGGGTGGAAGTGCGTGTATTGCAGGAATAAGCTACTAAATGCCGGCCATAACCAACAGGGCCTTATAGCGGATGGTCTGAAGCTCTTTTTTACAGAGAATCTTCTCGCGTTCTTTCAGGTTGCTTTCATGCACCGCTACTAAAAGTATTTCAGAGAATTCTTCAATGCGTGGTGAAGCGTAACGTTCTATCGCACGCCCCAGGTAATGCACGGCCTTTTGCAGATCCTTTTGATTAAACGAATCGACCGCCAGGTTATAATACAATAACCCGATAAGTTCGTGTTGCGATACAATATTGTACAAGTCGAAATTATATTGGTAATAGAACAGTGCGGGATCAGCAGGTTGAATGCCCTGTTGCCGATATTGTTCAATGCGTTTTGTGAGTTTGTCGGCCGAGGTAACAAATCCATCCTGCGGATCGGTGATCTCAATCAACACTTCCCCTTCTTGGGTTTGCACCAGAATAAAAATATGGTAATTGGTTTCGATAACCTGATGGTCAATTTCAAAATGATTCAAAAGGATAGAATACAGGATGGTTCCAGTGAGGCAGTTATATGTGCCATCATCAAACAGTGATGCAAATGTTGTGTTGGCCGCAAAGCGCTTTAAAAACTGGTGGTGTATACGATTGAAAGCATAGCGTAGAAATTGCGTTTCATTTTTGCTTCCGGCCCGCTTCCTGGAAAGTTTAGCTACAAAATCAGCCCAGGCAGCATGATTAATAGATGCCTGAGTTGTGGCCAGAAAGGGTTGCAGGGCATCTGTAGTTTGGTTGGGTGATTCAGCCATAGATGACCGGCCGGCTTCAACCTGAAAGAGGCCGGTAATCAGTATCACTATAATGAACCCAAATCTCAATGTTACTGCAATGTTAAGTTTATGTTATCAAAGTTAATAATACGGTAACACTAATCAAGTGCACATAACAAATACTTAACATTGCATGAATTGACGGATTTTGCCGTACTTTATCGCCATGGCGGCCAACATCGAAGAAAAAGTGGTTTCGGATTGGATCAATGAGCTTTTTAAGAAGCAGCAGGAGCATGTAACAACCTATCGCAATGAGCCGGTTTCAGCCCGAAAAAACAGGCTTATTCAGCTCCGAAAGTGGGTTTTATCTCACAAGCCCATGATTCAAAACGCTATTTATGCTGATTTCAGGAAACCTGAAATGGAGGTTGATGCCACTGAGATATTTCCCGTGATTAACGAATTATCGCACGCCCTGGCCAACCTGGAGCGCTGGACAAAGCCCCAAAAAATTGATGCGCCATTGACCATGTTGGGCACCCGGTCAGTTGTGCGCGCAGAGCCCAAGGGTGTTTGCCTTATTATAGCTCCATGGAATTATCCATTCAATTTATGTATTGGCCCCCTGGTTTCAGCGCTGGCTGCCGGTAACTGTGTGGTGATTAAACCATCCGAAATGACGCCCCACACGTCAGCGCTGATCAAGAAGTTGTGTGATGAGTTGTTTGATGAGAAGCTGGTAGCGGTATGCGAAGGTGGTGTGGAAGTTTCACAACAGCTGCTAAAGCTTCCGTTTGATCACATTTTTTTTACGGGCAGTCCGGCCATTGGCAAAGTAGTGATGCGGGCGGCTGCCGAACATCTAACCTCTGTTACCCTTGAGTTGGGCGGAAAATCTCCTGCGGTTATTACTGCTTCGGCAAATCTTAAGGATGCAGCAAAAAGAATTGCGGTATCCAAATACATTAACAACGGGCAAACCTGCATTGCTCCTGATTATGTGCTGGTGCATGAATCGGTTAAAACTGAATTTATTGAACAATTAAAGGTTCAGATCACTACACTTTTTAGCGAAAAGGGAAAGTCAATAGAGGGTTCACCATACTATGCACGTATCGTAAACGAAAGGCATTTTAAGAGGCTGAGTCAAATGCTTGAAGATGCTATAGAACGAGGAGCAGGGTTGAGTTTTGGCGGCACTGTAAAGGCTGATGAAAACTTTATACATCCCACAATTCTCACCGATGTACCTGCTCAGGCACGGGTGCTGGAGGAAGAGATTTTCGGCCCCATCTTACCGGTTAATTCTTTCTCAACCCTGGAGGCTGCAATTGCCCTTATAAATGAAAAGCCCAAACCTCTGGCCCTCTATATTTTCGGCTCCAATAAAAGCGAACAAAACCAGATTTTATCCCAAACCTCTTCCGGAGGTGTTTGTATCAATGATTGTGCGGTCCATTTTCTTCACCACAATCTTCCTTTTGGCGGGGTAAACAACAGCGGCATCGGTAAGGCGCACGGCCATTTTGGTTTTATGGCGTTCTCCAATGAAAAACCTGTATTGCGACAACGAAGCGGGTTAACCTCGTTTCAACCTTTTTACCCTCCCTACACCAAATCCGTTAAAAAAATGATGGATTGGCTTTTAAAATTCATCTGACGACAAGGCGCTGCTCCTCTCTTTAAATGAAGCGAATTAAACCTTCTGTTTTTGTAATTTTACAATCCATTCCAGTGTTATAAGAATAATTAAAATAGACTCCTTTTATGATGAAGAAAATTTTGATCGTTTTGGGCGTAGTGTTGATTATACTAGTCGCAGCTGCGTTTATTGTGCCCGTAGTTTTTAAAGACAAAATCAAAGCCGCTATGGATAAAGAACTGGCCAAGTCACTTAATGCAGATGTTGTTTTTGATGTAGACAAATTTAGTCTTAGCCTTTTTCGGAATTTCCCCAACCTTACAGCGGAAATGCGAGACTTCGGTGTGTTTAACCGCGAACCTTTTGCCGGAGAGTACTTGTTTGCCGCGGAAGCACTTCAGGTTGAAGTAAATCTTAAAAATGTTTTGTTTGGCGATCAGTTGCGACTTAAAGGGATTACACTTGTACGGCCGCTCATCAATATTAAGGTGTTGGAAGACGGTCGGGCAAATTACGATATTACTTTTCCGTCAGAGGAGGTTCAAGAAACTGAAAGTGCATCAGGAGAATTTTCATTTGGCATTGATCACTGGCAGGTGATTGATGGAGACATTGTGTACGATGACAGGTCTATTCCGTTTTTTATGGAACTTAGAAGCGTTAGTCATTCCGGAAGCGGAGATTTTACACAGGATGTTTTTGACCTGAAAACAACTACGATTGCCGATACCCTGATTGTTCGTTACGATGGGGTGGAGTACCTGACCAACAAGAGAGCTGAAGTGGCAGCGGTAATTTCGATCAGCGAAGATTATACGCGCTATAGTTTCAAAGAGAATCAGGCTAAGATCAATGACTTTGCCATGAGCTTTGACGGCTGGTTTAAAATGAATGAAAATGATTATGGAATGGACATTTCATTCAGCAGTCCGGAAAACACATTCAAGAGTATACTCTCCCTGGTTCCGGGTATGTACTCATCCGATTTCAAAAACATTCAAACCGATGGCGAACTGGCGTTTAATGGTTTTGTAAAAGGAACCTACAGCGAAACTCAAATGCCCGCCTTTCAGGTAAATCTGAAAGTGCATGACGCGATGTTCAAATATCCTGATCTGCCTACCCCAGTGAGCAATATTAATCTTGATATGTTGGTGGACAATAAAGATGGAGTGATAGACAATACGGTGATTGACATTAAAAAACTGCATATGGATTTTGGTGCCAATCCGTTAGATGCCCGCATGTTGATCAGCAAAATGTATCCCACGCAGGTTGATGGTAACGTGGTAGCTAAACTTAACCTGGCGGAGCTTTCTAAAATGTTTCCGGTTACCGGCCTGGACATGCGCGGAACCTATGCCATTAACCTGACAGCCAAAGGCGTTTATGATAGCCTGAAGAAAACAATCCCTTCCATTGATGCTGCAATGTCGCTGGCCAATGGCTATGTGAAAACTTCTGAGTTTCCGATACCCCTGGAAGATTTGAAATTTAGCGCCAGCGTAAAAAACAACTCAGGCAAAATGGCTGAAACAATTATTGCCGTGAAGGATTTTTCCATGACCATGGATGGGGAGAAATTCACAGCCGATTTATTGCTCCAGAACCTGGAAGACTACACCTGGGATCTTAAAGCGAATGGAGGCGTAGACCTGGAAAAGATTACAAAAATATTTCCGGTAGAAGGGATGACCGTAGCGGGTAAGGTAAAGGCCGATTTGCAAACCAAAGGTAAGATGTCGGACCTGGAGGCTGAGCGTTATGATAGGTTACCTACGAGCGGCAGCGCATCATTGAAAGACTTTAAATATTCTGCCAAGGATTTACCGTATAGTGTTACCCTTTCGCAGGCAGATATGAATTTCGATCCGCGCAAAATTGAACTCAGCAAACTCAACGGAACTATTGGCAAAAGTGATTTTGCCGTAAGCGGTTCTGTTTCAAATTATATCGGCTACCTGTTTGGCAAAAATGAATTGCTAAAGGGTACTATGAACTTTAGTTCCACATTACTTGACCTGAATGAGTTTATGGTTGATTCAGGTGAGACCACCGAAACATCGGAAAGTTATGGTGTTGTACCGGTTCCGGAGAACATCGACTTCGTGCTGAAGTCGAGTATTGCTACAGTGAAGATGATGGACTTTAACATCACCAACGCCAAGGGTGATATCATTGTTCGCAATGGGGTGGCAAACCTGAGTGGTTTATCGTTTAATTTATTAGGTGGTGCATTCACCGTAAATGGCGCGTATAATACGAAAGACATCGTTCACCCGAAATATGATTTCGGTTTGAAAATTGAAAACATGGCTATTGCCCAGGCCGCCTCAGGCTTCTCCTTGGTAAAAGCATATGCCCCAATGGCAGGCCTGATGTCCGGGAATTTCTCTACTGATTTTAAAATCAGTGGAGAACTGTTACAAGACATGATGCCGAATTTAAAAACAGTAAACGGAGATGGTCTTATAAAAGTAGCCCAGGCGGCACTTAAGGAGTCAAGTTTAATTTCAGGAATCACATCGCTGACAAAACTTGACGATACCAATGAGGTTACGTTACGTGATGTGCTGATGTCGGCATCGATTAGAGATGGCAAGCTGAGTGTGAAACCATTCAACGTTAGGTTTGGTCAATATGCCACATCAGTTGCCGGCAGCACCAGCATTGACGGAACCATAGACTATAGCCTTAAAATGGACGTGCCGGCCGGAAAATTGGGTACGCAGTTCAATAGTTTTGTAAGTCAGTATACCGGAGGAAAAAGTGATCCCAATGCCATGATACCTTTGAACATTGGGTTGGGGGGAACATTTTTAAGTCCGCAACCAAAACTTTTAATGACGGATCAAAAACAACAAGTTCAAGAGGCAGTAACCTCGGCAGTAAAGCAGGAAGCAGAAAAAAAAGCAACAGAGCTGGTATCGGGGTTATTGAAAAAATCGGCAGGTGATTCCAGCAAAACAGACAGCACTAAAACAACGGAAGATCCTAAGCAGAAAGTTGCCGAAGAAGGAATAAAGACCATTCAAAACTTACTGAAAAAGAAAAAAGGCAATTGATTTGGCAACCTCAGGGTTCAGCAAGTACTATACTGAACCCTGAGGTATACTTTTCCATATGCGGTAACCTCCTATGCCGGGAGGTTTTTTACTTTTATCCCAACCAAACAAAAATCCTGTATGAAGATTGTACTGAAAACATTTCTGATTCTTTTACTCGCTATAACTGCCGTTGCGCAGGAGAAAGTAGATACCGCAATGGTATCACGCATCAAGAAGGAAGGCTTTGAAAACTCACAGGTGATGAGCATTCTGGGAATGTTAACCGATGTGCATGGCCCGCGTTTAACCAATTCGCCCGGTTATAAAAAAGCAGCTGACTATACGAAGAAAACAATGGAGGCCTGGGGCTTGCAAAATGTTCATTTCGATATTTGGGATGAAGATTTCGGCCGTGGTTGGTACCTGAAAAAATTTAGCCTGCACGCCACGGCACCGGTTTATTTTCCGGTGATTGCTTTTCCAAAAGCATGGACACCCGGTATTAAAGGAACTATGCAGGCTGATGTGGTCTATCTGGATATTAAGAAGGAAGAAGACCTGGAGAAATACAAAGGCAAACTGAAAGGAAAAATCGTATTGTTTAGTTTACCAACACCTGTAAAACCCGGCTTTGAACCTGACGCAAGACGGTTGGACGATAAAGACTTACTGCAGTTGGCCAACTCAGGTGCCACCGAAGCCTTTACCGGAAGAAGGTTTACTGCGCCAACGGAGCCCCAGCGCCTGGCTTACATGAAATGGGATTTATGTACCAAAGAAGGAGTGATTGCCGTTTTGGAAGCCAGCCCCAACTCACGATTGGAGGATGGCACAGTAACGGTTGCCGCAGCCACCGTCCCCTATCCCGCTGAGACTGCCTTTGCCGATCGCCTTTCATCACGTCATCCCAATGCTCCGAAAATACTTCCGCAAGTTGTAGTAGCTGCCGAGCATTATAATCGTATGGTGCGCCAGCTCCAGAGTGGCCAACCGGTAAAAATGGAATTAACATTAGAGACAGAGTTTACACCAAACGAAAAAGGCTTTAATGTGATTGCCGAAATTCCGGGCACGGATTTAAAAGATGAAGTAGTAATGATTGGCGCCCACCTTGACTCATGGCACAGCGGCACCGGTACCACCGACAATGCATCCGGCTCGGCCGTAATGATGGAGGCTATGCGTATCATAAAATCATTAGGTGTTAGTCCGCGCAGAACCATACGCATTGGCTTGTGGGGCGGTGAAGAACAAGGCCTGTTAGGTTCGCGTAATTATGTGAAGCGCATATACGGTGTTCGTGATGGTGAAACTATAACGTACAAACCCGGTGCAGAAAAATTCTCGGTATACTTTAATATGGACAACGGCACCGGCAAATACCGTGGCGTGTACATGCAAGGCAATGAAAATGCCCGGTCCGTGTTTCGCGAGTGGCTCAAACCATTTGAAAAGTTAGGAGCGGCAACGTTAACCCCGCGTAACACAGGTGGCACAGATCATTTATCGTTTGATGGGATTGGCTTACCGGGGTTCCAGTTCATTCAGGATCCGATTGAGTACAGCACCCGCACCCACCATACCAGTATGGATTTGTACGACAAAGCCATTGAAGATGATTTGAAACACAACGCAGTCATGACAGCCGCCTTTGCCTGGCTGGCCGCTAACCGCGATGAACTGTTTCCGAGAAAGGATTAGCCATACTCGAAGAATAATAGGAGTGACGCAAACAGCAAGGATTAGTTTATGTTGAGTATTAGAAATTTTTAATGGAACTTTTTTTGAGAGACCATTAAGAATCAAAAATTTTAAATAAACAAACCCCCCGTTGTTTATGAAAAAGTATAGCTTATTGTTATTTCTGGCGCTGGCGTTCAACGCCTGTGTTAATGATGAAGAATTTAACAAGAAAGTAGAGGACCTCCTCCTGCCCCGCGTGTTAAATGGCAGACTGTATTTTGAAACACCTCAGGCTTATCTGCAATTTATTGGTAACACAATTGTCTGATTTATCAATGAGGGTCTTACTTGCAAGCATATTTTGTTTAGTGTCAATTTCCGTTCTTGCACAATTCAAAGATCAGGTGCGGGTGCAAATATTCGGGCTTGTGCGTAACCAACAATTGCGTGAAACCGACACTGGAGGATATTTTATTGGTGGAGAATATACCCGCAGGCTGAACTTTGGTGCTACAGTATTGTGGGATTTTGAAGAACGCTGGGCCGTTATGCTGGGCGTTCAAAAGGTTTCATTTGTTGATGATGTAAACTTTTGGTTTAGGAACGGTGAGATTATTTTACTTGTACGTTCCAATCCTTACAATGGCCCGGCTTTTTTAACTGGGATCGAGCGAACACTTGTCCAGCGTAGCCGTTGGAGATTAGGGTCACAGGCTCGGTATCAATTTGCCGTAATGGATGCCAGTCAGGGTGGATTATCATTTGGGAGGGCTGTCAATTCAACACAAGCAATACAAATTGATTATTCAGCGACCAAAGATGTACTTAAAAGTAATTTCCATTCCCTTGGTTTAGCCTTGTATGCGCATTACCGCATCTCCCCACGTTTTTGGTTGGTGTATGAGTACAGTTATATGGTTGCCTTGAACCGGTCGCCAGTAGTGGAGATGAATGTGGAATATGAAGTAACTACCGGGGGCACTACTGAACAATTCACTGCACGAACGCGTGCTAATGGTACTGCTCGTCAACATGCTATAGGATTGCAATTTTCCTTTTGATTAGACTTTAATTAGCAAAACCTTTGCGCCTCTCCGTCTTTGCGGTGAAACCTTTCAACCGTAACGATGTGAAGGCGCAAAGTTTTTATACCTGCTTGTATCGAAAGCAATCCACCAGGTGATCGTTCACCAGCCCGCACGCTTGCATGTGCGCGTAGATAACCGTGCTGCCTACAAACTTGAATCCACGCTTCAGTAAATCTTTACTCAGCGCATCCGACTCTTTTGAGGTAGGCTTGATCTGTTTTAATGTTTTCCATTTATTCACAATCGGCTTTCCGTTCACAAAACGCCAGATGTAATCACTGAAACTTCCAAACTCTTTCTGAACCTCAAGAAAGCGTTTGGCATTGTTCACAGCGGCATAAATCTTTAAGCGATTGCGTACAATTCCGGGATCAAGTAAAAGCTTCTCCAATCGTTTCTCGGTAAAACGGGCAACTTTCTCCGGATCAAAGTCAGCAAAGGCTTTTCGGTAACCTTCGCGTTTTTTGAGAATGATCTCCCAGCTTAAGCCGGCCTGCGCGCCTTCCAATATCAAAAACTCAAAATGGGTGCGGTCATCGTGCACCGGAACGCCCCATTCGGTATCGTGGTATTCAATGTATTGTTCAAATTTCAGGCACCAAGGGCAGCGCGTCTTTTCTTTTGCAGGCATAAGTTGTTGAAGTTAGCGGAACAAAGTATGTTTGAAGCAGTGACAACAGTGTGTCAGCATTATTAAAATTAATGTAAAAGTCTTATGAAAAAATTGATCGCCTTAATTTGCTTCAGCCTCGTAGTATTTTTTGTCTCCGCCCAGGATCCGGAAACAAAGCTTAAAGAATTGAAGATTGAGCTGTTTAAACCCGTGGCGCCTATGGCTAATTACGTTCGTGCAGTGCGTACAGGCAACCTTATTTACCTGGCTGGTCACGGACCAACCCGCGCAGACGGCACGAATATTCAAGGAAAAGTAGGAAGGGATTTAACCGTTGAACAAGGCTACGATGCTGCCCGCCAAACCGGAATAGCGTTGCTATCTACATTAAAGTCAGAGATTGGTGATTTGAGTAAAGTGAAACGAATTGTTAAGGTACTGGGCATGGTAAACTGTACGGAGGATTTTAAGGACCAACCCAAAGTAATCAATGGATTCTCTGACTTGATGGTTGCTGTATTCGGAGAAAAAGGAAAACATGCACGATCAGCCGTAGGCATGTATGCACTGCCTTCAAACATTGCTGTAGAAATTGAAATAATTGTTGAGGTTGAGTAAGAAAACTCCGGTATTCTTCGTGGCCAGGAGGGTACAAAGTTTCTGGATGTTTAAAGAATATTTTAATTTGTTGCGTTACCAGACTTTTTTGTTGTAAACCCTCATGTCATGCAGCTTGGATTAATCGGATTAGGAAAAATGGGCTACAACCTGGCCCTGAATTTTAAGCGTAATGGTCATGCGGTTGTAGCCTACGACACCAGCAAGGCCGCTATGGAGCGCATACAATCGGAAGGAATCAACACGGTTTCCTCCATTGCCGAATTGGCAGAAAAACTTCCCGGCCGAAGAGTTATCTGGATTATGGTGCCTGCAGGCAATACGGTTGACATTATCATCAACAACCTGAATGACTACTTGCATAAGGATGATATATTGATTGATGGGGGCAACTCTAATTTTAAAGACACACAAAGGCGGGGCCGCGACCTGGAAAAAATCGGTATTCATTTACTCGACTGTGGTACAAGTGGTGGTGTAACGGGCGCCCTGCATGGCGTGTGCACCATGATTGGCGGATCGCCTGAAGCGTATCAGTATTGCGAATCGTTGTTTACCTCTATATCCGTTCCTGGCGGGTCATTGTATTGTGGAAAAAGTGGCTGTGGCCATTTTGTAAAAATGGTGCACAATGGTATTGAGTATGGCATGATGCAGGCGATCGCTGAAGGATTTGAGGTGATGAATAAATTCAATCCCGATTTTGATCTGGCCGCCATCGCCAACGTCTGGAATCATGGTTCTGTCGTACGAAGCTGGTTGATGGAACTTTCGCAGCATGCGCTGGAGAAGGATAAAAATCTGGAGTCTATAAAAGGCGTAGCACATTCTTCCGGGGAAGGAAAATGGACGGTAGAAACCGCGTTGGAGATGGGTGTGCCCATTCCGGTTATCACCATGTCATTGCTTATGCGCTACCGTACCCAAAACGAAGACACTTTTTCAGGGAAGTTGGTGGCCGCACTGCGCAATGAATTTGGTGGCCATGCGGTGGAAAAGAAATAATTTTACAATTCGATCAACGCCTGCTCAATATCCCGGATCAAATCATCAGCCTCCTCAATACCTACCGATAAGCGCACCAGGTTATCCGTCACATTAATCTTTGCACGCTCCGCTGCAGTCATCTTTGCATGCGAGGTTCGTACCGGTGAACAAATCGTACTCTCCACACCCCCCAGGCTTAACGCACGCTTAATTAATCGCAGGCGATCCATAAAGGCATGCGGATCGCCCTGAACTTCAAACGAAAGCATGCCACCGAACCCACCGGGCATCTGTGCTTTTGCAATTTCATGACCAGGGTGATCGGGAAGACCAGGATAGTAGACCCTTCCGACTTTTTGATTTGCCTTTAACCAACCTGCAAGCTTCAAGGCATTTTCATTTTGCTGACGAACCCGTAACACAATGGTTTTCAAACTGCGCTCTACCAACCAGCAGGTATGGGCGTCCAACGAACCACCAAAGTGAAAGGCGCTGCTCCATATTTTTTTAATGTGCTCTTTGGATCCTACTGCAGCACCACAGCATAAATCACTGTGCCCGCCAATGTATTTCGTACCGCTGTGCGTAACCACATCAATCCCCAGGTCAATAGGGTTTTGATTTACCGGTGAAGCAAAGGTGTTGTCGATTATGGTAACAATACTATGCTTCTTCGCAATAGCCGATACAGCTTTTATATCGGTAATGGTTAGGGTAGGGTTGGAGGGTGTTTCTATATAGATCACCTTTGTATTGGGCTTAATGGCCTTTTCAAATTCCTGAGGTTTTGTTCCGTCTACCAGCGTATACTCAATGCCATAGCGGGGAAATTCAACCGTAACAGCATTAAATGTTCCTCCATACAGGTCGTTTTGCAAAACTGCATGATCGCCTTGCTTCAAAAAAGCAAACAGGGATGTCATGATGGCCGCCAGGCCAGAACTGAAAATGAGACCATCTTCACCATTTTCAAGGGCGGCTATTTTTTGTGCCACAGCACGTTGGTTGGGGGTGTTGAAATAGCGGGGGTATTGTGTTTCGCCAGTCCCTTCATAGTCGTAAGCAGATGATGGAAAAATCGGGTTGACGATTCCTTTATGAACCGAATCACCGGCTGAACCGGAATGAACACTTTGGGTTAACTTCGAACGTGAAAATGCCATGGAAATATTTTTCTGTAAAAGTATGGTAACGGATTCAAACTTTAGTGTTGATTATTTGACTGACCAGCTGATTTATTGGATCGGTCAATTTTTGATTGATTATATTGCTCGGCCAAATCAACCATAGCATGCGACAAATATTTCTTCTTCTGATTTTTATATCAGCAGTCACTACAAATGCCCAAGTGGGTATAATTAAAGAAAGCCTGAAACTCAAAAGTGCCATACTCGGTAAAGAGGTTGAGTATAGCCTTTACCTTCCTCCCGATTATGACCAAAGCAACCGCAGGTATCCGGTACTCTATCTTCTGCATGGCTATACGGATGATGAAACCGGTTGGACACAATTTGGTGAAGTAAAAGCAATTGCCGACAAGCAACTGCAGAATATGGAAATGACTTCCATGATTATTGCCATGCCCGATGGCGGGGTAAGCTGGTATATTAACAGTGCCGATGGAAAAGTGAAGTATGAAGATTTTTTTATCAAGGAGTTTATCCCACATATTGATGCTTCGTTGCGCACACGAGCAGAGAAACGTTATCGTGGTATAGCCGGCCTTTCCATGGGCGGGCATGGCACTATGATTATGGCCGTTAAGTACCCCAACCTTTTTGCCGTTGCCGCGCCACTAAGTGCCGGTATTTTCACCCGCGATGAGTTGGTTAACATGCCTGATGAAAGCTGGGATAATGTGTTTGGGCCTCCCTATGGTAAAAATAAAGGGGAGACCAGGGTAACTGATCATTTGAAAAAGAACTGGATACTTTCATTGGTTAACGATGCCCAGGCCGATGACCTGAAAAAAGTGAAGTACTATATTGATTGTGGTGACAAAGACTTCCTGATTAAAGGTAACATGGAGCTTCATTCAATTTTAATCGACAAGAAAGTTCCGCACGAATTTAGGGTTCGTGAAGGAATCCATAACTGGGATTACTGGCGCACAGCTTTGCCGGAGGTTTTCAACTTTGTTTCGAAGTCTTTTCATCAGTAAAGCATAATACTGCACCGTACCAGCGCCTGGCCTATGAGCCAATAAGAAACCCCTCTTTCATCATTGAATAGTACTAAAACCATGTCCTTTCGGCATGTTATTTAACCTTTAACATTTCATTATCAATGGGTTACAGTAAACTTTTCTGACAGATAAACGTTATATTTACTGTAACAACCACTAAATCGATGACAACAGCCACCCAAAAACTTCAGATTCTGGAGTCACTGGACGCCTTGGATCAATCGCAGTCGGAAAAAGTACTGGCATACATAAAAAATATGCTGGTTGCTTCGAAAGACGAAAGTCAGTACAAACGCTTTAAACGCGAGGCTATGAAGGAGATTCGCAAGGCGTTGAAAACTGATCGAAGTCTGAAGCTTCAGGCTTAAGCGTCTGGCCGGTCTTCTTCAAAAACTGCAGACCCGCCTTTGGGTCTGACACTACCCTCTTCTCTCTTCCGTAAAATGCTTCATGTACAGCTAACAGAAAATTATTTTCTGTTTAATCTGTCCTGCCTATCCGCATCCAAACTTAAATTTTTACATCAGTGCGAGCGGTAGCGAAGCCTGTCTGCCGAACAGGCAGGCAATCGTGGTCAATTATTATTTTGGATTTAAACGGATACTCATAATCCGTTTCCCTGTTTTTGATTCAAACACTATTCGTGCTGAACATACTTCTCCCATTTTTCCAATACCGCAGTGAAGTCATCGGGTAATTCTGAGCTGAACTGCATGAAGGTTTTGGTTTTTGGATGAATGAAGCCCAGCGTTTTTGCGTGTAGTGCCTGTCGTGGAATAATTTTAAAACAGTTATCAACAAACTGACGATACCTGGTAAATACGGTGCCTTTCAAAACCTGGTTACCTCCGTACATGGCATCATTAAACAATGGATGGCCGAGGTACTTCATGTGTGCGCGTATCTGGTGGGTGCGGCCGGTCTCCAGCCTGCACTCAATCAACGAAACATAGCGAAGATCTTTTAACACCTTATAATGTGTAATGGCGTGCCTTCCCATATTTCCATCCGGGAAGGCAACCGTAACACGCCTGTCTTTCAGACTTCTGCCAACATGAACATTGATTGTCCCTTCCGGAGGATCAGGAATACCCCATACCAAAGCATAATAGGTCCGCTCAATCGAGTGATCGAAGAACTGTTTTGCAAGGGAAGTCATGACGTGCTCAGTTTTGGCAATAACCAAAAGTCCTGATGTATCTTTATCAATACGATGGACAAGCCCGGGCTTACCTTCGTTGCCCGGCAGTTGCGGGAGGTTTTGAAAATGGTAGGCCAGCGCGTTCACCAATGTTCCGCTCCAATTCTGATAGGCAGGATGCACCACCATGCCCGCAGGTTTATTAACGACCAGCAACGTGTCGTCTTCATACACGATATTGAGCGTAATGTTTTCAGGCACAACATCGGTGTCGCGTGGCGGCTCAGGAAAGGAAATAACAATAACATCGTTGGGACGAACCTTGTAATTGGATTTAACCGGCTTATCATTAACCGTAACAAACCCATCGTCAATCCCTTTTTGAATTTTAGATCGGGTGACATTGGCCAGCCGGTCGTTCAAAAATTTATCAATACGCAGCAGACTTTGCCCGTCATCGGCTACTATGCGATGGTGTTCGAACAGTAACTCTTCTTCCGCATCTTCGGGTAACACAGTTTCTTCTGACATTGGTGTAAAAGTAGACAAAGATAAAGGGATATGCGTGTGTAAACTTTTCTTCAAATGGTTTTCAATTTGAGATCATACTGGTTTCTTTGCCGGCATGATCGCCAGACGTAATTGCTTTTTAGTTTTTCTCCTGCTGATTGGCTGTGGAAGGTCATCGAATATCCAGAGTGATTTATTTGAGCCGGGTAGAATTGCCGGGGTGCTTGACTCCCCCAAAATTGATGAAGCCTCCGGTATGGCGGCCAGCCATATGAATCCCGGTATGTTATGGACGCACAATGACAGCGGTGACAAGGCAAGAATATTTTTAATTGATACGCTGGGCAGGCATCGGGCAACCGTGTGGTTAGGCGGTGCTGTAAACCGTGACTGGGAAGATATTGCTGTGGGGCCCGGCCCCGAAAGGGATAAGACTTATGTTTACGTAGGGGATATTGGCGACAATCTGGCCAAGTATGAATACAAATACATTTATCGTTTTCAGGAGCCTGTTATTCCTATACAAGACACAACCATTGACCTTGAGCAGGTAGATTCCATAAAATTTACACTGCCGGATGGTATTCGCGATTGCGAAGCGCTGATGATTGATCCGGATACAAAAGATCTCTACATTTTTTCGAAGCGTGAGGCTGCCGTTAACCTATACCGGTTACCCTATCCTCAATCAACCAGCGAAATTATGGTGGCTGAAAAAGTTTTGGAAGCCCTTCCGTTTACACTGATTGTTGCAGCTGATTGGTCGGCCGATGGAGCCGAAATACTACTTAAGGATTATGAGCAGGTATATTATTGGAGAAGAAAAAATAATGAAGCGATTACCGAACTACTGCAAGCACCCCCTGTGGTGTTACCCTATCACCAGGAACCCCAAGGCGAAAGTATTGCTTTTGATTACCATGGAAAGGGATACTTCACCTTAAGTGAGAAGGCCAAAGGAGTGAAGCCGACATTAATGTTTTACCAAAGAATAGCACACAGAACGAAAAACCAATAGCTAAATAACCCCTTGTTCTTTCATTGCATTGGCTACCTTTAAAAATCCGGCAATGTTAGCGCCTACCATATAATTACCAGGTTTGCCGTACTCATTGGCAGCAGCCAGGCAGGTATCATGAATGTTTTTCATGATGTCCTGAAGTTTTGAGTCCACTTCTTCGCGTGTCCAGTTGGCGCCCATAAAGTTTTGGGTCATTTCCAGGCCGGAGGTAGCTACACCACCGGCATTAGAGGCCTTGCCGGGAGAATACATTACCCCATTGTCGATTAAAATATTGATGCCTTCAATGGTGACAGGCATGTTGGCACCTTCGCCTACCAGTTTAATACCGTTTTTCACCAGGTTGTTGGCATCTTTGCCGTTCACTTCATTTTGTGTGGCGCACGGAAAGGCACAGTCGGCTTTGATGTTCCATAGCGGATTATGATCGGCCTTCGGATCAATATCGTGATAGACTGCACTTTTATATTTATCGGCATATTCTTTTATGCGGCCACGTTTTTCGTTTTTCAGCGTTTTTAAAAACTCAAGTTTTTCTTTTGTAATGCCGGCTTCATCGATAATATACCCGGATGAATCTGACGCAGTGATTGCTTTGCCGCCCATCTTATTAATCTTTTCAATGGAATATTGCGCTACGTTGCCAGACCCGGAAACCAGACAGGTTTTGCCCTTAATCGAATCGCCTTTGGTATGCAGCATATTTTCAGCAAAGTAAATAAGCCCGTACCCGGTTGCCTCTGTACGAATCAAACTTCCGCCCCAGCCAATGCCCTTACCGGTAAATACACCTGTAAATTCATTTTTAATTTTTTTGTAAGCGCCAAACAGATAACCGATTTCACGGCCGCCTACTCCAATATCACCTGCAGGTACATCTAACCGGTGGCTGATGTGGCGCGACAGTTCGCTCATAAACGCCTGGCAGAATTTCATGATTTCAGTTTCCGATTTTCCTTTCGGATCAAAGTCGGAACCACCCTTGCCGCCACCCATGGGTATGCCGGTTAAGGCATTTTTAAAAATCTGCTCGAAGGCCAAAAACTTTAGTACGCTTGGTGTTACTGAAGGATGGAACCGAAGACCACCTTTATATGGTCCAATGGCGCTGTTCATTTGCACACGATAACCGCGGTTCACATGAATTTCACCTTTATCATCAAGCCAGGTTACACGGAATGAAATCATACGTTCCGGTTCCAGCATCCGCTCCAGTATTTTTAATTTTTGAAGCTCTTTATTTTTTTCAATGGCCGGCCAGATTGAGACAATTACTTCTTCAGCGGCTTGTAAAAATTCTGGTTCGTTAGGGTTTCGTTGCTTTATCAGATCAAGGATGTCGTTTTGCATAGGGTTATTTTTTATCCAATTTAGCAGAAGTCTTAGGAATGCAAACGTATTAGCAAAGCAGATTTTAAGTTTTGCAACGGAGCCCCATAAACTTGTGTAATTTCCGGCATGGAAAGAAAATTAATACATCCGAAGAGCCCGGAATTTTCGAGAGTCATAACCGGAGTTTGGCGCTGGAGTGCTTTATCCACTGATGGTATAGAAGCATTGATAAACACCTCGCTTGAACATGGAATTACCACGTTCGACCATGCGGATATCTACGGAAATTATTCCTGCGAGGAACTGTTCGGTAAAGCTATTGCCAATCGGCCAGCCTTGCGGAATACAATTCAGTTGGTAACCAAATGTGGTATTAAACTGCTGTCCGATAAAAGACCAGAACACCGGATTAAACATTACGATACATCAAAAGAGCATATCATCCGATCGGTTGAGAATTCACTGCGCAATTTAAAAACCGATTACCTCGATTTACTGTTGCTGCATCGCCCTGATCCGCTGATGAATCCAGCAGAAGTGGCGGAAGTATTTAGTAAACTAAAACAATCCGGGAAGGTTTTGTTTTTTGGAGTTTCAAATTTTACAGCCCCACAGGTTGAGTTGTTGTCAAGTTACCTACGCGATCCACTGGTAACGAATCAGATTGAAATTTCTCTGTTTTATCATCAACTGCTTTTTGATGGCACGGTGGATACATTGATGAAACATCAGATTTCTCCCATGGCCTGGTCACCCTTGGGTGGAGGTAAATTTTTTGCAGAAAATGAAATTCAAAAACAATTGGAAACCTTTGCTCAACGCTACGCATGCAGCATCAGCCAGTTGTTACTGGCTTGGTTACTAAGACACCCATCAGGTATTTTTCCGATTTTGGGTACAACCAACCCAAGCAGGTTGACTGAAGGAGCTAAGGCGCTAACTGTTCAATTGGATAAACAGGATTGGTTTGCCATGTTAAAGCTGGTTACGGGTAGGGATGTAGCGTGAACCTCTTTGTTCAATTAATTGTATCTTTGGTATGATGAAGCCGACACTTGACAGCCCGCCCCGCACGCTTATGGAAGTTTACAAAAGCCTTCCGGAGGGTACGTTGGTGGAGTTAATTGAAAATAATATCTACATGTCCCCTGCCCCGCTATATAATCATCAAAAAACACTACAAAAAATTTTTGTTAGCCTTGACAGCAATGTAACTGAAAAAGGTTTGGGGGATGTGCTGATTGCTCCCTTCGATGTTTATTTGGATGAAGAATCAAATGCCGTTCAACCCGATATTATAGTTGTTTTGGGAGCAAATCAAAAAATTATTGATAAACAGGGTCATATACACGGAGCGCCTGATATGATTATTGAGATTCTTTCGGATGGGAATAAAGATCATGATAAAATAAAAAAGAGAGCACTTTACGAACGCTTTGGGGTAAAAGAGTATTGGATGGTTGACCCAGAAACAAAACTAGCCACCGGACTTACCCTGAAAAATCAGAAATATGAGCCCATTGCGGAACAGGAAGGTAAAATCAGCTCCCTTCTGCTCAACACCGAAATTTCTTTTTAAGCCGAAACAGAATTAATCTGCTGTTGTCTGGTAACAATCCTTCCTTCATTTTTGTATTCTTCATAAAAATTCATGGCGCGGGCACTAGCGGAGAAAAAAGTAAAGAATTCAACGGGTTTCGAATTCATAGAAATTATTGGTGCGCGCGAGCACAACCTCAAGAATGTTAACCTTTCTTTTCCGCGCAATAAGCTGGTTGTCATAACCGGCATCAGCGGAAGTGGAAAATCGTCACTGGCTTTTGATACCATATATGCGGAAGGGCAGCGCAGGTACATGGAAAGCTTTTCGGCCTATGCCCGCAGTTTTTTGGGCAACCTTGAACGGCCCGATGTAGACAAGATCAACGGACTTAGTCCGGTTATATCCATTGAGCAAAAAACTACCTCAAGAAATCCGCGGTCAACGGTGGGCACCGTTACGGAGATTTATGATTTTATGCGCCTGCTGTTTGCCCGTACGGCAGAGGCATACTCTTACCTGAGCGGAGAAAAAATGATCCGGCAATCGGAGGATCAGATACTCGATGCCATTCTCCAAAATTTTAAAGGCAAAAAATTAATCCTGCTGGCCCCCATAGTGAAAGGCCGTAAAGGGCATTACCGCGAATTGTTTCAACAGATACGTAAACAAGGGTTTACCAAAGTACGGGTGGATGGCGAATTGCTTGACATAACGGCCAAAATGCAGGTTGACCGCTACAAGATACACGACATTGAAGTGGTTATTGACCGGATTGTGGTAGATGCTAAAGATCGTGCACGTATAGGGCAATCCATAAATCGTGCACTCAAAGAAGGTAAAGGTGTGATTATGGCGCTGGATGAACACCAAAAGCCTCATCACTTTTCAAAATTTTTGATGGATCCAACCACCGGACTTTCCTACGATGAGCCTGCACCCAACACATTTTCGTTTAACTCACCCTATGGTGCCTGTCCGGTATGCAATGGGTTAGGCCAGGTGGAAGAAATAACAGAAGAATCTGTAATACCAGACAAAAAATTGAGCATTAGCCGTGGCGGTATTTTACCACTGGGTGAATACCGCGACATCTGGATTTTCAAAAAGGTTGAAGCCATTCTAAAACGATACAAACTTACCCTAAGCACACCCATTAAAGACATACCAAAAGATATACTGAAGGTATTGCTTTATGGCGATGATGTTCCGGTAGCGGTGGCTTCGGTGAAATATCCGGGTACGGAATGGAATACCCGCTTTGAAGGCATCGTAAATTTTTTGGAAAAGCAACGCGATGAGGGATCAGAAGCCATTAAGCGTTGGGTTGAAGATTTTATGATTGTGAAGACTTGTCCGGAATGCCACGGAGCAAGGTTGAAAAAGGAATCTCTTCACTTCATTATTGATGGAAAGAACATTGCCCAACTGGCAGCACTCGACATAAAAAAACTCAATGATTGGTTTACGGATTTGGAAATCCGACTCAACGAAAAGCAACGCACCATTGCCATTGAAGTGCTGAAAGAAATCCGCAAGCGCATTGGCTTTTTGCTGGATGTTGGCCTTGAGTACCTGAATCTTGACCGCCCGTTACGCACCCTTAGTGGAGGTGAAGCGCAACGCATTCGCTTGGCAACCCAAATCGGTACGCAGTTGGTTGGGGTACTGTACATTCTGGATGAACCGAGTATTGGCCTGCATGCACGTGACAATGTGAAATTGATAAAAGCATTAAAAGATCTGCGCGACCTGGGCAACTCCGTAATTGTGGTGGAGCATGATAAGGACATGATGCTGGAGTCGGACTACATCATTGATATTGGGCCTGGAGCCGGGCGTCATGGTGGTCAGGTAGTGGCACAAGGCGATCCGGCTGCGTTCTTGAAATCAAAAAGCACTACTGCTCAATACCTGCAAGGTAAATTAGCTATTCCCTATAACCCTGAACGAAGAGTTGGTACTGGTGAATCGCTACGGTTAACGGGTGCGAGTGGCAATAACCTGAAGACGGTGGACCTGGAAATTCCCCTCGGTGCGTTCACCTGCATTACGGGTGTTTCGGGCAGCGGAAAGTCAACCTTGATTCACGATACACTTTACCCGATTTTGAATCAGCATTTCTTCAATTCTCGAAGAGAGCCCTTGCCCTTTAAAAAAGTAGAGGGCCTTGAGCATATAGACAAAGTAATTGAAGTCGATCAGTCGCCCATCGGCAGAACTCCACGATCAAACCCGGCCACCTACACCGGTGTGTTTACCGACATTCGCGATTTGTTTGCCCAATTACCGGAAGCAAAAATCCGCGGGTATAAACCTGGACGATTTTCATTCAATGTAAAAGGCGGAAGATGCGAAACCTGTGAAGGTGCCGGCCTGCGCCTGATTGAAATGGAGTTTTTACCCGATGTGTATGTGCATTGCGAAACCTGTAAGGGCAAGCGCTACAACCGCGAAACGTTGGAAGTTCGCTTTAAAGGAAAATCCATTTCGGATGTGCTGGACATGACCGTGGAGGAGGCCGTTACGTTTTTTGAAAACCAACCCAAGATCTTACGCAAGATCAAAACCCTGCATGATGTTGGGCTGGGCTACATCTCACTTGGCCAGCATGCCACCACATTATCCGGAGGTGAAGCGCAACGCGTGAAACTGGCTACCGAACTTTCAAAACGCGATACAGGAAAAACATTTTACATTCTGGATGAGCCGACCACGGGACTACATTTTCAGGACATTGCCCATTTATTGGATGTGTTGCAAAAGTTGGTAGACAAAGGCAATACCGTGTTGGTGATTGAGCACAATCTGGATATAATCAAAGCGGCAGATTACCTTGTTGATCTTGGTCCGGAAGGAGGTGAGCAGGGAGGGCGTATTGTGGCAAAAGGAACACCGGAACAGGTATCGAAAAACCCGGCCAGTTATACGGGCAAATTTTTAAAGGCGGAATTAAATTAACTTTACGCACGTTAACGCCTGTACATGAACGCTCAAACACGACAATATCTATTCGGATCAATTTTTCTGGCTGTTGGCGGGTACCAGTTTTACCTGAACGATATGTTGGAGTTTTCACTTTACCTCTGTGCCGGATCGGCTTTTATTGTAAATGCATTGGTCAACGAGCCGCGGCTGTTTGCCTATAAAAAAGCGTTGGTTATGATAACCTGGGCGCTGATTATCGCCTCCGGAATCTTATTCTTCTATTTGTTACGGTACAAATTTTTCTGACTTAAGGATTATAACTTTACAATTTTTGTTGCGAACACGCTTGTTGTTGATTTAATGACGAGAATATACAGACCGGATGCCAAATCTGAAGTGTCAAGTTCATAGTACGTATCCCAAACCCGCAATTGTTTTATTTGCTTTCCTGCTGTGTCATAAAGCTGGACCGAATAGTTATTGACACAAGCCTGTGTGATTTCAAAAATCAGCAAATCCTGGACTGGATTAGGATAAATTCTAAAGAATTTTTCAATACATGGAGCGTTTGGATTTTGTTCAGGTGAATTGTTTTGAAAAATTGACTGTATAAAATTTGGGAGATCGGTATTGACCCGGCCAGAGCCAAAGTCGAATTTTGAAATACTGACATCACATGCATATCCTTTGGCATTTGGATTTCTTATTATAAAAACTGAATTTCTTGATATCTGGTCATCGGAAGAGCTAGGTGAACCGGCTCCATATAATCTGCCATCCGGCCCCAGTTGAAAGCTAAAGTTGGCAAACCCGGCACCGAAATCATATCTGTCCATAAAGGGGTTACTGCCCAGTAAACCGGTTCGTGATGAAAGGATATCAGGCTCATTTAAATCAAACTGAAACAAATAATCGTAAGTTTCTGGCGTGACGTGATAGCCGTGAAGGTAAAGTTTACGACTGTCTGACGAAAATGAAACACCATACTGCATCGTATAGTCTCCCAGCGATTGTGGATTGCTGATTTCACCGGTGGCATTGTTAAAATCGAATAGTTGAAATGGTTTAGGGGATATAAAGGAGCGCAGGGTTACGGCTAACTTTGTGCCATCAGGGGAGGCTTTCATGTGACCTTGAGCTTGTACAATACCATCTTCCGCTTCATGTACAGCGCCAATAGAATACACTGCGTGTTCTGTAATCCCCTCATATGTTATCAGGTACACAATAAACCTGTTGCTGTTAAATTCGTGGGTAATCAGCCAGTAATCTGTTTTGTTATAATGTGAAACGGCCGCAATTTTTTCGGAAGCCTCTTCAAGTAAGAGAATGTTTTTTGTTTCAGGAATAATATCACCCAGTCCACCATTTACAGACATATCCACTATTGAATAAAATATTTTAGCGCCTTCAAGTGTATAAAAGTTGGCCCGAATGAACGTAAATAGGTAGTACCTGTGTGTTGAGTTGGGAACAGGTACTGCATATGCGATGTTAGTGGCATTTCGGGTTCCTGTCAGATTGTTTCCGTTTGGCATAACCTCGTGATTTCTGTTCCATACATTTTCTCCATTGCTATAGAACAGGAGTTGTCCCGTTTCTCCATCAGAGACCACCGCAGGTGCTCCAGCAGCAATCATTTGACCATCAGTTAGCGGTACGGGGTTATTTTTCTCAAAAGTCAACCCGGCCCTTTCACCAAAGTACCAATTATTGGCTTCTTTTTGTGAGAAAGCCACGAAACCAAAAAGTATAAGTACAATGATGATAGTAGTCTTTTGCATGAGAAGATAAATTCTCGCAGTTTTTTGCTGCGAGAATTTATTAAGATAGCAACTATTAAGGAATTGATTGTTGAGTGCTCAAGCTTCCCTGTGCTGAAGAAAGAGAGTCCGAGCAGTCAGTTGGACCGACTACTCCAATTATCCCAAAAGGGGGTAGAGATGAGTCAGTAGTGATACCGATAAGAGTACTTCCATTAATTGAATCGCTGCAACCACCTGAAAACCCATATGCAAGTACAACACAATAGGCAACATTTTGGTTACAGCACCATGAGCTGGAATATGTAATTCTTATACGATACTGCGTACTGGGCGATACAGCCGATGCAGATATTGGCGTACCTCCCATAGTCTCAAGTTGGACAGTATAAGAGTTGGTTTGAGGGCATGATTGATGAATATCACTATCATAATCAATCTCATAATCAGAACTTTTGAATGCCGAACAAATTAATAGAACGGCAAGCACGGGGAACAAAGTCACTCTTTTCATTTTTTTTGAATTTTAAGTGAAACATGGTTAGCCAACTCAGATAAAATTTGATTGTTCTCTTTAAACATTCACATCCTTTTTTATTTTAAATCTTTTATAAGTGAATATCGCGGTTTGGTTGGGATCAATCTGATAAATTTGTTGTCATCTTTGTACATTGACATTTTGAAACACTTTATCTTTACTAAAGTTTAAATACTCTCTATATGAATTTTATAACGAATGGTGTATGTCTTGTATTGGATGAAATCTGTTTTTTTTTCTGAAAAAGTTACATCCTTTATATGGTCGACAATAAAAAACGACTTTACTGGATTCTGCAAATAAGCGTATGGGGTGCGTATGCAGGCATTCAGGTTGTTTTTAGCATACTGGCTTCTGGTCAGGCCATCAGCTTTAAGCGCACAGCTTTTTTTATTTCAGAGGCTGCCCTGTTTTTTATGGCCACACACCTGTTTCGGCTCTATGTGAAGCGAAGAAACTGGCTGCGCCTGCGTGTACCAAAATTAATTCCTCGGGTGCTGCTGGCTTCCGGATTGATGGGGTTGATGGTATACGTGTTGCGTATTCCGATTAGTTTGATAACCGGAAGGGCCACTGTAATTGAAACCGCCTTTTCTCCCGATCAGATTGCCGGCCTTTCAGCCATTTACATGTTGTTCTTCTTTTTGTGGGCCACGTTTTATTTCACGTATCATTTTATTGAGCAATACAATAAATCCTTGAAGTACGAAGCGTACATGACATCCATTGAGTTGAACAACCTCAAATCACAACTTAATCCGCATTTTATTTTCAATGCGTTGAATAGTATTCGTGCATTAGTGGATGAGAATCCGCAGAAATCAAAGCAAGCCATCAACCAGCTTTCCAATATCTTACGGAACTCACTAACCTTTGAAAAAAAGGGACTCACCAAGTTTGAAGATGAACTCAAAATTGTGAAAGATTACCTGAGTCTGGAGAGTGTGCGGTTTGAGGAAAGGTTGAAAACAGATTTTAACATTCATCCGCAATCAGCCAATTTCCGGGTACCACCACTAATGATTCAAACACTGGTAGAGAACGGAGTGAAGCATGGAATTTCCAAACTTACAGCCGGTGGGGTAATTCATGTAAAGACCACGGTGGAAAACAACCGGTTAAAAATTCAAATCAGAAACAGCGGCCAGCTTGTAAACGGAGTTCGTAAGAACAAAGGAATTGGCATCGCCAACACCATACAACGCCTGAAACTTTTATATGGTGATCAGGCTTCCTTTCGAATGGTCAATGAAAATAATAATTTTGTGCTCACCGAGATAGTTATTCCGCAAACCTTAGTAACTACGTAGCCGTAAACAGATCATTGTATAAGACCCCGCGAAACGTTAACATAAACCTATGAAAGCCCTGATTGTGGACGATGAGCGCCTGGCGCGCAAAGAATTGATGAAACTATTGGAGGATCATCCCTCCATTGAGGTAGTAGGCGAAGCGGCCAACGCGGATGAAGCCATTGCCATGGTAAATGAACTCAATCCGGATTTACTGTTTTTGGATATTCAAATGCCGGGCAAAACGGGCTTTCAGTTATTGGAGGAACTGGATTCAGTTCCGTTGGTGGTGTTTACCACCGCGTATGATGAATTTGCCTTGAAAGCCTTTGAAGTAAGTGCGCTTGATTATTTATTAAAGCCCATCCAGGCCGAGCGACTTTCGGAAACCGTTTCCAAAATTATGGAGCGCGAACGAACCAAGGTTAACGTGGCTCGTGGCGAAGGAGATAAGAAATTAGGCTTGAACGATCAGGTGTTTGTAAAAGATGGAGAGCGATGCTGGTTTGTCAGTCTTTCCAACATCCGCCTGTTTGAATCGGATGGTAATTATATAAAGGTATATTTTGACACCAATCGTCCGATGATTCATAAATCACTAAATGCATTAGATGAAAAACTGGATGAGCGCGCATTCTTCCGTGCTAGCCGCAAGCACATCATTAACCTGAGTTGGGTAGAAGGTATTGAGCCGTGGTTCAATGGAGGTTTGATGGTGAAACTAAAAGGCGGAGATAAAGTTGAAGTTAGCCGCAGGCAGGCAGCTAAGTTTAAGGATATGATGTCCTTATGAGTTTACAGGAGAAGTTTCGTCACAAGGAATTTTGGAAAACAGTAATTGGCACTTTTCTGGGTTATGCCATACTGAATTTTTTGTGGAGTTATTTTCTTGATGAAAAGCTTTTCATGGATTCATTAACCCGATCTCTTGTAACGGGTATTTTCTTTTCATTCTTTTTTACAAGCATAACTTTTAAAGGTCCGCAAAAGCCGGCATCATCTTAATACAAGCTCAATCAACTCCTTCTGCACATTCCAGTCTTTAGCAAGTTTTAACATCGCTGTGGCCTCCATTTCAGTAACATAACCCTTTAGGTTATTGGCTTGCCATACCATGTTAATGAGTTCAACACGCTTATCTTTTGGATAATCAGCAATGATGTCGTTCAAAAAATCACGGGCGCGTTCAAAGGAGGTAAGGTAATCCTTGGCGATAAATTCCTGCGCCCATTGATACTCCTCGTGGGCATCCAGTTCAGCCGCTGTTTTATCCAGGTCATTTTTCTCTTCTTCATCCAATCCGTGATAATGAAAGATCACAGATTTAAGAAGCATGTATACGCGTTTTTCTTCGGGCGATTTCATTGGGGGATCTTCAGCGGGAAGTTACAAAACTTCTTTCAGCTTGTATAACACCGGCTTGCTGGGGCTGGCGTCCATTTCTAAACCGATAATTTGCAGGTTCAATAAGTATAGTCCGTCCGGAATGTCATCCGGTACATAAATTAGCTCGGTTACGGTGGCGTGTTTCCGGGTTTCTTGCGGGAATTTCCAAAACGCCTTGTGAGCTAATAGCTTTCCTTCATCATCTTCTTTATCCAGGCTTGGCAAGTCGATCAAAATATGCTGGACACCTCGTTCAACTAAATAGCGAACAGCGCCAGCTTCCACATAGGGGGGGTTAGTACCTGAGTATTGTTTCGTTTTTTTCGATCCTTTATTAGGAAGCGTCCGAATCACCATGGCTTCTATGCCGGGCGAAGCAGCAAGCATGGCTCGTGTTATGATCAAATCTCCGGAAGAATTTTCTTTCGGCTCAGCGGAAACAAGTTCGGCTAAAAAATGAAAGTGATTCAGATTTTGATTTACGGTTGCGCCATCATCAGCAATATGTCCATAACATTCCGTATGGGTTCCATTGCCGTGCGGGGTAATCGTTAATTTTTGGTAATTAACGGAACCGCCATCTTTCACACTACCAATAAAATTGCCGGCCTTAATCGTTTCAAATTTTACGGGCTCAGCCCAATAGCAATTTGGGTTGTGTTCTCCTTCGCGGATGGGCAATGAAATATCCAGCGGCTCGTGTAGGTTAGCGAAGAGTGTTTTGCCGTTAAACGAAATGGTTACAATCATTTTTTCTCAACAAATAAATCGGAAGCAATTTTATCAGCAAGTAGTTTCCCTTTTCGGGTTAAGGTTAAAACACTTATGGTCAATAGCGCCAGGTCACGTTCTACCAACTGTTGAATATACGCACTATTTTGTTCAAGCAGATCCATGTTAAAATCTTGTTTAAGCCTGGAAAAATCTGTCCCCCATTGTGTTCGTAATGTGGTAAGAATATATTCATTGATTTTATTTTCTATGGTGAGTATCTCTTTTTCAGCGGGTATTTCATTTTTAGAAATAGCCTTTATATACACGTGATTATTGGCAACATTGAATTGACGGATAACACCATCGTACGAATGAGCACTTGGCCCAATGCCCAGATACTTCTCCTGTCTCCAATAGCTGCTGTTGTGGCGTGAGTAGAATCCCGGCTTTGCGAAGTTGGATATTTCATAATGCATATAACCTGCTTTATCCAACGTATTCATTAACACGTCAAGCTGATGAGCAGCCATGTCGTCTTCAACCATTTTTAGCTTTCCGGTTGCCGACCATTTTCCAAAAACTGTTTTCTCTTCTATTGTTAAGGAATAGCACGAAAGGTGCTCAGGGTTTAAAGCAAGCGCTTGCCGGATATCCTCCTCCCAGCGTGTATTATCCTGTCCGGGGATGGCGTAAATCAAATCGATACTGATATTATCGAACCCTGTTTTGCGCGCGTTATGCATAACCTGTATGGCCGTAGCTGCATCGTGTGCCCGATTCATAAATCTTAACAGGTCGTTATGAAAGGTTTGCATACCGATGCTTAGCCGGTTGATTCCAGCCTGCTTTAATTCCGCCAGCGTTTCATCATTAAGATCATCCGGGTTAGCCTCCAGTGTTATTTCTGCCGAAGGGTTAAGGTGGTGAAGTTCTCGTATGGTATTCAGCAAGGTTTGTAATTCTTCGCGTTTTAAAAGGGAGGGCGTACCTCCACCAAAGTACACGGTGTTGATTACCTCATCGTTTAAAAAATCTTTTTGAAGATGAAGTTCCTTCACCAGCGCTTTAACCAATTCACCTTTCAATTCCTGGTTGGTTGAAAAATGGAAATCGCAATAGTAGCACGCTTGTTTGCAGAAGGGTATATGAAAGTACAGGCCAGCCATAACGCTGTAAAACTAGTGTATAATAAAGTCAGTACCGTTCTTCCGTTATTAGAATGCGTTACTATTCTATAATTTTGATACCGCATGAAGCAAATTCTTTCCGTAGCCTTTCTTTTTCTTGCACAGACCTTAAGCGCTCAGAATTCTTTTGTCAAGAAGGATTTGCAAGCTGAATGGATGGTGTTTTCGGAGGGCAAATACAGGAGTTATCAGGAAACTGATCAGGTTAACGCAATCCACATCTTGCTTGAGCCCTCACGGTACCGGGGCGATAAACTGCTCCTGGAGGATGATGAGGAGTTTAGTGTTTTCCTTAATAATCAATTATGGATTGATCGGACAAAGCGGGTTGTTTTAGTTATGGATAGTCTTCCGGCTAAGCTATTGATAAGTCTGTATCGTAAGGAAGACATAACGACCAAAAACCTTAAAACAAGTATAGTGACAGAGTTATCGGCAATGAGCATGAGCGGTCCTTTGACCAGGGAGGGGAACGATGCGCGGAATTTTGTGATTGCTGCAGGGTTGTTGTTAATTGTATTTTTTGTTTTTATTCTCCGTTTTAACCCTAAGTTAACATTTCATTACTTTTCACTGTCCAAACTGTTCTCATTACGCGAGAGCGATGAGAGTCAAATGTTTGCCCGTATTGCCAGTAGTGCAAATGTTCTGTTTTATTTGTTTGCCTCCTTACTGGTAGGGTATGTGCTGATGGTTATGGTAATCGGGTTAAGTCCTGAATACAAGCTTCAGCATTTTCTCAAAGCCCAATCATTTATGGATATAAGCGTGCGGTGGCTGCAGATAAGCAGCATTATTGTGCTTGCTTTTTTTTGCAAAGCTGTTGTGCTTACGCTGCTTTCAGTTCTCTTTGGCCTGGGGGATCAGTCGGGGTTCCAGTTTCTGGGATTCATTCGATCAACCTTGCTGGTGGCTGCGGTGTTAGCAGTTTGCACCGGCCTTTATTTTATCATGAATGGAAGTAATGAGCGATGGTATTCGTTTTTTTATTCATCATTGTCGTGGTTGATGGCTGGGTGGATTATTCTTATTTTTTTAAAACTGATCAGACGGGCACCGTTCACTGTGTTTCATTTATTTTCGTACATTTGTGCCACCGAACTAATACCTTTTTTAATTGCTGTTAAAGTACTTTACGAGTAGAGGTGAATCCAGTACAAGTTGATATGAGTGAAAAAGTGAACGACCGGATGCGTAAAGTAAAGAGCATCTTGGTAACGCAAGAGGCACCCACCGACCCCAACTCTCCATACTTCAAATTGATGGAGAGGTTTAACCTAAAAATTGACTTTCGTCCATTTATCCAGGTTGATCCGGTTCCTGCAAAGGAATTTCGTAAGCAAAAAATTGATATTCTTGATCACACGGCAATTATTTTCACAAGCCGTAATGCGGTGGATCATTTTTTCCAGATCTGTCAGGAGTTAAAAATTGAGATGCCTGCGGATATGAAATACTTCTGTATTTCCGACCAGACATCAAACTACTTGCAGAAATACATTGTCATTAGAAAAAGAAAAATATTCACGGGCCTCAAAACCACCCAGGACCTTCTTGAGATTCTTAAAAAGCATAAAAACGAGAAATACCTTTTTCCATGCTCGGATATTCGGAAAAATGACATCCCTGATTTTTTAAAGGACAATGGATTTACCTTCACGGAGGCCATCATTTACAATACGGTAGCCAGTGACTTATCCGACCTGGAGGAAGTCTTCTATGATATCCTGGCCTTCTTCAGTCCTTCGGGCATTAATTCACTGTTGGTGAACTTCCCCGATTTCAAACAAAATAATACCCGGATTGCAGCGTTTGGACCTACTACAGCAAAGGCTGTTAGGGATGCGGGATTGATTCTTGATATTGAAGCGCCACTACCCAATGCACCGTCCATGACAGGGGCTATTGAACTCTATGTCAAGAAGGCTAACGGCATCAAATAACTAATTCATTCATTGGAATTTACAAATAGGTGTTTTTTATTACACTTTAATTACATGCGCTTTGAAAGTGTCGTAAAAAAGCATTTACTTTAACCTTGCATGTTATCACCTTAATGCTCAGGAAAGGTTTATATATAATTTTTTGCCTTCTGCTTGCCGGTAGTACCCGGCTTTTTGCCCAGCAAGACGCGCAGTTTACCCAGTACATGTTTAACCATTTGTACCTGACTCCCGCTGCGGCAGGAGCTGATGGAGTAACACGAGCAACCGCATTTCATCGTAGCCAGTGGTTGGGTTATCAGTCTACTTTTGGTGATGGTGGTGCACCCACATCACAATTAATTTCCTTCTCAACCCCCATTCATAAGTTAAAGAGTGGCTTCGGAGTATATGTTTTAAACGACCGGCTAGGTCCTCAAAATAACCTGGAGGCCCAGGCCATG
Organism: Flammeovirgaceae bacterium UBA5585; assembly: GCA_002425185.1. Taxonomy (GTDB): domain Bacteria; phylum Bacteroidota; class Bacteroidia; order Cytophagales; family Cyclobacteriaceae; genus UBA2336. The sequence continues at coordinate 107,594 of DILT01000013.1, read as the reverse complement.
TATGCCTATCACCTCGGTATTAAAGAAAGCAGCAAATTAAGCTTCGGAATAAAGCTGGGAATGTATTCGCAAACGCTTGACTTTGATAAGTACCGCGCCATTGATCCATCCGACCCTTTTCTTCAGGATAAGACAGGAAAAGACTCTCAGATAAGACCTGACCTTGGCGTTGGTTTAATGTTCAGGAATGAAAAACTATATGCCGGTGTGGGTTTTAACCACTTGTTAAAATCGGAGTTTGATTTTGGCGTAAGCCAGCGGAATGCCCTCGAAAACCACATGAATTTTACGGCCGGATATTTCTATGATGTAAATTTCGACCTTCAAATCAATCCCACTGTCCTTGTAAAAACCGATTTCAACGAAACTTCAGTTGATCTTGCCGTTATTGCCACCCTTCGGAATACGATGTGGGGCGGATTGGCGTTCAGATCATCAGAGGCAGCTAATCTTCTCCTGGGCTATGCATTTCTGAAGGATAAGTCGCTGCGATTGGGGTACTCCGTTGATTTTGTAATTAAAGACAGAGCAGCAAAAGAAAATTTTTCACATGAGCTAATGCTGTCTTATGAATTACCGGTAATTGCAGGTGGCGTTAAAAAAATCGTTCGAACCCCTCGTTACAGGCATTAGGCGGTAAATTATTTTGGTTTTATGCGAATTTTGTAGAATTTGGTAAGCAATTTTTAAAAAATAGAGCATTATGCGCTATTTTCGGGTCTTTATAACATTGGCAAAACTGTAATTAATATATGAGCAAGTCGGTTTCTTCTAAACTTTTGTTACTCGTTGCGGGAATTGCTGCCAGCGCCTGTGGTTTGTTAGGTATTGGCGGTGGTGGTCGTGGCGGTGACCGGGGTGAATTGGTTGGCGTTCCCGGCAGACAAGGTTGGGTGATGACCATTCCCTATGGTATGGTGCCCATTCCGGCTGGAACGTTCCACATGGGACAAGCCGATGAAGATCCTGCATCTACACAAATCAACTTCAATAAGCAGGTTACTATTGGTTCATTTTTTATGGATGACACCGAGATCACCAATAATGAATATCGTCAGTTTACAAATTTTTACCTGGTTGATAACGGCAGCATTGAAGGCTTTGAAACCATTGATCAACAAACTTTCCGCGATAAATATTACCCTGACACAACTGCGTGGGTGAGGGATTTTGCTCACCACATGGGTGATCCTATTCAAGACTATTACTATTGGCACCCTGCTTACGATGAATACCCTGTTGTAGGTGTAAACTGGGATGCCGCTGTATTCTTCTCCGACTGGAGAACAGCCTACTTAAATGATTTCAGAAAAAGCGTTGGCGACTTTCCTATGCCGAATTTCCGGTTGCCCTCTGAGGCAGAGTGGGAATATGCTGCACGCGGTGGTCGCGATTTGGCCAAGTATCCCTGGGGTAACCCATACATCCGGAACTCAAAAGGATGCATGCTGGCAAACTTCAAGCCCGGCAGAGGTAACTTTTATGATGACGGGTTTGCCTACACCTCACCGGTTCAGGCCTACTTTCCGAACGATTATGGTTTATATGACATGGCCGGTAATGTCTCTGAATGGTGTTTAGATGACTTCAATCCGGCATCCGTTCCTACCGTTTGGGATTTGAACCCTCAATACATTGATCCCCGCACCAATCCGGAAGATTCGCGCTACAATGCCCGAATAGCACCCAAAAAAGTTGTGCGTGGAGGATCCTGGAAAGATGTTGCCTACTACCTTGAAACAGGTACCCGTACTTATGAATTTAAAGATTCGACAAGAGCCTATATTGGATTTCGCTGTGCATTAACCCATTTAGGACGCTCGTCAGGACGTGAATTTTAATTATTGAAATCTCTATTTAACTTTAGTAAAACCAGACCCAAAAAAACTTAAACCCATACTACAATGAGCAAGAAAAAAGGCGGATTTGCAGAACTACTCTTTAAAACCATCATGCCAAAAGTCTATGGTATTGGTGCAGCGGTGGTAATTGTCGGAGCACTATTTAAAATCCTTCACTTAACCGGTGCTGACCAAATGCTGATGGTCGGTCTGCTTACCGAAGCGGCCATATTCTTTTTAAGTGCATTTGAGCCGCCTGCCAAAGAAACCGATTGGACAAAAGTATATCCGGAATTGGCCGAAGATTTCGAAGGCTCAATTTCTTCGCCTACGGTACGCAAGGCCGGTGCTGGCGCAACCGATTCGCCACTTTTGAAAATTGACGAAATGCTCAAGACCGCAAAGGTAGATCAGAACCTGCTGGATAATTTGGGCAAGGGGTTAACCAACCTGGCCGACTCCGCCAAACAGATGAACAACCTTTCAAATGCGGCTGTGGCAACAAACGAGTACGCTACAAATGTGAAGACAGCGTCTAAGGCTTTGTCTGACATGAATACATCTTACAAAACAGCTATCGATGCTGTTGGCTCTATGGCCAATGCCTCAAAAGATGCTGGCGAGTATCACTCACAAGTTCAAAAAGTTACTAAGAATCTGGCAGCTTTAAATTCTGTTTATGAAATGGAACTGAAGGATGCGGATAGCCATGTGAAGAACATGAACAAGTTCTACGAAAGTTTAACCGGTGCCATGTCCGGCCTCTCTAAAGTAGGTGAAAACACCACAAAGTTTACCACTGAATTAGGCAAACTTTCAGATAATCTTACCGCCCTGAATAAAGTTTATGGCAGCATGCTCACTGCTATGAAAGGTGGAGGTAACTAAGGAATTAAGTTGGTAGATAGGTTTAAGAAGAATTATAGTATACATGATAAAACCAGATAAAAATGGCAGGTAAAAAAGAAACCCCCAGGCAGAAGATGATTGGTATGATGTACCTCGTACTAACGGCTCTTCTGGCGCTTCAGGTGAGTAGTGCAGTACTTGAGAAATTTGCCATTATCAATGAAACGTTGGGTCAATTGATAGAGGATACCAAAAAGGCCAATGAACAACAGCTTGCTTCTATTTTAAAAGAGGGTGGCAAAAGTGAAAAGCCTGAAATAAAAGCGGCTGTGGAAAACGCCCAAAAAGTGCGCGAACTTACGGCAACTACCAACGAGTGGATAGAAGGACTGAAGAAGGAAATGTTGAAGGTTTCCGGAAGTGATAAGGTTGATGAGAGTCTCATAAATAACCATGGTTCTGCGGTAGCCACCATGATGATCGACAAGAAAAATAAATGGGGAAAGGAATTCGAATCAACGCTTAATGAGTATGTGAAGCAACTAAATGCGCTTACCGGTGAAAACTTTGGTACGTTAGCCAAGGCACCTAAAGACATGCCGGTTTTTGCTGCAGACCCTGATCATGCCCGGAAGGATTTTTTAACTTTTACTTTCGAGAACACCCCGGTAATTGCGGCCTTAGCCTCTGTTTCTCAAATTCAGACGGAAGTATTGGAGTACGAATCACAAGCTTTACGCAAACTGGCTGAAAAGGCTGGTGCTGCTCGTGTAGCGTTTGAAAATATCATTCCTATGGTTCGTCCGAAATCGTCAATTGTGGCTGCAGGTGCACCTTACGAAGCCGATATGTTTATCTCTGCTTCATCTTCCGCCTTAAGCCCCGAAATGACGTATAACGGAAAAGCTATTCCTGTTGAAGTAGATGCCCCAACCGGCATTAAAATGGGTCGCGTTAAATTTACAGCTGGAGCCAGTAATTATGATGCGCAGGGGTTATCCAAGCAATCATTTGAGGCTGTTATTAAGCTTAACGATGAGGAGTACAAGCAAACGATAGAATTCTTTGTTGCAAAACCTGTTATTCGGGTTACAACAGGTAATGCTCCAACATTATACATGGGCTGCGGAAACACTGTAAACATCGAAGTGCCTGCTTTGGGAACGAATTACAATCCATCATTTTCAGCGAGTGGTGGTGAAATTCAAAAGGGAGATAAAATCGGAAGAGTGACAATCATTCCCAGTCAACGCAAAGTTTCTGTAACGGTATCTAACTCAGGAACAACTATAGGCACTGAGCAATTTGATGTTAAACCTGTGCCGCGTCCGCGTATTATTGCTAAAGATAATAATGGACGTGATATTGATTTAAAAAATGGTGTTAAAGCCGGTGCAATTGGCGGTTTACGTATTAATGCGGAGGCTGACGAAAACTTTAAAACGGAAGTACCGCAGGATGCCAATTTCAGAATAAGAAACATGTCTGTGATTTTGGCACGAGGGACTCAACGTGTTCAGGAAATGACTCAAACTACTGAGATAATCGATCTGACAGCATGGCGTTCTTTAATGCGTCCGGGCGATCGAATTGTTATTGAGCCTAAAACAGTTGTTCGTATGACATTTAAAGGTAATGCTGAACCCGTTGTAGTTTCAGGTAATGATATTGTACAAATTCCTATTCAATAAGAAATAATATGACAAGCACTGTAAAGCGAGTTTTATTCATAGTGGCATTTTGTTCTTCTATGTTGGCATTTGCCCAACCAGAGGAAGTCCAATATAATCCCAACTCGCTGAATCCTATTCCTCGCTATGAGCAATTGTATAAGTTGCGCGTTTGGCGTATCATGGAGTTAAATGAAAAGCAGAATAAAGGTTTTTTCGCCAGAAACGGAGAAATTACTAAGCTTTTAATGGACGCAGTGAAATCAGGAGAAATCCCCGTTATTTATAAAAGTGATTCACTTTCAGAGAAAAGTGTTCTAACAAAGGATGAATTTTTGGCAAACCTTGTTTCCCAGCAGGGTCAAAGTTTTCCAGCATGGGATCCAACCAATACTTACTATCAGGCGGATGTTGTTTCTTTTAATGGTAAAAATTACGAATTACAGGTTAATACAAACAGGGGTACAAACCCTGCCACATCACCAGCTGGCGAGTGGTTGGTAACTACTCAAGGACAAGGTCTTACTTTTTTACCTCGAGAGATAACAGTAATTAATATTGCAGAGGATGTGATATTTGACAGAAGAAGATCACGTCTGTATTACGACATTCAGGCCATTGAGATGCAAGCGTTTGATCAAAACACTTCTACGTTTAAGTCTTTAGGATGGTTTAAATACAAGGATGTTGAGAAGGTATTTCGTAATAATCCAGCAAAGGCTGTTTGGTTTAACCGCCAGAATACGGCCGAGAATAAAAACTTTGCAGATGCCTTTTTATTGAGATTGTTCAAGGGGACAATTTATAAGATTGAGAATCCGGATGATGATTCAATAGCTGATGTTTACCGAAACAACGGACGTCCTTATTATGAAAGTGTGTGGGCGCGTGAATGGGCAGAGATGATGTTGATGGAAAAGGAACACAACCTTTGGGAGTTCTAATCTCGGTTAAAAGAAATACTCAAAACCCTGTCAGAAATGTCAGGGTTTTTTGTTGGCGAATAGTTTTGCTGCCTTTTCTCTCCCGATAATTTTCTCTACTTCTGCTTGCGATGCCTCCTTTATTTTTTTTACTGACTTGAAATGCTGTAGGAGCTTGGTTACAGTTTTCTCACCAATTCCTTTTAAGTCATCAAGTTCTGTTGTCAGGCGCACCTTGCTTCGTTTTTGGCGGTGAAAGGTTATGGCAAACCGATGTGCCTCATCCCTGATTTGTTGGAGCAGAAGCAGACCTGGAGATTTCTTATTGACATGAAGTGGAATGGGATCTTCAGGAAAATAAATTTCCTCCAGTCTTTTTGCAATACCAGCGATTGGTATTTTCCCGTATAGGTTAAGCGCTTTAAGCGCTTCACAAGCACTGCTTAATTGTCCTTTACCGCCATCGACCAGAATCAAGTCAGGAAACTCGCCCGCTTCTTCCGTAATTCGCTTATATCGCCTGCCAACAATCTCTTTCATGGATTCAAAATCATTTGGGCCGGTAACGGTTTTAATGTTGTAGTGCCGGTAATTCTTTTTGTCGACTTTTCCATTAACAAAGCGCACCATGGAAGCAACGGGTTGATCGCCCTGGAAATTAGAGTTGTCAAAGCACTCGATGATGCGCGGCAGGTGTTGCAGATGTAGATCTTTCTGTAGAATTTCTATTACTTCGTTGTTGCGCGAACGCTTTTCAGCCCTGAGTAACGCTCGTTCTTTTTGCATTTCAAGGGCATTTTTTAACGATAAGGAAACGAGTTTTTTCTTGTCACCGATTTTGGGAATAATATTTTCCAGTCCGGCTGACATTAACGGAACGGGCAGGTTACTGAGTACCGTTGCATTTGTTGAATTTGTTTTCGCGCGCAGATCAAGCAGTGTGAGCGCCAGCAATTCATCGTCAGGTTCCTCCAGTTGTTTTTTGATTTCGATTGTTTTGGAGTAGATGATTGCGCCTTCTTTGATCAGCATATAGTTTACATAGGCATATTCATCCTTACTGGAAATGGAAATTACATCGATGTCTGTGAGGGCACGGTTAACCACGAGTGATTTACTTTGAAACCGTTCAAGGACCTGCAGTTTATCTTTAAAGAACTGGGCTTTTTCAAAGGATAAACTATCCGCAGCATGTTTCATATGAAACTGAAAATGTTTCTCTACTGCGCTCAGATTTCCTTTTAATATATGCCGGGCTTGTTCAATATCCGTTAAATATTCTTCTTCGGGCTGAAGGCCTTCACAAGGGCCTTTGCAATTGCCGATGTGAAACTCAAGACATACTTTAAACTTCTTTTGGTTAATGTTTGATTCGCTTAGTAATAGCGAGCATGTACGAATGGTGTAAAGCTTTCGTATTAATTCCAACACGCTTTTCATGGCCACAACACTGGCATACGGGCCAAAGTATTCACCCTGTTTTGGTATGTATTTGCGAGTGGAAATGATTCGGGGAAATCGTTCGTTAAGAATGCACAGGTACGGAAACGTTTTATCATCCTTTAACAGGATATTGTACTTCGGCTGGTTTTGTTTGATCAGATTATTTTCCAGCAGTAAGGCATCAAACTCAGTGTTTGAAAGGGTGTATTCAATTTTTGAAATCTCGGAGACGAGTTTAGTTGTTTTACGGCTTAGGCCGTTGCTTTTAGTGAAATAGCTGGTAACTCTTTTCTTAAGACTTTTAGCCTTCCCTACATAAATGAGTTTGCTTTCATCATTATAAAACCGATAAACACCGGGTGAGTCGGGAAGACGCAGGGTATATTTTTTGAGATCATCGTGCGACATACGATGAAGTGCTAGTTGAAATCATCCCATGGTTTGTGATCAATAACCTGCGTGGAGTCTGCTCCGGGATAACGGGCGCAATCGAGTGTAATATCTAGCCCTGTTTTTGGTCTTCTGAATTGCCCTTTCCTATAGTCCAGGGTTTCATCTTTATAGATTTTAGTCATAAACTTATCCCAAATCGGGCGTGCAGTACGGGTTCCTTGCCCCATGCTCCAGGTGCGGTAATGAATGCTCCGTTCGTCTCCACCAACCCAAACTCCCGATACAAGGTTATGGGTTACGCCCATGTACCAGCCGTCAGAGGCGTTGTTGGTGGTTCCTGTTTTTCCACCAATTTCATTATCGATTTTTAGGTCGCGACTAAGGCCTCGTGATGTACCGCCTTCCTCTTCTACGCCACCTTGTAACATATAAATCATTTTATAAGCAGTCTGTTCGCTCACGGCTTCGCGCGTTTTCGGAACGGTGCTCTCGATTACGTTACCGTTTTTATCTTCTATGCGCGTAATGTAGTAGGGCTCGGTATAAATGCCACTGTTAACAAACGTTGCATAGGCGCCTGCCATTTCATATAGGGAAACATCGCTAACTCCAAGACACAGTGAAGGCACAGCATCCAACGGACTCGAAATACCAACGCGATGTGCAAAATCGACTACTGTTTTTTCTTTTATTTCCTTCATCACCTGGGCGGTAATAGAATTTACCGATCGCGCCATGGCTTGCCGTAGAGTCATTTTTTCGCCAGTTCCTCGTGTACCATCAGAGTTGGGTGGATACCACGTGCCACCCGGAACATTGAACACAGGTGATATATCGGTAAGCTCCAGGCAAGGGTTATAACCCAGTTCAAGGGCAGCGCCATAAACAAAGGGCTTAAAGGTTGAACCGGGCTGTCGTTTGCCCTGACGTACGTGATCAAATTTAAAGTATTTATGGTTGACTCCCCCCACCCAGGCCTTTATTGCACCGGTGTTTGCATCAACAGCAATCAATCCTGTATGCAGAAAGCGCTTGTAATAACTCAATGAATCCATGGAACTGAAAAGTGTATCACGCTCGCCATTCCAGGTGAAGATGCGCATAGGCTTTTTCAGGTTCAGCATAATTTTTACCGAATCGTTATCGGCACCGTATCGCGCTACTAAGTTTTTATACGCATCGGTTTGCTTGATGCGTGATTGTAAATAGCCTTTTATTTCATTCCCATTTTCATCAATCCATGGATTTTTCCCCTTCCAATGGATATCAAAATCGCTTTGCAAAAACTTCATATGTTCTGCTACAGCCTCTTCAGCATAGCGCTGCAAACGGCTGTCAATGGTGGTATAAATTTTTAATCCGGATTCCCATAAATCGATTCCTCGCTCCCTACACCAAGCCATTAAATCCTGACCGATAACGCTTCTGAAATAAGTAGCTAAGCCCTCGTTTTGATTTTGTACACGGTATTGTAAAACAATCGGTAAAGAACGAATTGAATCATACTCCTCACGCGTTTTTATGTATTTGTGATAGTAGAGTTTTGCCAGCACCTCATTTCTTTTGCGTAATGAGTTTTCAGGATTCGTTACCGGGTTAAAGCGGGTTATCGCTTGTAGCATGCCCACCAATACAGCTGATTCCTGAACATTTAAACTGTCTGGAGTTTTGCTGAAATAGGTTTCCGCGGCAACCTGTATTCCATAGGCGTTGCTTCCGAATTCAGCCGTATTCAGGTACATGGCAATGATTTCTTCTTTGGTGAAATTCTTCTCCAGGTGAAAGGAGATTATCCATTCTTTGGTTTTTTGTATTATCCTTCTGGGCAGCCGGCCTAATTTGCCAAGTGTACCATCCAGACCCATGTTGGGATTTTGAGTGTATAGATTTTTTGCAAGTTGTTGGGTTATGGTACTTCCGCCACCGGCAGGATGGAATGTAATCAGCCCTTTGAATACCCGCAGGTAGGCGATAAAATCCATTCCGGAGTGATTGTAAAACCGGTGATCTTCTGAAAGAATAAGTGTGTTGACCAGATCCTTTGAAAGATTATGATAACTAACCTGGCTCCGGTTATACCTGAAATACCTTCCAAGGGATACACCATCGGCAGAGATAAGCTCTGACGATAAGTCGTTCTCGGGATTTTCAATGGATTTTAAGCTGGGCATGCCACCGAACAACCCAAATAAATCAATACTTACAGAATAGATATAAAGCGGAAACCCCAGGATGAAACAGAAGAAAAGTATCCAAATGATTTTAGCGCTTCGTTTAAACCAGGGATGCTTTAGTCCAAGGGCATTACGGATTTTTAGGGATATAGTTTTTTTCAAAGAATTGGAGGTACTCATCTAAGCCTTTTGTACGGTAAAAGATATCGAAATTGTTCTTCGTAATTACAAAAGTATTGAATTTATGGTTCTTTAAAGCGTTGAGTGCAGGCTGCTTTTCGTTAAATATCCGGTAATACTCAAGGGCCGCGTTTATTCGCGAAAGGTCAGACACAAAGGTTATGGAAAGACTTTCGTTCAAAATAAGGTTGCTTACTTTCAAACCAAGTTCTTTAAAGTTAGTCTGGTTAAAGGAATCAAGTGTTTTGGAGGCGATGTCTTCAATCTTAGCTTCAGTTTTATAAACCAATACGAAATAATGCGGCTCATCAAATGAGCGATTGTATTGAATGCCTTTTTCCTTTTCACGCCTTAACTCAAAGTCGCGCGAAGCGGTAAGCAGTTTTTTCGCATAGTCCGTTACTTCCGTATCGGGGTTGTTTTTTATAAACTCATCCAGGTTAAATTGATACTGGGCAATGCTTTCTGAGTTTCCAATAACCAGGATTTTGAGTAACTCCAGGTTGGGTGTAAAGTAGGTCTTTTCTTCGGCCAAAGCCTTGTTAAGCAGCGTAAGCGATTCGTTGTGTTGCTGGGCTTGAAATTTTTGATAAGCTTCTTTATACAAGACTTTTTGTTTTTCTACTACCTGGCTGGACTCCAACAGATAATCGGGATTAACAAGAATTTTAGCGAACATACTTTCAGGGAAATTCTCCTTTAACTCCTGTGCATAGCGTTCAGCTTTTTCGGGTTGTACATCCTTATGCATGAGATAAAGCTTGTACAATACTTCGGGACGGTAATGCGTATCCGGAAAACGTGATAACAATTTTTCGTAAGTGGTAACAGCATTATGTTTTTCCAGTAGCTTGAAGTAATAAATATCACCTAAGTGAAAATAGGCATCCTCAATTTTCTCGAGGGCTTCTTTAACCTGCTCGTTTGTTTTAGGAAGCTCTTTACTGATGCGGTTATACTCACTCAATGCAGGATCAATACTAACGGTTTCAGTGGTGGCCTCCTGGGTGGGTTGTTCCTGGGTTTCAACAACAATGGTGTTGGGCCGTTGTGCCACAGGAACAGCACGTGATGATCTTCGCCAATTATCTTCTAATGGAATGCTTCCCCAAATGCGTTTGAATTCCTGCTGACCAAGTGCTTGCGCAGAGGCATTTCCAAAATACCAGTCGGTTCCCTCCAATGAGGTTGCGGTGGTGAAGGATGAACTAACCTGGCTGATATCAATGCGGTTGCGTTTTTTCTTTTTGCCGGTTTTGACTTCGGGCTCCTTTTTGCTTTCCAGGGCAGTTTGAATATGGGTCATCAATGCGGCAGAATCCAGTTTAGCCAGCACCAGTAAGCTATCCTGCCATTCAATGGTTTTCAGGTGTTTCACAAACTCGGCCAGGATTTCCTGCCGTGATTTAATAACCGGATAATCTTCATAATTTTTATCGAGCGTATTCACTGTGCTGTCGTAGTAAAGCTTGGCGGTTTCGTAGTTTTTTAGTGTATCGTAATAAATTTCACCAAGCCTCAGGTACGCTTCGCCATCAATTTGTTTGTTGTTTCCTTCACGAAGCGCAAGCTTATAGTTTTCAATAGCTTCTGAAATATTATCCTGCTTCCGCTCAAATACACCCATCTCGTAATAGATTTTGTCTTTGAACTCTTTGTTCTTACTATCCTTTAAGAGTTTTTTAAAAGATTTGCGCGCATTTGAAATGTTTCTGCTTTTTGAAATTTCGGCTACCTGTGCCATGTACAGCCGGGCGTAAAAGTCTACTTCATATTCCGGATGGGTTTCAATACACTTTCGGAAGTAATTATAGGCCTCGGCCTCAAACCCCAGCTTTTGGTAAACTTGCCCCAGTATAAAGTAAATCCTTCCGGGCCTGTCTTTCTTTTTTAATAGTGGCGCAGCCTCGGTCAGATTTTTTACAAACTTGTCATCATCTTCACGTACCTGATAATGGTGTGCTTTTTCGAGGTATAAGTTTTTAAGATTGGTCTTGCTGAGTTTTTCTTTTTGCAGAAAATCAAAGGTAGCTTCTGCATTGTTGTATTCACCGTGTTCGGTAAAAGTGCGGGCCAGCCAAAGCAGCGCCTGGTGGCGGGCGTTAATGTCAGTTCCTTTTGTATTTACATATTTGAATGTTTGAATGGCGTTGCCCCAATCAAAGCTGTACAACCTGCCCTTGCCTACCAATATATAGCTATCATCCACCCACCTGCTTTTCGGGTGTCGTTGAATTGCAATGGAGGCCATTTTAATTGCCTCCTGCACGTCTTTATCATAACTCTTGGCCAGCGTAGAATCCAGCGGTGGGAAAAGCCTTAACACCCGGTTGTAATCATCCTTATGGTTTTTGCGGATGGTTCCCTCGATTTTAGTGATCTCCTCCAAAGCATAGTAATACCCATTGTAGTGTGCCGTGGTATTATGAAAAGCCTTGCTGGTAAAGGTGCTTGATTCCGATGAACACCCCATCATAAACAAGGTGGCCGACAGGGCCAGGAGGATATAAAACAGGGTGAACTTCAAAGGATTACGACTCAACGCATTAGAAACGCAAAAAACGAATATTCCATATTAAATCCCGTCAGAATATCTACTTTTGTGGGTTAAAATTGCGATTTGAAGCCAAAAAAGACAATATCCAACTGGTTAACCAACCGGTATCAGCTGGTGATCCGCAACGAAGAGAACTTTGCTGAAAAAACAAGCCTGGGGTTTACCTATTCCAAGGTAATCCTTTTTTCGGTTATCGTATTCGCCATCATATTCGCCATTAGCCTTTTTCTGGCTCAAACTATATTAGCGAAGTGGTTTGATCCGCGCTTTGCACAAATGCAAATGAACAAGCAGTTGATTGAGCTTGATCAAAAGGTTGATTCCTTATACCTGGAAGTGGATAGAAAGGATCAGTTCATTTTGGGTATACAACGGGTGCTCAGCGGAGATACGGTGAACTTCAGTGATCCGGCAAAATATTTACGGGGAGACGGGCAGCCATTAGTGAAACCAACAGAGATGAAACTTGCTCCGGCTGATTCCGCGTTTCGCAAGGAATTCGAAAAGTCTGACCTGGCGCTGATTACCCTGGCCAGTGTGCGCTACCGTGAACTGCAGGAAACCTTTTTCTTTTCACCGCTAACCGGTTTTTTGTCCGATCATTATGATGCCAAAACAGGTCACTACGGGGTAGACATTGTGGCCAAAACCAATGAGCCTGTTAAAAGCATTGCCGATGGTACGGTGATCTTTGCTTCGTGGACACAGGATACAGGGTATGTAATGATGATTCAGCATAAAGGCAACCTGATTTCAGTCTATAAGCACAATGCCCAACTCTATAAAAAAGTTGGTACTTTTGTGAACGGGGGAGAAATCATTTCCATAGTTGGCAATAGCGGAGAGATGACGGACGGACCACACTTGCATTTTGAATTGTGGTACAACGGCAACCCGCTTAATCCGGAAGAGTTTGTAACATTTTAAATCGAAACAATCATGTTTACTTCAAAAGAAGAAAAACGCGTGGCCGAAGAAATCAGTAACTCCAGCAACACCATTGGAAAGGGAACTTTTCTGGAGGGCAACATAGAAACATATGGCAACATACGTATTGAAGGAAAAGTAACGGGCCATGTAAAGTCAAAATCTAAAGTGGCCTTGGGCACTTCTTCTCACATTCAGGGAAACATTACCGCTCAGAATGCAGACATTGAGGGCGAAGTAAAAGGAAGAATTGAAATTGCAGAACTGTTGGTGTTAAAAGCTACAGCCGTCATTCATGGCGATATCATTACCGGCAAACTTGTTGTTGAACCAGGTGCTGTTTTTAACGGTAGTTGTAAAATGGGTGCAACCATAAAAGAGATTAAGATTGGTGAAAACAATGGCTTCGGAGCATCACGATCCCTCGCAGGAACAGAAGCCAAAACCGTATAACAGCTACTTAAAATATAGTAGCCTGGCCATACAATTAGCGGTTACTATGGCCTTATTTGCCTGGCTGGGTTATCGGTTGGATCATTACCTGGAATTGCGATATCCGGTTTTCTTAATCACTTTCATTTTTGTTGCCTTCGGTGGCATGATGTTTCAACTATACCGGTCAATTGATAAATCCTGATCCGTGCTTCGATTTCTTATCGCTATTGGGATTGTAGTAGGTGTGGCCGTAGTACTGGGCATGACCCTTCCTCATCGGCCTTCGTTCTATTTTCAAACCCTGGCTCTATTGGCTATTGGAACAGGGGGGCTTTACCACTTCTTGTCGAAAGTGCGCACCAGCAACCCCGATTTCTTTGTTCAACTCTACCTTGCCACCATTGCGCTTAAGTTTTTGGCGTATGGAGTTTACCTGGGAATTGTTATTTGGAAAGACCGCCCCGGAGCCATCGAAAATGTTGTGTTTTTCATGATCGCTTACATAATCTTTACGGCACTGGAAGTGTTTTTTTTATGGCGCAAAGTGAACACTTAGAACAGTCCAAAAAAAAATCAAAACATTTCATTCTCATGGTTTAATTAATACCTTTGCGGTCGGATTTTAAACCCCCTAATCTGGCCAAAATGAGCGTTTTAACCCGTAAATTCAGTCTTTTCTCATTAGTCGTAGCGCTCGTAGTTTCAGTTGTTTTTTCGTCTTTTGGTAAGGCTTCCGATTCGGCTGAAGAAGGAAGTGCATTCAACGCCAGTGAGGTGATTATTCACCACGTTTTGGATGACCACACCTGGCATTTTTGGGATGGGCACTATGGCACGCTATACCTGCCGGTAATTGTCTATTCATCCGAGCGGGGTCTGGACATTTTCTCTTCAAAGAATTTTTACGATGAGCACCACAATGTGGTTGAGTATAACGGGTATAAACTTGATCACAGTCACATCTACCTGGCCGATTCGGGTAAGGCTGTGCTCGATATTTCAATCACCAAAAACGTAGCGATGTTGCTCATCAACGCTACGTTGCTAATGGTAGTTTTTCTTTCAGCGGCTAAAACAGCAAAGAAAAATTCCGGCAAAGCGCCCACTGGTGTTCAATCGTTTCTTGAGCCCATCATTGTATTTGTTCGCGATGAGGTAGTGAAGCCAAACATTGGTCACCACTACGAAAAGTTTCTTCCTTACCTGCTCACCCTTTTCTTCTTCATTCTTTTTGGAAACTTATTAGGGTTGTTGCCGGGTGCAGGTAACCTCACAGGAAATATTGCTGTGACGTTAACGCTTGCTGTATTTACATTCATTCTTACCAATGTAAATGGCAACAAAGCTTATTGGGGTCACATCTTCTGGACCCCCGGTGTGCCGCTACCGTTGAGGTTGGTAATACTACCCGTTGAAATTGTGGGCGTATTTACCAAGCCTATTTCCTTAACCATACGTTTGTTTGTAGCGATTACAGCCGGACATATTGTATTGCTAAGCCTGATTAGTTTAGCATTTATTTTTCAAAGTATTGCAGTGGGCCTGGTATCAAGCCTCATTGTATTATTTATAAATCTTATTGAGTTGTTGGTGGCTGGTATACAGGCGTATGTGTTCACGTTGTTCACATCGCTTTATATTGGTATGGCTACGGCCGATCACGACCATCATTAAGATTAATTAAAGATATCCCTGGCGGAAGCGTCAGGGTTTGTTTCACTTAAACACATAACACAATGTTAACTGCACTTTTATTGGACATCAGCTATGCAATCATGGGCGCTGGTATCGGTGCTGGTCTGGCTGCAATTGGCGCTGGAATCGGTATCGGTAAAATCGGTGGCTCCGCTATGGAAGGTATGGCACGTCAGCCTGAGGCTTCTGGAAAAATCCAGGGCGCCATGCTGATCATCGCTGCACTTATCGAGGTGGCTGCTCTTTTCGCACTCGTTATTTGCTTGCTGATTTCGTTCAAAGGCTAAATGGCTTGAGAAGAACTTGCTAGTGGCAATGGGCCAGGCAAGTTCTTCATTTTATTGAAACACTTAAGAATTTACGATATATGGAACTTCTTACCCCCGGCACCGGTCTCATCATTTGGCAAGCGTTTGTTTTCCTGCTGCTGGTGTTACTGCTGGCGCGCTTCGCCTGGAAACCGATACTTGGTTCGCTAAAAGAGCGCGAAGAATCTATTAAAAATGCACTGGAAACAGCTGAAAGGGCACGTGCCGAAATGGCGCGCATTCAGGCTGACAACGAGAAGTTGTTTAAAGAAGCACGTGAAGAGCGCGATAAGATTCTGAAAGAAGCGCGCGAAATATCCAGCCGCATAAAGGATGATGCACAGGCCGATGCCAAAAAGGCTGCCGATAAAATTATTGATGATGCGCGGGCGGCTATTCAAATTGAAAAGCAAGCTGCCTTAAAAGATGTCCGCGTGCAGGTGGCCATGTTCTCCCTTCAGATTTCTGAGCAACTGATGAAGAAAAATCTTTCGTCAGACAAGGCGCAGAAGGAATTGATAGATGGTTTTATTAAGGAATTGAAACTTAACTAACCTATGGCCGAAGCAAGGGTAGCATCGCGATACGTAAAATCACTGCTTGGATTGGCCGAGGAGCAAAAGTCATTGGATAAAGTTTACCAGGACATGCGCTTATTTACCAAAGTTTGTGAACAAAATTCCGCTTTTGGTATCATGCTGCGCAGCCCGGTTATTCGCCACGACAAGAAACGTCAAATCATGTCGAAGCTCTTTACCGGAAAGGTTGAGCCTTTAACGCTCGCTTTTTTTGATATCATCACCCGAAAGAACCGCGAGCCTCTATTACCGGCAATAGCGCGTGAATTTCATAACGCCTACAACGTTTATAAGGGAATCGGCAAAGCAACGCTAACCACAGCTTACCCTGTTGACGCACAACTGCGCACTGAAATTGAGAACCTGGTGAAGAAGATCAGTGACAAGAAACAAATTGAACTGGAAGAAAAAGTAGACGCTGAAATGATTGGCGGTTTTGTGTTAACGGTTGGCGATCGCCAGGTAGATGCATCCTTGAAGAATAAACTCAAAGCATTAAAATTAAAATTTAGTCAGAACCCCTATGTGAAGGGTTTTTGATCGAACAATAACCGAACAAAGAAACAAGAAGATATTATGGCAGAAATCAGACCTGAAGAAGTATCCGCAATATTGCGTGAACAGTTGTCGCAGTCGCGCACCGATGTTGAATTGGAAGAAGTAGGCACCGTGTTGTCGGTGGGTGATGGTGTGGCCCGTATATACGGCCTAACCCAGGCTCAGGCGGGTGAACTTCTCGAATTTGAAAATGGTCTTCGCGCCATGGTGCTTAACCTGGAAGAAGACAATGTGGGTGCCGTATTGTTTGGCGATTCAAAAGGTGTACACGAAGGTGACACGGTAAAACGTACCGGAAAAATTGCTTCTGTATTGGTAGGCGATGGCATGGTAGGTCGCGTGGTAAATACACTTGGTGAGCCGGTAGACGGCAAAGGCCCGTTGAGTGGTGAACTTTATGAAATGCCGCTGGAGCGCAAGGCGCCTGGCGTAATTTACCGTCAGCCGGTGAACGAACCGTTGCAAACCGGCATCAAGGCTATTGACTCCATGATTCCAATTGGTCGTGGCCAGCGTGAGTTGATTATCGGTGACCGCCAGACAGGTAAAACTGCCGTAGCTATTGATACCATCATCAATCAAAGAGAATTCTTTGAAAAAGGTCAGCCTGTATATTGTATTTATGTGGCCATCGGACAAAAAGGCTCAACCGTTGCGTCAGTAGCGGCAGAATTGGAAAAGGCCGGAGCCCTTTCCTACACAGTAATTGTTTCAGCCACAGCTTCTGACCCTGCTCCAATGCAATTCTTCGCTCCGTTTACCGGTGCAGCAATTGGAGAGTTTTTCCGCGATACCGGTCGCCCGGCATTGGTAATTTATGATGACTTGTCGAAGCAGGCGGTTTCTTACCGTGAAGTTTCCCTGTTGTTAAGAAGGCCTCCCGGACGGGAAGCTTACCCGGGTGATGTATTCTACCTGCACTCACGCTTACTGGAGCGTGCAGCTAAGATTATTAACAATGATGCGATCGCGAAGAACATGAATGATCTTCCGAATTCGATTAAGCATTTGGTAAAAGGAGGAGGATCGCTTACAGCGCTGCCGATTATTGAAACACAGGCCGGTGACGTATCGGCTTATATTCCTACTAACGTGATCTCCATCACCGATGGTCAGATCTTTTTGGAAACCAACCTGTTCAACTCCGGTATTCGTCCGGCTATTAACGTGGGTATATCCGTATCGCGTGTGGGTGGCTCGGCACAGATCAAATCCATGAAAAAAGTAGCCGGTACGCTTAAGCTTGATCAGGCGCAGTTCCGCGAACTGGAAGCCTTTGCAAAATTTGGATCTGACCTGGATGCGGCTACCAAGCTGACCATTGAGCGAGGAAGAAGAAATACAGAAGTGCTGAAGCAAGATCAATACTCACCGGTGCCTGTAGAGGAACAAGTGGCTATTATCACCGTATCAACACGGGGTTATATGGACCGTGTACCGGTAAATAAAGTACGTGAGTTTGAGCGCGACTTCCTGGAATTGATGCGCAACTCACACCGCGCTGTACTGGATAACCTAAGGGCAGGTAAATTTGAAGATGCCGATGTTGAAACCATTAAAAAAGTAGCTCTCGATTTAGCTTCGAAATACTGATTGAACGATGCCTAGTTTAAAGGAAGTAAAGAACCGGATCACCTCGGTAGTTTCTACCCAGCAAATTACCAAAGCCATGAAAATGGTGGCGGCCGCGAAACTGCGCAGGTCGCAGGACAGAATTTTGCAGATGAGACCCTTCGCCAAAAAAATGGCGTATATTTTTCAGAACCTTTCTGCGGCTCAAGCCGATGGTATTGCCGAAAACTGGTTTAGCCAGGAGCGCGAAGAAAAACGGATTCTTATTGTCGCAGTTAGTTCCGATCGGGGCTTGTGCGGATCTTTCAACACGAACGTGTTTAAAGGCGTACTGAAATTGATTCATGATAAGTACGAGAGTCAGTACCGTCAGGGTAATGTCACTATACTTTCTATTGGCAAGAAGGCAGAGGATTATTTTAGCAAGCGAAAGTTTTCAATGGTTACCGAGCATACGGGAATTATCGCCAACATATCATACGATCGTGTTGCTGCTGCCGCTGAATATATTATGGATTCTTATCGTGCAGGTATATACGACAAAGTAGAGGTGGTGTATAATGAATTTAAGAATGTAGCCACACAAATATTGCGCACGGAACAATACCTGCCCGTGCATTTACCCCAAGGCGAAACGAAAGCAGCAGAGGTAGATTACATCTATCAACCCAATCATGAGGAAATCATCAGTGGTCTTATTCCAAAATCATTGAAAGTTCAATTGTTTAAAGCTGTTCTGGATTCCAACGCGGCAGAAAACGGTGCACGTATGACGGCCATGGATAAGGCCACAGAAAATGCAGGAGAATTATTGAAGGAGTTGCGCTTAACGTATAACCGTACACGGCAGGCCGCCATCACCAAGGAAATTCTTGAAATCGTAGGTGGTGCTGAAGCATTGAAGGCCTCCTAAGTACATAAAACTATATTTCTTTTTTTAAAACCCATCCAAAATTAACGATGGGTTTTTTACTTTTTGGGAGCCAGATCTTTGGTTAAGTTTAAGCAGCCCGCTTGTTTAATTAAGCCTAAAATCTAACTTGCACACGCTTAAATTCAAATGAAGCGAAATAGACCCTCCCTTACGTAACCCAACTTCCAGTTCTGTTATGCAGGAACTATTTCACAATTTGCCGGGCGTCATTTATGAGTATGTTATTCGCAAAGATGGCAGCAGGTTATTTACCTATATAAGTGAAAATTCCATTGATATTTTGGGCCTTCGGGCAGATGAATTGCGCAAGGATTCATCCTTATTTCGCCAGATATTGCTGGCTGACGATCGTGCAAGCTTTAAAGACTCACTAAATGCCAGTCATGAAGGCAGAAAAACATGGAATTGGGAGGGAAGAATTACCGTGAACGGAGCAATTCGGTGGATTGAAACGCGATCTAATCCTGTCGTTTCTTCGGAAGATATCAAGCGCAAAGGAATCATTATTGATATTACAGAACGCAAGCAGCTTGAGCAAGAGCAGGTTTCGCAGTATCAATCCATGGTTGAAAATCGTGTTAAGGAGCAAATAAAGAAGAACGAAATATTGTTCACCCAGCTGTTTAATAATATACCTATGGCTGTAGTGATGCTGGATGCCAACGGTAAAGTTGAACTGGTTAACAAAGGCTTTAGCAACATATTTGGCTTTGAACTAAGCGAACTGAAAGGTAAAAACCTGAATGACTTCATTGTTCCTGCTGAATTGCAAAATGAAGGCATGGACCTGAATAATGTTATTTCGGCACAAGGGATTATTCAGGTAGAAACATTTCGTAAACGAAAAACCGGTGAACGTGTCGATGTTCTGTTGTATGGCATGCCGATCTTAAGTGACGATAAGGTTCTTGGTATATACGGAGTATACGTTGATGTTACCAGCCACCGGATGATGGAAGAGGAATTGAAAGTTAGAAATGCCGAACTCGACAATTTTGTCTACAAGGTTTCACACGATTTACGGGCTCCGCTGTCTTCTATATTAGGCCTGGTAAATCTTTCCAAACTTCCGGGCAATACCGATGATCCGGCCATGTATATCAATATTATTGGTGACAAAGTACAAGCTCTGGATCATTTTATAAGTGATGTGCTGAGTCACTCAAAGAATCTCAAGCTTGATGTAAAATACGACCATGTTGATGTTAAAAGTATTTTAACAAAAACAATTGAAGATCTAAGTTATTTGGAAGGTGCCAAAGAAGTTGAGTTTGATATTGCAGTTGAGGTGGATTGTTTTTATACAGATCCGTGGAGAATTTCAGAGATATTCAGAAACCTGGTTTCCAATGCCATTAAATATAGAACGAGAGGAACTCATAAGCCAAAGGTACAGGTGAGAATTGTATCTGATAAAGATTGGGTGAAGATTGTTTTTGCTGATAATGGTATAGGTATTGCCAAACAGAACCTTGATCATATTTTTGAAATGTTCTATCGGGCCACCGAACAATCTGATGGGTCAGGTATTGGGCTTTATATCGTAAAAAATGCAGTTGAGAAATTAGAAGGCCGGATTAAAGCAGAAAGTCAGGAGGATATGGGAACAACTTTTTATATTGAATTACCTAACCGGGTAAATGAGGGCGAGGGTGCTCACTCCTGAGGGGTTTAGAATATGACAATTTTTGAAGTTAGCACAGCAAAACAACGGCATGAGTTTCTTATGCTTCCGGTAAAGCTCTATAAAAATGAGCCTTACTATATACGCCCGTTGGATAAGGATGTTGAAGCTGTTTTTGATAGGCAGAAAAACAAAACCTTTCAGCATGGTGAATGTATTCGTTGGATTTTGCAGAATGATGCAGGAGAGACTATAGGCCGGGTAGCGGCTTTCATAAATCAGAAAACAACAAACAAAGGGAATGATCAGCCTACCGGTGGCATTGGTTTTTTTGATTGCATTAATAATCAGGAAGCGGCCTTTATGCTTTTTGATCAGTGCAAACAATGGCTGCAGGCACGCGGCATGGAGGCCATGGATGGCCCAGTAAATTTTGGTAACCGCGACAGGTGGTGGGGCTTATTGGTTGATGGTTTTGATCGACAACCTAATTACCAATGCAATTATAACTTTCCGTATTATAAAGACTTTTTTGAAGCCTACGGATTTCAGGTTTATTTCTACCAACTTACTTTTGGCAGGCCCATTATGGGGCCATTGGATGACCGATTAATGGAAAAAGCTAATTTGGTTGCCAAAAATGCTGATTACTCCTTTAGTTATTTACCCAAATCAAAATGGGATACCCTGCCCGAAAAAATTAAAACAGTCTATAATCGGGCATGGGCCAAGCGTGGTGAAATTCCGGAATTAACAGAAGCGCAGGCGCGCCACCTTGTCAAGCAAATGAAACCCATTATGGATGAGAAACTGCTGTGGTTTGGTTACTATAAACAAGAACCGATCGCATTTTTTCTTTCACTGCCGGAAGTCAACCAGGTGTTCAACTATGTAAACGGTAAACTGAATTGGTTTGGTAAACTCATATTTTTATGGCACACCCTAAGACGAACCAATAAAAAGGCCTTCGGCCTTTTGTTTGGCATTGTACCCGAGCATCAGGGTAAAGGAGTAGATGGTGCCATTATAGAAACCTTCCGGCAAATGGCGCAATCCGGAAGTTTCGCCTATCGCGACTATGAAATGAACTGGATTGGCGATTTTAATCCAAAAATGATCCGCGTTGTTGAACAAATTAATGCCCATGTAGTTAAAAGGCATGCTACTTACCGCAAGCTTTTTGATGAAACCAAACCGTTTAAGCGCATGCCGATTGTAGGCTAAACCATGGAACACGATAACGACACACCTTCACAGTTTTTATTCCGCAATCTATTAAAGGGGTTATTGTGGTTCGCGTTGATCATTACCGTTTATATTTTATTGGAAGGCTATCTGGAAGAAACACTTTCGCAGGAGATCAATCACCTGGCCGGCAAAAAGATTTTACTCTTTGCCATCTTCACGGTTTCTGAAATTATTTTTGGAATAATACCACCGGAATTTTTCATGATCTTATGGCAACATGCAGGTGATTTGACTGTATATGTTATTAACCTTTCTATTCTGGCTGTGATTTCGTACGGAGCTGGCGTGTTAGGGTACTACATCGGCTATAGTTTTACCAAAACCGGATTCTTTAAACGCATTAAGGATAAGTACCTCGTTCAGTACGAGTACAGTTTACGCAAGTACGGTATGTACCTGGTGTTGGTAGGGGCCATAACGCCTGTACCTTTTTCGGCTATGTGCATGTTGGCCGGATCGGTGGGCCTTCCCTTCAAAACCTTTTTATGGGTTTGTGTGGCCCGTGTTTTTCGTTTTGGTGCCTACGGCTGGATGGTCTGGAATTTTCCGAATTGGTTTAACGGGTAGTTTGCAGCGTAATAATTATATTAGTCGAAAATAAACCGACTAACCCTATTACCGATGCGCGCCCTATTTCTTATCAGTTCCTTGTGTATCACAACGTTCTTTTCCCAGGCTCAAACCATCAAATCCAAAGACCTGGCGGCTGTTAAAAAAACTTCTATAGACAGGCTGGAGAAGCAGTATGATGTATATAAACAATCGGCATTACGCATATGGGAGTATGCTGAGGTAGGATACAAGGAGCATAAAAGTGCAGCCGAATTGGTTTCAGTTTTGTCGAAAAATGGATTTTCCATAGAAGAAGGCGTAGCTGGAATTCCTACGGCTTTTGTTGCCACCTATGGATCGGGTAGCCCGGTTATTGGCATACTGGCAGAATACGATGCCCTTCCGGGATTATCGCAAAGAGCCATAGCAGAGAAAAGCCCGGATCCTTCACGTAAAGCGGGACATGCCTGTAGTCATCACTTATTTGGAGTGGCCTCGGTTGCTGCCGCCATTGAACTGAAAGAAACGATGCAAAAGACCGGGCTGAAGGGTACCCTAAAACTTTTTGGTACACCAGCCGAAGAGGGTGGCTCAGGCAAGGTATATATGGTTCGTGAAGGGTTATTTAATGGCGTTGATGTTGTGATGCACTGGCATCCCGGCAGTCAAAATTCTGCTAACCCCGCATCATCGTTGGCTAATGTATCAGCAAAATTTCGTTTTCATGGCGTTTCGGCTCATGCAGCAGGTGCTCCGGAAAAAGGACGTTCATCACTGGATGCTGTTGAGGCCATGAATTATATGGTGAATATGATGCGGGAGCACATTCCTTCTGATACGCGTATTCATTATGTGATAACTCGTGGAGGAGAGGCGCCCAATGTAGTACCCGATTATGCTGAAGTATATTACTATGCCCGTCATCCGAAACGTGAGGTATTGGCAGAAATTTTTAATCGCATAAAGAAAACGGCTGAAGCCGCAGCACTGGGAACAGAAACCCGCATGGAGATGGAAATAATCGGTGGAGTATTTGATTTACTACCTAATGAAGTGCTGGCCAAACTTATGCACCAAAACCTTTCAGTGGTTGGAGGAGTAAGTTATACAGCCGATGAGGTGACATGGGCAAAAGAAATTCAACAAACATTGATCGGGCCATCGCAACCGGCCATCTCCACGGCTGCGCAGATTGAACCCTATAAGGTCGATGCTTCCGGTAGCGGTGGTTCTACCGATGTAGGTGATGTAAGCTATGTGGTTCCCACGGTAGGTTTGCGAACAGCCACCTGGGTACCGGGTACACCAGCCCACAGTTGGCAGGCCGTAGCCTGTGGAGGTACCGATATCGGAGTAAAAGGAATGATGGTAGCTGCCAAAACATTAGCGCTAACAGGGATTGATTTGCTCAACGACCCAACGCAAATACAAAAAGCCAAAGAAGAGTATCAAAAACGGATTGGTCCGAATTTTAAATACACGGCATTGTTAGGCGACAGAAAACCGGCTCTGAATTACCGGGACTAACCTATGCTGCTTTCTTTGTAGGACAAGTATTAAGGCCAACAATTGCATAAAGCGGACAGAAGCTCACCAGGCTGGTAAGTACAAACACAGCACCTAAAATTAGTAGCACCAGACCAAGTGTACCGGTAACTGTGTTTGTGAAATATAAGGCAGCGAAGACAATAGCCAGCACAATGCGTATGGCTTTGTCGGTATTTCCCATATTCTTTTTCATAGTAAATTATTGGGGTTAGATTAGTTCAATTAGTTTAACAAGACCATAAACCATAACAATACACACTAAGCAAACTATCAATAGTTTGAAAAAGGTTTTCATGGCGTATGATTCAATCATTTCAAATATGGAAGAATTGATTGAGTCTTTATGTGACTTTAGTCACCGACTGATAAAAGTCAGCTTTTAAGATGAAGCAAGTTTCAGCACAGCATCTACAAACCGATCCAGATCTTTTGTTGACGTATAGACATGTGGTGTTACACGGACACAACTGATGTTTTCCCACTTGATGGAGGTAGTGTGAATTTGATGCTCATTGAAGAGTTTAGTCGTAATGTCACCCGGATCTATACCGTCAATAGAGAATGTCCCTAATGCACAGGCATATTCAGGTTTCATCGACACATGTAGTTTTACCCGCGAATTTTTTGATACCTTCTCACACCAATAGTTCTTCAAATACCTAAGCCTCTCCTCTTTTCGTTTGCTTCCAATGCCATTATGAAAATCGATAGCCTGACCGATGGCTTGTTCAGGCGCGAAGGAACGTGTACCGAGTGTTTCAAATTTACGAATGTTACTGTCTGTGGGTTTATCGTTGGGGAATAATGGCCAGAGGCCTGCAATATTCTCTTTTTTTACATACAGCATGCCGGTACCGAAGGGCGCGCTTAGCCATTTATGTAAACTGGTTCCGTAGTAATCTGGATTAAAGTCTTTAATGCTGAAATCCATGTGGGCAAAGGTATGCGCACCATCGACAATCGAGATGATGTTTCGCTTGCGCGCTTCTTCACACAATTTTTTTACAGGCAGTATTTGCCCCGTCCAGTTAATCATGTGTGTGATGTGCCAGATCTTTGTTTTTGGGGTAGTGGCATTGATAAACTCTTTTACAAAAGCATCATCATTTTCAATGGGCAGGTTAAAGCTGATCCATTTTATTTTTACACCATCGCGCATTTCCTTTTGTTTCCAGGCTTGCACCATGTTGGGGTAATCCTGTTTGGTCATTACAATTTCATCGCCTTTTGCCAAGGTTAATCCCCAGGTTACGGTATCCAGCGCTTCGGTGGCATTGCGATTAACGGCCAGTTCTTCGGGTGAAGTTCCGGCCAGGTCGGCCAGCTTTCTGCGTACAGCCTCTCGCCCTTTATCTAAAATTTGCCACATGTAATACGTAGGGGCTTCATTGCTCAGGTGGTAGTAGCGATCTACCGCATCTTGAACCACTTTTGGTTGTGGACTTACACCACCGTTATTAAGATTTAAAATGTTGGGAGAAACGGTATAGGCCTGGGCCATGCGCCCCCAAAGTTCTTCATCACCAACGGCATCCAGTGGTGAAAGTTTGTTCAGAGAGAATAAGGCATCAGAAATATTCTCGGCCAGTGCGTGTTGTGCAAGTGGCGTTAGGGCAAACGTTCCGGCAAGGCCTAATGACCTGCGGAAAAAAGATCTGCGTGAGTTCATAGGTTCAGGATTATAATAGGAAGGTATCACTTTGCCCTCAAAAGCAAAAAACCTTTTTGCTAAATGGCAATACGTTCAATCAAGTAGCCGATCTATTACCTGAATGGCCTGATTCAGTCGGGTTTTACGATCCCCCTGTATTTCAACCAAATCAGCACCTTGCGCTTCCAGTTCCTTTTTATAAATATCATAGAAGTATTCACGTTTGTCAGGATGCTCACGCTGAGGATCATTTTCCCAGGGAATATCAATACCGGTGAGTAAGTGCAGATGATACGAACGTGCCTGCATCAAGGTCAAAATTTTTGAGTCGCAATAACCGTATTTGAATTCACTCCACACTTTAATCACCGTCAGGTCGGTATCGCAGATTAACAGGGTATTGGCTACCAAGGCAAGTTCATCTTCGGTAAAGAGCTGCCATTGTGCTATAGTATATAAGTCGGCTTGGGTGTAAGGTCGTTCCAACCGTTCAATGTAGCCACGCGCAAACTCGGGCACCCATACCGTATTGTAATGTTCGGCCAGGGCCATTGAAAGATCAGTTTTACCGGTACATTCCGGCCCAACTACGGCAATTCGTTTTACCTTTTCTTCGTTTTTGGTATACATTGGCCGAAATTTGGTATTTCCTTAAAACTCTAATGATCGTTATCTTTCAGCAAATAAGCACACGGTGAAGCGCAGAAAAGCAATTAAACAGATCGGGTTAGGTTTATCGGCAGGGCTTACGTTACCATGGTTAAGTTCATGTAAAGCCACTGATCCCGGACCTGAGATTAAATACGATGGTGTTGTGGGCATTATTGGCGCAGGGGCAGCCGGTCTGTTGGCTGCCGATATCCTTATTTCCAAGGGTGTAAAGGTAAAGATTTTTGAAGCGTCCGATCAGGTGGGAGGAAGAGTTCGAACATTTCGCAGAAGCGATGTCTCCACAGATTCATTAACGGTGTTTCCGGCAGCCTTGCCGTATTCCGATTTTCCGTTAGAACTGGGAGCTGATAAAATTATTGGTTCGGATTCAAAGTGGGCTGAAATTGTAAAGCTCATGAAAGTACCGGTAGTTGATTTCAGAAGCTCCAGTTTTGATGGCTACATTATTGATAATGTATTTGTTTCAGAAGGAGATGCCCTGCTGGATGGAGACTTTGTAACGGCAAAAAATTTCAACGATTCATTTGCAACGTTTAGCGGTGGTGCCACTACAACAGTATTACAAGCTGCCCAAGGTGCTGGGGTTACAACTCGCATGCAGCCTATTGTTAATTCATGGTTGGGTAATCGATATGGCTCATCATCTGACAGAATAGGTGCCAATGCACTGGCAGAGGCTCTTGCGCTTATTGAGCACGATGGAAAGGAGCTAACCTCAAGTTCAAATCCGCTTCAGGATGTTTTGTTGTCGCGTTATGTACGCGCGGTGTCCTCCATTCAATTTAATACCAAGGTACAGTCGATCAGTTACGGAGGAGAGAAAGTAGATATCTCACATACTAATGGTACTGATACGGTGGATAAGGTAATTGTTACAGTTCCGGTTTCCATTTTAAAAGCTGGTGACATAAATTTTTCTCCGGCCTTGCCTGGTTCAAAAACAGGAGCACTAAGCCGTATTGGTATGGATGCTTCTATCCGGTTTATACTGGAGTTCAAACGTAATTTTTATGGCGAAGCTATTGCGGCTTTACTTGGGGGTGCTGAAGGCCCGGATTATCTGAACTCAGCAGTCGGTAGAAGTGAACTAAATAAAACGCTTTCCATTACCATTAATGGCGCCAAGGCAGAACAATTATCAGCGTTATCAGGAACACAAGCGGTGCAACACTTATTGGATGAAATGGATACTGTTTTTGGGAACAGTTTGGCAACAAACAATATCCGTAGAGATACGGCTGACAATTCATTGGTTTACACCATGAAAGACTGGACCAAGGATCCGTTAATTAAAGGAGGATTTTCATATCCGCTACCCGGTGGATCAAATGCTGATCGAACTGCGTTGGCTGCCCCAGTAGGCGATAAATTGTTTTTTGCCGGTGAGGCCACCGATGATAAAGGTGAATTTGGTACCGTCAGCGGTGCCTTAAACTCCGGTGAGCGCGCAGCCTTTGAAGTAATTGATGCTATACTGGCTTAAGTTGCTGATTCCTTATCTTTAGCAGGTCAGTTATTCACTTTATTTTCCTTACGTATGTCAGTTCATGAAAAACATGAAGACCGGTTGCACGGCACCTCACCATTATTTAAAAAGGTAGAAAAGTATTTGCCGGAAATGGTCTATGGATCCATTGATGGCATTGTTACCACCTTTGCCGTGGTGGCCGGCTCAGCCGGTGCAGGATTAAGCATACAGGTAGTATTGATATTGGGTGTTGCTAACCTGGTGGCTGATGGCCTTTCTATGTCTATCGGAGCGTTTCTTTCGAAACGTTCAGAGATTGATAACTACAACAAACATTTAAAAATAGAGGAATGGGAGATTGATAATGTACCGGATGTTGAGCGAAAGGAAATTGAGGATATTTATCGGCAGAAAGGATTTGAGGGCGAAGAACTAGCGATGGTGGTTAACCGGATTACATCCAATCGTGAAGTGTGGCTGCAAACCATGATGCACGATGAGTTGGGTTTGATGAAGGAAACCAAGTCACCATTTAAATCCGGTTTTTTTACGTTTATGGCTTTTGTGGTGGCAGGGGCAGTTCCTTTAATTTCTTATGTGGCTACCCTGATGAATAAAGTAGAGGCAAGCCCGTTCTTTATTTCTTCCCTATTCACATGTGTAACATTTATTCTAATCGGGGCTGCAAAAAATTTTGTAACTCAGTCTGGGTATGTTCGAAGCATTATTGAAACCGTTGGCCTCGGTGTTATTGCAGCAGTAGCCGCTTATGCGTTGGGTGATTTGCTTGAACAGGTCATTCTTACTTAAAGCGCCCCGAGGTTACGAACACCGGCCGCCCAGTACAACATGGCTTTTTGTTTTTCATAATCAGCCATTAATTTGACCAGCTTAGTTTGTGCCTGTATTAACTTTTCTTGTTGAATGTTGATTTTAAATAAATCACTTTCTCCGTTTTCAAAATTCAATAGTTCTGCCTGCAGTATGCGTTCATAGTTGCTTACCATACTGGCCTGATTGTTCATAATTGCGGCTGTATTCACCAGCGCATTGTGGGTGGTATTGATCTCGTTTACAACCTGTCGCTCAGCCAGGTTTCGTTCATACTGCGTACCTGAAATTTTAAGCCGTGTTAAAGCAAGTTTCGATCGCTCTTTACGTAACAATACCGGGAAACTAAAGTCAACACCAAACTTGTAATTTTCGCTAAGATTAACGTTGGTATTCCATTCGGGATCAAACGGCTGATTCAGTAAACTATAATTCAGATCTAATCGTGGTTTTAGAAATTCAGCGGCAAGTTTTCGTTCATTTTCCAGGCGCAATAAGGTAATGGCTAGTTTTTGTAACTCTGGGTGATTTTTACGGGCCTGCTCTGTTAATTCTTCCAACTCTCCGGTTGAGAGCACCAGCAGGTCGCGCTTCAAAACCGGTACCAGGGCAGGTGTTAATGCTAATGGGTTTCCCAAACTATCCCATAAGTAAGTGCTGAGCACGATACCTGTGTTTTGAAAATCCAGAAGGGCTTCCTGCTGTTCAATTAAGCGTTGCTGCAGGGTGATTTTAGCTTGTATGGTGTCGATGGGCGCAGCTTCACCTAATTCAGCATTTATTTTTGTGCGCTGGAAGATTTCATTGGCCACCTCAACACCGCGGTTCAGCAACCTGAAATTATAGTAAGCATTATACCAATGCCAGTAGTCTTTGGCGGCATTCAACAATAAATAGTTTAGTTGTTTAACCTGTTCTGCTTCCGTCAGGTCTTTAAACAACTCCGCTTGCTTCAAGGCTATTCTTCTTTCATCGGTAATCAGCCCGCGGCCTAACGGCAACGAAATACCGGCATAAAATTGCTTGTAGTTAAACTGATTGGAAATAAATCGTTCGGGATTGAGATACTGCCCCTCATTGCGCTCCACACCAATTTTGGGATCAAACGGAAGAAGGGTTGGCAAGGCGAGGGACCCATTAAAGACCTGATAATATTCGGTATCGTTAAAATTTTTAGTGAGGTACTGAACTTCAATTTTTGGATCAAAATTTCCGCGTGCCAATCGAATTTCCTGCTTGGCGACATCGGTAAGCAGGTTGGTTTGCCGGGCAACGGGATGATTGGCAATAACAATGTAGTAGAAACTTTCAATGGAGAACGATCTGGCGGTGTCGGGTATTGAGAAAATCGCATCCGTCAGCGTTTGCCCCATAGAATAAAATCCGCAGAGTAAATAAAAGAAGACGATGAATTGTGTTTTACTTCGCTTCATAATTCTCCTCATCTTTCTTTTGTTTCCGCTCCAACACCTCGTCAAGCGGGGCAGCATATAAACTTGGTGGAAAGCCATTGAGTTGTCGCCAGATTTCGTACCACACCGGCACATCATCCAGCATTACCCAACCTTTGGTACCCGATCCTACCCGCAACTGCTTTGGCCATTGCTCATCCGTTTTATCGGGTACCACTAAAATTCTGAACTCACCAGGCTTTGAGTTTACATAGTCAATCACTTTCACTTCACCACCAAAAGTACCTACCGACACGCTGGGCCATCCTGAAAACTGAAGCGCTGGCCACCCATCAAAAACGATGCGAACCTTTCTGCCTTTACTGATCAAGGGAACATCCATGGCCTTCACATACATTTCTACAGCCAGGTCGGATATGGTTAATGGCATGATGGTACATACAGCATCGCCTTCTTTTATGGTTTCGCCAATACCGGCCTTCAGGGCTTTTACCACAACACCTCCCTGCGGAGCCAAAATCTGGTATTGATCGTTACGGATACGCATATTGGCAAGTTCATTTTTGAGTTTGGCTATTTCAGCTTCCGTGTCAAACATTTCGGCCTGGGTGTTACTGCGGTCTGATTCGGCTTTGCTGATTTTATCCATGTACTCCGCTTCAACGCGATCAAGTTCAATTTTCGCACTTAAATAATCGGCCTGTGCACCCTGAAACTTATATTCAATTTCCTGGAATTTGGTGAGGGGAATGTTACCGGCTTCAAACAATTTTTTATTCCGGTCGAATTGGTTTTCGGCATTCAGAAAGCGGATTCGTTCTGCCTCAAGTTTATTTGTGGCCTGCTCAATCTTGTTGTTCATGGCATCGCGCAAGGCCCGGATTTGCCGGGTGAGGGCTTTTGCTTTTTGATCTTTGGCCTCAAGGCTGCTTTCCTTGGCCAGAATTTGTTCCTGCAAACGGTTAAGCAGCTGAGGATCGAAATATTTTTCGCGTACTTCTGTTAGGGTAATAATGGTATCGCCTTTCTCAACATATTCACCTTCACGCACATGCCAGTATTGAATTCTACCCGCGATGATGGCCTCTACCGTTTGTGGCCGGTTCTCCGGATTGAAGGCAGTTACATTTCCGGTTCCCCTTACGTTTTGTTGCCACGGAACAAACAGTATGATCAGAAAAATTAACCCGATGCCCATTAACCAGCGTGCTAATATTTTACTGGATCGCGGTGACTTGATGGCACGCAGGGAGTATAGCTTTTCTTGTGCTATTATTTTATCAATTCGTTGACGTGAAAAGTTGAGCATACTAGTCTACGTATTTAGTAATGATTCCGTCCTTCATTAGTTGATCAAACTTTCCCATACCTTCAATTTTTCCTTCATTGAGTACAATAACCCGGTCGCAGGCCGCCATGATTAGCGGATCATTTGAAACGGCCAATAATGTCCAATGATTTTTGCGGTCTACCAGGCACTGGGTTAAGTCAAGTTTGGATTGTCGTTTTAACCCGGTAAAGAAATCATTGAGGATAATGAGCTTGGGTTTCTTGGCCAGGCAACGCGCCAAAATAAGCTTATGAATGTTGGTGTTCGACCAGTTTTTACCACCGCTGTTCAAACGTGTGTTTAACCCCTGGGGTAAACGATTGATCTCATCGGCCAGGCCAACCAGTTCGAGGGCTTCAATGGCATCCTGCACACTTTCCATAGGCTTTCCTACGGTTATGTTTTCCAGGATGGTGCCGTCAAAAATATCTTCCTGCGAAATGTTTTTGCCGATTTTATCGCGCAGGTGTGTAAGATCAAGGTCGCGGATGGAATAATTGTTTATGGTAACAATGCCTTCAAAATTGGTATAGATGCCGGAGATGATATTGGTGAGTGTTGTTTTTCCCGAGCCACCCGGACCACTGATACAAATATGCTCCCCAGGTTTTATATCCAGGTTAATACCCTTGAGGATGTAATCAGAAGAATCAGGATACTTATACTTCAAATCTTTTGTTCGTATGGAATGGCCTTGATTTCGTGTATCTTTTGTCATATCCAGACCACCAATTTTTTCCAGTGGAACATCGGTTACCATGGCTACCTTATCAACGGCTGTCAGTAAATCGTAAAGCACATCCATGTACATAATAATTTTTTCCACGGAGTTGAGCAACAAAATGATGATCACTTCAGAAGCAACAAATTGACCGAGCGTAATTTGCCGGTCAACCACCAGGTAAGTTCCTACTACCAATAAGCCCCCGGTAACAGCAGCCTTGAAAAATAGAATGAAAGAAAATTGCGTAATGAGTACTTTGAAGTGCTGGCTCCGGAACTTCAGGTAGTTGTTTACATTATAGTCTGTTTTCTTAATGGGAAGATCGGTGCTGCCGGCCAACTTAAATGAATTGATGGCGCGTGCCAGCTCTTCAAGCCAATGGGCCACCTTATATTTATATTTTGACTCTTCAATAGAAGTATTTAACCCTTTGGCTCCGGTGATGTAAAAAATTATGACGAGTATACTGAGTAAGCCAATGCTAAAGAAAACGAAAAAGGGGTGGTAGAGGGAAAGCAGGAGCAGACCAAACAATATCTGAATAACCCCGGCCGAGAGATCAATCAGTAACTTGGGCATTCCTTTTTGAATAGTCATGATATCAAAAAACCGGTTCACCAGTTCAGGAGCATGGTTACCGATAATGGCTTCGGCCCGTAAGCGTGGAATCCGAAAAGCAAATTCTAAGGACGCCTTGGCAAATATTTTTCGTTGCAGGTGCTCGACCAGGGTAATCTGGAAAATCTGAATACCGCCCCCCAGTAACACCCCCAGTATAATAATGGCAATGAGCACATAGACCGAGCTAAAAAATACCCCACCCGAAATCAGTTCAACCGTGGTTTGAATACCCAGCGGCAGCACTAGGCTTATAAGACCTGCAATGAAGGCGTAAAAGAAAATGTAATTGATTTCCTTTCGCTCGGCATGCAATAGGCGGAACAGGCGATTTACCGGACTTAATTTTTTACCGGTTATGTTTTCATCCAGCCCGTAATCGCTCACCAGGCTTTGGTGAGGCAACAGTAAAAAGAAAATTATTTCACCCTCCTTATTCGTAAGTAATCGTTGATTTTCGTCAAACGTTTCCTCCAGCGTACCCCTGGTGCTAAACCGGGTTTGAATTCTTTTCTTCTTACCCGGATGAATGAGAATGGGTTCAAATGATTCTTCACCTTGCTTAAAAGCCAATATGTAGCTCTCTTCTTCTTTGGCGAAACCAGAAAAGCCGGAACGTTCAAGTTGATACTCCAGCAACAACAATCGAATTTTCGTTGCTGCTTCCAGCAGATCACGTTTAAACTCATCAAACTCATCCAGGTTGTAGGTACGGTTATTCACCTCCACAAACCGAAGCGTCTCTGCATCGAATGAGTGCTCGAGTAGCAGGGAAGATTCACGAAGTATACGGATGATGTGATCGTTACTCAGCATGGTACCGGGTGTTAAGTGCATTAAAAGTTAATACCTGCATGAATTCGAAAAGCTTATCATAATGCTTTTGAGGATTAAACTTAATATCTGTTAAAGAGGGCAAGTGCTCGGCATAGTAAAGCTGATGATTGATGCTGAGGATTAAGGTGCTCGCCAGGGTGCTGGGGAAGGCAAATGCAGGGTTAACTTCTTTAATGATTTCAGCAATGCGTTTGCAAACGGCTTTATACGGTAAGAACACACCGTCTTTATTGTCGCTGTCAACTTGTTTGGTGAGGTAGGTTTTTTCGAACTCGGCCATAACAATGCGTTGAAGGGCCTTACCATCCATAACTTCTGAGTAGACATCCTGCTTTTTTTCTTCAGTAAGCAACTTCAGGCAAATGGCTAACTTTTCTTTCGGGTCGCGGATATTGTTGGTGGCGTAATCGATTTTGTATTCCAGCCAGGTCCAATACCAGTCAATCAGGTATAACAAAAGTCGATGTTTATTTTCGAAATAGCGGTATACCGAGGCCTCGGTGGATTGGATTTCATCCGCGAGTTTTTTGAAGGTAAAGTCTTCAAAACCAAGCTTATCGATAAGCCGGACGCTGTTTTTAATGATTTTCTGCCCAAGTTCCGTGCTATCGGGGTTGCGCAGAAAAAGGGATTCCTGAAGTTTAAATGCTAGGGTAGCCACGCTTTAAAATATGATAGTAATGCTATCATAAACGAAAGTTACCCTAATTAGTTTTGAACTAACCGGATATTTTCAGAAAAATTCAGGATTAAGGTTTCGGGTTAAAGCCGGTTAAACTCCACAATAAAAGAGTCGGGAAATTTTTTCTGTAGCTCCGCTTTAAACTGATCAGCCTTTTCGCGGTTCGGAAATTGCCCTAAAATCAGGGCATAGTATTTTATACCGTTGATGATTTTTACCTGTACCGTTACCTTTTTCTGGTACGAACTTTTAAGGTTTTCGGCCAGACGCATCAAATTTACCAGTTCCTGATAGGTGCCAATCTGTACACCAAAGCCCGATGGTTTGGATCGCCCCACCTCGAAAGCATAAAACTCTTTCTCGTCAACAGAAACTTGTCCGATGGGCCTGATGGGATCGCTTTTTTTCCCGTCACCCGCATCAATCACTTCCAGGCTTACTTCGGCTAATCCCTGGTTCACAAAGCCCAGCTTCTCGGCCGCGGATTTTGATACATCAATTATACGACCATCCACATAAGGTCCCCGATCGTTGATCACTACATCTACCGTTTGATTATTCGCAATATTGGTAACACGAACTTTGGTTCCAAAGGGGAGTGTTTTGTGTGCAGCGGTTAACTTACTGTGTTTATATTTCTCTCCGCTGGCCGTTGGTTTGCCTTCAAATTTATCAGCATAAAAGGAGGCTTTTCCGGTTTGGGTTTGTGCAACAGCATACCAGCCAAAAAAGCAGAATACCAATACCAATAATCGTGTTGTCATGATCTGTATTTTTTCCACACTCAAAGTTAATCGCATTATTGGTAATTGGTTCATTGGTTAATCAGCAAATTAGCCTAGCTTTGCCCGGCAAATAATAGATCGTAAATTATTTGCCATGCCCCAAAATAACGCCAAATTCCTGTTTGAAGCCCTCACGTACGATGATGTACTTTTGGTGCCTGCCTACTCCGAAATTCTTCCACGCGACACCAACATCAGCGGAAAACTAACCCGGAATATCAAACTCAATATCCCCATAGTTTCAGCGGCTATGGATACGGTAACCGAAGCCGATTTGGCCATAAGCATGGCGTTGGAAGGAGGCTTGGGCTTTATACACAAAAACATGCTCATCGACCAGCAAGCTGAGCAAGTGCGAAAAGTTAAACGCTCACAAAGCGGTATGATTCTCGATCCGATAACATTGAGTGTAAACTCTACGGTACAGGATGCGGAAAAAATTATGCGCGAGTTTAAAATCGGAGGAATACCGGTGGTTGATGGTAACGGAAAACTACTGGGCATCATCACGAATCGTGACTTGCGCTTTCAGAAAGACCTGAGTGTTCCGGTAGAAAGAATAATGACCCGTGAAAATCTGATTACGGCTTCAGAAAGTATAACCCTGGAGAAGGCAGAAATAATTTTACAGGAATACAAAATAGAGAAACTGCCGATTGTTAATAAAAAAGGAAAGTTAACCGGGCTCATCACGTTTCGTGATATTCAGAAGAAGAAAAATAAACCGAATGCCTGTCAGGATAAATTTGGAAGGCTACGTGTTGGTGCTGCCGTGGGTGTAACGCCCGATATCCTGGATCGGATAGAGGCACTGAAAAATGCAGGCGTTGATGTAATTACCATTGATACGGCACATGGTCATTCGAAAGGCGTTATTGAAGCTGCGAAACGTGTGAAGAAGAAATATCCTGAACTGGATGTTGTGGTGGGCAACATTGCCACCGGAGACGCAGCGCGTGCGCTGGCTAAAGCAGGTGCTGATGCGGTGAAGGTTGGCGTAGGCCCGGGAAGTATTTGTACTACCCGCGTGGTAGCCGGGGTTGGCCTGCCACAACTTTCAGCCGTGTATGAATCGGCCAAAGCATTAAAGGGTTCGGGTGTTCCTGTAATTGCCGATGGCGGTATTCGCTTCTCGGGAGATCTGGTAAAAGCTATTGCAGCTGGTGCCGATAGTGTAATGATTGGATCATTATTAGCCGGTACAGAAGAAGCCCCGGGCGATGTGATTATCTATGAAAGCCGCAAATTTAAATCGTACCGCGGCATGGGATCACTGGAGGCCATGGAAGTGGGCTCGAAAGACCGGTATTTTCAGGATGTTGAAGACGATATTAAAAAGCTGGTGCCGGAAGGCATTTCAGGCAGGGTGCCTTTCAAAGGTCTGGTGTCCGAAGTATTGTATCAGATGGTTGGAGGTTTGCGTGCCGGAATGGGGTACTGTGGGGCTAAAAACCTGGAAGCCTTGAAGAAGGCCAGGTTTGTTAAAATAACGGCTGCCGGGGTTGCAGAAAGCCATCCGCACGATGTTACCATAACCCGTGAAGCTCCAAATTATAGCCGTAAGTAACGCGTAAGAAAAGGGCTCTAATCCTCATTTTTCCCTATAATTGCAAGGCCAATCATAACCTGATTGGCCTTTTTTGTTGATCGTAAACAGCGTAATGGGGCACTGATTGGTGTTTCGGATCTCATGCGGATAAAAGCCTTAACCCGGTTGCTTTTCATGATTTCAGGTATTGCCTGGGTGGCGCTACTTTTTACCGACCTTTCCGTTGTTTTCAGTGTTAAAACTAATATTGAACCCGATATACCCACCTGGCTTCCCGGGCTTCTCTTTAACCTTTTTCTGGCAGCTCTTTATTTTTTCTACAAGTACCGGATCGATCGTGATGAACTACTGAATTTTGTCGATCTGTTGTGGCGGGTGTTTGCCACCGGTTTGGTAGTAACGGTAATCTCGCTGCTGATCAGGTTAATTGATTACTTGCCGGGTACCACCAAGTTAACCAGCCTTTTTATTTATGTAGAAGCCAACTACATCATCAACCTGGGATTAATTTCAGGATTTTTAATGGCAGCCTATACGGTATGGAAAAGACTGATCCTTTATCAAAAATCGAAATGGCTTCTACGCTTATGGAGTTTCTTTGAAGGTGGCTTGTTGGTAGCCCTGGTTTACAATAGTTTGGAAATTGAAGGGCTTGACTGGCTTAATAATGTACTGTTGGGCGTATTGATTGTTATTGGCCTTGTGCTCTCGGCCAATATGAAATGGGTGGCCTACCTGAACTTCCGGCAAAAGTGGACGAGTTTGTTACTGTTATTGCTGGCCATTTTTTATGTGATGTACTTATTCTACACCGCCAATGCACAAGCCATAAGTGCATTTGGTGAAGGAAGTGGATACGTTGATCATCGGTATCATATTTTCTTTCAATCCCTCTTCATTTTTGTCTCAGTCTACAGTGTTTTCTCCTTCCTGGTAATTCTGTTTAATCTTCCCACCACCTCCGTGTTTGAGCAGAAACTTGAGGAGGTAGTGAATTTTCAACGCATCAGTCAGTCCATTCAAACAGAACAAAGCGAAGAAAGCGTATACAATATTTTACTCGAGACATCTGTGAGTACAGTGTTTGCCGATGCTGCGTGGCTGGAGATCAAGAATAATGATCATGATCACCGGTTGTTCACCTATCACATTAAAGAGAAAGAGGCGCATGATATTATTGATCATCTTAAGAAAGAGCACGTAACGGGCATTTTGGAACAAAGCCAGGATAAAACCAAGAATCTCTCCAAACACCTGAGTTCTTTGCGGGGCTCAAGGTTTCGTTCCATACTGGCTTTTCCCATCTATGTAAAGGGAGAAAACATCGGAACACTGGCATTATTAAAAGAACTATCAGATGGTTTCAATAGGGAGATGACTAAGATCGTTTCCACATTTGCCAACCAGGCCGGTATATCGATTGAGAATTTCAGGTTACTGGAGGAAGCATTGCAAAGCGAGCGTTACAAGGAAGAACTGAAGATTGCCAAGACCGTACAAAAAAGTTTGTTGCCACAGGTGTTAGATCAACACGGTGATTTTGATCTGGCTGCCTTTTCTGAATCGGCAGATGAAGTGGGGGGCGACTACTACGATACCCTTCGAATAAGTGAGCAACAGTTTGCACTGATTGTAGCGGATGTGTCGGGTAAAGGAACTACAGCGGCTTTTCACATGTCGCAAATGAAAGGGATATTTCACAGCCTCGCTCAAAACTGTATTAAGCCGGCAGAATTTATGATTCGTTCCAACAAAGCCCTGGCCAACTGCTTGGAGCGCGGGTCTTTTATCTCAGCCACGTTCTTTGTGATTGACACTGCAACAAAGGAGGTTTCGTATTCCCGGGCGGGGCACTGCCCATTGCTTTATTATGCAGCAGAAAATAATTCAGCCGTATACTTGAAGGATAAGGGCGTGGCACTGGGGATGGTTCGTAACAACGGCTATGAGAAATTCATTGAAGCACATACCTTCAATTACCGGCCGGATGATATTATGGTGCTGTACACGGATGGGATCACAGAAGCCAAGAATTCGAAAGGCGATGAGTTTGGTTATGACCGCCTGCTGGAAGTGATTGTGGAAGTGAAAGATCGTTCATCGCGCGAAATTCAGGAACACCTGATTAATCGGTTGTATGCGTTTACCGGAACGGAAAACATAAATGACGACTACACGACAATGATTGTAAAATTTAAATAGTACCCTGTTTTAGAAGCAAAACAGGCTAACATAAATGACTAAAAAACGTTAAACGACATGGTCCAGATAAAAAGAATTCAGGAAGAAGGAGCTGACATTATTGTCCCTATCGGTGAAATTGATGCCAGTTCGTCTATTGAGTTAGATTTAACCATTGCCAAAAGTGTTGGCGAGGGTTACACGAAAATCCTGGTGGATTGCAGTGCCCTGGAATATATCTCATCAGCCGGCCTGGGGGTATTCATGTCCTATATTGAAGAGTTCAGCGATAAGAATATAAAGATGGTATTGTTTGGCATGAGCGAGCGCGTAGTGAATACTTTTGAAATATTGGGCCTGAGCGAACTGCTCGTTATAGTGGAGAATAAGGAAGAGGCGAAGAAGCGACTGGTATGAGGTACGTGTATAAAGTTGGATGCAGCATAGAAAACCTTAAGGGTATTCGTGATTTCGTGAAGCAATCACTCAAAAATCACGGAGTTTCTGATCTTGACACCAGTGAAGTGGTGCTGGCCCTTGACGAGATGTGTTCCAACCTGATGATACACGCCCACCAATGCAATCCCAATGATCTTTTTGAGTTACATATTCTGGCCGAACGTGACAGCCCATTGGTTGTGGAGATAATTGACGATGGCTCCGTGTTTGACATCAATCAGTTTCATGAGCCTGAGTTGGGCAACATTATTCACGAAAAACGTAAAGGAGGGTTGGGCATCCGATTAGTAAAATCCATCATGGATAAAATTGAGTATGAACAATCGGGCGGCAAGTATATTTGTCGTCTTTCTAAAAAAGTACAGTTCAATTAATTTTTTCAGCACATCATGACCGTAAGAAGTGTAGCAACAGTTCTGTTAATTTTATTTTCCTTAAGTGCATTTGCACAGAAGCCGAAGAAGAAGGCTCCAGCACAAGTGCTTTTTTCTGTAAACAACCGGGCGGTTTCAACGGATGAATTTATCTACCTCTACAAAAAAAATCATCAGAATAAACAGGAGGATTATACAAAGGATAAGGTTGAAGAATATTTGAATCTGTTTATCAATTTTAAACTTAAAGTTGAGGAAGCCCGAAGCCGCGGATTAGATACCACCAAGGCTTTCATTAAAGAATTCAATAATTACAAGGAAGAACTCAGACGTCCCTATCTGCCGGAAGGCAAAATGCTTGACAGTCTTGTTCGGTTAACGTATAACCGCCTAAAAGAGGAAGTCAAAGCCTCACATATCCTGATCAATGTTACCCCAGACGCATCGCCACAAGATACGTTGAATGCGTACTCGCGCATTACAGCGTTAAAGGAAAAAGCAAAAGCAGGTGAGGATTTTGGCATGCTGGCGGCCACACACTCAGAAGACCCATCGGCCCGCATGAATAAAGGAGACCTTGGGTATTTTACGGCCATGCAGATGGTATACCCGTTTGAAAGCGCAGCATATAGCGGGAAGCCAGGCGAAGTAGTAGGGCCAGTGCGTACACGCTTTGGCTATCACCTGGTGTATGTAGAAGACCGGAAACCAGCCCGGGGTGAGGTGGAGGTTTCGCACATTATGATTCGCACAGGGGGTGAACGCGATGAGGCCAAATCAAAAAATCTGATTTTTGAAATTTATGATCAGCTTAAGGGAGGTGTTGCGTGGGAAGAACTTTGTCTTCAATATTCTGAAGATGCCAATTCTAAAAATAGTGGAGGTAAACTTCGTGCTTTTGGTGTAGGTGCAATGGCGGCTGCCCCTGAGTTTGATGCGGTAGCATTTTCACTGCAAAGGTCTGGTGAAATTTCTGACCCGTTTCAAACTGCTTATGGCTGGCACATTGTGCGGCTTGAACGTAAAATTCCGCTTCCATCGTATGAAGAACTGCTGCCCCAGTTGAAGCCCCGCGTACAACGTGATGAGCGCGTACAAATTTCGAAACAGGCGCTGATGCAAAAATTGAAAAAGGATTTTCTTTATAAAGAGAATGAAGCCGGTAAATCAAAAGTTTTTGCACTGGCCGATTCGTCTCTCACAAAAGGCAAATGGAGCGTAAAACAATGGCCCGGAGCGGAAATAATTTTTACCATGAAAACCCGTTCCGTTCCGGTAAAGGAGTTTGTTCAGTATGTTAATCGGCAACAACGTGCCTCCGCCATGGCGCCAAAAAGTTATATGGAGCAATTGTATGGTTCATTTGTAGAATCGGTGATCAATCAGACTTACGAAGACCAATTGGTTCGGGCTAACCCCGATTATGAAATGCTGCTTCGTGAGTACTACGAAGGAATTTTGTTGTTTGACATCATGGAGCGTGAAGTATGGAACCGCGCCAGCGAAGATACTACCGGTCAGCGTGCCTATTACACGGAACATGCAACCAACTTCATGGCCGGTGAACGGGTTTTGGCGGAATTATTTTCCGCTAATTCGGCCGATCAACTAACTGAATTAAAATCGGCTCTGGAGCGAAAAGACACCCTGGCTGTAGAGGAGTTTATTAAGGCAAGGCGCATACGTCAGGAAAAGGGAGCTTTCCAAAAGGGCGACAGGCCGGTATTGGCCAAAGTAGCCTGGGCCACGGGAATCCATACGGCAGAAAACAACGGAATGTATTACCTTGTGCGGATTTTCGAGCTCCTTGAGCCCGGCCCGCTGGCGTTTGAGGAGGCCCGTGCCGCAGTTATTGCAGAATACCAGAATTATCTTGAAAAAAGGTGGGTTGATCAGCTTCGGAAAAAGTACACAGCAAAGATTAATGAGAAGGGTAAGCAATACGTTTTTAAGCAATTGGTTCGGTCGTAACGCCTGGGTTGTATGGCTTATGCTAATGGCCTCCTGCGAACTTATTCAGATGAAGCAGGAGAATCCAACCGCTGACACCAAGCGCACACCGGTGGCGCGTGTAAACCGCGCCTTTTTGTACAAAGATGAACTGGGCGGTATTGTACTTCCAGGAACCACAAAAGAGGACAGCATTGTGCGGGTGGAGACCTATGTAAACAGTTGGATACGGAAGCAACTGTTGTTACAGGAAGCGGCCAGAAAAATCAACATTAATGAAGCAGAAGTAGAGCGCAAAATTTTGGATTACCGGTATAGTTTGATTGCCTATGAGTACCAGGCGTTTTACATCAAGCAAAATCTGGATACGGCCATTGTGGCCTCAGAAATTGAAAAGTACTATAAAGAGAACCTTGACAATTTTATTCTGAAACAAAACATCGTAAGAGCAACCTTCATCAAGGTGCCAAAGTCTGCTCCGCGTACAAATAAGATTAAGGAACTGATCTTCTCTAAAAAGGAGAAAGACCAGGACGAATTAAAGTCCTATTGCCTTAGTTTTTCCACGGCCTATCATTTGGTTGACTCCACCTGGATGGTTTTTGATGAGTTGGTTAAAAATTCACCGCTAGCCGAAATCCCGAACAAAATTCAGTTTCTAAAGGCCAACCCGTATTATGAGACATCCGATGATACCTATCTTTATTTTCTTCGGGTGATGGAATACCGGATTTCGGATAATATTTCACCTCTTGAATTTGTGCGCGATGATATCCGTACCATTATTTTGAATAAGCGAAAAGTTGCATTGGCTAAACAACTGGAAGATGAAGTTTATAAATCAGCTGTCAGTGAAAGGGAATTTGAAATTTTTAAGTAGAAAAGTTGTGAAGAAGTATTATCTGTTTATCGCCTTTTTGATTGTGCTATCAGGCACAGTTAAGGTTCAGGCGCAGGAAGAACCCACGGGTTTTATTGTCGATAAGATTATCGGCAAAGTTGATAATTACATCGTGCTGAAATCAGAACTGGACAAAGCTTTTCAGGAATATGTTTCCAATGGCGGTAGCCCATCAGCAGAAACGCGTTGCCAGTTTTTGGCTATGCTGTTGCGAAACAAGTTGATGATGGCCAAAGCTGAAATTGACTCGGTTGTTGTTGGTGACTCAGAGGTAGATGCGAACACATCGCGCAGGATGGAAATGATTTTGGCGCAATATGGGGGTTCACCGGTTGACCTGGAGAATAAGTTTGGCAAAACGTTGGAGCAAATTCGGCTGGAGTTACGCGACCAGATTCGTGAACAAATGGTGGTGAACGAAATGCAGCGCCATATTACCAAGGATATTGCGGTTACGCCTGCTGAAGTAAGACGTTTCTTTAACAAAATACCAAAGGACAGTCTACCTTTCTTTTCGGCCGAGGCCGAGGTTGCCCAGATTGTACGCATTGCAAAAGTAAGTGAAGCTCAAAAAGAAGTAACCAGGCGCGAGTTGTTGGACATCCGAAACCGCATTTTGAGTGGTGAGGATTTTGCAACACTAGCCAAAAAATATTCAGCTGATCCTTCGGTAACAGTAAACGGTGGTGATATGGGATTTGTGGGCCGGGGTATGATGGTGCCCGAATTTGAAGCGGCTTCTTTTAAATTAAAACCGGGGGAGATTTCCGCACCCATCGAAACCATGTTTGGTTTGCACATTATTCAATTGCTTGAACGCAGGGGTAATGAATATCACTCGCGGCATATTCTCATGTCGCCTTCACCCTCACCCGATGATCTTGAACAAGCCCGAAAATACCTGGATAGTTTGCGTACCCTGATTGTAAACGGAGAGATCACTTTTCAAAAAGCAGCCAAAGAATATTCCGATGATGTGGAAACAAAAGGCAGTGGTGGTTTCTTTATTGATGATGATGGCGGTACCCGCATTGCCGTGGATGAACTCGATCCGGTTGTTTTCTTTGCCATTGATTCCATGAAAGTTGGTGGTATTTCATCACCTTTGGTTTATCGCACCGAAACCGGTAAGGAGGCGGTACGGATTTTATTTTACAAGTCTCGTGTGCCTCCGCATCAGGCATCATTAAAAGACGACTGGCAGCGCATCCAAAACGCAACACTCAATCAAAAGCAAAACCGTGCCCTTGAGAAGTGGTTTGATAAGGCCCGTAAGGATGTTTTTATCAGCATTGATCCGGTCTACGATTATTGTGGTATTCTGGATGATTGACGTTCGTGTAAAAAACCAGCCATCATAAACGCATTTACGTTAGGTTTGTTAAAATAGTGTTTACTCATGACAAGATTTGCATCGGATGTTGAAGCTGCTGATTCGTTGGCGCTAACGTATAAAAACCTCGCCAAAGAGATTTCAAAAGTTATTATCGGGCAGGATGAAGTAGTGCGCTTTGTGCTTACCGGTATTTTTTGCCAGGGGCATTCGTTACTGATTGGTGTTCCGGGTCTTGCTAAAACATTGTTGGTACAAACCATTGCTACTGCCCTCGACCTTCAATTTAAACGCATCCAGTTTACACCCGACTTGATGCCATCCGATATTATTGGTGCCGAAACAATGGACAAGGAGCGTAACTTTAAGTTTGTCAAAGGCCCCGTGTTTGCCAACATTGT
The DNA here is from genome assembly GCA_002425185.1 of Flammeovirgaceae bacterium UBA5585. GTDB lineage: Bacteria > Bacteroidota > Bacteroidia > Cytophagales > Cyclobacteriaceae > UBA2336. The sequence goes on along the minus strand of DILT01000013.1, from coordinate 63,427 downwards.
TTTGGCTGATGAGATAAACCGCACTCCGCCTAAAACCCAGGCTGCCTTGCTTGAGTCTATGCAGGAATACGCGGTAACCATTGCCGGTGTGCGTTATGAATTGCCCAAACCATTTTTTGTATTAGCTACCCAAAACCCGATTGAGCAGGAAGGAACGTATCCTTTACCCGAAGCCCAACTCGACCGGTTTATGTTCGATATTCAGTTAACCTACCCCTCGTTTGCCGATGAGGTTCAGGTGGTAAAGAACACCACTTCAGATGAACCGATTACCGTTCACAAAACACTTTCCGCAGAAGATATACAGGAGTACCAGCACCTGGTACGCAGGGTACCCGTGCCGGATAATGTGATTGAATATGCGGTACGTCTTGCCAATAAAACCCGCCCAAATACAGCAGGCGCATCACCTATGGCCAACGAATACCTGGAATGGGGCGCAGGCCCCCGGGCCTCACAATTCTTGATTCTCGGTGCCAAGTGTAACGCATTGCTCAACGGAAAATACTCACCCGACATTGAAGATGTTCGTGCTGTTGCCAAGCCGGTGTTGCGTCACCGCATGGTACGCAATTTTAAGGCTGAGGCCGAAGGGATAACCATCGATGGGTTGATTGAGAAGTTAATGGAATGATTTATTAACCCAAGCTTTGTTGCCAACCTTTTTAGCCAGCAACAAAGCTTGAATTTTAGATCAGTAAGTAAAACAGAACTGAGAAACCTTTTCTATCAATTGTTTATTACAATCTTACGCTGTATTATTCCTTTGGTATTAAAAAGATTAAGGTAGTAAACCCCCTTAGGCAATCCTTTTACCGGAATCACAACAGATTTTTCTTTCATGTAGCCTGTATAAACCTTTTCTGAATTTGTATTCAACAGTTCAAACTGAACTGGTTCATTTGGAATACTTTTTTCTTCACCGTTCAAGAATGCCTCATAAGTAATGTTGACTCCTTCAGATGTTGGATTTGGATATACAGCAAAGCCCATTCCTCCACCTTGCCCATCACATTGCCACGGATCATAAAAGCACTGGCAATATAACCCTGGGCTTATTTCGTTAGGCAGACTTACCGTATAGTTACATGAACCTGTAGATACCGTTAATGTTAACGTAAACATTTCTTGTTGAAATGAAATGACAGAACAGGAAGGATAGCCATTGAGTACGGTAAACCAAACATTAGCATTATCAATCTCCCAATAATAGTTGGCTCCATCAATCGGATAGGTATAATAGTAAGGACTATTTGTGCAAGGATTTAGCCCTGGAGGACTGTAGGTAATAGACGGCTCGCCCACCCAAAGTGATTTAGTTAATTGTAGTGACCCGCATTCTCCGGTTAAATTGAAAGTTAACGTTGCTGATCCGGAAGCTGAAGCTGATGAGGGAACAAGATTGGCAGTAGAACTGTTCCCAGTTGAATTTGTAAATAAACTCCCGGGTGAGGCCGACCAGGTTACTGTGGTGCCAACGGGCGCATTATTTAATATATAGGTTGAGCCGCTGCCACAAATTAGATTATCGCTTGGCCCGCTTATGTATGGCTCTCTTGTTGGTGGTGTTTGATTAGACGGAATAATGGTAACAGCGTCTACGAAGTAAAATGCAGCAACATCATCATTAGGGCCGGGCTGCGTGCGGTACTGCAAAGTAGGTGCAGGCGTACTGTTGTTTATGCCCGGGTCGAAATTGCCGATAACTATGTATTGAAAACCAGAAGAGGGCGGGGTGAAATATCCACTTATTTTCTGCCAGCCATTCAGCTTGGTGTAAAAGTTTTGAGCCGGGAAAGTGTTGGGTATTTGTGGCAATAAATGGTGCAGACCGCGATTAACGCTTCCTTGCCCACCACTTTCTCCTAAAGAGTTCAAGTTGGTTGTCAGATACATTCCTAGGTGTTTCGCGAAAGCATTATAATAAGCATCATCGGCCGCGCTCACCCAAAACTCAATATAGTATTGCTGTCCCTGCGTAAGGGGCTGGCTAAGTTGTTGGTAGAAGTACTCAGAACCAGATGTAACATCGGGTGGCTTAAGATAAGCAAGAACACCCACGTAAGCCGTGCCCGAAAGCGGGTATTCGCATCCACGGGCATTGGCCCCGGGCACATAGCCATTTGTGCCGCAGGTATGAAAATAATCGGGAGAGTAACCATGGAAAGGCGCGGTGTACCAGCCGGCCGGGTGGCCGTTGTCCGTGGAAAAGCCTGTAGACGCAGGGCAGCCAGTGTTGGGCTCCTTGGTGCTAAAATCGAAATTGGTAACCAGGTTTTGCGCCTGAGCCGTGTACAGCCTTAAGCAAAACAAAAAAGAAATAATGAGTATTTTCATAAACATTGGGGGTTGTTTAGTTGATTCTTAATTTATAGATAAAGTGCCTTTGTATTCAACGCCAATTTCGTGTTGCTTTAAGTGATAGTAGTACACGCCAGGTGAATTTCCATCTCCGTTCCAATTGTTTTGGTAGGTTTTTGAATAGTAAACTCGCTGCCCCCAGCGATTGTAAATTTTTAATTCCCAAGCTCTCCCTTCAATGCCATTGATAAAGAACACGTCATTTCTTTTATCTCCGTTAGGAGTTATTATGTTGGGTATAAAAGGATCATAAAACGGTTGTACAAAAACACTATCAATGAAGTAATAAGAATGGCTTTCCTGTGGTCTTGGCGGGTCAATAAATTCTGTTTCCTCATCTTTATAAAAATTACCTATAGTAAGGAACCGGGATTCTTCTGTGGCAACAAAGCTGCTATTAAATAGAACCCATTCGAGTCTTATGTTTTCAATTTTTTTATTATTTATTTGCGGAATAAAATTCAATAATCCATTTGTGTCCAGCGCAACTTTATCTGTTGTGAAGAGCATGCCGATGTTGTTGGATCCAAATCTTAAATTGGCTCTACATTGATAGAACCCTGCAACATATCTTTTGCCAATTGTAAGTTTTTCTGTAAGCTCTACTTGAACATACTCCCTGTAATGAAAAGGACTTTGTGCATTATTATTAAAGGCGATATAAATCCCAATCATATTATTTCCATCTTTTGGAGTGGGTGCGCCCAACTCAGTTGATGAATTTGGATAGGTTGGGCAAAAGTCTGGAACAAGCAGACTGTAAACATCAGATGTGCCAGTAGTAGGTAATTCCCAGTAGGTTAAAATGGAATTAAATTTTTCTTTAACAGGCCACTGAAAATCAATGAAGGTGCAAGGCAATTCTTTATACTCTTCAAAGCTTGGGTTGCGTACAAGGTTTTGTGCGAAGACGCTTGCTTGAGCTATAAAAATCAATATGATTGATAATGATTTCATTCTTATATGCACCTTAAAGTAGTTAAATATCCTTTGTAAATCAGGCTGAACTCTTCTAATCGCAATCCATGGCCAGCAAATGTTAATAATTTGGACGAAAGGAGTAAATTGATAAGAGTAATTCCTATCAATTTTGAGTTTAATGACTGTTTGTCTGGGTTTTCATCCAGATCGAAGCTGAAGGAACAACGATAGATGAATTGATTGAAAAACTACTGGACTAATCAATTCAGAATTTCATCCGTAATCGTCAGTAAGTTCCCATTTAATATGGTTTGGTACTGCCGCAAGGGGCGCCACGCAATACCTCCTGTTGGGTTGCCGTCCCAATTAAAAGTTGAACCACAGCACACATCCTGCAAAAATAAATTCGATGTATGAACATCTACTGTTGCACAGGCCTGGTTGGGTTGGTAAGTGCAGTTGCGTTCAAAGGCCAGGTAGGTGGTAGCATTTTTTTTATGAAGAATGATGCCCCGCACACCGGCATTGATATAAACATAACCTTTTGTGTTTAAATCAATGTATTGAGGCAAAGCCAAATTGATTTCAACAGGCTGAAAGAATACGATGGGGATCGGGTCATCAAATAAATCGGATGAGCAAGCGGTAAAGAAAACGGTTAGGAAAATGGTTAAGAATTTTGATACACGAAAGTATTTACCAAATCCAGTCCAACTGTTTTCAACAGACCAGGTACGCTTGTTATTTTTTTGGATAATCATAAAATCCCCTCCCGCTTTTTCTTCCATGATGCCCCGCATCTACTTTTTGTTGTTGTATCCGGCTCGGCCTGAACTTGGGTTCCTGATTAAAAGCATAGTACATAGAGGTTGTTACCGAGAAATTGGTGTCTACACCGATCAGGTCCATCAATTCAAAGGGTCCCATTTTAAACCCGGCCGATTTCATGAGGATGTCTATCGTATTTATATCAGAGACATTTTCTTCCAATAGCTTCAACGCTTCAACATAGTAATGCCTGGCCACACGGTTAACGATGAAACCGGGTGAATCTTTTGCCAGCACGGCAGTTTTGCCAAGTTTTTCTGAAAATTGTTTTAATACTTCAACAGTGGCCATGCTGGTACCAGCTCCACTAATGATTTCAACCAGCTTCATAATGGGTGCCGGATTAAAAAAATGCAGACCGGCAAACCGCTCCGGATGTTTTAAAGCCGCAGCAATTTGTGTTACTGGGATAGAAGAGGTGTTTGTGGTGAGTATACACCGCGCGTTATTTATTTCTTCGAGCGTGGCAAACAATTTCCTTTTTACATCAAGGTTTTCGATGGCAGCCTCAATGATTAAGTCGGCCTTAAGCTGCTGAAGATCAGGCTCAGGCTTAATTCGGGCCAATGCATGTTCCTTTTCTACCGGCTGAATCTTTCCTTTTTCAACCGCAGTTGTTAATGACTTTTCTATTAGCGAAATGCCTTTTGAAATAAAATCGGGTTGAATGTCGAATAGCAGAACATCAAAGCCTGCAACAGCACACACCTGAGCAATGCCTTGCCCCATGGTGCCTGCCCCGGCAATACCTACTGTTTTGATATTGTCGATACTCATGTTATTGTTAAATCACTGTGTGAAACTGTTTCAGGAAACGGATATCATTCTCAGAATACAAGCGTAAATCATTTACCTGATAACGAAGCATGGTTACACGCTCTATTCCCATACCGAATGCAAAGCCTGTAAACTCTTCCGGGTCAATACCACAGTTTTTCAGAACGTTAGGATGCACCATGCCCGATCCGGCAATTTCAACCCAGCCGGTGTGCTTACACACATTACAACCATCACCTTTACAGATCAAACAGGAGATATCAATTTCAGCGCTGGGCTCTGTAAATGGAAAGAACGAAGGGCGAAAACGGATTTTAATATCCTTGCCGTACATCTCCTTTGCAAAATGATACAAGGTCTGTTTTAAATCTGCAAAGCCTACGTTACGATCGACATAAAGGCCTTCCACTTGATGAAAGAAACAATGGGCCCGTGCGGAGATGGCTTCATTACGATAAACACGACCCGGCATAATGGCACGTAGTGGAGGCTTTTGTTTTGTCATCAGCCTGATCTGCACATTGGAAGTATGCGTGCGCAACAGCATATCCGGATTTTTCTCTACGAAGAAGGTATCCTGCATTTCGCGGGCCGGGTGGTTCTCCGGAAAATTCAGGGCTGAAAAATTGTGCCAGTCATCCTCTATTTCAGGTCCATCAGCAACGTTAAAACCAAGACGTTCAAAAATTTCAATAATCCGGTTACGGGTGAGTGTAAGCGGATGCTGATTACCGATTTTGTTGGGAATCGGAGGCAAGGTTAAATCAATATCTACTGATGAAGAGGATGAGCTCTCCAGCATTTCGGTTAATGCCTTAAGCTTTTGCTCAGCAGCTTGCTTCAGTTCATTCAGAATTTTGCCCACCTGCTTTTTTTCTTCTGGTGGCATTCTTTTCATCTCCTCAAACAGTTCGCTGATAATGCCTTTCTTGCTGATATATTTCAAGCGGTATTGTTCAACACCTTGTTTGTCTGAAGCGGTGAACGCTTCAACTTCTGTGGCCAGTGCTTTTATTCTATCTTCCATAATTATTAATCCTTCAAAAGTACGATTTTAAGGTTAAACCGTTTGTTCGTCTTTGTTCAACCGGGTAAGGATAAGTTGATCCAACACCACGCTTAAGGCTACAGATAGCAAAACAACAGTTAATAGCAGGTAATTATCGTTTACAGATCGCATACAGATGGCCATTACGATATACAAGATCTGGATGCTGCCCAGCAACAGGGTGGTTTTGCTGTGCGAAAACCCCAACCGCATAATGCTGTGGTGGATATGACTTTTGTCGGGTGTGAAGGGGGATTGCTTCCGGGCCAATCGTAAAATGAATATCCGCATCGTGTCAACCAACGGTATAATGATAAGCGAAATTGCGGGGGTTACCGAACCAGTAAATCGAAACGAATTATCGGCAGACAGGGTATAGTTGTAGTTAATAAAATGTATGGCCGTTATGGAGAGCATCATGCCCACCACCAGTGCCCCGGTATCGCCCATAAAAATTTTTGAAGGCTCCCAATTGAACATTAAAAAGGCTGTCAACGCCCCAACCATACCTAAGCAAAGTACCGCAAAGACCTCATCGCCTGTAAGGATAAACCAAATGCCGAAAGCAAGCAGTGAAATAATGGCCAGGGTTGCCGCCAGACCATCCAGACCATCGATCAGGTTAAAGGAATTTGTAATAACGATAATGGTAAATACAGTCAGCACATAACTCAATGCTACCGGTATCTCATAAATGCCAAACAAGCCATACATCGATTTAAGCCGGAGATCAAAAAGGAGGATAAGAATGGTGGCCGCCACCAGCTGCCCGATTAATTTCATGTAAGGTTTTAACGGCACCAGGTCATCGCGCACACCAATAAAAAACACCATAAACAACGCAATCAGGATCATGCGTATGTCTTTCCAATGACTGATGTCGGTCCAAATGAGTGATCCGATAAAGAACCCGATAAAAATGGCGATACCACCCATGGAGGGCGTAACCTTTTTGTGGATTTTCCTGCGCCCCGGAATGTCCACCAGATTTTTTTCCAACGAGTATTTAATGATCACCGGGATGATCAGAAAACAGATCACGAAGGAAGTAACCGCAGCCGCAAAGGGGGTAGCCATAGGTTTGGATGTAGCGCGTAAAATTAAGGATTAAAAGGGGCGGGCATGCCGCATCTATGAAAAATATTGGCGGATAAGTTGACCAACGTAGGTTACCTCTTCCTCCTTCAGCTCAGGGTATAGCGGAAGTGAAAGCACCGTGTTTTGTAAATGTGCGGATACTGGAAATTCATTTTCGGTGTGGTGTAAGTAGGTATAAGCGGGTGTGAAGGGCAAGCCTTTTGGATAATGAATCAGGGTTTCTATACCGTGTTCTGCCAGGTAGTTTTTTAAGGCATCGCGATGTGTTGCTTGTATGCAGAAGAGATGAAAGCTGTGGGTGGAGTCGGGTCGTACCTGGGGAAGTTTGATCTGCGAAAGGTTTGAAAGGTGGGCTTTATACTGTCGGGCCAGTACCGCTCTTCGGGCGTTCCAACTGGCGAGGTATTTTAGTTTTACGTTCAATGCTGCGGCCTGGAGTGTATCCATCCGACTATTCATTCCTTCCAGTTCATGGTCATCTTTTACCAAGGCGCCATGGTTTCGAAGCCTTCGCATTTTTTCTGCAAGAACATCGTTATGCGTAAGAATACAACCGGCATCACCATAGGCACCCAAATTTTTGGTTGGGTAAAAACTAAAAGCAGCGGCAATCCCAACCGTACCGGCAAGTCTGCCTTTGTCATCACGGGTAAGGTGTGCCTGTGCACAATCCTCGATCAGAAAAATATCTCGCTCATCGCATATTTTTTTTAGTTCACTTAGTGATGCAGCCTGTCCGTATAAATGAACGGCAATGACTGCTTTTGTTTTACCCGTGATTTTTTTTTGCAGTTGTTCTGGATCAATTGTATAAAAACTGGGGTCAACATCACAGAACACAGGTTGGGCACCGGTGAGTGAAATTACCTCGGCAGAGGGCATGCAGCCAAATGCCGGTGTTATCACTTCGTCACCGGTTTTAATTGAAAGTGCCTTGAGGATGATGAACAGCGAATCGGTGCCATTGCCTGTGCTGATGCAATGCGGCATGTCAAATAAATTAGCGAACTGTTCCTCGAACTTTTTTACCGGTGATCCACCAATAAATTGTGCATCACGAAATACCGATTGGATGGCTTCATCAATTTCCGATCGGATGGATTCGTACTGCAGGCGTAAATTTGTAAAGGGGATATGCACACCTAAAGTTAGTGGCTTTTCAGCAGCTTTTGCTCCCAGGCCCACGCATGTTTAAGGGCATCTTCCATGGAATATTTGGCTGACCATTTTAGTGCACTATTGACTTTAGTCGGATCGGCATATACTTTCTCGACATCGCCAGGCCTGCGCGGACCAATAACAAATGGAAGGGCAGCGCCTGTTGTACGGATGAAGGTATTCACTAACTCAAGAACCGATGCGCCTTTGCCTGTGCCCACATTGAAAGCATCATAAACGTTTTTGCGTGAATCTTTAGCCAAGTAAACCAACGCCTTCACATGAACATCAGCAAGATCAACAACGTGAATAAAATCACGGATGCATGAACCATCGGGCGTATTGTAGTCGTTGCCGAAAACGGTGAGTTTTTTTCGAAGGCCTGCGGCTGTTTGCGTAATAAACGGCACCAGGTTGTTGGGCACGCCAATCGGGAGTTCACCCATGAATGCACTGGGGTGTGCACCTATCGGATTAAAATACCGAAGTGAAATTACCCTGAAACCTGTAGTATGTACATCTTCTAATATGCGCTCACAGAGTTGCTTGGTAGCACCGTAAGGCGATTCGGCCCGCTTGAAAGGCGCACGTTCATCTACCGGAATATTATCGGGCTGACCGTAAACCGTACAGGAAGACGAAAAGATAAAATCTTTAACACCATGCTCCTCCATAACTTCCAGTAAGGTGAGCAGAGAGCCCACATTGTTTTGGTGGTATAGCAATGGTTTCTGCACCGATTCACCTACAGACTTGAAAGCAGCAAAGTGCATGACACAGCTGAACGGTCCTTGTGTTTTAAATACAAAATTCAAGAAGGCCTTATCACGGCAATCACCCTGGTGAAAGTTTGGAACCTTACCGGTAATCTGGTGTATACCAGCTAAAAGGGTTTTATCGCTGGCCGAAAGATTATCCACGATTACAGGATCGTAGCCTGCCGCCATTAACTCAACTACGGTGTGCGCACCAATGTACCCTGCTCCCCCTGTTACCAGTATTTTCGGTGAGTTGCCCATTGTTATAAGCGTGCTGTTGCAAAATTGCGGTTAAGAAATCCCTTCACGTCATAGACAACGGTGGTTTTCTGCTTCACCACATTCCAATCCAACGATTTAAATTCTTCATGCCCAACGGCCAGCACAATCGCATGATATTTTTTGGAGAGCTTATCCACTAATTGTAAGCCATATTCATGCTGCACTTCTTCTGCGTCAGCCCAGGGATCAAAAATGTCAACGTTCGTCCCGTAACTTTTCAATTCTTTAATCACATCTACCACTTTGCTGTTGCGGATGTCCGGGCAATTTTCTTTGAACGCGATACCCAGTACCAGTATTTCACTGCCATAAACCGGCAGTTGATTTTTAGCCATGAGTTTGATCACATTGCCGGCAATATGCGCGCCCATATTGTCATTGATTCTTCTCCCGGCCAGTATCACTTCGGGATGATACCCCAGACTTTCGGCTTTATAAGTGAGGTAGTATGGATCAACACCGATGCAATGCCCGCCAACCAGTCCGGGTTTGAAGGGCAGAAAATTCCACTTCGTGCCAGCGGCTTCCAGTACTTCATGCGTATCAATCCCCATCTTATCAAAGATCAGCGCGAGCTCGTTCACGAATGCAATGTTGATATCACGCTGGGCATTTTCAATAACCTTTGCTGCCTCTGCAACCCGAATAGAAGAAGCTTTGTGTGTTCCTGCAGTGATAATTTTCCGGTAAAGTTGATCAACCTTCTCCGCAATTTCCGGAGTGCTTCCGCTGGTAACTTTCTTTATGGTGGTAACCCGGTGCAGTTTGTCGCCCGGATTAATCCGCTCGGGGGAGTAGCCACCAAAAAAGTCAACGTTGTATTTCAATCCGCTAACCTGCTCAATAATGGGAATACAATCTTCCTCTGTACAACCAGGATAAACCGTTGATTCATAAATCACGATGTCACCCTTTTTGATAACGGCACCAACCGTTTTGCTGGCGCTTTGCAGCGGCCGAAGATCGGGCTTGCGATATTCATCTACTGGGGTGGGTACAGTAACAATAAAGTAGTTCACTGACTTCAGATCAGTAAGATCATGCGAATACGTGAGTTTTGTTGCGCTCTTCAGTTCATGATCTTCCACTTCGCGTGTACGGTCATGACCTTTCCTTAGCTCCTCAATGCGCTCTTTATTGATGTCAAAGCCAATAACTTCCATCACCTTTCCAAACTCTACGGCCAGCGGAAGCCCAACATACCCCAGTCCGATAATTCCTATTCTATCCATGATTCTTTTATTTCTTGATATTGTAATAGTCAATGTACCAGTCGATGAATTTGTCAATGCCTTCTTCAATTGAAGTTTCCGGCTTAAAGCCGGCATCACGCATCAAGTCATCCACATCGGCATAAGTTTCCGGAACATCGCCATCCTGTAACGGCATAAAATTCTTTATCGCTTTCTTTCCAAGCTTTTCTTCGATCACTTCAATAAACCGGAGCAGTTCAACCGGTTTGTTATTACCGATGTTATAAATTTTGTACGGTGCAAAGCTACTGGCCGGATCAGGCTGGTTACCATCCCATTGTGCATTGGGTTTTGGCACTAGTGGAACAAGACGTGTTATACCCTCTACGATGTCATCAATGAAGGTGAAATCACGTTTCATTTTTCCATGATTGTAAACATCAATGGGTTTCCCTTCTACGATGGCTTTTGTAAAAATGAACAACGCCATGTCAGGCCGGCCATAGGGGCCGTACACTGTAAAAAAGCGTAATCCGGTTGTAGGCAAATCATAGAGCGATGAATAGGTATGCGCCATTAACTCATTCGATTTTTTTGAAGCGGCATAGAGCGATAGCGGATGATCTACGTTATGGTGTACCGAGAAAGGCATTTTTTTATTGGCACCATACACCGAGCTGGATGATGCGTACACCAGGTGTTCAACGTTGTTGTGCCGGCAAGCCTCCAGAATGTTTAAGAAACCGTGCATGTTGCTTTCCAGATAGGCGTACGGGTTGGTAAGCGAGTAACGGACGCCTGCTTGCGCTGCCAGGTTTATTACGTAATTAAACTTACCTGATGTGAAAATCTGGTCAATAGCTTTTTTATCCGTTAGTTCAGCTTCGATAAAAGTAAACCCGGTTGTTTTTTTCAGGATATCCAACCGTGAATATTTCAGGCGCACATCATAGTAATCATTCAGGTTGTCGGTTCCCGTAACCTGATACCCCTCTGCGCACAAACGCTTGCTCAGGTGAAACCCGATGAAGCCTGCTGCCCCGGTTACTAAAACTGTTTTTTTGTTGCTCATTCCGCGTACTAAAAAGGAGTGCAAAACTAACAATTTATGGGCTGAGACCGTTATTTTGGGCTGATTTTCAATAAACTTGCGCAATCTCCATAAACAGCGTTATTGGATACAAGAATTATTCTTCAGCTTCTCCGAAAGGAGTTTATTCTCGAGCTCAGGCGCAAGTCGGTAATTGCCGGTTTGGGGCTCTACCTGTTTAGCCTCATTTTTATTTGTTACCTCACCTTTAACCTGAAAGAGAATGTCATTAGCCCTTACACCTGGTCGGCTTTGTTTTGGCTTACCATATTGTTTTCGGTGGTAAACAGTGTGGCCAAGAGTTTTATCGGGGAAAAAAAGGGTGTATTTATTTACCTGTACACCGTGGCCAGTCCGCAGCAGATTATTATCTCTAAAATTATTTACAATATTTTATTGTGTTGGCTTATATCGATAGCGGGGTATATCCTCTTTTCAATTTTTATTTTTAACCCCGTTCAGGATCATTTGATTTTTTTATCAGTTTTGTTGCTTGCCTCCATAGGGTTTTCAACATCACTGAGTTTAATCTCGGGTATCGCATCAAAAGCCAATAACAGTAATGTGCTTATGGCCGTGCTGAGTTTTCCGGTGGTAATTTCTATTTTACTCATGGCTGTGCGGGCTACAAAAAATGCATTGGATGGACTGGATCGCGCGGCCAGTACAGATGAACTGCTCAACCTGCTGGCCATAAATTGTATTGCCGGTGCATTGGGGTATATCCTGTTCCCGTATATTTGGCGCAGTTAAGAATTAATTTTCAATTCGCTGATTCTGCACATTTTCGGCTAATTAATGAATTGCTTACTTAAGAATTGAATGAAAGGCTGGTTAAAAATAAGTGCTGTACTCCTTCTTGTTTATGTTCATACGGCAGGTTTGCTGATGGATGTACCCCGGCTGAATATCCTTAACGAAACAGTTCGCGCGCTTTACTTTCATGTACCCATGTGGTTTGGCATGGTGCTCCTGTACCTGATGTCGGTTTACTATGCTATCCGGTATTTAAAAAATCCATCACACGAATTTGATGTTAAGTCGGTAGCGTATGCTCATGTGGGCACCGCCTTTGGAATTTTAGGAATGATTACCGGCATGCTTTGGGCAAACTATACGTGGGGCTCACCCTGGCATGGTGATCCAAAACAAAACGGTGCTGCAATAGCCCTGTTGGTTTACCTGGCGTATTTTGTTTTACGGGGTTCATTGGATAATGAAGAGCAACGCGCAAGGTTAAGTGGTGTTTATAACATTTTTGCATTTGCCGCCATGATACCCCTTATCTTTATCATTCCCCGCCTCACCAGCAGCATGCATCCGGGTAGCGGGGGTAATCCGGGCTTTAATGCATATGATCTTGATAGCCGTATGCGATTGGTATTTTATCCTGCCGTTATCGCCTGGTTTTTGATTGGATTATGGATTGTGTCGTTGCGTGTACGCATAAAAAAATTGGAAGAAAAAATTATCGACAACGAATGAAAGATATCATCATTAGAATTACAGGATTAGTTCTGCTGCTCGTTACGAACGTTGGATTGGCCCAATCCGAAGTTGAGATGGCCGATACGATGCGTTCGGAAGGTAAAATCTATGTAATTGTGGCCATCGTTTTGATTGTTTTGGCCGGCCTGATGGTTTACCTCTTTATGCTTGACAGAAAGGTAAAAAACCTCGAAAATCGGCTGAAATAAGTCAGTTCAGGTATACTCCGGGTGATTAAGTCACTGGTTTTGCATTGTTTTTGGAGTAATTTTGAGGCGGTTTAAAGCAGGGGCGAGGCATGAAAAAATCACACATCTTTATCATAGTTATTATAGCGGTTGCAGTAGCCATCATTGTGTCATCAACCAACGATGCGAGTACCTATGTAACGTTTACCGAAGCGTATCAGATGGCTTCATCCGGAAAGTCAAAAAGCATTCATGTGGTAGGCGATTTAAAAAAAGATGCTTCCGGTAAAGTGATTGGTATTGAAGCGGGAGCGGACAAAGTTTCCTTTTCGTTTGTAATGGTGGATGAAGGCGGTAAAGAGCAAAAGGTGTATTACAATCAGCCCATGCCACAGGATTTTATACGCTCTGAAAAAGTTGTTGTAATTGGTGGCTACAAAGGCGAAGATTTCTACGCAGAAAAAATCCTGTTAAAGTGCCCTTCTAAATACCAGGAACAAACCCTTAACGCGGGTGTTTAATTTTTTTAACCAACAGACATTCGAGGGTTTTTTCAATTAGCCTTTAAACCTCGAAGGTCTGATGGCTGGAATCGCAAATCATAAATCGTAAATCCTGAATGATTCACTACTTCATCGGTAACCTCGGACATTTTTTTGTTATCACCTCTTTTGTTGCAGCCCTTGTGGCTTTCTTCTCCTACTTTAAAGCAACGGTAACGCAGGATATTGACAAGAAGAACGGATGGTTGCTTAACGGCCGGATAAGTTTTTATGTACACGCACTGGCTGTGCTGGGTATTGTAGTTACGTTGTTCATCATCATCAAAAACCATTATTTCGAGTATCATTACGCCTATAGTCACTCCGATAAAAAACTCCCGGCACATTACCTGATCTCTACATTCTGGAACGGACAGGAGGGAAGCTTTTTGTTGTGGATGTTCTGGCATGCGGTGCTCGGCATTGTAATCATTCTCACGAATAAATTCTGGGAAGGGCCAGTCATGACGGTGTTCTCCGTGGTTCAGGCATTTCTTACGTCAATGATTTTAGGTGTAGTACTCCCCGGGCTTGAATTAAAAATAGGGAGTTCACCTTTCATTCTGCTGCGCGATGCCATGCCCGATCCCATCTTCACGGTTCAGCCTGATTTTATTCCGCAAGATGGCGCAGGGTTAAATCCGCTGTTACAAAACTACTGGATGGTTATTCATCCGCCTACGTTGTTCCTGGGTTTTGCGGCCACGCTGGTTCCGTTTTCATTTTGCATGGCTGGCTTGTGGTTAAAGCGTTACCGCGAATGGGTTCGTCCGGCCCTACCGTGGTCGTTGTTTGCCGGTGCAATACTGGGGCTTGGAATTTTAATGGGTGGTTATTGGGCGTACGAAACGTTGAATTTTGGTGGTTACTGGAACTGGGATCCGGTAGAGAATGCTGTTTACGTTCCTTGGCTTATCCTCATTGCTTCTATTCACACCATGATCACCTATAAGAACAGTGAAACCGCTTTGAAGGCCTCCATTATCCTGGTGATTTCTGTTTTCATTCTTATTCTCTATTCAACCTTTTTAACCCGAAGCGGAGTATTAGGCGATGCGTCTGTTCACTCCTTTACGGATCTTGGTCTGTCAGGTCAGTTGCTGTTGTATTTGTTGTTCTTTTTGGTGGCGGCAATAGCCTTGGCGATTATCCGGTGGAGAGAAATCCCAACATCCAAAACTGAAATCTCAACCTATTCACGTGAGTTCTGGATTTTCATTGGGGCAACTGTTTTGTGTTTAATGGGCTTTCAGGTATTGGTGCCCACCTCGTTTCCTGCGTGGAATCAGCTGGTTGAATCGTTTGGGGGTATCTCCAATATCGCCCTTCCGGGTGATCAGGTAGAATACTTTTCGAAGTTTCAGATCTGGTTTGCTATTGCCATTGGTTTACTTTCAGCGATTGGACAGTTTTTCTGGTGGAAGAAAATTGACCGCAAAGAGTTAGTTAATCAACTCTTTGGCCCATTTGTATTGGCCATGCTGGGTGCAGTAATCATCATTAACATTGCCCGTGTTTACAATTTCGGGTATGTGCTTTTACTTTTTGCCGGATTGTTTACCGTTATCTCCAACGGAAAAATTCTTTATTCGATAATAAAATCAAGTCCTGCCCTTTCAGGTGGATCTGTGGCCCACATTGGTGTGGGCCTTATGCTGGTTGGCATCTTGTTCTCTTCCGGGTATTCCAAGGTGGTTTCGCTGAACAATACAGGCATGTTGATTTCACGTCAATTAAGTGAGGAGTTTAATCGTGAAAATCTTTTACTCTTTGTTCATGAACCACGCGACATGGCCGGATATCAGATTGAATATATTGGTGAGCGTATTGAACCACGTTACAAAAGTGGATTTGTAAAAAAATCGGATGTGGAGTATACCGATGATCCGTATACAGTTGTTGCGAAACGGGACATCACATTTAAAAACCGACAGTTGTACAAAGCCGGTGAGCGTTTTGAGATAAATCCGGAGAACACCTTCTATGAGATTGAATTTCGAAAAAATGGTAAAGTTGTTTTTGTTCAATACCCACGACTACAGGTTAACCCCCGATTCGGTAATATGGCCTCACCGGATATCAACCGAAAAGCAACACTCGATTTGTATACCCACATTTCAGCACCCATGACGGAAGAAGCCAAGGAAGATTGGAGTGAGCCCGAAGAAATGACATTGAAACGCACCGCTCAGTTTTTTGCCAATGACTATGTGGCAACCGTGGAGAGCCTCACACGCATTTATGAACTGGCCGGGCAAAAAATTGATTCATCTTTTGTTGCCATTAAAGCAGAAATTCTGGTACGCGGTGAAAAACAGGAGTATGTAACGGAGCCGATACTGATTATCGGAACGCAATCACGTGGAGGAATTATTCCGGGTGTTATTCCTGAGTTGGGTTTAAAAATTTCCCTGATGAATGTGCATCCGCAAACCGATGAGCTTACCCTAAATATTTATTCACGCCAGAAGGACTGGGTGGTTATCAAAGCTCTTGAAAAGCCCTTCGTAAATATTTTATGGATTGGAACCCTTGTACTCATGGCAGGTTTTAGCATTGCGATGGTGCGCAGGTTCCGGGAATTTAAATTGATGAAGGCAAAAGGCCAGGAGTAAGACAACGCAATTAGTTGGGTGGTGAAACCTTATCAGGGTTGCCTCGTTTCATGAGGCTATAACCCCAGGATAAAACCCCAACCGTATGCTAAAAAATTACCTTTTGGTTGCGTTCCGCAACATCAGCAGGCAAAAATTTTATGCGTTTTTAAATGTGATGGGCCTCACGGTGGGTATAGCCTCCTGTCTGTTTATTACCATGTATGTAAAAGATGAAATCAGTTACGATCGGATGCATCCGGATGCTGACCGCATGTACCGTGTAAACCTGGATGCCAAACTGGCCGCCCAGGAAATTGCCGTAGCGGTTTCATGCCCACCCATGGCGGCTGCACTGATTCAGGAAGTGCCCGAAGTAGAAAGCGTTGTTCGGGTGCAACAAAATGGAAGTGTGGTGATGAAATACGAAGACAAAGCCTTTACCCAGGAGCGTGTTTTTTCAGCCGACTCAAATTTCTTTTCATTTTTCAACTTTCCGTTGGTGGAGGGAAATTCTAAAAATGCTTTGAAAGAACCGAATACACTTGTGCTGACGGAAAGTGTTGCGCGTAAAATTTTTGGATCGGAAAATGCGTTAGGCAAATTACTGACCGTTGGAAATGACACAACCACTTATGTAGTAAGTGGTGTTGCGAAAGACCTTCCGGGTAATGTTCATTTTAAGTTTGATGTAATCCTTACGGGTGAATCTTCTCCATCATTCCGTGATCCGATCTGGATGAACAACTACCTCGCTACTTATCTTAAAATCCATAAAGGTTCATCACAGCAAACTGTAAAATCGAAGATTGATGATCTGACCATTAAATATATCGGGCCGGAAGTAGAGCGTTTTATGGGTATGTCACTCGACCAGTTTAAACAACAGGGTAGTCGGTTCGGGTACACGTTAATTCCGTTAACGGATATCCACCTTCACTCCAACTACCAGGCAGAAATTGAACCGCAAGGCGACATTCAATACGTTTATCTTTTTTCTGTTATTGCAGCCTTCATTCTCATTATAGCCTGTATAAACTTTATGAACCTGGCTACGGCACGTTCGGCCGGCCGTGCGAAGGAAGTAGGCTTACGAAAAACATTAGGATCGCTAAGCAGTCACCTGGTTACGCAGTTTCTTGCCGAGTCGTTTGTGTTTAGCTTTTTAGCCGCTGTACTTGCCTTGGGCATTGTTTATACCATGCTTCCCTTTTTCAACACATTGGCCGGTAAAGAATTGGTTTTTGAAAGTTTACTGAGCAGCAAGTTGTTGATCCTTTTACTTGGAATTGTTGTATTGGTTGGCCTGATGGCGGGTAGTTATCCGGCTTTTTACCTTACCTCATTCAGGGTTACTGAAGTTTTGAAAGGTAAAGTGCGTGAAGGAATGAAAGGCGGTGCTGTGCGAAGCGGGCTGGTAGTGTTTCAGTTTGCAGTTTCTATTTTCCTGATCATTGCCACGGCAGTTATTTTTCAGCAGATGCGATATGTTCAGAATAAAAACCTGGGCCTTAACCGCAATAATGTTTTGGTTTTATCCAACACGCAACACCTTCGTTCAGGTGCCGAGCCGCTCAAACAAGCCATGCTTACACAAAGCGGTATTGTGGCGGCCAGCTACTCCAACTCCATTCCGGCATTAAACACGGAAGGAGCAAGCCCCTTCCGCATTGAAGGCTCAGAGGAAGATCACCTTGTTGTTCGCTATTTCGCGGATTATGATCAACTGGAAACCATGGGTTATTCGCTACGCGAAGGCCGGTATTTCTCGCGTGATTTTCCAGCCGATTCCTCAGCTATTGTTATTAATGAAGCATTAATGAATGAGTTAGGTTGGAAGGAAGCTGTTGGAAAGGAATTGTTTGGATTTAACCGCGGTGGTCGTGTACCCTATAAAATTATCGGTGTAGTTAAGGATTTTCATTTTGAGTCGCTACGTAATAACGTACGGCCAACGGCCATGTTCTTAAATACGGGCGCAGCAAATTACCTTGCTATTCGGTTTTCAAACAATCCGCGCGAAACGGTTTCGACAATAGAAAGTTTATGGAAGCAGTATGCCGGCAATCAGCCATTTGAATATTCTTTCCTCGATCAGGATTTTGATGCCCTATTTAGAAGCGAGCAGCGTTTGGGTAATTTGTTCACTACGTTTACCGTGCTGGCCATTTTCATTGCCTCGCTGGGGTTGATTGGGTTGGCAGCCTTCACCGCAGAAAAGCGCACCAAAGAATTGGGCATTCGCAAAGTATTAGGTGCATCGGAAGTAAGCCTGGTAAACCTGCTGTCGAAAGAATTTACCAAGCTTGTTGTGATAGCGTTGGTTCTTTCCGTTTTTCCTGCCTGGTATTTCACCTCGCAGTGGCTGCAGGGCTTCGCCTTCCGCATTTCGTTAAGCATTTGGGTGTTTATTGGTGCCGGTGCTGCTGCGCTGGTGGTTGCCTTGTTGTGTGTGGTGTTTCAGGCGCTTCGAACAGCCCGAATCAATCCAGCCAAGTCATTGCGGTATGAGTAAAAAAATTAAGGCCCGAATTTCTTCGGGCCCTGCAAGCAGATTGGAAATAAATAATGATGTAAATATAATCAGTTGATCAAATAGAAGAACTTTCTTCTGATGCTTTCTCAACAGGCTGGTCAATTGTAATACTCTCAATTGATTGTTCGTGAGGTTTTTCTTTAAAAAATCGCTTCTGCATAATCAGTATCGTAACCACGCCTAAAAAAATAGAAGAGTCGGCTATGTTAAACACGGGACTGAAGAATTCGAAATACTTTCCGCCCACAAAGGGAACCCACTCCGGCCAAACGAAATCAAAAATGGGGAAGTAGAGCATGTCAATCACCTGCCCGTGAAACCAGGGTGTGGGTGCATCGGCCGGGGCGTTGTTTAGCAACACGCCATAGAAGGTACTGTCGATCACGTTTCCTACGGCACCGCCCAGTATTAACCCCATACACCACAAAAACCCGCTGTGCATATTGCGCTCCGTCATCTTCCATAAGTACCACGAAATACCAAACATGGCGCCAATGCGAAAGATGGTTAAGGCCAACTTGCCAAATTCATTTTCCCATTTAATGCCAAAGGCCATACCGGGGTTAAGCAGGTAATGAATGCGGAACCATTCACCGATCACATTGATCTCTTCATGCAGGTACATGTTGTTGAACACAAGCATTTTTGAGGTTTGGTCAATAACCACAATCATGAAGGCAAGAAGGAAGTAACGCAAGGAATCCATGTACTTAACTTTTATTTTATAACCCGGATCAACACCTTCAGTATACTTTCATCCATATCGACTTCCGCTGCGTTGGCTACGTTGTCTTTAATCTCAAGACTTACCGCTTGTGTTTCGGTGCTAATATATTGCTTAAATTCTGAAATGGCTGAGGTCATAACCTCGCCATTTCGTTCCACTTCAATAGAAATTTTATCCAATACCTCAAGGCCCATGTCTTTACGCAGGTTTTGAATGCGGTTTACAAAATCGCGGGCTATGCCTTCGCGCTTCAGGTCATCGGTTAGGGTTACATCCAGGGCAACTGTAATGCCGTTGGCACTGGCCACTGCCCATCCCGGAATGTCCTCTGAGCTGATCAGTACATCATCAAGCACCAAATCAAACCCGCCTTTATTCAACCCGCCTGTTTTTTCAATGGTGCTGATCTCCTCTTTGGTAAAGGAATTTATTACGGCAGAAACTTCTTTCATTTTAGGGCCGTATTGCTTGCCCAGTTTAGCAAAATTTGGTTTTACTTTTTTTACCAGTAGTCCGGAGGTATCATCAATGTATTGAACTTCCTTCACGTTTACCTCCGATTTAATGATGGCTTCTACCGTTTTTACACGCTGGGCAAACTTTTCATCCAGTACCGGAAGTAAAACTTTTTGCAACGGAGTGCGCACTTTTATCTTACTGTTTTTCCGGATGGAGTGAATCAGCGAACAGATTTGCTGTGCATAATCCATTGATTTTTCCAACTCATCGTTTTTCCTTTTCGGATCAGGTTTTATCAGTGAAGTATGGTGAACAGACTCGGCTTTGAGCGGTGTATTAAACTGTATTGCCCGATCGCGAATGTTATCGGTAAGCCGCTTGTAAAGCCACTCGCTAAAAAAAGGTGCAATAGGAGACATCAGTTGCGCGGTAATCATCAGACATTCATACAGCGTTTCGTATGCAGCGCGCTTATCCTCAGACAAATGCGCGTTGGCATCGGCTTTCGTTGCCTTATCCGTTGCCGAAGGTTGCCAGAAACGTTTCCGGTTCAGTCGCACATACCAATTTGATAGATGATCGTTTACAAAATCCTGAATGGCGCGGGCGGCCTTGGTAGGTTCATAATCGTTGTAGGCTGTCGTTACCTCTTCAATCAGGTTATGCTCTTTGGTTAATATCCATTGATCGAGTGGCGCCAGTTTTTCGAAAGGAACATTGTTCATTTCATCCTTCACCCAGCCATCAATGTTGGCATACATGGCAAAAAAGGAATAGGTGTTGATGAGGGTTCCGAAAAACCTGCGCTGTGTTTCGGCAATGCCGTCAAAGTCGAATTTCAGATTGTCCCAGGGTGGTGCATTTTCAATCATATACCACCGTACTACATCAGGCCCATATTTCGAAAGCGTTTCAAACGGGTTTACTACGTTACCCTTGCTCTTCGACATTTTGTTGCCCGATTTATCGAGCACCAAACCGTTCGAGATTACGTTTTTAAAGGCAACCTTGTCGAACAGCATAACCGCAATGGCGTGCAGGGTAAAGAACCAACCACGGGTTTGGTCAACGCCTTCAGCAATAAAATCGGCCGGATAATTTTGTGCAAATATTTCCTTGTTCTCAAACGGATAATGCCACTGGGCATACGGCATGGCGCCACTGTCGAACCATACGTCAATCAAATCCGGTTCGCGGTACATCGGCTGACCGGAATCACTTACTAAAATAATTTCATCGACATAAGGACGGTGGAGATCAAAGTCAGAATTTTGAATTTTGAATTTTGAATTTTGAATGCCTGCCGTCTCCGCTTTATCAACTTCGTTCTTGAGGTGATCAACTGAACCAATACAAATTTCTTCCTTACCGTCTTTTGTACGCCAAATCGGCAACGGTGTTCCCCAGTACCGGGAACGCGATAAATTCCAATCTACCAGGTTTTCCAGCCAATTGCCAAAGCGTCCTGTTCCGGTTGATTCGGGTTTCCAGTTGATGGTTTTGTTGAGCTCCACCATCCGGTCTTTTAGCGCAGTGGTTTTTATGAACCACGAGTCGAGCGGGTAATACAGTATAGGTTTATCTGTACGCCAGCAATGCGGATAGGTGTGTTCATACTTCTCCACTTTAAAAGCCTTATTCTCTTCTTTTAAAATGATGGAGATGATGACATCAGTTGATTTGTAATCCGGGTGTGACTCATCTTCGTCAGTATAATTTTTTACGAAGAAATCGTTCTCGGTTAAGGGCTTATGGGTTTTGATTTTATACTGCTCAACACCTTCCTTTAGTTTGTTACCGATTTCTTTTACAAATTTTCCTTTGCGATCAACGGTAGGCAATTCATTGTCGGCTTCATCCTTAACGGTTAAAGGTGGTATGCCGTGTTGTTTCGCAACGCGGAAGTCATCGGCACCAAACGTAGGTGAGGTGTGTACCACACCGGTGCCATCTTCGGTAGTCACAAAATCACCAGCCACTACCTGAAACGCCTTGTCAGCATCGTACAGCGGCTGGATGTAGGGCATAAGTTGTTCATAGCGGATGCCCACCAGTTGTTTGCCCGGAAATTCCTGAACAACTTCAAACGGAATAGCTTTGTCACCAGGCTTGTAATCTGTCAGCTTAAGGTCTTTATTTTTTTCAGAAAAATATTTTCCAACAAGATCCTTCGCCAGCACAACTCTTACAGGTTTAAAGGTGTACGGGTTGAAGGTGTTGATTTGAACGTACGTAATTTTTTCACCTACAGCCAGCGCGGTGTTGGAGGGTAAGGTCCAGGGAGTGGTGGTCCAGGCCAGTATAAAAAGATTCTGGTCTGTCTTTTTGTATAAAAATTCAGACTGCGCATTTCTGATTACCTTAAACTGTGCCACGATGGAGGTGTCCTTCACATCTTTGTAACAACCCGGTAAATTCAATTCGTGTGAACTTAAACCTGTACCTGCAGCCGGTGAATAGGGTTGAATGGTGTAGCCTTTATACAGTAATCCCTTATCGTAGAATTGTTTTAATATCCACCACAGGGTTTCAATGTATTTTGAATCGTACGTGATGTACGGATCTTCCAGATCGACCCAGTAACCCATTTTCATCGTCAGGTCATCCCACTGGTCTTTGTACATCATTACCGTTTCGCGGCACTTCTGGTTGTACTCCTCAATAGAGATTTTCTTACCAATATCGTCTTTAGTAATGCCAAGCTGTTTCTCAACCTGCAATTCAACAGGCAGCCCGTGGGTATCCCATCCGCCTTTGCGTTTTACCTGGTAGCCCTGCAGTGTTTTAAACCGGCAGAATATGTCTTTTACAGTGCGGGCCATTACGTGATGAATGCCCGGTGTTCCGTTAGCCGAAGGCGGGCCTTCATAGAAGGTGAAGGTGGGTGCGCCCTCCCGGTTTGAAACCGACTTCTCAAAGATCTTTTCCTTTTTCCAGAAATCGAGAATTTCGGATGCCACCTGGGCGTAGTTTAGTGCAGTTGGTTCTTTATACTTTTCGCTCATCACTCAAAAAAGCCTGTAGTCGTTGATTTTCAATAAAATAAGGGCGTAAAGATAGGTACGAATTGTGAATTACACCTGCCCTGCTAAAGCCGGAATTTCGAATATTTTAAGGCTATTCCGCAGCAGGGTGCCGGTTGCTGATCTTGATTTTGTTCAGATCAATTTCCTCGTCTTCCGTTTCGGAATAGAAGCCCGGGTCAACCTCTTCAATAAGCATGTGTCCTTCTTTCTGCCGCTTGGTGCGATCAAACGTCATGATCAGCGAAGGCAACAAAATCAGGTTGGTGAACATGGAGATGAACAGGGTAATGGAGGTTAGTACACCCAAGGCTATGGTTCCGCCAAATGAGGAGAAGGCAAAAATGATAAAGCCTGCCAGTAACACAATAGAGGTGTATACCATACTTTTTCCAACCTCCAATATTGTTGAACTCACCGCAACAGGTATGAAGAAATTTTTGGCGTGCAACTCCTGCCGGTATTTTGCCAGAAAGTGAATGGAGTAATCAACCGAAATACCAAAGGCAATACTGAAGATCAGCACCGTACTTGGTTTTAGGGGAACACCAAAATACCCCATCAACGATGCGGTGATCATCATGGGAATAACATTGGGAATAAGGGCAATAACGATCATGCGCAAGTTGGCAAATAAAAATCCCATCGTCAGCGCAATAAGGGCGAAGGCAAGCAGTAAACTTCCTTTCAGGTTTGATATCAGAAACGAATTTCCTTTAATGAAGAGAGGGGTGGTTCCGGTGATCCTTACGGAAATATCTGTTCCGCTGAATAGCGTATCAATTTTTGGTTGAATCACCTGGTTGATCAATGAGTCCATTTTATCTGAACCAATATCGGCCACCTGGAGGGAGATGCGCATGGTTTGCAGCGTAGAATCAACAAAAGCATTAAAAAGCCCTGAGGCGTCAGATTGTCCTTTCAGATAAGGAAGGATGAAGTTTCGTTCGCGATTGTCGGGCAGGGAATAGCGCGCAGGATTATTATTGTAAAAAGCCTGCTTGGCTGCTTTAACAAAGCTTACAATGGAAACAGGTCGTGAAATGTATTTGATGGAATCCAGAAACTGTTCAAACTCATCCAGCTTTTGCAGGTTTTTCACATCAATCACACCCCTTCGTTTTCCGGTGTTCACCACCATCTCCAATGGCATTACTCCGCTGAAGTGTTCTTCAAAAAATTTGAGGTCTTGTTTTTCTACACTGTTCTCTGGTAAATCATCCACCATAAAAGAAACGGTGTGAATCCGGTACATACCGATAACCGCGAAACCAATCATAATGATGGTTACCGCGTATATCAAAGACCGATGACGATGTACGGTTAAATCAATCCCGACCAGCAGATTATCGATAAGTTTAAAGTCGAGATGACGAAGATGTTTGGGTGAGGGTGGCGGCATCCAGGAGAATACACCCGGTATTAAGATAAGGCTTACCACAAACGTAGCCATTACATTAATACCTGCTACAATACCAAACTCGCGCAAAATGGTTATGTCAGCCGTAAGGAGAACCAGAAACCCGATGGCTGTGGTGAGGTTGGTAAGAAAGGTAGCTACGCCCACTTTACGGATTACCTGTGTAATGGCCAGCATTTTATTGCCATGCGAAGCGTATTCGCTGTGGTATTTATTCATGAGGTAAATGGCATTGGGAATACCGATTACCACAATGATGGGTGGTATCATGCCGCTCAGCAGCGTGATCTTAAAACCCAGCAGAACAATCGTACCGATTACCCACACCACCACAATGCCGATGACAATGAGCGGGAAAATCATGGCGCGGAATGAGCGGAAGAAAATCAACAGGATAATTCCGGTTACCAAAACCGATAACGCGAGAAATGTTTTAAGTTCAGCACTTACCCGTTCGGCTATAACTGAACGAACAAAGGGCAGGCCTGCATAGTGTAATACAATAGCTGTGCTTTCTGTGAAGTGCCCTCCGCGCTTTATAATTTCGTTGGTAACTTCTATGCGCCTGGAAGAATTCAAATAGTCTTTGTTGATGGATATCAGGATGGCAATAGCACCGTTTTCCTGGTTGGTAATCTGGCCTAAGTAAAATTTTTGCTTTGCAGCTTCTTTCAACAGGCTGTCTAATTCGTGCTGACTTTTTACTTTCCCCGGAAAAATATCTACCAGCCTGAATTGCTTTCGGGCTGTATCCTTTTCCATCATTTTGATTTGTGGAAGCGAGATCACATCGTTGACACCCGGTATTTGTTTTACCGAAACACAAAACTCTCTTAGTTTTTCAAAATTTTTGTACTGATAGATGCTGCTATCTTTTAAGCCAATAGCTACAATACCACCATCTTCACCAAACTGTTCTTTAAACTCGGTGAAGAAGAGTTGTTCCGGATCGTTGGCCGGAACAGTTCCCCGAAAGTCGTAGCTCATCTCTACCTTTCGCCCATGGTAGCCCATAAAAACCGTGATTAGCGCAATGGCTATAAACAAGGGTAGTCTGTACGAAATGATGAAATGCGCAAGAGATGTCCACATAGATTAAACCGGGTAAAACAGCCTGAACGACAAGGCTTCAAAGCTAATGATTTGAGTGGAAATTCGTTATGGATTTAGGATTAATGGGTCCTGCCGAAGGAGTTTGGTAAGGGTTTCATAAAGTTCCGGCAGGGCATGTTTAAATTCGGCAGGTCGCTCAAAAAAATTCTCTACGGCCACAGCAAAAAATTCATGTTCATTGGCACATGCATAGGCCCGTAAAAAAGATTCATCGGCATACTGGGGTAAATGACAGAGCTGGTATGCGTACGCATCAAACTTCTCCACCAGGGCATCGTCAAAAAAATCGTACTCATCGTTGTGGATAATATTTTCAAGACGCAAGGCATGCGCCATTTCGTGCAGTCCAAGGTTCACCGAGTCGGTTGGATAAATGTAGCCATCTACAAAACTTTTCCAGCTCAGCACAATGGCACCAAATGCCGGGTTCACTTCTCCTTTATGAAAGCGTTTGGTCAGTGATGAATAGTAGTCGGTAGGGTAAATCAGTATTTTGGAAAAATGCTGTAAGTACACGCGGGGCAAGCCGAAAGTAAGTTGAACGGCACACGCGCCTATCATTACTTTCATTTCATCGGTAACCGCATCGAACTGACGTGGAATAAATTTTTTCGACAAGATGAAAGTTAACAGCTTTTGTTCGAAGGCATGTTGCTGCGAAGAGTTCAGCCGGTTGTAATAAGGAAAGTATTTCAACAGAATTTCCTTATACGTTTGTGGGAATGGAAGAATGGCTGACCGGATAGGCGCAGCCCTTCTGCCCGCTTCTTCGTAAGCGGCTTCAAGCTGATGGCGGTAGTACGTTGCAGCGATTACAAAGCCAACTACCAGGATGAAGAAAAACATGAGGGCTAAATCCTTTTCAGGATGTTGTTAATGGAGCACGCCTCGGTTAGTGTTGTTTTCAGCGAGTCGATGGCAACACGTTCCTGTTCCATCGTGTCGCGGTGGCGTATGGTCACGGTGTTGTCTTGCAGTGTTTGGTGATCGATTGTTACGCAATACGGTGTGCCGATGGCATCCTGCCTGCGGTAGCGTTTACCAATGGCATCTTTCTCTTCATAAAAGCAACGCACATGGAATTTCAACTCATTCATTATCTCCATGGCCTTTTCAGGAAGGCCGTCTTTTTTGGTTAGCGGAAGGATGGCCACTTTATTTGGTGCCAAGGGTGCCGGTATGCGCAGCACCACACGTTCACTTCCGTCAGCCAGTTTTTCTTCCTGGTAGGATTTTGATAAAACCGCAAGGAACATACGATCCAACCCAATGGATGTTTCCACCACATATGGAATGTAGTTTTGATTGTCTTCCGGATCGAAATACTGAAGTTTTTTACCGGAATACTTTTCGTGGTTTTTTAAATCGAAATCGGTACGTGAATGAATGCCTTCCAGTTCGCGGAAGCCCATGGGAAAGTTAAATTGTATGTCGCATGCAGCATTGGCATAGTGCGCCAGGTTAAGATGATCGTGGAAGCGGTAGTTAGCTTCACCTAAGCCAAGGGCGTTGTGCCACTTCATTCTCTTCTCTTTCCAGAATTCATACCACTGCATTTCTTCGCCCGGCTTTACAAAAAACTGCATCTCCATTTGTTCAAACTCACGCATACGGAAGATAAACTGGCGTGCTACTATTTCATTGCGAAACGCTTTTCCGATTTGAGCAATACCAAAGGGTATTTTCATCCGTCCGGTTTTTTGCACGTTGAGAAAGTTTACAAAAATACCCTGGGCGGTTTCTGGTCGCAGGTATATTTTATTCGTGTCATCAGCCAATGAACCCATTTCGGTAGAAAACATCAGGTTAAACTGGCGTACGTCTGTCCAGTTGCGTGAACCGGAAATCGGGTCGGCAATTTCAAGATCAATGATGAGTTGCTTCAGGGCTTCCATATTTCCGGAGCCCATTGCATCTTTTAGCTTTTCATTTATTTCGTCAATCTTCTTTTGGTTTTCAAGCACCCGTACATTGGTACTTACAAACATGGCACGATCAAAGTTTTCGAAACGTTTAGCAGCCTTCTCAACCTCTTTTTCTATTTTCTCCTCCAGCTTTTCAATATAGCCTTCAATCAACTGGTCGGCCCGGTAGCGCTTTTTTGAATCCTTGTTATCAATCATCGGATCATTAAAAGCGTCCACATGGCCAGAGGCTTTCCACGTAGTGGGGTGCATAAAAATAGCGGCATCAATACCCACAATATTTTCGTGAAGCATGGTCATAAACTTCCACCAGTACTCCTTAATATTATTCTTTAGTTCAGCACCGTTTTGGCCGTAGTCGTAAACTGCACTTAACCCATCGTAAATTTCACTGGAGGGAAAAATAAACCCATACTCCTTGGCATGGGCGATCACATTCTTAAAAAGGTTGTCTTCCTGATTCGCCATAGGGCGCAAATATAAGACTTGCTGAACGATTAACGGATTATCCGATTGAATCTATCCTTTTACCGGCAAGGTTACGATAAACGTGCTGCCCACGCGCGGCTGGGAATACAGGTGCACGGTGCCGGCCAGTTTTGTTATAGTTTCTTTTACAATGTACAGGCCCAGTCCGGATCCCTGTGATGTTTCATTGCCCCGGTAAAACATTTCGAATACCCGTTTTTGTATTTCGGGGGTAATGCCCTGGCCATTATCTTCAACATGGATGGAAAATGATGCACCTATGGCATGCTGGTATATACGAATGTATTTTTTTTCCTTCCGGTTATCATGGTACCGTATGGCGTTGGCAATCAGGTTTGACATTACCATGTGCAGTCGTTTGCTGTCGTTTTCAATCACCAAATCCTGAGGAATTTCATTTAAAAATGTGATGGATTGTGCGTCAGCGCTAAACATCAGCGATTCCCAGATTTCCTTGATCAGCTGATACACATTAACCGGTTCTCGGGTTATCTGCATGCGGTTATTGCGCGAATAATCGGTTATGTCTTTAATAAACTTATCCAATGCATTTACCCGGTGCGTCATCATGTTCAGGTATCGGTTTACCTCTGCCGGATTGGGATTGTCTTTCGCCAGGTTAATCAGTCCGCTTACGGATGACAATGGTGCGCGTAAATCGTGTGAGGTGCTGTAAACAAAGCGGTCAAGCTCCTCATTGAGTTTTTTCAGCATGCGGTTGCTGTTTACCAACTCCCTTCCGTTGTGGTGGTTCAAACTGATCAGCAGATAAATAGCCAAAATGGAGGTAGGAAGCGCCACGGCAAAGTTGATCATGAAATTAGCCATTAGCTCCTGCTCCGAATAGATACGTTTTGGAAGGATAGAGAAGTTACCAAAGTAAGCCAGTACAAATAACGTGTATGTTAGTGCTGCCAGGTTAACGGCAATTACCCGTTGTTTGTAATTAAAAACGGCAAAAGCCCCCAAGGCAATAGGTAAAAACAAAATGTAAGCACCTGTGGCAGGTGCCTCGCTGGAGGCAAACAAATACACAATAAAATTGAGTGTGGGGAAAATGATATAGTAGGCGGTGCAGTGTTTTCCTTTTCGATGCAGGTAGATTGCCGTGATGAGCATGGCAGCACAAAACGTATATACCGGTATAGTAATATAAACACCCCAGCTCAGGTCGATCAGGGTGTACATGGTGCAAAGCAAGAGCGCAATTAATGTAAATTGCCCCGAAAGAATTACCTGGCGGTATTCTATCCAGGATTCAATGTAATTGTTTTTACCTATTATCAGGTTGCGAATAGCCTTCTTCATCTTTTATTAAAACCAACATGCAAAAGTAGGTTGGCTGTGGCTCTGCAATATTTTCTAATGGTACCGGATATAAGGGATGCAAGATTTGCGTTGAGTTTTGCGAATTTTACTTTTGGGAAAAGAGGAAGCCAATTCAGGAATATTACCGTATGTCGGTAAGCGGTAGATTAATTTGAAAATGAGTTCCCTTACCAAATTCTGATTGAACAGTTATAGTGCCCCCCATTTTTTTTATGGTTTCCCGGGCAATGTATAACCCGAGGCCCGATCCTTTAGAGTTTTCGGAAGCCCGGTAGAACATATCGAAGACTTTACTTAAATGATCAGGCCGAATACCGATGCCGTTATCTGCCACATTAATTTGAAAATGATGAGTCATCTTACTTGCCTGCACCTGCACAAAACTGGAGTCTTTATGTTTATCGTGGTATTTAAGGGCATTGGCAATGAGGTTGTTCAGTATTATGCGTAACCTAACTTTATCCGTTGTAAGTTCAAGATCTTCGGGGATGTCGGTTTTTATTTTTACCGATGAAACTTCGTCAGCAAAGCGAAGGCTATCCATTACTTCCTGTATCAGGTCATTAAAATTTACCTTCTCCTTCACAACCTCAAGGCGGGCGTTTCGCGAATAATCAATAATGTCGCGGATGAATTTTTCAAGGGCATCAATGCGGCCACGCATCATGCTCAGGTAGGATTTAATTTCTTCCGGCCGTTCGGCCATTTCAGCCAATCCCACCAGGCCTACCACGGAACTTAACGGTGCGCGCAGATCGTGCGAAACACTGTACACAAAGCGATCCAGTTCGGCATTGCTTTGCTTCAGTTCTTCTGTCAGCTGCATAAGCCGGCTCTCGTTTTCACGTAGCGATTTTTCTGCATGGTAATTCAGGCTAACTAAAAAATAGACCACCAGTACGGAAACGGTTAATGCAACTGTAAAATTGATAATGAAATACACCTCATCGGTAGCATCTGTTTCCTCAACTTTTGGGAGTATTGAAAACTCCGACAAATACGATAGGAGGAAGAGACCAAGGCTTATCAGTACACAGGCAAGCCCCAGGTACCAGTCTTTATAGGTAAACAATGCCATGGCAGCCAATGAAACCGGCAGGTAGAAAATAAAAATTCCGCTAACGGCCGGCTCGGAAGAAGCAAACAGGTAAATGATGAAATTAGATGCCAAAATGGTAAACAAGGTAGCTTCACGGTAAAGCCGCTTTCGGTTCAACCATAGTGTAATTATCCCAATCAGGCTTACGACTGAATACATCGGAATATTTCGGTAAATGGAGTAAACCATGTCGATAAAAATGTACGCAACACCAACGGCCGTCATCATCAATGCGTATTGTCCACGCAGCATGGCTTGTTTGTAAAGCTTTAGCGAAGGAATGGCCTCCTTCCCGATAATAAATCTCCGTAATGATCCTGAGCGCATAGTCCTCCCCTGGTATTGAGTAAATCAAAAAATCTGATTTCTATTGGATAAAAATAGATAACTTATTGGCTCTTTAAACTATGCTATTTAGAAAAATAGGACTGGCCATTGCCTTTTCTCCTCGTGCGGAGGCTTTGTTGGCAGAAACCATTCGGCTGAAGAATTTATGGCAGGCCGAACTGGTGCTTATTCATGTGGGTGCTCATGGAGATGTCGAAAAGAAAGTTCTCGAGGCCTTGCTGGCTAAACATAACTTAAACAGCCAGTCGGTAACTGTATGCTGGCGAAGCGGAAATCCCAGTGAACAGATTTTAAAGACTTGCCAGGAAGCGGGTATCGATTTATTGGTGGCCGGTGCCTTGCAGCAGGAGGGCCTGTTGCAACACTATGTTGGTTCTATTGCACGCAGAATTTTACGAAAGGCCAATTGCTCGGTGCTTACCCTTGTTCAGCCAACCGTTAACCCTAAGCCATTCGACAATATTGTTGTGAGTGTGGATGATCATGAAACGGTACAAGACACGCTGACTATTGCCTGCCGGTTGGCTTTGAAAGAAAAATCAAAATGGTTGCATGTGGCACGTGAAGTTAAATTGTTTGGCTTAACCATGTCATCGGCCGACCAGGTGACTGAAGAAGAGTATGCGCAACTCAGGAATTCATTGATTGAAACAGAGGTTGATAACGTTCAGCGTTTGTTAGGAAAGATCAATCATGCCGGTGTAAAAATCAACATTAAAATACTGGCGGGTAAATCAGGTTTTGAGATCGCCCAGTTTGCCAGGCGGAAGCAAGCCGACTTACTGATTGTTCCGGCTCCACCACAAAGATTACGGTTATTGGATCGGATTTTTCCTCATGACCTTGAGTATATTTTTGCTGACTTGCCGTGCAATATTCTGGTAGTATCCGCTCAAACCGGAAAGGAGCGTGCACATGGGTAAGATTAGTCATACGGAAGTGGTACAGCTCTTACTGCAATTGAGCGTTATGCTATTTGCAGGAAGATTTTTTGCTGAAGTTGCGCGTAAGTTTAAGCAACCAGCTGTAATCGGTGAGATCGTTGCCGGAGTTTTACTTGGTCCAACCATTCTGGGCATGCTAAAGCCCGATTGGTTTCTCATTTTGTTTCCGGTTGGAAGCTCATCGGGTATTGTGTTGGCAGGCATTGTTCAGGTTGCTGTTGTCATGTTGTTGTTTATAGCCGGCCTTGAAGTTGACCTTAAAATTGTTTGGCAACAGGGAAGACAAGCCGTTGTCACCAGCTTAATGGGACTTTTGATTCCGTTCGGTATTGGATTTATTTTTCCTTATTTCTTAACTGATTTTTTTGGTTATGCCAATGAAGGCGAACGGATTGTATTTGCCTTGTTTATGGGCACGGCCATGGCCATTTCGGCTTTGCCGGTTATTGTTCGGATACTGATGGATTTGAATTTATTTAAATCCAGAATTGGATTGTTGGTTGTGGCATCCGCTATGGTGGATGATATTATCGGTTGGCTTATTTTCTCCGTTATCCTGGGTATGATCGGGCGACAGGCCGATATTTCTTTGGTAAATACTATACTGCTCACCGTTGGGTTTGCTGTATTTATGCTCACGATTGGGCGCGGTGTGCTGAACCGGGCTTTGCCATGGGCCAATAAGCGAATGGCATGGCCCGGGGGGGTACTGGCGTTATCGCTAGCATTATGTTTTATGGGTGCGGCCTTTACCGAGTACATTGGTATTCACGCCATCTTTGGGGCATTTATTATCGGTGTTGCGTTGGGTGATTCAGAACACTTTTCCGAGCGCGCAAAAGAAATTGTCCATCAGTTTATCAATAACATTTTTGCTCCCTTGTTTTTTGTCTCCATTGGGCTTCGGGTTAATTTCATAGCCAACTTTGATCTGATGCTAACGATCGTCATTTTGATAATAGCCTTTGCCGGTAAAATTATCGGCAGTGGTTTAGGCGCTCGCCTTGGTGGTTTTAGCTGGAAGGAATCGCTGGCCGCGGGTTTTGGTATGAATGCGCGTGGCGCAATGGAAATTATTTTAGGTTTGATTGCGCTTGAAAATGGGTTGATCAATGAAAAGGTTTTCGTTTCATTGGTCATTATGGCACTTGTTACCAGCATGACCAGCGGACCATTGATGAAATGGAGTTTAAGCCGAAAATGGAAAACTTAGACCGCTTAGTTGAAGCCTTTTTTCTTTAGATGCATCTCGGTAAGCGGAATTACAGCTATCAGGCCCACTACCAAAAATCCGGATGACCACATTATTGCTTGAGCAGAGGGCATCAGTGAATAGGTTATTACCTGAACCACACAAGTAAGTCCAGAAACGATAAAAAATGCATGCGTGCAATAGCGATTGGCACAATCCCATGCTTCCTGACTTCGCATTGACCGGGGTGTGCGGTAACCGTAAATAGGATTAATTTTCTTAGGTGGGAAACGCTTGAAAATGAACGACAGTACGACCATCAACGGCCCCAGCATAAGATGCAAGTAAAGCAACTCCATTTTTCAGGTACTTAAATTGATTTGGCTCGTTCCCAATATACATCCATTTCTTCCAACGTCATGTCACCCAGCTTCTTTCCATCCCTGGCCGATTCGCGTTCCAAAAATTGAAAGCGCCTGATGAATTTTTTATTCGTTCGCTCAAGGGCTTCTTCCGGGTCGATGCTGATGAAGCGGGCATAATTTACCAGGGAGAACAATAGGTCGCCAAATTCAGCCGTGGCTTTTTCGCGGTCGATTTTTTCGGGCTCAACTGCATTGAATTCCATTTTGAATTCACGCATTTCTTCCTCTACCTTTTCCCACACCTGTTCTTTCTTTTCCCAATCAAAGCCCACACCCCGGGCTTTGTCCTGAATGCGAATAGCCTTAACCATAGCCGGTAAAGATTTCGGCACACCTTCCAACACGGATTTGTTCCCGGTGTTGAGCTTGATTTTTTCCCAGTTGGCTTTTACCGTCTCTTCATCTGTTGCCACAACATCACCATATACATGCGGATGGCGTTCAATCAATTTGTCGCAAATGCTGTTCAGCACATCGGCTACATCAAATACACCTTTTTCAGAAGCAATGCGGGCGTAGAAGACATTGTGCAGCATCAAATCACCCAATTCCTTTTTTATTTCCGACAGGTTGCCGTCCAAAATGGAATCCGAGAGTTCGTAGGTTTCTTCTATGGTTAAATGCCGCAGGCTTTCCAGCGTTTGTTTTTTATCCCACGGACAATTTTCGCGCAGCTCATCCATAATGGTAAGCAGCCGGTCGAAGGCCTTTACCTTGGCTTCGCGGTTTGGGTCGGGTGAGGAAAGCGGTTTTTTCATACGGCAGGAACGAATTGACTTTTTAGGCTGTTGATAAACTGTTCAGTAATTTTGTCCCAAGTTACGTTTGAATCATCAATCTAAGATCGTAAAGCTAAATTCAAATTATGATTGTTCTTCTGCTGACCATTGGTGTTCTGGCTCTTTTCTTTATCCTGATGTCGGTCCGGCTTATTTTTTTAAAGAACGGAGAGTTTAAGGGCACGTGCGCATCGCAGAGTCCGTTTTTAAATAAAGAGGGCGAAGCGTGTGGCTTTTGCGGTAAAACCATTACAGCAAATGACCCTGCCTGTGGCGATCCGAAAGGTCATGCTGAAGCTTTCCCATCCGTAAAGAAGGCCTGACACCTGACTATCCGGTGACCTTGAAATCCATATCTTTGAAAATTGTTTTAACGCTTAATAAACTGTGGCGCTCATTAAATCTATCTCCGGTTTCCGTGGTACCCTTGGGGGTAAGCCTGGCGACAACCTAACACCTGTTGATGTTGTAAAATTTGCTGCTGCCTTTGGCACATGGGTTATCTCCCGAAAGGGAAAAAAAGTGGTGATTGGGCGCGATGCCCGTGTTTCAGGTGAGTTGGTAAGCACATTGGTGAGTTCAACCCTACAGGCTTTGGGATTGGATGTTATTGATCTTGGCCTTTCTACTACACCTACTGTTGAAATTGCCGTGCCGCTTGAAAAAGCCGGAGGAGGGATCATCCTTACGGCCAGTCATAATCCCGGGCAATGGAATGCTTTAAAGTTGTTAAATGAAAAAGGGGAGTTTATTTCCGCGGCTGATGGCGCGGCAGTATTGCGTCTTGCTGAAGCTGATAATTTTACTTTTGCTGATGTAACTAATCTTGGAAGATACACCCGCAACGATACCTATATCAAAAAGCACATCGACCTGATTTTGAAAAGTAAGTGGGTAGATGTGAAGGCGATAAAAAAAGCAAAGTTTACCATTGCTGTTGATGCTGTTAATTCAACCGGTGGAATTTCAGTGCCACCATTATTGAAAAGACTGGGTGTGAAAAAAGTAGTGGAATTGTATTGCGAGCCCACCGGCAGGTTTCCACATAATCCAGAACCCCTTCCGGAAAACATCGAAGCCATTTGTTTGGCTGTTAAGAAAAATAAATGTGATTTGGGTATTGTGGTTGATCCGGATGTTGACCGGCTTGCCTTAGTACAGGAAGATGGAAAGCCCTTTGGTGAAGAGTACACGCTGGTGGCGGTTGCCGATTCTATATTAAAAAGGAAGAAAGGGAATACCGTTTCAAATCTGTCCTCTACGCGCGCGCTACGCGATGTAACTGAAAAAGCAGGAGGAATATATACGGCTGCCTCGGTGGGCGAAGTGAATGTGGTAAACGTAATGAAGGAAACGAAGGCCATCATTGGTGGTGAAGGAAATGGCGGAGTAATTTTTCCGGAGCTGCACTATGGCCGTGATGCACTGATGGGCATTGCCTTGTTCTTAACACACCTGGCGAAATCGGGATTGAAGGTTTCTGATTTGCGAAAAACCTATCCGGATTATTTCATCTCTAAAAATAAAATTGAACTCACACCGGGCATACCTGTAGATGCAATATTGGAAGCGGTGCAAAAGAAGTATGTGCATGAAAAGATCAACACGGCTGATGGCGTAAAGATTGACTTTGAATCAACAAAAGAGTGGTTGCATTTACGTAAGTCCAACACAGAGCCGATCATTCGCATTTACGCGGAATCGCAGGATGCAAAAAAGGCTGATGCCCTGGCCAGACGGATTATGGATGACATCAGTAGTTTGATCACAAAATAAGCTTAATGGGGTAATGATTTTTATCATCAACCGGTAGTAAATGGTTGACCGTGATTTTCGTTATTTTTGCCCCGTAATCGTTTGAAACATGCGCATTTACCTCGATAACGCAGCCACCACCCCTCTCGATCCCGAAGTGTTTGAAGCCATGAAGCCCTTCATGCTTGAAGATTTTGGCAATCCATCATCAACCCATGCCCACGGGCGTAAGGTACGTGCAGCCATTGAGTCATCGCGTAAAAAAGTTGCTGAGTTGCTGAATTGTTCCCCGGGCGAGATCATTTTTACCTCTGGGGGTACAGAGGCCGACAATGCCATTTTGGTATGCGCTGCGGAAACCTACAACATCAAGCATATTATTTCATCTCCCATCGAGCACCATGCGGTAACACATACGCTCGAAAATCTGACAAATCATGGTAAGGCTGAATTGCACATGGTTAAACTCGATGAAAGCGGCCATGTTGAATTGAGTGACCTGGAAGCGTTATTGAAAAAACATTCCAACGCCATGGTTTCGCTGATGCACGCTAACAACGAGATCGGTAATCTGCTGGACATTAATCGGGTTGGAGAATTATGTGAAGCGCATGGTGCATTCTTTCATTCCGATACTGTGCAAACAGTAGGGCACTATCGCCACGACATGCGCACGTTGAAAGTGTGCGGCATGACGGCCGGAGCACACAAATTCCATGGCCCGAAAGGTGCTGGCTTCATGTACATCCGTAAGGACAAAAAAATTCATTCCTTCATTCATGGTGGAGCGCAGGAGCGCAACATGCGAGGCGGAACAGAAAATGTTT
Organism: Flammeovirgaceae bacterium UBA5585; assembly: GCA_002425185.1. Classification (GTDB taxonomy): domain Bacteria; phylum Bacteroidota; class Bacteroidia; order Cytophagales; family Cyclobacteriaceae; genus UBA2336. The sequence goes on along the minus strand of DILT01000013.1, from coordinate 26,711 downwards.
ACGGCATTATCGGATTGGCCAAGGCATTGGAAATTGCTTATCGCGAAATGGATGATCATGTGCAACACATCACGGCTTTAAAATCGCGCATGATTGAAAAGCTGAAAGAAAATATTCCGGGCGTTAGGTTCAATGGTGACTCGGCCAACCTTGAACGCAGCCTGTATACCGTATTAAATGTAAGCTTGCCCGAAACCGATGATAGCAGTTTACTTCTTTTCAACCTTGATCTTCAGGGTATATCCGCATCGGGCGGTAGCGCCTGCTCCAGCGGAGCCACAACAGGCTCGCATGTGTTGGCTGCTCTTTACCCGCAATCCAAGCGGGCGGCAGTTCGTTTTTCCTTCAGCAAATACAATACAGCTGAAGAGATAGATTTCGCGGTAGAAAAACTGGCTGAACTTTATAAGGTAGAAGCCTGATTACTGCACCGCGTATACGTTGCTTCCAAACCGCTTGATGATTTCCTGCTCTAATGCTTCACGATTATCGGGGTGGGCAATGCGCATTAACTCATAAGCCCGCTGACGTAAATTTTTGCCGTACAGATACGCTACTCCATACTCGGTAACAACGTAATGCATGTGTGCCCGCGTGGTTACCACACCTGCTCCCTGTTTCAGAAAAGGAACAATTTTAGAAGCACCTTTTTTAGTTGCAGAGCCCATGGCTATAATGGGCTTGCCGCCTTCTGATAAGGAAGCGCCCCGTATAAAATCCATTTGCCCGCCAACACCAGAATACTGGTAGGTACCAATCGAATCAGCACATACTTGCCCGGTAATATCAATCTCTATAGCGCTGTTAATAGCCACCACTTTCGGGTTAGTTCGGATAATACGCCCATCATTCACATATTCAGCTTCCAGAAAAGCAAATTGTGGATTGTCATCAATAAATGAATACAGATCGCGTGAGCCAATGGCAAAGGACGTTACCGTTTTGCCGCGGTGTTTCTTTTTGTATTTATTGGTAATCACACCTTTCTTCATCAGATCGATCACGCCATTCGAAAACATCTCCGTATGGACCCCTAGATCTTTGCAATGTGTTAAGCTTTCGAGTACAGCATCGGGTATAGCGCCAATACCCATTTGCAATGTGCTTCTATCCTCCACCAATTCGGCTACATATTTTCCAATGGTACGGTCGCAATCGGTGATTTGCGCTGCGTAGTTAACTTCCGGCAGGTTATCGTCTGTTTCTACCAGTGTATGTATCTGATGGATATCAATAAAGCCATCACCGTGGGTACGCGGCATATTTGGGTTTACTTGCGCAATAATATGTTTGGCATGCTTGGCTGCTGCCCGGGCTACATCCACAGAAACTCCCAGCGAGCACAAGCCATGCTTATCCGGTGGAGAAATGTGCAAAAGGGCAACATCGAGGGGAAGGATATTTTTTTCAAACAATCTTGAAATCTCACTTAGAAATATCGGAATGTAATTTCCACGACCGTCATTAATAGCACTCCGTATGTTTTCTGAAACAAATAAGGAATTGATGTAAAAACTTTCAGCGTATTCCGGCTTGGCGAGTTCCAATTCACCCAGCGTGCTCACGGCCACCAGTTCAACATTTTTCAGTTCATGAGCGCGTTTGGCCAATGCTCTTAACAAGAATTGCGGAGTGGCCGCACTGCCATGCACAAAAACACGATTGCCCGATTGAATTATTTTTACCGCTTCGCGGGCTGATACAATTTTGGGATACATAAGTACAAGATTTTGATACTACAAATAACAGTATAAGTTACTACGTTGCTGCTGATTTACATCAGTTATTTCTCTAATTTTAGTCGCGATGAGCAGTTCGGTATCGTTTGCAGGATCAGGAAATTTAGCGTGGCACCTGGCGCCCGCGTTAGACAATGCCGGTTATTCCGTGCGCGAAGTATACAGCCGAAACCCTGCGCATGCAGCTGCCCTGGTCGAAAGACTTTATGAAGCGGAAGTAAAAGCAACACTGGATTTCTCTACCAGCGATTCACGCATTTTTATCATAGCCGTATCGGATGATGCCATTGAAGCGGTTGCCCGGGAAATTATTTTGCCCGATGATGCCATTCTGATTCATACATCGGGTAGTCAGTCACTGAGTAAATTAGGATATGCCGCCACACCGGATACCGGAGTGTTTTACCCCTTGCAGACGTTTAGCAAGGCACGTAAAATCGATTTTAAGGATGTACCGATTTTTATTGAAAGTGAATCTGAAGCAGTAGAAAAGATCCTGCTTAAAATGGGGCATGCTATTTCCCGGCAGGTATTCAGTATTGATTCAGACAGACGGAAAGCCCTGCATGTAGCGGCTGTGTTTGCGTCCAACTTTACCAACCACATGTTGCGTATTTCTAAACAAGTGGCCGATCAAAATGATCTTGACTTTGATTGGCTGAAACCACTAATAGCTGAAGCGCTGAACAAGAGCCTGGCTATCGGGCCGGAGTATGCGCAAACGGGCCCCGCTAAACGTGGCGACCTGGAAACATTGGACAGGCATATGGCATTTTTACAATACGATGAAAAACTTGCGGAATTATACCGGGTGATCAGTCAGCATATTGTTGATAACGATGAATGATAATAGCGTAACATCAATAGTTTATCTCCACAACCTTCTTGTTTTGCAATTTGTGCATGGGTTTGGGAACAATGCTTAAAATTTCTTCTTTGAGTGTTTTAATCAGTTTTGTTTTCAGGTGGTCGCGGTGTGTTACCAGGCTTACCTCGCGAGCCGGGCTTGGTTCTTTCAGTCGTTTTACCTGGTTCAATTGCGCTTTATTGAATTCCATTACAGCCAGTTCGGGCAGAATGGTGATGCCATCACTTTTGTCAACCATTCTTTTTAAGGTTTCAATATTTCCGGTTTCGTATTTAAAGTGGAGGTCGGAATATTTACGCAGTTCACACAGGTTTAAAATCTGAGATCGAAAACAATGACCTTCTTCCAGCAACCAGAGCTGACTGGGGTCAATGTCAGAGGGTAATACATATTTTTTATTGTGCAGCACATTTTTTTTTGAAACATAAACGAATAGTTCTTCATAGAATAAGATATCCTCATTGACGGAGGTGTCATTTAGTGGTGTTACTACAATGCCGCAATCAATTCGGTTATTCTTTAACTCCTGCACTACTTCTTCCGTAATGGTTTCTTTTATAACCAGTTTTACCTGCGGATACTTTTCACTCATGTTTTTGAAGAGCTGAGGCAACAGGTAGGGGGCAAGCGTTGGAATGATACCCATACGAAGCTCACCCGCCATGGTATTTTTCTGTTCCGCAATCAGTTGATGGATCAGGGCTGCTTCACGTAGTACAATGCGGGCTTGTGCGATGATGCTCACCCCGATATCAGTAGGGATAACCGGCTGCTTGGTCCGGTCAAATATTTTTACGTCTAGTTCTTCTTCCAGCTTTTGAATTTGCATGCTGAGGGTGGGCTGGGTTACAAAGCATTTTTCAGAAGCCAGCACAAAATGCCGCCAGGTATCCAGGGCTACTACGTATTCCAATTGAGTCAAGGTCATAGATATAAACTATAAGTTCATAAATATAATCAATTTGATTTATCGGAATTACGGGTGTAACCTTACCGTTCAATTTTTAAAACATGACTATGGTCATTGCGAAGATGGTCAGCGTCATCTATCATTAGTAGTTCAAATTCGTAAATCAAAAAACACAGAAAATATGGAAAACAAAGCATCAACAATGAACGGTGAAAGCAAGTGTCCCTTTCATGCAGGTAAGCAAACTGCGGGAGGTGGAACCCGAAACCGCGACTGGTGGCCAAACCAGTTGAAACTGAATATTCTGCGTCAGCACTCTTCCCTGTCGAACCCTATGGGTGAGAAATTCAACTATCCCGAAGAATTTAAGAAACTCGATTATGAAGGGCTGAAGAAGGATTTACATGCGTTGATGACTGACTCGCAAGACTGGTGGCCGGCAGATTTCGGTCACTATGGGCCGTTATTTATCCGCATGGCCTGGCATAGTGCCGGTACGTATCGGACGGGCGATGGCCGCGGAGGCGCAGGAGCAGGACAACAGCGTTTTGCACCGCTCAACAGTTGGCCCGATAACGTGAACCTGGATAAGGCACGCAGGTTACTGTGGCCGATTAAACAGAAGTATGGTAAGAAAATTTCATGGGCCGATTTGATGATCCTGGCCGGTAACGTGGCGTTGGAGTCGATGGGCTTCAAAACGTTTGGTTTTGCCGGTGGACGCGAGGATGTTTGGGAACCGCAGGAAGATGTGTATTGGGGATCGGAAGGTAAATGGCTGGATGATAACCGCTACAGCGGTGAGCGTGATCTTGAAAATCCGCTCGCAGCCGTGCAAATGGGATTGATCTATGTGAACCCGGAAGGCCCGAACGGAAATCCCGATCCGCTAAAAGCCGCTATCGATATTCGCGAAACGTTCAAGCGCATGGCGATGAATGACGAAGAAACCGTTGCGTTGATTGCAGGCGGCCACACCTTTGGTAAAACTCATGGTGCTGCCCCGGCATCACATGTTGGCGCTGATCCGGAAGCAGCCGGTATTGAAGAGCAAAGTTTGGGTTGGCGAAGCAGTTACGGCTCGGGCAAAGCTGGCGATACCATTACCAGCGGCCTGGAAGTTACCTGGACAACCACACCCACCAAGTGGAGCAATAACTTTTTCTGGAACCTGTTCGGTTACGAGTGGGAATTAACGAAGAGCCCTGCCGGTGCGCATCAGTGGAAACCCAAACATGGTGCAGGTGCCGGTACTGTACCCGATGCTTTTGATAAAACAAAACGTCACGAACCGCGCATGCTCACCACCGATCTTTCCCTGCGCTTTGATCCGGTTTATGAAAAGATATCCAGGCGCTTTATGGAAAACCCGGATGAGTTTGCCGATGCTTTTGCACGCGCATGGTATAAGCTCACCCACCGCGACATGGGCCCGATTGCACGCTACCTTGGTCCGGAAGTACCGAAGGAGGAATTGATCTGGCAAGATCCTATTCCAGCTGTAAAACATAAACTGATCGATGAGAAAGACATTGCCGCACTGAAAGCAAAAATACTGGCTTCCGGGTTAACCGTTTCTCAACTGGTTTCTACAGCCTGGGCTTCTGCTTCCACTTTCCGAGGATCAGATAAGCGCGGAGGTGCAAACGGTGCACGCATTCGTTTGGCGCCACAGAAGAATTGGGAAGTAAACAACCCCGCGCAATTGGCAAACGTACTCCATAAATTGGAGGCTATTCAAAAGGAATTTAACAGTACGCTTACAGGCGGTAAGCAGGTTTCGCTGGCCGATGTGATTGTATTGGCCGGATGCGCAGGTGTTGAACAGGCCGCGAAAAATGCAGGGCACACTGTAACGGTACCGTTTACACCAGGCCGTGGTGATGCTTCACAAGAGCAAACCGATGTAGAATCATTTGAAGTGCTGGAGCCCATAGCGGATGGTTTCCGCAACTACATGAAGAAAAAATACAGCGTATCCGCTGAAGAATTATTGATTGACAAAGCACAACTGTTGACGCTTACCGCACCTGAACTTACCGTATTGGTAGGCGGTATGCGGGTGCTCAACACCAACTTTGATAACTCGAAGCATGGTGTATTTACTAAAAAGCCAGAGGCGCTCACGAATGACTTTTTCATGAACCTGCTGGATATGAGTACAACCTGGTCAGCGATATCGGATGCGCAGGATGTGTTTGAAGGTCGTGATCGAAAGACTGGCGCAGTAAAGTGGACGGGCACACGTGTGGATCTTGTATTTGGATCTAACTCGGAGTTACGGGCATTGGCCGAAGTTTATGCTTGTGTCGATGCACGGGATAAATTCGTAAACGACTTTGTGGCTGCCTGGAACAAGGTGATGAATCTTGATCGTTTCGATTTGAATTAATTACAGTTTTAGCTGAACTTAGAAAAGGTGATCTGGCAACGGGTCACCTTTTTTACGTTTTACTCAATTAGCTTTTGATTGCAGTACTTCATTAGCCTGTATCCAATGACGATTTTCGTGTTCAATTAAGAAATCGATGCAGTCCTCCAATCGAAAAACAAGTTCTGTCTCTCCTGGGTATTTTATATAAGTTGGCTGCGAGTAAAATTCCTGTAACTCCACAATGTGATTTTTAAAAACGGATTGATGATCTGTGAAATCACTCAATATCCTTAACTCAAAGATTTCATCTGCGGGTTGCCAGATGGTCCACGTACCGGCTCTTTTTAGTCTATCGCTACTGGTGTAAGGGTGTATTATCCTTAAGGACTCAGCTGCCTGCTGCTCAAGTGAGCCTGACGGCAAAACATGGTTCCCTTTTTTTATTTCATCAAAATGCCGGAAGTATGAGCTATTTAATAAAATAAGGTGGGCTATATTTTGAGCCACACTCCACACATTTCGATCGTGTTTGTGGTTGAGCTGTGTGATAGTAAGTGCTCCAAAGCGCTCTACAAATTTTTCTGTTAAGATGTCGATCTTACTTTTCCAATGTGTATCAGTCATTTTTCAATATTTCTATTTCTGAGATATCAAAAAAAATAATTTTACCTTTTTCCCTGCCAACACGAACCATCTCATCGGCACCACTGGATGCACCGCCAATGCGTAACACTGCATCACAATGGGTGATCAGCTTAACCGCTATGGGGTGAAAAATTTCATTAAATATTTCATCTCCAATGCATTTGGATCCCGCAGCTTCAATCAAAGGTAATGCAAACCATTCTCCCAGCACCGGCATATGGCCTTTTTGATACAGTTCCAGCGCGGTATCTGTCATGGCCTTTATATTTTGTGTAATCAATTCGGGGTTATCATTTGTGCCCGACCGATATGGCCCGGCAATAAGGATGAGGAGGGGTTTTGTTTGGGGCATTGTACAAATAGGTATGTCAGGGTTGTCGAACGAAGGAACTGAATAAAGGTTTCGTAATTTTTGCAATGCTCATGGAAGTAGTAGCCGATGCAAAAAAATTCGCGCTTCGCGCGATTACTGTTGTCCAGGCGGGGGGTGATTTTTGTCTTTTGTATCCGACATTAAATCAGTTACACGGTCTTGATTTTCTGTCCGACCGCCTTGCCAGTACCGTTTGGGTTTGGGCAGTAGCGGGCTTAGGAGGCCTTAGCAATGGAGCATCGCGGAATGCTAAGGCCAACCAGGTCGTTACTGTCCACCGTGGGCAAACGTTGTAGCGATGATAAAACTTTATACTTACATATCACCCCGCCATTGACCAAACCTGGTGTTAGCGGCCGTAGCATTATCCCCCCTTAATTGTTTAATTAATAATTCTCTGTTCTCCTCATTGAAATCTGAGAGGTCTATACTTATTGGTGTTATTGGTTTTAAATTAATTGGATGGTCTGTCGTTATAATTATTTTTCCCTTTTTGAAGTCGATAGTTGTTATCCTTTCAAATGGTATTGTCATCCCGTCAATTGAAATGTATTTTTTTGATATTTCAACATTTCTCTTGTGGTCTAAAATTAATATGATTGATAAGTATAAAATGAAAGTCAGAAGAAGCGAGTCAGGTAATTGTCCTTCGTTATTTATTAAAAGAAACAATAAAAAAACAACTCCAATTAATTCCATGACTCTCCACCATTTAAAATCTAGTCTTTCAATAGTTACAGAGTCCGATGATGATAACGATTTTCCATTTTTTAAGAAGTCGTTGGTTAACCAAAGTCCACTTATAATGAGTAAGAACACCCCTGCGTATATGTCGTATTCCCAATTTGTTATAAGTCCGCTTATATGAATAATTCCTGATACTGTTAGAAGTCCGCTTAAGATTTGTCCTGTCTTACGTGTCATTTTATTTATGCTATGGCCGCTAACGTTTTAGCGCGACCTACACGTCACTGTCAACCGTGACCAAACGTAATTTGAAAACTAATGTACAAATAAACACCGAACCCCGCCATTGCACAAACCTGCTGTTGGCAGTAGTGCTGCTATGCTGTTACATTCTTCTTAGTAGTCATCTTTCTTGTCGGCTTACGTGTTGCGCTTTTCTTGGCCTTCAGCATTTTAATTACTTCGCTTATTCTCTTCTCTTCATCTTTTGTCAACGGTCCAACACCACCAATGAAGTCCACGTCCAATTCTTTTTTTCTTGTTCTCATAATTCAGTGTTTTTAAAATATTTGTCCAGCAACTTTAAAGCTGCTCTTGTTTCTATAATCATTAATCGTCCACCTGCATGGAAGGCTCCTAATGTGTCAATGTAGTGATTGATTAATTGGGTCTTTGAAACGAATGAAATGTTTCCTTCAAACCCACGTTGAAATGAAAGTCTACATGCAAATGCTACTAAATTGCCAGGAACTCCTTCGTAGACTTTTTCTTTACCCTTATTAAAAGGGGCACTCTCGACCAAGTGCATGTAAACATGGTCAGATTTTATCTCCAAACTTATGAGTCCTTGAATAACATTCTGATTCTCAGTCGTGGTTAGTTTATAAACCTCTCTCTCAGGTTGGTTCAATTCAAATTTCCAGTCAAAAACCCATCCGTTTTTCTTAGTAACGGTTTTTAAGTCCTCCCTTGTCAGGTGGATAATACTGGTCGTAAAGCTGTCGCCCGTAATCCTGTTTTCAATGGAGTTCGTCAGCTTGTCGATGACGAAATTCAGTCCCTTTGTCGTCCGTTTTTTCACTCCACAATTTACTCATTTTTACTCACTTTTTCGGAGGGATTTTCTGTCCAGCGGCATTACTGCCAACGTTTTGTGTTTATTCAGTGCCGGGAATAGGAGGGCTTGGCAAATGAGGTACGAATGCCAAGCCCGACCTACACGTTACTGTCAACCGTGGGTAAGCAAAGTTAAGAAACGACATGTAATAATTTATTATAAACCCCGGCATTGAATAAACACGTTGTTACCGCCCGTGCTTCCAGTCCCGCATTTATTTTGAAAGTCTTTTGCCGCACTTTTTCTTGTCACAACTCCCGTGCGGTGGGGCAACTTAGGGATCTATTTCGGTTTACAACTATTGCTCCACTTTAATTTCACGTGCGTGGGGGCAGCACTCTTGCCTTAGCCCTGCCTGCGGCAGGCAGGTTTGGTTTGTGTGTGGCGAGTGCGGCTAAGGCATGTGTGCTGTTGCGGTGGCATCATTGTCGGTGAAGATAAAATTTTAAAACAAGCTCATTTGTCCCTTTGTTGAATCGGTTTCTTCCTGATCTTATACTCAACACCAAATCGCGCATTCAGTCTGTCAACGTAGGGGCTTTTATGTTTTGGGTCAAATACATTATAGAGCAGATAAGCAGTCCCTTTCATTTTTTTGGTTAGCCGGTATTCTTTTTTAAGTCCGGTCATCATGCTGTAAACCCATTCCCATTGTCCGGCTTTTGGGTCAGCCAATGAGTAGTGTATAAACGTCCGCATGGTCTCACCTTCAATATGTGCTATAAATCCTCGTCCTAAATTATAACAGGAATAAACCCTGGGACCGTATAGGTATGATAATTGATTCCATTGGTTGAGGTCAGCATCAAAGGCTACACGCTGGTTCCAGCCTGCACCGGCTGTTAGCTTGCTGGTAAACCTATACCCGGTGTATAGATTAACATCCAGTAAATGCTCGTTCCAGCGCTGGTATTGTAAGGTCAAGCCCGGAACAAGTCGCTCAATAAAGGATTTTTTCTTAATAGGGTCTGGAGCTTTTTTGGGTATGTCAGCCAAACTTTGTACGTCCGAAAACTTTTGTTTGTATTCACTTACCTGCTCCATTGACTTCCGCAAAATCTCCTGCTTGCCCCCAAAATAATCCAAGGACTGCTCTTTCATTTCATTCAGCACTTGCTGCTGTGCTTCTTCACCTGATTGAGGAAGCTCCGGTATGCCTGGCATTTCACCCAGTTTGTCACCGGCAAATTTCGAGGCTTCTTCTTCAACTTTTGCTGCCATTTTTTCGTTCTCCGGTAATTTCATTACCGGCAGACCGTCTTTCAATTCTTCTGCCTGACTGGTTAAATCTTTTATCTTACTAAGGCCATCCAGGTTTAGCTCCGGTATATTTGGTGATGAAAAATTCAATCCCTTTATCTCGGGCATGTTCAACTCAGGAATTGAAAACGCAGTACCCGGCAGCGACACATCTACAAGATCAAGGGTAGCAGTGTATTCAGATATTGAGCCGCTTAACTCGGGCGGCAGGTTAAGGCTGTTCAGCTTTTCGCGGACTTCATTTTTAAGGTCCTCACTTTTTGATTTAAGGGCGTAGAGCTTTTCTTCTTTTACGGCATTTAGGCTATCTATTTTATGAATGAACTCATCTGCCGGTTGGCCAAGCTGTTGAAGGCTGTCAATACGATACTGGAAACTTCCTGCTAGTTTGATGTAAGCCTGATCAATAGAATCATATTGGTTGTGTAATGAATTGAACCTGGAAGTAGTAGTGAGCTGAATGGAGTCTATCTTTTTAAGCTTGATGTTGATTGTTGAATCACGCAACATGGAAAAAACCTCTGAAATTACTCCCAGCATTAAAAAAATCAAGACAATCCAAATTTTGCGCATTTCAAGGATAGGTTTTCAGGGAGCTGTAAATAATTCTTACTTGTTGTATGTTTCAATAAAGGACTTAAGCTGTGACGAGCAAGGATTAACAAAATTATTCCTTCTTACACTTCTCGAAAGTGCTTTTATGTTTATCTCCTCAACTTTCAAAAGCTGAAGAACCTCAATTTCCTTTACATCCTTGAGAAAGTCTTTAGTATCACTCACGTCAAAGCCTCCTAATCTGTAGTATTTACCTTTTGAAGAACTAAAAGCCAGATAATAATAGCAGTGCCCAAACCATGAAAATCCCCTATTAGAAGAATCTTGCTTCAATAGAATATCGTATGGTTGATCGAATTTAATCTTTATAAATATAAATTCACTTGAGTTCGATTTCAGGAGATGACTCGATTGACTTTGTATTGTATTTAGGGTAGAAATTGAATCCGTTATTCCAAATCTTGAAATCGTTAATAACTTAGCTTTGTAGACAACTCTTGAAGTATCCACTTGCGCTATGATTTTTAAATGACTTGCGCCTATGAATAAGGCTATTGAAACTATCAAAATTTTAATTTCTGTTTTCATTTCCTACCAAAATATTTAACGTCTTTGATTCTTTCATACAGTTTAGCCAACTGGCCACTTTTATCATCTGTCCTATGACCATCTTTTAATGGATAACCAGCAGATTTTAAGTTTTGTATGTAAATGTAATACGCTTCAGTTTCCGTGGCCTGATATTCAAAATGACCAGATTCATGCCTCATGGTTTTCGGTGTTGCATAGGGTTCGACATAGACAGCAAGTGAGTTTGGCCCGCCAACACTACTAGCTGGTTGTTTCTTATTAGGAGTAACTGCAAATACAGTCTTGCCATGTTTTTCCTCATCACCAATATTCTCTTGAGTGAAGACTAACATATCAACTTTTTCACCAGTTGAATTTTTCATATTATTAATGTGCTGAAAGAGATTTGGTGACGCTGATTTGAAATTGTCAATTGTCTTTTGAGTGATTTCTGCTCGAGCAGTGAAAGTCTGAACATTCAATTCTTCAGCCCTTATTGCACCTTTAAGATTTCTATAGCTCTTCCAGGTCTCTTTAGAGCCGCCACTTTCGAGGAATGTCTTTCTGTTTTTTAGTGCATCACCATATTTAGCTTTTGTTACTTCTAAGCCTTTTTTTAAACCATCCAGTTTAAGCTGAGCTCTATCTCGAAGAATAGCGTCACCGTTGATGATGTCCATGCCATCTGGATCAATAAATTTAATTGGATTATTTAGTGCGTAATTATAGGGGGCAAAATTGGTATATTTATCAGATAATGGGTCTATCACTCCCCACCTCCCAATCTCCGGCATATACATCCTCGCTCCATAATCCAACCACCCAACATTCAACTCGTCCTGCAACTCTTTGCCATTATAAAGTTGGCGCTGCTCATACACCCCTGTCCGCTCCCCGGCAGTATGCTGTAGCCCAAACGCAAAATAATCGCTGGAGCTTACAATGGGTGAGGGGGTGTGGGTAACGGTTACATCGTCAAAATAAACATCCACGTACGTAGGGTGCTCGTTGCTTACAAACACATAGGCAAAGCCAGGCTCGCGCACGGTTACTTCCTTGAACATATAATCGTGCGGGGGTTGTTTTACGGTGGGGCTGCTTTGTTGCTGGATAATAATCTTGTAGAATTACGAAATGTCGTTAATCAGGTCTACTGTCCAAGACAATTTTAAACAACATATTATTCTTAAAATAAAATGTATGGTAAAAATATTCTGACGAATCAACTATTATTAGCGGATTATTATCCCATAGATCCTTATTGATTTTTAGTATTTTAATAAACTCAGTTTTGGATAGGCCAATTTTTATTCCAGATTCAAGAACTACATTGCAATCGGTGATAATAGCCTTTACAAACAGCACCTTATCAGTTGTTTTCAGCAACACAACTTGATTATTCTTTGAATTATAAATTAAAAGTGTGTCAATTGCTTCTGAGTGCTTATTCTTGGTTGGTTTTTTTTCTATGCTAAAAGTATCCTTTAAAATACTTGAAATATTATCAGGACTGGGATTAGTTTTAAACGGTTTATGCGCAAATCTATCATTTATTGTAACATTGATTTGTTGACCATTAACACATATTACAACTGAAATGATGAATGAAATCAGAATAAATGTTTTCATTGCCTTACGTTAAGTTGAGTACTAAATTTTAAACTTGAGGTTTTGTCTTCTACAGGCGTTCTAATAACACTTTTTGTGCTTGATGAACCATTTTTCAGGCCGGGATTCTCATTTATTGGGTTCAGTACAGCACCATTCTTAGATCTAACTTCATAGTGTAAATGATTGCCAGTTGAATGCCCAGTATTACCAATTTTTCCTATCTCATCTCCTCTACTAATGTTATCCCCGGTCTTTACGTTATCAGTAGACCCATCCTGCATATGATAAAATCTGTGAATTTTACCATCCTTATAGGCAGTCAAGTGGACATAATTACCTCTCCCTGAATCTGATCCCTTTTCAGAAATCTTACCGTTTAAGGGCGCTGATACTTTGGCTCCTCCTGTTGGACCTTCTGATTTTACAATATCAACTCCAGTATGGGTCTAATTTTGTCTTGGGTTACGGGATCAATTCGGGCTGAAGATATGCCCGATGTTATTTTTGGATCTATTACAGGAGAAATGATTAGCTGATCATCCGCAAAGGTCTCTGCAGAATTTTGGTCCTTGAATGGTCCGTAAACTTTCCCCTTTGATCCATCAGAATATTTTATATCCCACGCCTCTAGTCCTTCTAGCTCAATATGCGCAATGACCTTATTCTCACTAAAAGCATAAGTTGAGTTGTAATAGTACTTCTCCGAAATTGGATCAACATTGAAAAACCTTCCAATGCTCGGATCATGGTTTCGCCATTTAAATTGGACCCAGCCAATTTTGAGTTCATCTTGCAGTTCTTGAGATTGAAAAAGCGTACGCTGCTCATACATACCCGCCCGCTCACCGGTGGTATGCTGCAGCCCAAACGCAAAATAATCGCTGGAACTTACAATGGGTGAGGGCGTATGCGTAACGGTTACATCGTCAAAGTACACATCTACATAGGTTGGGTGTTCGTTGCTTACAAACACATAGGCAAAGCCCGGCTCGCGTACGGTTACTTCTTTAAATAAGTAATCGTGGGGCGGTTGTTTTACGGTGGGGCTGCTTTGCAGGCCTACGGTGGTAATTTGTTTCCAGGCGGCATCTACTAAGTTGTAGTCTTTATCAAACAGCAAAATCGTAACAAAGGCTTTTGGGGCAGTCTCGTCATCATCGGGATGATTTCCGTTGGGCACTGCTGTGGCGTAGCTGTTCAGCCCGCTATAGAGTTTGCCCAACTCACCGGTGGCCGTGCTGCTCGTACCAAAGGCTGTGGCGAGGGCTGTAATAAAAGAAGTGGTGTTGGAAGTACTGCCCGCGTTAAAATACTTGGCATGGGCTTCAATGCTCACCTTGTCGCCCGGCAATACAGAGATGGATTTGCCAATCCCCACACGGCCGTTTACGCCTCCATTCAGATGCTGTACATGGGTATACGTTGTACCGGCATCCGTACGATCAACCAGATCAAAACTCGTTCGGAAGTAGTTGGTAAAGTTGGTGTTGGTGGCCGCTTCAAAGTTGGCCGTACTGGCTGCGGCTGTTTGCGTTTTGGCCGTAAATGTTACGCGCACGTTGCCGAGGTGGTCTTTCAAATGATACTGGTATTCCCAGTTGGCGCCATCGGGCACCACGCGGCCTTCGCTGTGGCTTATCTGTTTGAGTACGGGTGTGCTTCCCTCAAACAACAGTTCGCCAATATAGTCGGTAACCTTGGGCGCAGAGCCGAACACCTGCTGGGTGAGTTTGCGGCCGGTGGCATCGTAAGTGTAAATAATATAATCGCTGGCGCCTTTGTTTACCTGTACGGGTAAATTCAGGTGGTTGTAGGTAATGGCCGTAATGCCTTTGTTTTTGTCCTGCGTCATGTTGCCGTTGGCATCATAAAGATAATCATCCGTGCCCGTGTTTCCATTTACAAACCCGGTGGTGGCATCCCAGGTGTGGTTTTTCTTTTCAAGAACCAGCCCACCTGGCTTGATGAGGTGATTGCCTGTGAGTCGCAGAGTCCCCGTTGGGAGACTCTGCGGGGAAGGAATCTAATCCAGACTTTGCGCATTTCGAGGGCTTTTGTCAAAGAAATTTCATTCCCAGATTGACTTCAATTCCCTCCAGTAAACAAGATCAAAAGCCCTAATTACGTCCTCCGGTGTTTGAACAGATTTATAGTCCTCTAAAAGGAAGAAGTCGAATTCATCAAACTGATTTTGGAGATCACGGGTTCGATCAAAAAGTAAATTGCCGATCGCCTTACCGTCTGCGAGAAACCGAATCCAAGTCCCTTCGATATGAGCTATCTGATAAACACGCCTATTATTACCTTTCGATTTATAAATCTTATTCGAAAAAAGTTTGTCACTTGAGCAATCAATACTGTCGATACAAAAATGTAATTGAAAGACATGCTTAAATCTATTAAAACACGGAAGATAAATTTGATTTGATTTTTCAGAAATAATGCTTTCTATTGGAACGACAGAATTATCTATGATGAAGTAATAGTGATCATTTGGATTATCAATAAATACTTTAAAGGGCTTTCCGTTTTTCCTTCTTTTTTGACTTTTTAATTGCTGCTTTATTACCTTTTTATCTATTGCGCGTATAAGGTAGCCATTAACAGAAACTAGATTTTTCAAGCAATTGATCTTTTGTAATTCCTGTGCATTGACAGAAGTATATAGAATTGTAAAAAATATAATGATTGAACTTTTCATTCTTGTTTTTTCTTGTTTAAATAATAAACATCTTTCGGCTCCTCGATTCGTCTGATGATTGTTTCCCCAAATTTGGGTGTCACCTTTGTTTTTTCGACATAAGGTTCTGAGCAGCCGTTTCCATAGCAGTTTGGTTTTGTTCCATAACCTAAATAAATATGATCTTTATTAACTGGATTTGGATCACCATGCTCACCTCCAAGATTATGCCCGATCTCATGGTTAATCGTGCTGACAATAATATCAGATTCATTAAATCCGTTAGTAACGGCTTTTTGAATGTTATCATCGTATACTTCAATCAAATTTGAACCACCATTAATGCTGGTTCCTCCAATGTCCGCACCAAAGCGGGACGTTGAGTTATCTGAATTGGTATTTACAATTTTATTACCGTAGGAGCTTTTGCCTCCGAATTCATTGGTAAATTTATCGTTGTTTACAGCCTCATTTACAGCTTCATCATTATCAAAACCTTTAGCCGATAAATCATATTTGATTGAAACGTGGTTTCCGGCTTTATCCTTAAAATTAGATGTAGTGCTATTAAAATTGGAGATCGATTGCTTTATGGCTGCGGCCTGAGATTTTGTTAAGTTATTTGTGTTGTAGTAGTAGTTGGCTTTTATTGTATAAGTTATTGGGTCGGTCTTGGAACCACTTCCTGAAACAGTAACCATTCCATCACGTCCATCTTTATCAACAAAAAGGATCGGATTATTAAAGGTATAGTTGTAAGGATTCCAACTAAAGTACTTTTCAGTCAGAGGGTCAACATGCCACCAACGTCCAACTTCAGGATAATAAAATCTTGCCCCATAGTCATAAATAGCCAGACTCAACTCATCCTGCAATTCTTTTCCATTATAAAGTTGGCGCTGCTCATACACGCCTGCCCGTTCACCGGTAGTATGCTGCAACCCAAACGCAAAGTAATCGCTGGAGCTTACTATGGGCGAGGGTGTATGTGTAACGGTCACATCGTCAAAATAAATATCCACGTAAGTAGGGTGTTCGTTGCTTACAAACACATAGGCAAAGCCAGGCTCCCTAACAGTTACTTCTTTAAATAAGTAATCATGCGGGGGTTGTTTTACGGTGGGGCTGCTTTGCAGGCCTACAGTGGTAATCTGTTTCCAGGCGGCATCCACTAAGTTATAGTCTTTGTCAAACTGCAAAATGGTAACAAAAGCTTTCGGTGCTGTTTCGTCATCATCGGGGTGATCGCCATTGGGTACGGCCGTGGCGTAACTCTTCAGTTCGTTGTAAACTTTGCTCAATTCTCCCGGGACACCTAGTACGTATCAAATGCAGAGACGAGTACTTTTTCAACCATCATGATCTTCTGGCAATTGGATACTTAGTGCTTAAATGCAAAAGAATAACCTGATAAAAGAAGAAAATTGAATTAAAAAGAATTATGTCATAAATTTTCTCATTAAATATCCATCTGTCCCGAATCAAATTATATACAATATAACTCAATTGACTGAAATCAAAATTCAATAAATACAATAATTCATATCCACTGAAATAATCTCGAAATAAGACAATGATACTAAGGAAGAGATAAATTAATGGCAAAGAATAGGGTAATACTTTTTTTCCAAGAACCACAACAAATAATAAAACTAAAAGAGAATAAATAAAGCTTGATAATATAAGTTCATACCATTCATAATTGTGTTTCATACTTGCGATATATTGGATTATCACCCAGGCTAATTCATTAAGTGCAAGCGTTATTATAAAACAAGTAAATGCGACACTTAAACCTTCAATTAATCGATTCTTCATATTCAGGCCTATTTTTGTGAATCGAAGTAAGATTTTATACGACTTGCATTCTCTGCACCAATATTAACTTTAGATGGATTCATAATAGCTCGAAGAGCCTCACTCCTGTGATCTATCCATCCGTCACGAACCAATCCAATATGTGAAGGTATATTATCTGTTCGTGAGACTGCACCATCATAATTTTTTATCCTCGTATCAGAATTGCCAATTACTGTTTTTGATATCATTGAGTTTGTACTCTTGTGAGGTGCGGAAGGTTGACCATCACTTTTGAATGCTGACTCATATTTGTTAAAGGAATCTCCACCAAATTGTGCAAACTTGCCAAGGAACTTCTTATCGGCATTTTCTAAAACCTGGACATCTGCACGAACATCCGAAGGATTAAATCCCAGTTCAATTAATGCATTCTCAACAGAACCCTCTATTAAACGTGCATTTAATCTATTTTCAAAACCCCCGTAAGTTCCTCCCTCTTTATAGAAATCCTCCTGTGAAATACCCTCACCACTGAAGGAGGCTATCGAATTTCCTTTTCCTGGCTCAAAACTTTCAGAGAAAGTACCATCCGAGTACTTGTTCGCTGTATACGTTCCTTTACCTAATGGTCCAAAATCATTGGATTTCAAATGGGTCTCTTTCTTGATTTCTGTAAGTTGCCCATCGGCACCATATACATTCGTTACGACAACGGATTCAAGGCCCTCAAGTTCAATAGCATTTGTTACTTTATTCTCACTAAACGCATAAGTCGAGTTGTAATAGTATTTTTCCGCAATTGGATCAACATTAAAAAACCTCCCAATGCTCGAATCATGGTTACGCCATTTAAATTGAACCCAACCAAGGTTGAGTTCATCTTGCAGTTCCTGAGATTGAAAGAGTGTCCGTTGCTCATACACTCCCGCCCGTTCACCGGTAGTATGCTGCAACCCAAACGCAAAATAATCGCTAGAGCTTACAATGGGTGAGGGCGTATGCGTAACGGTTACATCGTCAAAGTACACATCTACATAGGTTGGGTGTTCGTTGCTTACAAACACATAGGCAAAGCCCGGCTCGCGCACGGTTACTTCTTTAAACAGGTAATCGTGGGGCGGTTGTTTTACCGTTGGGCTGCTTTGTAACCCTACGGTGGTAATTTGTTTCCAGGCGGCATCCACTAAGTTGTAGTCTTTGTCGAATAACAAAATCGTAACAAAGGCTTTTGGGGCAGTCTCGTCATCATCGGGGTGGTTGCCATTAGGTACGGCTGTGGCGTAGCTGTTTAATCCATTATAAAGTTTACCTAACTCACCGGTTGCCATGCTGCTGGTGCCAAAGGCTGTGGCGAGGGCTGTAATAAATGCAGTTGTGTTTGTAGTGCTGCCCAAATTCATGTACTTGGCCCATGCGCCAATGCTCACCTTATCGCCCGGTAGCACGGAGATGGATTTGCCAATACCCACACGGCCATTCACGCCTCCATTCAAGTGCTGTACATGGGTATACGTTGTTCCGGCATCGGTATGATCAACCAGGTCGAAACTGGTTCGGAAGTAGTTGGTAAAGTTGGTGTTGGTGGCCGCTTCGAAGTTGGCTGTGCTGGTTGCGGGCGTTTGGGTTTTGGTCGTAAACGTTGCGCGAATGCTGCCGAGGTGGTCTTTCAGGTGGTACTGGTATTCCCAGTTGGCGCCATCGGGCAGCACACGGCCTTCGCTGTGGCTTATTTGTTTGAGTACAGGCGTTGTGCCTTCAAACAACAGTTCGCCAATATAGTCGGTTACCTTGGGCGCAGAGCCGAACACCTGCTGGGTGAGTTTGCGGCCGGTGGCATCGTAGGTGTAAACAATATAATCGCTGGCGCCTTTGTTTACCTGCACGGGTAAATTCAGGTGGTTGTAGGTAATGGCGGTAACGCCTTTGTTCTTATCCTGTGTCATGTTGCCGTTCACATCATAAAGATAATCATCCGTGCCCGTGTTTCCATTTACAAAGCCGGTGGTGGCATCCCAGGTGTGGTTTTTCTTTTCAAGAACCAGCCCACCTGGCTTGATGAGGTGATTGCCTGTGAGTCGCAGAGTCCCGTTGCGATACTTTGCAGGGAAGGAGAGCGGTCTAATTGCAGTTTATCTTTGGCGGAGAGTAGTAGCCAAGGCCAACATTGGTCACTTTTTTACTAAATTTATATAAATTGCTTTTGCATATAAAGTAGTTTATTCCCTTTTTAGAATCATCTATGACAAACTCTCCTGACTTATTAAGGACATCGACAAGAAGCTTAAATTCAGACAAAGTATGTACTGTTGATTTTGCAAGAGGTGTCTTGTTATCCCACCAATAAAAGAGCTTACCCTCTTTCTTCAATACTACATTTGGTACCATCGTATTAACTTCCCCTATTTCACTAGGATCATATGGAAATATTGGGTTGTACTCAATAATACTTACTGCAAAAAAATCAGGATATTTTTTAGCAGGCCTCCATTCGTAAGTACCATTTTCTATTTTAGTTAATTCATATTCTACAAAAGTTTCTGTAAATGCAACTGCAAAGACTTTACCTTTTTTAAAAAGTTTAGTTGTTGAGAATTCGTAAATACAGTTTTGGATAGCTTCGTCAATTCCACCTGCTTTGTGTATAAGTGGTTTTTGTGAGACACATCCGATAATAAACGTAAGCACAATTACCCACACAGTAGAACCTTTGGCGAAATGCTTCATATTACTTTTATTTTAGAAAGTTTTGGTATAGTCGATTCTTTCAGGGTACCTATCACCATAGTTTTTTGGAAATGTTAGAATTAAGAACCTTAAAGTGGGGTTCATTTTGAAGTTGCTTTTTATCTCGCCATCTCTTGCAGTCTTGTCTTGTGGTGAGGGCTCATATTTATCTCCAGTACTTTGGTGTGTATGAAATTTCCCATTTCTGTACAGACCTTTATTATACCCTAATGTTTCGCCAAAAGCCTTACATTTATCCGATTCGTTAGATTGGTATTGACCAATAGTAATATAAGTTGAGTTATCTATGTCTCCGTCTTGTGTCGTAGAGAAGTATGAACCTCCTATTTCTTTATTAATATAAGAGGCAAGATTTAACGCAAATGCTTCTACATCTTGAACAGATGGCTGTCCGCTCCCACCTACTTGAATAATGTTATCCTCGGATTTGAAGTTTTGACCATCCTTCAATATCCCTTTTGCAATTTTGCCAACAGCCGTTTTGTAATCACCTCGGTTTGATTCTTTGACCAATGACCCCAAAAAGCCTTCTCCTTTAATTTTCGGATTTCCATGTTTATCGGTTTTAACAATCCGATCGGTCTTGGAATCTGTGTTTTTAACTTCTTTAACCGCGCCAGTTGTTTTATTTAGAGTAAAATCCGTCAATCCATTCGGATCAAATCTGCTTAACGGGTTGTTTTGTACATAATTGAATGGGGTCATCCAGTGCCTGCGGTCTGCCAGCGGGTCAACCACGTGCCATCGTGCAATTGTCGGATCATATTGACGCCATCCAAAGTCAATTGTACTAAGTGATAACTCATCCTGCAACTCCTTGCCATTGTAAAGGTGGCGCTGCTCATACACGCCTGCCCGTTCACCGGTGGTATGCTGCAACCCAAACGCAAAATAATCGCTGGAACTTACAATGGGTGAGGGCGTGTGGGTAACGGTTACATCGTCAAAATAAACATCAACGTACGTGGGGTGTTCGTTGCTTACAAACACATAAGCAAAGCCCGGCTCGCGTACGGTTACTTCTTTAAACAGATAATCGTGGGGCGGTTGTTTTACGGTGGGGCTGCTTTGCAGGCCTACAGTGGTAATTTGTTTCCAGGCGGCATCTACTATGTTGTAGTCTTTATCAAACAGCAAAATCGTAACAAAGGCTTTTGGGGCAGTCTCGTCATCGTCAGGATGGTCGCCTGCGGGCACGGCTGTGGCGTAGCTGTTAAGCCCGCTGTACAGTTTGCCCAACTCACCGGTGGCTATGCTGCTGGTACCAAAGGCTGTGGCCAGGGCTGTAATAAAAGAAGTGGTGTTGGAAGTGCTGCCCAGGTTCATGTACTTGGCCCATGCGCCTATACTCACCTTATCGCCCGGCAATACAGAGATGGATTTACCTACGCCCACACGGCCGTTTACGCCACCGTTAAGCCACTGCACGTAGGTATACGTATTTCCGGCATCGGTGTGATCAACCAGATCAAAGCCATACCTGTTGTAATTCGTGAAGTTTGTGTTGGTGGCTGCTTCAAAGTTGGCTGTGCTGGTAACAGGCGTAGGTGTTTTAGTTGTAAACGTTGTCCGCACGCTGCCGAGGTGGTCTTTGAGGTGGTACTGGTATTCCCAGTTGGCGCCATCGGGCAGTACACGCCCTTCGCTGTGGCTTATTTGTTTGAGCACCGGTGTGCTTCCTTCAAACAACAGTTCGCCTATATAGTCGGTTACCTTGGGCGCAGAGCCGAACACCTGCTGGGTGAGCTTGCGGCCGGTGGCATCGTAGGTGTAAACAATATAATCGCTGGCGCCTTTGTTTACCTGCACGGGTAAATTCAGGTGGTTGTAGGTAATGGCGGTAATGCCTTTGTTTTTGTCCTGCGTCATGTTGCCGTTGGCATCATAAAGATAATCATCCGTGCCCGTGTTTCCATTTACAAAACCGGTGGTGGCATCCCAGGTGTCGTTAACGTAGTTAAGCTGGTTGCCGGTGTAATTGTAGGTAAGGTTATCCATTTGCCTGGCATTGGCGCCCTTGCGTTTCAGGGCGGTGATGTTTCCGTTCAGGTCGTAGGTAAAATCCGTTTCAAGGTTCGAGTCGTCATTCTGCCACACCCAGCCGCTTCCGATGTTGATGCGCTCCTTGTAATGTCCGGAGGCGGATAGCCGGTTGAGCGCATCGTAATTGTAGTGATAGCCTTGTTTATTGGCGGCACCCACTACACCCGTGCTCCACTTTACGGCTGAGATGTTTCCGTTAAAGGCAGGATTGGAGCTTACACCGGGCAAGGTGTTGTTGTAGGCGAGTTCCATACCGAAGTAGTCTGCCAGTGTTTCACCGGGGGCAAGTGTGCTCACGTCAGGCTCATTGATTTTGGTGAGCCACCCGCGTATGTTGTAGCGATGGTCAACGGATTGCTTAAACTTTGTAAAATTGGGTGCATCGGTGCTGTGCAAATGCTTGTCCACCAGTTCGCCCAGTTCGTTGTATTCGTTTTTTATAATCATAACATCACCGGCACCGTTAGTGTTGTGCTTAATGGTGAGCAAGCGCCCGGCATGGTCGTAAGTAAAGGTTTCAAGCACATAGCGTGTAACACCATTTACCACATACGTGCGCCTGGTTTGCAGAAGCCTTCCGGCAAAGTCGTACAGGTTTGAAACGCGATCAGTACCGCTTTTATGGTTTTGGGCAATGGTTTGGATAACGCGGTATTTGTCATCGTAGTAGTTGGCAGCCCACAGGTAATTGGAAGTACCCAGTATGTTGACTTTTGTACCGGTAACCTGTCCGGTTACCCGCTGGAATGCAGAGGAAGGTTGAGAGAATGTTCCGTTTAGGTTCGTTACCGAAAGGCTGTTGGTGGAATAGCCCAGCCCGCTTACCATGGTGGTAAAACTGTAGTTGTCGTAATAGGTAGCGGTGAGTACGGTGATGTTAGAAATTGGGAATACAGTGTTCGTATATCCATGCGTTGCTGCAACACCATTGTAGGTTTCAAAGAATACGGTAGTGCTGATGAGCGCACTCATCTGTGCCTGGGTAACGTTAGAGCCATGCGTATAAATGCCGGTAATAATGGGGCGGTTAAGAGCATCGTATTTGGTAAAGACCCATTTGTTGGCAGGGCGTTGCACACCATCCTGGGTCATTACAAGCCGGTCGCGCTTGTCGTACACCATGCGCACCGAGTCGGCCCCGGGTACGTGCTTGAGTGTCATGCGCCTGCGGTGGTCATATTTATATCGGAATGCCCAACGTCTTAAGAATGTGTCCTTGGTGGCATCAGTGGCCCCGGCATGATAATATTCGGTGGCCAGCCTGTTTACCGCTTCGGGCGGGATTACGCACACCAACTGGCCCAGGTCATCGTAGAGATAATAGGTGCTGGCATATTGCGAAGCACCCGACTGCACCTTTTTCAATACGGTTCGGTTGCTCTTGTCTTTGTATTCAATCACTTCATTGTGCTGTTCATCCTTGGTTTTGTTTTTATAGAGTTGGTTTGCCGCATAGTACACCGGGGCGGAAGCGGTGCCGGCATTTACTTTACCGAAAGGATAACCCGATACGGGCGGGGTGTACGTCCACTGCAATACTTCATTGGCCGTATTGAACTCATAGGTATTTTTTATGGTCCGGTCAGTTGAACTGTAAGAATGCGTTGCATCCGGCTGCCAGGCAAGGCCCGGTGCACCTTGTTTTAATACACGGTTAAGCGAGCTCGGCTCAAAAACCGTTTCGGCAAAGGGTTTTGGGTCGTCCGCAATTTTATCGGTCGGGTTGTTGAAGAAGTCAAGCGCAACCCCTGCATAGTTTCCGTTGGAATCAATGATTCCATTTTTAAACCAGCCGTTCGAAGCGTTCGGAACCACCGGAAGGTACTTGCGATGCTCGCGGCCATAGGCATCGTACACTATGGGTTGAACTAAATCTTTTTTAAGCGGAGAGCCCTGAGTTGTTACCGATTGGATCGGTCGTCTGCGGAAGATAATTTTGCTTATCAAGCCGAAAACTGTCTGCGCACACGTGTCCCAATTTGTCTTTTGATACAGTCGCGGAACCGTCTACCGAAGCCGACATTGTCTCGCAGTCAGCGAACGTAATTTTGAAACTTGATTGTCGCGCGATGGCAGTGGAGATGAACGAAATAGATTGCGTGTCTGCCGAAAACCACGATTGAAAAACGGTTATTAATTTAACATTGTCACCTATTGCGAAGCCCGCAATTCGCATGGTGCACAACGTTTGTGTTTATGCAGTGTGGGGAATAGGAGGGCTTAAAAATGAAGCGTAGCGGAATGTTAAGCGCGACCTACACGTCACTGTCAACCGTGACAAAACGTTGTTTGAAAACTAAAGCTACAAATTTACACCGAACCCCGCCATTGCATAAGCATTTTGTTATGCACATGTGCCGCAGTCAACCGTCACCTGGCAGCACGGATACTAAAGCTTTGGACGTGGGCTGATGTCGTGCGGCTTTGGTATTGGTGCTGCTATTCGAAGCACTAATCTCTTGTAAGTCGGCTAGGAGTCAGGTCTTATTTCACTGTCGACATTGTCCACTTAATTAGATTGTCCCTTGACATGAATTGTCAATCGTGGTATTGGTTAAGCGAAATGTCTGTCGTATTTTTAGAAGTCATTTAATGAAACCATTTTATGAAGAAGGATATTGCTAAGAACCGTGTTTACAATGAAGATTGTCTGGTCACGATGGGTCAAATGCCTGATAACTTTATTGATTTGACGGTCACTTCACCACCTTATGACGACTTGAGAACCTATAATAATAAAATAGGCGGAAAGAAGCCTCAATTCAATGGTTATACATTCCATTTTGAAGAGATTGCAAAGGAACTATATCGGGTTACTAAAGAAGGAGGAATACTTGTGTGGATAGTTGGTGACGCCACTGCGGCTGGTAATGAAACTGGGACTAGCTTTCGTCAGGCTTTGTTCTTTAAAGAGTGTGGATTTAATCTCTTTGACACGATGATTTATTTGAAACCTCCTAGAGGTGCTGTTGGGAATAATAATACTTATTGGCAATCATTTGAGTATATGTTTGTCCTAAGCAAAGGTTATCCAAAGACTATTAACCTGATTAAGGATAGAGAGAATAAAGAGGCGCGAAAAGGAGACAACGGAACTAAGAGACTTCAAAATGGTGAACTCCTTCAATTGAAAAGAGGTGGGTACGGTGAGTTTGGTCGCAGAACTAATGTGTGGGAATATAACATTGGAAAAGGACATTCAGCTAGTGACGAATTTGCCCATGAGCATCCTGCAATTTTTCCGGAGAAACTTGCAAGAGACCATATAATTTCTTGGAGTAATCCAGGTGACCTAATCTACGACCCTATGATGGGAAGCGGGACTGTCGCAAAGATGTGTATTTTGGAAGGTCGGAAGTTTATAGGAAGTGAAATCAACAAGGCATATTGTAAAATTGCTTCTAAGAGA
The DNA here is from genome assembly GCA_002425185.1 of Flammeovirgaceae bacterium UBA5585. Lineage (GTDB taxonomy): Bacteria > Bacteroidota > Bacteroidia > Cytophagales > Cyclobacteriaceae > UBA2336. Next base: position 1,325 of record DILT01000013.1, on the reverse strand, counting down.
ATCGAGAGCGTAGTTAATTCAACAAGTCAGTTTTATGTCAAAACGCGAGGAAGCAAAATTACTTCCATCTGAAGAACCCAAGTCCAAAGTTTGTACTAGCTGTGGTATTGAAAAACCGATAGAAGCGTTTTCAAAAAATCAGTTTGGTAAGAATAACAGGATTTTGAGAAGACCTGTCTGCAAGGAATGTTATTCTAAGAAAGTTAAAATCAATAAGGAGGAGATGAAGGCATATATTGAGAAGCATCCTCGTCCTAAAATTGGTGAAGAATTCACTTGTCCAATTTGTCATCGAAAAAAGGTCAGAAATTTTCAGAATGATGTCGTCCTAGACCACAGTCATATTGATGGAGGTGTCAGAGGTTGGGTTTGTAGTAGTTGTAACACAAGTATTGGTAAGTTTTACGATGACCCTAACATTCTTCAAAGAGCTATTGATTGGATAAAGAATAAAGGAAATTTCTTTAAAACCGTAATCTTATTTTTCTTTCATTTCCGGTCTTAATTGGCTCTTTTACTTGCTTTGGTGTCGCGCGGGAATGTGCGGCAAGTAGAAGTGCCAATGTTCGAAGCACCGAATCTGTCCCGCGGCATTGTGCATAACGTTTGTGTTTATGCAGTGCGGGGAATAGGAGCGCTAAAAAATGAAGCGTAGCGGAATGTTTAGCGCGACCTTCTCCGAACTGTCCACCGTTACCGGACTAAATTAAGAAAATACTTTTAATACCTACACAAAACCCCCGCATTGCATAAACATGCTGTTGTGCGCAGGGCATTTTTGTCCGACCGTTTTAATTCTCAAGTCTTTGTCACTGTTCGGCTATTTGTCGAGGAACGAATATTTGTCGGCCCTCAAGTCTAAGGTCAGACAGAAATGTCCTGCTGTTAATTGCTGTTAAGTCCAAATGAGTTTGTGCCAAGTTTGTTCTTAAAAAGTCGTTCTTTTTCAATTGCTTGGTCAGCCGTTATTGTCTTTGGTAAAATCATTAAGACCGAAAATTGAAAATTCTTTGCATAGTCTGCTTTTTTAGCAATTAACTCTTTCAATTGTTTATTTCCACCATGTCCGTTGGTTGAAACATAAGAATTCCACCGGCCCCAAATTCCATCTTCTCCATAAGCAGAACCGACATAAAGTTTACCTGTCTTTGTATCACTTATCAAATAAATTCCTTTCGCTCCCGAAAGCATTCTTTTCCAATCACCGTACCCGTTTGTGACAATTTCTTTTAATTCATCAAAATTTAAAATGAAGTCTTGTAAGCTCCCCCGAAAATAGGACAGTTTTGAATTAGACAAAGGGTCTAACTTTAAACTGTTTACTA